>CAWFRT010000006.1:0-4649 GCA_963818365.1 uncultured Actinomycetota bacterium | reverse complement strand
GACTCCACGCCTAAGAGGCTGGCGATGAACGACTGATCTCCGCGGACTACGACGTCGACGGCCGCCCCGATCAGCAATTCGGGCCCGACATCGGCAATCTTGTTGATCGTCGAAGCGACCACAGCGGCGATGAACTTGCTCCGATAGGCACGGTGGCGTCTCCAGAGCGCCTTGAGGGGCCGGTCAACACCTGCGGTTGAAGACGAACCTGAACGGGTCATAGAGGCAACACGCACTTGACTCTAGAACCCCGCCGGCGCTGTGTTGGACTCTTGCTCTCCGGAGCGCGGTTCGTTGACCGCCTCACTCGACGAGCCTAAGGTCAAGCCCTAATGAGCGCGAGTTTCCGCAGTGTGGTGTTGCCTGAGGCACAGCGACGGTTTCTCGACGAATTGACCGCAGAGCTTGACCTTCGGGTTGGTGATCGAAGATCCAAGGAATCCGCCTTCTGGACCATGCTGACCTTCGCTGCCGTGATCGCCACGGCCGGCGTGTTGGCCGACTCCACCGCCACCGTCATCGTCGCTATCATCATCGCCCCGCTGTCCACGCCGATCATGGGTGTCGCGCTCTCCATCGTGAAGTATGAAGCGACCTCAGCCCTTGTGTACGTCGCTGCGGGGGCGCTCTTGGTCATCGTGATTGGTGTGCTGTTCTCATTGCGCTTCCGGCGACGTACGACCTCACCGGCAACCCCCAAATCAGGGGCCGGACCTCGCCGGGAGTGCTAGATCTTGTCGGGGCTGTGGCCACCGGTTTGGCTGGGGCTGTCGCGCTGGCTCGTCGCGACGTGGCCGCGGTGCTGCCCGGAGTCGCGATTGCGATCTCGCTGGTGCCGCCGCTGGCTGTGGTTGGACTTTGTCTCGGGCAGGGCGCTGGCCTGCTCGCGGTGGGAGCGTTGCTGCTGTTCCTCTCCAACTTGCTGGCCCTGGTTCTCGCGGGGACCTTCGTTTTCGCCGTCTTGGGGTACGCCGGGAGGTGGTCGAGCAAACCGGGCGATCGCGGCGCCGTGCTTACGGCACCATCGGCATCCTGTTGGGTGCGGTGTCTGTCCCGCTGATCGCGAACACCGTCGTGGCCTATGAACTGGCAATCTGGTCAGATCGGATCACCGAGGCAGCCACAGAGTGGGTCACTGACGTGCCCGGGGCAAAAGTCACCAGTGTCGACGGAGCCGGGACGACGTTCTATATCCACATGGACACCCCCGGTGAGCTGCCGCCCTACGAAGCCCTGTTGGACCGCCTTGAGGGCGAGATCCCCGAGACCCTCAACCTCGTGATCGATGAAACCGTTGGCCGCCAGGTTGAGTTGGGGACCCTGCGCGATCGCTAGCACCGCACACGTGCACCCGTCTAGCAGTTGAGCGGCAGTCGCTGTCGTACGTCGCCGAGGCTGAATTGTTCATTTACAGCTCGACGGTTTGAGAGTGCGAGCCGCCGAGCAACTCGACCTCCGGCTGTTCCGGCAAGGCCAACACAGCAACAACGCTTTTGGGGACCGTCGTCTCGACCGTGAACTTGCCGCCATCGATGTGCCAGTCAAGCCGCCCGCCTCGATGGCACCGACGGTCCGGTGCATCCAGTCCGCGACCGCGCCGAGGGCGTAGTCTCCCACCCTGAAAGTACGCAAGTCTTCCGGGCCACCAGTCACTCAAAGCGGACTATCCCGTGTAACCGCGGGGTTCCGAGTAGCGTTCGGGCAGGCTCGCTGGACTGTGGGAACTGGACTGGGACGAAAGGGCACCGGATGACGGCGGCGTCAGATAGACGACTTCTCCTACCCCGGGCTGGCCGAGGAGCAAAAGGCCCTCGTGGCCAAACTGCCCGAACGGATACGGCGCCAGATCCCATGGTTGATGTCCAACTGGCCAGGTCGGGTCGGGCTGCGCATCGTGGCTGGCTTCCAGCGGATTCAGATCTTCGACCGCGCGATGACCATTGCCGCCCAACTATTCACGTCAGTTTTCCCGATCATCATCATGGGGGCCGCGTTGTTTGGGGGAAAGGCCGCGAAGGATGCCGCTGACGTTATCGAATTGCCAGGTGACACCTCGAGGGTTCTCGACGAGGTGGTCACCTCTTCTGGTGGGATTGGCACGTTTGGCATAGTCGGCGTACTCGTGGTTTTGGTGTCCGCGACGTCTCTCTCCCGTGCGCTGACCGGGGTGTACCACGCGATCTGGCAGCACGGACGCACCAAAACCAAGGTGTTCGAGGCGTGGCGCTGGCTCGCTGCGGTTTTTGTGCTGGCGCTGGCCGCTGTCGTGGCCCGGTTCCTGGGTCGGCTCTTGAGTTGGTGCCTCCTCGGGACTTCTGGAGTACGTCGGTCTCCGCCGCTGTGAACGTCGGCATCGGGGTGTTCGTCCCGTGGCTACTCATGGCAGGGAGGGTGCCGATTCGGCGGCTTCTGCCCGGTGCGCTGATCTACGGTGTCGCCATCTTTGTCATGAGGCCGTTCTGGGTGCTCTATCTGCCAACGGCACTTGAGAACAGCAACGAACGGTATGGCGCGATCGGCATCGCCTTTGTCTACCTGACCTACCTATATGTCATTGCGTTTGCGCTTCTTGGCTCCGCCGTCATTGGGTATGTCGTTGCCATCGACGAAGCATTTCTCGGGCAGTTGGTCCGCGGGGAAGGCGGGGCCAGTCCTCGACTGGCAATGTGCCGCTGGCGATCGACCGCCCGCCCCCGAACCCCCCGAGGGTGAGAAGGCGGCCACGCTTGTGCTTCGAGAACGCGGCCGCGGACTACGAGGCGATGGATTCGCGCGATGCCATCGAAGGTTCTCCTCCGACCGTGAGGATTGGGCAACGGATTCCTTGCTTAACGTCCGTTCGGTTCGGCGGCACGGGCGAGGAGGGTCCAACACCCTGCGTCTCGATCATTGCTGTACATCCCCACGTGCATCACGCCGTCGCCATTGGGCGCGCCAACCCCATGCTCAAGAGCAGCGATTGCGAACTCATAGCGACCAAGTGTGTCCAAGAACGGGACCACAACCTCGCGCAATCGCAGCGCAACAGCTGTCAGCGATGTCTCCCGGAGCGGATCCTCGTCGATCGCACTCTCGGTGACGATGAGGTCGAGGTCCTGGTGCCCGATCTGGTCGGGTGCCCGGCCCCCAGGTTCAGGGTGGGCTGCGTCGAAACGCGTTCCATATTCCAGCGTCAGCCGGGGTTGCCCGGTGCCAATATCCGTGAATGCGTCGACATACAGCAGGTCGGCCCGATCACTGTGCATTCGTCGCCAGGTGCGTGGACCACCTTTGAAACCAAGAGCGCGTAGGTCGGCCCCAAAGTGCTGACGAAGGAGGGAGTCCATCGCTGCCCTGGCCTTGCGGGGAGCAGGGCTGGCTCGGCGGCGTACTTCTTGAGCTTTCGTACGCCGCAACTCCTCATCGCGCTCAGCTGCCTCGTCTACCCGGTGAAGGGCCTCACCCACCTTCTTCACCAGATCGCGGCGTTGGAGGTCTTCTCCCGCGTGACCGAAGACTCGTCTGTCGGCGGCACCTCCGCGGGCGATCAAGGTGTCAACGGCCGCGACGGCGACCTTTAACGACAGCGCTTCGGGGTGCCCAGCCAAGCCGTTGTGTGCCGCACCGCGCCGGGCAAGTGTCCCGAGCAGGCCGGCCGCCCACGCTTCCGCGGGCAGTTGGCTGGTCCCCGACACCGAAGCCCTCACCAGGTCGGTGTTGGTGCCGATAAACAGCGTTCCTCGGCAATATCTCAGCTCGGAGTCGGGAAACTCGGGCACAATTTCGGCGTACGCCGCGGAACTCCAGCCAGGCTCGCAGCAGTGACTGGGCGGCCGGGGAAGTGAGTGCTTCCTGGACCTGGTGGAGCCACCGCGGCCGACGGCTTGCGTGGCCCCAACCTGCCGAGCAGTCGGATGAGCGGCGCCACCTCTGTTGCCGGCGCCGCTCGGGCGGCCTCTCGAGCGAGTCCGGCCCAGGTGTCACCGCCGGCGAGCAAGGAGAGGTCGAGCAGATCCGGGGGTGTCGCGGAAGCCACTACTCGCCGGGCCAGACTGGCCATCTCCGCGACGCCCGACTCGTGATTCTTCAGGGTGTCGAGCCGGGTGATGGCCGTGGTCAAGGCTTCGAGCAGGGCGATGTCGGCGAGGCCTTCTTCACACACCTGTTTGGCTCCTCGGAGGACCAGGGACCAGCTTCGGTCGTCATAGTCGAGGGCACGGGTGACCGACTCAACGGCGGCCGTTGCAGTTGGCGCGGTCCACGGCAGTGTCACCCGCTGGAGTCGCTCCCACGGTTGCCGCGGACGACCCCACATGTCGAGGGATTTGTCCTCTTCGCCCACGATGAAGGAGTAGGACGGGATGCGCACATTTGATTCCGTCGACACGAGCAGCACCAGCAACCCGGAGAGTCGGACGTCCGGGGTCAGTTGGTCATTCGCGAGGATGCCCGGCCACGCGGCCCAACCCAGCCCAATCGCAGTCAGCGCGTTCTCCACAGCCGCCCGATGGCCCTCAATCGCTGACACTTGGCGAATTCTTGCCTCCGGGACGGCGGGCCACACTTGGATGGCGAAATCAATCCGTCTAGTCAGAGGTAGGCCGAGGCTGCGGTTGTCTCGGTCTACCTGTTAGACCGGCAGAACCGCAGCCTGCGCGGCGGATGAAAAA
>CAWFRT010000005.1:0-92523 GCA_963818365.1 uncultured Actinomycetota bacterium | reverse complement strand
CGGCGCCGCAGTCGGGCTTCCGCTGGGCACGGCAGTCGACTCGGTCGCCGCCTCCGGGGTCGCCTCCCGTTCATTGCCGCACGCCGCGGTGAGGAGTAGGCAGACGAGCAGCATCGCTCCCGTCGTACTCCGTCTGACCATGCGTCAAGAGTAAGAGAGGGCCGGTGGACTTCCTCGACGCCAGGCTGCGGCGGCGCGGATGCGCCGTGTGAGTGCTGGCCACCGCAGCCTCACCCACCGATGCAGCAATTGGCACTGCACGGGCGCGCATCAACATCAACACCCGCCGTTTGGAGCGTCGCAACGAGCATTCTCGCCGTCGCACAACTGCGCGCAAAGACCTGTCCATAACTCAACCTGACCGACCGTTGACCCTGGGATGCAGCAGACAGATCGCGGTCGAAGTCTCGGTCCCGTTGCTCTGTAGTGTCGTGGAAGAGGCGACCGTCGAGTTCCACGATCAGTCCTTCGGGCCACTGCGAGTCCCGATAAGTCACCCGCCCTCCCACTACTGCGCGTACCTGTCGGCCAGGCATCGGCAATCCATGTGCTATCACGACTTGGTGCAGGAATCCGTGCTCAAGCACCGAACAGGTGCCATCGGCAACGTCTTGAAGAATCGAGCCCAGCCAGCGTCGGCGTGGCAGGTTCGAGCGCACGTCCAAGTTGACCAGCAGTCGGTGTGCGGTCGTACGTCGGGACTGGCAGGCCTGAGCAAGCAGCGCAAGGGCATCGAGTTCGGTTGGACAGCGTCCGGCGACGTCCAGCAGGGCCCGCTCATAGCGGACCCTGGGTGGGCTCAGATTCCACTGGACACCTTGGTTCATCTCGGTGACTCGGTGGACACGGACCCCAGTTGGGCCGGCCAGGTGGCGATTGCGTTCGACGGCGACGTGAATCGTGGCTCTGTCATCAGCCGGACGTCCCACACCCTCCACGGCGCGGACAGCGGACTCGTGGCTCAATGCCGCTGGCCAGCAGAACAGCACCCCTGCCCAAGCGCGTTGGACCCAGAGCAATGGTCCGTTGTGATTGACGTAGACCCCGCGGTGGATTCGGGCAAGATCTCTTCGTCGCAGAAGCCGCGGGATGTCATGGCGACTCGCGCCGATGCCGATCAGCTGGGCCCGCGAGACCACGCCTGCCTGCTCGCCCAGTAGTGCGTCGTATGCCGCGGAATCCACCCGCAAAGCCTCACGGACGTGCCGAGCATTCGCCAGAGGCAAACGTCGACCTGTGGATAGCCCTCGGACGAGAGGCTGCGGCGGTTGGGACCCATCAGGTGAATCCGGCACGCCGCAGCCCGACTCAGAGCGCGTGAATCAGGCGCGGCGGGCTTTGAGTTCGGCGTTGATGGCGGGGACGACTTCGTGCATGTCACCGACGACGGCGTACGTCGCCTTGGTCATCATCGGCGCTTCGGCATCGGTGTTGACCGCCAAGATCACCTTCGACGATGCGCACCCGGCCCAGTGTTGGATCGCGCCGGAGATACCGCAAGGAATGTAGATCTCTGGCGAGATTCGTGAGCCCGTCTGCCCGACCTGCTCGTGGTGTGGGCGCCAGCCTAGGGACGTGACCACGCGTGAGACCCCGAGCGAGCCGCCCAAGAGTTCGGCCAACTCGATCACATCGGCAAACCCGTCGGGGCTACCAGCTCCACGACCGGCACCCACGACGATCCGCGCGGTCTTGAGCGACCCGGACTGATCCGCCGGGCGCGGAACCGTGGACACGACCCGGGCGACCAAGTCTGCTGGCGTGACTTCTGCCGCAATGGCATGCACTGTCGGCGCCGTCGCGGCCGCCGCAGCAACCGGCTCGACGGCGTGGCCCGCGACCGAAAAGACGGCCGGCCGATCATCGAGTTGCATCTCTTCCAGGGCTGCCCCGCCAACGACCTGGCGGGTCACGGTGAAGGGCGCCAAGCCGCCAAACGTGACGACGTTGGCCGCCATCGCTACGCCCATCCGAGCGCCGACATGAGCCAAGACTTCGTTGCCTCGGGGAGTGCCAGCAGCAGAAACGACCACCGCACCCTTAAGCTTCTGGACGGCCTGCACCGCCGCCGCCCACGCCGCCGCGGAATAGGACCCAAAGGCCTCCGCATCGGTCGCCGCATGGATCTCACGAACGCCATACGACCCAAGTTGGGCAGTCAATTCAGCACCCGGGAGCCCAATCACCACCACATCGATGGGCACACCCCCACCCTGGGCGGCCAGGTCCCGCGCGAAGGTGATGGTCTCCAAAGACACTTCGCTGGCGAGACCGCCGGCATCGGTTTCAACGAGTACGACGATCATCGGGCCACCCCTAACTGACCGAAGAGGTCCACGACGGCAGCGGCAGCCGATGGGCCTTCGCCCAGAATCTGGACGTTGCTGGCTTGCTTTGGCGGCAGCGTCAGCCGAACCCGCTTGGGGCCGGTCGGCGCCTGTGCGGGTTGGCGTTGCTCGATCTCGACCTTCTTGGCCTTCATTCGGCCAGGGATCGTGGGATAGCGCGGCTCCACGCCACCTTCGAGAATGGTGACCACAGCGGGGGTCGGCACTCGATAAGTCTCATGACCCTCTGGGCCATCCCCCTCGGCGACGGCTTCCGCGCCGTCAATCACGACCGTCGAGACCCCGTTAACGACCGGTCGACCCAACTCGTAGGCCAACCGGATGCCGACCTGGAAGTCACCTGAGTCAGCGGCGTCGTTGCCCAGCAAGATCAGGTCGTACGCCGTCCCGGCAGCCTCGTGGGCTCGGACCACAGCGGCGATCTCCCGGGCGACGTCGGCCGGGCCAAAGGTCGACGGCTCGGCCTCGATGTGAATGGCAGCGGTGCACCCAACGGCCAGCGCTCCCCGCAACTGCTCGGCCGCCTCTGGTGCCCCCAGCGTGAGCGCAGTTGCCGTACCTCCCGTGGCGGCTGCTATCTGGATGGCCAACTCGACCGCGCAATCCTCGTGAGCGGACACCGTGAACCCGACGTAACGACCATCGACGGACTGCCCATCAGCGGTCAGCAGCACCTGCCCCGAAGAGTCGGGCACCCGCTTAATGCAGACCAGGACATTGCTCATGCGCCCGCTCCTCCCACTGCGGTTTCATCAAGGTATGCAGGCGAACCATCACTTCCCGGGGTCTGTACACCCAGGGAAGTGAGGTCTGACCCACATACCTTGATGAAACAACCAGGCCGGCTCATGCGCGGATCCGATCGTTGGCCGGGTCGAAGAGGGAGGTCGAGTCGACTGAACCGACCGTGACCGGGTAGAGCTCCTCCATGTAGGACACCTGCAACTTGTTGCCGACGACCGCCTGGTCGACGGGAAGGAAGGCCATCAGGATGTGCTTGCCTAGCGACGGCGCAGAACCAGCGGTCGTGACATAGGCCGGGTGGCCATGGCCGTTGACCAAGGACTCGCCTGTCAGCGAAAGGATCGGCTCGCCACCGAGCATGTAGCGCTTCACGCCCGAAGCCGAGGTGTGATCCTCAACGGTTAGCGTGCAGAGCGTCGTCTCGGGCGCAGCATCGCGCTGCTTGAGATAGGCCTCCTTGCCGATGAAGTCGGCAGCCTTAACCCGCGGGCGGGCCATGCCGACCTCGATGATCGAGCGCTCACCGTCGAGCTCGGCGCCATAAGCGCGGTAGCCCTTCTCGATGCGACCTGTGGTGCCATAAACGCCGATGCCAACCGGACGGGCGCCCAAAGGAAGCCCAGCCGCGAGCAGCTTCGACCACAGTGCAGCCGCGTCGGCGAAGGAGACATAAAGCTCCCAGCCCAGCTCGCCGACATAGGAGATCCGAGACGCGAGCACCGTGATGCCATCAACGGAGATCTCCCGGCAAGCGCCGAAGCCGAAGCCCTCGTGGGAAACGTCGTCGGAGGTCAGCGAGGCGAGGATCGTCCGCGCCTGCGGACCCCACACACCGATCGTGGAAATCTGATCGGTGAGCTCGGTCAGAGTGGTCGAACCAGCAGCGGGCAGCTGGTCCCGGAAGGTCTTCTCATCGGCCTTGCCGTGGGCGCCGCCGGTCACGACCCGGAAGTGGTCCACACCCAAGCGCATGACGGTGAGGTCGGACTTGAACCCACCCTTGGCATCCAGCACGGGGGTGTAGATGACCTTGCCGACGGCCACATCACACTGCGAGACGCACGTGCGCTGAACGACATCGAGCGCCTCGGGGCCGACGATGTCGAAGATCGAGAATGCCGTCAGGTCGACGATGCCCGCGACCTCACGCAGGCGCAGATGTTCGGCGTTGATGATCGGGCTCCACCAGCGGGAGTCCCACTCGTTCTCGCGCGGCATCACGGCATCGCCGTACACGTCAAGAAGGTCGGCGTTGGATGCATACCACTGCGGGCGCTCCCAACCGACGGCCTCGAAGAAGACAGCACCGAGTTCCTTCTCGGACTCATGCATCGGCGAAAGTCGCTGCCCACGATCGGACTCGTATTGCTCGGAGGGGTGCACGATGCCGTAGGTCTTGATGAAGGCCTCGCTGGTGCGCAGCCGGGTGTGTTCGCGGCGCTCCTGGTGGGGGTAGAACCGCGCGATGTCGCTGTGGGCAATGTCGATCTCTGAATGGCCGTGGGTCATCCATTCGGCAACCGCGCGCCCTGTGCCCGGGCCTTCCTTGATCCAGACCGCTGCGGCGACCCACAGGCCCTTGACCTTGCTCTCGCCCAGGATGGGACTGCCGTCACACGTGAGTGACAGCAGTCCATTGATGGCGTAGCGGATCTCAGCACCCTCGGCACCAAGCAACTCAGGCATCAACTCGAAGGCCTGCTCAAGCTGCGGGTCGAAGTCTTCCTCGGTGAACGGCATCTCGGTGGGCGACAACTTGGCTTGCTCGATCGAGGGGATGTCCTCGGGCTCATGCAGGATCGCCCGGTGGGCGTAGGAACCGACCTCCATATCGGCGCCGTGCTGACGCTCGTAGCAGAGGGTGTCCATGTCGCGGATGATAGGGAACGAGATCTCACCCTCGGTCTCGGCAAGTTGAGGGCAGGGGCCAACCGAGATCATCTGGTGGACCGCGGGAGTCAACGGAATGCTGACGCCAGCCATGTCGCCGATCTTGGGGCTCCACACCCCACAAGCGATGACGACGTACTCCGCATCGATCGCGCCGCCGGTGGTGTGCACGCGAGTGATCTTGCTGCGGCCGTCCGCTCCCTCTTCAGTGTCAAGGTCCGTCACCTCAACATTGGGTACGACGGTCAGGGCGCCGGCTTCCAGTGCCCGCTCGCGCATGATCGTCCCGGCGCGGAGGGAGTCGACGACGCCGACAGTCGGGCTCCAGAAGGCACCGATGATCTGGTCTTCTTCAATGAACGGGACCTTCTCCTTGACGAACGCTGGGGAGACGAGCTCGCCCTCAATGCCCCACGCCTTCGCGCTGGACATCCGGCGTCGCAGTTCTTCCATCCGCTCTTCGGTGCGTGCAACCTCGAAGCCCCCGGATTCGGTGAAGACGCCCATCTCCTTATATTGCTTCACCGAGTCCTTCGTGATGTCGGCGTTTTCGCGCGAGTGATCAACGGGGAAGATGAAGTTGGAGGCGTGGCCCGTCGAGCCGCCGGGATTGGGCAGCGCACCCTTATCGATCTGCACAATGTCGCGCCAGCCAAGGTTGGCCAGATGCCAGACCAGACTGTTGCCGACGATGCCGGCTCCGATAACGACGACTTTGGCGGTGGCGGGCACGTCAGCCATAAGGTTTCCTCTGGTTCGAGAGTAGAGATTGTTGCGTTATATGCAACGTAGTGCGCGTTGTGCAACACTAAGAATCTCTTGCTCACCCGTGGAAAGTCAAGATCTGGGCTTGGTAGTTCGACTGATCGCCACGCTCAACGAATAAGGCCTGGCCCGGACTATTGAACGGCGCCCACGGCCACGAGCGCGACGTTATCAACCAAGAGTCGGCTACCTCCGCTGATGTCGTCACCACGGATGCTGATCCGCAGTTTCGCACCACTTGTCCGCGCGACGTACATCAGGGAAATCGTCGTCCAACCGTCCGGTTCGATGGCGTACGCCGAGACGCCCCGTCCGAGTCTTCCGTCGCCATTGGACTCACGGACGCGCAACTCTCCTCGCACGGCCTGGCCAGAGGCTCGGACATCAGCGACCACGGCATACAACTGCCCCGCCGTTGTCTGGACCTTGCCATCGTTGCTGGACATCTCCACCTGGGTCGTCCAGGCAGCGGTGGTCGCTCGCCGCGGCGGGAGCCCGCTGAGGGAGGCCACCGACTCGCCGTCCTCCACAAGGAGAGCGGTGCCGAGATGCTGGCGGCCCGGCTTGTCGACCTCCCAGCCCATGAGACCTGCGGAGAAGTTGCCGTTGGCGACCAAGTTGGGAGGCTTGGTCGCTGTGGCCGACGAGGTTTGCTCGGCAGACAATCCACCCGTGACGGCGATGGCCGCCGGGACAGCCAACACGAGCGCGAGCAACCAGGTAAACATGATGGCTAAGCGGCCCACACCACCTGATGCTCCAGATTCGGCACGTTTCGCGCGCGCGCGTTTGGCCCGCCGAGGAGCAACGCGCCGTCCTGCCGTGGCCATAGTTCAGAAGTTACGGCTGGCAACCCGCCTGAGGAAGAGTGTGAGGACAATGTTGAGGAAGATTTGTTGGTGCCTTAAATATGCGCGATGGCGGTAGATCGCAGCCACCTGGTGACTGTGATCTACCGCCATCTTTAAGCGGTAGTGCTTGGACTAGCTGATCCAGGCGTCAACCTTGTCCTGGTTCTCAGAGATCCACTTCGCTGCCGCATCTGCCGGGGTCATCTTGTCGGAGGTGATGTACTTCGCGACCAAGTTCTGGTCTTCATTGGTCCACGAGAAGTTCTGGACCAGCGTCGCCGCGGGTGAACCGGAGTCCATGAATTCCTTGCGGGCAACCTTCTTCAGTTCCGTTTCGGCATAGTCGCAAGCAACCTTGGCCGGATCAGCGTCACAACCGTCGGCGTATTCCGGCAACAGCACTCGCGCCAGCGGAACCTCAGCATGAACATATTGCGGCTCCCAGAAGTAAGCAATGAGCCATTCCTTATTCTCTTGCGCCTTAGTCAACGCTTCAACGGTGGCAGTCTCGCCACCGGAGAACACGACCTTGTAGTCCAGACCAAGGTTCTTGACGATTGCCTCGTCGTACTGCGTGAACGTTGGGTCGGAGCCGAGGAACTGGCCCTTGCCGCCGGACTCGGAAGTTGCGAATTCCTTCGCGTACTTGTTGAGGTTGTTGTAGTCCAGGATGTCCGGGTGCTCGTCGGCGATCCACTGCGGGACATACCAGCCAATGATGCCGACATTGCCCGGCGAACCTGCGTCAACCACAGAACCGTCGGCAACACCCGCAGCGAGCTCTTCGGCGTGTGACCACTCTTCCAAGATGACGTCGGCGTCACCAGACGAGAGAGCGGCATACGAGGGTCCGCCCTCCTTGATGTCGACGTAGTTGACGGTGCAGCCGAGTTGTTCGGCGGCTACCGATCCGACCACGTAGGCGTCCGCAGTGAAGCCCACCCAAGGATTGTTGATCACGTTGAACTCACCACAGTCGCCGCCAGCCGCTTCTGCCTTAGCTTCGTTGTCGTCTGTTGCCTGCTCGACCGATCCGCCACCACAGGCCGTCAGCGCGAGCAAAGCGCTCACCGCGACAGCCGCGACGCGGACACCTTTGTTTCTCATGTGTCGCACTTGTCTTTCTCCTTGTGTCGTGTCGCCTAGGCGACCTTGTGTTGGTGGAACGTCCGAGTCTTGATCCGAGTTTTGAAACCTATCTTCCCGCACCGGTAAAGATCGCGGGGCGCCAACCACCGATTTTGAAGGCTCGCTCTCGCGCGGCGTGGCCAGCACCCGCGCGCTCAGCGGCCGCACGCATGATCCGATCGAGCATGATGCCGAGCAGCACAATGGAGAGTCCGGCAGCTAGGCCCTTGCCCCACTTGTCCAAGTGGGCCAGGCCGAGGACCACGTCGTAGCCCAGCGCTTGGGCACCGACGAGCCCGCCGATGACCACCATCGACAGCACATAGAGCAAGCCTTGATTGGCCGCGAGCACTAGGGAACCCTTGGCCATTGGCAGTTGCACCTTGGTGATTTCTTGCCAGGTGGTGGAGCCCACAGACCGGCCAGCCTCGACCGTGCCCGCCGACACTCCACTCACACCATCGGCCACCAACTTGATCGCGGCGGGTGCGGCGTAGACCAACGCGGCCACGATGGCCGTGAAGCGGGATGAGCCAAAGAAGGCCAGGGCCGGGATGAGGTAAACGAAGGCCGGAATCGTTTGGCCAGCATCCAGAATAGGGCGGATCAAAAGATCCGCCGTCCTACTGCGTGCCATCCATACTCCGAAGATCAGCGCCAGGATCATCACGAGCAACGTGCCGACCAGAGTCATCGTGAGCACGCGCATGGAGTCGTTCCATAGATCCAGGAAGTAGATGCCCGTCAGACACACGATGGTGGGCAAGGCCGCGCGCTCGCCCCCGATGACGATTGCCATCAGCAAGATGCCCAGGAACGCGAGCCACCACGGGGATTCGGCAAGCAGGCTCTCCATGGGGTTGAGCAACCACTCGGAGATGCGGTCCTTGAAGGCACCGGTGATCCCCTCTAGGGAGTCCACTAGCCGGTCCATCCACTTGTTGGCCAGGTCAGCCACAGCCCGACCCCAGGTCAGCTCAGGGAAGACCGCCGCATTGAGGGAATAGCGCGAATACCAGACAGCAACGAGCACCGGCAGCAGCAAGCCACCGAGCACCAGCCGGCGCGTTCGCAAGTTCTCTCCCCCACCGCGAGCAACTCGCTCAGCTCGCTGACTGGCGGCCGTGGTGGTGCGATCCAGCATGATGCCCATCAGCACGATCAGTAGTCCTGGGACCAATCCCCCACCGAAGTCATTCTGGGTCAACGACGCCAGGACCGGTTTCCCAAGCCCGGGGCCGTTGACATAGGACGCGATGATGGCCATCGAGAGCGCGGCCAGGATGGTTTGGTTGAGGCCCAAGATGATGGTGCTGCGAGCCATCGGGATTTGGACCCGCAGCATCCGCTGCCTCGTCGTCTGCCCCAACGAATCGGTGGCCTCAATCGCGTTGGGTGAGACGTCCCGAATCCCGAAACCGGCGATCCGGACGATGGGCGGAAGCGCATAAAGAACAGTGCAGATGACCGCCGTCGGAGATCCGATGCCGAACAAGATCAGGATGAAAACGAGATAGACAAACGTAGGCATCGTTTGCAACAGATCGATGATCAGCGTGATCACGCGAGCGGCGCGTTTGCTTACTGCCATCCAGATAGCCAGTGGGAACCCAATGGCGACCGTGAAAGCGACCGACACGAGGGCCACCACTAGCAGGTCCATCGAGTCTTCCCAGAAGCCAAACAGGCCGAAACACATGTAGGAGACGAATGTAAGTAGCGCGATTCGCCAGTTGGCCACCGCATAGCCGATCCAGGTAGCAATGGCGACGACGCCCACCCAGCCAATGATGGGAGCAGGTGACGGAGCAGATGGAATGGCGATCAACCGACGGAAGAAGTCAACGATCGCTTCGATGCCACCACCTACGGCATTAGTGATGGCGCTATCTCCAAGCGTGGCGCCAAACTCCGAGAGTCGGCGATGCAGATCCGTAACGTCTTGGCCCGCGAGATAGAGCGTGTTGTTCCCCTTAGTGACACTCCAGATCGCGATCCACCCGGCCAACACCGCAAGGGCCAGCGCCCAGCGCGGGATCTCCTTCTTCTCCTCCGGATCTGGCGGCGCAGCGCCCGGCTCGACGGGCTTGCGCTCGAGGGTGGCGGTCACGATTCATCCTCGGCGACGATGACCCTGAGGATGGCGTCATCGTCGACGACCCCGATGACTTGGCCAGCGTCATCAACAACCCTCACCGGGCCATCGGCGGCCAACACGGCCCGGGCCGCATTACGCACGATCTCATCCGCAGGCAATGCTGGAACTCCCGCACCCTCGTCGCCGACCTGAGGTCGCATCACCCAACGCAAGGTGAGGACGTGAGACTTCGGCACGTCGCTGACGAACTCTTTGACGTATTCATCGGCGGGCGCTCCCACCACCTGGTCGGGTGTCCCGATCTGAACGATCTCGCCGTCTCGCATGATCAGGATGCGATCACCCAGCTTGAGTGCCTCGGCCAAGTCATGGGTGATGAAGACCATCGTCTTGCCGAGTTCCTGATGGAGCCGGATTACTTCGTTTTGCATGTCACGGCGGATAAGAGGATCCAGCGCCGAGAACGGTTCGTCGAAAAGCAACATCTGTGGGTCGCCAGCTAAGGCCCGGGCAAGTCCAACGCGTTGTTGCATGCCACCGGAAAGTTGATCGGGATAGGACTTTTCGTAGCCGCTGAGACCCACCAGGTCGATGACCTTCGCAGCAGTCGCGCGACGTTCGGCCTTGCCTACTCCTGCAACCTCTAGGCCATAGGCAGTGTTGTCCATCACCGAACGGTGGGGCAGCAAACCAAAGTGTTGGAACACCATCGACACGTGATGCCGGCGCAGGTCGCGGAGTTGAGCCTCGGAGGCGGAGGTGATGTCTTGGCCGTTGAGAACGACCGAACCAGAGGTAGGTTCGATCAGCCGAGTGAGCAATCGGACCAATGTCGACTTGCCGGACCCGGACAAACCCATGACGACGAACACTTCACCGGGAGCGACATCAAACGAGACGTCCTTCACACCGACGACACAGCCGGTCTTCATCTTGAGATCCGCGCGCGATAGATCAGCATCCGGCGTACCAATGATCTTGTCGCCACCAGGTCCGAAGATCTTCCAGAGATTGCGGACTGACAAGGCGGCGGTCGGATCGACTTCGGCTGACAGCGGGGCAGGTTCGGTGACGACGGTCATGTGCGCTCCTCAAGGTTCCGGCTGGTGCCGGCCAAACGGGATTCTGCTGGATACAGGGGGCTGCTATCTCTGTGACGGTAGTAGGGCACGTCCTCGGCGGGAAGAGGTGTGTTGCCGAGGATCAGATCGGCGGCCTTCTCGGCGACCATCATGACCGGCGCATAGATGTTGCCGTTGGTGACGTAAGGGAAGACACTGGCGTCCACGACGCGGAGGCCTTCGACGCCATGGACCTTCATGCTCAGGGGATCGGTGACCGACATGTTGTCGACGCCCATCTTGGCCGTGCAACTGGGGTGGAGCGCTGTCTCGGCGTCCTTGCGGACCCAGTCGAGGATCTCCTCGTCGGTCTCCACGCTGGGGCCGGGGGAGAGCTCACCATCGTTGTACTTCGCGAAGGCAGGTTGATTGAGGATGGCCCGCGCCGCCCGGATCGCCTCCACCCATTCCTTGCGATCGGTGGGCGTCGAGAGGTAATTGAAGAGCATCTTGGGATGCTTCAGCGGATCGGTGCTGTCGATCTTGACCCAGCCTCTTGTGTCGGCGTACATCGGCCCGATGTGCACCTGATAGCCGTGTCCCTCGGTCGGTGCTGTGCCGTCATACCGGATGGCAATCGGCAGGAAGTGGAACATCAGGTTGGGCCAGTCGACATCTTCGTTGGAGCGAGCAAAGCCACCGCCCTCGAAATGATTGGTGGCGCCGAGACCCTTGCGGAAGAAGAGCCAATCGAAGCCAATCTTTGGGCGGTTCTGCCACTTGATCAGCGGCGCGATCGAGACTGGCTCTTTGGATGCATATTGGATGTAGACCTCGAGGTGGTCCTGAAGGTTTTCGCCGACCCCGGGCAGATCGTGCACGACGTTGATGCCCAACTGTTGGAGCTCTGCGGCGTTGCCGACCCCGGAGAGTTGCAGCAGTTGAGGAGTATTGATCGCTCCGCCACACAGGATGACCTCGCCGGCGCTGACTGAACGCTTGAGTTTGCCCGCCTTGAGGTAGTTGACCCCGGTGGCACGCTTGCCCTCGAAGGTCACGCCCGTGACGTGAGCCATCGTCTCGATGGTCAGGTTGGCGCGGTGCTTGACCGGGTGGAGATAGGCCCGGGCGGCAGAGAAGCGGCGGCCGTTGTGGACGTTGCGGTCGAAGCGCGCGAAGCCCTCTTGGCGATAGCCGTTGACATCATCGGTCAGTGGATAGCCGGCTTCCTGTACGGCGTCGAAGAAGGCACCGAAGAGTGGATTCTCGGCCTTGCCCCGCTCGAGGATCAGCGGGCCATCGCCACCGCGCCACCGGTTGGCATTGGAGCTGCCGTCTTCCTTCAGGCTGGTTTCCATCCGCTTGAAGTAGGGCAGGCAGTGGAGGTAGTCCCAGGTCTCCATCCCTGCGTCGGCAGCCCAGCGCTCGTAGTCCATCGGGTTGCCGCGCTGGAAGATCATCCCGTTGATCGAGGACGAGCCACCCAGGATCTTGCCACGAGCGTGATAGATCTTCCGGCCACCCATCTCGGGCTCCGGCTCGGAGTGATACTTCCAGTCATAGAGCCGGTTGCCGATCGGGATCGGTAAGGCGGCTGGCATGTGGATGAACGGGTCGATCTTGTAGTCGCTGCGTCCTGCTTCGAGCACCAGGACGCTGGTCCCGCGGTCTGCGCTGAGCCGGTTGCCGAGCGCGCTGCCAGCCGAACCACCGCCGACGATCACGAAGTCATAGTGAGTCACCGAAACCACCTCTGCGGCTTCGGATCCTGGTTGACCCAGATGTGTTTAGTCTCGCGATATTCGTCAAGGCCCGCTTGCCCCAGCTCGCGGCCGACGCCGGATTGCTTGTAGCCGCCCCACTCGGCCTGCGCGACGTAGGGGTGATAGTCGTTGATCCAGACCGTGCCCATCCGCATCCGGGCGGCCACCCGCGTGGCCTTCGCGGCGTCCGTGGTCCAGACGGCGCCAGCCAGTCCGAAGATCGAGTCATTGGCGAGGCGCACAGCTTCGTCCTCGGACCCATCAAAAGTCTCCACGGTGAGCACGGGCCCAAAGGACTCGTCCTGCACGCAGCCCATTTCGGTGGTGCACCCATCGAGCACCGTGGGAGGAAAGAAGAACCCGTCAGTGGGCTCAACGCGCGCGCCACCACAGCGGAGTACGGCGCCCTCGGCGACCGCGTCGGCGACGTACTTCTCGACCTTGCTCAGATGTGCCTGGGAGATGAGCGTCCCCGTTTCGGCATCCTCATCGAAGGGGCCGCCGAGCCGGATTTGGCTAGCGCGAGCCACGAGCTCATCCACAAAGGAGTCCTTGATGGACTCCTCGATGATCAGTCTGGCCCCGGCCGAGCACACCTGCCCCGAATGCAGGAACACCGCGGTTAGTGCCATGTCGAGCGCGGTTTCGCGGTCGGCGTCGGCGAAGACAATGTTGGGGTTCTTGCCGCCGAGCTCCAGGGCGACCTTCTTGGCAGTGCCGGCAGCATTGGCCATCAGTCGCTTGCCAGTTTCGAGTCCACCGGTGAAGGAGAGGAGGTCGATTCGGGGGTCGGTGGAGAGTGGAGCGCCGGCATCAGCGCCCGCCCCCACGATGAGGTTCCCGACCCCAGCGGGGAGTCCCGCCTCTTCGAGCAGGCGCATCAGGTGAATCGCCGTATGGGGGGTGACCTCGCTCGGCTTGAGAACAAAGGTGTTGCCAGCGGCCAGGCAAGGGGCGACCTTCCAGGCGACCTGGAGCAGGGGGTAGTTCCAAGGCGTAATCAGCGCGCAGACACCAACGGGCTCGTGCACGATCATGCTGCGGACGTCGTCGCGAGCTACATCGACCAGGCGAGCGGCCTCGAATCCAGCGGCAACTGAAGCCTCGTTGATGGCGTGTTCCCCGAAGTGGCGGAAGACGCTTGTCACGTCATCGACGTCATACTCGCTTTCAACAAGCCGCTTGCCGGTGTCGAGGGACTCCATGCGGGCGATGTCAGCCTTGTCGCGTTGCAGGAGTTCCGCGACTCGCACCAAAAGCGCGCCACGCTCGCTGACCGCAGTGGTGGGCCAGGGGCCATCATCGAAAGCACGTCGGGCTGCGGCGATCGCCAAGAGGGTGTCGGCTGCACTGGCCTCGTCGATCACGGCGACAAGGTCTCCATTCGCCGGACAGCGGATCTCCCGCGTCCCACCAGCAAGGGCTGCTGCCCAAGCGCCCTCGACGTACAGTTCGGCCAACGCTTCAACACCCCTTGAGTTGCGAATTACGCAACGCGATGCTCTAGCCGCAACACGCTGCTCTGGTAGAGCATGCGACTAAGCGCCCATCACGTCAAGAGCGAGCGTCTCTCCGTGGCCGGTCCGTGACCCTTCGGCTAGGTCTGCAGGAAGCGCGCACAAGCACCGGTGTAGCGCCGAATGGGTCTCAATGGTCGAGCTCGACCGGCCAGCCCTTTTTCTGCAGGTGGGCGGTGACGCGTTCGATGTCGGCCTGGCTGGGCGACTCATTGATCACGGTCGTGATCGCGTCGCCGATGTCTTCGAGCCCCGGGGTCAGCAAGCCGCTGGCCTGAAGCTCCTTGCGTACGGCGCGCACCTCACGCTTGGTGAGCCGCCGCTCCAAGATCGCGACCAAGGGAATGAAGTCGTTCTCGGGGACGCCTTCGGGGTAGCCGGCGCGCAGCCACGAGACCACGCCACCCAGGGTGCGAGCCAGCGGGCCGGCTTCGTCGTCCTGGGTTGAGGGGTCGGCTAGCGGCCAACCGGCAGCAGCCAACTTGGCGGACACGCGAGGAAGGTCACCCTCATAATCGCCGCGGGGAACAGTTCCCCCCAAGAGTTCGACCACCTGGTCGCCGGACAGATGACTGCCCAAGAGTGTCGCAAGCGCGCCCCGGTCTTCTGGCTCGATACCGCTGGGGTAGGCCTTATGGACCCAACCGACGACTCGGACGACCGCAACGTGTCGACTCATGATTTGGCTCCTCGGCTAATGGTGATGATCAAGACTTCGGGACGAGGGTGGGATAGATGTGTTCGAAACTTACTTCTTTCCCCATACCCGCGCCGACGATGATCATGATGCCGGTCACCACGCCGAGCAGCACGAACAAGAAACAGACCGCCGCGAGAGCGCGGGGCAACACCCCTGGGGAGGCGACCGTGCCGTTGGCATCGACCGCCGGCTCGTCACTCCCCGACAGCAGGCGTACGCCGACCGCAAAGATGATCGGCAACCCAGCCCCCAGAATCAGGCCGGTGTAGAGCAATTCCCAGGCGCCCTGGAGAGAAATCCGCACTGTGTCCATGATTCCTTTTCCCCTTAGGCCTTGGTTTCGCGGGTTGCGGACTTGCGGACCTGGGGTCCGCCCTCCCAAACCTCGCCGACGTTTTGGTGATCCACGACGTTCTCGCGAGACCGAATGAACATATAGAGGGTGCCTGAGATCAACACCGCCATAATCACGAGCGCGCCCGGAAGGCCGCCAATCGAACTGCCCACCCACCACATCGTCGCACCCATGATTCCGGCAGCGGGCAGAGTCGTCAGCCAAGCAATGACCATCCGTCCGGCCACACCCCAACGCACCTGCGCACCCGGCCGGCCAACACCAGAGCCCATGATCGAGCCGCTGGCGACCTGCGTTGTGGACAGGGGTACGCCGAGGTGGCTGGCCGCCAAGATCACGGCAGATGACGCCCCATCGGCCGCCATCCCCTGTGGAGCAGTGATGTCTACCAGCCCCTTGCCGAGGGTTCGAATGATTCGCCAGCCGCCAAGATAGGTGCCCGCCGCGATCGCGACCGCGCAGACCACCTTGACCCAGAACGGAACAGCGTCAGTTTGATCCCACGAGCCATAGGCGATCAGCGAGAGCGTGATGACACCCATGGTCTTCTGGGCATCGTTGGTGCCGTGGGCCAAGGAGACCAAGCTGGCCGCGCTGATCTGACCCCAGCGATAGCCCTTGGCGGCCCGTTTCGGCTCAGTATTGGAGGCCAACTTGGTGATCACATAGGAGCCGATCATGGCGATCAGACCGGCGATGATCGGGGACAGGACGGCCGGGATCAGGATCTTTCCGACGACCCCATCAATCTTGCTGCCGTCGCCCAGCCACTTCACTCCCGAGCCACCGAGTGCGGCCAAGGTCGCGCCGATGATGCCGCCGAGCAGTGCGTACGACGAACTCGACGGCAGGCCAAGCAGCCAGGTGAACATGTTCCACAAGATGGCCCCGGTCAGGCCCGCGAGGATGATGTAGAGGAGCGCTTCCCCGTTGTTCCCGAGCAAATCCTCACGCGGACTGCCGTCGTCGTTTTGCAAGCGAACGACGGAGTTCGTCACGGTCAGGGCAACGGCAACCGAGAGAAACGCACCGAGAAGATTCATTACGGCGGCAAGGGCCACCGCCTGTTTGGGCTTGAGGGCTCCCGTGGCAATCGACGACGCAACGGCATTGCCGGTGTCGTGGAAACCATTGGTGAAGTCGAAGAAGAGTGCGGTAGCGATCACGCACAGCAAGATGAACAGGGCTGCATCCACGGGATAACGATGGGGCCACAAATCTTGCCACGCCAAAATGGCGGCGGTCTGTTCACCAACTGTTCATCTTAGTTTCGAACGGCCGAAAACCCGCGTTCACCCTGATTCGCTAGCAAATGTCAGCGGTGACCCCAGCCGAGCCGGTGCGAAACCTCTTCGGCGGCATCGACAAGCAGGCGAACGACCTCTTTGACGCGGGCGTCGCCCAGGCGAAAGGTCGGCCCAGAGACACTCATCGAGGCGATGACATCACCGTGGGCGTTACGGATCGGAGCGGCCGCCGCAGTCAGGCCCACTTCGAGTTCGTCGACCGCGACGGCGTACCCCAGCTCTCGCACGTGATCGACCTCGGTGCGGAGCTTCTCTTTGCGAGTGATCGTCATGTCGGTATAGGCCGCGAGGGATCCCAGAGTCTCATCGAGCCGCTCTGGCTCGAGGCCGCTCAGCAGGACCTTGCCATTGGCCGTTGCATGCAACGGGATGTGTTGGCCGACCCAGTTATGGGGCTGCAAGGCCGAGGAGCCCGCGACCTGGTCGAGGTAAAGCGCCGCTCGATCCGCCAGCACCGCAACGTTGACAGTTTCTCCAGTATCGAGCGCCAGTTTGCGCGACACCGGCCGTGCTTCTTGTACGACGTCAAGTCTGGCCGTCGTCGCGCCGGCGAGCCTGAGCAGGCCCACGCCAAGGCGATACTTGCCACGGTCTTCAGTCTGCTCGACCAGACCATGTTGTTCGAGCGTGGCGACGAGCCGAAAGGCGGTGGACTTGTGCACGTCGAGCCCTTGGGCCAACTCCGTCACACCGGCTTCTCCGTGGCGGGCCAAGCGCTCAAGGATCGTCAGCGCCCGGTCCACCGATTGCACGCTCCCCGTTGCGCTGGCTGACGCTTCGTTGCTCATGGCGCAACAGTAGAGGACCGCTGGCGGCAGCGTCGATTCGTCCTAGAGCTCCTTGAGAAACTTGGCTGGCGCGGTCAGCCGGTAAGACGTCTCGACCAAGTCAGCAACCTCATCCCAGTCAACGGCCTCGGGCGTGCCGGCTGGGAGGAAACTGATGCCGACCCCGCCGTAAGGGCCGTAATAGGCCGGGAGGAAGAAGTGTTCGCGTTCGAGCAGGCTGGGCGCCTCTAGGGGATCGGCCATCACGATGATCGCGTTGCGAGCAACCGGCGCGTAGTGGTCGCCCTTCAGCGAGCCGCCGAAAATCGCGAACACCTTCTTGGTGTAGAAGTTTGGGCGTCCGTGTGACACCTTCTCGGCCGCTCCGGGCAACGCCAGGCAGATCTCCCGGACCTTAGCGAGGTAGGGATCAGCGTCGTCGTACGACGGGGGGTGGGCCATGCCGTATCCGGGTCAGGAAGCGGCGCTCGAGACAAGCTCGTCCGTATGCGCTTCGGGTTTGGGCTGACGATCCAGTGCACTCGGCCACCAGATCTTGCTGCCGAGATCGAGGTTAAGCGCGGTGACGAGGACCGACCGGACGATCAGGGTGTCGAGGAGTACGCCGAGCGCCACGGCAACGCCGATCTCGACAAACGCGACCAGCGGCATCGTTGCCAACACCAGGAACGTAGCCGCGAGCACGAGACCAGCCGAGGTGATCACTCCGCCGGTCGCAGCGAGCGCGACCAACGACCCCTCCCGGGTCCCCCGCGTCATCGTTTCCTCACGAACTCGACTCATCAAGAAGATGTTGTAGTCGATGCCCAACGCCACTAGGAACACAAACACAAACAAGGGGATCGACGGGTCCGCGCCAGCGAAGCCGAGAACATAGGTGAACACCAGGGCGGACAGCCCGAGCGCTGCGCCAAATGACAACACCACTGTCGCGATCAGCAACAGCGGAGACACGATTGCCCGCAGCAGCAAGATCAGGATCAAGAAGACCACTAGCAACACGGCGGGCATCACGACTCGGTTGTCGCGCTGGGAGGCGTTGTTGATGTCGTCGACAATGGCGGTCGTGCCAGCAACGAGGGCGTCGGCGTCTGGCACCGCATGGACGGCGTCCCGCACTTGCTCAACAGTGTCGAACGCCGCCTTGGCAAGCGGGTCTCCCAACATCGGCACGCTGATGAAAGCAACCCCATCGAGCGCGACCGGCTCGGTCGGCATACCCAGGCCTCCGATCCCGTCGAGTGCAGCGGCTACGTCGGCAGCCTGAGCTTCGTTGGCCACGATCAGGACGGGATTGGACTCGTCGGCGAGACCATGTCGGGTCAAGACCTTTTGACCCACGACCGAGTCGAACTCCTTGGTATAGCTCTCCTCGGTGGTCAGGCCATCGGCATCCAACTTGAAAATGCCCAGGCAAGCGATGAGGAGCAGGACCGTCGTGACGGCCCACACCTGGCGCGGTGCGCGCGCGATGCGGCGACCGATCTTGGCCCAGAAGCCCTCGCTCGTGGGTTCAACGGAGCCGAACTTCGGTCGCTGCGGCCAGAAGATCCAACGCCCCGTGATCACCAGAAGCGCGGGCAGCAAAGTGATCATGACCAGCAAACCCACGGCGATGCCGATGGCCGAAACCGGACCCAAGCCAGCCGTGGAGTTCATCTCAGCCAGCAACAGGCACAGCATGCCGAGGATCACCGTCGAGGCGCTGGCGATGATGGCGGGCGCGGCCCGGTGGAGCGCGAAGGCCATCGCCTCGTGTCGATCCTCGTGGCGACGGAGTTCTTCTCGATAGCGGGCAACGAGCAGCAAGGCGTAATCAGTGCCTGCGCCAAAGACCAGCACGGTCAGGATGCCTTGGCTTTGGCCATTGACCGTGAGGTCAAAGTTCTTGGCGGCGAAATAGATGACGGCCTGGGCCACGGTTAGAGCCACGCCGGCCGAGACCACGGGCAGCAGCCACAAGATCGGACTGCGATAGGTGAACAGCAAAATGACGATGACGACTCCGACCGTGGCAAACAACAAGGTCCCGTCGAGACCTTCGAAGGCCTCGGCTGAGTCGGCCGCCTGGCCACCTGCACCGGTGACGTGGACGTTGAGCCCATCTGCTTCGGCCGCGATATCGCGGATCTGCTCGACCCGATCGGGCATCTCGGCGAAGCCGTTGACGCCCAGGTTGAAGGTGACCAGGGTCTGTGCGGCCTGGCCATCCTCGGACGGGATCGGTCCCAAGACGTCACCCTCAACGCCGTCGAGTTGCGCGAACTCCTTCGCCTGGGCTGCTGCAGCCGCGAGATCCTGCTCGCTAAGACCATCGTTGCGCTCATAGACGATGACCGTCGGAATCGCGTTGGGGTCGCGGAACGCCTCCAACTTCCCCAGCGCTTTGGTCGACTCCGCGGTCTCAGGCAGCCACGAAGCAGTCTCGTTGTTTTGTACGTCGGTGAGCTTGGCCGCAAACGGTGCGGCGATGCCAATCACAACGATCCAAAACGCCAACACCACCCACTTAGTGATGCGTCCGGTCAACAATCCTGCGATCTGTTGGTGCATGACACACATTCCAGCATGCAGCACCCCCAAGGGTCCATGAGGTTTCGAGACGCTCGCTTCGCTCGCTCCTCAACCACCCGGAAGGACGCTCGCTGCGCTCGCTCCTCAACCACCCAAACGGAGTCGCTCCTCAACCACCAAACGGATAGATGGTTGAGGAGGGCGAGGGACGAGCCGTCTCGAAACCCCGGTCGCCAAACCCCGGTCAGTCGCCAAGCTCGTGGCGGCGGCGTACGACGTATTCCTCAAGCTGAGCCCGGATGGCCTCGTCGAGAGGAGGTTGTTCGTAGTTCTCGATCTTGTCTTTCCAGATCTTGGTGGCCCGGCCAGCGGTGTCGATGCCGCCGTTGCGCATCCAGCGCTCGTAGTTCTCCGAGCTCGACAGAAGCGGGCGATAGAAGCAGGTGCGGAAGCGCTCCATCGTGTGCATCGCGCCAAGGAAGTGGCCGCCGTGGCCGACCTCTTCGTGGGCACCGAAGGCCATCGACTCTTCATCGATCTCGAGCGGGGTGAACTCGTGGCGGAGCATCTGCAATAGCTCGATGTCGACGATGAACTTCTCGAAGCCTGCCACGAGTCCGCCTTCAAGCCAGCCCGCCGAGTGCATGACCCAGTTGGTGCCGGCAAGGAAGGTGGGCATCATCGTCATCAGGGCCTCATAGCCGGCCTGCGCATCGGGGACCTGCGAGGAGGTGAGGCCACCGCCCGTGCGGAAAGGCAGGCCAAAGTGGCGGGCGATCTGCCCAGTGCAGAGCAGACCAATACCCGATTCCGGCGTACCGAAGGTCGGCGATCCCGACTGCATATCGATGTTGGACAGGAACGATCCGAAGACCACCGGGCAGCCCGGGCGGATGAGCTGAGAGAGTGCGATCCCCGAAAGTGCCTCGGTAATCTGCTGAACCAGCGCGGCCGGGATCGTCACCGGAGACATCGCGCCCATCAAGATGAAGGGGGTGAGTACGACGGGTTGATTGGCGCCGGAATATTCGAATTGCGCCTCCAACATCCGGTCGTCCCAGCGCAAGGGTGAGTTGCAGTTGATCAGCGAGATCGTGGCTGGGGTCTCTTCGATCGACGCACGACCTTTGTCGACATTTCCGGCACCGAAGAGAATCGACGACATCGCAATGGTGTCAGCGGCATTCACCCCGGAGACGACGTTGCCCATATAGATCTTGTCGGTCAGCGTTTGCAGCGTGTAGATCATGTCGAGGTGGCGGCTGTCGAGCGGGGTGTCGTTGGGCTCGCAGACAACACCGCCAGCGGAGTCGAGCACTGAGAACGACTGGGAGAGTTTGACGAACTTCTTGTAGTCATCAAACGTCGCGTCGCGGCGTACTTCTCCTTCCCGGACGAAGGGCGGGCCATAGACGGCGCCGAAGGCCATGCTGTCGCCGCCGATATGGACATTGTTGGCGGGGTTGCGCGCCTGGATGTCGAACTCGCGCGGCGCCTTGGCAACCTGCTCCAGCACGAAGTCAGGGTCGAGAAAGACCTTGTTTTCCTCCACCCGCTGGCCGTTGGCCGCGAACAGGTCGAGCGCCCGCTGATCCATGAACTCGACGCCGATCTCGGTCATCAGCTTGCGCCAACCTCGATCAAGGGCCGCCATCGCATCCTCGGAGAGGATTTCGTAACGGGGCATCTTGTTCACAAACATGACTTCTCCTGGGTCTCGACAGTGCTCAGGGATGATCCTAAACCCATGATGTGGAAATGCAGTTCCACATCATGGAACGTTTGGCGAATATGGCGAGGCTGCGGTGTCCCGGATGCACTCAGTGAGTCCCAGCCACCGCAGCCTCACCGGATCAGCTTCACCGTGATGGGGAGATCCAAGTCAGCCCAGGCTCGGTCGCCAGTCCACACTTCAGCTGCGGGTGTGCGCAGGGTCAACGCCAGGCAACAACGATCTCCGAGGGACAACTGACGGCCGCCCTCCACCCCGCGCAACGCGCCCGCCAGCAGTGCATCGGTCTGAGTGACTGGCTCAATCGTGAAGCCAATTGCCTGCACAAGATCGTTGGCCCGGCCCGGATCGACTCCCTGATCTAACATCTTTCCAAGAACCTCGGCGAGGTTGGCCGCGCCCAGCACAATAGAGCCCGAACCACCCGCGGCGATGACTTGAGCAATCGCATCGCCCCCCGGTTCGCGCTTGAGCAACGCCAATACGGCCGATGCGTCTACGACCGTCACTCGTTGGCTGCCTCGGCCCGCCGCTCGGCAATCAATTCGGCAACGAGGTCTCGGTCTGGCGTGACATCCAGCAGTCCTCGCAGTTCCTCAAGAGCATCCATGGGTTTCATGAGAACGAGCCTCCTGCCATCCACCGACACTCGAAGTTCGTCACCGGGTTGCAGGCCCAATTGCGCGCGCAACTCAGCCGGTATGACGAACCGTCCTTGCTTACCTAACACCACCGTGGCACTCATGAGTCTATTGTGCCACGTTTGGCAATCTGTGGCACTCCACAAGCCCGGTTAGTCCAAGGCCCCGGACAACACCACTTCGCCAGAGGACTCGGCGCCATCGCCGACACGCTGCAACGTCACAGTGAGTACGTCGAAGTCCCCAGGGTCGACGCCCGACCACAGCACGATGTCTTGACCAGACTCGCGCGCGTGGAAGGTACCGATCGTGACCAGCACGCCATCGGCGTCCTTGAACCAGGCTTGGTAGTAGGTGCCTTCAGCCGCCGGCGCGAGATCCTCGATATCGATGACAACTTCAAACCCAGACGCCTTCTCGGTGATCTCAACTTCTGCCGAGGCCGCCGGGGCCAGCTCAGTCCCGGCCAGGGCGAGCGAACTGTCCGGGGCATCAATGACAAGCGTCCAGGTCCCGACGGCCGCCACCACTGCCGCCGCAGCGGCGCTCAGCAGCCAGCCCAGACGGCGGCCAGTTGGGCGGCCCACCTCCGACTCAGGCTCCATCGGCGGTCTTGTTTGGGTGGGAGCAATCGGTGTCGGAGTCGCGGCAGCCCTAGCGGCGCGCAAAGCCGCGAGCGCGTTGTCTTGTAGGTCGGCCGGCGGCTCGACCCAGACTGCTTCCCGGTCAAGCGCACGCTGCAACTCGCGAGGGATCCCCTCGGACTCGGTGGAGTCCGGTTCTTTCATGTCAGTCATTGTGCGCCCCAACTGTGTCATCTGGTGGCCCATTTGCTCCCGCTGACAGGTGGGCCAGTGACTCTTTCAACCGATGGTGTGCCCTGCTTGCTCGAGACTTCACGGTCCCGATCGGCACTCCCAGTACCGTCGCCATCTGGCTCTGCGAATAGCCACCGCCGTAGTGCAACCTCATCACTTCTCGTTCATCGGGAGGCAGTCGGTCCACCGCTTCGCGGACCTGCCAGGCCTCCCATACCTCCTCAAGCGACGCGCCCGGCTCACCCGATCTCTCGATGTCATCCTCAACGTGGTCATCAACATGGCGACGTTCAGCTCGCCATACATCGATCGCGCAGCGCCTCGTGATGGTGCAGAGCCAGGGTGTGATCTCCCGGCTCACATCAAAGGTGTCAGCCGCTTTCCAGGCCGCCACAAACGCCTGCTGGACCGCTTCGGCTGCTAGCTCTCGCCGCCCCAACACGGCGTACGCCGCGGCGTACATCACCCCAGAGAACAGTCGTACGACGACCTCGAAGGCATCGTCGTCACCCCGCGCAAAGTCGGCCAACAACGTCGGGGACACCCCCGATGTCTCCGTGGGTTGGTCTCCGAGCATGGGCGAACAGCCCCTGTCTTGGGTGGCAATCTGCTGACGAACGGCGCTGGCTGGCAACGGCCGATCCAACCAGCATGGCGACCGGACCGCCACGGTGCAACGCGTTTTTCACGCTCACACCACAGCGGTCCGGCCCACCCACCCTTAGCAGGCTGGCTACACCACCGGCGTACAGACCGAGAACTCCGATGTCGAGCCGTCGACGACATCGGTCGCCGTCGCGGTGACGACCTCCCCGACCGCAGCCGCACCCACAACCCCGGCGCCTGAACCATTTCCTGCCCCGTTGGTGTTGGCCACCAGTGACCCCAAGAACCGCTGGCCTTCGCCATTGGGCGCTCCCGGGTTGCAGGCAGTGCTGGCGAAGAACTCCACGGTGAAGGCGGTGTTCGGCAAGCCGGCAACCATCTGCCAGGTCACAGACGTACCGCCAGCCACCACGGTCGCTGTGTTGACGATCGGGAAGTTCATCAGGTCGTTGGCACCGTTGTCGACGTCGCCGGCGTCGTTGACCTCGACCAAGCCGTCACCCTCCAGGTCAATGCCTAGGCCAGCGTTGAGGAAGACCTGGTTGCGGGACAACGTCTGCTCATCCTGACCGAGGACGTGGATGCCACCCTGGCCGTTGCGGGTCACCGTGTTGTTGACGGTCAGCGACGGACCATCCGTGACGATGATCCCGGTCCCCGCATTGCCGATGCCAACCCCACCAACGACGTTCTTGCGGATCACGGCGTTGGGGCTTCCGGAAGCGATCCCTGGACCACCGTTGCCGCCCACCACGTTGCCGGCGCCGGCTGCTGACCCACCGACGAGCGCGTCCGCGCCGCTGAGGTCGATACCTTCGGCACCGTTGCCGAGTGGCAGCAATCCCGAAATGTCAGTCCCGACCAGGTTGCCCTGAACCACGGCTCGATCCGCGCCACCGAGTTCAATGCCGGCTCCAAGATTGCCGGACACAAGGTTGCCCTGACCCGGGCTGCCGACCACGACATCTTCGCCACCAAGGTCGACCCCTCCAGCGGTGTTCCCCAGCGCAACCACACCAGCAGCATCGGTGCCGATCTGATTCTCAAGCACCCGCACGTCATTGGCATTGCCCACAACGCCGATTCGGTTGGCCGAGATGACGTTGTGCACCACCACCGTGTCAGCGCCATCGGCTTCCACCCCGTCCAGAGTGTTGCCGACCGCAAAAGTGCCGCTTGCGTCCACGCCGATGGAGTTGCGTCGGACCGCGGTGCCAGTGCTATCGGAGTCAACTCGGACACCGTTTTGCGCGTTGCCAGAGATGACGTTGCCGGCCCCCGCCGTCGGCCCACCCACCACGTTGTCCAGGCCGACGACGTCGACGCCGTCGCCGTCATTGCCGACGTCCAGGGCACCCAAATCGTCGGTGCCGATGTAGTTGCCAGACACCGTGTTGGCGTCGCCCAGCAGCGTCACACCCTCTTCACCATTGGCGGAGATCACGTTGCGATCTGCTGGCGTCGTACCCCCAATAGCATTGCCGTCACCCTCGACGAAGACGCCTCGGCCTTCGTTTCCTGCAGGGTTTACGCCGACCGCTTGGATGCCGAGGTAGTTGCCAACAATGGTGTTGTTGTCACCATCAATCTTGATCCCGTCACCGGCGCCCGAGAGGCCGTTGACGGCATCTCGAATGGCCAGCCCACGCACGGTTGTGTCATCGGTGGTGATCTGCAGACCTTCACTCATCAAGGCCGCGTCCAGCACGAGCATGATCGCGGCGTCGTTCTGGTTGGTGGCGGGACTGGCGTCGGGCTGGGTGTAGCCATCGATCGTGACCGGCGCCGTAATGTCAGGCAGATCGGTCAGCGGAGCGATGACCTGACGCCCGCCGCCGGGAATGTCGAAAAAGATCTCGTCGAAAGCCAGTGCTGGGTTGTTCGCGTCCAGGATTGCCTGGCGAAACGACCCCACCCCTGAGTCGTTGGTGTTGATCACGGTGGTGGGAACTAGCGCGTGGCTTGCGGTCGGCATGCCGACCACGAGCCCGCTTGCAAACAAGGCGGCCACTCCCAGCGCCGTCGTACTGTGTTGAAACTTCATGATGCTTTTCCCCTCGTCGACACCCGCTTATCGAGTGCTCTTATGAGGGGTACGGCGCGACTCGGCCGATCGGTTCGCAAGCTGTCGGAGGCATCAGGCCCCCTCGATGGAGGGCAAGGCTCCGGCCAGCGTCGGGTCGACTCCCTGATCGGTGAGCTTGCCGATCACTTCAGCCAGGTTGGCTGCACCGATAACAATCGACCTGGTGTCCCCGGATTTCGACGAGTTGGGCCTCCCTCCGAATGGATACGCAACACGCCGGGCGCAGGGTTCGGTTGAGAGGGAGGTCAGTGCTGTTGCAGGTGATGCAGACCAAGCGTGGCGACAGCAAAGTCGTTGTCGGGATGGCGTACGACGGTGTGGACGTGATTAGCGCCGTTCTGGACGTTGTCGAACTCCACCACCAGTGTTGGGCTTTGCAGACGGTAATAGTGCGGCGCGCCCACCTGAGGCGACCCTGCCCACGCGAACCACAGGTCCTCCAGATAACCCATGCCCGGCCATTGGGCCTCGGGCGGAAAACGACCGACGTAGTGACCCACCAACTTGGCGATCTTGCGCCGCGCCGAGCTTTCGAGGTCGGCGTAGGCAATCCCAAGTGGTCGCTCCTTGGTGAAGCGAACCTCCTCGAAGGCTGCTCGGTCGGCTCCATTGGCGAGAGACCACCGCAAGATCGGCAGCTCGAGCGCTGGCAGAGAATCTCCCACCAGGGGCAAATTTGCGAGTACGACGTCGGCCGGTGCCTCCGCACGAATGACGGCCACCTCGCGCGCAGCCGGACTGAGTGACTCCAGCAGGTCGCGCCCCAAGTCCTCGGCATCACCAAACGGTCGATAGATGTCAAAGCCATCGTGGGTGATCCGGGCTGGATTGCTGCCCATGAAGAGCGGGGTGGCGGCCGCGATCCCGGTGCTAGCTGCCTCGGCATCATCGAAGGTGTAGTTCACCGACAAGTGGTGACCCTCAATCCGCCAACCACGGATCGGCTCAAAGAACAGGTCGCCGCTGATGAAAACCGTCACGGAGTAAAGGTCAGCGTCCCGATGCGCGGTCGCGCTGCGCCCCTCCAGATCATCCAGAATGTCCTCGGCCGCCATCACCTGGCGGGCTCGGGCGTACGCCGACGCGCTAAGGCCCGAGCGCAACAACACCTGGGCGGCCTTGCGCTGGCGGTGGTTCAAGTCGGCGAGCGAAACCCCCGGAAATCGGCGCGGGTAATAGGACCAATCCATCCGCCCGACGTGATCGGCAAAAGGTTGGCAGGCGATGGCGCGCTGCTCGCGAGTGAGGCACTCGACGAAAGCCTGGGCGGCGGCACGCATGGCATCGCTGGTCGGCACCGGCACGATCTGGCTTTGGTCGCTGGTCACATTGCTCATCGTGCCAGCCCGAGCACTGACCCAGGCGGTGGCCCGCCAGAACCATGATGTGGAATACAAGTTCCATATTGTGGAACTTTGTGGTGGAATTGTCGTATGACAGAGCACGGACTCGCTGGGCAGGGGACAGGCACCCAGGCCGTTGATCGCGCTGCCATGCTGATCGCGACCGTCGTTCGTTCCGATGACCCTGTTGCTTTTGCCGAATTGGCCGATGAGTGCGGGCTGCCCAAGTCCACGACCTCCCGATTGTTGACCGCACTGGAGCGCACCGAGCTCGTCGAACGCACCGATGACGGCGGCTATGTCGCCGGCCCACTTTTTTGGCAGTACGCCGCTCGCCACGACCCGTGGGAAGAGTTGGCCCGGCTGGCTCTGCCCATTCTGGAAGCGATCGGTGACAAAACCGGCGAAACCGTCAACCTCGGTGTCGCCCGCGGCGAACGCGTCATCCACGTCGCTCAGGTGGATGCGCGTTATCTCCTCGGCACCCGCGACTGGACCCAGCTCGAAGTCCCGGCTCACACCTCCTCGCTCGGCAAGGTGCTCTACGCCTACGACGTGCTCCCGATGCCCACCGGCAAACTGGAGCAGCTGACCGAATTCACCGTCGCCACCAGTCGCGAACTGCTGAGCCAACTGGGCGTCGTACGCCGTCAAGGATTTGCCATCACTGTCAACGAACTAGAAGTCGGACTGACGGGCATCGCGGCCCCGGTCCGCAACAGCCGAGGCGAAACCATCGCCGCCCTCGGCATCTCGGGTCCCACCACCCGTCTCGGCGACGGCCGTCTGGGTGACGGAAGATTGGGCGATGGCCAAGAGACGTTCGGCCGCTATCTGGTCGAGCAAGCCGAGCGGCTGACCGCGCTGCTCGCGCGCCCCACATCAAAGGTTCGCACTAGCAAGGAGGGTGCCGCATGACTTCCCCCATTAACCCCGGCGCAGATCGCCCCCAAGAGATCCTTCAGGGTCTTTATGACGAGACGCTGCTCGGCAATGCACCCAAGGTGCTTGAACTCACCCATGAGGCGCTTGCCCTCGGCATGGAGCCCCAATCCTTGCTTTTTGACGCGCTGATTCCGTCGCTTGAAGAGGTCGGTGCTCGCTTCGAGCGCGGTGACTACTTCGTCCCTGAAATGCTGATCGCCGGACGGGCGATGGCCGGCTCGATGGAGGTCTTGCGTCCGCTGCTCGCCGAAACCGGCGTCGAAACCGTCGGCAAGTTCCTGATGGGCACCGTCAAGGGCGACGTCCACGACATCGGCAAGAACCTCGTCAACATCATGCTTGAGGGCGCTGGCTTCGAGGTCATCGACCTCGGCGTGCAGGTGGCCCCCGAAAAGTTCGTTGCTGCGATCCAGGAGCACGGCCCCGACATCGTCGGCTTCTCCGCGTTCCTCACCACGACGATGCCGATGTTCAAGGCCAACATGAACGCCCTCGAAAAGGCTGGCCTCCGCAACGACGTCATCGTGATGGTGGGTGGCGCACCCGTCACTCAGGAGTACGCCGACGCGGTCGGTGCCGACGGTTATGCCGCTGATGCTTCCACGTGCGTGCGGCGCGCCAAGGACCTGCTCAACAAGCGCCGCGCGCTGGTTTCTGCATGATGGGGACGGCTGAGTTGCAAGAGACCGTCATCCGGTCAGCAACCCGCGAAGTTGTCATTGGCCACGGCCGCCCGTTCTGCCTGATCGGGGAGCGGATCAACCCGACCGGTCGTCGGATTTTCCAGGAGCAGTTGCGTGCCGGTGACATGTCGGCGATCGAGCGTGATGTGAAGTCGCAGGTCGAGGCCGGCGCCGACATCCTCGACGTCAACATGGGCGTGCCGCTGCTTGACGAGCCCGAAGTCCTCGCCAAGGCGATCACCATGGTGCAGAGCCTCACCGATCTACCGATCTGCATCGACTCCTCCGTGGTCGAGGCACTGGAGGCTGGGTTGGCGGCCTACAAAGGTCGCGCACTGGTCAACTCCATCACCGTCGAAGACGACCGGATGGAGATCATCCTGCCGCTGGTGAAGAAGCATGATGCCGCCGTCATCGTGTTGCCCCATGGGCCAGAAGAGATCCCGATGGAGCCCGAGGGCCGGATGTTCCACCTAGCCCGGTTCGTGGAGATCGCCACCGCCGAATATGGCATCGCGATGTCCGACATCGTGGTCGATCCGTTGGCTATGCCGATCGGCGCAGCTCCTGAGTCGGGTATTGCTGGCTTCGAAACGATGCGTCAGATCCGCGATCTCTATGGTTTCAACATGACTTGTGGCGCCTCCAACGTGAGCTTTGGAATGCCCAACCGGCACGCACTCAACGGCACCTTCTTGGCGATGGCGATGATGGCCGGGCTCACTAGCGCCATCATGGATGCCCGCACCACATCGGTCATCGACGCGGTCAAGGCTGCTGATCTGTTCTTGCAGCACGACGAGTGGGGCTCCTCCTGGATCGCCCGATCTCGGGTGGCCAAGGCCGCTGCCGAGAAGGCCGCCGCCGAGGCAGCCGCCGCGAATGTTGGTTGAGGAGCGAGCGCAGCGAGCGTCTCGAAACCACCGTGCGTGACAACGACCCACTTCAAGACGTACGCCGTGAGGGCTTAATCGCCCCCACCGCGCCACCCGTGACTTCCCATGACGGCACGGGTCGCGTCGAGTTGGCTTTCAGCGTTCGCGACACCTCCGGCAACGTCACCCCCAAGACGATCCGGGTGCCACCAGGGGTCACGGTCTTCGACTCTGCCTCGTGGAACGGCATCGCCATCGACTCCACGTGCGGCGGACATGGCACCTGCCGCAAGTGCAAGATCCGGGTCGACACTCCGACCCCCATCACCACCCACGACCGGCGTACCTTCTCCGAAGCCGAGCTCGGCGAGGGTTGGCGGTTGGCGTGCCTCGTCAAAGCTACCGAGAATCTCACCGTCGAAGTTCCCCCGCTGATGACGCGACCGAAGGCCGCCACAGTCGGTGTTGGTCGCCAGGTGATCCTGCGACCGGCAGTCCAGAAGCGGTACGTCGAGTTGGCTGATCCGTCGCTTGCTGACCAACGGACCGACTTGGCCCGCGTCCTGGCGGCAATCGATGACCTTGAGTTGACCGCTGACCTCCACGTGTTGCGGCGGCTCCCCGGCGTACTCCGCGAAGGTGACTTCAAGATCACGGCAGTGATCGTCGACGAAGAGCTGATCGATGTCGAACCCGGCGACACTTCCTCAATCCGCTACGGCATCGCCTTCGACCTCGGCACCACCACTGTGGTCGCCACTCTGCTCGATCTCGAGACCGGCACGCCGGTGGCGGTGTCGTCGATGCTCAACAAGCAGCAGCCGTTCGGCGGGGACGTCATCACCCGGATCAGCGCGACGATGATGGATCCGGCTGCGCTGCCGGCACTCCAGGAGGCCGCCTCAGCCACCCTTGCCGAGTTGGCAAGCGAGGTGTGCGTCGAAGGCTCCGTCGACCCGGCCCATGTTTACGAGGTGGCGATCGCTGGCAACGCCACCATGACCGCCCTGCTGCTCGGCATCGACCCGGAGCCGCTAGGGGTGGCGCCGTTCATCATGACCACGGCCACCTTCCCGACCCTGCTGGCGACCGACATTGGGTTAGCCATTCATCCGCGCGCACGCGTGGCGCTCTTTCCCTCGCTCGGCGCTTATGTCGGTGGCGACATCGTGGCTGGCATCCTGGCCAGCGGCATGGACCGCGATAAGCGCTGCCGATTGTTCATCGACGTCGGCACCAACTGCGAGATCGTGCTAAGCAATGGCGACACCCTGTTGTCGACAGCGGCCCCTGCCGGTCCGGCCTTCGAGGGCGGTGCCATCCGATGTGGAATGCGGGCCGCTGACGGCGCGATCGAGGTCATCAAGATTGGTCCCGATTCGGTGACGCTCGGTGTGATCGGCGATGTCGAGCCGCGCGGTCTGTGCGGCTCAGGGCTCGTGGATGCAGTGGCTGAGTTGGTCAAGGTGGGCTTGCTCGATAGCACTGGCCGTTTCATCACCGAGGACGCGGCCGTCGAGGCTGTCCCAGGTCTGGCCGATCGTTTCACCAAGATCGGTGAGGAACGAGTCTTCATCCTCCATCGCCCCACTTCCGACGCGCCTATTGAGGACTGTGTCTACCTCTCCCAGCGCGATGTCCGCGAGTTGCAGTTTGCGAAGGCGGCGATCTCGACAGGCTGGACACTGCTGCTGGAAGAGCTTGGTCTCGAGCACTCCGACGTACAACAGGTGCTGCTAGCTGGCTCGTTTGGCTCCTATCTCTCCGCCGCCTCCGCGATCCGGATCGGCCTCGTCCCCAAGCTGCCAGTGCTGCGGATCGTCTCGGCTGGCAACGTGGCCGGCGAGGGGGCGAAGATGGCCCTGCTGTCCCTGCGCGAACGCGCGGGCGCCGAGGCGTTGTTAGAGGAGGTGAAGTATGTCGAACTCTCCGATCGCGCAGACTTCAACGACAAGTTCGTCGACCAACTCTCCTTCTAACCCCCACCCTCAGATAGTCCACCGAGAAAATCATGGTTTTGGACTCGAAAACCATGATTTTCTCGGCGGACTATCTGGGCGTGGGGCTGGTGGGGTGGCTCTGATCGCGTGTGGGGCGCTGGCCCAGCCGGCCGCCACGATCGCCGAACGGCGGGGGTGGGCACTCGACGTACACCCCTTGCCGCCGTTGCTCCACAACCAACCGCACCTCATTGCCGACGCTGTGCGAGAGGTGGCGGCACCCTTGTTGGCCTCGCACCAACGTGTCCTGATTGGGTATGCCGACTGCGGCACGTATGGCGCCCTCGACGAGTTGTGTGGCGAGTTGGGGGTCGAGCGGTTGCCGGGATTGCACTGCTATGACGTGTACACCGGCCCGGAAAGGTTGGCGAAGTTCTTCGAGGATCAGCCGGGCACCTATGTGTTCACCGACTTCTTGGTGAAGTCCTTTCACCGAACCGTGATCCGCGAGTTGGGTCTCGATCGCTATCCCGAGCTTCGCGACGACTATTTCAAGTCCTATACGCGCGTGGTCTGGCTGGCCCAAGAGCCTGATGAGGAATTGACCAGACTGGCCCACGAAGCGGCTGAGCGGATCGGTCTGCCATTGACAATCGTCGACACCGGGCATGCCGGGCTCGAAAGAGCGCTCGTTGAACTCGTGGAGGAGAAAGGGTAGAGAAACCCCTCCGCTCTTCCACCATATGCTCGTGCCCAGATGGCCGTTTCCGCATGTTCCGCGGATCGCAAACGACGTTTATCTACGCGCGGCGACTGAATTAGGCCACGGCATGGGATTTCGCCTCGATCGGCCCAGTTTTCCCATTCGGCTGTGTTGGGCGGCTGGCTCGGCTACCTTTCCTAGTGATTGCCCACTGGCGACCTTCGGGGTCTCAGCACAGTGGGGGGATGCGTGAGCCGCGACGTTCGCCTCGTCGTGAGAGGTACTGCGCCATGCGTCGAATCCTCATTGTGGCCACGGTCCTCGTCGGTGGATTTCTCGTCTCGGTGGCGCCTGCGGAGACCACAGGCGTGCCAACTGCACCTGCCGTCGTACAGCTCCCGCTCGACTCCACGGAGCCGGTCGCCAGCCGAGCGGGAAGACAGCGCTGGCAGGTGAAAGTTCGGGGATGGTCAAAGCCGATTAGCCGCGGCGGCCAAGCGACGATCAACCGCTGCAAGGCCACCTTGTTCTGGGGTTCATTGCCAGGAAATTCGGACCAACCCGCCTGGCTGGCCGGACACGATCGCTGCGGATTTTGGCGGTGGGACAAGTGGCTGCCGATCGGCTCGAAGATCACCGTCACGACACCCAAGGGCAAGGTCCTGAAGTATCGGGTCTATGCGCGCGACGTTATTAACCGCAAGAGCGGAAGCAGCGACGGCCTGATCCATGGCGACCTCACCCTGCAGACCTGCCGGGGAGCGAAGATGACGTTTGCCTACGCCCGCCGACAGGGTTAGCCGCGAAATCCCGAAAGATGGGGGAGTCTGTGGCGCACCAGGTGAACCAAGGACTCCCCGCTCTTTGGAATCAGGTCAGGAGAGGCGGTTGAGGAGGTCTTGGCGCCAGACCTCGGTTTCGGCAACCTGATTGAAGGTGTAAAGGTGGAGGCCCTCGACTAGAGCGCCCGGCTCCCCCAACACGGGCGCGCACTTCTCCAGGAATTTCTCACCAGTAAAGCCGCCCGGGGCGGCCAGCCGAGCCATGATGCCCTTCTGCTTGACCAAGAATTTGGTGGATTCGCCAATGCCGATTTTGGTGGCCATCGAGAGCAACTTGGCGCGATCGATGGGGCCGGGTAGGCCGAGGAGCAGGGGCATCGTCACCCCACGGGTGCGCAGGCGATGAAGCCAGTTGCGAATCATCGCCGGATCAAAGGTCAGGTTGCTCACGACATGTGTCGCGTGTTTGCGCTTGTCCCACATCGACTGCACCGTCAGGTCATCGCTGATGGTGGGGTGTGATTCGGGATAGCCAGTCACGCCGACGTGTTTGAAAGGCGATCCGAGCGCGGTCAGATCCTCGAGCAACGCGAGCGCGTCGGCATAGTCGCCCGCAGCCTGAGCATCGCCGCCTGGCACGAAGATGCTCGTGACGCCAGCGGCTTGCAGGCGCGCGACGATTTCTTCTAGTTCAGTGCGGCCGGTCACCATCCGCGCCGCGAGGTGGGGTACGACGTCGTACCCGTGGCCGGAGAGTGTCTCGGTCATCGCAAGCGTCGTCTCAAGGCCAGCCGACGGGGAGGCGGTCACGGTGATCTGGACAGCGGTGGGCACCCCGTCCAGCAACTTCTGCTCGATGGTCTTGGTCGGCAACACTTCATAGCGAGCATGCTCGAGGAGACGGCGCATCGTCTCCTTCGATGTCTCGGCGCCTGTGTTGCGCATTATGCTTCGAGTTTCGTTATACGCACTCGCTAAGGGTAAGCCTGACGCTCTGGGTGCACAAGCAATTCGAGGCTTTATCGGCACGACACAATGAGTCCGTGATCGCTGTCGAACAGGCCACCCAACTCGCCCATCTGCTGCGGACCGCCGGACAAGGCTGGGAGCCCACCCCCGGTGATCGCTTCTCCATCCCCGGACGCGACCTGGATCAGGTCTTCGTCATCGCCGACATGACCATCGAGGTACAACAACTTCCCACCGGTCGGCTGATCCGTTTCAACGGCACGACCGAGTGGGCGCTGGACTCGATCGATGCCGACGAGGTCGTCTGGTTGCCCTGGGAGCACCAACTGCGCGAACTCCTTGGCGCGCAGTTTGTGAGTTTGGAATCCTTGCCGCCTCCGGCGGAGGGGTATGCCGTGACGCTGACAGATAGCTCCCGCCATGTCGAGACCAGCGCCGAACTGGCCTATCTCCGGGCTGTGCTGTCCACACTGGGTGTCGCGCCCTAGCCGTAAACCTCGCCGGCAGGATCGACCAGTCGGTGACAGCAATTGAAAGCCCAGCAATACTGAAGATTCTCTCGACATCGTGATCTCGTAGTTTCAGGACGGCTCGTGACCACTCCGCATCCCACCGCGCACACCCTGCGTCTTGTTGGCGCGTTCGCCATCGAGGGTCTCACTCGACCCTCCCCTGGGGGCCAAGAAGCCCGTTTGCTCAAACGGCTAGCGACCAGTCACGACCAGAACGTCACCATGTCAAGCCTGATTGAAGCGGTGTGGCCGGCCGCCGCGCCGGCGCGGGCCGAGCGAAACGTTGCCGCCCTGGTGAGCCGACTCCGAAAGTTGCTGGGAGCAGAGGCCATCAGGGGGGACGCCAGCGGCTACACGCTGGTCACTTCCGAGGCGCTGCGGGTCGATCTGGCTGAAGCCGAGGCTCGCTGCGCGGTGGCCGAGGAGGAGTTGGCCGCGTCGTCGTACGGACTGGCCGAGCACGCCGCCGGCACCGCCGAAACGATTCTGCAGGCGGGCCCAGTCTTGGCAGACGAGGCTGACAGCGAGTGGGTGACCCAAACCCGAGCGGTCGGTGGGCGGCTGTTGCGCCGGGCCCGGTCGTTGCGTTGGACGGCGGCTTTGGCCTGCGCAGACTTCCCCGCCGCCGAGGCCAGCGCGGCCGCCGCGCTCGATGATGACCCTCTCGATGAGGATGCCTGCCGTGCGCTAATGACGGCCTACGCACAGTCGGATCGGCCCGCCGCCGCGCTGCAGGTCTATGAGCGCCTGCGCACGACGTTGGCTGACTCGCTTGGCATCGATCCTGCCGGCACAACTCAGTCGCTCTACCTCGCGATCTTGCACACCGACCTTCCGCCTACCCCTGTCACCGCGCGGGCCCGGCGCAGCGGCAGCGACTCAACGCTGGTGAGCCGTGAGGCCGAGATTGAGGCGCTGATCGGTCATTGGTCAGCAACCGTGTCCGGCCACGGAGGACTGAGTTTGGTGTTGGGCACGGTCGGGGTGGGCAAGCGCGTGCTGGTCGATCACGTGGTGGCGCGGGCGCAGGCGTCGGGTGCTCAGGTGTTGCGTACGACGTGCCGCGAGTCCGAACGATCGCTCTTTCTTCAGCCCCTGGTGGATGTCATGCGTCCGGTCCTGCTCGGGCGTCCACCGGCAGAGGTGCGGGAGTTGCTCCGCGAGTGGGCAGCTCCGCTGACCGACCTGATCCCCGACATCACGGCGATTCTCGGTCCGGTCGACTACGACCACTATCTCCCGGAGACACATCACCGGCGCGTGCTCGAGTCATTGGCCGGCGTACTCCTTGGGTTGGCGCGGCAAGAACCCCTCCTGCTCGTGGTCGAATCGCTACACAACGCAAGCGACGCCACCCTGGAGGCGCTGGCCTTCTTGGCGCAACGCGCCGAGGGACATCGGCTGTTGATTGTGGGCTCGGCGCTGGCCTCCGACGGGGATCGGATCGTTGGGATCTTGGGGGGTACGGCGCGCATCGTCGAGCCTCGGGAGTTCGATCTGGCGGGGGTGTCGGCCTACCTACGCCTGCATAACTCCAGTCAGGATCCGGCGCGAATGTTGGCGCTCACCAACGGTTCCCCGCTCTACTTGGCCGAGTTGGTCAGGCATGGGCAGACGCTCAATCAGGACGCCGATTCGGTGCCTCTGCCCGACTCGCTGCGGGCCGCGATCACAGCACGGCTGGGCGTCGTACCGCCGGACGTGATTGAAGTGCTCCAACTGGGCGCAGTATTTGGCAACAAGTTCACTCTCGACGAGGTCTCTGGGTTGGGCCAGATGCGGGTGGAGGATTGCGCCTCGCTGCTGAAGGCTGCGCTGCGTGCGCAATTGCTGATCACTCATCGCACAAGTTTTGGCTTCTCCAACACGATCTTGCGCGAAGTCCTCTATCGACAAATTCCCGAGCCGACCCGGATCAACCGCCATCGCCGCGCCGCGTTGGTGATGAGCGGCCAGCCTGAGGCCGCAGCTCGCCATTGGGCAGCCGCGGAGGCCTGGCCCGAAGCGGCTCGAGCCTGGCGCTCGGCCGGTGAGCTCGCGCATCAAGCGTTGTCGAATGTCGAGGCCGAGCGGCTGCTGGGTTTGGCGCTCCACGCAGCCGAGCACGTCGAAGATCCGCCCGCGCTGGCCGACACGCTGCTCCGTCGAGGCCAGATCCGCAGCGAGTTGGGTCGCTATCAGGATGCGCACGACGACCAGGAGCGCGCGCTGGAGATTGCCCGATCGCTGTATGACGACGTGTTAGAAGCCCGCGCTTTGGAGCAGTTGGGATGGACGGCGCTATTTGCTCGTGATGCCATGACTGCTGCTGACCTGGCCGACCGAGCGACCCGGCTGGCCGAGGCAGCCGCGGCTGCGCCGGGCGCACCTCGCTCGGCTGCCCTGCTGCTGGGTCGAGTGCGTCACTGGGATGGCGATTATCGGGGGGCGGCCGAGGCCTACGAGCAGGTGATTTCCGAACGGCCCGATGATGAGATTGCCGCGCAGGCGCTGACCTTTCGGGGCGCGGTGTTGCAACACGTCGACCGCTTCGACGAGGCCCGTCGTACTCTCGCACAGGCGATCGTTCTGTGTCGCTCCAACGGGCTCTTCCGTTCCCTGCTGCAATCACTGTTCTTTACGGCACTTTCACTGGGTGACACGGGTGACTTTGAGGGGGCGTTGCGCAGTCTCCAGCGTGCCCGGAAGCTGATTGATGACCACGGCACCGACTACTACAGCGCTGGGATCGACACGACGACGTCGTGGTTGTGGCGCGAGTTGGGCGAGCATGCGCAGGCCCAGATGGTGGCTGAGCGGGCGGTTGCCTCGGCCGAACGCGGCGGTGGCGCGCTGGAATTGGAGCAGGGCTTGCACGCCGTGCTGGCGTTGGCGGAGTGTGAACTCGTCGTTGGCGATTTCGATAGCGCTGGGTCTCGGGTCGAGCGGGCATTTGCGTTCTTGGAGGTACCGCTGCCCTTCCGGGCTCGGGCACACATGCGGTTGCTGGAGATGCAGGCCCGATTCGAGCCGCCGCGAGCGGAAGAACTATTGGTGCTGGCGCGAGCGAACTCCTCGAGGAAGTATGAAGCGCTCGCACTATCCCACCTCGGCAGCACTGAAGAGGCGGCCGTCAAGGCCGGTGAATTGGGCTCGGATCAATTAGTCGCTCAACTGGGCGGCGAGGCTGAGTCTTGGGCGGCGATCTTGCGTCTGGCTGATGCGTTGCCAGTCGAACGCCGCGCCAAGTTCCTCGCCGATGGCCGGCTTCCCGCGCTTTGGCGCACCCGCACTGGCCGCATCGGGTGAGGAGTCACGTAATTCGGCCGACGAGTCACGTAGTTGCGTCGAGGAGTCACGTGGATTGGGTGAGGAGTCACGAAATCCGCGCGAGGAGTCACGTGGATTGGGCGCAACCGCAGCGAGCCGCAGCTTCGCCGACGCACCGACCAGGTTGAGCGCCGGGATCGAGTGTGTCGTCATCGCCTAGACCTCGTGACTCTTGGGCCAGATTTCGTGACTCCTCGGCCAGTCCGCGCGACTTCTCGGCGGGATTTCGTGACTCCTCGCGCGGGGGGGTCTACCAGCGGATGATCATCGGCTGATGGGTTCGACCGACGTAGATTTCCTGCTCCCCGTCGGCCTCCCAGCCGAGGTATTCGAAGAACCGCACGTTGGGGGTCTGGATGTGGGCAACCATGTGAGTCCCACCGGCAGCAGCCGCCGTCGCAACGGCGTACTTCACCAGTGGTCCACCGAGGCCAGCTGCCCGAAACTCAGGGAGTACGGCGAGTCGGTCGCCCTGCCAACGTGCGCCCTCGTCATCGAGGGGATAGAGCCGCACTGCGCCGCCAGGTTGGTCGCCAATCATGCCGACGACGTGCACCGTGCGTGGATCATCGTCGTGTTCGTCGATGTCGTCGCCTGCAAAGATCTCTTGCTCGACGACAAACACGGCATGGCGAACCGCCCGATGCGCCTGGAGTTCAGCCAAGGTCGACGCTGCTCGACACGACACCTCGGGTGCCGCCGCTGCCGAACTCGACGCATTCATCAGGCGCTCTCAGCCGTCCGGGTTGGGCCAAGCAACACCAAAGGCGTGTCCGTCTTCATCGAGTTGATCGCCGAACACGCCTGGCAACGCGCGCACCCAGCCGAGACCTGCGAAGCGTCCATGCCGCGCTCAGCCATGTAGGTCGCGACCTTGCGATAGATCGGTTCGGTGTAGTCCGAGGTCGGCGGGACGATGTCTTCGAGCAGGCTCCCGACCACCGGCCGGATCGGCACGATGAAGGGATAGACGCCGATGTCGACGGCTCGCTTGCAGCCTTCGATAGTGAGTTCAGGGTCCTCACCCATCCCCAGAATGACGTACGTCGACACCTGGCCCGAGCCGAAGACTGACACCGCCCGCTCCCACGCCTCGAAGTAGCGCTCCATGCCGGTCCGGAACTTCCCAGGAGCCACCCGCGCCAACACCGCAGGATCAAAAGTTTCGATGTGGATGCCGACCGAGTCGATCCCCATGCCGCCGACCTGGTTAATCACGTCGAGGTCGAACGGCGGCTCAAACTGCACCTCGACCGGCAAACCAGCGGCCTCCTTGACCGCCTGCCCACACTTCGCGACGTACAACGCCCCACGATCGCGGCCATTCGATGACCCGGTCGTGAGCGTCGCATCCACGGCACCATCCAGGTCACGCGCGGCGACCGCAACCTCGGCCAACTGAGCTGGCGACTTCTTGACGATCGTCCGCCCCGAATCCAGCGACAGGCCGATCCCGCAGAAGCCGCACTGATCGGCGTTCCCCCAGTAGGAACAGTGCTGGACGACGGTGCTGGCCAACGAGTCGAGATGGAGGAGTGCGATCTGCCAGTAGGGAACCCCGTCGGCAGTTTCCAGGTCATAAAACTTGGGCCGCCGCTCGCCGTGCGCCGAGGCCAGCCGAACACCGTCGCGATAGATCGCCGTACCCTCGTCTTCGACCTCCAAGGAGTACGGCGAGTGCTTGGCCTCGTTGCTCGTGGTGGGAATCGTGACGCCAATCCCCTCGACCCAAAACATCCCGACATCAGTAGGTCCGGCCCCACCAACTCGACGCTCGACCTCACTCCGAGTCCGCATGCCCACTGCTTGCAGGTCGGCGATCAACTCGCCCAGCGTGGTGGGAATGACGTCAGAGACCTGCTGGCTCATGGGGTATCTCCTGAGGGTGTGAAGGACGCGACTTGGGCGAGGGCAGCCTCGACGAGGGTGGCAGCAGACAAACCAGCCGAGCCGTTGAGCCCGGTCACCTGCTGATAGAGCTCGGGGTCAACTAAGACGCTGGCGGCAACTTCGTGGCTGTTCAGTGCCAGCAACTCAGCGCGCGAAAGACCTCGTTCTCGAACCACTTCACAAATTTTTGCGACGGCTGCCACCGCCGCCTGATAAAGCGCGGGATCCACCATCACCAGGGGGTAGACCCGGTCCTCGGCTTCGCGCCAACGCGCCACTTTGAGCGTCTCGGCGATACGACGTGGATCGATGGGTGCGGGGGCGTCTGTTGCTTGCACCGCTTCTTCCGTCATGTTTACTATAGTAAACGTCAACGTCGTATTGTCCAACACTTTCGATCCCTGAGATGCGGCGTTTAGCCAGCCGAATCCCGTCGGCCAAGTGAACTGAAAGGCCCGCAAATGCGTCGTTCTGTGGTGGTCGCCCTGGGCGGCAACGCCTTCACCAAGGAGGGTCAACGCGGGACGTACGACGAGCAGGAGATCAACTCCCTCGCCATGGCCCACGGCATCAACCACCTCATCCAGTCAGGCTGGAATGTTGCGGTCGTGCATGGAAACGGACCACAGGTCGGCTCGTTGGCGATTCAGCAGGAAGAGGGTGCTGACTTGGTCCCGGCTCAGCCGCTCTTCACCCTTGGCGCCATGACCGAGGCCTACCTTGGCAGCATGATTGCCCTCTCTTTGCGCCGCGCCTCGCACGGCCAAGTCGAGGCGGTGGCAGTGGTCACCCACACCGTGGTTGCCGCCGATGATCCTGCTTTCACCCGGCCAACTAAGCCAATTGGACCGTTCTTCAGCGAGGATCAGGTGAAGACGCTCACAACCGATCGTGGTTGGACGATGGTTGAGGATTCGGGTCGCGGCTGGCGTCGCGTCGTACCCTCCCCGAGACCGATCTCGATCGTCGAAAGCGCCGCGATCCGCACCCTGGTGAACTCTGGCGCGGTCGTGATTGCCGCTGGCGGCGGCGGGATCCCGGTGGTTTCTCGCGTGGATGGCTACGTCGGCGTGGACGCCGTCGTTGACAAGGACTACGCCGCCGAGCAGGTTGCCTCCTCCATCGGCGCTGATACCTTGGTGTTGGTCACGGGTGTGGAGAAGGTGGCGATCGACTTCGGCAAGCCGACAGTCAGATATCTGGACGTCATCACCAGTGTGGAAGCCGAGCGCTACCTCGACGAAGGCCAGTTCCCGGAGGGCTCGATGGGCCCCAAAGTGCGCGCGGCGATCAGCTTTGTCCGCAACGGCGGCAGGCGAGCGATCATCACTTCGCCCGAACTGGTGGCGGACGCCTTGGACTCCACTGCTGACGATTCGCGCGGCGTCGGGACCACCATCGTGCTGGCCGACTCTCTTGCGAGCAGCCGATGAGCCGGGAAAGCGCAGCAAGCAATCGGGCCCTCAAGGTGTTCCGCGACACCTACGTCGACTCGGTGGTGCAACTCTCGGGAACGCGGGCAATGTATGCCGTTGCCGGAGTCGAATGGACGGCGGTCGCGATGGCGACGTCCGCCAATCTAGAGGAATTGCGAGCCGAAGGTTTCGACACGGCGTCGATCGAGCCGGCCGGCGGAAACGATCTCTTCTTTGCGGTGCGCTCTGCTTCAGATGAAGTTGTCGCGGCGGCCCTGGACGCTGCCGAAACCGCCGTTTTCAGCACGCGTGAATCGGCTGCGTCCGGCCCGGTGGCCAGCCCTCGCTCTCTGCGGGCCGCCATCGAAGCCCAACCCGGCAGCAATGTCGCCGTCATCTCTGTGCCCGGCGACTATGCCCCGCTTGAGGCCCACAAGGCGCTGTCGGCTGGGCTCGACGTGTTGCTCTTTAGCGACAACATCCCGGTCGATGCTGAAATCGAACTCAAGGACCGGGCCCGTGCGCTTGGGCGGCTGGTGATGGGTCCGGGCGCGGGCACCGCGATGTTGGGCGAGACCGGGCTTGGCTTTGCCAACGTGGTGAAGCCTGGCCGGATCGGCGTGATCGCGGCCGCCGGCACGGGCGCCCAGGAAGCGATGAGTTTGCTCGACCGATTTGGCGAGGGTGTGATCGCCGTGATCGGGCTGGGTGGGCGCGACCTCAACGCCGAAGTCGACGGCCGGATGGCCCGGCTGGCGGTGGCGTCGCTGCGAGCCCGCGATGACGTCGAAGCCATCCTCTTTGTGTCGAAGCCCCCCGCCGACGACGTAGCCAGGGCAGTGATCGCCGAGGCTGGCGACATGCCTTTTGTGGCGGCGTACGTCGGCACGACAGCCTCCTTTGAGCTACCGTCCACGGCTCGCGTGGCCGCGACGCTTGAGGCAGGCGTGCTCGAAACGCTGCGGTTGCTCGGCGACGAAGTGCCTGATGTGGTGGGTTCACTCGAAAGCTCCATCACCCACTCCCTGGGAAGACTTCGCGAAGAGCAGACGCTGGTGCGGGGCCTCTATTCGGGCGGCACACTGTGCTACGAAGCACTAACCATCCTGGGGCCGATTCTTGGCAAGGTCTGGTCAAACACCCCGCTCGACAAGTCCCTCCATGTCCCGGCCCCGGCAGGCTCGCACATCTGTTTGGATCTTGGCGAGGAGGAATACACCCAAGGTCGGCCACACCCGATGATCGACCCGGAGGCTCGATTGGAGCTGCTACGCGAGGCCGGTCAAGAGTCCGACCTGGCAGCGATCCTGCTCGACGTGGTGATCGGTTATGGGTCCCACGATGATCCCGCCGGACAGCTTGCCCCGGCTTGTCGTGAGATTCACGATGCCGGGGGCGCTCAAGTCGTGGCGTACGTCCTCGGCACCGACCAGGATCCGCAGGGTTTCGCCGCCCAACGGTCCACCCTGGAAGCCGCTGGCTGCATCGTCACCGAGACGGCCGCCCGGGCGGCGTTGGCAGCGGGCGCTATTGCGACCCGCGACCCCGCTCTGGTGAAGAAGGTCCTGTAGTGCCCGAGAGATCTGGCCCGCGGATAGCGCTAATCACCTACTCCACCAAACCTCGCGGAGGGGTGGTGCACACTCTCGCGTTGGGCGAGGCGATGTACGCCGCGGGTGCGGATGTCACGATCATCACGCTCGGCGATCCGGAGGTGGGCTTCTATCGGGAGGTCGCTGCTCCGACGCTGGTGTTCCCCGCTCCCGGCGATGTAGGCACCTTGGAAGAGAAGGTCTTCGCCAGCATTGATGCCCTGGAGGTCGGGTTGCAACGGGCCGTCGGAGGATTCGACATCCTGCACACCCAGGACTGCATTTCTGCGCGGGCGGCGGTGCGGGTGAGGGAGGCCCAGATCGCTCACGGCGACACTCCCGTGCGCGTCGTACGCACCGTTCATCACGTCGACGACTTCACCACGCAGGCCCTCATCGATTGCCAGATCGCCGCGATCCACGAACCCGATCAGGTCTTCGTGGTCAGCGATCATTGGCGCCAATTGTTGCTGGCGGACTATGGGGTTGAGGCATCAGTGGTGTGGAACGGAGTGGATCTGCCGCGGTTTGCGGCCGCTGACGATGACTTGGTTGCAAAGTTGCGGGCGCGCACCGGCATCCCCCCTGATCGCTTCTTGTTCCTTGCCGTCGGCGGCCTCGAGCCACGCAAAGGGGCGATCCATCTCGTGCGGGCGCTCGCGGAGTTGAAGTCGCGGATGCCTTCGCCGCCAGCTGTCGCTGTGTTGGGTGGTCACTCGTTTCAGGACTATGCGGCCTATCGCGACAATTGCCTGCGCGAGATCGACGAGTTGGGTTTGGCGTTGGACAAAGACGTGATCATCCTCGGCACTGTGCCGGAGTCAGAGTTGGTGGGTTGGTATCACGCCTGCGACGCGCTCGCCTATCCGTCGACAAACGAAGGCTGGGGTCTCGCGGTGCTGGAAGCGTTGGCGGCTGGGCGGCCCGCGGTGACCTCTGACATTGATGTGTTCGGCGAATATTTGGTCGACGGGGTGTCTGCGTTGATGCCTGCTGTGGCCGATCATCTGGCGCTGGCCGATGCGTTGGAGCGAGTCGCGATCGACGGTGAGTTGCGCGCGCGGCTGGTCGAGGGCGGGCGACCCGTCGCCGAGAAGTATTCCTGGACCGGCAGCGCCCTCCGCCACCTTGAGTTGTACGGCGACCCTTCCGCCGGCTGAGGAGGCGGTCGACACTTAAGTGGAGGAAATAGCGCACCTGGTGCGCCATTTCCTCCAGTTAGTTGTTATCCACCAGAGTCAGGAACCCGACGAGGAATGCGGACCGAGCAGAAGGACGGCGAAGCAAGCCACCACCCAGAGGCCCGGCACCAAGGCCCACGCTGACTGGCCTATCCGTCGCGCAATGAGACTCGTCGATGCACCGATGCTCAGCCCCAATAGGGCGAGCAAGACGCCCAGCCCCCAAAGGTGTCTGGTGACAACATCGAAGCGCGGCAGCCACTGCGCAGCCAGTTCGGGGTTCGAGTAGCCGAACATAAAGAGAGCCCACGACGAGGCGAGAGTCGCGGCGACGACGGCCGCAATCTTGAAGAGCCCCATTGCGGTGGCGATCAAACCATCCATTTCAGCCCGTGACGTCGACGACGCACTCGACGCCTGGGTGCGCGCCAGGCGTGGCATGGGTCGAATCGGCACCTCGCTGCCGCGGAGCGCCATGGGCCGCGGCGTCATAGTTGCGCAGCTGGACGGTCGCCATGACCACATTCACGCGCTAAATCAGCGAGCCTCAACTTTCCGGCGACTAAGTTGGAGGAAATAGCGCACCAGATGCGCCATTTCCTCCAGTTAGTTATCCACACGCGGGTTCATCCACAGGCAGCGGGGCTCGTGCGCCTTGGGTCGGCCGATTCGCACACACTGGACCGATGAATGCCCTCGGACAACTCTTCGCAGACCAAAACGGTGTGGTGTCTCGCCGACAGCTGGTGGCGATCGGTGTAACCAAGCCTGCGCTCGATCGAATGCTCCGGAGGCGCCAACTGGTGCGGCTGATGCCCGGGGTCTTCATCAACCACACAGGTCAGCCGACCTGGATACAACGGGCGTGGGCAGGCACGTTGTTCTATGCCCCGGCCGCGCTCGGCAAGACATCTGCCCTGCGGGTCGCCAACGGTCCGGGCTGGCACCCCGAACGTGACGCCGACCCGATCACGATCACGGTCTCGCAAGGGAGACGGGTCAAATCGCGAACCGGCTATGTCATCTGCCGACAGGGCGACTTTGACGACCGCGTCCGAGAGGGCAGCCCTCCTCGGGTGCGGATTGAAGAGGCGGTTCTCGATGTTGCCGCCGAGCAGCCCTTCGAGATGGACGCCCTTGAGGTGGTTGCGGACGCCTGCCGCTCACGGCGTACGACGCCCGAGCGGTTGCTGGCCGCGCTACACCAACGTCCGCGGTTGCGGCGACGCGACTGGCTGATCGGCATCCTCAATGACGTTGCGATGGGGACCCACTCGGTGTTGGAAAACGACTTCGTTCGCCTTGTCCAACGACCTCACGGATTGCCTCCGGCGTTACATCAGGTCTCGTGGGTTGGCACCGTTGGCAAGCTCTATGACGACCTCACTTTCGAGCCTTTCGGGCTGACCGTTGAACTCGATGGCCGCCTCTTCCATGCTTCGTCGCACCAACGAGACCGCGACCTCGACCGAGATCTGGATGCCCTAGTCGACGGGCGACAAACCGTGCGGCTGGGTTGGGGTCAGGTCCACAACCGCGGCTGTCACACCGCGCAGCGCATCGGACAACTCCTGGAAGCCGGTGGCTGGGAGGGAACCCTCCACCCGTGCGGACAGGGCTGCGTTATCGCCCTCGGCCGGGTGGGGTAGCGGATTAGAGTGGAGGAAATAGCGCACCAGGTGCGCTATTTCCTCCACTCTGTTCGTCTAGTGGTGGTGGTCTCCGTGGTCGTGGTCCCCGTCGCCATGATCGTGACCGTGGTCATAGCCTGCGGGACGAGCCGCCAGTTCGGCACCGCGGGTGGCCAACGTGTCGGGGGTGACGAGACCCTTGGCCGCGAGCACATCTTCGAGGGCACCCTGCCAGCATTGGTAGTAGGAGTAGCACTCGCCCTCGGGCGGGTCCGCCTCCCAGGCCGAGATCCGCGCGATCAACGCATCGCGAAAGTCATCCCACGCGAAGGCGCCGGCGTCATACAGCGCCATCGCCATCCCGAAGGTTCGGCTCTCCCAGGGGGCGCCAAAGACCAACTCGCCATTAGAGCGCGGAGGAGCGGCCACCCCTTCGATGTCGAGTACGCCGGAGGCGGACGTCATACGGACACCTCGGCAACGCCGACCATTGCGTCCCGGGTGACTAGGGCCGCCAGTTCCTCTTCCGACAAGGACTCGGTCCCAGCCGGGCGCTGTGGCAACACGAAGAAACGCACCTCAGAGGAGGAGTCCCAGACCTTGATGTCCTTCTCAGCGGGCACGTTGAGGCCCATCTCGGACAACACAGCGCGAGGCTCGCGGACGACCCGCGAGCGATACGCCGGGTCTTTGTACCAACTCGGCGGCAATCCCAACACCGGCCACGGATAACACGAGCAGAGCGTGCACACGACCACGTTGTGGGTGTCGTCAGTGTTCTCCACGACCACCATGTGCTCGCCCTGCGGCCCCTTGAAGCCGAGCTCGCCGATCGCGGCGGTGCCCTCCTCAAGCAAGCGGGCTTTGTAGTCCGGATCGGTCCAGGCCTTCGCGACGACCTTGGCGCCGTTGAGCGGACCAACGTCGTTGGCGTAGGTGCTGATGAAGCGGTCCATGATCGACGGATCGACCAGTCCCCGCTCAACAAGCAGTTGCTCCAGCGCCTCGGTTCGAAGTTGGATCGGCAGATGTTCCTCGCTCATGATGACGCAGCCTCCAAATAGCTTTCCCAAAGATCAATGTTCAAGGTGAATGACTCCGCGTCGGCGCCCCACAATTCGTGGGAGTCAAAACTGACGCAATAGACGTTTTGCGGGTTTTCGCCCTCGAAAGTGGCGTGAGTGTCGGGCAACAGCGCTGACGGTTCGATCCGCGACACCACACCCTCGCGGCCACGCACATAGCCGACTAGTCGGGTGTGCTTGGCGGGGCTAATGTCCTTTGCGCGTACACGGTCTCCGATGGCAAAGACGGGCACGTCGTCGATCGGTCGCAGTGAACCCGCCGCGGTTGGGGCATAGTCGGGCTTGTTGGGCTCGGGGATGCCGGGCTCGGGGATACCTTCGCCGCGCAGATTGCGGGCGCGGGCCTCAACCGCATCCGGGGCCAGGATCGAGGACTCGACGAGCATCAGTTCGGCAGCGTGCAGCCACCGTCCGTAATAGCCGTCGTCGATGTATTTCTCGCGTGGTTGGCGATCCAACGCGTGACGGAACGAGTCGAGGTTGGTGCCCGCCGTGCGCATCGACAACAGCGCCAACGCGAAGGCTCGACCCTCCCACTCCTCGGCAAAGACAGGTTCGTCGGCGGCCGGCGGCTTGGCCGCCCCCCAACCGGGTTTTCCTCCCATGTCAGCAATGCCGTCCATGGCTCCTCCTTCGTGGTTGGCGGTTGAGCCGGCGCCTGCGCGCCGTCCTGCATGTTGGTTGAGGAGGCGCGTTAGCGCCGTCCCGTCCGGTGGTTGAGGAGGCGCGTTAGCGCCGTCTCGAAACCCCGCAAGACGTCATACGAAATGGTTCGCACCACTTCGTATGACGTCCGCGGGAGGGTATCTAGATCAGACCGTCCAGGTGTTCATCTGGAAGGCGCCGGCACGCCAGGCGGTGAGCGCCGAGTCGAGTACGTCGAGCGGGTGGAATGCCTTCACCCCGGGGATCAATTGATCCTCACCCATGCCGTAGAGAGCACCCATGGCGAAACGGCAGGCATAGATCGTTGCGCCTTCGTCCATCAGCACACCCAGTTGCTTGTTGATCGCCATGTGACCTGGGAACGCCTCGGCGCCAATGGTCGGGAAGCCGCGGGTGCCCGAAGCAAGGAGCACGCCAGGGCCATAAAGGATGATGTTGACTTCGAAACCCTTGCGACGAAGTCGCGTCGAGGTCAGCAGGTTCACCAGGGCGACCGAGCCCTCGTAAGGCACCGTGTGAATGAAGATGAAGGCCTTTTCGCCTTCGTTGGCCTTGATGTCCTCAAACAACTTCTCGTCGTTGAAAAGGGACTCACCGACCGCTGGGGGTCCCCAGTTGACTGTCTTTGGCATGTTTCAGATTCCTCTCACTGCGCTGATTTTCTCGGGCTGATTCTTCTCGGGCTGATTCTTCTTGGGTTCGTTCTTCTTAGGGCCGAGCTGGTGCAACTGCATGCGCGTGGCTGCGCGGGTTCGGCTTAGCGCCGTTCTGGGGCAGGCTCGGCGCGTCATATCGCCGGTCCTGTGGTGTCGGTGGGGTAGTCCCAATGCCGACGGTGACTCCCAGGCATTCCGCGCATGACTGCATGGCGCAACTTCCAGGGGAGGATTCGATAGAGAGGAGCAAAGATGCTGAGCCAAAAGAACTCCGAGAAGCCGCCGTACCGCTTTGGGCCGGGTACGCCGTGACGCTTAGCGATCTCCTCTTGCGAGGCCGCCACTAGATAATGCTGCGAGTTGGATCGCAACCACGTTGAGAAACTCACCGGCGGATCACTTCTTCAACGCCGCGAGAGTGTTTTGCGCGGCCACGGAGATGGGTTCGTTAAGGGCGCCGATCGCCGGCGAATAGACGTTCTCCATCGTCGCTAGGTCCTCGAGGGTGATGCCCTTGCGCACACACATCGCCAGGAAGTCTGCTCGCTCCTTGATGCCTTCGCCGCCGACCATCTGGGCCCCGATCAACTTGTGAGTTGCCGGGTCGGCGAGGAGTTTGATCTTCACCGGTTGTACGCCGGGGTAGTAGCGAGCCCGCGAGATCCCCTGGGCACTGCCCACAATGTGTGGGATGCCGAGACTGGCGGCCAGCGTTTCGCCGAGGGCAACCCCACCCACCATCTGGTTGGCCGCGAGCATTCCCCAGGGGACGTAGACCGGCGAATAGACCTTCCCGCCAGCCCCACCGCCAGCATTGAAGCCAGCGACCTTCCCCTGCGAATAGGCATGCGAGCCCGTGAGCCCCTGGATCGGAATCTTGGTCTGCCCCAGGACCACTTCGATGCAGTCGCCGGCTGCCCACACCCCGGGTGCAGACGTGGACATGTCGTTGCCGACGATGATCCCACCGGTCGAGCCGATCTTGAGTCCGGCCGCCGTCGCCAACTTGGTGTCAGGGGTCTTGTGGGTCGCCACGACAACCATGTCGCAGTCGATATCACCCTCCGACGTACGCACCCCGGTCACGGTTCCGCTGCCGAGGAAAGCCTCGAGTTTGGTGTTGAAGTGCAGGTGCACGCCCTGGTCTCGCCAGGCCTGTTCGACGGGAGCCACGATGTCGGGGTCGGCGATCTCACTCAACGCCCACGGGTGAGGGTCGACCACATGAGTCTCGATCCCGCGGTGGGCAAGGGCGCTCACCATCTCCGCACCCAGCGGTCCGGCCTCGATCACGACGGCCTTCTTGACCGTGTCGAGGCGCTTGTCCCAGATCTCGGCTTCGCGGATGTTCTTCATGTAGTAGAGACCGTCGAGATCCCCGCCCGGAACGCCGGGGTTGGCGTACTTGAAGCCGCTCGCGATGACCAGCCGATCCCACGAGACCGTTCCTTCGCCCTCGACCTCGATGGTCTTTGCCTTCACATCAATGCTGGTGACGGTGGTGTTGTAGTGGATGTCGATGCCGGCTTTGACGTAGTCCTCTTTGGTGGCCAAGAAGAGCTTGGAGAAACTCTCGATCTCCTTGCCGTGCACAAATGGGATGCCGCAAGGGCTGTAGGCGATGTCCTGGAAGTCGGTGTAAACAACGACTTCGTTTTCGGGATTGGCCGCTTTCACCCCTCCGGCTGCGCCCGTGCCTGCCGAACCGCCACCGATGACTACTGTCTTCATAACTTGATGGACACTCCTGACGAGACCGGCGAACACGTCAGCGATGGCGTGTCCATTATGTGAGGTTGTCGTCTATCATAGTAAACGCGAGTGGGACGTCAAGAGAGGACAGGCAAATGCCTAGAGGCAGTGCTGCAAACGCCGCCAGCACTTCAGTCACGCCGGAAAACGCGACTGACACGGGCGCCCTGAGCGTTGAGGAGGTCGTAGCCGGGATTGGTCCGCGGCTGGCCGACATGCGGGCCGGCTTGGGGTTGTCGCTCCAACAGATGAGTGCGATTGCCGAAGTGAGCGCCGCTTCGATCCACAAGATCGAGCGCGGCGACATGGTGCCGACGATCACGACTCTGCTCAAACTGGCCACCGTCTTCAAGCGTCCGATCAGCCACCTCATTGGCGAAGAGCCCGAGGATCCCCATGACGTCTGGCATGTGGCGTCTGGCACCGGCGAGCCGGTGGATCGTGGCGGCGCCGACGTCGTACTCATCTCCGGACCACCGGCTCGGTTCCGCGCCAGAGGTACGACGATCAAGTTGCCCGCTGGCGCCGTGTTGGAGGATGCGCCCGCACGTGGTGGTGAGTCGTTGGTGCACGTGGTTGCCGGAGCGGTGCACGCCACAATCGGCGGCCGTGACTTCGCTCTTAAGCGTGGCGATTCACTGCATTTCCTCACTGATCACTCCGCCACCTGGACCAATTCCGGGCGCGCAGTGGCCGAGCTCGTCCACATCAGCCTCAGCTAGCGCCGGTCCGGTAGTTGGTTGAGGAGGCGCGCTAGCCCCGTGTGCTTGTTGGTTGAGCAAGCGCGCTAGCCCCGTGTGCTTGTTGGTTGAGCAAGCGCGCTAGCCCCGTGTGCTTGTTGGTTGAGCAAGCGCGCTAGCCCCGTGTGCTTGTTGGTTGAGGAGGCGCGCTAGCGCCGTCTCGAAACCTGATGAGCGCGGAACGCCCAACGCACGCAGCCCGTCGCCGCTGCCGCGGCAATGGACTCCCGCTTCACCCGAGCACCGTCAAGAAGTGCAACCCATCGTTGGCAACCTCGGCGCGAATCCCCCGCGCCAGCGCGACACCGGAGGTCGCGCCGTACGACGTGAGCTCGGCCTGGGCCCTGCCGGCCGCTGGTTCATCGCCGACCAACAGCGCAACCAACAAGTCGTGGGCTGGCTCGATGCATTGGCCCCCGGCCGCCGCCGCCAGGAAGGCGCGAGAAATCCGGTTGGTGTCCACGCTCAGCGCGATGGCCAGGAGCTCGCGCCGTTCGGTGTCGTCGCAGACGCCCCAACGGGCAAGAAGTACGCCGGCCAAAACGTCGTCCCCCTGCGGAGTCAGTCCGGGCCCTCGCCCGCCGACGCGCACAGCCAGTTCGGCGATGTCTGACTGCCGTGGGTCGAGCCTGGCGAGCCCCCGCAAGGGCTGCTCACCCACCCATGGATCCTCGATCCTCACGCACCCACCCGGGAATTCCGCCAGCCCGGCGGTGAGGAGAACCTCGTCCTCAACCTGGAGCGATGGCAGTTTCCGCACTCGTAGATGTAGCGGTCCACGCGGCGAGCGGTGGTCGACGAGCACTCGAACTGAGTCGCCGTTCGCGACATAGATCGCCCGGCCGAACACGGCGAACACTCGCGCCTTCACAAGGCGGCGCGCAAGGCAGCGGTGACGGCAACCGCCACGAAAACGGCCAGCACAACAGACTTGCCACGCCAGAGGAACACTGCGGCAACCGCGAGCCCCACAGTGTGTGCGCCCAGGCCCAGCCGTTGTCCATCGGCAAAAGCGGCAGTAACAACCAAGGCGGCAATCAATGCGGGGGCCATCAGGCTAACCACACCTGTGAGCGCCCGTGGCAACTCCCGACCTCCCAGGGCAATCGGGCCCGCGGCCTTAATCAGCGCGGTCAGCACGATGCAACCCAAGATTGGCCACCAGAGGTGGGCAGGACCCCACATCACGGCTACGCCTCCCCAATCTCGGGCACTGTCGCGGGCGGGGACCAGAGGCCGACGATAGCCGCCACGCTCGCGGCGAGGATCGGTATGCCGGGTGGTGTGAATGGCACCAGCGCCAACGCGATGGCGGCACCGGCCAGGGCGACCCCTCTCGACCGCGCATCCCGGAGTTCGGCAATCAGCAGAGCCAGAAAGAAGGTGGGATAGATGGCGTCAAAACCAAGCCGATCCGTGTCGCCGAGCCCATCCCCGAGCAGCGCGCCGAGTGTCCCGCCGACCACCCACCCGACGTACTGCGGGAGCGTGGTGCCGAAGAGCAGCCAGCGGTCGAAGGTGCCATCGCCGCGGTTGGCGATCGCCCACGAGGCGTCCACCACCGCCTGGCCCTGTGCGGCCCGCGACCACCACCGACCCGGGAGCGAGGGTGCCAAGGCGATCCCCATCGCCAGGAATCGGCTGTTCATCAACCCTGAGGCCCCGACGGCCGCCCCTCCACTGCCGCCGCCCGCGAGGATCGAAAGCATGGCGAACTGTGCCGAACCTGCGAACACCAGGGCCGACATCACGAGCACCTGGAACCACGAGAACCCAGCCTGCACAGCCAACACTCCGAAGGAGGCGGAGAGGACGAAGGAGACAATTCCGAACGGTGCCCCCGTCCTCACCCCGGACCGGAAGGACGTGTTCACCGCCACAGGCTAGTTCGGGCTCGCTAAGTGGAGGAATTGGCGCACCAGGTGCGCTATTTCCTCCACCTTGTTCTACTTCTCGGCGGTGAGTCGGCGGTCGAGGTCGAGGAGGGCTTCGACAAAACAACTGACCGGCGCCGTAGCCACACCGGCACCGATCTGGCCAGACCCATCGGAGATGTGGAGCACGCCAGTGTTGACCTTGGGGGTGATGCCAGTTTCAGCGACATAACGTACGTCGACTCCCACCGGCGTACCCCGAAAGTCCATGATCGGCAGTTTGAAGCGCGAACTCGGCCCGCGGCAGATCTCGATCATGGATTCCGTGGCCGCTCTCGCATCTGCCATTGTCCCGCCAAGGAACGCCGCGACGGCGGGTGAGCCGGCCGCAGCTGGACCACCCAAGCCCACCAACTCCAAAACAGCACTGTCGCCGATGTCCTTGGCTGCTGTCTCAGCGGACTGGCCGGAGTAGTAAAGCGCATCGCTCACCGGCGGTGCCTCGGTGAGGAACCACTCGTCGTTGCCCGCCAACCGGATCCCGAAACCCGTTCCGTTGCGCGACATGGTCGTGACGATGCTCGAATGAGGCACCTCCTCTGCCCACAGGGTCAGCGACTTGGCCGCTGCCATCGCCAGATTGAGGAAGAACAGGTGGTTCCCAGAGAGGTACGACGCGAACTCAACGCCCCGCGCACCCCCGTGCTCGACGATGCCCGGCAAGAGGTTGCGGATCAGCAGATTGGTGGTCGCCTGGGTGCGCATGTGGATGTCGTCGCCCATGGCAATGCCCTGCGTGGCCAACGCAAACAGGTCGATCGGACCGGTCCCCGTGACCACTCGACCCAGCAACGGCCCGGCCACGTCGCGTAGAAACCGCAGCCGCTCAATCGCTTCCGGAGTCTCCCGACCAAACCAGGGCACCTCGCCCGGCCCTTGATTGATCGGCGAGAAGGCGACTGTGTTGCCGTCTCGGTTTTCCACCACCCAGACTGGCGAGGAAGGCCCGATCGCGGTGGCCATCGGCACACACATCTGATGCAGATTTGCCGGCTCCAGCCGGACGTCCCCAGCGGCCAACAACCGATCAGCGTCGGACACTTCAGCAGCCCAACCTTCAGCCACCACCGCGGCCCGCATCGACCGACGCAGCGGATCGCACACGTCCACCCATTCGATGGCGGGACCGCAGTGCAGAATCGTTTGACCCTCGATGTCAGGCACCACATCGGCTGCCGTCGCCACCCCGGTCAGCATCGCGACCCCGGTGTCGAGGCGACGAAACACTTCCGCGTTTGCTGCTTCGATGACGCCCTCGTGCACGCCAAACGTGCGGGTCAGCGCACGCACCACCTCAAGGTTTCCATCCGCTGGCGGCCGCCAATCCACCTGCACCACGGGCCGACCCTGGGCAGCCACCGCCTCCCCAAACAGGGGCAACCCAATGTTGACAACTTCCACTTCGGTGGGCAGTTCGACGACAGGACTCGACATCACTTCTCCTCTGATTTCACTGACGGGGTAGCAACAACGCTGCGGGCCTGCGCCAGCAATGAAACTTCGACAGCGTCGAAGTCACGCAACCGCTGGTCGGCCTGCTCCGCGATCAGGCTGAGTCGAGCACGGGTGGCTTCGACCCCGGCCAGCACGACAGCTTTGGCCGCGCCACCCTCGGCGGTTCGCGAGGCAACGATCGACTCCGGCTTCAACACCTCGGCCAGTTCTTCGTCGGTGACATCCCACGGTGTTCCCGTGCGAGCCGCCGCCGCCCGGTTGATGATCTCGGCGCCGATCAAACGTCCGGGAATCCCCTCCCGACTCGCTTGTCGTACGGCGTCTCCGACGACGTAATAGGCCGTGCGATAGTCCACGCCGCGTTTCACCGTGAAGAACTCTGCAAGATCTGTCGATTGGGCATAGCCGCGGTCCAATTCCGCCAACATTCGGTCTGGATGCACCACCAGGGTCCGCACCACACCGGCCATCAGCGCTGTCACCCGCTCGGCTAAGTCCAGCGCGCGGGGCACCTCGCCGTACGCATAAATGAAGTTGTCCGAACGCGCCGACGGACTCTTCGTGACCGCCAGAAAGCCGGAGAGCCGGCCGATCAACACGCCGGAGGCGCCGCGAACGATCGACAACGCATAGGGGTTTCGCTTGTTGGGCATCAGCACACTTGAGCGGCTGAACGAGTCGTCGAGATCGACGAAGTCAAACTCGGCGCTGGAAAAGATCTCCAAGTCTTCGGCCAACTTGCTGAGATTAGAAACCACCGAGGTGGTGGTCGCAAGCAAGGCGATCAGGTCATCGACCCGCCACATCGCATCGCGAGTGTGGGTGATCACGGAGTCAAAGCCGAGCAGGTTTGCGAGGTAGCCGCGATCGTCTTGGAGACGTGTGCCATTGACGCACCCAGCCCCGCCAGGACTGGCATTGATCTGTTTCAGCTCGTCCAGGAGCCGCTCGGCGTCGCGCAGGGCCGGGTGGGCAAAAGTGAGCAAATAGTGCCCAAAGGTGGAGGGCTGAGCCTGTTGAAGATACGTCTGATCGGCCATCAGGGTGTCGGCATGTTCGGTCGCTAGGTCACACACCTGAGTGCCAAAGGCGACGACGTCGAGGACTAGGTCAACGAGTTGCCGTCGAAGCCGCAGGCGCAGGGCAATCCTGGCCGCCTCCCGACGTGGGCGACCCGCATGGAGCCAACCAGCAGCATCCCCGAGCGCCTCCACGAAGTAGTGCTCTCGTGAGTTGTAAGGCTCCCCCAGGTGGGGATCGTAAGGGAAGTCCTCCGCGTCGATCTCGCAGACCTCCAGCAGGATCTCAAGCAACGACCGTTCGGCGTCCGCCGGCAAAAGCCCTCGGCGTGACAGGTCCAAAACGTGCGCGATGTCGGCCAGGTTAAGGCCATCGTGGAGGTAGGGCGCGTCGTCGTTCTCCATCTGAAAACCTGACGCGATCAACTCCGGTGCCGCCTTGGAGGTCACCGACCCCGCCACCCGCACGCGCTTAGTCATCGGTCCTCCAGGTTGGTCGAGTCGCCGAGGTTGGATCCCTCGGGGTTGGTCGAGCCTGTCGAGATGCGTGCCAACGCTCCCAGCAGGCCGCCCGTGTGCCAGAAAACCGTCGGCCGGGTGGTCCGCTGAGCCAGTTCGACCGCGCGCTCAAACGACTTAGCCGTGTAGGTGCTGTCGAGCAACAACCCCTCGTGGCGCAGCGCCAGGTCGGCGAGATCACGCTGCGCGTTGGTGAGTACGCCGTGCTCCCCAGGCGCATCGGTCAGGGTCAGACCAACCCCTGGACGGGCGCCGCGTAGCGCCGCGCAGCCCGCCGCTATTCGGGTGATCCGCCCGGCCATTTCAGCCGCCGGCGAACTCACGCAAACCCCGGCCAGCGCCCATGACGCGCCCAATTCTCCGCGGCCAGTCAGCAGCCCAGCGACCGTCCCGCCGGTCCCCACTGCGACCACGACCTGCATCGGCTGATCCGGCTCACCGAACAGTTGCTCGGCCAACTCGTGGGCTGCGTCGGCATAACCCAAGGCACCGATGGGCGTGGCCCCGCCTCTCGGCACGGCGTACACCTTTCGGCCCGCCGACCTCAGCCTGTCGGCGTACGACGCGATGGCTTCGTCTAGGTCACAAGTCGGTGAAACCGGGGCAATCTGCGCGCCGAAAGCGACCGACAAGTTCACGTTCGAACTCGGCACGGCGCCGGGCGACAGCGCCATCACCAGGTGGGCTTCAAGCCCAGCTTTGGCACAGGCGGCCGCGGTCGCCGAGCAGAAGTTGGAGCCGGGTCGACCACCGGTGACGACCACGTCGGCGCCACCAGCCAGGGCATCACCGATGAGATATTCCAGCGTCCTAGCCTTGTTGCCCGCGACTCCAAACCCGGTGAGATCGTCGCGCTTGACGAGGAGTGGACCGGTCCCACACAACGCCTCGATCGCGGTCAACCGTTGGAGCGGTGTCGGCCCGGCGAGCAACTCGAACCGCGCCAATCTCGCGCTGGCCACCTTGTCGGTCGCGTCAATCACTGCGGCGCCCCTTGCTGCGGACGGTGTCGACCATCTGCCCGGCGACGCCGGTCTGATAGGTCGCCATCAACTGGCCTACCTCTTCGCCGGCTACCCCGTGCTTCATCAGCAGTTCCTCGAGGTCGGCCTCGACGGCACCCTGGGCCAGGGCTTCCTGCAACAAGGCTTGGGCGCGATGCTTCCCGATCCGCGCAGACAGCGCCGCCAGCAACTGCTCAGACCGCGGCCCAACCCCAGAGGCGGCGAGATTCGCGGCCATTCGATCGGGGTGGACGCCAAGGTCAAGGAACAGTTGCTGTGCCAGACCCACGGCGACAACCGTTAACTCACACAATTCCGGCAGCGCGATCCACTCCGCCTTCCAGGCTCGGCCGTCCCGCTCGTGCTGATGTTCCATGCCTTCCAGCAAGACGCCGGCTTGCGCCCGAGCCAGCCTCGACAGGGTCGCCAGATGCTCACTGCGCTCCGGATTGCGCTTATGCGGCATGGTGATGCTGCCGACGCCGCCCTCGATGGGGGGCTCGGACAATTCGCCGATCTCGGGGCGCTGGAGTTCATAGACCTCATTGCCCATTCGGGCCAAGGTGGCGCAGATCATCGCTAGCACGCCGCCAAACTCAGCCACCCGATCGCGGCTTGACGTCCAGGAAATGCCCGGATCGTTGAGTGCCAACTCGGCACAAAACCGCGCCCGCAACTCGGTTCCTTGTGCGCCAAAGAAGCCGAGTACACCGACCGCGCCAGCGAGTTGGCCGACCTCCCAGCGCGGGCGTCCCTCAGCCAGCCGGTCGAGATGGCGGCCCACTTCATCAGCCCACGAAGCCACTTTGAAACCGAAGGTGATGGGTGAGCCCGGCTGCCCATGGGTGCGGCCCAGCATCACCGTGTCGCGGTGCTGTTGGCTCAGCGACACCAGCCCCCGTTGCAGTTCCTCGAGCCCAAGCTTGGCCTGCCTACCGACCTCCCTCATCACCAGGCCAAACCAGGTGTCTGAGACGTCTTGGACAGTCGCGCCGTAGTAGGCATACTGCGCCACGTCCTCTGGGAGCGCAGCTTGCAGCCCGTGGATCAGACCTAGCGTCGAGTGCGACGTACGCCGGGTGTGCTCGGCGACGAGCGCAAGGTCGAGGTCTGCGGCGGTCAGTTTGGCGATGTCGCCGGCGGCCAGCGTCGGGATGATCCCAAGTTCGCCCTGCGCCTTGGCCAGCGCCCGCAAGATGGTGAGCCACACAGTCAGGCGACCGCGCTCATCGAACAACCCGTCCAACTGTGGGGCGGTCCAGAGGTGGGCATACATCTCCGAGTCGCTGATCCGGGTCGCCACTAGAGCGCCTCCGCTGCGCGAACCCGTTGGTCGGTGCTGGCTTGATCTTTGGCCAGCGCCACCAACGCCTCGAGCGCCTCGCTCACCCGCTCGAGCGACGATCCCCAGGGCACCGACACGGAGTGGTCTCCCCGCACGATGTCGTCGTCTTGGAGGCAACATTTGGTGAGCGTCAACAGGGGGGAGGCTGGCCGTTCAAGGGGGCAGAAACTCACTTGGGGGGCATCGCGGTCATAGAACGCGCCGTGGATCTGCTGCGAGCGCGTGCAGCCCAGCATCAGCCAGTCGCCTTCTGCTGGGTGTTCATCCAAGAATTCAATCTTGATGTTGCCTGCGGCACCCTGCTCGGACTGTTGAGGAACGAAACCCGACCCTCGACAAGGCAGGAGGTAGTGCGCTGCTGGATGGGCCGCGGCCACCTCGCGGAGATCCACCACATCGGGGATCAGCTCTATCGGTGGCAAGTCCTCGCGCACGGCCAAGACCCGGGCCGCCTGATCGACGAGTTTCGCGGGTTCGGGTGGAATCACCTCGCGCACGAGCACTTGAAGGGGTTGAGCGTCGATGATGAAACTGATGTGTTCATAGCGCCCGTGTACGACGACCGCGCGAGAGCCCGGCGCTCGCTCACGGGCGGCTCTGGCCAACTCCGAGGGCACACCGGTGTCAATCTCGGGGTCGTCCACGACCACCGTTTCGTCGGCGGTAGCCAGCATGGTGACGTCGAGGATCGGGAGAAACAGCTCCCCTTCTCCCTCCCCCTCCCCAGATAGTCCGCCCCGAACGGCGCCAGTTGAAGGGGTCGCCGCGGTGTGAATGCGGACGATGGCGGTGGCAGGCACACCGCCTTCCGTGCCGCTGACGACGGCGTACCTCGTCTTGAAGTAGGCCTGCTTTCCCACGAAGTACGCCCGCAAGGACTCAAGATCGAGGGCCCCGCCCACAGTGGTCACTGAAACCCCGCGGTATTTGTCGGGATAGATGTTCACACTCATGTCACCCCAACTCCTGGCGCCCCGCCTTCCCCGGTTAGGGCGACCGTGTCGGCACGCAAGCCGAGGCGCAGGGCTTCCAGCCCCATCACTTCGCCAGCGGCGATGTTGGCCAGGTTGACGCTCGGCCCAAAGTGTCGAATGAACCATGCCTGCTGGTCCTTCTTCGGAGCCTCGAAGAAGATCCGATCCGGACCCGCGACCGCGGCGATTGCCTCCACCACGTCCGGCCGAATCGCACCCGCGGGGTCATACAGCCCCACCGTGCCACTCTCGCGGCCCTCGGCGACCACCATCGAGGCGCCGGCTGCCAGGTCAGACACGACTTCCGCACGCCATGCCTGCGGGTCCACGTCGAAAGCCGGATCCTTGCTGCCGACCTCGCTGAACACCGTGAAGTGCGAGACGGCGTACTCAATCAGTTCGCGCTTCTCCACCAGTGTCATCGGCGCAACTCCGCGTGACACCTCGATCATCGGGAAACCCAGCTCGGCCGCCCAGTCCAGGCACTCTTTGTGTTTGCCTTGCAGCCACGAGATCTCCAGCATGGTGCCGCCGAGGCAGGCGCTGATGCCCGCCCCTTCGAGCATCTTGAGTTTCACAGGGACGTCGGGGTCGAGGTAAGCCGTGCCCCAGCCCCACTTCCAGACGTCAATAAAGTTGCCCGCTGACCGGAGCAATTCGCTGGTGGCAGAGACGGAGAGCCCCTTGTCAAGGACGTGCGTCAGACCCGACGTACGCGGCTTCTCAGCGCGCTCAGGGAGTGACAGGAAGCCTGGCCTTGTCATGTGTCGGATCCTAAATCTATCGTTTCCTATATGCAACGCGACCGAACCACCTCGAGGCCCGGGCTCAGCGCCGCACAACTGACCGAACTAGTTGCCACCGTGACGGCGTACGCCGGCCTCCGCGACAAGCAGGCGATCGGCCTGGTCTCGGAGGTTTTCGACAAATCCGACTGGCTGACCGGACCCGGCGATGACGGTGCCGCAATTGCTTTTGATGACTCGTTTGTGGTGGCCTGCGGGGAGGCCCTGTTGCCGTCTTTTGTCGCCCACGACCCGTTCGGGGCCGGCATCGCGGCCGTGCTGACCAACGTCAACGACCTGGCCGCGATGGGCGCGCGGCCGACCGGCATCGTGAACACCATCGTGGCTAACGAGACGACTGCCCGTGAGATCTTGCGGGGAATTCGCTACGGCTGCGAGTTGTATGACGTGCCGCTGCTCGGCGGGCACCTGACTCGCTCCGACGGTCCACCTGCGTTGTCTGCCTTTGGGCTCGGCCGGGCGGAGGCGGTCTTGTCGATGACTCACGTTCGGCCCGGTCACGCGGTCATCTTGGCGTGCTCGCTGGTCGGCGAAATGCGGCCGGACTTTCCGTTCTTTGCGGGGTTCCGCCAGCGCGCCGAGCAGGCCGCGGGTGATATCCGATTGTTGGCCGAGGTCGCCGAGTCGGGGTCCGCGGTGGCGGCCAAAGACGTCAGCATGGCCGGCCTCGTGGGCTCCCTGGCGATGCTCTTGGAGCACGGGCGCTATGGCTGCCGGGTCGACCTCGACGCCTTGCCGGTGCCGGATGGGGTCGAGTTGACGCGCTGGCTGACCTGTTTCCCCAACTACGCGTTCTTGCTGACGACCCCGGTTGAACAGGTTGACGCTTGTCGCGAGGCGTTCCACCAGCGTGACCTCACTGCCGAGGTGATCGGCGTTGTTGATGATTCGGGATTGATCGGCCTTGCTTCGGCGGGTCATTGCGTTGAGGTGCTGGATCTCAACCGGGAGACGGTCACCGGCTTAGTTTGAGTTTCGGCGTACGACGTCAGCTGCCGGACCGCTCCAGGCGAGCCGTTGCGCGTGCCGAACCCAGCGCGACATCGGTGGCAAGGGCGAGCATTCGTTCGGCCTTCTCGCCATCGGCCCACATGTGGGAGTCGACGAACTCAAGCCACCGATTGGGCGGAATCACCGGCATTTCGGAGTAGTCCAACTCGCCCCAGGTGACCGCCAACTCCATCAACTCGAAGAAGGCGTCGCCATCGCTGGCGATGCGCAGCAACTGATCGTGGTGCACCTGCGTATCCCGCGCGAACCGACAGCGGCATGGCCGCTCCGCCAAGTAGTGCACGCTCGCCAACGCCTCACCCGGCGAGGCGTCACGCAGATCCGGCGAGGCGTCACGCAAACCCGCCGAGGCTCACGCAGACCCGGCGAGGAGTCACGTAAACCCAACGAGGCGTCACTAATTGCGGTATCAACAACGACTTTGCTCATGGTGCGCCTCCATGGGGGATGGGGAGCCGAGATGAATTCATCCAACTCGGCGCCGTTGCAGACTTGTTGCAGCCGAGCCGGCCTCCCTGCAACAAACCCCGATCCGGACTACCAGCGGATGGCCCATGTCAGTTGATTGGCTCGCGCTAAAGGAAGTCTGGCGGCCCGACATCAGCAGACATTGAGCAGTTCAGGCATGCCGGCCGATCCGACGGTGACGGCTCGCCGGGTTTACGTGACGCCTCGCCGGATCTGCGTGACTCCTCGCCGGGTTTACGTGACGCCTCGCCGGATCTGCGTGACTCCTCAGCGGGAGGTGGAGGTGGTGGTGACCGTTGGGGGGCGACGGAGGGTGTTGGTCACATAGCAATAGCGCTCGGCGGAGGCGACCAAGGCGTCCCGCTCGCTAGTGGGTACGCCGCCCAGCTCGGCATGGATGGCAATCTCGGAGAAACGTGGTCCGGCATAGGTGCCGGTCACCACGACCTCCACTGAGGTCAGCGACAAGCCTGCCTTCCCCGCGGCGTACACCAAGGCCAACGTGAAGCACGACGCCACCGATGCGATGAAGAGATCCGTTGGCTGCGGGCCCATTCCCGTCCCACCCACAGAGACTGGCTCGTCAACAAGCATCGTCTGCCGCGTGTCGAATTCCACGGTGGTGTTCAGCGGTCCCGGCGACCACGTCGCACTGACAACTCGTTCGGACACAAGCCCCTCCTCCGCTCTGGACGAATCTACTATAGGAGAGGTACGTTTCTCATAATACTTACGCCTCGAAGGAGTGAAACGTGCCCCCCAGCTCTCCGTCAGCCGCAGCCAGCAGCCCACTCAACGTCAGGGCCGGCGCCCGCCCGATCTCACTCACCATCACCGGCCTGTGGTTCATGGGAGCGCTCTTGATGGGCATCGCCGCGATCTACTTCCTTGGTATCGACCAGGGCTCCGTCTCGGTGACCGGTGACGGGCTGCTGCTGCACGAACTCTTCCATGACGCTCGCCACAGCCTCGGTTTCCCGTGTCACTGAGCATCCACCACTGGGGATAGCCCAATGGAACGCCGCCTCGTCCTCAATGGTCTCGCGGCCGGCCTCGTCGCTGGCCTGATTGCTTTCGGTTATGCCCGCTTCGTTGGCGAGCCACTGATCGGCCAGGCCATCAACTTTGAGTCCGGCCGGGCTGCGGCCGAAAGCGCCCTGGCCCACGCCCAAGAGTCTGGCCATTCCCACGGCGAAGAAGCTGTCGTCAGTCGCGCCACTCAAGCGGGTTGGGGACTCGCCGTCGGCGTCATTGGGTACGCCGTCGCGCTGGGGGCAGTCTTCTCAGTGGTGTATGCCGGCTGCCTTGGCCGCTTCGAGAAGGTGTCGCCCCAAGCCCTGGCGTTCCTGCTTGCCCTCGCCGGCTTCGTGGCGATAAATCTGCTGCCGTTCTTGAAATACCCAGCCAATCCGCCAGCGGTCTCGCTCGACGAAACCGCACGACCACGAGGTGGCTACTACTTGCTGCTCGTCATTGCCTCGGTGGCCCTGATGGTGGTCGCAGTGTGGGTGGCCCGACGAATGATGCAGCGATCCACCACGCCGAACGGCCTCCTCGCCGGCGCGGCCACTTGGTTCGCAGGCGCGACGGCAATGTTGGTCCTCTTCCCCACCACGGGCTCAATGAGCGGCCTCACAAGAACCACCGAGACCCCGCTTCCGCTGACCGACGACGCGGGCACCATCGTCTTTCCCGGGTTCCCGGCAGATCTCCTTTACGACTTCCGCCTGTATTCGCTGGGACTGCACCTGATCACCTGGCTGATCCTCGGGCTGGTCTTCGGTGAACTTGTCCGCCGCGCGTTCGCCCGCGCAGAAACTCCCCACAATCTCCAGGACATCCTGGCTTGAGCGATCTGGCGACCTTCCTGGCCAGCGCCGCGCGCAAGCGCATCGCCCTCGCTCAGCTCACCGACACGCCGGTGGACGACATCAAACAGGGGGCAGCCGAATCACTCGTCACGCTCCAAGCAGCCGGCACCATCGTGCTGCCTGCTCTGCGAGCGGCCATAACAGGAGATCCGCTGGCCCTCGAAAAGGCTGTCTCCGGGCCGCTCACCGACCTCGTGACCACAGCCAGTCGCGGGACCCTAACGCAGCCAATTCTGTGGGGAAACCTGGCCTCGGTGATCGCCTCGAGTGCTGGGATCCTCGCCCAAGAAGTCCCAGAACACACCGCGCGCATCTTCGCCGTCGCGACCAACGCGCTCCTGAGCAGACCTTTGGCAGACGCGTGGACTGGCGAGCTCGGCCCCACTTTTCGGCGTACGACGTGTTGTCAGGTGACGGCGCGACATGAACGCCGGTGTGGCGACTGTGTCCGACTAGACGCGGATCAGTGAGGCTCGCCCGGCCCGTGCCGATCGATCTAGGGCACCATGGGCTCATGCCCGAGTTGCACCTCGATCCGACCCGCGAGGGACGAACGAACCTTGCCGAGGCGGTTTATGCTCCCGGCAAGACTCCGGAACAATGCGCCGCCGCGGTCAGCGGGTTACTCGCACAAACCACGGGTCCGGTCCTCCTCACCCGGGCCGATGAGCCTCAATCCAAAGCCGCCCAGGCGATCAACCCTGGCTCGACCATCATCGGCGGCTCGCTCGCGACACTGACTTGGCGACCAGCCGCCAGCCAAGCTGGCAATGTCACCCTGCTGACCGCAGGCACCGCTGATCTGCCGATTGCCCACGAGACTCAAGCCGTCCTCGCGGCCTATGGCTTCGCCACCGAACTGATCGCTGATGTTGGCGTGGCAGGCCTCCACCGAGTCTTGTCCCATCAAGCACACCTCGACGCCGCCGAGGTAGTGATCGTGCTGGCTGGCATGGAGGGAGCCCTCGCCAGCGTGGTTGCCGGCCTCACCCGCGCGCCCATCATCGCGGTCCCGACCAGCACGGGTTATGGCTCTGGGCTTGAGGGAATCACCGCACTTCTTGGCATGCTCGCGTCCTGCAGCCCGGGCATCACCGTGGTCGGGATCGACAACGGCTTTGGCGCCGCGTGTGCGGCCATCCGCATCTTGAAGCATGCTCGGGACGCTTCGTGAAGACCGCTCTGCACGACCAGTTGGCGACGCTCGACGTGGGGCTCCGGGCGTCCGGATCACTCCTGATCGCATTCTCGGGCGGCGCAGATTCTGCCTTTCTCCTGGCCGCCGCCGTCCGCGCCCTCGGCCCAGACCTCGTCGTCGCGGCGACTGCAGTCAGTTCCTCGCTCCCGGCCACCGAGCTGGCTGACGCCACGAAGTACGCCGCCAGCCTCGGTGTGCGTCACCTGACCCCGGCCACGCACGAAATGTCACGCGAGGGCTATCGCGCCAACGGCCCCGACCGATGCTTTCACTGCAAGGCCGAGCTCCTCGACATCCTCGCTCCGCTCGCCGCCCAGCTCAATCTCAACGCAGTCGCGACCGGAACGAACGCCGACGACGCCGTTGATCCATTTCGGCCAGGGATCAGGGCGGCCGCCCAGCGCGGGGCAATCACGCCACTTCGCGACGCTGGGCTCACCAAGGCGCAGGTCCGCGAGGCCTCCCGGGATTGGGGGCTGACCACGGCCGACAAACCGGCCGCCGCTTGTCTTTCGAGCCGAATTGCCTATGGCCTAACCATCACCCCCGCCCGACTCGGCCGGGTCGAACGCGCCGAACACGACCTACGACAGGCCTGTCTGGCGGCAGGTTTGCCGGTGCGCAACCTCCGCGTCCGCGACCTCGGCGCGGTGGCCAAGGTCGAGATTGACCTAGCCCTGGTGCCAGCCCTGGCTGCCTTTCCGGCCATCACCGCGACCATCTTGGGCTTTGATCGGGTCGAAGTAGACCCGATGGGTTTCCGCTCGGGGTCGATGAATCAAGCCAGCGCAAGCCGCGCCCATGGCTGACGGACTGGTCGCCTGGATCGACTCCCGCGGTGGCGTCAGCGGCGACATGCTGCTTGGGGCCTGCCTCGATGCCGGCGCCCCGATCTCGGTTGTCATCGACGCGCTGCACGCCGTCGGGCTGGGCGATCAGGTTTCCGTCACTGCCGACGACGTACGCCGCGGCGAGTTCCGCGCCACTCACGCGCTCGTAGAAACCCAGCCTTCCAGCCGGCCCCGTCGATTGGGCGAGATCATCGACCTAATCGAAGCCGCCGCCCTGTCCACAACCGTCACTGCGCAGGCGATCGCGGTCTTCCAACTGCTGGCCGACGCCGAGAGCCGAGTCCATGGCATCGCCGCCCACCTAGTCCACTTCCATGAGGTCGGCGCCCTCGACAGCCTGACCGACATTGTCGGCACCCTCGTGGCACTCGAGCACTTGGGCGTACGCCGCGTGGTGGGCGGCCCCATCTCCCTCGGTGGCGGCAGCGTGCAAACCCAACACGGCCTGCTGAGGGTGCCTGGCCCGGCGGTGCTCGAACTATTGCGATCCTCGGGCGCGGCCGCCCGCGGTGGGCCTGTCGATATCGAGCTGGCCACCCCCACCGGCGTGGCGCTGCTGGTGACGTTGGCGGAAAGATTCGGCGCGATGCCGGCCATGGACATCACGACCGTCGGGATCGGCGCCGGCAGTGCCGACCCGGAGGGCCACGCCAATGTGTGCCGACTCGTGATCGGCGAACCGCTTGGGGACGCTGCGGCCGCCGAGGCGCCAGTGACCGTCCTGGCCCCAATGACCGTCCTCGAAACCAACGTCGACGACCTCGACCCGCGCCTCTGGCCAGGCACGATCCAGGCTCTGCTCGACGCCGGTGCAGCCGATGCCTGGTTGACTCCGATTCTGATGAAGAAGGGTCGCCCGGCCCACACCCTTCACGTGCTCGCACCCGCAGAGCGGATCGACAGTTTGACGGATCTGGTTTTTCAATCCACCACGAGCATCGGACTACGGACCTACCAAGTCGACCGGACGGTGCTCGCAAGAGACATCGTCACGGTCCACGTCGATGCTCAGCCAATCAGGGTGAAGCGAGCCTGGCACCAAGGGCGCGTCGTCAACGCCGAGCCCGAGTTTGACGACATCGTCCTAGCCGCAGCCGCGCTCGGACTAACGCCCCGTGAGGTCCTCCGACGGGCTCAAGTCTCCGCCCACCCGCTCCTCTAGCCGAGTCCGCCGACGGTCGGCCACCAGGCTGGTCATGACAGTCACGGTCAAGATGCCAACAATGACCAACAGTGAGGTGACGGTCGGGATCTCGGGGATGCTCGACCACTGCAGGTGGCCCCAGTGCAATCCCAGCTTGATGCCGATGAACCCGAGGATCGCGGCCAACCCAAAGCCGAGATGCGACAACTTGCTCAGCGCCCCCTCCAACACGAAGTACAACGCCCGCAAGCCCAACAGCGCAAAGGCGTTAGTGGCGAAAACCAGGAACGGATCACCGGTGATGCCATAGACCGCAGGCACCGAGTCCACCGCGAAGACAACATCAGTCGCGAGGACCGCCACCACGACCAAGGCCAGCGGTGTGAGCGCGCGGCGTCCATCCACGCGGGTGAGCAACGCCGTGCCTCGATAGTCAGCCGTGACCGGCATGAGCCGGCGTACCAGCCGGACGCTGCGAAGCGAATCGACGTCAATGGCGTGTGCGTGACCCCGCCACGCATCGCGGAGGATTTTGAGGCCGGTGACGATCAGGATTGCGCCAAAGATCAAGAACACAAAGTCGAACGCCGATAGGGCTGCCGCCCCTAGGGCGATGAAGATGCCCCTCAGCACGAGTGCACCGATGATGCCGAAAAGCAGCACCCTTTGTTGCAGCTCACGTGGCACGGCGAAGGCGCCGAGCAGGAGGAGGAAGACAAAGAGGTTGTCCACACTCAACGACTTCTCCACGACGTAGCCCGTGAGGTATTCCACACCGCGTTCGGCCCCGAAGACCTGCCAGATGTAGCCGCCAAACGCAAGAGGGAGCGCGACGTAGAACGCCGACCACCCGATGGCCTCGCCCATCGAGACCTCGTGGGGTTTGCGCGTGATGACGAAGTCTGCGGCGAGCAGCACGAGAACTGCGCCGATAATCAGTGCCCACAGCGACGGGGTGCCGATCGAATCGATGCCAGATGGGGTTGCAGCAGAGAGCATGAAGGCTCCTCAGGTCGACGCCTGAGGTCTCCTTCACCCGCGCTGGCGGGTCCGTGCCCGAGACGTCGATGGCGACGTCGTAGTGACCGAGCACGAGTTGGGAAGTACTCCCCTCGGCCCTAACAATAGCAAGTCACTACACTTTGGGCCAACCGGGTTAGGCCCTAAGTAACGCTCAGCCCTCCGCGAGCACCCGGTCCAACTTGAGATAACCAGCGATAACGCCGGATTCCATGCCGCTAGCGACGAAGGCGTCCCGGCCTTCGAAACTATCGGTCAGGGACACAGCGCGGAGGCGACAGCGGCCACCCTCAAGAGCCTCGAGGTTGAGGAATTCCAACGCCACACCGTCCGGGTAGCCCTCAAACATGAAGGTCTGCACGATCCGTTGGTTGGGTCGGATTTCGTGGAAGCAGCCCCGAAACCAATAGGCCTCGTCGCCGCGGCGCGCGACGTAGCGCCAACTGCCGCCGTCTCGGGCGTCCCAATAGTCGATTTCGTTGGTGAGATCATCAGGCCCCATCCACTGCACGACCAACTCAGGGTCGAGGTGGGCCTTGAAGACCAGTTCGGGGGCTGCGTCAAATTCCCGGATGATCTCCACCGTCGGCAGCGTCGGGTTGACGATGATTTGAGTGTGAGGTGAGGTCGCCGTGCTCGCAGTGGTGTTCATGATGCTGCTCCTTGGTGGGTAGTGGTGCTGTCGAAGTCGTTGTTTTCCGTTGTGGCCATTTCGGCAAGAACCACGTCAAGTCGCTGGTATTGGGCCTCCGCCTTACGGCGATAGCGCTCGATCCAGCCCGTCATGAGATCCAGAACCTCGGCCTCAAGGTGCACCGGTCGACGTTGGGCGTCGCGACTGCGGGTCACGAGTCCGGCCTCCTGTAGCACCTTGATGTGCTTAGACACCGCCTGGAGCGACACGTCGTACGGCGCGGCCAATTCATTGACCGTTGCGTCACCGGTGGTGAGGCGCGCCACCAGATCGCGACGAGTCGGGTCGGCTAATGCTGAGAACATCCGCGAAAGCGAATCATCGCCCATGGGTGCGCCTCCTGAAGCCGCGAGTTCAACTGATGAGTTGAATACAATCACGGGGTTCCCTTTTAGTCAACCAATCGATTGAATAGGACCGTGGTGTCGACCGCTGGTTCGTCTCCGGCAGAGTGGTGTGATGAATCGCTCGACGCTCCTCGCCATCGGCTTCATTGCTGTCACCGTTATCTACGCTGTCTTTTCGACGCTGTGGGTCTCCAGCGAGCCAGGGTGGTACGCCGCCTTGTCGAAGCCGTCGTTCCAACCACCCGATGTGGTGTTCGGGGTGATTTGGCCGCTGAACTTCCTGGCCTTGGCCGTCGTTGGCGTTTGGTCAGCGCGCCAGGGTCCGGACACTGCCACCACAATGCTGGGCGTGTTTGTGGTCTCCGTGGCGTTCGCCCTGGGCTGGGCCTATCTCTTTTATGTCCCGCACCAACTGGTGGCCGCCGCAGGCTGTCTCTTGGTGGCCGCCATATTGACCTGGGTGCTCGTGGCCCTGGCTTGGCAAATTGCCCCTGGCCTAGGGCTGGGGCTCGTGGTTTATGCAGGCTGGATGAGTGTGGCCACCGCCTTGGCGACCTCGTATGCGCGCCTCAACTAGCCCGGCGCGGAGACGGCGGCGTCAGGCAGTCCGACGATCCGGGAAACCACCCAAGCAATCCCACCAGCGGCTTGGTCCGCAGGCGCCGAGGGATGGAGGGCGTTGCTCAAGACAAGTCGGATCGCTGTTTCGATGAAGATCTCTCGCTCCGTTGGCGTCAAGCTCACCTCGAATCCTTCCAAGTTGGCACGAAAGGACTCGCCAGTCTGGCTCAACAAGAACGCTGCCTCAACCCCAGGGGAGGGCAGCTGCGCTGACGGAACGCCTTGGCTTGAGGCGAGGATTGCTTGCAGCGTCGGATCGACCTGGACTGCTTGCAAGAAATCCTGGGCCGCTGATCTCAGGCCGGACACCACGTCAGCCGGATGGCGCGCGAAGGCCTCGTCGATGACCGAGCCGAGCTGGCGCGCCGCTCGTTGCCTGACCAGCTCGGCGAGCAGCACCTTGCTGCCCACTTCGTTGTAGACGGTTTGCCGACTCACCCCCACACGTTCGGCAAGCCGGCCCATCGTCAAGGCAGACCAGCCGATCTCCGTATTGAGTTGCATTGCGGCGGCCACAATGACGCCGCGAAGTTGATGCCCCAAATCCTTTGCCTCCCCCAGAAGCATTTCGGCCCACCACCGAAATCGTGACCATCATACGAAAATCCAACCAAGACCGCGGCGCGTGTCACGCGTTGTCCACAGGAGCGCCGAACGGACGGCAGAAGGGTGGGGGATCCGAGCCCGAAACTCACCTGACTAGGACGCGGAACTGAGGCAACATGGGGGGCAGGCCAGCTGTTCCAACCGAGACAGGCATTCCGCCTGGGGGAGGCGTAGAGCACATTTGGAGCGGATCCCCCACCTAGTCTGGGGACTTCGGTTGAATCAACCGAACGCTAAAATCGTACGTCTCCTTAGCGACTTTGACAAGGCCGACGGGTTTGTCTAGTCGCCTGACAACCATCTGTCGCGGCACTGATCGGCGCGGTCAAGTTGCCACGCGGGCAGATGCCTTGTTCGATGGTGCCCATGACTGCGATTGCAGAGCCCACGGCAACAACAACAGGGCATCCCTTCGGTATCGATTTCGGCGGCACGGGCATCAAGGGCGCGCCCGTTGACCTGGCCACCGGCGACTTCGCGAGTGACCGCGTGCGGATCCCCACACCCAAGCCGGCCACGCCGCAGGCCGTCGCAGCGGTCTTCGCCGAATTGCTCAGCCACTTCCCCCGTTCGACCGCGCCAGTGGGAGTGACCGTCCCTGGCGTCGTACGCCATGGCATCGTGGGATCGGCCGCCAACATCGACCGGTCCTTCATCGGCGCTGACGCCGACGCCATCTTCACCGAGCAGCTTCAGCGCGACGTCCACGTCGTCAATGATGCCGACGCGGCCGGCTTGGCCGAGGTGCGGTACGGCGCCGCGAAGGGCCAGCAGGGCTTGGTCATCATGACGACCTTGGGCACCGGCATCGGCTCCGCACTCATTTACAACGGCGTCCTAGTGCCCAATTCCGAGCTCGGCCACCTCGAGATAGACGGCTACAACGCCGAGAGTCGGGCAGCCAGCAGCGTGCGCACCGCCGAAGGGTTGTCCTACGCCGACTGGGCAGTGCGCCTGACGAGGTACTACTCCACGTTGGAGAAGTTGTTCTCCCCTGAGCTCATCGTGGTGGGCGGCGGAGTCAGCAAGAACGCCGACGAGTTCTTGCCCTTGGTGAAGATCGACACCCCGATCATCCCCGCGAAACTCCGCAACACAGCGGGAGTCGTTGGCGCCGCACTTTACGCCACTACGGCGGGAAACTAACTCAGACCGGTTGGTTGAGGAGGTTGCGCAGCAACCGTCGTCTGTTGGTTGAGGAGGTTGCGCAGCAACCGCCGTTTTGTTGGTTGAGGAGGTTGCGCAGCAACCGTCTCGAAACCACCAGGTTTAGACCTTCGCGTGGTCCGTCTGGAACGACGGCAAGTCAGCGTTAGCCCTGAGCATCATCCGGGCGTAAGCCTCTATCTCCTCGACTGAGGCTTCTGCAACGCCCTGGGTGTCGTTGATCGCCAATCGAAGACCAAACCCGTCGACCATCGCCAACAGGGTGCTGGCAATCTTCGATGTCTCCGCCAAAGGCTCGAACAACCCAGCGGTAACGCCGTCATCGATCGCGGCGACGAGAAGACGTTGGATCGTGGCGTGCTCACGCAGATTGTCTTCAGCAAGGGCCGGATCGTGCGCGGCAGCGCGCCAATACTCGAGCCAGAGCGTCCACTCCGACTTACGCTTGGCAGCATCCAACTCGACCGTCGACGCAATGATGTGGGTCACTCGCGCCCAGGCATCGGGGATCTCGTCGAGATCCGCCGACAAGTTGCGCACCTCGGTGTGCACCTGATTGAGCAGTGCCTCGCGTCTCAAATCCGCAAGGTTAGGAAAGTAATGTTGCAGGCTGGCCACAGGCACGCCAGCGGATTCAGCCACATCGCGATACCGCAATCCGCCATACCCCCGGTCGATCAAGACTCGAGAGGCAGCATTGAGCAGAACCGGACGGCTGTGTTTGGGAGGGCGCCCGCGGCGGGGCGCTGGAACTGTCGGCACGCTGGTCAAGATACTCCGATGTGAGTGAAAATTTGATGTTTTCTTAACTTTACACGCTGAGCCTTTTGTCGAGTAGGAAAATCGTCAACTATTTACGGTTCTCCGAGTGACAAAACGGTCTGCTTCAGTGAAAGCACAACTCCCGGCCAGGAACCCTGGCCGGGAGTTGTGAGGTGTGCGCGAGGGGGGATTTGAACCCCCACGCCCTTTCGGACACTGGCACCTGAAGCCAGCGCGTCTGCCGTTCCGCCACTCGCGCGTGAAGCGGAGCCAGGTTATCCCAGCGTGAGAGTCGCGACCAAACGCGCGCCGCAACCACCGGGACAGGTGGGCTTCCCCGATACGATCAGTCGGGTCGGGTTCACACAAGGGAGAAACGGAGGGCATGTGGGTTTCGCCGCGTTCGAGAACAAACTGGAGCAGATGATCTCCGGATTGTTTGCGCGCGCCTTCCGCAGCGCCGTACAACCCGTCGAGATTGCCGCGGCGCTCCAACGAGAGGTCGACAACAACGCCCAGATCCTGAGCCGCGACCGTCGTCTGGTGCCCAACGACTTCTCGGTCGAGCTGAGCGCGACCGATCTGGAGCGATTGGCGGACTATGACTCCGCGATGGCCAGCGAACTGAGTCGCCAGTTGCGCGACCATGCCGACGCGCAGAGTTATGTGTTCCCTGGCCCGGTGAAGATTGCTTTCGAGGCAGCCGACGATCTGACGACGGGCCGCTTCCGCGTGCGCAGCCGCGCTCAGGCCAAGGTCACTGGAGCGACGTACGCCGACCAAAACCGGCAGGCAGCCGCCCCCCGTCTGCTGCGCGGCGTGCTGGAAGTCAACGGCACCCAACACCACCTCAACCCCCCCGGCGTCATCATTGGCCGTGGCGCTGAGGCCGACATCCGGATCAACGACCCGGGGGTGAGTCGCAAACACATCGAAATTGTGGTTTCGGCAGGCTCAACCAACCGCGACGGCTCAGGTGCCATCTCGATCAACGATCTTGGCTCCACCAACGGGATGCTCGTCAACGGCCAAAAGGTCGCCACCGCCGAGGCGACTGACGGCACCTGGATCAAGGTGGGCAACACCACCATGACGATCCGCATCGATGAGGTCGCGGATGTCTGAGTTGACCCTGTTCCTCGTCCGGTTCGCCTACCTCGCGATTTTGTGGATCTTTGTCTTATCGGCGATCTCGGTGATCCGTTCGGACATGTTTGGGGCTCGCGTGCCGACTGAGCGAGACAACAAGAAGCGGGTCAAGGCGGCCAAAACTCCCAAGCCACGACGCGGAGCGCCCACCCATGTCTTCGTCGTCCAAGGCAGCAATGCTGGCGCTACTGCTCCGTTGTCGGCGGCGCCCATCTTGATCGGTCGCGGCTCTGACGCGGCGATTCGGCTCGAGGATGACTACGTCTCCACCCGACACGCTCGAATTGCCGCATCCGGAGACCAATGGTTCGTTGAAGACCTGGGCTCGACCAACGGCACTTATCTCGGCTCAAACCGGATCACCCAACCCACTACGCTCACCCTCGGAGCCCAGGTGCGGATCGGCAAGACCGTCCTCGAATTGAGGAAATAGCCAGTGCCGACGACACCCCCAGAGTCGCCGAACGAGATGACGGCAGAGTTTCAGCCGGCGCCTTTCCGGCTCCACTTCGCAGCCGTCTCTGACATCGGCCAAATGCGTAAAGACAATCAGGACTCCGGCTACGCCGGACCGTGGGTGCTCGCGGTATGTGACGGTGTGGGCGGCGCAGTGCGAGGCGACCTCGCCTCCGCGACCGCGATTGATGAGCTCCGGCTCCTCGATATCCGCCCAAGCGGCGACCCCCTGATCGAGGTAGGGACCGCGCTCAACCGAGCCCACGACCGGATCGCCCGACTCGTTGACATCGAGCCGGCTCTCAACGGCACCAGCACCACCGCCGTGGTGGCGCTCTTTGACGGTGAGCAACTCACGTTCGGGCACGTCGGCGACAGCCGGGCATATCTCCTGCGCGCCGGTGAGATCCGTCAGCTCACTCGTGACCACACCTTTGTGCAGTCCCTGATCGACGAGGGTCGGCTCACCGAAGAGGGCGCCCGAAGCCACCCCAACAGAAACCTCATCCTCAAAGCCATCGACGGGGTCCACGACGCGGACCCCGATCTCTTCGGGCTCCACCTCGCCGTCGGCGATCGCCTGCTGATCTGCAGCGACGGGGCTTCCGGCGTACTCAATGACCAGCAGCTCACCGTGCTGCTGGCCGAAGGCGAGCCGGAGGAGGCGGCTCACGCCCTGGTTCAGGCGAGCCTGACCGAGGGTTCGACGGACAACATCACTTGTGTCGTCGCCGACGTCGTGGCCGCCGACACGATCAGCCCGCAGGCCGCAGTGGTCGTCGGAGCCGCCGCCGAACATCCTCGCGACCAAGGCCAACTCCGCCATGCCGCCCAGTGGGTGGCAGCGCAGCGCGGTTCGATGCCCCGCACCAGCACCAATCCAGCGGGCAGCGCCACGCCGCAGGGCCACGACACAGTCAACTCAGTCGTCCCACCCTTGGCACCCGACTACCTCGACCGACCCCGAAGCCGCTCGCTACGCCCCCCGCCCTCCTCGCCGCTTTAGTGTCTTGCGCCGCCTCCTTGTCACCACCGTGGTCTTGGGGATGGCCTGGATTGCCGGTGCCGCGGCGTGGTCGTGGACCCAGCAGCAGTACTACGTCGGTGAGCAAGGCGGCTTCGTCACCATCTTCCGCGGGGTCGAGGCTGACCTCCCTGTCATCACCCTCTCCCGCGCGTTCGAGACGACCGACGTCCCGATCGACCGGCTCGCCGACTTTGACGCCGAGCAAGTTCGCAGCGGCATCGCCACCAGTGACCTTGAGGAAGCTCGACGCACCGTCGATGGTCTGGCCGAGCAACAGGTGGCCGACCCCACGATCAACGAGGCCACTGAGCCAAGTGCGAGCCCCAGTGCCAGTCCTTCACCATCCGTGAGCGCATCGCCATGAGTTCCTCTGCGCCAGGCGCGCATCAAGCCACCCCCGGCTTTCTAGGTTTCGTCCACCGCCAACGGCGGGGAGCCGAGCTCTTCCTCCTCATCTTGGCGCTCGGAGTCGGGATCGGGGCTTATGCCGCGGTCGGACTCGGGGTCGAGGGTGAGATCCCGGCAGACATCCTTGGCTACGGCGGCTGGCTGGCCGCGTTGATCCTCGCCGCACACATCGTCGTACGACTCACTGCGCCGTACGCCGATCCCGTGCTGTTGCCTGTCGTGGCGGCGCTCAACGGCCTGGGCTTAGCCGTTATTCACCGCCTTGATCTGGCCTTTGAGGCGGCCGGCCGTGCTGAGCATGACTTTGCTCAGCGCCAACTGATCTGGATGACCTTGGGGGTGGTCCTCTTCATCGGGACACTCATCGTGGTTCGCGACCACCGCGTACTGCAGCGCTACACCTACACCCTGTTCCTCTTGACCATCACGTTGTTGCTGCTCCCGATGATCCCCGGCATCGGAAACGAGATCCGCGGAGCTCGGATCTGGATTCAGATTGCCGGCTTCAGTTTTCAGCCCGGTGAGGTCGCAAAGGTCGTGCTGGTGATTGCGTTCGCCGGCTATCTGGTCGTGCACCGCGACGCGCTGGCGTTGGCAGGTCGGCGAGTGTTGTTCGTCGACCTTCCCCGCGGTCGCGATCTCGGCCCGATTGTGGTGATGTGGCTGATCAGCCTCGCCATCCTCGTCTTTCAGAAGGACCTCGGTTCGTCACTGTTGTTCTTCGGCCTCTTCCTGGTGATGTTGTACGTCGCCACCGAACGCCCGGGGTGGCTCCTGGTGGGCGGCACCCTCTTCGTGGCCGGTGCCTATGTCGCCTACCGCTTGTTCCCTCACGTGCAGAATCGGGTCGCCGTCTGGCTTGATCCGATGGGGTCCTACGACAGCGGCGCGAGTTATCAACTTGTCGAGTCGATGTTCGGCATGGCGTGGGGTGGGCTGATTGGGCGCGGTTTCGGCAATGGCAGCCCGGAGCGCATCCCCTTCGCCCACTCGGACTTCATCATCGGCGCCATCGGTGAGGAGTTGGGTCTGACCGCGGTGATGGCCGTCATCCTCTGTTACGTCCTGGTCGTTGAGCGCGGCCTCCGGGCCGCGCTGGTGTGCCGTGATGCTTTCGGAAAATTGGTCGCGACCGGATTGTCAGTGACGATCGCCCTTCAAGTCTTCGTGGTGATCGGCGGCGTCACCCGATTGATCCCGCTGACCGGCCTCACCACGCCCTTCCTGTCACAAGGGGGCTCCTCCCTCGTCGCCAACTGGGTGATCATCGCCATCCTCCTGCGCATCTCCGACCAAGCCCGCCGCCCGGTGCCCGACTTGTCCAACGACACCGGGACGCTGCTCCCTGACAGCGAGACCACTCAGGTGGTGAAGCTATGAACAAGCCGATCCGCAGGATGGCGACCTTCTGCCTCGTTCTGTTCCTGCTGCTCATGCTCAACGCCACCTACCTGCAATATGTCCAGGCCGAGAGCCTCAATAGCGACGCCAAGAACCGGCGAGTGGCGATCGCGGCCTTCTCGCGCGATCGTGGCGCGATCCTGGTCGGCCGCGACCCAATCGCTGAAAGCGTGGCCGTCGAGGATCAGTTCAAGTTCCAACGGACCTACCCCACACCCTTCAAGTTTGCCCACGTCACCGGCTACTTCTCCTACTTCAGCCAGACGGGCATCGAGCAGACCCAGAACGACGTGCTCTCCGGTCAAGATTCTCGACTGTTCGTGACCCGTCTTGTCGACCTGATCCAAAACTCGTCCCCGAAGGGCGGCCGGGTCCAACTCACGATCAATCAGGCAGCTCAGGATGCGGCGTTCGAGGGCCTGAAGAACTTGGGAGAAAATGTCGAAGGAGCGGTTGTCGCGCTCGAACCCTCCACCGGTCGGGTGCTCGCCATGGTGTCGAGTCCGACCTTCGACCCCAACCGGTTGGCCTCACACGACATCGGCAAGGTCACTGATTCCTACAACCAACTCAACGATGACCCCACCAAACCGCTGCTCAACCGCGGTATCCAAACGGCACTGCCTCCCGGGTCGACGTTCAAGCTCGTGACGGCGGCTGCGGCAATCGAATCAGGAAAGTACGACGCCGACTCGCTGGTGCCCGGCGGGGCTGAGTTTGATCTGCCGCAGTCAACGGTCAATATCCCCAACCATGACGGTGGCAACTGTGGCGGCGACCAGATCACCCTGACTCAGGCACTGGCCGTCTCCTGCAACGTCACGTTCTTGTCGTTGGCTGACGAACTCGGCACCGAGGCCATGCGCAAGCAGGCCGAAGCGTTTGGGTTTAACGACCGCTACTTCGAGGATCTGCCCGCCCAGGGGATCTCGCGTTATCCGTCCAACCTCAACGCCCCCCAGACGGCCATGTCCGGGATCGGCCAGTCCGATGTCGTGGCGACGCCGCTGCAGATGGCGATGGTGGTGTCGGGAATTGCCAACGGCGGCGAACTCAACCGGCCTTATCTCGTCGAGGAAGTGCAGGCACCCGACTACACCACCCTCGACAAGACCGAGGCCGACGTACTTCAGCGGGCCGTCTCAGCAACCACCGCTCGCGAACTCACCGACATGATGGTCGCGACCGTTCAGTCCGGCACCGCCAGCGCGGCACAGATCCCTGGCGTCGCCGTAGCGGGCAAGACCGGCACCGCACAATCCAGCGACGACCGACCGCCGTACGCCTGGTTTGTTTCGTTCGCCCCCGCCGACGACCCGGTGGTGGCCGTCGCTGTGTTGGTGGAGTCCAGTTCCTATCCCCGCGAGGAGATTGCCGGTGGGCGCCTCGGGGCACCCATTGCCAAGTCCGTCATGGAGGCGGTGATCGGCCCATGAATTTGCCCGTGAGTCCGTGGCGCCTGTCGACACCGGCGATCCTTAGGATGGACAAACCCTGGTCCACCCATTGGCCAAGAGAAGAGATCGATTCATGAGCAGCCCTGATCCGGTCGTCATCGGCGGCCGCTATGAGCTTGGCGAATTGCTGGGCCGTGGTGGCATGGCCGAGGTGCGCAAGGGCATCGACGCACGCTTAGGGCGGGCCGTTGCCGTCAAGCGACTGCGCACCGACCTGGTCGGCGACGCCACCTTCCTGGCTCGGTTCCACCGCGAGGCGCAGGCCTCCGCCTCGCTCAACCACCCCTCCATCGTTGCCGTCTATGACACCGGTGATGAGCCGTCGAGTGATCCGCACGGCGTGGCTCAGCCCTACATCGTGATGGAGTACGTCGCCGGGAAAACGCTGCGGGAGATCCTCCGCGAAGGTCGCAAGATCCTTCCCGAGCGGGCCTTGGAGATCACCAGCGGCGTCTTGTCGGCCCTTGACTACAGCCACCGAGCCGGGATCATCCACCGCGACATCAAGCCAGGCAACATCATGCTTACGCCCACCGGTGACGTGAAGGTGATGGACTTCGGCATCGCGCGAGCCATTTCCGACGCCTCGGCTGGAATGACGCAGACCGCCGCCGTTGTCGGCACGGCTCAATATCTCTCCCCGGAGCAGGCGCGTGGGGAGACCGTCGACTCGCGTTCGGACGTCTATTCGACCGGCTGCCTGCTCTACGAATTGCTCGCCGGCCGACCACCGTTTGTGGGCGACAGCCCGGTGTCGGTGGCTTATCAGCATGTGCGTGAGATCGCCCCGCCACCGTCGATGCACGACGAGGACCTGCCCGCCGAGTTGGACGCCATCGTGATGAAGTCGCTCGCGAAGCGGGTCGAGGATCGCTACCAAAGCGCCGCTGCCATGCGCACCGACATCGAGCGCTATTTGGCTGGCCGACCAGTGGCTGCCCCACCTGTGGAGGTGGTCGAGCCGACCTACTATCCACCCCAGCCGACTCCGACCACCACGTCTCCTGCCGTGTTCGATCCGGCGATAGATGAGGAACCTGATCATGAGCGCCGTCGCGCGATCTGGCTGTGGGTCCTCGGCATCCTGATCGTGGCCATGGTGTTGGCGGCCTGGCGATTCTTGCCCGGTTTGATGGAGGAAGAGTCCAAGCAAGTGCAGGTGCCCGCGCTGGTCGGATTGTCAGAAGACGAAGCCCGCACCGCGATTGGCGAGGCCGGGCTGGTCGTGGGTGACTTCGATCGCCAGCCCGACGACGAAGTGCCGGTCAACTTCGTGATCAGTCAGAGTCCCGACCGCGATCTCTACGTCGACCCGAACGAGCCAGTCGATTTGGTCATCTCCACCGGCCGGCCCGAGGTGGCGGTGCCGTCAGTGATCGGCATCAGCCGACGGGAAGCCCGCACCATCCTCGAGGCCCAAAAACTTGAGGTGAAGTTTGAGGAGCAAGAGTCCGACCTCGCCCAAGGCATCGTCATCTCAACCGATCCCAGCGCTGGTGTGACCGTGGCAGAAGGCGCCGTCATCACGGCGTACTTCTCTGATGGTCCGGAGGTCGTGCCTTCGGTCATCGGGCTCAGTGAGGACGAAGCGCGTAAGAAGCTTGAGGCCGCTAACTTCCGGGTGAACGTTGTGGAGTCCAGCAATACGACAGAGCCGGCAGGCACTGTCATTCAACAGTCACCCGCCGCCGAAGAGACCGCCCCGCTCAATGCCCCCGTCACGATTGTGGTGTCGACGTTCGTCCCGGAGCCTGATCCCCCGGAGAGTTCTGCCCCGGTCGATCCATCGCCTTCAGCCGACCCGTCTGCCTCGCCGTCGCCATAAGGGGCTACGTGAAGCTCGGCCTACTTCAATTCTTCTTTGCCGTCGCTGACTTCCATCGGCGTGGCAAACGAGATGTCGATGAGGCCGTCGAACGCGGGTGCCACCACTTCGGCTTCCTCGATGAGTTGCCAGCCAATCGCAATCTCGGGGTCGGTGGCTTGAAAGCGATAGGCCGATAGGCGGGCTTGGGCATCAATCGCGGCCACGATGGCGGCCTGGTCACCCACTGCGGAGATGACGTAGGGCTGGGGATAGGGCACGTCCTGGATGACTACGGCGTTGCCTTCACACGAAATGCCGGTGGTGCTGACGATCCGCTGACCGGCGACGGTCACCGCAGTGGCACCGGCCTGCCACATCGCGTTGACCACCGATTGGATGTCTTGTTGGTGCACGACAAGATCGTTGGGTTCTTTGGTCGATGACGCCCGGACCTCCTCGGGGGCATCGGAGAGGATGACGGTGATGCCGGGGCCGCTTCGCTCCGTCAACCCGGCCGGATCCTTCAACAACTCACCCTGGCGTTGCTCACGGCGTACTCGAACATCCTTGAGACCGGCCGTGAGATTGGTAACCTCGTCATTAAGTGCAGCCGCACGTTCGGTCAACAGGTCGACAGACTGTTTCTCGGCGCTCGTCAGGGCAGCCAGATCGGTGTATCGACCGGGGCGCAAGTCATCACCATCACTGTTTGCCCGGCTGATCGGGAAGAGCGCGCCGCAGAGGATAAGGATCAGTGGTGTCCCCCAGCGCCACCTGTTGCTGCTCATGGCGACTACGCTAGCCCGCGGCGTGTAATCCGCCGAACCGATCTAGAGGAGCTCACGTGTCCAAGCCTAAGGCGAGTCAGGCTTTCGCAGACCCCACCAGCAGCGGACGGCTATTCAGCGTGCGGTTTGTCCTCGCGCTGTTGCTGATCATCGCTGGTCTGGCGTGGGCTGCCTACTACTACACCGTCGTCCGCGTTGACCCGAGTGCGGTGGGGGTCAAGGCTGACGGTCCAGCGTTCATTGTCGATCTGAAGAAGTGGAACTACGCCATCGGCTTGGGTGCCTTGATGGTCGGGCTCACGCTCTGCGCTCACCCGTCGACGCCGCTAGGTCGCGGTCGTGGGGTCGTGGTCGGGATGCTCGGCTGCTTCCTGATCGGCCTGCTCTGGATCTGCACCTACTACGTCTTCAGCAACGATCTCTCAGACATCCCGGTTATGAACGATCTCGGCAATTGGAACCTCCTGGCCGGCATCGCGCTGATGGCCGTGGGCTTCACTTTCGCCACCCGCTGGGAGTAAGGCACCCGCTGGAGTAGGGCGCCTGCTGGGAGTAGGGCGCCCCTCGGAAGTAAGCCGCCCGCTGGGAGTGGGTCAGGCACCATCAGTCCAGCTTTTCGAGGCTCCTCCACCCGGCGTACCCCTGTTTCCACAGCTGGGGAGAAACCTGTGGAGAATTACACTGGTGTAACCCGTTGCTTAGGCTGCCGGTCCCGCGCCTCTCTGCGGCTGGTCCCTGGAGTTTCATCAAGGTATGCAGGCGAAGCTGCACTTCCCGGGGTCTGCAGACATGGGTAAGTGAGGGCTCACCTACATACCTTGATGAAACGACACCGGCCCGCAAGAAGCCCGCAAACGCGAGCAGGCGGGCTAGGCGAAGGTGGCGGTGCGGACGAAGATGGCCAGCACAAGGAGTACGCCGATCGCGGTAAGGCCAGCCACCTGGTACTGCGAGCGGTTTTCGCGGGGGGCGTAGGTGATCACGCCAATGACTGCGAGGCCAGTCAGGAAACCGCCAAGATGGCCTTGCCACGAAATGTTGCGCCCAGTGAACGTGATCATCACGTTGATCAGGATCCAGATCAGGATCGGTTGGGGGTTGCCTCCCCGCTTCCAGATGGCCAGAGCGAGTCCCGCCATCAGGCCGAAGATCGCTCCGGACGCACCCACGGTTTGGCCATAGGGTTGCGAAAGCCACAGCACCGCGACGGAACCGCCGAGACCGGAAAGAAGATAGAGCGCGAGAAAACGTGCGCGCCCGATGAGCGCCTCCAACTGCGGTCCGAGGAGATAGAGCGCAAACATGTTGAACGCGATGTGGAGCACATCTTCGTGGGTGAAGACGCTCGTCATCACCTGCCAATAGGCACCGGTGTCGACGCCATCGCTCCACGTAAGCCCACCGATGTTGCAGATCTGCTCGGGCACCCGCGGCTCTTCGACGCAATAGCCACCCAGTTTGATGGCGAACAACCTGACCAATGGACTCTCTTTGCCACCGGTGGCCATGATCGCGGCCCACACAAACACGTTGATGCCAATCAGCACGAACGACGTGATGGCGGGGTTGCCGCGCCGCACCCCGCCATACGTCGTACGAATCGGCCGCGTCGACTTCACACCCTCGTTGACGCAATTCGGGCACTGAAAACCCACCGAAGCGTCCAGCATGCAATCAGGACAAATTGGGCGATCGCAGCGCTGACACCGGATATAGGTCTCTCGGTCAGCATGCCGATAACACGTCTGTCCCACGGGCGGTTGCGAGGTCGACTCAGCGGCGGGCGGCTCGGTCATTGATCTCGGCTCATAGGTTCACGGTTCATAGGTCAAGCTGACATCCGAGCCGTCAGGATCGGGTGATTTCCACTGTTTCGATGATGACCGGCTCGACCGGCTTGTCGCCGCCGCCGACCCGCGTCGCACCGATGGCGTCGACCACGTCGCGAGAGGCCTGGTCGGCAACTTCACCAAAGATGGTGTGCTTGCGATTCAACCAAGTGGTGGGCGCCAAGGTGACAAAGAACTGCGAACCATTGGTGCCCGGACCAGCGTTGGCCATGGCCAAGAGATAGGGGCGATCGAAGATCAACTCGGGGTGGGGTTCGTCCTTGAACGTATAGCCCGGGCCGCCAGTGCCGGTGCCCAGCGGGCAGCCGCCCTGGATCATGAAACCCTCAATGACTCGGTGGAACCCGAGGCCGTCATAGAACTTGCCGGTGCGACCGTTGCCGGAGTTGTAGTCCTTGGTTCCCTCGGCCAGACCGACGAAGTTTTCGACGGTTGCTGGTGCGTGGTTGGGAAGGAGATTGATGGTGATGTCACCCTGGTTAGTCTTCAGGGTTGCTTGCAGGTCAGCCATGACTGCCTTTCACGTGGGTATGGGTCTGTTTCGGGGGACGTCCAACGAGTGGTCGCTGGCTCGTCGCACCACGATCCTGCCATGCTGGCCAAGACTTGCGGCGCCCGGCCAGAGGTTTGGGCTAGAAACTTGGCCCGGCAGATTGGGTCGACCAGATTGCCAGCAACTACGCTTGAGCAGTGAAGAGCGCTTGACACCATTGTGATGGAGGAGCCCGAAATGGCTAGCGACAAGACCAAATCTTTTATGGACACGGCCGCAGAGATCGCCGAGGTCGTCCTGCCACAGGTCAATTCGGTGTTGGCTGCAGCATTCTCATCCGACGACGAAACCCCGGCTGCTCAGGCAGTCGACCCCAGCCTCGAGGCGACTGATTCGAAACCCGCCAAGCCACGACGTAAGCGCGCCGGCACTTGGCTGGGATTGTTGCTCCTTGGTGGCATCGCGGCCGCGGCCGCGATTCTCTGGAAGCGCCTACAAAGCGGCAGCGCGAGCGACAACTGGGAGTCGTCATACACTCCGCCGACGCCGGACCTGACGCCAACTGACTCAAGTGACGCGGCCACCACTGCTGCCGAGGCAGCCGACTCCGAAGCGAGCACCCAAGGGCCTTCCGCCTAGACACTTAGGTGGCAGTTCCAGCCGCTAGCGATCCCCAAGATCCTGCGGACGATGCTCCTGGATCCAATCGTCAACCTGCTCCCACCAGGCAAACAGCCACTCGATTCGCTCGTCACGTCCCTCGGGAATCTCAGCCCGAGGCACCTGCCACCAGCGCATGATGATCCTCTTGTCCATCGGCAGGGACTGCCAAATGTCACCGATGGTGAGTACGTGGTCCATGCCGGTGTGGGCAACGATGATTACGTCGGCATCTGGCGCGGCGTCCAAGGCCGCCAGAAACCCGCCCGGTCGTGGGGCGAGCACGCTAGTCATGTTCTCGGCTCGAACAGCCATCTTCTCCAAGCCGAGCTTGCGCAGTCGCGCGATCCCGCGTTCGCGGCGGGCAGGTGTGAAATTGCCACCTTCAGGAAAAATCACGAACGCATCATTGTGGTCCAGGCCCTGAGCCAGTTCCCGGATCTGCGATTCGACGTCGTTGCCCGCCTTGGGATTCGGCGAGATGAACCTGGCCGGCAAGCGATGCAGGATCACCCCAATGGCGGGATCCCACGCCAGCGTGTCCTTGAGTACGACGCGTGGCTCGCGGCCATACCAACTCATCAACGCGTGGATCAAGGTGAACGAATCGCCCGGCCCGGCGTGGCGGCAACACACCAGCAACGGACGGCCCGGGAAAGCATTGGGGGTCGGGCCGACGGTTTCAATCTCGAGTTTGATCACCCGCCTGGCCTCGGTGAAGAAGACCCACATGGCCATCTGCACCAGCTCATAGTGGATGCCTTCGAAGTACGGCGTACGAATCCGCAGGCCGAAGCCGGAAGCCACCCAGAGCCCAAACAGAGTCACCAGCAAGACCGCCTCGCAGGTGAGATAAAGAACCGCCAGCCAGGCCACCCGCAACACCCGCCAGTGGCCGGGCAGCAAAGGCGAAAACGCGGCGGCAATCAACATCCACAGCGGCAGGGTCACCCACAGCAACACCGTGAGGGCCACCAGCAACGGCGACAGCACCACTCGCTGGAGGACTCGGGTCACAGGCTGAACCTAGTGCCTACACTCACCTGGTGGCGTCATACCGAAGGCTTGCGTTTGCGGGGCTGGCCGGCTCGCTTCTCCTTGTCGCGACGGTTGGCTACTTCGCGCTGACACGTGATGCCCCACAACGCTTTGCCTCGTGCGAAATCACCGACGACGTGCTCGTGCTTACTTTTGGCTATGGCGCCGGAGATTCGCCCGAAGTCCGCTTCGACACCTTCGGAAACCACGGCCCAGTCACCTATCGCGACGGCACGCCACTCGCGTGTGCTGGGGCCACTCGGGCCAGCTAACTCCCACTTTTGGCGTCCAAAGTTGGCAATTTGCTCGGTTAGGTGGTCCGAGCGGCCTCTTGGCTCAGCAGGTTTCGAGACGGTCGCTGCGCGACCTCCTCAACCAACCGCCTCAACCGACCTCCTCAGCCAAGGTCGTCGAGGTATGACCGGCAAGCTTGAGCGGTGGCATCGATCTTCTTCAGAACGGCCGAGAAATCACGGTAGGCAAACACGGAGTCGTCTTTGCTGGAAGTGCCGGCCGCGGGCAGCACATGGACCTCGACGCCTTCGGGCACCTCGGCCAACTCACGGTTGAACCGGTGTCGGCGCGCGATCTCGAAGGAGACCCGGGCGACCTCAAACGGGTTGTGGGGGGCTGCCAACGGGCGATCGATGCGGCCCACCTGGAGCACGAAGATCCGCTGAGCCCCCAGCTGTACGGCGCGCCCAAGCGGGATCGAGTTCACGATCCCACCGTCAAGGAAATGTTCATCGCCAACCTTGGCGGGCGGAAGGAGGCCGGGAACGGCCGCGCTGGCCAACACCGCATCTACGACCGAGCCGGTCTCGAACCAATGCTCGGCGGCTCGCTCGATGCTGGCCGCGCAGACCTGGAAGCGCACTGGCAGGTCCTCGAGAAGAACATCACCAAACGCCTCCGCCAAGCGCGTGCGAAGGCCGTCTGACGAGTAAATGTGGGTGCGGCTAGAGACGGCTCGTCGCATAGTCTTCAGTGGGCGGTCGCCATACACATCACCGGTTTGGGACGCTTCTGACCACAACTCGACCAATCGATCAGTCACCGCAAGAGTCGGGTCACTGGCCACGAAAGCGCCGTTCAGGGCGCCGACGCTCGTGCCCAACACCAAGTCGGGAATGATCTGGCGCTCGAGCAAGGCTCGGAGCATGCCCACTTCGACCGCGCCCAGCACCCCGCCGCCACCCAGGACGAACGCAGTCGTCAGCACTGGCTTAGGCCACGAACTCGGGGTGTTCGGTCAACATCTTCGTGGCGACACGGCGTTCAACGATAAAGATCAGAATTGGCACCGTCCCGGCCAACAACATCAGCAGCGTGAACGGCAGGGTCCACCGCGCTTTGCGGGCCAAAAAGAACGCCACCACGAGATAGACCATGTAAACCCAACCGTGAATGATCCACAGCGGCCACAGGGCTTCACCGAACTGTTGCAGGGTCGAGCCGTCGGGGGTCAGGTACTTCAACGGCAAGGCGACAAACGTGCCAACGGTGAGTAGGACACCGACAATCCAGGCGAGGATTCGGTAGACGGAGTAGAGGTTGCGCACGCGCCAAACCTACCGGCCCGGCCCTATCAACTGCTGCGGCCACGTCACGCTACTCGCTGAGTTCATCACGCAGGTAGCGCCACCAGGCGAAGACCGCAAAGCCGCCGAAGAACCACCACTCGAAGGCATAGAACAGGTTCCGCGCTCCGGTGGACCAGTCGGCTTGGGTCTCTTGATTCACGTCGACCGGCTCGAGTCCGGCTGCTGGCATCGTCGCGATGCCAAACCCGCCATAGGCATCGCGGTCGAGCCGTTGGACGAATTCCGCAATGCGGAGGGTGGGTACGACGTTGTCTGCGGGGTCCTCGTCCGGATCCACGCCGGCTTCGGGGAGTTGCAGCCATGCGACGACGTCAGCCGCTCCTTGCGGCAACTCGCGTTCTAAGGTCGGCTCTTCGGCCCAGCCGATGACGACGGGGAAAGCGGCACCGTCGGGCCCTCCCACCGCGATGGGCGTGACGATCCAATAGCCCAGGGTGTCGTCTTCGACTGACTTTTCGCGGTTCGCCACCATCAGCGTGGCCAGAGGCAACCACTCGCCGGTGACCTCAAGTGGTCTGCCGTTGTCGTTGCCCGGAAAGGGGTCGTCAGGACCAAACACCTCTGCGATCGGGACCGGCTTTGCGTCGATCAGCGACCTTGCCGCGGCGTTGCGGTCTGCTTGGTAGGCCGAGTATTGCCACGAGCCCAGGCCCACCGCCAGACCCACCAGCACGATCGCTAGGAGGTGGATGCCGATGAATCGTGGCGCGAGCGCTCTCAGGATCAGAGAACGGTCCTCACGCACCCCGCCAGCCTACGGGCCGCCGTCTCGGTGGTTGAGGAGCGAGGCGTCTCGAGCGTTCCCTTGGTGGTTGAGGAGCGAGCGCAGCGAGCGTCTCGAAACCTCCGGTCTTCGCCGGCTTATCCGGCTTCATCAAGGTCAGCTTCGGACATGGTTGCGGCCAGCGATCTTTCGTAGCGTGCGCTGCAGCGCGACCACCTGGGCGCTGGTGAGCCCAAGGGACTCGCCGATCTCGCAGTGGATGGCGGCCGCCTCTCCACGCAGGGCTTCCCCCGATGCGGTGAGGGACACTTCGACAAAGCGCTCATCAGTCAACGAACGCTCGCGCCGAATCAAGCCATTGGCTTCCATTCGTCGCAAGAGCGGTGTGAGAGTGCCGTGATCGAGCAGCAGGTCAGAGCCCAGATCCTTCACCGTTCGGGGCGAGGCACTCCAAAGTTCGACCAACACTAGCCATTGCGGATAGGTCAGCCCGTGCTTGTCGAGCAGTGGGCGATAGCGCTGCGTCAACGTCCGCGACGCGGCGTACAGATCAAAGCAGAGCAGGTCGGCTAACACCGGCTCACAACAGGCGCGATGCAACCGTGTTTCCACACCTCGAGTGTAACTTGTGGACAGGTATCTTGTGCACAAGTTAATTAAGGTGTTCACTGGGGTCAGCGCACCCCAACCGAAAGAGAGCAATCGCATGCCTACACGCACCTCACGCACCGCCTGGAACGGCGGCCTGGCAGATGGTTCCGGTCAGGTCGAGCTCAGCAGCTCCGGTGTCGGAACTTTCGATGTGTCGTTCCCGAAGCGGGCAGCCGACAACGCCGACGGCACCACCAGCCCCGAAGAGCTCGTGGCCGCGGCTCACTCCTCTTGCTACGCGATGCAGTTCTCCGCACTGATCGCCGAGGCCGGAGGCACTCCCATCTCGCTCGATGTCCAGGCCGATGTCTCGCTTGGCGCGGATCCTGCTGGCGGCTTCCGACTCACCGGCATCGCCCTCACCGTTCGCGGCGAGGTCGAGGGCATGGATGCGGAGACATTTGTCGCCACCGCCCAGGCCGCCAAGGAAACGTGCCCGATCAGCAAAGCCCTCACCGGAGTCGAGATCACCCTGGACGCCGCGCTCGAAAGCTAAGCACCACGTCGTACGACGTCGGCGGGAGTGTTTGACAGGTCTAGATCGAAACTTGACCTGTCAAACGCACCCGCCACCTCGTGCCCTGGGTCCGTCGACCCATGCCTGGCGCTTGGCGTTCGACGACCGGCACGGGAGGATCGAGGCATGACCCGTCGAGTGCTCACCGTCGCCATCTGTCTGCTGACCTTCTTCGCCGCTACTCCTTCGGCGTACGCCGGTGACTCGATGCCCTCCAAACGGGAGTGGCGCCACGACGTCCGCGTGGCGATGGCCGGGTCTGGTCACTATGTCGACGACCGGGTCGCCGCGGGCGGCACCATGTTGGCCATCAACTTTGACATCGACAACACCTCGATGGCGACCTATTACGCCGAAGGCAAACCCGTCCGCCGGGTCCTGAAGTTTGCCAAACGCGCCAATGCCCAGGGCGTGCACTTGCTCTTCAACACCGGCCGCACCGCCGACAAGTTGGGTGACATGGAGGCCCAACTTATCCACGCGGGCTATGCCGTGGCCGAGATCTGCACACGCGAGGAGGGCATGCGGTTGGCCAAGAGCAAGCAGTCCTGCCGCCGGCACTTCGTCGAAGAGGGCTACACGATCATCGCTAACGTCGGAAACCGTCGCACGGACTTTGTTGGCGGCAACTATGAGCGCGCCTTCCGCCTCCCCAACTATCGCAATCGGCTGGGCTGAGCCGGAATAGCGGCGTCCTTACTCTGACTTAGGGCGCCTAACCCGGAATAGCGGCTACTCGGCGATCGGATAAGCGCCGACGTTAACGCGGGGATCGATCGTGACGGTGCCGTCGGGTTGGAAGCGGTAAACCTGATAGCCAGTGACCAGGCGGGTTTCCTCGTCGAGGAAGACCACCGGGAAACTCGCCGTCTGTGCCGGGCGCGACCACGGTGTGGAGAAGGAGCTCAAGGTCGGCGTGTCGATGGCGCCACCGGTCGTCCCCAACTCCATCACCAGGGTCCAGGTGCCGTCGGAGTTCCAAACCACTCGCGGCTCCACGTCACGGTGCCAATGGCCATAGAAGACTGCCCCGGCAGGCAGATCGCGTACGCCGTCGTCATAAGGAGTCGTTGCCGAGCCTCGATCGTCGAGGAACTCGCGCATGTCATCGACGTCGATGAACGCTTGGGCGGCGTACGCCTCGTGGACCAAGACGAGATCAGCCCTCTTGTCGGCGGCCTTTTCATAGAGATCGAGGCCGACGTCGGATTGGGTGCGTGTGCCTCGAAGGCCGGTGGCACCAAAAAGCTCTGAGCGTGCCGGATCGCCTTCGCCTAGAACGGTGACGCCACCCAACTCGGTCGCACCGTCTAGCACCGTCATGCCGGCGTCCTTCATCTGGTCGATGCTGACCTCGGATTCGTGGTTTCCGATAACCGCGGCGGTGGGTGCTTCACCAGCAATAGCGGCGATGTCCTCGATGCACGCGCCTTCGGCCGCGGTGCCGTTGGTGGTGAGGTCACCAGTGATCGCGAGCAGCGAAGGCACGTCGTCGCCAAAGTTTTCGCGCAACAACTCGGTGACTCGCCGCTGCATCCGGATCATCGAGGTGTTGCAGTGGATGTCGGACTGCATAAGGATCGCCAGCTCGCCTGGTTCGGGACCGACCATGTTGACCGCTTGGGTGTCGAGGGAGGCGTCCGCCAGGGTGCGGAACACTCGGTCGCTGACTTCTTGGCGTTGCAGCAGCGCTTGGACTTTAGGTGCGGCCCCGCCAAGCACCGCCCGCAGCAATGGACTGTTGGTGGTGCTCCCTTGGGCGACCGTGCCGTCCAGCGCCGGCAGGGCGTAGACCCCTTGGGCACGCTCGGCGTCTGGCGCCGGCCAGGTCTGCACCACCGCCACGGACGTCGTGCCGATGAAGATCAGCACCATCGCCACCCCGAGCCGGGTTCGCGAGGCCCGGCTGCCCGGCGTACTCCCCCAAGGCAGGAGGTAGGACAGCACGAAGAAAGTCGCGCCGCCGAAGCCAGCCAGAGTGATCGTCGCGACGAGCAACTCGCTCTTGGAACTCGTCAAGGAGTTGCTCGACGTAGGCGTCGAATGCGGGCTCGGGATCGTGAAAGAGACCGGTGTAGAGCCGCAGCATTTCGGGGGAGACGTATGACGCCAGGTCGCCGTTGCCGACGTCGGGATCGCCCGGTCCCTCCACTTCCGCAACGACCCCAAACGGTCCGCGGGCGATCGGGAAGAAGACGGTGCCAGCGACTCCAAGACGCAACTCGCTTCTGCCACTCGTGGTCAACGAGAACGTGGTCGGGGTGATGCCGACTTGCTCGCGCACTTCGGTGCGGTTGATGGCCCAGGCAACGGCCAACGGGAAAGTCAGCACCGCCGCGATAAGAACAGACACCAGCAACCGTCCGAGCATTTGGCCAGCATCTCGGCCTGTCACCACGACATCTCATGACAATTTGTGGAGTCGGACTCGACCTGGAGGGTGGCGTGATCGATGCCGAACTGGGTGGCCAGGACTTCGCTTGCTTTGGCCAGGACGGTGTCGGAATTGGCGCCTTGGTTGGCAACCAGGTGAGCGGTGGCAACGTTCATGCCCGAGGTCAGAGTCCAGAGGTGAAGGTCGTGGACCTCTCTGACTCCCTGGCACTGTGGCGAGGGCGCCCTCGACTTCGGCCGGGTCCATGCCCGCCGGGGCGTGTTGGCCGAGGACGGCCAGAACTTCGCGGCCGAGCAGGACCGCCCGAATGGCGACGAAGACGCCGATCGCGAGGGCGACGACGGTGTCCCACGAGCTTGTTGCCGGTCTGTCGTACGAGGACTGCTGCCGCGATGACCCCGACCGAGCCAACCGTGTCCGCGACGACTTCGAGGTAGGCACCTTTGACGTTGAGGCTTTCCTTGCTGCCGCCGCGCAGGAGAGCCAGCGCGATCAGATTGACCACGAGGCCGATGGCTCCGACGATCGAGCATCGCGCCCGGTGGACTTCGACTTCTGGTCATTTGATCGGCCGATCCGGCGTACTGCCTCGATGGTGACGTACGCCGCCGCCCCGAGCATGAGCAAGACGGTGAGTCCGGACGCGAAGACCTCGGCGCGATAGGAACCGAATGTCTTGCGTCCGGTCGAGTCAGGTCGAGTGGCGATCCGGGTGGCGGCTAGCGCAGCTCCCAGCGCGACGACATCGGCAGCCATGTGGCCGGCATCAGACAGCAGCGCCAGCGAACCGGACCAGAGACCAGCGGCAAGTTCGACAACGAAGTACGCCGCCACGAGTCCAAACGCGAGGGCCAGCCGCCAACGATGGCGACCTCCTGCATGGGTGGACGTCCCATGACTATGCCCCGCACCCATTGTCCGATCCTATTGGACTTCCCTAGCTCGATTCGTGGCAAGCTGCGAAGCTCGGCTGCGTGGAATGGGCCAGGTACGTCAAGCATGTGCGAATTGGTCTGACCGACGACGAACTTGCTGAGATGAGCCGGGTCGACGCCCTGGCTGCTCAGCTTCGCGACGAGGATTGAAGAAGACCTCGAAACGATTGCGAGCCCTGCACATCTTCAACGCCCAGAGCAAGGCACTCCAGAACCACTTCTCGAAGGTCTTGCACGACGAATTGGGCTTTGCGGAAGAAGTGGTGCTAACCCCTCAGGACGGCTTGGTCACCTACGCCCGTCCCGACTTCTTCTATCGGCTGGCACCCAACCGGGGGATCTTGGCTGAAGTCGAGCGTGGGGGTACGACGACCAACAACCATGACCTCAAGGACTTTTGGAAGGCCCATGTAGCTCCTGATGCCCACCACCTCTTTTTGATCGTGCCGATGAACAACTGGAAAGCGGACGGCACGCCCCGCGAGAAGCCATTTCCCATCGTCGCCCGACGGCTCGGCGCCTTCTTTGGCGACGAACGCCGACAGATCGATGTCGTCAGCGCGCACGTCTTTGGCTACTAAATCCCGTTGATGAGGATCTTCTTGTCCAGGAGCAACTCAACGAACAGCCGGGCAGGCAGCCAATCGTCGAGCGAAATACCCGTGTCGTCGTGCGCCTCCAGCAGGTCAGCTGCCAGTTCGCGCATCAGGGCATCCATGAAGGAGTCATCTTCCCGTGGCAATCTGAGCCAGGCGATCTCCACGGCGTGATCGGTCGTTCGGCAGTTTTCGGGCCCAAACGACAATCGTCGGGCCATCAGATTCCTTCTCGTGAAGTCATTCATCAAGGCTAGGTAGCTGAGACTTCGAGTGCAGCTGGGTTTGAGCTGCGATCCAGCTACGAAGACGGCCGTCACGGAGGCTGCGGTTGATTCCGTCTACCCAGTGAACGAAATCAACCGCAGCGTCGACTAGTTCGCGTCGAGCGTTGTCAGCCAGGCGTCGAGGTCGTGGGGGTGGGGGAAGAGAAGGACGGGTGGACCTTCGGGTGCGGCGGCCCAGGCGCGCATCCGAGAACGTTTCCGAGCAAACGAGCGGAAGTGCCAGCAGGATGATTGAGTCGTGGGTGAAGAGTCGCCACAACTGCTCGACGTTGCCGTTGCAGACACGTTCGCGGCTGACCACGCGTCGGATCGAACGACGTACGAGCCGTTGCAGGGAGAGCCAACGCGGGTAGTCCAAACAAATGACCAGATCGACACGCGGCAAGACAAACGCCAGCGCGTCGGCGTACACCGAATCGATCACCCAGCGATCGCCAGCAACGACGGCAGCGATCCGGCGCCGCTGCTCGGCGCGCGGGACTTCGGTCCACCCGGGCTCCCAGCACAGCTCGTCCACCAGCGTGAGCGGCAACCCGGTGCGCTCAGCGACGACCCCGGCGCAGGTGCTTTTCCCAGAGCCGGTTGCGCCATAGACCAACACCCGGTCCAGTCGAGCGGGAGTGGGTTCGGTCACTCAGCGACGGTATAGCGACTGCGTTCCGTGGGTAAAGCAGAAGGCTGCGGTTGCTGGGTTTCACCCAGTGGACCGAGAGAACCGCAGCCTCATCGGCGTCCGCGTTTAGATGTAGAAAGAGGTGGAGCTGAGGGGGCTCGAACCCCTGACCCCCTGCTTGCAAAGTCACTGCGAAAGGGTCGCTGAGCGTGAAATCGGGGTCTCAACTCACGCTCATTTTAGTGCCGTTGAGCGTAGGGCCCTGACACTGCTGCTGCACTTTGCTGCTGCACATTCGTGGACCGGTCGTGGGCATGGGAGAGCCACCGAACCGATAACCAGCCAACTTGCTCGATGCCGACCAGGGTCAAGGGTGAACTTCGTTCATCACGAAGTGACGCGCAGCGCCCTTGATGCTGGTTGGTGTCGTGCAAACTCTCCGGCGTCGGGTCGGTGGCTCGGAGGTGAGT
>CAWFRT010000004.1:0-947741 GCA_963818365.1 uncultured Actinomycetota bacterium | reverse complement strand
ACGATGCCGCCCGCCCGCGTGTCCAGCCGGCCCACTGTGGCCCCAATGGCTATGCCCCGCGCCCACGCGATTCCTCATTCAGCTCACTAAGAGCCACGAATCCCGCCATACATCGATGCTACTTCGGGTCGCCGTGGCGATCGCTGCAGCCCAGATTTCGACCACAGATTTCTTCGGCCAGTGTTCTCCACCACGCCGCCAATGGAACTTGCTTGAGGGCAGAGAATTAGCTCAGCTCGACGTGACAGAAACGCAGTGTCCAGGTATCTCGCCCAATCCCGCAAACCGTTCAGCACATGGGCCTGCCTGCGATTTCAGCTAAACATTCAGCTAAGGAACCCATGGAGTCCAGCTTCAAATTCGTCGATCTCTTCGCAGGGGTCGGAGGGTTTCACGCGGCGCTGTCGGCACTCGGTGGGGAGTGCGTGTACGCCGTGGAGAAGGACCCTGAAGCGGCTGCCGTCTACGAGTTGAACTGGAACATGCCCGCACTGGGCGACATCGTGGACGACACCGAGGGCGTCATGAAAGTCCCGGATCACGATGTCTTGGCGGCAGGCTTTCCGTGTCAGCCCTTCTCCAAGTCCGGCTTCCAGCGGGGCATGGACGAGGCCCGAGGGACGCTCTTCTGGAACATCTGCGAGATCTTGCGGGTCCGCAAACCGTCGGTCGTCATGCTGGAGAACGTCCGCAATATTGCTGGCCCGCGGCACGCGCACGAATGGAAGGTGATCATTCGCTCGCTGAGGGAATTGGGCTACCGGGTCTCGTCGAAGCCAGTCGTCTTCTCACCACATCTGCTGCCGCCCGAACGTGGAGGGCGACCGCAAGTAAGAGAGCGAGTGTTCATCCTCGGCACTTATGTCGGGACCGCCAAGTCACATGAGGAAGTGGAGCCGAGTGTTGAGCACGCGGCGGTCGATGGCTGGTCGCCCTCAGACTGGTCGCTGCACCACCACCTCCCCCTGCAAGCCGACGCCGAGATAACCGAGAAGTTATCGCTCAACCTCACCTCGGCCGAATCCACCTGGGTCGAGGCCTGGAGCGACTTTGTGGTGACTCTGAGGGCCTCTGGTGTTCAAAGTTCCCGGGCTTTCCCATCTGGAAAGACGCTTGGGTCCACGAGAAGGATGTCTGGATCGACCCTCTAACACCGGCCTGGAAGGCCAACTTCCTTCGCAAGAATGCTGCGTTCTACACCGAACACCAGGCTCTGCTTGAGGACTGGTTGGAGCGATGGAACTACCTAGACGACTTCCCAGCATCTCGCCGCAAGTTTGAGTGGCAAGCTCAGGATGCCGCCTCATTGGAAGACACAGTCATGCATCTTCGCCCTTCTGGGCTGCGAGCGAAGAAGGCAACTTACGTGCCCGCGCTCGTCGCCATCACGCAGACCAGCATCCTCGGCGATCGACTCCGTCGGCTTTCGACCAGGGAAGCCGCGCGACTCCAAGGCCTCCCCGAGTGGTTCGACTTCGGCGACCAGCCCGCCAGCGCGAGCTATAAGCAAATGGGCAACGGCGTCAATGTTGGTGCCGCGTATCACGTCCTCCGCGAGCACGTGATTCAGACCTTGGACGCAGTACGGCAGCGGGCCCCGGGCCTGGCCAAGGCTGTCGCACTGTCAGATGTCAGCCCCGACGCGGCCATGGAGCGTTATCGGGACTCCAGTCGACAGGTACTCGTGCGACGTCGCCGCCCCGCCTCAGACACCCGACGCGCCGGCTAAGAAGGACTCAACCGATGAAGTGATCGACGGCCTCGAGCACGGCCTCTAGCCCGACCTTCGTCACAGTGCCGCCGCTCGACTCGTAGTGAGCGTTCCAGGTCATGCCGGCAGCCTCGACGATCTGGCGAGCGATGTCGGGTTTCGTGAGTCGGCCATCGATGCCCAGACCAAGCCTGTCGTTGACGATCTCGAAGATCTCCCGCGGCTCGGTCGAACCGGTCGACATCTTCGGAGCCTCGACGCCTAGCTTGATAGCGATGTGCCAGACGATGTCAGCCTTGGTGCTCACAGTTCGGCTGCCTTCATCACGGTCCTCAGCGCCGATGTCGTCTGCTGCGGCCCACTCAATTTCATCGTGGTCCTCAGTTCCCCGACCCAACAGGTCCAGGAGCCGGATCCGGTCGATGACCATGACGACTGTGGTCAACTGCTTCCAGTCGGGACCAGCGGACCGAACCGTTCCAGGAATCACGAGCATGCTGAGTGGGTCGCTATCCATCGCGAGCCAACTCGCCCACAGTCGAAGGTCGATGTCGGTGGTCTTGGTAAACGTCTCAGCCTGAATTGTGCACTGCGCGAGCGCGACGGGAAAACCTGGTCGACGGTCAGCGAACTGGCGCCAGCCAACAACGTCGACGCCGCCATCTTTACGCCGTGGCGGGCGGTATCCCCGTCCCGGGTCCAGCCCCATCCTGGCCGCCAGCCAGACAATGGCTTGATCGAACGTCTCTGGACGTCCATGCTTCGACGGATACCCGAAGGACAGAGCGCTTCCACCGTCGCCCCAGAACTTGGCGAGCGCCGCCTCGGCGATCTCCTCGAGCAGTTCTCCCATTGCCGCTGTCTCTGACGCTCGCACAGTCTGGCGTGCAACTGATCCCGGCGTCAGGTACAGAAGAGACGCATAGAGGCTGGCGAGCCGGCTTGGCCTCAGGAGGACCGCCAGGTCGCTGACAACGAAGGGATATGAGTCACCGAGAACGTTCACCCGCTTAGCCATCGTGTCGATTGCCATCGCGACCTTCGTGGACGACGCATTGATTTCGGTTGTGGCGAGGTCGTCCAATTTGTCGCGTCCAAAATGGCCCGAACTGCTCACGAGCACGCTCGTTTCGATCCAGTCGGCGATCGCCTCCGTACTGGACACGTCAAGGTCAGTCATGAGAGTGGAACTCATATTCAGCCATGACGTCATCCAAGGTTGACCTGATGCTTCCGACGATGGATTCGATGTCGTCGAAGAGGTTCTGGACTTCAGCGTCAGCGGCAAATTCGGCAACGTCGCTGCTGGCGGCGTTGAGTGAATTCTTGGCGGCATTGAGCTTCAGCGTGAGCGCCTTCAATGGATCCAGCCCCTTCTCCTGAATCCGCTGCTTCGCCTCCTCGAGCGTCTTGCCCTCGCGCAGCGCTTCGAGTCCGACCCCGGAGGCGACCACGTTCCCGAGTTGCGATATCTGCCGCGAGTCGGAGATCAACGGCTCGTGCTCTTCGTCTCCGAACACCCACTGGATGACTTCCTTGAGCTCATCGGCCTTGTCGGCGGGCACCGGATCCTGGCCGATCACGGTCTGTGAGCCCAGGGGGCCGCCAACGTGGTTGCGAATCTTCGTGCTGCCCATGGCCACCGTGAGCAAGGAGAAGGCGCTCTCGACTTGGGAGGTCTCGAGTCCGAGGCTTGCAGCCTGAGTCAGCACCGCCTGGTCCCGGTACAAGTCAGACGCCTTGCTCTTTGGAATGCCAATCAGGTCAGCAACCTCTTGAAGTGTTCGACCCTCGGCGACACGAGCAGCGATGTAACGAGCCTGCATGAAGGGTCGCCAGCCGAGCTTGCCTACGACGTGGACGCGAGCGATCTCCGCGTGGGTTGTCTCTCGTGATTCGTGGATAACGACCGGGACTTCCATCTCGGGACTGATAGACCGATTGGCGGCGAGTTTCTCCCAGCGGTCCGGTGTCGCGAATCCGGCTCGGATCTCCGGGTAGGCCAGGCCGACCAAGGCGGTCAATCGGCGATTGCCCTCGACCACGATCCAGGCGCTCGACTCGTCGGTGCTGGGGATGACGATCAGTGGCTCCGCGTTGAAGAAGCCCAGTTCGGCGATTGACTGCGCGACCGGGAACGCCTCAAAGCCCATCTCAAGCAGAGTCGCGAGCTCGGCCATGTCTTTCGTCCGATGCGTCTCTGGGATGCGCGGGTTATCAGGGTCAAGGCGAAGGGCCGAGAGGGGCACATTTCCCGAGCGGCCGGCGCTGACCGGTAGGGACTCAGACATTGGATTCCTTTCGAACTACGAGACCAGAGCCGAGGTAGATGGCGAGGGCCAGCACCTCGCCATCGTCTTCATGTTGCCTTACTTGGGTGCGGTGGACTTGGATCACGATCTGGTTCGGGTCGTCCTTCAGGTTCTCGACGTAACGGTCTCCGGGATAGAAGTCGCCATTCGGCTGTGGCTTAAGGTCGCGACCCTGAAAGAGGTTGACGAAGCCGTGATCCCCGGCCCACTTGCGCTTCCGGGGTGCATCCCCGTCCTCCATCAACATGACGGTGGCCTTCTTCAGATGCGCGAATCCGCGAACCACGGCATCGACAAACTCGTCGTGCAGCCATCCCGGACTGTAGTCCGGTCGCGCCCAGTCGTTGAGAAGATTTTCGATGGGTTCGATCGAGTCAATTGCGACCGTTCGGAATGCCAAACGACCCTGCGGAACGCGCGCGGCACTCATCAGTCCAATTTGGTCGAGCAGGGAGCGATTGTGTGCGGTGTCCTCCGGGAGACGTGAGGGTATTCGCATCTGGTGCCAGCCCAGGCCCATCGTCGATAACGCCGTGACGACACTCGATCGAGTGGGGGTCATGCCTTCGGGCAACAGCAGGCCGATCTCGCGGGCCCAACTGTGCACCGATCCACCGTTCTCAACATGGTCTCGCAGGCGAGCTCGAAGGTCCTCCTCTGTGTGGACAACCTCGGTCAAGGACCGAACCGTCTTCTTGCTCGCGAAGAACTGGCAGTACGGCAGGAAGTCGCCGCGGTATCCGAACGCACGTGCTCGCTGCTCGAGGGTGTCGACCTGCGGGCTTGCGGGTCGATTCATGTAGGTGATCGTCAGCCCTTCCACCGTGAACCCGCGGTCAAGTTTGTTGCCGCCCACGAGGATGTGAATCGGCGAGACATGCCAGTCGACTTTGTTGACATCTGCGGCGCTGTTGACGAGCCAGGTCATCGCCTCGGAAATCACGACCTTGAGTTTCTCCACGAATGCGGTGTCGTCAGCATCGCGAGCCCCGTTGGCCACGATGCGGCTGCGCTCTTCGAGAATCGCCGCAGGCACACTGCTGATGTCCTCCGCAAGAATCGTCTTCTTCCACTGCTCCAGCTGCCGGCGGATCAAGAACTCGTACCTGGCTTGCACATCGTTGCGTGCCGTTGAGTGCACGAGCATGCTGATCGGCGGGCTCGCTGAGTCGTGTAAGAGGAGCAGAGCAGATCCGGCAAGAAAGGCCGAAAGCGCCTGGTAGAGGCTCTTCTGCAACTGAAGGGGCGGTGTCTTGGACGCCTGTTCGTCCAGCATTGGAACGTTGCGCACGACGCTGTCCGCGTTGTCGATGAAGAATTGCTTGCCGCCCGTGTAGCCCTTTCCGGGAGTGAGGAACTCGACATGTTGCGGGCTGAGGATGTCGGCGGCGTCCAGGAGGAGTGGCGCGTAGGGGGTTGCGGTGTACTGGACGTAGAGGTGACTGGGAACGGTCTTCCGGAGTTCCCGGATGGCTATGTAGGTGCTGCTCTCGGCGTCCTTGCTTGTGTTGAGCGAGGCCTGGTCTGCCTCGTCGTCAATGATCAGGACGCGCAAGTCGTCTGGGATCTTCTCCAGTTGCTTGGCCACCGCCCGGATGCGTCCGGCGTGCTTCAACACTGGGACCAGGCACACGCGTCCCATGTCGACAAACTTGCGAAGCTTCTTCCCGGCCGTCTCCGTCGCGGGATTGGTTTCGCTGATCCACACGTAGTCGGATCGAGTCGTGATGCCAAGCGACGTCTCAAGACGTTGACTGTTCTGGTCGAGCAGAAGGTTGGTGGAGCCAAGCAACGCAACAATCACCTGGTAGCCATCGTCGGCCGCAGCCGCTGCCAGAGCTGTGATGGAGGTCGTCTTTCCCGACTGCACGTAGCCGAGCGCAAGAACCGTCGGTTGCGACGAGGTTCCTTGTGCCGGGCCATGCTCAAGGATCTCCCGCACCGAGCCCCATATCCCCGCGCGGGTCTCGTTATCAATGGTTAGTGCGAGCAACTTGTCGAGTCTGGCCACCTCGCTCATGTGACTCCGCCTGGCTGCGCAAGCGCACGTCGTTTTACTTCGGTCCATGACCCAAACCGATTGCGCAAGGTCTGAAACGACGGTCCGTCGGGAGCACGCTCGCGCTTCCACTCATCGAATCGGCGCGCGGAGTTCGGCGAATTCGGGTCGAGCAGATACCGCCGGGCGACTTGGAGAAGATCCTCGTCTGACCAGCGGGATTCATAATGGGATCGCATCGTCTGTCCTGCGACAACGCCGGCCGCCTCGCATGCAGCCGTCCAAGACCCGAACCGCTGCCCGATCCGCGCCATCGATGCTCCCTTGATCTGCCCTTGCGACAGCAATTCTGCGTATGCGTTCGTCGTGAGCGGAAATTCATACAAGGCCGCCTCGCGGATCGCATCCAGGATCTCGTCGGCTGACCATCGGTTCTCGTAGCCGCCACTCCCGTGCAATCGAAGGTGGGCGAGTTCCAGTGGCCAGAACCTCGAAGCGTCGCCCGCATCGACGCCCGTCGCCTCCACAACCTCCACGACAGTCATCGGTCCCCGGCCTTCGAGCGCACTGCGGATCTCCGCAACGACCGCTCCCTGGCGATCGCCCTGCGCGCTCAGTGCCTGCGCCGCTCGGACATCACGCACCTCCTCGGAACTAGGTCCGCCGTACTTCTTAAGTAGTTGCCGAATCCGCTCGCGTGTCACGCCGTGAGCAACGCCGATCTCATCGAGCGTCTCCCCGCGCCGCCGACGATCAATCATGTCTGCCACATGCGGCGGGGCCGGAGGGGGAGGAACAACGCCGTCCGGCGCCCAGGCGTACGCGTCGCGACCTACCTTCACAAACCGGTCGTCAGCCTTGGACAGTGACCGCAAGCTGTCGCGTACATCCGCCTCAGCCGGTACAAACGCGAGTCGATCAAAGACCTCCTCGTAGATCTGGTTGATCGTCACAGCGTGCCCGCTGTGTGCAGTCACGACCTCGAGAACCGTCCCGCCGACGTCTCGACGCTGAGCACGAGCCTTCATTCGTCTGCCCCCCGACGGGAAACCCTTCTCCCAACCCTCAGTGAGTTCATGGGCGGCGAAGTTCGCCTGTGCGATGCGTTGCTCTCGGCACGCCTGACATTCACCATTCCTAACGTCCGACCTGCCGCTCACAGTTGGGAATGAAATGGAAGGCTTGACCTCTCGACATGGACCCGAGCACATACGCACAGCATCCGGAGCGATTGGGACGAAGACGTTGGCGGACCGGTCAGAATTGATTGGTGGCTCGCCGTCAACTACTTCATTCACCATCCGTACCTCGCCCTCGACGCCCGCATTACCGCTCCGGGCATTCCTTGCCGGGCGGCAGTCCCAGCACTGCGACCACCGCACGGCCGCACGGCCCGACGGCCGGACGGCTTCGGAAGCTCAAGAACATGCTTGGCTTTCCCGCGTGGACCAATACCAACTCGGAAGCTTCCCACTCAAGGTCGGAACGAAGGTGTCGCCCGCAGCCTGGGCATCGGAACTTGGACCCACGCTCCACCTCCCTCGGTTCGGCCGTCCAACTATTGACTTCCGTCACAGTAGTGGTGAGCTTCCCCGTATTTGACGGAAACGGGATCTTTGCTCGAAGTCCGGTCGCTTCCCCCATCAGTCCCCTTTGGCGACCAGATGACAAATCGGAGGTGGGTCTAAGAGTCACAGAAAACGCAGGCTAGCCTGCTGTTTCTCAGGGTGGAGCTGAGGGGGCTCGAACCCCTGACCCCCTGCTTGCAAAGCAGGTGCGCTACCAGCTGCGCCACAGCCCCGAAGGCCTTGCGGCCCGGTGTTAGTGCGAAGCGACTACGACTTGTCGACGTTGTCGGTCGCCTCGGCCCAGAGGGCTTGTTCCTTCTTGCCTTCGTCAATCTTCTTCTTGGCAAAAGCGGCACCGGCGGCGGCGAGTAGAACGAGCAGAAGCTTCTTCATCGGGACATCCTCAGGCGTTGAGAGCGGAACTAACCAACAGTCGAGCAAGGTATCAGGGACCGGCCCGAGTGCGGAAACTGGCGAGAACCTTGCCAACGCAGGTCGATCGGACGACTCTGAAGCATCTGACCTTGCGGAGCGAGCAATGACCGAGACCAGCGGCACCACCGAGTTAGACCGACTCATCATCGGGAGCGAACGTCGGGAGCCTCTGTGCCGAAACCGCGCGATAACGATCGTAGTGGCGGCGATCGCCCTCGTGGCGGCCGTTGTCACTTGGTGGCCCGGTGCCGATCAAGCCGAACAACTCCCGCCTCCAGCAGAGCCCGTCGTACAACTGAACGCCTCCGAGCAATTCGCTGCAGACTTTGTGGCTGCCTACGCAGCCTTTGATCGCGATTTGATGGCGTCCTACCTCGCCGACGACGCCTACCTCACCATGGGCACGCCGTACGGCGACGACGGGTGGATTCTCTACAACCGCTACGACGAGGCAATCGGCACCACAATTGAACCGAAACGCTGTTATCAGACCCAAGCGCTACAACCTGACGGGGCCCAGGTCGGTTGCCTTTTTAGCTATCACGCGTTCGGGTCTAAGGAACTTGGCCGCGGGCCTTTTCGTGACGGTCACTTCAACATCACCGTCCACAACGGACACGTGAGCGATGCCGCCGTCAGTTGGGCTGAAACACGAAGTGGCTACAACAAAGTGATCGTCGAACCGGTGGCAGCGTGGCTAGAAAAGACCTACCCCGACGCGCAAACCCGGGACGCCTGGAAAGACCCGGACGCCACAGCAGCCGAGGTTGATGAGTCGTTTGAACTCTGGTCACGCCTTGTCTCGGAGTACGTCGCAGCCGTCAAAGCCGGCGAAGCCAAGTGAGGAAGGAAGACTTGCCGAACGTTTCCGCACGTTTCGCAGTGTTGGACCGGGGCGTTGTCAAGAGGTCGAAGGTTCGGAAACAGACCAGTCCCCGAGAGTCAATGCTTGCGCCACGTTGGTCGAGGCGAAAGTTCACGGGTGGGCCTAACAGGACTTGAACCTGTGACCTCTTCCTTATCAGGGAAGCGCTCTAACCGTCTGAGCTATAGGCCCGTGCTGCCCACCAGAGGAGGGCGACGTCGAAGATTACCCCACCAAACCCAGGGGCTTCAAAACGCGATCAGTTGTCTTCGACGAGTGTGACTTCAAGGCCACCCAGCAGCGCTGCCGCCATGTTGTAGAGGAAAGCCGACAGCGTCGCAATCGCGGTCAGGAGTACGACGTCGATCACCGCTACCAGGGCCGTGAAACCAAGCACCCGATCCATGCCGATGTAGTCCTCGATGTTGAAGTTGGAGCCGGTGTCACCGACCACACCCTTCACCGTTTCGTTGACCGAATCCCACACGCCAGCGGACCCCAGGACTGACCAAACGATTAGCACCGAAGACACCGTGACGATGCCGAAGGCAACCGACAGCAAAAATGACGTCTTCATCACTGACCAGGGGTCCACCCGGGTCAGCCGAAGCCGCGCCCGACGTGTCTGCTTGCCGCCAGTGGACGGAGCGGGGGCAACCTGTGTCTGCGCCCTTGCTGCCGGGGCGGCAACCGGGACAACCTTGGCCACCTTGACCGAAGCCTTTGCAGGCGCTGCTGCAGGTGCTGGTGCCGCGGGTGACGGAGCGGGAGGGGCAGCAACTGCCGAAGAAACTCGAGCGATGGGTTGTGTGGCAGCGACTGCAGCCACGGCCGCGACGCCATTGCTCGTCCCGTTGGCAGCGCCATTCTTGGCCGCACCGTTCGCAGCCTTGCCGTTGGTGGTTCCGTTGGCCGGCGCGCCGTTGGCCGCCGCAGAATGCCCCGCCGTGCCAGCACCAACCGCGAAAGCCTTCGCGAAGCGCTCTTTTAAGGGGACCCGAACCGCCGTGTCCACGTCACCAGCAGGCTTCGGGGGCAGCGGAGGAATGATCTTCGTGGGTCGCTCGGACTCCCGTGGGGGAATCGCGCGTCCACCGTCCATCAGTCCTCCTCTAGGTCCTCATCTACTGGCTCAATCACGTCGGATCCAGTCTGCTGACCATCGATTGTTGCATCAACAGCTTGATCCGACGAGTTCGCAACAACGTCCGCGCTCTCAGCAGCCTCCTCTGAGTCGCCGATTTCCTCTGGTACGACGTCCACCGAGCGAGCAACCACAGCCACCGCATCGCCTGACTTGGGCGTCACAAACTTCACGCCCATCGTGGATCGACCGGTGGGTCGGAAGTCAGCATTGATCGGGCTCCGGACCACCTGACCACCTTGAGTGATCGACAACACCTCGTCATTTTCAGACACGATGAAGGCGCCTACGAGGCCGCCGCGATCCTCATTGGCCAACGACATCGCCTTGATGCCGAGCCCGCCACGCGACTGGGTGCGGTAGTCGGAAATTCGGCTCCGTTTGGCGAACCCACCGTCGGTGATGGTGAAGACGTACTGCGGGTGAGCGGTTGCCAGCTCCTCAGCCTTGACCTGGTCAGCTCGGATTACCGACATCGACAACATCGAGTCACCTGAGCGGAACTTCATCCCAGATACGCCGGACGTGGCCCGACCCATCGGCCGCAATTGGGAGTCGTCGGCCCGGAAGCGAATCGCCTGCCCCTTACGCGACACCAACAAGATGTCGTCTTCGGCATTGACCAACTCGGCGCCAATCAACTCATCGTCGTCTTCGCGGAAGTTGATCGCGATGACCCCGGCCTGCCGCGGTGAGTTGTAGTCACCCAAGCGGGTCTTCTTCACCAACCCGTTGCGGGTGGCCAAGACAAGATAGGGAGCCTGGTCATAGTCGCGAATCGCCAACACCTGGGCGATGTTTTCGTCCGGCTGGAAACTCAGCAGTCCGGCGACGTGTCCGCCCTTGGCATCGCGCGAGGCCTCCGGCAGGTTGTAGGCCTTGGTCCGGTAGACCCGACCGGCCGTGGTGAAGAACAACAGCCAATGGTGGTTGGTCGTCGCGATGAAGTGTTGTACGACGTCATCTCCACGCAGGCTCGCGCCCCGAACGCCCTTGCCGCCGCGTTTTTGCGAGCGGTAGGCATCGGCCCGAGTGCGCTTGGCATAGCCACCGCGAGTGATCGAGACGACCAGCTCCTCATCGGGGATGAGGTCTTCCATCGACAAATCACCGTCCGCAGGAATGAACTGCGAGCGCCGATCATTGCCATACTTCGCGACGATCGCCTCAAGTTCCTCAGAGATGATCGAGCGCTGACGGGTCTCATCGGCCAGGATGTCCTCGAGATCGGCGATCTCAACCTCGATCGTGGCCAAGTTGTCCATGATCTTCTGGCGCTCAAGCGCCGCCAAACGGCGCAACTGCATGTCCAGGATCGCGTTGGCCTGGATCTCGTCGATCTCCAGCAACGCGATCAAGCCCTCGCGAGCGTCGTCGACCTCCGGAGAACGACGAATCAACGCAATCACTTCGTCAAGGGCATCGAGAGCCTTGACCAAACCCCGGAAGATGTGGGCGCGTCGCTCCGCCTCGGCCAACCGGAAGCGGGTGCGGCGCTGGATGACCTCGATCTGGTGGGTCACCCAGCTGCTGATGAACTGATCAATGGTCAGCGTGCGGGGTACGCCGTCAACCAAGGCCAACATATTGGCGGAGAAGTTGGTCTGGAGTTCGGTGTGCTTCAGCAGGTTGTTGAGCACCACTCGTGCCACGGAGTCGCGCTTGAGCACGACAACCAAACTCTGCCCGGTCCGACCGGACGAGTCGTCGCGGACATCGGCAATGCCCTGGACCTTGCCGGTGTTGACCAACTCGGCGATCTTCTTGGCCAGCGAGTCGGGGTTGACCATGTAGGGCAGTTCGCTGATCGTTAGGCAGGTCCGGCCCTGGCGATCCTCGTCGATGTCGATCACCGCACGCTGAGTGATCGAGCCCCGTCCAGTCCGGTAGGCCTGCTCGATCCCTTCGCGACCGACGATCAAGGCACCGTTGGGGAAGTCCGGACCCTTGATCCTCTCGATCAAGGCGTCTTGGAGTTCTTCACGTGAGGCAAGCGGGTTGTCCAGTGCCCACAGCGCGCCAGCCGCGACCTCGCGCAGGTTGTGGGGAGGGATGCTCGTGGCCATGCCGACTGCAATACCGGCCGAACCATTGACCAACAGGTTGGGATAGCGCGCAGGCAACACCACGGGCTCTTGAGAGCGGCCGTCATAGTTGGGCTGAAAGTTGACCGTATCCTGCTCGATGTCGCGCACCATCTCGAGCGCCAGCGGATCCATCCGGCACTCGGTGTAACGCATGGCCGCCGCAGCGTCATCACCAGCCGAGCCAAAGTTGCCCTGACCTTGAATCAGCGGAGCCCGCATCACCCAGGGCTGCGCCAGCCGGACCAAAGTGTCATAGATCGCGGTGTCGCCGTGGGGGTGATATTGACCCATCACGTCTCCGACGACGCGCGAGCACTTGGAGAAGCCTCGATCGGGCCGATAGCCGCCGTCATACATCGCATAAAGCACGCGGCGATGCACAGGCTTCAAACCATCGCGTACGTCGGGCAGCGCGCGCCCGACGATGACCGCCATCGCATAGTCGATGTAGGCGCGCTGCATCGAGGTTTGCAGCTCGATGGGCTCGATCCGACCGCCAGGCGGTGTTGTGGGTGTCTCAGTCACAGTGAAATCTCTCTACTGGATCAGATGTCGAGGAAGCGAACGTCTTTGGCATTGCGCTGGATGAAGGACCGCCGCTGCTCGACGTCTTCACCCATCAGGATCGAGAAGATCTCGTCGGCCTGAGCAGCGTCGTCGAGGGTGACCTGGAGCATCAGCCGCTGGTTGGGATCCATCGTGGTGTCCCACAACTCATCGGCATTCATCTCTCCCAGGCCCTTATAGCGCTGGACCGGGTTTTCCTTCGGCAACTTCTTCCCAGACTCAAGACCGTCGCGCATCAAGGCATCGCGCTCAGAGTCGGAATAGACGAACTCGTGGTCGGCCGGCTTGTTCCAGCGGAGGCGATAAAGCGGAGGCTGGGCCATATAGACGTAGCCGTGTTCGATCAATGGCTTCATGAAGCGGAAGAGAAGCGTCAGCAACAGAGTGTTGATGTGGTGACCGTCGACGTCGGCGTCGGCCATCAACACCACCTTGTGATAGCGCAACTTGTCGATGTTGAACTCGTCGTGCACGCCGGTGCCCAGGGCAGAAATGATCGCCTGGACTTCGGTGTTGGCCAGCACCTTGTCGATCCGGGCCTTTTCGACGTTCAAAATCTTCCCGCGAATCGGCAGAATCGCCTGGATCCGAGAGTCGCGGCCCTGCCTGGCCGAGCCGCCGGCCGAGTCGCCCTCGACGATGAAGACCTCGCACTCTTCTGGGTTGGTGGATTGGCAGTCCGACAACTTGCCGGGCAAGCCGCCCCCGCCCATCAGACCTTTGCGACCGCGGGCGAGATCGCGCGCTTTGTGGGCGGCGATTCGGGCCGAAGCGGCCGCCTGCGCGCGGCGTACGATGTCGCGGCCTTCGGCCGGATTCTGCTCCAGCCAAGCACCCAACTGGTCGTTGACGACCTTTTGTACGAAGCCCTTGGCCTCGGTGTTGCCGAGTTTGGTCTTGGTCTGGCCCTCAAACTGCGGCTCACCGAGCTTGATCGAGATGATCGCGGTCAGAGCCCTCGCGAGCATCGTCGCCGGAGACCCGATCTTCCTTCTTTTTGATGAGGTTCCAGGTCTCGCCCCAGTTGTTGATGAGGCTCGTCAGTGCGGAGCGGAAACCTTCTTCATGGGTGCCGCCTTCATGAGTGTTGATGGTGTTGGCAAAGGTGTGCACCGACTCGGTGTAGGACTGGTTCCACTGCATAGCGATCTCAAGACTGAGATCGCCCTCGCCAGCGTGGTTGGCCTCGAAGGCGATGATCGAGGGGTTGGCCACCTGCTTGCGGCGGTTGAGGTGTTCGACGTAGTCGACGAGGCCCCGATCATATTTGAAGACCCGCTCGATGCCACCGCCTTCGCCGCGCTTGATCGCGTCGACGCCAACTTGATCGATCTCGGCATCGATCGTGGCGTCTTCGACGGCCTCGACAAGCTCATCAGCGGAGGCCCGCTCGTCGCGAACCACGATCTCCAGGCCCTTATTGAGGAAGGCCATCTCGCGGAACCGATTGGTGATCGTCTCTAAGGAATAGGTGGTCGTCTCGAAGATGTCTTCGCTGGCCCAATAGATGACTGTTGTGCCGGTGGATTCGCCGGGCTCCATCTCGCGGACTTGCTCAAGCTCTCCATCGGGTACGCCGAGGCTAAAGCTCTGGCGCCACAGGTGACCGCGGTTCTTGACCTCAACGATCAGGGTGCTGGCCAGCGCGTTCACGACCGAAACACCAACGCCGTGCAGGCCGCCGGAGACCTTATAGCCGCCACCGCCGAACTTCCCACCTGCGTGGAGCATGGTCAGCGCCATCGTCACGGCAGGGATGCCCTCGGTCGGGTGGATGTCGGTCGGGATCCCGCGCCCGTTGTCTTCAACCCGGATCGCGCCGTCAGCTTGCAGCGTGACGACAATCCGATCGCAGAAACCGGCGAGGGATTCATCGACGGAGTTGTCGACGATTTCCCACACCAAGTGATGGAGACCCCGCTCGCCCGTCGAACCGATATACATTCCCGGCCGCTTACGCACGGCCTCGAGGCCCTCGAGCACCTGGATGGAATCGGCGTTGTATTCGGTGCCCTCCGGAGGCGCCGTGTTGATCTCGGATTCAGCAATCACCGGTTGCGCGATGACCGATGCGTCAACAGGTTCAACAGGGGTTTCGAGTGACGTGTCGTCGCTCACGCAGACCTCTTCCACAGGTGGCTTAACAAGGAGATGGTCGTCGCTTGAGTGAGCCGACGACCATCTGCCTATGATACCCCGTCAAGGCCCGCAGTCCACGTGTGCCGCCCAGACCTGGGGACGATATCTGGGCAAATTGGCCCATGAGCGGCCTATAACGGCATCTGGGAGGCCCGACCAGCCTCTGTTTGAGCCCCTATACGTCCACAACTAGCGCTAGAGGTCCCTGTAGCCGCCTAGACCACTGCGGTCACTAGGTTTCGAGACACTCGCTAACGCTCGTTCCTCAACCAACAACCCCAGGTGGTTGAGGAGGCGCGCTAGCGCCGTCTCGAAACCCCCAACCGGCAAACATCAGCCGTAAGTGTCCCTCGGACCCCGGCCATCACGAACTGATCGTTGGCCTCGTTTCCAGGACGGGGCCTGAGGTCCCTTGACGTCGATAACGGTCACGGTTCCGTGCCCCAACTCCTCGTTGAGACGTCGTACGACGGTCGGCGCAAGGAGTCGCATCTGGGTCGCCCAAGCTGTCGAATCTGTGCGGACCACCAAGGTGCCCTCACCAAAAGACTCCGGCTGGCAATGCCTGGCCACATCCTCACCCAACAACTCCGACCACCGGCCGAAGATGCCTTGGACTCGAAGGTCGACCGCCCAACCGTGGTCTTCCACCAAGCGACCGAGCGTGACATCAAGGGTTTGGGGATCCCGATCGTCTGGGAACGCCCCTGAAACGCCTGCGCCGCCGCGACCCAGGCTGCGCTTCTTGCGCAGGGACTTGGGCGTCGTCCTTCGCCCACCGCCGGTAGCGGGTTTGGCTCGCGCCACCGATCGGGACAACGCGCGCGCGAGGTCGAGGCCGTCAGGCGCCGGTGCGGCTGGATCCGCCTCACGAGGACCGTCTAAGGGTGGGCCGCCTGCGGGTAGGCCGTCTGCATCAGGCACGAGTGACCTCGCCATCGGACACCCGGAACCGGGCGCCGGCGAGCACCACAGGAACATCCGCAGCCACCGCAGCGGTCACCAAAACTTGCTCCGCCGACGCCACGAGAGCCGCCAGTTGCTCGCGCCTCTCGGTGTCGAGCTCAGCGAAGACGTCGTCGAGGATGAGGATCGGGTCATCGCCATCGGCACGCAGCAGTTCGTACGACGCAAGTTTGAGCGCCAGGGCAAACGACCAGGACTCGCCATGAGAGGCATAGCCCTTGACTGGAAGGCGACGCTCACCATTGCCGAGACGAAAGACCACATCGTCGCGGTGCGGACCGACGAGCGTGATTCCCCGGTCGAGCTCATCGCGGCGGCGCGCCTCAAGTTGGTTGGTGATCGCCTCGACCAAGGCTTGCCGGGTCGGGGTCTCGCCAGGCTCGACCAACGACGCGGGGACCTCGACTAACGACGCCGAGTTGTAGTCGAGTTCGGCATCTGCCTGGGCGGCACCCCTGGCCACCGTTTGATAGGCCGCGCGGAGATAGGGCCGCAAGTGACTCACCAGCAACATCCGCTCATGCATGAGTTCACCACCCAGCGCCGATAGATGCGAGTCCCAGACTGCCAGGGTCGACAGGGCGTTGTCGTCGGAGCTCGACCTGAACCGTGCTGCGCGTTGGGATTTGAGCAGCGAATTGCGTTGCTTGAGGACTCGGTCATAGTCAGCGCATACGCCAGCCAGTCGAGGAGTGCGCAACACCAACAGATCATCAAGAAAGCGGCGGCGCTGCGACGGGTCCCCCTTGACCAACGCCAAGTCGTCGGGGGAGAACATCACGGTGCGCACCAACCCGGCCAACTCCCGAGTTCGCGGCAAGGCCGACTTGTTGACCCTGGCCCGATTGGCTCGACCCGGGTTGATCTCCACCTCAAGGGTCGCCCGACGACCGTCGCGCACCACGGCTGCGCGGACGATTGCCTGCTCACACCCATCTCGCACCAACGGCAAGTCCGACGAAACCCGATGCGACGAAAGCCGCGACAAATAATCGACGGCTTCAACCAGATTGGTCTTGCCTTGACCGTTGCGGCCCAAAAATGCCGTCACGCCTGGTTCAAGCTCCACATCAATATCGGCATAGGAGCGGAAGTCATGGAGGACGAGGTGAGTGACGTACACCGGACGCGGGAAGCCGGGAGCTAGCCGGCGACGGGATCCGGACTGACGTCGGGATCCGGGTTCAGGTCGCCGCCAGCTGGCGGCGAGGTCTGCACGGCGTGTCCACCAAACTGGTTGCGCATCGCGGCGATCGCCTTCATCGATGGAGAATCTTCTTGTTGAGACACGAAACGGGCGTAGAGCGCGGCTGTGATCGCAGGCGTGGCGACGGCATTCTCGATGCCAGCCTCAACGGTCCAGCGTCCTTCCCCGGAATCGGCCGCATAACCCTTGATCGAGGCCAGTCCCGGATCGGCGTCCAGAGCATTGACCATTAGGTCGAGCAGCCAAGAGCGAATAACGGTGCCTTCCTTCCAGGAACGGAAGACTTCGGTGACGTTGTCGACGAGCTCGACCTTTTCAAGCAGTTCCCAACCCTCGGCATAGGCCTGCATGATCGCGTATTCGATGCCGTTGTGGACCATCTTGGAGAAGTGCCCCGCTCCCACCCCGCCGGCGTGCACACAGCCAAACTCGCCCTCGGGACGCAATGCGTCAAAAGCAAACTGGGCTTTCGCGACGTCAGCTTCGTCGCCGCCGTACATTAGCGCGTAACCGTTTTGGAGTCCCCAAACACCACCGGAGGTGCCGCAGTCGACATAGCCGATGCCGAGTTCCTTCAGCGCCGCCGCATTGGCGATGTCATCGGTCCAGCGCGAGTTGCCACCCTCGACGACTACGTCACCGGGGCTCAACAAACCGCTGAGCGCGGCAACCGTCTGCTTGGTGGGTTCACCGGAAGGGACCATCACCCACACGACGCGCGGCGCAGGAAGGGCGGCTACCAGTTCTTCGAGCGAGTGCACATCGGCAATGTCTGGGTTGCGGTCGAAGCCGACCACCGTGATGCCCGCGCGACGCATGCGCTCGCGCATGTTGCCGCCCATCTTGCCTAGACCGATCAGGCCAATCTCCATGGTGGTCTCCTCCACTCAAACTCTGGATTGTTGAGAGTCAATTCAACCTAGGACAAGAGACGACGCGGCATCAGGAGGTATCGGAACGTGGGAATGTCCGCTCCCTCTGGGGCGCGGCCACTCAAGACCACTGGCTTGGAGGCTTGAGTGAACGCGAGCTCAACCTCGTCTTCATCGATGGCGCCGAGCCCGTCGAGTAGGAACGTTGGATTGAAACCCGTTGTGATCGCGTCACCGACAACGTTGGCCTCGATCGACTCCGAAGCTTGTGCCTCATCGCCCGAGCCAGCATCAAGGGTCAACACACCATCGTCGAAGGCCAACTGGACCGCGGTGTTTCGTTCGGCAACCAGCGCTACCCGTTTCACCGACTCGATCAGATCGGATTTCTTCACGGTTGCCACGGTGAGGTGTTCGCCTGGGAAGAGGCTCCGCACTTTGGGAAACTCGCCATCGAGAAGTCGAGTCGTCGTACGACGAATTCCACCCGGCACGGCGCCTTCGAAACCGATAATGCCCTCGCCGGCTCGTCCTGAAGATAGCGCGATGGTGACATCGCTGCCCGAGGTCAGCGACTTGGCAGTCTCACCGAGCACTTTGGCTGGGACGAGCGCGGCCACGGTTGCGTCGGGGGTGTTGGGATCCCAAGCCAACTCGCGATGTGAGAGCCGGAACCGGTCGGTGGCAAGCAGGGAAATCGTGGAGCCGTCAATTTCCAGTCGTACGCCGGTCAGCACAGGGAGCATGTCGTCTCGTCCAGCCGCAGTGACAGCCTGGGCGACGGCGTGGGCAAACTCTTCGCTCTTGACCGTTCCGGTGGAGGCGGGCATATCCGGCAGCGCGGGATAGTCCTCCACGGGCATGGTTTGCAAACTGAAGCGAGCAGAGCCACACGTCAGGGAGACACGAGTGCCTTCAAGCACCATCTCGACGGGCTTGGCGGGGAGGCTACGACAGATATCGGCTAGCAGCCGGCCGCTCACCAGTGCCTTTCCTTCTTCACTAACCTCTGCAGCCAAAGTGGCACGAGCGGAGGTCTCGTAGTCAAAGGTGGAGAGCTGCAAACCCTCATCGGGCGTGGTCCGGGCCTCAATCATCACGCCGGATAGCACTGGAACACTCGGGCGCACCGGCAAACTGCGTGCGGCCCAAGCCACAGCGTCAGCTAGTACGTCTCGATCGACACGAAACTTCATGTCCCGGGTCCTCCCTTGTTTTTGCCGAGTTAATTGTTGGCGAGTGCGGCCTTGATCCTGTCACGAGTGAGTGTTGTCCCCAAGAAGGAGGCCGAACAACAATTCACTGGTCATCGATAGTTCTAGAGGTTCGTTGTAGTCATAGGTTCTGTGCACTCTGTGGATAGAGACAGTTTGTGCTGGTCAGGTCGATTTCAGGCTGTGTGCAAGTTGTGGAGCGAGAAGCGTGCGACTGGGGAACTTTGTGTAACAAGTAGGCGTGTCCGCGACGAGCGGCCACGAAGGTGCACAGGGGCTGTGGACGACACGCGGCGTTTGCCCACATGAATTCCACAGCTCTCGACAGCACCGGTGACCTCCGCCGCGTTCGTTAAGTCTGTCGAGCTTGGAGCTTGATGCGGTTGGTCAACTCACTGACCTGATTGAATACTGAACGGCGTTCAGCCAGGAGTTTGTTGATCTTGCGGTCGGCGTACATGACGGTGGTGTGGTCACGATTGCCAAACTGCGCACCGATTTTGGGCAGTGAGAGAGCGGTCAACTCTCGGCAGAGATACATCGCGATTTGTCGACCCTGCACGAGATGCCGGCCGCGGCTGGGTCCGGTGAGGTCTTCAATCGAGACGCCGAAATAGGCGGCGGTCTGCGCGATGATGGTCGGGGCTGTGATTTCTGGCTCGCCACCCTCTGGGATCAGATCTTTCAGCACGATCTCGGCGAGCGTCAGATCAACCTCCTGGCGATTGAGGTTGGCAAACGCCGTGACTCGAATGAGGGCGCCTTCCAGCTCGCGGATGTTGGTCTGGATCTTGGAGGCGATGAACTCCAACACGTCCGGGGGCGCGGTGAGCCGATCCATCGCCGCCTTCTTGCGCAGGATCGCGATCCGAGTTTCGAGGTCGGGAGGTTGTACGTCGGTGATGAGGCCCCACTCGAAGCGATTGCGAAGGCGGTCTTCAAGTGCCTCTAGTCGCTTCGGTGCGCGATCGGAGGTCAACACAATCTGCTTATTGGCGTTGTGGAGGGTGTTGAAGGTGTGGAAGAACTCTTCCTGAGTTTGGGTCTTGCCCTCCAAGAATTGGATGTCGTCGATCAGCAGCACGTCGACATCGCGATAGCGACGCTTGAAACGGTCTTGCCGATCGTCGCGGATTGCGTTGATGAATTCGTTGGTGAACTCTTCACTGCTGACATAGCGAACCTTCGCGCCGGCGTACAAGCTGCGGACGTAGTGACCGATCGCGTGTAGCAGGTGGGTCTTGCCGAGTCCCGAGTCTCCATAGATCAGCAGCGGGTTGTAGGACTTGCCTGGCGCCTCCGCCACCGCGACGGCCGCGGCGTGGGGAAAGCGGTTGGAGGAACCGATGACAAAGGTTTCGAAGGTGTACTTCGGGTTGAGGCGCGTCTCGAGTTGTGAAGACGATGGAAGTGTCACTGGTTCGGGGATGACCTCGTTGGGCTGTGCCTGTTTCAACTGCTCGGTCGAGGCACCCGTCAGGTCGCTGACCTCAGGAACAGTGTTGCTATCCAAGTCGTTATATCGACTTGTCGACATATCCCTATGTCCATTGGAAGCGATGGTTCGCTCGTCCCCCATTGCCTCGGGAGATTCGGGATCGGTCTCTTCGAGATTGGGGTCGACCGTCACGGCCAACCGGATCTCACGGCCACAGGCATCGCTGAGGGCATCCTCGAGTTGAGCTCGCAGGCGGCCCTCTATCTGGGTGCGGGTGAACTCGTTGGCAACGGCGATGATGATGGTGTCGGCGTGGAGGGTGACAGGTTCACTGGCCTTGAGCCAGGCGCGCTGAAAGGACTGCAGATCACCCAGCACATCGCGCCACACGGTCGTCAGATCAAGAGGGGGTTCGCTGGTTGGATTTTCCACTAAGGTCCGTCTTTCTGTATGCGGGGGCATACGCCTGGTTCAACTTCTCGTGCGCGGTGTGGCCCCAAACAATGGGAGTCCGGTGTTTGGTCGTCCACAAGGTTGTCCACAGGTTGTGAACGCTGAACTTCAGTTGTGGAAAACCCACCAAGACCCGCGGGGTGCGGAGGGGAACCCTGGCATTGGCGAACGTAACAAGGACGGCCCGCTCGGAGCAAGACGCTATCCACAGGTTTATCGCATCGGTTACGTCTTGTTGCCCCGAACATACCGCTGGTTTGACCCTTGATGAGGGCAGCGCGTACCGTTGGTCGGTCACCTGCGAATAGGTCGGGTGTGGATCCTTCGGCTAACCAACGCAGGTTGGCCCACAAAGTTTTGAGCATCGGAGAGCAAGCCCGTGAGCAAGCGCACGTACCAGCCGAACAACCGGCGCCGTCACAAGGTGCACGGCTTCCGTTTACGTATGCGCACCCGCGCCGGACGCGCCATCTTGGCTGCGCGTCGCCGCAAGGGTCGCAAGAGCTTGGCCGTCTGAGTCTCACGACTCTCTGACTGGTCCAACCGACTCCCCGACCGCGGATTTGCGACGAGCACGCGTGCTATCTCCAGCGCATCGGTTGACGTCGCCCCAAGACTTTAGGTCCGCGATCCGAAACGGCAGTCGTTCAGGCTCCTCAGTGTTGGTTGTGCACCAGTCCATCCCTCCCGTGCCAACGTCGTCCGCAGTGTCCCCGCGAGTGGGGTTTGTGGTGAGCAAGGCGGTGGGCAACGCCGTTGTCCGCAATCGGGTCAAGCGTCGCTTGCGGCACCTGTGTCGAGACCAGGTGAGCACGCTCCAGCCCGGCAGTTTGACCGTCGTTCGCGCTACTCCTGGGGCTGCCACTGCCACGTTCGGGGAACTCGAGAGCGCTCTTAAGCGTTGTTTGGCTCGCGTGCAACAGCGCGCGGGGAGCGACTCATGAAATACGTCTTGATCGGCCTGCTGAAGTCCTATCGGCTGTTGATCAGCCCGCTGTACGGCCAGGTCTGCCGCTATCACCCGACCTGTTCGGCGTACGCCCTCGAAGCGGTAACGGAGCACGGCAGCCTTCGCGGCTCGTGGTTGAGCCTGCGCCGCCTTGGCCGTTGTCATCCCTGGTCGGCTGGCGGTTACGATCCCGTGCCGCCTCACACCCCCACTGTCGTCACACAACTGGGTTCTTCCCAGAGCCAAGGAGCCTGACCGAATGGATACCCTGGGAGCCATCGGGCACGCCATTATGGTGCCCCTCTACTGGATCATTTCCGTAGTCTTGGTGGGCTTTCACAAGCTGTTTAGCCAAGTCTTCGACCCCGACTCTGGCGCTGCTTGGGTGTTGTCGATCGTTGGCCTCACGTTGGTGATCCGAGCTTGCCTCATCCCGCTGTTTGTGAAGCAGATCAAGTCCAGCCGCAACATGCAGTTGATTCAGCCGGAGGTCAAGAAGCTCCAGGAGAAATACGGGCACGACCGCGAGCGCATGTCTCAAGAGACGATGAAGCTCTACAAAGACACGGGGACCAACCCGTTCTCGTCGTGTTTACCGATCCTGGTGCAGATGCCGATTTTCTTGGCGCTGTTCCGCCTGCTTGACCAAGCGGCAGGCAAAGGCATTGGGCACGGCGTTCTGGAGAACTACCCAGAGCTGACCACGTCTTTTGCCAATGCAGAGTTTCTCGGTGTGCCGATCGCGAGTGTGTTCATTCGCGCTGGCGGTGACTGGGGCATCATCGTCATGGCGACCACGTTCATCCTGGCGATGATCGCGACGACGTTCTTGACCCAGAAGCAATTGATGAGCAAGAACATGCCGGCCGCCTCCTTGGAGGGCCCGTTCGCACAACAGCAAAAGATCATGCTCTATGTCTTGCCGTTGGTGTTCGGCATTGGTGGCATTGCCTTCCCGATCGGTGTGCTCGTCTATTGGACGACCTCCAACCTGTGGACCATGGGTCAGCAGTTCTATGTGATTCGCAACAATCCCGCGCCCAACACTCCAGCGTTCGAGGCTAAGGCGGCCCGGGACCTGAAGAAGGGCAAGGGCCCGAAAGCCGACCCAGAGGCTGAAGGCGGAGAGTCGGGATCCTCCGCCACTCCCCTGACGGGCCCTGGTTCCCCGGCCAATGGCGGATCGGCACCGGGCGGTAATCAGCGACAGCAGCCGAAGAAGAAGCCGCGTAGCCAGCGCAAGACGCCCCCGGGCGGCAATACGCAAGGGAAGCGCTCGGCTTAGACCAAGCTTGCTCGGCCAAGTGGGCCGGGCTCTCGTCGGATCAATTGATCCGTCCACAGCACAAGAAGGAGTGGTCCCAGTGACCGAGTTGAGCCAGGAGCCCACAGAGGAACCAACCGAGGAGGTGGCCTCGGTAGTCACGTCCGCAGAAGTCGACGATGCCCCCGAAGCGGCTGAGGTGCCCGATGTGGTCAAGCAGTTGGAGCACGAGGGTGACATTGCGGCCGATTACCTCGAGGAACTGCTAGACATTGCTGACCTGGACGGAGACCTTGACATCGATGTCGACGGTGACCGGGCAGCGGTCTCGATCGTGGGCGCCGACTTGCAACAATTGGTCGGTTCCGACGGGTCGGTGCTGGATGCGCTCCAAGAGTTAACTCGGTTGGCGGTCTTCCGCGAAACGGGTCACCGCTCGAGGTTGATGCTGGATGTTTCGGGCTTCCGGGCCGATTTGCGTGCCAAGTTGGTGGTTCGGGCTGAAGCGGCCGTGCAGCAGGTCAAGGACTCTGGAGAATCCGTTTCGCTTGAGCCGATGACGCCGTTCGAGCGGAAAGTCGTTCATGACGCCGTCGCGGCCGCCGGTTTGGTGTCGGAGTCGAGTGGCACTGAGCCACGGCGTTTTGTGGTCGTGCTCCCCGCTTGAGGTTCGAGCTGGAGGGTCACGTTTCACGTGAAACATGACGCCGAACTCCCCTCGCCACCGTCTTACGCGGAGGCGGCGTTTGGTGAGCGGTTCACCGTAGCCCTTGGCTTTGCTTCGAAGTTGGCCACGGACGGCGTAGTGCGTGGCTTGCTGGGCCCGCGAGAGGTGCCTCGGCTCTGGGATCGACACCTACTGAATTGCCTGACTCTTGCTGATCAGATCCCCATGGAAGCGGCCGTCTGTGACCTGGGTAGCGGCGCGGGTCTCCCAGGGCTGGTGTTGGCGATCGCGCGTCCTGACCTCCAGGTCACTCTCGTTGAGCCTTTGCAGCGGCGTACGACGTTCCTGGACGAAGTCGTGGCAGCGTTGGAGCTCACGAATGTTGCCGTTCATCGAGGGCGCGCTGAGTCGTTGCACGGCGTGCGCACTTTCGATCTTGTGACCTCGAGGGCCCTGGCGCCGATGTCCCGACTCCTTGAGTGGTCGATGCCGCTAGTGACAGAAGGCGGCGCCTTGGTGGCGATGAAGGGGGCGTCGGTGGTTCAAGAACTGCTTGATGCTGAGTCGGAGCTTGCCGTGTTGGGCTGCTCAACACCCGAAGTGCTGACCCTGGTGCAGGCGGATGGAGTTTCCACAACTACTGTCGTTCGGGTTTCCTGGTCGGGCATCCGGAAGGTAGGTTTGGCCTCTCAACCCGCGAGATCGTTGTCTGGCAAATCCGGAAGCCGTTCGTCCCCGCGGTCAAAGCACCAACGCCGGAGGCGAAGCAGTGGCAAGTCTTCCTGAGGACGATCGTGACTTTTCCACCGGTCACCCCACCGCCTCTGAGCGGGGCTATCCACAGAACACTCCACGTTATCCACAGGCTGATCCTTTTGGGTCAACAACCGAAGGTCCCGATGTTTCACGTGAAACCACTGCCCTTGGGCCTCCGACGGACGTTGTGATGGAGACCTTCACCCTCCGCACGGCAGCCCAGCAGGCCGACGCCCCGACACCCTTCGATCATGAACAGACACCTCTTGCGCTTGCCGCCGAACACACTCTTTTGGCACGAGAGGGCGCGCGGATGCGCCCAGCCATTCCCCGCCCACGAGCAACCAGAGTTGTTGTTGTCGCCAACCAAAAGGGCGGCGTCGGTAAGACCACGACCACGGTGAACATGGCGGCCGCGCTGGCCCAACTGGGTCAACGAGTGTTGGTGATCGATTTGGATCCCCAAGGCAATGCCTCAACCGCACTGAACATCGATCATCGACGGGGTACGCCGTCGACGTACGACCTGTTGGTCGAAGGCCGGCCACTTCTTGAAGTGGCGCAGCCTTGCCCAGACGTACCAGGGGTTTTTGTGGTGCCCTCCACCATCGATCTTGCTGGCGCCGAGATCGAACTGGTGAGCATGGTGGCCAGAGAGAGCCGATTGGACCGCGCGCTTCGGTCCGATCCACGCATCGGCACTTTGCTGCATTCCGGGTTGTCCAGCGATGTCGACGGTGCGGTAGGTGACCGGTTCGACTACGTCTTCATCGATTGCCCACCGTCGCTGGGGCTGCTGACCCTGAACGCCTTGGTCGCGGGCGTCGAAATGCTGATACCGATCCAGGCGGAGTACTACGCCCTGGAAGGACTCGGGATGCTGCTGGACACCGTCAACATGGTCAAGGCCCATCTCAACCCCGGTCTCGAGGTCTCCACCATCCTCATCACGATGTTCGACGCCCGCACTCGGCTGGCTGCCGGAGTCGCCGACGAGGTGCGCGAGCACTTCGCAGCCCAGGTATTGCGCGTGAGCATCCCTCGCTCTGTCAGGGTCTCCGAGGCTCCCTCCTACAGCCAGACCGTCATGACCTACGACCCAGGCTCGCCAGGAGCACTGTGTTACCTAGAGGCAGCGCGTGAGATGGCCAGTAGGGGAGCGCCGGCATGACCCAAAGCGCAAGACCCAATCCGGCTCGCCGTGGGCTTGGTCGTGGGCTGGGCTCGCTGATCCCGACCGCTGCTGAGATGCCTGCCTCCGGGGCAGGAGGGTCCGACCCTGGAGCCACTCAGGGAACACTCGGCCTGCCGGCGCCAGCCGGGGCCTACTTTGCGGAGTTGCCGCTCGAGTCGATCAGGCCTAATCCTCGCCAGCCTCGCTCAGCGTTTGACGAAGAGGCGATGGCAGAGTTGGTCCACTCGATCCGCGAGGTTGGCTTGCTCCAACCAGTGGTCGTCAGGGCCGTGGCTGAGGGCTTCGAACTGATCATGGGTGAGCGTAGATTCCGCGCCTCCCAGCAGGCTGGGACGATCACGATCCCAGCGATCGTGCGTCAGACAGACGACAACGACATGCTGCGCGACGCGCTGCTGGAAAACCTCCACCGCTCACAACTCAATCCACTCGAAGAAGCTGCGGCCTACGCCCAACTTCTCGAAGACTTTGGCTGCACTCACGACGAGTTAGCCCAACGCGTCGGACGCTCGCGCCCTCAGATCAGCAACACCCTTCGCCTGCTTCGACTCTCGACGGCCGTCCAACGTCGCGTGGCTTCCGGCGTACTCTCGGCCGGTCACGCTCGAGCGCTACTCGGCGTTGAGGATAGTGACAAGCAGGATCGGCTGGCGCAGCGCGTTGTTGCCGAGGGGATCAGCGTGCGTGGTCTTGAAGAACTAGTAGCGGTCGGCGATCTTGGCAATGAGCGACCCACACGCCAAGTACGTCGTCGCCCCACAGCTCCCGGCCTTTCCGAACTTGGTGAGCGGTTGGGCGATCGCCTGGAGACTCGGGTAAAGGTCGAGCTCGGCAAGACCAAGGGCAAGATCAGCGTGGAATTCGCCACCATGGACGACCTGCGACGCATCGTGGGAATCATCGAAGGTGAATCGCCAAAATGATATAGATAAGTATCTTTGTCGACTTATTGATATAGTTACAGAATCTTCTTCCTCTGCTTGTCCCGCAGCTCGCGATATTGGCGCACTCGCTCGGCCCGCTCGGCGGTGTCCATCCGGGCGGCTTGCTCGAGGCTGGGGGCACCACCGCCATGGGAAGCCGGCAACCACCAGGCGCCTGGAGGCTGACCGTCGGGGTGTTTCGCGATGGCGACATCCAGCATCGTCGCCATCGCGGCCTTGAGCTCGGCGGTCTCTGCCAAGGGACTCTCGCCGGTGGGAAAAAGTGGCTCGCCGACGTCGATCGAGATGGTGCGCCCCCGGGAGAAGTCTCGCGGATGATCCTTGGTGACCATCCGCTGAGTGCCCCACAAAATGACGGGAATCACGGGCACCCCGGCGCGCTGAGCGATGCGCACAGCTCCGCTCTTAAACGGCTTCAGACACATCGCTCGCGAAATAGTCGCTTCAGGGAAGATGCCGACGATCTCACCTTGGTTGAGATAGTCAATCGCACTCTGGAAGGACGCTTCTCCTTCGGCTCGATCAACCGCGATGTGGTGCATGGACTTCATCACGGGTCCCGTGACTCGGTGGTCAAAGAGTTCGCGTTTGGCCATGAAACGGACGCGCCGTCCCGAGGGAAAAGCGGCGAAGCCGCCATAGATGAAGTCGACGTAACTGATGTGGTTAAAGGCCAGTAAGGCGCCACCGCTCATGGGGACGCGCTCAGCACCACTGAGCACAATGTCTTGGCCCAGGGCGCGAAAACCGGTCCGTGCAGTGGCGATGATGGCGGGATAGGTCAGATCACGCATGGTGATGATCCTGCCCTGCCGACAGGCTACGGGCCAACGCCGCCTGCACGAGCGCGACACAGACCTTGCCCAAGTCCAGGCCAGCAGCCTGGATGGCCAAGGGCACCGTCGAGGTCTCGGTGAAACCGGGGGCGATGTTGGCTTCGAGGAACCACACCTGACCCGCTGGATCAATGATCAAGTCTGAACGGGAGAGGTCGCGCAGACCCAGCACCCGGTGAACAGTCAACGCCACTTCTGCACAAGCCTCGGCCAGTGCCTCGGGGATGCGCGCTGGCACATGAAATTCGGTGGCCCCGGCGGTGTAGCGAGCGGTGTAGTCGTAGATCCCCCCATCGGGCTGGATGCCGATCGCTGGCAGCGTCGTCGCTCCGCTGCCGTCGTCGATGACGGCGACGGCCACCTCATAGCCCTCGACGAACTTCTCCACGAGGGCGACTGGCCCGTAGGCGTAGGCATTGACCATTGCCGAAGGCAACTCCTCGGCCGAACGCACCACGCTGCAGCCCAGAGCTGAACCACCGCGTGCGGGCTTGACCATGAGTGGCAATCCCAAGCCTTCGATCAGGCTCGCCATGATGTCGCCGGCCCCCAACTCTCGGAATGTTTCGGCAGAGAGGCAGACTCCGGCCGGGGTGAGCACGCCGGCCCGTCCCACCGTCTCCTTGGCCACTGGCTTGTCGAAGGCCAACCGGCAGGCGGCCGGACCGGCGCCGACGTAGGGCACGCCGAGGAGTTCGAGAACTTCTCGGATTGCGCCGTCCTCTCCGGTCTCACCGTGGAGCATCGGAATCGCGCACGATGGCGGCTCGGTGCGCAGAGTCGTGAGCAGACTGGCGTCAACATCACGCTCATCGACTTCAAGACCAGCGTGGCGCAACGCTTCGGACACTCGCCGCCCACTGCGAAGCGACACGTCTCGCTCGTGGGAGAGGCCGCCGGCCAGCACCAGCACTCGCGGGGGTAAGGGCTCTGGCGCGATCTCGGAACTTGTCATCGAAATTCCTTCAGCTGAGGTTGGTGCCCGGACCGTCGTACCCACTGCGTGCGTGCAGTTGGGCACCTGAGCTCGCCCCGAAGGTGGCGCGCAACTCCATCTCCGCTTCGAGCACGGCCGAGAGCCGTCGTACGCCTTCGCGAATGCGCTCCGGTGAGGGATAGCAATAGGAGAGCCGAACTGCGCCTGAGCCGTAGCCGTCGGCGAAGAAGGCCGTGCCAGGCACGTAGGCGACGCGAGCGGTGACGGCTCGCGGCAACATCGCCTTGCCGTCGATGCCGGGAGGCAGGGTCATCCATACGAAGAAACCGCCTTCTGGCTTGTTCCACGTGCAGGTGTCCGGCATGAAGTCCTGGAGCGCGGTCATCATGGCGTCGCGTCGCTCGCGATACATCTCACGCATCTGCTTGATCTGGCCGAGCCAGTCATGGCGAGTGAGGTAGTTGGAAATCGCCATCTGGCTAAACGAGGGTGGGCATAAGGTCGCTGACTCCTGAGCCAAGACGAGCTTTTCCCGCACAGCGTGAGGCGCGAGGGCCCAGCCGACCCGCATTCCGGGAGAGAAGGTCTTTGAGAACGAGCCCAGGTAGATGACGCCCTCCGCCTCATCGGCTCGCAGTGCGCGAATTGGCTCGGCGTCGAAGCCGAGCAGGCCATAGGGGTTGTCCTCGAGGATCAAGATGTCCTCGCGACGGGCAATCTCTAGGACCTCGGCCCGTCGGGACACCGAGAGGGTCACCCCGGCCGGGTTGTGAAAGTTGGGGATCGTGTAGAGAAACTTAATGGTCTTGCCAGCCGCCTTGACGGCCGTGATCGCCTGTTGCAGGGCTTGGGGCACCAGGCCGTCCGCGTCCATCTCAATGTGGACCACGTCGCACTGGAAGGCCTTGAAAACCCCTAACGCACCGACGTACGACGGAGCTTCGCAGAGCACCACATCGCCGGGATCACAGAAGATTCGGGTCACGAGATCAACGGCCTGCTGGGAGCCGACAGTCACCACGATGTCGTCAGGATGGGCGTCAATGCCCTCCAACTTCATCACCTCTGTGATCTGCTCACGCAGCATCGGATCGCCCTGACCCGAGCCATACTGCAAGGCCACCTCGCCCTTGTTGGCCAGCAGGTCGCCAATGGCTGATCCCACTACGTCGAGTGGCAAACCCGAGATATTGGGCATTCCGCCCGCCAGCGAGACCACCTCTGGCCTTGACGCGACCGCAAACAGGGCGCGAATCTCGGAGGCCGTCATGCCATGGGTGCGCGCGGCATAGCGATCGACGTAGGAGTCGAGTCGGGTGCTATTGGCGCTAGGGAGCTCGATCATGACCCCTCTAGCATGAAGGATGGCGGGCTTTCGTGCACGTTAGATGCCATTTGCTCGAGTGCAACAATCACCTTAGGTCGAGCTGCTGGTCCCACTGAGGGAGGTCGAGGTGTCGCGCAAGGTTGTGCGATTGACCGTGGATAACTTCTCTGCGGTCGTTTCCCCCTGTCGCGCGTGCCTGCTGTGGGAATTGGATCCCGTGCGTCGCACCCGCGTTGCGCCTGAGGACGCTGTGGCTGAGAAGCAAGCCTGGATCTCGTCAGTGCTTCTCGAGTGGGGCTCCTGTGGCCGCGTCGTGCTGGTCGACGACGTCCCAGTCGGCTACGTCATGTATGCGCCACCCGCATTTGTGCCTGGCGCTGAGGGGTTTCCGACTGCCCCAGTGTCTTCCGATGCGGTTCTAATGACTACGGCGTACGTCGAGCCGAAGCATCGCGGCGGTGGCCTAGCGCGAATGTTGGTGCAGGGGATGGCGCGCGACTTGATGGAACGCGAGTCGTTTGGCCAAGGGCCGCTGCGGGCGGTTGAGTGCTTTGGCGACGCCCGGTTGGCTCAACACGGTGGCAAACAGGCGGGGTTGTTGCCGGTGGGTTTCCTCGGCAGTGTGGGATTCAAGACTCAACGAGGTCATTTCACGACACCTCGCATGCGCATGGACCTGACCGCGGCGGTGCGCTGGCGGGATGAGGTCGAACTGGCGCTGGACCGGCTGCTGCGAGCAGTGCGGCCAGCGCCAGAAGCGACCCGACAGAAGAGCTGAGCCGAAGGATCAGTTGATGTAGTCAGCCAACTCTTTGAGCATTGCTGCTTTGGGCTTGGCGCCCACGATGGACTTCACGACCTGGCCACCGGAGTAGACGTTGATCGTGGGGATGCCGGTGACGCGATATGACGACGGAGTCACCGGATTTTCATCGACATTCATCTTCAAGAAGGTGACCTTGTCGCCGTGGGCGGTGGCGATCTCGTCAAGGATAGGCGCGACCTGGCGGCACGGCCCACACCATTCGGCCCAGAAGTCAACGAGGACGGGCTTGTCGGATTGGAGGACGACAGCGTCAAATTCTGCGTCAGTAACTGCGGCGATATTGGCCACGGAAGACCCCTTCATGAGTGCTTGATTGAGTGTTACAGGTAGTTAACCGCAGCGCGCCGACACTTGTTCCCTGTTGAGGCGTCAAAGAGTCTTCGGCATACGGCCGCGGGTTCTAGTGGTCGTAGCAACGCCAGTGGATGGAGGGTGTTGTGAGGCGTTGGCCGATTCAGACGCGTGAACGGTTCTATGAGTTGGTTACTGGTCAGTGCTCGGTGAAGGGCGCTGCTGATTTTTTGGGTGTCCCGCGGACGAGTGCGGCGTGGTGGTGGGGGCATTCTGCTCCCATGGAATTGAGGTTGCTGAGTGGTGGTGTGGGTGGTCTGGGCGGGTCGGTTCCGGCGGCTGATCCTGGCAGTGGCCGAGCCCGGAGATCTTTGACGAGCGAGGACCGGGCAGTCATCGCGGTAGGTATCCGGTTGGGGTTGTCCTACCGGGTGATCGGGGAACAGATCGGTAGGGACAAGTCGGTGATCTGCCGTGAGATCGCCCGCAATACTGGCCCGGATGGGCGGTATTGGGCGACGTTGGTGCACCGAACGGCAGGCACCCGGCGGGAACGACCCAAGCCGTTGAAGTTGCTGAACTCTCCGGGCCTGTGCACCCAGATCGAGAAGTGGATGGATCAGGGGTGGTCACCGCAGTTGATTGCCTCGATGCTGGCCAAGGATGATCTCCTTGGGAGGGACCAGCGAGTGTGTGCGGAAACGATCTACCAGGCCTTGTACGTGCAGACACGGGGTCAGTTACGCGCTGATCTGCACCAGAAACTGTCGTTGAAACGCGCCCGACGTAAACCTCGCACCGGGAGTAGCCCACGAGGGTCAGCCGCTACTTATGCTGAAGCGTTCTCGATTCGTGAACGCCCACCAGAAGTCGAAGACCGGGCGGTACCGGGTCACTGGGAAGGCGATCTGATCTTGGGCAGCACCGCCAGTGGGTCTGCGGTCGGGACCCTGGTCGAACGGACAACGAGGTTCACGATCCTGTTACACCTGCCGGGTCGCCACGACGCCAACAGTGTGGCCGAGGCAATGATCCGAGAAATGTCCCAATTGCCCGAACACCTCCGCAGGTCGATCACCTGGGACCGCGGTACCGAACTCGCGCAGTACCGGCGGATCCAGCTCGAACTCGGTGCCCCCATCTATTTCTGTGACCCCAGGTCGCCCTGGCAACGTGGCAGCAACGAGAACACCAACCGGCTCCTGAGATTCTGGCTCGAGAAGAGCAGCGATCTTTCAGTGCACTCTGCCGAGGACCTCCAACGCATAGGCGACACCCTCAACCAAAGACCACGTCCTACCCTTGACCTAGAGACCCCCGCCCAACGACTCAACCAGCTGCTCAAACAAGCAGCATGACCAAACCGTTGCTACGACCACTAGATATTGGGGGCGTGTTTGGTCACTTAAGTGACGGGTCGACGGCGGGATCAGGCGATGGTGGCAACCGCTTTGGCGTGGTCGAGGGCGGACGACGTAGCGCTCGGCGTCGAGCGCAGCCGCGCAACCGGTGCCAGCGGCGGTGATGGCCTGGCGATAGACGTGGTCGACGAGGTCGCCGCAGGCGAAGACACCGGGGATGTTGGTCTCCGTCGACGGGTGCTTGACCAAGACGTAGCCATCGTCGTCAAGGTCGACCTGTCCACCCAACAACTCAGAGCGGGGATCATGGCCAATCGCGATGAACAAGCCCGTCACGGGGAGCGGACGGGTCTCGCCGGTGACGGTGTCGCGCAAGTCACGCTGGACAGTCGCCCGTCGTCGGAGTGGATCTCGGCGATCTCGGAGTTCCACACCAGGTGAAGTTTGGGGTCGGCGAAGGCGCGTTCCTGCATGATCTTGGAGGCCCGAAGCTCGTCGCGGCGATGGATCAGTGAGACCTTGGCGGCAAACCGAGTCAGGAAGGTGGCTTCCTCGATGGCGGAGTCGCCGCCACCAACAACCGCGATCTCTTGCTCGCGGAAGAAGAACCCGTCGCACGTCGCACACCAGGAGACGCCGCGTCCGGACAACTCGTCCTCATTCGGCAGGCCCAGCTTGCGATAGCCCGAGCCGGTGGCCAGGATGATCGACCGCGCGAAGTAGGTGTCGGTCGCAGTCTTCACGGTCTTGATGTCGCCGACCAGATCAACCTCGATCACGTCATCGGTGATGAGTTCGGCGCCGAAACGCTCGGCCTGGGCGCGCATCTCGTCCATCAACGCTGGGCCCATGATGCCGTCGCGAAAGCCGGGAAAGTTCTCGACCTCGGTGGTGTTCATCAACGCGCCACCAGCGGTCACGGCGCCTTCGAAGACCAGCGGAGCCAGGCTGGCGCGAGCGGCGTAGACCGCCGCGGTGTAACCCGACGGGCCTGAGCCGATGATGATGACGTTGCGAACTTCGTTGGGCTGACTTCCGACATCTGAAGACGTGCTCCTCTGTGCGCTGATCTGGTGGGTGTAGCCAAGCAATCATCTGTTCAAGCATCTGGACAAACCGATCGTAGGCGAGACGCATTCCCGGCGAAGAGGCTAGTCAAGGGTTTAAGATAATCAGCGGGGGGCGAGCAGCGCCGTACGGCGTGGCTCGGACTCACCACAGACGTAGACCGAGGCGCGCTGGGAGCCGCTGGCGACTGGATCCAGGACAAGGAGTGCATCGCGTTTGGCATAGCGCACCGGGATTTGGGTGCTGGCGAGAGCATCAAGTCACCCTTTTGGAGGCAGCTGGACCGATAGGCCTGATCAGCGAAGGCGGAGCGCCACCGTCCGGCGAACTGGTCGCGAATGGCCTCGGCATCGGCGACAAAAGACTGCGCGCGGAGGCGGGGAAGGTCCTTGCGTGCGCTTGCGGCGTCCGGACTGGGCACGGACTGGGCGCCGGCATCGTCCTCCGCCTCGGGAGCTGACCCCGTCGCCGAGTCCTCTCGGAGGGTGGTGTTCCCGCGGCCTGACTCTGGGGCGGAGTCGTAGTCGGCCGATGATGATGCGGAGGTCTCGTTGGCGGAGAGGTTCCCCTGGAGCACCTGGGGAACGGCTACGCCAATGGCCACCACGGCCGCTGCGGCGATCAGGAGGTTCTTCGCACGTGATCGTCTGCGGGCAGCCAGGTCAACAACATTGTCTTGGGCGTGGGGCAAGAGCTCGACACTCGGGAGCCTGAGCTCACGGAGTACGTCGTCAAGGCGAGAGCGCACGTCATCAGGCATCGGCTCGGTCGCTCGAGCGTCAGCCAGCAGGCGGCGTACGGACTCCTCTTGCGCGGGAGTCAGGTCAGCGGGATCTAGCGGGCTCTCGTTCATCGGTGTCGGTCACCTCCTTCGGGCACGTCTCAAGCATGATCAGGACAGGGTTAGCGGGCGTCGGACTCGTGCGGCGGTGGTCCGCGTGGGCTCTCACCAGATCGGACGGGCGAGGCGGGGTCGGGGTTCCCGGTTGTGGCGGGAGTCTCATCCCCAGCGTCTTCTCGGAGTACGCCGAGGAGTTGGGCAAGCTTGACCCGCCCGCGCGAACATCTCGACTTCACCGTGCCTTCGGCCACCTCCAACATCAGGGCGACCTCGGCGACGGGATAGCCCTCCATGTCGACCAGCACCAGGGCGGCACGCTGCTCGGGAGGGAGCGTGTTGAGGGCGGCGATGACGGCTCGCCGGCGCTCGTCCGCAATGGCCGCCTCGGCCGGGTCCGGATCGTCGGTCGACGCCAGCGAACCGCGAGCGGTCCACGAGTCACCGTGCTCATCGAGCAAATCCGGCAACGGCTCGGCCCGGCGTACTTTAGCCGCTCTGAGCCGATCCAGGCAGGCGTTGACAACCACCCGATGCAGCCACGTGGTGACGGCTGAGTCGCCGCGGAAGGATTCGGCTCGTCGAAAGGCAGCGATCAGGCCGTCCTGCAGGCCGTCGGCAGCATCGTGAGGATTTCCCATCGTGCGCAGAGCCACCGCCCACAATCGATCGCGGTGGCGGGCAAACAGGACGCCGAAGGCGTCGGGGTCACCGGCCACGTGGGCCGTAAGCAGGTCGTGATCGGAGGCGTCGCTGTCTCCATCGAGGGGGTTATTCACCCTTGATCACTACCTCAGCGATCTGGGCCTGGAAGCCGCCATCAACGGCCGGCAGCGAGGTCAGCCAGAGCGTGACATAGCGACCCTCGGCCGGGGCGTCAAGGAGAGCCTTCAGGCTGTCCTGGGCTTCAAAAGTGCCCACGGGAATCACCTCGTCAGGCGACGCCGGGGCAACGGCTGACACCGACACCGTTACTGAGGTCGGCTCCCCTTTGAGCGCAAGGTTGAGCGAGGAGATCGTGTGTGACTCGCCGAGATCCACGACCAGACCAAGGCCGTCCTTGAGTCCCTCCGGGCCGAAGTTCTGCAGATAGGTCTCGGTTCGCCATGCGGTCTCTGGATCACCGTCAAAGGCCAGCGGCACCAGATCGGGCCGCTCTTCTGGCGGCTCGGCCTGCGGGTCGAAGTCCGTGATGGTGTCGATCGGGATCGTCTTGCCTGTCGACGTGACGACCGCAGGCTGGGCGTCGGGTTCGTCACCGGTTGTTGGTGAGAGGCCAAACGGGCTCTGGCCCTGACCGAGATTAAACGCCGCAACGATGGCCAAGAGGAGCAGGCTCGTGACCGCAATGATCCCCGCGATCCGGAGCCAACCCATCCCGGGCGCCCGACGGGTGTCACCGACATCGAGGTCGGAAACGGCTGCCTGGGTGCCCGTCGCTCCCCACGGCCAAAAACCCTTATCGTCTTTCCCGGGCTGGTCAGCGGCGGGGGTTGCGACCTGGGTTGAGGCCTCAGCGGCTGCCCGCGGGCGCCGAAGTGGGGCGCCGTCAGGAGGGGCCGGAGCGAAAAGAGGTTTGGGTGCGGGAGGTTCGAAGGGTGGCGGCGGTGCTGGGGTCTCGGGACGGGCTGAGAACCAACTGACCTCGGTGTCGTCGTCGGGGTCGTCGTGAAAGATCGGCACACCGGCTTGGGTGAGCTCCAGATCAGGCGCCGGGTCTGGCACCAGGGTTGGGGTGGGCCCGAGTGGCGAGCTGGCGCTTTCAGGCTCGCGAATCCGTCGCCCGCGGCCAGCTGTGGGCTCGGGGAGGGCCTCGGGCACGACGGGGCGTTCGGCAGTGTCGGTCGGAGCAGTGTCGCTGGGCGCAGGGGTGCCTAGCGCTGGTGACGCGGGCGGTGATGTGTCGGCGACCTGTGAAGGTGTGCTCCTGGGCACTTCGGGGGGCAGAGAAATGGGAGCGGTGGTGCGCGCTCGCTGCCGGGCCGCCGCCGCTTCTGCCTGCGCCAGGACCGTGGGATCGCCCACGAATCCCGACACGGCTTCGCTGATGCCCAGCGCCGTCGTGAGGTCATAGGCCGTCCGCGCGTGGCTGCCGCGCGGATCCGGTGTCAGCACTTGGTCACACAACGCATCGAGTGGACTCGGCACACCCGCCCGCACTTGGCGCGCCCGGAGCACCTGACCGCCCTCTTGTGGTGCGGCAGGCACGCGTTGGGAGGGTGAGCGACCAGGCCAGCGGCCGGTTAACGCGGCGTACAGGATGGCCGCCAGGTCGGTGACATCGTCGGTGACCTCGCCAGGCTCGAGCCCCACCAGCGCAGCATTGACAGCAAAGCCGAGGATGCGGACGGTGCCGCTGGCATCGATCAAGACGCTTTCGGGGGTGAGTCGGCCATGGGCATAGCCGGCCGCGTGGGCAGTGGCTAGGGCCGAGCCGACTTCCGAAGCGATCCAGGCCGCTCGTTGAGCGTCGAGCGGCCCCTCTTCCAGCAAGACATCAAGTGTGGTGCCGTCGGCCCACTCAGTGACCACATAACAAATGTCGGCACGGGATTCGGCGTCGAGCACGCGCAGAATCCGTCGATCGACCAGGATGGCTGAGCGCCGGGCCGCGCTCAGCAGACTGTCTGCACGAGGGTCGGCCGAGGCGATCAGATGGACGCCGACGTCACGAGAAAGCACCAGGTCGTGGGCGCGCCATAAACGCCCACCGCGACTCTCTTGGAGCAGATCGATGAGGCGGTAGCGGTCGGCAAGCAGGTCACCAGGCCCGCGGTTCGGCCCAGATGTTGAGCCTGGCATTGGATCTTGGGTCACGCGCTCCCCCCAGGGCCCTGACTCCGGGAGTGTTTCCCAGATTTCCGCCTCATGCTAGCCGCGAGCAAGTCCTTTACCTCGCTGATCCGCAGAAGTTGTGCCGCGGCAAGGTAGACCAGCCCGGCGGCTAGTCCGACGACGGCCAACAGGGCAAGGGACGTCAATTGGGTCCTTAAGTGCCCCACGGAACCAAAGGTTGCCACCCAGCGATCCAGCCCGGCCATGACGAGATAGCCGACTGCAGTAGCGCACGCCGAGGCAATCAGTACTTTGGCCAGGAACCCCAGCAGCCGGCGCGTTTCGAGCCCACCCAGGTGCCGACGCAACACCAGGTAGGAGAGCGCTGCTCCCACGGCGTACGACGCGGAATAGGCCAAGACGAGAGCGGGCGCGGTTTGCTCCGGGTTGGCCTGGGCAACCAGGGTGGTGGCCGCGACGATATTGGTCGCGGCGACAGCACATTGGATGAAGAACACCGTGCGGTTGAGCTCGAGCGCATAGAAGCCCCGCAACACGAGGTAGTGCACGGTGAAGAAGACCAGGCCGATCCCGAAAAGCGTGAGGGAGGGGACATACAGGTCGATCGTGTCGCTAGCCGCGCCATTCCAACCCCACACGACCGCAGCCAATCTCGGCGCGATCACGAAGAGCAAAAAGGCAAACGGCACGATGAACAGCAGCGCTGTGCGGATGGCGTGGGCGACGGTGGCGGCCAGGCTCGGATAGTCGCGATCGTCTGCCAGCCGCGACAAACGCGGGAGGACGGCCGTGGCTAGGGACACGGTGATGATTGAGTGGGGAAGCATCACCAACAGGAAGGTGTAGAGGTAGATCGTGTAGCCGGTGCCGGGGGCTGCCTGACACGTGAGCGGATCGATGTCGGCCGTGCCACCGGAGGCCAGTCGCACGACAAAGGTGTAAGCGATCTGATTGACGATGACAAACAAGACCGTCCAAGCGCCGAGGCGAAACGTTTGGCCCAGGCCAACGTGCAAGAAGTCGAAGCGGGGGCTGAACGTGAAGCCGGCCGAGCGGAGGTAAGGAATCAGGATTAGAAATTGCGCGACGATGCCGATGGTCGAACCAAGGCCCAGCAGCAACTCCTGGTTGGAGGAGAATCCCGCACAGAGTCGGGCGCCTTCGGCGGTGCCGAAGAGCACGAGATAAAGCACCAGGACCGCGACCGAGATGGCGTTGTTGGCAATCGGGGCCCACATCATCGGCCCGAACTTGCCTCGCGCGTTCAAGATCTGCCCGACCAAGACGAACATGCCGTAGAAGAACACCTGGGGCAGGCAATAGCGGGCAAAGTTGATGGCCGATTGGCGTTGCTCGGCCAACTCGGGCTCGAAGAACGCGGGGTTGAGGAAGATCCGCATCACCCACGGGGCCGCGACGACCAGCAGGACCGTGACCGTGCCGAGGAAAAGGACGGCGAGGGTGACGATGCGATTGGCGTACGCCGCCCCGCCGTCGCTGTCGTTCTTCATCGTCCGGACCAACTGCGGCACTAGAACCGCGTTGAAGACACCACCGGCCAACAAGATGTAGAGCATGTTGGGGATGGTGTTGGCGATATTGAAGATGTCGGCATGCAGCAGGTTGCCTAGGGCGGCCGCGAGCAACACGCTGCGCAAGAAACCGCTGAGCCGCGAAAAGGTCGTGCCCACCGCCATCACGGCGCTGGCAGAGGAGACTTTGCCCCGTTCATTGCGCCGTTCGTTGCCCTGTTGCTCGTCGCTCACTGGAAACTCACCGACCGCTCACGAGTCATTCACCGGTCCACCGCGCAGGCGACGGATCAATCGAATTCCGATGGCGGCCACGAGTAGTGAGACACCGGCGCCGATGATGACCCACACGATGCTGCCAACTTCGGCTGAACGCAACGGTAACGAGGCGGAGCCGCCGAGGGGTACGTCGTCGACATCCGTGACCAACAGTTTGACGTTGCTTACGCCAGGCGTCGTGGCGCTGACCTGAAGTTTGACGCCGACGCGTTCGCCAGGCGCGAGTCGCAGCCGGTTTGCCCCAGTCACGGTGACTGAACTGTCGCCGGATCCGCTGGTCTGTCCGATGATCCGCACTGTGACGGGGTAGTCGAGACCATTGCTCACGGTCGCCGGCAACGGTCCCGAACTCCCTGACAGGGTCAATGAGGGTGGCGCGGTGATGGTGATCTTGCCGAGTTGACGCTGGATCCAACCACGGTTGCGCTGAGCAACCACCCTGGCCGTTCGTGGCGCTGTGCGATCGGCGTAGGACACGGACGTGAGGGCGGCGTCAGTCACGCTGACCGAGACGATGTCGTTGCGACTCAGCGTGGTCTGCAGCGATTTGCCGCTGGCGATGAGTTCACGGCTCGCCTCGAGTGTTTCGGCGGGAAGCTCACGCCTCACCTGCCGGGCTGGATAGGCGAGGTCACCTGCCTTGATCGTCTGTGGGGGCTGGGTGGCGCCGACGCTGATCGGCGCCAGTTGAAACCAATCGATGCCATCAAGCCCGGCAAAGAACGCTGCTGAGTCACTGGCCGATTGAGGCCCATCCCACAGTGGCGGGAACTGCACGACCAAGGAGTGTTTGGCGGTGTCATCGCTCAGCAACCGCAGCGCGGCCTCGCTCAGGATCATCTGCCGGAGGGCCATCGTGGAGTCAGGATCGTTGGGCCCCGGGCCGCTCGCGGCATAAGGGGCCGTAGTCAGGATCCGTCCGTCGACGTCGGCCCGATCAGGGGCGTCGTCGACAAAACTTCGCGGGGTGATGAGAACCGATTCACCCAGTTCTAGTGCTGGATAAGTCGCCGGAGGCAGGCTCCCCCCTGGGGGCGCGATCGCTGGCCGGGCCGAAATTTCAAGCCGCTCCATCGCGGCGCTTGCTCGATCACGCGCGGCCGTCAGCAGGTCTGGGGCGAGAACTGCTGAAGCTGCGACGTCGAGGTCGCCATATGGCAGCGACAACACCTGGCCGGTGCCGGAACGTTGCAGGGTGGTGGTGAGTTGCTCAAGCCAGGTCGCAGCCACCGATGATTGCGTTTCGGTGGCGCCGGGTTTGGGTGGCTTCGGCGCGTTCGGCACCGGTTCCGTGTCGGGGTCGTCCGTGCGTCCCGGCTCGGACGCATTGGGGCTGACTGATGCGTCGGCGGTGGGCGATTCGGTGGGGTCTTCGTTGCCCTGAGTGCCGCCAGACGGTTGGTTGGAGGAGAGATCGAACGGGAGGTTGCCGGACGCCAAGTGGGCCGCCGCATCCGGAACAGCCGGGTCGACAAGCCACGTCAACGGACGAGTGCCAGCAGCGGCGCCAAACTCCAACACTCGGCGGAGCCGACCATCAGGTCCGAGACTCTCCACCCAGGCGTCGACCTCATCGATGCGCCCGTCGGGTTGCCGGCTGCTCGCACGGCGTACTGGCAAGACCAACGAGGTGAGGACTTCCCCGTTGGCCACGGCGGTCCCGCTCACCCCACCCGCTCGCACCGCTCCCCGCGTCTGCTCCTTGATGTAGGGCACGAAGGTGCGGGCTCGACCATCGGCAACAGCAGCTTCTTCGCGCACGCCGCCCACTTCACCAAGCGCCTGCACCCCAAACCAATAGACCCCAGATTCGCCGCTAATTTCGAGCGCTTTGCGGGGGACGCGCAAGGCGTACGACGCCGTTGCCCCGGGCGGAAGGGTCTCAATGATGTCGAGCGGGCCAAGGTCGGTGATGCGGTTGCCGACCGGCTCCGCGGGGTCGGTGCGCGCGGCTGCGCTGAGCTCCGCGGACGTGGTGAGAGGGCTGAAGGAGGTCAGCGGATAGAGGCCGATGTTGTCCCAGGTGTCTTCGCTGTCGTTGGTGATGGACCCGGTCACTTGGATCGGGCCAGACGTGGGAATTACCGATGGGGTCAGCGTATCGATCGTCATGCTCAGGGCCTCTGGGGCAAATCGGCTGCGTGTCGGCGCTGCCTGGGCCGGCTCGACCACAAGGCCCGTCGTCGCAAGGCCAGCCACCAGCAGGGCCAGCAGTCCGAGGACCGCCGGCGCTAAGACGTTGCCACCGCTGCTGCTGTTGCCGAGGGTCCGTCTTCCTGTGAAACCAGGAAGGAACCCGCGTGCGACCACGGCGCCGACTCTATCCATCGCTAAGGTCCTCTTGTGCCTGACGTCGAACGTGTCGATCCTGATGCCCCCGCGTTAACCCGCATTCCGACGCCGCTGAGCATGGTCGAAGCCCAGCACAGAATGGGGACTGCGCTTGACGCAATGGCACCCATTTTGGATGCGCTAGCCGCCCGCTTTGCGAAGGCTGGTGAGGATCTCGCGTTGGTGGGAGGACCGGTCCGCGACGCCATGTTGGGGCGACTGCACAACGACCTCGACTTCACGACTTCGGCCACTCCCGAGGTCACGGAGAAGCTGCTCGCGGGGTGGGCCGATGCGATGTGGGACATGGGTCGCGAATTCGGCACGATCGGTGCCCGCAAGGGCAACTGGCAGGTCGAGATCACGACGTACCGCTCAGAAAGCTATGACCCGACGTCGCGTAATCCGTCGGTCGCGTTTGGCGACTCCCTCGTAGGTGATCTTGGTCGTCGCGATTTCACCGTCAACGCGATGGCGATCTCGGTCGCTGGCCGCGAGTTTGAGGATCCCTACGGTGGGATCGTCGATTTGGCCCATCGGGTGTTGCGTACGCCGGGGCGGCCGGAGGACTCCTTTTCCGACGACCCTTTGCGGATGATGCGGGCGGCTCGTTTTGCGGCGCAGTTGGGATTCACTGTGGACCCGTCCGTCGTGCGCGCGATGACCGAGATGGCCGAGCGGATTTCGATCATCTCGGCCGAGCGAGTGCGAGATGAATTGGTGAAGACGGTCTGTGCGCCTTATCCCCGCCTGGGCCTGACTTTGCTGGTGGAGACGGGTCTAGCGGCCTTGGTCTTGCCCGAATTGCCGGCCCTTGCCTTGGAGCGCGACGAGCACCACCGGCACAAGGATGTCTATGAGCACACGCTCACGGTGTTGGAGCAGTCGATCGCCTTGGAGTCTCGACTGCCTGGTGGTGGCCCCGACTTCATTTCTCGGTTTGCCGCCCTGTTGCATGACATCGGGAAGCCGAAAACGCGCAAGTTCGTCGGGGACGGAACAGTGACGTTCCATCACCACGATGTCGTCGGAGCCAAACTCACCCGCAAGCGGATGCAGGCGCTGCGGTTCTCCAAGGAGCAGATCGACCAAGTCTCAACGTTGGTGGAGTTGCACCTGCGGTTCCACGGTTATGGCTCGGGTGAGTGGACCGACTCAGCAGTCCGCCGTTATGTCCGCGACGCCGGTGACCAACTGGAGCGCCTGCACATCTTGACCAGGGCTGACTGCACCACTCGCAACACTCGCAAGGCGGCCCGGTTGCGGCGTACGTATGACGAGTTGGAGCAGCGGATTGCACTGCTCTCCGAGCAAGAGGAATTGGCGTCCATCCGCCCCGACCTCGACGGCACCCAGATCATGGAGATCCTCTCCATCGGCCCGGGCCGCGAAGTGGGCGCGGCCTATAAGTTCCTGCTCGAGCTCCGGATGGAGAACGGCCCGATGTCCGTCGACGACGCCACCGCCGCCCTCCTCACCTGGTGGAACTCCCGCTGAGGGATCGCGTAGATCCGCCGAGGGGTCACGTAGATCCGCCGAGGGGTCACGTAGATCGTCCGAGGGGTCACGTAGATCAGGCGAGAGGTCACTAACGCCGGACGCAGCGACCGGAGCGGATGAGGATTCCTGCGAATTTCCGGGAGGCCGCTTGGATAACTCAGTTTGCCTCTGCCTGCAGTGTGGTGGGACGTTCTAAAGTCGAGACATGCAAAGCGAACTCTTCGAACAATCCAATCTCGAGGTCAATAATCAGGAGCGGTTCGGCCTCCAAAACTCTCAGATGCTGAGGGTCAGCCTGGGGCCGGATGTGCTCGCGGTGAAGGGCTCGATGGTGGCCTACCAGGGCCAGATCCAGTTCATTCACGAGAAGGCCGGGGGCTTCGGCAAGCTGATGAAGAAGTTGGCGACCTCCGAAGACATGCCGCTGATGCGAGTGACCGGGCAAGGGGAGGTGTTCTTTGCCAGCCAGGCGGGCTATGTCTACTTGATGAACCTGAGTGGTGATGCCATCTCGGTCAACGGGCGCAACTTGCTGGCCTTCGATGCCGCGCTCAACTGGGACATCAACCGGGTCAAGGGCGCCGGGATCATGGCGGGCGGGCTGTTCAACACCACTGTGACCGGGACTGGCTCGCTGGCCCTGTGTTCGGTCGGAAAGCCAGTTGTCCTCGACTGCTCACAACAGCCGACGTACGTCGACGTGCAAGCCGCCGTTGCCTGGTCGGCCAACCTCACCCCCCAGGTCGTGTCGAGCATGAACATGTCATCGATGCTCAGGGGCGGCTCTGGCGAGGCGTTCCAATATGCCTTCCACGGCCCGGGCTTCGTGGTGGTGCAGTCGTCGGAGTGGATCGGCGACAACGGTGCGGGCAGCGGTGGACCGAGTGGTGTGCTCGGCTCACTGCTGAGCTGAAATTATCGATAGTGCAGGGTTTCAGCCACCAGGCGACTGAAACCCTGCACCATCTGGTTTCGAGACGGTTGCCCTCAACCGACAGAGCGACCCGTGCTTATTCCTCGCCGCGGATGAAGGCTTCGACGCGGCGACGGCCTTCGTCGTCGGGCAACTGCACCGGCGGAGACTTCATGAGATAAGACGACGCGGAGATGATCGGGCCGCCGATGCCACGATCGAGGGCGATCTTGGCCGCACGAACCGCGTCGATGATGATGCCGGCGGAGTTGGGTGAGTCCCAGACCTCGAGCTTGTATTCCAGATTGAGGGGCGCATCCCCGAAGGCGCGACCCTCAAGGCGGACATAGGCCCACTTGCGGTCATCGAGCCACTGGACGTAGTCCGAGGGTCCGATGTGGACGTTCTTGTCTTGGATCTTCCCGGCCAGTGCGCCGGTGAGATTGGAGGTCACGGCCTGAGTCTTGGAGATCTTCTTCGACTCCAAGCGATCGCGCTCCAACATGTTCTTAAAGTCCATGTTGCCACCGACGTTGAGTTGGTAGGTCCGGTCAAGCACGACGCCGCGGTCTTCAAACAACTTGGCCATCACACGGTGAGTAATCGTGGCTCCCACCTGCGACTTGATGTCGTCGCCGACGATCGGAACGCCGGCCGCCTCAAACTTCGCGGCCCACTCGGGGTCGGACGCGATGAAGACGGGCAACGCGTTGACGAAGGCCACCCCTGCGTCGATCGCGCACTGGGCATAGAACTTGTCGGCCTGCTCCGAACCGACGGGGAGGTAGGAGATCAACACGTCGACTCTTTCCGAGCGGAGTACGCCGACAACGTCGACAGGCTCGGCGTCGGACTGCTCGATGGTCTCGAGGTAGTACTTGCCGAGGCCGTCCATCGTCGGGCCGCGTTGCACGATGATCCCGGTCGGGGGCACATCGCAGATCTTGATCGTGTTGTTTTCCGACGCCTGGGTTGCCTCGGAGAGGTCGAAGCCGACCTTCTTGGCGTCAACGTCAAACGCAGCGACGAACTCGATGTCCCGGACGTGATAGTCGCCAAACAACACGTGCATCAGGCCGGGCACACTGCCGGCCGGATCCGCATCTTTGTAGTATTCAACGCCTTGGATCAGCGACGTTGCACAGTTGCCGACACCGACGATTGCTACTCGAATTGACCCCACAGGGCTCTCCTTCATGTGTTCATCTCTGGTTTGATCGTTCATCAGTTCTTAGCCCTCAGGGAGAGGTGTCTTTCCGTTCGGCATTGATCAGATCGTTGAGCCAGCGCACCTCTCGCTCGACGGATTCGACCCCGTGGCGCGACAACTCGGCGGCGTACTGATCCATCTCCGCTTGCGTCAGTTGAAGCTGGGTTTGCACCCGGTCGAGGCGTTCTTGCAAACGAGTACGCCGTCCCTCGAGGACCCGCAGCCGGGTCTCAGCCTCGGTGCGGCTAAAGAAGGCGAACCGGATGCCGAAGTTGTCGTCTTCCCACGTTGCTGGTCCGACTTCGCTCATCAGCCGCTCAAACTCAGCGTGTCCGGCGCTGGTCAACTGGTAAACGATTCGCGGGCGGAGAGTGACCGGTGCGCCGTCAGGGATGGTCTCTTCGATCCAAGTGGACCGCAGCATCTTCTTCAGCGCGGGGTAAAGAGAGCCATACGACAGGACACGACCCCAGCCCAGCATCAGGTTGAGGCGCTTGCGCAACTCATAACCGTGCATGGGGGACTCGTGTAGCAACCCAAGGATCGCTAGCTCGATCGTGTCGCCCCGACGTGCCATGCGATCTATCGTAGCGATATATCCGGAACGTTCAATTCGCCGAGACAACCACTGAGTCGCCCACAGTTAGGGAGTCGGGCCACGTGAGGGTTCTGTGAAGGCCGGCTTCCTAGCAAACTCGCGACTTGGGGACTCTCAGCATGGGCCCGTACCCTCGATAGCGATGAGTAGGCAAGAGAAACAGCCCGTCCGGAAGTCGGTCCAAAGGCCGGCTGCACAGTCGGCCAAGAATTCGGGCAAGAAATCAAGTCGCGGCAAGCGGATCTTCAAGCGCGTTCTGATCGGGACCCTATTGCTTGGTTTGATTGGCTCGTTGACGGGCGTTGGCGCGTTCGCCTACATGTATCGAAACACCGAGATCCCAGACCCCAACGAGGATTTCGAGACCCAGACGACGAAGATTTATTACGCCGATGGCAAGACCGAGATCGGCATGTTCGCCACGCAAAACCGGGAGTCCATCGCGTTTGATGAGATGCCACAACTGATGAAGGACGCTGTCGTCGCGGCCGAGAACCGCACCTTCTGGACCGACCGGGGACTTGACCCCAAGGGCATCCTGCGTGCGGCCTTCAACAACGCCTCCGGCGGACCCACTCAGGGCGCCTCGACGATCACCCAGCAATACGTCAAAATCCTCTACCTCACCCAGGAGCGCACCCTCGACCGCAAGGTCAAGGAAGCCTTCTTGTCGCTGAAGTTGCAGCGCCAGATGTCCAAGGAGCAGATCCTCGAGGGCTACCTCAACACGATCTACTTCGGCCGGGGCGCCTACGGCATTGAGGCCGCCGCGCAGACGTTCTTCAACAAGCAGGCCAAGAACCTCAACCTGCGCCAGAGCGCCGCGTTGGCCAGCATCATCAACAACCCCACTCGCTTTGACCCAGCCAACGGCGAGGACAACGAGGCCGCGCTGAAAGAGCGCTATGACTTCGTGCTGAATGGCATGGTCGACACCGGCGCGATCACCCAGGCCGAGGCCGACGAAGCAATGGTGAAGTTGCCGAAGTTCCCCAAGGTGAAATCCGAGAGCCAGAACGGCGGCCAGAAGGGCCACCTGCTGCGACTGGTGCGCAACGAGTTGATCCAGCTCGGGTATGACGACGCGCAGATTGACGGTGGCGGCCTGCGGATCACGACTACCTTTACCCCGGAATCAATGAAGGCGGCCGAAGAGGGCGTCGCGGCCCAACGCCCGCAGAACGAACCCGGCAAGAACTTCAACAAGAACCTGCACGTCGGCGTGGCGAGTGTCGAGCCCGGCACCGGCGCCCTGCGTGGGTTCTTCGGCGGCCACGACTTCTTGGAGTCCGAAATCAACTGGGCCTCGGCGGGCGGTGCTGGCGGCTCGACACTTAAGGCGTTCGTCGTGGCTACGGCCCTCCAGGAGGGCTATTCACTCAAGGACACGTTCGATGGCAACTCACCTTTTGAACTGCCGCCTGACGGCGAAACCGAGATCAGCAACCAGGGTGATCAGTCCTACGGGCGAGTTTCGCTGACCCAGGCCACCGAGAACTCCGTGAACACAGCGTTTGTGGATATGACGCTTGGGATGGAGCAAGGTCCCGAGAAGATCATCAAGACCGCCAACGCCATGGGCCTGCCGTCCAACGACGGAGGCGACTTCGGCATCCCGCGGGCTTCAAGCGGCCTCGACCCCGTCGCTGGCGTCGGCCTCGGCAGCGCCACCGTCAGCCCGATCAACATGGCCAACGCCTACGCCACGATCGCTAACGGCGGGATGGCTGCCCAGGTGCATGTGATCGAGCGTGTCGTAGAGCGATCAGGCGAGCAGTCCTATCGTCACAAGGTGAGCACCACTCGCGCGATCTCGGAAGACATCGCCGCTGATACGTCGTACGCCTTGCAACAGGTCGTCAAAAGCGGTTCCGGTACGGCGGCCCTGTCGCTCGGCCGCCCGGCGGCCGGCAAGACCGGCACGGCAACGAACGCAGCCGATGAGGTGCAGTCGTCCTGGTTCGTGGGCTATACGCCGCAGATGGCGACCGCAGTGATGTATGTGCGCGGCAAAGGCAACGGCCAACTCGAGGATTGGCTGCCACAGTTCTTTGGTGGCGTCTATCCGGCGCAAACGTGGACCGATGTGATGGGCCGGCTGATGGAAGGCCTCGAGGTCATTGACTTCCCCGAGCCGGCCAATGTCGACGGCGAGGCACCTTCGGAGGGTCACGAGCCGTATGTGCCCCCGCCACCGAAGACAAAGAAGCCAAAGCCGACCAAGACAGTCGAGCCCGAACCGACCCCGGAGCCTGAGCCCGAGCCATCGGTCGAACCCACCCCATCGCCGACGCCGGACCCAACGCCGACGGTTGAACCCACCCCGACCGAGGCCGCTCCGGTCCCCCGCCGTGGTGGGCTCCGGGGCTAGCCAATCTGCGATAGTTGGCACCGATGCCAGCCAACCCCGCCCGTGTCTATCCGACCCACGACGACTCGGTCGCCGCCGGGTTGAGCGAGGGCATCGGCGGGCCGATGGGCTCGCGCGGTAGTCGACACCCGTGGTGGACGCCGACTCGCGTGGTGTTGCTGTTGGCCGCGGTCTGCTTCTCGATCGGCATGGTCCAGAAAGCGCCTTGTTTTAACGACGGCTGGCGCGACAACACCCAGCGCTATTCCGACATGTGTTATTCGGATTTGCCCTATCTCTACACCGGGCGCGGCTTGGCTGAGCTCAACTGGCCCTATTCCGACGACGCCCAGATCCGGGCCCGCCATCAGGTGATGGAATACCCGGTCGGCATCTCCTATTGGGCGTGGGGCACTGCTTGGGTGACGCATTGGGCGGTCGGCTCGCCTGACATTGATGAGCGGTACGACGTGGAGCCGGGAGCCGTGTGGGGACTGCCCGGCGTGATGAGAGAGACCCAAGTCTTTGTCGTCGTCAACGCGTTGGGCTTTGCCGCGCTCACCTTGCTGACGGCGTACTTCTTGAGCTTGGTGAACCCTGGTCGCCCCTGGGACGCGGTGTTTTTTGCTGCGTCGCCGGCGCTGGCCCTGACTGGCCTGATCAATTGGGACATGCTCTCGGTGGCGCTTGTTGCCGCGGCCCTGTGGGCTTGGAGTCGAGACGGCGGGCGCGGGAGTCCGATCCTCACCGGCGTACTCATCGGGCTCGGTGCGGCCGCCAAACTTTATCCGCTGTTCTTGCTCGGCGCGCTGTTGATCATCTGCGTCCGGGATCGACGCTTCCTGGACTTCGCGCAGGCGACGGCGGCGGCGATCGTCGCTTGGATGATCGCGAATGGTCCGGCCTATCTGACGGGCCCGTCACAGTGGGACGTGTTCTGGTCCTTCAATGCTGATCGGGGTGCCGACCTCGGCTCGGCGTGGTTGGCCATCTCGCAGGCATTTGAGGTCGCGTTCACCCCCGACGCCATCAATCGCTGGTCGTGGATCTTCTTCATCATCTGGTGTACGGCGATCTTGGTCCTGGGCCTAGTGGCGCCTGAGACGCCACGGTTTGCCCAGTTGGCATTCCTGATCGTGGCCGGCTTCCTGTTGGTCAACAAGGTCTACTCCCCGCAGTACGTCCTCTGGCTGCTGCCGTTGGCCGCGCTGGCCCGCCCGAGGTGGCGGGATCAGCTCGTCTGGCAAGCCAGCGAGATCTTCTACTTCATGGCCGTCTGGTGGTATCTCGGCGGCTATATCGCGCCGGCCTCGGGTGGGGACGCCCCGCTCTATTGGCTCGCGATCGTGCTGCGGATCCTAGGCGAGTTCTATCTCATCGCCATCGTTGCCCGCGACGTTCTGTTAGTTGAGCATGATCCGGTCGAACGCGGCCGTGTGCCGGGCCCAGAGGTCGACCTGCTCGCAGACGGCAGGCATGCGGGACAACGGTCGTGAAGGTCTTCGGAAATGTGCTTGTCAGCATCGGGGTAACGGCGCTGCTCGCATCAATCGTGACGCTGTCCTTCCATGCCCCGGCCTGCTAGGAATAGGGGCCAGTCAGGACACCTAAGCACCTCAAAACGGCGTTCTCGTCGGCGTGTCGCCGCCACTAAGCGGTCCGAGTGGCCCCTCTGCACATCTGGCGATGTGAAGGAATTGTTTGGGTCGTTCCGTCCGCGGTTGCGCGAACCGGTTCCCGAATTATGGTTCCACGGTCTGGCGCTGCTTGCAGGCGCTGGATCGTTGGGAGGAGTTACATGTGGCACCAGTGAACTCACTGGACCGAATGGGACGATGGATCGTTATCGTCATGCTGAGCCTGGTGGTCTTGCTCATCGCACTCGTAGTCCGGGGTGCCTACCAGTTCGTCCACCCCGAAGCGACGGTCGATGAGGCGGCGATGAGTGACTGGAAATCCGAAGTCAGCGTCGGGTTGAGCGACCTTGAAACTGTGCCTGCGTTGCCGGGACTCGTGTCAAGCGGCCCAGGCACTGCGGGTGAGTGCACCTTTGATGATCTTGAACTCTTCCAACCGACCGCGGAGAAGGGTTGGCTTGAAGACCCGACCAACTCGCGGAAGGACGCGACCGGACCGAGCGTCGACCTCATCACAGATCACCTGATTCAGCGGGGTTATCAAGTCACCGACGAAAACTTGGATCTGGCACCCACGAGGGTCCTGAGCAAGCACTCCGAAGCACCAACCCTGAGGGTGGCACTCCAGGCATTCAGTGATCGAGTGGTCGCCACCGTTGAGGTAGCGGACAGCCCGACTCTTTGTGTGGAGCGCTAGGCCAGCACGATGTGGTCAAAGGTTGTGGTGGTGTGGCGGACCCGGACGTCGACCTGCTCGCCAACGCTTGGCACGCGAGAGCCATGTGGCAAAAACAGCATCGACGCCTGCATATGCGGTGGCTCGGCGAACAGCCGTTGCTTGCCATCGATGGTGAAGGGCGAGCGGACAAAACCGACGGCGTCGAGCCCACCCCGGGCGATAGTGCTCGCTCGGGCCTTCAAGGACAGCTCACCAGTCGGGGCTTCGAGGCCGATGCCGTGGGCGGTGCCGCCACTGACCACCAGGATGTGTCCCGCCTTGGGTGCGGTGCGGCCGCGATAGCCGAAAGTATCCCCGCGCTCCACAGGGTGTACGTCGAGCACGGTCGAGGTGACCCGGAGGGCATCGCGAGCACCCAGCCACAACGAGGTGCCGACGCGTGGCCGGATCGTGAAGTCGGCGTACGTCGTGTGGAGTTGCGCGAGCTCTTCGCCACTGAGGTGACTCACCCAAATCGTGGTGGGCGTGAGCCCGGCCGCCACGACATCGGTCATCAGTCGCTGGACCTCGGAGAGATGCGAACCCGAGCCCAACGGCAGGTGGAAAGCCACCCCTTCGAGCCGCGCACGCGGCGCCAACGCCAACACCCGAGCGGCCTCACGCAACTCCCGCGCGTCAAAGCCATGGCGCAGCATCGAGGTCCGGCGCTCCAAAATGATCCGGGCGTCAGGCTGCTGGTCCAGCAGGTCGCTCAGGTCGCCGAGGCGTCCCAATGTGTGAATCACGCGCGACCGCAACCCAGGCTCGACCTCGGGTGAAAACGGCCGCCAGGGCGTCAAGACCAGCAGCGAACCGTCAAAACGCTGGGCGACCTGACCGAGCTCGTCATAGGTCCCAACAGCCAACGTGTCGACGCCAAGCCAGCCTGCTCGCCGAGCCAATCCACCGACCGTGAAGCCATAGCCGTTGCCCTTGGCCACCGGGACCAGACCGGGCAGCCGGTGAGCAGTGGCCCGAAGATGGGCGCGCCAACGGTCGCCGTCGACGGTCAGGGTCAGGCTCATCGGCGTCTCTTGAGGTAGAGGTCAAAGGCGGTGTAGAGCAGTTCATTGAGCGGCAAGTCCCACTCTCCGACATACTCCACGGCCTCGCCGCCGGTGCCGACCTTGAACTGGATGAGTCCCAGGTGCGGATCGTCTGCGTCCACCGTGTCGGTGATGCCGCGCAGGTCATAGACGTCGGAACCGGTCAGCAGCGCGTCGCGGATCATCGCCCACTGGATCGCGTTGGAGGCACGGACATCGCGTTTGGCGGTGGAGGAGGCGCCATAGGAATACCACGAGTGTCGTCCCACGCGGATCGCGATCGTGGCGGCTGCAAGCTCGCCGTCGTGGTGGGCAAACCACCACTTCATTCGCTGAGGATCCTCAGCCGACAGTGCATCTGACATGGTGACGAAGTAGGACGCTGGCCGAGGGGTGAAGTGATCGCGCTCGGCAGTCTCGACGTAAAGATCGTGGAAGGCGGTTAGGCCATCACGAGTGATGTAGTTGGCGTCGCTGATCGATCCCGCGGTCACCAGCACACCCAGCTTGTCGGCCTTCTTGATGTTGCGTCGCCACTGTTGATTCATCCCCGCTAACACTTCGTCTTCGGTGCGGGCGGTGCCATCCGCATGACGAAGCGGGATCTGGAAGACAAACTGGGGCTGACCGGCTGAGAAGCCACCCTCGACGGCCGGCGGACGCCAACCCAGCTCGCGCAGCTGAGACACCACTCGGGCCCCCGTGACGGACCGGGAAGTCGGCGGCAAGTCAGAAAGGCGGCGTACGTCGGGATCGGCGATGCCGTCCTTGATCACCGCCGCGCTCCAGCGGCGCGTGACCACCGGCGGCCCCATCCGGATGCCGAAAGCGCGCTGCTTCTTCAGATGTGCGGTGAGGGGCGTGAGCCACGCACTGAGATGGTCGCCAACAAGATCAGAGTCCCAGTCGAGCACCGGACCCTCGGGCAAATAGGCCAAGTAGCGGCGTAGGCGTGGCAACTGGCGATAAAGCACCAAGGCAACCCCAACCAGGTGCTGTGTGGAGTCAAACCAACCGATCGACTCGGAGCGCCATTCGGGTTTGACCTTGGCCCAGGCGGGCGTTTGGAGAAAGCTGGCCGAAGCTTGGTTGCTGATGAAGTCAAGGTGCTCGGCGGCGGAAATGCGGCGGACCAACAACCGGGGCACCGCGAGCGAGTTCACGTCTTGAGGTTACAAGCAGTGAAGGGTGACTCGAACCGCTCCCCTGTTGCGGCTCCAGTCACCCCTCGCTCCCCCCAAATCACTCGCCTGACGCCCGCCACTCCGAAGTTGTCGGACTTTGGCGGACCCTTAAGGCCGGTGACGTGGTGAAGGAGCCTGCTGTACCTACCCTGATACAGATTCGGAGCGGGTTCTTCGCCGGATTTCCATTCGGCCTAGGGTGCTCACGTGCCCCCGTCAACGACTCGCCCCAAGTTGCGGGTGCATCAAGTGGCGGCGTTGGCTGCGCTTGCGCCGCGACTTGATCCAGTCGCGTCTCGAGCCTGGGTGGTGCTGCCCCCGGGTGCGGGCAAGACCTGGGTTGGGGTGGAAAGCGCCCTGCGGTTGCTTGAGTCCGAGAGCGTGGGCCGGGTGGTGGTCTTCTCGCCCAATACGGCGATCCAGGGTCAATGGTTGAGTACGGCGCACTCAGCCGGATTAGCGGTCGACACGTCCCGCGATCTCGGCACCGCCTTCACGTCGCTGACCTACCAATCGCTGGCGGTCTTCGATGCCGATGCCGAGGTCGACGATGACCCTTCGCTGCGGGAGCGCGGCAGCCTTATCTCACAACTGCATCCCAACGGGCAGGCGTTGGTGAGCGAGTTGGCAGCGGCCGGCGAGGTTTTGCTCATCTTTGATGAGTGCCATCACTTGCTTGAAGTCTGGGGAAAGTTGCTGGCCGACGTGGTGGCGGCCGTCCCGAACGCCCGGGTCTTGGGGCTCACCGCGACGCCGCCTGAAGCGTTGACGGCTGACCAAGCTGGGCTGGTGGGCGAGCTCTTCGGCCCGATCGCCTATTCGGTTTCCCTTCCTGCCGTCGTACGACAAGGGGATCTGGCGCCCTTCGCCGAGCTCGCGTGGTTGGTGACCCCGACGGCAGCTGAGGATCGTTGGCTCGCTGAGCACTCGGTGCGCTTTACGGAGTTGACCACGGCGCTGACGGACCCGACGTTTGGCTCGCTGCCCTTCTTGGAATGGGTGACCGCGCGCTTCGTGACCGCCGTTCCGGCGCAGTTGAGTTGGGCCGAGTTGGTGAGCCGCGAACCCGAACTCTGCGCGGCCGCGCTCCGGTTGCACTACGCCGATCTGCTGAGTCTCCCGACCGGCGCGCGAATGCTGGAGGAGCACCGGGTGTCGCTCAGCGTCGAGGACTGGGTCTGGCTGCTTGACGATTGGCTCACCGGCCACCTTCGGCACAGCGAGGACCCCGAGGACGAGGCAGTGATTGCGGCTGTACGCCGGGCGCTTCCGGCCGTTGGCTATGTCTGGACCAAGACCGGCATCCGTCGCGGGCGCACCCCCACCGACCGCGTGCTGGCCAGGTCTGAAGCCAAAGGCCTAGCCGCCGTCGAAATCATCACTGCCGAGGCTGGGCAGCTCGGCCCACACCTGCGGATGTTGGTCCTCGCTGATCACGAACGGGCCTCGGCAACCTTGCCCGTGGACCTCACCGGGGTGCTGGCTCAGCAATCCGGATCGGCCCTCGCGGTTCTCGAGTCGCTGATCAAGGACCCGGTTACCTCCCTGCTCTCGCCACTCCTCGTCACGGCAAACACAGTCGCGGGGGCCGAGCAGACTTTGCTAGCGTTCGTCGCCGCCGTTCGCGCTAGCGCACCCGCTGAAGGGGCTCAGCTCACCGTGAAAAAGGTGGACGGGGTTCACCAGGTTGTCGGTCCGTGGAAGGCGCGTTCCTGGCTGCCGCACGTGACTCGCTTCTTTGAGGACGGCCAGGCGCAAGTCCTTGTCGGCACCCGCGGGCTATTGGGTGAAGGGTGGGACGCCCGGCGGATCACCGGCTTGATCGACCTCACCACGGCAACATCCTTGACTGCCGTGACTCAAACCCGGGGACGCGCGTTGCGCCTCGACCCTGAGCGCCCCGACAAGGTCGCTGTCACGTGGTCAGTGGTCTGCGTCTCGCAGGCGCATCCCCAAGGTCACAACGACTGGCGCCGGTTGGTCCGCAAACACACGGGCTTCTTCGGCGTCGATGCCCAAGGGACCGTCGCCGATGGAGTCGCGCATCTTGACCCTACTTTCTCACCGTACGCCGCACCCCCGGTGCAGGACTTTGGCCAGATCAATGCGCGGATGCTGGCGCGGGCTGCTGACCGATCCCAGATAGCCACCGACTGGCGCGTCGGGGAGCCGTATGACGACCAGGCCAAGGTCGTGCTGAGGGTGCTTGCCCAACCCGGCGTGCTGCTGAGTGACCGGGCGCTCGCCCCCCAAGTGCTAGTTCGCGAACGTCGGGTTCTCGTGGGCGCCGAAATGGCGGCGCCAGAAGCCGCGAAGTGGAATCCAACCGATTTCTTGGGCTTGGCAGCGCTGGTCTTCTTTGTCTTCGCGGCACCACCGGCCGGGCGGTGGTGGATGGCGTTCGCGGTCGCCGCGGTGGTGGCGGTCCTGACTCGTCGAAAGGGCATCGCCTTGGCGGCGTACGCCCACGAAGTGAGGGTTGCTGCGAGTGAGCCAACCAGCGTGACCCAGATCGCCTACGCCGTCGCCGATGCCCTTCAGTCAGCGCGGCTGCTGCCGCGGGGGGCCGAGGGTGTCTCGGTGGAGGTGAGCGCCTCCGGGGTCTACCGCTGCGTGATCGACGGGGTTTCCTTGGCCGAGAGCGCCACCTTCGCGACCGCTCTAGACGAGGCCATTTCACCTTTGGCTTCCCCGCGCTACTTGATCCCTCGGTGGGTGCTGACGAGCGATGTGCCGCAACAACGTTTCCTCTTCCCCACCGCCGCTAATCGCGCCCAGATTGGCGAAGACCTGATTGCGGACGCTGTTGTCTGGCACGCCATCCCCACAGTCCTAGGGGTGAATGCCCGCCGAGCTCATGGTTTTGAGCGGGCGTGGCAACACTGGGTAGGTGGGGGCGAAGCGGTGCGGGCCGGTTCAGCCGAAGGAATTGGTGTGCTGGCCGCCCAGATCGGGGCAGATCCGATGAACGTCACCACGGTCATGCGCCGCCAATGGGAGTGATGGTTTCCACTCACGCCGGTACTAGTCAGATTTGAGCCCGATTTGTCGGTATGGGGGATGCATCGGCTCCGTCGGTCGGCCAAGATAAGTGTTGGGATGTATCTAGCTGAGTCGGCCCACGCTCCTTGAGGAGCGTGACGGTGGCCCAGGCAACGAGGATGAGCTCGAAAGGGGTGTGCCCGGAGTCGATGAACTTCATCGAGGACGAACCGCTAGAACCCGAGGGTCCGGCCACGGTCTGGACGGTCGCGGCAGCACACTTCGGTCGTTGGTGCGATGGCGACGCCACGGCGCTTGACGACTTGGTGCGGGTGATGACACCAGTTCTGTGGCACGTCGTACGCTCCTACCGCTTGCCACACGAACTGGCCGAGGACGTCATTCAGACGACCTGGATGGCGCTCGTACGCCGCCGCGAGGCGATCGTGGATGGCGCGGCCGTGGGTGGTTGGTTGACGACGACTGCCCGCCGGGAAGCCTGGCGACTGTCGAAGTCTGATTCGCGCTTGATGCCCACCGAGGATGAGGCCATTGCGGCACGCCTGCCTCGGCAGCGGTCGGCTGAGCAGGCTGCGGTGCTAAATGACGAGCAAGAACGGCTCTGGGCCGCAGTCCAAACACTGGACGATCGTTGTCAGCGACTCTTGCGGATCGTGGCCTTCGAGCACCGGCCCGACTATGGCCGCGTCGCCGAACAACTAGACATGCCCGTTGGCAGCATTGGCCCCACTAGGGGCCGGTGTCTGGCAAAGTTGAAATCAGCCCTGGCTGCAGCAGCCTTCTCGGAGGAGTTGACATGAGTGACCCGACATTCGATGACCTCACCCAGGTGTGGGCTGCGGTCGATCCTGTGCCAGCCGGTCTGATCGCCCGGATGCAGGCAGTGGCGTCGGCCGAGGCCGAATTGGTCGACTCGGATTTTGACTACGAGTTGATGCTGCTGGTGGAGCGCTCCACGGAGTTGGCTGGCGCACGCGGCTCTTCCTCGGCCTACACACTCCGGTTTGCCTACGACGACGTGGACTTGCTGGTGCGCGCGGTAGCCGCCAACGGCACTTCCCCAAATAGTGCAGGCTCGGAAAGTTCGGGTGGAACGCGTATCGATGGCTGGGTCGTGCCGCCCGGTGAGATCACCGTGCGGGCCCAGTTTGTGAGCCGCGACGGCGGGTCGGGCGAAAATGAGTGGGAATCCACCGTTGACGGACACGGCCGCTTTGAGTTTCGCGACCTGCCGAGCGGAATGGTGCGGCTCTGGCTGACGCCAGGCAGCGGCGGCAAGCCGATCGCGACCCCCACCTTCGAGATCTGAAGCGCGCCGTCCGCCGGTCCGCCCTCCCGCGACCGGGCTCCGCCCTCCCGCCGACCCGTCACTCATCGTCGCATTTTCGCGGCGTGTCGCAACTACGATTGACGCCTCGACGAGCGTTGCCCAAGCTCGCCCGGCGTGGGGCTCAGAGCCGATCCACCAACCAGTTGAAGTCGGCAACATGTTCGGCAACCCCGCCGGGGGTCTCGCAGATGACGGGAGCGGCGGCATCGCGGACGACCGAAGCCAGCAGCTCGGGATCAATCTGTCCGGCGCCAAAGTTTGCGTGCCGGTCGGCGCCCGAATCGATGGCGTCACGCGAGTCGTTGCAGTGGACCAGGTCAATGCGGCCAGTGATCGCCCGGATGTCCTCGACTGAAGTCTCCAGCGGTATGCCGCCTGCGTGCGCATGGCAGGTGTCGAGGCAGAAGCCGACGTTGTCGAAGCCCTCAGCGGTTGAGATCGCGTCCCAGACTTTGGCAATGCGCTCGAGATAGCGCGACATCGCATTGTCGCCCCCGGCGGTGTTCTCGATCAGCAGTGGAATCTTGAGGTCGGTGGCGGCAATGGCCTTGCGCCAGTTATCGAAGCCGATCTCGGGATCATCATCTTTGTTGACGTGACCGCCATGCACGATCAGTCCCTTGGCGCCGATCTCGGCGGCAGCATTGAGGTGCTGCTGCAGAAGTTTGCGGCTCGGAATGCGGATTCGGTTGTTGGTCGTCGCGACGTTGACGAGATAGGGCGCGTGCACGTAGAGGTCGACCCCGGCTTCCTCGGCGTCGGTGCGCAGCTTCTCGGCCCCGCCGGCGTACCTAACCTCGGGGCCCTTGTAGCTCTGCGGATCGCCCAAGAAGAACTGCACCAGCGTGGTGCCTCGCGCGTTGGCCTCGGCAATAGGGTCGAGTTGGTCGACGTGGGCGCCGATCCGGATTTCTGTTCGGCTCATACCCCCACCTTACGAGGGCAAACCGACTCACCGAGACCGAACTCCCTGCGAAGCGGCGCGGGCCACGCCGGGCGACGGGGTCGTTTCGGAGGGAATCGCTAAGTTCCCATGGCTCTGGCAAGGACGTCGAAGTCAGCGTTGCCGCCGGTGTGGATCACGGCCACCCTCTTCTCCTGTGCGGGTTGGTCAACGAGTAGACCGGCAAGCGCTAACGACCCGGCCGGTTCGGCGAGATTGTGGGTGGTTGTATACATCAAGCGCATTGCCTGCTCTGCCTGGGTTTCAGAGACCCGGACGATGCGCGCGGCACCACGATTGATGATGTCGATTGCCTCGGGGTCGGGCACCCGACAGGCGACTCCGTCCACGAAGGTGTCAGCGGTGTCGGTCGCGACGACACTCCCGGCCTCGAAACTGAGCGCATAAGCGGGGGCCCGTTCGGCCACAACGCCGACAATCTCAGTGGCTGCGCCGAGCAGGTCGCGGACCAAGATGTTGGCGCAAGCTCCGCTCCCCATCCCGATGGGGACATAGATGGTGTCGAGGTTGGTGACCTGCTCGTGGAGCTCGGCGGCATAGGTCGCAACGCCCTCGATGAGCCACGGATGAAAGGGGGGTACGCCGATCAGGCCGCGCTCGGCGGCCAACTTGTCGGCGTACTCCCTGGCCTCCTGGAAGTCGTCGCCATAGGTAATCAATTCGGCGCCCAACGCGGCAATCGAGGCGTTCTTGTCGGGTGAATTGTCTTTTGGGACGACGATGGTGACCGGCATTCCAGCCGCGGCACCAGCGAAGGCGAGACTCTGGCCATGGTTGCCACGCGTGGCAGAAATCAGACCAAGGGCGCTGGGGTCCTCGGCCTTGAGGCGGGCTAGGAAGTTGATGCCACCGCGGACCTTGAAGGCGCCAGTGGGATTGTGGTTCTCGTGCTTGATCCAGGTTTCGCATCCCGTGATCTGCTCCAGGAGCGGCCAGCGCCGAGCCGGAGTTGGGGGCACAAACTGGCCAATGCGGTCCCGAGTCCGGGCGAAGGATGTGGCATCAAGAGGCTCCATTGAAAGAGCCTAACTCCGGGCCGGTCTCGGTGGGCCTTCGCTGATTCTGCGACTCCGGCGGGACGCTGTTAACCTTGACCGTTCCGCTGAGGAAGCCACCGATTGGTTTTCCTCTAACGCAAGCCCTCCTGCCACGGAAAGACCGTGGTCGCCTAGTCCAGAGGAGGTGGAGATCGCTTTGCGTGCATACGAAGTTATGGTCATCCTCGATCCCAGCCTTGAAGAGCGCACCATCGAACCGTCGCTCGACAAATACCTGAATGTCATCCGCAAGGATGGCGGGTCTGTCGACAAGGTCGATGTGTGGGGTCGTCGTCGGATGGCTTATGAGATCAAGAAGAACCCCGAAGGCATCTACGCCGTCATTTCGTTGACGGCTACGCCAGCTACGGTCAAGGAATTTGATCGGCAATTGACCCTGAACGAGTCGATTCTGCGCACGAAGGTCATCCGCCCCTGATTTTGCCCCAATAGTTTCCACAGCACCTGGCTGTGGATTGGCACTTCCGCTTGTCGGCGGTGTCGGCAACGATGGCTCACGACGTAGACAGACATAACAAGGGAGAGACGCATGGCAGGCGAAACCATCATTACGGTGGTCGGCAACTTGGTTGACGACCCGGAGTTGCGCTTCACCCCCTCGGGGGCAGCGGTGGCAAACTTCCGCATCGCCTCGACCCCACGCACTTTTGATCGACAAACCAACGAGTGGAAAGACGGGGACGCATTGTTCCTGTCCTGCTCGGTGTGGCGGCAGGCAGCAGAGAATGTTGCTGAGTCGCTGGTCAAGGGCATGCGGGTGGTCATCCAGGGCCGTTTGCGTTCGCGTCAATACGAAACCCGTGAGGGCGAGAAGCGCACCGTCTTCGAGATTGAGGTCGACGAAGTCGGCCCATCCTTGAAATACGCCACGGCCAAGGTCACCCGCACTCAGCGCTCAGGTGCTGGGTTTGGTGGCGGCCAAGGTGGTCAAGGCGGCGGCCAAGGTGGCGGACAGGGTGGCTCGAGTGCCCCTGCCGATGACCCGTGGGCGACTCAGCCAAGCCAGCAGTCACGACCCTCCGGCGGATCCTCGGATCCGTGGGCAACCCCCGGCGTGGGTTCTGAAGAACCCCCGTTCTAAGTCCAAACAACCACACCATTCCGAACCAGCGATCACTCTGGTTCGGGCTCACAAAAGGAGAGCACCACAATGGCTAAGCCAGTGATTCGCAAACCGAAGACAAAGGTTTGCCAGTTCTGCAAAGAGAAGGCGACTGGTGTCGATTACAAGGACGCCAATCTGCTCCGCAAGTTCATTTCCGACCGCGGCAAGATTCGTGCGCGGCGAGTGACGGGCAACTGCGTCCAGCATCAGCGTGATATCGCCATTGCGGTGAAGAACGCCCGCGAGGTCGCGTTGCTGCCCTACACCTCAACCGGTCGCTAAGGAGGCATGACTTATGAAGATCATCTTGACGCAAGAAGTTGATGGCCTTGGCGCTCCCGGTGACATCGTGGAGGTGAAGGACGGCTACGGCCGCAACTACCTCGTGCCGCGCGGAGTCGCGGTCAGGTGGACCCGCGGTGGCCAGAAGACAGTCGATTCCATCAAAGCTGCCCGGGCGTCTCGCGCCGTGGCAAGTCACGATCATGCTGAGGCGCTCAAGAAGCAACTTGAGTCGGCCCCCGTGGACGTGACTGTTCGCGCCGGCGAATCGGGTCGGCTCTTTGGTGCTGTCACCACCGCTGAGATTGCCAGCGCAATCACGGCAGTGACTGGCGAATCAATCGACAAGCGCACACTGGTGGTGAAGAACCCGATTAAGTCCTTGGGGTCTCACTTGGTTTCGGTCAAGTTGCATGACGAGGTCGCAGCCAAGGTTGCGCTCAACGTAGTCACTGGCTGACCTCTCACTTAACGGCCGAGTCGACAAACATTTGAACGGGCCGCCCTTCCGGAAACGGAGGGGCGGCCCGCTGCTATTTGCACCCGCGCGTGAGCGGGGTGCGCCTCGCCGGCTCGGCTTCGTGATCGGGTTGAACGGTCCTCAGTAGTCCTTGGATTTGCAGCGAGGAATGCTGGCGCCTTATGGTCTATAAATCGGTCGTGAAAACGACTAAAAGGGGCCTTCGGCGACAAGAGATTCCGTCGCCGAAATGGGGGGGTGGCCCCGGACCGGGGGGTCCGGGGCGCTCACTGCCGGAGGCCGCGAAGAGTGCCTTCTGTGAGACCCTCCGCGCCTGTGAGTAACTCACCGACCCCCCGACGTAGTTGAAGTTTCATGTATGACGTCCAGGTTGCGAGACGGTGAACAGAAAACTTTGGACCGCTTCCTAACTCCACACAGGTGGATGAGCATAAGCCCAGGTCAGAGCCACAATTGATGGCAAAAGTCACTGCCACTCCACAGTCGTCGTACACACGCTGGTGCGTGTCGTCCACCACTAGGGGCAGGTTATGCACAGGTCGTCGCACTACCTGTGGAAACAGCCGGTGGCGCAGGCCCCGTCTGGCGGCGTACGGTCACGGCTGGTCCTGCTTCTGGGGCGGATAAGCAGGACAACATTTCGGCGCAGATCAGGGTCCGACTCAGCTGGCTAGCTCTGTCGGTGCCTGTCCCTATCGTGCCCTGAAAGCAGTAACCACGCGACGGATAGTTGGCCGAAGATCTTGCTTGAGGAGAGCGCCGAATGAGTGTCACCGAGAACGACGCTGCCTCCTACCCGGAGCCGTCCTACGGTGGTTCGGCCACGGACGTGGGCCACGTGGGTGACCACATTGGCGATGCCTGGGGCGACGGGCCGGTTCCCTATGAGCCGGGCGAGCGACCCTCGTTTGGCAATGACCGCACGCCACCGCAAGATATGGCGGCTGAGCAGTCGGTCTTGGGCTCGATGCTGCTGTCGAAAGATGCAATCGCGGATGTCACCGAGAGTCTGCGTGGGACCGACTTCTATCGGCCGGCCCACGAGATGGTCCACGACGCGATTATCGATCTCTATGGCCGTGGTGAGCCGGCCGATCCGGTGACAGTGGCCAATGAGTTGACTCGCCGCGGCGAGTTGGCGCGGGTGGGCGGCGGTCCTTATCTCCACACCTTGGCAGCCAACGTTCCGATCGCCGCCAATGCTGGCTATTACGCCGAGATCGTGCGTGAAAAGGCGGTGTTGCGTCGGCTAGTGGCCGCCGGCACCAAGATCGTCCAGATTGGGTATGCCGGTGAAGGCCAAGTCGATGACGTCGTCGATCAGGCACAGGCCGAGATCTATCACGTCACTGAGAAGCGGGCGACCGAGGATTATGCGCCGCTGAGCGACATCATGGAGAGCGTCCTCGACGAGATCGAGGCAATCGGCAACCGCGAGTCGGGCCTTTATGGCGTGCCCACGGGCTTTGCTGATCTAGACGACCTGACTAACGGCTTGCACGGCGGCCAGATGATTATCGTCGCCGGACGACCGGCCATGGGTAAGTCCACCCTCGGCCTCGACTTCTGTCGCGCCGCCTCCATCCACAACAACATGGCGAGCGTGATCTTCTCGCTTGAGATGAATCGCTCGGAGATCACCATGCGCTTGTTGTCAGCCGAGGCCAAGGTGCCGCTCAACCACATTCGCAACGGCAACATGGGCGACGACGACTGGCAGCGGTTGGCCCGCAAGATGGGCGAGGTCTCCTCCGCGCCGATGTTCATTGATGACTCGCCCAACATGACGATGATGGAGATCCGGTCCAAGGCCCGGCGTTTGAAGCAGCGCCATGACCTGAAGTTGATCGTGATCGACTACATGCAACTGATGTCTTCGGGCAAGAAGGTGGAGTCGCGCCAACTCGAGGTCTCAGAGTTCTCGCGCCAGATCAAGCTGTTGGCCAAGGAGCTCGAGGTCCCGATCGTTGCCCTCTCCCAGCTCAACCGCGGTCCCGAGCAACGCGGCGACAAGCGCCCGATGATGAGCGACCTTCGCGAATCGGGTTCTTTGGAGCAGGACGCGGATATGGTCGTGCTCCTTCACCGTGACGATGTCTATGAGAAGGAGTCCACCCGTCCCGGCGAGGCCGACCTGATCGTGGCCAAGCACCGCAATGGCCCCACCCGCGACATCACCGTCGCCTTCCAGGGGCACTACTCACGTTTTGTGGATATGGCTCACTGAGTTGCCTTAGCCAGTCTCAGGCGAAGGGCTCCAAGCCACGCCCCAACCCATGCGTCAAGATGGGGGATGGCCTTGCGCAAGATTGCTGTCAGCATCATCACCCCTCTCCTCGTGTGTGTGGGAGTGTTCCCGACACCCCCTACGGCGAGCGCCGTGCGACTGGACGGAGTGCCGGTTCGGGTGGCGGCCGAGAGCACCCAGGCGATAACGGTCAAACACACACACGGGTCACGAGCAAGGGTGACGCTGTGGCGGCGTACGGCTCAGGGTTGGGAGGCGACCCTTTCGACCAAGCGCGGCCGGATTGGCTATGGCGGGCTGGTGCGCGGGGAGCGTCGCCGCCAAGGCAGCGGGACCACACCGCTCGGAACCTATTCGCTCCCGTTCACATTTGGCAGTGGCGATGCGAAGCCGAGTTGGGATCTGCCCTACCGCCGGTTCGACGGTGACGACTATTGGGTGCAGGACAATCGGAGCCGCTTCTACAACCGGTTCCGGGATCGGGATGATGGCGGGTTCCGCTGGCGGCTGGGCACTGGCCATGTCAACGGCTCCGAACGACTCGCCGACTATGGGAAGCAATACGAGATGGCGATCGTGACGGGCTTCAACTACGACGAGCCGGTACGTCGTCGAGGGGCTGGCATCTTTGTCCATGTCAATGGCGACGGCGCCACGGCCGGTTGCGTCTCGGTGCCCCGACGAACGATGAAACGACTGCTGAGCAAACTCGTCCCAGCCCACAACCCGGTGATCGCCATCGGCCGCTAAAGAAACACAGGTCGCACAAGTGCTACCATGACCACATGCATACCGTTGGACTACGCGAGTTGCGTCAAGACGCCTCTGATCTCGTACGCCGTGTTGAAGCGGGCGAGGAGATCACGATCACGGTTTCGGGGCGTCCGAGTGCCCGAATGGTCCCAACGCGACCCCTCCAATGGCACTCATGGGATGACATCCACGATCTATTCAAGGGTCCTGGAGATGATGCCTGGCACGAGGACCGTGACCTGGTCGACCAGGAACTTCAGGACGCCTGGGTCGACAGATGACGAGCACCAGCCTTCATGCTGAGCTCGGGGTCTTGGACACTAGCGTCGTCATCGCCGAGAGAGTCCAGCCCCTCCCAGGAGCGCTGGCGATCAGTGCTATCACTCTCGCCGAACTGCAGTTTGGCGTCTTGGCGGCAAAAACTCCCCAAGTTCGCGCTGAGCGACTGCGCCGACTCAGCATCCTTCAGTGGCGCTTCGATGCACTCCAAGTCGATGAAGCGGTGTCGATCAGCTATGGCCGCCTGGCAGCCGCAGTTGTGCAAGCGGGCCGTCAACCCGGCCGGGTCATGGACTTGCTCATCGCCGCGACGGCGCACGCCCATGGGGCAAGGCTCTACACCCGCAACGTCTCCGACTTCGCCGGTCTGGAGGACTTGGTGGACGTGGTGGGGGTCTGAGGTGGCTGCTGCTGTGACAACTCCGTGAGCCCCCGGATCACCGACTGACGGTGAGCGGCGCCGGCCATCCCCCCGGAGGTCCGACGCCACCCGCCAATCGTCGTCACTGGGCCTCCCCCCCGGGTGCTCAGCGCGTCTCAGCATGACGTTAGCGCGTCGTACTTCACACATAACGGTGAGGAGATATGTGAAAGTAGTGAGCGTTGGACTGCCGATCAGGGGGTGCGTATGGCCGACACCACGCCACAGCGGGGCGAAACCCAGTTCGCCAACGCGCTGAGGCAAGCCATTGCGCGCCGTGGAGTGACACTCGATTGGCTGCAGCTGCGCCTGCGATCCCTCGGAACTCCGGTGAGCCTCTCCACCCTGAGTTATTGGCGCTCGGGACGTAGCCAGCCCGAACACGCCAAGTCTCTTGATGCGCTCAGCACTCTTGATGACCTGCTCCATCTGCCGACGGGACATCTAAAAGCGCAGTTGCAGCCATCGCGCCGGCCTGGACCACGACGTCGTGCGCGCACCTATGCGGACGTTTTTGCGGGTGTCCCGCGCGCAGAAGAACTGCTCGGCTCCTTGGGCTACCTAGCCGCTTCCCCAGTCGTGTTAGAAGAGAGAAGCCTCCACCTCACCCTTGACGTCGATCGCAATCGGTGGGGTCAGTCGATGACCTGCCGGAGTGTTTGGCAGGCGCTGCGAGATGGCGCGCGCGGCCACCCCGACTTGGTCGAATTGGAGAATCCACAGGATGGTCCGCCACAGTTCCTGGGCGTGAACGGCTGTTCCCTCGGCCGCAGTGAGTTCGACGCGGAGCACCGGATCTACTGCTATGAACTGCTATTGGATCGACACCTGGAGGCCGACGCAACGGCCGTCACTGAGTATGTGCTCGAATTCCCCGGGGAAGGTCGGGTCGACACTCTCTTCTCGCAGGAGCTGACGTGGAAGGTCAGCGAGATGGTGCTGTGGGTTCGCTTTGACCCTTCAACGCTGCCGACACACTGTGAAGCCTTTGTCGACTGGCCAGACCACACCACCTCAGTGCAGCCGATCTCGCTAGCGGGCACGAACTCTGCCCATCACGTCGTACACAACTTCGGCCCGGCGACAGTCGGTATCCGCTGGACCTGGTGACGTTTGCGCGAGCACGTCGAAAAGGTGGCCCCGGTCTAATCGTCGTGGCTTTTCGACCAAAGAAACTGGACACTCCGCAGAGACTGGCGCACAGTGGCTCGACAACTCTGCGGCGGAGGAGGCCTCATGCGGCTGATCATCATTGGTGGTGGACCGGCGGGCATCTCTGCAGCGCTGCAAGGCAAAGCTCTCGGCGCTGAGGTCACTCTCCTGGAAGCCGCCCGGGTCGGGGGAACGATCGATAACGCTGGTCCCGCGCCGGTGAGAGCACTAGCGCGGACGGCGCGGTTGATGCGGGACACAAAGTCCTGGGAGACCTTCGGGCTGGCCGGGCAACCGCCGCAGGTCGATCTGTCCGCGGCGATTGCGAACGCCTTGCGGGTGGCGAACTACAGTCGCGACGAACGTCGCATGTCGAACTACATCGAGCGCTGCGGCGTCGCCCTGATCGAGAACGCCGGGCAAGTCACCTTTAGAGACACCCACCACGTCCAACTCGCGGATGGCCGGTGTCTGGAAGCCGACGCGTTCGTGATCTGCGTAGGTGGCCACCCAGCAAGGCCCAATCTTCCTGGGGTTGAACTGGCCCATACCTATGAAGACATCGCACAACTTGAGTCCGTGCCTGGCGAAACTGTCATCATCGGCGGCAACGACACCGGCTGCCAACTGGCTTCTATCCTGGCCGATTTCGGCGCTCAGGTCACCCTGATCGAATATCAGCCACACCTCAAACCCGCAGCTGACCTTGACCTCTCCATCGGTCTCGAAAACGCATTCGCGGAGCGCGGCATTCAGCTCGCTCTAGGTGCTCGGGTCGACGAACTCACTCCCAACGGCGGACGCACCAGAGTCACCTACACCCAGTCGGCACAAACCCACAGCATCGATGCCGACGCAGTCTTCCTCGCTGTCGGCTGGCCCGGCAACACTGACGGACTGGGCCTTGAAGGTCTGGGGATCAACACTGATCACGGGTGCATCGTCGTTGACGAGAGCCTGCGCACGAGCCAGCCCAATATCTTCGCTGCTGGTGATATCACTGGTCGCTCAATGCTCGTGCCGAGTGCCCGCATTGACGGCCGCATCGCCGCCGAAAACGCCGTACTCGGGACCCGGCTCCACAGTCGGCATCCGATTGTGCCGACCGGATCGTTCACCGACCCCGAATATGGCAGCGTCGGGCTCACCGAAGCAGAAGCCCGCGCGTCCCACGATGTCGCCATCGGACTCATCCACTACACCGACCTGCTGCGACCCGTTGCAGACTCCCAGACCGATGGCTTCTGCAAACTGATCGTCGATGCCGACCGGCTCATCATCCTCGGCGCCCACGTTCTCGGTGAATACTCTGCCGAACTGATTCAGATGGTCGCCATGTGCATGGTGACCAACATGCGTGTGGACCAACTTGCCGAGATGCCCTACGCCTTCCCAACTTTCACCGAAGCAATCGGCATGTGCGCCCAGCAGGTGGTGCGCGAACTCGGCCTCGCGCACATCGCTCAACATTGGAGCGACTTGTCCTACTCTGATCAAGAGGCCAGCCCACGGTCCGGCCGCGGCGGGCCCTAGCGCTCTCGTTTTGAGTAGCCAATTCGGAAGTCCAAGAGACGGAGTTGAGGAGAGGCATGAAAGGCGAGCCGCCCCCGTGGGAGCCGCCTCTGGCGGGCACCGAAGCCGAGCACCTGTTTGGCATGCTTGAGCGCCAGCGGGCGACCTTCCGCTGGAAGGCCGATGATCTCGATGTCCAGGGGCTGCGCTTCAGATTCCCGTCCTCGGAGTTGACCATCGGCGGATTGCTCAAGCACCTGGCGCTGGTTGAGGACGACAAGTTTGCGTGGTGCATGTTTGGCGAGCGGCCGATCACGCGGACCTCCTTGCCGGAAGGCACCGACATCGAGAGGTGGCAGTTCTCCGTTGGTGATGCCGAGACTGCGAGCGACGTCTATCGGTGGTACGACGACGCGGTGCGCCGGGCTCAAACCCAGACGGCGCGGATTCTGGCTGAAGGGCTCCTAGACACCCCGAGCAGCATCGAGTTTGACGGCATTCGGCCGAGCATCCGACGTTTTGTGTGCGATCTGATCGAGGAGTATGGCCGCCACACCGGCCACGCTGACTTGCTCCGCGAAGCCCTCGACGGCCGGGTAGGTGAAGATCCACCCGAAGACTGGCGCCCGTTTGGGTGAGCCGCCGGGATCAGATTCCGTGAGTTCGCTGGCCGCTCGAACCAGGCATTCATCGCGGCTGCGCTCTAACCTTCAGCCTGGCTGAAAGTAGTCGTCATCAACTCCGCTTCTTCGGACGCCGCCAGCTAGCAAGTACTCCAGATCCGCCTAGACGGGTCGCAAATTCTCCTATGAGCGCGGACAACGTTGCAAACTGATTTCTCCCGTTATCTGCAACATATGCGAACCAACACGCGTCGCCGGGGGCCCAAATTGTGCCTCGGGCAGGTTTGGGTCCCATGTCTCGCTGAATAGTGGCCACGATCGTGCCTGCGGCATGACGTTGGGCAATGGACCGTGATTCCTCGACCGTTATCACGCGACCCATACAGCGACAACGGAGGCGAGATGCCGACTACCACCACGACATAGAGCCCGGCTGCAGGGTGAGCGCACCCTGTCAAGCTGAAGTGTGACGGTCACCTCGCGGCCGATCGCGGCGATGAGCATCAGCCACTTCGGTCACCTGGTCGCTCCTCGGCCCAGGAAATGCCAAGCCGAATTGTCACGTGCTGAATTGGCCGCCCTGGAAGGTCCGTAGGCTGCTGGTGGTGAGCTCTCTTCGGCAGCAATCGGCGCCAGCGCCGCCACGGGTGGCCTGATGCCTCCCCAGTCCCCGTTGCCCCAGCGGGAAGGGTTGGATGCCTCCTGGGTGCGCACGCCCGACAACGATCCGCGCGCTCAGGCGCCCTGGACCACGATGCGCGACTACCTCCTCCAGCGTCTCCCCGCTGCGGCGCCGATCACCGAGATGCTGCGAGCTGGCGAGTTTGTCGATCAGGCGGGCCACCCCTGGAGCGGGGAGGAGCCCTATCGACCGAACACGTTTGTGTGGTTCCATCGGCCGCTGGCGCCAGAGGTGATCGTGCCCTTCGAGATCGAGGTGTTGTACGCCGACGAGCGCATCGTGGTGGTCGACAAGCCGCACTTCCTGGCCACGACTCCCCGCGGCGCCCATATCCGGGAGTCGGTGCTCGTCAGGTTGCGCGGGTCTTTGGGTTTGCCTGACCTCGCGCCGGCCCATCGGCTGGACCGGTTGACCGCGGGCGTTCTAGTGCTAACCACCCAGCGCAACTACCGAGCGGCGTACGCCGGACTGTTTCAGAACCGCGCCGTGCAAAAGACCTATCAGGCGTTGGCGCCACACGACCCGACGCTGGCCTTCCCACGACGCGTCACCGGCCGGATCGAGAAACGACGGGACAGCCTGCAGGCCGAAGTGACCGCTGGGGAACCGAATGCCGAGACGCTGATTGAGCTGGTCGAGACCCGTGGCCAACACGCGCGCTATCGCCTGACGCCCACCACGGGCAAAACCCACCAACTGCGGGTGCATCTGGCCGCCTTGGGGGTGCCGATCTTGGGTGACCCGCTCTACCCAACCGTCCAAGAAGTCGCCGCAGACGACTTCAGCTCGCCACTGCAACTCGTCGCCAGGCAACTCAGCTTCACTGACCCGATCGATGGAACGCCGCGCGAATACACGAGCCGGTTCGCCCTCGAGTGGCCCAGTGCGGCACGCTGAGTTGATGACCCCAGAGTTTGACGTGGTTGCCCGTCCATTGCGCATCCTGTTCGACTCGCCGCAGATCCCGAACAACACAGGTACGACGATGCGGCTGGCGGCCGTGACCGGTGCTGAACTGCACCTGGCGCGACCCCTTGGGTTCGATCTGGACGACGCGAAGTTGCGCCGTGCGGGTCTCGACTATCGCGACAAGGCGGCAACCTTTGTCCACGAGTCACTGGCGGAGGCTTACGATCGCCCTGTTGCCCGCAAGGGTCTTCGCCTTCACCGCCCATGCGGAGACGCCTACACCGACGTGGCCTATCAGCCCGGTGATGTCCTGCTTTTCGGCCCCGAGGCCACCGGCCTTACCCCCGCCGTGTTGGCCGACTCGCGCATCACCGCTCGCCTGCGGATCCCCATGCGCCCCGGAATGCGTTCCTTGAATCTCGCCAACGCGGCAGCCATCGCCGTCTACGAGGCCTGGCGTCAGTTGGGCCACCCGGGTGCCAGCAGCTAGTCAGCCCAAACGTTGCGGTGACCTGTCGGCGGCGGGCTTTAACATCGCTCTCTCATCTTCAATTCGGGGGAAATCATGGGACTCAACAATCGCCAACGCCGAGCGGCCAAGCAACGCAAGCGCGCTCACGAGAGACGGCAGACTGCTCACCGGCCAGTCTCTGACGAGCCAGAGGATGGGGCACTGAAGACCGTGGCAGAAAGCGCCGTGCTGGCGGCCGTGCATCGACTGTGCCGAGCAGGCGTGCCGTCTCAAACGGATGCTAACTGGGTGGCGCGAAGCCTCCTCCAAGAAGAGCCAGGTGTTTCCCTTCCGCTGATGTCTTCGGCTGTCGCTGCCCTGGTGGCTCGACAGGTTGCCAGGGTGATCAGCGGTGGCTGGCGCGCCGACGAGGTTGAGGAGTTGGTACGCCGCCGCTTGGGCGTTGAGCCGGCCGAGTGTCTAGCCCAAGTGAGCGCGCAAGGCACGCTTGCAGCAACAGAATCCGCCGTCGCTTGCGGTCTGCGCATCGTCGCCATCTTGGAGTTTGTGCCCCTGGGCACACCGATCCTGCTGCCCGACGCCCAGTCTTTGGCCCAGGAGGCTGCCGCGGAGGCTGCCCTCTCAGCCGAGCGCACCAAGAAGCTGGCCACCGTGCGCGGTCTGCTGGCCAAAGCGGAGCGCACCACATTTGATGAGGAAGCCGAGGCGCTATCAGCCAAGGCTCAAGAGTTGATCAGCCGCTATGCGCTGGAACGACTCGTCACCGACGGCAACTCAGGCGCCTCGGGAGCGAGGACGGTCGCGACATTAAGGGTGTGGCTCGACGCTCCCTATCTGAAGGCTAAGGCCAGTTTGGTCAACGCGGTCGCCGACGCAAACCGGTGCAGGGCCGTCTTTAGCGAGATGATCGGAGTCTGCACTGTTGTCGGGGACCGGGGTGATCTCGATGCCGTTGACATGTTGTCAACTTCCCTCATGGTCCAGGCGAATCGCGCACTGCTGCGCCATGGTGAACAACGAGACCACTACGGAGTTTCGCGGACACGCTCCTTTCGCCAGTCGTTCCTCGTCTCCTTTGCTTCGCGGATTGGGCAACGGCTGCGCGAAGCAAATGCCCAAACTGTGGACGACTCGGTGCATCTGGCCGCCAACGACCTACCCCCAGGGCAGGAACTCGTGCGACTGCTCGCCGATCAACAAGAGCGAGTGGGGGCGGCGTTCAAAGCGATGTTTCCGCGGGTGTCATCAACTCAGGCGAGCGTCTCCAATTCAGCCGGGTGGCTGGCCGGCACTGCGGCAGCCGAGGCGGCCTCGCTAGGCGTTCACGGTCGGATTGCAGCACCAGTCGGGAGTCAAACCCGCTAAAGGTAGGGTAGAGACCCTGCTAAAGGTAGCGTAGAAACAAGCCGCTTGTGCGCGAGTGAAGCACCTGCGCCGGCGCTCTTGGGTGCTTAATCAGCGGAGCCCTTCGGCCCAGCCGGCCTTGAGTTCCGCGCCGATCGCTGGATCGGTGTTAGGACTCAACGTGATGGTCTCGGCCAATTGATCGGGGGTGACTGTCACAGGAGGAAGCCCGGTCCCCGAGGGCCAGACGATCGTGCAGATGGCGGTGCCTCCGGTCGCCTTGGCCAGTGATTGGGCTGCCCGACGGGCACCCACCCCATCGGTCAATACGACCCGCAACTGTGACTGACGGTCGTGCTGAGTCCACGAGAAGGTGTCCCACTCGTCCTGTCCGGCTAGGTGCAATGGCTGAGAGTGGTGGATCCACACATCCTTCACCTTGCCGACGTCCGAGCCATCCCGGATGACATACCGAAGCGGAAGAGACTCAAAACCGGCGTCCTCCCCGCTGCCGTAGTAGCCATCAAGCTCAAGGGCCTGTGGCACGGTGTCGGCCCCCACCTGGAGCTCGCCATCGCGGATGGCGGCCCACCGAAAGGCGTCGTCATACCGAATCGCATTCACCACCCGACGTGATTGCAGGAGGAAGTCGCCCCGCGCGCCAGTGAGGTCGACGCCGGCGTCGTCACGCACTTCGAACTTGCCGACGAGCCGCGGGTCAGCGGTCTGCGCCACCACCGCCCGAACGGCGTCAAGGTCGGCCCCCGGTGTCACGATCAGCTCCAATGGAAAGTACGCCGCCAGCCGGACGCCCGTGAGACCAAACTCACGATGCACCGCCTCCGCGACCTCGGTCCGGGCTCGGAACCGGTCGGCGCGCTTGGGGCCGCGGATGACGACGAAGGCGTCGGACTGGACCAATAAGTCCTGAGGATTGCGCAGGGCACCCCAGTACGTCGCCGCCACGTCTTGCACTCGCTCAAATCCGACGGGACTCATTTCCAAACGCAATTCCTGGCCTGAAGGCATCTCCACGGAGTCCATGTCAGGCTCAGCCACTGCAGCGACCATCACCGTCATTGCACGGTCGAGGGCACCCAATCCGCTATTGGTGCTCGCCGTGGTGTCGCCGACCAAGTCAAGCCAGACGGTCTGCACCGACCCATCGCGGCGCTCGTCGGCGTACTCGTCAAAGACGGCCATGATCTCGGCCCGTGTGGAGTCCGACTCCATCGTGACCGACACGACCTTCGGAATAGAACCGATGGTGTCGTCGCCGTCGGCTTCAGTGACTTCTACGCTGATGACGCTGGGCAGGTCCTGAACAGACGCAGCCAGTTCCTCACTCGACGGTGCCAGGCAGGCCGAAAGAGCCACAACCGTCAACGCCGCCGCCACCACCGCCCGGATCCGCATCTGCCCATTGTTACCCAGTCTTGGACCCCAAGACTGGACCGTGGCCCGAGCGAGCCCTAGCGTGAGGCCGCATGACCTCCCTCCTGCGCGGCCTGCTTGCCGGAATTCTGCTTCTGGGCCTGACCGTTGCCGCGACCCCTAGCGATCCCCCGATCACCGAAGATCAGATCGAGTTGGCGGGCTGCATCGGTGCGTGCGACAAGCCGACGAACGCGGCCAAGGTGTTCAGATGGGGTCGCGAGAAGTGGCGCGACGAGTTTGAGACTCCGCCATTTCCGAGCAATTGGACGTTCACCGGCGAGGGTGCCATTGGTCAGCAGCATGGCATGTTGACCATCAAGGCCACGACCAGCACCGACCAGCTCGTCGTGTGGCCTACGGATCGCTCAGCCACCAAGGGTCGGTGGGAGGCCAGAGTGCGCGCGGTCGAGTTTGGCACCACGGGTGAGCAGTTCCAGTTCAACTGGGAGCTTGCGCCCGCCGACGGAAGCAATTGCGAGGCCAGCAAGATCATCATGGCGTCGTACACCCCCGGCGATGTGTATGTCCGCGGAGCAGTCCGCACGCTTCCCGACCGCGAGTTCCAGTTTTGGCGCAAGCGCGATCTGCGCTCCCGGGCCTGGCACACCTACGCCATCGAGGTCACGCCGAAACGGGTCGTGTGGTTCGTTGATCGCAAGGTTGTCCGCCGCGAACGTCGGCCCGAGGCCCTCTCCGGGATCGCCTTCCGGCCGCAGTTTGTCCTGACCGGCACCCCAGAGGTTGCCATGCGCGAATCCTGGCTGCAGATGGACTGGGTGCGCTTCTACACGCTCAAACGCAAACACGCGAAACCCATCAAGCAAGCGCCCCCGATGCTGCAGACGACGTACGACGGCGGCTGCTGAACAACTTTGAACCAAAGTGTGGGCTGTGGCGCACCCGGCGCCACAACCCACTTCCTTGTGTGCTGAAACTCAGCGTTTGGCGGCTCGCGCGACACTGGTCGGGCTGCAGGCCTGCCCAGCATCGAACTGCTCGCCGCGGTCCACGATCACCTCTTGGCTGGCCAACACCCGACCCGAAGAAGTCCGGCAGGTCAGGATCCAGGCTTCCTTGATGCCGGTGTAGGTCGCCGGTTCCGGGCCTCGGAAGCTCACGCCACCGGCCCAATCGTCGGTGACCGAGCCAGCCTCATAGTTGTCGGCCAAAAGGGTGTAGTTGCCCGCTACCGGATCGGGAATCGTCACGGTTTCTGGGTTGGCCAGGGATGCCGCGAACGTCACCAGGTTGCCGGCTTCGTCAAAGATGAAGAAGTCCCAGTCGGCCGCTCCTGGCCAGGAGAACGAGAAATCGGCAGCACCGTTGTCGACCTCCGGAAGCCCCCCAATCGCAAACTCCACGGTCTCGCCCACACCAAACTCTGGAATCCCGTCGGGGTTGACGAAGGTGATCGGAGTCCTGCGGATCAGCCAGCGGATCGCGGCCATACCGCCCGGCCACCACCGGCCGGGTCGACGGATTGACGTTCATCGTGAACCGGCCGCCTGAGGTGACCAACCGGGTCGTCAACGTGTCGTCATAGGTGAGCGCTTCACCTGGATTCCCGTCGATGTCGAGGACCGGCGAGGTCTCCGAGGAGAAACTCTTGCGCACCGTCAACACTCTGCCCTTGGGGGCTTTGCCAACAATGCGGGAGTGTTGCGCCGGGTCCATGGCTGCTTCGGCGGCCTTGTAGTAGGCCTCCTGGTTGCCGCCCAGTCCTTCGCCGGCAGCTGGGGCCAGGCCGAGATATTCGCCCACCACCGCGTCGGCGTACTCCGGGTGGAAACTGTCTGGCCCGATCTCAAAGGTGAATCCATAGCCACCGGTGTTCCAATAACTCCAGTCTTCGGTGCCACCTGAGGTGTCATAGAGCTGGTAGGACGCTTGGCTGGCGTATTGGTTTGACGCGGCCATCGTGTCTGAGAGGGCCTTGTATTGCACCTCGTCTGGAGCCTTGCCCGTGCTGGCCAAGGCCGGCGGGCGCAGGATCAGGTTGGAGTAGGTGTGGTTGGTGATCAGCACGGTCACCGCGCGCTGCGAAATTAATCGGCGTACGGCATCAATCTCTGGAGTGTCTCCCGGACCATCTCCGCGGAAAGTGTCGTCGGACCAGTCCGCACTCGCGCCGAACCCGCCCCAGAACCCGGGGTAATTGCGGTTGGGATCGGTGCCACGCAGGCGCCCGGCTGGGTTGTCATCACAGGTGCCACCCAGGTATTCGGGGAGAGTCGTGACCGAAACCGTGCAGTTCTTACGCTTCATCTCATAGTCGAACAGCGAGAAGTCACCGAGAGCGGCCGCGTTGCGGGAGACCTGGAAACCATCGACGTTGACGATCGGAACGACGATTATGCGTTCGGAGGAGAGCACTCGGCGTGCCCGGCTGTTGCCGGCGGCATAACTCTGTAGCAGGTCGAACGCGAACTCAATCGTGTGCTCCGAACTCGGCCACTCACGGGCGTGATGGACACCCATCATCAAAAAGACTGGCTTGCCGTCGGCCACTTTGTCGGCATCGCGACTGATCTCGAGTCCGCGGATGGGTTCACCCAGCACGCTTGTGCCAATCGTGATCGGCTTGGTCAGCCGGGGGTATTTGCTGGCCAACAGGTTGAGGTCGGCGAGATAGTCCGCATAGAAGCGATAAGTGGTGCGGCCGCTTGGCAACGGGGAGGTGGCCACGGCGGCGTCGTAGCGGGCGTCAGCTTTGCGAGCCTCGGCCATCTTTGCCTCAAGGTCGCGGACTTTGACCTGCCACTTGAACCCGGCCTTGCGAAGCAGGGCGGCGTCGCTATCACCGTGCAGGATGACCTCGATCCCTTGGGCGTTCGCGTGTTCGGTGTAGTCAACCCCGAGGGCCACCACGCGATTGCGTTGGGCAACCGTTGGCGCATCCACAAAGACCACTTGCACCGTTCCGCTGTCAGAAAGATCAGGGTCGGGGGCGACCGCGGGAGCCGCAGCGCCCATCGCGCTGTTGGTTAATCCGGCGGCCAGAGCCAGGCTGAGCGCCGCGGCACCCAAAGCAATGGGGCGCAGGCGCTGCTTATGAACAGGTGCGATCCGAGTTGTTGACATAGCGATCTCCCAGACTTAGGCGTCCTTCCAACGTAGCGTTGAGAACCCCCCACGCCAATAGTCTCGGTTGGACCAATAGCCAAGATCCGCATAGCGTGAAGCCCCATGACCTCACGCACATCTTCTTTGAGATCCGCTTTGGCACGACGTACGGCGGGTTCGGTGGCCAGTGTTGGCCTCCTAGCCATGGCGCTCACAGCGTCGTTCCTGACGCCGTCATCAGCCCCCGTCGACGACGAGATTGAGCTGGCTGGCTGCATCGGCGCCTGCGCCCACCCCACCAACGCGGGCAAGGTTTTCCGTTGGGGTCGCGAGAAGTGGCGCGATGAGTTTGAGACCGGAGCCTTCCCGAGTCATTGGACCGCCACCAACCGCAAACGGATCGGGATGCAAAGCGGCATGCTCACGCTCAAGGTCGGCGCCAAGACCAACAAACTGGTTTCTTGGCCGCAAGGCAAGGCGGCCCGCTATGGGCGCTGGGAGACTCGCATGCGCGCCGTCGAATTGGGCAAGACCGGGCAGCAGTTCCAGTTCAACTGGGAGCTTGGCCCGGCCAACGGCTCCATGTGTGAGGGCAACAAGATCGTGATGGCGGCTTACACCCCGGGCGACCGTCTGGTGCGTGGGACTGTCCGCACTAAGCCCAACAACGCCTTCAATTTCACTAAGCCGCTGGACCTGCGCTCGCGTGCTTGGCACACCTACGCCATCGAGGTCACGCGCGATCACATCTCCTGGTTCGTTGACACCAAGGTGATCCGCACCGAGCGACGCTCCAAGGCGCTGGCCGGCGTGAAGTACCGCCCGCAGTTCGTGATCACCGGCGTCAAGGGCAAGAAGATGCGCCAGTCCTGGCTGCAGATGGACTGGGTGCGTCACTACACCCTCGAGCGCGCCAACGCGAAGTCGATCAAGGCGCCGGCGATGAAGCAGTCGACCTACAACCGTGGCTGCGACGGCAAAAGCTAACCCCGCAAGCAGAGCGTACGAGCAGCGCAGCGAAGGGTGGACGCAATGGTTACTGACTCGGGAACGAACTTCCTGGTGCCGGACGTGGGTTTCATGCTGATGGCCTTGGTCTCCATGCTGCTCCCCTTCATAGTTTTACTTGTGGTGATTTGGCTTGTCGTCAGAGCCCGTCAGGCGCCCATGACGGCTGGCTACGGAAGCGCGGAGGCCCGACTCCAGGAGCTTGCTCAGCTGCAACAGGGCGGGCTGATCACACCCGAGGAGTACGACGCCCGCCGGACCACGATCTTGGACTCGATCTAGCCAGCCTGAGCGGAATCTCAGCGGTCAATGTTGACCGAGGGCATCGCCAGCCGGGCTGTGACGGGAATACGCTGCGCACATGATCTTCATCACCGTCAAATTCCCGATTCGCCCAGAGAAGACCGAAGAGTGGTTGGCCCTCGCCGACTCCTACACCAAGGCCGTCAACGCCGAGCCCGGCAACGTGTTCTTCCAGGTCTCCCGCAGCCTCGATGACCCCAACGAATATGTCTGCATCGAGGGCTTCCAAGACGGGGCCGGTGGCGACCACATGGCCACCGACCACGTTGCCAACTTCATGAGCACCATGCCCGACCTGGTGTCGGCTCGCCCGCAGATCATCTACCTCGAGGCTGACCACGCTGGGTTTGGCGAGATGGGCGAGATCGAGCCTCGCTAGGCGCATCAGGATGGAGGAAATGGCGCACCCAGTGCGCCATTTCCTCCACTCTGTTCGGCTCAGCGTTTGGGGCCAGCGCGCAAGTGGGCCTTCTCGCCCTGCTTGCCAAAAAGCACGAGCACCTCGACCGGTTCAGAGTCGGCGGCGCCGAACCAATGGGGCACTCGGGTGTCGAATTCGGCTGCTTCACCCGGTTTGAGAACCAGGTCGTGCTCGCCCAGAATCATCCGTAGCCTGCCGTTGAGCACATAGAGCCACTCATAGCCCTCATGGGTCTTGGCGTCCTCTGGGCCACGGTGCTTTTTGGTGGGCGGAATTATCAGCTTGAAGGCCTGGATGCCACCTGGCCTTTTGGTGAGCGGCAGCATCGTCATGCCGCCTCGCGTGACCGCCTTGAGGTGAATGCGCGGATCCCCGGTGGGCGGTGCGTCAACCAGTTCGTCGAGGCTCACGCCATGTGCCTGGGCCAACTTGAGCAACAACTCCAAGGTCGGCCGCCGATCTCCGGACTCCAAGCGTGACAACGTGCTGACCGAGATGCCGGTCGTGGCAGCGAGTTCGCTGAGGGTGGTCTCGCGTACTTGTCTGAGGGCGCGCAAGCGCGGGCCAACGGCGGTCAAGGCGTGTTCAAGCGACGCATCCATGGCGACCACTTTGCCAGATCAGCAACGATAGTTGTCAACCTGCGTGTCGGGCTTGGATGATTGCCACACATGGAGATAACTGACGAACTGAAGTCGGCGTACGACGTCGTGGTGATTGGCGGCGGCGCCGCCGGACTGAGCGGAGCGCTGATGCTGAGCAGGTCTCGCCGCTCCGTCGCCGTCATCGATGCTGGGCAACCTCGCAACGCCCCAGCCCATGCGATCCACGGCTTGTTGGGAAGTGAAGGCATGTCGCCACGGGACTTCCTCGAGCGCGGCCGAGCGGAGGTTCGAGGATATGGCGCGGATGTCGTGGCCGGCGAGGTGTCGCGGGCGAAGGGAACGCTGGAAGGTGGCTTTGAGGTGTCGCTGGCCGATGGACGGCGTACGACGGCCCGCCGGCTGTTGGTCACCACTGGCCTCGTTGACACCCTGCCCGACGTCCCGGGCCTGCCCGAACGTTGGGGCAAAGACGTTTTGCACTGCCCCTATTGCCATGGCTGGGAGGTGCGCGATCAGGTGATCGGCATCCTCGCCACCGGCCCGATGGCGGCTCACCAGGCGCAGATGTTCCGCCAATTGAGCGCCAATGTAACTCTGTTTGCCCATGCGGCTACATTCCGGATGCGGAGCAACTCAAAGCGCTGGCCGCGCGTGGCATCCCCGTTGTGCAGGCACAAGTGGTCGGTCTCGAAGTCATCGACGATCACCTCTCTGGACTGCACCTCTCGGATGGTACGACGGCGCCGTGTGATGCCTTGGTCGTGACTACGCATCTCGTGGCGCGGGCCGCCTTCTTGGCGGACCTTGGCTTGGCGGTTGAGCCGCACCCGAGTGGGTTCGGGGTCTTCATCCCAGCTGATCCCGGTGGGCAAAACGAGCGTGCCGGGAGTGTCGGCCGCAGGAAACGTCACGGATCTGATGGCCCAGGTTGGTGCCTCGGCTGCGGCCGCAGCGATGGCTGGCGCCATGATCAACGGCGACTTGATCCTTGAGGAGATCGCCGTCGCCGGCGGATGAGACGTCGCAGTGCGGTCAGTGGAGAACATTCCACGCGGTGCCTGCGACCAAATTGCCGGACTAGTGCTGAACCGTGAGGTCGAGCCAGATCGCCAGATCCTGCAGTTCGTGCTCGACGCTGTCGCGCATCTCCCGTGACCATTGGCCGTCTTCGTGGACGGCGTCCACGCGAAGCACGCCAGCGTCGCCGTCGGCTGTCGCGTCCACCTTGCCAACCAGTCGATCGCCGTGGAGGATCGGCAGCGCCCAATAGCCCCACCGCCTCCGGGCAGCAGGTTTGAACATCTCGAGTTGATAGTCGAACTCGAAGAGCTCCGCCATCCGCAAGCGGTCATAGACCAACCGATCAATCGGCGACAGCAGGGCCGTTCGTGGCTCGAATGGCTGATCGACGTACGTTCGGTCAACGCGCCAGGTGCCCTTCACGCCCTCGACCACCGCGGGTTCGCCGGCCTCCCCAACGTCGTTGGGTTCGGTCGGCGTCTGCGCGGTTTTGGAGCGGGCGATGCCGAGCGCCTGAAGGCGGCGTACGTCGCGTTCCAACATCGCCTCCTTGAGCGGAACAACGGGTACGTCGGCGTAGACCCGCTCGGCGAGGTCCCACAGACGTTCGCGGCCCTCCCACCCGGCGGCCGCCACCTCGCCTTTGGCGACCAGGCAGTCGAGCAGCATCCGGATATTGCGGTTGTTGTTCCAGCCACTCGATTGCCAGGGGACCGCAGTGGTGTCAGGCAGCGCACTTGCAGGCAGCGGTCCTTCGTCACTCAACTTCTCCAAGATGTCGCGGCGGCAGTCATCGTTGGCGAGCACCCACTCAGCGGCACCTGCTTGCCAGTCGCGCGTTGGCCACGCTGCCAGCTGCGCTCGGAACAAAGCAATGTCTGCTGCGGGCCGCAATAGACCGTTGAGTTCGACGACCTGCCCGGTGGTCATGGCTTCGGCTAGCTCGGTCGGGTCGTAGGCCGACCCCAACCGACTCCACATCACCAGATCGGCGTTGGGTGCAATCACTGACACCGGGTCGGCTTGCAAGATGGTCAGGTGTCGCAGGACACTCGCTGAAGTTCTCCGCTGATGGCAGGGCAAGCAGTTGTGCTTGAACGGCGATCCGGCGCGCCTGTTTTCGCGAGAGTTGGTGCACGGCATTCACCCGAGTCAGGCTAGGTCACCGGCGGCTGGCTTGGGTTAGCCTCCCATCATGATTCGGTTGTAGATCAGAACCCTGGTGTTTCTCGGCAACTAGGCACACATCTAGGCCACGTGCTCAAGTCGTGCCTTGGGCACGATTGCGAGGCTGAATGCGAGGTCCAAGGCGCCAAATTCGTGCCTAGGGCACGGTTGATGACTGCCTCAGCCGGTTGTGACTTGGGCACCGGCGACCTTTCGAGCCTGGACGCCGGTCTCACCTTCATCGGATTGAAACGCGGGGGGGTCCGAGGGCGAGGCCACCCAGGGCGAGCGACGCTTCCTGTCACGACTCCCGTCAGCACGGTGGGCTGGCGAGATGGTGTCTATGGACAGATGTTCAGGCGGGTAGGCTTCCGCGACGTGGCTGGGTCACCGTCTGGTTCCGACTCCCGAGGATCTGTTGCGCCTCGCTGGCGACTCGCCCGCGGATGAGTGACTTCGTCAGCGCTGAGCACGCGCCAGCAGATCTACCAGTTGAGGCGGGCGGCCACGGAGGTGTTGGCGCACTGGCCGATCGAGGTGGCTCGGTTGCGGTTGCTCAACCACGACTACAACACCACTTTCCGGGTTGAAACTCCTGCCGGAGACCGCTTTGCGCTGCGGCTGAACGTCAACTCACGGCGTACGCCGGGAAACCTCAACGCGGAGGCTGCCTGGCTTGCGGCTCTTGCCACCGAGACCGATCTCAAGGTGCCGGTACCGCAACCAACCCGCGCCGGACGCCTACGCGCTGAGGTGTACGTCGGGTCGCTGGGGCGCACGCTGCCAGCGGTGTTGATGTCGTGGTTGCCCGGGCCCGAACTGGGCTTTAGGGCATCCGCGACCCGCACGAGGCATGTGGGACGGCTGACCGCCCACCTGCACCGGCATGCGGAGACCTGGATGATGCCTTCCGACGCTGATCTGCCCCTCTTCGAGGACCCGCTGTTCAACGACCCTGACCGGCTCACCGGCAACCCCGATATTGACGCCATCAGCGCTGACGCGAGTGAGGTTGTTGCTGAAGCGCTGACTCGCACCAGGATCGGCTTCTCCCAGATGGGTCGTGCCGCCACACCGCGTCCGTTACACGCCGACCTTCATGGCGCCAACCTCAAGTGGCATCAGGGGGAGTTGGCGGTCTTCGACTTCGACGACAGCGGTCTGGCCACCCCGCTCCTCGACCTCGCCATTAGTGCCTACTATTTGCGACCCAACGAGCCGACCGAAGTTGCGTTGCTGGAGGGGTATGCCGAAGTTGAGCAGTTGCCGGACTATTCCCGCGAACAGTTCGAGGCCCTGGTGGCTTCACGCAACCTGCTGATGATGAACGACATCGTCGCCTCCAGCACGGCTGCTATCCGGGAAATGACGCCGCGTTATCTGCGCAACTCCATTCGCAAACTGAGGCAATACCTTGACACCGAGGTTTACACCCACGACGTAGCGGGGCTCGAGCATTGATGGCCAGCTACACCCTTCGGGTAGCCTGAATTGCTTGTGTGTGTCCGGCGCGTTCGAGATCGGTTGTAGCCAGTCTCGAGAACGGCTGGGCCGAACCGAGTCCAGGAGAAGTTCAACGTGAACTCCGAACCCCCCACCACCGTCCATCCCCGCCGCGCCAAGGTGTCATATCTCGGCGCTTTGGTGACCTCCCTAGCGCTGATCGTGACCCTTGGTCCAGCGCCAACAGTTAACGCCGCTCCCACCACGGCGTCAGCCCCAGTGGCAAAGGCCACGGCCGTCGCGGCCAAAGCCAAGGCGGTTCGAAACCGCTGCAAGCGCAACGAGAAGTTTGTCCCCTCCTGCGGCATCCTGTGGGGCTCTTATCTTTCGCCGTCCGGCGGAAGCCATCCTTATAAGTCGCTCGAGAAGCAGGTCGGTCGACGTTTCGACATGATCAAGGCCTATTGGGGCTGGCAGCCAGGCAAAGTCTTCCCCAACGACCAACAGCGAGCGCTCGGCAAGGGCGGCCGCACGTGGCAACTCTCGTGGAATGCCATTGACTACGGCACGCGAAACAGCGCCCGCTACGTCGATATCACCAGCGGTGCTTATGACGCGTCGATCATTCGCCCCCAGGCTCAAGCCCTCAAGCAGTGGGGCAAGCGCGTCATCATCGACTTTGACCACGAGATGGAGGGCTCCTGGTCCCAAGGTGGGGTCAGCACCAACCCATCCAATCGCGCCACTGATGCCGCCGAATACCGCGCGGCGTTCCGCCACATCGTCACCGTCTTCCGCGAGGTTGGCGCGACCAACGTAAAGTTTGCTTGGGTGCCGGCCGGGTGGGACAAGAACAAGTTCGCGCCCTACTACCCCGGTCGCAAGTACGTCGACTGGGTCGGCTGGGATCCCTACAACTTCCACACCTGCCACGGCTCTCCCTATAAGACGCCCGCCCAGACGTTCGATTACTTCTATTCGTGGGCACTGAGCACCCCAGGTGTCCGCAAGAAGCCGCTGATGATGGGCGAATACGGCACCCACAACACTGCTCAGGCAGGGGCTTGGTATCGCGGCGTCGGCAAGGCGCTGAAGTCCAAGCCCCGCGTCAAGGCAGTGATCCAATGGGGTTCTGCCGTCGAGGGCTGCAATTTCAGACTCACCGAAAATGCCGGTGCGCTCGCGGGCTTCAAGAAGTCGGGCATGCGGAAATACGTCCTTGGCGCCGCCAACAAGCCCTAACCCGAGTTTGTGGGACGCTCTTCTCCGTGATGCTTCCCATGAAGGTGGCCCAAGGCGTGCGCGCAGGCACCGTGAGCCTGGCCTTCCGACGGTGGCAGCGGCAGGACGTCAAAGTGGGCTCGCAGTTTGTGACCTCTGCTGGTGTGGTCCGGGTCGTCGATGTTCGCCTCGTCGACCCGGCCGCCATCTCCGATGAGGAGGCCGTCCTCGCGGGACATCCAAACGCGGACAAACTTCGAGCCAGGCTGCGCGACGATCCAACCCAGCAGACCTGGCGGGTGGAGCTTGCGTGGGTCGGCGAGGATCCCCGGATCGCACTGCGTGAGCGTGGTGAGCTGACCGACGAGGACTACGCCGCCATCGTGGTTAGGCTTGATCGGCTGGACCGGGCCAGCTCACACGGCCCCTGGACGACCCAGACTCTCGAACTAATTCGAGAACATTCCCGCCGACGTGCACCCGACTTGGCCGAGTTGGTCGGGCGCGAGCGCGATCCCTTCAAACTCGACGTACGCAAGCTGAAGAACCTCGGCCTCACGCAGAGTTTTGAGGTCGGCTATGCCCTCTCGCCGCGCGGCCGGGCCTATCTTCAGCGCCGTACGAGCAGCTAAACGGTTGATTGTTACCGGTCAGTAACCTAGGGTGTTCTAGTGCCCACAACTCACACTCCCCGCAGCCTGCGAGAGGTTTACTTTGTCGACGGTGTGCGGACTCCGTTCGGCAAAGCCGGCGGCTATTACGCCGAAACCCGTGCAGATGATCTCGTCGTCAAGTGCATCACCGAACTCCTTCGCCGCAACCCTGGCGTGCCACACGATCGCATCGGTGAGGTTGCCATCGCGGCGACCACGCAGATCGGCGATCAGGGCCTGACCATTGGCCGCACCGCGGCACTCTTGGCTGGGCTCCCTGTCACTGTCCCCGGCTATTCGATTGACCGCATGTGTGCCGGTGCCATGACGGCCGTGACCACGGCTGCGTCAGCGATCGCCTTCGGCTCGACGGACCTCGCGCTCGCCGGCGGCGTCGAACACATGAGTCGTCATCCGATGGGCGAAGGGCTCGACGCCAACCCGCGGTTTCTGGCTGAGCGAATCGTCGATCCGGATGCGCTGGTGATGGGAAAAACGGCTGAAAACCTGCACGACCGCTATCCGGAGATCACCAAGGCACGCTGCGATGCCTTTGCGGTGCGGTCGCATCAGCGGACTGCGGCGGCTTATCAAGCCGGGACCCTCCAGCCTGACCTGGTGTCTGTCGCCACGCGCAACGCCGAGCAGGGCTATGGCTTGGCGACCGTCGATGAAGCTCTCCGTCCGGACACCAGCCTGGAGATCTTGGCCACGCTGCGTACGCCGTTTAGACCACACGGCAAGGTGACCCCTGGCAACGCTTCGGGGATCAACGATGGCGCGACCATGTCGCTTCTGGCCGCGCAGGACACGGCCGAAGAGTTGGGGCTAACCCCCAAGATGCGGCTCGTTTCCTTCGCCTTCGCGGGCGTCTCGCCAGACGTGATGGGCATTGGGCCAGTCCCCGCAACCGAACGCGCGCTTGCCCAAGCCGGCCTCACAATCGACGATATTGGCGCCTTTGAGGTCAATGAGGCGTTTGCCGTGCAGGTGCTCGCTTTCCTCGATCACTTCGGACTCGCCGACGACGACCCTCGGGTTAATCCCTACGGCGGCGCGATCGCGATGGGTCACCCGCTGGCATCGTCCGGCGTTCGTCTGATGAATCAGCTGGCGACCCGTTTCGCGGCTGAGCCTGGAGTGAGGTACGGCGTGACCACGATGTGTATCGGCATCGGCATGGGCGGCACTGTGATTTGGGAGAACCTCGCATGAACGACGTTTTTGAGCGCGCCGCTGCTTTGGCATCGGATGCCGAGGTGGTCACCCACGCTTTGCTGCGCAAGGTGCCGCTGGGCGGTCCGGGGGCGGGCGATGCCGGAGTCATGGGTCTGATCACCCTCGACAACGGACATGACCACCGCCGACCGAACACATTTGGTGCGACGGGACTGCTCGAGCTCAACGCCGCTATCGATGCGGCCTTGGCCGACCCTGATGTGACCTCGATCGGCATCACCGGCAAGCCCTACATCTTCGCGGCCGGTGCAGACCTCGGCACCGTTGGCGCTCACGGACCCAGCGGTGTGCGGGTGATTGCCGAATTAGGTCACGCGATCTTCCGAAAGCTGAGCGAGACGCTGGCAAGCCGAGTTTTGCGTTCGTCAACGGGGTGGCTCTTGGCGGCGGGCTTAGAGGTCGCTCTGCATTGCGACTATCGCACGGTCCAGGATTCCGCCGGCGCACTCGGATTGCCCGAGGTGATGTTGGGCCTGATTCCGGGCTGGGGTGGCGCCTGGCTGGTCCCGCAATTGCTGGGGCCGACCGTGCCGTGTCACTCATCCTCGACAACCCGCTGAGCAATGGCCGCACCCTTCAAGGCACCCAGGCGTTTGAGTTTGGCCTGGCGGATGTTGTTTTGGTGGCGCTGACTTCCTGGAGCAATCGCTGACCTTTGCGGCCCGGCGTACTCCGTGGCGATGTGGTGGTTGCTCGTCCTGAGCCCGACCGTGGCGAGGCGTGGGACGCGGCTCTGCATACGCGGCGAAGCCAATTGTGCGCGGCAAGACCGGTGGGGCCTCGCCCGCGGCCGCGCGGGCACTCGAACTCATCGCCGCTGCCCGGACGGCCACGCGTGAAGAAGGTTTCGCTGCTGAAGATCAGGCCCTCGAAGACCTGGCTGGCACTCCTGAATTGATGGCGAGCATGTATGCCTTCGATCTGGTCCAGAAGCGGGCTAAGCGGCCTGTCGGGGCGCCCGATTCGACCCTCGCGCGACCGGTAACCAAGATCGGCATCGTCGGTGCTGGGTTAATGGCCAGCCAACTAGCGCTGTTGTTCGTACGCCGCCTGAAGGTGCCGGTCGTGCTCACAGATCTGGACGCCGAGCGGGTAACCCAGGGCGTTAGCTATGTCCATGCCGAACTCGACAAACTCCAAGCCAAGGGTCGGATGCCGGCCGATGCGGTCGCTCGAGCCAAGGCGGCTGTGACCGGAGCGGTCGACACGGCGGAAGCCCTTGTTGGGGCCGACTTCGTGATTGAGGCGGTCTTTGAGGAGATGGCGGTCAAGAAACAAGTTTTCGCGCAGGTCGAAGCGGCTGTCTCAGCCAGAATGCATCTTGGCGACGAACACCTCGTCGCTGTCGATCACCGAAATGGCCTCCGGCTTGGCGCACCCCGAGCGGGTCGTTGGCTTCCACTTCTTTAACCCGGTCGCCGTGATGCCACTGCTTGGAGATCGGGCAGGGCAAGCAGCACCGACGAGGCCACCCTGGCTACGGCGTTTGGGGCCGCCAAGTCGTTGCGAAAGACCGCGATCCTGGTCCAGGACTCACCTTCGTTCATCGTCAATCGGTTGTTGGGCCGCTTCCTTGGTGAAGTCAGCACCATCATCGATGAAGGCACCCCGCCGGAGGTGGCCGATCGAGCGTTTGCGGGCATCACTCCAATGCCGCCTTTGGTGTTGTTGGGCTTGGTCGGTCCACCGATCGCCCTCCACAACGGCACCACATTGGCAGAGGCTTTCCCGGATCGATTCTCGGTGTCGCCCGACGATGCAACGCGTCGTTGCCGCAGGCAAACGGGGTTTCTACCTCGCCGACGGCACGCTTGACCCTGAGGTTGTTGCCCTGATCGAACCGGGTTCGGTGGCGTTAGGTCGCGGAGCAGGTCCGCGAGCGGGCGCTGCTGGCGCTAGCCGACGAGGCCAGGCGGATGCTCGACGAGGGCGTTGTGGCGGCCCCCGAGGATCTCGATCTGGCGATGATCACCGGCGCCGGCTTCGCGTTTTGGAACGGCGGACTCACGATGCTGCTGGATCGAACCGGCCTCTCCAAAAAAGCCGCCGGACGCCGCTTCCACTAAATCCGGATAGCGTCAATCAGCCCTGGCGTTTGGAGCGGTAGGTCGCCCAAGCGCCGGTGCACCACAACGCCCAGAGGATCAAGACGGGCTGGAAGAACAGTCGGATCAGGCGGGCCAGATCACTGTCTAGCCCGAAGGCGGGAGTCCCGGTGAGATATTGAGAGATGTTGCCGGGGAAGATCACGACGTAGAAGGCTGCTAGCGCCCAGCCAACGAGCGGACGCAAGTGGCGCGGGGCAAACCAAAGGCCAAGGGCTAGGGCGATTTCAATCACTCCCGAGACATAGATGATTGCCTCAGGGAACGGCATCCATGGGGGCACCTGGGCGGCAAATTCGTCGGCCGCGGTGAAGTGCGAGACGCCGGCGAACGCCATAAAGCTGCCGAGCAGGATGCGGCCGATGGTGCGCGCCAGTGTGGAGGGAACCGCTAGCCGCTGGTGGTCCGAGGTTGATGTAGTCACGTCGAGACCCTACGTGCTGACCTGAATCGAGTCAGGGCAGACGAGCCGTCACCACCCGATTTCTGATAAGCAGGACCAATGAGTGCCAATGAAAACGCCGAGCGCTTCCGCACAATAGCGGGGCAGTTCACCCGCGTCGCGGAGTCAGTGCCCGAGGCCGCTTGGGAGAACCCCGCACCGCCCGAAGGTTGGGTGGCACGCGACGTCGTACGACATCTCGTCGAGTGGGTTCCGTCGCTGTTTGGGCCGGCGGGGGGTGTCGAGGTGCCCCCTGGGCCGTCGGTCGATGAGGACCCGGTGGGCGCTTGGCGCAATCTCGCCGACACCTTTCAGGCGGTGCTCGATGACCCGGCAAGCGCAGATCGACGGTTCGCACACGAGATGGCTGGCGAACACGCGCTGCCCGACGCTATTGACATGTTCGTCACCGGCGACGTGCTGATGCATACCTGGGACCTCGCTCGGGCGACCGGCGGTGACGAACGACTAGACCCCGACCAGGTCCACCGGATGTTGGTCGGGATGCTCCCCTTGGATGAGATGCTCCGCGCTTCTGGACAGTATGGCGCCAAGGTTGCCGTGCCCGACGATGCTGATGAGCAGACGCAACTGCTTGGCTTCATCGGTCGCCAACCCTGACACAAATCCTGTCTCCAGCGACCTGAGCACCTTCGCACTTGGTGCTGGGACAGTTGTCCGGTCCGACGGGCTAGCCTCAGCCCATGCGTAGCTTCCGTCGGATCGTCACTGCCGTGCTGGTGCTTGGCTTACTCGCGTTGGTTGGCGGCTATTGGTATGAGCGCCCGCTCCTCCTAACGGCCACGGGGTATGCCGCCCACAACGCGTGCGCCGTCGAGTTGGTGGCTGGACGCGACAATTCGGAGGCGGATCTACCGCCCAATCCGCTGGTGCCGGTGCTGCGGACATCAACCGAATCCGTGGGTGCCGAGCAGCAAAGCCGAGGCTCGATCCTGGGTGTCTTGGCTGCGCAGAAGGCGTGGTTCACGGAAGGATTCGGCTGCACCGTCGCCGACGATCGACCCGACCTGCCAGGCCCGATACCCGTCCCCGCAGGGGCGAATCCTTTCACTGGCGCAGCAACGCTGATGCCCGATTCGGCGACCGAGGCAGCCCTGGCTGCGGCGTTTGGGGACGACCTTTCTGAAGCCGGTCAGGCGGAACTCGGGACGCGAGCAGTGCTCGTCGTCCGCAATGGCGAACTCATTGCTGAGCGGTATGCCAAAGGGTTTGACGCTGAGACTCCGCAGTTGGGGTGGTCGATGGCCAAGAGCGTGACCAATTTGATGGTCGGACGACTGGTGCAACAAGGGGAGGTGTCCCTCACTGATGATCAGTTGCGCCCAGAGTGGACCGACGAGCGGGCTGACATCACCGTCGGGCAACTGCTCGAGATGTCGAGCGGGCTCAAGTGGGATGAGACCTACGACCTTGGCACGCCGATCACGCAGATGCTCTATCGCGAGCCCGACATGGCTGGCTATGTCGCGAGTCAAGAATCGGCACACGCGCCCGGCACCTATCAGCAATATTCCAGCGGCAGCCACACCCTGTTGTGCCAGATCCTGGCGGAGCGGGTCGGCTCAGGGGCCAATCTGCCGCGGGACCAGATCTTCGCGCCGTTGGGTTTGTCTTCGGCCGTGCTTGAGCCCGACGGGGTTGGCACGCCTGTGTGTAGTTCCTACCTGTGGGCCACCCCCCGAGACTGGGCAGCCGTCGGTCAGTTCGCGCTTCAGGACGGGGTCTGGCAAGGCGAGCGACTACTTCCTGATGGTTGGCTGGCCGACTCGACGGTCGCCTTCGCTGGCGAGACCGAGGATGAGGGCTATGCCGCCGGCTGGTGGGTGAACAGTTTGGCCGACGGTTCGCTCGCCTATCCCGAACTCCCAGCGGATGCCTACTTCGCCCAAGGCCATGATGGTCAGTGGATCGTCATCGTCCCCTCGGCCGACCTTGTCGTCGTACGACTCGGCTTCAGCCCTTCCGTCGAGGACGAGGGCGTGATTGCCCTCACGCAGACGCTCTTGGCCAACTAGCACGACGGCCCAGCGCGGAGGAAAAGGCGCACCAGATGCGCTATTTCCTCCACCTAGCTATTTCTTGGACGGCTTCTTGGGCGGTTTGGGCGGGTCAGCCAGGGCGAAGTCGATGGCTTTGTTGATCCAACGGTCGAAAACTTCGAGATCTTCGAGTTGCTCTGGAGTGATCACGACCATGCCGCGCATTGTGCGCTCACCCATGCGGAGTTCGGAAGCCCCCTGCGCGAGCGCGTCCTGGTGACCGGCAGAGCCGACCCTGACCATCAATCCTTCCCACATCAGGCCGCAGGACATATGGGTGTTGATCATGAACGCCAGGCCGCCGAACATCTTCTTCTCAGTGAACTCCACCCGCTCAGCAACGGCTGCCCTCACTCGACCCGCCAACTCTTCGTCGTATGCCATGAGCTCAGACTGGCTCACCCTCCGATGGCTTGGCTAGGCCCAGACGAATTGACCTCAAGTGTGCTTGAACTCTTACGGTGAGGTCGTGAGTCAGCCTCTGCCCGCCGCGGATCAGCGGACACTCCTCAGTCGCGACTTCATCCTCACCACCATCGGCACCTTCTCGCTCATTTTCCTGGCTGCGTTTGAATCGTTGGCGGTGACCACTGTGATGCCGGGGATCAGTCGCGAACTCGACGGCGCGCACCTCTATGCCATCAGTTTCGCCGCCCCCCTGGCCACCGGAATCGTCGGTATGGTCGCGGCCGGACTATGGAGCGATCGCCGCGGTCCGGCTCAACCGCTGATCGGCCTGGTCGCGATCTTCGCTCTCGGCCTCATCGTCTGCGGCCTTGCGCCGACGATGGAAGTGCTCGTGCTGGGCAGACTTGTTCAAGGCTTCGGTGGCGGCGGCAGCATCGTGGCGATCTATGTCCTCGTCGGAGTCGTCTACCCGGGCTGGCTGCAACCTCGGGTCTTCGCCAGCTTTGCCGCAGCCTGGGTTTTCCCGTCGCTGTTTGGACCCCCGATCGCTGCCCTGATTGCCGAACGATTCGGTTGGCAATGGGTATTCCTGAGTGCCGTCGGCCTGGCCTTGCTGGCGCTCGCCCTGTGTTGGCCGGTCCTAGGAACGGTCTCGGCACCGTCCAGCGAACGCGCTGACGGTGGGCTGATTGCTCTGGCCTGGGCATCTCTGGCGGCGGCGGGCGTTCTCGGCTTGGACTTTTCGGGGCGTGCGGGCGAGGCAGCGGTCGTGGTCGGGGTGGTCGCCGCGGCGGCGACCATCCTCGCCGTGCGGCCCCTGGTCCCCAGGGGCACCCTGCGCGCCCGACGGGGACTGCCTAGCACGATCCTGACCCGAGGGGCGCTTTCTGCGGCGTTCTTCACCATCGAGGCCTATATCCCCTTTGTCCTCCAGGATCGTTGGCACTATTCGCCGACCCAGGCAGGTATGGCGTTGACTGTGGCCGGGGTGAGTTGGGCCTCCGCAAGCCAGCTCCAAGGTCGGCTCGGGGAGCGCCTCTCCAACACCCGCGCGATGGTCATCGGTTCGGCTCTCGCCGCCACCGGTGGCGTGATCGTCATCTTGGCGACGTACGCCGACTGGTCTGGGCTGGTCGTCATCGGCGGCTACGGTGTCACATCGGTCGGGATGGGGCTCGGCTATGCACGCACCACGGTCGCCATGTTGGGAGCCTCAAGTGATGCTGACCGGGGCTTCAATTCCTCAGCTCTGACGATCGCGGACTCGCTAGCCGCCGCCTTGGCTGTCACGCTTGGGGGGCTGGCCTTCGCCCTTTCCGAACGCACTGAGTGGGGCGATCCTTTTGGCGCCGTCTTCGTTGTTGGCACGGTCTGCGCCATCCTCGCCATTGCGTCAGCACGCCGTACGCAGGCGCTCCCGACCTAGTCCGCCAGCAAAACAACCCGGTTGCCGCGTGGGCAACCGGGTTGTTGAGTGCCGAGGGTCTAGCCGATGCGGATGAGCTTCTTGTTGACGAACTCATCGGCGCCCCAACGGCCAAGCTCGCGACCTGACCCGGAGCGCTTGATGCCACCAAAAGGCAACTCGGGTGAGTCGGCACCCACGAGGTTGACGTAGACCATGCCTGCCTGGATCGCATCCGCGACCCGGTCGGCTTGCGCGGAGTCGGTCGTGAAGAGGTAGGAGCCCAACCCAAACGGGGTGTCGTTGGCCATCTCGATGGCCTCCGCCTCGTTGCTCGCCTTGTGGATCATGGCGACCGGACCAAACAGTTCTTGGTGGTAGGCCGGGTTGTCAGCGCTGATGTTGGTCAGCACGCCGGGTGGGAAGTAGGACCCGTCCCGCTCACCTGCCGACACAAGGGTGGCTCCACCAGCGACGGCCTCAGCAACCTGGGCGGTGAGATTGTCGGCGGCTGCCAATGACGACATTGGGCCGATCGCGGTCTCCGGATCGTTGGGGTCACCGACCTTGGTTGCCAAGGTTGCGGCCGTGAACTTCTCCACGAACTCGTCGTAGAGATCCTCGATCACGATGAACCGCTTGGCTGCGTTGCAGGCCTGACCACAGTTGTCGACGCGTGCCATGACTGCGGATTCGACCGTGGCGTCCAGGTCATCGGTCGACAGCAGAATGAACGGGTCGGCGCCGCCCAGTTCGAGCACGACCTTCTTGAGGTGACGCCCGGCGATCTCGGCCACCGCCGCACCAGCGCGCTCGGAACCGGTCAGCGAGACACCCTGAATGACCGGGTTGCCGATGACGTCGGCGACCTGATCGTTGGTGGCGTAGATATTGATGTAGGCGCCCGGGGGGAAACCGGCATCGAGAAAGATCTGCTCAATCGCGGCGGCCGACTCGGGACACTGAGGCGCATGCTTGAGCAACACCGGGTTGCCAATGATCAAGTTGGGACCAGCGAAACGAGCCACCTGGTAGTAAGGGAAGTTCCACGGCATGATCCCGAGAAGTACGCCGAGTGCGCTTTTGCGCACGACCGCGGTGCCTTCTCCGCCCATCAAGGTGATGGGCTCGTCGGCGAGGAACTCCTCGGCGTTGTCGGCGTAGAACTGGTAGATGTCAGCGCTGAAGTCGACCTCCCCCAGGGAGTCGCCCATCGGCTTGCCCATCTCGCGGACGATGATCGCGGCGAGGGCGTCACGTCGCTCTCGGTGGAGGTCGGCAACGCGGGCGATCAAGGCGGCGCGTTCGGCCACCGTCGTGGATTGGGACCACGACTTGTGTACGTCGTTGGCCGTCGTGACGGCGGCGGATAGCGCCTCGTCGGTGATCGTCGGGTAGGTCGCGATGGTCTGGCCGGTGGCTGGGTCGACGACTGCGTAGTCACTCACGTTGAACTGCCTTTCATTGGGGTTGCCCTCACCTTAGGTCGGAGGCGTTGCACTCGACTAGGGCGGTCTAGGCGGCGATTTCCCACAGTAGGCTCCCCACATGACCCAAGAACTCCTTCCGCTGTTGCCGCACGACACCTTTTCTCGAGTGCTGTGCGTGGTGGCACACCCCGACGATGTGGAATACGGCACTTCACCAGCGGTTGCTGCCTGGACGGCTGCTGGAGCGGAGGTCTCCTATTTACTCTTGACCCGAGGTGAGGCCGGCATGGACTCACTCGAGCCCGAGGCCACCGCAGCCCTGCGCGCCGAGGAGCAACTAGCCGCGTGTCAGGCCGTCGGCGTCGACAAGCTGGAAATCTTGGACTACCCCGACGGAGTCCTCGAGTATTCCATCGAGATGCGCCGCGACATCTCCCGACGGATCCGGGCGTTTCGGCCCGATGCGGTGGTGCTGGGGTCTTGGGACGTGGAGTTCATCGCCGGGCTCAATCAGGCTGACCATCGAGTCGCCGGGCTGGCCGCTCTCGACGCGATTCGTGACGCCGGCAATCGATGGGTGTTCACCGAGCTCATCGACGAAGGTCTTCTCCCCCACTCGGTGCGCTGGCTGTTGGTTGGCGGGGACTCGCGTCCCACTCACGCCGTCGATGTGACAGGAGAGCCAGTGGAGCGCGGTATCGCCGCCCTTGAGGCCCACGCGCAATACCTCGCCACCATCGCGAACCACCCGCCCGTGCGAGGCATGATCGCCGGTCTCACTGGCTACCAAGGGCGGGCGGCCGGCGTAGCGAATGCGGTGCTCTTCCGCGCCTGGGATTTCCAAGCTCCGCCGCCCATCATTGAAGAGATGATGCGCGCGCAAGCCACCCCTCAATCCGCCGACCCGTCAGTCATGTGACCATTTTGTCGGTGTGTCGCGACAGGTATTGACGGGTCGGCGGGATTAGCCCTCGCTCAGGCCATACTTTGCGTGGAAGCGGGCCAGTGGCGCGGGAGCCCACCAGTTCCAGCGGCCGGCGACCCGCATCAGTGCTGGCACGAGGAGGCCGCGCACCACAGTGGCGTCGAGCAGGATCGCGAAGGCGATGCCGAAACCCAGCTGCTTGATGCTGGTCACTCCGCTGCTGATGAACGACGCAAACACGACCGCCAGCAACATCGCGGCAGCTGTGATGATCCGCCCCGACCGCTGGAGGCCCAGCGCGACGGCCTCTGTCGTGTCGCGGCCAGCGTCGTGTTCTTCCTTGATGCGCGAGAGCAAGAACACTTCATAGTCCATCGACAGCGCGAAGGTGGTGACCGCGATTAGCACCGCAATGGAGGTGTCGATTCCGCCCGTCACGGTGAAGTCGCCCACCAGCCAACCGAGGTGCCCGTCCTGGAAGATCCACACCAACACGCCCATCGCGGCGGCCAGGCTCAACACGTTGAGAAGCACTGCCTTGATCGGCAGCAAGATGCTGCCGGTGTAGAGGAACAAGATCACCATCGTTGCCAAGGCCACCCACAACAGCGCCCACTTGCCGCGCTCCGCGATCGCCGATTGGGCATCGGTGAACTGGGCTGCCGCCCCACCCACCAGCGGATTCGCAGAAGGTGAGTCCACCGCGCGGATTTCAGTGACCTGGTCGCGTCCGGCGTTCGTCAACGCATCGAGATTGCTGATCACGGTGACGCGGGCGTGTTCGTTGGTGAGATGGGTTCCCGGCGTCGGATTGGCCGCCACCACCGTACCGTCCACGAAAACGCTCTCAGAGGTCGTCACCCGGACCACATCGTCAAGCTGCGACAAGGTGGCGGCGTACTCCTGCACAGCCGGGAGATCAGCAGCCGCAGCCGGCAACGAAATCTCGATCGGAGTGGCTTCTTGGCCAGAGAAGCGCTCAGTGAGTACGGCGCTCGCCCGAGCAGCTGGATCGTCGGCGGGCAGCGCACGAGCGTCTGTCTGGGTGAAGGAGACGCCCAAACCGGGGGCTGCTAGGAGGCCGAGAGCAAGCACCGTAACAACCAGGACAGGAATCGGTCGTTTCATGACGAACCGGGCAATGTTTGACCACACCCCGACGTCGGTCGGTGCTAGATCACCGCGCCGTACCTTCCACCGATCGACCTTCGGGCCCAAGATTGCCAGCAGCGCGGGCAGCGCGGTGAGCGAGGTCAAGACAGCCAGCAGAGTCACGGCGATGCCGGCATACCCGAAGGACTTCAAGAAGTATTGAGGGAAGAACAGCAGGGAGGCGAGCACTACGGCGACGGTCATGCCCGACACCGCCACGGTGCGTCCCGCAGTGGTGACGGTGCGGATGACGGCCGCATTGGTGTCGAGACCCCGACTTCGTTCTTCGCGGAAGCGGTTGACGATGAGCAACGCGTAGTCGATGCCCAGCCCTAAACCCAGTCCGGTGATCAGGTTGAGCGCAAAAACCGAGACATCAGTCGTGAGGGTGATGAGCCACAACACCAAGAAACTGCCGACGATAGAGCCGGCTGCGACGCTAAAGGGGAGTCCCGCCGAGACGATGCTGCCGAACACGATCACCAGCAGGAGCATCGATAGTGGGATCGCGATGGACTCAGCGCGGGCCAAGTCCTCGGTCACATTGCGCGTGATTGAGTCGCTGACCGTGGCAAAACCGCCCACCTCGACGACGAGATCTTGATATCCGCCGCCAAACTCTTCGACGATCTCGTTTGCCAAAATCATCTGGTCATCGACGATCAGGTCCTGGGTATAGACGAGCACCTGGCCGGTGCGATCGTCGTTGCCCCGCAACGCCTCGGGTTGGCCAGAGGTCCAGTAGGAAACCGTGGCGCTCACCCCGGGCATTGCGGCGATCGACTCGACTAGCTCGACCGCTTGCGCGGAGCCCGTTGCGTCATCGATCTCGCCCGGAGTGGTGACTGCCAGCGCGATCGAGGGGTCAATCACACCGAACTCATCCTCGGCGAACCGGAAGGCCTGTGCCGACTCACTGTTGGGGTCGTCATAACCCGCTGTGTCGAGGGCGCTGAAGACTTGTGAGCCCAAGCCGCCCGCCACAACTAGCGTCAGCAGGTAGCCAACCAGGACTGACCACTTGCGGCGAGTGATGAAACGCCCGAGCGCGATAAAGAACCCACGCTCGGCGGGCTCGGGGAGGTGAGACATGGGGGCACCCTCTGAGATGATCTGAACACTGTTCATATCGAGCAGCGTGGAGGAGAATCTGAACATTGTCAAGATTAATGGCTAAACTGTAAGAGTGGACACCAGGTCAGCCGGGAATTCGCCCGGGAATTCGGCTGCGAAACAAATCAGGCCCGGATATCACCACGGTGATCTTGAGGCCACGCTTGTGTCAGCCGCTCTTGGCATGATTCGCGAGCGCGGTGCCGATGCGGTATCCCTGCGTCAAGTTGCCCAGGTGATTGGGGTTTCTCCCAGCGCGGCGTACGCTCACTTCCCGGACAAGGACGCACTGATGGCGGCGGCCGCCAAGGCGGGCATGGACTTCCTCGACGCCCGGATGATGGACCGAGCGGAGTCTCTCACTCCCGACGACAACCAGGCCGCGCTGGAGCGCTTCTGGCGAATGGGCGAGGAATACATCGAGTTCGCCGTCGCCGAGCCCCATCTGTTCCGGCACATCTTCGGCCCCTATTGCCCGGCCGTAAACAAGGCTGCCCAGTCCGAAGGGGGGCTGGCCAGCATCACGTCCGAGGACATCGCCGCCGACTCGGTGGCCTATGCGATGTTGTGCGCCGGCCTTGATGACCTCCAAGCCCGAGGGTTGTTGCGGCCAGGAATGCGTGACGGAATGGACGTCGTCTTGTGGTCGATGGTCCACGGTTTCGCCTGCCTGGTGCTCGACGGCCAGGTGCCGGTGGAGTGGCGTGACCAACTGTTGGGATCTATTGCTCGGCTCACCCTGGTCGGTGAGACAGAGTTGCCCTCATGAGTTTCGAGTTAGCTCAGGTCAACGTTGGGCGCCTGGCCGCTGCCATCGACAGCCCGCAACTCCAGCCTTTCGTGGGTGCCCTCGATCAGGTCAACGCCGAGGCCGAGGGCGCGCCCGGGTTTCGGTGGCGGCTGCAGAGTGAGAGTGGGAATGCGACGGATGTTGTCGCGTTTGAGTGGGATCGCACCACAGCCGACTCAGGGGTGATCGTCAATCTCTCGGTCTGGGCTGATCCGGAGTCCCTGCAAGCATTTGTTTTTGGTGGTGACCACGTCAACTACCTTCGGCGCCGCCGCGAGTGGTTCCTCCCGATGAAAGAGTCGTACGCCGTGTGCTGGTGGGTGGCGGCCGGACATCGACCCTCGACCGATGAGGCGGAGGAGCGGGTGAGGCACCGGCGCGAGCACGGCTCTTCGGCGTACGCCTTCGATCTTAAGGACCCCTACCCACCCCCTGGCTAGGTTTGCGACATGACATCTCGCGATCAGGTCACGGTCCAGCGCCTCATCCCCGCGCCAGCCAACGTGATCTTCGACCTCTTGGCCGATCCGTCCCGCCACGCGGAGTTCGATGGGTCCGGCCATGTAGTGAAGCCCACGAGCAACGGATCCCGCCGACTGACGGCGGGGGACCGATTCGGCATGGAGATGAAGCGCGGTGCGGGTTACAAGATGCTCAATGTCGTCTATGAGTTTGACACTGATCGGCTGATTGCCTGGCAAACGATTGCCCCCGGGATAGCGGGAAAGTTCGTCGGCGGTCGCCGCTGGCGCTATGACCTGGAGCCGGTCGACGGAGGCACGATGGTCTCGGAAACCTGGAACATCAAGGACGAGTCCCTCTTCACCCGAGGTGCCGTTAGACGGACCCTCACTGAGCAGACCCGCACCAACATGGCGCGCTCGCTGGAGCGCCTCGAGGAGATCGTCACCTAGCACGCGGCAGACGACTCACCAGCGCGAGACCCGGGTGCGGATGTCGAATTCTCGCGTCCACCACGTGACCCAACCCGTGCCGGCAACGCCGAGCCCGCCAAGGATGAGGCAGGCAGTTGCCAGGGGGGCGACGGCCGCCAGCCCGGCCAACAGCAGCGGCGCTCCGCTTCCGCCGATATCGCCAAACAGTCGCCATCCGCCGAGGAATTGGGCCCGGCCGATGGCGGGGGCCTTATCAGCGCCCAACGTCATCACAATCCCAGAGCCCAGTCCGTTTCCAGCCGCGATCAGGATCGCGACCGCGAGCACCCCGGCGAAACTGTCGGTCAACGTGATCAGCAGAGCGCCAACCGCCGTCGTGGAAACGACCGAGAAGGCCACCCACATCCGGCCGTAGTGATCCATGATCCAACCCGACGGATAAAACAGGGCGACATCGACGCCAGCCGCGATGCCGAAGATCAGGGAGGTGGCCGCGGGCTCGAGACCGATGTAGTCGCACCACAGCGGAAGCAGAGCAACGCGCAATGCCCGAGCAGCCGAGATCACGCCCACCGTGGTGCCTAAAGTGGCGAAGACTCGGCGATGTGAGCGCAGCACCGACCAGACCGAGGGATGCCCATCGGCTTCCTGATCAGCCCGCGTGTCGGCGCTGAGATCCGGCATCGAGCGGACCACCAACACCGCGAGCACCGCCGTGACGGCCCCGATGAGGAACACCTCGGCCAGACCCCAGAAGTGGATGACGCCCGCTCCGAGAAAGGGGCCGATTAGCAGGCCGAGGCGATGGGAGCCGCCCAACGTCGACATCGCCCGGGCGCGAAAGCCCACAGGCACTGCGTCGATGATGAATCCTTGTCTGGCGATCATGAAGACCGTGAAGACGGCGCCCATCAGGAGAGCCAGAACCGCGAAGCCGGCGAGTGACGTCGTACGCCACGCGACGATGAAGATGACCGCCTCGATCAGCCCCGTCCACATCAGGGCACGCCGCTCGCCGATCCTGGCCACCAGGGCGCCGGAGGGCAGCGACGCGATGAGTTGGCCGAGGCTGACCAAGGCGACCAGGGCGGCGGCTTGGCTCACGCTGGCGCCTAGTTGACGGGCCTGGAGCGCCACGATCGGCAGAACCGCGCCATGACCGATGCTGGCCACGATGGTCGGGCCGAAGGCCGGGATCGCGATCTGACCCAGTCGAAAGGTCTCAGGCGGGGTGGTCATTGCTCACCATTGTCGCTCAACCAGATGGCGGGAGTGTTTGGCAGGCCGGGTACGCCGTGGCGACCTGCTAATCGCTCCCGCCGGTGGTTAGCGGCGCAGGAGTTGCTTTAGAGAGGTGGCTGGCCGCCCCGTCAGCAGGGGAATGTCACCGGTGACCGTATTGACTTCACCTGCAGCGATGGCGGTGTAGGTCGAGACCCACGCGTCGACCTCCCAAGAGGGTGCGCCATAACTCGCGCGCGAGGCATAAGCCTCCTCGACTGTCTCGTGGTGAAAGCTCACCGCACGACCCATGGTCTCGCTGACAATCGCCGCGATCTGGGTCATCGTCAGCGCTTCCGGACCGGTCAAGGTGTACGTCGCATTGCGGTGAGCGCTGGCACTAAGCAACACCGCAGAGGCCGCAGCGGCGACATCGGATTGGGCGACGACCGCGACCCGGCCATTCCCGGCGGGCCCGCGGATCACGCCGTCCGGTCCAGCCAGAAGCGGCATGAAGTCGGCATAGAAGTTGTCGCGGAGGAACGTATGGGCCATGCCTGATTCGCGGATCGCCGCCTCCGTGGCAGCGTGATCGCGACCTAACGTGAATGTGCAGGTCGGCGAAGCTCCGGCAAAAGACAGATAGACGAGATGCTCGACGCCCGCTTCGGCAGCAGCGGCCACGAAAGTGCGGTGTTCGCCGAGCCGATCCGCGGACTCACTCGCCGAGACCATGAAGGCCAGGCGCACACCTTCCAAAGCCGCAACAGCGGACGGGCCGTTGTCGTAGGACACCTGGTGCACGGTCGAGTCGGGATGCGCCGGCGCGCGGCCCGGCGTACGCACCAACAAGCGCATCGGAACGCCTGCTCGGGCTAACTGGTCTGAGACGAGGCCACCGATTCGACCGGTGCTGCCCGTGACGGCGATCTGTGAGGTCATAGATCGCGCAACCACGGGCAGCGCCGAATGCTTCCCGAGAACACGGGTCAGCGGTTGTGGTGCGTGATGGCGTCAAGGTCGTGGGCGACGCGAGTGAAGTCGCGGTCGAACCCGTTGGTGGAACCGTAGGGACGGTGATTGGGACGGCCCGAGGTGCGGGTCAGGAGCCGTTTGGCACTGTGCCGCAGGCCCGTGATGGAGCGTTGAATGTTGTGTGAAGTGGTCATGGCAGTAAGTCTCCTATAGTCGAGATACTGCCACCAGTGGCAAAAACCACCTTGTGCATCAAGATCCTGCCAACTATGCTGCGTGTCGTGATCAACTCCGTCGCAGTCGTCATGATCGATGGCGTTGCGCCCTTCGAATTGGGGGTGATGTGTGAGGTTTTCGGCATCGACCGCAGCGAGGAAGACGTTCCGGTCATCGACTTTCGGCTGTGCGCTGAGACTCCAGGTGCGATGGTCACTTCCTCGCTTGGTTTCAAAGTCGGCACGACCCACGGCTTCGCCGATCTGGTCGGCGCCGACGTTGTCGCTGTGCCGGCCGCTGGGATCCGCCAGGACTTTCCGCCAGCGGCCATTGAGGCACTGAAGGCCGCCGCCGACGCTGGCGCGATCCTGCTCTCGGTGTGCAGTGGTGCCTTTCTGTTGGGCGCGGCTGGGCTCCTCGACGGCCGAGCCTGCACGACCCATTGGGTGCATGCCGATCTGCTGCAGACCTGGTTCCCTGAGGCGCGGGTGAACCCCGACGTGCTTTTCGTCGACGACGGCAATCTCGTCACCAGTGCAGGCACCGCTGCTGGCATCGATGCCTGTCTGCATTTGGTACGCCGCGAGCTGGGCAGTGCGATCGCGACGACCATTGCTCGACGGATGGTGGTGCCGATCCAGCGCGATGGCGGGCAACGGCAGTACATCTCCGCCCCGATCCCCGAATGTGCTGTCGATAGCCTCCAGCCGGTCCTGACCTATGCCTTGGAGAACCTTCACGTCGAGCACACCGTCGCTTCGCTGGCCAAGCGAGCAACCCTGTCAGAGCGCACTTTCGCGAGGAAGTTCATCGCCGAGGTCGGCACCACTCCCCACCGCTGGCTCACGAGCCAACGAGTCCTCCACGCGCGGCACCTGCTGGAGGCTTCCGACCTCAGTGTCGAGACGATCGCCGAGCGAAGCGGCTTTGGGACTGCCGCCCTGCTGAGGCACCACTTCCGGCTAGCCGTCGGCATCGCGCCTGCGCAGTATCGGCAGAACTTTTCCTGCAGCGTCTAAGCGAGCGCGGCATACTCCTCGTCGGACAGCACGATGTCGGCCGCGGCAATGTTGGACTCGAGGTGGGCGACCTTCGACGTACCAGGGATGGGCAACATCACCGGCGAGTGCTTCAGCAACCACGCGAGGGCGAGTTGAGCAGGAGTGACTCCGTGTGCCGCCGCCGCTGCTGAAAGCACGCTGCCTTCGCCGGCAAGTGCTCCGGTCGCTAATGGGAACCACGGAATGAACCCGATGCCCTCGTCACCGCAATAGTCCAGCAGATCTTCGGCGCTCCGGTCGGCGAGGTTATAGAGGTTTTGGACGGTCGCGATCCGGGCGATCTGTTGCGCGGCAGTGACCTCTTCGACGCTCACCTCAGACAGCCCGATATGACCGATTTTGCCTTCGTCTTGAAGCGCCTTGAGCTCACCGATCTGGTCCTCCAAGGAGTACGCCGGGTCGATGCGGTGCAATTGATAGAGGTCGATCCGCTCAACCCCGAGGCGGCGCAGGCTCATCTCACACTCCTGGCGCAGATAATCCGGATGGCAGTGGACGGCCCACAACCCCGGACCATGGCGCAGGAAACCGGCCTTGGTCGCGATCACCAAGTCGTCGGCATATGGGTGGAGGGCAGTCCGGATCTGCTCCTCGTTGACAAAAGGACCATACGAGTTGGCGGTGTCGATAAACGTGACGCCAAGCTCCACTGCTCGACGCAAGACCCGGGTTGCGTTCTCGGTGTCCTCGGGATAGCCCCACACTCCAGGCCCAGGCAGTTGCATGGCGCCATAACCAAGGCGGACGACGGGCAAGTCGCCGCCAATCGAAAACGTACCGGAAGCGGAGGCAGTCCCTGGGTGGGCAGAATTCGTCATGTCGGCCATCATTGCAGTCAGGCTGACAGGCTGACACTGACCGGGAGGAGATCACCATGACTGGAGTGGGCACCGCTGAGGACCCCTGGCAACTGAAGACGGCGCCGGGTTCGTCGGCCTACACCATGTATCTCGACGCGGCTGACCCCACGATCTTGGTGTGTCAGGTCGGTTCGACTACCTTGCGCTATCAGGCGAGAGCGATCGAAGATCTGCATGCCATGTTGGTCAACGCGGGCGATTGGATGCCGCTCGGGGCGGCCGATGAGAAGAAGCCCGCCGCGGAGGGGACCGTGGAGGCTTGGGGCCGAGCCGAGAACAACCCCGTCGGCGGCTGGTATGGGTTGCGCAATGGTTATCGGGGTCGCTTCGGGATGTATCTCCCGCCGCTGTTGGAAGCGCTCGGCTTGGTTGAGCTCGAGCACAATCCGCGCAACAACCGGGTGCGTGCACTCTGAAACGCCCGCTGATCCTGGCCCACCGAGGCGCTTCGGGTCATCGGCCCGAACACACGCTGGCGGCGTATGAGTTGAGTGTCGCGATGGGCGCGGACTACATCGAGCCCGACCTCGTGATGACGCGAGATGGCGTTTTGGTTGATCGGCATGAGCCGGAGATCGGTACGACGACTGACGTTGCCTCGCGCCCTGAGTTTGCCGACCGGTTCACGACCAAGTTGCTCGATGGCAAGTCAACTAGCGGCTGGTGGGTAGAGGATTTCACCATCGAGGAGTTCAAGACACTGCGCGCCATCGAGCGGTTACCGAAGATTCGGCCAGCCAATACGGCGTACGACGGTCAACAAGACGTGCCGACCTTTGACGAACTGCTAGACCTCAGGGTCGCCTTAAGCGAGCAGTATGGCCGTGAGATCGGCATCATCCCGGAGATCAAGCACTCGACGTACCTCCGGGCGCCTCGGCTTCGACCCGGAAGCCGTCACGGTCGAGGCGGTCGAGCGGGCCGGCCTCAACCGCCGAGACGCGCCGCTGTGGATTCAAAGCTTTGAAATCTCTAATCTCGTCGCGCTCAGGGCGCAATACGGTTATCAAGCCAACCAGTTGCTGCTTGCCGAAGAGGGTTGCGCGCCCTACGACCTGGTGGCGAGCGGCGACCCTCGGACCTACGCCGACCTGTTGACCCGCGAGAGTCTTGACGAACTGGCTGGCTGGATCGATGCCATCGGCCCAGAAAAGATCATGGTGATTGCGCGGACCCCCGACAACATTCTCGGTGAGCCGACTTCGCTGGTCGCAGACGCTCATGGGGCCGGAATCCTGGTGATGCCGTGGACCTTCCGCGCCGAGAACCACTTCCTCCCGGCCGACCTCCGGTTGCCGGACTCCGACGGCGTGACCCGAAAGTCGAGCATCGGCCGGGCCGCCGACGAACTGCTCGCCCACCTCGAGGCCGGCATCGATGGGTTCTTTTGCGACAACACCGCTGTTTATGTCTCCGCACTCAACGACTTCGTCGAACGGGCGTGAAAACATGCAACTTCGCGTCGACCCGGCTCGAAATCGCATGAAATGCCATCGACCCGGCTTGAAGCCGCATGAAATGCCATCGACCCGGCTTGAAGCCGCATGAAATGCCATCGACCCGGCTCGAAGCCGCATGAAATGCCATCGACCCGGCTTGAGACTAGGCCCGAGCAAACGCGTTGAACTCGGTCCGCAACGACTCGTCATCCGCGTTGGGCAACGTCGGAAACTGATAGCACCGGTTCAGCAGTGACTGGTCGGGGAAGATCAGCGGATTGGCCGCAAGGTCGGGATCCAAGGCAACCATCTCGTCCTGAGCACCCTGCACCGGGCAGATGTAGTTGACCCAGGCAGCGACCTGGGCAGCCACCTCAGGTTGGTAGTAGTAGTCGATCAACTTCGCCACGGCGCTGGCCGCCGGTGAGGCTTTGGGCACGATCAGGGTGTCCGACCAGATCATCAGGCCCTCATCGGGCATCACGAACTTGAGATAGGGGTTTTCAAGTTGCGCCTGGATGACATCGCCCGACCAGGCAATGGCAGCATCAACCTCGCCTCGACGGAAGGCACCCATCACGTTGTTGCCATAAAAACCAGCGAACCAGTCGGCAGCCGCTCGCTCGGCGAGATAGTCAACTGCGTTGGCAGCGTCTACGGCGGAGCCCGCCGTGACGTCTTGGGCAAGTGCCAGCATGGCCACTCCGACGGTGTCGGGGAACTCCGTCAGCATGCCGACGCGTCCCTTCAAATCGGCGCGGGTGAACAATTCCTCAAAACTGCCGATGGCACGGTCAACCCGGCGAGCGTCATACGCAATGCCGGTGAGCCCAGCCTGCCAGGGCATTGAATAGGCCTGCTCGGGATCCCAATCCGGTCGGGCGAGGGCGCTGATCAGGTTGCCGGCGTTCTCGAGGGTTCCGATCGGTTGCATCAGATCCGCCAACACCAATCGGCTGGCCATCCACCCGGTCAGGGTCATGACATCGGCGCCCACGGGCTGTCCGGCATCGAGCGGGCCAGTGATGGACTCGACATAATCGTCGTTGTCGTTGATGACCTCTTGGTAGTCGACCTCGATGCCGGTCGCCGCAGAGAAGGCCGCCAGGGTGGGGCGCTTTTTCCCCTTGACGTCGATGTAGTCCTCCCACTGCGCCCAGGTGATCTTCGAAGCCACCGGTGCGGCGGACGCCGAGGCTGAGGGGCTCGCCGACGAACTCGGTCCAGAGCCTGCGGGCTGTGCCGGATCTGAGCAGGCTGCCAACAGTGCGGAGACTCCAGCCAGGTTGAACGCAGCCCGGCGAGTCAGTCGCACGGAGGTTCCCTTCGGCAAAGTGCTCACGCGGGGAGTCTCGCGCCCTTGAGTGCTGCTCTGCAAGCCAGCTCATATACCGGTCGTTCAACCGAGGCGAGTAGCCCTCCAAAAGGGTCACGCGTTTGACAGAGACGGATCGGTCCAGACAGGCTCGCGCCATGGCAGACAACGACTCGAAGCACGTCGCCGAGCCGGTGCCTAGTGACAAGCTTGTGTCACGCGTAGTGCGGGTGGCCTTAGTGGGGCTCGCTGTCTTTGCTCTCTTGGTGGCCGGAGTAGTTGCCGTGTTGAGCAATCTTGTTGCCGAGAACGGCGGCGACGCGGCTGGTGGCCCCGACGCACCTCGCCCGACCTGTGAAGCGCACACCCTCCGGGTGACTGCAGACCCGGCCATCGCCGAAGCAGTGCTGGCAGCGACGGCCGACCTTTCCAAGTTTGCCGAAGACCAAGGCTGTCTTGCCGTCGAAGTCGACACCCGACCATCGGCCGATGTCGCAGCCGAGCTTTCGCGCCCCCCAGGAGTCGGCTTGGGTACGTCGCTCCCCGACGCCTGGTTGCCCGACTCGTCCACGTGGCTTGACGTTGCTCGGCGCACGGATGCCGGGGCCGGCCGCTTGACCCAAACCCCGCAGTCAATTGCGTCTAGCCCCTTGGTGTTGGCCGTCGGGGCCGAGCAGGCGGCGGCAGCTGGCTGGCCCACCGACCAGCCCACCTGGAAAAGCATGGTCGCCGCGCCCACGACGGAGTGGCAGCTCGGGGTTCCTGACCCACAGTCCTCCACGGCCGGCCTTGCTTCGTTGCTGGCAGCCAACCCACAATCCGCGAAGTTTGCCACCCTCGGACGTCGGCTCGAACTGCCCTCGACGACGGAGCAGAGCCCAGCCCAAATTGTGGCCGACGGCCAGTTGGATGCCATGCCGACTGCGGAGTACGACGTGGCTCAAGTCGCCTCGTCTGGCGGAGACGTCGTGGCGTCCTATGATCCGGCGCTCGGCGGCGCTCTCGACTTTCCGCTCATCGGGATCACCCCAGATGGGCGGCCGGTCAGCGACCAAGTCGCGGCCGACCTCGAACTGCTCAAAGCCGCCCTCTCAGCCCCCGAGACCCAAGCAGCCCTGACGTCGACGGGCCTGCGTGGCGCTGACGGCGCTCTTGGCCAGGAATTCGCTGATGCTGACGGCGAGCCCACTGCTGGGGTCCTTTCTGCTCAGCCCTCTACCCCGTTCGCAGCCGGCGCCGATACGGTCACCGAGACCCTGCAGACGTGGAGCCTGGTCGGTCGCCGCTCACGACTGTTGATCTTGCTTGATATCTCCGGCTCGATGGAGCAGACCCTGCCTGGTGGCGAAGCGCGCAAGATCGACTTGGCGCGCCGAAGCCTGCGGCGACTCGTTGAGGCGAGTGCCCCGGATAGTGACCTCGGACTGTGGACCTTTACGACCGGTCAAGGCGTCGATGGCACCGATCCAGAGGTGGACGTGGGATCGCTTGGCGAGGAAGTCGCCGGCGGCCAGTCGCGCCGCGAACAACTAACCGGCGTCATCGCGGATCTCGAGCCCGCACCCGACGGGGGAACGCCGCTCTACCGGGCGACCTTGGCGGCGTACGCTTCCGCGCTCGATAACTATGCCTTCGGCCGCTATAACGCGGTGGTTGTGGTGACCGACGGGCGCGATGAGGACGACACGCGGACCCCGATCCCGGCTAACGCGATGATCGATCGGCTGCGCAAGCAATATGACGGCATGCGTCCGCTCGAGATCATCAGTTTGGCCTACGGTGCCGACGTCGACGCCGGGGTGTTGCGTCAGCTGGCAGATGTCACTGGCGGCTCGTTCTATCAAGGGCTCAACCAGAAGCAGGTCAAGCAGATGCTCAGCGACGCGCTCGCTGGGTCCTAACAAGTTTGTTGAAGATTTTCCGGGCTGACCCCCAAGAGTTGCACAACCTTGAACAGATTCTGTTCAAGGTGGCACAGGGTGAAGGTGGGCTAAAATCACGAGGACCCGGCGGGTAAGTAGTGGCCATCACGGGTTAGCCGTACTTACGCGCCGGGTCTCCGTGATTCCTGCTGTTGCACGGACGGAAATCCGTATTTAGTTGTTGAGCCTGATAGTGACCCGGACCGCTGGTGAGGCGGGCCGGGCCTCCGCAGAGAAGCACCTATCGCAAAAAGCCGGTTGACTTCTCGACTTCGCAAGGGGACAAGTCTCGCTGAGTCGACCCGACTTTTAAGTTGTTAAACGTTTGCACAAGGTTGTTCTTAGGGAGAGTGTGCACCCTTCGAGGTGAGGTTGTCTAGTGTTTGTACAAGGTTTGCTCTAATCTTTTCAGCGTGTACTCCGTCAGCCACGCGGCGAGCCTTGCTGGCGTCGCCGCCCCGACCTTGCGTGCCTGGGAGCGACGCTACGGAGTAGTGACCCCCAAGCGCACTGCGGGCGGCTATCGGGTCTATGACGATGCCGACGTCAGGCTGCTGCGGGCGATGAAGGTGCTGGTCCTTGCCGGCTGGTCCACGCGCGATGCCGCAGAGCGGGTCCGGGTCGTTGGCGACCAGACGATGGCGGTTGGTTTAGTCGCGGGGCAGGAGGTCGAAAGTGATCACCAGACTGGGGTGTTGGCTGAGTTAGCGGTGGACCTGGATCCCCAAGCCATCGATGAGGCTCTGGACCGCGAATTTGGTCGGGCACCGTTTGAGGTCGTGGCCGACGGTTGGCTGTTGCCCTCTCTGGTGGAGTTGGGAACGGCCTGGCAGGCCGGCCAGGTCAGTATCGGCGGTGAACATCTCGTCACTGCGGCGGTCCTACGTCGAGTGGCTGCCCTCTTTGATGCTTCGCCAGCCAGCACCGAAGGACCCTTGATCCTTGCCGGCCTCCCAGGCGGATCGAGGCACGAGATCGGGGTGTTGGCCTTTGCGACGCTGTTGCGCCGGGCAGGTGCCAACGTGCGCTACCTCGGTGGCGATTTGCCCACCACGAGTTGGGTCGAAAGCAGCGCTCAAACTAAACCTGCCGCGATTGTTCTAGGCGTGGCCACGATGTCTGATGTGATCGCCGCTCGAGATGCAATCAACGCACTACGCGCGACCTGCCCCAACGTGCAGGTCTATCTCGGTGGCGGAGCGCAAGCCTCCGTGCACGTCGCCGCACACCCGTTAGGCCACAATCTTTTGGCGGCCGCCGACGCCCTGATGATGGACCTTGGGCTGCTTGGCGGCCTGCCGGGTCGGGTCCCTAGGTCTTAACCGTCCCCGCCTCGCCGGAGCCAGACGGGTCTTCAGGGTGACGCCGGGCCGAACCGCCCCTCAGATGAGGGCGCGCAGTCCGCGCTTGCGCAACTGTTCAGCCACGATCACTCGCTGAAGTTCACTCGCGCCCTCCCAGATCCGCTCAACTCTGAGCTCTCGATAGAAGCGCTCGGCCACGTTCTCGCGCATATATCCCCGTCCGCCATAGATCTGGACCGCTCGGTCAGCGACCCGACCAGCCATTTCGGCGGCGTACAACTTCACCATGGCGCACCGGGCGTGCAGGAGCTTGCGATCGTCGCCGGCATCCGTGGCGCGGGCGACGTTGTAGACCATCGAGCGCGCGGCGAAGAGTTCAGTCACCGAATCCCCCAACATGCCCTGGATGAGTTGGCGGTCAGCCAGGGCGGTGCCGCCAATGGTGCGGGAGTTGGCAAATGCCGAAGCCTCCTCGATCAGGCGCTCCGCAGCGCCGAGGCAGCGGGCAGCCACCATCAGGCGCTCATAGCGAAACCACTCATAGGAGAAGTGCAGGCCGTCGCCCTCGTTGCCGACGAGGTGGCTGGCGGGCACGCGTACGTCGGTGAACGAAACGATCGGGTGGTGGTGGGAGAACGTATGGGAATAGGCGGGGGTGCGCACGATTTCCATGCCTGGAGTTGGGCGATCCACGACGAAAAGGGCGTGTTCGCCCTCGTGGTCACCACTTGAAAGGACGGCCTGCACCAACACGTAGTCGGCTTCGTTATAAGAGGTGACGTGCCACTTGGTGCCGTTAATGACGTAGGAGTCACCATCGCGGACTGCCGTGGCGGTGAGGTCCGAAACATCCGAACCCGCGAATTCCTCGGTGATGGCATAACACTCAGTCTTCTGGCCGCGCACCGATGGTCCCAGCCAGCGCTCCTTGGCGTAATCGGACGCGATCTCAGCCCACCACGCCGGTGGTGTTGCCATCACCCAGCCCAGTCCATTGGTCACTCGACCGCCTTGCTCTTGGACGAGCACCTGCTGGAGGGAGCTCAGTCCACCGCCACCCAGGCTGGTCGGCATGTTGGTCGCATAGAGCCCGAGGTCAATCGCGCGCTGATGGAACGTGGCTGCCAGGCCGTCGGGCAGTTGGCCTTCGTGCAACTCGGCGTACTCCTCATGCGGGATGAGAGCGTCGGTGAAGTCGCGCGCGGTCGCTTGGATGGCCAGGTCAGCTGTGGATAGGCCGTACATATGGCAAAACCTCGACGGTCGGGGAGTGTTGAATGCCCGTTCAGTCTAAACGATTGACTCCCCATTCAGTCTGTGCAATTTTGTGGCATGGACGGCGCGGATGTGGTGGTTGTGGGTGGCGGGACTATTGGCGCCTGGTGTGCCTACTTCCTGCGACAGTCGGGGGTCAGTGTCATCCTGCTCGAGGCTGACACCGTGGGCAAAGGGGCATCGTCTCGTGCCGCGGGCATGGTCCGGGCCCAGGGCGGAACGCCTAGCGCCGTCCGTTTGGGAATGTGGACTCAGGAGTTCTATCGCTCCCAACCCGAGTTACTTGGAGTCGATTCCGGATTCGTCGAGACCGGTTATTACATGCCCTGTTTCAGCGAGGGCGAGGTGATGGCGGCTGGCGAACGCATTGCGATGCAAAACGCCTTGGGACTGGAGTCCATCTGGGTGGACTCCGACGGAGTGGATGCGGGCAACCCAGCGATGGCCCCTGGGATGACGATGGGCGCGTCCTACTACGCCAAGGACGGCTGGATAGATCCGCCGCGCAATGTGCTTGCCTACACTGCCGCGGTGCTTGCCTCGGGTGCACAACTGCGCGAGCGCACGGCTTTCACCGGACTGATCACCGACCAGTGGGGGCAAGTAGCCGGTGTGCATACGTCGCGCGGAGACATTTCTTGTGACCACGTGGTGTTAACCGGCGGACCGACCTTGGCTGCGGTCGGCGAGGCCGCCGGCGGTCGGATTTGGTCGGGAGGGGTCCGTCACCAGGTCGTCGTTACCGAGCCACACCCCGAGTTGTCCCGCGAGCGGCTGCCGATGGTCTTCGACCTTGAGTCGGGGATCTATTGGCGCCCGGAGGAAGGCGGCATGTTGTGGGGGATGTCCAACCCGGAAGAGACGCCAGGGGAAGCCACCACGTTTGACGAGGACTACCTCGCCGCGATGCGCGTGCGGGTGGCCGAGCTGGTCCCGGTCACTGCTGAACTTGGTTTGCGGCGCAGTTGGGCCGCAACCATCGACTACACCCCCGATCACCTCCCGCTGCTCGGCCCATTAAGGCGCCAAGGAAACCCGGTCGATGGTGCCTGGGTTGCCTCAGCTGGCGGACACGGGATGATGTGGGGACCGGGCGTGTCACGAGCCACCGCGGACCTCGTTGTTGACGGCCATTCAGCCGTGGTGGATACGACGCTGCTGGGCCTTGATCGCTTCGACGATCAGGGTCGCAGTTCGCTGGCGGCCGACCCGATTGCGCTGCCTTTTCCAGAACTGACTTAGGCCGCGATGGGGTCGCCCAGATCAAGGCGGCCATCAGCATGGACCACCAGGTGGCGCCGGTTTCGCGAGGCCAACCAGGCGGGGCCAGCCGACCCCAGGGCGTACGCCGCGGTCGCATCGATGTCTGCCCACGTCAGGGAAGCAGCCATGACCGTGACTGATGCGAGACCCACCGGACGATGCCCAGTCCGGGCGTCAACCAGATGGTCCCCGCGATGGGCAGTGCCGGAGGTAGCTACGGCGCCCGTGAAGATCGGCACGGTGGCGATCAACCGCGTCGGATCCGTGGGGTTTTCGACGCCGATCTGCCAAGGTTCGGCATCGCTGCCGCGCGTCAGACAGACGAGGTCACCGCCAGCGCTCAGGCAATAGTCGGTGGCCACTAGGGCGCGGAGATGCCGTGCCACTCGTTCGACTGCCCACCCCTTCACGACTCCGGTCGGGTCGAGCATCCCGCCGTGATAGATGCTGAATGCCCCTCCCGACTCGGCCTCGGCTTGCTCCCCCAACGCGAGCACCTCGGCAACTTCGGGCGGACAGTGAGCGAGCGAAACTTCGCCCCGGGCCAGCCGGGAGATCGCCGACTGGGGCTTCCAGGTGCTGAAGACCAGGTCCACCCAGCGCAGTTCGCTGATCACCTCACCCCAAGCAGCCAGCGCCTGGCCATCTTGTGTGTGTCGGCCCCGAAGCGCGAGGCTGATGGGCATGCCCATCACCTGCTCGACGTATCGCCTCGTTGCCATCAGAGACCGGCCACGTCGAGCGCCGACTGCAACGACTCGAGATAGCCGTTGCTGGTGACTGTCGCGCCGCTAACCATGTCGATGTCAGTGCTTTGCGCGTCGAGGGTCTCCTGGATCAGGATGGGCAACGCCCGGGTGTTGATCTCCTGGTCCTTGCGGTTCTCGTAGGGGTAGTCGAGCATGTTGACTTCGGTGATCTGGCCGTCTGCGACGGTGATCTGCACCTGCACCGGCCCCCACTCCGTGTTGACGCTGTCGCCATCAATCGTGGTCGCAGGTGTCGCAGTTGACTTGTCAGGTGAGGTCGCCTGCTCTCCCGCGGTCGTGGACGTTCTCGACGTATCAGGGTCAGTTGAGCCTGACATCGGCGTCGACACCTGAGCGGTGGTGGCGCGCTGGGCGCTGGTGGAGGTGTGGTAGCCGAACAGCAGCACCAGGATGGTGATCGTGCTGGCAAGCCACAGAACAATGCGTGTCATTTCGATTACCACCCAAAACTTTCCATGTGAATGTGCTCGTCGGGTACGCCGCCAGCCAGTGCTGTGCGACGTACGAGTTGTGCCCAAGGCTCCGGACCGCACACGAAGAGGTCAGCCTCCGCAAGGTTGGGCACCCAGGCTTGCAGCACGCTGAGATCCGACACCTCCGGCGAGAAGCCGCTCAACCACGAGTTGTGGCTACGCCGCCGACCGGGCACTAACTGCACCCGGAGCCCACGCTCAACTTGAAGCACCTGGAGTTCGGCCAAAAACAGTGACTCGTCGGCGTACCGATAGATCAAGGTGGCTTCGCCCGGTGCGTAGTCGAGACCCTCGGCCAAGGCGCGCAGCGGGGTGACACCGACGCCGGCACCGATCAGCACGACAGAGCGTTGAGTGCGAGCCCGGGGGCTCAATCGGCCGAAAGGGCCCTCAATGAGCGCCCGGGTGCCGGGGTGCAAAGCACGCAGCGAGGCACTCCCGTCACCGAGGTCCTTGACGGTGATCCGGAGGCTCTTGCCGTCTGGGGCGGCAGAGAGTGAGTAAGGATTGGCGCGGGTCCACCCACTGCGGTCAAGGAAGCGCCAGGTGAAGAACTGGCCCGCTTCCACGGTCAGCTCTGCCAGAGCCCGACCGGTCAGATAGACCGACACCGAACCGTCGCCCTCGGGGCGGACCGAGGTGACCCTGAGGCGATGTTTGTTGCTGCGATGGAGCGGCAAGGCGATGCGCCAGATCAGGACTGCAACAACAGCCGCACCCCACAGCGACCACCAGAAGACGGTGGCTGGAGTGGAGGCTGAGAAATTCCTGGCCGGTCCAGAGTTGGTGGGGCAGGGCAAGTCCGGCGCCGAGGTAGGCATAGAGGTGCAGCAGGTGCCAGGACTCATAACGTAGTCGGCGGCGTGCGGCTTTGATTGACGTCACGACGACCATGACCAAGCACAGGGTGCCAGCCACTGCGAGCAGCATTCCGGGGTAGTCCCACGTCAGATCCCAGATCGTGGTGGGGGTGTCTGTGATGCGGCCGGCGGCATAGCCCCAGGTGATGAGACCGATGTGGGCGATCATCAGATTGAACGACGTGAAGCCCACGATCCGATGGATCTTCGCGAGTTGATCCTGTCCGAAGGCACGCTCAAGCAGAGGAACGCGCGCCATCAGCAACACCTGCACCAGCAACAAAGCGGAGGCGATCAGCCCGGTCAAGCGGCCTGTCGACAGCAAACCGGTCGCCCAGCCGGTGAGGTCCTGGAAGCCTCCTAGGGAAGCCCACCAGTAGGCGACCAGGAGCAGGATAAGCCACAGGCCGAGCCCGGCTCCCAGGCGAACGATCGCGTCACGGCGTGACCGGCTCGCCCACCGAGGTCGGGCGCCGGGGTGGTTGTCGATACCTGCCCCCGGCGTCGACCTAGTGGGCGTGAGGGTCATCCTTGGGTGCTGTTCTCAGAGTCGGTGCCGTTACCGGGGTCAGTGTCAGAGCCGCCCCGCATATCCGGGCGCTCGCCACCAAAGTCCCCGTCACGGTCGCCGTGGCCATCTCCATGGTGTCCGCGTTCGCCGAATTGGCCCGGTCCGCGCAGGCCGTCGTCGCCGTCACTGACGGCGTGCCCGATGGCGAAGCCACCCAATCCGGTGGCCAAGGCGAGAGCAACTGCGCCACCAATGAGGGCAGCCTTCGTGCCTAGCCAGCCGAACCTCTTCGTGGCTGGTGTTGCTGGTGTACCTGGGGTTATTGGGGCGGCGGCCGCATAGGGATCCGCCGGGTTGGGTTCGAATGGCTCCGACGCTGCTTGCTCAGCGGCCGCTGGGGCCGCTGCGATCTCTGCCGAGTCGGCGGTCTCAGCCGACTGGTCCGTGGCTGCCTCGGTGGCTGCCTCGGGGTGTGTCTCTGGATCCTCCCAGCGCGAACCGCTCGTTGCTGGATCCTCTGGGGGTTTGTTCTCACTCACGAGAAACTCCTTCTTTGTGTGGTTTCTCGATAAGGATGCGCGCCGAGGCTACGAGCGGTCTCTGTGGAACCTGTGAGTGGGCTGTGAACCTCCCGACGCGGCGCTTCTAGGTGCGCGTCTGAATCAACGCGTCGACCGCGATTAAGCGATCCGCGACGGACAACAGTGGGTTGATGTCCAGGGCGCTCAACTGGTCGCCCAATTGGGTGGCGAGATCGCTCAGTGCGCAGATCGCATCCTCGAAGCCGTGGGGCGTGGGCTCCCCGGTGAGCGCAATCCACCTGCGTGCTACGTCTTGGGCGCTGGCTGGGGTGACTGGCGTGAGGGTCAGCACGCGTTGACTCAATTCTTCGATCCGGCTGCCACCCACGGCGACAATGAGGATGTGCCCCACCGAGGCGTCGTGGAGCACACCCAGCGCGATCTCGCCGCCGGTGGGAGACAGTTGCGGCTGCAGGGCAGCGGCCGGCCCGCAGGCGGCGGCCAACTCGGCGTACGCCTCACGAAGGGTGACTTCATCAGCAATCCCGAGTCGTACGCCGCCCACCGCCGCCCGATGCGCGATCCCGGGCTCATCAGTCTTGAGGACGACGGGGTAGCCCACGCGGGCGGCCACCGTCGACGCCTCATCGGCTGATAGCACCGACGTTGTCGGCACCACGTCAATACCAAACTCAGCGAGGATGCCCAACGACTCCTCCGCATTCAGCCAATCAGAGAATCGACCCGTCGATGGCGTCGCGACACGCCGCGATCTTGCGACAATCATTGACGGGTCGGCGGGAGGGCGGTGGTAGGTGTGACGGCGGAGATGGCCCAGCGCCCGCAGTCCCGAGCGGGCGCCCTCTAAGACCGGGATCCCGGCAGCACGCAAGCGCGCGGCCTGGGTTTGGTCGACGGAGGCGGCCACATGCGACAAGACGACGACGGGTTTATCGGTTGTCGCCGCCGCCGAGAGTACGGCGTGTGGATAGGACTCGTCGCCGTCATACTCCTCGACTAAATCGACTGCGAGGACCACCACATCAACACCAGGGTCAGCCGCGACGGTCCGAAGACAACCTCCAAACAGCGCCTCGGTGTCGGCCCCGCGACCCCACACATCGAGAGGGTTGGTCACGAGCAAACCGTCGTCGAGCTGGTCGGTCAGGGCGGCCGACGTCTCGACCCCCAACGAGCCGAAAGGGACCTCCTCGTCAGCGGCCACATCGGCCATTAACACCCGCTGCGCCCCAGAATCGTGCACTGTCGCGATCCCCAGGCCTCTTCCGCCAGCGCTCGCGGGTTGGACCCGGCGACCAATCGCGAACAACTCGAGGGTGTCGACAAACTCCTCCACATCCCGGCACCGATGCACCCCATAGGTCGCAAAGAGCGCTTCCCAGGCGGCGTCGTCGCCGGCGATCGCGCCCGAATGGGCGGTCACCATGGCGCGGCCGGTGTCCGAGCGCCCGACCGTCAGGGCCACCACGGGAATGTCCAGCTCAGCGGCCCGCGCCAGCCCACGGCGCAGCAGCGGACCATTGCGAATTGTTTCCAGGAAGAGGCCGATGACTCGGGTCTCGGGCTGATCCAGGATCCAATGGAGATAGTCGCCGGTGGTGGTCACCAACTCCTGACCGGAGGAGACGGCGACGGAAAACTCCAACCGTCGATGACTGCGCAACAGGGCCGAAAACATCGACCCTGAGTGGGTCACGAGGGCAATACCGCCGGGGGTGAAGTGTGGTCTTTCGAGGTAACCCAGCGCGCGCAGGTCGTGGTGCATGTTGACGAAACCCATGCAACCCGCCCCACACAGGGGCATGCCATCGGCGGCCCTGCGGATCGCGTCGGCCTGGCCGACCGCGCTGCCATAAATGACTGCTCCGCCAGCGCCGAGTTCGCGGGCCTGCGCAACCTGCTCGGCGATGGTGCGATCTGGAACTCCCAGCACCACCAAATCCACAGGGTGGCTCAGATCGGCCAGGGAGGGCACACAGGCTTGCCCCTGCACCACGGCGTACGACGGGTTAATCAGGTGGACTTGTTCGACGCCTGTGCTGCGCAGCGCTTCGATCGCTAGCCGCTCCCCGAATGAACCGGGACGCGCGCTGGCCCCAACAACCGCCACCGAGCGCGCCGCGAGCATACGATTCAACTCACCCACGACAAACCCCAAAGAATGGCCGCTCCCAACGGTGTCTGACTGACCGTTCAATCGACATGGTGGGTACGGTAGCGCGAAAGACACTCGAAGGGTGTTTGTAAAGCAGCCTTGGCAGACGAGCAAGAAAGGCACGGATCGGATGGCGACCAACGGCGAGAGTCGGCCAGAGGCAACTACCCAGGACGAGCGCCGGGGCCAGATGCTCACTGCGGCCGCACAGCTCATTTCGGAGCGCGGGTTTGCTCAGACTCGCATCGTCGACGTGGCCCAGCGAGTCGGCGTCAGCCCGGGCCTGGTCGTCTACTACTTCGAGACCAAGGACAAGTTGCTGACAGCGGCGCTGGTGCATTCCGAGTCAGCCTTTTATCAGGCGGCCTACGAGCTGCTGGACGCCAAAACAAACCTCGCGCAACGACTCGAGACCTTAGTTGACCTGACTTTCGAGTCCAACGGCAATCCTGACGTGCCGGTTTCGTGGGGTCTCTGGTTTGACCTGTGGGGGCAGGCTTATCGGCATCCCCAGGTCGCAGTTGATCGTGCCGCCCTCGACGAACAGTGGCGAAACTTGATTGTGCGGATCGTGCGGGCGGGGGTGGAGAGCAGCGAAATCGGTGACGTTGATGCTGCGGAATTTGCCGCCGCCTGGGCAGCCCTCCTGGATGGGCTATCGATCCAAGTGGCACTGGAGGATCCTGTTGTCACGGCCCCCCGAGCCAAGGCCATGGCCCTGCGGTTTGCATCAAGGGAACTCGGTCTCTAGCCAACTTGAGTGGGCCGAGTTTTCCGGTTGCAAATCCGAGCGTTGGCACACCTTGCCGAACCCGGATTCGTGAACCAGACTGACCTCGCCGGGGAATGGTAGCGAGACAACGGGTTGTGGGGATCTGACGCAAGGAGACTCACCGTGTCATCTGAAATGAAGGTTCGACCCATTGGTCGAAACCGGGTTCATAGCAAGAAACTCGCGGCCATCATGATCGCCGCCGTGTCCCTTGCTCTCGCGTTAGGGCTCTCCCCCGTGGGCAGCGCGCAACCGTCGGCCCCTGAGGATCCCGCCACCGTCTACACCATTCGCGTCAAGACGTCGCAGCCAATCAAGGCTGCCGCCGACCTCTCCGCGCGTGGTTTCGACCTTGTGGAGGCCAGAGCGGGCAAAGACCTGCTGGTCATCGGTGACGCGGCCACGCGTGCCCAACTGAAAAAGGCAGGCTATCGAGCCACCGTCTACAACAATCTGACGGCCCAGGCTGCAGAACAGGCTGAAGCGGCTGCCTCAGCGCGATTCTTCGGTGGCTATAAGACGACCGATGAATACCTCCAAACCCTCGACGACACAGCTGCGGCGTACCCCACCCTTGCCGTGTCCTACGACGTGGGCGACTCGTGGCTGAAGACACAGAACGCTGCGGCCGGCAGCGACATCAAGGTCATCTGCATCACCAAACTGCAACCTGGTGATTGCCAGCTCACCCCGACTTCGGTCAAGCCCCGCTTCTTCCTGATGGGTTCGATCCACGCTCGCGAACTCACCCCTTCAGAGGTTGCCGACCGGTGGATCGCGGATCTCACGACGCAGTACGGCGTCAATGCAGAGATCACCGCCTTGGTCGATAGCACCGAGTTGTGGGTGCTGCCGTTGGCTAACCCCGACGGTCGCGAAATCGCTGAACCGGGGACTCCGACGCCTTACCTGCAGCGCAAAAACGCCAACAACACGCTCGGCACCTGTTCGGTTCCCCCCACTGCCACCAACCAGCATGGCGTGGATCTCAACCGCAATGCCAACTTCCTTTGGGGTGGGGTCGGCACGTCCACCGACCCGTGCGCGCAGACCTACAAGGGCACAACAGCCGCGTCTGAGCCCGAGATGCAGGCCTTGCAAAATCTGATGCTGGCGCTGTTCCCGGACGCTCGGGGCCCCAACATCACCGATGCGGCGCCGCTCACGACCCGCAACATGATGATGACCATGCACAGCTATGGCAACTACATGCTCTTCCCCTGGGGTCACACCAACACCGATCCGCCGAACAACGCTGGCCTGCGCTCGATGGCGTTCCGGTTCAGTTGGTACAACGGCTATCTCACCGGTACGCCGGGTGAGGTGCTCTACACCACTTCGGGCACGACCGATGACTATGCCTACGGCACCTTGGGTGTGGCTGCGTCGACGATCGAGTTTGGGTCGAGTACGGGCTCGTGTGGCGGCTTCACTCCGCCGTACTCCTGCCAGGACGCGTTCTACAACACCAACCGCAACCTGTTGATCTACGCCGGCAAGTTGGCTCGTGAGCCTTACACCCTCGCACTCGGCCCCAACACTCACACTCAGTCGGTTACGCCGACCAGCGTGGTTGCTGGCACGTCGGTCACATTGGGTGCCCGGGCCCAGGATTCGGCCTATGGCAGCAGCGGTGTTGCTCGTCCGTCGAGCCAGCGGATCAATGCTGCGCAGTACTACGTCGATGTGCCCCCGTGGTCAGGTGGCACAGCGGTGTCGATGACGGCGACCGACGGCAATTTCAACTCGTCCAGTGAGTTGATTCGGGCCACGGTCTCCACCACCGGATGGACCTCGGGAGTGCACACGATCTACATGCGCTCGCGTGACCTCAACAACAACTGGGGCCCGGTGACGGCGGTCAACCTCACCATCCAGTAGCAATCCCCGTCGACCCGTCACTCATGTTGCAAGACACGCCGTGTCCCAGACACTGAGTGACGGGTCGACGTTTGCCTAGCCGGCGCTGATGAGCTCGGGCTCGAGTTCGGCGAGCCAGAAGGTTGCTCCTGTTGGTCGATGGCAATGGGTAGCGGCCCGGGGGGGGTAGAGGCCGGCTTCACGGCCGACGATTGAGACTCCTACCCCGCGGTCACCTCGGCAATCGCGCCTCGCTCCAGTGGTCCGTGCCCCTCGGTCAGTCAAGCCATGCTGACGGCGTACGCCGAAATGACGACAGGCCCGCGGCTGAAGCCGCGGACCCGCCGCTGGTGATGGTGTTACGCCCTTGTGCAAACAACGATGTAAACACCGTCCCGCCGGATTGTCAGCCGGCGGGGTGAAACTGGATTAGGACTTGGCGACTGCGCCAGCTGCCTTTTCGGAGATGAAGCCCAAGGCGTTGCCGATCAGCAACGAGATGACCGACGCCAAGAACAACTTGACGTGCGTTCCGGCGTCTCCGGTGCCGTAGGCGGCCGCACTGGTCAAGAACAAGCCGGCTGTTGGCGCATAGCCGAAAACCTGACCAGGGATGAAGCCAAGTGCTGGAATGTTGGCGCCAAGAATGAGCACGACAATTGCCACGCCGACGCACAGGCCAGCGGCAAGCGGGATGTTCATGTTTGCTGCCAACTTGCCGAAGATGAACAGCGAAATGATGGAGACGAGTGCGCCCCACACATTCGCGCCGGCCGATTTCATGAGGCCTTCTTGACCGCCGCCGGCGGCGTAGAAACTGGCCCAACCAACGAAGGTGATCCAGATGACGAAGTAGATCCAGGCGCCCTGAACCGCCACTGCTGTGGCGATGCCGCCCATAAGTCCGATGACCAGAGCAAGTGCTGTGATGATTCCCATTGCTTCTCCCTTATCTGCGTGGGGAGGGACCGCTGACCCAGAGGCATCTTCTTGTCCTTGAAGAAGTCGCCTTCCTTGCCCAGGCTGCGCGTCGTACTCCTGGCACCTGGGTGCTTTGCGGCGAAGTCACTAGCCGCACCCTTGAAAGCCCCAAGGCGGTGCCTGGGACAAAGTGACACGCATCACAGGCCGGTGCAAGTCACGTTTCTCAGGAATTCCTCAGGAACGGGGAAATCTGCCCTCTTCCCAACATCTACGGAACTTTTGGAGCGATCTATCCACCCCACCCCACCCCGCCGAGGAGTCACGTAATCCGGCCCAGGGGTCACGTTGATCGCCCGAGAAGTCACATAATCCGGCCCAGCGGTCACGTGGATCGGCCGAGGAGTCACGAACGTCGCCTTCGCGACAGATCCTTGGTGACTCCTCGCCGGATTTACGTGACTCCTCGGCGAAGTCAGAGAGGGAGGAGACGGACCGAGTCGGGAGGAACCACGCAGCCAACCGTGGCCCCCGGAGACACCCAGGATGGAGCGTGGCCAGCCGCGTGGACAACTTCGGCCTCCAAACGCAGCGGCCCGGCCTTCAATTGAACCGAGCTTCGTGCGCCGCGGTAGGTCAGCGAATCTACGGTCGCGAGCAAGGCTCCAGCGACGGCGGACTCGAGCGGCTGAAGCGTGATTCGTTCCGGGCGGACCATCACATTGACCGCCGATCCGACCGGGACATCGTTCTGGGCTGGCCCGGTCAACACCCAGTCGCCCACCTGGCAAGTCACGCCGTCAGATCCGTGCGCGGTGACGGTTGCTGGCCAGAGGTTGGCGTTGCCCAAAAACGTTGCGACGTACGACGTCTCCGGGGCGCCATAAACCTCACTCGGTGTGCCCACCTGCTCGACCTTGCCGTTGACGAGGACCGCGAGCCGGTCAGACATCGTCAGCGCCTCTTCTTGGTCATGGGTGACGTAGATAAATGTGGTCTCCACAGCCCGTTGAAGTGCGCGCAACTCGACTTGCAGAGCAGCCCGAAGCCGGGCATCCAGCGCACCCAGCGGCTCGTCCAACAGCAAAATCTTGGGTTCCAAAACCAGTGCCCGGGCCAATGCGACCCGTTGTTGTTGGCCGCCTGAGAGCTGGTGAGGCTTCCGCTTGCCTAGCGCACTCAACTCCACGAGTTCGAGGGCCTTCCCGATCTTGGCGTCTGCTTCCGCCCCCGTCACCCCGGCATACTTCAGGCCGAACGCGACGTTCTCAGACACGTTGAGGAACGGAAACAGGGCATAAGACTGGAAAACCGTGTTGACTGGCCGCCGATGCGCTGGCACCCGCAGCAGATCCTCGCCATCAAGCAGAATCTCGCCGGCGTTGGGTTCCTCAAAACCCGCCACCATCCGCAGCGTGGTCGTTTTGCCGCAGCCGGACTCGCCAAGCAGCGAGAAGAACTCGCCACCTTTGATCTCGAGGTCGAGGCCAGCAACGGCCAGCACCTCGTCGTACGACTTCACCAGGCCTCTCAGGGAAACTGCACCACCCGTCACCGCCGCTAGTCCTTCCCGGCCACGTGACTTGCCAACGTCTCCACGTTGGCCACAAATCGGTCAACGTCGGCGTCGGTGTGTTGAACCGACACCAGCCATTGCTCGATCTTGCCCCACGGCGGGAGGAAGACCCCGCCGTTGTGTTGCACCAACCAGTGCACGTGCCCCAAGCGTTCGTCAACGCCGAGGAAGTCGCGGTAGTTGCGGATCGGGTCTTTTCGGAAGGCTATGCAGCCTTTGGCGCCAGCGCGTACGACGTGCCACGGCAGTTTGTGGCGAGCAATGACGGCCTCGATCTCGGTCTCCAATCGCACACCCAGCCGCTCTAGGTGGGCGTAGGCGCTCTCGGTCGCAACCTCGGTGAGCATCGCGCGGGCAGCCGCCATCGCGAGCGGGTTGCCGTTAAAAGTGCCCACCTGCTCGTAGGTGCCGTCCGCCACCAAGCCCATCAATTCGGCGGTTCCGCCGATGGCCGCCGTTGAGACGCCCCCGCCCATCGATTTGGCCAGGCAGACCAGATCCGGTGTCACGCCGGACGCCGCAGTGACCCCTCCCGGACCCACGGTGAGGCCGGTCTTGACCTCATCGAAGGCCAACAAGGCGTCGTGTTCGTGGAGCAGCGCCTTCAGTCCAGCCAAATAGCCAGGCTCGGGATGGATGATCCCGGCGTTCATCATCAACGGCTCCAAGATCATGCCCGCGATCTCGCCGGGGTGCTTGGCAAGCACCCGCGCCACGGCGGCGAGGTCGTTGAACGGAACAATGCTGACCAAATCGACCATCGACTGCGGAATCCCTGCTTGGGCGGCCACCGAGTGTGGCGCTTCAATCGGCCCCATCTCGGCCGGATCGGGCATGACTGAGACCTGCACCGAGTCGTGGTGACCGTGATAGCAGCCCTCGACCTTGATGAAGCGGTCGCGCCCGGTTGCGGCGCGCATCAGGTGGATGGCGTCCATAGTGACTTCGGTCCCGGAGTTGCCGAAGCGCCACAGCGGCAGCCCCCACCGGCGCGCCAATTCGCCGGCCACGGTGATGGCGTCCTCCGTGGGCTGGGCGAAGTGGGTGCCGAGGGCAACCCGTTCCTGGACCGCGCGGACGATCGCCGGATGGGCGTGGCCAGCTAGCGACACGCCGTACCCGCCATGGAAGTCGCTATAAGCGGTGCCGTCGACATCGAAGACCAGCGGACCGCGCACCGTGACTCATCCACACGGCTTGGGGCTCCGCGATCTGCCAGTTGGAAGTGGCGCCGCCAGCAAGGACACCCTGAGAGCGCTCGATGAGCGCCCGGGACTTGGGCTGGCGATCCAGGAAGAGCTGGCTCTGCTCCTCGATGAGGACGTCAAGGTCTGCGGGCGCCTTCGACGTAGGTGATTGACCTACGGCAGCGTGGGCGTCTGTGGTGGACACGGAAACTCCCCTGAAGAGTTGTTTGGAAAATGTTTGAGTGAAGGCTGATGGAGAACCCAAGTAGAGCATTGACTGACCGTTCAGTCCATGAAACGTTGACCAGGAGCCGTTAGCAAGGGGAGGATCCCATGGAGATCAAGCGTCGCACTTTCCTGCGTTCCGGCGGGCTCGCAGTCGCGGCCACCAGCATGCTGAGTGCGTGTGGGGGTGGGTCGACAACACCCGGCGCAGGCCCCGGCACCGTCCTCAAGATCGCCAGCCCCGACAATCCGGTCACCTGGCCAATCCACGACGACGTCCCGATGATTGCCTCCGGTTTGAAGCCGGAGCCAGGCAGCACCCTTAAGCTCTATAACTACGCCGACTATCTCAATCCCAAGGTGATCAAAAACTTTGAGAAGGAATACTCCGTCAAGGTGGAGTTGGCGACGTTCAACGACACCGAGGAAGCCCTCGGCAAGATCGCCTCTGGCGGGCTGGGCTATGACATCTACTTCCCGTCTTATGACCAGATCGGCAAGTTGGTCACCGCCAAGTTGGTGCAGCCGCTCAACCACGACTATCTCCCCAACATCAAGAACGTCTGGCCACAGTTCACCAACCCTTGGTATGACGGCGACTGGCAATACTCCGTGCCCTACACGACGTACACCACGGGCGTCGGCTGGCGGACCGATCAGGTCACGACTGATATCTCCACGCTCGCCAACCCCTATGACGCGTTGTGGGATCCAGGCATCGCTGAGAATGTGGCGCTTATCGATGATTGGCATGTGGCGATGGGGATGGTCCTCCTTCGCGAGGGGATCCCCAATGTCAACAGCGAAAACCCCGAAGACCTCGCGTTGATCCGCGACCAACTGAAGGCGATCGCCGCTGCGACGGACCCCAAGGTCACCATCACGATGTACAACGATCTTCCGGCCGGCCAGTTGGGGTTGTGTCAGATGTGGTCTGGTGACGCGGTCAACGCGGTCTACTACCTGCCCAAGGGACAGAAGGCGGATGTTCTGCGCTATTGGTTCCCCGAAGACGGCGCTGGCATGGTCGACAACGATCTGATGATGGTCCTGGCGGGTGGCGAAAATCCCGTCGCTGCCCACTTCTTCCTCAACTACCTCCTCGACGAAGCCAACTCCCTGACCAACTTCGGCTTCACCGGCTATCAACCTCCCCAAAACGTCATCAATCCGACGCGCCTGGTTGAAGACGGCTTCATCCCCGAAAACCTGCGCACCGCGACAGTGCTGCCCGAGTGGTTCGACTCCGGGGTTCGATTGCTCGGGATGCCGATCGAGGCCGAGCAACAGTGGCTGCAGGTGTGGCAGGAATTCAAAGCTGGTGGCTGATCGCCGGTCGAGCCCGTCGAGACCCAAGCCACGCTGGCTTTGGCCAGCCCTCGCTGCGCCGGGTGGGGTGTGGCTGCTGTGCTTCCTGGTCGCTCCGATGTACGTCGTGCTGGCGATCCTGTTTGGCACGATCGACCCGATCTTGCGTCGGCCAATCCCGGTCTGGAACCCCGTTCAGTGGGACCCGACCCAATTCCAATACGTCCTGTCCCACATCGTCGGGGACGACGGGTTCTTCGGCCCTGCGCTGGTGCGCACCGCGCTCTATGTCGGCATCGCCAGCACGCTGTGTCTGTTGATTGCCTATCCGGTGGCCTACTACGCCGCGAGAATTGCCACGCGGCGCAAAGGACTCCTACTAGCCGCGCTGATCGCGCCGTTCTGGATCAGTTACATGATGCGGATGCTTGCCTGGGTCAACCTGCTCCAGAACGACGGCTGGGTCAACCAGGTCATCACCCTTGGCGGCGTCTTCGACACCGAAATTGACTGGTTGGGCGGTCGTGCCGTGACGGTAGTGCTCGGACTCACCTATGGCTATGTGCCCTACATGATTTTGCCGCTCTTCGCTGGACTCGATCGCATCCCCGGCTCGATGTTGGAGGCCGGTCGAGACTTGGGGGCCAACCGTTTCCAGACCTGGCGCCGAGTGACGTGGCCGATGTCTCGACCGGCCGTCGTCGCCGCGGTCATCTTGACCTGTCTGCCCATGCTCGGTGACTACTTCACCACTGACTTGCTCTCGGGCAATCCTCGGACGTCGATGGTTGGAAACCTGATCAACTCCGCGGTGCTTACCCCCGGTCAAACTGGGCAAGCAGCCGCATTTGTGGTGCTTGTCTTGCTGGTCTCACTGGTGCCGATGGGGATCTATGTCCGGGTCACGCGCGAGGGTGAGGAGACCCGGACATGATTGCCCGCGCGGACTTCAAGAAGGCTCCTTTCTTGGCCTCAGCGACCATCCTCTATCTCCTCTGGTCTCTGGTCCCGGTGCTGATTGCCGTCGCGTTTTCCTTCAACGACAGTCGGTCCCGCACTCAGTGGGCGGGCTTCTCGCTGCGATGGTATTTCGGCGACCCGCTGCGCTCGGTCTGGCATGACGATGCCCTGCAAACGGCGTTGCTCCACACCTTCCGCTTGGGCATCATTGTCACCTTGATCACCGTCCCGCTTGGGACACTGCTCGCGCTAGGCCTGGATCGTTGGCGCGGACGACTGCCAGCCGGCGCAAACTTCTTGGTCCTGCTTTCGTTTGTGCTGCCGGAAGTTCTGTTGGCGGTCGCCTTGCTATTCGTGGCCACCACGTTGACGTCGACCTTTTCGACCCCGGTGCAACTCGGGACGAAGGGGCAAGTCATCGGCTTGGTGACCTTCCAACTGTCCTATCCGGTCATTCTTGTCAGAGCGCGATTGCTCACTATCGGCAAACACTATGAGGAGGCCGCCATCGACTTGGGAGCCTCGCCGATGATGGCGCTGCGGCGGGTGCTCCTTCCGATGACGGCCCCAGCGATCATTGCCTCCGCGGTGTTGGTCTTTGCCGACGTGATCGACAACTTCGTGTTAGTCCGCTATCTCTCCGGAGGAAGTTCGACCGAGCCGGTGTCAGTGAAGATCTACAACACCGCACGTGCCGCGCCCACGCCCGCCCTCAACGCTGTTGCCACCCTGGTTCTGGTGGCCTCGCTGCTAGCGGTGACCTTCGGCTACCTCGCCTGGCGGCGCTACACCCGCATACACGGTGACACAGGTCAGAGTCTCGGCGCCTTCGCCGGCGAGGCCTAGCCCCCTTGGCTACATTCGTGGTTGAGGAGGCCTAGCCCCGCCCGGCTACATTCGTGGTTGAGGAGGCCTAGCCCCGCCCGGCTACATTGGTGGTTGAGGAGGGCGCGCAGCGCCCGTCTCGAAACCAGGAGCCGTGATGAAGAAATACCTGCCCCGCTATCTCGTGATCTACGCCGTGCTGGGCGCCGTCTTCGCGATGGTGAGTGCGCTGGTGCGCTTCCCCAGCATGTTGGGCATCCTGATTCCCGGCTTGATCGCAGCCCTCGTCGCGGGTGGCTATGTCAACGAGCACCTCCAGCAGCCGACTACGCGTGAGAAGGCCGAATTTGCGGCCTTGGCGGCGGGCATCTCAGCTGTGATCGGGACCGCAATGATGGTCCTGGCGCTGGGTATCGTGCGCCAGGCTGTCACGGAGTCCTCGGATGCCAACCGAAGCCTTGAGCCCTCCCAAATGGGCAGCCTGACGGTGATCTTGTTTGTCCTCAATCTGGTGACGATCTACATCGGCACCGGCTTCGGCGCCCGCGCTGCCCTCAACCGGATCGCCCACCCCGACCCGCCGACCCGTCACTCAAGTGAGCAAAATCGCGGCGTGTCGAACAGCGATTGACGGGTCGACGTACGGACCCTTCTCACTTCTCCCAAACGGCACAGACACGCCGGGCCCGAGGGTTCGGTTGGGAGAATTAGGCCGACGTCGTGCCGACAAGCTCAACGAGACAGTGCGGACCAGTCGCCGATGCGAGTCGCGAATCGAGTGTGAGCAGTGGGGCATCAAGGACCTCAGCAAGCGCGACGTACATCGCATCCAGCCGCGCACATTCTCGCGCAGTGCCCAAGCCCGATCGAGCAGGGCACGGTGACCGAACCGTTCGCCGGGCCATAGGGCCAGGTCTTCAATGGCCAACGCGGCCGTCGTTTTATCGATCGAGTCAGTCAGATGGAGTCGCCTGATGACCCCAAAGGTCTCGACATCAATAATGTGTGGTGCGGCATGGTCGGGATCCTCGGCTAGTCGACTGCGTATGCGTTCGGCCATTCGCCCGTTGATGAGCACCTCACTCAGGCAAGAAGCGTCTACGACGATCATTCCGGCCAGGACCCACGGATTTCCTCCAAGGCCGTGACCGCGTCGAGAGAAGAAGGTGGTTCGCCACGGCGACGCGTCCGCTCCAGCCAATCGGTCATGGTGATTCGGCTGGCGAGTCGCTGAGCCTCCTGTCGGAGGTATTCGGGGACAGACAAACCAAACTCTGCGGCCCGATGTCTCAGCGCCTCGTAAACGTCATCATCAATGTCCCGGATCTGCACAGTCTTAGGCATATCAGCATCTTAACATGCAATTATGCATGTCAGCGAACACCGCCGTCGATCGAGTCGATCCAGACATTGCGGAAGTCAACGACGTTGCCCATCTCAAGCTCCTCACAGGCCAACGTCTCATACAGATTGTGGACCTCGAACAGGTCACTGCCGTCGGGGGACGGCCCAGCGAAAACGTAGGCACCCTTCTCCGAATTCACATAAGTCCGAAGAGTGTCGATGTCATCAGCCGATGCGTTCTGTGGATAGAGCACGATGACGTAGCCATCGATCAGGGTGTGACCGAAGTCGTTCATCGGGGAAGCGTCGGAAGGCTCGGTGAACACCTGACCGGGGTGGGCGCCGCCCACTGAGCTGAACTCTCTGGCGCTCTCGGAGAGCGTGCAGGTGCTGCGCTCAGGCAGGGCAAGTTCGGTCGGCTCGCCGATGGTCGGGTTGATCAAACGAAAGAGCACCAACAAAAACGCAGCGACACCTCCCAGCACGACCACGCCGGCAGCCGCCATCCTTGCCCGATCAAGGTTGTCGAGAATCGTGGCGGCGACATAACCGATGGCGGCGTACGCCGCGACGGCGGTGAGCTGACCAAGCTCGATGCCGACGTTGAACCCGATGACCCGCGCCAACTTGCCGTCGTCAGGCAAGCCGATGTCCTCGAGCCGGGCGGCGAGGCCGAGCCCGTGGATCAACCCAAAGCCCAGCACGATGGCCCCGAAGATCTTGAAGTCGAGTTCTTGCCCCGAGATGGCGAGGTAGCCGACAAAGAGCACACTCGCCGCGATCACCAGGTCAACCAACGCAGGGTTGAGGCCAAAGCCAAAAACGCTGGCCAGGATCAAGGTCGTGCTGTGACCCACGACGAACAAGGTGATCATCTTGGCTGCCAGCCACCAGTTGCGGCAGACCAGGATCATGCCGGCGATGAAGAGCAGGTGGTCCCAGCCGAGCAGCATGTGCTCGAAGCCAAGTCCGATGAACCCGAGGACGGTGGCATCTGAAGCGCCATGTCTGATCCCGTGTGCCAGGACTATGTCGTTCATCACCTATAGAGTGTATACATATATGTATGCGTGCATATAGTGCAGATTTTCCGGGTGAGGAAGAAGTCGACCTCGCCGTCGAAGTCTTCCGGATGTTGGCTGATGCCACGCGGGTGCGCCTGCTGTGGCTGCTGCTTGACGGCGAAGCGCCCGTCTTGCAACTGGCCGAGCGAGTCGGCAAACCGCAAGCATCGGTGTCGCAGCACCTCGCCAAATTGCGGATGGCCCGACTAGTGACGACACGACGCCAAGGCGTGCAGGTCTTCTATCAACTTGCCAGTGACCACGTCCGTCAACTCATCGTCGATGGCATCCATCACGCAGAACACATCGGCACTGGGGCCGCCCGTCACCACGCGGTGGCACTCCGCACCGCAGAGGAATCGCCGTGAGTCACGGACATCCCCACAAGCCACATGCCCAAGACGAAGAGCACCAGCACCAACACGCGGTGAGTTCCTGGTCGCGCTTCCGGCACGGACTGTCGGGTCTGACTGGGGCTCACTCTCACGATCCTGCCGATCAGGTTGACTCAACGCTTGACGCGAGTACGACGGGCCAACGAGCGCTGCTAATCAGCTTGGGTGTGCTGTTGGCGACGGCACTTGTGCAGAGTGGGATTGTCGCGTGGACTGGTTCGGTTGCCTTGCTCGGCGACACGCTCCATAACTGCGCCGACGCCTTGACGGCGATCCCCCTACTGATCGCTTTCAGGCTGGCTCGGCGGCCACCCACAAAGAGATTTACCTATGGCTATGGTCGCGCCGAGGATCTTGCCGGGCTCTTCGTGGTCGCGATGATTGCCTTGTCTGCGGGCCTCGTTGTCTTCCAAGCCGTCCACCGACTGCTCAACCCTGCGGAGGTCTCTCACCTATGGGCCGTCGGCATCGCCGGCGTTGTTGGCTTCATCGGCAACGAGTTAGTAGCCAGATATCGGATTCGGGTGGGCCGCGACATTGGGTCTGCCGCTTTGGTCGCGGACGGGCTCCATGCGCGCACCGACGGGTTCACCTCCCTGGCTGTGGTGGTCAGTGCGGTTGGCCTAGGTCTGGGTTGGACCTGGGCAGACCCCTTGGTCGGTCTCCTGATCGTCTTGGCGATCCTCGGCGTGCTGCGCGGGCGGTGCTTCAAGTGGGCGCACGACTGATGGACGCCGTTGACCCGCGACTCGTCGATGAAGCCACCAGATCCATCTCGGAGGTTGACGAGATCGACGAAGTCCGAGACCTACGCATCCGCTGGATCGGTCACACCCTGCGCGTCGAGGCCGATGTGACGGTGGCTGCAAATCTCACAGTCGAGCAGGCGCACGACATTGCCCATCACGCCGAACGCCACCTGCTGCACGACGTACGTCGTCTCACTGGCGCGACCATCCATGTCAGCCCGGCCGGAGCGCATCAGGATTCTGCCGCAGTGAATTAGCGAGGCTTCTTGGCCAAGAACAACTCGACGGCCTTGTCGACTCGGCGCGCGCGAGTCTCGGGCGCCTTTGCCCCTTCGATGTTGCCGACGTGGTAGCGCTGCAGGCTGTTCGACAGTCCGGCGAAGAACTCGCCGGCATCAGGATGAATGCTGAAGGCGGCCGCCAGATCATTGGGTACGACGACCTCCCGAGGCACGAAGTCGACGGAGACCTGGACTCCCACGACATCCCCGGCGGTGAGGCCAGCAGCCGCGCGAACCGCAGCGCTGACCGGGATCATCCGGTTGCCCGCCATCGTGCCCAGCGTCGTGCGCAGCTCAAAGTCGTTGAGCATGGCCACAACTGCGGGCCGCTTGCCCGCGCCGAGCGCTTCGACGACGTCGTCCGGCACGACGATCCCGGTCGCGTTGCCCGTGGCGTTACCGATGAGTTCGGCGTCGAAAGCGAGGGTTGCTGGCGTGGTCACAGTGGCGACTCTAGTGCGGCAATGCGAAGGTAGGCGGGTGTTCTACATCGGGATCGACCTAGCTTGGGGCGAGCGTAGGCCCACCGGGGTGGCTGTGCTCGACGAGGGCGGCGCCCTGTTGGCCCTGGCTTCGGTTCGAACGGACGAGGAAATTGAAGCGGCGCTGGCGGGCTACACCGAAACGGCCTGTCTGGCCGCCATCGATGCGCCTCTGGTGGTGAAGAACCCCACCGGAAATCGACCAGCCGAGGCCGCCCTGAACAAAGATTTCCGTGCCTTCCAGGCAGGGGCGCATCCGTCCAACACCGGCAAGCCAGAGTTTGCCCAGCAACCGCGGGGCGCGCGTCTCGCCGAGCGGCTCGGTCTCAACATCGACCCCAACTCCATGGCACCAAGGCGAGCACTAGAGGTTTATCCACACCCCGCGATCGTTGCCCTCTTTAGGCTCGGTCGCACTTTGAAATACAAGAACAAACCGGGTCGCAACGTCGAGGACCTCAAGTCCGAACTGCTGCGGCTGATCGCTTACCTCGAAGGACTCCACAACCATCATCCGCCGCTCAAGTTGCAGGACAGTGCTGACTGGACGGCCCTCGTGGCGGCGGTCAGCCAAGCAACGCGCAAAAGTGAACTCCGGCTGGCCGAAGATCAAGTTGATGCGGTCGTCTGTGCGTACGTCGCGGCGTACGTCGTGAAGCGACCCGCCGACATCACCACCTACGGCGACTTCGAGGAGGGCTACATCGTCACGCCAACGCTGCCGCCCGACCTGCAACCCGGTCCCGGGCAAGCCCAGGCAGCAGGAGCACGGCCCGCCAATGCGATTGCCACCTATGCCGGTCGTCGCTCCGACTTGCTGCGGGCCGGGGAGCAGTTCACCCAACAGGTCATGACCATGCTCGACGATGCTGGCATCAACTATCTGACTATCACTGGCCGCACTAAATCGGTCGAATCATTCGCAGGCAAGGCCCATCGAACCCTCGATGGCGTCCCGCTCTATCGAGACCCGCTCAGTGAAATCACCGACCAGATCGGCGTCCGGGTCATCACCTATGTGTTGAGTGACGTCACCGCTGTGGCCGACCTGCTCTCTGATCAGCTGGGCCTGATTTCCGATCGCGACATGGGACAAGAGACGGCCAGCGAGGGTCGCTTCGGCTACGCCAGTCGGCACCTCTTGATCGCCCTGGATGACGGCACGCCGGCACAAGTGCAGATCCGCACGGTGCTGCAACACGCGTGGGCAGAGTTTGAGCACGACATTCGCTACAAGGGCACGGTGCCCGAGGAGCATGCCCCCGACCTCGACCGGCGGTTCACTCTGGCTGCCGGGTTGCTTGAGCTGGCGGACCGCGAGTTCTCCACCATTCGCGACCGACTCCAAGCCGACCTCAGTGCGGAGCACGCCGTTCGGCTCGCCAGCGGCCGCGATGACGATCCCCGGATCTCGGCGCAGGAGTTGGCCTCGTTCTTAGCTGGCCAATACGCCGACGCAGGTTGGTCGCGCACTGATCACTACGCGTGGATTTCCGGTCTTCTCCTCGAGCTGGGGATCACCTCCCTGGAGGAGTTGCGTGGTGTCCTCAACTCCGTCGACGGCCAACGGGTTGGTCAAGCTATGGGCTATCGCTATCCCCCTGGTGCCGTACGCCGCCTCGACGACGCCCTGTTGGCGACGTACGGCGAGGGTTATGTGTTGCTTACCGGCAACAGAAGCCGCGAAGAACTGCTGCGCAATCGGCTAGCCAAGTTGACCGGGCCAGACGTAAACTGAACGGGTGTTCAATACTTCTGTCGCCCCCGTAGACGCCCACCAACTTGCTGCTTCCCGCCGCCCTTTCGGGGACAGTCGGATGCTTCCTGTCGGTGCTTATCTCAATGATGAGGTGCTCGATTGGGAGCGCGCGCACATCTTTGACGGGTGGATGGCGCTGGGCCGCTCAGAAGAATTGAAACGCCCTCGGCAGATGAAGTCCTTCCCTGCCGGGCGCAACGGTGTGCTTGTCACGCGTGGCGACGACGGCGTGCTGCGGGCGTTCGAAAACACCTGCCGCCACCGTGGGCATGAGTTGTTGGCTTGCGACGGCGTCGCAGAGAATCGGGCGATCGTGTGCCCCTATCACGCCTGGGCCTACCGTCATGATGGCACTCTGATTGGCGCTCCGGGCTATCGCAATGCCAAGAATTTCGACCCCACCGACTACAGCTTGCTCTCGGTGGAGATCGTCGAGTGGCACGGCTGGATCTTCGCGAACCGCGGGGGAGGGGGCCCGTTTGAGAAACATGTCGAAGGTCTCGACGCGGTTCTGGAGCGCTATGAGGCCCAAGACCTAGTCACGGTCGAAACTCATGAGTACGACGTTGCGGCCAACTGGAAGGTGATCGTCGAGAACTACCAAGAGTGTTACCACTGCCCCTCGATTCACCCCGAGTTGTGTGCGGTCAGCCCGCCGGACTCTGGCGATAACCTCGAGCCCCAAGGGAGTTGGGTCGGCGGTGGCATGGACCTGCGCGAGGGGATGGCGACGATGTCCCTCGACGGCCACAGCGACGGCACGGTGATGACTCGCCTCGACGAGGTCGAGCAACGCACGGTGATGTATATCGCCGTGATGCCCAACATGTTGATCTCGCTGCACCCCGACTACATCATGACCCACCTGCTCACCCCGATTTCGGCCAACAAGACCCGAATCCGTTGCTCTTGGGCGTTTCCGACGACAGCGATCGAGCAGGAGACCTTTTCGCCGGCGTACGCCGTGGACTTCTGGGACATCACCAATCGCCAGGATTGGTCGGCCTGTGAGTCGGTGCAGCGCGGCATGATGGCGCCGGGCTATGTGCCTGGCCCATTGGCCCCGGCCGAAGACGGCGTCTATGACTTCGTGCAGTTCGTTGCTGCGAAGTACGCCGGCGAAGCACCCCTGCGCCGCGAAAGTTAGGCGCGCTCGCTCGCGCGACGAGCGCGTCGGGCGGCGAGCCAACGGGCCACATACGGCCCGAGCAGTACGCCGGTCAGATCAAACCCGACGTAGCCGGAGACGGCACCGCTCGGCGGATTGCCCATAGTGACCGCGAAACTTTCAAAGCCCATCCCGGGCACGACGGGCACCCAAGCCCACGTGCCGACCCACACGCCGTAGATCTCCAGAACCGCCACGGCGATGAAGACGCCAGCGATCACCGGCGCGTCCCGGCTGAGCATCAGAAAGACGATCACAACCACGCACCCGACGGCGCCTGCGATGTCGACCCGGCCCAAGATTCCGCTTAGGCCGATCACGCCCCAGGCGGCGATGAGGCCGATCACAATGCTGACGAATCGCTTCTGGTGACGCGCTAGTGACTCGAGTTGACTGATCCGCCACCCTGCTAGATAGACCAGCCCATGCCCGGCGGGCACGAAGAGGGGCAGGTTGTCGAGGCGGTAGATATAGAGCCCCCAGATGATCGAACCGACGATCTCGCCACAGGTGGCTGCCAGCACAACGATCACGACGCGCGTGCGTTCCTCGGTGGTGAGCGGGACACAGAGCCACACCAGCACCACCCAGGGCACCACCGAGAGCGCCACTTGGGCGGGGAGGTTGGTGAAGCTGTCGACCCAGAGCCCGGCCATCGTGAAGACAAAAAAGGTTGGCACGAAGATCTTGGGCCGACTCAAGGTCGTTGCCCATTGCCGCATTGGCTAAGGCTACGGGGGGCATCCCAGTCCTCATCCTTGACCCTCGACGTACTATTAGCGATAGTCTAACGATAGTCACTAGAAGGGAATCGATATGAACGATAGTTCGAACTGGGGCAGCACCTCCGACGGCAGTTGGGGTGCCGGCTGGGGCAGCGACTGGCAAGGGCAGCGAAAGTCAGGACCTGGCGGGCCACCGCCCTGGCTAGCTGGATTGTTCGGGCTCGTCGGGCATGAGGCCAACCGTCCTCAGCGAGTACGCCGCGGCGACGTTCGCGCGGCCATCCTGGACGTTCTCGCGACCGGTCCGATGAACGGCTATCAGGTGATCCAGCAGATCGCCGAGCGCTCAAACAAAGCCTGGCGCCCTAGCCCAGGCTCGGTCTACCCGACCATTGCTCAACTTGAAGACGAGGGCCTCATCACCAGCGACGATGCCTCGGGGCCACGGGCCATGCGGCTGACCGATGCGGGCGAGGCCTATGTTGCGGAGAATCTCGAGGAGTTGGCCGCAGTCTGGACGGCGTTCGCGAAGCCGGCCGCAGATGCTCCCAACTACGCTGCTCTAAAGCCCGAGTTGGGCCAACTCATGAGTGCGGTCTGGCAGATCATCACCCAAGGCACCGACAAGCAGCGTCGCGACGCCATCGTCTTGCTTCAAGACACCCGTCGCAAGCTCTACTTGTTGCTGGCCGAAGACGCTGAAGAGACGAAGCCCGCAGACCCCGACCCGGTTGGTGGTTGAGGAGGCGCGCTAGCGCCGGCAGGGTTGGTGGTTGAGGAGGCGCGCTAGCGCCGGCGGGGTTTTGGTGGTTGAGGAGGCGCGCTAGCGCCGGCGGGGTTTGGTGGTTGAGGAGGCGCGCTAGCGCCGTCTCGAAACCCTACGGAGCAGGCTCCTCGGTTGGCTGGACCTGCTCCTGGGGCACAACCTGCTCGGTGGGCTCCTGAGTGGGCTCCGCTGACGCAGACACATCAGGTGTCTCGCTCGGGGTGGATTCGGCGGACGGCTCAGGAGCCTCGGAAGGCTCAGCCGAAGGTGAATCCGTCACTGCCGGATCATCGGCTTCATCGGTAGGTGCAGTGGTCGGGCCCGAAGCCACTGTCACGTTGATCTCCTGGACCCAGTCGGAGCCCATCTTCTTGCCATCGATCCAGAACCGCACTTCACAGGCCAGTTCAGTGCCTGGTTGGGCGTCGGACGAAACAGTCAGGGTTTGGGCAAAGGTCGTCGTCTCTCCGCTGGGGACCGTCAACGTCGGCCTGTCGAACTCGACGTTGAGACCCAGGTCGCATTCCGCCTTCGCGGTGATCTCGACGGGGAGAGAGGTGAGGCCCTGAAGCAGACTGGCGGCCACGTTGTTGGTGGCCACATTGCTCAACAGGGTCCCGCCTGTTGCCTGGGTGATGCGAGCGGCCTGGCCGGAACTGTTGAGTTGATTCTTGCCGACAGAGACAGCCACCACCCGTGTGTTGGACTTCTTGAGAGAACTCAGCGTTCCGTCCAGGGAAGCCCCGCGCAGGTGGCCGGGCGCGTCACCAAACCAAGCGATGATTCGATTGGAGTCCGGGCGGAAGTCAACGGCCGAGCCGTTGCCAATCTGGCTCAATGCATCAAGTTGGGACTCGGGGAGATCTCCGCCGTAACACAACGGCATCGCGATCACGGCGTCGATCACCGCTGAAGCGTTGCCACTGAGGCCGCTCAACGTGCTGACCGCAGGAGTGGCCTCGCCAGTGTCGCAATAGGCCACGGCTGCAAAACGGGCATCGGGTTCGGTTGTCTGAATCGTCGCAACCAGGTCCGCAATCTTCGACTTCACATCCGTGATGGCGGGGCCCATGCTGCCAGTGCGATCGATCACCAACACGATGTCAGGCTTGGGCGGGATGAAGGGGATATCGACAGACTGCTCAATCGTGAGGGATTCGCCGGGTGCCAGCGTTTCCCCGCGAGTTGCACTGCCAAAAGCAGGCAAACCAGCGAGCACCACAACACCGGCGAGTGCCAACACACTCGTCGTCCGGCGCAGCGCGCCTTGTCGTTTTCCGACTCGCATCATCGCGACCCTGCCCTCCCTTTCCCCGTCCGACTCAATGTGAGTTCGGAGCCGGCGACCGACCGGATGGTCCGTCATCGACAAGGAGGTCCTACTCCCTATTGAGAGTACGCTCGAAACCCAAATATGTGACGGGATTCGCGATAGCCCAATTGGCTAGATTTTGATAGCCCGGTTGACCCAAACTGAAGTCACAGTCATCCCCATCTTGAGGTAGAGATCCAACGCCCCGGTGCGAGAGTCTGTGGACAGTCCACACTTCACCGCGCCGTGCTCTCGCGCCAGCCGAAAGGCATCTGCCAACAACGCCTGCGCGATCCCCTGGCCGCGCTGATCACGGCGTACGGCGACCCGGTCGACGAATCCTTCAGGTTCGTCTCCCGCCTGAGACATTTGGAGCACGACCGCGGCGACGACTGTCCCAACTTCGTTGGCGACGAGCCTCAAATTCCAGGACTCGAAGCCGGGTCGCTGTCGGGTCTCGGCGAGAAAGTCCTCAAACGGCTCACGTTCCCGAACCGACCACTCCAAAAACGCGTCCTCCAGAACGGTCCAGACGGCCTCGTCATCGGTCGGCTCAACTTCGCGGAGGAGATAGCCCGGGGGTAATGGCCGATCAATGATCTCGACCCCCGGGGGCAGGTGCAGCACCCAACTCTCCCAGCCAACGTCATACCCGAGCGACTCTAAGAGGAGATCACCTGGTGATCCTTGAAAGACAGGCATCCGTAGGGAGGCATAGCCATGGCGTCGGGCCGCATCCTGCATCCAACTCGGCCAGAAACGTGCCGATGCCGCGTCCGGCGTACGACGGGTCGACGGCCGCCTCGCCTCGCCCAGCCCCGGACACTTCGCCATACCCGACCATCAGTGGACCATCGAACACCGCGATCGTGGAGTCCTCGACGGAAAAGCTGGGTCGCTGCCACTCAGCGATGATGTCTGCCAACTCGATCTCGACCGAGCCGAGATCGTGCAACTCCTGGGCTGCGGTCACCCGCAAACATTCGTCCGCATCGAGCATCGTCATTGGGCGGCAGGCCAAGCCTTGGTCGGCGAGCGTTGGGGGGAGGTCCATAGCCACCAGTAAATAGGTCCGACCCGGTGATCCGCAGCCTATTTATCGGGCTGCGACCCACCGGGCCGGGGTTGAAATCAGGCGAAGAGATCAGGCGATGAGATCAGGCTGCTTGAATCGCGGAGATGTCGAAGTCGAGTTTGATCTTCTCGGAGACCAACAGACCGCCAGTCTCGAGCGGCACGTTCCAGCTCAAGCCCCAGTCCTTGCGGTTGATGCTGGCGCCACCTTCGAAGCCGACTCGCAGGTTGCCGAAGGGGTCGCGAGCCGAACCGAGCTGTCCGAAGACGAGAGCGACAGACTTGGTGACATCCTTGATGGTGAGGTCACCAACGATGGTCCACTCGGCGCCGTCGCGCTCAACCTGGGTCGAGGAGAAGGTCAAGGTGGGGAACTGCTCGACGTCGAAAAAGTCGGCACCCTTGACGTGACCGTCGCGGTCGGCGCTGCCGGTCTCAAAGCTGTTGGCCTGAATCGTGAGCTCGACCTTGGAGTCGGCAGGGGTGGCGGTGTTGATCACTGCTGTGCCCTCGAAAGCCGAGAAGGCGCCGCGCACGGTGGTAACCATGGCGTGGCGAGCCGAGAAGCCCAGGCGACTGTGTGATGCGTCAATGGCGTAGTCGCCGGAGATGTCCTCCAACACCGCGGTGGGTGCCTCGAAGGATTCGGTCGCGCTGCGGTTGAAGAAGTTCATGTCCTGCTCCTTAGAAATGCTTGAATGTTTGCGTGAAAGTTCAACAGTTATTCCAAGCAGGACGGGCGGACATTCATTCCATGGAGGGGTGTGATCTGGGCCACACGGGTCCTGTCGCTTTAGTCGGCGTCGGATCCCGGTCACTGGAATGCGGCCCGAGGATTCGCCTACCCCCAGGCAAGTCGCGCCTCTGACCGCATTCCAGCTCGAGGCCATAACCCCCAGCGTTGTCTCCACCTTAAACGGTCATTCAGCAGCTGGGGTATCCGCTGCACGGGTGACATGTGTCTGGCACGTTCGGGCTATAACTGACGATTCACTTGGGCTTTGATTCTGCCCAACATGCCAGCCATGCCTCGCAGTCGGAGAGGGCTAACCTGCTCGGTGAGGCTCAAGCGCGAGGGCAGGTCGTTCGGAACGGCCAACACCGCCAATGCCGGCAATCCGTCGAGCCCTTCATGCAGAATGCCCGCAAACCCCCGGGTTGTTGGAGCCTCTGGTGGGGCCGAGAAATGCAGACGTACGACGTGCTCAGGCGTGCTTGCGTCAACCTCGACGGTGAGAAAGATCGGTGACTGGCACTCCGGCACCGGCTCTAGCAATTCCGGGTGATCGGCATATTTCGCGGGGAGCGCAGGCAGATCCTTGGAGAACTCCAAGAGGAGTTCTAATCGTTGACCCGGCTCTAATTCGGCAAAGTCGTCGACGATCTGTTGGAGCGAATCAGGCAACTCGCTCACGCGCTGGCTGTCCCCTTGGGCACGTCGCCGGGCTCTTCGCCCTTGACGATCGGCACCCGCACGGCGTTGCCCCACTCGGTCCAAGACCCGTCATAGTTGCGGACCTTGTCAAAGCCCAAGAGATAGGTCAGCACAAACCAGGTGTGACTCGATCGCTCGCCAATGCGGCAGTAGGCGATCACATCGTCGTCAGCGGCCAAGCCTTTCTCATCGAGGTAGATGGCCTCCAACTCGGAGCGAGACTTAAAGGTGCCGTCTTCGTTGGCTGCGCGCGCCCACGGCACCGACTGCGCCCCTGGGATGTGACCGCCGCGCAAGGCGCCCTCTTCCGGGTAGTCAGGCATGTGTGTGCGTTCGCCGGAGTATTCCAACGGGCTGCGGACATCGATCATCGGTTTGCCGAGGTGGCCCACCACCTCGTCCTTGAAGGCTCGGATAGCGCTGTCGTCGCGCTCGATCACGGGGTAGTCCGCCGGTGACGGCGTGGGTCGATCGGTCGTCATTTCGCGACCCTCGGCTTGCCACAATGCGCGACCCCCGTCGAGCAGTCGTACGTCGGGGTGTCCGAACAGAGCAAACACCCACAGCGCGTAGGACGCCCACCAGTTCGACTTGTCCCCATAAAAGACGACTGTGGTGTCGCGGCTGATGCCCTTGGCCTTCATCAAGGCCGCGAAACCGGCGCCGTCGAGGTAGTCGCGAGTGATGGGGTCGTTGAGTTCTGTGTGCCAATCGATCTTGATGGCGCCCGGGATGTGCCCGGTTTCGTAGAGCAACACATCTTCGTCGGACTCGATCACAACGAGGCCGTCTGTGCCGAGGTGGCTAGCCAGCCAGCCGGTGCTCACCAGGCGGTCGCCAGCGGCGTACTCACTGAAGTGTGGGTTGGTCTCAACAGGGATTGTCATGGCTTCACCTTAGTGCGGGGAATTGATCGGGGTCTGACTACGCTAAGCGACTATGGCAACTCAAGCATTGACCGCCGAAACCTTCGAGACGGTCATCACCAACGACGGAATAGTGCTGGTCGACTTTTGGGCGCAATGGTGTGGCCCCTGTCGCCAGTTCGCCCCGATCTATGAGGCGGCCTCTGACAACCACCCCGAAATCCTGTTCGGACAGGTGGACACGGAGGCCGAGCAAGCTCTGGCGCAGATGGCGGCGATCACGTCGATCCCAACTCTGATGGCGTTCCGGGACGGCATCTTGGTCTTCTCCCAGCCAGGTGCCCTGCCTGCGGCTGCTCTGGAGCAAGTGATCGCAGGAGTTGAAGGTCTCGACATGGATGACGTACGCCGGCAGATTGCGGCTCAGCAGTCAGCTGGCGAGGCCAGCAACGAGGTCACCATCCACGAAATGGCCGAGGCCCACGCCCAAGGGGCCACGGTGCTCGACATCCGCGAGGTGGATGAATATGTCGGTGGACACCTCGAGGGTGTGCTGTTTATCCCGATGAGCGAACTCCGCACCCGAGTGACCGAAGTGCCGGGAGGTGAGCGCATCTACGTCTTGTGTGCAAGTGGCAAGCGAAGCGCGATGATCGCGGAGTTCTTGGCGACCCAAGGATTTGATGCCGTCAACGTAACTGGTGGCATGCAAGCCTGGGAGCAACAAGGATTCCCTGTTGTGAGGGGCGGCTGAGGAATTTTTCCACGCCTGATGGAATGGCCACTCTGGCTTGCCTGGTCTGCTCGTAACGTTGGGTAGACAAGTAGCACAGTAACTATTGGAGGTTTCTACCGTGATGAAAGTTCGCTCGATCGCACTGCCGGCGCTCGCCTTGATCCTGGCTGCGGCACTCGGCGCCTGCGGTGATGACGCTGCTGATTCGGCTGACGAGCCTGATGCTGCGGCGACCTCAGAGCACTCGGGCGATCACTCAGAATCGGCGGACCCGTCTGAGCCGGCCGCGGAAGAGTCGAGTCAGGCAGCAGCACCGACAGGAAATGTTGTGGCGATCACTATCGCTGGCGGCCAAATCACTCCCAAGCCGGGGGTGATCTCTGTGCCTCTCAATGAAGAGGTCACCATCGAGATCACCTCCGACGTCGAAGACGAGATCCACGTCCACGGCTATGACAAGGAGTTCGCGCTCAAGCCTGGCGGCACCGCGAGCGTCACGTTCATGGCCGACATCCCGGGCATTTTCGAGATTGAGACTCATGAGTCGGGCGATCTGCTCGCCGAACTGAAGGTTGAATAGCAATGTTGCTTGCCCACGGCCTAGGTGGCCGTTCTGATCTTCCAGTTCCATTGTGGATTGCCGTTACGGGCGCCGTCCTAGCCCTACTCGTGTCGTTTGCCGCGCTGTCGTTTTTCTGGAAGAAGCCGAAGTATGTCGGCCCGGCGGGCAAGCCCATTTCGGCTGGACTCGGTCGCGCCTTGGACGCACCCAGTCTGGCCATCTTCTGGCGTCTCATCGGTTTAGTCGCCCTCGTGCTGGTGCTGAGCGCGGCCTGGTTGGGACCGAACGAGCCCCTCGGCAATCCCGCGCCGACCTGGGTGTATGTCTGGTTGTGGGTGGGGTTGCTCCCCGCCTCCGTGCTGTTTGGTCCGGTGATCAAAGCAATCAGCCCACTCCGCACCATCGCTGCGGGCATTTCCTCGGTGATGCGGGGCGACGAAAAGTGGATCCCGGATTCTTGGGGGATGTGGCCCGCCGCCATTAGCTTGTTCACCTTCGTCTGGCTCGAATTGGTTTACCCCGACGCCTCGTTGCCGCGTGTAGTCGCCATCTACATCACGATCTACGTGGTGTTCCACATCATCATGGGCGTGCTCTACGGCCAGGACTGGTTCGAGCAGGGCGAGGGGTTCGAGGTTTACTCCACTCTCGTCGGTCGGCTGGCGCCGTTTGCCCGTAGCGAACGAGGCTGGGTGCTACGAAACCCCATGCACGGACTGGCGCTCACACCACCCACTAAAGGGTTGGTGGCTGTCGTCACTGTTTTGCTCGGGTCGACGGCTTTCGACGGCATGACCCGTACGCCGTTTTGGAAGGATCTGATCGCCGACCAAGACGGGTTCATCTACCTCTTCTCGGGCACCGTCGGGCTTCTCGGCGCGATCCTCGCGGTCTCTGGGATCTACTACGTCGCCATGCGAATGACCAGTTCTTGGTTGCCAGACAAGCGCTCCCTGTTGGGCGACTTCGCACCCTCACTTGTCCCGATCGCGATCGGCTACACCATTGCTCACTACTTCTCCTTTGCCATCTTTGACGGCCAAATGGGCTACCTGTTGGCCACCGACCCGTTCGGACAAGGGTGGGACATCCTGGGCACTGCCGGCTCGGGGATCAATTACACCTTGATCTCCACCGAGTGGATCGCCATCGTGCAGGTTGCCGCGATCGCCTTCGGACACGTGGCGGGCGTGGTGCTAGCCCACGACAAGGCGATAAGCATCTTCCCAAAGAAGCACCACATGATGGCGCAGTACCCCTTGCTCTGCGCGATGGTTGCCTTCACGATGGCGGGAATCTCGCTGGTCGTCGGCAGCGAAAAGTCACTCTGGCTGATGATCAGTGTCGCCGTATTTATGCCGATGGCCGCGCTCTTCGTGTGGATCCTGGCGCCCGTGGATGACACCGAGCCCGAACCGGTTCGCCAACCTCGCTAATTTCCGCCAACCCCCACTATCGGGTGAATTGGCTGAGCGTCCCTATATATAGAGTGTCACCGAACGCGTCGTACGCCGTGTTTAGCCGGCGACGCTGCGGGTGAATTCAGCCCGATGGAGCTCGCCCTCGGCCATGAATTCGATGAAGAATCGGTAGGTCCCTGGTGCCTCTGGAGTCCACACGAAGGTCAACGTCTCGGGAGACGCGGCGCCTTCCTTCCACTCCTGCGCGGGGTGAAGGTGCGTCTGTGCGAGTGTGTCAGTCGCGAAGGCGCTGGTGTGGGACCACGCATCGAGATAGGGCTCGAGCGTCGCCGGCGCACCATCCTTAGTCACGCTCAGATTGAGCTTTGCCTCCACGCCAGCGGCCAATTCCTCGCCGAGGGTGACGGTGTAGCCATCGACCTCAACTGAGGGTGCCGGGTCAGGTAGCGGCACTGCTTCAGCGGGTGAACCGTCGACCGTGACATCGGTGCCCAAGGTGAGGGTGTGTTCGACGCCTTCGACATCGTCGGTGGAGAAGTTCGCGACGACGTGAGCGGGACCGGCCGGCAATGCTGGCATCTCCGCGGTCCAAGTGCCCTGGGCATCCCGGATCGGGTGGGTATGCACATAGGTGCTCAGATCCTTGCTGACCACATAGAGATGCATCGGCTTGCCTTGGATGTTGGTGAAGCCTCGCGCGGTCGCCCCGTTGTCCAACTCGATCCGCAGCGACATCTCGCCGGCCGCATCGCTCGTGGCCGTGGTGGCCACGTCAGCCAGGACGAGTCCCTGGAGGGCGGAGTCAAGGCCGTTGCCTTCCGACTCGTGGGTGTGACCGTGACCATCGTCGGTGGTCATCTCGCCGTCCATGCCTTCCATGCCCTCGTGCTCAGCCGCAGCAGCGGCTTCGGCATCAAGGCTGGCTTGGACAGCGGGATCGGCGGAGGTGTTCATTCCCTCGCCACAGCCAGAAACCATCAAGGAAAGGGCCAACAGACAACCGGCCGCCCCGAAAACGGAGCGGCTGGGTCGAGAAACGCGCATGTCTATGCCTCTGCGGTTTGCCTGACCAATGCGGTCAGGGGATCCAAGCCCGAGAAGATCTCGGACGCTTCATGGGCCGACCGACGAACCGAATGGACCAGGTCCTTGAGTTCGCGGTTGAAGCGGCGGGCGGGAACGGAGATGGCGATCGCAGCGAGGACCCGGCCAGCACTGTCATAGATCGGGGCCGACACACAACAAACGCGCTCGCGGAACTCCTCCACGTCGACGGCGTACCCCTGCTCGCGAATGCGCTGCAAGTCAGTGTGGAGACGCCCCGGAGTGTCGATGGTGGTTGGGGTAAACGTCTCGAACCGGGAGGCGCACAAATAACTCGGCCAACGCTCGGGCCGCATCGACGCCAACAACACCTTGCCGGGAGCTAGCGCGTGAGCCGCACCCCGGAAGCCTTGGGTCACGTCTTGTAACTCAGTGGCGCCTCGTCGACCTAGAGCATGGGTGACTTCCATGTCCCCGCGACTCCAGGCCGCGAGATAACTCCGAGCGGTGGTCGCCTCGCGCAGATCGGTCAGGATTGGCGAGAGTCGCTCGGGCAATGTTCGGTTGGCGACATAGCCGCGGTAAAGCTCAGCGATGCGTGGACCAAGGGTGTAGAGGCCCGGCGCGGAGGGGGACGGCTCGACCAGTCCGACGCTGGTGAGCGTCTGCAATGCGTAGTAGGTGGTGGAGAGACTTTGCCCAAGACGTCGCGCCAAAACCTTCGCCGGAACCCCATGCGGGTCCTCGGCGATGATGGTCAGGGTCTCCGTCACATTGACGGCCGTATTCAACATGCGTCGCGCTGGAGCATCATCACTCACAACGCTCGGACCCGCCTTGGGCTCGCTCACTACCTGGGTCATCGACAGTCTCCTCCGTCACGTAAACCAACGTGACACCCATCACACCGGATAACATGAGCCTTTAGTGTCTCACTTTGAGACGACCATGAGAACGACCCACACGAATATCCAAGGGTGTGATCCATGCCTGACACACGTTCCTGGACAGAAATCCTGGCCCGGGCGCGTCAGCGGTTGTTAACCGATGGCGACGTTGGCAGCAACGCCGACGGCGATCCTGGTGACGGGATCGGTCCCCGCGACGAGATCTTGGCGTCCTGGCGCCGGTCTTATGACGAGGGTGCGCTGACTTCGGGCCTGTCAACGCCCTACGACGACAACATCAACTTGTCGAGTCGACTTGTCCGCGCCGCCGAGCCCGTGATTGGCCGCGTCCAGGAGGACGTGTTGGGCTCGCCCATCACAGTTGTCCTCGCCGACAGCCGCGGCAAGGTGCTGATCAGGCGCTCGGGTGAGCCCAATCTCGAGTCGAGACTCGACAACGCGCTGCTGGCTCCGGGCTTCAACTACGCCGAGCGGTACGTCGGGACCAACGGCATCGGCACAGCCTTGGAAGGCAAGAGCGCCCAGAGCGTGGTGGGGTTTGAGCATTTCAACGAGCATCTCCAGGCGTTTGCCTGCGTGGGCGTGCCGCTGCGGGACCCAGTGACCCGCCGGCAACTCGGCGTACTCGACATCACGACCTGGGCCGACCGCGCCCACCCGGCCTTGACAGCGCTGGTCAGGCAAGCGGCCAGTGTGATCGAAGAGGGCTTGATGCAAATGTCGAGTCGGGGTGCCCAAGAACTGCTGCACGAATACCTCGTGGCTAGCCGCAACCGAGAGGACCAGGTCCTAGCAATTAGCCAGGAAGCCTTCATCGCCAGTTCGGGTGCCATCCGCCGAATCGGCAACCTGAGTCGCGAAGAGCTCTGGCCGGTGGTGCAAAACGCTCTCTCCAATCGAGACGAAGCCGACATCCCGCTCCTGACCGGCTCAGCGGGCACGGTCCCGCTGCACTTGCGAGCCGTCCGCGGAGCGCGCGCCGAATTGGTTGGCGCCCTGATTCGGATCTTGGCTGTGGAGGATGCTCGCATCCCTCCCCCACCGGCAGGCGGTCGCGCGAGTGCCGAGCCGGGCGCGGGGTTCAACTCGCTATCCCCAGTGACGGTGGGGCCGAGCGTCATGGTCCGTCGGCTCGCAGCGTCTCGAATGCCGATGTGTCTGATCGGCGAACCCGGAGTGGGCAAGCGGACGATGGTGCGCACTGTGGCTGCTGAGGCCTTCCCGGGGACTGCCCTCGAGGTGTACGACGCCAGCACCCGTACCGACGGCGTCGAGAGTTTGTTGGATGCCTGGCGGGCGGGTTCCCCGGTGCTCGTGCGAGCAGTGGACGCCCTCGCGCCCGAGGTCCTCGACAGGATGCTCGCTGACGTGCAGTTGGCGGCCTCGACCCAGAGCGAAACCTGCGGATGGCTCGCGTTCACCCTGCAATCCTCGGCGGCGATGAGTCGGGCCGCCGGAACCGGCACTAGTGCTGAAGCCGTGCACGCGGCCCTCACCACGGCCGCCATCCCTATCGTCGTCATGCCACCGCTACGAGGTCGGGTTCAAGACCTGCACCACATCCTGCCGGAAATGTTGCGGGCCGCGAGTCAGGGACGAGTCACCGGCGTCACGCCCGAGCTGATGAACCGCCTAGTGCGTGAGCCCTGGCCAGGCAATCTGTCCGAGGTGTCTGATCTCGTGGACCAGATGGTCTCGCGGTCACGGACCGCAATCCTCGATGTCGGAGACATCCCAGCGGGCTTCGGCTCCGGCGTACGCCGCAAGTTGAGTCCGCTGGAGTGGATGGCGCGGGAGGCGATCGTGGAAGCGTTGCGAGCGAGCAATGGGGATAAGCAGGTGGCGGCCGACGCGTTGGGCATTTCGCGTGCCTCGATCTATCGAAAGATCAAGACCTACGACATCGACACGACGTAGCCGAGGCGTCACGTAAATCGACCGAGGGGTCACTCAATCCACGGATTGAGTGACCCCTCGGTCGATTTATGTGACTTGTCAGGATGCCCGGGGGGTGACATCTGAGGTGTCAATCGGCACGTCAACAGCCCCCGCCTCTGGCAGGTAGAGCAGGTGTGACTTGCGACCGGTTCCGCGCATTGGCCGCTGTGATGCCAAGGTGGGCAGCGAATCAGAACCCTCGGTCATGGCGGGCTTGGCCTTGTGCGGGTGATCCGCCGCATACTCACGACCGACCATGGCGATCACAAATCGGATCAAGCCGATGGCGCACAATCCCACAATCATGATGATGATGGTTTCGGTTTGCATGACCTGCATGAGTGACCTCGATTCCTGCCGGAGCGGGGTAGGTCCCCTGCCCGAGCCGCGGGCCAACTCTCGACCCAACACTTCGAAGGGTGCGCCCCGCCGACGGCAGCGGTCAACGGCAGACCCGGGAGTAATCGTGTCGTAAACCACCTGTATCGGAATCTGTGACTCTTCCCGTCCCATTTGAGCGTCACAAAGGGTCACCTAAGCGCGCCAGGACGGGGGGCAGTGCCTGTTCGCACCGCTTCTCACGACGGCCTGCGACGACACTGAGAGAATGCTGAGAGGCAGATCACATCCGCTTTCCGGCCTACGTGGAAGCGCCCCGTAGTCGGGTGTCGGAGTGCTCGACAGCCCTCCCTAACGGGCATTCACTCGGCATATTCGTCTGCCCGCACACCAGGAGCGGGAGGAACAGGCACGGCAGCTGCCCGTGAGGGCATAGGAGGAAGCAGATGATTACCAAGGACGGCAAGCAGTACTTCTTCGTCGACTCCCACATTCACATCTGGGACGGCTCGGAAGAGAACTGCAAGAACGACTGGGGCCGAGGCTGGACCCAGTGCTTCTTCGATTACCACAACGGCTTGAGCCCAGAAGAAGAGAAGTGGCCCAAGGATCGGTTTGCCAAGATCGAGAAGGAACATGTCCTCAAGGACGTCTTGGAAGACGGCAACGTCGATGTCGCGATCTTCCAACCGACGGTTTTGAGCGAGTTTTACCACACCGGTTTCCGCCGTCATAAGGAAGGCATTGAGCTGGAGGCCGAGAACCCGGGCCGCCTGATTTGCAACACCTCCTGGGACCCGCGGCACGGCGACAAGGGCCTTGAGGATCTGGAGCGTGAATGCTCAGAGCGCAAGATCCAGGGCGTCAAGCTCTACACAGCTGAGTGGCAGATGGAGTCGCGTGGCTACTCGTTGGCCGACGCTGCGAGTTACCGCTACCTCGAGAAGACTGAAGAGCTCGGGATCAAGAACGTTCACATCCACAAGGGCCCCACGGTGTGGCCGTTGGACCGCGACTCGTTCGACGTTCACGACGTCGATCACGTGGCCACCGACTTCCCCAACCTGAACTTCATTGTGGAGCACATCGGTCTGCCTCGTCTTGAAGACTTCTGCTGGATTGCCACTCAGGAATCCAACGTCTACGCCGGCATGGCAGTTGCGATGCCGTTCATTCACTCCCGTCCGCGCTACTTCGCGCAGATCATGGGCGAACTGCAGTTCTGGCTGGGCCCGGACAAGATCCTGTTCGGTTCGGACTACGCCATCTGGACCCCCCGTTGGCTTTCGGAGAAGTGGCTTGACTTCCAGATCCCCGAGGACATGCAGTCCGAATACGGCACGTTGAGCGATGAGCAAAAGGCCAAGGTCCTGGGTCTCAACGCTGCCCGTTTGTATGACATCCCCGTCCCCGCGGGCGTTGTTGGCAGCGAAATGGCTGGTGCCTCGGCCTGATGCCTATTGCCGACCTCGTGCTCGCGGAACTGGCGCACGTCTACGACCCCGAAGTGGATGAGCCTGTCACTGAGATGGGCTTTATCCGCGAGGTAGAGATTGTTGGAGCAGAAGATGCCCAGAACGGCGGCGTCCCGCACGCCATCGTTCACATGCAACTTCCGCAGTACTTCTGTGCACCCAACTTCACTTACCTGATGGTCGATGACGTACGCCGAGCCGCCGAGAAAGTGGTCGGTCCTGGAAATGTCCAAGTCAGCCTGGTCGGACACTTTGAGGCTGACAAGATCAACGATGCGATGACAGACGGCTCGACGTTCACTGACGTCTTCGCCGATGCGCTCGAAGATCTGGACACGTTGCGAGATCGCTTTGCACGCAAAACGTTCCTGATTCGCCAAGAGCGAGTCTGCAAGGAGCTTGAAAAGGCAGGTATTGGTGGTGAGCGGATCCTGGATTTGAGGCTGGCCGATGTGGCCGAGCTGGGGTTCGAAGGTGACTTACACGCCAAATACCTATCGACGCGCGAAGAGCTAGGCATTGACGTTTCTGTTGACGCCTGCTTCTTAGTGGCAGCCGATGGCCGTCCGGTGGAGTCGGACAAACTCCGACTTCACCGGCGGTCTGCCAGCGTCATGGCTATCTCCTTCGAGGGCAACGGGATGATGTGCAAAACCCTGATTGCCGAGCGCTATCCCAGTTCAACTAACACACCCACCGCAGAGATCCCCAGAGGAGAAGTTGCATGAAGGCCGCCCGGCTACATGAGTATGACAAGACGCTCGTTATCGAGGACGTCCCTAAACCCGAAGTCAAGGGACCCCACGACGTAGTCGTCCGGGTAGGAGCGGCCGGCGTTTGCCGGACCGACCTGCACGTGATTGAGCGCGTCTGGGAACAAACCTTGGACTCTGATGGACTGCTCCTTCCCTACACGATTGGCCACGAAAACGCTGGCTGGGTCGACTCGATCGGCTCCGCAGTCTCCACGGTGCAGGTGGGCGACAAGGTTATCTGCCACCCGCTGGCCACCTGTGGCGTGTGCCCAGGTTGCCGTCGCGGCGAGGACATGTACTGCGAAAACAGCGTCTTCCCCGGCTTGAATGCCGACGGCGGTTATGCGGAGTTTTTGCTGACCAACGAACGCGCACTCATCAAACTCGATGACTCGCTGGAGCCGGTGGATGTTGCTCCACTCGCGGACGCTGGCATTACCGCCTACCGGGCGGTTAAGAAGGCCGTTCCTGGCCTCCAGGCCGGCAGCGCGTGCGTCGTGATTGGCGCCGGTGGATTGGGTCACATTGCGATCCAGTCATTGAAGGCAATGTGTCCGACCGAAATCATCGTTGTGGATACCAATGCCGATGCTCGGGCCATGGCCCTCGAAATCGGAGCCGACCACGCGATTGATGCCCTCGACGATCCGATCTCAGCCATCAAGGACTTGACCGGCGGCCTAGGCGCCAATGCGGTCATTGACTTCGTGGCCGAGCATGGCACTACTGAGACCGGCCCCAATATGATCCGCAATGGCGGTACGTACTACGTCGTGGGTTATGGCGGTCGTGTCGACCTTCCGGCTCTCCAAATTATCTTCAGCGAGATCAGCGTTGTCGGTAGTCTGGTGGGGAACTACACAGAACTTAGCGAGCTGATGGATCTTGCAGCCGCTAAAAAAGTAACGTTGCATGCGCAGCGTTACTCGCTGGACGAGGCCAATAAGGCTCTCGATGATTTGCACCACGGTCGCGTGCGCGGGCGCGCGGTCCTAGTTCCATAGCTCCATCTGCACGACCAATAAAAGTCCGCAAAACTTCCGGTTAGTTAGCGACCGGCAGGAAAAAGAAGGGAAAGACAGATATGTCTACTACCGTCGATAGGGAAACAGAGGCATTTCCGGACACCGGAGATTCCGAATTCCCGAAGGGCAAAGGCCCCATCGATTGGATGGGTGGCTGGTTCTCCATGTTCTGGGGGATGGCGCTCATGGCTGCATCGTTCATCGGCCTCCGCATGTACCAGGGCAAGTACGCCTGGTACAACGAAGCCGGCCTGGACGCAGCCAGTGATGGGTTCAGGAAGTACTGGTTCACCCTCTTCATCGCCGAACTCGTGGTGGCCGCGGTCGTCACGCTCGGTTGGTGGGGTTGGTTGCTGAAGTCGGGTCAGAAGTTGGATGCGGCCGCCGCAGTTAAGGCGATCACTCCGGCTGAAGAAGTCCGTCGCATCGTGGTTTTCTGGGGCCTCATTGGCATCACCTGCATGGTGCTCTACTTCATGGCCAGCTTCTTCCCGAACCAGGACGGCGTCTGGCACCAGACCACCGTTCGTGACACGGCGCTGACGCCGAGCCACATCGTGATGTTCTTCTGGGCATTCCCCATGGGCATCACGTTCTGTATCGGGACGTACCTCTACGGAATGACGCGTCTGCCGAAGGTTTACTCGCGGGACAAGGGCTTCCCTTGGTCCTTCTTCTTCCTCATCGCCGCCTCCATCACCGAGATGATGCAGGTTGCCATGAACGAGTGGGGCCACTCCATGTGGATCACCGAGGAAATCTTCGCTGCGCCGTTCCACTGGCCGTTCGTCACCTATGGCTGGCTCGCTTCCGGAATCTTCGCCTTGTGGGCAGAGTCGCTCAGCCGACTCCTGGCCATTGAGGACGAGATTCTTGAAGAGGCTCCGGCCGCCGTTGACTCCGAAACTCAGGCTGCCTGACAAAGGCCTGCGTTGGGAATTAACACCCAATTGGGGGCCCGTCGCCGTCTAGGCGGCGGCGGGTCTTCCTACCCTCATCACCAGAAAAGAAGGAGCTCTCCATGAGTGCCACCGCAGAGGCGCCGGAGGCAGTAGACGAGCGTAACGAAGCGTTACGCAAGCTGCTACACCGTCGCTATAAGTACATCGATCGGAAGTGGGACGCAGTCTTCTGGATCACCGCGGCATTTGTCGTCGGTGCTGCCGCAGACATCACCAAGTTGCTGTTTGCTGGCGACTGGGATTTCTGGACTGACTGGAAGGACCGCCAATGGTGGCCCATGGTCACCCCGTTTGCGATCATCATCATCCCCTCGGCATTGCAATACATCCAGTGGTTGGCTTGGCGCTTCCCAACAGGCGCCGTCTACACCGCTGTGTGCATGGTCATCTGCCAGTGGGTCGGTCGAGTCGTTCAGTGGGATTGGTTCGGCGGATTCCCGCTGAACTTTGTTTGGCCCCTGAGCATGATCGCGGCCGCAGTCTGGCTTGACTGGGTGCTGTTGAAGACAAAGAGTTTTGTGTTAACCAGCCTTATCGGTGGCATGGGTTTTGCGATCATCTTCTGGATGGAGAACTACATCCTGATGGCGCCTTACCTGCAGCCAGTCGACTGGATGGGTCTCACTGTGACGGCAGCCGATGTGCAAGGCATTTCAGTCTTGCGAGGACAGACACCGGAGTATCTCCGTCTGATCGAGCGCGGTTCGCTGCGCACGTTCCTTGGACAGACGTTGTACGTCGCCCTAGCGTTCGGTGCCACCTTGGCCGTCGCCGGCTACTGGATCGGTCAGTTCATCGCCCGGATGCTTGCCATCTGGCCAATTGGCCGCTTCATTACGCGGTTCTGAGAAGGGACACGAGACAAGATGCGCAAGGTTATTCGCAAAGTAAGTGCGCTTTCCGCAGCTGTGGCGTTGGTTACGCTCGCAGCTCCGGTTTCCCCAGCAGGGGCGCACGGCGAGGCGGCACAGGAGGGCTGGCTCCGCATGGGAACCGTGGCCTTCTGGGACACCGAGATCGACGGCAAGCCGATGGGCGATGCGCCCATCAGTGTCGGCGTCAACGAAGAATTCACGATCACTGGCACCGTCAAGGTGCTGGAGACCTGGCCAGAGCAGCTCGATGATCCCGAACTGGGTTACATCTCTGTTGTGGCACCCGGCCCGCCGGTCGTCATCAAGACGAGGCTCGTCAATGGCAAGCCCACCCCTCACTCGATTCAGATCGAGAAGGGCGCGGTTTACAACTACGAGATCACCCTCATGGGTCGTCGACCCAGCGAAGGCGATAATGGCTGGCACGTCCACCCGATCTTCGGCATTCATAAGGCGGGCTCGCTCATTGGGCCTGGCAACTATGTCGAGGTGACCGGTGATCAGGGCGACTTCGAGCACATCGTTCCGTTGAAGAGTGGCGGCAGCATCGACCTCGAGACCTTCGGTCTCAGTGGGGTTATCTTCTTCAACCTGATCTGGTTCACCATCGGCATGATCTGGATGATCTACTGGACGGTTCCGAAGCCGACAGTGACCAGGCTCCCAGTGTCGTTGTCTGTTCCTCTGAACAGCGACGGTATGGACGCCGGGTTGATCTCCAAGAAGGACCATCAGGTCTGCAACGGACTGATGGCCGTCACCTTGGTGATCCTGCTTGCTGGCTTCATCTGGCAGGGACAGACCTACCCCGACAAGCTTCCGCTACAGGTGCTGCGCTACAAGCCTGAGCCGGTTGCTATGGACGCGACGTTCGTCACTGGCTTGGCTGATATCTCTCGTTACGACGGTGACGCTCAAGCGTTGACCATGACGATCGATATCACCAACACGGGCACGACCGACGCAAAGATCACGCAGTACATCACCAGTGGCGACACCTACAACATTGGTGACAATCTGACAGTGGACAAGGACACCATCGCCCCAGGCGCGACAGAAACTGTCAACCTGACGATGACGAGCCCTCGCTGGGATACGGAGCGTTTGATTCCGACCCAGGAGACTCGGCCCTTGATTACTGGTGTGATCCGAATGGAAGATGGCAGTGGAAATGAGAACTTCATCACCGCTTCGACATTCCTAGCTCGCTAACGCGAAACCTTCGCGTGGCGTAGGCTGCCAGTGACGTCTCCCATCCGGGGCGGCGTCACTGGCAGCCACACATCAAATAGATGGGAAAACGGCAATGGCCCAAGGAATCATCCTCGCGCACGGCGGCATGGGCACCACAGCAGAGATGCTGGCTGGACTTGGTCCGGTCATTCTCGGCGTAACGTTGATCGTGACGTTCTGCCTGCTGCTCGGTGCTGATCGCACGCGGCGTAACAAAGCTGGCTACCGCGACATGACGCCTACGTCAGGTCGGCTGCTCTTCAGTGGTGCCTACTTCAAACTTGAGGAAATGCTCAAGCACGAATACGTCGACGATCGGGAACTGGCCAGCGCGAAGTCCGAGCCGACCGCGAGCTAATTCATATGCCCTCGCTTGGTAGTTTTGCTGGTGACCCAATGCGCCCGGAACGGCGCAGCATGGAAAGTCAGGTTGAGGCCGGGATCATCGCCGGGATCGCATCCGCGATCCCGACGGCGGTCCTCCTTGCTATTGGCGGAGCGATCTCCGACTACGGAGCCGCAGCGCCGTTCTATGCGATCGTCTCCATCGTTGACCCAGGACCACTGCAGGCGACCTTAGCTGCGGTCGAAGCGGGCAATGACCTCGAGTTCTTCCAGATGCAACTCTCAGGCGGCATCGGACTTTGCTTTGTGATGGGCGCGCTAAGCGGGATCATCTTTGCCTTTGGGCTCCGCAAGGTCCACGTTCGGGGCTGGCCGCGCTACTTGATCGGTGCCCTTCATGGGATCGCCATGATGTGCCTGTTCTACGTGGTCGGCTTGCGCCTCGTTACTGGAGTTCTTGGTATCGATGACGCCGACATCATGAGTCTGGCTCGCATGGTCGGCTGGCCGATCCTCGTCCTTGCTCACGCTGTGCACGGAGTTGTTATTGCCTGGGTGATGCGCACCCGCATGGTGCAGGAGAAGCAAGTCTTCGGACCGCCCATCAACGCAGACGGAACCCTTCGCGAATAGCACTTTGGGGACGATCTAGTCTCCCCAGAGACAACCGCAGCCGCTCCCTGGTGAGGCGGCTGCGGTGCTATGTAGCCGGAGCCTCGCTAACCTGGGCGAATGCTCACCATCGCGCACCTCAGTGACACCCACTTCGGTGGGAAGTCAACGGCCGCTGGTCGGACTCACCGGATCCTTGACTACCTGGGGGCCATGAATCCGCCGGTCGATGTGGTTCTGGTGACAGGTGACATCACTGACCACGGCTTCTCGGAGGAGTATGGCGAGGCGGGTGCTGTTCTCGGTTCCTGGGGTGGCCCGGCGCCCATGTTGGTGTTGCCTGGCAATCATGATGTTCGAGCGGCGTACGCCGACTGGGTGGGGCACAACTTAGCGGCAACAGCGGGACGTCCCATCCACACTGCTCAACGCGTGGCGGGCGCCAACTTCCTGATGCTCGACTCGATGGTGCCAGCCACAGCGGGGGAGCGGATCGACCACGGCGAACTCGACACCGAGTCGCTGCGCTGGCTCGAGGACGCGCTGAGCAAATGCCCCGAAGGTGAGCCGGCCTTTGTGTGCCTCCACCATCCGCCGGTCCCTATCCATCAGTTGAGGATGGACGAGATTCGCCTGCGACCGGCCGACGCAGACGCGCTCAGCGGCGTAATCGCTCGCCATGACAACGTGAAAGCGATCTTCTGTGGGCATGCGCACACCGCTTGCGCGACCTCCTTCAATGGTGTTCCGGTGCTCGTGGGCGGCGGGGCGGCATCGACGGTGACCCTTGAAGCCGAGGAATTGCCATTCATTACCGGCGTACTCCCACCAAGCTTTGCGATGCACCTAATCGATGAGACTGGCCACCTGGTGACGCATTGGCGAACGGTCTAGCGGTGCAGGGTCCAAAGCAGACGCGCGACCCCGGGTGTGGGATTCTGTGATCATGAGTGGACTTGATCTGATCGGCCCCGACCAGCGGGCACTTTTCATCGACGGCAAGTGGGTCCCAGCGGCGTCTGGGCAGCAATTCACCGTGCGCGATCCGGCGGACGAGTCTGCGCTGGTGCAACTTGCCGATGGTGGTCCGGTGGAAGCGATGGCAGCACTGGACGCCGCCTGCGCCGCACAGCGCGAATGGGGTGCCTCGGCACCGCGCCTGCGTTCCGAACTCTTGCGAGGTGCCTTCGAGGCCATCATGGACCGGGCCGACGACTTTGCGGAGTTGATCAGCCTGGAAATGGGCAAGCCGCTGGCCGAGGCGAAGGGTGAAGTGGCTTACGGTGCCGAATTCTTCCGCTGGTTCGCCGAAGAAGCGCCCCGCATTGAAGGCCGTTGGCTGGCCGCCCCTGCGGGGGGTGGCCGGTTGCTGACGATCCGCAAGCCGGTTGGACCGTGTTTGCTGATCACGCCGTGGAACTTCCCCCTGGCGATGGCCACGCGCAAGATCGGGGCCGCCATGGCAGCCGGTTGCACGATGGTGGTTAAGCCGGCTGAGCTCACTCCGCTGACCACTCTTGCGGTGGCTGCGATCTTTGACGAACTCGGCTTGCCTCCCGGCGTACTCAACGTGGTGACGACCTCGTCCTCAGCCGTGCTGTCCTCGACCTTGATGGCTGATCCTCGACTACGCAAGGTGTCCTTCACGGGGTCCACCCCGGTTGGCAAGATTTTGGTAGGTCAATCGGCGGGCCAACTGCAGCGAGTCAGCATGGAGCTCGGCGGCAATGCACCCTTCATCGTCTTCGAGGACGCGGACCTGGATGCCGCCGTGGAAGGCGCCATGACGGCGAAGATGCGCAACATGGGCGAGGCCTGCACGGCGGCAAACCGGTTCTTGGTGCACGAGTCGGTCGCCGCTGAATTTGGCGTCCGGATGGCGGAGCGCATGGGTGGCCTCAAGGTCGGCCGTGGGCAGGATCCAGAAACTCAAGTTGGCCCGCTCATCGAAGCCAAAGCGGTGGCTTCTATCGACGCGATGGTCACGCAGGCAGTTGCTGACGGTGCAAGAGTAGTGACGGGTGGCGCGCCGGTGGCTGGCCCTGGCTATTTCTACGCGCCAACCGTCCTGGTCGACGTACCTCCGGGGGCGCAGATCAACTATCAAGAGATCTTCGGCCCGGTTGCCGCGATCACCACCTTTTCAACAGAAGAGGAAGTGATTGAGCGGGCCAACGACACCGAGTTTGGTTTGGCGTCCTACGTCTACACCAAGGACCTCACCCGGACGATCCGGATGGCAGAAGCGTTGGACTTCGGCATGATCGGCGTGAACACGGGGTTGGTCTCCAACCCGGCTGCTCCCTTTGGTGGCATGAAGGCCAGCGGGTTTGGCCGTGAAGGCGGCTTCGAAGGCATCGAGGAGTATCTCGAGACGACGTACGTCAACGTGCCGGTCTGACCCAGTCAGCGCAATCTGGGCGGAGGTGACCGCAGGCACACCTCTGGTCGCTCGACACTCGGGCGGATTCGGTGCAGGGTTAGCGCGTGGCCATGCCTGCTGGAACTCCCGGACCCCCGACCACTGTCGTCCTCTTTGGTGCGACCGGAGACCTTGCCAAGCGCAAGTTGATCCCTGGGCTCTATCACCTTCTTCGAACGGGCCTCGTGCCCAACCTGAAGGTGGTCGGCACCTCACTCGACGAACACAACCGTGACTCGTTCTTGAAGTTTGCAAAGACATCGCTCGAAGAGTTTGGCACCGACGTCAACGAAGAGGGTTGGACCGACTACGCGTCGAGGTTGTTTTGGGCGCCTGGCGCGACCGCAGAGGCATTGAAAACGACGGTGGCTGAAGCGCACGCGGGGTCAACGGAAGTCCAGAACCTGCTCCACTATCTCTCCGTCCCGCCTCAGGCGGCGCTGGCCGTCTTAGGCACCCTTCGTGACGCCGGACTGGTGGACAATTCGCGCGTCATCATGGAGAAGCCGTTCGGCACGGACTTGGCCAGTGCGAAGGCCCTGAACGCCGCCGTACACGAAGTGTTTCGTGAGGAACAGATCTTCCGGATCGACCACTTCCTTGGCAAAGAGGCCGCGCTCAACATCTTGGCTTTCAGATTTGCTAACGGGCTGTTTGAGCCGACCTGGAACCGAAACTTCATCGATCACATTCAGATCGACGTGCCTGAGCGGTTGGGCCTTGACCAGCGGGCGAGTTTTTATGAAGGCACCGGCGCCTACCGCGACATGGTGGTCACCCACTTGTTCCAAGTGATGGCGTTTACGGCGATGGAGGCGCCGACCGCGCTTGAGCCTAAGTCGATCACCGAGGAGAAGAACAAGGTCTTCCGTTCGATGTTGCCCATCACCGCTGATGACGTGGTGCGTGGGCAATACACGGGTTATCGACAGATTCCCGGGGTCAGCCCGGAGTCAGAGACCGAAACGTTCATTGCCTTGCGCTGCTATATCGACAACTGGCGCTGGGCAGGGGTGCCGTTTTATCTGCGCACTGGCAAGAAACTGGCCGAGGGCCAGCGGATCATCTCGATCGCCTTCAAGGAGCCGCCCCAGTCGATGTTCCCGGACGGTTCCGGGATCTCCGATCACGGCACGGACCACTTGACTTTCGATCTTGCCGACCAGTCGCGGATGAGCCTTTCCTTCTATGGGAAGCGACCCGGACCGGGCTTCCGCCTCGACAAGTTGTCGATGCAGTTCTCCGTTGACGAGACGGCGTGGGCTGGTTCGGTTCTCGAGGCCTACGAGCGGTTAATTTTGGACGCCGTGAAGGGTGACCACACGCTCTTCACCACTTCAGATGGCGTTGAGCGGCTGTGGGAGATCTCCCAGAAACTGGTCGACGATCCGCCGCCGGTGCGCCCCTATGCTCCCGGCTCCTGGGGACCCAACCAGATCCACCAATTGATCGCCCCCCGAAGTTGGCGACTTCCCTTTGAGCGGGTCTGGCGCGGCTGACTAGCCCTGGTTGAAGCATGGAGAAACAACCCCCGAGTCACGTGGGCGAAGAGACGGCAGGGCTCAGAGTTGGGCGAGTATCTCCGCGTTGTGTCGGTGGCCGACCAACTCGTAGCCCAGCACTAGGACCCACGGGGTAAGGGCCAGGATTGCCAGGCTCCACCCGACTGGTACGCCGGTGGCGGCGGCGACCAGAGACGCGGCAATCACCACGGCTGAGGCCGCGACTAACACCAGATGGAAGTAGTCGAAACTCCCGGTGAGTTGCGCATAAAGCGCGAACACTGCGCAGAGGTAAACCCCTAGCGGAATCGCGACCGTGGCAACGGTGGCAACAGCGTTCAGCTCGGAATGGTGGTCAAGGAAGTACGCCGCCGCGTGGAGGCCGGCTCCTGCGGCCACGACTGAGCCGAAGATGAACAGGTGCCCATACCCCCAACCAAAACCTCGCTCGGGGCGTTTGTGCAGGACTTCGCCTTGCGGCACCACGAAGTAGATCCACCACATGCCGAAGGTCAAGGCCACACCCGCTAATCCCATGGCGGCGAACTCGGCGGAGAAGCCCGACCCTTCGGGGCCGATGATGACGCCCATGGCGGCGATGGTTCCGATCAGGGACTCACCCAGGCAGATGATCACCAGCAGGCCGTAGCGCTCGGCGATGTGATGGGCGTGCCAGGGCGTGCCGCCGCGGCGGGCCTCGGCGACATACGGGCCAGCCATCTCGATCAACACCAGAAGGCCGGCGCAAATGAGGTTGGCCTTCAGATCGACCGTCGCAAGCATCAGGGCAACCCAGCCGATCTGCGCCACCAGGATGAACCCGGCATACGTCAGACAGGCCGAGCGCCGGGCAGGGTCCTGGGCGGCTGCTCGAAGCCACTGCGAAATCATGGCCACACGCATCACGATGTAGCCGAGCACAACCACCGTGTTGTCGATGTCTCCGCCAGCGTCGATGGAGGCGTAGACCGCGGGGATGCCCAGGGCCACGATGAGTACGCCGACCATCTGGACCATCGTGGTCAGCCGATACTTCCAGTCATCGGTGTCATAAGCCGACGCAAACCAGGAGAAGTTGATCCAGGCCCAGGTGATCGCGAAGGTGGCGAAGCCGAAACCCAGTAGACCACTGACGATGTGGTCTTCGGCGAGGAAGTGGGCCAACTCGCTGGCGGCGACGCTATAGGCGATGACGAAAGTCAGATCGAAGAGCAACTCGAGGGTGGTGGCAACGCGGCCTGACTCGTGCGGGTCCCGGCCAGACATGGTGGTGGCACTGTGGGGTGCGGATGCGCTCATCGGATGACCCTACGATGTGGAAACTAGGTCAGCAGCCTTGTGCAGACCACGGTGCGGACCAGGGCCCTCGCGGCGTACGATTCGGTCATGTTGCGTTCTGTTCGAGGCTTGGTGCCTCTCGTCGCCGTCCCCCTCCTGTTTCTCGCGGCCTGTGCTCCGGAGGAGGCTGAGACCGCGAGCGACCCGGTGGCTGAAGAAACCGGTCTTGAGCAGGTGCTCTCCTGCGCAATTCCTGACCTCAACCTGAAGACGCCCGGCAAGTTGACCATCGCGACTGATTCGCCGGCCTACGAGCCTTGGTTTGTCGACGATGACCCGACCAACGGCAAGGGTTTTGAGTCCGCGGTGGCCTATGCGCTGGCTGAGGAGATGGGCTTTGCGGCCGCTGACGTCACCTGGATCAAGGTGCCGTTTAACAACTCCTACAAGCCGGGCGCCAAGAAGTTTGACTTCGACATCAACCAGATCTCGATCACGCCCGAGCGGGCAGCGGTGGTCGACTTCTCCACGGGCTACTACTCCGCTGCGCAAGCTGTGATCGCGCTTAAGGGCTCCGCTGGTGCCGGCGCGACCAGCCTGGCAGACCTCAAGGGATTGCGCCTGGGGGCACAGACCGGCACCACGTCGTTGACGGCGATCCGCGACGTGATCGCCCCCGAGGCTGAGCCGCTGGTTTTCCAGGACACCAATGCAGCCAAGCAGGCGATGCAGAATGACCAGGTCGACGCGATCCTCGCCGATCTGCCGACTGCCTTCTATATCTCGGCGGTGGAGATTCCCAAGAGCACGATCGTGGGTCAGTTCCAGCCGGAGACCGGTGAGCAAGAGGAGTTTGGCCTGTTGTTCGAGAAGGGCAACCCGCTCGTGGAGTGTGTCGACTTCTTCCTCGAGGGCATGAAGGCAGATGGCTCGCTGGCCGAGCTTGAGAAGGAATGGCTCTCGGACACGGTTGGCGTCCCCGCACTTCAGTGAGTGAACCTGGCTTGGCGCCTGGCTCCTACCAACCGAGTGCTCACGAACTAGCCCGCCGCGACGTACGCCGGCGGCTTCGGCGGCGATCGACAATGATCGCCTCTGCGGTCACTCTCGTGGTGTTCGGCTTGCTGATCTTCGGCGTGACCTCATCGCCTGGCTGGCCGACCGTGAAGGACTATTTCTTCAGCGGCTTCCATGCCCAGGAAGCCCTGCCAGACATTGCCCGGGGATTCCTCAAGAACGTCGCGCTCTTTCTGTTGGCTCAACCGATCATCTTGGCGCTGGCCTTGGCGGTGGCCCTCGCCCGACAGGCTCGGTCGCCGTGGTTGCTGCCGGTGCGGTTGATAGCGGTGATTTACACCGACCTGTTTCGGGGGATCCCGACCATTCTGCTGGTGCTGCTCCTGGGGTTCGGCATGCCTGCACTCCAACTTCAGGGGGTGCCCAACTCGCTGTTCTTCTGGGCACTGATCGCGTTGGTGTTGTCGTATGGCGCCTATGTTGCCGAGGTCTTTCGGGCGGGGATCGAGTCGATTCATCCCTCGCAGATTGCCTCCGCCCAATCGCTGGGGCTGAGCAAGGCGCAGACCATGCGACACGTCGTGGTGCCACAGGCCGTACGCCGCGTGGTACCCCCTTTGCTTAATGACTTTGTCAGCCTGCAGAAGGACACCGCCCTGGTCGCTGTCTTGGGGTTGCAGGACGCGATCAATCAGGCGCAGGACTACAGCAACTTCAACTTCAACGACACCCCGCTGGTGGTGGTGGCGCTGTTCTTCGTCGTGCTCACGATTCCGCTAGCTCGCTTGACCGACTGGCTGCAGCGGCGGACGGCTGACCGCGAGCGGGCGGGTGCGCGATGAGTTTGCTCGAGGTCACCGATCTGCGAAAGACGTATGGCGCCAAGGTGGTGCTTTCTGACGTCGATCTTGTCGTCGAGGCCCACGACGTCGTTTGTCTTATCGGGTCGTCCGGCTCGGGCAAGTCCACGCTGCTGCGTTGCCTCAATCTGCTGGAAGACATTGATGATGGGGTCATCTCCTTTGAGGGCGCCGAGATTTCTGACCCGCTGGTGGATCCGCGTCAGGTGAGGCAGCGAATGGGGATGGTCTTTCAGGCTTATAACCTGTTTCCACATCTGAGCGTGATGGAAAACTGCACGCTGGCGCCGCGGTTGGTGCATGGCTTATCTCGTCGAGAGGCAGAGACGCGGGCTCGTGAATTGTTGGGCCGCTGTGGCCTGGAGGACAAGGCCGACGCCCACCCTGACCGCCTTTCTGGTGGTCAACAGCAGCGCGCTGCGCTGGTGCGGGCGTTATGCACCAATCCCACTTTGTTGCTGCTGGATGAGATCACCGCTGCGCTAGATCCCGAGCTGGTTGGCGACGTACTCCGACTTGTCCGGGAGTTGGCTGCCGAAGGCACGACCATGGTGCTCGCCACCCACGAGATGGCGTTTGCCCGGGATGTCGCAACCAAGGTCTGCTTCTTGGACGAAGGTCGGATCCTGGAGCAAGGCACACCGGCTGAGATCTTCTCCGCCCCTCGCGAAGAACGGACTCGCCAGTTCCTACAAAGGGTGCTCCCGAGCTAGGAAGCGGTTTCGAGACGGCGCTAGCGCCCCCTCAACCAACAGACCTGCCCTCTGGTGGTTGAGGAGAGAGAGCGAGAGAGCGAAGCGAGTATCTCGAACTTGTCGACCCGTCAATCGCTGTTCGACACGCCGCAAAAGTCGCGACATGAGTGACGCCTCGGCGGGGTGTTCGGGGGGTTATTGGGTGACGAGGTGGGTTTCGAAGGAGTAGCGACTGGCGACGTAGAGGCTGTTGGCGTATTCCACGATCGTGCCGTGGTCGTCGTAGGTTAGCCGCTTCATAGTGAGCAGTGCTGCGCCGCGGGGTTCGCGAAGGAGCTTTGCCTCAGTCGCCGTGGCGGTGCGGGCACCGACCGTCTGGGTGGCCGAGTGAAGCCGGGTTCCGCGGCGACCCAGCAAGGCGTACAGGCTGTTATCGATCAAGGTGGCGGCGTCGAAATCGACCACTGATGCAGGCACATAGTTCGTCATCTTGGCGATGGGGTTGTCACCAGCGCTTCGCAGACGGACGATGTGCACCAGAGGCGCTCCCTCGGCGCAGTGCATCCGCTCGGCGAGAGTGGTGTCGGCCTCAATGTGTTCGAACTCCAAGACCTGAGTGAGCGGGACCTGTCCGCTTCCGGCCAGATCGTCGTACAGGCTGGTGAGTTCGAGGGCACGACGAACCTTGGGTTGTACGACGCGGGTGCCGATGCCGCGGCGCCGCACGATCAGCCCTTGGTCCACCAGATGTTGCATCGCCCGGCGCATCGTGGGCCGGGACAGGCCCAGATGATCTGCCAACTGGATCTCGTTCTCAAACAGCGTCCCTGGCGGAAGGGCCCCCGTCGAGATGGCCCGTTCGAGGTGTTGGGACACCTGGAAGTAGAGCGGAATCGGGCTCGCCCGGTCGATGACCAAACCTTGCAGGATGTCCAGGGCCGGGGGTTTGCTGGTCATATAGTCAGTATGTCAGAACGTTTCGGAGCCGGCTCGGAGAAGCCAGGTTGAGCGCGTATTGTTCGAATGTTCTGTCAAAGGTTGACAGAGTCTGCCCTCATCGGTTTGCATCACTCTTGTGACTCATCTTCCTGAACGCGATGCATCGTCAAGCCAGTCGCTAGCCCGGATTGCTGCTGCGCCGATTTCGTGGGGTCTGTGTGAAGTGCCTCACTGGGGCTACCAACTCACCCCCAAAAGAGTGCTCGCCGAAATGCGCTCCTTGGGGTTGGCTGCGACCGAGTTTGGCCCACCTGGATTCCTGGCTGTGGACCCGGCCGATCGCAAAGCTCAACTTGACGCGGAAGGGCTGAGGGCCGTCGGCGGGTTTCTGGCGATCGTGCTGCACGACCCGAACCATGACCCCCTGCCTGAGATCGATGAGTTCCTCGTGGGGGCTCTCGCGTCTGGTGGGGAAGTTGCTGTCTTGGCTGCCAATACAGGAACCGATGGCTACGACGCTCGCCCAGTGCTCGACGAACTGGGTTGGCAGACCATGCTGGACAACTTGGATCGCGCCTACGATCTGGCTGAGTCGCGCGGTTTGATCGCGACCTTGCATCCGCACATGGGCACCATGGTCGAGAACGGCGACGACGTCGCGAGGGTAGTCGACGGCTCTCGGATCGGTTTGTGCGTGGACACAGGTCACCTCGCGGCGGCCGGCGCTGATCCAGTCGCGATCGTCCTCGCCCACCCTCGCCGAGTCACTCACGTCCACCTCAAAGATGTCGACAACCGACTCGCGGGCCAAGTGCAGCGGGGGGAGATCAGCTTCGGCGAGGCTGTTCGGCTGGGGATGTTCCGTCCTTTGGGCCAGGGAGATGTCGACATTGCGGCTCTGGTGGCAGCCCTGGAGGCGGCGGCGTACGACGGTTGGTATGTCCTTGAGCAGGATGTGAAACTGGCCTCGGAGCCGCCGGGCGAGGGGCCTATTGCCGACGTCCGCGCGTCTTTGGACTATCTCCAGAGCGTGCTGTCATGACGATTGGTGTGGGCGTTATCGGCGCGGGCGTGATGGGCGCCTCGCACGCAAGGATGATCGCCGGTGGTGTGCCCGAGGCCAGCGTCGCCGCGGTCTATGACTTCGACCCTGCGCGAGCCGGTCAGATCGCTGCCGAGGTGGGCGCGCGGGTCAGCGGGAGTTCGCTCGAGCTCATTGCCGATCCGGCTGTGGACGCCGTGATCATTGCCGCGCCGGATGCTCTGCATGAAGAACTGGCGTTGGCCTGTCTGGCGGCACAGAAGCCCGTGCTGTGTGAGAAGCCGCTGGCCACGTCAGCGGAGGGCAGTCGCCGGGTGGTTGACGCGGAAGTCGCGGTTGGTCGTCGGTTGATTCAGGTGGGGTTCATGCGCCGGTTTGACCCGGCGTTCCTCGAACTCCGTGGCTTGATCGAGAGCGGTGGACTGGGGCAGCCCAGCGTGGTGCATTGTCTGCATCGCAACGTCGCCGCCCACCCCGACGCCACCTCTGAGGGCGTGGTGTCCAACTCGATGATTCACGAGCTCGATCACGTGCCGTGGCTGCTCGGTGAACCCATCGTGGCCATCACGGTGTTGGCGCCACCCCCCAAAGCAGGAAGTGCTCTGCGCGGCACCCAGGTCGCGATCCTGGAGATGGAGTCGGGCGCGGTGGCCACTGTTGAGGTCTCGGTTAACGCCGGTTATGGGTATGACGTGCAGTGCGAGGTCGTCGGCGAATCCGGCACAGCGCGTCTCGCCGCGCCGTACGGTCTGCTGACGCGCAGTAACGGCGTCGACGGCGCGGTGGTTTCCGGAGACTTCGTGGCCAGGTTCAAAGAGGCCTATCGGGTTGAGTTGGTGGCCTGGACCGCATCGTTAGGTAACGGCCTCCTCGTGGGAGCATCGGCGTGGGACGGGCATGTTGCCACTCGGGCGGCAACTGCGGGCGTGCTTTCGCTGAACTCGGGGGAGCGCGTCATTCTCGACCAGGAACCCGTTCCTGCACTTTATCGGTAAATGATAGTATGTAATTACATTTGAGACCTAGGAGCTTCTGATGACCGTCATCCCGCACTGGATCGCCGGCGAAACCGTGGTGGGTGACTCCACCCGCACCGCACCCGTCTATAACCCCGCCACGGGTGTGCCCCAGGCTGACCTGATGCTCGGCTCGGTGGCCGACGTACAGTCCGCTATCGACGCTGCTTGGGACGCGTTCCCTGGTTGGTCCCAGACCTCGGTCAGCGCGCGCACCAAGATCATGTTCAACTTCCGCGAATTGGTGAATGCCAATGCCCAGCGGATCGCTGCCGCTATCACCGACGAACACGGCAAGGTGCTCACCGATGCGCTCGGCGAGGTCCAACGCGGCCTCGAGGTCGTCGAGTTTGCGTGCGGGATCCCGTCCCTGCTCAAGGGTGACTATTCCGACCAGGTCTCCACAGACATCGACACCTTCTCCTTCCGCGAGGCGTTGGGCGTGGTGGCTGGCATTACCCCGTTCAACTTCCCGGCCATGGTGCCGATGTGGATGTATCCCGTGGCCATCGCGTGTGGCAACACGTTCGTGTTGAAGCCGAGCGAGCGGGATCCGTCCGCGTCGATGATCATCGCGGAACTGTGGAAGGAGGCTGGCCTGCCCGACGGCGTCTTCAACGTGGTGCACGGTGACAAGCTCGCCGTCGACACGATCCTGGATTCACCGAAGGTGGCCGCTGTCTCCTTCGTCGGCTCCACGCCGATCGCGAAATACATTCACGAGCGCGGCACCGCCTCTGGTAAGCGGGTGCAAGCCCTCGGCGGAGCCAAGAACCACGCCATTGTGATGCCGGATGCAGCCGTTGACTTTGCCGCTGACCACTTGGCTGCCGCCGCTTTCGGCTCCGCCGGTGAACGTTGTATGGCTATCTCGGCGGCGGTTGCGGTCGGCTCCGCTGCCGATCAGATCGTCGAAGCAGTGAGCAGTCGGGCGCGTGCCGTCAAGGTCGGCTCCGGTCGGACCGCAGACAGCGAGATGGGTCCGGTCGTCACCCGCGAGGCACAGCAGCGAATTCTCGGCCTGATCGACTCCGGCGAAAAGCAGGGCGCCAACATCGCGGTCGACGGCCGCGGACTGACGGTCGATGGGTTTGAGGACGGCTTCTGGGTTGGCCCCACAGTGATCGACGAGGTCACCACTGAGATGGATGTCTACACCCAGGAGATCTTTGGGCCGGTGCTGTCCGTCGTCAGGACAGACTCGGTGGATGAGGCGATCGCGCTGATCAACGCCAACCCTTATGGCAACGGCACGGCGATCTTCACCTCTTCCGGTGAGTCCGCCCGTCGTTTCCAGCGCGGCGTACACGTCGGAATGATCGGCATCAACGTGCCCGTGCCTGTGCCGATGGCTTACTACTCCTTCGGCGGCTGGAAGGACTCCCTGTTCGGTCAGTCCCACATCCACGGTCCCGAGGGCGTCAATTTCTACACGCGCGCCAAGGTTGTCACCGCACGGTGGCCCAAAGTGGCGGGCGCCAGCGAGGCGTCCTTCCACTTCCCGACGGCGAAGTAACAGCCGGCGAACTGACGACCTCGTCGATCATGACTCTCGAACTCCTCACCGTCGGCCGCGTCGGAGTAGACCTCTATCCCGAGCAGGCCGGACCCCTCAAGGACGTCACGACGTTCGCGAAGTTCTTGGGTGGTACGGCGACCAACGTTGCTGTCGGTGCGGCCCGACTGGGTCACCGTACGGCGGTGCTCACCAAGGTCGGGCCGGACGGTTTCGGTGACTTCGTTCGCGAAGCCTTGACCGGGTTCGAGGTCGACAACTCTTATGTCGGCACAGCGGAGGACCTGCTCACTCCGGTGGTGTTCTGCGAGTTGAACCCGCCGGAGGATCCGCCACTGTTGTTCTATCGCCAGCCGATCGCCCCCGACCTCACGCTCACCAGCGCCGACGTGCCGTGGGATGTCGTGCGCGACGTCCCGGTGTTTTGGATCACCGGCACTGGGGTGAGCGTCGAGCCGTCACGAAACACCCACTTGGAGATGTTGGCGCATCGAGGTCGGCCCGAGGTCGGCTCGGGGCGGTTGACCATCCTCGACCTGGATTGGCGCGCGATGTTCTGGCCGTCCCCCGAGCAGGCCCACGCTGAATATTCAGCACTGCTCGACCATGTCAGCGTCACCGTCGGCAACCGCGATGAGGTTGAAGTGGCCGTCGGCACGCGTGATCCCCACGAGGCGGCTCGTTGCCTGCTCGACCGAGGGGTTGAGTTGGCGCTGGTAAAGATGGGCGCTGAAGGCGTGTTGGTGGCGACTGCTGAGGGTTCGACCGTCGTGCCGCCACACCTCGTCAAGGTCGTCTGTGGTCTCGGCGCCGGCGATGCGTTCGGTGGTGCCCTCGTCCATGGGTTGTTGTCCGGCTGGGAGCCCGCTCGCTGCGCCGAATTTGCCAACGCGGCCGGGGCGATTGTTGCCTCCCGCCTGGCTTGTGCCGAAGCCATGCCCACGGTGGCGGAGCTTGACGCTCTTGTCGCATCATCAGGAGCGAACGCATGACCGTGATTGACGTCGAAACGACCGCTGGACCAACCATCAGTGACGAGGTTTGGGCACGACTGCTGGATCAGCGCGCTGCCGACCCGGGCGCCGTGGCGGCGGCGTACGCCAATCGGACGCGTCCGTCCCGAATCCTTTCTGAAGCAGGGACCCTGTTCTTGGTCGCGGCAGATCACCCGGCGCGGGGCGCCCTGGCGTCGGGCAGTGACCTGATGGCGATGGCGGACCGGCGCTCGTTGCTGGCCCGATTGGTTGAAGCCCTGGAGCACCCTGACGTCGACGGAGTCTTGGGGACACCCGACGTGGTCGAGGAGTTGTTGCTGCTGGGGGCCTTGGAGAACAAGGTCGTGATCGGTTCGATGAATCGCGGCGGACTGGATGGCGCCTCGTGGACGATGGATGACCGCTTCACCGGCTACGACGCTGCCGCCATCGCGGCCTGTCGGCTCGAGGGCGGCAAGATGTTGCTGCGCATCGACGACCAAGACGCGGGCACGGCCGGCACCCTTGAGGGCTGCGCAGATGCGGTCAGCGAACTAGCCGCACAAGGTCTGTTGGCGATGGTGGAGCCGTTGCCTTATCACCGTGAACCCGACGGCTCTCTCACTCTGCTGAAGGACGTCCCGGCGTTGGCCCGAGCGGTCTCGATCGCCAGCGGGTTGGGCAACACCAGTGCTTTCACCTGGCTCAAGATGCCGTCGTGTGATGATCCCGAAACCGTTTTTGCCGCCACGACGCTGCCGTGTGTGGTGCTCGGTGGCGTCCCCTCGCCAGATCCGGCGCAGGACTTGGAGTCGTGGGGCCGTGCGTTGACCCAGCCGACTGTTCGAGGTCTTGTTGTTGGTCGAGCACTTCTCTACCCACCAGATGGTGACGTGCACGGTGCTGTTGAGGCCGCGGCTTCGGTGCTCAAGGCTGCCCACGCGTCATGAGCCATCACCAGCCTTTTGTCGCCGGGTCTGACTCAGGTGTGCTGGTCGAGATCACACCGGCGGACGCAGGCTGGGACTGGACCGGGATCCGTGTGGTGTCGCTGGTGCCGGGCGTGCCGACCACCATTCGCACCGGCGAATCCGAGATCTTCGTCTTGCCGTTGGCTGGCGGTTGCCGGGTGGAAGTGATCGAGGGGGTCGGCTCGCCAGCGACCTTTGAGTTGGTCGGCCGTGTCTCGGTGTTCGTGGCGGTCTCCGATTTTGCGTACGTTGGGCGCGACAGCATCGCCAGCCTCACCAGCGACGTCGAGGCTGTCATCGCCATGCCGTCGTCGGTCTGTGGCCGCGCCTTGCCACCTGTCTATGGACCCGCAAACGACGTGCCGGTTGAGGTTCGCGGATCAGGAAACGCGACCCGACAGGTCACCAACTTTGGCGTCCCCGGGGTGTGGGATCACGCCGACAAGTTGATCTGTTGCGAGTTGCTGACCCCGGACGGCAATTGGTCGTCGTACCCCCCTCACAAGCACGATGCTTCGGAGCCCTGTGAGGTCATCAACGAGGAGATCTACTACTACCGGATCGCCGGCGCTGATCAGGTCACACCATCGCGTGAAGGCTTTGGCTTCCACCGGACCTACACCGGGCCGGAGCATGCTGCCACTGGCTTGGCACCGTTGGATGAGCTCTTCGAGGTGCGTGACCATGACGTCGTACTCGTCCCTCATGGCTATCACGGCCCGTGCATCGCGGCGCCGGGTTATCCGATGTATTACCTCAACGTGATGGCTGGACCTGCCGAGGAGCGGGCGCTGGCCTTCTGTGATGACCCGACGCACGGTTGGATCCGCGACACCTGGGCTGATCAGACGCCTGATCCGCGGTGTCCAATGACTGGCCCGATGACTGGAGGCAATTCATGAGCGACACCACGGTTCGGCGAACCACGGCGCAGGCGTTGGTGCGCTGGATGATGGCGCAATCTTCGGAACTGTTGGACGGGACCGTCGTGCCGCTCTTCGCTGGAGTTTTCGGCATCTTCGGGCACGGCAACGTGTTGGGCCTCGGGACTGCGTTGTACGACGTACGCGATGAGTTTCCGACCTGGCGTGGCCAGACCGAGCAGGGCATGGCGCTGGCTGCGGTGGCCTATGCCCGGGCGATGGATCGACGCCAGGTGATGGTGGCGACGTCGTCGGTCGGTCCTGGTGCGCTCAACATGGTGACGGCCGCGGGGGTGGCCCATGCCAACCGGCTGCCGGTCTTGTTCCTGCCCGGCGACACCTTCATCGGCCGCGCACCTGACCCCGTCTTGCAGCAGGTCGAACACTTTGGCGACCCGTCGATGTCGGCCAACGACGCCTTCCGGTCGGTCTCTCGCTATTTCGACCGGATCACCAAGCCGGAGCAACTGATGAACACGCTGCCTCAGGTGGCCCGGGTGCTGACCGACCCGGCCGATGCCGGGCCGGTGACCATTGCGCTGCCCCAAGACGTGCAGGTGGAAGAGTTTGACTTCCCGTTGAGCATGTTTGAGCCTCGGGTCCATCGGGTGCCACGGCAGCGTCCAGATCGTGCTTCTTTGGCCGAGGCCGCCGAGGTGTTGCGCACAGCCAAGCGACCGCTCTTAGTGGTCGGAGGTGGCGTGCGCTATTCGGGGGCTGGTGCGGATGCTCTTGGTTTCGCCGAGACCCACGGCGTGCCCCTGGTCGAGACGGTGGCCGGCCGGACGCTGGTGCCACACGAGCACCCGTTGTTTGGTGGGGCGCTGGGCATCATCGGCTCGTCTTCCGCCAACAATCTGGCCGAGCAGGCTGATGTTGTGCTCGCTGTGGGGACTCGTTTGCAGGACTTCACCACGGCCTCCTGGACCGCTTTTGCTGCTGGCGTCCGGATCGTGACGGTCAACGCCGCGCGCTTTGATGCGGTGAAACATGGCGCTCAAGCGGTGGTCGGTGACGCCAAGGAAACGCTCAACGAGCTCTCGATTGCGCTGGATGGGTGGGTTGCGGAGGCTTCGTGGGCAGCTTTCGCGGGTGAGGAAAAGGCTGCGTGGGATGGCCACATCGACAAGTTGCGCGCCGGTGGATTAACGCCTGATGGCTCCTTGACCTACGCGGAGATCGTCGGGGTCGTAAACGATGCCAGCACGCCGTCCGACTATGTCCTGACCGCGTCAGGTGGCATGCCTGGTGAGTTGCACGGTGGTTGGCGCACGGGGGCCGTTGCCGCTGGTGCCACCTCAGGCGCATCCATGGATCTCGAATATGGCTTCTCCTGCATGGGTTATGAAGTGGTCGCGCCGTGGGGTGCGTCGATGGCTCGGCAGGTGACCCATCCCGGTGGCCTGGTGACCTCGATCTTCGGTGACGGCTCCTATCTGATGCTCAACTCCGAGCTCTATTCGGCAGCCTTCGCTGGCCATCCCTATGTCGCGATCATCTGCGACAACTTCGGCTTCGCAGTGATCAACCGGCTGCAGACTGGGCAGGGCGCCGACGGCTTCAACAACATGCTCGCCGACTCCCGGGGTCCTGGGTCCGACGGCTCAGTGCGGGTCGACTTCGCCGCTCACGCTCGGTCGTTGGGTTGTGCGGTCGAAGATGTGACCGGCTCGCAGTCGCTTGATGATGTGCGGGCGGCTTATGCCCGAGCTCGGGAAACCGCGCTGGCAACCTCGAAGCCTGTGGTCGTGGTCTGCAGCGTGCACCACGCGACCTGGACCGAAGCTGGTGCGTGGTGGGAGACGGGCGTCCCGAACTACCTGTCCGGCAGGGCGGCGTACGACGAAGCCAAGGCCACCAAGCAACTCCGCTGGCTGTAACCCCGTCGACCCGTCACTGATGTCGCGATTTTCGCGGCGCGTCGAACAGCGATTGACGGGTCAACCGCGGCTGAGCCGACGGTAGGCGCTGACGCTGGGGTCTCCGGTTAGCCAGAAACGCCAGGGTCGGTCGGCGGCTTGGCTGACGCCGACCCGAACACCGGTGCTGATGGCTGTGAGGTCTGGCATCGGTCCAAACTCCAGTTGGAAGCGGGCCGTGCCGTCGAGTTCGAGGCCGTCATCTTCGCCCGTAATTCCGAGTGCCTGTGAAAGGTTGCCGGGGCCGCGTGCCAAGTTGTCTTTCCTGACCTTGCCCCGACGGGCCTCTGCCAAGGCTTGGCCGGCGGTCACCTCCCCAGCTCTGAGGAGTACGGCGGCTGGCTGGGCGTCCTCGCCACACGTCACGTTGCAACACCAGTGCACGCCGTACGACCGATAGACGTAGAGTCGCATCGGCGGCCCAAACATCGTTTGATTTCGCTCCGTGAGGCCGCGATGAGCATGCGACGCCGGATCCTCTGCACCGGCGTACGCCTCCGTTTCGGTGATCCTGACCGCGATCCGCCCGGCTTCGCTAGTCGCTGTCAACGTCGCGCCAAGGAGACGTCGGGCGAAGTCGGTCGGGTCCACCGTTCCTTTCTATCTCAACGAATCAACGGGGAACCTTCAACGCGTGGGGTACGTCGCGGATTCCGGCTGGATGCTGGTCGCCTCCGGGCCTTGGTTTCGAGACGCTCGCTGGCGCTCGCTCCTCAACCACCAGAGGTGAGGATTGGGGCTGGGTTCGGGCGCGGTCGTAGCCTGGATGGATGAACAACGGTCGTCTCTCCGCATTGCTAAATGGCCGCACCATCTTTGATGGCGGCTATGGCTGGCTGCTCCAGGAGCGTGGGTTGGAAGCGGGCGAAGCTGCCGAGCTCTGGAACGTCGACAACCCGACGGCGGTGAGCACGCTCCATGAGGAGTACGCCGCCGCTGGCGCCCAGATCCTGACGACCAACACCTTCGGTGGCACCCGCCCACGTCTCGAAGGGCACGGACTCCAGGATCGCGTTGAGGAGATCAACGGGGCTGGTGCAAAGTTGGCGCGCGAGGTCGCCGATCGCCACGATGCGCTAGTAGCAGGCTGTGTCGGTCCCAGCGGTGAGCTGCTCGAACCCCTTGGCATCCTGACCGATGCCGGCGCGACCGAGTTGTTCGCCGAGCAGATCCGAGGCCTCGTTGCTGGTGGTGCAGACCTGATTCTGATCGAGACGATGAGCGATATTGGTGAGGCAACTGCTGCGGTGAAGGCCGCTGCTGAGGTGGCGCCTGATCTCCCGGTTGTCGTGACGATGAGTTTCGACACCAATCTCCACACGATGATGGGTGTCGCGCCAGCGCAGGCTTTCACGACCTTTGCCGCGCTCGGGGTCGACGCGGTGGGGGCCAACTGTGGGCGCGGGCCCGACGACATGGTCCAGATTGCGGCGGCGCTTGTTGCTGCGCGCGTGGCCTCCAACCTCGACGGCGTACTCCTCATCGCGCAGTCCAATGCTGGGCTTCCCCACCTCCACGGTGATGGTTTTGTTTACGACGTCGACCCCGCTGGCATGGCCGCCCATGCGCTCGAACTCCGCGAGATCGGTCTCGACATCGTTGGAGCGTGCTGCGGCTCATCCCCGGATCACCTGACCGCGATGTCCGCTGCGCTCAAATGCTCCTGAGAGGTAGGCCTGGCTCGTCGAAGTACAGGAAGTGCAAGAATTGTCCAAGTGAAGAGGTTGTGCGAGTGGGCTTCAGTGCCTTGCATGGTCCACATCTTTGAGTGTAACTTCACGGAAGTGTTTTTGGTTGGTCCGATTAATTAAAAGGCCACCTGCAAAGGCAGATGAAAGTTTGCTCTCACTCGGAGGATGACAAACGTGGCGCGACTTTCGGTTTGGCTCTTTTCTTTCTTGGTTCTTCTCGCACAGTTGTTGATGGCGTCGGCTGCCTCTGCCGGGGACAACATAGGGAGTGGAACGCTGAGTATTGGCCCAGGTGCCAGCCTTCAATACGGTTCATGGAATCTGACCACACGCAAGATGCGGATCACCAACTACGCGTCGACCACGATGTCAAAGGACCGATGCCACGACATGTTCCTTGACTGGCAAGAGGCTTCAAACGAGCATTACGACGGCCGAGTGGTTCGCGTATGCCTCCCGGGTGGCAGCGAAGAGACTGACAAGGCAGGGGACGGATTCTGGCTCGAACCGGCAAACTGGAGCAACCGGTCGATTAACGGAATCCGGGTAGCCGCAGCCTACGCAATAGACGACGACACGCTGGATGTGGTTTCGGGAAGCAGGGCAGATCTTCCAGATTCGGACGACGGCGGCCGACTTTGGGCTGGTGGTAACGCGGGCGTTCCGCGCGGCGATGGGACGTCCTATCACGCGCGTATTCGAACCCTGTATCAGAGTGGCAACACTTCGTCTTGGAACCCGACCCCCGAACGCTGCTACCAAGCACTGGGGACCATGCAGTGTGCCATCTCATGAGCACTATCTCGGGTCGGGCGGGTTTTGCTGCCCTTGCGGTGGGCATGCTGGTTCTGTCCGCGTGTGGAGTGGCTGCCGAAGCGCCGCTGCCAACTGACGCAACCGAAGCAGCGGTGACGGAACGCCAGGAGCCTCTGCTTGGCATTAAACGGACTTTTGAGAGCTTTTACGGAACCCCGGACGAGCGGGCCGCCGCGGAGTACGTCATCGCCTGGCGGTTAAATGGCGCACGTAGTGAATGCTTGGCGAAGGAAGGGCTCGACTTCGATTGGCGTGCAGCTATTTTTCCCGTCATAAATCCTGATCCCTTATACGTGACCGTCGTGGGATCTAATCCTGAATCTCGGCCTTTCACCGATAAGGCGCTCACGGACGCGGTCCGGACGGCAACCGAGCGACGACTCAACGATCCAGCTGAGGACGTGGTTGCAGCCCAAGAGTTGATTGCTCAGTGCGTCAAGTCTTCTCAATCAGCCTCCGATGATCAGGTGGAGGCTCTGCGTTCGCCAACCAGGGTTGCCGAGCTCTGGGACGAATGGTCCCGTGGGATGTTTACTGCCGCCATTGAGGTGACAAGTATCGAGGATTACGAGAGCTGCATGAATACCACAGAACTTTCGGTCCTCAAGGGCGCCCCATTCACGATTGCCGCCAACGAGGAGGCCTTCCTTGAAGCGGCACGCCGCGTCTCTGACCTCGGAAAAGACGCCGATTCCAGTTTGCAATTTGAGAAGTTGCAGACAGACGAAGCGGAATATCTCAGGGCCGACTGGGCCTGTCGAGCAGATAAGTATGACGCAGTAATTGGCGCAGTCGGACAAGCCGCTGAGGCCTTTGCGGGCAGTCACCAAAACGAGATTGCCCAAGCGCGAACACACTGGGTAGAAACGGTTGAGGAGGCAGTGGTTTTAGGCTGGTCTGCCTAGCGAGCAATCTGGTTACTTACGTGTGGGCGGTCGCCAACTCGACGAAGCGAGCCAGGATTCGGGCGGGCTGGGTGACTTGGGCAGCCCGGGCCATGGTCTTGAGGCGCTCGGTTTCGGCCGGCGCGAAATAGCCGTGGTCGCGATAGGCATCCACCCTGGTGCATAAGCCGTCGGGGTCAAGCTCGGGATGGAACTGAGTGGCATAAACCCGCTCGCCCAGTCGAAACGCCTGGGTAGGGCACGTGGCTGAGGACGCGAGGAGGACCGCGCCATCGGGAAGTTGTCGGACCGCCTCCTTGTGACCCACGAAAGCCTCAAATGTCTCAGGCAGTACGCCGAGGAGCGGGTCGCCCACTCCGGCGCCAGTCAGCGTGACGGTCACGGCACTCACCGGCTCGGTGAAGGTGCGATCCACCTGACCGCCGCGGCGTACGCCCAAAGTGCCGATGCCATAACAACAGCCCAGGAACCAAAAGTCAGCGTCAATCACTCGATCTGCGAGCGCGCCGAGTTCAGCCTCAACCCGGTGCTGGGTCGGTGACTTCGTGGTGGTCGGGTCGCTGACGTTGAACGGCCCACCGCCGAGGATGATCCCGGACCAATCGTCGAGGTGCACGTCACCCAGCGCCCCACGCTCCAGCCGCACCCGGTGCAGTTGCTCCCGGGCCAGGCCGGAGTAGCGCAACATCGCGTCATACTCACTGTCCGCGGCCGCATCCTCGGCGCGCGTGCCGAGGAACAGGAACGGTTTCACCCGGAGAGCGTACGGCGCGATGCGTAGGCTTGTGTGGTGACCCGTCAATCGCTGTTCGACACGCCGCGATTTTTGCCACATGAGTGACGGGTCGGCAGATGCGCGGAGTGACGGGTCGGCAGAGGTGTTTGACGTTCTGATTATTGGGGCGGGGCTGTCGGGGATTGGGGCGGCGGCGCGGCTGAGGACCGAGCATCCCAATCGGACCCTCGCGATCCTGGAGATGCGGGAGGTCAGCGGCGGCACGTGGGACCTCTTCCGCTATCCCGGCATCCGCTCCGACTCCGACATGCTGACGATGGGTTATGGCTGGCGACCTTGGCAGGGCGAGCAGACGCTGACCGCCGGCCAGAACATCCTCGACTACCTCCGCGAGACGGCTCGGGAGTATGACGTCGAGCAACACATGCGCTTCGGCCATCGCGTGGTGCGTGCTGCCTGGGATTCCAAAGACGCGCTGTGGTCGGTCGACTGCGACACCCCCGACGGCCCAACCACCTTGCGCTGTCGGTTCCTCTGGTCGTGCACTGGCTACTACGACTATGACAGCGGCTATCGGCCCACCTTTGCGTCCGAAGGCGACTTCCCTGGCCCGATCATCCATCCGCAGGAGTGGCCGAGCGACTTGGACTACGCCGACAAACGGGTGGCGGTGATCGGCAGCGGAGCGACGGCCGTTACGTTGCTCCCCGCTCTCGCTGAGAAGGCGGCCCACGTGACCATGGTCCAGCGCTCGCCGTCGTACGTCGTGAGTCGGCCGGGCCGCGACATCTTCCTGGCGACACTCCGCAAAGTCTTGCCAAAGAAGCGGGCCTATCGCCTGGCGAGGGGCAAGAACATTGCCACCGCTTCGGCGACGTATTGGCTATCGCGCAGGATTCCGAAGATTGCCCGCCGATTTCTCCTGGCGGGGGTGGCAAAACAACTGCCCAAGGAATTCGACGTGAACAAACACTTTCGGCCGACCTACAAGCCGTGGGATCAGCGCATTTGTCTGGTGCCGGACGGGGACCTTTTCGCCGTGCTTCGCGACGGTTCGGCGTCGGTGGTGACCGGTGAGATCGCCCGCTTCACGCCCGACGGACTTGAGATGAAGTCGGGCGAAGTGGTGGAAGCAGACATCATTGTGACCGCCACGGGTCTTCGGGTGCTCCCGTTCGGAGGCATCGAATTGGTCGTTGACGACGCCAAGATCAGCGTGCCGGAAACGATGGCCTATCGCGCCATGATGCTCGCCGACATCCCCAACTTCGCCTTCACGATCGGCTACACCAACGCCACCTGGACGCTAAAGGCCGACTTGGTTGCTGACTTTGTCTGCCGTTTGCTCGGCCATCTGGATGCCGGTGGCTTCCGCACCGTAGTGCCCGTCGGCGACCCAACGATGAACGAAACCACGATGCTCACCTTCACCTCCGGCTATGTGCGCCGAGCCCACGACGTACTCCCGAAACAAGGCGTCGAAGAGCCCTGGCGATTGCGGCAGAGTTATCTTCACGACGCTCGAATGCTCAGGCACAAACCTGTGGCAGACGAGGTCCTGCGCTTCACCAAATGAGGCTTCGAGGCTAGTTCCAGTGCGCTGTCGGTGGCATGGTGGAGCGATGCGTGATCTGCGGCGAATTGTGGTGGTGGGGGTCGGCCTGCTCGCTCTCATCCTGACTCTGCTCAGTGCCCCATCCCAAGCGGCGGTTGGCGATGGCGATCCGCACCCCAAGCCGGTCGAGCGCACGGCCACACTCAAGGTCACGCGCGGGCACATCACCAGGCCGATTGATCCCACGGGAGCGACACCCGGCACGATCAGGGTCGGCTATGAACTGCACGGCGCCATGAGCGCGCCGCTCGGGACCATCCTGGCCATCGAAGGCGGCCCCGGCTATGCCACGACCGAGAGTCGTGACTACTACCTCGATCTCTATGCGCCGCTCCTGAAGAACCGCAACCTGTTGCTGATCGACGCTCGTGGCACGGGCACCTCGTCACCGATCAGATGCCGCCGCCTCCAGTCCTATGTGGGCAGTTATGCCAAGGCCGTCCGACGCTGTGGTCGCCATTTAGGCCCCACGAGCGATCTCTATGGCAGCGCGTTTGTGGCCGACGACTTTGTGGCGGTGCTCGACAAACTCAAGATCGCGGCTGTGGACGTCTACGGCGACTCCTACGGCACATTTCTTGGCCAGGCCTTCACGGTCCGTCATCCGGATCGGGTGCGCAGTCTGACCCTCGATGCCGCCTATCCCGTCGTCAAGCAGAACCCTTGGTATCCCGACCTCAACCGGGCTCTCCGCGGCGCCTTCCGCACCGTGTGTGAGCGCGATCAGGAGTGTCGCGGCAACCCGGTGCGTCGTCTTCGCAAGGTGGCCGATCGGCTCAACAAACGGCCGCTGCGCGGGACGGCGTACGACGCAGATGGCACCCGCCGTCAGGTGCGCCTTGATGTCGGCGGTCTGGCCTATTTGATGGGCGTGGCGACCTATGGCACGACTGTCTATGAGGAACTCGACACCGCCGGCAAGGTGTGGCTCAAGCGCAACGATCCGCGGCCGCTGTTGCGGATCGCTGCCGAGCAAGGGTCTTACGGCGGGGCTGGCGCGGCGCGTTATTACTCCGAAGGTGCCTACCTCGCCGTGATCTGCAACGACTATCCGCAGTTGTGGGATCTCAACGCCACGATCGTGACGCGACGGGCCCAGTTTGCGGATTCGGTGAAGACCCTGCGGCGCACGGCGCCCCAGACGTTTGCGCCCTTCACGATCAAAGAGTGGATGTCGTCATCCTGGGCGGAGTTCGACTCCTGTCTGAATTGGCCACGACCCAGCAACTTCGTGCCCCCGGCCCCAGAGCCGACTGATTATCCCGAGGTTCCCACCCTGGTCCTCGTGGGTGATCTTGATTCGATTACCTCGGCCGAGGGTTCTCGGCTTGTTGTGGATGCCTTTCCCAACGCGACCTATGTCGAAGTCGCCAATGTCGGGCACGTGACAGCGTTGGCGGACCGCTCGCGGTGCGCGTCGGACATCGCTAGGCGCTTCGTGCGAACTCTCGATCCTGGTGACACTGGCGTGTGCGCAAACGGCGTACCCCCCGACGCGGACCACCGACGCATTTCCCCGAACCCTTGCGGGCGTGCCGGTGCCGCCGGGTAGCGGATCCGAGCGCGAACGACGAGTTGCTGCGGCAGCCGCTCAGACGGTTGGAGATGTCTTGCCGCGGTGGTTTGCGATGTACGGCGGCCGCGGCAAAGGTTTGCGCGGCGGCTATTTCACGACGACCGGACTGACGAAGGTTGGCTTCCGCTTCCACCAATTGAGGTTCGTGAACGATGTTGCGGTGTCTGGTCGGATGAAGTGGAACCGCAAGACTGGCGAGGTGGTGGCGCGGGTCCGGATGTCAGGGAGCGGCCGTGGCCGGCTGACCCTGCTGTGGAATGAGTACGACGCCAACCCGCAGGCGCGGGTGGCTGGTCGGATCGACGGAGACTCAGTGAGACTCCAGATTCCAGCCCCATGATCGACCACCTTCGCAGGGCCGGCGCGAGGGATGTCTAAGGGACGAGTTTGAGCGCCAATAACGCTTCGCCGGCAGCCTGATCGCCGGACCACTCGAGGCTCGCGTGATCAGCGGGGATGCGTTTCCAGAGTGCGAGCAGCAACGACTCTGCGGGTCCGGTGAGCGTGGCAACCGGAGCCTGGGTGTTCTCAAGGCTGCCGATTGCCCAGGTCTGTCCGCGGTCGGTCTTGAGCGCAAGTTGATCCGTTGGCGCCTCCGCGCGGCCCATCGCCACCTGCCGTGGCCAGAAGAACGTGACCACTTCGTCGATGCCGTCGGCGGCTAGTTCGGCGTCGAGACTGGCTGGCGCCCCAAGAGCGACGTGAAGATCCCAGCGGTGAACGAGATGTTCGTGAGGCTGACGGCGCTGCCAGAAACCCAGCGTCTGCTCCGCCGCAAAGGTCCAGCACGGAGTGTCGGAATCTTGGTTGAGTGCGTCAAGCAGTAGCCCGGCGCTGGTGTCGAAGGCCGCGGGAAGTTGGTCGTCGGTGGCGGCCGGCGGCTCGAGTTCGGTGCCGCCCTTGCCGTGGATGGCATCAAGGACCCAATAGTGGATCCCAATCAGATGTTCGGTGAGATCCCGGATGGTCCAGCCTGGACACGACGACACCGGGGCGTCCCACTGGCGAGCATCCTGGGCGAGCCGCAACCCCGCGGCGTACGCCTGGATCTCGCGCTCGAGGTGGTGTCGAAAGTCGGCCGCGTCCATGGTGCTACCGCCGCAGATATCCAGGGAGGAGTACGCCGCGGACGACGCGCCACCCGACCAACAGAACGCCGATCATCAGGGTGGCGACCAGGACGAACGACATGGCTGTGCCGTCACCCAACAGTGAGCGAAGCGGCATTCCGAAGAAGAGAGTGGCGCCCCAGGCGAAGAGCCCGAACTGATAGGTGAAGACGTCGAAACCGCGGATGGTGGCCACCACCCAAGCCAGCATGAGGCCGACGATGAATGGAAAAGCGGTGGTCAGGATGTCGACAAACGCGCTCGACTCATCGTGGTTGCGACGTCCTCCCCAGGCGAAAGCAAGCAGCAAAAGGACATCGAAGGCAAAGGCGGCGGCTCGTCTCACGCTCGAAGGATAACCACACCCTCCGAGCGTGAGACGCATCGCCCATGCAAGGAACTAAGGCTTAGGCTCCACGATCACGACGGTGCCGAGAATCTTGTCGGCGAACGTCTGACGCTTCGGATCCCACAGCGGCCACAAGAAGCCGAGGAAACAGGGCAACGCGTCGAGGATGTGGGCCAACTGGCGCACAAAGCTCATCAGTGGTCCGATGGGTTGTCCCGTGGCCTCGCTGATCAGTTTGATGCCGATAACACCCTTGCCCACGGTATAGCCGGTCTTGCCTTGCTTAAGGCACTGGTTCCAAATGAAGATCGCCAGGCTGATCACGCCGCCGATCAGCGTGAGCAACGTGCCCGTCCCTGAGGATTCTCCAACCAGGGCGGCGTTGGCGGTCATGTTCTGACCGGTGCTCTGGATGATGCCTGCGGGCAGTGAGATAGCCCAGTCGACGAGGGTGCCGAGCACGCGCTTGCCCCAGGAGGCGTAGTTGGCTGGCGGCGCATAGCCATAACCCTGGGCCGGCTGCGCGCCGTACGGGTTGGCTGGGTCAAAAGCAGGTGGTTGACCGTAGGCCGGCGGCGGTGGCGGTGGGGGGACCTCGCCATAAGGGTTTGCCGCAGGTGGTTGTCCATACGGATCGCTCGGCGCTGCTGGCGGTTGAGCGAACGGATCGCTCGGGGTCTGGCCCAGTGGGTCGTTCAGTGGGTCGTTCAGCGGATCGTTGGGGGGTGGATTGTTGTCAGACATGCTGTGATCTCCTCCGTACGTGTAATGACAACCGACAGCGTAGGGCCTGCGAACCCCCAAATGGGGTCAGTCGAACGGTTAACCCAGTGCTGATCAGGCGAACTCTGCAACCCACGGTCCCCCAACTCGAGGTAGTCCGCCGCGAAAATCATGGTCGAGTGCCCCCAAAGGGTGATTTTCGCGGCGGACTATCTGAATTGGAGGGGGACTCCTTGCCTCAACCACATACCTGGTATATACATACTCTGTATCTATTCCGCGGGGGTGGATAGATGACGTAAGAGGAGTCGCATGTCGATCAAGCAGGCGCTACTCGCGCTCTTGGACCAGGAGCCGAAGTATGGCTACCAGCTCCGAGTGGAGTTCGAGCAGCAAACCGGTGCCACCTGGCCACTGAACGTTGGCCAGGTTTACACCACCCTCAATCGACTCGAGCGAGACGGCTTCGTTGAAGGCACGGGGGCCGACAACGAGGGTCACGTGAACTATCGCGTGACGGCTGCGGGCCGGGACGAGGTATCGGCATGGTTTGCCGAACCCGTGTCCCGGTCCCAGCCCGCCCGAGACGAATTGGTGATCAAGGTCGCCCTCGCCATCAGCCACCCCGACATCGATGCGTTGGCCGTGATTGCCGAGCAACGCAGTGAGGCGATGCGCTCTCTCCAAGAGTTGACCCGGCTCAAGCGCACCGGCCGCGAGGCGGAAACGGCCGCTCCTGCAGACCTGGCGTGGAGTTTGGTGCTCGACTCCTTGGCCTTCGCCGCGGAGTCAGAGATTCGCTGGCTAGATCACTGCGAATCGCGACTGATGCGCGCCGCTAGCGGCCCCGTTCCTGTCCCTAATCGTCCGGCCGCCGCGGAGTTGGCTGCGAACAATCCCTCGGAGGAGCAGTCATGAACGACACCACCCAATCGGTTCTCGACGTTCGCGACGTCACTCGCGTGCATGGCGCCGGGGAAGCGGCCGTCCATGCCCTGCGCGGAGTGTCACTCTCCGTCGCCGCGGGTGAGTTGGTCGCCATCATGGGGCCGTCTGGTTCGGGCAAGTCAACGCTGCTCAACCTGGCTGGCGGTCTTGATGAGCCCACCTCCGGCTCGATTCTCGTTGAGGGTCAGGATCTTGGCTCGCTCGGCGCCAACGGGCGCGCTGCGCTGCGACGTACGTCGTTGGGCTATGTCTTTCAGCACTTCAACCTGATCCCGGCTCTCACCGCTTCGGAGAACGTCGCATTGCCGGGCGAGCTTGATGGCCAGTCCAAGTCAGTCGTTCGAGCGGCTGCTCTGGCGGCGTTGGAGCAGGTTGGAGCTGGCGAACTGTGGGATCGCTTCCCCGACGACATGTCGGGCGGACAGCAACAACGGGTGGCTATTGCTCGCGCCATTGTTGGGGAGCGCCGGCTGATCCTTGCCGACGAACCGACCGGGGCCCTGGATAGCGAGACCGGAGAGGACGTGCTCCGGTTGCTGCGAGCTCGTTGCGACTCCGGTGGTGCGTGCTTGTTGGTGACGCATGAGGCGAGGTACGCCGGGTGGGCCGACCGTGTGGTGTTTCTGCGCGACGGCTTGGTGGTTGAGCGGGCTGCCGCGACGCGCGTTGCCGTTGGGGACACCCGATGAAGTGGCTTCACGGCTGGAGCCCTGCGCTGCGGATCGCCTGGCGCGAAGCGTGGCGGGCCAAGGGTCGCAGTCTTCTGGTGCTCTTCATGGTCGCTCTGCCAGTTGCTGGCGCGACTGCGGCAGATGCGCTCATCGCCACCGGGGACATCAGTGTGGCGGAGGGCGTCGAAGTGAGGCTTGGCAACGCAGATGCGTTGGCGCGGTTCGATAGTCACGGACCGATGTTCCAGTCACCAGACGCGCAAAGTTACGGTCTGGTTGAGGGCTCCGTGGGCGAACTGCCAGTCCCGACCGCAGCGGACATTGAAGCGGCATTGGGGCGATCAGTGCCGATGGTGGAAGTCGTCTACGGTGAGCTACGGATCGACACCGGGCGCGAGGTCATCGATCCCGATGTCGAGCAGTTCGACCCGACGACTGACCTGACTGAAGGGCTCGTGAGGGTCCTCGAGGGCCAGCTGCCGACTGTGCCCGGGGAAACAACTATCAATGAGCGAATCGCAGACCTGGGCATCTCGGTGGGTGATGAACTGACCGTGATCGGTGGCCCGCCACTTCGGGTTGTGGGGGTCGCTAATCTCGCCGGCGATTCCGCCCGCGACCAGCTCGTTCTGCCGCCCGGAAGTTTGTCCGAAGAGGATCGCTATGGATCACATCTGTTGATCGGCGGTGGACCGGTTAGTTGGGACGACGTATTGGCACTCAACCGGCTGGGCGGTGTCGTCGAGTCGCGGGCCGTGTTGGCGGATCCGCCGCCCGCCCCTGATTGGCCAGACGACTACACAGATCCGAGTGAACAGCAGCAGATTGCGTTGGCCGTAGCGTTGGCCGTGACGATGGCGATCATGCAGATCGCGCTGCTGGCCGGCCCAGCCCTGGCGATGGGCGCAAAACGTCAGGCCCGCACTATTGCCCTGGTCCGGATCGCGGGTGGCTCACAAACACAGGCCCGCCGCGTGGTGATGGGGAGCGCACTCATCTTGGGGGTGGCTGGCGCCGTGGTTGGTCTGGTCGTCGGGTTGCTGATCGCGGTGGGTGTCGCCAAATTCGTGACGAGGTGGGGACCGTGGGGGCCCTTCGACATCTCAGCGTGGCACTTGGTGGGCTTTGTGGTGGTGGGGGTTGTCAGTGCGCTGATCGCAGCCGTCGTACCAGCTCGGATCGCTGCCCGTCAGGCACCGGCCGCGATGCTCCGGGGACAACCTAGGGTGGCTGCCTCGAGCGGCAGGTTGACGGTGCTCGGCGTCGTGCTGCTCGCGGCCGGCGTGGCGGCGTCGGCACTTGGCGCCTGGCTGCAAGCCACTCGCGGTGGCTTCTTGGTGGCTGGCGCTGTGGTGCTGCTCGTTTTGGGCATGATCGTGGTTTTGCCGGCAATGTTGGCGGCCGTGGCCCGGTGGAGTCGCAACACGCCTTTGCCGATGCGCTATTCGATCCGCGATGCCACGCGACACCTCACGCGTACAGTTCCGGCGATCGCTGCGGTTGCCGGCACGGTGCTTGGTGTGGTGACCATCGGTGCCTCCATCGCCAGTGCGGAGAAGGCCCAGGAGTTGGGGAATCAGGCGGCTGCGCCGATCGGCACCGGGAGCGTCTCTCTGTATGATCCCGCGCCAGGGGATTGGGAGACGATCACGGCAGCGTTGGAGGCACGGCTGCCTGGCGCGTTGCTCGAGCCGGTCACGGGCGCCCGGCTCGCGGATGACGGGTCGCGTGACTTCGATCTGCAACTGGACGAAACCTATTTCTCCGGGAACGTCGGCTCCATCACCACGTATGGGCCGCTTGTTTCCGATAGTGAGTTGCCCGATGCAGTGCTGGGTCTGACCACTGGGGTCCGCGATCAGGTACGGCGGGCGCTCACGTCGGGCGATGTGGTGGTGTTCTCTGACGTCCCCACGCTGAGCGAATCGGTGACCATCCGCCTCGTACGATACGACGAGTCGAAGCCAGCGGAGCTATCAGAAGAGGTGGTCCTGCCTGCCACGTTCGTGCGGTTGTCCGGGGGATTGGCGCCAACCTCCTTGGTGTTGCCGCCGTCGGCTCTCGATGACCTCGGCTTGGAGCCGCTGCAAGCAGGTCTGTTGGTCTCGGGGACGGACATCAGCTCGGCGGATGTCGCGGCGATCAGGTATCTCGCGCGAAAGACTTTCGGCGATGGTTCGTTTCGAGTCCAACGCCCTTATTCCCCCGAGCCCCTAGGTTTCCCTTATGCCGTGATGGCCGGCGTGGTGGGACTGATCATGCTCGTCGGAACGGTTACCGCAACCTCTCTGGCCTTGGCTGATGCAAAGAATGACCTGGCCGTGTTGTCCGCAGTCGGCGCCTCACCCCGTCGGCGCCGCGTCATCGCTGCGTCGTACGCCTGGGTCATTGCGATAGGTGGTGCCGTGGCAGGAGTGGCCCTGGGTCTTGTGTCGGGACTCTCCAACGCCTATCAGCAGGCCAACTACTGGGTCGGAGGGCAGCGCATCGTCAGTGTGGAGGCAGTCCAAGTGCCGTGGTTGCTGCTGTTGGTGATCGTCATCGTTTTGCCGCTCGTCTCGGCGGCAGTGGCAGCGATCACCGTTCGCCCCAGCACGGTGCTCTCCACCCGCTTGGAGTAAGAGCCCTGTTTTTCCCTCCCAACAGGTACGGGACACGCCCGCGGGGAGGTTCGGTTGAGAGGGCGTTCGCGAACTATCTGGAGCGCGGTGGGCGGGGAAAGAACATTGACGTGCGGGCGGCGTACTCCGGGTAGCCAGGGCGGGCCATCATCGTCTTTTCGAGCAAGCGGGCGCCGGTGGCGAAGGCCAAGAAGTAGGTCATCGCGATCGGTCCGATGATGGTGCTGAGGCCGGGGAGCCAGCCTGAGGCGAGTCCGCCGATCAGCCAGACTCCCCACCACATGCATGCGTCGCCGAAGTAGTTGGGATGGCGGGTCCAGGCCCACAGTCCTTTGTCCATAATCTTGGCGCGGTTCGGGTCCTTCTTGTACGCCGCAAGTTGCGCATCGCCGACGGTCTCGAAGAAGACTCCGATCGCCCAGACTCCGAGACCGAGCAACACCACCCAGGTCCAGCGCACCGGCATCGTCATGCCAGCCAGGACCGGGAACGACACGAGAAGCATCGACAGGCCCTGAATGAGAAACACTTTGCGCAGGGCGATGGTGAAGCCACCGTCGCGAAGGGCTTTGCCCAAGAGTTCGACATACCGAGGATCGTCGCCGGCATGCCCGCGGTGCTTGTTCCAGATGTGCAAACCCAACCGGCAGCCCCAAAAGCCGACGAGCGTGGCCAGCAGTCCGCGACGCCAGTCGGTGCCATCGCCCGCCAGCGCGGAGACTATGGCGACTGCCACGAAGCCCAATCCCCAGGTCACGTCGACCACCGAGACTCGGTTGAGGCGCCACGCGATTGCCGCGGTGAACAACTGCGCGACGGCAATAGTGAGGGCCGCGAGCCCGACAACACCGAGATCACTCATGTTGCAAAACCTAGCCGCCGATGGGATGAGCCGGGTGGAGCGTCATACGCAACAAGTTGCGACGGGTCGAGCAGCATGTGCAACAAGTTGCGCCGGGTCAACGGTTGATCAGCAACTGCTGCACGTTGATATAGCCCGTGGCGAAGCCGGCCCGGCAATAGGTCAGGTAGAAGTGCCACATCCGATCAAAGATGGCGTCGAAGCCAAGAGCCCGGGTGTCGGTCGCAACGAAGGCCTCGTCCCACAACCGCAGCGTCTCCGCATAGTGCTCGCCAAACTCCATCCGCTCCGCAAGCCGCAGAGTGGTGTTGGCGTGCAACACGTCCTCGATCGAGCGGATCGACGGGATGAACCCGCCTGGGAAGATGTATTTGTTGATCCAGGTGTAGGTGCCCATCGTGGTCAAGACCCGCTCGTGCGACATCGTGATCGCTTGGATGCCGGCGCGCCCACCCTCGCGCAACACGCGGTCGATGGTGGCGAAGTATGACGGCAAGAACTCATGTCCGACCGCTTCGATCATCTCGACCGACAACACCACGTCGTACTCCCCGGTGACGTTGCGATAGTCGAGCAGATCGACAGTCACTTGATCGGCAAACCCCGCTGCGGCCACTCGCTCTTGGGCCAACGCGCGTTGTTCGCTCGACAAGGTGATCGTGCGGACCTTGGCTCCGCGCCGGGCTGCACGAATCGCCAACTCACCCCAACCGGTGCCGATCTCCAGCACCTCGGTGCCGACGCCCACCTCGGTCAGGTCGAGCAAGCGCTCGATCTTGTGGCCCTGGGCGGCCGCCAGCTCGTCGCCTTCGGGTACGCCGGGAGAGTTAGCAGCAGAAGCCGTGCCCGCGCTTGCCGAAATGCCGGTATCAAAGAGGGCTGAGGAATAACTCATCGTCTCGTCGAGCATGGCGCGGAACAGGTCGTTGGAGAGGTCGTAATGGTGTGCGATGTTGTTGCGCGTGTTGTCGGTTGAGTTCCGATGCCAGCGCGGATGGCTGGCGACGTATGTCTTTCGCAGCTTTTGCATCCATGCCGGCACCAGCGTCGTGACGTCGCGCGCCAACACCGTGAGCAGCAGGTCGAGGTTGGGGGAGTCCCAGTCTTCGGCCATGTAGGACTCGCCGAAGCCGATGAGACCACCTGACCCGACGCGCGCGAAGAACGCGTCCGGGTTGCGCAAGATCAAGGTCGGTGGCGCGGCAAGGCCGGTCCTTAGTGACGTCTCGCGCATCCGCGCTTCCGAGACGTCTCGCGCAGTCCGCGTGACTCCTCGGCGGTCCGGCGTGACTCCTCCGGGACTTCCGCGTGACTGATCGGCGATGAGGACTCGGATGCCAGACGCGCGGCCATGGTGAAGATGCGGCGGGTGATCGCGGCGGCAACAGCTCGCCTTCGGCCCAGAGGGTACGACGTCAAGGCCGGGCCAGTTGCCAACGGGACTGCTGGCCCCTGCTCCGGGTTGGCGAGTCGGATCGGTGATGGTCACGAGACGTTCTCCTGATGCTGGTGAACTGGTCGGGGTCGGATCGGAAGTCGGCGAGCCCACAGCCACACTCCATGAACCCGGATGAGCGCTGCGCCCCGAGCGGCGGCCGGCGCTGCCCGGCGTACATCAGCGGAGTTGGGTGAGGTGGGGTTGGTGCCCGAAAGGCTGGCGCTGAAGACCTCGCCAGCTTCGGTCGTAAGAGTCACCGCGATGTTGAGTTTGCGGCCCGGGATCGGAACGGCCAGATCGTAGGTGCCGTCGACGCCATGGAAGGGCGAGACATACATCGCCTTGGGCGTGGTTGCGCGACCCTGCTCATCGGGATGAACGAGATAAGCCTGACGGTCGCCGTAGGTGTTGTGGACCTCGACAATGACGCCCGCCAATTGCTCACGTCGGTCAAAGCACCAGTGCACGCTGATCGGGTTGAAGCAGTAGCCCAAGGCTCGCGAATTGGCCGCCATGATGACGCGCCCGCCGGCCAGGTCGATGCCATGACCGGCGAGGAAGGCGTCGACATTGGCGCGGATCGTGCGGTTGGGGTCGCCCAGGTGATCGCGGGCCTCAAACCGACCCAATCGGCCATAGTCGGGCAGCGCGTCGAGGTCCACCAGCCAGGTCTTGGCGTGGTGAGTGAAGGTCCGCTTGAAGGGCGCCCGTCGGGCATGACGAATCGTGCTGTCATAGATCTTGGGTGCCGGGATCGCGCTGGCGGCGGGGGTTGAGGTCCATTCCAGCCCGAGATGGGTGGAGGCAGCCAGGCCCGAACGCGCCCCATCTTCGTGGAAACCCCAGCCGTGATAAGCCCCGGCAAAGGCGATGCGATCGGTGTTGCAGGCCGGCAGCTGCCGTTGGGCAGCAACTGATTCCGGGTTATAGATCGGGTGCGCATATTCGCGCCGCGCAATGATCGAGGAGGGCGCGATGCGGTCTTCGCCACCGAGGGTCACGAGGTATTGGCGCTTGGTGGGCAGGCGCATCAGCCGAGTGAGGTCGTAGGTGACAGTGACTTGGGTCTCGACAGGCTCAACCACCGAAGAGGCTGGGCGAAGGAAGTTCCACGACCCCCGCGCCCGCTCTGAGACCGGCAGCAAAGAAGTGTCGGTGTGGAGCAACGCGGTGTTCTTCGAGTAGGGCATCGCGGCGAACGTCTCTCGCTGGAGCTGCGTCGGCTCAGCCAACATCGCCAGCGCCTGATCGGGGTGAGTGGCGATGATCACGGCGTCGTATGTCGTGGTCTGCCCGTTGCCGTCGGTCACCAAGACACCATCAGGGGTCTCCACAACCGAGGTCACTTTGGTGCCGACGCGCACTTCGTGAAGAGCGGCGCCCACGCGGGCGACGTACTCCCTCGAACCACCGGTCACGGTCCGCCAGGTCGGCGACCCAAAGACGGCCAACATGCCGTGGTGATCGAGGAAGGAGAAGAGATAACGCGCGGGATAGTCCAACGCGATCGCCGGGTCACACGACCAGACGGCAGCGACCAGCGGCTCCATAAAGTGGCGTGTGAAGTACGGGGAGAATCCACCCTCGGTGAGAAACGAACGGAGAGTCTGGTCGACAGACTCAACCGATGGACTGGCTAGCGTCCGTTCTGCCACGGTTGAGCCTGCCGAGAGCAGGGCTCGCGCTTTCCGGTGAAACCGTGGGACTTCAGCAAGCATCCGCAGGTACGCCGGGTTAGCGAGGTGAGCGGCGGTGGGGAAAACCCCCCGTGCGCCTAGTGCGCCAGCGTATTCAAGCCCGGTCTCCTCATCACGAACCGACATCGACATCTCCGACTCCTGTGTAGAGATGCCTAGTTCTGCGAACAGGCGCAACAGGGTCGGGTAGGTCTTTTCGTTGTGAACGATGAAGCCGGTGTCGATCGCGAGACCGTCCACCTCGTGCGTGTCGGCATGACCACCTAGACGTTCGTCGGCCTCAAACAGGGTCACCCGGGCGGACTTGGACGCGACGTACGCCGCAGTCAGCCCGGCAATGCCGGAGCCGATCACGGCAACAGTGCGCTCGGCGTTCCGATCGCCTTGTCCGCCCGGGTGGTCTCCCGAGATTTGGAGCTTCACGCCTGCTCCAACGTGGAGAAGTCGATCAGCGCGACAGGTTTGGTGGTGGGCTGCTTGGAGCCTCCCTCGGGCTCGACGGAGATCGCCGCTGCCGTGGCGTGGGCTGCATCTCCGCTGAGCAAGATGGTCTGATCAGCTTGGGGCTTCATCAGGCCCGCCGAGGCCAGCGAACCGTTGTCGGTCAGCAGCCACATTTGGTAGGTCTTGCCGGTCGGTGCGGTCGGCATCGCCTTGGTGATCAAGACCGCCTGGCCGAGACTTTCCGAGCGCACCAGCGTGGCTTCGGCACCATCGAGCAACTCGACAGTGGCGCTCTTGGCGTCATCAGCCTGGATCACCAGATCAGTGGCGCTAAGAACCTCACTCGGCTCGTCTTCGCTGAGAGTGTTGATCACCACGGGGACGGTGACCCCGAGCGCGATGACGGCGGCTGCGGCCACGGCGAGCCCGCTCCAACGCGGCGTACGGCGTGCGGCGCGACGGCCAGCGAGCTGACTCACGGGCCGCTGGGCAGCTGTGTCCGGTTGGGCGGCTGTGTCGAGTCCGACCTCCGGCGGCAATGGACGGACCGAGGCAATCTCGGCCAGCACTCGGCTGCGCAATCCAGCCGGGGGCGCGACGGCGGCGTCATCGGCGAGCAGTGCCGAGGTGGCGCGCAGTTCGACGACCTCGGAGGTGCACTCAGCGCAACTGCTGAGGTGGCGCTCAAACTGAGCGCGCTCGCTGTCGTCAAGAGCGTCGATCGCGTAGGCACCTGAGAGCGCATGGATCTCACTCATTGCTCCACCCCCATTCCTGTCTGTCCCATTGCATGAACCCCCATTGCGTCTCGCAGTCGGATTAATCCGTCTCGGATGCGAGTTTTGGCGGTGCCGACCGGTAGGTCGAGCATCGAAGCCACTTCTGTATGTGTGTATCCCCCGAAGTACGCCAGCTCGATGGCCTGCCGCTGAACGGCGGTGAGCGCTTTGAGCGCCTGCCGCACGCGTCGGGCTTCGAGCCTTGTGGTCACGGCTTCTGCCGTGACGTCGTGCGCGATCGGTTGAGTGGCATTTCCGTAAGCCGTGTCCCGGCGAGTTGATGCTTCTGCTGATCTCACCCGGTCGACGGCCCGGCGGTGAGCCAAGGTCATCAGCCACGACAAGGCGTTGCCCTTGGCGGCGTCAAACCGAGCTGCGGTTTTCCAGATCTCGAGGTAGGCCTCTTGCGTGACCTCCTCGGACTGGGCGGGATCGCGGACGACGCGGAGAACCAGGCCATAGACCCGGGCCGATGTTGCGTCGTACAACTCCGCGAACGCTGCCTGGTCTCCCCGAGAGGATCGCCGCAGCAACTCCGCAAGATCGGGGGCTGGTGCATCTGACCAGATATCGGCCCGCCCCTCAGCGGAGTGACCCGTCCCCTCCGGGGATGATCCACCGGAGGGGACGGGCGCGATACGGCGCAGCGGTTTGGCGAGGCGGCCGGTCAAAGAACCGGTCATTTCCCAGGAACCCATTGCGTCAGCTCACATTCCTTCACTGCTGTGCTTCGTTGTCCGAGTCAGTTTGGTTGCCTAAAAAGCCGGCAGATTCGGACTTCTGTTTCTTGAGTGTCACTGTAAAGCTGTGGATCAGGGCATCAAGACGGTGTCAATGACGTAAACCGTCGCGTTGGCGGTGGGAATGTTGCCACAAAGCACGGCCGCATTGTCCTTGCCAACGGTGAACTCTTCGCCCGAACCCTTGACGGTGATGGTGTTGCCAGCAAGCGTCTCCAGCTTTCCGGCGAGCATGTCAGGCGACAACTTACCGGCGACAACGTGACCCGTGAGGATCGTGGTCAGCAGTTCCTTGTCGGCCAAAACGGCCTCGAGGTCCTTGGCTGGGATCTTCGCGAAGGCGTCATCGGTCGGTGCGAACACCGTGATGGCTTCGGCGGAGTTCAGCGTGTCGCCCAGGCCAGCAACGCCAACGGCGGTGACAAGCGTCTTGAGCAACGGGTTGGCGCTAGCTGCAGTGGCAACCGGCTCAGTGGCCATGCCGTTGAACGAACCGCCACCCTCGGCGGGGATCAAGGAGCAACCGGGACCAAAGGTGTCGGCGCCAGCATCAGCGACCTCAGCCTCTTCTTCGGCAGGCGCAGGTGCTTCGGCAGTTTCGCTGGTCTCATCTGTCGCTGCGGTGGTGGGCTCATCTTCGTTCCCACACGCGGCCAGGGACAGGGAGAGGGTCAAGGCCAAGCTCCCGATAATGCCGACTCGTTTGATATTCATTTCTGTGTATCTCCTGTTGTGTTTGGTTGATTCGTTCAGGTTGTTCACAAAGCGCAGGGTCTTTGTTTTCGTGCAAACTCTTGGTTCAGAATCTGAGTTGGTGTTTCTTCCTTCTGACATGAGTAATTCGGTGCGGCTGGTGGTGCGGATTGTGTGGTTTAGGTCACTCTTTGATCACGGTCACGCTTTACGTCACTCGACAACGACGACGATTTCCTGAATGCCGCTGGAGCCAGCAGGGAACGGGGTGGCGCGCTTTTCAGTTTGTTCTTCACCGTCTTTGGTGAAGGCGCGCACGGCGAGCATGTGTTGGCCCTGCTGGGCTTCCCAGGGGAGATACCACTGGCGCCAATAGTCGTCGGTGACCTCCGGGCCGAGTTTGGCCCGCTGCCACTCGCCGCCGTCGACGCGCACCTCGACGCCCTTGATCCCGCGTTGTTGCGCCCAGGCGACACCGCCGATCACGGTCTTGCCACCCTTGATTCTGGAGAGCGGCTTGGGGGTGTCGATGCGCGCAGAGATCTTGATAGGGGCGTCGGTGGCCCAATCGCGCTCGGTCCAATACGCCTCTTCTTCGGCGTACGTCGTCAGCGTGAGCTTTTCTAGCCATTTGGTCGCGCCGACAAAGCCATAAACCCCAGGGGTCACCAAGCGCGCAGGGAAACCGTGGTCTCGGGTTAAGCGCTCGCCGTTCATAGCGATAGCGATCAGGGCATCGCGGCCGTCTTGAATGACCTCGAGTGGCGTGCTGATCTTGAAGCCCTCAACATCCACGGACAGCAATTGATCGGCCTTCTGGCCAACTCTGGCGCGGTCGAGCAGTGCAGTGACCGGGACCCCGAGCCATCGGGCTGACCCGACGTACGTCCCGCCAACCTCGTTGGAAACACACGTCAAGGTGATGTCGCGCTCGACCAACGGCATAGCGGCGAGTTCGTCAAAGGTGATGCTGAAGGGCTCCTCGACGTCGCCGTCGATTGTGAGCTTCCAGTTGTCGACGTCGACGATCGGGACAGCCAACTTCGTGTCGACCTTGTAGAACTTCGAGGTCGGTGTCCGCAGGCTGGAGATCTCTGGATATTGGACTTCCAAGCCTTCAGGAAAGGCACCGGCAGGATCGGCTGCTTTCGCGAAAGTGATGTTGCCGATCTTGGTGCGAGCCTTGCCGATCCAAGTGCCGGCGCCACCCGCCGCTAGGGCGAAGGCAGCCACGGTCCCGGTGGCGAGCAGCGCACGACGCCCGGCCGCAGGCACTTGGGAAACCTCGTTGCTGGTTCCAGCCGCAACGACGGGCGCGTCCGCGCTCGTCACGCTGGCGGATTGCCGACTGCGTACCATCCACGAGAGCGCGCCGACGGCAACCAGCGCACTCGCAAGCGCTGGGACGGCGTCGATGGGCTCAGCAGTTGGCCGCACCATGGCGGCGAGACCCGAGATGGCGACGAGGATGAAGAGCAGGCCGGACCCCCGCACGAGCCGCTTCTTGGCCAGATAGCCGGCGATGCCGGCCAGCACCAAGGTGGCCAGCAACACGCTGCCGATGAGGAGTGGCTTGTCCTTGGTGCCGAACTCGCGGACGGCGTACTCCTTGACCGGTGTTGGGGTCAGGTCAATCACGGCGCTGCCGATCGCCAGCACGGGCGAGGCAGCGGGATTGAGGAGGGCTGCGGTCAAGTGACCGGCCGCAACCCCCGCAAGAGTCGCCAGGACACCGGCGAGGGGATAGTAGGCGCGGTCGAATCTGCTGGGTTTGCTAGGCATGACAGTAGTTCGGAGCGACCTACCCTCCGGATGGCCCCGCCAGTCGGCCGAAGCGGCCCCTAGCCCACGCTTTCGTGGACGAAGCACCAACGCCAGGTCTCCCCAGGCTCGATCGAGGTCATCACCGGGTGGCCAGTCTCCTCGAAATGCCGGTGGCGTGGCGGCCAACGGAGGAGTCGCAGCAGCCGACCTCCGCGCAGGCCAGGCACATCCTCAGGTGCACCCAGGGCGTCCCGTCTCGCTGGCAGCCCGGACAGACGCCCGGAGTCTGCGGCTCGGGTACGTCGGCACTGGCGGCATGCGACAGTTCAGCACAAGTCTCGCCCGGGGGACGCTCAGCCGTCGCCCGACGCAACTTGGTGCGGGCGCGCTCGGTCACGTCCAACATCGACTCCTCGACATCGAGCATGCTCAACACATCGCGGACGATGTCGGAGGGCACGACTCCGCTGCTGCGTACCTCCAAGACCCGGGCCCGCTCCGCCGCGATCATCAACTGGCGGACCCGCACATAGGCTTCGCTCGGCGTTTCGTCATCGGTGCTGGCGCCGAGGCGCTCCCAGGCGGCGAAGTTGCGCTGCTCGACTCGGGCGATGACCGTGGCTTGGGTGCCGTGGGGGTCCTCTTCCAACTTTTCGAGACACGCCAACCCAGCCGAGGACGCCTGATGCAGGAGGTCGGCCCTGGCTAGAGCGTCCTCGATCGGATCTGGGGACGGCACGTTGAGTCGTTGGGCGAGCCACGGCAGCGTCAGACCCTGGATAAACAGAGTCCCGGCCACGGCGGTGAAGGCCACCAGCAGCAAGACCTCGCGGTGTTCGGTCTCGAGCGGGAGGAGGTACGCCGCAGCGAGGGTGACTACGCCGCGCATGCCTGCCCAACCCAGGACGAGGGTGTAGGTCCATGGGGGAACCTGGCCAGTGATCCGGTCGCGGCCCGGCCTGACCAGCAAATAGCGCGCGGGGAAGACCCACACGATCCGCAAGACAATGATGGCCACCAGTGACGCTAGACAGACAGCGGCGATCTCGCCAACGCTGAGTGCGCTGTTGTTCACCTCTTCGATGAGCCAGGACGCCTGCAGCCCAATGATGAAGAAGACCGCGTGCTCGAGGACAAAGGAGATCGTGCGCCAGTTGTGCCGTTCGGCGACCCGTGACGATGCAGATTGCAGGATCGGGGCCTTGTGCGCCAAGGAGCATGCCTGCCACGACGACAGCGATGACGCCGGAGCCGTGGATTTCTTCGGCCGCGATGTAGGCCGCGAACGGGGTGATGAAGGACAGGGCGTTGTCGATCAGCGGCTCCGAGATGATCTGTTTGCGCAGCCAGCCGACGATGAAGAACCCGAGGACTCCCACCAGGATCCCGCCACCCGCCGCCAGCAGGAAGTCTTCGGCGATGTCGACCACACCCACCGTTGCGGTGGTCCCCATCGCGACAATGGCCATCCTCAGGGCCACCAGAGCCGTCGCATCGTTGAGCAGGGATTCGCCTTCAAGGATGCTGACCAGGCGGCGGGGGAGGCCGATGCGGCGCCCAATCGCGGTCGCAGCGACTGCGTCTGGAGGCGCGATCACTGCCCCGATGGCCAACGCCGCTGGCCAATGGATGCCTGGGATCATCGTGTGGATCAACCAGCCGACGGCAACCGTGGTGAACGCCACGAGGCCAACCGACAACAACAAGATGGGCCTGCGGTTGGCGTTGAAGTCGATGAGCGAGGTGTTGAGGGCGGCCGAATAGAGCAGCGGCGGCAACAACCCGAACAGCACGATGTCTTGGTTGAGTTGAACGCTTTCGACGAACGGCAGAAAGGAGGCCCCGATCCCGGCCGCGATCAACACCAATGGTGTCGGCAGATCGGCCTTCTCGCTCGCCCCAGTGATCGTGAGCACGGTGATGGCGAGCAAGACGAGAGTGATCGCGGTTTCCACGCCTCTATTGTCTCCCGGCTAGCGGCCGGTGACTTCCCGCCGACGTCAGTCGGTTAGTCGCGTCGTACACCTCACCATTGTCACCCATGGGCAGTGGGTGATTTCCAGCTCGCCACAGGGCGGTTGGCGGCGGCGTACGGACTTAGGAGTCGGACGAGCTGGCCAAGGCGGCACCAAGACCTGACGGCACGACGCAGGAGATTCCGCCGACCGGCAGCAGGTCTTGTCCGCCCGGGTGTTGTTGACGGGGAAGACCACACTTGACCATCATTCTGCTTCTTGACGTCCTCAAAGGAGCGGCGACCGCTAGTCGAGTTGGCCCTTGCCCGGAACCTGGGCGCAAAGGCCACGACTTCACCGAAGCGGTCCTTCGGCTCAGACTTATCGCTCACGCCGGGGAGTCTTGATGGATCGACTTTCTTCGGTTGCAACGCCCAGTGCCGGTGGAATTCCAAGCGCCCCAAGTTGACGGCCGGAATGCCTCAAGCCGCGATGGGGCCTAACTGAGTTTGCACTCCCGTCGGTACAACATTGCGCCGGGTTAGCCGCGTCGGAGCTCCGGTCCCCACGTCATCCGCTCTTCGCGCCGCGTCGAGCCATTTCGTAGGGCATCGTCACCGAAGAAGTGGCCAGCGAGCTCTTCGTCGGTTTCGATGTTATCGAGCTCCGCAGCCGTGAGATCGCTCGTGATCGTGACCGCGGCGCCCTGCACAACCGACGGATTGTTGAGGCAGCGGCGAGGGATACTGATGCTGATTTGGTCGAGACCTTGGTCGAGCGACTTCTTCAGGCCGCGACACGTCGATTTGCCAGCGAAGTAGTAGTCGGCCTTCGTCGGCTTGCCCTTGTTCTTAAAAACAGTGACATCGGTTCGGGTGCCATCGACTCGCAAACCAAAAATCGCAAGAACAAAGGTGCGCACCTTCAGGTCCTCCACCGTCACCTTCATCACTATTCGATGGCGGCCATGGCGGACGACCAGTTTCTTCACGTCCGCCTCCGGATATCCGCTGATCGGCGGCTGAGCGATATCGGCAAACGCGTTGACAACGACATCGTCAACGGCGTCACGATGCACAGCCCGCTCGGCCATTGCGGGAGCCGAAATGCTGAGTCCTGCGGCAACGAGCAGGCCTAGGACCAGAGCACGGGTGATGAGGGATTTCATGTCAGCCTCGCTTCAACCTGGGGGTAAATGGCCGATGGCCGAATGCCGCACTGGACTCCTCGCCGATGCTCAAATTGTTGTCCCAGTAGTAAGGGTTGAAGTCCCTGGCTGAGTAATTGGCCGTCATCGACACCTTGACCCATCGTGGCTTGCCCAGGCACCGTCGCGGGATTGAAAACTTGATCAAGTCCTTGGCAGCGCTGAAGCGTGTTTGCAGCCCAGAGCACTTGGCCGTGCGCTTCTTCCTGTCGCTCAGGACAACCCGCTTTGTCCCATCGAAGTCCTGCTTGAAATACAGCAGGTGTCGTTGCCGAGGGGTAGCGATGTCAGCGTAGACACTGATGTGGTCAAACTCCGTAGGGCTGGTGAGATCGTCGAACACAAGTTTCATCGTCACTAGACCCTTCCGGTGGTTGGTGACTGACCTCACGATGTCCACCTGCGTCACCTCAGGGGCGGCCTCGTCGGCGAGATCGGGCAGATAGAGCAGCACATCGCCCCGGGCGTCGGCGATCTTGTGCTTTTCGGCGTACGCCGGGGAGGTCAGGCTGGCGAGCACGGCGAGCAGCGCGACCTGCGACGCTGATTCGAGCGCGCATGTCAGCGACGGATTTTGCGGCTCAGGTGAGGCGGGCCGTCCAGGTCACGCATGCGCAGACGGCCGGCCAGAGCGTCGTCGATCGCGATGTTGTTGAACGAACCGTTGGACGTCACCATCTGCGCTCCGACGCGCACCCAAGCCGGGTTGCCGAGGCAGCGCCGCGGGACGACGATCGTCACCACATCGGAGGCATAATCGAAGTCCTCTCGCACCCTGGCACACCCAGGCGCCAACTTGGCCGCGCGGTCAGCACCTTTGAAGACGAAGGTCGAGGTCGAGGTCTGCGACACGACAGCCCGTAGGCCGGACGGGGTGCGGATGAACGCGCCAACACTGCGTGAGTCCACTTCGGTCAGATTGCGGACTCGAACCCGCACCACCACCGTCTGCGGGTTGTGACTGACGGAGATGCGGGTGATATCGGTGGTCCGGTCCCGCCGCGCCGTCTCGAATCCGAAGTCGCTCTTGGTGAACTTCAACTTCGCGACGTCTCGGCGATTGTCGGCATGGGTCCAGGTGTCGGCGGAGGCCGGCGAAAACAAGCCCCCCACCAAGCCAGCAAACGTGAAAAGGACCGTGCATAGAACTGCAATCTTGCGCATGTCAGCCTCGCTTTAGTCTAGGTGTGAACTTCGGTTGGTCTGAGAGGGCTGACCCGGTTCGAAACGCGTTGTCAAAGTAAATATCTGCTTCGCTGGTGAACACGGTGTAGGGGGCGACCTTGACCCATCGAGGGTTGCCCAGACAGCTGCGTGGCACCGAAAGCCTGACCAAGTCGTCTGCTGCACTTACGGTGCGGTGCACGCCACGGCAACGCACCGTGTCTTGGCGCCTGCCCGAATATTTCGTGATGTCGACGAAGGTTGAGAATTCGTACTTCACTAAGGCGACGCTCCACAAGCCACGATTCGTCCATACCTCCATGGAGGTTTGAAAGACTGTCCTTCTGCTGAACCCGATGAAGGTCGCGCACCCTGAGTCTCAGCGCCACTCGCGAGCGCCCATGGCGGACCACCGCCTTCACGACATCCGTGTCAGTGTGATCGGGAGCCAGACCCTCAACGAAATCTTCATCAAAGGTGACCACGTCACCGGCAGCGTCCTCTCCCGCATATTTGTCGGCGTACGCCGGCGAAGTCAGGCCGACGACCAGCCCGAGCACGGTGGTTGCCACGAGTGCGGCGATGCGAGGGCGCATGGTCAGCCTCGCTTCAGCTTGGGACCGTAAACCAGATCGCCGTCGGTGCGAATGCCCGACCTCAGGGCGTCATCACCGAAGAAGTCTGGCTCGATGTAATTGATCGCGCCGATGCCTACCTTGATCCAGCGAGGTGAGCCAAGACATTTGCGTGGGACAGACATCTCGATGAGGTCATCGGTGACGCTTATCTCTTTGGATTTCCCCGCACACTTGATGGTCTTACCGCGCTTGGTGGTGAGGCCGAAACCTCCTGCGAGTCCGAGTCCCTCGCTCTTGAAGAGCACCAACTCATAACTCAGCTTGTTGGTCTTGATCTGCGCAACCAAGCCAGCCTTGGCGTCGCCGGGTTGCAGATCGACGAACCGCACCTTGATTGCTCACCCGCTGGGCTGAATGGTTGGTGACCGACTTGATCACGTCGGCCCCGACGTTGTCAGGCGCCGGCACCTCGTCGGACTCCCCGGCAAATACAACAACGTCACCGACTGCATCAGTCACTTTGTGCTTCTCAGCAAACGCGCCGGGAGCGGCAAGCACCAGGGCGGCGCTGGCGACAGCGATGGTGAGCAAGCGGAAGGATGGGCGGCGCGAGAGCGTGTCCCGAGTCATGTGAAACCCCCGTTTCAGTGTGGTGCGCCAGCGACAATGCGGCCGGCGCGGAGCCAAAGCGTACGCCGATAGCTCGCCGTTAAGTGCGGTTCTGCGCATTTCCAGTCGCCGATTCAAAAATGCTGCAAGCACAATGGCTGGGCCGAATTCACCGAGGCCCGAGCGCGAGAGTACGCTTGAGGACTTGCCCTTTTCGTCAGACGCCACCTGCTCTGACGTTGGTTGGCTCGACTGTTGGGCCGAAGAATAGGACGGAATCATCGTTGACCGATGACGTTGTTGAGCACGAGATAGAGCACGAGCAGTTGCTCGTGGATCGGGTCTATCGCCAGTTGGAGCAGTCGGCAAAGGCTGCTCAGGCGTTAGCCCGCGAAGGTCATAGCCGGGCTCGGCTGGGCCATGAAGGCGGGCTCGTTGAGCGCGACGCCATGGTTTTCCAAGCGGCGAAGCGGATTGCCCAACTCGACGCCGCCCACGAAGGTTTGGTCTTCGGTCGCCTCGACCTCAAACCCGAGGTTGACAAGGCCCCACGCTATATCGGCCGGATCGGCCTACGCGACGCCGAAAAGGACTCGCTGCTCATCGACTGGCGCGCACCCGCGGCCGCCGTCTTCTATCAAGCCACCGCGGCCACGCCGCAAGACGTCGTACGACGAAGAGTGCTGCGATGTGCCGGTCCGACTGTGGTGGCACTTCAAGACGAACTGCTCGACGCAGAAGTCGACACCGATCTGCCGATCGTCGGCGAAGGCGCTTTGATGGCGCAACTTTCCCGCGCCCGCGACCGCTCGATGCACTCGATCGTCGCCACGATCCAGGCCGAACAAGACCTTGCCATCCGGGCGCCAGCCAAGGGCGTGGTCTCCATTTCGGGCGGCCCTGGCACGGGCAAGACAGTCGTTGCGCTGCACCGAGCCGCGTACTTGCTCTACAACGACCGGCGCCGCTATGAAAGCGGCGGCGTGCTGATCGTCGGCCCCAGCGGGGTGTTCATGCGCTACATCGAGCGGGTCTTGCCCTCGCTAGGCGAAACTGCAGTCGCGCTGCGCTCACTCGGCGAAGTGGTCGATGGGGTCAAGGCCAATCGCCACGACGAGCCGGCCGTTGCCGACATCAAAGGCTCCGCCCGGATGACCGAATTGATCCGGCGTACGGCGCGGCAACAGGCGCCCGACAGCCCGCGCGAATTCCGACTGTTCTGGCGAGACAACACCCTCGTCTTGGATCACCGCAGGCTCGGCCAGTTGCGACGCCAACTGATGTCTCATGGCGCCAGAAACCGCCAGTTGCCACGGATCGCCAACTCGCTGCTCGACGTGTTGTGGCGCCAGGTGCGCAGCGAACGCGGCATCGATCGCGGTCGTGAAGCCTTCAACGAAGAGCTCCTTACGACGGACTCTTTCATCGATTTCGCGGCCAATTGGTGGCCACCGTTGACCGCCGCCGAGGTGCTGGGCTGGTTGGCCGACCCCGAGTTCCTTTCGCGCGTCAGCGAAGGAGTGTTGTCAGCCGACGAGCAGGCGCTGCTCCTGAAGTCGTGGACCTCGCAGGCTGAGATCTCGATGCACGACGTACCCCTGCTCGACGAATTGCGTTATGCCTTAGGCGACATCCCGGCCAAGCTTTCCGAAGACCGGACCCTCAATGACGACCTGGTGTTTGCCGAGGGCGTCGATCTCCAAGAGTTGACCACCGCCTCAGACCGCGAATATGCACCGACCGGACGCGCCTGGGCGCCGCCGACCCATCGCATCGAAGACGATGGCTTCGCCCACGTCCTGATCGACGAGGCCCAAGACCTCTCACCGATGCAGTGGCGGATGGTCGGACGTCGGGGTCGCACCGCCTCGTGGACGATCGTTGGTGACCCGGCTCAGTCCTCGTGGCCGATTCCGGGGCAGGCTGCGGCTGCTCGCGCGGAGGCGCTCGAGGGCAAGGTCCAACACGAATTCCACCTCTCCACCAACTACCGCAACTCTGCCGAGATTTACGAGTACGCCGCGGCGTACGCCCAACGGGTCGGGCTCAATGCCGACCTCCCCACCGCGGTCAGGTCGACCGAAGTGGAGCCGACCGTGCTCACCGGCATTGTTGATCTGGCCGACGCGACCCGCACTGCCGTAGCCGACGTGGCGGGGAAGGTCTCTGGCACGATCGCGATCGTGGTGCCCGTTGCTCGGCGCTCCGAGGCCAATTCCTGGCTGGCGTCCTGGCCGGAGTTCGCCGCCGACTCGGCAGGTGCTCGCGCCGCCATCGACTCGTCGGTCGCTCCCTCAGGCGAGGACCGGATCGTCGTCCTCACCGGCCTCGACACCAAGGGCCTCGAGTTCGACGCCATCGTCGTGGTCCGCCCCGAAGAAATCGAGACCGAATCGGCCACTGGCCGCGCCACGCTTTATGTCGTGCTCACCCGCGCCACGCAACTCCTGACCACGCTCTCCTGACGCCGACCTTCATCCGCGGCACGCGTATCAGTCAGGCAAGGGCCACTAGGGCCAGTTAACTCAGCAAATTCGGCCGTTTTGGCGACTTTTCGCGGTGTTAGGTGGTCGAAGTGGCCCTTCGGATGCTCTTTCAAGCGCTCCCCGCAGGCGCGTCCGGACAGGGCGTATCAGGCCTAGGCCTACAAACCTCCTGTTGATATCGGCCTAACCGGCCGCTCCCGCTACCTCACTGGTGGGGCGCGGGCTATCGAAGGAGACACCATGGCTACCAAGCGTCGTCCTACTTCGGTGAAGTCCACCTCGGCGACGGACTCCAACCAAGTGTTCACGGGCGACAACGACAACATCATTCCGGGTGAGGTGCTCCTCACCCTCACCGACAATGCCTGCGCTGACATGACCGCCTCGGTGCCGTTGCACCCTTCCGGCCCGATGGCCAGCGCTGCTAACGACTTGGGTGTCCGCGACCTGGACGGCGTACTCGCCGATCTTGGGGCTTATGACATCACCCGCCTTGCTTTGCCGTTATCCGCAACGAGTGACACGGTGCTTGGTCTCGAGCAGGCGCCGGCCCAAACCCTCGCCCGGACCTTCCGCGTGAGGGTCTCGGCCGGCACTGACATCGAGGCGGCCATCACCCGGCTCAACAAGGTTGCCAGCGTCGAGACGGTCGAGCCCAACCGCTATCGCGAAGCCTCCGTGGTGCCCAACGACACCCGCTATCCCACCCAGTGGGGCCTCCCGAAGATCAATGCGCCGGCCGCCTGGGATCTCACCCAGGGATCAAGCACGGTCGTCGTTGCGGTCATCGACAGTGGGATTGATCTCACCCATCCCGAGTTGGCGCCTCTGCTGGTTCCGGGCTTCGACATGGTGGATCTGGGGCCCAATCCGGTCGCACCCAACCTGCGTTTCGAGGGCGACTTCTCCGGCCGAGATCCGTCACCCGACGACGAGGTCGGCCACGGCACCCACGTCGCAGGCACCATCGCGGCGCTGTCGAACAACGCCGCCGGGGTGGCGGGTGTGACCTGGAATTGCCGGATCATGCCGGTTAAGGCGTTGACACGGGCGGTTCGGCTCGACAACGGCCGGGTCACCGGGGTGGGCGCCTCTGCGGATATCGCGGCAGCCATCCGGTGGGCCGCCGACAACGGTGCGTCGGTCATCAACATGAGCCTGGGCTCCCCTTCGGGTACGACGGTCGAGGAAGCCGCTGTGGCCTACGCCGTCGGCAAGGGCGTCGTCGTGATCGCCGCAATGGGCAACGATGGGTCGGCCAACCCGTCCTTCCCGGCGGCCTTTCCCGATGTCGTTGCGGTGGGCGCGATCGACTCGGCAGATGCGCGAGCATCGTTCTCTCAGACCGGCCCACATATCGATGTGATGGGTCCTGGTGTCGACATTTGGTCGACGGATCTCGCCGGCGGATTCTCGATGAAGTCGGGGACCTCGATGGCGACACCCCATGTTGCCGGTGTCGCCGCGCTGATCCGTTCGGTGAAACCGGGCGCAACAGTCACCGAAGTGGTCGACATCCTCCATCAGACGGCTCGACCGTTGCGCGATAACCCTGCCGATCCGGTGCCCAACGACACCTACGGCTGGGGTTTGGTCGACGCTGCTGCGGCAGTGGTGCTGGCCCAAGGTGGCAGCGGTCTCCCGCCGCTAACGCCGGGGGTTCGCTGTATTCCCTTCTCACCACGTATTGATTGCTTGCCGCCGCTGACGCCTCGGCTTCAGTGCTTCCCGCCGACGCCGCTCTGCCCACCCACTCCATTTAACGGCTGGTGCCCCCCTCCGACTCCGGAGTGCGAGCCAATCACGCCTACGTGTCCGCCGTCGGCGATCCGAGGTTGGTGCCTACCTCCGACACCGGAGTGCCCGACTACGCCGTTCTGTCCGCCCATCACCGAGGCGTCGACGGGGTGTATTCCGTTGACCCTGAACAAACGGGAGTGCTTCCCGGAGTCGCTCAGGTGGATCTGCGAGCCCGTGAGTCCCTGGTGTGGACAGTTCCCGCCCACAGCGACCACTCCGATCGACGGCACGCCCTTCACCGGTCGTGGTCCGATCGGGCCGGGTGGCCAAGGTGGTCAGGGTGGTCAGGGCTATGACCCCTATGGCTACTTCGGTGGCCAAGGTCAGGCGCCACAGGGTCAGGGTCAGCAGGGTCAAGGCGAGCCACCGCAGGGGCAGGCGACGTACGCCGACGGCTATGCCGCTGGCTATGCAGCCGCAATGGCTAAGGTGCAGGCACAAACGCAGGGCCAAAGCGGCCAGCGAATGGGCGAAGCCCAGGGTCCTTGGGACGACATCGTTTTGAAGCCGTTCCCGAGGTCGATCTTCTGGCGCTGCATTCCGCCGACAATCGTTGACCCGGAATGCTTCTTGGTGCCGACTCCACCGCCCTGGACGCGGACGCCTTGGACGGTGACGTTCCGGACGCCAACGTTTGGCCCCATTGAGGGTCCCGGTGGTGGTTTCCAGCAGGGCAATGACCCCTATGGTCAAACACCCTTCCAGGGCTGAGTCGAAGGTCAGGGAATGACTAATCTGCTCACCGAGTCGGTCAATGTGCCGGGCGGACCTCAGTTCCGCCCGGCAACACCCCAACAATCCGCGCTAAGTCAGCACCCGGCTCTCGGCGCGTTGGTCGACCTTGGCCTGATCCGGGACGACCAAGCCGCGAACGCTCGGGTCACCAACCTGTCCCGCGCACACCCGGTGTGGTCGATCCGCACGGACGTGGGCCATCGCTTCGTCGTCAAGATGCCCAACACCCAACGCGGCTTCGATCTTGGGATCGAGTTTCTCGTCTATCGGATGGCCGTGTGGTGTGATCCCCTACGCCGCGTGCTCCCGACGGCCAATGTCGTTGATGAGGATCGGCATCTGCTGGTTTTGGAGGATCTCAGTCACGACGGCACCCCCGTGTCGCTCGCCGTACAAGCTGGTTGGCCTGCCGTGCTCGGCATGCCCACCTCAACCACTCTGGACGCTGCTCGCCTGGAGCAGATCGTCGCGGCATTGGGGGCCACGTTGGGCTATCTTCATCGAGGCACGGTGGGGTTGCCGTTGCCGCCCGCGCGGACGCCAGCGGTCCTCAGTGGGCTAACTGGGTTTGATCCGCAAGACCCGCCGATGCGTGCTGCTCTGACGGCGATGCGTCAACACACCGCGCTGGTGCTGGCCGCCGAATTGATGGCGGCTCCGGTGGCCGGGTGTTTGGTCAACCATGACCTCAAATGGGACAACGTCGTGGTGACCAAGGATGGTCGGGTTGTCCTGCTGGATTGGGAGCTCGCGGGCCTTGGTGATCCGGCTTGGGACCTCGGTTGTCTGGTCAGCGAACACCTGGTGAGGGGTGGCTCAGGCGGGCTGCCTGCCCCTGCTGACTCGCTATTGAAGGCGTATGCGAGGGCCGCCGAACTGCGTCCTGCGATCCAAGCCGTCTTTGCCCGACGTACGGCGACCGCAGCGGTTCTGCGCATTGCGCAAATGTCGCTCGAGGTCGCTCGGCGTCCAGCCGCAGCCACGATTCAAGGCCAGGCGATTGCCCTCGCCGCCCAGCTGGACTCCATGACAGAGGAGGTCCTTGGATGTTTTCGTTAGCAAGGCTCGACCTGACGAATGATCCGTCGGCCGCTCAGGGGATCGAACAGGCCATTCGCGATCTGCGAGCAGCCCAGGAGTTGGTGGACGCCGATCCCACGGCTCGCAAATTGCTGGCGACGACTGGCCCAGATCCGGAGATCGACAGCCCGCTCGCATCCTGGCTCTATGGCCGTTGGTGGGTCGGTGATCAACCACGACTTGGGGCGGCCCCGGCTCGGCCACAGATCGCCGCCTTGGAAGTGGGACGGCGGTTGGCGGCTGACATCGAACGAGGCTTCGTCGTACTCGCTGCAGACAAGGGCCGGGTTGTTGCCGCAGTTGCCCTGCCAGGAGCCGGCACCAAGATCGTGCAACGCGCAGCAGATGCCGTGGTCGGCTCGTCGCGACCCGGTCTGCCAGCTCGCCCCGGCGACCTGATTGACCTCGTGGCCGGGTCGAGCACGATCGACGCTGAAGGGGTGTGGTGGTGGGTGCATTGTTCGGACGCGGTGGCCGATGAATCCATGGATCGGTGGTATCTCAACGTGTGCGCAGATAGCGCTCCAGCCGCCGTCCGAGCGACGGTCATGTTGGCTCGGCGCAGCGGAGTGCCCCTTTCCTGCAAGTGCCCGGCCGACCCAGGTGGCTATGCCCGTAGTGATGCCATGGTGGTTTACGGTCCACGGGCGCTGGTGCCTGACCTGGCCCCGCACCTGTCGGCGTGGTTGGCAGAGCTCGGGCCGTTGGTCGGTTCAGATTCCCCGCCGCTGACGCGCCCACTGGCGCCAGGGGTTTCGACTGCCCAAGACCCTGGGGGCGGGATCAGCTATGGCCAACTCCGCTGCTCCCAAGTTGCGGCCGCCTTGGCTCGAATGCAGACACCCTCAGAGGCGCAGATTGCCCCGACGGATGTCCTGGCTCAGGTCGGGATCGATCCGGCTCGCTTCGAGAAGATTCCGGCGGTGCGAGCGTGAGCGCGGCAGTGTGGGCGGGACTGTCACTGCCCCGTCAACAGGTCGATTCGGAGTACGCCGCCACGGCACGGCAACTGGCTGCTCGCCTGGTCTCGCTGGCTCAGATCGACGAGCACGGCGAGCCGTTCTGGACTGGTGACGAGATCGATCCGATGACCGAACCGGACGGTCAGCCGAGGCTCTTCCACACGCGTCTTAACGAGACGCTTCTTGTTGGTCGCGCCGGGATCGCGTTGTCGCTCGCGGTGTGTGCGCAGCTGCCTCACGCCGACCCGAGGTGGCAGGAGTTGGCCCGGAAGCTGCCTCCGCCGCCGTACGACGCCTGCAACTGGGCGATCACAATCTTGGCTGGGATGGCGCGATGGGCACCGCTCAAGCTGCCAGCTTCGTCGGCCAACGCACCGGAGACCGTGAGTTGGTGGGCGCGGCCCAGCAATTGGCGGGTGCCGTCTTGCAGCGAGTAGTCGCCAATCCGGCGGCGCTGCCGGACTGGCCAGACTTGTTGGGGGGCCTTGCTGGTGTGTTGTGTGGGGCGTCGACCGCGGCGCTTGCGACTGAAGACGAACCCCTACGCCAAGCGGCCATTGAGTCGCTGGTGACGCAATTGGCGCAGACGAGCATTGAGGACGGCCTTGGTCGGCGCTGGCTGATGGCCACCACAGACACCAGTGTCGTGGGGCTTGCGCATGGCACGTCTGGGATCGCGTTGGCACTGTCGCTGGCGGAAAGACAGCTCGCCGTTGACCGTCCAGTGCGGCTGGTGGGCTCCGGAGCTGGATCGCTGGCAGCTGATCTCGTGGTGCAGGCCTTGGCCTGGGAGGACAGTTGGTATGACGTGTCAGCGGGTGGTTGGCCCGACCTCCGCTTTAACGGCGTACCAGGTCTCGCGTGGTGCCACGGCGCTCCGGGGATCGGGGTGCTTGCTGCAGTGTTGGCTGCTGGTGGCATCGCCGACGCTGGGGCTCACGGTCGATTTGTTAGGGCTCGGGTTGCGGCTGCCCCGCACAGGCCGGGATCCCAACAGTCATTTGATGGCACCCTGTGTCACGGGCTTGGCGGGGTGATCGAGATGCACCTGTTGGCTGCTGAGGCTTGGCCTTCGTCGGCGCCGGAGCACCTTCGCGAGGCCCGACAACTGGCGAGCCACTTGGTTCGCGCCGGCCAGGCAGGGCAGCCGACCTGGTCGTGCGGCATCCTCCAAGGGGGCCGTTCCCCCAATCTGTTGGTCGGCCTCGCTGGCGTCGCGCTCACCTTGGCCCGCTGCCACGACCCGTTGGTGGGGCCTTCTCCTGCCGACCCCACCCTCGGTGCCTTGGTCTGAAGGTTTGGGCAGGGGCTGCGGTTGATTCCGTTCACCCAGTAGACGAAATCACCCGCAGCGCCGCTCTGTGACGCGCAATCAGGGGCGCAGCTGTGTGGATAGACAGCAATTCCGGCTCGGAGGAGCACCTGAGTGAGGCGCTTGGCAGTGCTACAGGGGCGCTCGAAAACCTGCCCATAGCTCAGTCGGACCGACGCCAGGCCAACCGTGGCGGCATCGAGATCACGATCGAAGTCCCTATCGCGCTGCTGCGCAGAGTCGTGGAAGAGCCGACCGTCTAGTTCCACGGCTAGTCCGTCGGGCCACAGGGCATCGCGATAACGCACGGAACTGCCCACGGACTCCGGAACCTGACGTTCTGGAATCGGCAAGCCGTGGGCCTTAACTACTCGGTGCAGAAAACCGTGTTCTAACACCGAGCACGAGCCAGCAGCAATGTCGTACAGGACGTCGATCAGCCACTTGCGCCTAGCAAGGTTCGCCCGGCCATCGAGGCGAGTGAGTAGCCGTGCCGCCGTCGTCCTGCGTGACCCACAGGCCTCAGCTAGCACACCAACGGCCGCTAAGTCACTGGATTGCTCGGCTGCGACATCGAGTATGGCGTGTTCGTAGCGCACCCGTGGGGGACCAAGGTTCCACAGCACCTGATCGGCGAAGTCAGCAACCCGGTGCAGAACCACTCCGTTTGGACTGACGACATGACGGTGGCGATCGATCGCCACGTGTATCTCTGAGTCCGGCGACAGTCTGCGGCCTGGCCCTTCGGTTGCGCGGATGGCCGACGAATGACTCAGCGCGGCTGGCCAGCAGACCAACACCCCGGCCCACGCACGCTGTGCCCACAACAATTGGCCCGTGTGATTGACGTAGACGCCGCGATGAACGGCCACGAGGTCGCGTCGACGAATCAGCCGAGCCGCATCGTGGTCCATTGCTCCACAGGCCAATAATTGAGCACGCGAGATCACGCCACATTGTTCGGCCAACACCGCGCCATACGCCCCGAGATCCATGCCCTAAGCCTCACCCCGAGAACTCCGCACAATCCAGTGGCACTTGCCGGCCTGTGGATAAACCTGCATCCGACGGGGCTGCGGTGGATTTCCTTCACCTGGCAGACAGAATCAACCGCAGCCTCCTCGGGAGTGGCTATTCGAAGTTGTCCTGGGTGAAGGAGAGGGTCTCGCGTTCGGCAACGGCGACGCCCGTGAGCAACTGGGCGGCGGCGATGAAGGCATCGGCGGCGACTTCATCAACCTCGGCAATGGCGACATCGGGCAGTTCGGGGGCTGGTGGAGTGACGGTGCCCAACCCCAAGTCAGACAGTTCGGTCACGACGCTTTCCTGATCAGCCTCGGGGGACAGGGTGATGAGTATTCGCGTCACGACGCGCCTCCGGAGTGTTTGTTGGCGGGGTAGTTCTCTTCCATGAAGGCCAGTGCGTCGTCGATCAATTCTTCGAGCACCGCCTCGTCGATGTCTGAAAGCCGTTTGATGTAGAGGCATGACTTGCCGGTCCGGTGTTTGCCGAGGCGGGCGAGTTGCTCGGCCTTGCCCTCATAACCGGGAAGCAGATACAGCACCGTTTCAGCCTTGCGGGGCGAGAAGCCGATCCGGCACATGTCGCCCTCAGTGCCGGCTGCGGTCCGATAGTGATAGCGCCCGAAGCCGATGATCGATGGTCCCCACATCGTGGCCGGTTCCCCCGTTTTGGTCGACAAGAGGTCGATGATGCGCTCGGCGTCTGCACGTCGTACGGCGGTGGGCACGGTCGCGAGGAAGCCGTCAACGCTGCCTTGTGTTGGCTGGGTTTTGTTGGCCATCGCTGCTCCTTGCCGGTGCCGATCGAGGCCATCGACGTTACTCCTGGGTGGCCATGATGTGAACCATCGGTTGAACCTCTGAGTGGACAGATGGGGGCCACGGCGCAGCGCCGTCGTAGGGTTTTCGCATGTCCCAGACGCCCGTTTCTGCCACAGCCGCGTTCGACGCGCTCGGCAGTCATGAGGCGTGGGCGGCCATTCGGTTGCGTGACTCCGAAACGGTGACGTTGCTCGGTGGTCGCCGGAGCGTCGTTGAGTCGATCATGGACGTGCCACTTGAGAGGGGTACGCCGCCCCCGGGACGCCGCTTCGATCGCCTCTTGGCGATCCCATTTCGACAGATCGCCGAGCGTGGTTTTCAAGTCCACGACGACGGGACCCCATTGGTCGTCGTCGACATTGACACCGAGGTCGAGATCCCAGTGGCGGATGCGCTGGCCGTGTTGCCCCAAGGGGAGGTGGATTTCACCGACCGAGGCGGTTTTGAGACCACTGATGATGACTATGCGCAGGTCGTGGAGGCGATCATCCGTGACGAAATCGGCCAGGGCGAAGGCGCCAATCTAGTGGTCGGGCGCAACTATCGCGCGGTCGTTGCCGACTGGGATGCGACCAAGGCGCTGACTGTGTTCCGCCGGCTGTTGGCGCGCGAACGCGGCGCCTACTGGACCTTCTGCTTCTTCACCGGCGATCGCTACTTAGTGGGGGCCAGCCCCGAACGGCATGTGAGTGTCCGCGGTGGCGATGTCCGGATGAACCCCATCTCGGGCACCTTCCGGATCCCGAGGGTTTCGACAGGCTCAACCGACGAGCCGGTGGCTCTCAAGCCGGCGCTGCTCGACTTCTTGGCTGACGAGAAGGAGATCTACGAACTCTTCATGGTCGTCGATGAAGAACTCAAGATGATGTGCGACATCTGCCATGAGGGGGGACAGGTGGTTGGCCCTTTCCTCAAGCCGATGACTCACCTGATCCACACCGAATATCTTCTCGCGGGCCGCACGCGACTCGACGTACGCGAAGTTCTTCGCGCCACCATGTTTGCGGCCACTGTCACCGGCAGCCCAGTCGAGAATGCCTGCAAGTTGATCAAGCAATATGAGTCGGTGGGGAGGGGCTATTACGCCTCCGCGCTCGCTCTCCTTGGCCGCGACGCTGATGGCGAACCCACCGCCGACAGCCCGATTGTGATCCGCACCGCAGACGTCGACCTCGACGGCAACCTCAAGGTCACTGCCGGCGCGACCCTTGTCCGTGACTCCAATCCGGCCTACGAAGTGGCCGAAACGCACGCCAAGGCAGGCGGCATCCTTAGCGCCTTCGGCCTCGTGCCAGCCGCGCCACTGCCGGCCGAGGACATCAACGCATTGACCCGCGACGAAGACGTGTTGATCGCGCTCAATTCCCGCAACCGGAGACTGTCGACCTTTTGGTTGACCGATCAGGCAGGGGCACCGCCGGAGCCGTGGATGACCGGACAGAAGGCCGTCATCATCGACGGTGAGGACGACTTCGTCCGGATGTTGCGCCACGTCCTGACGGTGTTGGGCATGACCGCCGACATCATTCGCCACGAAGACATCCCCGATGATCTCGACGGCTGGTTCGACAAGTGGGATCTCGCCATCGTCGGGCCTGGCCCGGGTGATCCTCGCGACGGCGACGACCCCAAGATCGCTCGGCTGCGGAGAGCAGTTGACCAACTGCTGGTGGAGAAGAAGCCATTCCTCGCGGTGTGTCTCGGGCATCAAACTTTGTGCGAGCGCCTCAACATCCCGTTGGCTTTCAAGGACATCGTTTTTCAGGGCACCCAGTCGCCGGTGATGATCAACGGTCGGGTGGAGCGGGTGGGCTTCTACAACACTTTCGTGGGCCGAGCCGCGGGTGGTCTCCTGCCCGATGACGTGCCTGCTGGGGTGAGGGTCGAGGCCGATCCCGAGACCGGAGACATCCATCTTGTGGAGGGTCCCCACTATCGAGGAGTCCAGTTCCACGCCGAGTCGATCCTGACCGAGCGGGGCTACGATCTTGTCCACGAACTGGTGCGGGGGGTTTTAAGACCATGAAGAATCAACGGGGGAGATGCCACGGATGTCGCGACGGTTAGCCGTTTGGCTTGGCTGTTGGCTGATGCTGGCGACTGGGTGCTCACCGCCCGCCAACCAGCCCGCCGCTGATCCGCCAAAAGAGGATTCGGTCACGGTCGATGCTGATCCGTTGAGTGACGGCAAGCCTGGCCCGGGGTCGTCTCCCAACATTGTGTTGGTATTGCTTGATGACTTTTCGATGGATCTCGTGCCAGCGATGAAGTCGTTTCGTCGGATGGCGCAGGCCGGGGCGACGTACGACCAGTCCTATGTCGTCGACTCCTTGTGTTGCGTCTCGCGCGCGTCGCTGATGACCGGTCAATATCCCCACCAAACGGGAGTCCTCACCAACACTCACAACCCCCTGCATCCGGAGACTCCGTTGGGTGGTTCGAAGGCCTTCTTCGAATTTGGCAACGACGTGCGCTCGGTCAACTTGAGCTTGCAAAAGGCGGGTTACACCACCGGATTCGTCGGCAAATATCTCAACGAATATGAGGCGTACGACGGGGTAGTGCCGCCCGCGCCGATCGGCTGGTCAGACTTCCGCGTGGTGTTTGGTGATGGATATGACGGCTGGGGATTCCACGCCACCGAGACCACGAAGTTGGGCACGCCCAAGTCATTGGCCGAGGTCAAGTTGCGCAACTATCCAACCCCCGCTCAATCGACCAGTGGCAGGGATAAAGATGCGGTCTACGCCGGAAACGTCACCTCCGATCTGGCGCTGGACTTCCTGACGGATCGGCAAAATGACCAGGCTCCCTACTACCTCGAAGTTGCGCCGTATGCGCCGCATTCACGGGTGGAGCCGGCTGGTGCCTGGCCCAAGGAGCCCTATTTCCCGGCCGCCTTTCGCGACCGCCCCCGGCCGAGCAACCCGGCGGGAAACTGCGGAGCCGTCCCCTGCGATGAGCTGACCGTCGGCTCCCTGGCGGGGTTTGGTCCGCAGAGTTATGCCAGTGACCGGTCGGCCCCTCAGCGCGAAGACGGGACGCCGGTGGAGTCGTGGCGCTGGAACAAGGACGTTTCGGTTGAGGAGGCCGAGCGCACGCTGCGCAACCGGGCGCGGATGGCCCAGTCGGCTGATCGAATGATTCGGCAGATCCTCAACACTGTCGACGACAACACCTATGTCATCGTCACGTCCGACAACGGGTTCCACATTGGTCAGTTCGGCACCATCGAGGGCAAGCAGACGCCCTACGACACTGACGTGCGGGTGCCGCTCTATGTCGTCGGGCCAGGAGTCGCGCCCGGGACGCGGAGTGAGTTTGTCAACACCCTCGATGTGGCGTCGACCCTTGAAGATCTGGCCGGCATCAAGAGTCCCCGCTATCGCTCGGGGGAATCGATCGTGCCAACGTTGACCAACTCCGCGAAGGTTCGGCGCGATGCCGTCTTCTTCGAGCACAACCTCAATCCGCCGTCACCCGATGACCCCGACGCGCTAGCCGGCCTCGGCATCAGCCCGGTGCCGTCGTTCATCGGCATCCGGACCGAAACTGAACTCCTGGCCCGTTTCGATATCGACCCGGATTGGCAGGGCGAGGATTTCGCGTGGGAGTTCTACGACTACACGTCCCAACCGTGGGAACGAACCAACCAGTTCAGCGACCCGGCGTACGCCGACCAGGTCGCTTTGCTGCGCACGCGACTAGAAGCCTTTGATGCCTGTCGCACCATTCAAGGCGGCTCCGCCGTGCCGCGCGAATGCAGAAGACTGTCCCGGCGTTAGGCCGAGCCCACAGGCCCTCAGACGGCTGTTGCCACAATCCCGAGGATGGCCATTGCTACCCCCGCCCACTGGAGAAACGAAATGCGTTCGCCCAGGACAATCACCGCAAGAGCGATGGTGACGACGGACAAGGCAGAGGCGATAGGTGAGATAAGGATTGCGTCACCAACGGTCAGCCCGTAGTTCACCGCGGTAACAGCGCCCAGTTCCACCGCGCCCATGGCGGCGAGAAAACACCAGGTCCGGACGCTGAGTTGTGCAACGGCGATCTTGTCTTTCCCACACAGCGCAACCAGGACGAGCGTTAGCACGACGCCGATCTTGACTATGGCCGTCGTCGCAAGCCAACCCATGTGTTCAGCCAGGACCTCACTGACATTCCAGTAGATGCCGAAGAAGAACGCTCCGGCCACCGTCTCTTTGACACCCAGTGATATCTGAAAGCCACCGCGGCGAACGGTGACCCAATCGATGGAGGCCACCATTGCCCCAAGCAGGATGAGGATTGCGCCGACCGTTTGCGAGGCAGTCAGTCGCTGACCCATAGCGACGAAGGCCACCGTCATGGTGAACACAGCCCACAGGTTCATCGTGGCGGCAACGATAGAAACGTTGCCTTTCTCGAAGCCGCGGAAGAAGAAGAGGTATCCCGCACAATACAAACCTGAGGCGATGACGCACAGGAAGAGCCAAGCCGGAGCCACGTCCGCCCACCCTGCGCCGACGAGCGCGACAGTCAGGATCAGCACTGCGCCAAAGGCTTGTGACCAGAAGAGCGTGGTGAGAGGTCCACTTCGTTTGGAAAGCACTCCGCCGAGGAAGTCATAGATCCCCCAGCCGAGCATCCCGACGACGCCAAGCGCCACGCTCAACAGAGTCGTCGTCACAAGCGCCTCCGTTCACAACTGTCGGGGATGTAGTCACGCCTTTGGCTTAGCCCAAAGGGCCCACCGGCCCGCCATGGAGCGGCCAGGCGAAGTAGGTTAACCCGGTGACTCCAGAAGTGCCGCCAGATGTCGTCGTGGTTGACCACTACGACTCCTACACCTGGAACCTCGTGCACCTCATAGCCGGCGTGACCGGGGTGCTGCCGCGGGTCGTCCAACATGATCAGGTCGGCCTTGCCGAGTTGCTCGGGCATTCTCATGTGGTCCTGTCGCCCGGGCCAGGTCATCCGGCCAACCTGGCCGACTTTTCGATCGGCCGCGAGGTGCTGTTGGCTAGCAACCTCCCGGTGCTGGGAGTTTGCCTAGGGATGCAGGGCCTCGTGACGGCGTACGGCGGAATGGTTGAGCGCGGCACCCCAGCCCACGGGCAGGTGGCCAAGATTTCGCACGACGGCTTGGGTGTGTTGAGGGGGCTGCCGCAACCCTTCGAGGCGGTTCGCTATCACTCCCTGCACGCTGTCGACGTGCCGGATTGTCTCGTCGTGACCGCGCGGTCCGAAGACGGGGTTGTCCAGGGCGTACGCCACACATCACGGCCGCTCGAGGGCGTGCAATTCCACCCTGAATCCATCCTCAGCCAACAGGGAGCTCAGCTGGTGGCCAACTTCTTGGCGCCCTCCTTTGGGGCCTGGAAATGACTGATCCGGGCTCGTTCTTTCGCGCGATCGCAGCCGATCATCGACGCTGCTTCTGGCTCGACGGCGGCGGCGCACGCGAGTGGTCGACGAAGCGGTCAATGATCGGCTGGCTGGCGGACGACGATGTTTCGCTGACTTACGACGCGGCCACTGGGGAGGTACGCCGCCACGAAGGAAACGCCTCGACCGTCGTCGGTTCGGACATCTTCGAGGTGCTTGAAGCCGAGATGGCGGCGGGCAGCCCAGACGACCATTGGGTGGGCTATTTCGGCTACGCCGCTCGCGGAGATCTTCCCGCGCTGGGTGCTCAAAGCGGGTTGCCGGACGCGGTGTGGATGCGCCCGGCGGGGCTTCGGTTCTTTGAGCACAGCGCCGTGGGGGCCGGCGAGGTCGACGAAGGGCTGGTGTCGCAGGCTCTCGCCCGCGGGCCTGATCCGGAAGTGCCGGACTCTTATGCGACGGCGTTCGCTGTCGTGGAGGAGCACCTGCAGGCCGGCAACTCCTACGAAGTCAATCTGACCTATCGCCAGGGCACCGAAAGCACCCTCGACCCGGTGACTGCCTATCTTCTGCTGCGCGACCTCAACCCGGCGCCGTACGCAGGGTTCTTGCAGCATGATGTGCCCGGTCACCGGGGCTGGTTGCTCAGCTCGTCGCCTGAGCGTTATGCGGTGATCACCGAAGATCGGGTGCTGGAAACCAAGCCGATCAAGGGCACGACCCCGCGCGGCACAACGCGTGCGGAGGACGCTGCTTCGCGAACGTTGCTGGCCAACGACCCGAAGTATCGCGCCGAGAACCTGATGATCGTGGATCTGCTGCGCAATGACCTTTCGATGGTGTGCGAGCCCGGCACGGTGACGGTGCCAGAACTCATGACGGTCGAGTCCTATCCGGGGGTGCATCAGTTGGTGTCCTCGGTGCGCGGACACCTTCGTCCAGGGGTGAGCTCGGTGTCGGCGCTCAAGGCGCTGTTCCCGGCAGGCTCGATGACGGGGGCGCCAAAGCGGCGGACTATGGAGATCATCGCCGAGGTTGAGGACACTCCTCGAGGCGCCTACGCAGGCGCGTTTGGCTGGATCTGTGCCGATGGCCGCGCTGACCTTGGGGTGATTATTCGATCGCTGATGACGGACGGCTCTGGGCGTTATGACCTCGGCACCGGTGGTGGCATCACCGTCCAGTCCGACGTCACCGAGGAGTACGCCGAGTCGCGCTGGAAGGCCTCCCGGCTCCTCCGCGTCTTCGACGCCTAAGGTCAGGTGACCTAGGAAGTGCTCATTGCGTCGCGCCAGCGAATCCTGATCTTAGTCAACGGTGGAGGCTCCGACGGGCTTGCTGGTTGGGCAGCCCCTCGGAAGCCGGGTGGATCTGGGGCGTGTGATTGATAGCTGTGCCCAGTCGGTGTGCGGCGCACGCGGCGGCTTCGAGTTGCCTAAGGGCGCGGAGCTGGTCAATCCGCTCGGCGTCATTGACGATCCGGTCCACGTCAAGCAGTCCTGCAGCCCATGCCGACACCCGCTGAGCGTCCAAGGACTCCGCAGGATCACTGGCGCACCAGGTGGAGACATGACAATCATACGAAATCAAGGGTTTGCTCACCCGAATCTGGAAAGTCATTGGGGCAGGCGATCCGCACGCAACTCCACAAGAGCGGCCGGAGCGGTGAGTCGCCAGGCTTCAAAGGTCAGCTCGGCCAACTCGTCGCGCTCGACGCCGGCCAGATGAACGACGACCCAGCCGAAGCCGCCTGAGGTGAACTGGATCTCAAAGGTCTCGGGCCTCTCGGCGACTAACGTCAGTTGCTCGGCGACGGTCTGCTTGAGCCCGACGGTGAGGGTGGGCTCCCACAGATAGCCGAAGGTCTTGCCGCTGGCCTCAAGCAGCCAATAGCGGCCACGGTTAGCGCGAGTGACCTCAGGCAGTTGGTCGATCAACTCCCAAACATCCGCAATGCTGCTTCCCGTCACCTGGTCATCTTGCCAGCACGCGCCGACATACGACGATGCGCGATACTCGCGACATGAGCCAGATGGACTTCGAGTTTGAGGGTCCGATCATCGAATGGCGCGGGCCGGCGCCGTTCTACTTTGTGCGCATCCCCGAGGACGAAAGCGACGACATCAAGTTTGCGGCCAAGGGGATCGAATATTGGGGGCAGGTCCCGGTCGTCGTACGCATCAACGGCACGGAATTCACGACAGCCCTGTTTCCGAAGGACGGCCGTTATCTGATTCCGCTGAAGGTGGCTGCGCGAAAAGCTGCCGGGATCGAGACCGTCTTGGGCGAGGTCTTGACCGTGGCCCTCAACGTGGGCCGCGATTAACCGGATTCTTGCGACTTGTGGTTGACCCAGGCGACCTGTTGGCCTTGCGAGAGTACGTCGAGCGCACAGCCCCGGCGCAGGACCTGGGCCGGGTCGTCGTACGCACCAAAGCGTGAGGCAAGTGCCGGGCGCTTACCAAACGAAACTGGGGCCACTCGCGTCAGCTAACTCAACGAATCCGGCCGTTTTAGGGCCTTTTTGGGGCGTTAGCTGGTCTGAGTGGCCCTTGTCCCTCAACACCGTCGACGCGACAACCGAGTGCGCCCGCACGCATGTGTCAGAGTTGTGCCATGGCTTGGGGAGCTGAGAGCGAAGCAGGCGGCGTACAAGATGAGGGACCGTTCTTCCATGGCACGAAGGTCGATCTCAACGTGGGTGACTTGCTGGAGGCTGGGTTCACCTCCAACTACGGCGAGCAGGGCCGTGCGAACTACGTCTATCTGACGGCTACGCTGGATGCAGCCATCTGGGGGGCGGAACTAGCCGTCGGCGAGGGCCTCGGCCGGATCTATCGTGTGGAGCCGACCGGCCCATTCGAGAATGACCCCAACCTCACCGATAAGAAATTCCCCGGCAACCCGACGCGGTCCTACCGCACCAGAAGTCCGTTGCGTGTGACCGGCGAGATTCTGGATTGGGAGGGTCACTCCCCGGAGGTTTTGCAACACATGCGCGACCGTCTAGCGGAACTCAAACGGCAGGGCATCGAAGCGATCAACGACTGAGGACTAGGAGTTCGGGCCGTCGATGCCGGCCACGACCTTGCGCGTCTCCGCGTCGACCGAATGGCCCTCGGCGCGTGACGTAGCGATCGGTGGCTGGCTAGGAGTTGGGCCGGGCACCTTGCGTGCCATTGGCTTGGCGGACCCTGGGAGGGTCATGCTGAGGCGGGCGCCGCCGCTGGGGGAGTTGGTGGCACGGACGCTCCCGGCATGACGCTCGGCGACTTGCGCGACGATCGACAAGCCGAGTCCGGAGCCGGGCATGCCGCGGGACTCTTCGGAGCGGTAAAAGCGCTCAAAAACGTGGGGTTGATCGACGGCCGCAATGCCAGGGCCCTCGTCGTCAACAGTCACTGTTCCGTGGGCCAGACTGACGGTAATGGTGCCCTCGAGCGGCCCCCACTTGGCAGCGTTATCGAGCAGGTTGGTGACCGCTCGCTCAAGCCCGACTGATTCGCCGTAGACCCACCACGACGAGGCGTGGACGTCGAAAGCGGCCGAGGGGGCACGGCGGCGTACTCGTGCCACGGCCCGATCAATGACGTCCGCGAGATCGACTTCCTCGACCACGTGGGCCATCGGTTCGTCCCGGGCCAACTCGACGAGGTCTCCGATCAGGGTGGTGAGTTCTTCGATCTGAGCGCGTACGTCGTGGAGCAATTCGCGCCTGGCTTCGGGAGGCAGCCCCTGCCCATCGCGGGCGTATTCGGCTTGTGCCAGCAGGTCGAGGTTGGTGCGCAGCGAGGTGAGCGGCGTACGCAACTCGTGGCCCGCGTCGGCGACCAATTGTCGTTGCCGGTCCCGAGAGGCCGACAGTGCAAGAAGCATTGAGTTAAAGGCGCCAGCCAGTCGAGCGATCTCGTCATCGCCCTCGACGGCAAGTGGGGCCAGGTCTTCGGTGCGGGCGATGGTTTCGGCGGCCTCAGTCAACTTTCGCACCGGGCGCAGGCCGTTGAGAGCCACTATCCAGCCGGCCAGCGCGGCCGTGATGACGCCGGCGAAGCCAAAGATCAGCATCACACTGCTGAGCTCTTGCAAGACCGCTTGTTGGGGCTTGAGTGACTGAGCCAGCACGAGAGTTTGGCCGCCGGTGGCCGGGACCGCGACGACACGGTAGGACTCATCCTCAGAAGGCACGGTCCGGATCGATTTGGCGCGCTCGCCGGCCCACACCTGTTGCTCGGGCTCGCCCAACTTGATGATCGGGCCATCGTCGGCCGTGACGACGGAGCCGTCCTTGGTGATGATCGCGATGCGGATGTCGGCGGCACCCAGCGCAGTGGAGGGAAAGTCGGAGGAAATCAGTTCTGAGATCGCTGAACTGGCAGCGGCGCTGCGGGCACGTTCGAGCAGCGAATCATCGAGTGACTGCGTCATCTGCACCCGCACGGTGGCAAAGGCACCCAGCGCGACGAAGGCGACTGACAAGCCGACGGCCATCGTGGTGAGCAGAGTGACTCGGGAGGCCAGAGAACGCCGATACTGCCAGTGGCGAGGATCCCAGCGCTCCCCCCAACTCCTGCTCAGATCCCTGACTTTGCTCATGTCTCTTTCAGGACATAGCCCACGCCGCGCACGGTGTGGAGCAGCCGACTCTCGTCTTCGGCCTCGGTCTTACGGCGGAGATAGCCGACATAGACCTCGAGCGAATTGGCGGTGGTGGGGAAGTCATAGCCCCAGACCTCTTCGAGGATGAAGGAACGCTCGAGCACTCGCCGGGGACGCCTCAAGAACATCTCTAGCAGCGTGAATTCGGTGCGGGTGAGCTCCATCGTGCGGTCGCCGCGGCGTACCTCTCTGGTCGCAAGATCCATGGCCAGATCGGCGAAGGACAGTTTTTCGTCCGATACCTCTGGGGGTACGACGCGGCGCAGCAAGGCCCGCAATCTGGCCAAGAGTTCCTGGAGCGCAAACGGCTTAGTCAGGTAGTCATCGGCACCCGCGTCGAGCCCCTCCACTCGGTCACCGACCGCATCTCGCGCGGTCAGCACCAGAATGGGGACGTCGTTGCCGGCCTTGCGCAGAGCCCGGGTGGCTTCAATGCCATCGAGCCGAGGCATCATCACATCCATAATCACGACATCAGGATTGGCCCCACCGATGCCCGCGAGCGCATCAGCGCCGTCAGAGGCAAGACTCACGGCATAGCCGTTGAATTCCAAAGATCGTCTCAGGGATTCGCGAACGGCATGGTCGTCGTCGACCACGAGAACGCGGGGCCGATCTGCTGCTGGGGCACTCACTTGCTCAGGATGCCAGGTCACCCTGAATTCGTGCTGAGAACATCAGGCGAAGCGCCCGGCAATTGCCGTGGCCCGGTTGCCATAGGCGGCGCCGAAGCGACAGGCATGGGCGAGGAGTGGGAAAAGTTGGTGGAAGGCTAAGCGATCCTCCCAGTCGTCAACCAGGGGCGCCACTTCGGCATAGGCCCCCAACACGCGCGGGAGCTGTGGCAGCCCAAACAGGGTCAGCATGGCCAGGTCAACCTCGCGATGACCGACGTACGTCGCCGGATCGATGAGGAAGATGCTGCCTTCCAAACTCCACAACACGTTGCCGTTCCACAGATCGCCATGCAGCAGCGACGGCGATTCGGCTGGAACGATCTCGGCGGTGCGTTTGGCGGCCCGCTCAATCAATTCGGCACCGTCTGCGGAGATCGCGCCGCGATCGACGGCCACCTTGAGATAGGGCAACACCCGTCGGGTGGCGAAGAAGTCCGCCCACTCAGTGGCCGGGGTGTTCGACATCGGCAGGGGGCCGATGAAGCCGTCGTGAACTGAGCCAAAGTCTGTTCCGGCCTCGGCCAGGTGGAGCCGGGCCAGGGCTCGGCCGAACGACGTCGCCGCATCCACCGTCGGTTTAGCCGGCTCGACCCATCGCACGATCAGGCAATCGTGGTCATAGGCGAGCAAGGCGGGGATGGCAAGCCCGCCGAAGTCGTCGGTCGCCACCGCCCGTCCGAGTTGGGTCAGGCCCCGGGCCTCCGCTTCAAAAAATCCATCGGGCGCCGCGGGGTGGGTCTTAATCAAGGCTGTGCTGCCATCGCCCAATCGCAATCTCGTGCAGGTGCTGCTATCGCCCCCCGCGACGGGAGAAGTGGCCACGACCGCCATCGATAGGAGGGATTCGGCGCGAGCTGCCACGGCGCTCAAGCGAGTCATCGTGGCCGCCCCAGGGTGCCGTCGGCGCAGCGCGCAACGATCGCTGTTGCGGTCCGCTCGACCATCTCAAGCACCTCCTCAAAGCCGTCCACACCACCGTAGTACGGGTCTGGTACGTCGGCACCTGAGTTGACTGGATCGAAGTCTCGAAAGAGCCTGGTCTCGACGGGTGCCTGAGAGTTGAGACGCTTCAGGTCCGCGAGGTTGTCGGCATCCATCGCCAGGAGCAGGTCGAACTGGTCGCTCTGCGTGCTGGTGAATTGGCGGGCCCGGTGGGCTGAGCCGTCATACCCTGCTGATCTCAGCGTGCTCGCGGCCCGGCGGTCCATCGGGTTGCCCTGATGCCAACCACCGGTGCCAAAACTCTCCACGGTGACGGTGTCGGACAAGCCGGCGTTGGCCAGTTGGCTGGAGAGTACGACGTCAGCCATCGGTGAGCGACAAATGTTCCCGAGACAGACCACGGCGATCCGGAACGGCGGCCGGGCAGTTGCACTTGAGGACATCAATCGTCTTCGGGGGCGGCTAACTCAAGGAAACCTGTGACCAGGGTAATGATGATGGCGCCGATCAGAGCAGTCCAGAATCCGTCGACTGAGAAGCCGATGCCGGCCTGGCCAGCGATCCAACCGGTGAGCATCAACATCAGAGCGTTGATGACCAGCAGGAAGAGCCCGATGGTCAAGATGATGAAAGGGATCGAGAAGAACTTGACGACGGGTTCGACGAACAGCGTCACCAGGCCCAGAATCACCGCGACCATGAGGACCGGCCCGATCTTGTCGGTGAACTCCGCCTGGCCGTCAGTGGCGCCGGTGAATTGAATCCCGTCGAGCAACCACGCTGCGACCGCAATCGCGATCGCGTTGCTCACTATCCAGATGATGGTCCGCATTCCGATGATCTTAGACGTCCGTGACCACGTCCGGGTCGGCTCAATAGAGAGCGGGCACGATTTCGCCGGAGCCGCGCTTGATCAGGCGGGTCGGAATGATCTCGGTCCGTGGCGGAGAGTCGTCGCCACCGAGCCGCGAAAAGACCAAGTCGGCAGCCCGTCGACCCATGGCCGCCGGATCCTGCGCCATCACGGTGATGCCCGGCGAAACCAGGTCGGCCCAGGGCAGATCATCGAAGCCGATGAGCGCGACCTTGTGCTTCAGCCCCAATTCTTGCAAGCACCGGAGGGCGGTGATCGTGATGTTGTTTTGGGCGGTGAAGATTGCCGTGGGCGGTCGCTCGACGTTGAACATGGCGTGGGCCGCAGCCTCGGCTGCCTCCTGCGTGTGTAGCCCGGTCGCCATCGCGGTCGGCGGGACCGCGAGTCCGTGCTTGGCCATCGCGTCCATAAAGCCCTGTTGCCGGGCGCGGGCGGTCGGGATGCTCACCATGTCGCCCAGGAAGCCGATTCGGGTGTGGCCGCGCTCAACTAGGTGGTCGACCGCTCGCTCGGCTCCGGCGGCGTTGTCGGTCAGCACTGCGTCTGCGGCAAATCCCGAGGGCGGACGGTCCACAAAGACGACGGGAGTGCGAGGGGAGATCTCCTGCGCGAGATATGCGTGGGAGGTGGAGGCGGGCATGATGACCAACGCGTCGGCTCGCCTCGAGGCAAACTCGCGGACCAATTGGTGTTCGCGTTCGACATCCTGATCGACGCTGCCAGAAAAGATGATGACTCCCCGCTTGCGGGCTTCGTTTTCCAGCGCTCGGTGGACCTCGGCGGAATAGGGGTTGGCCAAGTCTTCAAGGATGGCTGCCACGGCCGCCGTACGTCCGTCGGAGCGACGCAAACTGCTGGCGCTCATGTCGCGGCGATAGTTCAACTCGGCAATGGCCTGGGTGACGGCGGTGACCTTGGCCGCCACAACTCCAGGCTCGCCATTGACGACGCGGGAGGCCGTCTTGGTGCTGACCCCGGCGAGGGCGGCGACGTCGCGAAGCGTGGCTCGGCGATCAAGTGCGCGGGCGGGGGGTACGCCGCTGTCGGACACGTCGTACCTCTCTTGATGCGTGGTTGATACTGGCTAGGCAGACCCTAATCACTGCGGTCACCGATGTGCGGTCTTAACCGAAAGTTTCGGTGAGGGTGAGCATGGCCCGTTATGACATCGTTGTCAATCTTTTCGAAAGTTTGTTGACATGTGACCCGGATCACGGCTAGACATGATCCTGACAACGTTGTCGAATCACGACAGCCCCACTGCGAAGGAAACCTCCTTATGTTGAAACTCCCCTCGATGTCCCCGTGGCGTCGCCGGTTCGCTTTGGCGGCCGTCGGTGTTCTCGCGGCATCAACCATGGCCGCCTGCGGCTCTGACGAAACTCCGGCTGACACTGCGGCTGATGGCGACGCGGCAAGCGACACTGTTGCGGTCACGCTGATCACCAAGGACTCCGTCAACCCGTTCTTCGTCGCCATGCAAGCGGGCGCCAAGAAGGCCGGCGAAGAGAATGGCGTTGACATCACCATCGCCTCGGGCGCCGAAGATGGCGACGAGCAGGGTCAGATCGAAGCCATTGACGCCGCGATCGCGGCCGGCCAGCAGGGCATCTTGATCACGCCCAACGGTCCCGCGGTCAACCCCAAGATCACCGAAGCACGCGAGGCGGGCTTGTTCGTGATCGCGCTCGACACTCCTCCGGACCCGGCCGAGACCGTTGACATCACGTTTGCCACGGACAACTTCGAGGCCGGCGAGCTCATCGGTGCCTGGACCAAGGCTCAGCTTGGCGGCGAGAAGGCCACCATCGCGATGCTCGACCTCTTCACCGACAAGGTCGTCTCGGTTGACTACAACCGTGACCAGGGCTTCCTGACCGGCCTCGGCGTCGACGTCAAGGATCCGCAGGTCAATGGCGACGAAGATGCTAAGGGTTCCTACGGCGAAGGCGACTACGAGATCGTCTGCAACGAACAGTCCAATGGCAACGAGGCCGATGGCCAAGCTGGCATGGAGAACTGTCTCGCGAAGAACCCCAACATCAACGTGATCTACACGATCAACGAGCCTGCGGCGTACGGCGCGATCAATGCCGTCAAGGCTGCGGGTGGAACTCCTGAAGATGTTCTGGTCATCTCTGTTGACGGTGGTTGCCAGGGAGTCCAGGCTGTTGCTGACGGCATCATCGACGCCACCTCACAGCAGTACCCGCTGTTGATGGCCTCGAAGGGTGTGGAAGCAATCAAGGCGATCGCGACCGGTGGGGATGCTCCCGCCGTCAGTGATGGGCTCGACTTCTTCAACACTGGTGTCGCACTGATCACCGATACGCCTGCCGATGGTGTTGAGAGCATCGACACCGCCGCTGGCCTGGAAATCTGCTGGGGCTGATTAACTAAATGACTGATACCGGTTCACCGGTCGCAGCTGACGCGGCTGCCGACTCCCCTTCGGGGGGGTCGGCTTCCGCCGAGTTCGCGAATCGGAAGTACACCCCGCTTGAGCGAGCACAGCACCTGTTGCACGCTCGCCCCTACCTCAGCCCTTTGATCGTTTTAGTGCTGTCCTACCTTGTCTTCACCCTGCTCAACGACCGGTTCATTCTGCCCGGTAACCAAGCCACCATGATTAAAAGCGTCGTCGTGGTTGCCATCTTGGCGCTTGGTCAGACGCTCATCATTCTGACCGCCGGCATTGACTTGTCCGTCGGCTTCATTGCTCTTCTCTCGATGATGGTGTCGGCCAAACTGTTCGCCGAACAGGGCTGGAACCCATGGCTTTCGATCATCGCCGGACTCGTCGTGGGCCTTGCCTGCGGCGCATTCAACGGCGCTTTAGTGACGATGCTGAATCTTCCACCCTTTATTGCGACGCTCGGGTCATTCGGGATCATCCAAGCCACCATGTTGCTCTACACCAAGGGCAAGACTGTGTTGGGCACCGATCTCTCCGAACCCCACCTGATCGCCGGTAACATCCCCGTGCGTCTCGGTGCCGACAGCGGCCCAGACAGCTTCGCGATCTATCTCGGCATCGTGATCATGCTGGTCCTTTATGCTGCCGTCGGGTTTGCGCTCAGCCAAACTGCCTGGGGCCGCCACGTCTACGCCGTCGGTGATGACGCAGAGGCAGCTCGCCTGTCCGGCATCCGCGTCAAGCGCGTGTTGTTCAGCGTGTACGCCGTCGCCGGCGTGCTCTTCGCGATCGGCGGTTGGATGGCGATGGGCCTCAACTCGGTTGCTAGCCCCAACTTGCTCTCCGATGACACCAACCTGGCCTCCATCACCGCTGTGGTGATCGGCGGGACCAGCCTCTTCGGTGGTCGCGGACGCCTCATCGGCACCCTCCTCGGTGCCCTCATCTACGCCACCTTCGATCGCGGACTCTCCTTGGCCGGAGCTGACCAGCAATGGCGCGTCTTCGCCGTCGGCGTACTCGTTCTGCTCGCCGTCGCGGTCGATCAGTGGATCCGAAAGGTGAAGGCATGAGCACCGCAACAGAGACTCGTACGCCGGTCCTCTCGGGCCGTGGGCTGCATAAGGCCTTCGGCCGGGTGATCGGGATTAACGACGTTGACATCGACCTCTATCCCGGCGAGGTGTTGGCCGTCATTGGCGACAACGGCGCGGGCAAGTCGACGCTGGTGAAGGCACTGACCGGCGCCATCACCCCCGACAGCGGCGAGGTGATGCTTGACGGCAAAGTGGTGGAGTTTAAGCGTCCACAAGATGCCCGCGATGCTGGCATCGAGACCGTCTATCAGACCCTGGCTGTCTCGCCGGCGCTTGATGTCGCGAGCAATCTCTATCTGGCACGCGAAGAACGACGCGCCGGCATCCTCGGCTCGGTGTTCCGGATGCTCGACAAAAAGGGGATGAGCGAACGCGCTGGCAAGGCCGTCCAGGACCTCGGCATTCAGACGATTCAGAACATGAACGTCGCGGTCGAGTCTTTGTCCGGTGGTCAGCGTCAAGCAGTCGCGGTCGCCCGAACTGGTGCCTTCGGCTCCAAAGTTGCGGTGCTCGATGAGCCCACCGCCGCTCTTGGGGTCAAAGAAACTGGCATGGTGCTGCGGATGATCGAACAACTCCGTGACCGTGGCATCGGCGTCATTCTGATCAGCCACAACATGCCCAACGTCTGGGCCGTCGCCGACCGGATCCACATCGCCCGCCTCGGCGGCTGTGCCGGTGTCATCACGCCCCAGTCACACTCCATGACCGACGGCGTGGCCATCATGACCGGAGCCATGAAAGTCGAATAGCCCTCGACCCGGCTCGAAACTCGCTCAATCCGTGTCGACCCGGCCCTTCTAAGGGCCGGGTCGACACGGATTTTCGTCGTTTCGGGCCGGGTCGACGCTCCTGGGCCACCGCGACTATCTGGTTGGGGTGATCGACGTGTTCGCATGGGCGACGATCACTGACTACGTTGGGGCAATGGACGTCAATGGCGACACCGGCCCAGGAGCCACACTTGGTGGCCAGCATCAGCTGATCCAGTTGCTCACCCCCACAGGAGAGCGAGTCTCTAGCACCGACGTCGAGTTCAATCTTTCGGCGGAGGCCGAGGTTGAATTCCTCCGCAGTAGTTATCGCGACATGGCGTTGTTGCGGCGCTTTGACATCGAGGCGACCGCCCTACAACGGCATGGTGAGATCGGGATTTGGTCGCAGGTCCTCGGCCAGGAGGGCGCCAACATCGGCGCCGGACGTGCGCTGCAGAAGCAGGACTTTGCGTTCCCCACCTACCGTGATCACGGCCTGACCTGGTGCAAGGGCGTCGACCCGCTTGACGTGATTGAGCTCTTCCGCGGCGTCAATCGTGGTGGCTGGGACGCTCGAGTCCACGGCGTCGCCTATCCGACTATCGTGATTGGTGCCCACACGCTGCATGCAACCGGCTATGCGATGGCCTTGCAGCGGGACGGCGATGTCGGGAGCGGCGATCCTGGATCGTGATGCGGCCGTGCTGGCGGCGTTCGGCGACGGTGCCACCGCGCAAGGTGATGTCAGCGAGGCGCTGGTTTTCGCTGCGTCGTACAACGCCCCGGTGGTGTTCTTCTGCCAAAACAATCAGTGGGCGATCTCCGAACCGACCGAGCTCCACTTGCGTACGCCGATCTATCGGCGCGGCATTGGGTTTGGGGTGCCGGGGGTCCGGGTGGACGGCAACGACGTGTTGGCGACGTACGCCGTGACTGCCGCTGCGCTTCAGCGGGCTCGCGATGGCCAGGGACCGACGCTGATCGAGGCCTACACCTATCGGATGGGATCCCACACCACCACTGATGACCCGACCCGCTATCGCAATCCGGACGAACTCGAGGTCTGGGGGGCCCGCGATCCGTTGCTGCGAGTGGAGGCATTCCTGCGCAACGGCGGACATTGCGACGACGGCTTCTTCGAGGAGTTGTCCCGAGAGGCTGACGAACTCGGACACCGACTGCGCGAAGGGTGCAAGGCGATGCCTGCGCCAGATCCGCTGAGCATGTTTGATGAGGCGTACGCCGCGCTGCCGGCCGAGTTGGTGGAGCAGCGCGATGGCTATGCGGCCTATCTCGAATCGTTTGCTGAGGAGGGTGTGCGATGAGTGAACTAACGCTCGCGAAGGCTCTCAATGCGGGGTTGCGTCGCGCGATGGAGGACGACCCGAAAGTCCTGCTGATGGGCGAAGACATCGGCACTCTGGGCGGTGTTTTCCGGATCACCGAGGGATTGCAGAAGGACTTCGGCGCTGATCGAGTGATGGATTCGCCGCTGGCCGAGTCGGGCATCGTGGGGACCGCCGTCGGAATGGCGATGCGCGGCTATCGGCCCGTGATCGAGATCCAGTTCGACGGGTTTGTCTACCCAGCCTATGACCAGATCGTGTGTCAGGTCGCCAAGATTCACTCTCGAAGCCACGGCGTCTTTCCGATGCCGATTGTGATTCGGATCCCGTTTGGCGGTGGCATTGGCGCGGTCGAGCACCACTCCGAGTCGCCCGAGGCTCAGTTTGCGCACACCCCAGGTTTGAAGGTGGTGGCGTGCTCCAATCCGGTGGATGGCTATTGGATGCTTCAGCAGGCCATCGCCGATGACGACCCGGTGATCTTCTTGGAGCCGAAGCGGCAATATCACTCGGGTCGGGCAGAGGTGGACTTTGCGGCTACCCCGTTGCCGCTCTACTCCTCGCAGGTCGTGCGGGCCGGGTCTGACGTGACGCTGGTGAGCTATGGGCCGGCAGTTTCGGTGTGCTTGAGCGCGGCTTCGGCTGCCGAGTCTGAGGGCAAATCGATCGAGGTGATTGACCTGCGGACGCTATCGCCGCTCGACATGGGCCCGGTCTTTGAGTCCGTACGCCGGACTGGCCGCTTGGTCGTCGTACACGAAGCGCACACCAACCTCGGGCTTGGCGCCGAGGTCTCCGCGCGGGTGACCGAGCAGTGTTTCTATTCGCTGGAGGCGCCGGTCTTGCGAGTCGGCGGCCACGACACGCCTTATCCGCCGGCCCGGATCGAACACCACTTCCTGCCTGACCTCGATCGCGTGCTTGATGCGGTCGACACGGCGCTCGGATATTAGGAGCGCCTGATGGCTGAATACAAGTTGCCCGACGTCGGCGAGGGCCTCACCGAGGCTGACATCGTGACCTGGCGGGTGGCGGTTGGAGACACCGTCGCGATCAATGACATCGTCGTGGAGATCGAGACTGCCAAGTCGCTCGTGGAGTTGCCTTCGCCGTATGCCGGGGTGGTGCGGGCCTTGCTGGTGCCTGAAGGGCAGACCGTCAACGTCGGCACCCCGATCATCGACATCGCCGAGACGTCACGTAATCCGGCCGAGGGGTCACGGGGGAGCGCCGAGGAGTCACGTAATCCGGTCGAGGGGTCACGGGGGAGCGCCGAGGAGTCACGTAATCCGGTCGAGGGGTCACGGGGGAGCGCCGAGGAGTCACGTAATCCGGTCGAGGGGTCACGGGGGAGCGCCGAGGAGTCACGTAATCCGGTCGAGGAGTCAAAGCGGGTGGCAAATCTGGTGGGCTATGGCCCGCGAGAGGCCGCCGTACATCGTCGAGAGCGTCGTACGCCGACGGGCACGGCTACCGCGGCAAGCGACCGAGTGTTGGCCAAACCGCCGACAAGGCTGCTGGCCAGGGAGTTGGGCGTTGATCTCAGCACTGTGACCGCCGATGAGCGTGGCGTCGTGACGAGCGAGGCCGTTGCGGCGGTCGGGACGTCATCCGAACCGGCCGCTCCGGCGACTAAAACGTCTGATGTTGATGGGGGCAACACAGGGCGCGAGCGACGCGAACCGATCAAAGGTGTGCGAAAAGCGATGGCGTCTGCGATGGTTTCGTCGGCGTTCAGCGCCCCCCACGTGGCGACGTGGGTCAGCGTTGATGTGACGCCGACGATGGAGTTGGTGGAAGAACTGAAGTCTTCTGACGCTTTCGCAGGCGTGCGGGTGTCGCCGCTGCTGATCTTGGCGCGGGCGTGCATCGTGGCAATGCGTCGTACGCCCGCGATCAACTCGGTTTGGAATGAAGATTCAGGTCAAGTGATCTTCAAGCGTTATGTGAACCTTGGGCTGGCCGCCGCGACGCCTCGCGGGCTCGTCGTACCCAACATCAAGGACGCCCAAGACCTGACCTTGGCTGAGTTGGGTGCCGCGATCAACACCCTCGCCGACACCGCGCGCGAGGGACGGACGTCGCCGGCGGACATGTCTGGTGGCACCTTCACGATCACCAACGTCGGTGTGTTCGGTGTCGATGGTGGCACCCCGATCATCAACCCGGGTGAGTCCGCGATCCTGGCCTTCGGCGCCGTCAACAAGCGCCCGTGGGTGGTGTCGTCAGACGGGGGTGATGCGTTGGCAATCCGTCAGGTGACCACGTTGTCGTTGTCCTTCGACCACCGTCATGTCGACGGTGCGATGGGCTGCCAGTTCCTGAGTGACGTTGCGGGCTTGCTGGCCGAGCCAGAGGGTCTGCTCGACTAGACCCGACGACGGAAGCCCAGACCCGCCAACCAAACCAGCTCCGCGTGCGTCTCATCCCTGACCGGGCAAACTGCCATCGCGGACCACTGATCGGGAGCCAGGATGGGAAGACTGTTGAAAACGGCAAGACCTCTCCGAATCGTGATGGTGTTTGCGCTCCTCGTTTCGGTCACTGGGTGCAGCCAGGGCGAGGCACCCCCGAGCAATACTGAGCCCAGGCCGTCGAGCAGCGCTTCTGCTTCGGCCAGCGCGGGCGACAGCGACCCACCTAGCGATCGCACGCTTGTGCCGGACCTGTTGCCAACCCAGATCCAGCCGACCTTTGGCCCGGGAGACCAACTCAAGGCGTTGCCCTGGCGAGATCAGCCAACGAGTTGGGATCCGGTGAACAGTGTCGCGCTGTCCACCGACCCCATCGATCGCGCCGTCGTAGCCACCGAGGAAGGCGATTCGGGCGGTCCCGCCCGCATCCACTTGTTGGGCCTCGATGGTCGGTGGCGGTACGTCGACCTGCCGAGCAATGGAGACGAGGCCGGTTGGCTAAGTCGCGGCTCGCTGTCACGCGAAGGTCTGCGACTGGCCTTGCGCTCCCCGCAAGAGGTGCGGGTGATGGAGGTAGCAACCGGGCAGTTCCGAACCTTTGCAGTCGATACCCAACGCCTGGGTGGCAACGAGGTTTTCTGGGGTGGAGGCGACCGTCGCACCCTATTTCTGGGCTCCGGGGTCGGAGGTTTTGGGTACGCCGACCGTGGCTACAAGTTGAACGTCGACGCAGGCAAAAGCCACCGGTTGCCCTACGACCCAAGTCGTGCGGCGTACCTGCCAGGCGGCGATGCATTGGTGAACCCCTTTGATTACAAGGACGATTCACTACCGGCCTGGCAACGCTTGGATGAGTCAGGACGGTTCCTTGAGGAACGCACTTCGGAGCGGGAGGTCGGCTACCTCACGCATCCGATTGGTGCACGCAACCGAGCCGCCTTCGCCAACCAGACCATGCTCGATCCGCGTGATGGCCGCAAGCTCTACGGAGTGAGCGTGGTGGACGCGCGCGGGCGACCGATCGCGATGCTGCCGGTGAAACGCTGGGACCTCAATGGCGGAGGCGGTGGATTGATCGGTTGGCTTGACCAGGGCACCGTGCTGTTCCGCGTCGTGCTGCCCAACTTTTCCGCGCATGCCGTGGCCTGGCAGATCGACAGCGGACGCCTGATCCAAGTGGCCGACTTTGCGGGAAAGATCTCGGTGGCCGTCGACAACCTCTGAACTACAGCGCAGCCTCGATGGCGGCGTACAGGTCGTCGTAGGTGTCAGTGAAGGGGTACGCCGGAAACTCGGCCGCGATGGTCTCCGGGGCGTGGAACCAAATGCCTTGGTGGGCGGCGCCCAACATGGTGGCGTCGTTATAGCTGTCGCCGGCCGCGATGACTCGATAGTTGAGTGAGCGGAACGCTTCCACGGCGCGACACTTTTGATCGGGCATCCGCAGCGCATAGTCGACGATCTGGTCATGCTCGACCACGAGCTGGTGACACAGAATTGCGGGCATTCCCAACTGGCGCATCAGCGGGGCGGCGAATTGCTCGAATGTGTCACTCAGGATCACCACTTGGGTCCGCGCCCGAAGCCGATCTAAAAACTCAAGCCCGCCCGGCAACGGCTCCAGGGTGCCGATCACGTCAGCAATCAAGCTCATCGTGAGGCCGTGCTCGTCGAGGAGCGCCAGCCGATACTTCATCAGCAGGTCATAGTCGGGCTCGTCGCGCGTCGTACGCCGCAACTCATCGATCCCAGTCCGCTCGGCCACCGCGATCCAGATCTCCGGGACCAACACGCCCTCGAGGTCAAGGGTGACCAGCGTCTGCTGCTTTAGCGGGGCAGGGATGTTCACGCGTCAATTGTTCCGCAGCGTTGGCACAACTGCGGAATTGGCGCGAAGTGCCGGGTCGACGTGGTTTTGAGGCGGCTCGTACCTCGACCTCCTCAACCAACTCGAAGTGCCGGGTCGAGCGTCCTGCGCAACACGAAGCGCCGGGTCGAGCGTCCTGCGCAACACGAAGTGCCGGGTCGAGCGTCCTGCGCAACACGAAGTGCCGGGTCGATGTATCTGGGGGGCGAGAACGCGCTCTGCACAGGTATGCCGCTACGCCGATGCCTCGCCCCGGCGTGGGCGTAGCGGCATTCCACTTCCGCGATGGTGGCGCACCGTCAGCAGCAATGACTCGCCGGTGTAAAAGACGACATACGCCAACGACAGGGCCACCACGATCACGTTCGGGTCGGGCAGTTGCGCGACCAATACGGCGTACGCCACCAGCCATAAGCCCGTCAAGGCCATGTTGGTGTGCCAGAGATTTTCGGTGCGCGAGGGATAGACATAACGAATAGGCACGAAGACCAGGATCGAGAAGATCACCAGCAACGCAGCAGTCGCGGCGGTGCTGAGGTCGAAGATCACGACGTAGAACGCCAGGATGTTCCAGTAGGACGGGAAGCCCATGAAGCAGTGGTCTTCGGTCTTGGCGTCGCTGCGGCAAAATTGATAGGACGACGCGAGCAGCGGCAGGCACGCGAAGAACATCCCGGTGTTGCCTTCGGGAAGATAGCCCCCGACATACAAAAACACCATCGGCGCAAACGTGTAGGTCAGGTAGTCAACTATGTTGTCGAGCAAGGCCCCGTCGAACCACGGGGTGGCTTCCTTGACTCGGACCTTGCGGGCGAGGAAGCCGTCGGTGCCATCAATCAGCATCGCGACGAAGAACAACCACAGCACCGCCGCCGTGCGGCCCTCGAAGGCCGCGATCATCATCAAGAAGCCCAAGATAAAACCGGAGGCGGTGTAGATATGCACCCCCACCGCACCGATCACCCAGCCCCAAGAGCGGTCGAGAGGTTTCGCGCGTTGCTTTTCCGGCTGCCCAACCATCGGATCAGTGCTCGGCATCGTGAAACACAACCTCTGGCTTTAGGGTCCGGCGGTAATCGTTGTTGACACCGGCTAGCAAATAGCCAGTATGCCGATCTTTGCGCCCCGCGTCAGATTCCCAGTGCGTCAGCGCCGCGACCACGCCGCCAAAAGTTGGACTTCTCGTTCCCTCGCCATGCCGCTAGTGATCGCATCCGCGTTGCTTTGCAACCAGGCAAGAGTGTCGCGAGCGGTGTCGGCCAGTGGCCGGATCGTGAGGCCGGCTGCCAAAGACGCAGTGACATCGATGGTGGCCATGTTGGCGTGCTCGGGTTGGGGGAGCCACAGGGGAATTGCCTCGGGTCCGGCCCAAGGCTGCACCTCGTGAGCCAGCAGGAAGTCGTGGTCAACCCACGTCACCTCGGGCTGGGCGCCCACTCCGAGGCCCGTCTCGGCCAGAAACTCTCCCCAGGTGATGCTTGGCGCCGTGCCGTCGAAGGTTCCCTCTTGGCGTTCCTCTGCGCAGATCACTATCCACGCGGCTAGATCGCGTACGTCGATGAGTTGAGCCGGGTCGACGGGTGAGCCTGGTGCCAGCACCGGTCCGGGCTCGGCCAACCGAGCCGGCCAATAGGTGAAGCGTCCGCTAGGGTCACCCGGGCCAGCGATCAGCCCGGGCCGGATGATCATTGGCGCCTGGGTGTGTGAGCGCACGATCTGCTCACACGCCACCTTCATGCCACCGTAAGCCTCGGGCGAGGACGTCATATCGACGTCATGGTCGATCGGGCTGAGGGTGCCGCCGGACTCGGCATAGACACTAATGGTTGACACGAAGATCCAGTGCGCCTCGGAGAAGGCCTCGGCAGCTTTGCGCACCTGTGACGGTTTGCGGGCGATGTCGATGACCACGTCGTACGGCGTGGCACCATCGGGGTGCGCTGTGAGCTCGACCGGGATCTCGCCGTCGCGGTCGATGGTGATGTGACTGGCGCCCGGCGGCACCGACCCACTCACCCCGCGACTGGCACACGTCACCTGATGTCCGCGGCGTACGCCTTCCTCAGCGATCGCCCGCGACAAAAACACCGTTCCGCCAAACACCAACATCCGCATGATTCGACAGTAGCCGGGGGTTGGTTTCGAGACGCTCGCTGCGCTCGCTCCTCAACCACCAGAACAGACGCTCGCTGCGCTCGCTCCTCAACCACCACATCCGTCGGTGGTTGAGGAGGGCGAGGTACGAGCCCGTCTCGAAACCCCTCAACCGCCGGCGGCTCGCGGCGGAGAGTCCTGGCCCATGATCCAGGTGTCGAAGAAGGCGGAGAGTTCTTCGCCCGTGGTTTCCTCGATCCACGCGTAGTACTCGTCCCGATCGGCTGAGCGAGACTGCTCCGGCCAGCCCCGGACAACTTCCCAAAAGCGGGCGCTGCCGATGTCGCGGCGCAACTCGTGCCACATCAGTGCGGGGCCGTAGTAGACGTTGCCTTGGCCAAAGTCCTGCGGGTCATAGTCGCCCGGGGGCCCGCCATCCGCTCGGGCGCTGACCTCATATTCGGCCCACTCGCGCATTTTCGCGTTGACCGACCGGCCCTCCTGCTCGGCCTCGTAGACCCCTTGGAGATACATCGTCATGCCCTCGTTCATCCACACATCACGCCAATCGCGCGGCGTCACCTGATCGCCGTACCACTGATGGATCAACTCGTGCAGCACGATCTCCTTGGCGCGGATGTAGTTGTTGTCGCCCAGCGTGATCATCGTCTGGGTCTCCATCGCCGACTCTGAGTCGACCAGCACGATTCCCAACGTCGAGAAGGGATAGGGGCCCAGTTTGGCCTCCGCCCAGGTGAGCAGCGCGGCCAACTGCTTGAGGTCTTTGGCTGCCTTGGGATCGTCTGTGGGCACCCAATAGCTGATGGGTACGCCGCTAGCAGAGGTCTCTGTGGACATCGTGTAGTCGCCAAAGGCGACAGTCGAGAGGTAGGAGGCAGCCGGTTCGTCGAGGTGCCAGCGAGTGGTGGTGACACCGCCGCTGTCCTCTCGTGAGGTCAGTTCTCCGTTGGCAACGCCCACCATCGGAGAGGGAACCGACAACGTGAAGTCATACAGGGCCTTGTCGGAGGGCTGATCGTTGACGGCATACCAGGAATAGGCGCCAAATGGCTCCTGCATCGTCCAGGTCTCGCCAGTGTCGGTGATGTTCCAGCCCAAGTTGCTGATGTCTGACCGCGACGTCGGCGCCGCAACTGCCTTAGGTGTCCCGGCGTAGGCAATCACCGCTTGATAACGCTCGTCCTGCTTAACCGGCGCAGTCACGACGAGGTCTTTGCCCTCGTGGGTGAAGTCGACGGAGTTTCCGTCGACGGACACGGAGGAGACCTCGAGCTCAGGGATCAGATCGAGTTGAAACGAATCTGCATCCGCCGTCGAGCGAAACGTCAGTGCCGTTTCTCCGGTCAGGATCTTGGTGCTGGGCTGCCAATCGAGGGTGAGCCCATAGTGCAGCGAATCCACACTTGGATCGCCGACAGCCGGATAGACGCTGTCCTCTAGCGGTTCGCTGATCGCTTCATCAAGTGGTGGCAGAGCGACCGCGTCGCCTCCTTGGTCGCCCGTGTCGTTTCCTTGGCCGACCTCACTCTCCGGAGGGGTCGCGGGCTGATCCACGGGCCGATGCGAGACGTAGTACATCACCGCCATAAACAATGCGAACACGATGATCAGCCCGATCACGCCATGCGGTTGGTGCCGCAGCGGCCGGGCGAGGTGTTCTTCCTCTCCGGGGGTCACGGACTTGCGCTCAACAAGGGGCGAACCATCCGCCGGGCGTCGTGCACCCGCGACTTCACCGTGCCTAACGGGGTGTCGAGCAGGAGTGCGATCTCCGCGTAGGGCAGGCCATAAACATCGCGCAGCATGAGCGGCTCGACCAAATTGGGATGCGTCTTCTCAACGGTGTCGATGGCTTCCAGCAGATCGAGACGAGTCCCGGCAATGACGCTGGTGGTGCGTGGGTCAGGGCGGGCCAACTTCTCCGCCAACACGTCCCCATCGGTGGGCGCCGCCTGCCTCTTGAGACGTCGATAAGTCGAGCGTGAAGCATTCAGCGCGACCACGTGCATCCAGGTGGTGAACCGACTCTGTCCGTTGAAGCTGCCCAACTTCGTGACAATCGTGAGCAGGACCTCTTGAGACGCATCTTCGGCGTCCGCGCTGTAGGGCAATACTCCTCGACAGATTGCCAGCGCGCGCGGCCGGACGGCCGCCAACAAGTCCTCGAGCGCCTCTCGATCGCCATCGCGCGCCCGCTGGGCAAGCTCATCGATGTCATCGGCGGTCAAGGCGCTGCCGTCCCGAGAGGGGGTGTGCTGGGTCACGTGTGCACCATAATGCAGTGGTGTCTGTTCCAGATCGTCTCGGGCGTTATGCCGTACGTCGTCGGCTAGGTGCAGGCGCATTTGCCACCGTCTGGTTGGCCCATGACGATCAGCTCGATTCGCCCGTGGCCATCAAGGTCTTGGCCGACAACTGGACCGACGATCTCCAGGTGCGTCGACGCTTTGTCGAGGAAGGCCGCTTCCTGCGCAAAGTTGAGTCACCCCATGTCGTGGGGGTCTATGACGCCGGGGAGCTTGAAGACGGTCGCCCATATTTGGTGATGACGTATGCCGATGGCGGCACTCTGGCTGATCGTCTAGACGATGTTGAACGCTTCTCACTGGCCGACGCAATCAACATCGTCGGCCAGATAGCCAGCGGATTGCAGGCACTACACGATCGCGGCGTGATCCATCGCGACATCAAACCCGGCAATGTGTTGTTCCGCTCCTCATCGGCGGGCATTCGAGCGATGGTTGGTGACCTCGGGCTTGGCAAGTCGATCGATATGTCCTCGCGGCTGACGATGATTGGCGGCACCCCCTCTTATGTGTCACCCGAGCAGGCTCAGGGTGCCCACCTGGACGCCCGAACCGACCAATATTCTTTGGCCGCGCTGGCTTATCTTCTGCTGATGGGTCGCGCGCCCTATGCCCATGCCACCCTGCAAGCTGCCATCGAACCGGGCGAGCCGGCGCCGATGCAGGAGATCGACGGACGTCTCGCCAGCGTCGTACGACGTGGCCTGAGCGTTGACCGAGAAGCTCGCTGGCCGGACGTGAGGTCGTTTGCCGAGGCCCTTGAAGCGGCCCTTAGGTCAATGGATCCGGCAGCTGCAGTCGGGGCATCCGTGCCGTTGAACGTGAGCATGGAGCAGCGGACCGAGCTCGCGCATGCCGGGGGTCTCGACAGGCTCGACTCACGTGACTCCTCGCGTGATCCACGTGACTCCTCGGCGGCCGCACCCCGCCGAAGTGGCCGGGTGCTAGGCCTAGTTCTCGCGGTGTTGGGGCTCTCAGTGGGCGCGGCGGGTGGTTATGCGTTTTCGCAAAGCCGGGAACCGTTGGTGGAAGTGGTCGACGAATCTGGGACGCTCGCGGTCACTGTGCCCCAGGATTGGAGAGCCGAGTCGTCGCGCACGGCGTGGCGACCGCCAGGCGCGGATCGTGATTTCCCTGCGTTGTCGGTGGGGTCTGGAAATGACTGGCGATCAGCAGGTTCTGAGGAGTCGGGAGTCTTTGTGGCGCTAATGCCCGCGGATCAGATTCCCGATCAACTCCCGCAGCATTTGGAGTGCGCGGACACCGAGCCGGTGGTGGAGGACACGGGTGACGCAAGCACCGGTGTCGGCGGCGACCCCGCCCGGACCGTCATCTCAACGGGTTGTCCGGGCATCTTGGTGGAGCGAGTCGTTCAAGTGACCGCGAATCGGCTGCTGTGGGTGCAGGTCCGAAGCGCTGATCGACGCTCGGCGAACGCTGTTTTGGATTCGGTGTCCGTTTCGGGGATGTAACTGGGCCTGGAGCTCAGGTGAGCGAGGCGCTTGTGTGTTTCAGCAGTTTCCGCAGCCCTGGGACATCGGACGCTCTACCGACGACGGAGACCTCGACCTCAGCCAGGCCGGAGCCGGTCGGAGAAACCCAGTTGATCAACTGCACCCGACGTCGCTGGCGGGTGTTCACATAACTGAACGTCAACGAGTTATCGGTCTTCTTGAGAATCTGGAGATCGAACACACCCAGCGCCGCCCCCAGATCGTCAATGCGACTCTCGACCAGAGCTCGGGAAGTTTGACGTTGGCTGACCACTCGTTCCACGCGCAGCGAGTGGGTGTCCTCGGGATCGCCGGGCGGTGTCCAGCGGATTTCGGCGACATCCAGACCGATGGCCTCCCAACCCTTCGGCACCTCCAGAGTGAAGGTGAAAGGAGCGGCGCCAAGCACCGCCGACTGATAGGTCAGATCAGTGCTGAGCGGCGGCAGGGTGGTCGGGTCTGGAACGACGGCGGAAATCAGAGACGGTGGCACCGAGGGGGACTCAGCCGCAATCGGCAGCGGCGCAATCGCCACGGGCTGGCCGCGCAACTCGCGTTCGGCGAGCACACCAGCGGCGAGCCCGATCACGAGGGTGAGGGCGGTGATCGCCGCTCCACGCCCCCACGTCATGCCTGCACCGTATCCGTTCGTGCGCCGCAGGTTTCGAGACGGCGCTGGCGCGCCTCCTCAACCAACAGCTCTCAATCAACAGACTGGCTGGCGCGCCTCCTCAACCAACAAACCGGGAGAGCTAGGCGTACTCCGCCCGCAGGACCGACGTGGGTGAGTGTTGGGGGTCACCGTCGTCGTACTCCAGGCTGATGTCGACTGCGGAATATTCCCCGATCAGATCGACCCGCAGCGAGAAGCTGGCCTTGCCATCAGGACCGATCGCACCAACGGGAAGCATTTTGTTGGTGTCGGGATCGAGGAGCCAGACATAGTAGAACTGATCTGACGGCAACGCTGGCAAGCCCTTGGTGTCCACAGTCATCTCGACGAACTCGTCGACTGCGCCAGCCATCAGCACTTGCCCGGAGCCTTGGCTAGCGATCGGCTCGAGGGTCGCCGTTTGGGCGGGTGGCGGGGTTGTCGGAACTGCGATCGGCGGTGGGGTGTTGTCGTTGGTGAGGTTCGCCGTGATCCCTACGGTGCCGGCCACTAACGCCGTAGCGGCAGCCAGCATCAGCGCCGGGCGTTGCCACTGGCGGCGACTGTTCTTGCGGATCTGTTGAGTGTCGAGCGGCGCGGGAGTGACCATCGGCACTAACTCCGGGGGCGAGGTCAAGGTACGGCCGGCACCGGTGAGCAAGGCATGACCGACGGCAACTTCGCTGAGGTCGTCGCGGCACTGAGTGCAGGAGTCGAGATGTTGGCCAACGCTGGCCACTTGGGCGTTGGTCAGTTCACCGCGCAGCAGGCCGAGCAAGTCGGGGTGCGCTGGTGTTTGTGCGGGTGACTTCTCTGGCATGGAATTCATCTCCTCCCCTCCGATTCGTGGCGTGAGGCCCCATTGGATTGGCCTTCGGTGGATCGCCCCTGCATTATTTCGCCGAGCCGACGGGTGCCGCGAGCCGCCCGGGCTTTGATAGTGCCAATAGGTACGTCGAGTTGGGCAGCGATCTCGCGTTGACTGAGGCCCGAAAAGTAGGCTAACTCGATGACTTCGCGTTCATGATCTGGCAGGGCGGCGACGGCGGCGCGAACGTCGGCGGCGTCGGCAAACCTGTCCACGGTCTCTCTCCCGTCCTCACCCATCAGCTCTCGAACTGCCTCGACGTCGATCACGGGATGACGTCGCGTGCGTAGGGCATCGACTGCTCGCCGGTGGGCGATCGTAAACAGCCAGCCACTGAAACGTTGTTTGGGGTCATAGCGTGCCGCGTGGCGCCAAACGTCCAGAAAGGTGCGCTGCAGAACATCCTCGGCTTCGTCTCGGCCGACATACCTCGTGAGATAGGTCAGCAGCGAGGCGGAATAGGTTGCGTAGGCGTCCTCGAGCGCGGATTCGTCCTTGCGCGCAAGGCGAACCCCGATGGCCTGTCCGCTGTCCACGACTGTTCTTCGCTGGGGATCGCGTTTTGGTTGCTCAATCAAGGGGAAAGATTTCAGGCTAGGGGCCAACAACCGGCCGGGCAATAACCACCAAGTTAGCCTGATAGCCACCTTGATCGGGGTCGTAGGCGCCGGCACAGGTCACCAGGTGCAGTCGCGGCGGTCCGGATCGGGCGAATAGGGAATCGAGGTCAAGCAGACTTTTTGAGACCTCACGGACCTCTTCGACGCGATAATCCACCGAGGCTCGGCCCACCCGGAGCGAGATTCGGTCGCCCTTGTCCAGCCTCTCCAGTCGCGCGAGGGGACCGATGCCTTCGCTTTTGGTGTCGACGTGGCCGGCGATGACCGTCGCGCCGGGCTCTTGGGGCCCTGAGCCGAATTTGTACCAGGAAAGTTCGTTAACCGTCTCGGGCAAGGCCATCGCCCCGGCTTTATCAACGCCCAGAGCGCGAATCGAAAGCTTGAGGTCGACGGCCGCGATCGACAGCGACGTGGGGGCTATGGTCCGCTGGGGTTGGTTGTCCTCAAGGTCAGCGGAAAACGTGCTGAGCGGTTCGCTGGGAAGCCGAGGATCTCGGGTTGGTTCTGGGGTCTCGACAGGCTCGAACAACGAAGATTGGTCGGTCGCACTGGTGGTCTCTAGAGCCCCGTCGGAGGGACGGTCGAGCACCAAGATTCCGGTAATGACCGCTCCGAGCAGAGCCGCCGCCGCGATGACGGCAACTCGGACTCGGGAGCTCATGTGTTCAGTGTGCGCGACGTGTGGTGACGCGCGTCAGCAGGAAAACGATGAACGCCGCTGCTGCGCCACCGAGTGCGATGAGGCCAGCAGCGGTCGTGGCGGGAGTTCCGGAGGTGACGGCAACCTGTCCGCCAGTGCCACCCGGAACCGCATTGGGAGCAGAGTCGATTCCAGCGATCTTCTGCACAGCGAAGGCCAACTCGCCACCGTCGGCATTGCCCCAGGCATAGACAATCGTATTGACGCCTTCTTCGAGTTCAAGATCCTCGGGCCCGATCTTCACCTTGTTCTTGCCAGCAAACACCACGTCGGCTGAAACCATGCCAGCAGGCACATCCGCTTCAGCCTGGTCGGGGTTAGCCAAATTGCTGAAGAGCACCTTGCCGTCGGCTCGTACGTCGACATTCTTTGCGCCCGCGATATGCCGGACAGTCAGCCGGGCCTCGCCGGCCGCGATATCGGCGTTGTTGTTGACGTACGGCGTGATGATCGCTTCGCCGGCAGAATTGAGGTGAGCCACGACTGTGAGGTTCTCACCCGCGGGCACGGGGAAGTTATCGGCAGAGAGCAACGCGTCGCCTTCCGGCCCGTCCCCGGCGTTGACCAGCTTTAGGTCGTATTCGCCCTCGGGGAGGGTCACGGGATCGGTCAGCGCGCCCTGTTCGAAGTCGGTCAGCAGCACCTCGCCGTTGGCGTAGACATCGACAACGATGTTGGGAATGGCGTGAAAGACCGACACTTCGGAGGTTTTGGTCGGTGCCTGCTTGGCATCGGCGGCGGTTCCTAGGGTGACGGGGATGGCGATAGCCGTGGCGGCGACTGCGGCGGCCAGGCGGACGGATCGGATCATGAGGTGGTCTCCTTCAAAGTGCAATAGATCAGCAGCCCTAATGAATCGGACGAGTCGGGCCCCCACGGCTTCGACGCTGACTGTTGCTGCTGCTGATAGGCATCCCGGTCCCCCCGGCGTACCCCAACAGGATGCAGCACGTTCCACGGTAGTGGTTGAAATCGAAACGGTCACACGAAACGGGAAACCGTAATAACTTGGTTTCGAGACACCTGAAATGGGTTTCGAGACGCTCGCTTCGCTCCCTCCTCAACCATGAGGAAGGGCGGCCACCTGGTGATTGGTGACCGCCCTCGCGTCAATACGTCCCGTCCTCTGGGGGAGAGAACTCAGGGCCGAGACTGACGCAGTTTGCCTGTCGCTAGGAAGGCGATCAGGGCCGCGGCTAGACCGCCGAAGGCAACGAGCCAGCCGCTGCTTTGGCCGCCTAGTTGTGCTGCTTGTCCGCCGGTGCCACCCGGGACGGCGTCGGGAGAGGCGTCCATGCCGGCAATGGTTTGCACGGCCAACTGGAGGTTGGCTGCTTCGGCGCTGCCCCAGGCATAGACGATCGTGTGAACACCCTCGGCCAGATCGACATCGGCCGGACCGATCGCCACGGTGTCTGTGCCAGCCAACGTGACGTCAGCGGAAACGGAGCCGGCAGTGAGGTCGGCCGAGGCTTCGTTGGGGTTACTCAACTCTGTGAAGACGGGCTCTCCGCCTGCTCGTACGTCGACTGCTGGTGCTGCCGCCGTATGCCGAACAGTGAGCCGGGCGTCCCCGGCGGCGATCTCAGAGACGTCGTTCACGAAGGGGGTGAGGACCGGACCGCCGTCTGCATCGAGATGAGCCACCACCGTGATGTTGGCGCCACCCGGCACCGCAACACCGTTGGCTTCGATGATGGCGTCGCCCTCTGGCCCGTCACCGGCGGCAACGACCTTCAGGTCGTAGTCGCCTTCGGGCAGCATCACCGGGTCGGTGAGCGTGCCAGGCTCAAAGTCAGTGAGGAGAGCCTCACCGTTGGCATAGACGTCGACGACGGCGTCGGGTACGGCGTGGAGAACAGAAACGGAAGCCTCGCCGGCCGCTTGCGCGGGGGTGCCCGCCACGGTGAGCGACGCGAGGGCGATTGCCCCGGCGGCCACGGTTCGGGAAATGATTTTCATCAAACTACTCCTTGGGTTTGGTGCTGCCGGGTTGGTTCAGAGATCGATCGGACGAAGGACGAACCAGATGCCATGTGCGATCTGGACGTTGCCCTTGTTGATGTCCAACTTGCGATAGGCCAGGAACGGGTTGCGGTCGTTGGGGTCGTTGTCCTTCAACCGGATGTAGGGCTTCGTCTTGTTGATCACCTTCACCGTGAAGGTGCCGCCCTGAGCGGTGGTCAATGCGGCCCCGTTCGCGCCGAGTGCGGCCGCTGAGTCGATCGTCGCGCCCGGAATCACGTGGTAGAGCAGCACGGTCTCGATGGCGTCGATGCCAACCGCGCTAGCGATGGCGTTGAAGGCTTTGCGCTCCGACTTAGGCCACTTGCCGGTCAGATCCTTGGCCAGCACCTTGAAGGAGAAGTCGTTGGGAATGAAGGCGGTGAGCGGCACGGTGCCATCGGTCAGCAGACCGACGGGGCTGTCCGGCTTCTCCGCGAGCACGGCAAGCACCGCTTCGGTGACGATGTCGTAGTCGTACTTGTTGCGGTCGAATTGGTTGCCGTCAGCGGTCAGGACCTCGGCAAGGCTGGTGGTGCCGGGGGCGTCGGGGCTGGCCGAGGCTGACCCGACTGGGATGAGCAGGGCTGCTGAGACGGCAGCGAAGGCAGTGATTCCGGCAAGAGATCGGCGAAGTTTCATGTCAGGCTCCTGGTCGTGGCCACTCCTGTGAGCGGCCTCATACCTACTTCGCGAGTGGTGCCCGAACGGTTGCCCCAAATCAGATAGTCCGCCGCGAAAATCAGGGTTCAGAGGCGGAAACTCATGATTTTCGCGGCGGACTATCTGATTTTGGGGGTCGACCGCGAGGTCGCATCCTCCCGACGTCGTCGGGAAGTCGGCCGGCTTGCCGCAAGCCTTGTCGGAGGAGGAACTCGATCTGCGCGTTGGTGCTGCGCAACTCATCGTTCGCCCAGCGGGTCAGTGCGTCATGCACCGCAGGATCGAGTCTGAGCAAGAGGCTCTTTCGCTCGGTGGACATGGGTTCTGAGGACCCGACGTACTAGTAGAGGCTGCCTGCGTTGACCACGGGTTGCGCGTCCCGGTCGCCACAGAGTACGACGAGGAGATTGCTCACCATGACTGCCTTGCGCTCTTCGTCGAGGTCGACGACGCCATTCTCAGTCAGCCTGTTGAGCGCTTGCTCGACCATCCCCACGGCGCCCTCAACGATCTGCTGCCGAGCGGCCACGATGGCACCGGCCTGTTGACGACGCAGCATGGCCTGGGCGATTTCGGGAGCATAGGCAAGTCGTGTCAGGCGGGCCTCAATCACCGTGACACCCGCGGCAGAAACGCGAAGACCGATTTCACCGGCGAGTTGGGCGGTGATCTGCTCGGCGTTTTCAAGCAAGGAAGGCTGGCCATCGCCGTTGTCGTCGTAGGGGTAGCGGCTCGCGACGTGGCGCAACGCCGAGTCGGCCTGAATGGCGACGAACTCCACGAAGTCGTCGACCTCAAAGCTCGCCTGGGCAGTGTCCGAGACCTGCCACACGACGACAGCGGCAATCTGGACAGGGTTGCCCCGCAGGTCGTTGACCTTCAGGTTTTCGGTCTCGTGATTGCGGATCCGGGTCGATACTTTGTCGCGAGTCGTGAGGGGGTTAACCCAGCACAGACCTTCGTTGCGGATGGTGCCGACGTAACGGCCAAACAGTTGCAGGACCCGCGCTTCTCCCGGGGCGACCATGGTCAGACCAGTGAGGAGAATGAGACTGGTCAAGGTGAGGAGACCGCCGAGGATCATGATCGTGATGTCAAAGGGAGTGACCGCCCGGGAAGCGGCTGAGCCCGACGAGAGTTGGAACACCGGCGAGAGGATCAAGACGGCGCCGAGAACGGTCAGCGCTAAAAGGCCCACCAGAAACTTCAGGCCCGGAATGCCGAAAGCAACCCGCTCCCGCACCTGAGGACTGGGCATAGCGACGGCCGGTTCTTCGATCACTTCGGTGGTGGTCATAGCGCTCTCTTTCCCGGTAGGTGGCCAAAATCTATCAAAGTGATATCACTTTAACAAGTGAGATTTTGCCTACTTACTCGGCTCAGCAGCCAATTCCCTCTGAAAGGGCACGCGACACGCCGATCGCGAGGTTCGGTTCGGAGGGAGAACTTGCGGCTTGACCGGCACGGTCGCGCCGTACGCCGCCCGCAGCTGGGTCAGCCGGCCCACTCCGGGTCGGCGGCGGTGAGATAGGCCGGATCCACCGTGCCCGGCTCGGGCCGACCAGTGCGCAGACTGGCCGCCGGATGAGCCGATAGCCGCCGTTGGTTGAGCACAGCCTGAAGTGCCTCGGGGAACGTCGCGGCGCCACCCGGCGGCGGACCGACAATGCCGTCCAGGTCATGTTCTCGGCAGATCACCTCGTGGGTAAGGCTGCCGACCAGTGGTTTGGCGACCCCGGTCGGCACGGGCGTCACCAACCCAACCCAGTGTGAGGCTAGCCGCGGAGTTAGCACGGGGATGGTCTGGATCCAGGGAGTGCGGATGCCAGCTTCGACGGCGTACGTCGTGATCATCTGGCGGTAGGTGATGACATCGGGGCCGCCGATATCAAAAGTCCGATTTAGCTTCGAGTCGAGAGTTGCGGCCGCCATCAAATAGTGGAGCACGTTAGCGATCCCGATCGGTTGGATCCGGTTCTCAAGCCACTGAGGAGCCACCATGACAGGCAGGCGTTGAGTGAGGTGGCGCAACATTTCAAACGACGCCGAGCCCGAGCCGATGATGACGGCAGCCTGAAGCACGGCAGTCGGCACCCCGGAAGACATCAAAATCTGACCGACTTCCACCCGCGAAGCCAAGTGATCGCTGAGCTCGGTGTCGGCGGGGTGCAAGCCCGAAAGGTAGACAATTCGCCCCACTGACTCGGCGCGGGCGGCGGCACCGAAATCAAGCGCAAGTTGGCGATCACGGGACACAAAGTCACCTTTGCCGTCCATCGAGTGCAATAGGTAGTAGGCCGCGTCGACCCCGGCGCACGCTTTTCTCAAGTCGTTCGGATTGGTCGCGTCGCCCTCAACGATCTCCGCCTGGGCGGCCCACGGCCGATCTGCCAGCCGTTCGGCATTCCGGGTCAACACCCGCACCTGATGGCCGGCCTTGACCAGTTCCGGTGCGAGTCGAGACCCTATGTAACCGGTCGCACCAGTGACGAGAATCGTCGATGGTTGAGCCTGTTGATGCCCTCCCGTTTGGTCAGTCATGACACCGCTCCAATCAGGGCAGGCAAAATGAAGAGCATGGACAATGACCAGATGACATGGGTCAACATCGGACCCAAGATGCCACCGGTCACGCGTCTCTGCAGCCCGACAATCAGACCCAGAATGATCGCCGCCAAGACGAGCATCGGATTCCCGGTCACGGCTGTCGTCAGGGCATAAAGTCCGGTGGTCCACAAGATTGGGAAGCGTTCGCCAATGGCGGCATACAACGCGCCGCGAAAGAACAACTCTTCCGCAAGCCCGTTGATCAAAGTGATCAGGGCCACCAAGGGCAACGACGCAAAGCGGGCATAGTCGAGCACCGAGTTCATTTGATCGCGTAAAGCGGGCACTTGTGCGGCTGCGATGGTGATCAAACACGCGACCCCGACGGCGAGGATGCCGATGGCGATCGGTTGGATGACGGGACGCGCGTGCCGCTCGCCCGCACGGGTGTTTGCCCAGCCGAGATGGAGGGGCCCGGAAGCAAACGCCCCAATGGTCCACACGCTGGCCAGCAGGATCGTGAGCGCATAGAACCGGTTGTCACCTGGGGTGAGATTGAGCGAGATTCCCAGCAACGCAGCGCCCAGCACCAAAGTAAGCGCCACGACGATCCGTCGACGCCGAAAAGCCGCATCGTCTTCGCGATGATCGCGGGGCACCGGGTCGATCAGCGTGGCGCTCAGGAATCGGCTTATCTCGCTCGTGTTCCACCAAGTGCCAAGCTGTCGCCGATTCACTCGTTCCACAGTAGTCAGCCGACCTGACGCGGCCACCAGAATCGGTCCCCGAGCCAGAGCGCAATCGCTGGCACGAGAACGGTTCGGACGATCAAGGTGTCGAGGAGTACGCCGATACAGATCACGGCGCCGAGTTGGGCGAGGACAACCAGCGGCAAGACCCCGAGCACGGCGAACACCGCGGCCAGCAAGATGCCGGCACTGGTGATGACCCCGCCCGTCGCGGTCAGCCCGCGAAGCATTCCTTCCCGGGGACCGCGGCCGACGGACTCTTCAGCGGCTCTGCTGACCAAGAAGATGTTGTAGTCGACGCCTAGGGCGACCCCGAAGATGAAAGCCAGCAGGGGCACTCCCACATCGAGGCGCTCGAAGCCGAAGACGCCGACAAACAGCCACCAGGCCAGACCCAGGCTCGCGAAGTAGGTGCCGACCACGGTGGCAATCAAAATGATGGGAGCGACGACGGACCGAAGCAACAGCATCAGCGCGACCAACACCAGCACCAAAATGACCGGAATGATCACCTGACGATCCCGGGCGGCCGCGTCGGCGGCGTCGAGGTCGAGGGCCGCTGTGCCACCCACCCAGGTGTCGTCGTACGCCGCCAGGGCCGAGCGCAGGTCGACAATCGACTCCTCTGCTTGCTGGCTGCCCGGGTCGGCCTCGAGAACTACGTTGACTTGGGCGAGGTTGTCGCCAGAGACCGAAACGGCGGCGGAGGTGACCCCGGCAACCTTCCCAGCAGCTGCAGCGACTTCCTCGGCGTTGGCTCGAGTCAGCACCACGGTTGGGTCGGCACTGCCAGCGGGAAAGGACTTTGCCAATCGTTCGGCTCCGGCAATCGCTTCGGGCTTTTCGAGGAACTGATCCGATTGCGACAGCCCAGTCTGAATCTGGAAGACGCCAGAGGAGAGCACGGCCAAGAGGAGGACGGTGACCGCTACAAACGTGCGCGGCCGAGTTGCCACCGTGTCGCCGATCCGGCGCCACAGCGAATGCCCGTCGACCAAGGTCTGCTGGCCGACGCGCGGGGTCAGCGGCCAGAAGATCCAGCGACCAAACAGAACCAGAAGTGCGGGCAGCAAAGTGAGCACAAAGACAGCGGCGACCAAGACGCCAACGGCGCAGGCTAAGCCGAGCCCGCGGGTGCTCGGGATCACCGACAGCAACAGCGTCAACAACCCCAAGAAGACCGTGGTGGAACTCGCCACCACAGCTTCGGCGGTGCCACGCAGGGCCTTTGACATCGCGTCGTAGCGACTCTCGAAGATCTTGAGTTCGTCGCGGTAGCGGGAGATCAACAACAGCGCATAGTCCGTGCCCGCGCCGAAGACGAGCACCGAGAGGATGCCCACGGTGGACTCATCCCACGGCACATCGAAGGCCGCCAGGGTGCGCGTGGCGAGCACCGCCGCAACCTGATCACCGAGTCCCACGACTACCAGCGGGATCGCCCATAAGAACGGACTGCGGTAGGTAATGAGGAGCAGCAGGGCAACCACGCCGGCGGTAGCCAACAGCAGGCGCACGTCCGCGCCGTCGAAAACTGCCGCCAGATCGGCCTGAATGGCGGCCGGTCCCGTGACCTGTGCGGTCACGCCGTCGGGCAGGTCAGCGTCGACCTGCTTGCGAATGTCCTTCACAACCTCGGCGATTTCGGTAGCGCCTTTGACGGTGACCGGAATGATGCCAAAGGCGGCAGTGCCGTCCTCAGAGAGCGTCAAGCCTGGGGGACCGGCTGGTGCGGCGTCACTCGGGAGCAGGCCCATGAACGTCTCGGTCAGGGTGGCTTGGGTGGCGGCGTCGAGGGGAGCATCGCTGCTGAAAAGCACCACCGCCGAACTGCCAGCGTCCTGAGGCAATTCTTCGGAGAGCTCCACAACTTTGGTGCTATCCGCGCCTTCGGGCAATGCGTCGGTTGCGCCAGTGGTGCGCTCGGCCTGGCCTAGCGCTCCGATGATGAGCACACCCAAGATGGCCACCAACAACGCGACCAGCCAGGAGCGTTTGGGGTGCACGATGAGTGCCGAGATTGACGTGGTGGAGTTGGGCCGCATGCTTACCTCTTCGTACGACGGGCCACTAAAGTTGCCCTAACCGAGTAGATTGCTCAGAAGGTTACACAGTTAGTTAGCTAGGAAATGGCAGACCCCACATCTCCCGAGGACGTCGTCCCCTCGATGCAGAGCGCATCGCTTCAGTCGTTGCGCGAGTTGGTTGCGCTCGCAGGCGCCGTCGGACCCGCCGTTGCTAAGCGAGCACAGCTCAGCCATTCGGAGTTAAACGCCCTCGAAATGCTCATGGAGGACGATCTAGGTCCGGTCGAGCTGGCTCGCAGACTGGGCGTCACCTCAGCCGCCGCGTCGGGGATCGTTGACCGCCTTGAGGCCCACGGGCATGTCAATCGGGTGCCGCATCCCATCGATGGCAGGCGCGTGAGTGTTGTCATCACCGACTCGGCCCGAGTCGAGGTGATCGGCCATCTGATGCCGATGTTCCTGGCCCTTGCGGAGCTCGATGGCCGTCTCTCCGACGCGGAGCGCGAGGTGGTGGAGCGCTACCTCCAGGGCGCCGTCGAGGCTATTCGTCGGCTGCTCTAGGGCCGTCGGCTGCTTTGAAGCAACGAGCGGGGGAGGCCAGCCACGGCGGCCAGGCCAAGCGCGGAGCGCGGGGAGTACGCCGTACGCCAAAGGCCCCCATGCACGGCCTGATCGGCTTCGGCCTGCCACGGGTGCTCCCAAACGGGTGGCTCGACGCAGAGGTCATGGACCAGCAGCGCGGCCATCAAGAACCGCGTTGTCGCGGGCTCAAAGACCTCCACGTTGAACAAACCCGCACCGGAGTAGGCCGCCGCAAGACTCCTGTTTTTCATCACCGAATGTGTCCGTGTGGGGGGCGCAACGTTGATTGAGACCGCGCGCCCAGCGGCCCGCTCCGAGGTCGCCCGCCAGCGCTGAATGCGTTTGGCCAACGCATAGTTAGGCCCCTGCTGGGGAACCAGCGCGTCATGAATCTGCGCACCAGCCGTGCTGGCTGGATAGTTGGCCCGAAGCAAGGCTTGCCGACTCAAGCCGCCTGCGAAACCCCGTCCGGCTCGGGAGAGCAATGAGCGGGAGGCATGCGCACTAACTGACGCCTCGACTGCCTCTTGAGGAACGACAAACACGTCCGTGGGCGTGGCCAGGAAGGCCAGCGTGAGGTCGCCAACGCGATCTCGCAACCGTAGCGAAAACACATCACAAGCCGCCGCAAGAGCAACGTTGGTGCCACCGTCGGCGTAGGTGTAGTTGCCGACGACGAGCCCTGTCCCCAAGGTGGCAGCCCAATCGATCAGGGCGGGAAGATCGGTCAGCAGGTCGGCTCCGGCAGCATCGCCATAGCCGTCCGCACGAACTGGCAGAGCGAGTTGTCCGGCTGACCTTTCGGCGATAGTGCGCAGCCGAGCCCATCGTTGCTCGCCCGGCAGGTCGATGGCTGCGACGCTGGCTCCCCACTGCAGCAACGGTTCCACCGGGCTGAGCTCCGCGCCCGCACCGACGCACACCACGGTGCGCCCGGGCAGGGAAAGCCACTCGGGATGCGCCATCACCTCACCGATCGATTCGGCTGCCGAAGGTTCCATCACGCCGGCGGTGACCCAGGCCTCGAGTTGGGCGCTGAGGTCAGCCCCGCGCAGCAACCGGCCGCGAAGCGGCACACCCAAGACCTGCTCAGCGGGCCGGCAGCCAGAAACGATCTCGGTGCTGAATCCTTGTTCCGGACCGACGTGTGGCACCCAATCAGCCAGGGGTACGTCGTCCTCAGCAGGGCTCGTCCACACCATCCGTTGATGGAGCTCAGCGAGGCCTTGCTGCGCTATTGACTCGGCAGCAAACTTCGATTCGAATCCTGACTCCACCACGCGGCGGAAGCAGGCGACATAGTCTTTGCGCCAGTTGGTGGTGGCTCCCGCCCTCCGGGCGCCCTCGGGGTCGATGCTGGTGAGCGCCGAGTGCACGACGGTCCGGCCAACAGCACTCGTGCTGCGCTCGCCGTTCTGAGCGGGAAATGCGACGCCGCATCGAGGTTCGGCTTTTTCCGCGACAGCCACCCGCCCATGTTAGTGAGGTGGGCTAGTTGCCGAGGGCGATGGTCAGTTCCAAGACGGTTCTCGGATCGTCGAGCCCCGCGCCGTACAACTCCCGCAGCTGGCCCATCCGATAGCGGACCGTCTGAGGATGGACGAAGAGGAACTCCGCTATCGCCTCACGGCGGCCATGATGGAGCAGCCAGGCGCGCAGCGTCTCAGTCAATTTATCGGCGGTTGCTGGTTTGAGGCCCGCGAGGGGAGCCAGGGCCTTGGCTCGCAAATCAGCCAATGCCGCGACGTCTGCGCTGAGCACCAACTCCACGAGGTGGTCTTCGGTGTCAACGGTCGTGGATCCCTCCCGAAGCGGGAGCCCGCGGCGCGCTCGGTCATAAGAGGAGTGGACCTCGCGCCACGGGCGGGCTGGGCCAGCCACCGCGGACCTGTCGGCCAAGGTCCGCATCAGCAAAGCACGCATCGGCCCGTCAGCGTTGGCCACCAGCAGCACACCCAAACCCGGGTCGAGCACGCCCAAGTCTTCACTGGGTTGCAGTGTTCGAGGGTCAGCTCCCGCCAAGACCGAGCGCACCTGTGCTTCCGGCACGATGACCGCGGTCAGCGAGTTGGGTGGGGACCATTCGGCGCGCTTGGCTGCCGCAAGAAGTACGTCGGGAGCCGCGCCGCGCAGCAACGCCGAGGCGAGGCGTTGCAGGTCTCGCTCTCTCAGTCGACCGCTGCTGGCCATCTCGTCGGCGTGGCCGGCGACGCTGGCGGCCGATAGCTCGTCGATGTAGGCGAAGACGAGCTCCGCGAACGAAGCCAATGTCTGGGCGGGCACCTGTTGCTTAACGGCGGTTGCGGAGAGCTCGCGCCAGGCCACGCGAGCGCCGACTCGGTAGGCAGCCAGGAGAGCGTCGGCCGACCTGCCGTTGCGGGCTTCGCCGCGACCTAAGTTGTAGGCGCCATCGAGGGCAGGCGACTGCGCTGTGGGGCTGCCGTCGTCATGGGGGCCACGAGCCGCACGCCTCAAGAAACCGCCCAAAGCCATCTGCACGGCATTCTCAATGTTGGCGCCCATCCGGCCGCTGAGGGCGCCGGCGTAGGCGGGCACCTCGGCCATGATGGCGTCGATCGTGTGCCCGGCGACTTCGCGAAGTTGTTCACCCAAAAGGCTCGCCAGGGCCGGATCGAGCGCCAATCGCCCCATTCGCTCAGGTTCTGTCGATTTAGGGGCTGCTAGATCAGACAAAACTGTCTCCTGCGAACAATATTGAGGACGATATTCACTCGGACTGGTCATGAATTTACCCTATCTGACCAGGCATGATCAACAATGTGAGCATGACATCCGAGCGCACTTCTGCCGAGGGACACCTCTCGACCACGCTGCGGGCCCGGATAACTCGTTTCGCCGAAGCCGCAACGACGCCGTTGCTCCCGGCCGACTATCTCGACCTGTTTAGCCCCCTTCGCTCCGGAGCAGACCTGCGCGGGCGCATCACCGCCGTCAAGTTTGAGACCAAAGATGCCGCCACTATCGAGATTCAGCCTGGGGCGGATTGGGCGGGACACATCCCGGGCCAATACCTCCGGATAGGCATCGATGTCGAAGGCATCCGCCAGTGGCGCGCTTACTCATTGACCCACGGCCCGCGAGCCGATGGGCGGATCTCGATCACGGTCAAGGCAGTTCCAGACGGCCTGGTGAGCACCCACCTCGTTCGGCAAGCCAAACCCGGGACACTGGTCCACCTAGAGCAGGCGGCCGGTGAGTTCGTGCTGCCGACTGACGGCGGACGCCTCCTCTTCGTGACCGCCGGCTCCGGCATCACGCCAGTCGTCGGCATGCTGCGCAATCTCTTCCCGGTGACCGACTCAGGCGTTGTGCGTCTGCCGCGCAGCGATCACTATGAGATCACCGTCGTGCACGTCGCGCCGACCGAGCCAGACTCGATCTTCCTGCGTGATCTTCAGGCCCTCGACAAGGCGGGCGCGATCACGTTGATCGCTCGCTACGACGACACCCACGGCGTCCTCGACATCAATCAACTTGCTGACTTGGTGCCGGATCTCGCTACGCGTACGACGTTTGCCTGCGGACCGGCCGGCCTGATGGACGCGCTCCAGGAGCACCATGACCAGCGTGGCTGGCCGCTGTTCACCGAACAGTTCCGCACCAAGCGAATCGTGGCCGGCGAGGGTGGCACCCTCACCTTTGCCAACGGCAAGACGATCGAGGCTGCTGGCGACACCCCCATTTTGGACATCGCCGAATCCGCTGGGGTTTTGATGCCGAGCGGTTGCCGGATGGGCATTTGTTTTGGCTGCGTTCTGCCACTGCAAGAGGGCGTCGTACGCGACCTGCGCAACGGCGAAATCACCACCGCGACGCCCGGAGACGGCGTCAATATCCAGACCTGCATCTCAGCCGCCGCCGGCGACTGCCACTTAGACCACTAGGCACATCGAGCACCAGGAGGAACGCAATGACTGCCATTCAAAAGAAGTCCGATAACCCGATCGCTCACCTCACCCAGGAGGACATCGAGGAGTTGGGCCGTGAACTGGACGCGATTCGCCAGGAGTTCCTAGAGAAGCGTGGGGCCTCCGACGCGGCCTACATCCACAAAGTCATCAAGACCCAGCGCTACCTCGAGTTGGGCTCGCGTGCCGTGCTGCTCTTCTCGCTGTTCCCGCCGGCGTGGCTGGTTGGCACGGCCGGTCTCAGCGTGGCCAAGATCCTCGAAAACATGGAGATCGGTCACAACGTCCTGCACGGCCAGTGGGACTGGATGCGCGATCCTAAGATCCACTCGACCACCTGGGAGTGGGATTCGGCGTCGCCCTCTGACCAGTGGAAGCACGCGCACAACGAGATCCACCACAACTACACCAACGTCATCGGCAAGGACAATGACCTTGGCTACGGCATCTTCCGCGCTGATGAGGGCCAGCCGTGGCACCCTGCTCACCTTGGTCAGCCGCTGTGGAACATGATCAACGCGCTGATCTTCGAATATGGCATCGCGGCCTACGACCTCGAACTCGGGGCCCGGTTGAAGACCAAACGACTCGATGATCCGGAGTTCAAGGCCAACGGCAAGTTGGTTCTGAAGAAGATTCGTCGCCAGATGGGCAAGGACTACCTGATCCACCCGCTACTGTCCGGGCCGTCGTTCTTTCACACGCTAGGCGCCAACGTCGTGGCCAACATGGTCCGCAACGTGTGGGCCCACTCGGTCATCATGTGTGGCCACTTCCCCGAGGGCGTTGAGACCTTCGAGAAGCGCTCGATCGAGGGGGAGACCAAGGGTGATTGGTATGTCCGCCAGATGCTTGGCTCGGCCAACATCTCCGGCTCGCCGCTGATGCACATCATGACCGGCAACCTGTCCCACCAGATCGAGCACCACTTGTTCCCCGATCTGCCGTCAAACCGCTATCACGAGATCGCGCCGCTGGTGCAGGACTTGTTTGAGAAATACGATCTGACCTACCTCGCTCGCCCGCTGGCGCCACAGGTCTATTCGGCGTGGCACAAGGTCTTCCGGCTGTCATTGCCCAATGGCTGGCTCGAGACGACGACCCCGAAGAATCTGCCGCAGCAGTTCGTCAAGCTCTACAAGATCTCCCGCGGCGGTTCGAAGGTTCGTCGAGCGGCGCAGGCTCGGATGACCCAGGAGGCTCGTCGTTTGGCCGAGGCCAAGGGCCCCAAGGTCACGCCGAAGCGCGCCGTACGCCGCGACAACATCGCCGCCTGACACCCCGCCGACCGACACCCCCGCCGACCCGTCACTGAATGTCGCAAACACGCCGTGCCAGAAACTCCCACTGACGGGTCGACGGTTCGCGTCGAGATGACCAAGTGGGGTGACCATCCCCACTGGGCCTTCGACGCGTTCCTACTTGGGTCGGATGTGCAAGGGGACTGGATCGGCATCCCGGCCGGGACCTACATGTCCAGGCCCGGAGCCGAGGTAATCACGCCAGTCGATCAGGTCTCGCTCGTTCCACCACCCGGCTCGGATGTCGAGCGCAGTTGGCTGGCGACTTTCCACGCGGTGGGCGGACCCGTGCGGACGTACGTCGATATCGCGACGCCTCCGGTGTGGGATGGCTCCGTGCTTCGCGCGGTCGATCTCGACCTCGATGTGGCGGTCGGAATCGATGGCAGCGTCTGGGTCGAGGACGAAGATGAGTTTGCCGAACACCAAGTGTTATTCGGCTACCCACCGGAGATTATCGCTGCCGCGTCACTGAGTTGCGCCCGCCTGCGCGCCAACATGCTCGCCGAGTTCCCACCCTTCGATGGGGCGGCCAAGGCGTGGCTGGCGTTGCTCTAACTGGCCGCCGCGAGGATGGCTTCTTCGATGTCGCTGATGATTGCTTCGGGTTTGGTGGTCGAGCCATAGCGCTTGATCACGCGGCCGTCCTTGCCCACCAGGAACTTGGTGAAGTTCCACTTGATCTTGCTGCCGAGCAGCCCGCCCTTTTCGGTCTTCAGCCATTGGAAGAGGGGGTGGGCGTCTTCGCCATTGACGTCGACCTTGGCGAACATTGGGAACGTGACCCCAAAGTTGCGTTCGCAGAAGGTCGCGATCTCGTCGTTTTCTCCGGGTTCCTGATGCCCAAACTGATCGCAGGGAAAGCCCAGCACGGCAAACCCCTCGTCGCGGAACTTGTCGTAGACCTCCTGCAATCCGGCGTACTGCGGCGTGAAACCGCAAGCGGAAGCAGTGTTGACGACGAGGACAACTTTTCCGGAGTACTCCGCCAAATCGACCTCGCGTCCGTCGAGGGATGTGGCGCTGAAAGACGTGAGGTTATTGGCGGAATTCATGAGCGAAGTGTGCACGACGCCTCCAACTCTGCCGTCGAGCGGGCTGATGACCTACTCTGCCGCCATGACTGGAACACCGAAATCTGGGACACCGGAATCAGGGAACCCCGAACACGAGACTCCGCCCTGGCTTACCTATGCCTGGGTCGGTCTGACCATGGTCTCGATCCTGGTGCTGACGTCGTACGTCGTCACCGCGACCATCACGCTGATCCCGACCGTGTTGTTGTTGGTGTCGATCATCGCGGGCTGCGCTGGGGTGTGGCTGCTCCGCAGTGACAAGGCCCTCGGCGTACTCCTCCTCCGCGGCGCCACCCTTTTGTCGATCGTCGGAATCGTCACCTACCAGTTCTGATCCCGCCCGCTGGTGGTTGAGGAGCGAGCGCCAGCGAGGGCGCCAGGTGGTTGAGGAGCGAGCGCCAGCGTCTCGAAACCCCGGTGCGGACCCGACCCACGCGGATATCTAGAGGTTGATTGCGACGACCTTGAAGAGTTCGGCGAGGCGGCCTTCGGGGAGGTCGACGGTCTTGGCGTTCATGGCGCCCCAGCCGCGGAGCATCTCCTCCAGGTCAGCGCGGTGGCCGGTCTGGGATTCATGCTGTTTCAGCGCGGCCACTTTGCGGTCGAAGTGGTCCGTTGTGTCGACGCCGTGGTCGGGGGTGGGGTGAGAGACGAGCCAGAGTTCGCTGACCTTCCAGGGCTCGAGGCCCTCGGTGAGGAGTTCGGGGAAGGCGAACGGGTTCTCCACAGCCGGATAAGCCGCCCGCATGGTTGCTTCTCCCGACGCTAGGTGGTCCGGATGAGAGCCGAAGATTCGGTCATAGTTGCGCTCCGGTGACTGGCCGATGACGCGCTGAGGTCGTACGTCGCGCATCACCCGCACGATCTCTTGGACGAGGTCAGGTGTTGGGGTGAGGCTGCCATCGGGATGACCGTCCAGGAAGCGCACATCTTTGACGCCGAGTTCACCACTCGCCGCCCTCTGTTCGAACTCCCGCAGCGCGGGAATGGTCGAGATGTCAGCATCCGGCTGGGCTCCCTGCTCGCCTCGAGTCAGGCACAACAGCGTGACCTCGATGCCGGCTGTGGTCCACCCGGCCAGCGTCCCAGCGCAGGAGAAGTCGCAGTCATCTGGGTGCGCCATGACTACCAGGACGCGCTCGATCTCGTTGTCAGGTTTGGGGTTGGCCATGCCCGAATTCTAAATGCCACCAGCCAATCCGCACCCTGGCCCTCAGGGTGGCGTACTGACAACGGTCGGCTGGACAGCCTGTCCGCCAACAGATGGATGCACTGACCCCTCGCCAGACGGTGAAATTGGGAGAGCGACTCCCCGTGCCGGGGTGGTGTTAACCTCGCATTCTCGGATTCTTGAGCGGGGGCGCATGGTGGTTGCAGTTGTCGGGCTCGTGGTCATTCAGGTCGCGATCATGCTCGCGAGCAGTCGGTTTTGGGGGCGACCACCGACGCTCAATCGAGTGATGGGTTCGACCTTTGCTGGCATCGGGATCGCTGTCGTCGCTGCCATCGCCTGGGGGAATCTGGTCACCATCCCTGACACCAATAGCGCCTTCGTTGCGCAATTGGTCCCGATGATGGGGATGTCCGTGGGGCTGGTCACGCGCGGCAAAGCCGCCGTGGGGCGGCCGGCTTCCCTCGCCTAAACATCGGGCGGGTTGTGGTTTCGAGACGGCGCTGGCGCGCCTCCTCAACCACCTGGAAGTACGGCGCTGGCGCGCCTCCTCAACCACCTGGAAGTACGGCGCTGGCGCGCCTCCTCAACCAACAAAATGGAGGTTTTGGCGCACCTGGTGCGCAATTTCCTCCACTATGTTTGGGATTCAGACGCTTCTCAGGCGAGGGCGGCGGAGACAACCTCACGCGCTTCGGCTTGGACGAGCGCTAGGTGGTCGGCACCCTTGAAGGACTCGGCGTAGATCTTGTAGACGTCCTCAGTGCCCGACGGTCGAGCGGCAAACCAGGCTGATTCGGTGGTGACCTTGAGGCCGCCGATCTTGGCGCCGTTGCCGGGGGCTTCGGTGAGTTTGGCGGTGATCTTTTCCCCTGCCAGCGAGGTGGCGGTGACATCGGAAGGGGCAAGCGCACCGAGTTTGGCCTTCTGCTCACGAGTGGCGGGTGCATCGATCCGGGCGTACGCCGGGTCGCCATGCACAGCGACTAGGTCGGCGTAATGCTGAGACGGCGACTTGCCCGTCAAGGCCAAGATCTCCGAGGCCAACAGGGCCAAGATGATGCCGTCCTTGTCGGTCGTCCACGTCGAGCCATCCATCCGGAGGAACGACGCACCTGCGGACTCTTCGCCGCCGAAGCCAAACGAGCCATCGATCAAGCCGGGCACGAACCACTTGAAGCCGACCGGCACCTCGACCATCGGCTTGCCCCGCCCACCATCTAGGCCGGCCGCGACGCGATCGATCATCGACGACGACACCAGCGTCTTGCCGATGCGTGCCGTCTCCGGCCACCCCGAACGTGCCCCACCGAAGAGGAACTGGATCGCCACAGCCAGGAAGTGGTTGGGATTCATCAGGCCGGCGTCCGGGGTGACAATGCCGTGTCGGTCGGAGTCGGCGTCGTTGCCGGTGGCAATGTCGTATTCGTCTTTGCGCTTGATTAACGACGCCATTGCCGACGGCGAGGAGCAATCCATCCGGATCTTCTCGTCCCAATCAAGCGTCATGAAACGCCAGGTCGGATCGACCAGCGGATTGACGACGGTCAAGTTGAGTCGCAGTCGATCCGCAATGGCCGCCCAATAGTCGACGGCCGCACCACCCAGCGGGTCAGCGCCGATCCGCACACCTGCATCGCGAATGGCCTCGATGTTGACGACTGAGGGCAAGTCATCGACGTACGTCCCCAAGAAGTCGTACGCCGCGCAGGCCGCACGCGCCCGCGTGAATGGCACCCGGCGTACCTCCGCCAAACCACCGCGAATCAGTTCGTTGGCCCGCGCTGCAATCACCGACGTGGCATCCGTGTCAGCCGGACCTCCGTGGGGAGGGTTGTATTTGAAACCGCCGTCGGACGGCGGATTGTGGGACGGCGTAACGACGATGCCGTCGGCCAACCCTGAGTTGCGCACACCCAGCGTCTTGCCCAGGTTGGCGCGGAGGATCGCGTGGGAGACCGCCGGGGTCGGGGTGTAGCGGTCATCCGCATCCACCAGCACGGTCACGTCGTTGGCGACGAGAACCTCGAGCGCCGTGGCCCATGCCGGCTCCGACAAGGCGTGGGTGTCGCGGCCAATAAACAGCGGACCATCGAAGCCCTGTGCCAAGCGATAGTCACAGATCGCCTGGGTCGTCGCCGCGATGTGGTCCTCGTTGAACGATGTCTTCAGGCTCGTGCCACGGTGGCCACTAGTGCCGAAAGCGACCTGTTGGTCGATGTTGTCCGGGTCGGGGTGTTCGGTGAAGTAGGCAGTCACCAGGTGGGGGACGTCAACAAGATCCGAAGGTGAAGCGACTTGTCCGGCGCGCGATGCGGTTCCTGAGGGCATGGGCACATCATTGCGCGTCGGGACCCTTGAGAGACAGACCAGATGGAACACTGGACACATGAGTGACTCTGGTCGCGGGGCGGGTCAATCGTCAGGCCCCTCGTCCGCATTGGTCGAGTTGGCCCAAGCCCATGGAGTAGGCACCGACTACTGGGACTGGCAGGGCAATCAAGTGCCCGCCTCCGCAGAGACGTTGCAGTCGGTGCTCGCTGCGCTCGGGGTGGTGGCAAACACCGATGAGGAGTGCCGAGTTTCGCTGGCGGCCGCCCACGAAGCTCCCTGGCGACAGATGCTCCCGCCGACCGTGGTCGTCCGTTTCGGATCACCAGCCCGGGTGCCGGTGCATGTGGTCCATGAGACCCCGGCGACCCTGACCCTGTTGCTTGAGGACGGGTCCAAGCGCGACGTACAACAGGTTGATCATTGGGTCGAGCCGCGTCAGATCGATGACCAGCTCATCGGGGAGGCCACCTTTGAGCTCGCTGCCGATCTGCCCTTGGGTTGGCACCAGTTGGTGGCTGAGGGTGCTGAAGGTGTGCGGGGCACGGCGACGTTAATCGTCACGCCCGACCGGCTGAAGTTGCCCAAGTCGCTGCGCAAAGGCCGGCGAGCTTGGGGCCTGATGACACAGCTCTATCAAGTGCGATCGGCCGGCTCGTGGGGAATCGGTGACTTGGGCGATCTGGCGACGATGGCCAAATGGGCCGGTGAGGATCTCGGCGCCGAATTCGTCCTGATCAATCCGCTGCATGCCGCCCAGCCGACGCCTCCGATGGAGCCTTCTCCCTACCTCCCGACCACTCGACGCTTTGCCAATCCGATCTATCTCCGCGTCGAGCAACTTCCAGGGATGGAGTCGCTGAGTCGGGTGGATCGGCAGGCCGTGTTGGCTTTGGCGGAGACCGCTCAAACACTCAACGGCGACGACACGATCGACCGGGATTCGTCGTGGGCGTTGAAGCGGCAGGCGCTATGGCGGATGTTCAGGGCTGCGCCTGACAAGGCTGCGCTCAAGAAATTCAAGAAGACTGAAGGCGAAGGCCTTACCTCGTTTGCGACGTGGTGCGCGATTGCCGAGAAGTATGGCGGAGCGGGGGATTGGCCGACGGCCTTGGCAGCTGCCGATCCCACTGTGGTGGCCCATTTTCAGTCAGTACACGAGACCGAGATCGAGTTTCACCGGTGGCTGCAATGGCAGTTGGTGCAGCAGCTTGAGAGGGTGCAGCGCAAGGCGCTGAAGGCAGGCATGTCGTTGGGTGTGGTGCACGATCTAGCCGTCGGCGTACACCCTGAGGGGGCTGATTCCTGGAGTCTTCATCACGCGTTGGCGCAGGGCGTTTCGGTGGGTGCCCCGCCTGATCAATACAACCAGTTGGGCCAGGACTGGTCGCAGCCGCCGTGGCATCCTGAGCGGTTGGCCGAGTTGGGTTATGCGCCGTTCCGCGACATGGTCCGGGGGGTGTTGCGCGACTCGGGTGGCATCCGCGTCGATCACGTGATCGGGCTGTTTCGGCTGTGGTGGGTGCCTAACGGCATGAGTGCTGACCAGGGCGCCTATGTGCACTATGACCACGAAGCGTTGATCGGGATCCTGGTTTTGGAGGCGCATCGCGCTGGCGCGGTGGTGGTGGGAGAAGACCTCGGTGTCGTGGCGCCTTACGCCCGAGAACATCTGCTTGAGCGCGGCATCTTGGGTACGTCGATCCTGTGGTTTGAGAAGGCCGACGGTGGGCTCTTGCCGCCCGAGCGATATCGCGAACTGTGTTTGGCTTCGGTCACAACCCATGATCTGCCACCTACGGCTGGCTATCTCGAGCTGGCTCATGTGGACCTGCGTAACGACTTGGGGCTCTTGACGCGACCCATTGGTGAAGAGATTGAGCAGGAACTTTCCGTCTTGGCCATGGTCGGTGACGAGTTGATCGATCGCGGGCTGCTCTCACCGGACGGTGATCAAGAGGCCATGGTTGTGGCGCTCCACCGCTATCTCGCGCAAACGCCGTCGAAGATGTTGGGAGTGGCTTTGGGTGATCTGGTTGGCGATCGCCGGATCATCAACCAGCCGGGAACGAACAACGAATACCCCAACTGGCGGGTGCCGCTGGCTGGCCCCGACGGTGTCCCGATGTCTCTGGAAGAGGTGATGAAGGCGTCCCTTCCACGCCGGATTGCCGCCCGGATGCTCCACGACGGCTAACCCGTTGGCGTTGGGGTCACCCCGGCTAGGTGATGGTGATCGTGAAAGTCCGGGAGGCCTGCAGACCCTTGGCGTCCACTACTTTGGCGGTAAATGAGTAGGTGCCGCTCCTGGTGGGCACTCCGAAGATGGCTCCACCGGTGCTTGTGAGGGCCAGTCCAGGTGGGAGCACACCAGAGATGATGCTGAAGGTGTAGGGCATGGTGCCGCCGGTTGTGTAAAGCGACCATGAGTAGTCGACGCTCACCTGGCCGCTAGCCAGGGCGTTGTCGATGGCGGTGAACCTTGGCGGAGCAGCGGCGGAGATCGCAATGGTAAAAGACTTTCGCAGCGAGTTGCCGGACCTGTCCTTAGCCAGGATGGTGAATGTGCTGGTCTGCACCGTGGTCGGCGTACCGGAGATCATCGTCGAGGAGTTGCCCCAGTTCTTGATCAGTGTCAACCCGCCCGGCAGCGAGCCAGCGGTGACGGACCAGGTGATCGGACGGGTTCCGCCGCCAAAAACTTGGAATCCTTGGCCGAACGGCGTACCGACCGTGCCTGAGAGGTTTGAGGTAGTGGGGAGGACGTAGTACAGCGGGGTAGTTGTCGCTGCGTGGCCTGCAGTGGGGGCGGCCTGGAACGCGCCCAGTGTCAGTATCGCGATAAGGCCAGCAGCGACCCTGCCTTTAAATCGTAGTGACATGACGGTGACCTTCTCTGCGCCGGATGGATTGACGAGTATCACCGTAGGCAGTTCTTTTGGGCCAGGGAATTGTACGAGAGTGCTAGGACCTCTCCGCTGGGAGTGTCCCCTCGGACTTGGTGAGTCCTACCAGGGGGAGGGGGCGTAGTCCTTGATGAAGCACGCCGAACAGGTCTTCGCCGGCTTCACCGCGGACGATCGGGTCATAGACCCGGGCGGCGCCATCGACGAGGTCGAGGGGTGCGTGCCAGCCTTCGGCGGCGATCCTTAGTTTTTCTTGATGGGGGCGTTCGTCAGTGATCCAGCCGGTGTCCACGGCGGTCATTAGGATCTGGTCGGTCTCAAACATCTCTTGGGCGCTCGTGCGGGTGAGCATGTTGAGCGCGGCCTTGGCCATGTTGGTGTGGGGGTGGCCGGGTCCCTTGTAGCGGCGGGAGAACTGGCCCTCCATGGCAGACACGTTGACCACATAGGCCCGCGCAGTTGGATTGGCCACGGCCCGACGGCGTACGGCGGCACGCATCGCTGGCCGCAGCCGTGAGATCAGCAGGAACGGTGCGATCGAGTTGCAGAACTGGACCTCGAGGAGTTCGAGCGGGTCCACCTCCTCGACCACCTGGGTCCATGAGTTATTGCGACTGGGTGTCCGGCAGCAAGCCCGCCGGCGTCGACGGCAGTGCCGGCGAGGTGAGCCTCGAGCGAGGCGTGGCCAGCCTTCAGTGTGAGCGCCGTCATCGAGGCAGCCGTGTGACTCGCGAGCGCGGCCTCGGGGGACTCGCCGTCGTGATGGGCGACCGCATGAGATGCCAAGGCCCCAGCGATCGCAGCCGGATGAGCCTCGGAGATCCGATCGAAGGTCACCATCTCGGGAAGCAACGCCAGGTCGGGCAGCGGGGCGGACTCCATCTCCAACAGGTTGGCGTAGGCGCCGGGCGAGCGGCGTACGGTCTGGCAAGCGTTGTTGATCAAGATGTCCAGCGGACCGTCGGCCGCCACGTCGTCAGTCAACGCGATCACCTGGGTCGGATCACGCAGGTCGATGCCGACGATCTTGAGGCGATGAAGCCAATCCGCGCTATCGTCCATCGATGAGAAGCGGCGTACGGCGTCGCGCGGGAACCGCGTAGTGATCGTCAGGTGAGCGCCATCGCGCAGCAGCCGAAGGGCGATGTACATCCCGATCTTGGCCCGCCCGCCAGTCAGCAAGGCGCGTCGCCCGGTTAGATCAGTGCGCTGGTCACGCTTGGTGTGGGAGAACGCCGCACAGGTCGGACACAGGTAGTGATAAAACGCATCAACCAGCGTGTAGTCGTTCTTGCAGATATAGCAGCCGCGGGGGTTGATCAACTCACCAGCGAAGGCACCCTTGGTGTTCGAGACGAGCGGGATGCCCTGGGTCTCATCGTCGATGCGCATGGCTGAGCCCGTTGCCGTTGCTTCGGTGACCGCGCGATCAGCAGCCAATTCCGCTTCACGTTTGCGAGTCCGGCGTTCGTGCTTGAGCGCCTTATACATATGCGAGGCAGCCCGCTTGACCGTAGTGATGTCCGGATGGTCGGTCGGCAACTCGTGGAGTTGGTTGAGCACGCGGATCGCGGTGGCCAGATCCTCGGGGTCAATTCCGGGCTGACCAGACTCTGAATTGGGCGGCGTACTCACCAGCAGAGCGTACGGCGCCACGGCCAGCAGGCTCGATTCGCTAACTTCCGCGGAGGGCGTGGAGTTGTTTACGTGCGCGGTTCGCCACCGACTTGCGCGGATCCTCTGCCAGGCGCTCAAGATGGGGGAGCAGCCACTGCTTCAAGGTTTCGTCAGTCCTTGCCCAATCACTCAGCGTCTCGATGGTGTGATTGAGCACGATCCAGTCGCGGTGGTTAGCGAGATTGCGTTGGAGCAGCCCGAGCGCTCGGGAGCGTTGGTCATCGCTCAGATCCTTGGCGTACCGCTGGAGCAGTTGAGCCAAGGTCCATTGAGCCGAGGCCTGATTGAGTGCGCCGATTTCGTCGATCAGGTAGTCCAGATGGGAAAGGAGCCAGTCGTGTTGAGCAATTTCAACTCGCTTCAGTGCGCTGGAAACTCTCAGCCGGACCACTTCGTCTTTGCTGTCGTAGCAGCCGAGCAGCTCGGGCAATCTGGACTGATCGGACAACACGAGATCGACGACTTCAACCGTCCGGCCCAAGGAATTGGGATGCCCGCCGGTCAGCAGTGCCTCGAAGTCATGCACGAGCTCAGTTCCTGTCACTAATGTCGGAGTTCTTGTGGCCGCCAGACTCGAAATCTCCCATTTACTCCGACATTAGGGGGCGCCCTACCTGACGCATCTCGGATGCCGGTCTGCGTCTCACCCCGCAACGGTTTTGAGTCGAGTTTGCTTGAGGTGTTGTGATGAGCCCATGGCTCTCTCGAGTCTCGGCGACAGGGGCACCTGCGACTTCACGACGCTCGGTCGCCGCAGCGGCCGGGAACTAATTTGGAGATCTGGCATGTCGTCATGGACGGATGTCTCATGATCACCGGAACCCCGGTCCGAGGCATTGGATCGCCAACATTCGCTCGGACCCGAGGGTCCGGCTTCACCTCCGCGATCCGGCGCGGACCCTCGACGATGAACGTCCTACGCGAGAGCAGTGCCTGAGTTGGCGGGATTGCGCCGCGGCGCCTAAGGAATTGAGGGTGCCCGCCGGTCAGCGTTGCCTCAAAGTCATCCACGAGCCCAGGTCATCCACCAGCCCAGATCATCCGGGGTCAGTCAGCATCGGGCGCTTTGGGCAGCCAGGACTCGTGATCGGGAAACCGCTCTTGGAGATGTTCGTAGAACTCCAAGGCCGTGCCGATGGCCGTGGTGAGGTGTCGGCGCAGTTGTCGATCGGTGAGGCCATCTTGATAGTTCATCGTGAGCTCGGTGGTGACGATAGTCCGCGACTCGAAGGCGCGTGCGTAGGCTTTGGGCCACAATCTCTCGCTATTCCACGTGTTGATCTCCTCAAGCACGTGACTCCAGAGATCCATCGGTGGCTCGGGCTCCCAAAATGACCGAACCATGAAGATCTCACGGGTCTCACCGAGGCAGAAAAAGCGAAAGACATGCCCATCCCAACGGCCAATCGCATCGCCCTCGTCATCGAGTCCAAACTGAGCCTCCAGTTCGGTGAGCGACGCGGCGACCCGTTCACGGTTCAGGGGAGCCGGTTCGTTGAGCCCAGCGGCGGTGCGGAACTTGCTCATAGTGTCTCGCTCTCATCGGTTGCGTCTCGTCGGGCGAGCGCCTTGGCTAATGCTTCGGACAGTTCGGTTGTTGCCTCGGTGGCTTCCGGGTCAGTCAGGTGTGCCTGGATAGTTCGCACGCCGGCGTCATAGGCCGACTGAAGCTCAGCCGCAGATGCCTGGGGCCGGGCAGTCTCTGCGTCCAGAACACACGCGACGGCGGTATGCCGGTGGCGTGCCATAAGGATTTCGTCGTAGCCCACCTGGTCGAGACTCGCGAGCACCTCCCACGCGATGCCCCCCGAGCCTTGGGCGTCGTGGCGATCAGCCATCAGCGAGGCTGCGGCGAGGGCCGACTGGATCTCCATCGACGGATCGCCCGCGGCCTCGAACAACTCGGCGGCATCGAGGTAGGTGTCGATAGCCGAACTGGGGTCGTTGTTGGCTTGCTCGGTGCGGGCCAAGGTGTACGCCGCGCGGCCCCTGCTGATCGGATCCAACTCGTCGGGGTCCAAATCGCCCAACAACTCCAGCGCCGTTTGCGGCTCGTCCGCGTCGACCAATACACCCGCTGAGGCGATGGTTCGGTCGGCCAGATCAGACAGTCGCTCGGCCTTGGCCAGTTGTACGGCGAACGTGGCAGCGGAGTACGCCTCGGCTGGTTTGCCCAAGCCGGCAGCCAGGCTGGCCACCTCGAGCGCAGTGTCACACCGAAGCTCAGCCGTGCCGAAGGTGCGGAGTTGGGCAAGCACCGTCGCCAAGTGGCTCAAGGCGGCGGACTGGTCTCCTGCGGCAGCAAGCCGACGGCCTTCGACCAATGTTTCTTGCCAGCCCGCTAAGGGTTGCGAGGACAGGGTTGCGGCGGCAATTTCTGGATGATCCTTGGGTAGCGCCTTCAGCACATTTTCCGCCTCGTCGAGACGTCCACCGGCTTTCAAATTGCGAACAAGAGCGGCTGCCTCGCCCGGATCATCCGGTTTGGTGATCAGACCGGGAGTCAGCGTAAACATCGTCGAGCCGAGGAACAACCCATCCATCGCCAGGTCTCGAAATGCCTCGGCCGGTTCCAACGGCAAGGTCAGCGGAATCTCGGTCAGCTCGGTGTGCACCGTGGAGGCGGTGGCCAGGTCAGCGGCATAAAAGTGGTTCCCGTTGCGGGCATCAAAGCCATCACTCAAAGCCTTCGCTGAGCGCCAACTGGCTTCGCCAAGCGTCGCCAAGGTGTGACCGCCGATGACCTCACCAAGAAACTTGACCAGGTCTGGGTTATCCGCGGCGGGCTCCGGGCGAGCTCCAAACCCAGCCTCCGTGGCCGCCGTACAAGCAATGCCCGTGGCAATCAACAGCGAGCGATGGGTCAACAGGCTGAATGGTGAATAGGTCAGCCAGTCAAGGTGGCGGTGCACCAAGGTCAAGGCTCGTTCGAGGTGGCCCGTGAGGACGTAGAAGCGAATCAGTCGGGCAATGTTGTTGGCCTTGCCAGGAGAGTCCTTGGAGTATTGATAACACGCCTGTTGAGCCGCATCGGCCTCAGCCTGCCGACCGGCGTGCAGCAAGGGCAGGAGCGCCAAGGACATCGCCTCCTCGGGCTCATCGCCACAACTCAGGTGGTTGGTGAGCACAATGTCGAGGAGTTCGAGGGCCTGGGATTCCAAGCCAGCGCTCAGCAGCGCCGCCCCCGACGACGAAGGTGAGCAGGCCTCGCAGTCGGAATAGTCATCGTCGGGCTGGGTGGCCAGCTCGTCGACCAGAGCGGGAATGTCGGCTAGCTGGCCCAAGACGTGGGCCAGCCCCAAGCGTCGCTGAGTGATCGCTTTGGTCGGCAAACCTGCCTCCCGATAGACCCCGGCAAACTCCGCCATGGTGGCCTCAAGATCCTCTCGCGACACATCTGGATTCCCCACCATCAGCGCAGGAATCCACTTCCACATCCAATAGAGATCGCCAGCGCCATCGTCCGGGGTCGCGGGAAACTTCACCGGGTCGCCTGAATGCTGCTGGTGACAGATGAGGAATGTAGACAACGTCAGGTCATCGTCATTGAGCCAGGAGGCATTCGAGCACAGCCGCATCCGGGCGGCGTACGCCAACTGGTCCTCGCCGCCAATCTCGGCCAGTGCGATCGCCTTGCCCAAGATCGCACCGCACTCAGGGGACCATGGCGTTGCATCAGCTTCAGCAATCAGCGCCTCAACTTGTCCTCGGTAGGACGTCACTTTTGCTCCTGTGTTTAGTGGTGGTCGGTGGCCCAGATCAGAAGTCAGGCAATCGATCTGGGAACTGGCCGCTGGGCAGTGACAACGCGAGGAGATCACTCAAGGCATGGGTGAGGTGCTGGCTCTCGTGGTGATTGAGGGGGCGCCCGCTGCCCAGGACCGCCTGCAAATGCAGCAGCCTAATGCCGCGGGTGAAGACGACCTCGTCCTCCATGCCAGCCAGTTGGACGACCAGCGGATGAGACCAATTCAGCACCAGGCGGGCGGCATACCGCTCATCCTCGCTGCTGCTCGCCTCAGAGATGGTGTTGAGCAGGCGCGACCACTTCCCACTGGCGTGCGGTTGGGCGCGGTCGCGGGAAGATTGCCGCAGCAGCTGCGGATCCATGAGGAGTACGGCGGGGAGGTCGGGGTTCTCGATGATGCGAACTGCGGGGCGGCATTGCCATTCGCGCAGGGCCGGTTCGGCTCGTCGTTCGAACGCAGCCACTGCGGCCGACTGGGCGCCAGGCACCGCCGTCAATCGGTTGACCACCTCGCGGCTGGTGATGGCCTGGACTTCGACGCCTTCGATGAGTTCGGGCAACTGTCTGAGGATGTCGACGTCGAAGGTGTGTCCGCAGTTGACGATGACCTCGTGAGGTGACGTCAGCGCGACCACCTGGCGGAACTGATCGGTCGTTTCGACGTACCGAACAACCCGGTCCGAAGCCACGATTTCGGCAATGGGTAGCCACCCATGAGAAGTGTCCATGGGCAACAGGCCGATGATGGTCCGCGCGATGGCGGCCTCATGGACAACCAGCGACTTGAGGGCCAGATAGTGCAGACCGATGAAGCGTGCCAACAGGGCGGGTTGATCGGTGGCCAAACCCAGCAGCCAACCCGATAAGGCTTCGCCGATCGCTTCTCGGGTGAGGCTGAGGGCGGCGTTGTCCACCAGATGTTCGCGAGACGCAGTAGGTTTGAGTCCCGTGGAGTTGACCACGCATCTCACGAAAAATGCCCACTCGGGGGTCAACTCGGGCACCGATTCGGAAACCAGCATCCGGCCCAGATAGACGTGGTTAACCCGAGCCGCTGATGGGGTCGGAGTGAAGGGCAGCACGTAGGCGATGCCTTGGGTCCCCGACTCCTCGACGTCGATGCTGATCGAGGCCAAGGGCTCCCGTCCCACCAGGGCTCGACCGAGCTCGTCAGTTCCTGGGGGCAGCTGTGTGGTGGCGGGGTTGCGCACAAACGCGGGTGGCTTGGTGATCAGTCGCGGCGTGCCGTCAGCGCCGGTAATCCGGATCGGCACGGGCAGATATTTGCCGAAGTGGGTGGCGATATCGCCTGCCCCGGGGTCGGCCAGCAGGGCGTGTTCGTCGGGCCGACCCAGCAGGACGACCTCGGTCCCGATCGGCCGGTCAGCCTCAGCGCCAGTTAGGACTCGCGTTGTGTAGGTGCCATCAGCAGAACCGACCCACTCCACGGGCGGACCGCCGGTTGCTGAGCGAGTGCGCATGGTGATCCTGTCGGCGACCATAAATCCGCTGAGTAATCCGATGCCGAATTGCCCTAAGAAACCTTCGCCGCGCCATTCGTCGTGCGCGTGATCGAGAAGTTCCCGTTTGGATGAGCGGCCAACGGTGGCGAGGAACTCGTCGACCTCCTCAAGGGTTAACCCGATGCCGTCGTCAGTGATCCGAAACTCGTTGGCGTTCGCCGAAGCGGGCACAATCGCGATGCCATCGGTGCGGTACGTCGGATCCAGATGTTGGCGGGCCGTCACCGCGTCAACGGCGTTTTGCAGCAACTCGCGCAGATAGACCCGAGGGGAGGAATAGATTGCCGAACCCAACAGATCGACGACGCCGCGAAGATCGACCTGAAACGCCCGACTGGTCGGTTCTTCGGTCAAGGCCACCGGGAGAATATTGCCATACGTTTATTGCCCAGGATTTGAGTTTGCGCTGTGCCGGGTGGACAACTCCGTGCGCTGAGCCTCAGGAACTCTCGCCAGCCATCTACGATAATTCCCATGGCGATCACAGACTTCGAGCGTTATCCGTTGACCTTCGGGCCGAGCCCGGTCCACAAGCTAGACCGACTGACCGCCCACCTCGGCGGGGCGACGGTGTGGGCCAAGCGCGAGGACTGCAATTCGGGCCTGGCGTATGGCGGCAACAAGGTGCGAAAACTCGAATATCTGGTGCCCGATGCCATCGCCTCCGGGGCAGACACCCTGGTCAGCATCGGCGGCTATCAGTCCAACCACACCCGCCAGGTGGCCGCGACCGCTGCCAAGATCGGCATGAAGTGTGTCCTCGTCCAGGAGAACTGGGTCGATTGGCCCGACGCGGTCAACGACCGGGTCGGCAACATCATGTTGAGCCGGATCATGGGGGCTGACGTGCGGTTGGATTCCGCCGGGTTTGATATCGGCTTCCGGGACTCGTGGCATCAAGCGATCGAGGACGTGAAGGCCGCTGGTGGCACGCCGTACGCAATCCCGGCGGGGGCGTCCGACCACAAGTTCGGCGGATTGGGCTTCGCCAATTGGGCGTATGAGGTGCGCCAGCAGGAGGCCGAACTCGGCGTCTTCTTCGACACCATCGTGGTCTGCACGGTCACCGGCTCGACGCACGCCGGCATGATCGCGGGCTTTGCCGCGTTGGAGGATGAGGGCGGCCGGCCGCGGCGGGTGATCGGCATCGACGCCTCAGCCACCCTGGAAAAGACCCACGACCAGGTGTCCCGCATTGCCCGGCGTACGGCGGAACTCATCGGCCTCAAGCGCGACCTACGCGAGGATGAGATCACGGTGTTGGAAGGCTGGGCGGGCGACCTCTATGGCATCCCCGTGCAGAGCACGCTCGACGCGATCCGGCTGACCGGGCAACTCGAAGGAATGATCATCGACCCGGTCTATGAGGGCAAGTCGATGGCCGGACTGATCGATCTAGTCCGCGACGGGGACATCCCGGCCGACAGCAACGTGCTCTATGCCCACCTCGGCGGCCAGCCTGCCCTCAACGCCTACTCCGCGTTATTCACCCAGACTCAGCGCGTCTGACGTCGACCCGGCGCAATGTGTTGCGTATGACGCTTGACCCGGCCCTAGTTTCCGCACCTGTCGGACCAAAACTGAACGCCGGTCCTGGCGACCTTCCTTCTCGACGCGGGCCCTCCTTGAATGGTGGTGTCCCCACTTTGGGTATTGCGTCGATCACAGGAGGAAGCAATGACGCTTCAGAACGACTTCTATACGCCAGCAGGCCAAGGTGCCTATGACCTCATTTCGATCGGGCGGTTTGAGCTCGACGAAGGTGGGGTGATCGACGACCTGCAATTGGCCGTCGCGACCTATGGCGCCCTTAACGAGGCCAAGGACAATGCGATCTGCATTCCGACGTGGTTTTCGGGCACCCACGCGACGTGGGAGCAGATCTACATCGGCTCCGGTCGCGCGCTGGATCCGGACAAGTATTTCATCGTGGTGATCAACCAGATCGGCAACGGGTTGTCGACCTCACCCCACAACACGACCGACGCGTCGATCGCGATGTCGAAGTTCCCCAAAGTGCGTATCGGAGACGACGTACGGGCTCAGGAGCAGTTGTTACGAGAGCACTTCGGGATCACGCAACTGGCACTGGTGGTCGGCGGCTCAATGGGTGCGCAACAGACCTATGAGTGGGCGGTGCGATTCCCCGAAAAGGTGCTGCGTGCGGCGCCAATCGCTGGCACGGCGCAGAACACGCCGCACGATTTCCTCTTCACCCAGACGCTGATGGATGCGATCACCTCTGACCCGGGCTTCAACGGTGGGGAGTACGCCGCGCACACGGACGTCGCCGCTGGCCTCCGGCGACATGCTGACATCTGGGCGATCATGGGGCTCACCACAGACTTCTGGAAGTCGGAGTTCTGGCGCGGGATTCCACCGCTGGTCGAGGGACTTGGCTGGGACACGTTTGAGGAGTTCCAGCAGAACTTCACCGGCCTGATCTTTGGCCTGATGGACCCCAATGCGCTCCTCACGATGGCGTGGAAGTGGCAGCGCGGCGACGTCGCTCGCAACACCGGTGGCGACTTGGCCGCGGCGCTGGGTCGGATTACGGCGAAGACGTTCGTGATGCCGATCCAGGAGGACATGTTCTTCCCGCCGCGCGATTGCATTCCGGAGATGGAGATGATTCCCGGCGCCGAGCTCAGGCCGCTGAACAGCATCGCCGGCCACTTCGGGTTGTTCGGCTTTGAGGCGTCGTACGTCGCGCAAGTTGATGCTGCCCTCTCGGAGTTGCTGGCCACCGACGTCTAGCCGCCCTACGTCGACCCGGCTCGAAAAGTGGTTGCGTGCGCTCGACCCGGCCCTTATCTCGTCGTCACCTCGTAATTTCGAGCCGGGTCGACGCGTTTTCACGTGATGTTGCGCCGGGTCGACGTGTTGCGGGATTTCCGGTCCTGCCGGATCATCGTCACGGTCCGTTCCGGTGGACTTCCGTTTGCTGGGCAGACACTCTTGAATGGGCGTTTCCAGACGCGCTCTTGCGCGCACCAGAGTGAGGAGACTGTCATGCCGTTCGAACTGGACGACGTACTCCTCGCACTCCTTATTGTCGAGGTCTAGCAAGCACCCCCCGAAAGGCGGCCGCTTCCAGACCTCGAGAGAGGTTGGGAGCGGCCGTTTTCTGTATCCGGAAGCACCACAGGAGACGCAATGCCCGAGAACACAATGAACGACATGCAACGCACGATGAGCGACGCCAAGGTGTTGGACGAGATCGCCCAGCGCGTGCTTTGGCTCTCGACGCGCATTGTCGACGCCGCCAATCGCGAGCGAAACACTGGCGATGGGGTGAAGGTCGGCGGCCACCAGGCATCGTCGGCGTCCCTGGTCTCGGCCATGGTCGCGCTGTACTTTGCCCATCTTGATGCGCCCGACAAGGTGTCGGTCAAGCCGCACGCTTCGCCGGTCTTCCACGGCATCCAATATCTGTTGGGCAACCTCGACCGGTCCTATCTCACCCGACTGCGCGAGCTCGGCGGGCTGCAGTCTTATCCCTCGCGCACCAAGGACCCGGATCGCGTCGACTTCTCCACTGGGTCGGTTGGCCTAGGGCCGGCCGCACCGCTGTTTGCCGCAGCCGCGAGGCGGTATGTTGACGCGCACTTTGGGCCGCGGCCGGCCTCGCGCTTCGTGGCGCTCCTCGGAGACGCCGAACTCGATGAGGGCAACATTTGGGAGGCGTTGGCCGACGACGCGACGAACGGCCTCGGCAACGTGATGTGGATCGTCGACTTCAACCGGCAGTCGCTGGACCGGGTCATTCCGGGGATTCGGATCCAGCAATGGCGGGCGCAGTTTGAGGCGTCCGGGTGGCACGTGGTCGAGGTGAAGTATGGGCCGCTCTTGAAGGCGGCGTTCGCCGAGTGTCCCGAGTTGGAGACCTGGATCGACGACATGCCGAATGAGCGTTATCAATCGCTCTTCGGGATGTCACCGGCCGACTTGCGTCAGCGGTTCCTCGACGGTGCGCCAGCTGCCGTGACGGCGTACACCTCACAGATGGCGGACTCCGTGCTCGCGGCGTTGGCGACGGACCTGGGTGGTCACGACATCCCGTCCCTGCTGGCGGCGTACGCCGAATGCGATGCGGAAGTCTCGCGACCGAGCGTGGTGTTTGCCTACACGGTTAAAGGCTGGGGTTTGCCGATGGCGGGCAACCCGCGCAACCACTCAGCGCTGATGAGCGGCGACCAGATCGATGCGCTGCGATCCTCGACCGGTCTGACGCCGCTCGACGAGTGGGATCGGCTTGATCCGACGTCGCCCGCGGGACAGTGGGCCAATCTGCGTTCTGCTCACTTGGAGCGGAGCATCGTGCCTGCTGCGGAGGCCTTCACGGTGCCGGCGACAACAGACTTCCGCTCGGGCAAGCCCATTTCGACCCAGGAAGCATTTGGTCGAATTTTGGTTGGGCTTTCGCGTGATGAGGCGGTTGGTCGCCATTTGGTGACGACGGCGCCGGATGTGGCGACGTCGACAAACCTGGCCGGTTTCATTAACCGCGCTGGTGTGTTCTCGCCTGAGGATCGCAAGCAGTGGAGCCAGGACGCGATGGTGAAATGGGATGAAAGCCCCACCGGTCAACACATCGAGTTGGGCATTTCGGAGATGAACCTCTTCTTGCTGTTGGGGCAGTTGGGGTTGTCGTGGGATCTTTCCGATCAGTTGTTGCTGCCGGTCGGCACTCTCTATGACCCCTTTGTGCTTCGCGGCTTGGACGCCTTCATCTATTCGGTCTATTCGGGCGCACGTTTCGTGGTCGCCGGCACACCTTCGGGGGTGACTTTGGCGCCTGAAGGTGGGGCACATCAGTCCACGATCACTGCTTCAGTGGGCTTGGAGTTGCCGAACGTCACGCTGTTGGAGCCGGCGTACGGCGTGGCTTTGGACTGGCTCCTGTGTGCCGCCTTAGGCAACATCGCGGAGGCCGGATCGGCGGGCGGCGCAAAAGCGGATGCGGTTGGACACGTCGAGAACGGGTCCTACTACTTCCGGTTAACGACTCGTCCGCTGGATCAGACACCGTTTGAGGAGGCGCGCGCTCGGATCGGCGATGCGACGTTGCGTCGCCAGGTGCTGTCGGGTGCCTACCGGTTGGTCGACGCGGGTGATTCGGCCCGAAATGGGGACGGACCGACCGTGCAAATCGCCGCCTGTCGGGGCGACCATTCCCGAGGCCCTGTTGGCGGCGGCGGAGCTTGAGGACGAAGGCATTCGGGTGCACGTCATCGACGTGACGTCTTTGGATCGGCTCTACTCCGCCTGGCAGCGGACGCTGCGCCAGGGCATCCGGACTGCGACGACTCCGTCCATTGCCGGAGCGTTGCGGCAGGCCTTCGACATGTCGGCACCGATCGTGACAGTCCATGACGCCTCGTCGCATGCGATGGCATGGCTCGGCTCAGCCCTCGGCGTACCAGCTGTGTCGCTCGGCGTGGACTCCTTCGGTCAATCCGGCACCGTCGCAGACCTGTATCGCGCCCACGACCTCGATTCCGGCTCGATCGTCAACGCTGCCCTGGCGGCTCTCGCCCTGCGCTGACCCCTTGAGCGCGCTGTCTTTGTCGGTTGTTTCATCAAGGTATGTGGGTGGACCCGCACTTACTGGGGTCTGTAGACATGGGGAAGTGACGGCTCACCCACATACCTTGATGAAACATCACCTCCGTGACCAGAAAGGGCGGGGGCTCACCAGGCACTAGGGGACGTCGAGTGCGACGTCGCGCTGCCAGGCCGACTTGATGGTGCGCCACTCTTCGTCGGTGTAGCCGCGCCGCCAATAGGGCGATGCAGACAGGTGATCTCGCCCAACGACACCGGCTTCGAGCAAGTGACGGCGTACGCCGCGGACGGCGACCGCTTCGCCGTGCACGAAAGCGCTGACCACACCATCCGGCAGGGCTAGGGCGCTCACTGCGTCAACCAACAGGCTCTCGGTGGGGCGGGATGGGCCAGAGCGGTGCACCCAAGTGATGTGGAGTTCGCCCGGAGAGTTGAGTTGGATCTGACCAGCGGCTGTCTCCACCTCAACGACGACATATGCCGGTTTCCCCTCGGGCACAACTTCGGCACAGGCAGCGATAGCGGGCAGGGCGGACTCGTCGCCAACGAAGAGGAAAACATCGGCCTCGGCTGGGGGCGAATAGCCGCCACCTGGACCACGGAACTGCAACTGATCGCCGGGCTCAGCGCGAAGCGCCCAACGTCCGGCCATGCCGACATCGCCGTGCACCACAAAGTCGATCGTCATTAGGCGAGTAACTGGATCCCAGCGACGCACGGTGTATCGCCGGGGGAGCGGCCGCTGCTCGCGTGGGAGTGCGCGGATCGCGTCGTCCGCGAAAGGTGCAGAGTAGGGCGCGCCCTCGGGAATGAACTGCATATTGACGTAGGCATCGGAGGGCTCGATGGGCTCATAGTCAGCCAATCCCTCCCCACCGAAAACGACGCGCACTAGTTCCGGCGTGAGGCGTTCGGTAGTGATGACTGTTCCAAACATGGGTCTCTCCGTCGTTAAGAACTGAATGCCACTTCAGGGATAACTCAGCCCAACAAGAGACTCGCTGAGCTCCCAGAGTTTGAGCTGCGCCTCGCGATCGTTAGCGAGGGCGGTGGCCGTGACGATGGTGGGAAGGCCGCGCATCTCGTTGAGACCGCTGGGGCCACAATAGGTGGCTCCGGGCAGGTCGTCGGTGGCGGCCATCAGGAGGGGGAGTGCTCCCCTGGCCGCAGACTGCGCGATCACTTGCACCACCGCATTGATCATCGCCGCACTGCCCGGCACCTTCATGGGCGGCATCAGGTTGGTCGCTGCTAATCCCGGGTGTGCCGCCAACGCCTTCAGTGGCAAACCGGTCTTGCGGGCCCGGCCATCCAACTCGTAGGTGAACAGCAGATTGGCTAGCTTGGTCTGGCCGTAGGTCTCCCACCGACGGTAGCCCCGGGAGTGATCGCGCGGGTCTCCCAGCGGCGCCACCTTGGCGGTCCGGTGCGCGCTGGACGCGACCGTCACGACCCGCGCGTCCCCGCTCTCGACCAGCTGGGGAAGCAGCAATCCGGTGAACAGGAATGGCCCGAAGTGGTTGGTGGCCAGTTGGGACTCGAGCCCATCGTTGGTGGTCGCGAATGGGACGCCCATGATTCCGGCGTTGTTGATGAGTACGTCGATGGGGCCGAGGGAGGCTGCGACCCCGGCTGCGCGGCGTACGGAATCAAGATCAGAAACATCGACGACGAGTTGCTCCAACAATGCCCCCGGGACCTCTTGGCCAATGGCCCGGATCGTCTCGGCAAGTTTCACCTCGTTGCGTGCAGCCAGCACGACGCGGGCACCGCTTCGCGCCAACTCCAAGGCTGCCACTCGCCCGATCCCGCTCGTGCTGCCGGTCACGACATGGGTGCGACCCGATTGGTCGGGCAGGTCGGTCAGTTGCCAATTCATCGGATGCACATCACGGGGTCACTGCCATCTGCGCGAGAATCCGAGCGCTTAGTTGGTGGTCTCCGCGGACGGGCACGTCCACTGAGCGTCTGCCGCCTGCCGCCAAGATGAATTCCTCGGCTGTCATCAGGATGAAAACGTCTGGCTGCGCTGCTGGCTTCACGAAGGTACCCCGGCCGCCCTCATCAACGAGGATGCCGACGGGCTGACCGCCGAGGTCAAAGGTCACCGAAGTTCCGGGGGCAGCGCCGACCTTCTTGCCCACGACGAAGCCAAGGCTAGCGGCGAGGCGCTGAAGCGTGTGAGCAGCGGACGCGGAGTCGAGATTTCCGTGGCGGCCAACCGCCCGGCGTACGTCTTGCTGATGCATCCACACGTCCACGATTCGATTGTTCAGCAACGTCTCGAAGTCCCACGTGATGCCCGGGGGCAAGATGTCGGGGATCGTGTGGGGGTCGGGTGCTGGGCCCGCCTGAAGGGAGGCATGGCGTGAGGTCGTGGACTCTCGAATCTCCGCGATCAGGTCGGCCGGGCTCGCTTGGCGGCGAGCCACGACACCCGACTCCATGAACTGTCCGAAGGCCCCGCGCACATGGGGAGGCACCTCGAAGTCGACCTGCTGCTGAGGGAGGCCAGCCAGCATTGATTCGACGTGGGCGATGTGCGAAGCAACGGCGTGGACGTCCCAACCCGCAAGGTCGGTGGGTGACGACCACTCCTCAGGGTTGAGGGTTTCGAGCAGGGCCACGAACTCCTGAGCGGCCGCCCACCACAGCTCGACGAGACCGGCGAGTCGCGAGGAGGCATCCACCTTGTCAGCGTACGGGACCTAACGGTTAGCCTTGTTGCATCACCAGTTGAGGACACCGTGGACACCAGCGAGCAGAGCCTTTCCGACCCCGTCGGGGCCGACGAGCCGACCGTCGCTGCGCCCGAGACCTTGGCCAGTCTGCTCGGCGGCACACGGGGTGCTCTCGATGCGAGCCTGCCGGTGTTGGCATTCGTCGGCGCCTGGCTGATCTCGAAGGAGATCACCTGGGCCTCGGGCTGTGCCCTACTGGTGGCGGTCGTACTCGCGATCGTCCGGTTGCGCTCAGGCGGCAAGCCACGCGGCGTACTCCTCGGGTTGCTCGGAGTCTGTGTCTCCGCGATCGTCGCGCTCTACACCGGCCGGGCCGAAGACTTCTTCCTGGTGCAGATCTTCAGCAACGCCGCCAGCGCTGTTGCCTGGGCCCTGAGCATCGTCTTCCGCTGGCCGCTGCTCGGCGTCGTGGTTGGTCTCGTGCTTGGTCAGAAGTTCCGGTGGCGACAAGACCCGGCGCTGCTGCGAGCCTATGGCCGTGCAAGTTGGGTCTGGGTCGGGCAGTACGTCGTCCGCTTGGCGGTGTTTCTCCCGCTCTGGATGGGTGGCTGGGTCACAGCCTTAGGGCTTGCGCGAGTGACGCTGACCTGGCCCTTGATTGCCGGGTGTCTCGCGCTGAGTTGGTTGGTGCTGAGGCAGTCTCTGCCAGACGATCACCCCGGACTCCGCTCCGTCCCCTCCTCCCGATAGTCCGCCACTTTCCACACCCGAATCGCCCGGATCTGGGCGGATTTCCCTGCGCAAAGTGGCGGAGTATCTCAACTTGTGACGTCTGTCATGGTGGATTGGTGACCTGCGACAGGGGTGTCCGGGGTCGAGCCACGGCAGAGTCGAGGCATGACAACAGCAGTGACCTCAGATCGGGGCCAGCAGGCGGCGTACGCCGTCGATGTTCGTGACCTCCGTAAAACCTTTCGCTCCGTGGGGGGAGAGCCGGTCCACGCCGTGGAAGGGATCGATCTCCAGATCAAGCCGGGTGAGATCGTCGCCTTCCTCGGGCCGAACGGCGCCGGCAAGACAACCACCCTCGACATCCTCCTCGGATTGAGCAAGCCGACCAGTGGCGAGGTGCGGGTCCTCGGCCAGTCGCCCCGAGCGGCCATCGATCAGGGGCGGGTGTCCGCGGTGTTGCAGACGGGTGGGCTGCTCGGCGACCTGACCGTGCGCGAGACGGTCCGCCTGATCGGATCCTTCTTCCCGGCCGAGCGGCAGGCACGTGCCGATCGCGTCGACCGAGTGATCGAGCGAGCCGGCATCACTGGCCTCGCAGACCGGACGGTCTCCAAGTGCTCGGGCGGCGAACAGCAGCGGCTCCGTTTCGCTTTGGCGCTGTTGCCCGAGCCGGATCTGCTCATCCTCGATGAACCCACGGCCGGCATGGACGTCAATGCCCGTCGCGAGTTCTGGGACACCATGCGTGAGGACGCAGCGACGGGGCGCACGGTGGTGTTCGCGACGCACTACCTCGAGGAGGCCGACGCCTTCGCCGAGCGGATCATCTTGATCTCGGAGGGCCGGATCGTGGCGGATGGCAGCCTCGAGGAGGTCCGCAACCGCAACTCGGTCCGGGTGATCTCGGCCGACGTGGACGTCATACGGCATCCTGACCTGACCGCGCGACTCCTGGAATGGCCAGGCGTGGCCGCCGCCGAGCTACGTGGCCGGCGGCTGGAAGTCCGGGCCACCGCCGCCCACTCTGATGACGTTGCGCGCCTACTGCTCGGTGATCTCGAAGCGAGCAATCTGGAGATCAGCGGTGACAGCCTGGAGAACGCCTTCGTTGCCCTGACCCACGGTCGCGAGGAGGAAACAAAATGAACGCCACCTTCCTGGGGCTCGAGATCAAGCGGGTCCTTCGCGACTACGGCTCGATGTTCTTCATCGTGATCCTGCCCGGCTTCCTCTACATCATCTTCGGTGCCGCCCAGGACTACTCCCAGGAGACCGCGGGCAACGGCAACGTCGCGATGTACATCATGATCTCGATGGCGGGGTACGGCGCTGCCACGGCCACCACCTCGATCGGAGGGCGCGCGGCCGTCGAGCGAGCCCAGGGCTGGGCGCGGCAACTCGGTCTGACTCCGCTCCGGGACAGTGGGTTCGTCGCGACGAAGACGCTGCTGGCCGCGATCATCGGTCTGATCCCGATCACGATCACCTACCTGCTCGGGATGGCCACGGGTGCCAAGGGTGACCTGAGGGTCTGGCTGATCAGCGGCGCAGCGCTGGCGGTCGGGGCGATCATGTGGTCGCTCTATGGATTGTGCGCCGGATTGGCCTTCCGCTCCGAGGCCGCGGTCGGTGCGGCCTCCGGCGTACTGGTCATCCTGGCCTTCCTCGGCAACATCCTGGTGCCCTTGTCGGGCACCTTGCTCGCCATCGCCAAGTGGACGCCGCTCTACGGCTACATCACCCTGGCTCGCTACCCGTTGACGGATGGCAACGACTTCACCGGAGATGGCACTTTGTTGCCAGTCGCATTGTGGATCCCGATCGCTAACGTAGTTGTGTGGACGACGATCTTCGCGGTGACGGCGATGCTGCTCGTACGTCGCGGGCGGGGGCGCCAGTGAGTGAGCCGGTGAGTGACAGGGACGTTGACCCGTGGGAGCGCTATGGCTGGGTGATGGCCGGCGTGTGGTTAATCTTCTTGATCTATCCGATCAGCGAGGTGTGGGCCCAGGGCGACTCCTTGGCCACTCGTGCGACCGGTTTGCTGGCAATCACGGTCTTCGCTGGCGTCTACCTGCGGGCCTTCATCTTGATCGGGCGCGTCGACACGAAGCACCAGGTGCGCTCGTTGGGGTTGCGTCATGGCCTCGTGATGCTGGCGCTGGTGCTGGTCGTTGCGACCGTCATCGGTGTGGGGGCGCTGGGAATGACCCCCTTCTTGGTTTCGCTGGCGATGTTCTCGACGCCTTTGCGCGAGGCCTTGGCTGTGGCGCTGTTGTTCTCCCTGGGCGCGTTGGTGCTTCCCATCGTCGGCGGTGTGCCCGAGTTGGCGGCGGTGTTCGTCCCGATCGTGCTGGCGGTCTCGGTGACCACCGCGATGGTGAGGATCCTGGAGGATCGCTCCTTTGAGCGCCGTCATCATGAGGAGGAGCTCAAGCTGGCTGCCGAGCGCGATCGGATGGCTCGCGATGTGCATGACGTGTTGGGACATTCGTTGACCGTCGTGACGGTGAAGGCCGAGCTGGCCGAGCGTCTGGTCACCATCGACCCGGCGCGAGCGCAGGCCGAGTTGGCCGAGATCCAGACGTTGACCCGGCAGGCCTTGTCCGAGATCCGGGCAACCGTGGCCGGCCTTCGCGTCGTACGACTCGTCGATGAACTCGCGGGTGCGGCTTCGGCCCTGGGCGATGCTGGGATCAGCGTCGATCTGCCCGCCGACCCTGATGTGGTGGATCCCCAACACCGTGAGGTGTTGGCTTGGGCGTTGCGGGAAAGCGTGACCAATGTCGTACGCCACAGCGCAGCCACTAAGTGTCAGATCGAGATCGGAGACCGCTGGGTGCAGGTCGTGGACAATGGGATCGGTATGGCTGATCGAGTGGAGGGCGGCGGTTTGCGTGGCCTTCGCGAACGGGTTGCGGCCGCGGGTGGTCAGGTCCAGGTCAGCGCGGCCCAGCCTGGCACTGTGATCAAGGTGGAGTTGTGAGCGGTGCGCCGATCCGCATCCTGCTCGCCGACGATCAGGCCTTGGTCCGGGGCGCGATGGCAGCGTTGCTCAACCTCGAACCCGACCTGACAGTGGTGGCGGAAGTCGGCACCGGTTCCGACGTGGTGGCGGCAGCGCGGGCGGCTGATGCCGAGGTCTGTCTGCTCGACATCGAAATGCCGGGGATGGACGGGATTGCCGCTGCGGCCGCCGTACGAGCTGAACTGCCTGATTGCCGCACCTTGATCGTGACCACCTTTGGTCGTCCGGGCTACTTGCGTCGTGCCCTCGATGCCGGGGCGAGCGGTTTTGTGGTGAAGGACACTCCGGCGCGCGAATTGGCTGAAGCAGTACGCCGCGTCCACGCGGGCCTGCGCGTCGTCGATCCGGCGCTTGCTACTGAGTCGTTGTTTGGCGGACCCAATCCGTTGACCGAACGCGAACGCGAGATCCTGTCCGCGGCCGCCGATGGGGCTCCTGTCGCGGCCATTGCGGCCCAGGTGTCGCTCAGCCCAGGCACCGTGCGCAACTATCTGTCTTCGGCCATCACCAAGATCGGCGTCTCCACCCGGGTCGAGGCGGCCCGAGTTGCTTTGGAGCGCGGCTGGCTCTGATCGCAGAGTGGACGGATATTGTTCGCGAACTACGCACGAGCCCCGTGATCACGGTGACTCCAAAGCGTTTCAGGTGACAAGAAGTTACCGGCACGTCCCTTACGGACAGCGGCGCTAGAACGGTGGTTGAGGAGCGAGCTTGCGAGCGTCTCGAAACCACACCACGCCAATAGGTTGCCGATTCTTGCAGCACCTGATAAACTCGGTGCAGGCTTTAATCGTCACCGGGTCACTATCCGAAACCAACTAGTGCATCTCCCGAGCGAGAAAGCCAGTCGCGAGGGTGACGTAATAGTCCGCAATGCGGGCCTCCAAGAGCGACGACAGCACTGCGCAACCGTGCGGTGGGAGTCGTCGGCAAGGAGGTGACCTCGGACATGACCCATGAAATCGCTCAAGAAATTCCACTGCATCCTGTGCTGCGAGCCACCTCCCTGGTCTCGTCGGCATTGAAGTCGGTGGCTGACTCCAACCCCACCTTCATGGTGACCGCCGACAAAGCCAGCGCTTTGCGCAGCATCGTGCAGATCGAGTCCCAGGTGGCGGAGTTGAGGCTGCGGATTTTGGCGGATGCCTCCGACGTGGCGGAGCAGATGGCATCGCGGGATGCGGCCGACTGGTTGTCGCATCACACTCGTTCTCGGCTTGAAGATGCTCGAGCAGATCTTGCTCTGGCAAGGGCACTTGACCGGCGCTATCCCGCGCTTGCCGCAGCTATGCGGGAGGGTCGGGCCAATCTGGCTCAGGCCCACGTGATCGCACGCGCCTTGGACGCGTTGCCCCGCGAGGTGCCCGCCGACATGCTGAGCCTGGCCGAGACAACCCTCGTCGCCCACACGGCTGATTTTGGCCCGCGGCTCTTGGCTCGCTTAGGTCGCCGCATCCTCGATGTGATCGCCCCAGAGATCGCTGAGCAGGCAGAGGCCAAGCGTCTCGCTGACCTTGAAGCCGCCGGTCGGCGCAAGACCCGACTCACGTTGCGACGGATGGGCGATGGCACCACTCGGATTTCCGGCCTGTTGCCTGACCTTGCGGCCACGCGTCTCGCGACCTACCTCGAAGCTTTCACCAACCCACGCAAGGCGGAAGCAGCCCGCAAGGCTGAGGCGGCCAAAGGTCAGCCGACCACCGACGCCGCGGGTGACCCGGTCGAGCGGTTGACCTATCCACGCCGACTCGGCGAGGCGTTCTGCGATCTTCTCGAGAGGATCGACCCCAAGCGGCTGCCCGACCATGGCGGCGACGCCACCACCGTGGTCGTCACTATCGACCTCGAAGCTCTGCGCGAGGAACTCGCTAAGGCAGGCGTGATCGGCAGCGAGTTGCCCGGTGATGAGTCGGTCGGCGACGCCATCACCGCCTCCGAAGCCCGACGCCTGGCGTGCAATGCCAACATCATCCCAGTGGTCCTGGGTGACAATTCCGAGATCCTCGACCTCGGCCGCAGCCGCCGACTGTTCTCGCGAGCCCAGCAAAAGGCCCTCCTGGTGAGAGATCGGACCTGCCGGTCCGAGGGCTGCACGATTCCGGGCACTTGGAGCGAAGCCCACCACTGGATGCCGTGGTCCCTCGGCGGCCCCACCGACCTCGATCAACGCGGTGCTGCTTTGTTCGCACCACCATCACCGCGCCCACGACCCCGCCTTCACTGCCGAACGCCTCCCCAGCGGAGACGTCCGCTTCAACCGCCGCAGATAGGGGCTCTTCGAAGAAGTCTTCGTCGACCTCACAACAGTCCGGCCCGCTCGTCATCACCACGGAGGATGCAAAACTCATTGCCTTCCGGATCGAGCAGAACCACCCAGCCGGTGCCGTCAGGGAGCCGTCGGTCGGCCTCGACTCGTGCCCCGAGCGAGAGGAGTCGCGCCAACTCCGCGTCCCGCGTGACTCCCACGGCGTACAGATCAAGGTGGATCCGGTTCTTGATCTGCTTGGCGTCCGGCACTTCGATGAACAGCAGCGTCTGTCCGCCATCCGGCGCGAAAATCATGCACTCCTCATGGCCAGGCAGGTTGGGGTCGTCTTGATCCTCGTCATACCCCAGCACTGCCGCCCAGAAGACCGACATCGCGTAGGCATCGAGGCTGTCGAAGGTGGTGTGTGAGATCACTACGGCCATGCCCCATCATGGCCGAGGAGCCGTCAGTCGGCTTGTAGCGACCGCCAGTAGGCGTTGAGCGTAGGCGAGGATTAACCGGCGCCAGGGTCGGGCTCATAGACTTGAGGAAGCCTAGAGCGCCCTGATGTCGGGGTGTTCTTCTCTTGAAGCCCGGTGTGGTGCGCGGTCAGGATCGCGCAGAGACCAGTGAGTCGGGTGCCAGAGAATCTCAGCGTCTTGCTGGCTTACCGGATCCACACCTGTGGCATCCGCGCCGGACGCACCCGCTCAAACTGAAAGCAGCAACTACGCATGTCCGCGCCCGCTATTGACCACACTCCCAACGTTTCCCCCGAAGGTCCAGGCGTCTTCGCTGAGTTCCCCGATGCACTGATCGCCGTGCTGGCCGCCCAGGGCATCACCAGCCCGACGCCGGTCCAGGCTGCGGTGATCCCGGACGCCATGAGCGGCAAGGACGTGCTCGGTCGCGCACAGACCGGCTCCGGCAAAACCCTCGCCTTCGGCCTCCCGATCTTGGCCCGCTTAGCGGGCAAGCCGTCTCGCCAGTGCCGCCCACGTGCCGTCATCATCGTCCCGACTCGTGAGTTGGCCAATCAAGTCGCCAAGGCGATCGAGCCGCTTGCTCGTGCGGTGCGCCTCAAGATGGTCACGGTTTATGGGGGTACGCCGTATGACCGACAGGTCCGGCAACTCCGTCAGCGCGCTGACATCGTCGTAGCCACGCCGGGCCGCCTCGACGATCTGCTGGAGAAAGGGCACTGCTCCTTCGACGACATCCAAGTCACCGTCCTCGACGAAGCCGACCACCTGTGCGATCTCGGCTTCTATCCCGCGGTCGACAAGTTGGTGGGCATGACCCCCCAGGGCAGCCAGCGGATGTTGCTCAGCGCCACGCTCGACGGTGATGTCGACAAGTTGGTGAAGACTCATCTCCGCAATCCGAAATTGCACGAACTCGATCCCAATGAGGGTTCGGTGACAACGATGACTCACCACACCCTCGTGGTCGGAGGTTTCAAGGAGAAGATCGAGGCGACCGCCAAGTTGGTGCGTGCCAACGGCAAGTCCATCGTCTTCACCCGCACCCGTGAGGCGGCCATGGACCTCGCCGAGTCGCTCAACGATGCGGGCATTTCCGCCGTCGATTTGCACGGCGACCTGAGTCAGCGCGTCCGTGAGCGCAATCTCCACAAGTTCAGTAGGGACCAGGTCCAGGCCGTTGTCGCGACCGATGTCGCCGCCCGAGGCATTCACGTCGACAGCGTGGATCTCGTCGTACATTTCGATGCGGCGAGTGACCCGAAGGCCTATCTCCACCGCTCAGGTCGTACGGCGCGTGCGGGCCTCGCCGGCTGCGTCGTCACGATCACCACACCGAAGTTCCTCAACCAGGTGGTGCGTCTACAGAGCTCTGCCGGGGTCCAAGTTCGCCACCATGACTCACGCTCGACTCCCGAGCCGATGAGCGCGGCAGTGCTGGATGAGTCGGGCACCGACGGCCCAGCTCAGCGCACCCACGCCAGTGGCTCCTACAAAGGTGGCGGCCACAAGGGCGGCGGTCCCAAGGGTGGCTCGGCCGGGGGCAGCAGGAAGCCCTACGCCGGCCGCAACCCGTCCCGGCCCGGCGCCGCGAAGAGCGGTGGTAACCGCACTTGGGGCAACAAAACGTCGGGAAACAAGGCTGCCGCAAAGACGTGGAGTAAGTAACCCACCGACGTGCCCGTAGGCTTCTGGCCTGTGAGTACGTCGCCGCTAGCACCTGAGACCGCCCGAACGTCGTCCGCGTCCTACGTCGTTTCGCCAGGCACAACGTATGCCGTCGTGATGGCGGTGTTCTGTGGTCTCCTGCTGATCTCAAACGTCGCTGCAACCAAGACGATCACCATCGTTGACGACCTGCCCATGATCGAGGGCATCTTCACCGACGGTGGGGCACTGCTGTTCCCGCTGACCTATGTGTTGGGTGACGTTCTCGCCGAGGTTTACGGACTCAAGCACGCCCGCCGGGCGATCTTCGTGGGCTTCTTCATGGCGGCGCTCGCGTCAGTGACGTTCCTCGTGGTGGGTGCCGCGCCACCGGGCCCAGGTTATGAAAACCAAGAGGCATTCCAGGCGGTCCTGGGTTTTGTGCCCCGCATCGTCTTCGCCAGCTTGGTTGGTTATCTCGCCGGACAAATGCTCAATGCTTATGTGTTGGTCAGGCTCAAGAATCGGGCCAAACCAGGGAAACTGTGGGCGCGCTTGGTCGGCTCGACCATTGTCGGTGAATTCGCCGACACGGTGTTGTTCTGCTTCATTGCCTTCGTTGGAGTCTTCCCCACCTGGACCTCGCTAATCAGTTTCACCATCGCTGGCTATCTCTACAAGGTGGCGATCGAGGTGCTGTTCTTGCCGGTCACCTACGCCGTCATCGGCTGGATCAAGCAGCGTGAGGGCTATCCTGCGGCGTAATACCTGCCCAGGAACTCCGCCTTGAAGTCGGCGAAGCGACCGTCGTTGATGCTCGCTCGGATGTCATCGACCAACTTGATGATGAAGCGTTCGTTGTGGATGGTCGCGAGCGTGGAACTCAGCATCTCCTTGGCTTTGAACAGGTGATGGAGATAGGCACGGGAATAGTGCGCGCACGTATAGCAGTCACACTCGTCATCAATTGGCCCAAAGTTGCGACGGTTCGCGGCGACGGTGATGTTGAATCGGCCGTCTTTGGCATAGACCGCCGCATTGCGAGCCACCCGCGAGGGTGACACGCAGTCGAAGGTGTCGGCGCCGGCCTCGATGGCCGCGAAGAAGTCGTCGGGCTCGGAGATGCCGAGCAGGTGCCGGGGTTTGTCTTCCGGAAGCTCCTCGCAGACCCACCCGACGATCCGACCGAGGTTCTCCTTCTCGAGCGCTCCCCCCACGCCGTACCCATCAAAGCCGTAGGGCTCACCGTCGAATCCGGGGACGCGGAGGGCCTCAAGATCCCGCGCGGCCTGGCGGCGTAGATCCTCATATTGGGCACCTTGTACGACGCCGAACAGCGCCTGATAGGGCCGATGGGTGCGGGCGTTGGTTTGGGCGACGTGTTCGGTGAGGCAACGTTCGGCCCAGGCGTGGGTGCGATCAACCGAGCGAACTTGATAGTCGCGGGTGTTCATCAAGGTCGTGCACTCATCGAAGGCAAAGATGATGTCGGCGCCGAGTTGATGCTGGATCTGCATCGACACCTCGGGGGTGAACCGATGCTTGCGACCGTCGAGATGGCTCTTGAAGGTCACGCCTTGGTCGTCGACGACTGCCAGGCGTTGTTTGCCCTCGGCGATGACATCGTCGTTGCCCAATCCGGTCGTGTTCATGGCGAGAACTTTCTTGAAGCCCACGCCGAGCGATAGCACCTGGAAGCCGCCACTGTCAGTGAACGTCGGACCCCGCCAGTTCATGAACGCGCCGAGCCCACCGGCCTCGTCCACGATGTCGGACCCGGGCTGGAGATAGAGGTGATAGGCGTTGGCCAACACTGCTTGGGCGCCCACCTCGGCCATGGTCTCGGGGAGCACTGCCTTCACCGTGGCCTTGGTGCCCACCGCGATGAACGCTGGGGTATGGATCTCCCCGTGAGGCGTGGTGATGACCCCGCTGCGCCCACCGTGCGCCGGCAGCGAAGCCTGGGGCTCAAAACCAAAGTTGCGCATGACTGCCAAGGCTAAGCCACGCCCTTGCCGACCGGGCTTCCCACCCACGAACGGCATTTATCAGCGTTGTAGACTATTTGTATAAACTCTACTAGTATTATAGACAATAACAACCAAGACAGTTTCGCGCTCTCAGTGGCGCTATCGCTCTGGAGGGGATCTCCCATGCAAGGTTTCATCGTTCTGGCCGTTGTTGGCCTTTTAGCTCAGTTGGTCGACGGGTCGCTTGGGATGGCGTACGGCGTGACCTCCTCAACGCTGCTCCTCGCGGCTGGTATCGCGCCCGCAGCTGCTTCCGCGGCCGTGCACTTTTCCGAGATCGGCACCACCCTGGTCTCGGGCATCTCTCATCACCGGTTGGGCAACGTCGATTGGCGGACTGTCAGCATCCTGGCGGTCCCCGGCTCGATCGGTGCCTTCGCCGGTGCCACCTTCCTCGTCAGCCTGCCAGGCGATGTCGCTAAACCATGGGTCGCCGGCATCCTCCTGCTCCTGGGCATCTACGTGATGTTCCGCTTCTTGATCTTGCGCGGACGTCGGCCCACTTTCCCTGGCCGGCCGTCTGCCCGATTCTTGGCTCCGCTGGGGCTCTTCGCTGGAGCCATGGACGCTATTGGTGGTGGCGGATGGGGGCCGGTCGGCACGACGTCGTTGCTTTCGAGTGGTCGCCTGGAGCCGCGCAAAGTGGTCGGCTCAATCGACACTTCTGAGTTTCTCGTCGCCATCGGCGGCTCACTTGGTTTCCTTCTAGCGATGGGCAGCGAAGGGATCGCCTGGAAGATCGCCGGCGCTCTCCTGCTGGGCGGCGTGATCGCGGCGCCGATCGCTGCCTGGTTGGTGCGTCACCTGCCCGCAACAATCCTGGGCGTGGCCGCCGGCGGCGTCATCATTTTGACCAACAGCAAGACCATTCTTGAGACACTGGGGGCGAGTGGGAGTTTGGTTGGGCAGATTGCCTTGGTGCTGGCCGTCCTTTGGGTGGGCGCCCTCGTCTTTGCCGTCCGGGATTACCGGCAGGCGAAGGCTCAGGATGCCACGGACGCCAATTTGGTGTTAGTCGACTGAACTGATCGACACATGTGACAACATGTTGGAGTGCGTGTTTCGACCAAAGCTGACTATGCCCTCAGAGCACTCATTGAGATGGCCCTCAGGGAGTCAGCGGGGCGGGCCGACAGTGGGTCGACAGATTCGGCCGAGGCGGAAACTTCAGTCGGTGTGGGCGAGGCTGATGCGATCAGCGCCGAGGAAATTGGACGTGTCCAGGACATCCCCCGGGGGTTTCTGCAAGCGATCCTTGCCGACCTTCGTCGCGCGGGGATCGTGGTGTCCCAGCGTGGCCAACGGGGCGGGTGGAAGTTGCTGCGTCCAGCCGAGAAGATCTCGGTTGCCGACGTGATTCGGGCAGTCGATGGGCCGCTGGTTTCGGTTTATGGCCTGCGGCCCGAGGCGGTCAGTTACAACGAGGCTGCGCAATCACTCCAACACGTGTGGATCGCAGCCCGCCATGCCCTGCGGGATGTCTTTGAGGATGTCTCGATCCGCAATCTTGCCGATCGCAAACTCCCTGATGCGGTGGCCGCCCGCGCGGCTGACAAGGACGCTTGGGAGCCTCACTAACGCTCAGGCTAGCGAGCCGCCAACCAGTCCAACAGCGGCTTGGCGTCCTGCCAATCACGGCGTACGACGTCGAGCAGTTCGGGCGTGTGGATCACGGCGGCAAACCCGTGCCAGCGCCCCACCGTCAGTGACTTGTGGCGCAGCAAGTCAATGCGAGGGTGATCGGCCGGGTAGCCGCGCGGAGACGTCTTGAGGCGCTCCCCGCCGATCTCCCAACCTGCCTTGTCCAATGCCTGGAGTCGGCGAGCGAGCAACGGCCCGGCCTTGTCGTCCACGATCCCGTCGCGTACGGCGGCCAATCGCTCGCCGCTGGCCTCATAGAACCCAGCGCCGGTCCGCACGCCGCGGGCGGAGATCTCGACGTACCACCCCGTTGAGGGACCGGTCGGCACGAAGGCGCCCTGATGGTTCTTGTAGGGCGCCTTGTCCTTGGCAAACCGGACATCGCGATGTGGCCGGAAGATTTTGGCCGGACCGAACTCGGCGGCCAACCCAGCGCAGAGCGCTGTCATCGGCTCTTTGACGGCTTTGAGGTACGTCGCCTTGTGGGCTTCCCAATAGGACTTGGTGTTGTCCATCTCTAGGTCTTCATAGAAGTCGAGCGCGGCCACCGGGAAGCCGTTGAAACTCACGCTCCGAGCCTAGTCGCGGCTTCGCGAGATTCAGAAGCGGACGACACCGACTGGCTCCTCGTCCAGCTTCGAGATCCAGAAGGTCTCGTCGGTTCCCGGCATGGGGACCTTCAAAGTCGTGCCGTGGGTTTCGTCGATCACGTCGTGCTTGATGCCCTCCGCGAGAAGCGCTGTGTGTGCGGCCTGAATGTCACCCCGGCAATCCAGTGCCAAGAGCGTGCCCGACCAGTCCCAATCGGCGCCATGGGTGAGCAACTGTCCGTCGGTGGCGTGCAAGTAGTCCACGTGTCCGGAGGTCTCCGACATCACCTTGGTCAAGCCCAGTGCCTCGAAGTCTTCGGTCGCTTGGGCGACCTGCGTGGTGATCCACAAGGGCTCGACGACGATGTTGCACTCCTCGGCGCCATTTCCGGGCGGCCTGGAGTCTATGAAGAACGACACACCTTCTCGGGTCGTGACCTTGATCGCCGGGCCTTGGTTGGCGTCCACTCGCTCGGCGGTGAGCCCGTCGATGTGCGCGAGGGCGGGGGCGATGGCTTCGGCGTACGCCGTCAGGTCGGTCACCTCAAAGCCCAGATGGACGGTGCCTTCCTCGATCCGTCCGTTCATCGTCGAGTGCATAGCCACGCGTCCGGCCCCTCCTGCCACCAGGGTCCAGCCGGGGCTGCGCATCAGCGTGCTCATGCCCAGAGTGGTGAAGATGTGGAGGTAGGCATCGACGTGTTCGGTGTAAAGAATCGGCCGAACGGTGATCGGGGGAGTGGAACTCATGACTTCTCCTCTAGATATTTGGTGAGGGCCTTCTCAACCAACCCGGACAGTGACCGCTCCTCGTCGATTGCTCGGTGCTTGAGAGCGCGAACCAGCGGCGGCGGCAGATAAACGTTGAACTGAACCTTGGGCTCATTCATGCTCGTATGCTAGCAATCTAGCGCAAGTATAGGAAGCGGAAAGTGAGGGTGGGATAAGTATGGCATGATTGTGGCATGCCAAAAGTGCGTGTGTCGACGACGGTGGATCGGGAGTTGATTGCCCGGGCTCGGGGGCTTGATCCGGGGGCTACGGTCGCGTCTGTGGTCGAGCGCGCCTTGATTGCCTTGCTGGCCGAGCATCGAAGGGCTGAGATCGATGCGTTGTACGCCACGGCCTACGCCGACCATCCGCTCACGGAGTCCGATGCTTGGGGAGACCTGGCCAGTTTCAGTGACGCGGCCCGGCGCTCGTGACCGCGACTACTCCGGTGTTGCCGGCCCGAGGGGAGGTCTGGTGGTGCGAACTTCCCGAACTCAGCCGACGGCCAGTGGTTGTGCTCTCCCGCGACATGGCAATCAAGGGCCGTCGCTATGCCATCGTGGCCCCATGCACAACGACTGTGCGCGGCTTGCCCACGGAGGTTGTCCTGCGACCCGGAGAGGATCCGGTCCCTCGGGAGTGCGTGGCAAGTCTCGACTCTGTCGAGAACATCTCGATTTCCATGCTCGTCGAGCGGCTTGGCCGTCTGTCTGACGTGCGCGTTCGCGAGGCATGCGCAGCCTTGGCAATCGCCGTGGATTGTGCAAACTAGTCGACTGCCGCGGTCAGCTGCTCGTCGCCACCTTCTGATTGTGCAGTGATGGTTAGTTGGGTGCCGCCGCAACGGGGTTTGGAGATGAAGCCAGGGGAGCCGGGGGTTTCATAAACGATGTCCAGAGCACCGTCGCGCCAACGGAGCAACGTCGCCGGGTCGCCGTCCTTGACTGGCTGCTGAGTGAAGTAAGCCGCCGTCCCACACCAGGTCAGGCTGCCGCTATCGCCCGGTCCGAGCTCCACCGTTGCGGCTCCTGTGTTGGCAAAGAAGGTGGCTTCCTCGACTCGGCTGCCGTCGGGGATTTCCGACCAGATAGTGCCAGCGGGGGTGATGAGCGAATCCCAGCCTGCGCATTCCTTGATGCCGTCGATCGGGTTAGCTTGGCCGTTGTCGATGGTGACTGGCGTGCGACAGCCGTCCTTGCCGAGTTTGAAGGTCAACAAAGTGAGGCCCGCCGGAGTGATCCGGGCGTCGTTAAAACCTTCGTCATTGGCGGCACACCAAGCCACCTCTGAGGCCTTGGTGGCGAGGTCGAGGGCCGCAAGGCAATAGGCATTCTTGGGTTGGTCGGTCGCGTAAAACAGTTTTCCTTCTCCCAGGGACCACGTGCCGCCGGTGGTCGTGGGAAGTGCGGAGTTAGCGTCGATTGTGAAACTCCCGTCCGAATTCAGGGCTATCACAGACGCCTCACTGGGAGCAGACTCCGTGGGGTCTTTCAAAACGACGACGGCGAAGTCCTCATCGAGCAGCAGGTCTGAGATCTCCCACTTCTTCTCAAACCCGAGGATCCGGCCCTCTCCCTCACCCGTCAGGATCGCGCTGGCGTCGCTGCCCGCAGCCAAGCTCCACACCGAGCCCTGCGTGATATCCCCGTCAACCGATTCGACGGACTGCCAGTCGAGGATTGCGCTGTCCGCGTTGGTCGAACTGTCCTCCGTGGGCGAGCTGGCCCCGGTGGTCGATTCGGTCGAGACCGGGTCCTTCTCGCTTTCCGAGCAGCCAGCCAGCGCGAGCGTCAACGCTAGGCACGCGGCGTACGTCTTAAGAGCGCGCATCACACGCCGAGGTTGTGTTGGAAATGCTCCTGATTGGCACGGTATTGCTTGTAGGCGTTGCGCCACTGCACCCGATCGATGTAGGGCTCGGAGCGGTCGAAGCGCTGCTGATTCCAGGGCTCAAAGATGCTGATCTGGGTGGGCTTGTCACCGTTGTTGGTGTAGCCACGGCCCACCTGGAAGTGGCCGGAGGCATCATCGTCGAGGTAGGCGTAGTACTTCTTCAGCAACACCGGATGCATGACCAGCGGTGCGCGATAGTCGACGATGTGGCGCCGGATCAGCAGCGTCCATTGACCAAACGTGAAGTCCTTGATGTCGAGGGTGACGAACTGGCCCGCACGCTTGGGCAAATCCCAGTTGGTCTTGGTGTTGACGACGCGCACCATATCGACGATGTCCGAACCACTGCTGGTGGTGCGCAGGCGCTTGGCCCAATAGCGCTGGGGGCGCACCGGATCATTGGGGGTCCAGGCGATCATCTGCATCGTCGCTGGGCCACACCAATATTTAGTCCGTTGATCGTTGACGCGCTTTTCGTTCAGGATCGTCGCGTCCTCGGGATAATCGTGGGCAGTCTTTATCGGGGCGTTCGCGTCGATCAGGGTGCCGTCTGGATTGACCCCGCCGCCGCGCGCATTGATCTCGGGATGCGCGTTGAGGAAGCCATCGGGAAGTGGGAGGCCCTGGATCTGGTGACGGATGAGCCAGATCTTGGCCACCGATCGGGCGGCCGCCTTAAGTTCGCGTCGGTCGGCCTCGGGCTCGTTCGGGAGGGGCTCAGCTTGGCTCGATAGCGCAACTTGGCGAGGGCATCTCGGTCGCCGGTGGTCTCTGGTGCTTTCTTGCTCCGGCGTACGCCGCGGACGAGGGTGGCTGCTTCGGCAAGTCTTGCTTGGGCTTCGGGTTCCGAAGCCGTCGTCCAACCGAGCCCCAGGCAATAACGCTGGCGTTCGAACATGGCGCACCGCACCGTGGCGGCGGCGAGTTCCTTGGCGCTGGACCGAGCGTCGAGACCGATTGTTGGGCTTCCGGCTAGAACGCGGCGGATCTCTGCTTTTGCTGCTGGAGTGAGGGCGCCTTTACCGGCGGTTGCTGAGCTCAAGTCGGTCGCTTGGACGGTGACTAGCGACCGCGACGCGAGGGGTTGAGCGCTCGCCAATGGAGCCGTGAGTGCGACGACCGCCGAAAGTGTGGCGGCGACGATGATGGTGGTGCGAACATGTGTTTTCAGCGATGGCATGTGGGGAAGTGCCTTTGCTTGGGGACCTGGTGCGAATTAACTACTGTCCCTTGCGTCCCACCTTGAGTCAAGTAGAAGGAATTACGACGTGCCAGTGCCGCTTGCCGGTTGAGTGTGAAGTTCACGGGGTAGGCCGCGCGGCCACTTCTCCGACATAGCTTGATGCCGTGTCTATCGAGGTGTGCTTCCGGGCTCTCCCCTTGACCCTGCCGCTGATCGATGTCTCTGGAGTGGAGCGTTCCTTTTTCGGGCCCACTGGCGACACGGGTGGCTGTTTCCTGGCCGTGACGATGTCGCCGTCCGACTCACTGTTCGCGGATATGGCACTTGATCGACATCACTTAGTTGGTCGTTGGACTGGCCGGACGTCTTGCGCGGGCTCCTCGCGCGTTCCCGGCGCTGGGCCGGTCCGGCTTTCTCATGACCGACGTCGCCGTGAACCTCGCAGGCGTCATCCCTGGGCTCGCCGTCGGCTGGCTAGCCGCAATCACGATGCAGCAGGCTGGTGCCTGCGCCATAGGGCCAGGTTCACCGCCGGCATGGCGGGCTCGCGACGCCTAAGCGTGACCTTGGGCCGTGATCTAATGACCGACATGGACGTCGCCATCATCGGGATTATTGGTTTGGTCGTGGGAATCGCGGGGTTCGTTTGGTGGCTTCTCGTCCTGATTGAGGCCCTACGGACACCCAAGACTCAGTGGGATGCTGCTGGCCAGAACCAGTTGCTTTACGTCCTCGTGATGGTCTTTCTCGGCATCATCGGCACGATCGCTTACGTAGTCGTGGCGCGACCGCAATTGCGCGCCACCGGTCCTTCACCGTCTGTTTAGTCGCGCTGGCTTAGCGCGACGCCATGATCAGGATCGCGAACAAGAGTCTTGGTGTCTCGGGCGGGAACCCTCGTTGCGGTCCATTTCGCCATCGAGGCTTGAGTCGCTCCTTGCTTGAAGGGGCCATTCCGACCGGCTAACTCTTCCGACGCGCCGCACGTTGGGGCATTCTGCGTCCCTTAGCTGGCCATAGTGGCCCCTCGCTCTCAGGCCCGGAGTGGTTGACCTCAGTCTTGGCGGCGGTCACCTCACTGAGGCGAGTCGAGGTCAATTGGGGTGGGACTCGCCCAAGGCGTGACCTGTGGGGATGCGTGGAGCGGATGACGAGATGCGAACTCGCGACATCGACCTGGGAAAGCGATGGGGCCAGGGACAAGAGTGTTCTTCGTGCCGTTTGTGAGCGCGTTGAAGTGGTGGCTGTCGTTGGCGACGTGGCTAGAGATGAACAGCCGTGGGGGCAGGAGGGGGGCATGGGAGAGCCACCGAACCGATAACCAGCCAACTTGCTCGGGACTGGCCAGGGTCAAGGGTGAACTTCGTTCATCACGCAGTGACGCGTAGCGCCCTTGATGCTGGTTGGTGTCGGGCAAATCCTCAGGATCGGGTCGGCGTCTCGGTAGTGAGCGTCGCGAGGTTGGCCCCAGGGTCATCCGAATCCAGGGCACGGCGCTTGACGTTGTCTATGGCCAACTGGCACGCAGCCGCGCCGATCAGGGGAATCAGCAGCCACGGGTTGAGCAGCGCCGTCATGATGTCCTCGTCCCGCCGGGTGCCGATGAGCATCAGGTAGGCAAGGAAGAATGCACCGCGCAACACGTAGAGCACCCTGAGCGTTACGACAGGTCGTGAGTGAAGGTCGCTGAGCACGCGCCTAGTCTAAGTGAGGTGCAGCAGGTCGGTTGAGAGTTTGAATGCGTGCTTGGGTGTCTGATCTTCGGGTCGGGCACCCCCTTTTGGCATTTCAGGAGCGCGGAGCGGTGGGGGTGCGCGGAGCGAGCGGAGCGAGTACAGCGCGGGGTCCCTACCGGGGGAGCGCGACTGCGCGCCGGAGGCGCGCCTTGAACCAGTACAGAAAGTCCTCACGGGGTCGAGTCAAGACAAACTGTCGGATCACAAGTTGGCGGATCATGTGCGGTGACGGGTGATGCCGACGACCCGGCTGGCGCTTCGTCCGGTTCCCGGCCGTTGGCGCCGTTGTAGTCTCTCGAGAGTGAGGAATTTGAGTCCGTTGGCCGGAATCTTGGCGTGTCTGGTTCTGGCTGGCTGCTCCGCAGATTCGAGCGGCCAGTGCGCCAACCCTCCACTCGAATTCGAAGGGAGGCAGTACGACCTCGCTATAGCCTTGGAAGGCACCCCGATGGAGGAAGAGGTTGGCACCGCCAACCTGAAGGGGTGCGCCATGCGCGAGGGCGACCCAGTATCGCCTGACACCGAGGTCACGCTCTACCGGATCCGGGGCATCGATCCTGCGGTTGCCTTAGGGACGGTTAGTACGAACGGTGCTCCCGACTCGATTGGGATCGCTTTCGAGGAGGATGAGCCGCTTGAGTACGGCGAACTTCCCAAAGAATTGAGCCAGTACGTAGAGAAATACGGTCCATCCACTTAACCAGCAGGGATTTGGGTCGTCTCTCCCCTAGGAGATGGCGATTGGTTTCGGGTTGGTCGCAGCTGTCTTCGTGAGTTCTTCGACGGTGTCAATCTCGCCGAGGAATCTGTTGCTGTCCTCCATTGCTTCCAGGTCGAATCGCCCCGCTTTGTCGACTGTCCCGAACACTTCCCCACCATGACTGGCTGAGTAGAGCGAAGGATCATGATCGAAGCGCCCGACACGATCTATTGACACGACTGGGACTCAGCCAAGAAGGTCGGGGGCACGTTGGGGGCATTTGAGCCAAACGCCGAGCCTGGCCAGAACGGCCAAACGACCGGAAATGGTGCGTGACCTGCGGTGATGCGTGGAGCGGATGACGAGATTCGAACTCGCGACATCGACCTTGGGAAGGTCGCGCTCTACCAGCTGAGCTACATCCGCTTGGCCGCCGGTTTAAGCGGTCCGAGTGATGTTATCAAGCCATCCGAGGGGGCCCTTCCGCCCGGTCACTTGCACAACTGTGGACCGAACGGGTAACCGGCAGCCCGGCTCACGCTCACGCCAATCGACGAGGAGCCTGATCGGTCCCCAGTTGTGTCGCGATGGCCAGCGCAAACCCAGCCCGAATGGGTCATTGACAGCAACCCGCGGTCGGGCGGACTCTTAGTTTCTCAAAACAACGGGGGTTGTTCGGATGATGAAATTGAATGAGATTCGGTTATCGGCAAGTGTGACTTTGGTGGGCGCTGGAATGCTCTCGGTTGCCGGCGCGCCGCTTGGATCGGTCAGCAACTTGGCCTGGTATCACGCCTTCTCTTATGTCCCGCTCACCATTGCACTGTGCCTCGTTGCGGCGATGGTCCTGCGGCATCCGATCATGCTCGGTCTCTATGGGCTGGTTGCCACCGCCACCGGAGTGGCCGGGGCGCTTGCGCTTTGGGAAGCCGGGATCGGCGGCGGAGACCTTGTCCCGGAGGCTTCGATGCGGATCGTGACGCTCACGCTCTTGGTCGGTGCACCACTGGTCTTGTTGTCGTCCTTGCTCACGCTTCGCCGGCACAGCGACACCGTGATGTATGTCGCGCTTGCTGCGGCACTGCCGCTCATGGACGTCTTCAGCACCAGTGCCGTCGCTGGTTGGTCGGTCTCTGGGTGGTTGCTTGTGATCGCCGGTATTGCCTGCGCCGTCGGTCTTCGCGGGCGACGTACGGCAGATTCGTTGACTCAACCTCAACCCTGGGTGGCAGCGTGAAACTATCAATCCGAGTCGCGGCGTTCCTTAGTTTCTTGCTTGCGGGTGCGCTCAGCATCCTGGCCGATCGCGAGCGCTGGTGGCCCGCTTGTGCGCTCGGTCGTCGTGACTCAGCCGCCTGCCTGGAGATTCAAAGCCATGTTTATGACTTTCTGGTACCGATGGAGCCTTGGACACCCACAGGCAACTCCGCGACCCTCATTGGGATTAGTTTCTTAGTCTCGGCCGTCGCCTTGACGCTGACGATCCCGCTCGCCGCCCGCCCTTCGAGGGTCTTCCTTCCGCTGGGTTTATTGGCCGGGTCAGTTGCCGTTGTTGGGTATCTGACTTTGAACGCTGGCCTGTCCCTAACTGCGGTTCCGCTATCCCTGGGCCGTGACGTCCTGGCACTTTATGAATTGGGCGGACCGCTGTTGATCCTTTGGGCCTGGGCGGCGGACACGGTCTACCGCGGTCGGGAGTCGCTGGCTCACCACCTGCTCTATTTCAGCGTGTTTCTGTCGACGGGTCTCACGCTCTACTTCAGTTCCGCCTTGATGCTCGGCTACCAGTCACACGACACCTCGCCGTGGAATCAAGCTTTCGGCGGCGCACTCTTCATCGTCGCCGGGCTGATCTGCCTTCGCGGTTTCAACCGATCGGTGGAAGCGGGGCCAGGCGAGGCCGCCGAGCCTGAAGTTCGTCCCCGCTCGACTGCCGCTTGATCCGTCGTACGACCCAAGGCGCCAGGTGTTCGCGAGTCCAGTCGCGGTGGCGCATCGCCGGTGAGTCGGGATCTTCGGCGTCATTGAGTTGGAGTTGTTCGAGCGAGTGGGGTACGCCGAGGGTGTTGAGCACCTCGATGGCCATCGCCTGGTGACCGGCCGGGCCCATATGCATCCGATCGGGGTCCCACAGTCGCCAGTCGCGGTACTCGCGCATCCGCCAATAGTCGACCACCGTCACACCATGGCCTTCCGTGCTCCAGCGCAGGAGTTCGTTATAGACCGCAAACCGTCCCCTGGTCATTTTGAACGTGTTTGACCCGCCGGGGTCGAAGGCGGTGAAGACGACGACCGTGGCACCGCTCGCGGCCAGCCGACCGAGCACCTGGTCATAGCGCGCAATCAGCCCGTCGATGTCGACTGTCGGTCGCAGGATGTCGTTGGCGCCAGCGTAGATCGAGATCAGATCCGGCTCCATCGCGAGGGCCGGCTCGAGCTGTTCATCGATAATGTCGGCCAACTGGCGGCCGCGGATAGCAAGGTTGGCATAGCCGAAGTCCTCGCCCTTTTCGCGAGCGGTTTCCGCCAGCACCTCGGCGACCCGGTCCGCCCAGCCGCGGACGCCGTTGGGCAATGACTCGTCGATGTCGCCGACGCCCTCGGTGAAGGAGTCCCCCAGGGCGACGTACCGCTGATAGATGCGCGGATTCGTTTCAGAAGTCACGAGACCCATTGTGCGCGGCGGGATTGGAGCACACCACATTTGGGAGAGCGGGTGACGTTCTCGCACGTTCGGCAGGGTTTCATCGGCGTGTCACATGCCGAACGTGAGTAATCAGGATCGAGGGTCGAATCCCCGTGGTGGTCGTTTTAGGGGAGCAGAAGACCACAGACTGATTGCTCGGGTAGGTTACGACGCGTGCTATTGAGCGACCGCGACATCCTGGCCGAGATCGACGCCGAGCGGGTGGTGATGACCCCGTGGGACCCGGCAATGCTGCAACCTTCGTCAATTGACGTGCGGCTCGACCGCTTCTTCCGGGTGTTTGAGAACCATCGTTATCCTCACATCGATCCGGCGGCTGATCAGTCTGATCTGACGCGCGTGGTCGAGCCAGAGGGTGATGAACCATTCATCTTGCACCCGGGTGAGTTCGTGCTGGGGTCGACGTACGAAGTGATCACGCTGCCTGACGACATCGCGGCGCGAGTGGAAGGCAAGTCTTCGCTGGGTCGACTTGGTTTGTTGACCCACGCGACGGCGGGCTTTGTCGATCCGGGCTTCTCTGGTCACGTCACCCTCGAGTTGGCCAATGTCGCCACGCTGCCGATCAAGCTCTATCCAGGCATGAAGATCGGCCAGTTCTGCTTTTTCCGGCTGTCGTCGCCCTCGCAGCACCCTTATGGCTCGGAGAAGTATGGCTCCCGCTATCAAGGCCAGCGCGGCCCGACGCCGTCGAAGTCGTTCCAGAACTTCCACCGGACCGAGATCCGCAGCGACTAAGCGATCTTGATCGGATTGTCGGAAAGTGGGAGAATCGGATCATGTCCCAAGTTCTAGCTCGCGTGACCCTTCGCGAAAAGTCCCAAGCCACGATCCCGGCTGAAGTTCGCGCTGCTCTGCACGTGGAATCGGGCGACGACCTGGAGTTTGTGTTGGACGAGGACACACGCACCGTCACAGTTCGAGGGCTCAAGACCATTGCGGCCGACCAGGCCTGGTTTTGGAGCAAGGTCTGGCAGGCGAAGGAGGCGGAAGCCGAAGCCGATCGTGCAGCTGGTCGAACGACGCTCTTCTCCGATGGCGACGCGTTCCTCGCCTCCCTGGACTGAGCGAGTGTGCCCCCAACTTACGAATCGCTTTCTTCATTCCAGCGCGACTATGCCCGTCTGGAATCGATAGATCGAAAGCGTTTTCGCAAAGCAGTCAGGCAGTTCGTCGAGGACCTAGCAGCCAATCGGTTGCCGAGACCGGGTTTACGCGTGAAGCGGGTGCAGGGTGCGCCGGACATCTGGGAGCTCTCCTGGGCTCCGGACGGGCGAGCCACGTTCGAAAGGGGAGCGGAGGTTGTCATGAGTGAAGCTCACATCATCTGGAGAAGGATTGGCAGCCACGATGTCTTCGATCGTCCCTAGCCCTATCCCAGTGCTGAGTCACCTCGATTGGGAGGGCGGCCTGACTCCCAACATCCGATTCCACAACTTCAGGCGCTTGCCGTCAGCGGTGTGACACGTGACGTGGCGATATTGCGGAACATTCAACGTTTTAGCCCGGGGGGACTAGCGGCTGCTGAAGACCGAACGCAGTTCGCGCTGGCGTTGCCCGGGGACGTTGAGAGCGACGGTGCCGACGTGCAGGCTTTCGCGGTGATAGGTCGCAACCACACCGCTCAGGAGATCGTCGAGGTCGCCTTCGATCTCGACCTCATCACCCAGGCCGGGTGAGCCGAAACTCTGGAAACGCAACGCCAATTGGTCGCTCCAAAACGATGGGATTGGCGCGAAAGGTGTGGGATCGGGCTGGCCGCCGCTGACGGCCGCGGCGAGGGTTGCCGCCGCCCGCTTGGCGGTGTCGGTCGGCATCGACCAGTGTTCTACCCGCCGCGGCACCTCATCGAAGAGCGGATTGGGGAAGCGGGCGATGTCCCCAACGGCGACGACGTTGGTGGCGCCGACAACGCTGAGATCGTTGTTGGTGAGCACGCCATCCGAGAGGTCGAGGCCGTTTCCTTCCAGCCACTCGGCATTGCAGATCGAGCCGATCGCCTCGACCACCACATCCGCCTTCAGCGTGGTCCCGTCATCCAGTGTGACACCAGTGACGCGCTCCCTGCCGGCGTACTTCTTGAGGCCAGGGCCGATCACAAACCGGATGCCCGCGGCTTCAAGGTGACGTTGAACGGCCGCTGCCAATTTGCTGCCAAGAACCCGAAACATGGGTGGTCCGGCAGGCTCGACGACAGTGACTCGATGCCCCATTTCGTGCAGCGTGCAAGCCACCTCGGTCCCAATGAAACCTGCGCCAATCACGACGACTTCGGCGCCTGGGTTGAGGTCCTTTCGAAGGGCCACGCAGTCCTCGATCGTGCGCAGCGTGTGACGTCCGAGGGTTGGGCCCGGGACGTTGAGGTGACGCGAACGCAAACCGGTGGCAATGACCAGCCCGTCATACTCATCACTGCCTGTCGCGCCGCTCGAGTCGTGCCAAGTCAGCGTCTGAGCGACCAAGTCAGTGCCTGTGACCGTGACGCCGTAGCGAAACTCGACGTCATCCACACCGCGGGGACGGTAGGCAAGTTGGGGCAACATCTCATCAGCGTTGGGCTGGTCTTCGTGGGCGAGCATTGCCTTGGAGAGCGGTGGCCGGTTGTACGCCGGGTGCGGCTCCGCGCCGTACACCGTGATCGGCCCTTCGTGGCCCACGCGCCTCAACTGCTCAGCTGATCGGAGGCCGCCGAGTGATGCTCCGACGATGGCGATCCGGTGATGGGCGGTGTCGGGCTGAAGGGCCTCTTGTTGGGTCATAGCCCCCATTCTCGACACCGCGACAGCTCTAATTGATTTGGGGGGAGCGTTAGACAGCCCAAACTCGGGTGCGGACCTGCGTTTCACTCCCGCCAACACCGGCCAACGTTGCGCGGGCTAGAAATTAGAGGAGGGGCTCGAGGAAGTTGCGGACGGTGGCTTCATAGCCGTCAGGATCAATGTTCCAGCTCTCGACGTGGCGTGCGTCGGACTCGACCAACTCCACATCTTCCGATAACGCAGCCAACTCGCGGCTGGTCTCGATCGGCACCGTGAGGTCACCGGTGCCATGGAAGATCAGGGTCGGCACGATCACCCAGTCGGCGTTGTCGTTGTAGTCGACCGCATCGAAATCCATCTCAAACCGAATTCCAGACAGTTGCTTTGCCACCCAAGTGACGGTGCCCGGAACGGCCCCCCGTCCGCTCAACTCGATTTGGTCCGCGCCATAGGAAATCGTGTCCGACAGGTCGAGCATCGGCGAATCCATCACGACGCCGCGGACCAGCGAGGTGTCCTCACCGTTTTGGAGGTACGACGCCACGATGGCGCCGCCCATGCTGCCGCCGGACAACACCACACCCGTCGCGCCGTTGGCCACGGCATAGTCGATGCCAGCCTGGACATCGGGCCACTCCGTCGCGCCAAACCCATACAAGCCACTCGGGTCGGCTGGCACGCCTTCGTCATTGCGATAGCGAATCGACAGGGACGGCATCCCCAAAGCACCCGTGGCCCGCATCAACCGAAATTGCTCGTCCGGGGTCGAGCCTTTGCCGTGCACCATGATCGCCCACACTGTGCCTTCGCCAGGTTGGAAGACACCAGTCATCGCACCTAATTCGCCGGCGTAGGTGATCTCCTGCATCGGCGGCAACGGCTCGCGCGGATAAGCAAACGAATTCATGCCTGCTCGCCGGCCGATCACCGGCGGCCGCCCGGCAGTCACGGTGAAGTCTCGGGTCACTCGGGAGCCGACGATGACAGGTTCGCCGGTCATGACCCCAAAGCCACCGTCATACACCAACCCGAAGGTGGTCGTTGCTGCGCAACCGGTCGCTGTTGGCGGAGTCGGCATCGGAGTCGATCAGCGTCACCGAACTATTGGTCGGATCCTCCAAATAGACGTCGTTGACGAGCAGATCTCGATCCCATTCGAAGGGCGCGCCGGCGTCGAGCGCGTCGGTATAGATCCGGTTGGAGAAATACCACCCAGCGGCGAGATGAGCGGCGAGGAGTGTGACGACAATCCCGACCACCGCTCGGCGTACCCGTTGTGGACGCGTCAACGACATGGGCTAAGCAAACACCACCGCGGAACAGTCGCCGCGCCGGTCACCGAGCGCGGCAGGCGGCAGACCCAGTCAGATTCCGGGAGAGGCGGAGAGTTCCCCCATCTCCTCATCGGCCGCAAAGGTCGGCTCCGGGACGCCAGCGGTGATCATGGTGCCGTCGGCGCGGCGGCCACCGATCAAAGGTCGGTCGCCCAGCAGGCCGGCCATCCGAGGGCCCTGGGATTCCAAGCGGACCCGCACCGGGGAGTCGGGCGACACTTCATAGGCGGTGCCGCGCACCTTCACGATCACGAAGGCTCCAGGCTCGCCGTCAAGACTGAGGTCAAGCGCATCTTCGGTGAGCGTGACGCGCAGGGACGACCCCCGCCAGCGCAGGGCATAAGACAGACTGTCCCAGCCCTCGGGCAGGCGCGGATCAAAGGTCAACTGGCCCCCGTGGTCGCGCATCCCGCCGAAGCCATTGACCAAGGCACTCCACACGCCGCCGGCTGAGGCGATGTGGAGTCCGTCGACGGTGTTGTCGTGGAGGTTGGCCAGGTCGACGTACAACGCGTGGTTGAAATAGCTCAGCGCCAGTTCGTGATAGCCCACCTCGGCCGCCATGACTGACTGGACAACGGCTGAGAGGGTTGAGTCGCCGGTGGTGATGGGGTCGTAGTACTCAAAGTCGGCACGCTTTTGCTCGGCCGTGAAGCGGTCGCCCTGGAGGAACAGCGCCAACACCACGTCGGTCTGCTTAAGCACCTGGAAGCGATAGATCACTAGCGGGTGGAAGTGGAGCAGCAGTGGGCGGAGGGTCTCGGGCGTTTGGGACAGATCCCACACCTCCCGATCGAGGAAATAGTCGTCTTGCGGGTGGATGCCGAGGCCCTCTTCGAAGGGGATCTTCATGCCAACCGCGCAGGCCCGCCATTCGTCCACTTCGGCGGGATCCAAGCCGAGCCGGGCCACCATTGCGTGATGAGCGTCGGGGGCAACACGAAGCAGGTCGTCGACGGCTTTAGCCGCGCGCTCGAGGTTGTAGCGCGCCATCACATTGGTGAACAGGTTGTTGTTGACGACGGTGGTGTATTCGTCTGGGCCGGTGACGCCGTGGATGTGGAAGGAGTCGTCGCCGTTGCTGCGCCAAAAGCCAAGATCTGCCCAGAGCCTCGCGGTCTCGACGAGCAGGTCGATCCCGTCGCGCATCAGGAAGTCAACGTCGCCGGTTGCGTCGACGTACTTCGTCAGCGCCCAGGCCACGTCGGCATCGATGTGCACCTGGGCCGTGCCGGCGGCGTAGTAGGCCGAAGCTTCCTCGCCATTGATCGTGCGCCACGGGAACAGGGCGCCCTTCTGCGCCATTTCCTCGCGCGCGAGACCTGGCCGCGTCGAGCATCTGGGTGCGGAAGTTGAGCGTGTTGCGGGCGACATCGGGCAGCGTGTAGGTCAGGAACGGGACGACGTAGACCTCGGTGTCCCAGAAGTAGTGCCCCTCATAGCCGGAGCCGGTCACGCCCTTGGCGGGTACGCCGTGTTGGTCGGCGCGGGCGCTGGCCTGAGCGAGGCTGAACAAGTTGTAACGCACGGCCTGCTGGATCTCGGGTTGGCCCGGGATTTGGATGTCGGCAGCCTTCCAGAACTCGTCATACCAAGCCCGCTGATCCTCTCGCTGCCGCGCCAAACCCTGGCGCTGGACGCGGTCGAGGGTGCGGTCGCAGCGGTCGGACAGCTCCGCGACCGGCACGCCCTTGGAGGAGTGATAGGCAACAAACTTGGTCAGCCGGACGGGCTTTCCTTCGACCGCCTCGATCCGAAAGACCGCTTTGGCGAGGTCCTCGGAACTGCGGGTGATCACCTCGACCGGTTCATCACACTCGATCACGTGGTCAGCTGCAACTGCGACCGTCATCCGCGACTGGGCACACATATAGCCCAGCAGCATCCGGTCGTCGTTGGCGTAGTTCATCCGCGGCAGCAGCACGCGGGACTCGAAGTGGGAGGCCTTGCGGGGGTCAACGCCCTCGCCCAACGCGGCCGACGGCACGTGGTATTCGTCCTCACCGTCCTGGCGATTGATCAGTTGCGACGAGATCACGATGGGGGCGTTGCCGGTCAGCATCGTGACATCGAAGGTGAACACGGCGAGGTGTCGCTGCGTCATCGAGACCATGCGTGTGGAGTCGATCTGGACGCGTTTGCCGGACGGCGTACGCCAGATCAGGCTGCGGCTTAAGCAGACCCTCACGCAGGTCGAGGGTGCGCTCATAATGCTCAAGATCTGCGGTGCCGAGATTAAACGGCTCGTCGTCGACGTAGAGCTTCATCACCTTGGCGTCAGGGACGTTGACGATCGTCTGACCGGTGCTGTGCGAAGCCGAAGGCGGCTTCCGCATGCCGGATCGACCAGGTCTCGTGGAAGCCGTTGATGAACGTGCCGTGGGCGTGGGCGTCGCGGCCCTCGCTCGGATTGGCGCGCATGCCGAGATAGCCGTTGGCGACGGTGAAGAGGGTCTCGGTCAGGCCCAGATCGGAGGCGTCGTACGACGTCTCGCGCAGTTGCCACGGGTCAACCGGGAAGCGGTCGCGGTTGAGCGGATCGGCGTCGACGGGGCGCTTCACGGGACGAGTTCCTGAAGATCGGTGACCACAAGGTCGGCTCCAGCTGCGGTGAGAATCCCGCTGCCCGCGCCGCGGTCGACGCCGATGACGATGGCGAAGTCCCCTGCCGCGCCAGCCTGAACTCCCGAGACCGCGTCTTCGACGACAACTGATCTGCTGTCGGTGTGCGCGAGGAGGGCTGCGGCGTGTTGGAACATGTCTGGTGCCGGTTTGCCGGGCAAGCCGACCTCGACCGCGACCTTGCCGTCCACGATGGTCTGGAATCGCTGCGGTCAGGCCGGCCGCCTTGAGCACATTGGTCGCGTTCTTCGAGCTCGACACGATCGCGAGCGGCATATTGAGGGCGGCGAGATGGTCGAGAAGGGCGACTGACCCGGGATAGGCGTCCACTCCCTCCTCTTCAAGGACCTCGTTGAAGACGTCGTTCTTGCGGTTGCCCAGACCGCAAACTGTCTGTTGGTCTGGGTCGTCCTCGGGGGTGCCGTGGGGGAGTGTGATGTCGCGAGAGGCGAGGAAGTCGCGCACCCCGTCATAGCGTGGCTTTCCGTCGATGTAGGCGAAGTAGTCGGCGTCGGTGTAGGCCGCTGTCTGGCTCTGTTCGGGTCGCCAGGAAGGCGTTGAACATGCTCGCCCAGGCGCGCTCGTGAACTTCCGCGGTGGGCGTGATCACCCCGTCGAGGTCAAAGAGGACGGCGTCGTACTGCGTCCAATCGAAGTTCATTGGATCGTTCCCAGAAGACGTCACTGCTGAAGCCTAAGGACACGCGCTCGCAGCCACCAGTACTGGACAGCCTGATCTCAGATTGCGCCAGACCACTGCCCGCCGAGGGGTCACGAAATCCGGACGAGGGGTCACGTAGATCAGCCGAGGAGTCACGAAATCCGGACGAGGGGTCACGTAGATCAGCCGAGGAGTCACGAAATCCGGACGAGGGGTCACTAAGGAGCCGAAACCGGCCTCACAGGTCGAAGAGTGAGTCCAGAGCGTTGATATCGAGGTCAGTTCGTACGACATGGGCTGCTTCGATCTTCGGCGCTGGGGCCGCATCGACATCAAAGAGCCCCTTCGGAGTCGGTTCAGGCTCTGGCTCCGCTGGCGACTCCACCTCAAAGAGAGACTTCGTTGCCGCGGATGGTTCGTGTTCGGCTGGCGCCGGGATGTCGAAAAGCGACGTGGGCGCCGGAGCTACGGGCTCGGCAGGAGTCGGCACATCAAAGAGCGACTTAGGTGCGACCTCTGTGGCTGGCTCGGCCGGTGCCGGCGCATCGAACAGGGACGGGGGCGCGACGGGTGCGTCTGGTTCAGCGGGAGCCGGTACGTCGAACAAGGACGTGGGGACGACAGCCGGCGTAGGCACGTTTGGTTGTGACTTCTCGGCTGACCCAGGTGACTCCTCGACAGGATTAGGTGACTCCTCGACAGGATTAGGTGACTCCTCGGCTGACCTGCGTGACTCCTCGCGCGGCTTGAGGGAGGCGAGGAGCATTTGGGCGACGTCGAGGACTTCGACCTCGTCGCGGGCTTGGCCAGAGGCTTGCGCCGAAGTCAGGCCATCGGACAGCATCACTCGACAGAAGGGGCAGCCGACGGCGATCTGATCTGCTCCCGTCCCAATGGCTTCGGCAGTGCGGTTGGAGTTGATCCGCTCGCCGATCTTTTCCTCCATCCACATCCGGGCGCCACCGGCGCCACAGCAGAACGAACGTTCGGAGTTGCGTTCCATCTCGACAAAGTCCGCGCCGGGGATGACCGCCAGCAGTTCCCTCGGCGGTTCATAAACCTGGTTGTGGCGGCCAAGGAAACATGGGTCGTGATAGGTCACCTTGCGCTTCGGGGCGGCATCGGGAATCGGGGTCAACCGACCCTCGCGGACCAAACGATTGAGCAACTGGGTGTGGTGTACGACCTCAAGCTCGACGCCGAATTGGGCGTATTCATTCTTCAGCGTGTTGAAGCAATGAGCGCAGGTCGAGACGACCTTCTTAACCTGGTGCTCGCGGAAGGTTTCGACGTTTTGCGCAGCCAGGCCAGCAAACACAAATTCGTTGCCGGCTCGGCGTGCGGGATCGCCTGTGCAGGTCTCGCCGTTGCCCAAGACCGCAAACGACACCCCTGCGGTGTGCAGCAACTCCGCGACCGCCCGGGTGGTCTTCTTCGCCCGATCTTCATAAGCCCCCGCGCACCCGATCCAAAACAACCAATCGACCTCGTCGAGGGACTGGATGGTTTCGCCCACCACCGGCACGTCAAAGTCCAGGCCGGCTGCCCATTCCATCCGCGATTGCGGCGACATGTTCCACGGATTGCCTCGCGATTCCAGACCCTTGAAAAGCGATGTCAACTCGGCGGGGAAGTTGGACTCCACGAGCAACTGGTAGCGGCGCATATCGATGATGTGGTCGACGTGTTCGATGTCGACCGGACACTGCTGCACGCACGCACCACAGTTGGTGCAGGCCCACAAGACGTCGGGATCAATGACGTACGTCGATGCGTCGGTGATCGACCCGCCACTCATCGATCCGTCACCGATCAGCGCGCGCGGGGAAGCGCCGCCGGCAATGGCGAAGGTTTCATCACGCAAGGCGGTGATCAACAACTTGGGCGACAGTGGCTTCTCGGTGTTCCACGCCGGACACTGACTTTGGCAACGCCCACACTCGGTGCACGAGGTGAAGTCGAGTCGGGCTTTCCACGTGAAGTCCTCGATCCGGCCAACGCCCAACACGGCGTCCTCGGAGAGGTCATCCAGATCCTCAAGCTGCATCGGATGACCACCGAGCATCAGTGGCTTCACCCGGCCAAGAGCAGTGCCACCGGACGCCTCACGCTTGAACAAGATGTTGAACGGCGCACGTGAAGCGGTGCCATGCGACACCCATGGTCGCGTTGCGCCCGAGCACGATCATCCAGGTCATCGAGACCACGATCTTGAGACCTGCGACCAGCCAAATCAGGTTAGCCAAAGCCGACTCGGAAAGGCCGGTGAACGCCGAACCCAGCCAGGCCGTCAGCGGGAAGTGGAGCAGGGAGGCGCGATCGGGGTGGTCGCCATACTGCGTCAGTGCATATTCGAGGGCCCGAAGGGCGAGGATACAGATCCCGACCAGCAGGATCACCCATTCAACAAAGAATCCTTGCCACATGGTGGAGCCATAGAGGCGGCCAGCCTCGCCGCGCACACGTTCCTTGGGTCGGGTGAAGCGATAGATCATCAGCGGGATGATCGCGATCACCATCGCCCAGGCAAACAGTTCGGTGGCCCATTCAAACGGCGGGAAGTGACCGATGAGCGGCAGCGCAAAGTGGGCGTCGAACAGTTGCCCATAGGCGGTCAACAACGTGAAAAACAGCAGCCCGAAGCCGACCATGATGAACCAGTGCAGGGCGCCAACCTTGGTCCACTGCAACATCCGGGTGTGGCCGAGCGTTTCGATCAACATGGTGCGAACCCGGGCGCCAAGGTTGTCGGTGCGCTCCTCCGGAGTGCCGGCTCGCACGACGGACACGATGTGCGCGATCATCCGCACAAACAGCGTCACGCCCACAACGGTGAAAGCCACCGAGAGCAGGGTCGCCACTAGTTGCACTGGTTGCATGGCAAGAGCCTAATGGCCACCCAGTCGCTGGCTGAGGGCCGTGGCCGTTCGGCGTACGGCGTGACTCAGCGAAGCCTCGTCGGCCCCGCCGGCGGCGTAGGTCACAGCCACGCCAGCGACGGGGTGGGAGTTGTGATCCAGGACGGCCGCGGCCACGCTCGCAAAACCTGGTGTGACTTCGCCGTCTTCGATGGCGTAGCCCCGCTGACGAGTCTCGGAGAGCAGCGTCCGCAGCCCCGAAAGCGAGGTCGGACCCAACCCATGTCGATCCACGAAAGCATCTCGATTGGGATAGAGCGCACGCACCTGGGCCGGAGGCAGAGCCGCGAGAATGGCACGCCCGCTCGCGGTCAAATGTGCCGGCAATCGCACTCCCACATCGGTGACTAGCGGCGGCCGACCAGGCGCACGCTCCTCCACGACATACAAAACGTCTCGCCCATGGGAGACGGCGAGGTGAGCACTTTGTCCGGTGGTGTCGACCAGGGCCGCGAGCTGACGTCGGGCTACTCGTTGGAGCGGCTCCTGACGTGAATAACCGCTGCCCACTTCAAACGCCGCCACCCCCAAGCCATAGCGGCTCTCTTCGGGCAGATGAGTCACGAAACCTTCGTCGATCATGGTGTTGAGCAAGTGATAGGCCGTCGAGCGGGGCATCTCGCAGGCCCGGATAATGCGATCCAACGGGACCGGCTCAGATTGGCTGGCGAGAAACCGCAACACCCGCAACGCGCGCGTGGCCGCCGGCACCTGACTCATGGCCGCACCCTAAGCCCACTGTCTGGAGTTCACGCCAGGTGTTTGCCGTGGAAGGCCAATTCGGCTGGGAGCACCCGGCGCCAGAACTCTGGGTTGTGCCCGCCGGGGATGAAGTTCTTGGTGATCTTGCGGTCGAAGCCGTCGGCGTAAGCGACAACGTCACGATAGAAGGGGTCGCCCTCGCCGCAGTCGATCCGGACCGGGATCCGGTCGAGGTTGTCCTGTTGACCAAAGATGGTGTGTTTCTCGTAGGCTTCCGGAGACTCGAAGCCAGACGGGGCCTCATCGAGGTTTTCGCGCAGGGCAGGACCAGCCGCGCAGACACTGGTGATTCGTTCTGGCCCGAGCAGGCCACCGAGTCGCAGCGCACCATACCCGCCCATCGACCAGCCCATCAGCCCGATCTGGTCGGTTCGCAGACCTCGTTCGGCCAACAGGGGAAGAAACTCCTCGACCACCATTGCGCTGGTGTCTTCGCCATCCTCGCGCGGGTGCCAATAGGTGTCGCCGCCGTCGATCGTGGCCACGGCAAACGGCGTACCCCCGTTGGCGACGTAATCCGCCAGGAAACGGTCCAACCGCATCTTGGAGCGAAAGGCGGTTCCGTGATCGCCTCGGAGTTGGTGCAGCGCAACGACCACCGGAAGCACGGTTGCACCACCCGGCGGATAGCCGATTGACCAGCCCGTTTCGCCCGTGCGATAGCGCGATGTGAAGGAGCCCTCGAGGACCGGCCCGGGCGCGGTCGTCGGGATTGGCTCGGGGGGACCGTTGAGTCCCAGCTCTTCATGCAGCCAGGGGCGGCCCGGCAGGAAGTCCCGCTCGACGGCCGTGGCCGTGCCGACAACCGCAACCCCGGCGAGGCCAAGCCCTAAGAGTGCGCGCCGACCGATGGCTCGGCCGCCGGTTGACTTCACCACCAAGCAAGTATGCGCGCGACCTCAGAAGAGTTGCGGCACAAACGTCTGTTCGTGTATCGGCGGCCTGACATACGGCATCTCACGCATCTCCGGGAGTTGCACCTCCTCGGGCGCCATATCGACATAGTCGAACTGGCTCAGCAGGTGATTAATGCAGTTGAGACGCGCGGCCTTCTTGTCATCGGAGGGTACGACGTGCCACGGCGCTTGCTTGATGTCGGTGTATTGGAAGGTGGTGTCCTTGGCCATCGAATAACGGACATAGAGCTCATGCTCAGCAAGGTCCATGTCGGAGAGCTTCCACCGCTTAAGCGGCTCAGCGTTGCGGGCCTCAAACCGCTTGCGCTGCTCCTCAAAGGAGACCGAGAACCAATATTTGATCACGATGATCCCCGAGCGCACGAGCATCCGCTCAAACTCCGGGGCGCTGCGCAAGAACTCCTGGTGCTCATCTTCGGAGCAGTAGTCCATGACCCACTCGACGTTGGACCGGTTATACCAACTGCGGTCAAACATGATCATCTCGCCGGCGGCCGGCAAGTGCTCGACGTACCGCTGGAAATACCACTGGGTGCGCTGCCGCTCGGTGGGCTTGGGGAGCGCGACGACGCGGACGGTGCGGGGGCTGGTTCGCTCGGTGATCCGCTTGATCACCCCGCCCTTGCCGGCTGAGCCGCGGCCTTCAAAGATCACCAGAACCTTGAGGCCTTGAGACTGAATCCAATACTGGAGCAGCACTAGTTGTTCCTGTAGGCGCTCCATTTCCTGGTCATAGAACAGGCTCCTGAGTTTGCCGGACTTGGTGTAGTGCTCGGGGTGATCAGCCTTGTCCACGGAGCCGATGTCGTCGGCACCTTCGGGAGGCACGATGTGTGAGTGTTTGGACACGGTGGCTTCCTCCGCTTGTGAGTTGATTCGGCAGGGACGGCGCAACTGCTTGGCCCAATGTCGCGCCAGACGATTCACCTGGCAAGGGTTTGATCAGGCCTTGGAACGATCCAGTTAGCCAATTGAGGCTGAGCAAGGCGGTTCGTCTGAGATCCGAGACACTGTTGGTCCGGCTGCTCTAGTCCTGCAGAGCCAGGTCGGATGGAATGGAGCCATGCAAAGCACTGTGTATGTCGGGACCGGTCCCGTGTCCTTTGAGGACGTGGTGGCGGTCGCCCGCCACGGCGCTGCGGTGTCGTTGACCGAGGATGCCTTGACCGCGATCGATCGGGCGCGCGCTGTAGTGGAGGAACTGGCAGCGGCCGAGACCCCCGCGTATGGCATCTCAACCGGCTTCGGCGCGCTCGCGACCCGCCACATCCCGACCGAGATGAGGACCTTGCTGCAGAAGTCCTTGGTGCGTTCGCACGCGGCCGGTTCTGGTCCCGAAGTCGAGCGCGAGGTGGTGCGCGCACTGATGCTGCTGCGCCTTTCGACGCTGGCGACGGGGCACACCGGCGTACGACGGGAAACGGCGCAGTTGATTGCCGTCGCTGTTGTCCCACGGCATCACGCCGATCGTTCGCGAATATGGCTCGCTGGGGTGCTCTGGCGACCTGGCTCCGTTGTCCCATTGCGCGCTGGCGTTGATGGGTGAGGGAGACGTGCGCGACGCCGCTGGGGTGTTGATGCCCGCCGCCACTGCGTTGACCGCGGCTGGTTTGGCGCCTGTTGAGTTGGCTGCCAAAGAGGGGCTGGCGCTGATCAATGGCACCGATGGCATGCTCGGCATGTTGGTCCTGGCGATCACCGACTTGCGGATGTTGCTGCGCACCGCTGACGTGTCGGCTGCGATGTCGGTGGAGGGGCAACTCGGCACCGATCGGGTTTTCGCGCCCGAGTTGCAGGCGATTCGGCCGCAGCTGGGCCAGGCGCTCTCGGCAGCCAATCTCGTCTCGATTCTGACCGATTCCGGTGTTGTCGCCTCCCACCGTGGCCCGGACTGCAACCGAGTGCAGGACGCTTACTCGTTGCGGTGCTCGCCTCAGGTGCACGGGGCGGCGCGCGACACGGTGGAGTACGCCGCAACTATCGCTTCGCGTGAATTGTCCAGCGCGGTCGACAACCCGGTGGTGTTGCGCGATGGACGAGTGGAGTCGAATGGCAACTTTCACGGCGCACCTGTCGCCTATGTCTTGGACTTCCTTGCCATCATCGCTGCCGACGTAGCGTCCATCAGCGAACGGCGCACGGACCGATTCTTGGACAAGTCCCGCAACCACGGTCTCAACCCGTTTTTGGCGCACGACCCCGGCGTCGACAGCGGCCTGATGATCGCGCAATACACCCAGGCCGCAGTGGTGTCTGAGTTGAAGCGACTGGCCGTACCGGCTTCGGTTGATTCGATCCCGTCCTCGGCAATGCAGGAAGATCACGTGTCGATGGGGTGGTCGGCGGCCCGCAAATTGCGCCGCTCCGTCGATGGGCTCACCCGGGTCGTGGCCATCGAGGCGATGACGGCCGCGCGCGCGTTGGAAATGCGCGCACCCCTGAAACCCGCCCCGGCGTCCCTTGCGGTGATCGAGACGTTGCGCGCGGCCGGCGTACAAGGTCCGGGCCCGGATCGTCATCTTTCCCCCGAAATCGAGGCTGCGGTGGAGTGTGTTCGCTCGGGTGCCGTCCTCGCCGCCGCTCAATCCGCGATTGGAGAACTCGCATGAACCCCTTGTTGGTTGAGGAGGGCGCGCAGCGCCCGTCTCGAAACCCACGCCTCCCCATCCACGCCGCCACCGGCACTGATCTGACCTGTGGCTCGTGGCAGACAGAGGCGCCCCTGCGGATGTTGATGAACAACCTCGACCCGGCCAACGCCGAGCGTCCCGAGGACCTTGTCGTCTACGGCGGCACCGGCAAGGCCGCGCGATCGTGGGAGGCGTACGACGCCCTGGTCGCGACCCTGCGGACGCTCAAGGACGACGAGACCATGCTCGTGCAATCCGGCAAACCGGTCGGCGTCATGCGCACCCACGAGTGGGCGCCGCGGGTTCTGATCGCCAATTCCAACCTGGTGGGCGACTGGGCCAACTGGGAAGAGTTTCGGCGGCTCGAAGACCTCGGTCTGACGATGTATGGCCAAATGACCGCTGGTTCGTGGATCTATATCGGCACCCAGGGGATCCTGCAGGGGACCTTTGAGACGTTTGCTGCGGTGGCTGACAAAAGGTTCGGTGGCACGCTGGCCGGGACGATCACGTTGACCGCCGGGCTCGGTGGCATGGGTGGCGCGCAACCCTTGGCCGTCACCATGAACGACGGTGTCGCGATCTGCATCGAGTGTGACCAGTCGCGCATCACGCGGCGCATCGAACACCGCTTCCTCGACGTACAGGCTGATTCGTTGGCGCATGCTGTGGAACTCGCCGTGGCGGCTCGTGATGAGCGTCAGGCGCTGTCCATCGGCGTGCTCGGAAATGCGGCCGAGATGTTGCCGCTGTTGTTGGAGCAGGAAGCCCCGATCGACATCGTGACCGACCAGACGTCTGCTCACGATCCACTGTTCTATCTGCCGGTCGGGACGCGGTTTGAGGATTGGGAGAGCGAGCGGGAGACCGATCCGGTCGGCTTCACCAAACGGGCCCAGGAGTCGATGGCGGTGCACGTGCGGGCAATGGTGGAGTTCCAGGACGCCGGCGCCGAGGTTTTCGACTATGGCAACTCAATCCGCGACGAGGCCCGCAAGGGTGGTTATGACCGAGCATTTGAGTTCCCCGGTTTCGTGCCGGCCTACATTCGGCCGCTGTTCTGTGAAGGCAAAGGCCCGTTCCGGTGGGCCGCGCTGTCGGGTGATCCGGCGGATATTGCGGCCACCGACCGGGCCATCTTGGAGTTGTTCCCCGACAACGAGCGGCTGCACAAGTGGATCAAGATGGCGGGTGAGCGGGTTTCGTTCCAGGGCTTGCCCGCGCGGATCTGCTGGCTGGGTTATGGCGAACGCCACCTGGCTGGGCTGAAGTTCAACGAGATGGTCGCCTCTGGTGAGTTGAAGGCCCCGATCGTGATTGGTCGCGACCACCTCGACTGCGGTTCGGTGGCCTCGCCCTATCGCGAGACCGAAGCCATGCTGGACGGCTCCGACGCGATTGCCGACTGGGCCCTGCTCAATGCTCTGGTCAACACGGCTTCGGGAGCGACCTGGGTGTCGATCCACCATGGTGGTGGCGTCGGCATCGGCCGCTCTATCCACGCCGGTCAGGTGTGCGTCGCAGACGGGACCGCGTTAGCGGCGGAGAAACTCGAACGAGTGCTCACCAACGACCCCGGCATGGGTGTCATCCGCCACGTTGACGCTGGGTATGACCGAGCTGTCGAGGTCGCCGCCGAACGCGACGTACGCATCCCGATGGCCTAACCCGAACCCAACTCCGTAGCGTCTGTCGGGGGTTTGGGTGTGCAGGCGTGGCAGAGTTGAGGCGTGGAAGTACGTCGGGCTGTGATTGCGCGGGTCGCCGATGCGATTCCGGATCCGCCTCGGCCCTTGCTCGTGGCCGTCGATGGTGTGGCCGGGGCGGGCAAAACGACTTTTGCTGATGAGCTCGCGAGTGAGTTGCGTGGGCGGGGTATGCCGGTGGAGCGGGCAAGCGTCGATGACTTCCGTCACCCGCGAGCCCATCGCCACGAACTGGGTCGGACGGCGACCACTGTGTGGTCTCGCAGTTTCGACTACCGAACCCTCCGCCGCGAACTCCTCGACCCGTGGCTAGCCGGTGGCGGCGCCACCTATCGTGCCAGCTGGCACGACGTACGAAGTGACGAACGCAGCGCCTGCGAACCGCGACCCGTTCCGGAGTCCGGCGTACTCGTGGTTGACGGCGTCTTTGCGCAACGCGCGGAGCTGGCCAACGCCTGGGATTTCGTCGTCTTCCTCGACGTCCCCTTTGCCGTGAGCGTCTCCCGGCTGGCTGCCAGAGACGGCAGTCCTGCTGATCCGGATCACCCTGATCAGCAACGGTACGTCGCGGCGCAACGCCACTATTTTGAATGTTGCGCGCCACGCGAAGCAGCCGACGTGGTGATCGACAATTCCGATCTGAGCGCACCGCGGTTCACTGGCGCCGCTATTCCTGAGGTTCCTCCAGGTTGGCGCATCGACGGCGACGACCTCGTCCGGACGATCCGCCTTCCGCGTGAGGCGGCGGCCATCGCCGCCACCATCAACAGCCTCCTTTAACCGGTCACGCTAGGCACCTGGGGCTGGGTTTGGGCGTGGTCTGGGGGTGGCGCGTTTGGCGTTCGAAGGCCAACAGAAACGACTCATAACTCTGTCCGGTCGCCTGGCTCATGCCGATCTCACACGGCCGGTTAGCCGAGACATAGCCATCATGACCGGAGCCGACCTGGGCAGCCATGCCAGCGGTGGCCGAAGCGGTGAGCTCCGGCTGCAGGAAGCCGCGGTCCCCTCCAAACCCACAACACACAGCGGGCGAAGGGACCGTGACGGATTCGGCAAGCGCCTCCGCGAGTCGCAGCAAGATGGCGGTCGTGCCGTCACGATGGTTCGCACAAGTGGGATGTACGACGAGTGAGCCGACTTGGTCCACGCTGAGTGAAGGCAACAGATCGGCCACAAACGCCGGACTATCGATGATCGTCAGCTGTTCGAACATGCGTTGATGCTGAGGCACCAGTAAGCCGCCGATGGAGGCAAAACCGTGCGCACACGAACTGGCATCCGTCACGATTGGCAGCTCGCCGCCGTCGGTCCACTCCCACGCACGTTCGACCAAGAAGGCGGCCATCGTGCGGGCAGCATCCGGGAAGCCCTTCGACACCCACGGCGTCGTACAACACACCCCGACGACGTCGTCGGGTATCCACACCGGCTGGCCCGCCCGCTCGGCGATCCTGACCAGGGCCTCAGGCACGGACACCTCGCCCGGTGAGGCAAAGATGCGGTTGACACAAGCGGGGAAATAGACCGCGTGAGCGCCATCGCGATAGGTCTCTGGCAGGTCGGAGGATGCCGGACCGGGCGTGCCCTCAATAGCCACCGGAACAATGTCGAAGCGGTCCAGCCGCTTAGCGACGGCAGTGGTGATTCGGTTGCGACGGGTCGGCCCAACCCACCGACCGAGCCGCTCGGAGGCGGCCAAACCCACCCGCGCCGCCCGTTCGATCTCGGCGAATCGCTCAGCCGCCGACCTGGCCGCCCGACGAGCACTTGGTGTGTGCCGTTCCTCCCGCAACCGCTTGACCAAGTCGCCGGTGTTGATGCCAACCGGGCAGGCCACCTGACACATGCCATCCGCGGCGCACGTATCAAGCACCTGATAGTTGAGCGCTTCGGTCAGCGCCGCCAACTCGGGAGATGAGGGGTCGTCGGTTTGCAGAGAAGCGATCCGGCGGCGCAACACGATGCGCTGACGCGGGGTGGTGGTCAGATCGCCGCTCGGGCAGCCGCGCTCGCAAAAACCGCACTCCACGCAGCGGTCGGTCTCGGCGTCGATCAGGGGTGTGGCCTTGAGGTGCTCGACGTGGGACTTGAGGCTGGTGGGGACGATCGTGCCGGGGTTGAGTACGCCGTGGGGGTCGGCGAGGGCTTTGAGGCGCCGCATGATGTGAGCGGCAACCTGGCCCCACTCGGCGGCGACAAACGGAGCCATGTTTCGGCCAGTCCCGTGCTCACCCTTGAGCGCACCATGGTGGTCAACAACGAGGTTGACCAAGTCAGTCATGAACGCGTGATAGCGCGCCGCAGCTGCCTCGCCCCCAAGCTTCTCGCTGATCAGAAAGTGCAGATTGCCGTCTTTGGCATGGCCAAAGATGACCCCGGCGTAGCCGTGCGAATCGAGCAAACCTCGAAGCGCCGTCGTACCCGCTGCCAAGTGCTCCTGCGGGAAAACCACGTCCTCCAGGATGATCGACGAACCAGCGGGGCGCAGGCCGCCAATGGTCGGCAACATGCCCTTGCGGATCGCCCACATGGCGGCCACGACGCCCGGGTCGTGTTGCAGAACTGGGGGCGCCAATAGGTTGAGGCTTTCGATGGCAGATTGGGCACGGGGGAGCAAAGCCTGCAACGCATCCTCGCTGGATGCCCGCCATTCGACGAGCAAACCAAGGGTGCTGGCGCCCACGGTTGAAGCATCGACAACCTTCGCCAGGTCGGCCCCGACGGAGAGCAATGCTGGTCCGTCCATCAACTCAATGGCGCGGGCGCCGCTGGCATCGAGATCGGCGACTGCGCGGCAAGCGGCATCGAGGGTGGGGAAGAGCAACAGCGCCGTCCGCCGATGCGGCTCGACCGGCACCGTGCGAAGGGTGACCTCGGAGATGAAGGCCAAAGTGCCCTCGGAGCCGACGAGCAGATGCTCGAAGATCCGGAGCGGGGTTTCGAAGTCGACCAAGGCATTGAGGCCATAACCGGTGGTGTTCTTGAGTTGATACTTGTTAGTGATCGTGTCCACGAGATGGGGATCATCGAGGATGTCTTGGCGCACCCTGAGGAGGCCTTCGGCCAGTTCGGGGTCTGCTTTCGCGAAGGCTTCTTCTGCGTTCGGCGCTGCGGTGTCGATGACCGTGCCGTTGGGCAAGACAAACTTGAGTGAATCGAGCGTGTGATAGCTGTTGCGTTCGACGCCGCAGCACATGCCACTCGAGTTGTTGGCGACGATCCCGCCGATGGTGCAGGCAGAGAGACTGGCCGGGTCCGGGCCGATCTCGGTGCCGTGGCGAGCAAGAGCGGCGTTGAGGACCGAGCCGATCGTGCCCGGGCGAGCTCTTACCTTGGCCCCGTCGTCCTCGATGGTCAGGCCACGCCAGTGGCGTTGGACCTCGCACAGAATGCCGTCGGATTGGGCCTGGCCCGAGAGGCTGGTGCCGGCTGCCCGGAAGGTCACCGGCGTACGCCGATGGTGGGCTGTGGCCAGCACGGCCTGAATGTCGGCAACGGAGGCCGCAATAACCACGACTTGAGGCCGCAGAAGATAGGCCGATGCGTCGGAAGCAAACTTGGTGATCGACACGGGATCGTCCAACACCCGCTCGGAGTCAATCCGAGCCCGCAACTCGTCGGCTAAGAAGCTCACGCGTGGAGGCTACTGCGGTCGGCGTACGTCTGGCTCGCTCTGCCCCGCCCAATCGCGTTGTTTCCCCAAGGTATGTAGGGAAACCTGCACTTCCCATGGTCTGCAGACCATGGGAAGTGACAGTTCATCTACATACCTTGGGGAAACAACCGGGGGAGAGGGCGAAGAAGGGGGGCGAGGGGGGAGAGGTCAGGAGCGGGCGGCGATGGCAGCGGCGATCGAGAGGGTACGTCGGGCAGAGTCGACGTGTAGTTGCTCGATAATCCGCCCATTGTGGAGGACAACGCCGGCGTTGCCTGAACCCCACGCGGCCACAATCCCTTCGGCCTCTGCGATGGCATCGGCCGTGGGCCCGAAGAGAGAGTTGGCTCCGGCTATCTGACCCGGATGGATCAGCGTCTTTCCATCAAAGCCAAACTGTCGACCCTGCTCACACTCGGCGAGGAAGCCAGCCTCATCGCCGATTTGGTTGAAAACGCCATCAAGAATGTCGACCCCCGTTGCCCGGGCGGCTAGCACTCCCAGACTCAAACTGGTCAGCAACGCGGCTCGCGACTCCACCCGCAACTCGGCAGCCAGGTCATTGGTGCCCATCACCAGAACCGTGACGTGAGGTGAGGCCGCGATCTCGGGCGCCTGCAGGATCGAGGAAGGCGTCTCGAGCATGACCCACAGCGGAAGATCCTCGCGATCAAGGTCCCTCGCGACCTGAGCCACATCGGCAGCCGAGGAGACCTTTGGCACTAGCACTGCATCTGGACCAGCCTCCGCAGCAGCGGCCAGATCCGCGGCATACCAAGGGGTGCCCGGTCCATTCACTCGCAGAACTACTTCGCGCCCGGCTGATGCCTCCACACTCAGGCAGGCTAAATCGCGAGCCGCGTCCTTGTCCGCGTGAGCAACAGCGTCTTCGAGGTCGAGGATGACGGCATCGCAGTCCAGCCACGGAGCCTTGGCCAACGCCCGTGGGTTCGATCCGGGCACGTAGAGCACCGATCGGCGAGGACGATAGGAAGTCTCGGGCACGAGAACACGCTACTGGCGTGAGACACGGCTGGTCAGTACCGGGCTCACGGTGGTGGGCACTTTCATGGGAGGTTGGGCTTGTGGTCCGCATCCCCTCACGAGGACCGCGTCAAGTGCAACCGGACCGCTCCGGGCGACCAAGGAGATCACAATGGGCATGCATCGGGTAGATCAAACGACGGAGCAGATGATCCGGAGCGTGTTGGCGTATGCGGAGAATCGACTGCGGATGGATCCGGTGCCACTCGACGGAGGCTCGCTATCGGTCCAGGAGCTCTATAACCGCCTGGAGAATCTGATCCGTGACGAATCGCGCCACCCTGATGAAGTGCTCGGTGTCTACGCTTCGGTGATCGCACCGAGTGTCATCTCGGCCGACAGCCCGCGCTTTCTTGGCTTCATCCCGGCGGCTCCAACTAAGGCCGCGCTGTTGTTCGACATGCTCGTCAGTTGTGCCTCGATCCAGGGGGTTTCCTGGTTGGAGGCCTCCGGCGCGATCGCCGCCGAGAACACGGTTTTGCGGCTGATCGCCGATGAGGCCGGCTTGCCCGACGGGGCGGGCGGTTGCTTCGTATCCGGCGGCTCGGCAGGCAATTTGTCGGCTATTGCGGTCGCGCGCGAGACCGCCAAGAAGCGTCTAGGCGATGGCTATGTAGGGCAGCGACTCAGGGTGGTCGTCGGCACCGATGCACACTCTTCGATCGTCAACACTCTGCGTTTGCTGGAGATGGATGCACTGGTCGTGGACACCCCTGATCATCGGGTCACCGGCGAAGCCGTCCGGGCCGCCTTGGCCGGCGAATCGGACCTCTCCGACGTCGCCGCGATCGTGTGCACCTCGGGCACGACCAACGCAGGCATCGTTGATGACCTGGCTGGGGTGGGCGCGATAGCGCGCGAGCACGGCTGGTGGTTTCACGTCGACGGCGCCTATGGCGGGGCCGGCCTCTTTGCTCCATCGCTGCGCGCGAAGTATGACGGAATCGAGTTGGTTGACTCCTTCATCCTGGATCCGCACAAGTGGTTGTTCACGCCGTTCGACTGCTGCGCGCTGCTCTATCGCGACCCCGAATTGGCCCGCCAGACCCACACCCAGGACGCGTCGTACCTTGACGTCATCCACACCTCTGACGGCGAGTGGAACCCAACCGATTATGCCTATCACCTGACCCGGCGTGCGCGCGGTCTGCCGTTATGGTTCTCGCTCGCCGTCAATGGTGTGCAGGCCTATCGCGACTCGATCGAGGTCGCCGCCCAGTTGGCCCGCGACACCGCGGAGATCATCAAGTCCAGCGACCATCTTGAGCTCATCCGAGAGCCCGACCTCGGCGTCGTACTCTTCCGGCGGATCGGCTGGGAAGCCGACGACTACAACAGCTGGGCCCAGGGTCTCCACCGCGACGAGATCGCCTTCATCCCCCCCACCAAGTGGGAGGGCGAAACCGTCGGACGTTTCGCGTTCCTCCACCCCGACACCACCCTCGACATCGTCCGCGAGGTTCTCGCGCTCACCTGAGCTGGTCAGTCGGTGCGTGAAACTGAAACGCCTTGAGGGATCACTTCGCCACGGAAGAACGCCGGATCCTTGGCCCGCTGGAACAGCATCAGGACTGCGCCGATGGCGATCAGTCCCACGCCCAGGATTAGCACGAGGCCAACGCCGGCGATGTTCGCTCCCGAACCGTAGTCGGGGGAGCGGGCATCGATGAGCGTCTTGACGAACACCAGTCCGAGTCCAAGTCCGCCAAGAAGGGGGAACAGGAACTTGAAGATGATGTTGTAGAAGTTGTCGAAGAGTTCATTGCGGAAATACCAGATGCAGCCGAACGCCGTGAGGCCGTAGTAGAAACAAATCATGATGCCCAGCGAGTAGATGGTGTCGGTCAACACTCGCTCGCTGACGAAGGTCAGCAGGGTGTAGAACACCCCAGCGCCGACGCCTGCCGCGATCAGCGCAAAACTCGGTGTTTTGTAGGTGGGATGCACGGCCGTGAACTGCTTAGGCATCGCGCGATAGGCACCCATCGCCAGCATGGTTCGCGAACTCGGCAAGAACGTCGTGATCAACGACGCAGCGCTCGAAGCCAGCACCGCAAGGTAGAGGACCAGGCTCAATCCGCTGCCCATGACAGGTTCGGCGAGGGCGCCGAACACGTTGGCCGAGATGTCCTCGTTGCCGAGCCCCAAGCCTTCGGTGCCCACCCCGGCATACATCTGGGTGGCAGTTGCGACCAGCAGGTAGGTCAACAAGATCGAGGTCACACACAGCAGCGCGGCCTTCCCAGGGGTGCTGCCCGAATCCTTGGACTCTTCGTTAACCGTGAGGCTGGTGTCCCACCCCCAGAAGGCGAAGATCGATCCCGACAAGCCGGCGATAAATGCGGACATCGTGAGCCCACTCGGGCTAAACCAACTGAGGGAGAAGTCCACTCCCGTGGCCGAGTCGCCTGCCTTCGCAAACGCCATGCCCGCGAATAGGAACAGTGCTGCTAACTGGAATAGCACCAAGAAGACCTGGACCTTCTCGGTGGTGGTGACGCCGCGATAGGAAACCCAGGTCGCGAGGGCCAAAAAGATCAGGCAGGTAATCACGTTGACCGGGCGGTTCTCCCAAAGGGTCCCGATTGACTCGCTGCCAGACACCTGGCCGATGAATTGGTAAAAGAACTGAACTGCCACGGCCGCGAGGTTGGACAACACGATGACGGTTGCCACAATCGCGGCCCACCCGCCAAACCACCCAATGTAAGGACCAAAGGCCTTGGTGGTCCACGTAAACGATGTGCCGCAGTCGGGGGCGACGGTGTTGAACTCGCGATACGCATAAGCCGCGAAGAACATTGGTAGGAAGCCCGCGATGATGACGACTGCCATCTTGCTTCCAGCTTCGGCGACCAAGAGGCCAATCGTCGCGGTGAGAGCGTACGCCGGCGCCACCGACGAAATGCCCAAGATGGTGCCGCCGAAAAGTCCGACCGATCCACCACTGAGTCCTTTGTCCTGGACCTCTGTCTCAGTGCTCATCCTCGGACCCCTTTGTTCGTCGAGCGCACGCGGCGCGGTGACGACAGGCTAGGCCTCTCCTCGGCGTACGTCGACAGATTGCGCGCTTGTTCTGCGGTGGTCTGGCCCGCTTTGTCGCCTCAGACTGCGTCGGGGGCCACCAGGCTAGGGAGCCGCGAGTCGAACGAATTGCCGACGGATCGACCCTTGCGGACAGTCCCTCCGGAGGCGTCTGCCAGTTGCAGGCCAAGGGTGGCCGCCGCGCCTCTTTGGTTGGGAGTTCCGTGGTGGGAACTGTCGTCGAATCCGCAGTCCCCGACCAGCTGGAAACTGGCAACGCTCTGTCGACGCAGGGTCGAGCTGGCTTTGAGGCCCTTACGGTGACCAACGAAGTAAGTCGCCAAGGTGTCGGCCATCATTTCGACCCGACGTCCGGCTTCAGCCTTCACCAGCGGCGATGCGATGAGCTTGCGATCAAACTGAATGTGGTGCCCGAACTCGTGCGCGAGCACTGACCGAGGTCCACCCTTGCCATAGCCCATGCTCTGGTAGGCGCGGATCATGCCGCTCCCGAAAATGATCCGATCACCCACTCGGCGGAGCCGCTTGTTCTTGATGCCCTTGCCGGTGAAGGCGATGGCGTTGAGGCTGAAGATGGGGTTGCGACCTTTTTTCAGAGATGGCTCCGACTTGACCACCCGCACGACGGCCTTGGCGAAGCGCTCGGCCTTGCGCGGCTTGGCCCGAAAGACCTCCCGCGCGAGGCGAGCTACGCGTTGCTTGTTGACGACCATCGATGACTGCATGCCCAACAGGTCGATGTTGTTGGCCCGGATGTCCCAGAACGACTGCAGGTCAGAAAAACTGCGGTTGAGTTGGCGGCCTTGCTTGCCAGCGAGGCGATAGCCCTTGCCGGGCTTTCCGAAATAGATAGCGTCGTACGCCGGGAAGTCGAACACCCCGGCCGAGCCCAAGGCGTAGAGAGTGTTGGTGTCCACACCGCTGAGAATTCGAGCAACGTAACTGTCGAACTGGGTTGGGCCGCATGAATAGTCGTCAGGATTGATAGCGGATTGCAGTCGCGACGTCACGTCGTCGCCGACCCGTGACTCACTTTGAGCTTGACGCAGACGGCTGTGCCAATCGGCAGGCAGGGCCGAGGTCAGTTCGGCGAGCAGAGCCTGGGCGCCGGCATCGCGCGTGGTTGCCCTCGCGAGGTCGTACGTCGTGGCGGCTGGCCGCGGCGCGCTGTCGCTCGACTCATCGGCCGCGGTCGCCGTGCCGACGGGCCCCAGCATGAGCGTGGCGCTAACGGCGATTGTCGTGGTCGCGACACACAAGCGACGTAATCTGAGCTTTTTCTGGCTGTCCAACACTGCATTTCCCCCGTCGGAATGTGCGACTTCAGTGTCGCAAGGATCGACAACATCATGACGCACTGCGACGAGGTTCAGACACCCAATCTCGGAATGAATGATGAGGTCGTAGCGCGGTCTGGTCCGGGGTGGTGGTCGCCTTCGGGAGTAGGTTCACTTGCGAGGGGTAGTTGTTGCCCCCCGCCCCACTTGTCTGCTGCAGGAGGAATGTAATGGTGCACCACCCCCTCGACCCGCTTACTGCTGAGGAGTTTTCTCTCACCTCAGCGATCCTCAGGCGCGATCAGGGGGTGAGCGAGACTTGGCGGTTTGCTTCGATCGAGTTGGTGGAGCCGCCCAAGGCCGAGACCAAGGCCTGGCGCTCAGGTGATCCGATTCTCGCGCCGTTCATTGGCGGTTCTTTGGAATCGCACGGACAACCAGGCCTATGAGGCGGTCGTTGACCTCACCGGCGATGCTGTGGTTTCGTGGACCCATCGCCCCGGGGTGACACCCAACTTCACCGTCGATGAGTTCTATGCGGTCGATGCGGCAATGAAGAAAAACCCGGAGGTCGTTGCGGTCCTCGCCGCACGCGGGATCACCGACCTTGACCTAGTGGTCGTCGACCTGTGGACGTACGCCGGCGGCTTGATGCCCGAGCAGTGGCGCGATCGCCGTCTCGGCTGGGCCGACCTGTGGCTGCGTGAGACCCCTAACGGCAACCCTTATGCTCATCCGCTGTCAGGCATCAAGTTGATCGTCGACGTCAATTCTCTTGAGCTCTTGCAGATCGACACCGCGCGCGACCTGGGGCAGCCTGCGGTTGATGCTGAATACGCACCCGGACCTTGGCAGGGCAAGCTCCGCGAGGACCTAAAGCCCCTCCACATCACTCAGCCCGACGGTGTCTCTTTCACGGTCGAGGGCAACGAACTCAAATGGCAAAACTGGACCATGCGATTGGGCTTCAACTACCGCGAGGGCCCGGTCATCCACCAGGTGACCTATGACGATCACGGAGTGACACGTGAAGTCGCCCACCGACTGTCTTTCGCCGAGATGGTGGTGCCTTATCGGGATTCGTCGTTCGATCACTATCGGCGCACTGCCTATGACATCGGCGAGTGGGGTCTGGGCTACATGACCACCTCTTTGGAGTTGGGCTGTGATTGCCTGGGCGAGATCGTCTATGTCGATGCCACGTTGTCAAACACGGCGGGCGAGCCCTACACCATCAAGAACGCGATCTGTCTCCACGAGGAAGACAACGCGGTTTTGTGGAAGCACGTTGACTCCCACGCGGGTGCCGAGGTTCGCCGGATGCGCCGGATGGTGGTCTCGACCCACGCAACCGTGGCCAACTACGAATACCTGATCTATTGGCGGTTCTACCAAGACGGCAACATCGAGTGCGAGGTTCGGGCCACCGGCATCATGGTGTCGACGGCGTTTGATCCCGACGACGGCGCACCCGTCACCGGCACTGTGGTCGACACCAACACCTATGCGCCCTACCACCAGCACTTCTTGGTCGCGCGCCTGGATCTCGATGTTGACGGCGACCAAAACACCGTGATGGAGGTCGACTCCGAGGCGCTGCCGCTGTCCGAGGACAACCCCTACGGTTTGGCGATTCAGACGGTGGCCACGCCGATCAAGTCCGAGGCGGAGTCGGCTCGTGACTTCAGTTGGGAGAAGCAACGGTCCTGGAAGGTTGTCAACACCAACAAAACCAACAAAGTCGGCACCCATCCGTCATACAAGTTGGCACCGACGGGCTCCATCCCGGCGATGATGGACCCGGCAACAGTGCAATATCTGCGAGCCCCGGTGATCGGCCACACGCTGTGGGTGACCAAACATCACGACGACGAGCGCTGGCCCGCTGGCCCTTATCCCACTCAGTCGTTCACCGACGACGGCATGACGGCTTGGATCGCGGATGATGAAAACCTCGAAAACACCGATGTGGTGATGTGGTACGTCTTCGGCATCCACCACATCACCCGGATTGAGGAGTGGCCGATCATGTCGGCCGACGTGGTGTCGTTTTGGCTGAAGCCATCGGGCTTCTTCGACCAAAACCCCTCTATCGATGTTGCTCCGAGCGTCAAGGCAGTCAAAGAGGGCGACGGCCCCTCTTGCCACTAGGCGAGGGGCGCGACCCACATGCCTGCGCTCTCGGCGCCAGCGCGAAGGCGCAGGTCCCAGGCGGCAAACAGCACTTGGCTGGAATCGAGGGCAAGCGCGCTGGCGAGGTGGACGGCGTCGGCCCCTCGTAGCGAGTGAACTTGGGCCAACTTCCCCGCGCGTTCGGTGACCGGGCCTGACATCTTGACCTGTCGAGTTGCCGACCAGAAGTTCTCCCAAAGCTGCATTGCCACCGACGACTCTCGACTATTCAGTCGGCCCGACCGACCCGCTGCCGCCAAAGCAGCACAGACCTCTGGGTAGGCAAGTCGACTGGAGACCGCTGCGTCACAGCCGTCCCAGAGATTCGCGGCCAGATCGCTTCCCGGCTCGTCGACGACCAACTTCAAGAAGGCGGTGCTGTCAAAGTAGACCACGGCCATCGGCTCAGCCCCGTTGCTCACTAACGAGATCCGACACCGATTCGGGCCCTACTGATTTGGCGCGTCTCGCGCTTCGCGCACTTGGCCGAGATTCCATCTTTGGCTTGGTCAGCACGCCAGAGGAGATCAAGCGAGCAAGCAGCGGTTCCGTGCTCAGCGCAGCGAGGCGTGCGACTGGGGTTCCTCGGTCAGTGATCACGACTTCCTCGCCGGCCCGCGCCGCGGCGACATAGTTGGATAGGTCTGCCCGCAACGCGCTGATAGCAACATCCATCCCTAAAGCGTACATCTTTCCCAGTGAGTCTTGTACATCAGGCAGACAGACCGAAGGGCCCCTGCCGGGGGGACCTCCGCCACTGCCGTCGCGGTCTGGTCACTGAGAACGTGAGAGAAGGCGGGATTTGCCCCGGCTGAGTGGTGGTTGGAGGCGTGATGATGGATTGGTATGGCGACAGCGGCATGAGCAGTGGCGGCTGGGTCGCGATGACGTTGATGATGGGCCTCTTCTGGGGGTTTCTGATCTTGGCAGCAGTCCTGGTTTTCCGCAGCCTCGGCCGCGGACCCGAACCCCAGGTTCGCAGTGACCCGATGGCCATCCTCGATGAGCGGTTTGCCCGAGGTGAAGTCGACCAAGAGGAGTATGCCGCCCGCAAAGCTGCGCTTGGTCGCAAAGGTTGAACGCAGAACCCGGCCTGCATCGTCGGGCCTTCGTCCGCGGGGCTGCCGGACTGGTCGGCATCACCGCGTTAGGTGGCTTAGCGGGGTGCCGCGCCTCAGGCTCCCTTGTGGATCCATCATCAAAGGCCGTGGTCGACGCCGAGGCGAAGCGGGCCATCGCGGGTCGCTCGGTGGTGCGGGCGCGCCTGAGCCCTCAAGCCCGCACTGTTGAACTAGGTGGTCGGCAGGTCGAGACTTGGGCCTATGGCGACGGATTGCCAGGCCCACTCATCAGGGCTTCGGCTGGCGACACTTTGAACATCATCGTGGATAACCAGTTGGCAGTGGAGACGAGCGTGCACTGGCACGGGCTCGCGCTGCGCAATGACATGGACGGCGTGCCGGGCATCACCCAGAAGCCGATCGGCGCCGGAGAGCAGTTCACCTACAAATTCATTGCTCCCGATCCGGGGACCTACTTTTACCACCCTCATTCAGGGGTGCAGCTCGACCGCGGCCTCTACGGCGTACTCATCATTGATGACCCAGGTGAACCAGGGGACTACGACGCAGAGTGGGTGGTCGTCCTGGATGACTGGATCGACGGCACCGGCAAGACGCCAGACGACGTACTAGCTGAGTTGATGGCGAGCGGCGGCTCTGCCGGGGCTATGGGCGCAATGATGGGCGGTTCGGAGCAGGGCGACAGAGCTGGCTCACGTTCCTTGCTCGGCCATGGCGGGGATGTCACCTACCCGCATTATTTGATCAACGGCCGTACGCCGGTCGCGCCGACCACGTTTTCGGGAAAGCCGGGCGACCGGGTCAGGCTAAGAATCGTCAACGCCGGTTCGGATACGGCGTTCCGGGTGGCCATCAGCGGGCACGAGTTGACCATCACCCACAGCGATGGATTCCCGGTCGAACCCACTCAGACGGCTGCGCTACTCATCGGGATGGGTGAGCGCTATGACGTCATCGTCACTCTTGCCGACGGTGTCTTTGCGCTGGTGGCTTCGGCTGAAGGAAAGGACGGGCAAGCGATGGCGGTCGTGCGGACCGGAACGGGCCAGGTCCCACCTGCCGACGTGCTCCCGAGCGAACTCGCGGGCAGGGTGCTGCTCGGCACAGATCTCGTGGCCCAGGAGCAGGTGCGGCTGACAGATCGCCCGGTGGACAACAGGCATGAGCTGCGGCTTCGGGGGTCGATGTCAAACTACAAGTGGACGATCAACGGCAAGTCCTTCCCAGACCATGAGCCGTTGACGGTTACGCAGGGCGAACGCGTGCGGCTGAGGTTCACCAACTCGACGATGATGTTTCACCCGATGCATGTGCATGGTCACACGTTTGCGCTGCTTGGGGGAGGGGCGCGAAAGGACACCGTGATCGTGCGGCCGATGGAGAGCATCGAGGTGGATCTTGATGTCAACAACCCCGGCCAGTGGGCTGCCCATTGCCACAACATCTATCACGCTGAGGCCGGCATGATGACGACGCTTGCCTACCGCTCCTTGCGATGAGGCGGGCGGCGGTCGTCGACGGGACCTTTGCCTCTGGTCGGTTTGCCCTGAGTGCGCGAGCGTCGAAGTATGACCAAGAGAGAGCGCATCGAGCATCTAGAGCATCAGATCAGCACCCTGCGGGCCGAACAGACCAAGTTGTTGCGAGAGCAGACTCGATTTGAGATGGATCTGTGGCAAGGACGGGTGGACGACCTTGAAGTGCAGGTCCACCTCGCCGCGATGGAGGCCCAGGAGAAGTTGCAGCCCAAGTTGGACCAGCTGCGAATCACCTGGGACGACGCACGTGGCCAGATTACGACCGCTGGTACGACGGCAACCGACGTCGCCGCCACCATGCGTTCCGGGCTCGAAAAGGCAGTGCGGGACATCCGCAAAGCGCTTCTGGACAGCAAGAGCAAGATCAACTCCTGACCCGTGATCTGTCGTCAGGTTCGCGGCCATCCCGTCGCCGCCTTTGTGACGATCACCTTCCTCTGCAGTTGGGCTGCGTGGCTGCCACTGCTTGCTAGCGTGCAGGGTTGGCTCCCGATCGAGCCCTGGTCGGGCCTTCATCTGCTGGGTGGGCTCGGGCCTGCGCTGGCGGCCGTGACGGTGATCGGGTGCACTCATGGCAAGGCTGGTCTCCGAGAGCTCAGTGCTCGGCTGGGGGCCTGGCGTAAGCGAGCCCGAGCCTGGCTATTTGTGCTGGCGGTGCCACCGTTGCTGCTCCTCATCGCGGCCCCAATATCGGCGTTCGCTGGTGGGACCCTGTTTGCGGACTTGGACTGGTCTCAGTTTGGCCGGTCAGTCGAATTCGCGGCGCTTCCAGTTGGTCTGTGGTGGCTCGCCAACTTGGTGTTCTTCGGTTTCGGCGAAGAGATCGGGTGGCGAGGATTCCTGCAACCACACCTGGAGCACCGCCACTCGCCGGTCACGTCGGCTGGGCTGGTCAGTCTCCCTTGGGCGCTGTGGCACCTGCCGCTGTTTGCGGTAACTCCGAGCTATCGGGCCATGCCACTGATCGGATTCGTCGGCTTCGCGATGAGCATCTGGGTGGCCTCGTGGATCTTTGCGTGGTTGCTCCAGCTCGGCCGAGGAAGTTTGCTGATCGTCGCGGTCTTTCACGCCTGGTTTGACATTGTCACGACATCACCACTCGGGCCGGACTTGTTGCCCACGGTGATGGGCGCGGGAATAACTTTGATCGGACTTGTCGTGCTGCGCGAGCTCCACAAGAACAATCGTCCCGGGCCGGTGGCTGTTCGGCCGGGACTCCGTGCTGGGCGGACTCGTTAGGGTCGTCCGCATCGATCGAAAGTGGGTTCCAACATGAGTCTTTGGCACAAACATCCAGGCGTGCGCACAGGTGACCGACTGACGCTGGGGGAACGGTCAGCGGACGTCATGCGCAATGGCATGGGTTCGTGGCCGTTTGTCTTTGGCTTCATCGCCATCATGATCGTGTGGGCGGCCGGCAATGGGCGCGACGGCTTTGATCCCTACCCGTTCATCTTGCTCAACCTGTTTCTCTCGATGATGGCTGGCCTCCAGGGGGCGATCTTGTTGATCTCAGCCAAGCGAGCCGACACCATCACCTCGGAGGTCGCGCTACACACGCTGGCCAACACAGCCCGCCTCGAGCAATTGATCCAGGCTAATACGGCTCTGACGGAGCAAGTTTCCACGCTCACCGCGCAGATTCATCAACGGGTGTACGCCGAGAAGTAGAGGTCGTCTTCATTGCCGTCCACCGAGGAGGAACCACCATGCCCGACTTGCCCCCTACTCGCAGCACCGTCCTGGGGACTCCACTCAGCGATCAGCGGCTGCACGAGATCGACGCCTGGTGGAGGGCCGCAAACTATCTCTCGGTGGGGCAGATCTTCTTGATGGCCAATCCGCTCCTGCGAGAACCATTGCTCCCAGAGCACGTGAAGCCACGGCTGCTCGGGCATTGGGGCACGACGCCTGGGCTTAACTTCATCTACGCCCATCTCAACCGCGTGATCGTCGAGCAGGACCAGTCGATGATGTACGTCATCGGTCCGGGGCATGGTGGCCCGGGCCTCGTGGCCTCGGCCTATCTCGAAGGCACTTACGGGGAGGTCTACTCCGACATCGGCTTCGGTGAGGAGGGCATCCAGCGCCTCTTTACTCAGTTCTCTTTTCCGGGTGGGATTCCCAGCCACGTCGCACCCGAAACGCCGGGCTCAATCCACGAGGGCGGCGAGCTCGGCTATGCCCTCTCGCATGCGTATGGTGCAGCGTTTGATAATCCGGACCTGATCGTGGCGGCGGTCGTCGGTGACGGTGAAGCTGAGACTGGGCCGCTTGGCCACCAGCTGGCACTCCAACAAGTTCATCGACCCGCGCCGAGATGGCGCCGTCCTGCCGATCCTGCACCTCAACGGCTACAAGATTGCCAATCCGACGGTGCTGGCTCGGATCCCGGAGACCGAATTGATGGAGTTGATGCGCGGCTATGGTTACACGCCGTACGTCGTTGACGGGTCCGATCCTGACTCGATGCATCAGGCTTTCGCGGCCACGCTCGACCATTGCTTTGCCCAAATTCGCGACATTCAAGCAACGGCGAGGGCCACCCGTGAGGCTCCCGTACCGCCGTCCGGCGTGGCCGATGATCGTGTTGCGGAGCCCCAAGGGTTGGACCGGCCCGGCCGAAGTCGACGGCAAGCAGATGGAGGGTTCGTGGCGAGCCCATCAGGTTCCGTTTGCGGATGCCCGAGCCAATGATGCCCACCGCGCGGTGCTCGAGTCCTGGCTGCGCAGCTATCGTCCGGAGGAACTCTTCGATGCCGATGGCTTCCCGGTGCCGGAGATCCGAGATCTCCATCCGGCTGGGGACCGTCGAATGAGCGCCACGCCCCATGCCAATGGGGGAGTGCTGTTGCGGGATCTGAGGATGCCGGATTTTCGGGAGTACGCCGTCGAGGTTGACACGCCCGGAACGGGGGCCGCTGAGGCAACTCGGGTGCTTGGCACCTTCTTGCGCGACGTGATGGCCGCAAACATGGACAACTTCCGGCTTTTCTCCCCGGACGAGAACAACTCCAACCGTCTCCAAGACGTGCTTGAGGTCACCGACCGCACCTGGAACGCCGAGACGCATCCTGGCGATGACCATTTGTCCGTCGACGGCCGAGTAATGGAAATTCTGTCCGAGCACACCTGCGAGGGCTGGCTGGAGGGCTATTTGCTCACCGGACGACATGGTTTGTTCTCCTGCTACGAAGCCTTCATCCACGTCATCGACTCGATGTTCAACCAGCACGCTAAGTGGCTCAAGGTCACCAATCACATCCCGTGGCGGCGCCCGGTCGCTTCGTTGAACTATCTGCTCACCTCACATGTGTGGCGCCAAGACCACAACGGCTTCTCCCACCAAGACCCCGGCTTCATCGATCATGTGGTCAATAAGAAGGCGGAGGTCGTGCGCGTCTACCTGCCGCCGGATGCCAACACCTTGTTGTCGGTGGCCGACCACTGTTTGCGGAGCCGGCAATACGTCAATGTGATCGTCGCCGGCAAGCAGCCAGCCCGACAGTTCCTCACCATGGACGAGGCAGTGATCCACTGCACGAAGGGCATCGGTTTGTGGGACTGGGCCAGCACTGACCACGGTGAAGAGCCTGACGTCGTGATGGCCTGCGCTGGCGACGTACCAACGCTCGAGGCGCTGGCAGCAGTGGACTTATTGCGCCAGCAGCTTCCGGACTTGAAGATCCGGTTCGTCAACGTCGTCGATCTGATGCGGCTCCAATCCGAGCGCGAACACCCGCATGGTCTGTCGGACGCCGACTTTGACGCACTCTTCACGACTGACAAGCCGGTCATCTTTGCTTATCACGGCTATCCGTGGCTGATCCATCGGCTGACCTATAAGCGCACCAACCACGAGAACCTGCACGTTCGGGGCTATATCGAAGAGGGCACCACCACCACGCCGTTTGATATGACGGTCATGAACAAACTCGACCGATTTAACCTCGCCATGGACGTGATCGACCGTGTTCCTCGATTGGGCTCGGCCAGCGGCTTAGTCCGCGAACACCTCAAAAACAAGCTGATCGAGCACCGGATCTATGTCCGCTCCCACGGCGAAGACCTCCCCGAAGTGAAGAACTGGCAGTGGACGTCGGCTGACGACAACTAGACCCCGGGTTGATGAGTCTCCAGCCCTGCCTGCGCTGCAGCAGCCAGAAGTCGGTGGTCATAGGTCACAAAGGAACTCAGATCGGCGCCCAGCAGGAGCGCGCTGGCTAGATGCAGGGCATCGAGGCTGCGTAACAGCGGACTTTCGAGGTCGCCCGCGAGTTCGACGACCGCGCCGCCCAGGGGCACGAGGTCGAGGTGACCAAGCAGCGTCCTAGCATCAGCAATCGAAGTCGCGTCGATACGACGACAGGCGCGAAGGACCTCAACTTTGGCCAGCTCACTGGTCACGGTCGGGACGCCAACACGCTCGGCCATCCATCCCTGCAATACGTCGCTCTCTTGCTCTTGGAAGAGCAGTTTGAGAAGCGCCGACGAATCGAAGTAGATCACCGGTCGTCGCGCAACTCGTCGAGAACGGCCGCGGTGGAAAGTGGCGTCGTTCGGCGTCTTGGAAGACTGATCGGCCCGACTGCCGGGAGCAGTTGTCCTGACGCGATCAAGCGCTCGCGGGCAGTGGCCGCGGGGTGCGGAGGCACCAGCATCGCGACCAACACTCCACGATCTGTTACTTCCACGCTCTCGCCCGCCTTGACCTTCTTCAAATAGAGGCTCGCGTTTTGCCGTAACTCTTTCACCCCGATGCGCTCCATGACTAATAGTAGCACTGTGAGTGCTACTTCATACAGTCGCGGTCGCCGCCATCGTTCGTGGGCCCCTAGGAATCACCGAGCCTGGTTAGGAGAGAAGGAGAGCACGATAGTTGGCCTGCTCAATCTCCAACTCGAGGTCCTCGGCGCTCGGGGTATTGATCGGCGGGAAGATCTCGACCGGGCAATGTGCCTCGCTGAGTACTGCCCGGGCCGTCGAGCCCAAATGGTGGAAATATCCACCGTGGACAGGGCGCGTGATGACCAGGCGATCGGCGCCTTTCGATGCGCTGATGAGGGCACCTGCGGCCGCACCATGCTCGATCTCGATCTGCACCGACACCTTGGGGTGGGCGATACGAAGCTCCGGCAGCACCCGCTCGATTTCTGCCCTCAGCTCGACGCGCCACTCTTCCCGCGCCGTTTCGTTGGACACGAGGTCGTCATACCCAGCTGGCAACTTCCACGCGTGCAGGATCACCAATTCAGCACCAAGATCTTCGGCTACCCCGAAAGCAGCGGCCAGCAGATCGGCTGACTTGGCGGGCACCTTCACTCCGACAAGGACCCGGCCCAACTGCTGGTCGCCGTCGTATTCGGCAGGCACGGTGACAACGGGGCAAGAGGACCTGGCAGCGACTCCAGGGACGGTGGCTCCGGTCCAGAACCTCTCGGCGACCGACATCGGATGTGAGCCGAGCACGATCAGAGCCGCGTCGTGGGCACGGCTAACGATGGTGCCCACGCGGCCACCCCTTAAGAGCGAGGTCGTCACTTTGATGGTGGGAGCAACTTCCCGGGCAACGGCGATTCCTCGGGTGAGAACCTGGCGGCCGTATTGATTCATCGAGTCATCAGGAATCATCGGGAAACTCCCGGATGGGATATAGGCCGGGACGACGTGCACGAGTTCGACGCTCAACCCCAGGCGCTGCGCCTCGCGGGTCGCGAACTTGATCCCGATGTGTCCGGCGGGCGTGCCGTCAGTTGCGACAACAACGCGGTCGGGGTGCGGTGTAGGTGCCTGATTCTCGGTCATGGTCGTCCCTTTCTGGTTAACACCATGCTCCTCGATTTGCCGGTGGCCGGGCAGAGACTAGCGACCCCAGACCCCGGGCCTAAGGGCCCCGAGAGGAAAGGCCACCGGGACCTTCGGTCGAAATCGCCGCGGTCACGGGTGTGCCCTGATCGCCGCCGTTGCGGACTGCCCTAACTTGCGGGCTTCGTCGAACCACAGCACGGTGCTGGCCAGCGCAACGCACACCAGCCAGTGGACCGCGTCGAGGGATTGGGTGCCGAAGGCGGCTTGCAGCACCGGCACTTCCACCACCACGACTTGAGCGAGCAGTCCGAAGGCAACCGAAGCCATCAGCCAGCGATTGACGAACATGCCGCGGAAGGCACTCTGGGTCTCAGATCGCGAATTGAAGGCATTGAAGAGCTGTGCCAAGACCAGCGTGGTAAATCCAGCGGTTCGGGCGACCGCCAAGGTGTCGTCGCCTTCCACGAGACCGCCCGGCAAGAAGATGTCGATCGTGAGCAACGTTGACCCCGCGATCACGGCGCCGACCATCATCACCCCGGTCCACATGCGACGATCAATGATCCGATCCGTCCGCGACCGTGGAGCCCGGCTCATCACGTCCTCAGTCTCTGGGTCCACACCCATCGCAAGCGCTGGTCCGGAGTCGGTTACTAGGTTGATCCACAAGATCTGAGTGGCGAGGAGCGGCACGACGACCGCTGCATCGGAGGCAGCTGTTAGTCCGAGGGGACCGGCCAAGACAACTCCGCCGAAGATGGTCAGCACCTCGCCCAAGTTGGACGACAACAGATAGCGGAGGAACTTCTTGATGTTGTCGAAGATCACTCGCCCTTGGCGCACCGCAAGAACAATTGTCGCGAAGTTGTCGTCGGCAAGGATCATCGCGGCAGCTTCTTTTGTGACCTCCGTTCCGGTCACGCCCATCGCCACGCCGATGTCGGCGGACTTCAGTGCGGGGGCATCGTTCACACCATCCCCGGTCATAGCCACGATGTGACCCTCATGCTGAAGCGCGTCGACGATCCGGAGTTTCTGGGCAGGGGCAACTCGGGCGAAGACCGAAGTGGTGTGGACAGCCGCCTGCAGCCCCTTGTCGTCCAGTTCGGCGATCTGCGAGCCGGTGAGCGATTGTTCGCCCTCGGCGGCGATCGCCAGGTCTTGGGCGATGGCTAGTGCGGTCGCTGGGTGGTCGCCGGTGATCATGATGGTCCGGATTCCCGCTCGGCTGGCCTCAGCGATGGCGAGGCCCGCCTCGCTGCGCGCTGGGTCGATCAGACCAACGGTGCCAGCAAAGATGAGGTCGTGCTCGAGGGTCTGGGCAAGCTCCGTCTCCACACTGCTTCGCGGCCCCTCGTTGGGACCCTCTTCGCCGAGTTCGGCCAGGGTCAACGGCCGGTAGGCCACGGCGAGGGTGCGAAGGGCGTCCGCAGACATCGCCTCCACATCCAGCAGGATCTGTTGGCGTACCTCGCTGGTCAAAGGCACGGTTTCCGGCCCTGCACGAACCTGTGTGCACTTCTTAAGGAGTACGTCGGGGGCCCCTTTTGTGACGAGGACGCGCTCGTCGTCGCGAGCATGATCGATCTCGATGGTCGACATGATCTTGCGTTGCGACGTGAAGGGGACCTGGCCAATCCGGGTGAACCGATCCTGTCGTGTTGCAGTCCCGCCCAACTTCCGCTCGGCCACGAGAAAGGCGGCTTCGGTCGGGTCGCCGAGGATCTCCCAGTCGTCGCCGACCTGCCGGAGTACGGCGTTGGAAGCGAGCGAACCACCCGAGATGACGCGCGCGGCTTCTTCCCGCAATCCGGGTTCAGCAGCCTCGCGGTCTGCGCCCAACACTTCGCCGGTGGGCTCATAACCAACGCCGGTCAGGTGGGCGGTGCCCGCAGGGGTCATCACGCGTTGCATGGTCATCTCGTTGCGGGTCAGGGTGCCGGTTTTGTCGGAGCAGATCACCGACGTCGAGCCCAGCGTCTCGACAGAGCTAAGTCGCTTAACGATGGCGTCCTGGTCTGCCATCCGCTGTACGCCGATTGCCAACACGACCAACAAGATGGCGGGCAGTCCTTCGGGGACGGCGGCTACGGCGAGGGAAACCCCCAACAGCAGCACGGTGACGGCATCCGCGGCGGTGCGTACGTCGTTCGTGACCCAGATTGTTGACATGGTGACGGCCGCGATGATCAGCACACCAAATCCGAGCATTCGACCAACGCGCGCAATCTCAACCTGCAGCGGGGTGGGGTGTTCCGCCGTGCTTTCGAGCAGCCGGGCGATGGCCCCGATCTCGGTGAGCATGCCGGTAGCCGTGACAATCCCCAGTCCGGTGCCCTGGGTCACTGCGGTGCCCTTGAACACCATGTTGGTCTGGTCTCCCAGCGGCTGACCGGGGGCGATCGGGTCGGTGCTCTTGGCCACCGGCTCACTTTCACCAGTGAGTGAGGATTCGGCGATGCGAAGCGCCGCCGTCTGCCTCAGGACTGCATCCGCGCCCACCTTGTCGCCCTCGGCGAGCGCTAAGACGTCGCCAGGCACCAGCTCGGTGGTCGGCAAGGAGGTGACTTTTCCGTCGCGAATTGCGGTCGAGGTCAACTGGGTCATTCGCTGGAGGGCGGCAACAGCAGCCTCGGCTCGGGCCTGTTGCAAATAGCCCAACACGGCGTTGCCGATGATGATCAAGGTGATGACCACGGCATCCACCGGAACTCCCTGAGCGCCCTCAAACAGCCAAGCTGCGATGGAGATCACCACTGCGCCCACGAGCAGATACACGAGGGGGTCCTGAAACTGTGCCAAGACTTTTCGCCAGGTCGGCACCGGTGGTGCGGCGCGGATCTCGTTAGGTCCGTGCAGCGTCAGCAGCCGGGCGGCTTCGGACGTCGTGAGGCCGGCTTCAAGGTCTGTGGTCGGCCGGGAGGTGGTCACTCGTCTGAGATCTGGGTGCCGGAAGTGCCGGCGACCACAGCAGCAGCGTCATCGAGTGAGCCGATGCCTGCTTGACGGCCGGTGCGGTCAGTGAAGGCGCAGGCGGCCTCGACCTTGGGCCCCATCGATCCGGCGGGAAAGTTGCTCTCCATCAGTTCTGCAGGGCTTACCTTGCCAAGCGGGCGCTGTGATTCGAGCCCGAAGTCGGCAAACACTGCGGGCACGTCGGTGAGCATGATCAACTTGTCAGCCGTTAGTTCGGTGGCGATCAACGCGGCGGTGAAGTCCTTGTCCACGACTGCATCGACGCCGGTCAACTTGCCGTCGCGTTCAACCACGGGGACACCTCCGCCGCCGGCAAGGATCACCGTGGTGTGGTTCCGGAGCAGCAACTCGGCCGACTCCAGTTCAACGATCCGCTGTGGCAGGGGAGAAGCGACAACTCGGCGCCACTCTTGGCCGTCGCGGCGTACGCTCCAGCCGTTTGCCTGGGCAAGTTCCTCAGCCCGGGGCCGCTCATAGCCGCGACCAACAAACTTCGTGGGCCTGGCGAATTCTGGCCCGTGGTCATGGACCAGGGTCTGTGTCACCAGCGTCACGACCGGAGTGGTGAGTCCAGCATTGGCAAGAGTCTGCTGGAGCCAATACCCGATGACGCCTTGGGTCTCGGCGACGAGATCGCTGAGCGGATAGGGCCGAGAGAGTGACGCGTCGGACTCGCTCTCCAGAGCCAACAAGCCCACTTGGGGACCATTTCCGTGGACGAAGACGACCTCATGCTCCGCGGCGATGGCAGCGAGTCCGGGGGCGGCAGCAACGAGGTGGGCGAGCTGGACGTCAGCGTCTGGGCGCTCGCCGCGCCGCAGCAAGGCATTGCCGCCGAGGGCGATCACGATACGCATCACTCACCGACCCAAGGTGGCGACCATGACGGCCTTGATCGTATGCAGCCGGTTCTCCGCCTGGTCGAAGACGATGGACGCTGGAGACTCGAAAACCTCTTCGGTCACCTCAAGCGCCGTGAGCCCGGTCTGTTGAAACAGTTCCTCACCGACCTCGGTGTCGCGGTTGTGAAAAGCCGGGAGGCAGTGCATGAACTTCACCTCCGGGTTGCCCGTGAGTTTGAGCACCGCAGTGTTCACTTGGTACGCCGTGAGCACAGCAATCCGCTCGGCCCAAGAGCCAACCGGCTCGCCCATCGATACCCACACGTCGGTGTAGATGAAATCAACGCCCTCGACACCTTCCTCCAGGTCGCTGGTGCAGGTGATGCGGGCGCCAGTTGCGTCGGCGATCTTTTGGGCGGCCACCACGACCTCGGTGGGGTTGGTCAACGTCTCTGGTGAGACCATCCGCACATCCATGCCCATCATCGCGCCGGCAACCAGGAGGGAGTTCGCGACGTTGTCTGCGGCGTCCCCGACAAAGGCAAACGAGATCTCCTCGATGGGTTTGTCGCTGTGCTCGCGCATGGTGAGCAGGTCGCAAAGCGACTGGGTCGGATGCCATCGATCAGTCAGGCCATTCCAGACCGGCACCCCAGAGAATTCCGCCAGTGTCTCCGCTGTGGTCTGACTGAACCCGCGGTATTCGATGCCGTCGTACATCCTGCCCAGAACTCGGGCGGTGTCGGCTGCTGACTCCTTGTGTCCGAGATGTGAGCCGGCGGGATCCAAATAGGTGACGTGGGCGCCTTGGTCGTGGGCGGCCACTTCGAAGGCGCAGCGAGTGCGGGTGGAGGCCTTCTCAAAAATCAGCGCGATGTTGGAGTCCTCTAGTCGTTGCGTCTCCTCACCGGACAACCTCTCAGCTTTGAGCGTCGCGGCCAGGTCGAGAAGCTCGAGCCATTCGGTCGGATAGAAGTCCAACTCCTTGAGGAAACTGCGCCCAAAAAGTGCGTGCCGAGTCATGCCGACACCGCCTCGCGCTCGATCGGACAGGTCATGCAACGAGGCCCGCCGCGTCCGCGGCCAAGCTCTCCGCCGACGACCGGAACCACTTGGATGCCCTGGTCGCTGAGATAACGATTGGTGACCGTGTTGCGCTCGTAACCCATGATCACGCCTGGGGACACTGCCAAGAAGTTGTTGCCGTCGTCCCACTGCTCCCGCTCGGCGCCCATCTTGTCGATGGGTGTGCGGAGGATTCGCAAGTGTTCGATCTCAAGCGCGTCAGCCACAACCCGGAAGACGTCGCCGTTTTCTTCGATCTTGAACTCACCGCCGTCTCCCGAGGCTCTTAGGGTGAAGGAGCGCAACTCGGAAGGCAGGTAAGGGAACACACAGAAGGCGTCTCGATCGATCATCGTCATCACGGTGTCGAGGTGCATGAACGCCCGCGACTTAGGCAACTCAACGACGATGACGACATCAACTGTGCCCGCTGTGAAAAGACTCCGAGCGAGCGTCTCGACACCTTGTGGTGTGGAGCGCTCGCCCATCCCGATCATGACCGCCCGGTTTCCGATCACCGTAATGTCGCCGCCCTCGATGGTCGCGCTTTCGTGGGCCGTGGAGTCATTGCCGTAGAGAAAGTTCATCTCGGCGTCGCGAAACATCGGATGGAAGTTGTAGACGACCCGGGAGTTGATCGTCTCGCGTTGTCGAGCAGCCTTGGCCATCGGATTGATGGACACTCCGTCATAGATCCAGGCCGAGTTGTCTCGTTGGAAGAGATGATTGGGCAGCGGACGCAACAGGAAGTCGTCGGGCTGGAGATAGTCCATCAGCAGGCTCGGTGCGTGCAAAAATGAGGCTACGTCTTTCTTGAGCACGCCGCCGATGAGCAGATCGGCCAACAGTTGGGCGCGGGTAGAACTCAAAAGCTCATCGAGCGGCGCATCCAGGGCTGGGCCGAATCGATTGGCTGTAATGAGGCGCTCTTGGAGGAATTCACGTGCGCCTGGCTCGTCGATGGCTTCGGCCAGCAGCGTGGAGAAGTGGTGGACGACAACGCCATGGTCGCGTAACTGGGCGACGAAGGCGTCGTGCTCCTCTCGGGCACGCGCAGCCCACATCACGTCATCGAACAGCAACTCCTCGACGTTCTGGGGAGTCAGCCGATTGAGCTCGATCCCTGGTCGATGAACAATGGCCTGTTTGAGCTGACCTACTTCGGAATCGACATGGAACCCCATCTGCGGACCCTTCTTAGTTCTTGGAGGCTGGATTGACGGGCACTGGATTGATTGGAACCGGGGCAGGCTCGGTCATTGCTCCGCGCATTGCGAAGTAGACCGGGACACCGACGAGGGCGGCCCCGCCAGCCATCAGGAACGGCCCCCAGACGACGTACCAGGAATCACCGGTATTTCGGGAGTAGTAGATGAACGCGATCGACAAGGCCAAGGACACGATTGCGACGCTGAGATCCAGGATGAAGCGGGGGTTGCCGTCGGGGCTGCCTGCTTGGCGATCAAGCCAGCGCCACTTGATCTGAGCCAGCGCCGAGAAGCCGTAGGGGATGGCGGAGGTGATGCCCGTCATCAGCACCAAGGTGGTGAAGACGGAAGCGCCATTGGTCCCGAGATAACTCAAGATGACGGCTAGCGAGGCCAGGGCGGTGGACGAGATGATGCCGAAAGCGGGCACTCGTCGCGACGAAAGTTGGGCGAACCGATGCGGGAAGAGACCGTCTTTGGCTGCCGCCAACGGCATCTCGGCGCAAATCATCGTCCAGCCGTTGAGTGCACCGATTCCAGAAACGATGACCGCGAGAGCGACCAGGATGCCAGCCCAGGATCCGCTGCCCGCCATGATGTCCGCGGCGGCGGCGTACGACGCCTTGTTGCTGTCGAGTGCCAGCGCGCCGGCCGGCAGGATCCCGAAGACTGCGACCAGGGACAACATATAAACCACGCCACTGGCGAGGGTTCCATAGATCGTCGACTTGCCGACGTTGCGGGCCGGATCGCGCACTTTCGCGGCAGCCACCGATGCCGTCTCGACGCCGAGATAACTGAACAAGCAGATCGCCATGGCGCCGCCAATGGCTGAAAGATTTGTTTCCCCGCTCACGTTCCAGGGGGTGAAGTTTGCCGTGGTGATGAAGAAGAGGCCGACGGTCGACATCAGGGCGAGGGGAATGAACTTGAGTACCGTCGACCAGACCTGGAAGACCCCCATATTGTGGACTCCCGTCAGATTTACGGCGGCAGGGATCCACAACCCGGCCAAGGCAATCAGGATCGACCAACCGATCGTGCCACTGGTGTTGACGAACTTCTCGACGTAATAGACCCAGCCCACGGCGATCGCGGCGTTGCCCGCCCACGCGGTGACCCAATAGGACCAGGCGTTGCTGAAGCCCCAGCCGTTGCCGAAGGCTGCTCGGACATAGGCATAGGGCCCGCCATCAGCAGGAAGTCGGCGCGACATCACGGCAAACAGCAGCGCCAGGGCAATCGCTCCGACGGTGGCCACTCCCATCGCGATCAGGCTGATCGGGCCGTAGGACGCCAAGGCGTAGGGCAGGCTGAAGATCCCGATCCCGATAATGCTGCCCATCACGAGCGCCGTGGATTGGGGAAGACCCAGCCGATCTTCGTGGCGTTCAGCTGGTGTCGTCAGGGCGATTAGTGAGTTGCGTCATTGCGTCTCCTAGAGAATGAAGGAACCAAAGAAGAAGCCCAGCGCCACTGCGATGGTGATGTTGATGGCGACTGGGACCTTGAACTGGTGGTTGAGACGTACTTCCCGATCTGTGTGGTTCCGGTGTCATCCATCTCGACTGCGGTCAGGAGGGTGGGGTAGGTCAGGAGCACGAAGAGTGCGGAGACTGCCGGGAAAGCTGCCACCGCGGACAGGGGGACGACGCCAATGGCGAGCGCCGTCGGCATCTGGGCCTGGGTTGCCGCTGCCTGTGAATAGAGCAGCGCCGAGGCGAAGAACAACACCACCGCGAGCATCCAGGGCTGGTTGCTCAACAAGTCGCCGGAGATTTCGGTGATTTCCTCCACTTGGGCGGTGACGAACGTCGTTCCGAGCCAGGCGACGCCAAGCACACAGATGCTGGCGCTCATGCCGGACTTAAACGTTGACGCCGACAGGATGTCTGCGGTCGGGACCCTGCAGGCGAGCACAATAGTCGCTGCGATGGAGAGCATGAACGCGATGATCGCGGCGTCGCGTTCCATCACCGGGTTGGCGATCAGCCCGACGTTCTCGCTGATTGCGGTGGCATAGCCCATCACAGCGACAAGTCCGATCAGGAAGATCAGCACGCGGGAGGGGGTCATGCTTGCCAATGAACCACGGCCGACCCGAGGGGGGATGGGCCATTGGTCCCGTCCTGGCCCCGGTCAGGTCACACGTCAGGCAAACGTCAATCGTTCGGGCGTCTACGGGTCAGCAGCGCGGGCAAGCCGAGTTGCGGCTCGCTCGGCTACCGATGCCTGTGCGCCATTCATGGCCGTTGGCACATTGCCACCACACCACCTTGTGTGACTTTGGGGTGACTTGGCTGGCCGTGAGGGTGCCGTTCTTGTTCGGATGCCATTGGGCCGCCAACGAGGGCGACTGGTTCGCGAGGTTGTTTTGGGGAGTTGGATAGCGGCCAGAGCAATAGGGGGACCCAGTTCGGCCGACCGTCCGTGCGCTCACGCGGGCGGTCCAAACATGTCCGGCCTCGCAACGCCAGACGACCTCCAGCCCGGACCCGTAGGTGACGTCGTCAGGGCTCCGAGTATTCCGAGAGTGGTGCCACTCCTCGCAGAGATCGGGGTGAGTTGATGACAGCGGTGCCGGTTGGCTGGGTCCGGCACGCTCCTGTGGCTCGCAGCGCAGACAGCCGCTCGGCGAGGTGAGGATGCGTGTCGGACAGGCTCGTTGCCGATTCTGCAACGGAGCCCGGCCGAGGTCGGGGTATCTCCATGATGCTCAGTGGAGTACCCGTAACTGGTGCAGTCATTCCTCGCCTGTTAGCGGCGGCGTGCGAGTACGCGGCGCCGAGCCCGCGGAGTTTCTGCACCCGGTGGTGCGGGAGTTATGTCCAGCGAGCCCACGGATGGGCTGTCACCGAACTCTTCGTTGACCCCAAAGACCAGCACTGGGAGCGCGCCAACCATCAGCAGTACGCCGCAGAGCGCGACGAGCAACGCTCCCATCCATACCGAACCGTATTTCGGCGCCTGCGGTGACTCCCGCGTTGACATCCGCACTTCCATCCGCGTTCATCAGCACGACCGTCCACTCCCCGCTGGCGACGGGCCACTTCACACTCGGTTGATCAGACCCGATTGCTGACGAGACCCAGAAGGACTGGTCAAGTGGCGATTCGAGCACCGCGGTGCCCGCGACACGGCGGTAGTTGGAGTCGCTGCCGGTGAGCGAAACCACCTGGTGATGCGCCGCACCCTCGAGGTAGTGCTCAACGTCGGAAGTAGGCGCAATCCCAAGAAAGAGTTCCTCATTTGATCCTGAGCTCGCAACGAGGCGGGCGTCTGTTGCCAACCTGGTCACGATCCAGTCTGGTGCGCTGACGCCGACGGCTTCCAGGTCACTCGTTGTGACCACGCCTGTCGCGGAACTCATCCGACCGGCATCAGTGTTGACGAAGCCAGTGTCGTCGCGGCCAAGCCCGGATCCGTACGCCGCAGCTAGCGCGCCCGCGCCCCCACTTACACTGTTACCTGTACCCAAAAAGCGGGGAAGAGCACTAGGTCCCCCCGTTTGGGCGGCTCAGGACTCCCTTGACTGGAAGGGACTCCTGAATACCCCACAACCTCGGGACCATCGGCCCATCCGAATCGGTCAGGACTGGCGCACGCTGTTGAGATGAGCGAGCCAGCTGTTTTGACCTACGACAAGTGCCTGGACCTTCTATCCACCGGCAAGATCGGGCGAGCGGCAGTGTGTACTCCTGCTGGGCCGCGGATTGTGCCGGTCAATTATTCCGTTGTGGGGGAATCGATCGTTTTTCGGACCACGCCCTATAGCGTTCTTGGCACCTACGGCTGGAAAACTCAGTTGGCCTTCGAGGTCGACCATGTCGATGTGCTTGAGCACCATGGCTGGAGCGTGGTCGCGACTGGGCCCGGGGCGATGGTCGAGGATCCCAAGGAAGTCCTGGCCATTCGCGAATCATGGGATCCCAAGCCGTGGGCAAATGGCGTGCGCTTGTTGTACGTCCGGCTGCGTTGGGCGGAGCTGACCGGCCGGAGCATCGGCCTCTATTAACTCAGCCGATGCGCGGCAGGACGAGAGCAAGCAGCACCGAAGGGCTGATTCTCGAAGGTTGATCACGGCTGCACAAAGCACCGCCACACAGGACCCTGCCAGGATGGGGACATGCCCGACCAAAGCGAGTCCACATCGCTTCCCACCAGCGCCCAAGTGCTGCTCGACGCCGTCATCGCCATCAGCTCGGCGGGTAACCTCCACGACGTACTTGCCCAGATTGTCGACTCTGCACGTGAGCTGACTGACGCGGAGTACGGCGCACTTGGCGTGGTTGGCGAGGGGGACACGCTCTCGGCGTTCATCACCCGCGGCATTTCCGACGAAGCGCGAGCCCGCATCGGGGAACTGCCGAAGGGGCGGGGGGTGCTCGGCGTGCTCATCGAGCATCCTGAGCCGATCCGTCTACTCAACTTGATGGATCACCCGGACGCCTACGGATTCCCGCCGAACCACCCGGTCATGACGACGTTCCTGGGGGTGCCCGTGCGCATCCGCGGGACTGTCTTTGGAAATCTCTACCTCACCCAGAAACGCGGCGGCGGCCCGTTCACGCCCCAGGATGAGTCCCTTGTGGATGCCCTCGCGCAGGCGGCAGGTTTTGTCGTTGAGAACGCCCGTGCCTATGCGTTGAGTGAGCGACAACGATCGTGGTTGGAGGCCTCCGCTCGACTCCATGAGAACTTGCAAGCCCCCATCGAGCTGGTGGATGCGCTTCCGCACATCGCCGCCGGAGCCAGGACCGTCTCTGGCGCGCTAGCGGTCGGAATCTTCGGTCCGGATGCCGCACACCGGCCGGTGTTGCTGACCGAGGACGGTCGCGAGGCCTCCACCCTGACCGGAGCGGCTGAGCACGCAGAGGCGAAATTGCAGGACGCGTTTGCCGGCGAAGTCAGCGAGATCGAGATAAGCCCCGGGCGGCAAGCCATGGTGCTTCCGTTGCGCACCCACGTGGTGGAGAACCTTGCGGTTCTCGTCATCGTCGACGCCCAACAGGACGAGACTGGGCGCCCGGTGCATGACCGCGCGTTGACGATGTCTTTTGTGGACCAGGCGGCAATGGCCCTGGATCGCCTGCAAGCGCGAGTTGACCGCGAAGATCTGGCGTTGGTCACCGATCGTGAACGGATCGCTCGTGATCTCCACGATCTGGTGATTCAACGGCTGTTCGCAACCGGACTTCAACTTCAGGGTGTGCGCGCTAAGACGGAGTCTGAAGTTGTGCAAGGGCGCCTGGATCAGGCCGTGCTTGACCTCGACACCACGATCCAGGACATCCGCACCACAATCTTTGAGCTGAAGCATCATGAGGGCGATGCGGTGTCACTGAGGCACCTGGCGCATGAGCTGGTTCGCGAATACAGACAGGTATTGGACTACTCGCCAACGTTGCGGATCTCTGGTCCCGTTGATGCAGTTGTCGGTGCTGGCGTGCGCGAGCACGCCCTTGCCGTACTCCGTGAAGGCTTGTCCAACGTGGCCAAACATGCGGCGTCCACCTCGACCTTGGTAGAGATCGAGGTGGACGCGAGCCGGTTGTTGATCCGAGTCAAAGATGACGGCCGAGGCTGTCCGGCAACGAGGGCGGAGAGCGGTCTGCGGAATGTCCGTCAGCGGGCCGAACAATTAGGTGGCACCATGCGGCTCACTGAAGTGTCGCCGCATGGCACCAGTCTGGAGTGGCGAGTGCCCCTCGGTTAGTGCAGGACCGGGTTGGACCGCACGAAGGGGATGTCATTCCAGGTCTTGCCGAAGCCCCAGGTGTAGCCAGCGTGACCAAACGCGAGGACTGCCATGCTGATTGCGCCGAGGATGTGGTCATCGATGATTGGGTTGTTCTCGGGGGGGAGAACGACGGTCCACATCAGGATGTACATCAGTGCGCCAGCCGCTGTGGCCAACCGCATGCCGACCCCGAGGGTGAGGGCAAGGCCGATGCCGAGCAGGCCAAGCATGAACAGCCAGTCAAGCCACATGGTGCCGCCGATGCTGTTGTAGAAACTCTTGAACGGGCCGTCGGCGCCAAACTTGAGGAAGCCCTCAGTCGGACTGCCTCCGTTGATCCACGCGGCCGGGCCGAAGCGATCGAGTTCGCCTTCGGGGGTGTAGCCGGTGTGGAAGCCAAGTGCCAGCAACTTGTCGAAGAAAGCCCACAGGAAGGTGAGCCCGAAGCCGATCCGAAGCGCAGCAAGGGCTTGATTGAAGTAGGTGTCGGTCGAACTGTGCGCGGTGATGCCGGTTTGGTCGGTATGCACGGTAGCCATGGTGTCCTCCAGGGTGGATGCGGGTTGTAGTCCTAGACAACTCCCATCACGGACGCCCCGTTAGGGGACGATGCCTCCACTTAGCAGGTACTTAGTCCTACTACTTCAATATGCGAGCGGCGAGTACGGCGGCTTGAGTTCGCCGCTCAAGACCCAATTTTGCCAGCAGGCTCGAGACATAGTTTTTGATCGTCTTCTCGGCTAGGAATAGTCGGTCGCCGATCTGTCGATTGGTCAGGCCCTCGGCGATGAGGCCCAGGATCTCCCGCTCGCGATCGGTCAAAGACGCCAATTCGGCTGCCTCGGGGTGGGGATTGCGGACCCTTTCCAAGACCCGCTCCGTCAACGAAGGGTCGATTAGGGACTGCCCCGCTGCCACGCGGCGTACGGTGTCGAGCAGGTCGTGACCGGTGACCTGTTTCAGCACATAGCCAGCGGCGCCGGCCAAAATCGCGGCAAAGAGCGCTTCGTCATCGTCGTACGACGTCAAGATCAACGCCTGAATGGTCGGATCGACAGACCGGATCTCACGGCAAACATCGATGCCGCTGCCGTCGGGCAATCGGCCATCGAGGATGGCGACGTCAGGTCTCAGCGCGGGGATCCTCGCGGTGGCCTCTTGGGCGAGTCCCGATTCGCCGATGACCTCGATGTCGCCGGCGCTTTCGAGCAGATCGCGCAGGCCGCGTCGGACTACTTCATGGTCATCAAGCAAAAACACTCGGATCTTGCGGGCGGATTGGGTCGCGGGTGATGTTTCAAGGTCGGTCACATCCCTAGTTTTACCCCCTCCCGGTCAACTCCGCTCGCTGAGGCGTCGCTAAAGCGGGCCGAGGAGTCGCGTGGTCCCGCCGAGGAGTCACCAAATCCGGCCCAGGAGTCACCAAATCCGGCCCAGGAGTCACCAAGAATCGTGTTTTCGAGCCGGGTCGACGGGGAAATTCGCTAAGTAGAGCCGGGTCGAGGGCATGCGGTGTCTCAAGACGAGTGGACATGATTTGTCGTGTCTGGAATTTCAGACGGGAGGCCGGGTCCGGCCGTTGACTCGGCCATCCACACAAGGTGCACTTGAGCCATGGCGTTTGAGCAAATGTGGGCCGACATCGCCCCGGTCGGGCGCAGTTCGTCGACCGGAGGCTACTTTCGCCAACCATTTACCGGCGCCGAGGCGGAGTTGCGCGCTTGGTTCCGGCAGGCTGCTGAGTCCCGCGGCTTCAAAGTTGAAACCGACCCGATCGGCAACCTGGTGGCGGGGTGGCGGGTGCCGATGATCAGTTATACGGGCAGCGAACCGGGCAAGGCGATCATGGTCGGCTCACACCTTGATTCAGTGCTCGATGGTGGGGCCTACGACGGCCCGCTGGGGGTGGTTGCTGCGTTTGCGGCCGTGGATTTGTTGCGCGAGCGTGGGTTTGCGCCGTCGCGACCAATTCTGTTGGGCGTATTCACCGAGGAAGAGGGCTCGCGCTTCGGCACTGCCTGTCTGGGTTCTCGGCTGGCCATGGGAGCGATTTCGTGGGAGGACGCGCAACAGCAGAGGGATCCGCAGGGGGTCTATCTCGGGGATGCTGCCGCGAAACTGGGCCTGGGCGATGGGGCCCCGCTGCAACTCGAGGACCGCATCTCCGCGTTTATCGAGCTCCATGTGGAGCAGGGTCGACATCTGGTCGATCGGGGCCATGCGATCGGGGTCGCCGCAGGCATCTGGCCGCACGGCCGCTATCGGTTCGACTTCACCGGTGTTGCCAACCATGCCGGCACGACCCTGATGGAGGATCGGGCCGACCCGATGCTGACCTTCGCGATGACCGTGCTTGCGGCCAATAAACAAGCTCGGCTGTCCGGGCAACGGGCGACGTTCGGTCGCGTGGACGTGTCGCCCAACGCGACCAACGCGGTGCCTTCACGAGTCACCGCCTGGCTCGATGCTCGGGGCGAAAGCCCGCTCGCCGTTTCTGACTTGGTGCAGTCCATCACTCGCCTGGCGACCGAGCGGGCTGAGCGGGATGGCACCGATGTGCTGGTGACAACGGAATCGGCGTCGGGTGCGGTCGACTTCGACAAGGACCTGGCTCAGTGGATCGCCTATGAGCACGACGGTGACGACTGGCCGATCATCCCTACCGCCGCGGGGCATGATGCGGGCATCATGTCGACAGCGGGGATCCCGACCGCGATGGTGTTTGTGCGAAATCCGACGGGAGTTTCCCACTCGCCGGCCGAACACGCCGAGATGGCTGATTGTTTGGCGGGCGTCGAGGCGCTCGCCGAGACCATCACCCGGCTAGCTTCGTGACGACTCAACCCACGACGTACGTTCTGGAACGGGCGTACGTCGACGGGGCAACCCATGATCAGGTCGCCGTCACCATCAGCGATGGTCGCTTCGTCGAGGTCAGGCTGGGGGAGTCGGCGTCGGCTGGCATCGCGGTGCCCGGGTTGACGATTCCGGGCTTGGCCAACTGTCACTCGCACGCGTTTCACCGGGCCCTTCGGGGCCACACCCAGCGCGAACGAGGCTCATTTCTGGACCTGGCGAGAGCAGATGTACGCCGTCGCAGCGAAGCTCGATCCGGACACCTATTACGCCCTTGCCTTGGCGACCTATCGCGAAATGGTGGCCACCGGGATCACTGCGGTGGGGGAGTTTCACTATCTGCATCACCAGCCTGATGGCACGCCTTATGACGATCCCAACGAGATGGGCCTGACTCTCATCCGGGCGGCCCGCCAAGCGGGACTGCGGATCGCGTTGCTCGACACCTGTTATCTGTCCAGCGGGTTTGGCGAACCAGTTGAAGGGGTGCAGAGGCGCTACTCCGATGTCGACGCCCACCGGTGGGCGGCGCGCGTCGAGTCGTTGAGTCTGGGCCATGCGAGTGACGGTCCGCACGCGGATGCTGGGGTCAAGATCGGGGCTGCCATCCATTCGGTGAGGGCGGTGCCACGAGATCAGTTGGCCACGGTAGTCCGGGCTGCGAAGGCTGGGCCTTTGCACGTCCACTTGTCCGAGCAGGTAGCCGAAAACGAGGCTTGTTGGGCGGCGTACGGCATGACGCCGACCGAGCTGCTAGCCGATGCGGGAGCGCTGGGGCCGATGACCAGTGCGGTGCACGCAACTCACCTCACAACCGGCGACATCGAGGCGCTTGGCAACACCGAGACCTTATGCCTGCTTTTGCCCCACCACTGAGCGCGACTTGGGCGATGGCATCGGGCCATCCGCGGCAACTCGCGGCGGCCGGCAGTCGGCTGACATTGGGTTCGGATTCGCACGCCGTGATCGACCTCTTCGAGGAGATGCGGGCCACCGAGCTGAACGAGCGCCTTGCGAGTCAAACCAGAGGCCACTGGTCGGCGGTCGAACTCCTGGCGGCCGCAACAAATGATGGTCACGCCAGTCTGGGCTTCCCAGACGCAGGTCGGATCGAGGTCGGCCAGCGCGCCGATCTAGTCACCCTCTCTAGCGACAGCCCACGCACTGCCGGATCGGGTGCCGACGAAACCACGGCTGTCTTCGCGGCCAGCGGATCAGACGTGGTTCGGGTGATGATTGACGGGCGTCTCGTCTTCGATGCGGGAGACGCTGTCCAGATCGGCCGCGATCTCGACACCATCATCCGTCAGATTTGGGAGGCCTAGTGGTCTCGACGCTGATCACCAACATTGGCGAACTCGTCACCAACGACCCGACTCGCGGCGACCTGCTTGGGCTGGTCAACGACGCAGCGGTCGTGATCGAGGGTTCGACGATTGCCTGGGTCGGATCACGCCTTGACGCCCCGCCGGCCGACACGGCGTACGACGCGGGCGGGCGAGCAGTTCTCCCAGGCTTTGTGGACAGCCATAGCCACCTGATCTTCGCGGGCGATCGGTCTGCCGAATTCGCCGCTCGGATGACGGGCACGCCCTATTCCGCTGGGGGGATCCGCAGCACTGTTGCGGCCACGCGCGCGGCGACCGACGAACAGCTCACCGCAGGCGTCGCTCGGCTCGTCGGCGAGATGCGGCGCCAAGGCACCACCACAGTGGAGATCAAGAGTGGGTATGGCCTGACCGTTCACGACGAGGCCCGGGCGTTGGCGATCGCGAAGCAATTCACCGACGAGACCACATTTTTGGGCGCACATGTCGTGCCGCCGGAGGCCACCGTGGAGGACTACGTCGCGCTAGTGACTGGCCCAATGTTGGCGGCAGCAGCACCGTACGCCCGCTGGATCGATGCGTTTTGCGAAGAGGGCGCGTTTGATGTCGATCAAGCCCGGACGGTCTTGGCTGCCGGAGTGATGGCCGGTCTTCGGGGACGTCTGCATGCCAACCAACTCACCTTTGGTGGCGGCGTACAACTGGCTGCTGAGTTGGGTCTGGTCGCCGTTGACCACTGCACTTACCTTGCCGACGCAGATGTCGCGGCGCTGGCGGATTCGGGCACGATCGCAACGCTCCTGCCCGGGGTCGAGTTTTCGACGAGGCAGCCCTATCCCGATGCCCGGCGGCTCCTTGATGCTGGCGTTCGGGTGGCGCTGGCCTCGGACTGCAATCCCGGCTCCTGTTTCACCTCGTCGTTGCCATTCTGCATCGCCCTGGCTGTGCGCGAGATGGGGATGACGCCAGCCGAGGCGGTGTTTGCGGCCACCGCGATGGGAGCAGCCGCCCTCGATCGCAGTGACGTTGGAGCGCTGATGCCTGGGATGCGGGCCGACCTGATGATTCTGGATGCGCCGAGTTATTTGCACTTGGCCTACCGCCCCGGCGTACCCCTCGTCGCCACCACCTGGCTCGCCGGCCGCCCCACCTAGCTCAGGAATGGTTGGTGGCGCGGGCTAAGGCCTGCTCGAAGACCTCGACCGGTTGGGCGCCAGAGACGGCGAATTTGCCGTCGAAGACGAAGAATGGGACCGCGCTGGCGCCGTACGCACCGGCCTGCTGCTGGTCGGCGAAGACCTCATCGCGGAAGCGGTCGGAGGCGAGCACATCGTCGACCGCAAAGGGCTCGAGGCCCGCGGAAACGGCTAGATCACGGAGTACGCCGTGATCCGAGATGGTCAGCGCCTGAGTGAAGTACGCCGCCAGCAGAGCTTCCTTGAGCTCATGCTGAACACCGGACTCCTTGGCCAAGTGGAGCAGTCGATGGGCGTTCAGGGTGTTGACCCGCTTGGCCTCGCCGAGGCGGTAGACCAATCCCTCGCCGGCCGCGACAGCCTCGACGTTGTCGATCATCGCCTGTCCAGCAACAGGTCCACCGCCATACTTGCTGCCGAGGTGTTCCGCGACGGTCTGGGTCACCTCGATCGGGGTCCCGGGATCAAGTTGAAACGATCGCCACACGATCTCGACGTCGCCGGGATGGTTGGCCAGCGCGGCCTCGAGCCGGCGCTTGCCGATATAGCACCACGGGCACACCACGTCGGACCAGATTTCTATCTGCATGCCCGCTCAACGCCGCGCGCACCGACCCTGTTCCCGACTGGTCGGCTTAACTGACCTGCTCTGCCAAGAGCGAGCCGACGTCAAGGCGGGCCCGACCCAGACTCGCGACCGGGTCGGTGAAGAGGTCATCGAAGGCAATCTCCGCCGCACCCAGCAACACAGAGTCGCGACCTAGGCCAGGCAGTCGCAGGCTGACCGATTCGCTGGAGGCCTGCAGGGCCAATGCGCGCAAGGAGGCAATCGTCTCGTCTTGCACCAGTGGATAGAGCGACGCGAGATAGCCGCCCAAAACGATCACCTGGGGGTTAAGCATGTTGACCAGCAAGGCGAGCCCGCGGCCGAGGTGGGCGCCGATCTCGCGCAACTCGGGAGTTGCCCTCGGATAGCCGTCGAGTTCTTCGCCCAACGACAAAACCTGGTCGAGCGGCCAACCGATAGCTTTAGCAATCGTGATCGCGCCTACCTCGGTCTCCCAGCATCCCCGGTTGCCGCAATGACACTCCCGGCCATCTGGGGCATAAGGCAGGTGGCCGACCTCGCCGGCATACCCCCCAGCGCCCGCCATCCGGGCACCACCAGCGATCACCCCGGCCCCGACGCCGATGTTGCCGCACACATAGATAAGGTCCGCGAGACCAACGCCTGCGCCGCGTTGATGTTCGGCCAAAGCGCCGAGGTCGGCGTCGTTGCCGATGACCACGGGCACACCCAAGCCCAGGTCCTCGGCCACAATTGAGGCAAACGGAACGTCGCGCCAGCCCAGGTTGGGGGCAATCCGGACCAACCCATCGGAACGGCGTACCAAGCCAGGAATGCTGATGCCAACCCCGACCAGGGCGCTAGTCGGGGCCGCATCGGCGACGATGTCGTGAATCATCAGCCGCACAGTCTGACGTACGACGTCCACGCTGGGCTCGCCAACGATGGGTTGGAGAGAGCGCCGCTGGATTACTCCGCCAAGCCCGACCCTGGCAACGACAACGCGGTCGACCCCGACGTCGACTGCCACCACGTAGGGCCCGATTGGACTCGGTCCGACGTCAGCCGAAGGTCTCCCTGCCCCGGTGCGGAATTCGGAGGATGGCTTGGTCTGTTCGGTGATTCCGAGCGACTCCAGTTCGGTAACCAGCGCCGCAATCGTGCTGCGATTGAGCGCCATCCGGGTGGTGAGTTCCGAGCGGGAAATCTGTCCATCGCGGTGGACGTGGTGGAGGAGCGTGCCCAGGTTGTGTCTGCGGACGCTCTCCTGATTTGTTCCCGTCCCGACTCGTAGGGTCGGTGCCATTGTTAGCCGATGCCCGCGGCCGTCCGACGACGACGAGAGATCGCATCCACGCTGGCTGCCAGCAGGAGAACACCACCAGTCACCAAGAAGTTGATGTAACTCGCCTGGTTCAGCAGGCCGAGGCCGTTGGCGATCGTGGCGATCACGAGGCCACCAACAACGGCGTCCTGGGCCTTGCCCTTGCCGCCAAACAGGCTGGTGCCGCCGATGACGGCCGCACCCACCGCATAAAGCAACACGTTGCCAGCGCCGGAGGACGGCGAGACCTTGCCTGTGTAGGACGCCGCCAGGATGCCGCTGACCGCCGCCATCGTTGAGCAGATCACGAAGGCATAGACCCGCATGCGGGCTACGTTGATGCCGGCTCGGCGAGCGGCCTCAGCGTTGCCGCCGACGGCGTAGAGGTGACGACCGAAGGCGGTGCGACCAAGAATGAAGGTCCAGAACACCAACAGGACGCCCACCAGCGGCAAGACGTAAGGGATGCCGCTGATCGGAAAGTTGGGGTTAAGGCTGCGGTTGGCATTGAGCAATGCAGTGGCCCCAAGCACGATCACGCCGATGCCGGCAACCTTGATCAACAACACCGACAGCGGTTGGTGTTGGAGTCCACCAGCGACCTGGCGGCGATAGCGGAGCAACACGATCGCGGCGTACGCCGCAACGGCAGCGACGGAGACTATCCAACCCAGGGTCGGGTCCATGTTCTTGATGGTGATCCCGCGCAAGAACGGGTCCGAGACGCGGAGTGACCCGCCCTCGCCGATCAGTTTGAGCGAGACACCCTGGATGGCTAAGAAGAAGGCCAAGGTGACCACGAAGGAGGGGATGCCGAGTCTGGCCACTAACAGCCCGATGACCAGTCCAACAAGCGCGCCCGCGAGGAGGCCAACCAGGACGGCCAAGAACCAGCCCATCCCCTTGTCGATGATGAGCAAGGCAGTGATGCAGGCAGACATGCCGCCGGCGACCCCCGCCGACAGGTCTATATCGCCGATCAGGAGCACTGTGATCAGGCCCATGGCGAGCACGCAGATAGCGGCAGCTTGGGTGAAGAGGTTGGCGATGTTGAGGGTGGAGAGGAACCTGTCGTTGGCAAAGCTGAATACGACGACGAGCACCAGCAGACCTGCCACGGCGGGCAGTGAACCCATGTCGCCGCCCTTGACGCGGTTGAGGTAGGCCCGACCCGCGTCAGCGAGTGAGGTGGATTGTTGACTGTCGATCGCGAAATCAGACGCGGCTACTTCGGTCTTGCTCATGAGGTCTCCTGAAGTTGGGGCGGCTCAAACCGCGCTAGCGGTTTCCGGTTGGATGCCAATGTCGCCACTGCGGCCGGCGGTGATCAGCTCGACTACCTGGCTGTGATTGACGTCCTTGACAGAAACATCGGCAGCGACGCGGCCGAGGTAGAGCGCGGTGATCCGGTCGGCAACTTCGAAGACATCACCCATGTTGTGGGAGATGAGTACGACGCCAAGGCCGCGATCTGCGAGGCGGCGTACGAGATCAAGCACCTGACGGGTCTGGGCCACGCCGAGGGCAGCGGTGGGCTCGTCGAGCAGGACGACTTTGGAGTTCCATAACACTGCTTTGGCGATGGCCACGGTCTGACGCTGGCCACCTGACAGGCTAGAAACGCTCTGGCGAACGGACTTCACGGTCCGTACCGACAGCGACGCGAGGGTGTCGCGAGCGCGCGATTCCATGTCGTTCTCGTTGAGGGAGATGCCCTTCTTGACCTCGCGACCAAGGAACATGTTCTCCACGATGTCGAGGTTGTCGCACAGCGCCAGATCCTGGTAGACGACTTCAACGCCGAGGGCGGAGGCGTCCTTGGGGCCGGTGATGGTCTCGGGCTTGCCCTCGAAGTAAAACTGCCCGGTGTCCATGCCGTAAATGCCGGCGATGACCTTGACCATGGTGGACTTGCCGGCGCCGTTGTCGCCAACTAGCGCGGTGACTTGGCCGGGATAGACGGCGAAGTCGACGTCGTGCAGCACGTGGACTACGCCGAAACTTTTGTTAACGCCGCGGAGTTCGAGGATGGGTTCAACCGAAGGGGTTTGAGTCATCGGCCTTCACTTTCTTCACAGGTTGCTCATCGAGATTTTGTTCGGCGCGCACTCGCCAGTGGCGGCGCAGCCGGGGGATGGGGAGGCCCAAAGGAACGTGCCCGGGACTCCCCATCGCCGGTGGTGGTGGATCGCGGCCTAGCCTCCGAGATCCACCACCGCATTAATCTGGGTCGATCAGGAGATACCAGCGTCGGCGCAGAGCTTGGCGAAGTCGCCAGCGCACACGTCGGCTGCGGACTGGCCGCCATCGTCGATAACCGACTTGACGTTGTCCTTATTGATCAACACTGGGTCGAGCAACACCGAGGGGACGTCACGGCCACCCTCTGCATCGGTGGTGGTGCCGTTGGTCTCGGGTGTTTCACCGTTGACCAGGGCAATTGCCGCCGCCGCAAGCGCGCCGGCCTCAGCCTTGGCGGACTTGTAGATGGTCATGCACTGGGTGCCGGCGAGGATGTTCTGCAAACCCTCGACAGTGGCGTCCTGACCCGTAACCGGGACCTTGCCAGCCTTGCCGTTCTTCTCAAGGATCGAGATTGCGGCGCCACCGAGGCCGTCATTGGCGGCGTAGACGCCGTCAACCTTGCCGTCGGCCTGGGTGTAGAGCTGCTCGAAGATCGTCACTGCCTGCTCGTTGTCCCAACCGGGAACAGCCTGCTCGCCGCCGTTCTTGTAGGTGGTGACAGCGTCGAGGACGCTATGTGCACCCTGGGAGAACAACGTGGCGTTGTTGTCATCAGGTGAACCGTTGAGGTAGATGAGATTGGCATCAACATCACCGAGGCAATCAGCCAGGCCCTGACCCTGCAACGCGCCGACCTTGGCGTTGTCGAAGGAGATGTAAGCCTCCGCCGAACCACCCAGGGTGAGCCGGTCATAGTCAAGGGTCTTGACGCCCTGCGACGCTGCCTTCTCCTGGATCGCCGCACCCGAAGCGGAGTCAAGGTTAACGATCGCCAGAACCGTCACGCCGTCAGCGATCATGCTGTCAGCGATGGTGGCCATGGTCTCGGCGCTGCCTTCAGCATTCTGAATGCTGGACTCAACCCCAGCGGCTTCGAAGGCTGCTTCGAGCTCCGGGCGGTCGGCCGATTCCCAGCGAACTGAGGACTTGGTGTCGGGCAAAATGACGCCGACCTTGCCTGCAGCTGCTGCGGGTTCATCGGTTCCCGTGTCGGTGCTTTCGGTGTCGCTGCCACAACCGGTCAACGCCAAAGCGCTCACCAGGCCAACGAGCACCAGACTGTGCGTCCGCTTCACGCGAATCGCCTCCTTGCATTCTGTTTCGGGCGCCGGGCCGAAGAGTTCCGACCGAACAAGCGCGTTTGTTGTTTCGAACAACATATAGAGTGGCGTGGGTCACGTCCAGACGTTGTATCCAAATCGTGACAGTCACCGTGATGAAAGGCAGAGCCAAGATGAGTCGACATGCTGATGCGGTCCACCCGGCGAAGAATGGGTCGCTCAAGAATTGGGGCGGCAATCACACCTACCCATTTCGGTTGCTTCGACCCCGGTCTCTTGATGAGTTGCGGGCGATGGTTCGAGCTGAATCCCACCTTCGGGTGCTCGGATCGCGGCACTCCTTTAATGCCATGGTCGACGGCTCGGTGGCGGTTTCGTTGGCCGCTATCCCCGACGACATCGTGGTCGACTCAGTTGGCGGGAGTGTCACTTGCAGTGGCGCCACGACGTACGGCGTGCTCGCCGACGCGCTCGCGCCGCACGGCCTGGCCCTACACAACCTGGCATCCCTGCCACACATCTGTGTCGCCGGCGCGGTCGCCACTGGCACCCATGGCTCGGGCGATGGCAACGGCAACCTCGCGACTGCTGTTTCTGGCCTTGAGTTGCTGACTGCAGCTGGGGAGACCGTCGCGTTGCGCCGGGGCGATCCGGATTTTGCCGGCGCGGTCGTGGGCTTGGGCGCCCTTGGTGTGGTGACTCGGGTGACTCTCGACGTCGAGCCGGCGTACGGCGTGGCTCAGCGTGTCTATCCGGCGATGGCATGGGACACCTTGGTGCCGGAGTTTGATGCGGTCTTTGGAGCGGGCTATTCGGTCAGCGCCTTCACCGATTGGTCTGATCGGGGCGCTGATGTCTGGCTGAAGTCGCGCGATGTGGGGCCGCCGACTGAATTGTTGGGGGTCGCCTCAGCTGTGGGTGAATCGCATCCCATCCCTGGGATCGACCCCGTGAATTGCACCCCCCAGCGGGGTGTGTGGGGACCCTGGGCAGAGCGGCTGCCGCACTTCCGGATGGGGTTCACGCCCAGCGTTGGCAATGAGATCCAGTCCGAATATCACCTTCCCCGGGCCAACGCTGCTGACGCGATCGCGGCGTTGCGGGGGCTGCACGAGGTGCTGCGTCCGATGCTGATGATCGCCGAGATTCGTACTGTTCGCGGTGACGATTTGTGGCTGAGCCCCCACTATGGGCGCGACAGCGTGTCTTTCCACTTCACGTGGGGACCCGACCGGGCCGCTGCCGATGTTGCGGCCGCTGCCGTGGAGGCTGCCTTGGCGCCGTACTCTCCGCGGGCGCACTGGGGCAAGTTGTTCCTGCCTCGCCCGCAATGGGCAGCGTCGTACCCTCGATTGGGTGAGTTCCTGGCGCTGCGCGACCGTCTCGACCCGCACCGCAAGTTCACCAATGCCTGGTTGTCGACACACCTGGCCAGCCACCTGCATTAGCCGACCCGTCACTTCGCGCAGCTCGTCGTTGGCCAGGTCGTGAACGCCGGAGCTGTGAGTATGGGAGATAGGCTGGGGCAATGGCAGAGGGCTTCGGCTTGAGTGTCCATCGGGCGTCGGCCGCGTTAGCGGCCAGCATCGCTGCGGCAACGTTGGCGGGCTGCGTCGCCAGCAGCGTTGTTGATGATGAGCCGGGCTACGGCGGCCCCGTGCGTGCCCCCTCACCCGTGACGAGCCTGGCTTGGGCGCACGGCCGTGAAATCCATGTCGGCGAGACCACGTGGGTGACATCCGGCACGGCGCGAGAGTTGGCTCCGGTCGCCGACGGCGTATTCGCCGTGATCGACCACGACCTGGTGTGGAGCACTCCGGAGCAAACCCTGGTGGTCACCGAGCTCGGTGGCTTCGGTGGTTCACTCTCGGTCTCCGCCGACGGGCGCTACTTGGGTTACATCGATCAGGCGAGCGGAGAGAAGGACGACTACGACACACCCATCGCAACCGCCGTGGTCGTCGACCTGGCCACAGGTGCGGAGGTGCTACGAACGACCGAAGGGATGGGCGAGGTCGAATCCGACGACCTGGCTGCTCTCTACCCAGAGGTTAACCCGATCTTCCTGGGGTTCGATGGGAATGCGGGCTATTACACGATGGGGGAGACCTACCGGGTGTCGCTCCCTACCGGAGAGGTTCAGGAATACCCCACCAATCCCGACAGCATGGCCTGGGGGCCGGCATGGCCGGGCGCGGAACAGTTCCTCAAGAACAATTTCATGGGCCACCCGGGGTGGCCCTACCAGCGCTCGACGGAAACACCGGGGTCGATCCGCAACGCCGCGACCGGCGAGCGGGTGCCGCTGACGATCGAGGGCTATCGGACCTTCATCTTTGAAGGGTGGCTCGATCGCACGCGCGCTTATGGCGTCTTCCTCGCCCGACCCGCTGGAGAGCCCGCGGGTCGCTCAGTACTTGCGACCTGCGACCTTGACGCTGTCACCTGCAAACCTCTAGGCGACGAGATCAGGATCTCCCCCGGTGAGCCGATTGTCTGGGGTCCACCAGCGCTGCAGCTGGAGGGGTAGGCCGCGATCAGCAGCCTGCCGACGAGGCCCGGCTCTCAAACATCTCTGGTGCGTAGCGCGAGCAATCGCCCGGGCCGACGTACCGGAAAGCTCAGCTCTTGGCGATGTTCGACAACGCGGCGGCGCGGACCCCGCGATCAGGACGTTGGCCTCAACAATTGTTGCTCGATGACCTCCGTGTAGCGAGCCTTCAACGGCCCGACTTCCGCGTCGACAAGTGGGGTCGTGGCGCCATCGTCGAGGAGTGTCATCAGGTAGTCGAAACACACGTGGTAGCCGGCCGCCGTACTCACGGCCATGTCCGAGTCATTGATCTCGAGAAGTGAGTCGATCTGTCAAGCAATGAACGCTCTACCCGTCTGCTGAAACGACCGGGCGAGGCGACAACCTAGGACAGGCCGATGATATTGCCGTCGTCGTCGATGTCGATGTGGATCGACGCGGGGACCTTGGGCAAGCCCGGCATGGTCATCACGTCACCGGTGACGAGGACCACGAAGCCGGCGCCGGCAGCCAGGCGAACCTCGCGCACGTTCACGGTGTGTCCGGTGGGCGCGCCGAGTTGCGAGGGGTCGGTGGAGAATGAATATTGCGTCTTGGCCAGGCAGACCGGCAGGTGGCCATAGCCCTCGGCCTCGATCCGATCGAGGCGGCGCTGGGCCTTGCCGTCGAAGCTCACCCCGGCCGCGCCATAGACCTTGGTAGCGACCGCGTTAGCCTTCTCCGCCAACGACATGTCGTCGTCGTACACAAAAGAGAAGCCGTCGCCCGAATCGGCCTCGATCGCTTCGAGTACGCCGGCCGCTAAGGCCTCGGCACCCGCACCGCCATCGCTGAAGTGGGTTGCCTCAAACGCAGTCACGCCCTCCTTGTCGACCAACGACACGAGCAACTCGACCTCGGCATCGGTGTCCGTGGGGAAGCGATTGATCGCGACCACAGGCGGGAGGCCATAGACGTCGCGAATGTTGCGCAGGTGGCGACGCAGGTTGTCCATGCCGGACCCGAGAGCATCGAGGTTTTCGATCGAGAGGTCGGGGACCTTCACTCCTCCGTGATATTTCAGCGCGCGGATGGTGGCCACGACAACGACGGCCGCCGGGCGCAGGCCTGAGGCCCGACACTTGATATCGATGAATTTCTCCGCACCCAGGTCGGCGCCGAAGCCAGCTTCAGTCACTACGTAGTCGGCCAACTTGAGGGCGGTGCGGGTTGCGATCACGGAGTTGCAGCCGTGGGCGATGTTGGCAAAGGGCCCGCCGTGGATCATCGCGGGCGTGTGCTCGAGAGTCTGCACGAGGTTGGGTGCCAGGGCATCGCGCAAGAGCACAGCCATCGCGCCATTGGCCTTGAGATCGCGGGCCGTGACCGGCTGCTTCGCGCGGTTGTAGCCGATCACGATGTCGCCAAGGCGCTTCTTGAGGTCGGCTAGCGACTCGGCGAGGCAGAAGATGGCCATCACCTCAGAGGCCACGACGATGTCGAAACCGTCCTCGCGGGCAAAGCCGTTGGCTACGCCGCCGAGACCAACGACGATGTCGCGCAGGGCTCGGTCGTTGAGGTCGACGACCCGTTTCCAGGTCACCGTGCGGGGGTCGATCTCCAGCGGATTGCCGTGGTGGACGTGGTTGTCGATCAGGGCAGCCAAGAGGTTGTTGGCGGCCGCGATCGCGGCGAAGTCGCCGGTAAAGTGCAAGTTGATGTCAGTCATGGGCACGACCTGGGCATAGCCACCGCCGGCCGCGCCGCCCTTCATGCCAAACACCGGGCCCATCGACGGCTCGCGTAGCGCCACCATCGACTTCTTGCCGAGTCGCTGGAGCGCGTCTGCGAGTCCGACAGAGGTGGTCGTCTTGCCTTCGCCGGCGGGCGTCGGCGACATGGCCGTCATGAGAATCAACTTGCCGTCGGCCCGACCGGCCAGCGACGCGACGTACGGCAGCGAGATCTTGGCCTTGGTATGGCCATAAGGAGCCAGGACGTGAGGCTCGATGTCGAGCTTTTCGCGGGCAATCTGGGTGATGGATAGCAGATCGGCGGCGTCGGCGATCTCGATGTCGGACAGCATCTCTCGGGTCTCCTTGGTTCGCGTGTCCTCGGTTCGCGGGACACTGCGCAGCCTACGACCTCAAACCCAGCGTTGTCTCGCATTGCGCGTCAGGTTGTGCATTACGCAACAAACCCTTCGCGCCTGAGCGTGAGCGAACAGTTGTAGGCAGGTCGCTCTAGGGTTCGGGTGTGGCTCTTCACCTCCACCGCGCGTCGCGCACCGACCAACTCGCCGATGGCCTCGGCGAGTTGTTGGCGCGCCCGCTTGCCGATCCGTTCGAGCGCGATGTGGTCGTGGTGCCGGCCCGCGGTGTCGAACGCTGGTTGACGCAGCGACTCTCGCACCGGCTGGGGGTGGGTGCGCGTGGAGGTGATGGCGTGTGCGCCGGGGTCAGATTCTTGTCGCCGCCGTCGCTCATTGCGTTGTTGCTCGACCAGGAGTCCGACGACCCGTGGGCACCCGATCGGCTGGTGTGGCCGCTGCTTGACGTGATTGATGCCAGCCTCAGCGAGCCGTGGTGTGCGGCCCTTGCTCGACATCTTGGCCACGGCGAGGTGGGGGAGGCGGGTGAGGTTAGACAGGGTCGCCGTTATAGCGTCGCCCGCCGGTTGGCCACCCTCTTTGCGACGTACGCCGTGCAACGGCCGAGCCTGATTGAGGCCTGGAGCCGTGGTCACGACACCGACGGGGTCGACCAGGCCCTCGACCAAGACTTGGTGTGGCAGGCGGAGTTGTGGCGGCGGCTCGTGGCGCAAGCAGACTCGCCGCCCCCCCAGATGCGTCAGGCCGAGACGCTGGCGCGTCTCAAGGCGGGTGACCCCACCCTTGACCTTCCTGCCCGGCTCTCGTTGTTCGGCCACACCCGGATCGCCGCTAGCGAGGCCGAGCTCTTGGCCGCCCTCGCCCGGCAGCGCGACGTACACCTTTGGCTGCCGCAGGCCTCGCCGACTCTGTGGGACAAGCTGGGTGAGGACTCCGTCTCTGGAGCCATCCGCCGCGTTGATGACACGACGGGTTCAGTGGTGCGTCACCCGCTGCTGGCATCCCTGGGGCGAGACGCTCGCGAGCTGAATCGCACGATCGGCCCACTGATCGAGGTTGACCATCCAGTTGCTGCCACCGAGGGAGATCCGCAAACTTTGCTGGGTTGGTTGCAAGCTGACCTGCGGACCAACCAGCGCCCGGAGCGGGTGGTGCGCGCCGCGCGACATCTCACCGAGGATGATCGGTCGGTGCAGGTGCATGCCTGCCATGGGCCCCATCGGCAGATCGATGTGTTGCGCGAGGTGTTGGTGGGGCTTTTGCAGGACGATCCGACCTTGGAGCCGCGCGACATCCTTGTGATGTGTCCCGACATCGAGACCTATGCCCCGTTGATCCAGTCCGGTTTCGGGCTCGGAGAGGCGGCGGTTGGCGATGACCCGGGGCACCCGGCTCATCGGCTCAGAGTCAGTCTCGCCGATCGATCTCTGCTCGCCACCAATCCGTTGTTGGGTGTCGCGTCGACCCTCGTCGAGTTGGCTGGCGGACGCGTCACCGCGGCCGAAGTCCTCGATCTGTTGGGCTCCGAGCCCGTGCGCAAAAGGTTTGGCTTCGACGACGATGATCTGGGCAGGATCAGTGGGTGGGTGGATGCGGCAAACATCCGCTGGGGTCTCGATCCCGGTCATCGGGCTGCCTTCGCTATGGAGCGCTTTGGTCACAACACTTGGCGAGCCGGTCTTGACCGGATCCTGGTCGGCGTGGCGATGTCGGCCGATGACTTCGGTCATGTCGGCCCAGCGCTGCCGCTCGACGACGTCGGCAGCAGCGATATCGAACTGGTTGGAAGGTTGGCCGAATGTGTTGACCGGCTCGAGCGTTGCCTGCGCCAACTTCAGGATGCTCGGGGAGCCGAATCTTGGTTAACAGCGTTGGGTGAGGGGGTCCGGGCGCTCACGGACGTCCCTCGCGACGCTCTCTGGCAGGTGGCGCAGTTCGAGCGCGAGTTTGCTCGGGCTTGCGCCGCGGCCGACGCCTCGGGCGGTGGCCAAGTGTTGCGGCTGGCCGACATTCGCGCCCTCCTCCAGACCTTGGTCGTCGCTCGACCGACCCGAGCCAACTTCCGGACGGGGACGCTTAGCGTCTGCACGCTGGTGCCGATGCGCTCGGTGCCGCATCGGGTGGTCTGTCTCGTCGGACTCGACGATGGGCTTTTTCCGCGAGCAGGACACACTGACGGAGACGACATACTCTCTCGAGCGCCGCTCACAGGCGAGCGCGATCTCCGCAGCGAAGACCGGCAGCTCCTGCTCGACGCGATCATGTCCGCTGGCGAAACGCTGGTCCTGTGCTTCACCGGCGCTGACGAGCACACCGGCGCGAGCCGGCCGCCCGCGGTGCCACTCGATGAGGTGCTTGACGCCGTGAGCCGCACGGCTGGAGACGATCCCCGTGGTCTTCGACAGCGGGTGCTCACTCGCCATCCCCTTCAGCCCTACGACGCCCGCAATTTCCGCGCTCAGGGCCTTATCGATGGGCCAGAGGTGTTCTCTTTCGATCAGACCGCCGAGCAGGGGGCCCGGGCGGGTGCCGGGCCGCGGCACCCGCGACCAGCCTTCCTGGCTTCGCCGTTGCCGGCCGTCGCGCCCGCAGTCAACAGCGACGGGGCCGATCTCAACCTGGCTGACCTCAAGGCCTTCTTCACTCATCCGGTCAGGGCGTTCCTGCGCAACCGATTGCAGATCGGCATCCCGCTGGAGCACGACGAGATGCTCAATGCGATCCCGATCGAGTTGGGTCCGCTGGACAAGTGGGACATCGGAGATCGGCTGCTGCGCCAGGTGATGGCCGGACGCGACAGTGATGGGTTGATGCTGGCAGAGCAGTTGAGTGGGACGCTCCCACCCGGCGATCTGGGCCAGAACGAGTTCGCGGTCGTCGCCGGGCTGGCCCAGGGGCTGATCACTCAAACAGCGCCCCTGCGCGAAGGACGTGCACGCACCCTCGACGTGTCCATCGACCTCGGCGCGGGTCGTTTGCTCACTGGCACGGTTGGTGGCGTGTTCGGCAACCGAATCGTCTCGCTGACCTATTCACGCCTGGGTGCCAAGCAGCGGTTGATGTCGTGGCTCGATCTGCTGGCCTTGTCCGTCGCCTTCCCCGACGAATCGTGGACTGCCCACGCCGTGGGGAAGGGCCGAGGAGGTACGCCAACCAGGTCCCTGGCTGGCCCGCTCGATCATCAAGCCAGCGGCTGGCTCCGCGAACTGGTCGCGCTCTACGACGAAGGCCAGTGTCGCCCGCTGCCGGCCCCGATCAAGACTGCGTGCGCTTGGGCGGAGGGCTATGTGCAAGCGCAGATGGGCAGCGACCGCACTCCGGCAGAGTCGGCAACGAGGGTCTGGGTGACCGACCTCAACAACGCCTTCAACATCCCTGGCGAACAGGCTGATGCCTGGCATCGGCGGGTGTTCGGCGAGGCCTCGGGGCTTGATGCGCTGCTGAGTGCCGGGCTGGCCGATGTGGCCTGGCGGATCTGGCAACCGCTGCTCACGGGCGCCGAGAAGGTAGGGCCGCTATGAGTCAACTGACGACCTTCGACATCCGGGACCCATTGCCCACCGGGACAACTCTGCTTGAGGCAAGTGCGGGCACTGGCAAGACCTGGACGATCGGCGCCCTGGTGACTAGATATCTCGCCGAGGGTGTCGCCACCCTGGAGCAGATGCTGGTGGTCACCTTCGGCCGGGCCGCAAGCCAGGAGCTGCGTGAACGGGTGCGTGCGCAACTCGTGGAAGCTGAGGCCGCCCTCGCCGAACACCTCTCGCCCGAATCGACTGCCCGCGAGTCAACGACCAGCGATTTGATCGAGGTGTTGCTCGCCGGCTCGGCCTCTCAGATTGCCGATAGGCATCGCCGACTTCGTGAGGGTCTGGCGAGTTTTGATGCAGCGACCATCGCCACGACCCACCAGTTCTGCTCGATGGTGCTCGACTCGCTCGGGGTGGCGGGCGACACCGACGCACAAGCCACCTTGGTGGAGGATCTCGACGAGTTGATGACCGAAGTCGTCGATGACCTCTATCTGCGCGCCTTCGCCTACTCCGACGGAAAACCGGCCTTTAGCCGGGCGAAGGCTTTGGAGATCGCTCGCGTGGCCGTGACTGATCCGCAGTCCCGGCTGGAGCCGACCGATGCTGAGCCGACGTCCACTGCGGGGCGAAAGGTTGCCTTTGCCAAGGCGGTGAGAGTCGAGTTAGACCGTCGCAAACGCCGTCTGGGCATCCTGAGTTATGACGACCTGCTCAGTCAGTTGGCTGATTCGCTCCGCGATGAGGAGTCGCCCGCAAGACAGCGGATGCGCAATCGGTGGCGGATCGTGTTGGTCGATGAATTCCAAGACACCGATCCGGTGCAGTGGCAAGTCCTTGACCGAGCCTTCACCGCTCACGCCACCGTCGTGTTGATCGGCGATCCCAAGCAGGCGATCTATGCCTTTCGAGGTGGTGATGTCGCCACCTATCTCCACGCTGCCCGCACCGCGACCACAAGGCAGACTCTAGGCACTAACTGGCGCAGCGACGCAGCCCTAGTGGCCTCGCTCCAACGGCTGCTTGAGGGTGCCGCCCTCGGTCACGCAGACATCGTGGTGCGTCCCGTCGATGCCAAACACTCCGAATCGCGCTTGGTCGGGGCAGGTCAATCAGCGCCACTGCGTTTGCGCGTCGTACGCCGCGAGCAGTTTGGCGCGAAGGGCACGGCCTCGCTGCGGGTGGACCCAGTGCGATCCCACATCGCAGCCGATCTGGCTGCGGACATCAAGAGACTGCTGGCGGGCAGCCCGGAGTTTGACGGCTCACCTCTCCTGCCTAGCGACATTGCCGTGATTGCTTATCGACATGCCGAACTGTCCGCAGCCAAGTCCGCGCTTCACCAACTCGGTATCCCGGCGGTCATCGCCGGAGGGGGGAGTGTCTTCGCGACTGCTGCGGCTCTTGACTGGCTGACCGTTCTCGAGGCCTTGGAGCAACCGCATCGTGTGCCGCGGGTGCGGGCCGCTGCCCTGACAGACTTCTTGGGGCACAGCGCGCTTGATCTGGACTCTGGTGGAGACGCGCTCACCGACGACATCGCCGAGCAGTTGCGGCAGTGGGCTGACCTGCTCCGACTGCGAGGCATCGCGGCAGTGTTGGAGGCGGCCAATGCCCACGGGCTCACTGCGCGGGTTTTGAGCCTTGTCGATGGGGAACGGCACCTGACCGATCTGCGACACGTTGCGGAGGCTCTGCAAGAAGTCGCGCTCACTGAGCAGCTGGGTGTGGTCGCACTAGTGGGCTGGCTCCGAAGCCACATCACGCGTGCCCGGGCGGGCGGCGGCACCGAACGGACTCGTCGCCTCGACAGTGACGCCGCCGCGGTGCAGCTGGTGACGATCCACGCGAGCAAGGGGCTCGAATACGCCGTTGTCTACCTACCCTCGCTGGCCGATCGCTATATCAAGGCGACCCCGTCGCTGCCGCTCTTTCACGACTCGACCGGAGAGCGTTGCCGCAACGTGGCTGAGGCTGGACCTGGTTGGGATGACGACGTCAGGGACGCCAAAGCCGAAGAAGCGGGAGAGGCGCTGAGGTTGCTCTACGTCGCGATGACCCGGGCCAAGTCCCAAGTCGTTTGTTGGTGGGCGCCTTCAGCCAACGCTCCCGCTTCGCCCCTCCAGCGACTGCTCCTTGGTCGCGCGCCCGGATCTGTGGGAGTGCCGGAGAGCACACCCAATCCCACCGACGACGCGATTGTCGAGACGCTCGCTCGTTGGAGTCAAGTCGGTGGACCGAAACCGGAGGTTGCCACAGTGGCGACACTCAATGGCGTGTTGCCACCTGTGGCCGTGCCCGAGCTCCGGGCCCGCGCTTTCTCCCGTCACGTGGATGCCGACTGGCGGCGTACGTCCTATTCCTCACTCACGGCAGTTGATCGGCAGCACAATTCGACCGGCGGAGTCACCAGTGAGCCTGAGCAGTCGCTGCGTGACGACGAACCCGACGAGGCCGAGGTGATGGCGGCGTCAGGGTCCGCGATGGTCCTGCCGCCCGCCAAGGAGAGCGCCCCGCTAGACCTGATCTCCCCGATGGCAACGCTGCCGGTCGGTGCCACGTTCGGGTCCTTGGTGCACGCGGTGTTGGAGCACGCCGACCCCGCCGCGCCCGAGCACGGGGGAGACCTGGCCATGGAGTTTGCCAGCAGGCTGAGCGAGCAGCTGGTCTATTGGCCCGTCGACCTCGATCGCGAGGCGTTGGTGACCGCGCTCGTGGCAGCCTCAGAGACCCCTCTTGGTCCGCTGGCCGAGGGCGTGACCTTGCGCAAACTGGGGCTCGTCGACCGTCTGCACGAACTCGACTTCGAATTGCCGCTGGCAGGAGGAGACACGAGGCACTCAAGTGCGGAGTGGACGCCGGCGATGCTCGGCGACCTGACTGGTCTGCTGCGTCAACACCTGCCGCCGGGCGACCCTGTGCTGGCGTATGCCGACAAGCTGGCCAATCCCACACTCGGCGGCCAGTTGTTGAGCGGCTATCTCACGGGTTCGATCGACCTGGTCCTGCGCGTTGGTGGTCGCTATCTCGTCGTGGACTACAAGACCAACTGGCTCGGACCGTTTCCGGAGGCGGGGCAAGAGCCCACCTTGACGGCTGGTGACTACCAACCGGCTGCTCTTCACGACGCGATGGGCCACTCCGATTATCCGCTGCAGGCCTTGCTCTATGCCGTGGTGCTCCATCGCTTCCTGCGTTGGCGACTGCCCGACTATGACCCGGCCCGACACATCGGTGGCGTGCTTTATCTCTACCTCCGGGGCATGTGTGGTGCTGAGACTCCGGTGGTTCATGGCGAAACTTGTGGGGTCTTCTCGTGGCTTCCCCCGGCTGCGTTGGTCCAGGACATCTCCGACCTGTTGGACGGCGTGGCCGCAGAGGTGTCCACATGAGCCAGCCGGTCGAGTTCGTGGACGCGTGGGATCACCGCCGGGTGCCTTCGAGCGTCGGCCTTCTTGCGACCCTCAATGACGCTGGGCTGCTTCAGCCCGTCGACATCCATGTGGCGGGTCGCCTGAGTCAGTTGGCGGGTGAGGCCGACGAGGCGGTGATCCTGGCGGCTGCCCTGGCAGTCCGGTCTGTGTCCCAAGGGTCGGTGTGTGTCGACCTGGCGAGTGCTGTCGCCGACATCCAGGAGGTGCTTCCCGATCTGGTGTTGCCCGATCCGCAGGAGTGGCTCAGCCGAGTTGATGCCTCGCCGTTGGCCACGACCGGAGCGCTGAAGATCGAGTTTGGTCTGCTCTATCTCGAGCGCTATCACCACCTCGAACGACAGGTTTGCGCAGACCTACTTGAGCGCTCCAGCAACTCCCCTCCGCCGGTTGATGAAGCAGTCCTGGCGGCGTCGCTTGACCGTGTCTTCCCTGCCACGGGGTATGACGAGCAGCGTCTGGCTGCGGCCCGGGCTGCCCGCGCCTGGACAACCGTTCTCACCGGTGGCCCGGGCACCGGCAAGACCACCACGGTGGCGGGACTGCTGAGCACTCTGCTCGATCAGGCAAAGCATCAGGGCGTCCGACTGTCCATCGCCCTGACCGCCCCCACTGGCAAGGCCACCGCCCGACTCTCAGAGTCGGTCCAGCGGGAAGTGGCCAGCCTTCCTGCTGGTGACCAGGGGCCCTTGCGCGGTCTGCCCGCCTTGACACTCCATCGCCTGCTTGGCTGGGTGCCGGGCAATGCCACCCGCTTCAAACATGACCGCAGCAACCGGCTGAAGTATGACGTGATCGTGGTCGACGAAACATCGATGGTCGATCTGCTGATGATGGGCCGATTGCTCGAGGCCGTGCGGCCTGAGGCCCGGCTGATTCTTGTTGGCGATGCTGATCAGCTGTCGTCGGTAGGGGCCGGTGCCGTGCTGGCTGATCTGGTGGCGGGGTTTGAGCAACCGCTGGACAGTGACCGGGAGCCCAGTGGTCCAGACTCCTTGGTGGTCTCCTTGAGGACGACCCATCGCTTCGGTGCCGAGATCGGCGACCTCGCGACCGCCTTGCGCATTGGTGATGCCGACGCTGTGGTGGCGGCGTTGCGCGCCGGCGGCGACAGCGTCGAGTTCATCGAAACGGGTGATCCCGCCGAGGTCCTCAAGGTGACCTTGCTGACTGCGGCTATCGAAGTCCGGGCTCAGGCACTCAGCGGCGATGCCGAGGCGGCCATGGTCGCCCTCAACGAGCATCGACTGATCTGTGCTCACCGCGACGGCCCTTACGGCGTGGCTCACTGGAACCGCCAAGTCGAGCGTTGGTTGGCCGAGGAGGCCGGTCAGGACTACTGGCCCCCCGGAAATCATGGGCAGTGGTATGCCGGGCGCCCTTTGCTCGTGACCCGCAATGACTATGCCTTAGGCATCTACAACGGCGAGATCGGTGTGTGCGTGCAGTCCGTCGAGGGACCGTTGCGGGGTCTGATCAGCGGCTCCGAGCGGCTCCTCGATTTCGCTACGACCCGGCTCACCGAAGTCACGACGATGCATGCGATGACGGTCCATAAGAGCCAAGGCAGCCAGGCCAAGGAGGTCACGGTGCTGTTGCCTCCAGAGGATTCCCGGCTGCTCACCCGCGAACTCCTCTACACCGCCGTCACCCGTGCCCAACAAAGAGTCAGGTTGGTCGGCTCCGAAGCTGAGGTCCGGGCCGCCGTGGCCCGCCAGGCGGTGCGCGCTACCGGTCTACGCCAACGCCTCCAATCCCCCTGACCCGTCGGGCTCCGCCCTCCCGCCGACCCGTCACTCATTGTCGCAAAATGTCGGCGTGTCGTACTCCGATTGACAGGTCGACCTCGCCTCCAGCCACAGGCGCCAAAGTGTGGTGACCGGCGTCAGAAACGTTCGAGAAACATGCCAGGTCTAGGGTCGTCTCATGTCGTTTCTCTTGCGCCTGGCGTTGCCCAACGTCCCAGGCTCGCTCGGCAAGCTGGCCTCGGCAATCGGTGCGGCCGGTGGTGACATTGATGCGATCCAGATTGTCGAGACCGATCCGAGTGGCATGGCCATCGATGATGTGCTGCTCAACGTCGTGCCCGGTGCGATGCCCGACTCCATCGTCTCGGCCTGCAACGCTCTGGAAGGCGTCGAGGTCTTGTGGATCAGTCGCTATGCCGTCGGCGGCACGCTCTCTCTGGACCTGGAGGCCGTCGAGGCTATGACGACTCACCCCGATCTGGCACTCGAACACCTCGTCGACATCGTGCCGTTGACGTTCCGGGCCGACTGGGCAGCCCGCGTACGCCGAGTTTCTGGCGGTCGCAAGTCGGCCATCGTCCAAGCCACCGATTCCGCGCCTGAAGAATTGCCCTGGCCCGGCGAACACGTGCGGCGGATGGAGTTGGAGGACCTCGAAACCTTGGCCGTGGCCGCGCCACTTAATGACAGGGAGTCTTTAATCGTCGGACGCCGTGGAGGACCGGAATTTCTTGACTCCGAGTTAGCGCGGCTGAGTCACCTGGTGACCCTCGCAACTTCCATCGCTCGATCTTCTGTTCCACTCTGATGCCTCGGGCGATGGTGCACAACGCGGAGTCCGCGACGTACCACAGAGAACTTCGAGCTAACCTCAGCAAGCAAGGCACTAGCCGCAGTTCGGGAGGGAAGACGATCACAATCACCGATCACGGTCGCCCCATTGCGAGAATCGTCCCCGTGGGCACGCCGATCGACGTCGATGAGCCTCTGGTGCGCCGTGCTGCCGAACTCGCTCGCCGCTCCGGAGACGTGCAAATGCTGGCGGCTTGGGCCGAGATGGGTATCGCGACCGTCTATGACAACAATCGCGATGACTGATCGGGATCGCCAGGCGGGGCAGGCGGCCGTGCTGGTTGAGTTTGCCCGGGATTCGCGCCATCCGCTGGGTTTTGGTTGGCAGTCCGACCTCGGTGTGATCGACCCTGATCGCCCGGTCGAACTTTGGATCACTTGCCGGATGACTCACGTCTTTGCGCTGGAGTCGCTGCGCCTTGCGCCAGACCTCTCTCGAGATCTCGCGGAGCACGGCGTGGCAAGTCTGTTGGGACCGCTTCGCGACACGGAGTACGGCGGGTGGTTTGCCAGCGTCAATGAAATCGGTCCGGTGGACACCGCCAAGATGGCTTATGGGCACGCCTTTGTGATCTTGGCGGCTGCGTCGGCCACTGGTGCAGGGATTGCGGGTGGACAGGACCTGCTCGACGCGGCGCTGGAGTGTTTCGACCGGCGCTTCTGGCGTGAAGACGATGGTTTGGTCGTCGATCTTTGGGACCGCGCATGGGTCGAGCTCGAGCTTTACCGCGGGGCCAACGCCAACATGCACGCAGTCGAAGCCTTGTTGGCGGCGTACGACGTGACGGGCGATCAGCGTCGACTCGATCAGGCGCTGAGGATCACCGAGCGGATCGTGCACGAGTTTGCCAAAGGTGATGGCTACCGGCTCTGCGAGCACTTCAGCCCGGCTTGGACCCGCACCCGCGACTACAACCGCGACCAGCCGGACCATCCTTTCCGGCCGTACGGCGTGACCATCGGCCACCTCTTCGAGTGGGCAAGGCTGGCGCTGCACGTGCGCACGGGCTTGGGCGATCAGGCGCCGGTCTGGTTGCTCTCGGATGCGAAGTGCCTGTTTAGTCGCGCGGTGCGAGACGGCTGGGCAGTTGATGGGGCAGACGGATTTGTCTACACAACTGACTATGCGGGTGCCCCCGTCGTACGACAACGCTTCCATTGGGTCCTCGCCGAGGCGCTGGCCGCAGCCACCGCGCTGTCCAGAGCCACCGGCGACCCGTCCTACGACGAGTGGCACGGCGCCTGGTCGACCTACGCGCGGGAGCACCTCGTCGACGGGGGCTCGTGGCGACACGAACTCGACCCGGGCAACCATCCTGCGGCCAGCGTATGGAAGGGCAGGCCGGACACCTATCACGCCTATCAGGCCACGATCTTGCCGTTGCTTCCCGAGGCGGCATCGTTCATCGGTGCCCTGAGTCCACGTAACGACCGCTCGCACTAGGGTTCGGGTGTGAGTGCGATTGAGGGAGTGTCCGAGACGTTCGACCCCGAGGCCTGGGAGGAGATTCCGGGTTTCGAGGACCTGACCGACCTCACCTATCACCGGGCTCGCGCCCACGGCACCGTGCGGATCGCGTTTGATCGACCCGACGTACTCAACGCCTTCCGTCCGCACACAGTCGATGAACTGCTGCGGGCTCTCGACCATGCTCGGATGTCGGCCGACGTCGGTTGTGTCTTGCTCACCGGCAACGGGCCGGGTGCCAAACACGGCAAGCGGGCCTTCTGCTCTGGCGGCGACCAACGCATCCGCGGCCGCGCCGGCTACGAATACGAGCCAGACCCCGGCGCCGAGGGGTCACGCAATCCTGCCGAGGGGTCACGCAATCCTGTCGACACGTCACAAAAGGCGCGTCTTGGCCGTCTCCATATCCTCGAATGTCAGCGCCTGATCCGGTTCATGCCCAAAGTCGTGATCTGTCTCGTCAACGGGTGGGCCGCCGGTGGCGGACATTCCCTCCACGTCGTCAGTGACTTGAGTCTGGCCAGCAGGGAGCACGCGCGGTTCAAGCAGACCGATGCGGACGTCGGTTCGTTCGACGGCGGCTTCGGGTCGGCGTACCTCGCAAGGCAGGTGGGACAGAAGTTTGCTCGCGAAATCTTCTTCCTCGGAGATGAGTACGACGCCGAGGAGGCGCACCGGATGGGCATGGTCAACAAGGTGGTTGGGCATGCCGACCTTGAGGCCGAGGCATTGGAGTGGGGCCGCAAGATCAACGGCAAGTCCCCTACCGCGCAGCGAATGTTGAAGTACTCCTTCAACCTGATCGACGACGGGCTTGTGGGCCAACAACTGTTTGCCGGCGAGGCAACAAGGCTGGCCTACATGACCGATGAGGCCGTCGAGGGCCGGAATCAGTTCCTCGAAAAGCGCGACCCTGACTGGTCGGCGTACCCCTGGTACTACTGAGTTCAGGGAGTTTGCACAAGCCACTTCGATGCGATGACGGCCTACTATAAGCACCGGGGCTGGGGCGTCTACACGAGCGATCAGGCGTGGGATCTCACAACCTACGTCGAGCATGGGTGGGAGTAGGGCTACCCGAGTGAGGCTGCAATCCACGGACGGCGCCGCCGTCGAGTTGTCCATCAAGAGCTACCAGTTCGGATCCTCCAACGAGCCGCGAGACTGGGACGCGAACTGGCTCGTCGTGGCTGGGGCCGTCGCGCTGTCTGACCACGTGGGAAGCCCGGGAACTGCTCGACTGGTTGCGCCAAGTTCACGCCGGTCACGTGCAGCCGAGCATCTGGGACTCCGATGAGGAGCGCCTCTTGGTGTTCACTGAGCCGAACATCGCATTCAGCCTTGCAGCGCGTTCTGAGGACTCCGTGACCATCCGTGCTCACCTGTCGCTGGAGTCGGGCCCACAGTCCGAGGACGGCGAGTTGTTCGACTATTTTGTGCCGCTCGAGCTGACGTCGAAGGCACTTGTGGATGCCATAGTCGACTGGGAGACGGCCTTAAGAGCGTTCCCCGTCCGTTAGCTCTCTATGGCACAACAGTACCGTTATTGGTACGGTTGTGCCATGGCTGCCGAGGTGAAGTACCGAGACCTGGTGCGTGAGATCGCGCTGGGCGAATACGGCTTCATCACCACCAAGGACGCAGCCGCGGCGGGTGTTCCGGCGGTCGAGTTACGCAAGCTCGCTGCTCGCGGCGCGCTGGTCAACGTCGCGTACGGCATCTACCGAGTCCCGGACGCACCGGGGTCGCCCTTCGATCAGTTCGCCGAAGCACTGCTGAGGGCGGGTGACGGTGCTTATCTGCGGGGCGACTCGGTGTTGGCGCTGTTCGGTCTTGCTGACGTCAATCCCCGCAAGATCCGCGTCGTCGCGCCGAAACGGACGCGGGCCAAGATGCCTGCGTTCATGGAAGTGACTGCTCCGCCGCGTGGCGAGGCGCCCAACCTCGCGCGTTACGAAGGTCTGCTGGCAATGCGTGTTGCCGACGCGATCCTCGACTGCCGAGGCCGGATCGAGCGGGATCGTTTGCTTGAGGCGGCCCGCGATGCTCGCAAGGAGGGTCTGGTTACCCGTGCCGAGTACGCGAAGCTGCAACGCGAGCTGCACAAGCCTGCGCCTGGCCCGGCGGAGAGAAGTACGTCGTGACGTACTCGACCCCGCCTCCCAACCTGAGGTCGCTTGAGCAGCGGATCCGCAACCTGGAGACCGACGACACCAGCTCGTTACGACGCCAGGTGACGATGGCGATGGTTTGTCGTCGGACAGTTGCTCCCTGAGGGCGCGGTCAAGGGCGGCACCGCGATGGCGCTTCGCTACGGGCGCGCTGAGAGTCGATTCACGCAAGACCTCGACGCCGCCCGGGTCCATCCACTGAGCGAGTTCCTCGACGACTTCGAGGCCTCGCTCAACCAGGGCTGGGCAGGCTTCACAGGTCGAGTGGTCGACCGGCAGCCGCCGCGTCCGCCGGGCATTCCACCGGCCTACGTCATGATGCCCTTCGCCGTGAAGCTTGACTACCTCGGTCGGTCGTGGCGGACCGTCAAGTTCGAGCTCGGGCACAACGAGATCGACGACGCTTTGGAACCCGAGCTCCGGATCGCGTCCGATCTGGTCGAGCTCTTCACCGACCTTGGGCTCCCCGCGCCGGTGCCGATCCCGGTGATGCGGGCAGACCATCAGGTGGCGCAGAAGCTTCACGCGGTCTCGGAGCCGCGCAGCGAGCGCGTGCGTGACCTCGTCGACCTACAACTGCTCGAGAAGGGCGAGCAGCTTGATCTGACACAGATCAAGGCGACGTGTCTCCGGCTCTTCGACTACCGGCGCCGACACGCGTGGCCACCAACAATCGAGGTCGATGCCGAGTGGGGTGACCTGTACGAGGCGGCGATCGAGGGCGTCGACGTACTCCCCGAAGTCGAGGCGGCCGTCGCTCGGGTCAACGAGCTCATAAGGAGGATCGCCGATGCCTGACGGTCGGGCTACGGTTGCTGGCGTGGATGTAACCGAAGAGGAGTTTCTTCGGCTCGCAATGGCGTTGCCCCCGCGCGAGCGCTGGAACCTCGGTATGCGCCTCCTGGAGTCCCTGGAGGTCAAGGACGCGGGGTCGGGACAAGCCGTCGACGAGCCCCGTGCTGGCCAGCCGGAGTAGGCCCTGGTGATGGCGCGATGCGTGGCAAGAACGTGGCAGCAGAGTCGTCGGAGCCCGTCGGTCACCAATGCCCTGCTTGCACGACGTCGAGGTCCAGGCGGATGGCCAGTTCTTGGTGGTGCAGGTCATGCCCACCCACCCTCAGCGGCCCTTCACCCTGCACGACGCTGCGGATTGGGATTGGGTAGGTCTGGCGCCACTGGCAGACTATTGCCGAAGTCGCGCTAGCCAAGCGGGTTCAGGTTCAGCGCGTGGCAAGCAGCGTGCTGGCAGTCCGGATGCCTTCGGTCAGCACCGCATCGGAGAGTTCCCGATCAGATAGGGCACGCGCGAGCTGCGTGGTGCCGACCAGCATGGTGAAGAGAGCGAAGGCCGTTCCGCGCGCGGAGCCCGGATCGTCTGGCGCCAGCCGGGCACAGATTTCATCGAGAATCGTCTGGGCGCCCTTCGTATAGGCCCGCTTCGTGTCTTCGTCACAGCGGCCGATCTCGTCGAGCAGCGCTGCGGACGGACACCCAGTGTCGCGGCGTTCGCGATGATCCTGGGAGAGGTACAAGCGCACGAACTCCTCCAAGCCGGGGCGTCCTGGCGGCAATTCGCCGAAACTTGTTGCTTGGCGACTGAGCTCGTCACCGACCACCGCCGTGACCAAGTCGTCCTTGGACTTGAAGTGCGCATAGAAGGCCCCATTAGTCAGCCCGGCGTCGCTCATCAGGGTCGCGATGCCTGACCCGTCGATGCCGTCCTGCTTAAAGCGACGGCCGGCGGTCTCGATAATCCGCCTTCGCGTCGCTTCCTTATGGTCCTGGTTATAGCGCACCAAGGGTCGCTCCTGTTCGGCTAAACACCTGCCCAGCAAGGCATCCAGTCATTGTATGGCGATCGACAGGCATTGGAATAATGTCGATGTCCCAGTCAGCTCACGGGGTGCGGAAGGATCTCGCCGTCCTTGACATAGGTCAGCGTCTCGGAGACGTCGTACGCATGGATCGCTGACGCGACGGCGGCCAGCGTCGGCGACCACTCCCGGATCTCGGGGCCTTGGAAGAACGCTGCGCGGGCGGCCGTGTCGGCGAATCCGAGGATGAGCGAGGCGCTGTAGCGCTGGTCGGGCGGGTTGTCGTGGGCGACGTTCGGCGTGTTCCAGGTCAACTTGTTCCACGGCAGGAACGTCTGCGTGCGCAGCTCCTTGAGTACGCCGGTGTCGATGAGGGCCGCCAACAAGTCCCGCTTGATGACCTTGCGGAACGCGCGACCGCTAACGCCGTCCATGCGGCGCAGATAGACGACGGCTCGGGCCCCGACGGGCTCACCAGGGCTAGCGACGTCGTACCACCGAGAACTGGTCGGCAAGCCGGCGTACAACAGCGTGCGCCGGAACACGTTGATCTCGTCCTTGAAGGCCAGTCGCGTCTGGGTGCGTCCCTTCACAGGCGACAGCGCGGACTGGAAGGTGACCTCCGCGACTCCGTCAACCCTTCGATCGCTGGGAATCTCAGTCTCGATCCCCGCGACCGGCGGCCATAAGCCGGGATTGGCCTCAGCGAGGTGGATCTGGCGGTATTCGTGCAGACCCGGGGACGCGGAGATGATTCCCGAGTGTGGGCCCTTCCAGTAATCCATCCCCTCCTGGCGTGGCTTGTCGGTGCGCATCCACAGGAGGATGGACGAGGTGAATTGCTTCTTGACGCCCACTCGCAGGTTGGACGATGAGGTGCTCATGTCTTGCTTCTCTCTTCAGAAGGGTTGGTGGGTTAGGCGGCGAGGAATGCGGCCGCGACGGGGGCGAACTGCTCGTGGAACTGGAACACGCCACCGTGACCGGAGTCGGGGTAGATGATCAACTCGCTGCCCCTGATCCGGCGGTGGAGATCTTCGGAGAGCACCGAGGGCACCATGCGATCGTTGTCACCGTTGGCGATCAGGGTCGGCTGGGTGAGCGTCGACAGGTCCGACGGTGCGGAGCGGCCGTACTTCTGAATCGCCTTCAGTTGGGTCCGGAATGCCTTGGCGCTGATCGGCTTGTCGCGGTCTGTGGTGCGCTCCTGGAGCCGCTTGACGAAGGCTTTCGCGGCGGGCTTGCCGGCCGCGTTGCGGTTGAAGAACAGGAACTCCTTGGGGTCCGATCGGGTCAGAGTTGCCCGGAGGATGTCCCAGTAGGTCACGCTGACGACCTTGTCGATGTCCTTGCCGCCCCGAGGCCCGGTCCCAGTCAGCACGAGCCTGCGTACCAGGTTGGGGTGCTTGACCACCAGATCCTGGGCGATCATGCCGCCCATCGAGAAGGAGAAGATGTCGATCTGGTCGAAGCCGAGCTCGGTGATGAACTCATAGGCATGATCGGCGGCTTCCTCGATCGTGTCTGGAACCTCTCCGGTCGAGGCTCCGACGCCGCGCTGGTCAAAGGTGATGACATGTCGGGTCTTAGCGATCGCGTCGACGATCCGGGGATCCCAGTTGTCCAGAGTTGCAGCGAGGTGCACAAAGAACACCACGGGGGTGCCGCCGTGCGGGCCTAGCTCCCGGTAGGCGTAAGTGGCGCCGTCTGTGGTGATGGTGCGGGCAGGTGCGTCGGCGTACGTCGTGATGATCGGCTTGTTGGTGTTCATGGATGGATCTCCCTTAGTTGATGAGCCATCATACCTTATAGTCTTATGATCATAATATAATGAGTGGAAGCATGACTCTGGAAGTCAACGTGACGCTAGATGCTGGGGGCGGAATCGTGCGGCCCAAGGATGCCGCGCCCGAGCCGGCCCGCTGCCCCTGATTAGTGCCCGACCCAGTGCTTCTTGATTCCTGATCACTTCTATCGATGGCAGGCGACGTCTGGCTGGTGCAAGACTGCTCCGGTGGATCTTCCCGACCCAGCCCTGGTCCTTTTGGTCGGCGCATCGGGGGCGGGGAAGTCGACGTGGGCAGCGGCGAACTATCGCGACGTCGAAGTAGTTTCTTCCGATGCGCTGAGGGCCGTGGTCGGCAGCGGTACGGCGGACCTCGACGCATCTGCGGATGCCTTTCGGCTGCTGGACCAGATCGTCGAGGGTCGGGTACGGCGCGGCCTCACCGTGGTCATCGACACACTCGGACTTGACCCGGAACGCCGGCAGACCTGGGCAACCCTCGCCCGCGCATCGCGGATGCCGGTGGTGGCAGTCGTCTTCAACACCCCCGATGCCGTCTGCCGAGCCCGCAACGCGGAGCGCGATCGGCCAGTTCCCGCTCCGGTCCTGGGTGGACAACTTCGCCGCATGCGCGACGTACGCGCTGAACTGGCGGCCGAGGGTTGGGACATCCGGGAGATCCAGACCGACGAACCGCATCGCGCGCCAGCACCCGCCCCAACCGTCGAGCCTGCGGCGAACCTTGGGCTGCGGGTGATGCTGCAGATCGGTCGTTTCCCGTGGGGCGAGGAGCCACTCACCTGGCTCCGCAGCATCGCCCTGGCGGCCGATGAGGCGGGGTTTGCAGGCATTGCTTTGATGGATCATCTCATCCAGATTCCGCAGGTTGGTCGAGCGTGGGACCCGATCCCTGAGCCGTGGGTGACCCTTGGCGCACTTGCAGCGTTGGGCACCGATCTGGAGTTGGGCACGCTCTGCACTCCCGCCACCTTCCGCGCGCCAGGGATCATCGCTAAGGCCGCAGCGACGTTGGACGCAATCTCTGGCGGCCGGGCTTTTTGCGGTCTGGGGGCTGGCTGGTGGGGACGCGAACACGCGGCATACGGGCTGCCTTTTCCCGCGACCACCCAGCGTTTCGCTGACCTGGCGACGGCCGCAGAAACGATGCGCGCACTCTGGGCTCCGGGCACCAAGGCGTACGACGGCGAGCACGTGTCGCTCCCGGAGACCACGTGTTATCCGCGTCCAGTCCGTCCCCTGCCGCTGATCGTCGGCGGTGGCGGTGAGCGCCGTACTCTCCGAATCGCTGCCCAATGGGGTGACGCCTGCAACGTTCGCGCCGACCTTGACACAGTCCTGCACAAGAGCGCGGTCCTTCGGCGTCATTGCGACGAGGTTGGTCGGCCCCACGAGGCGGTGGCGGTTACGGTCCTCGACATCGCCGTGGTGGGCACCAGCCGGGACGATACGTGGGATCGGGTCGAGCGGCTAAGGGGTCGTATGGCGGCCAGCGCCTTCGCCGCGCGTCACCACGCCGGTGAGGTGGCCGCACATAGTGAACGCCATCGGCGGCTCTTGGACGTAGGGGTGTCGACGGTCTTCCTCGCCTTGCCCGATCTCGATGGACCCGAGGACGTCGAGAGGATCGCGGCCCTGGCACTTCATTGACCGTGGCGAGAAGTTCGGAGAAATCTCTAGCAAGACTTGCTACTCGCTAGTAACATAGCGACATGAAGCGGACAATCTACGACGCAGACCACGAGTCCTTCCGCGCTTCGGTGCGCGAATTCCTCACCCGGGAAGTCATCCCTAACGGGGATAAGTACATCGCTGCCAAGGCGTTCCCGCGTGAGTTGTGGCTGGCCGCTGGTGAGCAGGGCTACCTCGGCATGGAGATCCCTGAGGAGTACGGCGGCTCCGGCGTGAGCGACTTCCGGTTCAACGCTGTGTTCACCGAGGAGTTGGCGCGGGTGAACATGGCCTTGCCGACCTGCCTCGGCATCCACGCCGACATCGTCACGCCGTACGTCGTGCATCTCGGCACCGAAGAGCAGAAGCAGCGCTGGCTGCCGGGCATGGCCACCGGTGAGATCTGGACGGCGATCGGGATGACCGAGCCGTCCGGCGGCTCCGACCTCGCCAACCTCAAGACCACCGCCGTACGCGATGGCGACGACTGGATCATCAACGGGTCCAAGACTTTCATCACCAACGGCTTCTCCGCCGATCTGGTGTTAGTGGCCGCTCGCACGTCTCCCGAGAAGAAGGCCCGCGGCATCAGCCTCTTTGCCGTCGAGGCAACCCGCGACGGCTTCGCCCGCGGCCGCAAACTCGACAAGGTCGGCCAAGACGAGGCGGACACCTCCGAGCTGTTCTTCACCGACGTCCGAGTGCCGGCTGAAAATCTCGTCGGCGAGCTCGACAACGGCTTCATCCACATGATGAGTTGGCTGCCGCAGGAGCGCCTGTGGTCAGCGGTCTGCAACCTTGCCCATGCCCGCCAGATCCTCGACGAGACCATCGTCTATGCCCAGGAGCGCAAAGCCTTCGGCCAGCCGATTGGTGCGTTCCAGCACAACAAGTTCTTGCTCGCCGAGTTGGTCACGCAAGTTGAGGTCACTCAAGCGTTTGTCGACCAGTCAGTGCTAGCCCACTGCGACGGCGAACTCACCGCCACTGACGCTGCGAAGGCCAAGTGGTGGACCGCACAGGTGCAAAACGACGTACTCGATCATTGTGTGCAGTTGCACGGCGGCTATGGGTTCATGAACGAATACCGAGTCTCCCGCGCCTGGCGCGACGCCCGCGTCACCCAGATCTGGGCCGGCTCCAACGAGATTATGAAAGAACTCATCGGCCGCGAACTCGGCTTCTAACTCGTTCTCCAGATAGTCCGCCGTGAAAATTATGGTTGTGGTGGTTCAAACCATGATTTTCACGGCGGACTACGTGCGCGGGTGAGAATATTTAGAAACTCTTTTGGCTGACCTGTCCTTGGGGTCCATCCTCGTTCGTCCCCTTATCGAGACACACCCACACCACCTCGATAAGGAGCATGAAAATGAACCGCTACACCACCATCGCTCGCAGCGGCCGCGTCCCGGCCTCACCCGCGCAGATCATCGGCTTGGTCTCCACGACCGCTGGTTTCACGGCCATCAACCCCCACTTGACCCAAGATCCCAAACTTGAGATCACCCCAGTGGGGCCGGCTTCGGGAGTTGGCTCGGGGTTCGGCTTCCGTGGCAAGAACGGCAAGGGAGTTCAGACGGTCAACACCGTCACCCACTCGGCCGTCGACTTTGACATCGACATGGGACGGATGGGCCGGTCAATCCAGCAGATCCACGTGACACCGGCGGACGGCGAGAGCATCGTCGAATGGTCGATGACCTTGGACGCCGGGGCCAACCCGCTCTTGCGTTTGTTTGGGCTGCTGGCCGGCAAGATCGTCGGCCCGGCCATCGAGACCGGCATCAGCAATCTCAACGCCCACGACTGGTCGGCCCAGCCCGTCGCCGCTCCCGTCACCCCTGTCCACTAACCTTCCCCCACCACCGAAAGGACCCACCATCATGAAATACACCTTCCTCCTTTACAGCGATGAGAGCGCACAGGGAGAACCCACCCCTGAAGAACTTGAGCAGCAGCTCGCGGTATTCGGTGCTTACATCGGCGCTCTGCAAGACGCCGGCGTTTTCGTCGCGACCGACTGGTTGCTGCCCACAGTGACGGCCACGACCGTGTCGATGCGCGACGGACAGGCAGTTGTCCACGACGGGCCCTTCGCCGAGACCCAGGAGCAACTCGGCGGCTACTTCGTCATCGAGGCACCCGATCTTGAGGTTGCCCTCCAGTGGGCCAAGCGGTGCCCTGGTGTGCACTACGGCCAAGTCGAAGTTCGCGCGTCTGCCATGGAGGGCTGAGACCCGATCGACACAGCACCAGCGACCGTTAAGTCGCGCTCGGCCACGCCGGAACCAGCAGGTTTCGTGCGGGAGCACCGGGCGCGACTTATCGGCATGCTGGTGCGCTGGTGTGGCGACGTACAACTGGCCGAGGACGCTTTCGGTGATGCCATCGAGCGGGCGTTGACAGTCTGGCCGACCGCGCCACCCGCAGATCCCTACGCCTGGGTCGTGACGGTGGCCAAAAACCGGATCCGCGACATCGTCGGTGCTGCTGAAAACACCCGGACGCGCTCTCTCACTGTCGCTGACGAAACTCGCGAAGCAGCTCGCGGGGCCCTGCGCGACGACGACACCCTGGCCCTGATGTTTGGCTGCGTGCACCCGAGCCTGGACCGCGGTGTCCACGCGCCCCTGATTTTGCAGGTGGTGCTCGGACTCTCCACAGTTGACATCGCCAACGCTTTTGCGTTGCCCAGTGCGACGCTCTCCAAACGTTTGGTCCGCGCGAAGCAAAAGCTCAGGGCTGACGGCGCGTCTTTTGAGGTTGCACCCGGGGTTCCGGCCGAAAGGGTCGCGGCGGTCCTCGACGCAATCTACGCTGCCTACTCGATCGAGTGGCTGCGTCCGGTCACACCAGACGCCGTCGAACTCGTCACCGAAGAAGCCGTCCACGCGAGTCAACTTTTGCTCGCGGCGCTGCCCGAAAACCACGAAGTGCGCGGGTTGGCTGCCCTGCTGCTCTACCTGCATTCGCGCCGCGAGGCCAGATTCGTGGACGATTGTCTGGTCCCGACGGAGCAGCAAGATGTCGCGCGCTGGGACGCCGATCTCGTCGCCCACGCCGAGCGCCTGATGAAGGTCGGGCTCAAAACGACCCGCAGCGCACCGCCAGGGGAATATGAGCTCCAAGCTGCGATCCAGTCCGCTCACGCGGCGCGTCAAGCAGGCACTCCGACACCATGGCCCACGATCGCGAAACTGTATGACGCGCTCATTCAGGTGACCCCGAGCAAGGGAGCCCGGGTGGCGCGTGCGGTGGCCATCGCCCGGGCGACTGACCCAGATATAGGTCTGCGGATCTTGGATCACTTCGCCCTCGAAGACCCCACCGCCGATGCGTTTCAGCCCTACTACGCCGCTCGCGGATCGTTGCTCCTCGAGAGCGGCCACCACGCCCACGCCCTGACCTCACTCCATCGGGCCGCAGAACTTTGCACCCATGGACCTAGTCGGCGCTTCCTCGAGCAGCAGATCGCCAGCATCACGGTGACGCAGCGCCCGGCGTCTTGATCAATGGCTAGCGGAGATAGTCGGGTGTTTGTCCGCGAACGGTGGTGTAGTAACCGGAGTCCTCGTCCTGGTCCTCATCGGGCGCTCGCATGGCTTCGCTTGGCCCGGCCCCAAGCAGTGCTCTGGTGAGCTCTTCGCCATCGCTACGCATTTCCTCCAGTGTCGCGAGAAGTACGTCGTCGGTGAGCGCGACCTCGTCGTCGGCCGCGTTCAAGACGGTGCGGCGGATTAACTCCTTGAAGTAGGACGCGGTGGCGCCCTCACTGCGCTGCGCGGCCAGATCCAAAGCAGCCGCGCTGAACGACGAGCCGCCGGTGTAGACACTCAGCAGCGCCCGTCGTGATGCTTCGTCGGGTCGGGGGATCTCGATGGCCAAGTCAACGCGGCCAGGCCGTTGCGATAGGGCCGCTTCAAGCAGGTCGGGGCGGTTAGTGGTGAGCAGGAACGCCACGTCGGCGTCGCTGGTGAGACCGTCCATCGCGTCGAGCAAGGAAAACAGCAGTGGCTGGGGCCCATGGCGACCGCGATGCTCGGCAATGAGATCAATGTCCTCCATGATGATGAGCGCGGGTTGCAGAGCATGCGCCAGCTCGGTGGCCGCCGTGACCATCTGCAGCGAATTTCCTGACAGCACCACGGTGGTGACGCCGGGTGAGGCGCCGATGAGATAGCGCACGCTATGGGTCTTGCCCGTCCCGGGCGGCCCATAGAGCAGCAGTCCGCGCTTGAGGTGTTGACCGGCGGCCCGCAACGATTCGCGATGTCGGGCCGGACCCAACACATGGCGCTCAAGTCGAGCGAGCGCACCCTGTGGGAGTACGACGGAACTCGCGGGCAGATCCGGGCGCTCCAAGAATTCGATGCCGCCTGCGCTGGCGCCGTACATCTCATCGCTCAGGTTGAAGCTCAACACCTTGCCTCGGAAGACACTCAACTCGACGATGAGGCGACGGATCTCAGAGAGTAGCGACTCTGCGACATCGTCGGCGGCGATCACTTCGATCCCAGCCCCCGAGTCAGAGTGATCGTCGTGGCGACGCTGCAGGAGTGCGACCGGAACCCCAGCGTAGGCGAACAGATGGACCCCGAAGGCAACAGCCTCCCGCGAGGTGGACGGGCCGGTTTCGACGCGCGCCCGGTCAACGGGGCCTACCGGATGGCCCCATTGCCCGCGCTGCTGGATCAGGTCTCCGAGCGTTTCGTGATGGCGCTGGCGGCCACCACCGACGCCGACGAGCGTCCCGCCGCCGTTTGCTGCCACGACGGATTCGACCGCGATGTCGAGGTTGACGAACTGGTGGCGGGGAATGTCGAGGCGCACGATCGGAAGCAAAGTCGCGTCCGTGCCCAGGTGGCTTGAGACCACGTCGGTGAACCGCTCACCCTGAGGTGCCTTGCCCTGGCGGGCGAGATCAACTGCTTCGTCCATGAACGTCGCAAAGGACGTCATCACTTCCCAGGTGCGTTCATCCATCCGATGACCCTAACCCCCGGGACCGACAGCCGACCTCTGGGTTTTCAGCAGGAGCCGCCGTGAGCCAAGGCTGACCTTGGTTGCCGACGTACGCCGCCTTGGCGAAGATCGTGCAGTGACCGATTCTCTCGCAGAGCCGAATGACTACTTCCGCCAGCACGATAACGAGCCCCACGCAGGCAACATCAGTGGGCGTCTCAACTGGCTGCGTGCGGGTGTGCTTGGCGCCAATGACGGCATTGTGTCGACGGCGGGCATCGTGATGGGTGTCGCTGGTGCGACCACCGACAGCACCGCGATCCTGATTGCCGGAGTTGCCGGGCTGGTGGCCGGTGCGATGAGTATGGCAACGGGCGAATACGTGTCGGTCAGCACTCAGCGCGACTCCGAGAAGGCGCTGCTGGCAAAGGAGCGTCGCGAGCTCCGAGAGGAGCCGGAGGAGGAGTTGGCCGAGTTGGCCGGCCTCTATGTGCAGAAGGGCCTGAGTGAGGGTCTCGCGCTGGATGTTGCCCGCGAGCTCACCGATCATGATGCGCTGGCCGCGCATGCGGACATCGAGTTGGGGATCGACCCGGACGATCTGACCAGTCCTTGGCAGGCGGCCTTCGCGTCGATGATCGCCTTCACCTTCGGCTCTCTGATTCCGTTGCTGGCCATCACCCTCTCTCCCGAAGGCGTGCGGATCTGGGTGACCGTCGTGTCTGTTGTGGTGGCCCTGGCAATTGCCGGCTGGGTCAGTGCTCGGCTCGGCTTCAGCCAGCCCGGCCCGGCGATTGCTCGCAACATCGCTGGCGGCCTTTTGTCGATGGGTGTCACTTATCTCATCGGCTCGGCGGTCGGCACCCAGCTCGGCTAGTTGAGCGAACAAACCGTTGGACACGACCCTGACAATGACTTGATGCGCTTGTTTGTTGCGATCCGGCCATCCGCAGAAGCGGTTCAGCACCTCGATGACTTTCTGGATGTACGCCGCTCCGCTGGTGACTTTCGTTGGACATCACCGGAGCACTTCCACCTCACCCTGGCGTTCCTCGGCGAGGTCCCGGACTATCAGCTGGATGAGCTCACGGAGATTCTCGCGGCCACAGCTGGTCGGCGTACACCCTTTGCGGCTGCTCTCGCGGGCGGGGGAGCCTTCCCGAATGTCACGTCGGCCAAGGTGCTGTGGGCGGGACTCCAACTCGACTCGTCTGCGCTGGCCGAACTCCAACAACTCTCGGCCAGTGCACGCGCCGCCGGCAATCGGGTTGGCGCCCGCGTCGATGGTGCTGCGTTCAAACCACACGTCACGCTGGCCCGAATCGGCCATCCGCAAGAGGTGTCCAACTGGGTGCGCCTGCTCGATGAGTACGCCGGCCCGACCTGGCAGGTGACCGAGATCGAGCTGGTGGCGTCCCACCTCAAAGAAGGCCCACGCAAACGTCCCCGCCATGAAGTGCTGGCAACGGTGCCACTGCGTGCCATGCCCTGACGTCAGGGACGGCAGCGACCGGAACGCATGACGTTAGGTCGATGGTCGCTGGACGCGTACGACGTCTCCGGGGCGAACGTGTCCGGGCGTCACAACAACAGCGTTGAGACCACGCAGACGCCGGGGCCGCCCCTCGCGCGCCGTTGGCAAAGCGCTGGGCATCGACTCCGAAGCGGGCTGATGAACTTCGCGCAGCCTGCGTGGGGCTGTTCGGTCACTTCGATCACCGCGCCGCGTGCGCCGGGATCGCCGATGACCAGCCGAGAACCGGCCGGCAGGTTGGCATGTGACAAGTCGAGGTCGACGTACAACTGATCGCCGGCCAACGCCCGTCCCTCATCGGTGTCTGCCAGCAGACCCACCATCCGCGAGCTCATCACGTTGAGTTTCATGTCTGGATGTGCGGTGCCGTCAGAAGTCCGACTGCTCGGGCGCTCGACCCAGGTGTCTCCGACGAGCCCGACGGCCACGTCGAGCTCACCTTCAGCCAGGACCTCCCGTTCGCCGATCGCGGGACGTCGTACGACGAGGTCGAGCCTGCCTACCTCCTTTGGCGCCGCGTCGAGAAAAGGCAGCGCAGCCAGAAGCTCGGACGTGGTGCGGTGTGGTTTCGAGACACTCGCTGGCGCTCGATCCTCAACCACCATCAGGGGAGTGCTTTCACAATGTCTTCGACCCGGTCTTTGGCGTCGCCAAACAACATCCGGGAGTTGTCGCGGAAGAACAGCGGGTTTTGTACGCCGGCGTACCCCGTCGCCATCGACCGCTTGAAGACGATCACGTCGCGGGCCTTCCAGACCTCCAGCACGGGCATGCCAGCAATCGGCGAGCCAGGCTCATCCAAGGCGGCCGGATTGACGGTGTCGTTAGCGCCGATGACGAGTACGACGTCGGTGTCGGTGAAGTCGTCGTTGATCTCATCCATTTCAAGCACGATGTCGTAGGGCACCCGCGCTTCAGCCAACAAGACGTTCATGTGTCCAGGCAAGCGACCTGCGACTGGGTGGATGCCAAAGCGCACCTTGACCCCACGCGCCCGCAACTTCGCGGTCAATTCGGCCACCGGATATTGGGCCTGCGCGACCGCCATGCCATAGCCGGGAGTGATCACCACCGAGCTCGCATCGGCCAACAATTCCGCAGCCTCGACCGCGCCAATCTCGCGGTGCTCACCATAATCCCGAGCCTCGCCGGTCACCGCCCCGTCGGAGCCGAACCCGCCGGCGATCACGGAAATGAAGGACCGGTTCATCGCCTTGCACATGATGTAGCTCAGGATCGCGCCGGACGAGCCGACAAGGGCTCCGGTGATGATCAGCAAGTCGTTGCTGAGCATGAACCCGGCCGCCGCAGCCGCCCATCCGGAATAAGAGTTGAGCATCGACACGACCACCGGCATGTCCCCGCCACCGATCGCGGCAACGAGGTGGAAGCCCAACAGCAGCGCGAGGATCGTCATCAAGACGAGCGGAACAACTCCGCGCCCGACATCGCCGATCAGGCCGTCATCAGCGACGAACCACACCATCAGCGCCGCCGAAGCGAGCAGGATGGCGAGGTTGAGCAGGTGTCGCCCAGGCAGCATCAGCGGTGCCGACTTCATCCGGGCGCTGAGCTTGAGATAAGCGACGATCGAGCCGGTGAACGTGACGGCGCCAATGAAGACGCCGATGAAGATCTCGACCGCGTGGACCGGCTCCATCCCGACATGGATTCCCAATTCCTCTAGCGCCACGATGGGATCGGTGTCCCCCGCCGTCACGATCATGAAGTGCGCCGGAAAAAACGCGTCCAAGAACGTGTTAAACCCAACGAGTACGGCGGCCAGCCCGACAAAGCTGTGCAAGATCGCGACAAGTTCGGGCATCCCGGTCATCTCGACCGTTTTGGCCCGCCAGAGCCCGATCGCAGCACCGATCGCGATAGGCACCAAGATCAGGATTAGGGTCGTGCCCACCGGGCGCATTTGCCCGATCGGATCGAGACTGGCTCGGCTGACTGCGAGCAGGATGGTCGCGAGCAGAGCCAGCGCCATGCCGAGCATGCCAGCGATGTTGCCGCGCTTGGCCGTCTCGTGTTTAGACAGCCCGGCCAAGGCGGCAATGAACAAGACTCCGGCGATGATGTAGCAGGCCTGGATGAAGCCGGGCAGGCGATCTGAGGTCAAGAAGTCGGTCATGACGTCAGTCCTTCCTGAACATCTCGAGCATGCGGAGAGTCACTCGGAAACCACCGAAGACGTTGATGCTCGCGACCAGGACGGCGATGACGCCCAAGGTCGTGATCAGGAGATTGTCGACACCGATCTGCAGCACACCGCCGACCAAAATGATCCCTGAGATGGCATTTGTTTCACTCATCAGAGGCGTGTGGAGGGCATGGGCCACGTTGGAGATGACGTAGTAGCCGACAAAGACCGCTAGCGCGAAGACCGTGAAGTGACCGAGGAATTCCGGTGGCGAATAGGCCGCTAGCAGCGCAAAGAGTACGGCGGCCAGACCGGCGGCGTACCACTTGCGGCGTGGGTCTGGCGGCGGTTTCGGGGGCGCGACCTCGACAGCAGCGGCCGCCACGGGAGCCGCTGACACCTGGACCGGCGGCGGTGGCCACATCGACTCGCCACCTCGTGCAACGGTGATGCCGCGCTGGACGATGTCGTCGAGATCGAGGGTGAGCTCGCCGTCCTTCTCCGGGGTCAACAACTTGAAGAGGTTGACGATGTTGGTGCCGTAGAGCTGTGAAGTTTGGGCGGCCAACCGTCCGGCCAGGTCGGTGTAGCCCAAGATCGTCACCAAGTTGTCGGTGACGATCTTCTCGTTGGCCGACGGTGAGATCGCAGTTGCCGCCGTTGGGAGCCGCCATGTCGACGATCACGCTGCCGTTGGCCATCGCGGCGACACTTTCGGCGCGGATCAGTTTGGGTGCCGGCCGTCCCGGAATAAGGGCGGTGGTGATGATGATGTCGGCGTTGCGCGCTTCCTCGTCATACATCGCGGCGGTCGCTCGCTCTTGGTCGGCGGTCATCTCCTTGGCATAGCCGTCGGTGCTGACCTCCTGCTCCATGTCGACGCGGACAAATTCCGCACCCATCGACTCGACCTGCTCGGCAACCTCTGGTCGTACGTCGAAGGCCCGCACGATCGCGCCCATGCTGCCGGCGGCGCCGATCGCGGCCAGTCCGGCAACACCGGCCCCGACCACGAAGACGCGCGCTGGCGGCACCTTGCCAGCCGCTGTGACCTGGCCGGTGAACTGGCGCCCAAACGCGTGGGCGGCCTCGATCACGGCGCGATAACCGGCGACGTTGGCCATCGAGGAGAGTACGTCGAGTGATTGGGCGCGTGAGATCCGCGGCACGGCGTCCATGGCGAGGGCGGTGACGCCGGCCGCGACCAGCTTGTCCACCAGTTCGGGGCTACGCATGGGCGCCATCAGGGAGATGACAGTGCTCCCAGGCTGGAGGCGGGCGATCTCGTCATCGTTCGGGGCGTTGACCTTGACGACGATGTCGCTGGCCCAGACGATGTCGCCGGACACGATCGGAATCCCGGCATCCACAAACGCGCCGTCCGGCTGATCAGCGGCGATTCCGGCGCCCGCCTCGACCACCACGTCATAGCCAAGGGCCACGAGTTGGGTGGCGGTCTTGGCTGTCGCCGCCACCAAGGTCTCGCCGAATTTGGACTCGCGAGGGATGCCGATGCGCAACGTTTCCTCCTGCTGGTTCCGACGAACGTGGAGCCCGGTCAACCTATCGCGTGGGTGCTGTCCGTCGCGCGTTGGGAGATTTTGTGCCAGAATGACTTGAACGTTGTACTAAATTAGGGAGTGGCCATGGGCGTCCAAGAATCTGCCGTCGAGCATCACAACATCTGGCGCGAAGGTGCCGTCGCCGCTGCCGTGGCCGGCGTGACCTGTGTCTTGATCTGGGTGGTGGGCAACGCTCTGGGGCTCAACTGGGAGGTCACCCAAGGCGGCACTACGACGGATGTGCTGATCTTCATGCCGTTCGTTTCTGCCTTTGTTTCGGGGCTGGTGGCGACCGTTGTGCTCTGGATCTTGATCAAGTCAGGGCGGCCCACTTGGTGGAAGCCGATCGTTGCTGTGGTCGGCGTACTCTCCGTGGCGCAGCCGTTGGCAGCGGCAACCGAAACTTCCGCCGGCGTGGCGCTCGCGGTCATGCACCTAGTCGTCACCGGTGTGATGCTCACGATGGTCCACCCTCCCCGCTGAGATGAGTAGGAAACCACGTGACTCCTGGGCAGGATTACGTGACTCCTCGCGCGTTCCACGTGACTCCTCGAGGGTCAGTGGGCCACGCCGTACAACCGGTCACCAGCATCGCCAAGCCCGGGCACGATATAGCCCTTTTCATTGAGCCTTTCGTCCATCGCCGCCGTGACAATCTTCACGGGCACGTCGACGCCAACGAGTCCAGCCTCGAGATTTTTGCAGCCTTCGGGGGCGACCAGCAGGCAGATCGCGGTGATGTCATCGGCGCCTCGATCGACCAGGAACCGGATGGCCGCCGCCAGGGTGCCGCCCGTCGCCAGCATCGGATCGAGGACGTAACACTGGCGGCCCGACAGGTCCTCGGGCAACCTTTCGGCGTACGTCGATGCCTCGAGGGTTTCCTCATTGCGGATCATCCCGAGGAAACCCACCTCGGCAGTCGGCAGCAGGCGCATCATCCCGTCGAGCATGCCTAGGCCAGCACGCAGAATGGGTACGACGAGTGGCGTCGGCTGGGTGAGTTTGACGCCCGTGGTGCGTGCGACCGGAGTCTCGATCTCAACTGGGCCAACGCGAACTTCGCGGGTGGCTTCGTAGGCCAACAACGTCACGAGCTGGTCGACCAGACGCCGGAAGCTGGGGGAGTCGGTGTCTTTCGAGCGCAGCGCCGTGAGCTTGTGGGAAACCAGCGGATGATCGATCACCTGAATTCGCATGCTGAGGACTCTAGTGCCGACGGGGTGGTCCTGTAGGCACGGTTCTGTCACTGTGGGGATCGCGGATGATGTGTGAGTCAATGAGGCGTGGAGGAGGCGAGCATGGCTGAAGAGTTAGCTGGTGGGATCACCGGTGAGGGCGACGCGATTGACTTCGCGCTGGCTGCGTTCCGTGAAGAAGGCATTTGGCAATTGCAAGAAGTGACGCCTGAGTCACTCGAATCTGCGCCGACCTTTGCTGATGCGCTGCGCCGCCTGCCTGGTGACGGTGGCGCTCTGGGCCTCGTGGCGATGGATGAGGACTTCTTCATTCTCGTGCGGGTGGCCGGGCCACACACGCGGATGTTGCTGTCAGATGTGACGGCTGCTGATGAGTTTGATTTTGCTCGCTCGGTGTTGGAGTTCTTGAGCCTGCCGCCCGTTGACGACGAGGAACAGGTCCCTGCGGGTGATCTCGACATCCTTGGCGACCTCGGCCTGCCGGCGATGGATCTGGGTCTGTTGATCGACAACTTCGATCTTTACCCCGATGAGATGCTCTCCGATATCGCGCGCAGCCTTGGCTTCGGGCCGCAGTTTGACGCGGCCGTCGGCATCGTTTCCCCTTCGAGTCCATGACCGCTGCGCACGCCGAGTGGGAGTCGCCGATGTGGCTCGCTCTGGCCGAGGCTCAGGCCTGCGTCGAGTCTGGGGACGTGCCGATTGGGGCCATAGTTGTGGACGCGTCCGGGCGAGTGATTGGTCGCGGCCGAAACATCCGTGAGGCCGCCGCAGACCCCACCGGTCATGCCGAAGTTGTCGCGCTCCGAGACGCCGCGGCCGGTGTTGGCCAATGGCGACTCAGCGGCTGCACGCTAGTCGTCACGCTTGAGCCCTGCACCATGTGTGCTGGCGCCGTCGTGTTGAGCCGGGTCGACCGCCTGGTCTTCGCGGCGTACGACGAGAAGGCAGGCGCCGTCGGCAGCCTCTGGGACGTCGTACGTGATCGACGCCTCAACCACCGGCCTGAAGTCATTGGGGGAGTGTTGGCCGAGGAGTCAACGGCGTTGCTCAACCAATTCTTTGAGGGCCAGCGCAGATAGACAACGGATTTAGAGGACACCCCGCCCCTCCGGTAACGTCTCCCGCGGTGGCGTGTCCGAGCGGCCTAAGGAGAACGCCTCGAAAGCGTTTGTGGGCGCAAGTCCACCGCGGGTTCAAATCCCGCCGCCACCGCGTTGAGAATTAGCGGGGAGTCTGTGACGCACCTGGTGCGTCAAGGACTCCCCGCTAGTGCATTTGTCGGCCTATTCGGTCAGCCTCGGAAGTTGAAGGTGGCCAGGCGCGCCAGTCCTTCGCGGATGTCGTCGGTGGAGCCGGCAAACGAGAAACGCACGAACTGATTGCCGCGCTCCGTATCAAAGTCGATGCCAGGGGCGATCGCGACGCCGGTCTCCGCGAGGAGCCGATGGCACAGTGTCATCGAGTCCTGGCCCATGGCGTCGTCGGTGAAGTGGCCAACGTCGGCGTACACATAGAAGGCCCCATCCGCAGGGGCCAGTTGGTCGATCCCCAAGGCAGGCAGACCCTCGAGCAACAGTTGCCGATTGACGGCATAACGATCCACGTGCGCGTCCAATTCGGCGTACGACGTCTCAGTAAAGGCCGCGACAGCCGCGTGTTGAGCCAGTGCTGGAGGGCAGATGGTGAAGTTCCCTGCGAGTATGTCGACCGCCCGGCGGAGCCGCGCTGGCACCAGCATCCAGCCGATCCGCCAGCCGGTCATCGAGAAGTACTTCGAAAACGAGCCGAACACGATGGCCTCGCGACTAGTCTCCCAGGCGGTCCTTGCTTGTGGCTTAGCAGAGGCAGCGGAGCCATCTGCGGCGTACTCGATCCCGTGGTAGATCTCATCCGAGATCAGTTGTACGCCGTGGCTTTCGCACCACGCGGCCAGTGCCGCCAGCTCAGCGGGCAGCAGCATCGTCCCGGTGGGATTGGCCGGGCTCGCCACGATCAGCCCGCGCAGATCGATGCCTTCGGCAAGCAACGAATCAAGCTGAGCAACAGTCGGCTGAAACCGCGTCTCCGGCCCGGTTTCAATCTCCACGACCTCACACCCCAGCGCGACCAAGACGTTGCGATAACAGGGATAGCCGGGGCGCGCGATTGCCACCCGATCGCCGGCCTCGAAGGCCGCCAGGAACGCCAGCAGGAACCCGCCAGACGAACCCGTTGTTACGACAACCTCATCAGCTGACACGTCGACGCCGTGGCGCCGCGCATGGTGTTGAGCGATCGCCGCTCTCAACTCGGCAATGCCAACGGCCGGCGTATAGCCCAATGCCTCGCCCGAGTCGAGCAACCGGTGGGCGGCCTCGCGCACCGGCAACGGTGCTCCAGCCACCGGCTGCCCGGCCGCCAAACTGATGAGGTCGCCGTGCTCGCGCTGACGCTCAGCCGCTGCGGCGATCACGTCCATCACGTGAAATGGCGGGACCAGCGCCCGACTGGCAACGCCCAGCAGGCGACCGGCCGCGATCAACTGCTCAGCGCTCGGGTCCACGGTTCTCATGGGCCAACCGTAGCGATGGTCGGGCGGCTATTCGCGGCTAGGATAAACCTGCCCGGCACACGAAACGGCGAGATCGCGGATGGGGTGGAAATGACCATCGATGTCCACGACCTCGATCAGTTTCTGCTGATCGGCTCAGCGGTGACGTTTCTGGCCATTCTCGCGGTTCGGCTCTCCTCCGGTATCGGTCTCCCCAGCCTCTTGATCTACCTCTTGATGGGCGTGGCGCTCGGCGAAGAGGGCCTCGGGATCAAGTTCGAAGATGCCGAGTTAACCCACGCCCTCGGGTTCTTGGCGCTCGCGATTATCTTGGCCGAAGGTGGCCTGACCACCGATTGGGGGGCGGTTCGCCCCTCAATGCCGCTGGGCGCAGCGCTAGCCACCATTGGGGTCACGATTTCGGTCGGCATCATGGCCGTCGGTGCCCACTATCTGCTCGGGCTGCCGTGGATTCTGGCGGTCCTTCTGGGTGCTGTCACCTCGCCCACAGATGCGGCCGCAGTGTTCTCGGTGCTACGAGTCGTTCCCTTGCCAGCGCGCCTGGTGGGGGCGCTGGAGGCCGAGTCTGGGCTCAATGACGCGCCAACCGTGGTGTTAGTCACCTTGGTTTCCACGGGTGCATTTGCCGCAAACGGCGCCTTTTTGGTGGCCGGCATCATTGTTTATGAGCTGATCTTCGGCGTGCTGGTGGGGCTTGCCGTGGGCTTCGGCGGCGCCTGGATCATGAGACGCGCCGCGCTGCCGGCATCGGGTCTCTACCCCTTGGCCGCAGTCTGCCTGACGTTTTTAGGGTATGGCGCCGCGGTCGCGATCCACGCCTCGGGATTCGCGGCGGTCTACGTTGCTGCCCTGGTTTTGGGCAACAGTGACCTGCCCCACCGCGGGGCGACCCGATCATTCGCAGAAGGGATTGCCTGGCTGGCGCAGATCGGGCTGTTCGTGATGCTCGGATTGTTGCTGTCTCCGGCTCGAATCACCCTGGAGATCGTCGGCATCGCCATCGTCGCTGGGCTCATCTTGACCTTCGTCGCTCGACCGATCTCGGTCGTCGCCTCCTCGGCCTTCCGGCCTATGCCAGTGCGCGAACTGGCGTTCTTCTCGTGGGCTGGTTTGCGTGGTGCGGTCCCGATTGTGTTGGCCACGATTCCTCTCTCTGAGGGTGTGCCGGGCTCGGAGCGACTCTTCGACATTGTCTTTGTCCTGGTCGTCATCTATACGATCATCACCGGTCCGACCCTGCCGTGGGTCGCCGCTAAGTTGAAGGTCACCGAAGACTCTCCAGCCCGAGGGCTCGACGTGGAAACAGCTCCGTTGGAGCGGATCGCAGCCGATCTCTTGACGGTCAGCATCAGTGATCAGTCAAGAATGCACGGCGTTGAGGTGGGCGAGTTGCGATTGCCCCCCGGCGCGTCTGTCTCCCTCGTCGTACGCGCTGGAGAATCGCTAGTCCCCGACCGCGGAACCGTCCTTAAACACGGGGACGACCTGCTGGTTGTGACACCCCGTGGGCTGCGTGGGGAGACCGAGCGCCGGCTTCAAGAAGTGTCCGGGGGCGGGCGGTTGGCGCACTGGCTGGGACCGGCAGTTCCGCCCAAACGGGAAGACCCTCGCTAACCCGCAGGCTGCGCGCTCGGGCTCTCGTTGGGCTCGACGATCAGCGGAGCACAGATCTCAGCATCCGCCTTGGCCGTCACAAACGGTTTTCCTTTGGCCAATCCTGGGAACTTGTCTCCGACGAGGATGACGACGCCCTCACCGAGCACCGGGCCTTCCACGATGTCGACCCCTGCGAGATAAGACGCGACCAGTTGTACGGCGGGGTCGTCCGGGTTGGCAGCCCAGATTTCTGCGTTCTCGACTCCCGAGTTCTTGGGCGCATTGTTCACTTCGCCCTGGCCAAAGCCTTCATCCACGAAGAGGCCACGAGTGCGCTGGGCGAGGCCAGCCCGGTTGCTGCCGTTGAAGACGCTCACCACCACTTCCTGCGGGGTCACCTTGTCGCCAGCGGCAACTTCGAGAGACCGACACAAGCCGGTGGCGGCGACCTCCGGCTTGGGCAAGGGCTTGGTGGCCTTGGCATAACCCCACTTGGCACCGAACCCCAAGATCGCCAGCAAAACCAGCAGGGTGAGGGCAGAGCGAAGGCGTGGGTCTAACTTCATCGGAACGTCGGCGACCTAATCGGCGACCGCAAAGACGCGGGCATGAAGAACGGAGCGTTGTTGCAGGGCCGCACGCAGCGCGCGGTGCAGTCCCGTCTCAAGGTAAAGCTCACCTTGCCATTGCACAACGTGGGCAAAAAGGTCGCCATAAAAGGTGGAGTCCTCGGCGAGCAAGGTGGCGAGTTGAAGAGTGTCTTGGGTGGTGACCAACTGGTCGAGTCGCACCTGTCGCGGCGGCACCGTGGCCCACTCTTTCGAGGTCATTTCATGATCCGGATAGGGCCGTCCCTCGCCGACTCGCTTAAAGATCATCCGCTGAGTGTAACGACGCAGTTGCCAGGAGTTGCCACCGCCTAGCTCGGTTGTCCCGTCATTCTGCGGGGGTTGCGGAACTCCACGACTTCAGCGAAGGCGCGGTCGACGCTCGCACGTTGACGTCCCTTGATGGTCACCGACCAAGGGTGCTCGGCATACAGCGAGCTCACGACCCACAGTCCGTTGTTGTCCGACGAAGCCGCGCGCCACACATAGCGTTCGACGTCTTCGCGAGCCGAGAGTACGGACCTGCGGTTGGCGCGCCCAAGGTCGCGCGTGTAGGTCGCTTGCGCCTTAGCCACCGATCCATGTTCGCGATAGCGGATCGTGACCTGGCCGCCCCCGGGCGCCGTCACTCGACACCTCCATTTGGCTGGTTTGGCCCCGCTCGCAGACTTGTTGGTGCACTGGGATTCTTGGAAGCTGGGGAAGACCCAGGCCAGGCCAACGGTGCCTGTTGGAGCGGTGCAATCGCTCACCGTCGCGGCAGCGGATCCGTCCCAACAGCGCGCTCCATCGGGGGCGGGAGTCGGGTCATTGGGTGTGGAGCCATTGGAACTCGCGGAGTTCGGGTTTTCAGAGACGGTTTGCGACGGCTTGTCCTCATCGTTGCCGAGGACCGAAATCATCGCTGCGCCGATGATGAGCAAGACGCAGATGGCGGCGAAGGCGATGCCCAACATGACCGGCGCTGAGGCGCCGCCGACGATCGGGGGCGTCGGTTCGGTCGTCGGGGGAGGCAACACATGTGACGGGGGGACGGCTGCTGGTTCTGCCGTGTCAGCTTCGTCGGTGGCGGCATAGTGGCTGCTGTCGAAGGGTGCCTCGGATTCAGCCAGGTCGGCGAAATCAAAGCCGCAATTCATGCAATAGCGATAGATATCCCGTGGGTTGGCACACTGCGGGCAACTCAGCCCAGCTTCTACATTCTTGGGGCCACTCATTGGTGACTAATCTCCGCTCGCAATCCAAAGGGGCCTCCGATGGCCTGCCTGAGAAACGATAGCCGAAATCATTGTGAGTCCTTATTTGGTTAGGCTTCCGCCATGAGCGACATGCCAGAGCCGGTGCAGGAACTGCCCACCCAAGCCGTCGACCCGGCTCGAAATATCGAAAAACCAGTCGACCCGGCTCCTCTCCCGGAGACCAAAGAGCCTGAGCCAGTCGTGGCGACCCCGACCAATCCGATCGAAGAGTCCGTGGCGGCGGGTTATGCCTTCGAAGGTGCGGCGCTTGAGCTCGGCGCTCTGATGATTGACGCGGATACTCTGACCGACACCCACATTCGCATTCCGCTCGGCATGCTCAATCGACACGGCTTAGTGGCCGGCGCGACCGGCACTGGCAAGACCAAGACGTTGCAATTGCTGGCCGAGCAGTTGAGCAGCAACGGGGTGCCAGTTTTCGCGGCCGACATCAAGGGCGACCTGTCTGGTTTGAGCGTCCCTGGCGTCGAGAACCCAAAGCTCACCGCCCGCACCCAATCTGTTGGGCAGGACTGGGTCGCCAAGGGCTTCCCCACCGAGTTCTATGCCCTTGGCGGCGAAGGCATCGGCATCCCGCTTCGAGTGACTATGACCGGGTTCGGGCCGCTGTTGCTGTCGAAGGTGTTGGGGCTTAACGACACCCAGGAATCAAGCCTTGGGCTCGTTTTCCATTACGCCGACAAGGCGGGCTTGCCGCTTCTCGACCTGGCTGACCTTCGGGCCGTCGTACAACACCTGACAAGCGATGAAGGCAAAGGGGACCTGAAGAACCTCGGTGGATTGTCGTCCGCCACGGCAGGGGTCATCCTGCGTGAATTGATCGGCTTCTCAGACCAGGGTGCGGATGCATTCTTTGGTGAGCCCGAGTTCGATTCGCGTGAATTCCTCCAAGTCACACCCGACGGCAAGGGCTTGATCAGTTTGATTGAGCTGCCCAATCTCTCCAATCGACCGGCGGTCTTCTCGACCTTCTTGATGTGGTTGCTCGCCGATCTGTTCAACGATCTCCCTGAGGTCGGCGACATCGACAAGCCCAAGTTGGTGTTCTTCTTCGATGAGGCGCATCTGCTTTTCAAGGATGCGTCGAAGGCTTTCCTTGACCAGATCGCCCAGACTGTGCGACTGATTCGGTCGAAGGGTGTGGGTGTCTTTTTCGTGACCCAATCACCGACCGATGTGCCCGACGAGGTCTTGGCCCAACTCGGCTCTCGCATCCAGCATCAACTGCGCGCGGCGACCCCCAACGACGCCAAGGCGCTCAAGGCCACCGTCAACACCTACCCCATTTCGGCGTATGACGACCTGGGCCGGGTGATCTTGTCCCTCGGCATTGGTGAGGCGATCGTGACCGTGATGAACGAACGAGGCGCTCCCACCCCTGTCGCTTGGACCCGGCTGCGGGCGCCTGAGTCATTGATGGGACCCGCTGAATCCTCCGCCATGGAGACTGCAGTCAAGACCAGCCCTCGCTACGCGAAGTACGCCGAAATGATCGACCGTGAATCTGCTCGCGAGAAGCTTGCCGTCAAGTTGGAAGCGGGGGCGAAGGCTGCCGAAGACGAGGCCAAGCTCAAGGAGCAGACCAAACTCGAACAAGAAGCCACCAAACTCGCCAAGGCGAAGAAGACTCGCCAGAAGGAAGAGGGTGGATTGGTGCGAGACGTAGTCGAATCGGGCGCCTTCAAGGACTTCATGCGGACCGCTGCTCGCGAGGTCGCGCGCGGGATGTTTGGCTCGGCTCGCCGCCGCTAGTCGGTTAGCCGGTGGATTCCTTCCACGCCAACTGACAAGTCTCGACACCCCGGTCGCGAGTGACTAGACGCGCTCGGCCAGGCGGCAAGGCAGTGGCACGCACACCGCCGATCAGCGGACCTTCCTCAGCACTGCCGGACAGCACAAGGCCGGTCGAGCCGAGGTCTCGAAGAGTTTGGATGGCTGGCTCGTAGAGCGCCCGTGAGGCACCGGCGGTGCGTCGGGCCAGGATCAGGTGTAGGCCAACGTCAGCGGCCTGAGCGAGCAACGGAAGCATCGGCGCGAGAGGAGAACCTCCGCTTGCAACGAGGTCATAATCATCGACTAGCACGAAGACTTCCGGACCGGACCACCACGAACGATCGCGCAATTGTTGGGCGTCTAGGCCATGCGGCGGGAGCCGGGTCGTGAGGTAGGTGCCCAACTCCGCCACTTGGTCGCGGGCCTGGTCGGGAGTTGATGCGTAGTGGAGCAGTTGATCGGCGCCGAACTCACCCAACAACGCTCGGCGATAATCGACGACCACTAATTGGGCTTGCTTTGGGGAGTGTAGCCGGGTGATTTCGTGCCCAAGAGTGCGCAGCGCGGCGCTCTTGCCGGACCCGATGTCCCCAAAGATCAGCAGGTGGGGCTCGCGGTCCAGATCAAAGGCGACGACGCTCAGATCGTCCTCGCGTAGTCCTAGGCGGACCTCGTCGCTCCTGGGCAGGACCTCAAGCGGGACGAGGTCAGGCAAGAGTCGCAAGGCTGGGGCCCGCGCACCGGGCCACTCAGCGGCGATCCGACGTACGACGGCAGCTAGACCGGTTTCGGCGGGCAGGGTCGGGTCAAGCCGGGGCAGGGCGGTGAGGATGTGGAGTGGGCCCTCGACGAGACCGCGACCCGGCTGCCCGGTCGGCACCGTGCTGGCCGCTCGCCGGGCGATTTCGGAGTCGAGCGGGTCACCCTGGCGAAGCTCGACTCGGGAACCGAAGAGCTCGCGCGTGGCCATTCGCAGATCTGCCCAGCGTGAGGTGGAGACAACCAGGTGGACGTTGACCGCGAGTCCTCGCACGCCCAGATCGTGGATGATCGCCGCGAGCTCGGGCCTGGTTGGCATCAAGCGATCCCAACCGTCGATGAAGAGAAAAACCTGCTCGCCGGACGCGCCGGTGCTTTCGCGTTCGTTGACGAGTTGGGTCACCTCGGCCAAGATTCGGCTCAGTCGGTCTGGGTCTTGGGGGCCGGCTAGCCCGGACAGCTGAGGCAGGCCAGCGAGGTCGCTGAGGCCCCCAGAGGGGTCGACGACGTAGAGCCGAGCCTGTCGAGGGGTGTTGAGCAAAGCGACAGCAATGGCAAAGGTCTGCAACAGCGTTGTCTTGCCGGTGCGGGCGGCTCCTACGGCCACAAAATGCCCACCGGACCCACTGAGATCTACGGCCAGGACATCGCGACGTTGCTCGCGGGGCTGGTCGACCAGCCCCAGTGGAATGCGGGAGCGGTGCTGCAGCCAGGTCGGGGAATGCAGTCCCGACTCTGAAGTGGCGACTAGGTCAGGAAGCAGTTGCCCGAGTGTCACCGGTGCCCTCAACGGAGGCAGCCAGATCCGATGAGCCGGCCGCTCCCGCTCACTCTGGGCAGCAACGGTGAGCTCCAGCAGGCTCGGGCCGGCTGGCGACCGGTCGGGGGATTGGTCGCGCTGAGTTGGGAGTTCGTGTTGGGTTTGGCGGTCGAACTGACCAAATAGGAACGGCCGGAGCAACGGTCTCGTGCTCGGCGCTGGTGGCTCGGGCATCGGCCCTGAGACGTACGACGCGGTGAACCGCACCAAGTCAGTGGGGCCCTGGCGCAGGAACCCGGCTCCAGGAACTCCCGGCAGATGCGCAGCCTCCGGTGATCCAAGCACAGCCCGAGACTCTGCCTCGCTGAAGGTGCGCAGGCCGATGCGATAAGACAGATGCGCCTCTAGCCCACGCAGTCGTCCTTCTTCGAGTCGCTGAGACGCCAACAGCAGATGAATGCCCAGCGAGCGCCCCAACCGTCCGATAGCAAGGAACGTCTCCAAGAATTCTGGCTTGGCGTTGAGCAACTCAGCGAATTCATCAATCACGATCAACAGGGAAGGGAGCGGCTCGAGTGGTTGGTCCCTGAATTGGTGGCCAGCCTCGCGGGCAGCGGCGTACTCCTGGAGCGAAGCGAAGCCGCCAGCACGCCGGAGCACCTCCTGGCGCCGCACCAGTTCACCTTCCAGAGCGTCCTGCATGCGATCTACCAACACAGTTTCTGTTGAGAGGTTGGTGACCAACGCCGAGACGTGCGGGAGTTGAGCGAGCCCGGCGAACGTGGCCCCGCCCTTGAAATCGACCAGCACCAGATTGAGCTGCTCCGCCGGGTGGGTCAGCGCGAGCCCCACCACCAGAGTGCGCAGCAACTCGGACTTGCCTGAACCAGTGGCGCCGACGACCAAGCCATGGGGGCCCATCCCACCGGCGGCCGACTCCTTGAGGTCGAGCCACACCGGTTCGCCGGCTTCGGTGGTGCCGAGTGGTGTCCGCAGAAACGCGGACCGCAATGGCGCCTGCGAGGAGGCCCGGTGCGAGCTCGATGGTGGCTTGAGGTCTCGTGGGTTGAGCCCGAGCAGAGTGATTAGGTCGGTGCCCCGCCCGGTGGCAGGCGCGCGAGCGGGACGACCCCCGCGAAGCCTCCGGGCGATTGCTTCCGCCTCTGCGATGGTCAATTCAGCCGGCTGACGTTCAGGCGAGGGTGTGCAGTCGAAGGTGCTGCCGGAGGTTCGGTCCAGTGGGCCGCAAACGTCAATGACCGTCATCGAGACCGTGACGGCTGTCGGTGGGATGCCACCATCGAGAAGCACCAAGTGATGGCCGACCACTCTCGAATCGGCTGCCTGCCCCAGATTGCTGGCTTGGGGCAGCCACTTCAGCCAGTCCCACTCAACGCGCAGGTTGTCCGCAGCCAGGACGGACACGCGCAGATTGTCGTACTGCCGGGCTGCGCCACAGACCAAGGCCCGCGCCACCGCCCGGTTGCGCGGGAGGTCGCCGATCAGCGAGATCCGGCGCTCGCGGAGCAGATCCATGGTGAGGGGTAGTCCGGGTTGACGCTGCTGAACTTGCACCAACCGCTGGGCAGCATCGACACAGACTGGGTCTGCTCTAGCGCCGCCGGCGTTGGCCACCAGAGCAACGTCGAGCGGAGCCACGCATTGACCCACTCGGATCGTTAAGGGGGCTGGTTTCTGGCGGCGCTGCTTCTCGGCCGCCCGCCTGACCTCTGCTCGGATGTGGTCGAGGTGCTCTAGGTAACTCAGCCGTGCGTGCGCGATCCGATTTCGGCGCTGGCGGCTGGCGCGATCGAGTTGTACGGCGACCAATATCAGCGTCGTCAGGAGGAAGACTCCGCCGGCTAACAGGGCGCGCGTGCGGCCCCCGGCGGTCGACGTACTGCTCATCGAGAGGAGCACCGCCATTGAGCCCAGACTGCCCAGCATCGGCAGGGCCGTCATCGCGGCGCCTCCGTGGGCCTCCGCCTCGGGAAGGTCGGGAGGCGCCCTTAGTAACAACTGTTCGTTGCCGCCCGCTGTCGCTGGGTTCACCTGAGCTCCTGGTCACAGAGATTGTCCGAAGTTGATCGGATGAGCCAGAAGCGTAGGCACAACCGCCGACAATCCGGACCCGAAAACTGTGGCCTGTGGATAACCGAAGTTGGCTCTTTCGGGATCCTCCATGGGCGAGCACTGTTGGCGTCTCAATCACAGGTCCCGACTCCGGCGTCGGGCGAGAGGGGAGGATCGGCATGGCCGATGCCAATGCAGGGATGGGACTCACTCAAGGGGAGGGCAGCCTCACTCAGGCGGCAGACCGGGTGAGCGAGGCCCGGGCCGACTTGATGAATCTGGCTGACCAATTGAGTGGGCAGCTTGATGCACTGCGTGGTCAGTGGGCTGGCGCTGGGGCCGCAGCCTTTGCCCAAGTGCACGTCGCCTGGCAAGACAAGCAGCACCGAATCGTTGGCGCTCTCGACGGACTGTCGAGTTCGTTGATCGACACCGATCGAGTTACCACGGCGGCTGACTCGGCCCAAAGCGATGTCATGACCCGCACTGCTGCCCGCCTCAGTGGGCTCTAGGAACTGGAGGAGAAATGCCCGAGATTGTTGTTGTCCATGGCGCCCTTGATGGCGCCGCAGCTGACCTCACCTCAAGTGCGCGCGCGATCCAGGCCAGACTCGATCGGTTGGAGACCGAGTTGTCTGGGCTCAGAGCGTCCTGGACTGGCGAGGCCAAGTCGGCGTACGACGTGGCAAAGCGCACTTGGGATTCGGCGATCGCGGACATGATTGTGCTGCTTGCCGAGGTGGGTGGCGCGGTGCAACGCGCCAACGATGAATATCGCGCCACCGATCTCCGCAACGCTGGTCGCTTCTAGTTGATGGGGAGTCTGACCTTGGCTGGCGATGTGTCGGTCTGTGTCAGTGTGGTCACGCCCAGGGGAAGGGTCGACCTGGCCCTTCCCTCGGGCGTCGCGGTTGCCGAGCTAACCCTGGAGTTGGTGCGGCACCTCGACGTGAGTCCGTTGTTGGAGTTGCGTGACCTAGTCGGTGAACGGCTGGATCCGGACCGACCGATCGGTGAGCAGGTTCGCGATGGCGCGGTGCTGCAGTTGGTGTCCGGCTCGATTCCGGCGCCGCAATGGTTCTTCGACGATCCAGGCGAAGCGCTGACCGTGTGCCGGTCGCAGGTCGTGACCACCAACCGGCGGCCTTGGTTTGAGTGGGGTCTGGTAGTCGGTTGCGCATTGGCGCTGATCGCCGCGCTGGCCGGCACGCTGCTTCTGCCCGCAGGACCGCTCGTGGTCTTGGGGTCAGGGGTGGTGTCGATCTTGCTGCTTGTGGCGGGATTGTCGGCGGTCACCCGGGTGGGGGCGTGGTCAACCATGTTCGTCTGGTGTGCCAGTGTCTACGCCGCCGGATCGGCCAATCTAGCCACCGGTCAGCTGGACTCTGCGTGGCTGCCTGCCAGCGTGCTGGCTGTCATCGGGTGTGCGCTGATCGGAATGGAGCAGAACAGAGCTTGGGTGCTTCCCGTTGCCGTCGTGGCCGGCGGTTGGCTGCTGCTGCTCTCCCTCATGGCAGCGATCCGCGCCTTGATTCGTGCGACGGGAACGACCTGGTTTGGTCCGGCGGACGCCGCGACCACCGTCGCGCTCTTGGCCGTCGGACTGGCCTTGATCGTGATTCCTCGGTTGTCGATGGCCGTTGCCGGGTTGGGGCCCCAGTTGACGGACGCCGACGAGGTCCGGCGATCGGCGAGGCGCAGTGAGCTGGTGTTGACCTTGGGGCTACTCAGCGTCGGTTTAGCGCACCTGGCGGCGGTTCCGTGGGCGATCGCGCTGGGCCTGCCGGGCGCACTGCTGGCGAGCGTGGTTTCGGCGTGTTTCCTACTGCTGGCGCGGACCTTGCCCAACACTGCGGCGAGGGGCATCAGCCTGAGTAGTGGAGCTATGTCCCTCACTTTGGGGCTGGTGGTGGCCTTGGCGAGCCAACCATCGTGGCGACCAATGCTGATTGGTCTGAGTCTGCTGGTGGCAGTCGGGATAGCCACGGGTGCGAGAAGTTCAGGACGATCCGAACTCCGCCTAGCCCTGCTGGCCGACCGCGCCGAATGGCTTGCTCGCGTGAGTCTCTTGCCGTTAGTGGTCTGGTCGCTCGGTTTGGTGCCTTGGGCTAGCAGGGTGGTGGCGCCGTGATGCTGACCACCCGGGATCGACTGGAGGCTCAGCGCTTTGAACGGTCGCGCTTGCTGGCGACCTTTATGGCTTCGCCCGACCCGATCTATCGCTCCGCCTGGAGACCGGTCATGCTCGGGGTGGTGATTGCGGCCGTGCTGGTGGTGGCCAGCGTAACTGGCCTAGCCGGCGGGTTCGCCAGTCTGCACGCGCCAGAGGGCGGCGTACTCCCCCTGGAGCGTGAGCAGTTCATCGTGGGTGCCGGATTCAACGATCCGACCTCGGTCCAACACCCAGATCCGATTCGCGTGACGGACAGTTGAGAGTCGGTGGGCAACGACAATGGCTGAGCACTCAGCAGTCGTCAAACGCAAGGACTGCTGAATCGCGGCTTCGGTTTCGTTATCCACCGCGCTGGTGGCTTCGTCGAGCACCAACACGGCAGGTCGACGCAGCAGTGCGCGGGCCAAGGCAAGCCGCTGGCGTTGCCCGCCTGAGAGGGTCACCCCGCGCTCGCCGACCCACGAGTCATAGCCGTCGGGAAGTTCTTCGATGAAGTCGTCGGCTGACGCGGCCTGGGCCGCCGCCTGGATTTCTTCATGGGTGGCATGCGGGCGGCCGTAGGAGATGTTTGCGGCAATCGAGCCGGCAAACAGGAAGACGTCTTGCGCGACGTAACCCATCGAGCCTCGCAAGGAATCCCAATCGAGGTCTCGAACGTCCTGGCCATCGAGCAACACCTGGCCCTGCCGGGCGTCGTCGAAACGCAGGATCATCCGCAACAAGGTCGACTTTCCCGAGCCCGTAGGTCCGACCACCGCGTGGGTCTCGCCGGCCGGGATAACCAGGTCGATGCCGTGCAGAACGTCTGGGTGGTTGCCGTAGCCAGCACGTACGCCGCGGAGTTCGACCCTTCCGCCCACCGGTCGAGCGAGCTGGGAGGTCCCAGCCGGCACCGTCACTGGCTGGTCCAACAAGGTCAGGACCCGCACGGTGGATGCGCGACCGCGTTGATAGAGGTCCAGCACCTGAGCGACGTCAGTCAGCGGCCACAACAAACGCTGAGTCATGAAGACCAGCACTGAATAGAGACCGACCTCCAGCTCACCGTCAAGCACCGCCCATCCGCCCAGCAGCAAGGTGCAGGTGAAGCCAGCCAAGATGGCCATCCGCACCAGCGGCACAAAGGCAGCGGAAGAACGGATGGCATCGGTGTTGGCCACGCGATAGGCCTGTGAAATGTCGGCGATACGGTCCCGCTCGCGGCGTTCCGCCGTAAATGCCTTGATGGTCGAGATGCCTGCCAGATTGGCCGACAAGGCGCTCGACAAGTCCGCGACTGCTTCGCGAACGCGCCCATAGAGAGGCTCGAGACGGCGCTGAAAGAGGAGTGAGCCCACCACGATCACGGGGATCGGCAAGAAGGCCCACAGCAAGAGCGTCCACGACGAGGCGGCAAAGACGACGCCCACCAAGACCACGTTGAGCGTCGTCTGCAAGATGGCGGGTGCTCCGACGTCGAGAAAACGCTCCAACTGGTTGATGTCGTCGTTCAAGACCGCGACGGTGGCGCCATTGGGGCGAGATTCGTGCCAACTCAGGTCCAGGTGTTGCGCATGGTCATAGGCCTCAACCCGCAGAGCGTGTTCGACCCCTTGGGCCAGACCCCGCCACAGCACATCCGCGACATACTCCGATGCCGATTCGATCAGCCACACCACCACATTGATGACCGCAAGCCAACCCAACTGGGCGTAACGGGAATCGACATTGAGCAGCGCCGACACAAACGAATCCTCGCCCCGGACCACGACGTCGACGGCCGCCCCGATCAGCAGTTCGGGCCCGACATCGGCAATCTTGTTGATTGTCGAAGCGACCACAGCGGCGATGAACTTCCCCCGAAAGGAACGGTGGCGTTCCCAGAGCGCTTTGAGTGGTTGGTCAACGCCTGCGGTAGACCTCGAGGGGGAGCGGGTCATGTGGACAACACGCACTTCACTCTAGAACCCCGGTGGCGCTGTGTTGGACTCTTGCTCTCCCGGAGCGCGGTTCGTTGACCGCCTCACTCGACGAGCCTAAGGTCAAGCCCTAATGAGCGCGAGTTCCGCAGTTGGTGTTGCCTGAGGCACAGCGACGGACTCTTGACGAATTGAACGCAGAGCTCGACTTGCGGGTTGGTGATCGAAGATCCAAGGAATCGGCCTTCTGGACCATGCTGACCTTCGCTGCCGTGATCGCCACGGCCGGCGTGTTGGCCGACTCCACCGCCACCGTCATTGGCGCCATGATCATCGCCCCGCTGTCCACGCCGATCATGGGTGTCGCGCTCTCCATCGTGAAGTATGAAAAGACCTCAGCCCTTGTGTACGTCGCTGCGGGGGCGCTCTTGGTCATCGTGATTGGTGTGCTGTTCTCATTTGCGCTTCCGGCGACGTACGACCTCACCGGCAACCCCCAAATCGGGGCCGGACCTCGCCGGGAGTGCTAGATCTTGTCGGGGCTGTGGCCACCGGTTTGGCTGGGGCTGTCGCGCTGGCTCGTCGCGACGTGGCCGCGGTGCTGCCCGGAGTCGCGATTGCGATCTCGCTGGTGCCGCCTCTGGCTGTGGTTGGACTGTGTCTCGGGCAGGGCGCTGGCCTGCTCGCGGTGGGTGCGTTGCTGCTGTTCCTCTCCAACTTACTGGCCCTAGTTCTCGCGGGGACCTTCGTTTTCGCCGTCTTGGGGTACGCCGGCGAGGTGGTCGAGCAAACCGGGCGATCGCGGCGCCGTGCTTACGGCACCATCGGCATCCTGTTGGGTGCGGTGTCTGTCCCGCTGATCGCGAACACCGTCGTGGCCTATGAAGTGGCAATCTGGTCAGATCGGATCACCGAGGCAGCCACAGAGTGGGTCACTGACGTGCCGGGGGCAAAAGTCACCAGTGTCGACTCAGCCGGGACGACGTTCTATATCCACATGGACACCCCCGGTGACCTGCCGCCCTACGAAGCCCTGTTGGACCGCCTTGAGGGCGAGATCCCCGAGACCCTCAACCTCGTGATCGATGAAACCGTTGGCCGCCAGGTTGAGTTGGCGACGCTGCGCGACCGCTAGTTCACAACGAACACCCCAGCGTTGAGCGCAGTCGCTGTCGTACGTCGCCGAGGCTAATGTCATTCAGCGGGCTTTTGATGCCTTCGTCGAAGTCGGCAGATCCACGGGCATCGGCGTTTTCGTGGGCTGGCCGTGCTTGCCGCCATCGATTGCCAGTCAAGCCGCCCGCCTCGATGGCACCGACGGTCCGGTGCATCCAGTCCGCGACCGCGCCGAGGGCGTAGTCTCCCACCCTGAAAGTGCGCAAGTCTTCCGGGCCACCAGTCACTCAAAGCGGACTATCCCGTGTAACCCAGTTTGCGAGTAGCGTTCGTCCTGCTTCGCTAGGCCGCGACGAAGGGACGCCCGGATGGCGCTGGATTCCGATGACGTCACCAACCCCGGGCTAACCGAGGATCAGTTGGCCATCGTGGCCAAACTCCCCGAACGGTTCCGGCGGCAGATCCCTTGGTTGATGTCCAACTGGCCAGGTCGGGTCGGGTTGCGCATCGTGGCTGGTTTCCAGCGTATTCAGATCTTCGACCGCGCGATGACCATTGCCGCCCAACTATTCACCTCCGTTTTCCCGATCATCATCATGGGGGCCGCGCTCTTTGGGGCAAAGGCCACCAAGGATGCCGCCGACGCAGTCGAATTGCCGGGCGACGCGTCCAGCATCCTCGATGACGTAGTCACCTCTTCTGGGGGGATCGGCACGTTCGGCATCGTCGGCGTACTCGTAGTCCTAGTGTCCGCGACGTCACTCTCGCGCGCACTAACCCGGGCGTACGACGCCATCTGGCAACACGGGCGCACCAAAACCAAGATGTTCGAGGCGTGGCGCTGGCTCGCTGCGGTTTTTGTGCTGGCGCTGGCCGCTGTCGTTGCCCGGTTCCTGGGGGCGGCTCTTGAGTCGGTGCCTCCTCGTGATTTCTGGAGCACTAGTGTTTCGGCGGTTATCAACATTGGCATCGGGGCCTTTATCCCGTGGCTGCTCATGGCTGGACGGGTGCCACTTCGTCGGCTCCTGCCCGGCGCCTTTCTCTATGGGCTGGCCATCTTTGTCACCAGGCCGTTCTGGTTGATCTATCTGCCCGCTGCTTTGGAGTCGAGCAGCCAGCGTTATGGCTCGATCGGCATCGCGTTCGTCTACCTCACTTATCTCTACGTCATCGCTTTCGCGCTCCTTGGCTGCGCAGTGATCGGCTATGTCATCGCCATCGACGAGGGCGTCCTCGGCCAATTTGTTCGGGGTGAAACCTCTGCCGAGGAGATGGAGAAGACACCCCTGGCCGACCCCCGCCGCGCCCCGGACCCCCCGAGGTGTGAAACGCTTGCTCGGTGGTTGAGGAGCGAGGGAACGAGCGTGATCCTCGATACCACGCCGTTCTCATCCCCGACACGGGAGGCAAGGACATCTACTTTTGCTATAACGACGCGCATCAGTCGAGGCGTGGGCGCGCGCGAGTAGGGCCAACACCCTGCCTCGATCGTTGCTATACATCCCACCCTCGATCAGCTCTGCCATCGGCGGCACACCAATCCCATGCTCAAGAACGTCTGTTGCGAACTCATATCGACCAAGAGTGTCCAGGAACGGGACCACCACCTGGCGTATTCGTAACGCAATTGCTTCGAGTTGGGTCTCCCTGAACGGGTCTTTGTCGATCGCACTCTCAGCGATCGTCAGGTCCAAGTGCTGATGCCTGATCTTCTGGCTCGCGGGTTCCCAGGGCTCGTCGGGGTGGGCCACCGCAAAGCGCGTTCCATAGTCCAAAGTCAGTCTGCGTTGTCCGGTGCCGACATCGACGAAGGCATCGACATAGATGAGATCGACCCGATCGCTGTTGATTCGCTGCCATGACCGCGGCCCACCTTTGAAACCAAGAGCGCGTAAGTCGGCCCCAAAGTGCTTGACGCAGGAGCGAGTCCATTGCCGCCCGTGGCCTTGCGGGGAGCCGGGCTGGCTCGGCGGCGTACCTCTTGTGCCTTCGTACGCCGCAACTCCTCATCGCGCTCAGCTGCCTCGTCTACCCGGTGAAGGGCCTCACCCACCTTCTTCACCAGATCGCGGCGTTGGAGGTCTTCGAAAAGGTCACCCAAGACTCGTCTGTCGGCGGCTCCTCCCCGGGCGATCAAGGTGTCAACGGCCGCGACGGCGACCTTCAACGACAACGCTTCGGGGTGCCCAGCCAAGCCGTTGTGTGCCGCACCGCGCCGGGCAAGTGTCCCGAGCAGGCCGGCCGCCCAGTCTTCCCGCGGGCAGTTGGCTGGCCCCCCACACAGAAGCCCTCACCAAGTCGGTGTTGGTGCCGATCAACAGCGTTCCTCGGCAATAGCTCGAGCTCGGAGTCGGGACACTCGGGCACGATTTCGGCGTACGCCGCCGAACTCCAGCCACTGCTCGCAGCAGTGACTGGGCGGCCGGGGAAGTCAGTGCTTCCTGGACCTGGTGGAGCCACCGCTGCGACGGCTTGCGTGGCCCCAACCCGCCGAGCAGGCGGATCGAGCGGCGCCACCTCTGTTGCCGGCGCCGCTCGGGCGGCCTCGTCGAGCGAGTCCGGCCCAAGTGTCACCGCCGGCGAGCAACGAGAGATCCAGCAGATCTGGGGGTGTCGCGGAAGCAACTACTCGCCGGGCCAGACTGGCCATCTCCGCGACACCCGACTCGTGATTCTTCAGGGTGTCGAGCCGAGTGATAGCCGTGGTCAAGGCTTCGAGCAGGGCGATGTCGGCGAGGCCCTCTTCACAAACCTGCTTGGCTCCTCGGAGGACCAGGGACAGCTTCGGTCGTCATAGTCGAGGGCACGGGTGACCGACTCAACGGCGGCCGTTGCGGTTGGCGCGGTCCACGGCAGTGTCACCCGCTGGAGTCGCTCCCACGGTTGCCGCGGACGACCCCACATGTCGAGGGATTTGTCCTCTTCGCCCACGATGAAGGAGTAGGACGTGATGGGCACATTTGATTCCGTCGACACGAGCAGCACCAGCAACCCGGAGAGTCGGACGTCCGGGGTCAGTTGGTCATTCGCGAGGATGCCCGGCCACGCGTCCCAACCCAGCCCAATCGCAGTCAGCGCGTTCTCCACAGCCGCCCGATGGCCCTCAATCGCTGACACTTGGCAAATTATGCCTCCGGGACGGCGGGCCACACTTGGATGGCGAAATCAATCCGTCTAGTCAGAGGTATGCCGAGGCTGCGGTTGGTCTCCGTCTACCAGGTAGACCGGCAATAACCGCAGCCTGCTCGATCAGACGAAAAAATTTGGCGGAGGATAGGGGATTCGAACCCCTGAGGGCTATTAACCCAACCCGCTTTCCAAGCGAGCGCCATAGGCCACTAGGCGAATCCTCCGTCGAGGAGATTACCTGCCGATTGGACCCTCCCTGAAATCGCGCCCTGGTCGGCTGCTTTTGTCGCCATCCGAACTGCTCGCCTAGACTCGGGGCAACCCCCCGTGTGGCGGCATCTCGCCCAACTCCCCCAGGGCCGGAAGGCAGCAAGGGTAAGTGAGCTCTGTCGGGTGCACGGGGGGCCTTTTCACGCCCAACTGCTCAGGCGACAGCCTCCTCAGTCCTACGTCGACCAGTCAATCAGTGTTTCTGACACGGCGTGTCTGCCCACATCAGTGACGGGTCGACGTGCTTGGCCCGCCTGTCGGCGCGACTCGTTAAGGTTCAGGAGTGGAGTCACCCCTCGCGCTTTATCGCCGCTATCGCCCGGAGACGTTTGCCGAAGTCATCGGCCAGGATCACGTCACGGAGCCTTTGCGCGCCGCGCTCGCCAATAACCGGGTCAACCACGCCTATCTCTTCTCCGGCCCACGCGGCTGTGGCAAGACCACATCAGCGCGCATCCTCGCCCGCAGCGCTCAACTGCGAGCAGGCGCCGATCGCCGATCCGTGTGGCGAGTGCCGCAGTTGTCAGGATCTGGCGCGCGGAGGACCGGGGTCGATTGATGTCATCGAGATCGACGCGGCCTCCCACGGCGGGGTGGACGACGCGCGTGATCTGCGCGAGAAAGCGTTCTTTGCGCCAGTCGCCAGCACCTACAAGGTCTACATCATCGACGAGGCCCACATGGTCTCCACCCAAGGTTTCAACGCATTGCTCAAACTGGTCGAGGAGCCACCGCCCCACCTGCGCTTCATCTTCGCCACGACCGAGCCTGACAAGGTGCTGCCGACGATTCGCTCGCGCACCCATCACTACCCGTTCCGCCTGATTCCGCCGCGGCTGCTCTCCTCTTATCTCGTCGAATTGTGCGAGAAGGAAGGCGTCACGATCGAGCCCGCTGCGTTGCCGCTCGTCGTGCGGGCCGGGGCTGGTTCTGCCCGCGACACCTTATCCGTGCTGGACCAGTTGCTGGGTGGGGCCGGATCCGAAGGAGTGACCCACACGTTGGCGGCCGGGCTGCTTGGCTATACACCCGACTCGCTGCTCGACGAAGTGGTCGACGCGTTCGCCGCCGCCGACGGTGGAGGGGTTTTCCGGGTCGTCGACAAGGTCATCGAGACCGGCCAAGATCCACGGCGCTTTGCCGAAGACCTGCTGCGGAGACTCCGTGACCTGGTCATCGTCTCGGCGGTCCCCGATGCTCCGGCCACAGGCTTGATTGACGTGTCCGAGGATCAAGCCGAGCGGTTGGTGGCTCAGGCGGCCCGTTTCGGCGCGTCGGATCTCAATCGGGCGGCCGACCTGTTGGCGACAGGCCTCACCGAGATGCGTGGAGCGACGGCTCCGAGGTTGTTGCTCGAATTGATCTGCGCCCGCGTGCTCCTGCCCGGGGCCGACCATTCCACCGACGGCATCCAGGCCCGCCTCGACCGGATGGAGCGCCGACTCGCGATCACGGGCGACTCGCCTGTTCAGCAACCCAGCACGGACGACGTACGACGGGTGCAATCCGCAGTGCGAGCGACCCAGGAGGAGTCCCGCAGGGCCACCCAACCGGATCCACCACCACCAACAGCCGCCCCCCAACTCGCGGCGGCGCTCGAGCAAACCCGCTCCCAACCTCAGGAACCCGACTCCACACCACCCGCGCCAGCCATGCCCACCCCTCAACAACAACCGGCCAAGCAAGGAAGCCTGTCCTTAGCCGACGTACGCCGGCTCTGGCCCGACATTGTCGAAGCCACCAAGGCGCGGCGCCGGGTCACCTGGATCCACCTCACCCAGCACGCGCAGGTCGTGGCCGTTGACGAAACCACGCTCACCCTTGGGTTTAGCAACAACGGTGCGCGGGAGTCCTTCGTCGGGGGAGGCAGCACCGAGATCGTGCGCCAGGCCGCGATCGACGTCGTCGGCACGGACTGGAAGGTCGAGGCGATCGTCGACCCCGGCGCCAGCGCGGATGGCGCTCAGGCCAAGACGGTGACGTCAACCACTGCGCCTAGCGCGCCCGCCGTTGCCCCCGGCGAGCGACAACTTCGAGGAAGCGGGCCCGCCACCTGACTGGGCTTCCGAAGCGACGACTGCTCGCGAGGCGATTCGCGAGACGAGGCCCCCCGGGGCGGTCACCAGCGAGGCTGACGAAAAAGCTGCCGCCGCTGACGCGGAGGCACACCGAGACGACCCAGATGCCGAGTCATCGGGCTTGACCGGGGCAGAGTTGCTCCAGCGTGAGTTGGGTGCGCAGATCATCGAGGAGAAGAGCCAGTGACCGAGAATTCCGATAACAATCAGCCCAACCCCCTCGAAGCCCTTGGGCTTGGCGGCGCTGGTGGGTTCGACATGGGCGCGCTGCTCCAGCAAGCCCAGCAAATGCAACAGCAGCTCCAAGACGCCCAACTCTCACTGGCCGAGGCGACGATTGAGGGCAGCGCCGGGGGAGACGCAGTGAAGGTGAGCGTGAGCGGCGTGGGCGAGCTCAAGTCCGTCACCATCAAGTCCGGCAGCTTCGACGGCACCAACGAAGACGACCTCACCGACCTGGCCGACCTGATCGTGGCGGCCTATCGCGACGCGAAGTCCCGCGCGGACGCAGCCGCTGCCGCGGCGCTTGGTCCGATGGCGCAGGCCATGGGTGGGGGCGGCCTCGGTGGCGGCTTCCCCGGAATTGGTCAGTAATGGCCGGGTTGATGAGGGCTGGGTTAATGCGAATCGGGCTGACCAGACGTGTATGAAGGCATCGTTCAAGATCTGATTGACGAGCTTGGCCGGCTGCCCGGGGTCGGGCCAAAGAGCGCCCAACGCATCGCCTTCCACTTGCTGCAGACCGACTCGGTCGACGTACGCCGCCTTGCTGACACGCTGATCCAGGTCAAGGCGAGGGTTAAGTTCTGCACCATCTGCTTCAACGTTTCCGAGGAAGACCAATGCCGGATCTGTCGCGATCCCAGGCGTGACCCAGCCCTGTTGTGCGTGGTCGAAGAATATAAGGACGTCGTCGCCATCGAGCGCACGCGCGAATTCCGGGGCCGCTATCACGTGCTCGGAGGCGCAATTTCGCCCATCGATGGCATCGGCCCCGAGCAACTCCGCATCCGCGAATTGATGATGCGGCTGGCCGACAACACGGTCACCGAAGTCATTCTCGCCACTGACCCCAACCTCGAAGGTGAGGCCACCGCGACGTATCTCACGCGCATGTTGAGTGCCCTCGACTTGCGCGTAACCCGGTTGGCTAGTGGACTACCAGTAGGTGGTGACCTTGAGTATGCCGATGAGGTCACCCTGGGCCGTGCACTCGCTGGGAGGCGATCCGCTAATGACTGAACCGCCGCTTGAGTTGATCGACTCGGAGACCGAGGAGTTCGCCCAACAGATCGCCGATCAGATGGAGAGTTTTCTGCTCGCACTGAAGGCTATTGCTCGTGAAGCCGACGGCGGTGGGGTCATTTCCTTGCTGTTGCTTGAGGTTTCGCAGGTGCTCCTGGCCGGCGCGCGCCTGGGTGCCCAGCAAGACTTCACCCCGATCGACCAGTTCCAACCCGACGTCGGGCCGGATGCCGACCTCGATGCCATGCGGCTGCGGCTTGCTGACATGCTCGGCAACGTCGACACCTACAGCTTCGTTTTCGATCCCTATGTTCCCGATGTCGTCGAGAGCCAACTCTCCGACGATCTCACCCAGATCGCCTCCGATCTTGAGAATGGTTTGCGTCACCACCGCACCGGCCGGGTGATGGAGGCCCTGTGGTGGTGGCAGTTTTCCTACGTCGCCTCGTGGGGCAACCTCGCTGGCGCAGCGCTTAACGCGCTGCTCTCGGTCGTCTCCCACGATCGACTCGATGCCGACGAGGATCCCGACGAAGATCGGGTCGCGGTCGCCAATGAGATATTGGCCGGGGACTAACCCCGACCCCAGGTAGACTCTTCTGCGGTTGTTGCGCAGCGTGGCGCGGACCTCCCGACCAACCCCACATCTTGCTGAGGACGAACCATCGTGGTCTCCGAGTCTGAAATGCTCACCACTCCCACCACCCCGACGCGCCCGCCCATCGTCGTGCAGAAGTACGGCGGCTCGTCGCTCGCCGACGCCACCGGCATCAAGCGGGTTGCCCAGCGGATCGTCGCGACCCGAAAGTCCGGGAAGGACGTCGTGGTGGTGGTCTCCGCCATGGGCGATAGCACCGACGAACTGCGCGATCTCGCCGAGCAGGTCACTCCTCTTCCGCCGCCGCGAGAGCTAGACATGCTCCTCACGGCTGGTGAACGCATCTCCATGGCGTTGGTCGCGATGGCGATTGCCCAACTCGGCCACAAGGCGCAGTCCTTCACCGGTTCGCAGGCCGGTGTGATCACCGACTCAGCACACGGCAAAGCCAAGATCATCGACATCACGCCGGGCCGGATTGAGAAGGCGCTAGGTGAAGGTGCGATCGCGATCGTGGCCGGTTTCCAAGGTGTCTCCCAGGACACCAAAGACATCACCACACTCGGTCGCGGCGCTTCCGACACCACTGCAGTTGCGCTGGCGGCTGCGCTCGGTGCTGAGGTTTGCGAGATCTATAGCGATGTTGACGGCGTGTTCACTGCTGATCCTCGGATCGTCCCGACGGCCCGCAAACTCGATCGAGTCTCGACCGAAGTCATGCTCGAAATGGCCGCAGCTGGCGCAAAGATTCTGCACTTGCGGTGTGTCGAATACGCCCGCCGCTACAACATGCCCGTGCACGTTCGCTCTTCCTTCTCCCAGAAGGAAGGCACCTGGGTCGTCCCAGAATCCGGAGAGGAAAGTTCCATGGAACAGGCCATCATCGCTGGGGTCGCCCACGATCGGAGCGAAGCCAAGATCACCGTTGTCGGGGTGCCTGACAAGGTCGGCGAGGCCGCTCGCATCTTCGAGACGATCGCCGCCAGTGAAGTCAACATCGACATGGTCGTTCAGAACGTCTCCGCTGCGGCGACGGGGTTGACCGACATCTCCTTCACCCTGCCCCGAAGTGATGGCCAATCCGCCATGACCGCGTTGGCGCGTATCCAGTCCGAGGTCGGCTATGACAAGTTGCTCTACGACGATCAGATCGGAAAGGTCTCGCTGATTGGTGCTGGCATGCGCTCCCACCCAGGCATCACCGCGAAGTTCTTTGCTGCGCTGGCCTCGGCTGGGGTCAACATCGAAATGATCTCCACTTCGGAGATCCGGATCTCCGTCATCATCGACGAGAACCAACTGGATGCGGCTGTCCGGGCCACCCACTCCGCGTTCGAACTCGATGCAGATGAGGCCGAAGCAGTGGTGTACGGCGGGACCGGCCGATGAGGGCGCTGCGAATTGGCGTCGTTGGTGCAACGGGCCAGGTGGGCGTGGCGATGCGTCAGATCCTCGCCGAGCGCAACTTCCCGATCGAGGAAATTCGGTTCTTCGCCTCGGCCCGCTCTGCGGGCACGGTGTTGCCATATGAGGGTCGCGAGATTGTGGTGGAAGATGCCTCGACGGCTGATCCTTCGGGTTTGGATGTTGCCCTGTTCTCGGCTGGCGCCACGACCTCCCGTGCACTGGCGCCAAAGTTTGCGGTTGCCGGCGTGATCGTGGTCGACAACTCATCGGCTTTCCGGATGGATCCCGACATCCCCTTGGTTGTCTCCGAGGTCAATCCGGAGGCGATCGCGGATGCCCGAAAGGGCATCATCGCCAACCCGAATTGCACGACCATGGCGGCGATGCCGGTGCTGAAGCCGTTGCACGATGAGGCGGGGTTGGTGCGGTTGATCGCGTCCACCTATCAAGCGGTGTCGGGTTCAGGCGTGGCCGGTGTTGAGGAGTTGGCCTCACAGGTCGCCGCAGCCGGTGACAAGGCGCGCGAATTGGCCTACGACGGTGAGTCGGTCACCTTCCCCGATCCAGTGAAGTACGCCCGCAACATCGCCTACAACGTCGTGCCTCTGGCTGGGTCGATTGTCGAGGATGGGCTGAATGAGACGGACGAAGAGCAGAAGTTGCGCAACGAGTCGCGCAAGATTCTCGGCATCCCTAATCTTCGGGTGTCTGGCATCTGCGTGCGGGTGCCGGTGTTCACTGGCCACTCATTGGCGATCAACGCTGAGTTTGCCCGGCCAATGACCGCTGCCCGCGCCGCCGAGCTGCTGGCTCACGCACCCGGCGTACAACTCACTGACGTTCCCAACCCGCTGCAGGCAGCCGGCAAGGACGCGTCGTACGTCGGGCGACTCAGGCAAGATCCGGGTGTCGATGACAATCGGGGGCTGGCCTTGTTCCTGAGCAACGACAACCTGCGCAAGGGTGCGGCCCTCAACACGGTCCAGATTGCGGAGTTGTTGGCCGCGCGCTGACCAGCATTGCTTCTTGAGGCGCTGCAGGCTTCCGTGGGGCATTGGCGGGAGCGAAAAGCAGGTCGATAGGCTGCGAAGACCTGTCAAACGCTCCCGCCGATCCGATTATCCGAGAAAGTGAGGAGTAGACATGTGGATGTCCAGACTTTTCGTTGCGGCCATTGCCTTCACGTTGCTCGCAGCCTGCGGAAGTGAGCCAGAGACGAGTCCCGAGGTCTCGGACGACGCGGTCTTCAACAAAGCGGATGTGGCTTTCGCCACCGACATGATTCCCCACCACGCCCAGGCCTTGCAGATGGTCGATCTCACCTTGGGTCGCGAACTAACCCCTGAAGTCCAGGCTCTAGCCGACACGATCTTGGCTGCCCAGGCGCCGGAGATCGAGCTGATGAGCGACTGGCTCACGGATTGGGACCAACCCATCCCCGAGACGCCCCGCGATCACGCCAATGCTGAGGCTGATCACTCTGAGATGGAGATGCCGGACATGCCCGGGATGATGACTGGCGAGGAGATGGCGGCGCTTGAGGCGGCCACCGGTCCGGAGTTTGAAACCATGTGGCTCACCTCGATGATGGCCCATCACGAGGGTGCGATCGAGATGGCCAAGACCCAGCAGGCCGACGGCAAGTTTCCTGAGGCGATCGAGTTGGCAGCGGCGATCGAAGCCGGGCAGTCCAGCGAGATAGCGCTCATGCAGGGCCTCCTGAAGTAGTTGATGCGGCGGTAACGTGGTGCTGTGGAATCAAGTCCAGGCACTGGCTACCGCCGCCTCTATGCCATTGTCCTGCTGATCGTGTTGGGAGTGGTGACGCTCCCGCTGGTCGCTGCGGTCATCGACCGCGTCAACGAGAATCTCATCGCGCCGGTCCACGTCGGGCTGATGTTGCTCGCCGGGATCCTGCTCTGGACAAAGCTCCCTGGACTGTCAGACAGCACCAACACCAGTCGTCGAGTCGCCGTTGGAGCTGCCGCCGGATTTCTCGGCGCGGTGACGGCGTACGTCGTGTTCTTCTTCCTGTTGAGCGGCTTCGGCGGCGCCTGACCAACCTTGTTGGCTTGGGTCTGGTTTCGAGACGCTCGTGCCTCGCTCCTCAACCACCAAGAGCGTGTGTTGGTTGAGGAGGCGCGCTAGCGCCGTCTCGAAACCAGTCAGCCGCGTCTAGGCTCACGTCAATGCCCACTTCCGACACCACTTCCAACACCGTGAACCGCGACATCCTGCGGTTGGCTGTGCCGGCGCTGGGTGCGCTAGTTGCCGAACCGCTCTTCCTCATGGTGGACACCGGGCTAGTGGGGCATCTCGGCGTCACTCCGCTGGCCGGACTAGCAATCGCCGGCGCGGTCCTGCAGACGATCGTTGGATTGATGGTGTTCTTGGCCTACTCCACCACCCCGGCCGTGGCTCGACGTTATGGCGCTGGGCAATCTCGTGAGGCAATCTCGGTCGGCATCGATGGGCTCTGGCTCGCCCTCGGCCTGGGTCTTGGGCTCGCGGTAGTCGGTTTCGCCATCGACGCCCGTGGTTGGTGGCGATGTTTGGCGCCAGTGAGGAGGTTTCCGCTCAAGCCGAGATTTACTTGGGCATCTCGATGGCTGGTTTGCCAGCCATGTTGATCGTGTTTGCGGCGACCGGGTTGTTGCGTGGCCTGCAAGACACGGTGACCCCGCTGTGGATCGCCGCCTTCGGTTTCGCTGCTAACGCGCTGCTCAATTGGGTGTTCATCTATGGGTTCGGCTGGGGGATTGCCGGCTCAGCTCTAGGCACGGTTGCGGCCCAATGGGGCATGGCTGCGGCGTACGCCGTCGTGATCGGTGGGCTGGCCCGGCGGCACGGCGCCCCTTTGCGGCCCCACCGCGCCGGGATGGGCGGATCGGCACGCCTCGGCTGGTGGCTCTTTTTGCGAACCATTTCGCTGCGGATTGCTCTCTTGGCGACGGTCGGCGTGGCCAGCACCTTAGGCGAGCCGGAGTTGGCGGGCTGGCAGATCGTCTTCACCATCTTCACCTTGATGGCGTTTGTGTTGGACGCGTTGGCGATTGCCGCTCAGGCCCTCATCGGCAAGGAGCTGGGGGCGGGCGGCGTTGCGGAGGTGCGCTGGGTCTTGCGTCGGACCCTGGCCTGGGGTGCGTGGCTGGGGGTGATCGTCGGCGTGTTTGTCGGTGCATTGTCAGGAGTGATCGGCTATCTCTTTGTCGGCGACGCGGCCGTTGCTGGCCTGATCCAACCGGCGCTGATCGTTCTGGCGGTGGCGCAACCGTTGTGCGGAATCGTCTTCGTTCTCGACGGCGTACTCATGGGTGCCGGCGACGGCAAATATCTGGCCGTGGTTGGCGGACTCAACCTGATCGCCCTCCTGCCGGCGTTGGGTTTGCTGCTCCTATGGAATCCGAATGGAGCTGCGGGGCTGGCCTGGCTAGCGGTCGCGTTCTTCGGCGTCTACATGCTGGCCCGGTTCATTGGTCTGGGCTGGCGGGTCCGCAACGACCGCTGGATGGCGGCCTAGGCGCACTGCCCAATTCGGCCAGCCCTGGAACGAAACAAAATGGAGGAAAAAGCGCACCTGATGCGCTTTTTCCTCCACTCAGTTCACAAAGTCGGGCTGACAGTGTGCTGGTTCAGGACATAGGCGACAGCTGTCTCACGACATAGGCGACACCTGTCTCGGGTCACTGGCGACACATCACCCGGGCTCGATGCTCGGACATGCCACAGCCCACATCGAAAGCCCGCCTCGTTCTCACTGCCCTCTTCGTCGACCACCAGACCCCCGCCGAGGTCGCCGCCCGTTACGGGGTACACCGCGCCTGGGTCTACAAACTCAAAGCCCGCTACGAAGCCGAGGGCGACACGGCGTTCGAACCCAGGTCGCGTCGCCCCAAGACCACCCCGTCGGCCCTCGCACCGGAGGTGGTCGACCTCATCATCACCCTCCGCAAACAGCTCTCGGATGCCGGACTCGACGCCGGCCCGGAGACCATCGCCTGGCACCTCGAGAACCACCATGGTCGCCGGGTTCCCCGATCGACCATCAGCCGCCACCTCACCCGCGCTGGGCTAGTGGTGTCCGAGCCCAAGAAGCGACCGAGGTCGTCCTACCTCCGCTTCGAGGCAGCGATGCCGAACGAGACCTGGCAATCGGACTTCACCCACTACCGGCTCACCCGGCCCGATGGCCGACCCGGCCCCGACTGCGAGATCATCACCTGGCTCGATGACTGCACCCGCTACGCCCTACACATCAGCGCCCACCACCGCGTCACCGGATCCATCGTGCTGGCCACGTTCCACAAAGCCGCAGGTCAGCACGGCATTCCGGCCTCAACACTCACCGACAACGGCATGGTCTACACCGTCCGCCTAGCCGGCATCGGACGCCAAGGAGGCCGCAACGGCTTCGAACAACAACTCCGGACCTGGAACGTCGTACAGAAGAACAGCAGACCCCACCACCCCACCACCTGCGGCAAAGTCGAACGCTTCCAGCAGACCATGAAGAAGTGGCTACGCGCCCAACCCATCCAGCCGACCACCATCACCGAACTGCAGGCGCTCCTAGACGTATTCGTCGACGAGTACAACCACCGGCGACCACACCGATCACTGCCCCACCGGGCCACCCCAGCAACGCACTACGACTCGATGCCCAAGGCCCTGCCCGGAGAATCCCGCGATCCCGAAACCCACAACCGGATCCGCCACGACCGCGTCGACAAAGCAGGCTCTGTCACCCTGCGGCACAACAGCAGACTGCACCACATCGGCATTGGGCGAACCCACGCCGGAACCTGCATCATCCTGCTCATCCAAGACCTCGACATCAGAGTCGTTCACGCAGTCACCGGCGAACTCCTCCGCGAGCTCGTCCTCGACCCCACCCGTGACTACCAGCCCACGCGAGCACCCAAAAGGCCCACCCACAGACCGCCCAAATAGAAACAACCGGACCTGCAATTGCAGGTCCGGTTGTCGCCGATGTCTTGAGACATCACAAAGTCGGGCTGACAGGATTTGAACCTGCGGCCTCGTCGTCCCGAACGACGCGCGCTACCAAACTGCGCCACAGCCCGATCGCTGCCCTCGTGGAAACGGTGAGGACAGCAGGGGCGAGCATACCCGAGCGGAAGGGTCGCGCCGCAATCGGTTAACCCGCCTGATCGGGACCCGAGTTAGTCCTTGCCCCACTTCTTCTTGGGCGCGCCCTTGTCCCGGTCAGGACGTCCCTTTTTGTAGTCGGATCCTCCTCGAGAATGTCCGCCCGGGTGGTTGATGGGAGCGCCTGTGTCGAGGCTCAAGTCGATGAGTTTGCCGGAGATCCGGGTGCGTTGCAGTTTGTCCAACGCGCCAGGGGGCAACTCAGCGGGAAGCTCGACCAGCGAGTGGTCGGCACGGATATCAATATGGCCAAAATCGTTGCGTCCCAAACCACCCTCGTTGGCAATGGCACCAACGATCTGCCGAGGCTCCACACGGTGGCGCTTGCCGACCGCGATTCGATAGGTCGCCATGTCGATGTCGGTGCGACCGCGAGGCTTGCGTGCCTCACGCTTGGTGCGCTCTGACCCGCCGTCGCCCCGTTCTCTGCCGCCACCGCGCTGGTTGCTGCCGCGATCTTCGCGCTCGACGTAAGCCGGTCGCTTGACCTCGGGGTCCAACAGCAGCGGATCATCACCTTGGAGTACGACGGCCAAAGCGGCCGCTACGTCGACCTCGGGCACGTCGTGCTCGCGGACATAGTGGGCCACCACATCTCGAAAGAAGCCGACCGTGTCGGCGTTGAGTGCGGTGGTGATGGCCTCATCAAACTTGCTGAGTCGGGTGGAGTTAACGTCCTCAACGCTCGGCAAGGGCATCTGAGTCAGCGTCTGGCGAGTCGCCCGCTCGATCGCCTTGAGTAGGTGGCGCTCGCGGGGGGTGATGAACGAAATGGCGTCACCCTTGCGGCCGGCCCGACCGGTGCGGCCGATCCGGTGGACATAGGACTCGGTGTCGGTCGGGATGTCGAAGTTGACGACATGGCTAATCCGATCGACGTCCAAACCCCGAGCGGCCACGTCAGTGGCCACCAAGATGTCGAGCTTGCCGTCTTTGAGTTGTTGAATCGTTCGCTCGCGTTGCGCCTGAACTATGTCGCCATTGATCGCGACCGCTGAGAAGCCGCGGGCGCGGAGTCTTTCGGCCAACTGCTCGGTGGCCTGCTTGGTGCGGGCAAACACGATCATCGCCTCGAAGTTTTCGACCTCGAGGATCCGGGTCAACGCATCGAGCTTTTGTGGGAAGGAAACCGTGAGGTAGCGCTGCGTCGTGTTTGCCGAGGTCGTGGTCTTGTTCTTGATCGTGATCTCGGTGGCGTCGTTGAGGTATTTCTTGGAGATCCGACGAATCTGCGGGGGCATCGTGGCCGAAAAGAGGGCCACATTCTTATCGGCAGGGGTGTCGGCCAAGATCGTTTCGACGTCGTCAGCGAAGCCCATCTTCAGCATCTCGTCGGCCTCGTCGAGGACGAGGAAACGCAGTTCGCTGAGGTCGAGCGTGCCCTTGTCCAAGTGGTCCATGATCCGACCGGGGGTGCCGACGACGACGTGCACTCCGCGACGCAGCGCGCTCAGTTGTACGCCGTACCCTTGGCCCCCATAAACCGGCAACACGTGCACGCCGCGGATGCCCTTGGCATAACGTTCGAAGGCCTCACAGACCTGGAGCGCCAATTCGCGCGTGGGGCACAGCACCAGTGCTTGAGGTGTCTTCTGACTCAGGTCGAGCCGGGACAGGATCGGCAACGCAAACGCAGCGGTCTTGCCGGTGCCAGTCTGCGCGAGGCCGACGATGTCACGGCCTTCAAGCAACGGTGGGATGCAGGCTGCCTGGATCGGGGAGGGCGACTCATAGCCGACCTCGCTCAGCGCCTTGAGGATGCGGTCGTCAAGACCTAGGTCGGCAAAGGTAATCGCTGGTTCGGTGCCGGGTTCGTCACCGGACGGCTTTTGGGGCTCACTCACGTTCGGATTCTAGTGGTCGCGCGTCCTCAGCCCGAAAGGGCGAACGTTTAAGGCACGTGCGGGTGACCAATCAGCGACGACGGGCGGTCATCGTCAACAATGTGGCTTCCGGGCGGCAGGCGATCCGGATCTGCGCAAAAGGGCTCGTGCCGACGCCGGCGGACACGTGCAGCCAAGCCGAGCCGGGGTCGCCATCGCGCGAGTCAGCGGGGTGCCGGTGGAGCCCCTTCGCACGCGCCGACTCAAGGTCGCAGTTGGTCGTCAGGGCGCCGAAAAACGGCACACACACCTGGCCGCCGTGGGTGTGCCCGGCGATGATCGCGTCGTAGCCGTCGCGGGCAAACTGGTCAAGCACCCGGAGGTAGGGCGCGTGAGCGACGGCGAGCCTGACGTCAGCCAATGGGCTCGCGGGCGCGGCCACGCGGGAGAGGTCGTCGTACTCAAGATGCGGGTCATCCACTCCCGCAAAGGCCAACGTGAGTCCACCCACTCGGAGCGTCCCGAACGTGTTCGTCAGCTCAGCCCAACCCGCTTTGTGAAACGTGTCGCGAAGGCCACGCCAGGGGAGCTTGGTCGTGGTGTTCCGAGCACCGTCATCGGTCATCAGATAGCGAAATGGATTCTTCGCGATCGGCTCGAAGTAGTCGTTTGACCCAAAAACGAAAACTCCAGGGAGATCCAGCAGCGGCCCGAGCGCATCGGCGACGACCGGCACCGAGTCGCGGTGCGCCAGGTTGTCGCCGGTGTTGATCACCAGATCCGGTTTGAGAGCTGCCAGGTCACGCAGCCATTCCTGCTTCTTGCCTTGACTCGGCGTCATGTGAATGTCGCTGACATGGAGCACCCTTAGCGGATCAGCCCCGACCGGCAGGATCGGCAGGATGGCTTCGCGCACGGTGTATTGCCGCGCTTCCCAGACGGCGTACGCCGTGAGTCCAGCGCCCGCCGTGAGCCCGGTGCCGACGCTCTTGGCGAGAAAACTAGTGAGGCTCACGCGGCTAAGGCTGCCACAATGGCCCCATGAGTGATTTGAAAGACCGTCTCCGCACCGACTTGACCGCCTCGATGAAGGCGCGTGATGCGATGCGTTCGTCGACCCTGCGGATGGTGTTGACCGCGATCACCAACGCTGAGGTCGCCGGCAAGGAGGCGCGCGAGCTCACCGATGATGACATCATCGGGGTCCTCTCGACCGAAGTGAAGCGGCGCCGCGAAGCGGCCACTGCTTTTGCCGACGGCGGCCGTGACGAAATGGCGGCGAAGGAAAAGGCTGAAGCCGAAATCATCACCGATTACCTCCCCGCCCAACTCTCGGCTGAGGACATCAGCGCCCTGATCGCGGCTGCGATTGCCCAAACCGGCGCCGCCGACGAAGGCATGCGCGCCATGGGCAAGGTGATGGGCGTTGTGACGCCGCAGGTCAAGGGCAAGGCGGACGGCGCTGCCGTGGCCGCAGAAGTACGCCGCCAACTCGGCTGATTCGCCGAGGGTCACGTGGAAGGGCCGAGGGTCACGTAGTTCCGGGCTTAGCGCCCACCACCAACCGGATCGGTGCCTGCCATGTCCGTGGCACCTCATGCACCGGCCATGCGTTTGCAGGATGATCGGATCAGTGAACGCCCAGCCGGACGCTCGGCCCGGATCCTCGAGAAGGGCTGCGGCTTGTCGAAAAAGCGCAACAAGGGCACCGCTGAGGGCCTGTCTGTGTTCTGGTGACAATGCGTCTGCGCCGGAAGCGCGTGTCCCGATGGTGGTGAGCACGGCGGCGATGTCGTCGTGGACTTCCACGCCGTCCAACGTCTGGCGGTAAGCCGCCGACGGCGGCAGTTCGCTCGGCTGCCGCGGTGGGGCGAAGGCCTTCGCCCGACAATTCCTCAAACGAGCCCACGATGTCCGCCCATCCTCAGGTGACGCCCGAGTCAAACAGCAACGCACTCCTCTTGGCAGAAATCGACGACAGCTCTACTTCGACCCGTCAACGGCTGTTTCTGGTACTGCGTGTCTGGTCACATGAGTGACGGGTCGGCGGGCTTTTAGCGGTCTTGGTCGGGAGGCCCGTCGGGGAAGCACTGGGGTGGCGGGTTGTCTCGGCGGCGGTCCTTCTTCTTGCACTTCGGCGGTTTCTGGCCGTTCGAGGGCGAAATCAGGACCGACATGCCGACCGGCGCAGAAGTGTTGCCGGAAGGGAAGATGTTGGCGACGGTCCCTACACCCTGGCGGCTATCGGTGGATGGGCCGACGGCAACCTTGAAACCGGCTCGATGCAGCGCCTCAGTCGCCTGAGCAATGCTCATGCCTTGCACCCGGGGGACCCGGGCAAACTCACTTCTGATAGCGCTGAGGTCGGGGGAGATGAACTCCTGGTAGTCGAGAGAGTCTTGGATCTCCTTCATTGCATTGCCCCAGATCGGCCCGGCGAAGCCGCTGCCGGATGCTGAGGAAATGTAACTTCCCCCGATGGTTTGGCCCTCAAGTTCGATCGGCTGACCCTTCTGATTGGCGCCGGCGATCATCGCTGCCGCAGCCAGTTTCGGGGTGTAACCCACAAACCAGACGGCCTTGCTGTCTTGGGTGGTGCCGGTCTTTCCGGCTGCGGGCACGTTCAGCCGTTGCGCTGAGGCAAAGCCCCCTTCGATCACTCCGCGCAGGACAGCGCTGACGCCGTCCCCGACCGCTTCCGGAAACACCTGCTCACAAGTTGGCTTGTATTCGCGGACAACCTTGCCTGTCCGATCTTCGATCGAGGTCACCGGAGTGCTCTCGCAGTGCTTCCCTCGAGCCGCGAAGGTGGCATAGGCCTCGGCCATTTCGAGCGGGCTCACATCCGCGATGCCCAGCGTAAACGAGGGTGTCAGTTCAGCGCTGCGAGCGCTTTTGCTCAAGGCCAGACCCATCTGTTTCGCGAGCTTGTAGGGCGGGCAAATACCGGTGGATAGCTCAAGTTGTGCGAAGAAAGTGTTAACGGAGAGTTGGGTTCCGCTGTAGAGATTGAAGGTGCCGTTGGCCGTCGAATTCTCGGGCTCCCAGGCTTCGGAGTTGTCGTAGCGCTTCCCATTACAGACTTCGAATTCAGTTTGGGTGATAGAAACCGGCTCGGGTGCCTTGATTTGGGTGTCGAGCGGTATTCCACGGTTGAGGGCAGCCGCTAGCGTGAAGGCCTTGAAAGTGGACCCGGCTTGAAAACCGCGTGAACCGCCGTACTCGCTTGGAATGACAAAGTTAAGGTAGGTCTCGCCCTTCTTTTCTTTGTCACCGATCGGGCGGGACTGCGCAAGTGCACGTACGGCGCCAGTGCCTGGTTCCACCATTGCGAGACTGCCGATGGCTTGGTCCTTGGGGTAGACCTCTCCAGCCACCGATCGATCTGCTGCCCGCTGATATCGCTGGTCGACGGTGGTGCGAATCGTGAAGCCACCGGACTTAAGCAAGTCCATCCGTTCCTCGGGAGTTTCGCCCAACTCCTCGTCTTGTTCGAGGTAGGCCAGGAGATATTGGCAGAACCGAGGCGTGGGGGACTCGAAGCAGCCGTTCTTGGTTTCCTTCTCCTTCAGGTCTAAGCCCTGTCCCTTGGCCTCGTCCCGTTCGGCCGGGGTGATGACGTTGAGTTCGGCCATCCGGTCAAGTACGACGTTGCGGCGGCCAATTGCTTTATCGGGGTAACGCGTCGGGTCATAGCCGACGGGGTTCTTAACGAGACCAGCAAGGAGAGCGGACTGCCCTACGGTCAGTTTGCTGGCATTCACGCTGAAGTAGTTGCGTGCGGCGGCCTGGATGCCGTAGGCGCCGTCACCGAAATAGGCGGTGTTGAGATAGCGCTCCAGGATCCAATCCTTGGCGTGTTCCTCTTCCATGGCAATCGAATAGCGCAACTCGCGAATCTTGCGCTCGTAGGAGTCTTCAGTGGCGGCCAACAGCTTGGCCTCGTCCTTGCCGGCGAGGGCAATAAGGGTCAACTTGACCGTCTGCTGGGTGATCGACGAGCCACCTTGCACAACTTCGCCACCAGCTGCCTGGTTCTTCAGCAACGCACGCAGGGTGCCTTTGAGGTCGATCGCGCCATGCTCATAGAAGCGGTAATCCTCGATGGCGACAATTGAAGAGACCATCGTGCGCGACACTTTGTCGAGCGAAACATTGACTCGGTTCTGGTCAAAAATCGTCGCGATCTGCTTGCCTTTGGCATCCAGAATCACCGTCTTCTCGGCGAGGGGTGGCGTTTCGAGCTCAGACGGGAAGCCCTGCATCGAGTCCGCAACCTGCTTGGTGCCTAGGCCGAGAGCGCCAACAAAGGGGATCGCGAGGCCAGCTGTGATCAGACCCATGATGACGGCTACGACGCCCATCACTGAGAGGTGGGAGAGCACACGAGCAGCAGAAGGGCGCTCTTCAACAGGCCGGGACATGTCACCCAGGGTAGACGAGGCGCCCAGCCGGACCCTCATTTGGTTGAAACTTCTAGTCCCAATGGGTCATACCTATTGAGCCAAATGTCTCTGGTAGCGCCCCATCATTTTTCTTTACCTTAAGAGTGTGTAAAGAGATGGTCCGAACGGGCCTCCCTCTCGGCGGTGGAAACGGGGCAAAGATGACATGGGTTGAGGATTGGGCGAAGGCGGCGGCTTGTCGCCGAGCGCAGCCAGACCAACTGTTCGTCAAGGGTGCAGAGCAGAACAAGGCCAAGCAGGTCTGCGCTGGCTGCCCCGTGCGCACCGAGTGCCTAGCCGAGGCTCTGGATAACGAGATTGAGTGGGGCGTTTGGGGTGGCATGACCGAACGCGAACGTCGTGCGCTGCTTCGCCGTCGTCCGGCTTCGACCTGGCGGGTCTTCCTAGAAGCCGCCAAGTTGGACGCCGCTGACCCAGATCGACTGAAGACCGCGGTCTAACCGCGCGCCCGACTCACTGGCCGCCCGCAGGGGAGCCGGCCAGGAGTTGGCCGATCAGCCGAAGCCCAGCGAGATCGTGTACGTCGGTCGAGAGCGCGGGCACCGATACCACCGGGATGTCGGGATGATCGTTGAGAAAATCATCGCGGATTCGAGTCTGCGCACCCGCCGTCGCCAACCGATCGACGTACAACCTCAGCAAGCCGGCGGTTAACGACTGCCCCGTCGCCTCTAGGGCCTCGGCCCCGGCAACTGCGTCTTCCGCCGACAGGTTTGACTCCGGCAGCGTGTTCATCCGATTGACGACCACGGCCGCGAGCGGCATCTGCTCCTCGCGCAAGCGCGTCAAGAAGTACGCCGCCTCGTTGAGGGCATCCGGTTGTGGCGCGGCCACCACAACAAAGGCGGTGCCGCTGGCCTGGAGAAGTGCGTAGGTGCTCTCAGCGCGTTGGCGGAACCCACCAAACAAGGTGTCCAACGCCGCGACGAAGGTCTGCATATCACGGAGGACTTGTGCGCCCAGGATGGTCGTCAGGGCGTTGGTCACCAGCCCAAGGCCGGAGGTGAAGAACCTGGCTGGACCACGAGCTGGGGCCATCAGCAGCCGGATAAAGCGGCCATCAAGGAAGCTGGACAGTCGCTCAGGGGCATCCAAGAAGTCGAGCGCGGAACGCGACGGTGGAGTGTCGACCACAATCAGGTCGAAGCTGCCGTCGGCGGCCGCCTGGGCATGCAGTTGGCCGAGCTTCTCCATGGCCATGTATTCCTGAGTGCCAGCAAACGAACTCGACAGCGCGACGTAAAACGGATTCGCGAGAATCTGCTGGGCCTTTTCCGGAGTGGTTTGGCTCAGCACCACCTCGTCGAAGGTGGTTTTCATGTCGAGCATGGTCGCGTGCAGGCTGCCCTCGCTGGTGGCGCTGGTCGAGACCCCCACCACCGGGCGGGGCGTGTTGTCTAGCCGCTCGATACCCATCGATTGGGCCAGGCGGCGGGCCGGATCAATCGTTAACACGACGACCTGCCGGCCACGCTCGGCGGCCCGCAGGGCCAAGGCGGCTGCGGTCGTGGTCTTGCCGACGCCGCCCGAGCCACAACAGACAATGATCCGGGTTTCGGGGTCATCAAGCAGCGCGTCGATCTCAAACCCGTCGCTCACTGCTGCACCAACTGCGCACCCAAAATGGCCGAGAGACGGTGCAGCGTGGCGAGATCAACCCCGCCAGGAACCTGCGGCAACTCCGCGACGGGCACTGATAGACCGTCGATGACGCTTCGCTGCTCGTCCTCCAACTCCCGCCGTTCGGCGTGCTCAACGCCACCCTTGAGGAGATCATCGATCAGTGCTGTGCCGGCGTCTTGAGACCGACCGACTGGAGATCCAAGCGGACCTGGACGCCATCGATCTGGCCGGCCTTGGCCAGGGCCAGTGCTTCCGCGTCGAGTGATTGCGGATGTGATTGGTTCACGATGACTGCGCCAACCTGCAGATTGGCTGCGCGCAGTTCGGTCACCGCCTCGCGGGTCTCTTGAACTGACATCTCCTCAAGCAACGTCACCAGGTGGACCACGGTCTGCTTGCTTCGCAAGGTGGCCATCACGCTGTCGGCTTGCGACTTGATCGGGCCGACTTTGGCCAGCCCCGCCAGCTCGGCATTCGCCAGTAGGAAGCGGCCGATCCGCCCGGTTGGTGGGGCATCGAGCACCACAGCGTCATACGATCTGGCGCCCTTGCGGCGGCGTACTGCTTTGGTGGCTTCATAGACCTTGCCGGTGAGCAGTACGTCGCGCAGGCCAGGGGCGATTGAGGTGGCGAACTCCACGACACCAAAAGTCTCGAGGAGGCGAGCTGCCGGACCGAGGTGGAAGAAGGTCGTCAGATATTCGCGAAGCGCGTCTTCGGGGTCGATATGGAGGCCGTAAACCGCACCGCCATCGGCCGCCGCAAGGGTGACCTCGCTGGCGTCGAGGGGGCCCCTGCCAAAGAGCCGCGAGACCCCCTGGCGACCCTCGACCTCACACAACAAGACGCGCTTGCCGCTGTCGGCCAGCGCCAACGCGAGCGCGGCAGCCACGGTCGATTTCCCAGTCCCGCCCTTGCCCGTGACGATGTGGAGGCGGGTGGGGTCGGGGGGCACGAGCCAAGGGTATGGGGGCGTCGGCTGTGGTTAGATCGCGACCATGGACAAAGTTGTCTCCAGCGCCGCTGAGGCGGTCGCTGATATTGCGAACGGCATGACCCTTTCGGTAGGTGGATTTGGGCTGTGCGGCATCCCGTCGGTCTTGATTGAGGCGTTGCTGGCGCAAGGCGCGAGCGACCTCGAAGTGGTCTCCAACAACTGTGGAGTCGATGACTGGGGGTTGGGTCTGTTGCTCCACGCCAAGCGGTTGCGGCGGATGGTCGCGTCGTACGTCGGGGAAAACAAGGAATTCGAGAGGCAATACCTCTCCGGCGAGCTCGAGGTTGAGCTCACTCCGCAGGGGACCTTGGCCGAGCGGATGCGGGCCGGTGGATCGGGGATCCCAGCGTTTTTCACGCGCACGGGCGTTGGCACGCAGGTAGCTGAGGGTGGGTTGCCGTGGAAGTACGACGACTCCGGCGGCATCTTGATCGCCTCGCCAGCCAAGGAGGTGCGCGAATTCGACGGGCTCGACTATGTGATGGAGCGGGCTGTGGTGACTGACTTTGGCTTGATCCGCGCCTGGCGGGGTGACCGCCACGGCAACTTGGTCTATCGAGACTCAGCCCGCAACTTCAACCCGCTTGCCGCGATGTGTGCGCGGACCACGATTGTCGAAGTCGAGGAGTTGGTCGAGCCGGGGGAGTTGAACCCTAACGACATCCACACGCCTGGCGTTTTCGTGCAACGGGTGGTGGTGTTGACCCCCGAACAGGCGGCCGACAAGCGGATCGAGCGCCGCACGGTCCGACCCAGAGAGGATGCCTGACATGCCTTGGTCGCGCGAAGAGATGGCGGCTCGGGCCGCCTCAGAGTTGTCCGACGGTTCCTATGTCAACCTCGGCATCGGGCTGCCGACGCTGGTGCCCAACTATGTGCCCGAGGGCGTCGAGCTGGTCCTGCAATCCGAAAACGGCATCCTGGGCGTGGGGGCTTATCCCTTTGCTGGTGATGAAGACGCCGATTTGATCAACGCTGGCAAGGAGACGGTCACGCTGCGCCCAGGGGCGTCCTTTTTCGACTCCGCGACGTCGTTCGGCATGATCCGCGGCGGCAAGATTGATGCCGCGATCCTGGGCGCCATGCAGGTCTCGGCTGGCGGCGACATCGCCAACTGGATGATCCCCGGCAAAATGGTGAAGGGCATGGGCGGGGCGATGGACCTCGTCCATGGTGCCAAGCGCGTGATCGTGCTGATGGAACACGTCGCCCGCGATGGGTCCTTCAAGATCGTCAACGAATGTTCACTGCCCTACACCGGCAAGGCAGTTGTCCACCGCATCATCACAGACCTGGGCGTCATCGACGTGACCCCGGACGGTTTGATGCTGGTCGAGTTGGCGCCGGGCGTGACCGAGGACGAGATCCGGGAGCCAAGACCGAGCCTCCGTTGGGCTAGGTGGACGGAGGGTTCTGGCGTAGGTACACCTAGCGCCGAGGCCAGCCAAATTCGGTGTGTACGCCGGGGCTAAAGGCGATCTGATCGGGCGGACGATCGGCCAACTCCGGCAGCCCGACGGACGCCATCAGTTGGTCGTCCAGTTCGAGGAGTTCGGCGTCGTGGAGGGGCCAGGGTTCGTGCTGATTGGGGATATAGAGCGTTGGCCCAGCCGCCGGCGGCCATTGGGTGTGCAGTCCCCAGCGCGCTGAGACAAAGTGATCGAGCTCGGTGGGGGTGCGCTCGGCGCCGACTTGGACGGCGATCTTGCTGGTGACAGCAGGCCCTGGTCGCAGCAATCTAGCGGCGTAGCGATGCTCCCGGCGTTTTTGTCCTGAGCCACCCTCGACCGGTCGGGACCGGTGGGTCATCTGGGCCCAGCGATAGGGCACCGCAAACGCTAGCCGCGCGCCGGCGACCACGATTAGCCGATCGCAATCGAGGCTCAGGAAAACAATGCCGCGGGTGCCGCTTTCGTCGACGGAATAGAGCCGGACATTGGTTTCCAGAAACGTCCCAAGCCACGGAGTACCTTTCCCGCGCAGCGGCGCTGCGTCAACCATCCGAAACGGCACCAAGCCGACGAAGGTGACGCCGTTGAGGGTGTCGGGGCGTACGCCGGGTGGCATGAAGTCGGCGACCCGCTCGGGCGGCACGGCCCAGTGCAGCATCGTCAGATCGCGCCAGTCCTGGTTCATCATCACGCGTCCCGTCAGGCCGGGCGCTGTCGGGTTGATCGGATCGATGGACATGTTCCCAGCATCCCTTGTGGTCCTAACGCGCTGCCTGCGAGCTGTCGGAGTATCGTGCGCCCATGACGAAATGGGAGTATTTAACCGCGCCAATCTTGACTCACGCCGCGAAGCAGATCCTCGACAACTTCGGGCAGGACGGGTGGGAGTTGGTGCAGATCGCGCCCGGAATGAATCCGGAGAATCTGGTCGGCTACTTCAAAAGGCCACTCGCATGAGCACGCCGGAAGCGCGCCTAGCTGAGATGGGCCTCACCGTGCCAGAGGTGGTGCCTCCGTTGGCGGCGTACCAACCGGCAGCGCGCTCCGGCAACCTCGTCTTCACCGCTGGCCAGCTGCCGGCTGTCAACGGCGTGATGCTCGCCACCGGCAAATTGGGTGGAGACGTGTCGGAGGAAGCCGGCTATGCGTGTGCCCGCCAATGTGCGCTGAATGCGTTGGCCGCAATTAAGGCCGAGATCGGCGACCTGGCGTTGATCAAGCGGGTCGTGAAAGTGGTCGTCTTCGTGGCCTCCACGCCCGACTTCACTGGCCAGCCCAAGATCGCCAATGGAGCGTCTGAGTTTTTGGGCGAGGTCTTTGGCGAGGCTGGCAAACACGCGCGGTCAGCCGTGGGTGTCTCTGCGCTGCCGTTGGATGTGCCGGTCGAAGTTGAGCTCATCGTCGAGATCTGATGTTGCCTGACCCGCCGGTCGACGTGGAGCCTCGCAACGCCGCTTCGGTGGTGTTGATCCGCAATGGCCTAGCAGCCGAGGGCGGCGGGTTGGAGATTTACTTCTTGCGACGTCACGCCCGGATGGCCTTCGCCGCTGGTGTGGCGGTCTTCCCGGGCGGTGGCGTCGATGATCGAGACCAGATTCCCGCCGCGCACTGGTGTGGCCCGGATCCTGCCGTTTGGGCAGAGCGGCTTGGTGTCGACGACGACCTCGCCATTTCGTTGGTGGCCGCGGCGGTGCGGGAGACCTTCGAGGAATCCGGCGTACTCCTCGCTGGGCCCACCTCCTCGACGGTGGTCAGCGACACGACCGGTGCCGAATGGGAGGCCGATCGAGAGGCGCTGGTCTCGGGTGTGGCCACGCTCGCTGAGGTTCTGAGTCGTCGCGGACTGCAGGTGCGCAGCGACTTGTTGGTGCCGTGGGCCTGCTGGGTGACCCCGGTCGGCGTGCCCCGCCGCTATCGGACGTGGTTCTTCCTGGCGGATCTTCCCGTCGACCAAGCCACGCGGGACGTGTCGACTGAGTCAGAAGATGTGATGTGGAGTTCGGCGAACGACGCCCTGGCTGCGGTGCATCACCAGCAACTCGAGATGTGGCCGCCGCAATACGCAACCTGCGCAGCACTATTTGACGTCGGGTCGACGGCTGAGGCATTTGCGATCGCGAACGCTCGGGCCGAGTCGGGTGCTTTCCCACCGGCACGATTTGTGAGCGACGAAGAGCACCTCGGGGGACTTGACCTCCTTGAGGGACTCAAGGATCAGATGCGATCTCGGACGGATGCCCGGTGACTGGTCCGGCTTGGGCAGGTGGCGATTTTGGTCACGGCCATTGCGTCTTGGCTCCCAATGCGAGCGCGATGACATTGGACGGCACGAACACCTGGATCCTGCGCGCTGTCGCTGAGGGGCCGAGTGTGGTGGTTGATCCAGGACCGCTGGACGCTGGGCACTTGGAGGCGGTCGCCCTTGCTGGGGGCGATGTCGCCGTCGTGCTGCTGACTCACCATCACCTCGACCACTCCGAGGCTGCGCGAGCCTTTGCCGAACGCGTCGGATGCGGCGTACGAGCTCTGGATCCGGCCTATCGGCTCGGCTCCGAGGGTCTCGGAGAAGGGGACGTCCTGGCAGTGGGTGACTTGGAAATTCGGGTCATCGCTACGCCCGGACACACCAGCGACTCGCTGTCCTTTTTGGTGCCTGCGGATGGTGCGGTGTTGACCGGCGACACGGTGTTGGGGCGGGGTACGACGATGGTGGCCCACCCCGATGGGGAGTTGGGCGCCTATCTCGACTCGCTCGACCGACTCCGGGCACTAGCAGAGGCTCATGAAGTCCGCTCAATCTGGCCCGGCCACGGACCGGTCATCGAGAACGCCCTCCCGGTCTTGGACTTCTACATCACCCACCGCCACGAACGCATAGCTCAAGTCCGCCAAGTCCGCTCCGCCCTCGCCGAGGAGTCACGAAAGCCCGCCGAGACGTCACAAATGGCGGTCGAGACGTCACAAGTGGCGCCCGAATTGGCGAGAACGATCGTCGAGATCGTGTACGCCGATGTGGACCCGGTGCTTTGGGGAGCAGCTGAACTCTCCGTCCGCGCCCAACTCGCCTACCTCGACCGGACCTCAACATAGAGGTGGCTGCGGCGCACCCAGTGCGCCACCAACACCTTGATGTTGAGGCTTTACTCGAGGGCGGCGACTCGGCTCTCAGCGGCAAACGGTCAGGTCTGCCATGCCAAGTCAGCAGCCAGACCCAGTTTGAAGGTCACCCAACTTTCGGTGACCCGTCAATCGCTGTTCGACACGCCGCCGCGGGTTCTAGTGGTCGTAGCAACGCCAGTGGAGGGAGGGTGTTGTGAGGCGTTGGCCGATTCAGACGCGTGAACGGTTCTATGAGTTGGTTACTGGTCAGTGCTCGGTGAAGGGCGCTGCTGATTTTTTGGGTGTCCCGCGGACGAGTGCGGCGTGGTGGTGGGGGCATTCTGCTCCCATGGAATTGAGGTTGCTGAGTGGTGGTGTGGGTGGTCTGGGCGGGTCGGTTCCGGCGGCTGATCCTGGCAGTGGCCGAGCCCGGAGATCTTTGACGAGCGAGGACCGGGCAGTCATCGCGGTAGGTATCCGGTTGGGGTTGTCCTACCGGGTGATCGGGGAACAGATCGGTAGGGACAAGTCGGTGATCTGCCGTGAGATCGCCCGCAATACTGGCCCGGATGGGCGGTATTGGGCGACGTTGGCGCACCGAACGGCAGGCACCCGGCGGGAACGACCCAAGCCGTTGAAGTTGCTGAACTCTCCGGGCCTGTGCACCCAGATCGAGAAGTGGATGGATCAGGGGTGGTCACCGCAGTTGATTGCCTCGATGCTGGCCAAGGATGATCTCCTTGGGAGGGACCAGCGAGTGTGTGCGGAAACGATCTACCAGGCCTTGTACGTGCAGACACGGGGTCAGTTACGCGCTGATCTGCACCAGAAACTGTCGTTGAAACGCGCCCGACGTAAACCTCGCACCGGGAGTAGCCCACGAGGGTCAGCCGCTACTTATGCTGAAGCGTTCTCGATTCGTGAACGCCCACCAGAAGTCGAAGACCGGGCGGTACCGGGTCACTGGGAAGGCGATCTGATCTTGGGCAGCACCGCCAGTGGGTCTGCGGTCGGGACCCTGGTCGAACGGACAACGAGGTTCACGATCCTGTTACACCTGCCGGGTCGCCACGACGCCAACAGTGTGGCCGAGGCAATGATCCGAGAAATGTCCCAATTGCCCGAACACCTCCGCAGGTCGATCACCTGGGACCGCGGTACCGAACTCGCGCAGTACCGGCGGATCCAGCTCGAACTCGGTGCCCCCATCTATTTCTGTGACCCCAGGTCGCCCTGGCAACGTGGCAGCAACGAGAACACCAACCGGCTCCTGAGATTCTGGCTCGAGAAGAGCAGCGATCTTTCAGTGCACTCTGCCGAGGACCTCCAACGCATAGGCGACACCCTCAACCAAAGACCACGTCCTACCCTTGACCTAGAGACCCCCGCCCAACGACTCAACCAGCTGCTCAAACAAGCAGCATGACCAAACCGTTGCTACGACCACTAGATATTGGGCGCAAAAATGCTCACTTAAGTGACGGGTCGGCGGGAGGGCGAAGCCCGGATCGGCGGGCCTTAGGTGACGGGTCGGGGGGTTAGCGGGAGCGTTTGGAGAGGCGGTCGAGGTCCATGATGACGACAGACCTGGGTTCGAGGCGGAGCCAGCCACGGGAGGCGAAATCGGCGAGCGCCTTGTTGACGGTTTCGCGTGAGGCACCCACCAATTGGGCCAACTCTTCTTGAGTCAGATCATGATTGACGTGTACGCCGTCATCAGCTTCACGACCGAAGCGACTGGCCAGGTCGATGAGCGCCTTGGCGACCCGGCCGGGGACGTCGGAGAACACCAAATCCGCCACCACATCATTGGCCTTGCGCAAGCGGCTGGCCAGCTGAGTCAAGAGCCCATGGGCCACGATCGGTCGGCCTTCAAGCCAGCGCAAAAGATCGGCGTGGGATAGCGCCACCACAGTGGTGTCGATGACGGCCGTCGCAGTGGCCGAGCGGGGCCCGGGATCAAACAGCGACAACTCGCCAAACATCTGGCCGGGGCCGAGGATGGCGAGCAGACTCTCACGGCCATCGGGAACGGTGCGGCCAAGTTTGATCTTGCCCTCGACCACGACGTACAACTGATCGCCCTCGTCGCCCTCATGAAAGAGCACCGAACCGCGTCGAATGCGGCTCTCTGTCATTGACGTGCGCAGCGCAGCAGCGGCCTCGTCGTCGAGGGCACTGAACAGGGGCGCTTGGCGGAGCACGGAGTAGTCCACGCCGCCAATCCTAGTCATGGTTGCGGGCCGTAGTCTGTCTAGGTGCCCACCGCTCGACCATCTCGTGCCGCCCCACCGCCGCCAGCCAGCGACACCACGCTGGTGAGGCGCGCTCGGAAAATGAATCGCGAACTTGGCGATACCTACCCCGACGCTCGATGCGAGCTCGACTTCGAGACACCCTTCGAGCTCCTCGTCGTCACGGTGTTAAGCGCACAAACCACCGATCGTCGGGTCAACGCGGTGCGGCCCACCTTGTTCGCGGCCTACCCGGACGCGAAGACCATGGCGGCGGCCGAGCGTGAGGACCTGGAGCGGATCATCGGTCCGCTGGGCTTTTTTCGGGCCAAGACCGACTCGTTGCTCAAACTCAGCCAGGCACTGCTCGCAGATCATGATGGCGGGGTCCCCGCGAGTCTGGAGGAGTTGGTCAAACTCCCCGGCGTGGGTCGAAAAACCGCCAACGTGGTGCTGGGCAACGCGTTCGGCATCCCGGGCATCACCGTTGACACCCACTTTGGCCGACTCGTCCGCCGCTTCGGCTGGACTGAGGAGACCGACCCGGTCAAGGTCGAGTTTGCCATCGCGGCGTTGTTCCCGAAAGCAGACTGGACGATGCTCAGCCATCACGTCATTTGGCACGGCCGTCGACGCTGCCACGCAAAAGTGCCCGCCTGCGGGGCGTGCCCGCTGGCTCGCTGGTGTCCGTCCTACGGCGAGGGTCCGACCGATCCCATCGCCGCCGAAAAGTTGGTTCGCACCGAAGGACCCGCCTAGATCATGCTGCGTAGCTGGCTCGCTGTGGTCGTGGTGCTCGGCCCACTCCTGCTGGTGGGTTGCGCGCCCAGCACCGACAACGAACCTGCCGAGCCTTTTATTGTGCCCTCGTTGGGGCCGAGCAAGGTCAAAGCGAATAGTGCAGAACTGCGGGCGGCGAAGGAGAGGGCGGGCCTCGAAGATTGCGAACCAGGCTCTGGGGCTGAGGTCACGGATGGCCCACCCGATCTGACCTTGCCGTGTCTTGGCGGTGGCCCAGACCTCAACCTGGCGACTTTGCGCGGGCCGCTGGTGATCAATACGTGGGGTTCCTGGTGCGTTCCGTGCCGCAAGGAGTTGCCGATCCTCGCCGAGTTCTATGAGAAGTACGGCGACCAGGTGGCCATGTTGGGCATCGACTTCCAAGACACCCAGCCGGCGGCGGCGATCGAGTTAGCGGCGGCGTCCGGCGTCACTTATCCGCAGGTTTTCGACGATCAGGGGCAGGTGTTGCGGACCAGCGTGCTGGCCGGCAGCGGCATACCCTCGTTGGCCTTCGTCGACGAGTCGGGAAAGGTCGTCGCTTGGGTCTCAGTGGTCATCGACTCCGAGCAAGAGTTGATTGATTTGGTCAACGAGCATCTCGGCTTGGCACTGTGAGTTCGGACGAGGGCGAGATTCCGGCCTGGCTAGCGCCCGTACGTCGCGCCGTAGACACCATCACCGCCAACGATTTCAGCCGGTGGCAGCCGCCGGCGGGGCAGGTGACTCGCGCTGGCGCCACCCTCATGCTGTTTGGTGAGGGCCTAGGTGGCCCGGATCTGTTGCTCACCGAGCGTGCTCACCACATGCGATCTCACCCCGGCCACGTCTCGTTTCCAGGCGGCAAAGTCGATCCGGGCGAGACCCCCCAAGCGGCTGCACTGCGCGAGACACACGAGGAAACTGGCGTCGAGCCATCCGCTGTTGTTGTCCTAGGTCAGTTGCCACAGTTGTGGCTGCCACCCAGCAACTTCTCCGTCACCACAGTGGTCGGGTGGTCAGGGGCTAACCACGATTGGGTCCCGAGTCCCGATGAGGTCCATGCCATCTGGCGCACCCCGATTGCCGAGTTGGTTGATCCTCAGCACCGGACCAGCATCAGGCATCCGAGTGGCTGGGTTGGCCCCGGTTTTCTCATCGGTCCAGACAAGGATGTCGTGCTGTGGGGCTTCACCGCGGGCATCATCGTCCGCTTCTTCGAATATCTCGACTGGAGCAAACCGTGGGACGAATCACGGGTGCGCGACCTGCCGGCCCATATGCTTCGGTCAGACCCTGAAAGTAAAGTCCCCTTTGACACCTCCGATGAGGAAACCGCGTGAATGCCCTCGACTGGCTGCTCTTGGCGCTGGTTGCGGCCTACGCACTTTCGGGCTACTGGCAGGGCTTTGTCACCGGAGCCTTTGCGACCTTCGGACTGCTCATCGGCGGCGGTTTCGGAGTGTGGGTCGCCCCCATTGCGTTGGGTGACGCGGAGCCCTCTTTGTGGGTTTCGCTCGGAGCCCTGTTCATCGTCATTTTGTCAGCCTCGCTTGGCCAAGCACTTTTTCAGTACGTCGGAGCCCGACTGCGGGAGCGGATCAAGTGGCAACCCATTCGAGCCGTGGACGCGATCGGTGGTGCATTGTTAAGCGCCGTTGCGGTCTTGGTCGTGGCCTGGGCTTTGGGCGTCGCGGTGTCGGGTTCACGGATCGGGGCCGTAACGCCGTTGGTGCGCAACTCAGCCGTGCTGGCGAAGGTCAACGAGACCCTTCCCGACGGTGCCTCGCAAGGCCTGCGGTCGTTTAACAATGTGGTGGGTACGACGTTCTTCCCGCGCTACCTCGAGCCTTTCGCTCCGGAGCGGATCATCGAAGTTGCCCCCGGGCCCAAGCGTTTGTTGAAGGATCCTGACGTCGTCAACGCCAGAAGCGGGGTCGTGAAGATTCAGGGCTTCAACAAGTGTGATCGCGGGATTGAGGGCTCGGGGTTCCTCTACGCCGATGGACGGGTGATGACCAACGCGCACGTCGTCGCGGGCGTCAGAAAACCCGACGTACAGATCGGGGATGAGAGTTATCCCGGCAAGGTCGTCTACTACAACCCCGATCTGGATGTGGCAGTGGTGGCCGTCGACGAGCAGGCGGGGACGTCATTGACTTTTGATCGCGCCGCCGAGCCGAATGATGGTGTGGCCATCCTGGGATTCCCCGAAGACGGCCCCTTCGACATCCAAACTGCTCGGATCCGGGCCCAACAAACGCTTCGCTCGCCGGATATCTATGGCGAAGGCTCGGTCCTGCGTGAGGTCTTCTCGCTCCGCGGGTTGGTCCGTCCAGGCAACTCGGGGGGGCCGGTGTTGTCCTCGGGCGGCGACGTCGTTGGCATGGTCTTTGCTGCATCGGTGACCGACACCGAAACCGGTTATGCGCTGACTGCCGAGCAGGTAGCCGAGAGCGCGGCCCGCGGCCTCACCAACGACGACACCGTGAGCACCGGCGCCTGCGGCCAATAGTTCGTCCCCAACAATGCCCACGGCACAGTTTGGGCATGCTGGACGGGCAATTTCATGCCCGAATCGTGCCGTCGGCACGGTTTTGGTCAATCGGGGTTGCTAGTCCTGCGCCGACCAGGCCTTGCGAAGGCTGACCTGCCCACCGGTTTGCAGTAGGGAGCGGCGGTAGATCCGCTCGCAAATCCGTACGGTGCCGAGCGTCGCGAGGATGAGCAAGGCAAGGGCGGCCAGGCCTTCCCACCAGCTGGCATCGCCCTCCAGCAAGCGGATCGGCATCACCACCGCCGAGAGCGGTGGGACAAACGAACCGATGGCTTGCCAAGTCCCGTCGAGAGCCAGGCCGCCAAACAGGATCCCCATCACCAAGATCGTCAGCGGAACGCTCGTCGATTGCACGTCTTCGGTCCGACTGGCCAACGAACCGGCCACCGCCCACAGGCAGGCGAGCAAGGTGAAGCCGGCAAGGAAGAAGACGATGAACCAAGCCACGGACCCGGAGAGGCTGGGGACCAGGTCACGGAAATCAGTGAACGCGAGGCCAATGAGTCCCACCACGGCATAGATCACCAGTTGGCTGACTGCCAGCACCGTATTGCCCACGATCTTGCCCAGCAGCAAGTGCCTCAGTGGGATGGCCGTAGCGATGATCTCGGCCACTCGGGACTGCTTCTCCTCCACCACGCTGTTGGCAAGGGTGATGCCAAAGATGAGGGACGCGATGTAAAAGAGGAACGCAAACGCGAAGCCGACGATCGCGGCCAGCTCGGCACGATCGGTGTCGCCGTCGAGGAACGCAACTTGGATGTTGGCGCCCTGCTCAAGCTCTTCAACGGTGGTGCCGACCTTCGCGGCGTTGGCTTGCAGGACCTGTTGGCGTACGACGAGAGCGACGACTGCCTCAAGACCGAATTGTGGCTCTGACTTGGTGGTCAATACCCACGTGCCATCGTCTTGGTGCAACCAGGCATCTGCGGACTCGTCCCTGACGGCAGCCTTGGCCAGTGGTGCGTCGGCGATCTCGCGGACGGTCACGTTGATGTCGTCCTCGACAGCCGCGGCAGCCTTGACGACCTCGGCGACTTGGGTGGCCTCCGGAGTCGCCACCAGGGTGACTTCTTGAGTGCGACTGGCAAAAAAAGCCTGGCCGGCCACCAGGCCGACGATGATCGCAATGGTGACCAAGGTGCCGATCAGGAAGGTCCGGTCGGTCGCCTTAACCATGATTTCGCGTCGGGCAACGAGCAGCCAGGCATTGGCGGTGCTGGAAGGTACGGCGTCGCGAGGCGTCGTACTCATGCCGCCACCTCGCGATAGAGCTCGCTCAGGGGAGGGACCACGGGTGCGAACTCGAGCACCGTGGTCCGGCTGAGGGCTTGGCCGAGGAGTGCCTGCTCGGCACCGGCGTCGAGGATCTCCAGGAGCGCAGTTGGGCCGGTGACATCAACAACGCGGATCCCGGGGACGCCCCGAACCCAAGCCGCATCGTCGGCCAGGACCAATCGATGGCGTTGGGGATGGCCAGCGCGCAACTCATCCGCCGTGCCCTCGGCAACCACCTGGCCCCGCGCCATGATCGCTAGGCGATCACAGATCCGGTCGACGAGGTCGAGCTGATGGGAGGAGAACAGGACGGGCACGCCATTGTCGGCATGTTCTCGCAGGAGCGAGGCCATGGCTTCGACGGCGTCCGGATCAAGGCCGGAGAACGGTTCATCGAGGATCAAGGCAGTCGGCGAGGACATGACGGCGGCGATGATTTGAACGCGTTGTTGGTTGCCCAATGACAACTTCTCGACCCGGTCCTTGGCCCGATCCGCCAGGCCAAAACGGTCGAGGAGGGCCAAGGCAGAAGCCTTGGCCCCAGCAGCGGTCATGCCGCTGAGTTGGCTCAAGTAGATGAGTTGATCAAGCACCCGTTGTTTGGGATAGAGCCCACGTTCTTCGGGCATGTAGCCGAAGCGGCGACGGTCTGCTGCGGTGATGTCGTGGCCATCCCACATCACACGGCCACCGTGGATCGCCAGCACGCCCGTGATCATCCGCATGGTGGTGGTTTTGCCCGCACCGTTGCCGCCGACAAAACCGGTCAATAGACCCTCGGGAACGCTCAGGCTGACGCGATCCACGGCGACGATTTCGCCGAAGGTGCGTGAGAGATCAACTGTTTGCAGGCTCAACGTTTCAAGACAGCAGCGGTTTGCTTGGCCTGCGCGATGGAGTGCTCGGGTGGCCCGACCTTCTTGACCTTCTTGAGCCCGACCAGACCGAAGATGAGGGTCAGCAGGAGGTAGAAACCGAAGACGCAGAGGAAAGCCCAGTGCAGGTCGAGGCCTTGACCGTTCCAATGAATGAGGTAGGCGATCGCCACAGACAGCATGATCAACGACATCATCGCGAAGAAGGCGGCCACGGCGAAGAGCGCGATCCCTGTGCCACCGGCTTTCACACTGACCTTGAGCTCAGACTTGGTCAACTCGATCTGCTTGCTGATCAGGGTGGAGATGTCACGGCTCGCGTCGGTGACTAACCGGCCAATCGTCGGGTCCGTGTCTTTAACCTGCTCTGGCATGGTTCGAGCCTACACAAGCAGCGGGCTACTCTTCGCCGCTACCTGCACCTTCCTTGGCTTTGATCAGATCCATCACCGTTGAGTCGGCCAAGGTCGTGACGTCACCAATTTCGCGGTGCTCGGCGATGTCCTTCAAGAGGCGACGCATGATCTTGCCAGAACGAGTCTTCGGCAGCTCAGGCACGATCATGATCTGGCGGGGTTTGGCGATGGCGCCGATCTCGTGGGCGACGTGTGCTCTCAACTCGGCCACGATGTCGGCTCCACCGTCACCGGCGGATTCGCGGAGGATGACGAAGGCGCAGGGCGCTTGGCCGGTCATCTCGTCGCTTGCCCCGACACACGCGGCCTCGGCGACCTTCGGATGCGACACCAAGGCCGACTCGATCTCGGTGGTGGAGAGGCGGTGGCCGGACACATTCATCACGTCATCGACACGACCGAGCAGCCAGATGTCGCCGTCGTCATCGAGTTTGGCGCCATCACCGGCGAAGTACATGCCTTCCCAGCGCGACCAATAGGTGTCCTTGAACCGCTGATCGTCTCCCCACAGGGTGCGCAGCATCGCGGGCCAAGGCTCGCGCAAGACGAGATAGCCACCGGAACCATTGCCCACTGCCACACCCTGATCGTCGACAACTTCGGCGACGATGCCCGGCAGCGCCTTCATGGCCGAGCCCGGTTTGCCAGCAGTGACGCCGGGCAAGGGGCTGATCATGATTTGACCAGTCTCGGTCTGCCACCAGGTGTCGACGATGGGGCAACGCTCGCCCCCGATGACTTCGCGGTACCACATGTAGGCCTCGGGGTTGATCGGCTCACCGACCGAGCCCAGCAGTCGCAATGAGGACATGTCGAAGGCATCAGGAATGTCGCGACCCCACTTCATGAAGGTGCGGATCGCGGTCGGTGCGGTGTAAAAAATTGTCACGCCGTAGTCCTGAATGATCTCCCACCAACGACCCTTGTGGGGGCTGTCGGGGGTGCCTTCATACATCACCTGAGTCGCACCGTTGGCGAGCGGACCGTAGACCATATAAGAGTGGCCGGTCACCCAACCGACGTCGGCGGTGCACCAATAGACGTCCGTCTCGGGCTTGAGGTCGAAGACCGACCAATGGGTGTAGGACGTGCCGACGAGGTAGCCGCCTGTCGTGTGCAGGATGCCCTTGGGTTTGCCCGTAGTGCCGGAGGTGTACATCACATAGAGCGGGTGCTCGGAGTCATGCATTTCGGGGGTGTGCTCGGAGGAAGCGGAGTCGACGACGTCGTGCCACCAGACATCGCGGCCCTCGTGCCAGGCGACCTCCTGGCCAGTGCGGCGTACGACCAGGACACTTTTGACCAGATCACCAGTCTTCTCGCAGGCCTCATCCACCGCCGGCTTCAACGCCGAGGCCGCCCCGCGGCGATAGCCACCATCTGAGGTGATGACATAGCGCGCGCCACAGTCTTCGAGTCGGCTGGCGAGCGCCTCGGAGGAGAAGCCTCCGAAAACCACCGTGTGAGGGGCGCCGATCCGGGCGCACGCGAGCATCGTGACGGCTACCTCGGGGATCATCGGCATGTAGATCGCGACCCGGTCGCCCTTTTGGACGCCGAGGTCGAGCAGCGCGTTCGTCGCGCGACAAACCTCGTCCTTTAGCTGGGCGTAGGTGATCGTGCGCCTGTCATCGACAGGCTCACCCACCCAGTGGAAAGCGACCTTGTCCCCACGCCCGGCCTCGACATGGCGATCCACACAGTTGTACGCCGCGTTAATCGTGCCGCCGACGAACCACTTCGCGAACGGTGGGTTGGTCCAATCGAGGACCTCATCCCACCGCTGGCCCCAATCGAGCCGATCAGCCTGCTCGCCCCAAAAGACGAGCCGGTCGCTGGTGGCTCGGTCGTAGGCTTCGGCCTTGACGTTGGCCTTGGCCGCGAGGTCCGCCGGTGGCGAAAAGGTCCGTTCTTCGTGGAGTAGGTTCGAAAGGGCGTCTGTCGATGGCTCGGGCACGTGCTTCTCCTCATTGATCCGCGCAAACTAGGGGCAGCGTAGGGCACCAGGGTTGTCTGGAGGTTGGCACCAGTCGAAAGACTTCAGTGGGTGGTCGCGGTTTCGGCCCCTGCCCCGGTGCGCTATCTCCTCCACGGTGTCGCCGTCGGTTGCTTCTAACGGGAACCCGCTTGGTCGTTGAGGAGGCGCGCTAGCGCCGTCTCGAAACCCGCTTGGTGGTTGAGGAGGCGCGCTAGCGCCGTCTCGAAACCCTGGTTAGTTGAAGTCGATCAGGGGTGGCTCTTCGACGACTTCGTCCGGGTTGGGCGGTGGAGGGATCAGCGCGACCGCTCGATAACAATGAGTCACGTAGGGCAGGCGCAGCCCGTCGATGCCGCGTTCGTATTCCGCATAGAGGTCGCCGACCTCACGCAGTATCCGGGACTGGCTGCGCTCGTCGAGTCTCGACACCTCGCCATGCGCGAGCGCAAAGTCCTCGACCGAGTCGCGGTCGAGTTGTTGCCAATGGCTAAACGTTTCTGCTTCGGAGGCGGCAAAAAGCTCGGAGTCGGCTAGTAGCCCAGAGGGGTCTGGCGGTGACTCGGGCAAACCCAGGATCCCAGCCAGCCGGCGTACCCAAGGGATGCGTTGGTCTGGTGCGGTCCAAGCCAAAGCCAGTGTGCCGCCTGGCTTCAGCACTCGAACGATCTCGGGCAGTGCCGAATCGAGGTCGACGGGCTGACCACTGACCACGACCTCCAAACTTCCCTCGGGCAACGGAATCGCGTCGGGCGTGGCGACGGCGGTGGGTACGTCGGGCAGGGTCTCGCGGAGTTCGACAAGCAAAGCTTCGCTGGTGTCCACGGCATAGACCTCAAGATCGAGATCCACGAGGGCCTGGGTGAGCAGTCCGAAGCCGGCGCCATAGTCCAAGACGATCTCGCCACTGGCCATCAGCCAAGACACTGCGGCGGAGGGGTAGGCGAGCCGCCCCCGCGCGTGCACGGGAGCGTTAGTGACAGGCGGTTGATCAGTCATTGCGCTCAAGGCTACTAGCGTTAGGGGCTATGACTGTGGACCTGCTGGCCTTGCACAACACCTTTGAAGGCGTGCCGTCGGCTTTCGTGTCCGCGCGGGACAGCATCGATGTGGTGCTGCGCGATCGTGGCTTCCGGCGTACGACGCCCCAGGACACCTCTGAAGCGCTCTTGCGAGGTGCCCGCGCGAGTGCGGTGCTGGCCGCCGACGAGGGCCAGGCTGAGACGGCCGAGCAGGACGCGATTCGGATGTCCGCCAAGTTGCTTGGGCAAGTAACGACGTTTCGACGTACGCCTTTGCAGGCGCTGGCGCAGGTGCATGCGGTCGCGGCCGCGGCGCTACCTGAGGCCGAGCGTGGCCGTCCCAAGGACGACGCAGCAGCGGAGTTGCTGCAGCGGCTGGGAGGCCTGCTCCGCGAGAGTTCGTCGACACCAGCGCTCGTAGTTGCGGCCATCGTGCATGCCGAGATTGCCGCTGGCAAGCCTTTTGCCTCCCACAATGGGCTGGTTGCCCGCGCCGCAGAGCGGCTGACTTGGGTGGCTCGGGGGGTTGATCCCGCGTCGGTATTGGTTCCGGAAGCCGGCCACCTCGCGCTGGTCTCGTCGTACGTCGAGGCGTTGGCGGGCTATCAGCGGGGCAATGGGCTTGGGGGAAACGGGGTCAGTGGCTGGTTGCGCTATGCCGCATCGGCGTATGTCGCGGGGATTGAAGCCAGCCCACTGCAGGACAACGGGGGTCATGCAAACGGCACCCGAAACGGTTCGGGTGCCGCTGCACACACGTGAACTGGTGGCTACCAGGCGTGCACTCTCAAACTGCTGCCCCGGTCTGCCTCAACCTTTGTCGCTGAAACAGGTGCCCGTGGTCAACGCCCTGTTAGGAAGGGTGGGTCGCCGCGTGGGTACCCCGGCTCGCGTGCGGGTCTCTGTAGTTGTGATCCCTGTCTACGCCTGTCGGAGGCGACGTACAAGTCTTGACTTTCATGGGCATTCGTGAGTCGCCGCGCCCGCTGTTGTTGTTTCATCAAGGTATGTGGGTGTAGCCGCACTTCCCTGTGTCTGCAGACCCCGGTAAGTGCAGGTTGGCCTGCATACCTTGATGAAAAAACGGCAACAAACGGGTCAGGCGCCAAGGCGGCGTTTGCGGGCCTGAGACCACATCACGCCACCGACGGCCACTGCCCCACCTACCGCCAGCGCGGCCAGCGTTGGTTTTGCTGAGGGGAGCTTCGTGCGCAAGGCGACCGGTTTGGTGAAGACCAGGATCGGCCATCCTTCTTCGCCCGCGAGTTTGCGCAACTCCCGATCAGGGTTGACAGCGAAGGAATGCCCCACTGCACGCAGCATGTGAGCATCGGTGCTTGAGTCGCTATAGGCGTAACACTCGGCCAGGTCGTAGCCGCGCTCAGCAGCCAGGGTCTCGATTGCACGAGCCTTCTCGGCGGCGTAGGCGTAATACTCGATGTTCCCGGTGTACTTGCCGTCGACGATCTCGAGCCGGGTCGCGACGAAGTCATCGGCACCAAGCATCTCCGAGATCGGACCCACCACCTCAGCACCTGATGTGGACACGATGACTACTTCGCGGCCGGCAAGTTTGTGTTCGGCAATCAGGGAGACGGCTTCGTCGTAGACCAGCGGATCCACCGTGTTGTGAAGGGTGTCCGCGACAATCTCGCGGACCGTGGCGACCTCCCAACCGGCGCACAGCTCGGTGACAAACCTGCGCATCTTGTCCATCTGGTCGTGGTCGGCACCTCCGCTGAGGAAGACAAATTGGGCGTACGCCGTCCGTAGCACCGCGCGTCGGGAGATGAGCCCACCAGCCTGGAAACTCTTGCTGAACGCCAAAGAACTCGACTTGGCGATGATCGTCTTGTCGAGGTCGAAAAAGGCCGCAGTACGGCTAGTGGACATGCCTCAAGTGTAAGTCGAGGGCCCTGCTTCGCTGGGCTTTCGTGAAGCCAGTTTCTCTCCACGCCTGGAAGAGTCGGGAGTTTTCCACAGGATCTTGTTTGCCGCCGGCACTCGCCGAGCAATCCGGGCAGGGTTGCGGACTATGTCGATCAAGCCTGTTGCCAACTTGTTCCCCCCGCTGTTTGTTACCCGTGACACCCAACTTCTCGATGAGTTATTGCGTCTGGCGGCGGCCGCTGGGGTGACACCCGACCTCGCTCGCGCTGCCTCGACGGCGCTCAGTGGCTGGTTGGCGGCCCCACTCGTGTTGGTGGGCGTGGACATGGCCGACGAACTGGCCCAGGTGCGACCGCCACGACGGCGCAACATGTTTGTCATCGGATGGGGACCGGTGCCAGATGAGTTGTTCCGAACCAGTCTGTCTCTGGGAGCCGAAGACTTGATCAGCCTGCCGCGATCCGACAGTTGGTTGGTCGAAGCGATGACGGATCTGCACGAGGTCTCGACCCCCTCGGCGGCCACGATCGGCGTGATCGGTGGCTCAGGAGGGGCCGGTGCGACGACCTTTGCCTGTGCACTCGGGCAAATGGCTGGTCGAACCGGGTCCAGTGTCGTCATCGACACGGATCCTTTAGGCCCGGGAGTGGACCGAGTGCTCGGGTTGGAGGGCGAATTTGGGGTGCGCTGGGACGCGCTTCAGCAGACCACCGGTCGACTAAGTGCCAGCACCCTACGGGAGGCTTTGCCCCGCCGCGATGGTGTCGGCGCGCTCGGTTGGTCGCCGGGCCCGCAGGGTTCGTTGCAAGCCTTCGCCATGCGCGAGGCACTTTCTGCTGCTCAGCGTGGCCACGACGTGGTACTCATCGACCTCGCCCGGCATAGCGATCCGCTCATCGAAGAAGTCGCTTCGCGTTGCGATCGCGTGTTGGTGATGGTGGTGCCAACTTTGCCCGGCTTGGCGTCGGCCGCGCGATTGTGTGCTCGCTTAGTCAAGGCAACACAACTCCAGGTGGTGGTTCGCGGCCACGGCATCGAGTTGCTGGAAGTCAGCGAGGTCACCGAGGTTCCCGTGCTGACCGCGATGGCCGATCAGCGGGGCCTGCAGGAGGCCGTTGGCCTTGGGTTTGGACCGTTGAGAACTGGTCGCGGACCCCTGGCACGCGCGGCCGCACTTGTGTTGCGTGATGTTGCTCGCCCCGCGTGATGGTGGATCAATCTGCGCTGGTTGAAGAAGTGCGAGCCCAGTTGGCGCGCAACCCCGGCGAACTCACGCCCCATCGGGTTGCTCAGGCTCTTCGCGACTCCGGCCGCCCGGTGGGAGATGCCACTGTCTTAGCCGTTCACGAGCAGTTGCTCCGAGACGTGTTCGGGGCAGGTGCACTCCAGCCCTTGCTCACCGATCCGCGAGTGACCGATGTGCTGGTCAACGGGCCGGATCAGGTGTTTGTCGACCGAGGGAGTGGGCTCGAGTTGACCGAGATCAGATTTCCCAACGACGACGCCGTACGCCGCCTGGCACAGCGATTGGCCGCGACGGGAGGGCGACGCCTCGATGACGCCACCCCTTATGTCGATGTCCGGCTGCGCGACGGCACCCGATTTCACGCGGTGCTTGCTCCGATTGCCCGCAGTGGCACGACGTTGTCGCTGCGGGTGCCGCGCGCTCGCAGCTTCTCCCTTCTCGAATTGGTCGAGGCAGGCACGGTCAGCGGGCTCGGCAGCGAAGTGTTGGCTCGTATTGTGCAGGCGCGGTTGTCCTTCCTGATCACTGGTGGCACCGGTTCGGGCAAAACGACCATGCTCTCCGCGCTGTTGTCCGAGGTGCCAGACAACGAGCGGCTGGTCATTGTCGAAGACTCGAGTGAGTTGCGACCCGACCATCCTCACGTCGTCGCTTTGGAGGCCCGCTTGGCCAACCTAGAAGGTGCCGGAGAGATCACCATGCGCGCCCTCGTCCGACAGGCGTTGCGAATGCGCCCGGATCGTCTGGTGGTCGGTGAAGTCAGGGGTGGAGAGGTGGTCGATTTGATGGCCGCGCTGAACACCGGTCACGAGGGTGGCTGCGGCACGATCCACGCCAACTCGGCAGTCGACGTCATCGCTCGGATCGAAGCGTTGGCGTTGTCTGCTGGTTTGCCGAGGGCCGCCGCCCATAGTCAGTTCGCTTCCGCAGTTGATGTTGTCCTTCACCTGTCCAGGGGCGGCGACGGTATTCGACGGCTGGCTCAATTGGCTGTCCCGCTGGTTGCTGACAACGGCTTGGTCGGCATGGTGTGCGCCTTGGACTTTGCGGTCGCCGGCAGGCTCGAAGCGGGGCCCGGGTTGAGCCGGCTCGAAGACCGGTTGGCGAGGTGAAGGTGCCTGCGGAGGTGAGCGTTTGGGCAGGGCTTGCCGGGGCCGCTGCCGGGCTGGCAGTGCTGCTGTTCTGCCGGGTGCCCTTTCGGGTGAGGCGGACCGTTTCGCTTAGGAGATTTGGCTCAGCACTCCTCGTGGTTGGAGCGGTTGCCGGATGGCTCCTGTGGCCCATCTCAGGTGCTCGGCTTGCACTGGTGGTGATCCTCGGGATGGCGACCTTGCCGGTCGTGGGGCTGCTTCGCCGACGGCGGGCTTCGCGGATAGCCATAGCAGTGTCCGATCGAGTGATCGAGACGACGGAGTCCCTCGCCGCGGAGCTCACAGTCGGGTTGCCACCGGGGCAGGCGCTCATTCGCGCCTGTGAGAGCTGGCCCGTGTTGTCTTCCGTGGTGGAGGCTGAGCGGCTCGGAGCGGATGTTCCGACCGCCTGGCGAGCACTTGCTGAGTTGGATGGAGCACGAGAGCTGCGGCTGGTTGGCGCGGCCTGGGAAGTTGCGATCCGCACTGGGGGTGGTCTAGCGGAGGCGATGACTCGGGTCGCCGAGACAGTGCGAGCCAATCGGGCGACCGCTCGGATAGTGGGTGCCGAGCTTGCCTCTGCGCGGGCAACCGCCCGGCTGGTTGCGGCGTTGCCTTTGGCCGCGTTGGCGATGGGCACCAGCGAAGACGCTCAGCCGATCGCCTTCCTCCTGACCGAGCCCGTCGGATTGGCGTGCTTGGCTGCTGGCCTTGCCTTCGGCTTGGGCGGATTGTGGTGGATTGAAGCCATCGCAGCGGGGGTCGAGCGATGATCGAGACTCCACCGTTGGCGTGGGTGGCGGTCGCTGCGAGCAGTGCGGCGATGGCCGCTGCGCTGATGATGCCGCGCCGGCCCACAGCCGCTGGGCTGACCGCGCGATGGGGGCCGGCGGTGGCAGCCGATAGCGGTTGGTTGGTTCGTTACCGGTGGTTGTTGAGCTTGTTGGCTGGGCTTGGGGGCGCCGTATTGCTCCCCGGCTGGGTGGCGATCATGGGTGCACCTGGGGTGGCTGCCGGAGTGTGGGTCGTGATCGGCCGAGCCGAGCCACTCGGCGTACGACTTGAGCGTGAGCAGGCCAGCAAAGACCTCGTGCCGTTGGTCGACCTGATCGCGGCCGCCCTTGCGTCGGGGGCGCCACCCGAGACGGCCCTGGCAGTGGCTTGTGAGGCTTTGCCGGGGGCGGCGGCTCGACGCCTGGACGTGGTGCGAGCCGAAATGGCCCTAGGCGGCGACTCCGATCGGGCCTGGTCGTCGATCGTCGGGGATGAGGTGCTGGCACCACTGGGTCGAGCGATCACGCGGGCCAGCCGCTCCGGTGCCCCGATTGCCGCCACGGTCGGCCGGTTGGCCGGTGAATTGTCGGCCGAGTCCCGAGCCGGGGTAGAAGACCGAGCACGAATCGTCGGGGTGAAAGCGGCTGTGCCGCTGGGGCTTTGCCTCTTGCCGTCCTTCCTGTTGATCGGCATCGTGCCGGTGGCTGCAGGCTTGCTCGACTCTCTGACGTGACTGTCGAAGCGGGCCACAAGTTATCCACGATTTCCGCCAGCCCAAGTTGTCCACAGCACGGCAGATTCGGGCAGCGAAGCCCGTCAAGACGCAACAGAGTTGGGGCAGAGAGTTCGCAGCGGGCGGGCTGAGATTGGGGGCACGGATGACTCAGGAAAACGGCATTACGACGGCGGAATACGCCGTGGGCACGGCAGCGGGAGCAGGTCTGGCGGGTCTTCTCTACACGATGTTGACCGGCGGTTTTGGCGAACGGCTGCTGCGCACACTGTTTGACCACGTGCTCGGCCTGCTTGGCGTGGGGTGATGCGGGCTCATCGTTCGCCAAGCGACCGAGGAGCGGTGACGGCAGAGACCGTGATGGCCTTGCCAATGCTCCTGGCGGTGACGGTGGGGTTGGTCTGGCTGCTTGCGGTGGGCGCGGGGCAGATCCGGATGATTGATGCTGCCCGCGAGACCGCTCGCGCAATGGCAAGGGGGGACTCGCAGTCCAGCGCCGTCGCTGTCGGCGCCCGGATCGCGCCCACCGGTTCGCGAATAGCCGTAGCGAGCATGGGAGGCCGGGTGGTGGTCACGGCCACTGGCCACGTTGAAGGTCCCGGTGGGCTCTTCGGGTTCCTGCCTTCGGTGCAACTTCAGGCGGAGTCGGTGGCCCTCATGGAGGACGCAGGAGGTGGCGATCTAGGTGACGGAAGCAGCGCAGTTGGATTCACGCACTGACAGTGGTGCGGCCGCTGTCTTGACTTGTGCTTGCCTAGCCCTGCTGATCACGATTGGCGCGGCGTTGGGGGTTGTGGCCGGGTTAGTGAAGGCACATCGACAAGCACAAGCCGCAGCCGACCTGGCGGCTTTGGCCGGCGCGCAAACGGTGCAGTTGGGTGGGGACGGGTGTGCGGTTTCGGCTGAATTTGCGGCCACGAACGGCGGTGAACAGGTGGCTTGTCAAACGATGGGGGACGAGGTGATCGTGCAGGTGCGGGTAGCCGGACCCAACTGGTTGGGGTTGTCTGCTGACCCGACCGCAAGCGCTCGCGCTGGGCCGGGCTAGGGCTGCTGTCCGCAGTGCGGGCTAGGCGCCCTCAGCGTCGCGTTTACGCTCAGCCTGAGCCTCTTCGAGCTTGATGGAGAGGTCATCCATCTTCTTGCGCTCCTTGCGCTGGTGCATCGCCCGCTTGGTGCCGGACTTCATCAGGCTCAGACCAAACAGCACGGCGACGCCGGAGGCAACGCCGAACAAGTAGATCGACATCGCATTCAGTTCAACGCCGAGGATCTTGGCAGTGCCTTCGCTGACAAAGATTGCGGCGGCTATCGCTAAACCACCGAGAATGACGAGCACTGTGCCAAGGGCGACCATGGGGCCAGGCTACCCCGTGGGGAACGATGAGAGGAGCAGGTCCAGCAGGTCACGCGCGCCGGTCTTGTCCAGCGGATTGTTCTGGTTGCCACACTTGGGGGACTGAATGCAGGAAGGGCAACCATCTACACAGGGGCAGGTCGCGATCACTTCGCGGGTGGCGGCGAGCCATGGCTGCAACTCGGCGAAGCCGCGCTCAGCGAAGCCGGCGCCCCCTGGGTGACCGTCATACACAAAGACGGTCAGTTGGCCGGTGTCTGGGTGACGAGCGGTGGAAACTCCGCCGATATCCCAGCGGTCGCACGTGGCGAAGAGTGGCAGGAGCCCGATCGAGCAATGCTCCGCGGCGTGTGCGGCGCCCGGCAAGGTGCTGGGATCAAATCCCGCCCTCGCGAGGGCAGAGTCCGGAATTGTCCACCAAACGGCGGCTGTCGAGAGGGTGCGCATCGGCAGGTCGAGGGGGACCTCTCCCATGACCTCGCCGCCGGGCTCGCGGCGCCTGAGGAACGCCACGACCTGGTGACTGACTTCCACCTTGCCAAACGAGACTCGGGCCTCTCCCCACATCGAGTGCTCGGCTTCGTTCGCAATGGTGATCAAGGTGACTTCGCGAGCCGAGGTGCTGTAGGAGGGCACGGTCGTGGTCATGCTGGCCACGCCGTGCTTAAGGTCGAGAGCCGTGACAAGCCAGGTCTCGCCTCTGTGCACATAGATTGCGCCAGCGTGCGCGGTGTGGTGCGCGTTTGCGGCATCGACGGTGCCGATGACCCGACCTGTCTCCTCCTCGATCAGTTGGACGGCTGGTCCCCCAGTGGATCGGATGTCGGTCAGGTCGCACGCGCGCCCGCGGTCCGCCCAATACCAGCCACGGTGCCGCCGTCGGAGCATGCCTTCACTCGTGAGTTGGTCCACTAACTCGCGAGCTGTTGGCCCAAAGATGTCCAACTCGATGTCGGTGAGTGGGTCTTCGGCGGCTGCGGCGCAGAGGTGTGGTCTGAGGACGAAGGGATTCCCGGGGTCAAACACGGTCGCTTCAACGGGCCGACCGAGCAGCGCCTCTGGATGGTGAACGAGGTATGTGTCGAGCGGGTCTGCTCGGGCGATCAGCACACCGAGCGCATCGCCCGCACCGCGGCCAGCCCGCCCCACCTGTTGCCAGAAGGCTGCCCGGGTGCCGGGGAAACCCGCGATTAGAACCGCATCCAGGCCTTGGATGTCGATGCCCATCTCGAGCGCGTTTGTCGCGGCAAGGCCGGTGATCCGTCCCTCTCTCAACTCGATCTCGATCGCCCGGCGTTCCTCCGGCAGATAGCCGCCGCGATAGGCCGCGACCTGATTCACCAGAGAGGGGGCGATCTCCGCAAGGAGTTCACGGGTCTTTGCTGCCACGTGTTCCACACCGCGTCGCGAGCGGACAAAGGCCAGTGTGGATGTGTGGTGTCTGACCAAGGCCGCGAGCAGCCCGGCCGCCTCCGAGGACGCGGCTCGGCGAACAGGGGCACCGTTTTCACCTATCCCGGCGGTGAAAGGCGGCTCCCACAAAACGACCGACACCTCGCCGCGCGGCGATCCGTCGTCGGTGAAGGCGCGAACCGGCAACCCGATGAGGCGACTGGCCGTGACGTCGGGGTCAGCGACCGTGGCTGAAGCAAGAACAAATGTCGGAGTTGCGCCATACAACTGGGCGACCCGGCGCAGTCGGCGTAAGACCTGGGCCACGTGAGCACCGAAGATGCCTCGGTAGTGGTGACACTCATCCACGACGACGAACCGCAACGACCCAAAGAAGTCGGCCCAACGCTCATGGGTCGGCAACATCGAACGATGGAGCATGTCTGGATTGGTGAGGATGTACTCCGCATGGCGACGCGACCAATCCCGCTCCTCTCGCCCGCTGTCGCCGTCGTGCGTGCTGATCCGAGCATCGAGTCCAAGCGCGAGGAGGCCACTGAGTTGGTCATGCGCCAACGCCTTGGTCGGCGCGAGATAGAGAACTGTGGCGCCACGTTCGCCGCGCGTTCCTCGCGCCGCTTGGATCGCCGAGAGTGTCGGGAGTTGATAGGCAAGCGACTTGCCCGAGGCGGTGCCAGTGGCGATCACCGCGTGCTCTCCGGCGTACGCCGCCTCGGCAGCGACGGCCTGATGTGCCCAGGGCCGGTCAATCCCTCGGGCCGCGAAGGCCGCGATCAGTTCGGGTAAGGCCCAACGTGGCCACTCGGCATAGGTTGCCGGGCGAGCCGGGAGCACCGAGAGATGTGTGACCCGGTCTGCGAATTCAGGGTCAGCCAAGAGGCTTTCCACCAGATCGCTCAAAGTTGGGGTCCTGACGCATCGACATTGGGGCAAAACGTCACGGCGGCATCCGTGGGGTGACACAATCACACTCGATGAACAGTAAAGCCGAAACCAACCCAACGGTCCGCGGGAGGACAATGTGGATCTGACGCTGGCGACACGCGACGTGAATGGTCGAATCGTGGTGGACGTCACTGGCGAAATCGATGTCTACACCGCCCCCAAGTTGCGCGACAGAATCACTGAATTAGTCGCTGATGGCGTTTACGACATCGTGATTGACATGGAGGGGGTTGAGTTTTTGGACTCGACCGGCCTCGGTGTGCTGGTGGGTGGATTGAAGAAGGTTCGCGCTCATGAAGGCAGCCTCAGCCTCGTTTGCACACAAGACAGGTTGCTAAAGATCTTCCAAATTACCGGTTTATCCAAGGTGTTTGCCATCCACGACACTGCAGAAGCGGCCCTCGCCCGCTAGCCTGCTCAAGATGTGTTCGGGGCCACTGTCTCGGGTCACCTGACCCTGCGTAGACTCCGATCGTTCATTTTCCGCTCTTAATCTTTGTGAGAAGCCCCAGGAGGAACAACATGACCGGGATCCATCCCGCCGTCATGGATGTCGAACTCTCCGGTGGCAACTTCACGCTGGTCATCATCGTTGCCGTGATCGCGCTCGCCGCGCTCGCGATGGCCTCGATGTTCCGCAGTGAAGTTTTGGCCGCCGGTGAAGGCACCGACAACATGAAAAACATTGCCCAGGCCGTGCAGGAAGGCGCCAACGCCTATCTCACGCGACAGTTCCGGACGCTCGGCATTTTTGCCGCAGTGGCCTTCTTCGTCCTGTTGGCGCTGCCCGCAGACGACACGATGGTCCGAATTGGGCGCTCGATCTTCTTCCTGATCGGGGCCGGATTCTCGGCTGCGATTGGCTACCTCGGCATGTCGCTGGCGGTGCGAGCAAACCTGCGCGTCGCGGCCGCTGCCAACGATGTGGGCCGCGACCCGGCCATGCACGTCGGCTTCCGAACTGGCGCCTTCGTTGGAATGGCCACCGTGGGACTCGGCCTGTTAGGCGCGAGTGTCGTGGTGATGCTGTTCAAGGCTCAAGCCCCTGAGGTCCTTGAAGGCTTCGGCTTTGGCGCCGCCTTGTTGGCCATGTTCATGCGGGTTGGCGGCGGCATCTTCACGAAGGCCGCCGACGTCGGCGCGGACCTGGTCGGCAAGGTCGAGCAGAACATTCCCGAAGACGACCCCCGCAACGCGGCCACCATCGCCGACAACGTGGGTGACAACGTGGGCGACTGCGCTGGGATGGCGGCCGACCTCTTTGAGTCATACGCCGTGACGCTGGTCGCTGCGCTGATCCTTGGCTCGCAAGCTTTTGGCGACAAGGGCCTGGTCTACCCGCTCCTGATCCCCGCCATTGGCGCGATCACGGCGGTTCTCGGTGTCTACATCACCAAGCCTCGTCCGGGCGAAAATGGCCTCAAGACGATTAACCGGGCCTTCTACATCTCGGCGGCGGTTGGTGCCGTGGCGTCGGTCATCTTGTCCTATGTCTACCTGCCGTCCACTTTTGCTGGCTTCGACAACATGCAGGCAGCAGACATGGTTGGGGCCGAGGGTGACCCCCGCTTGATCGCGTCGCTTGCTGTGGTCATCGGTATCGTCATGGCCGCGGGCATTCTTGCTCTCACGGGTTACTACACCGGCACCGAACATGGTCCGGTGAAGGGTGTTGGCAAGTCCTCACTCACCGGTGCTGCCACAGTGATTCTGTCCGGTCTTTCGGTCGGTTTTGAGTCGGCGGTCTACACGACGCTGGTTATCGGTGCTGCCGTGTTTGGTGCCTTCCTCTTGGGTGGGGCAACTGTCACGGTCTCACTGTTTGCTGTTGCTCTCGCGGGTTGTGGTCTGTTGACCACCGTCGGTGTGATCGTGGCCATGGACACGTTTGGTCCGGTCTCCGACAACGCGCAGGGCATCGCCGAGATGTCGGGCGATGTGAGCCCCGAGGGTGCCCAGATCTTGACCGAGCTCGACGCGGTGGGCAACACCACCAAGGCGATCACCAAGGGGATTGCGATCGCGACTGCGGTGTTGGCCGCGACAGCGCTGTTTGGTTCTTACTCAACCTCAGTGATTGAGGCGGTCCTTGAGGCCAAGCCCAGTTTGGAAGAGCAGGAGTCGTTGAGCTTCTTGGTCTACAACCCGGGCGTCCTCGTGGGTCTGCTCTTGGGTGCTGCCGTTGTCTTCTTGTTCTCCGGCTTGGCCATCAACGCGGTTGCGCGCGCTGCTGCCGCCGTGGTCTACGAAGTACGCCGTCAGTTCCGCGAGATTCCCGGCATCATGGAAGGCACCGGTCGGCCGGAATACGGCAAGGTTGTTGACATCGTGACCCGCGATTCGCTGCGCGAATTGGTCAGCCCTGGTCTGCTCGCCGTACTCGCTCCCGTTGCCGTTGGTTTTGGTCTCGGCGTGGGTCCGCTGGCCGGCTTCCTAGCCGGTGCGATCGGCACCGGCACCTTGATGGCCGTCTTCTTGGCCAACTCTGGTGGTGCTTGGGATAACGCCAAGAAGCTTGTCGAAGATGGCAACCATGGTGGCAAGGGTTCTCCGGCTCACGAGGCCACCATCATCGGCGACACCGTCGGGGATCCGTTCAAGGACACCGCTGGTCCGGCCATCAACCCGCTGATCAAGGTGATGAATCTGGTCTCGTTGTTGATTGCCAGTGCGGTTGTTTCGCTCAGCATCGGTGAAGATCAAAACGATGCCCTGCGAATCACGATCGCGGTTGTTGCCGTGGCGATCATCGTCGGCTCGATCTGGAATTCCAAGCGCAATGAAGTTTCGCTTGGCGACGACGTAGCCACCGTTGAGGCCACTGCCTGACGCAAGCACAAACGCGCATAAGCAACACAAACGCGCATAAGCAACGTCGACCCGGCTCGAAACTCCGCAAATCACGTCGACCCGGCCCTTAATAGGGGCCGGGTCGACGTGATTTCGGCTCGTTTCGAGCCGGGTCGAGTTATTTGACCTCGGAGCGCATCACAAGGGCGAGCCCGGCAAGCAACGGCAGAACCACCCAGATGATGCTCGCCACGCCGAGGTTGGCCCACTGCTCACCGGTGACCTCGCCATTGAACAGCGGAGCCTGCGCATAGTTGATGTCCACCCAGGGCTGCAGATCGCGGAACCACTCCTGCAGGTTGGCCAGCACCATGAAGGCGCCCGGCAGCACGAAGGAATAGACGAGGTAGGCAACGATGGCGGCCGAAGAATTACGCACCAGCACTCCGAGCATGAAGCCGATCACCATGCCGAGCACGTTGCCGAGCACGATCAAAGAGAAGTCCTCGACTGACACGTTCCAGATCAGGTCGGTGCCGTTGAGCGTGGTGCCGATGACGTTGCCGACGGCACCGATGGCTGCGGCGAGGGCCATGGAGACAACGCCGACGATCAATGCCGCAATCGCCTTGGCCCCGATCACCCGTCCCCGGTTGGGCACCATGGTGAAGGTAGTCAGCCCGTTGCGCTGGCTCCACTCGCTGGTGACGGACAAAATCGCGATGATGGGCAGGATCACGGCCATCGGGAAGCCGAACGCCGTGGCGAAGGTCTCGTAGGTCACCTCGCTGTCCGGAGCCCACAAGATCACGGCCCCGGTGGCCAGCAATGCGGTGATGCCGATGCTGGCCATCAGCCAAAACCCCGAGCGAGTGTCGAACATCTTGCGCAATTCGACGCTCACGAGTCGAGAGGTGGGGATCGACTTGGGTACGGCTCGTGCCGGGCGGTCGGGGGATTCGACTGCGGAAACCATGGTGGTCATGCCGCCACTCCTTCTCGTTGGGTATCTGCGGTGAGTTCAAGGAACATCTCTTCCAGCCCGGCGCCTTCGGCCGAACGCAGCTCCGTGAGAGCCACGCCCGCGGCGAGGGCCACCTGGCCCACCAGCGCGGGCTCGGCATCGGTGCGCAAGGCTCCGTCGCCCGACGGTGTGGAGACGATGCCGGCTGAGTCGAGAGCTCGAGTGAGGAGGGCGAGGTCGCTAGCCCGGGTGAGGGTCCCGGCAGCCGACAAGAGCTCCTGCTTGGTGCCCTGGGCCACGATGCGGCCATTCCCGATAACGACAAGGTCGTCGGCGATGACCTCGATTTCATGCAGGAGGTGGCTGGACAGAAGAACGGTCCCACCGTGGTTGGCATAGTGGCGAAGCAGGTCCCGCATCCAGCGGATGCCCGCCGGGTCGAGGCCATTTGCCGGTTCGTCGAGAATCAGCACCTCCGGATCGCCGATCAGTGCCGCCGCGATCCCCAGGCGTTGGCGCATGCCAAGTGAATAGTTGCGGACCCGGCGCTCGGCCTCGCCGTCTGTCAGGCTGACCAACTCAAGCATCTCGTCGACACGCTGTCGAGAAAGACCCATCGTGCGCTGGGCGATGGTGAGGATCTCGCGCCCCGTGCGGCCGGCGTGTTGGGCCGAGGCGTCAAGCAGCACGCCCACCTCCATGCCGGGGTTGGGCAGATCGGCGAACCTCCGACCGGCGATCGTGGCGCTGCCGGAGGTGGCAGGCGTGAGGCCGACCAGGATGCGCATGGACGTCGACTTCCCGGCGCCATTGGGCCCGAGGAAGCCGGTGACCCGACCAGCCCGAGCGGTGAATGAGACGTCGTCAACGGCGGTAAACGCGCCGTACTTCTTCGTGAGAGTTTCAACTGTGATCATGTCGCTCAGCCTCGCGGCTGGGAGGGCCTCTCACATCAGGGAAGTCGCTGAGTGCCACCCCGGTCCAACCCCGACCGTCGGCCCTGATCGTCGACCTGGGGTGAGAGGGTGACCTGGTGACTCCATCTGATCTGTCCAGTCGTTTGCGCGGGGCCCTGATTGCTGCCGGCTTTACCTACGACGCAGTGGCTGAGCTGCTCGGGCAGGAGGCGCACGCGGCCCTGAGTCGCAACGAAACGACACCCGGCCTTCGGCGTACGGCGGGCGGTTCACCGCTCGAAACGCTGACCCGGCTCTTCCTGTTGCAATCGGCCGTGTCCTCCGAGGCGGCTGAGCTCGCGCTGCCGGGTCTGGTTGATCGACTGGCTATCGAGGGCCTGCTGCAACAGAGCGTGGGAGAGGTGGCGGCACGCCTGGATGTCCGGCCCTATGCCGACGACGACCAGGACATGTGGGTTGTCAGCGATCTGACTCCTGGACTCGACGGGAAACCCCAGCGGGTCAGTGGCGACTATGTCTTGGGCATCAGCCCTGCCTCGACCTCGTTGGCGCAACTCACGCTCCGCGAGCCGGTCGGGCGGGCACTCGACCTCGGCTGCGGCTGCGGAGTGCAGGCGTTGCATCTGGCTCGGCACAGCGAGTCGGTGGTGGCGACAGATGTGAACCGGCGCGCCTTGTGGATCACCGAGTTCAACCTCCGCTTGAACGAACTCGGCAACATTGAGGTGCGCGACGGATCGTTCTTCGAGCCGGTGGCAGGTGAGAAGTTTGACCTGATCGCGACCAACCCGCCGTTTGTGATTTCCCCGGCGACCGGGGAGCGGCTGGTTTACCGGGACTCCGGAATCCCCGGCGACCGAGTCGTCGAAGACATCGTGCGAGCCGCGCCGAAGCATCTCAACGAGGGTGGTTGGTGTCAGATCCTGGCCAACTGGGCGATCGTGCGAGGCACCGACTGGGACGAGCGGCTGGTCGGCTGGCTCGACGGTTCGTGTGATGCGCTGGTGGTGCAGCGCGAGGTCGCCGACCCCGCGTCGTACGTCGAAATGTGGCTCAAGGACGCTGGCCTGCACGGCGGCCCGGAATATGCGCGCCGGTATGACACTTGGCTCTCGTGGCTTGATGAGCAGGGGATTGAGGGGATCGGGTTCGGCTGGATCAACCTGCGGCGTGGCAAGGGCACATCGAACACCTTCCTGCACTGGCCCTATGACGTGGAGCAGCCGATCGCGCCAGCGATCAGTCAGTGGGCAGACGCTCTCGACGCCAATCGGTCGCTGTCGAACCAAGAACTTCTCGACGCACGACTCATCCTCCGCGCTGACGTGCTCCAAGAAGCTCAAGGTCAGGCCGGAGCCGAGGATCCGGCGACGATCGTGTTGCGTCAGCAGCGCGGCTTTCGCCGGGCTCGTCAGGTCGACACAGTGGAGGCCGCCCTGGCTGGGGCGTGTGATGGCGACTTGACCGTGGCGCAGATCCTCGGCGCGCTGGGTGAACTATTGGACCGCGACGACGAGGTGATGCACGCCTACCTAGTCGTTGTCCGTGACCTCATCGCCGAGGGTTTCCTTAGCGAGCGCTGAGCGCTGAGCCAAGGTGAATCACTGCCTGGGCTGGCCGCCGCCAACTGACTCGCGGTGCCCGCCGAACAACGATCTGCCATCCGAAGGCGTGTTATCGATGTAGGCAGCGGACTTGGTCTTGGCTCGATATGAGCCGAGCAGAAGAAGGAAGGTGGTGATCATGACTGCGCCCAACAAAAGCGAGCCGATTCCCGTCAGCGCGTCAAGGGTGTCGACGGGCCTCCCGCCGAACCTATCTGCGCGAATCATGAGTTGATCCATCTCACGCCACCCCCGGATACATCACGGTCGGGTCGGCAGCCAGCCCGGCCTTGACCTGGCGAGTGAGGTCGTCCACCAAGACTTCGGCAGCATTTGCCTCAACACCGTCTAGCGCCAGCTGGGCCACAAGCTCCGGCGGGTTCTTGGGTGCCTCGACTGAAGCGACCATGTCGGTATCGGTGTAGGCGACGTGAACGCCGGTGACTCGGATGCCACGGGGATGCAGCGCCAGTCGCAGTGAATTGGTTTGAGACCACAAGGCCGCTTTCGAGGCTGCGTAGGCCTCCACCCCTTCAAAGGTGAGCCACGACAGCACCGAGTGCATCGTCAGGATGTGGCCACCTCCGTTTGCCTCTAGCACGGGCACAAACGCACGACTGGTAAGAAGCGGCCCATAGAAGTTCGTCTCAAACTCTTTTCGGATGTCATCGATCGGAGACCCCAAAAGCGAGGACCCAAGCAGGATGCCAGCGTTGTTGATCAACACAGTGACGTCGCTGGCGGCGCTCGCCGCGGCCTCCACTGAGCGGGGATCGGTGATCTCCAGCGCGAGCGGTACTGCGTCTGGGTGAGTGACTGTCTGTGGGTCCCGTGCGGTGGCGTACACCTTCGCGGCTCCTCTTTCGTAGAGCGCCTGCACAAACGACTTCCCGATGCCACGACTGCCACCAGTGACTAAGACAACGGATCCTTTGATAGCGGTCATGCCAGAACCTCCTGAAAATTCAACGGAAACCGATCGGTTTCCCCAATGTAAACCGATCGTTCTCCAGTTCGCAAGACTTCCCGTAGGATGCGGTTATGACTGAGCGCGTATCGAGTCCGACAAGAGAGCGACTGCTCGACGCAGCCCACTTGTTGTTCTATCGAGACGGCGCGGGCGTGGGGATCGAGAGGCTGTGCAAGACCTCCAAGGTTTCCAAGCGATCGCTGTATCAACTCTTCGAGAGCAAGGATGAGCTGATTGCGGCCAGTTTGGACAGGGCTGCGCCTTCATACCTCAATGGCTTGATTCCCGCTGAGGACTACTCGGACTCTCCTCGCGGTCGCATCATGCACGTATTCGAATATCTGGAGGAGTCCTCACAGGTGCCCGACTTCCGTGGCTGCCCGTTTGTGGCCACGGCGGTCGAACTCAAGTCGAAGGATCACCCTGCGAGCGTCGTGGCGCGTCGGTCGGAGGCGACCCTCACTGACTTCTTCCGCGAGGAAGCCCGGCGAGGTGGTGCGAGCGATCCAGATGCACTAGCCGAGCAACTCACCGTGGTGTTCGACGGCGCCAGTTCTCATGCCGTCGTCCAGGCCCGTCCGCTCAACGGCGTCGCGGTCGCCACCGCGGCGGCGATTCTCAACCACGCTGGACTTGTCGCGTAGCTCAAACCCCCAGGGCTCCCAGGCGAACTAGTTGACCGCGTCGTCCGCGACTTCCTCGCCGAAGGTTTCCTCAGCCTCGGCGAGAGCTGATCGCACATCTGTGTGATTGAAGTCATCACCCTTGAACAGCAACGGTTCGTCGAGAGTCTTGGCGAGCGCGTAGGAAAAACAGTCTCCGAAGTTAAGGCGAGCCTTGGAGCCTGACCGCTTGCCGAAGCGCAGGTCTGCGGCTCGCGCGATCGCCAACTGATCCGTAGAGACCGGGATAGATTCCACCACCGCGTCTCGCAGGAATGAATCGAGCTCGCCCTGGTGGGTGGGGCCCATCACCAGGGATGCTTCTAACACTGAAGCCACGGAAATCTTTGGCAGAGCTGCGGAGGCTACGGCGCGTTCTAGTTGTGGAGCGTCGGATTCATTGCGCAGAATCGCGATCACCGCTGAGGTTTCGACAATCATCAGATCGGAAGCCCGTTGTCGTCGTACAATTCCTCATCAGTGAGGAAACGCCCAGGCTTCGCGGCACTCGCAATGGCTAATTGTCGGAGTGCAGCAGCGATGCCTTCCCGATCACGTTCCGGTTCGGGCTCGCGACCGAGCGCCTCGGCGAGGGACTGCCGCACAGCATCCGTCATGGTCGTATGACGTCGCTGGGCAAGCTTGATCGCAAGTTCGCGGACCTCGGGGTCCTTGATATTCATGCCGGCCATGCTCATGATTCTACCTCCCGTGGTAGAACGTGGTGGAGAAGCAACCCTGCCACCTCGGTCGCGGACGCGCGAACGACTATCCACAGGCTCGGCCTGTAACCGGTTTCTGGCCCGTGATGTGGGGGACTGGACAGCACGCGCTACCGTAATCGGCCGGAGCCCTACGCGGGTTTCGCGTCATACCTCAGGACCGCACTGAACACTCATGGGGTCCGCACACCAGAGAAAGCAGCATTTGTGGCACACAAGTTGGTGATCGTCGAGTCTCCCGCCAAAGCTCGCACCATCGGTGGATATCTCGGCAACGGCTACGTCGTGGAGTCCTCAATCGGTCACATCCGCGATCTGCCGCAAAGCGCCGCGGACACCCCGGCCAAGATCAAGGACAAGCCCTGGGGACGGCTGGCTGTTGATGTCGAGAACGACTTCCAGCCCTACTACGTCGTGCCGCGCGACAAGAAGAGCCACATCACCAAACTCAAGAATCTGCTCAAGGATGCCGACGAGCTCTACCTCGCCACCGATGAGGACCGTGAAGGTGAAGCGATCGCCTGGCACCTGCTCGATGAACTGAAGCCGAAGGTGCCGGTGCGCCGGATGGTCTTCCACGAGATCACCAAACCCGCCATTTTGGCGGCTGCCGCCAACCCGCGCGACCTTGACATGGACCTCGTCGAAGCCCAGGAAGCGCGTCGGATCCTCGACCGGCTCTATGGCTATGAAGTGTCACCAGTGCTATGGCGCAAGGTGATGTCGGGCCTTTCCGCCGGTCGCGTGCAGTCGGTCGCGACCCGCTTGGTCGTCGACAAGGAACGCGAGCGGATGAAGTTCCACCTCGCGTCCTATTGGGATCTCGAAGGCACCTTCGACGCCGGCAGTGGCTTATCGCCGCGGATGTTTCCCGCCAAGTTGTACGCCGTCGACGGCACCCGCGTTGCCCGTGGCGCCGACTTTGGGCCGGACGGCCTCCTGAAGAACGACCGCTTGCACCTCGACCGGACTGGGGCTGAGGCGCTGGTCACGGGTTTGGCTGACACGCGCTATGACGTCCGCTCGGTGGAGGCTAAGCCTTATCGGCGTTCGCCTTATGCCCCATTCCGCACGACCACCCTGCAGCAGGAGGCCAGCCGCAAGCTCGGCATGAGCGCCGCCGGGGCGATGTCGGTCGCTCAGCGACTCTATGAAAACGGCTTCATCACCTATATGCGAACCGACTCGACCACGCTCTCAGGGGCAGCGATCGAGGCGGCTCGTGAGCAGGTGCGGGAGTTGTATGGCGCCGAATACCTCCCCGACACGCCCCGTCTTTACACCAAGAAGGTCGCCAACGCCCAGGAGGCACACGAGGCGATCCGGCCGGCTGGCGAGCGCTTCCGCACCCCCGCCCAGACGGGGCTGACCGGCGAACAGTTCCGCCTGTATGAACTGATCTGGATGCGCACTGTCGCCTCCCAGATGAAGGACGCGGTCGGTCAGTCAGTGTCGCTGCGCCTAGGTGGTGCTGCCTCCACCGGGGAAGATGTGGTCTTCTCTGCGAGCGGTCGAGTGATCACTTTTCATGGCTTCCTCAAGGCCTACGTCGAGGGCACCGACGGCGGCAAGAAGACCGATGACGAGCAAACTCCGCTCCCCGCGCTTGGTGAGGGCGACCCGGTGACGGCGGCATCGCTGGCGGCGACGGGGCACGAGACAAAACCGCCAGCGCGCTACACCGAAGCCACGCTGATCAAAGAGCTGGAGGATCGCAAGATCGGCCGACCCTCGACGTACGCCTCGATTATCGGCACCATCCTCAACCGTGGCTATGTCTATAAGAAGGGCACGGCTTTGGTGCCGGCCTGGCTGGCTTTTTCGGTGACTCGGCTGCTCGAGGATCACTTCGGACGCCTCGTTGACTATGAGTTCACAGCGCTGATGGAGAACGTGCTCGATGAGATCGCTGGCGGACGCAAGGACCGCAATTCGGAGTTGGCGGAGTTTTACTACGGCTCGGATCGCGTGCAGGGCCTGCACCCGCTGGTCACCGGTCTTGGCGACATCGATGCCAAGGAGTTGGCGACCTTCCCGATTGGTGGGATAGAGGCCGGCATCTCGTTGCGCGTCGGCAAGTACGGGCCTTATTTGGAAGGACCAGACGACGAGGGTACGCCGGCCGCTAAGCGCGCCAATGTGCCCGATGATCTGCCGCCCGACGAGCTCACCCTCGAGAAGGCCCACGAACTGTTGGCCAAGCCGATGGGTGAAGAGACCGAGCTTGGGGTTCACCCCGATTCGGGCCTGATGGTGGTGGCCAAAAACGGTCGCTATGGTCCCTATGTCACCGAGGTCTTGCCTGAGGACGCACCCAAGACCGCGAAGGGTCGCACCGGCTCGCTCTTCAAGTCGATGTCGCTCGACACGATCACGCTGGCCGATGCCGTGCTGTTGATGTCGCTGCCCCGCGTGGTGGGCGTTGACGCAGAGGGTGCCGAGATCACGGCTCAGAACGGTCGCTATGGGCCGTATCTCAAGAAGGGCACCGATTCGCGGACGATCACTTCCGAAGAGCAGCTCCTGACCATCACCTTGGACGAGGCGCTGGCTATCTATGCCCAGCCCAAGGTGCGCGGTCGAGCCGCAGCGGCCCCGCCGTTGAAGGAATTGGGTCCCGACCCGGTGTCTGGCCAGCCGATTGTGGTGAAAGCTGGTCGGTTCGGCGAATATGTCACCGACGGCGAATTCAACGCCACCCTGCGTAAGGACGACACGGTGGAGGAGCTCACCTTGGAGCGGGGGGCTGAGCTGTTGGCCGAGCGGCGGGCCAAGGGTCCGGCCAAAAAGGCTCCTGCCCGACGTACGACGAAGAAGGCTCCTGCCAAGCGTGCACCTGCGAAGAAAGTAGCCGCCAAGAAGTAAGTGTCGGCGATGTCTCGTAACCTTCGTCGTGTGGACCTGACTGCTGCCCCCTCTCGATGGCCAGGGGTCTATGCCGACGCTGGCGTGTTCGTTTGCTTCGAGGGCGGCGATGGGTCAGGCAAATCAACTCAATCCCGGCTGCTCGCTGGTTGGCTGACTGAGCAGGGCTATGCCGTGGTGCAGACTTTTGAGCCGGGCGACACCGAGGTTGGCCGGAAGGTACGCGGGATCGTTCTAGACCCCGCCACTGGCGAGTTGTCGGATCGCACCGAAACGCTGCTCTATGCCGCAGACAAAGCCGAGCATGTGCACGCGGTCGTCCAGCCAGCGCTGGATCAGGGAGCGGTGGTGATCACTGACCGCTACGTCGACTCCACGGTTGCTTATCAGGGCGCCGGGCGTCCGTTGGAAATGTCAGAAGTCGAGCAGGTTGGTCGTTGGGCAACAGGCGACCTGAGGCCACACCTCACCGTGGTGCTCGATCTTGAGCCGTCCGATGCCCTGGGCCGATTCAAGGAGCGTGATCGGATCGAGGGCGAATCTCTGGAGTTCCACCGGCGGGTGCGCCGGGCCTTTCTCGATCTAGCCGTAGCCGATCCAGACCACTACCTGGTGATCGACGCTCGAGCACCAGTGGCCGCGATTGCGGCGCAGGTGCGGGTGCGACTTGAGCCGATGCTTGGGCAGGCAGTGAAACTCAGTGCAGTGACGTCGGAGGCAGGACACTCATGACTGTGTGGGATGACCTGGTCGGGCAGCGGGTCGTCATCGAATCTCTACGACGGGCAGCCGGCGGACAGGGCATGAACCATGCTTGGCTCTTCACCGGACCGCCGGGCTCGGGGCGCTCCAATGCAGCCATCGCCTTTGCCGCTGCCCTGCAATGTGAAGAGGTGCCGCCAGGTTGTGGAGAGTGTCATTCATGTCACACAACTCTCGCGGGGTCACACGCCGATGTCACCGTGGTCCGGACTGAAAAGCTCTCCCTCGGTGTCGATGACGTTCGCGCCCTGGTGCGCTCTAGTGCCCTCGCCCCGATCGGACAGCGTTGGCAGATTTTGATCATCGAGGATGCTGATCGGCTAACGGATCAGGCGTGCAACGCGCTGCTGAAAGCCATTGAGGAGCCCACTGATCGGACGGTGTGGTTGCTGTGCGCCCCCACTGTCGAGGACGTCTTGCCCACCATCCGTTCGCGGTGTCGGCTGTCCACGCTTTCCACCCCGTCCACCGACGAGGTGACCCAGTTCCTGATCCGCTTGGGGGTGCCGGAAACCTTGGCGGCCTATGCATCGCGAGCCAGTCAGGGTCACATCGGCCGCGCAAAAGCGCTGGCTCGCGATGAGGCGACCCGCAATCGTCGAAGAGATCTCGTGTCAGTGCCGGTCAAGTTGCGCACGATCGGCGACTGCATGATGGCCGCCACCAACTTTGCCGAAGCGGCCAAAGAGGAGGCTGACGCGATCACCTCTGAATTGGATGCTCGGGAAAAACGGGATCTCGACACGTCCTACGGCGTGGTCGAACGCGGACGGCGACCGCGTGAATATGGGCCGGCGCTCGGAGCGCTGGAGAAGGCTCAGAAGTTGCGGGCGAAGAGGCGGGTGCTCGATGTGATCGATCGGGGGTTGATGGACCTCGTGTCCCTCTATCGCGATGCGATCACGGTTGGTCTGGCCACCGATTCACCTTTGGTCAACGAAGAGTTGCGTGCCGACGTCGAGCAGATCACTCGCACCTCAAGTCCCGAGGCCAACCTGAGGCGCATCGACGCCATTTTCACTGCTCGCGAGCAGATGTTGGACTTCAATGTGCCACCGGCTTTGGCACTGGAGTCCATGATGGTGGGGTTGATGGCCCCATCCTCGATCGGGACTGGTGCTGCGTCACCTCACACTCCAAGGACAGCATGAGCCAGGATTTCTCAACTCCCCCGAATTCAGCGGAACCAAATTCGAGGGGCCGGTGGGCGATAGCGCTCGGGCTGGTTGGAGTGATGGTGGTTGGCGCCGTCCTGTGGGCGGTTCTCGACCTGGCCAACGGCGTGGTCGGTGGACCCTCCACGGAGCCGTCTCGCTCGGCAGCGCCTTCAGCGTCCCCTGGGGTGCCTGCCCCAGAGGTCACCGCACCGCCCAAACCGGCTTTGGCTGAGTTCTATCGTCAAAGTCTGGATTGGGAAGTGTGTCGCAAAGACTTCGAGTGCGCCACGCTTGAGGTGCCGCTCGACTATCGGAGGCCTCGCGGTGACCGCATCAAGTTGGCTTTGCTCAAGGTCGCCGCCGAGGGTGATCGCATCGGTTCACTGGTGGTCAACCCCGGCGGTCCCGGCGCCTCCGGCACGGCCTACGCCGAATCAGCGAAGCGAGTCTTCCGTCGGCCGTTGCGCGAGAGTTTTGACATCGTCGGGTTTGACCCGCGAGGCACCGGCGACAGCGCCGCGATTGACTGCCTGAGCGACGAGCAGTTGGACGCCTATGTCGCGGCAGATCCTGATCCGGAGACTCCGGCCGAAGAACTCGCCTTCGTCACTGGAGTTGAGGCATTGGGAGACGGCTGCACCGATAAGTCGGGCGCGCTCGCAAAACACGTCTCAACCATCGAGGCGGCGCAAGATATGGATGTCTTGCGGGCCACGCTCGGAGAAGCGGATCTGACCTACTTCGGCGCGTCCTACGGCACCCAGTTGGGTGCGACGTACGCCGAGCTCTTTCCCGATCGAGTGGGTCGCTTGGTCCTCGATGGCGCCATCGATCTGTCCTTGGATGGCACAGAGTTGGGCAAGCAGCAGGCCGCTGGCTTTGAGGTTGCGTTGCGAGCCTATGTCGAGAACTGCATCGAAGAATCGTCCGCTTGTTTCCTTGGAGAAACCGTTGACGAAGGTGTTGCTCGCATCCAGAAGTTCCTGGCTGATGTTGAGAGCGAGGCGCTTTCGACCGATCTCGATGGCCGCCGCTTAGAGGTTGGCAATGCTTTTTATGGGTTGGTTGCCCCGCTTTATTCGCGCGATGCCTGGTCGTCATTGTCACTTGCGTTGAGACAGGGATTCAACGGCGACGGCACGACACTATTGCTCTTCTCAGATCTTTACACTTCGCGCGGCGACGACGGTTACGACGACAACTCCATCGAAGCCAACCTCACTATTAACTGTCTCGACAATCCGGGTCACAAGAAGGCGGACGAGGTTGTCGCGACCTATCCAGAATACCTGGCGGCCTCGCCGACGTTCGGTCGAGTGTTCGCTTGGAGCGCGCTCGGCTGCAACGGCTTTCCAGCTGAGTCGGTCCTGCCTCAGCGCACCATTGTTGCCGCCGGCGCTGCGCCGATTCTGGTTGTAGGCACCACCCGCGACCCAGCTACGCCCATGCGGTGGGCCGAAGCGTTGGCCGCCCAGTTGGAGTCGGGTGTCCTGTTGCGACGAGACGGTGATGGGCACACGGCCTACAACTCCGGCAATGACTGTATCGATGGGGCGATTGAGGACTATCTGACTAGTTCAATCGTGCCACGCGACGGCCTCACCTGTTAAAGATATCGTTGAACGAATTAACAATCTCAGCCGAATAGTCAAATCTTTCGATTCTGCGCACACCTCCGTCAAGGATCGATAGATTGAAGCGCCCGATGAGCAACACCTTGTTGGGTGCTATTGGAGGGGTTTGGCATCAATCTCACGATAGCGAATAGCCGATTCTATTTACTATTCGGAGATATGATAAATGTCGCTTCGTTCGACTGTTCTGTACGCACTCCAAATCGGTTCCCGACGGTGGCTCAGCGCACTGCTCGCGGGGACGGTGACCTCCTTTGTCCTGATGCCCACCGCGAGCCATGCCGATCCGGTGCCCGTCAGTGAGACGCCGCTGAACGGCTGGGATGTGAATGGGACGGTGTACGCCGTTGAGATTCTCGGAGACACCGTCTACGTCGGTGGGCAGTTCACCACGGCACTACCCACCAGCGGCACCTCGCAGCCACGGGCGAATCTGGCCGCGTTCAGCCTCTCCACCGGGGCCCTCCTCTCGTTCCGGGCGGACACCAACCAAGTGGTCAGAGCGATCGAGGCGACCGGAACGACGGTGTATGTCGGTGGACAGTTCACCACCATCGCAGGCACCGCAAGGAACCGACTTGCGGCCGTCAATGCCACCAGCGGCGCCATCGTCACGACGTTCAATCCGAATGCTTCTGGGCTTGTCTATGCACTCGACAGCTCGGCAGGAGTTGTTTACGCCGGAGGGGCGTTTACGTCGATGGGCGGAAATTCGTCGGTTCCGCGGCTCGCTGCCGTCAACGGCACCACCGGTGCGGTGATCCCCGCGTTTGATCCCAACCCGGACAACACCGTTCGCTCGGTCGTGGTTGCCGGCACCCGCGTTTACGCTGGCGGACAATTCACGGGCATTGCCGGTACGTCTCGACGGAACGTGGCTGGGGTCTCGACGGTGGACGGCTCGGTCTCCGGCGGAGACTTCAGTTCGACGGCAACTGGGCGAGGTCTTGCTCTTGACGTTTCACCCGATGGGGCTTCGCTCTATGGCGCGCTCGGTGACGGCGGCAACCGCGTTGTCGCTTGGAACACGACCTCAGGTTCGCAACGCTGGCGACAGAAGGCGATGGGCGATGTGCAGGCGGTCAGCTATGAGTCCGGCAATGTCTACTGGGGCTTCCACGAAGGCTTTGAGGACGACCTCACCTTGAGGCTCCTGGCATCTGACGCAGACACGGGCGCCCTGGAAAACTTTTCACCGACGATCAACACGTTCTATGGCGTGTGGGCGATCGACTCTAGTGCGACCGCGGTGGTTGCGGGTGGCACCTTCACCACGGTGCAGGGGATTGCCACCAGAGGCTTGGCGATCTTCCGCTAATCGGATGGGCCTGATCACGCTCTTCTTTCCAAGAAGGGAATAGCCCGAGGAGCTCGACTCTTGTCCTCACGTGGCGTCAACAAACTCAGCGGCGGCGCTGCGTGCCCTCTTGGTTGGCAATTTTGTCATCGGCACTGGAGTGCTGTTGCCAGCGGGAATGCTCAACGACCTGTCGGCCGGGCTCGATGTGAGTGTCGCCACCGCTGGTTGGCTCACCGTGATCGGTGGTTTGGTGGTGTGCTTCGGTGCGCCGTTGGGGGCCGCGCTGACGAGTCGGTTTGATCGCCGCAAGTTGCTGGCAGGTTGTTTGGCCCTCTACGTCGCCGGCCACGTGGCGTCGGCATTGGCGCCCAACTTCGAGGTGCTTGCGGTGCTTCGGGGAGTCACGATTATTGCCGCCGCCTTGTTTACGCCGCAAGCCGCCGCGACTGCCGGCTTGCTGGTGCCGCCGGAGAGGCGAGCAGCCGCCATTTCGATGATCTTCCTCGGTTGGTCAGCAGCGTCAGTGCTGGGCATCCCGTTGGGGAGTCTGGTGGCCGCGCATGTGGACTGGCGGGCGGCGTACGCCGTCGTGGCGGTGCTGTCCGCGATCGCAATGGCTGTGGTCTGGGGGTCCGTGCCCAAGGGGCTGCGGGTGGCGCCGCTCTCTTTAGCGGCCTGGAAGCAAGCGGTGACCAACCCGGTGATCCTCTGCGTGCTGGCAGTTTCGATGTTCACGATGTCCGGACAGTTCACGCTCTTTAGCTATACCGCGCCAGTGTTGAAGGGCTCCTTGGACGCTTCGCCCGGCACGATTGCGCTGTTCTTCGCGCTGTTTGGTGTCGCCGGCGTGGTCGGCAACTACCTAGCGACGCGGTTGATTGCACCCTTCGGGCTCGACAACGCCGTATTCATCTCGATCAGCTCGCTCATCCTTGGTGCGGTGACGGTTTCGCTGCTCTTCGGCGTTTTCGCTGGCATGTTGATCGGCTTGGTCATCTGGGGTTTGGGGACCTTCTCGACTAACTCACTGCAGCAGAGTCGGTTAGCAACGATCAACTTGCCGGTTGCTTCTGCGTCGATTGCGCTCAACACGTCCGTGCTTTATCTGGGCCAGGCACTCGGGGCTGGCTTAGGCGGGCGACTGATTGCGGACGGCATCACTTCGAGCCTGACTTGGGCGGCCAGTGGGCTGGTGCTGGTCGGAGCCTTGTTGTCGCTCCTGGCGACCAAGCTTGCCAGGACGCGAATCGGGCAACCGTCCTAGCCGACGTCGACCCAGTCGAGGGTGCGGGAAAGAGCCTTCTTCCAGCCGGCGTAGCCGTCGGCTCGTTGAGCCTCAGACCACTCGGGTTCCCAGCGCTGTGACTCAAGCCAGTTGGTGCGGAGCTCGTCTGTGTCGTGCCAGAAGCCCACGGCCAATCCGGCGGCGTAGGCGGCACCGAGGGCGGTTGTCTCGGCGACTACGGGGCGACTAACCGGGATGCCAAGGATGTCGGACTGCATCTGCATGCACAGCTCGTCCTTGGTGACCCCACCGTCAACCTTGAGGACGTCCACGCGCACTCCGGAGTCGGCCTCCATTGCTTCTGAGACATCGCGACTTTGATAGCAGATTGCTTCCAGGGTTGCCCGAGCCAGGTGGGCACTGGTGTTAAACCGCGAGAGTCCGACGATCGCGCCGCGGGCGTCGCTGCGCCAGTGTGGCGCGAAAAGTCCGGAGAAGGCCGGGACGAAGTAGACCCCACCGTTGTCTGGAACTGATCGCGCCAGTGCCTCGATCTCGGAGGCCTCCGAGATCACTTTGAGCTGGTCGCGAAGCCACTGCACGGCGGAGCCGGTGACGGCGATCGAACCCTCTAGGGCATAGACGGGGGCATCGGTCCCGATCTGATAGCAAACGGTCGTAAGCAACCCATTCTGGCTGTGCACGATGTCGGTGCCGGTGTTGAGCAGCATGAAATTGCCGGTGCCGTAGGTGTTCTTGGCCTCCCCAGGGGCGAAGCAGACTTGGCCAAACATCGCTGCTTGCTGATCGCCCAAGACCCCGGTGATGGGCAAGCCGTCAAAGCCGCGGACGCCGGCGACATCGCCATAGGCATCGGCGATGGCAGACGGCAGAATCTTGGGCAGCATCTGCCGGGGGACATCGAAGAACCCGAGCAACTCGTCGTCCCAATCGAGGGTCTCGAGGTTCATCAACATCGTGCGGCTGGCGTTGGTGACGTCGGTGGCGTGGATTCCCCCGTTGACTCCACCGGTCAGGTTCCAGGTGACCCAGCTGTCCGTCGTACCAAACAGGGCGTCGCCGGCCTCGGCATCATTGCGGGCACCCGGGACGTTTTCCAGAATCCATTGGATCTTGCCGCCGGAGAAGTAGGTGGCCGGGGGGAGTCCGGCCTTCTGGCGGATGATGTCGCCACGCTCATCATGGTCGAGGGCGGTCGCGATCCGATCTGTGCGAGTGTCCTGCCACACGATCGCGTTGTGATAGGGCCGACCGGTCTTTCGATTCCAAACCACCGTGGTTTCCCGTTGGTTGGTGATGCCTAGCCCGGCCAGGTCAGAGGTTGCGAGCCCCAGCCCGTTGAGCGTCGTCTGCATCACTGCGCGGGTGCGCTCCCAGATCTCGATCGGGTTGTGCTCGACCCACCCTGCCTGGGGCAGGATCTGCTCGTGTTCGAGTTGGTGCTTGCCGACCTCGCGGCCACCGTGGTCAAACAGCATGAAGCGGGTGCTGGTCGTGCCTTGGTCAATCGCCCCTACAAAATCGGCCATCCAGCAACCTTAGGCTAGTGGGGCCTAAGTGGTCAGTGAGTTTTTGTCGCAGGCAAAGGGTGCTTGGTATCCTCAGGCCGGTTCAGCGAACGGGCGCTGCTGCTAGCGGGCTGCGTTAGCGTCCAGCCCGTTAATCCGATCAGAAGTGAGTCTGTCAAGTGGTCCCGAAATCGTCACTGCGAAGCCTAGGAGCCCAACGACGACGGCTCGCATATCGACTGGTGTGCCTTCCAGTGTCCAAGCGGGCACATTTGGGCGCGTCCTGGGATGCAGGCGGTTAGGTAGCGCGCACGTCGGGGAGTAGTGCCTCACTTCGCCGCGTGCGCATGTTGGACTGCCAGCACGGTCAGGGTTTATGTGCACGCCAATTCCGAACGAGGCTGGGTGCACGGGGAGGTATCAAACGTTGCCTCTGGATCAAGACAGATTGGGCGCAACAGGGGTCCAGAGCCTGTCAATGGGCAGGACGTGGAGCCGGTCGGCGTAGGTGTATGAGCGCGGACCGGTAGTCAAGACAATGCCGGTAGCGAAGCGCGGCCCGAGCGCGTCGCGGAGCTGTGTGAGTCCGCGGAAGTCAGCGGCCCGGGCGCGCTCGTTTGCCTTGACCTCGAAGCCAATCACGGTGCCGTCGTCGTATTCGATGACGAGGTCGACCTCGGCTCCGTCGCTGGTGCGCCAGTGCCCCAGAGCGACGGGTTCGCTCAGCCAGGAGGCCTGCTTGCGCACCTCCCCGATGACGAAGGTTTCGAGTAGGTGCCGGAAATCTGTGAGTGCCGCTGGGTCAAGGCCAGCGAGCTTTTCAGGATTGAGTCGGAGCAGGCGGGCAGCCAGCCCCGAGTCGACCACATGAGCCTTGGGTTTGCCGCTGACGCGCGAGCGGAGTGTTTTGCCCCAAGCGGGGAGTCGCACGATCAAGAAGAGGTCCTCGAGGAGGCGAAGGTGGCCTTCCGCCGTGGCGCGGTTGACACCGACCGCGTCGGCGGCCTTCGAGAGATTGAGAAGTTGACCTGTTTGTGCGGCCAAGTAGGCCAACAGATCAGCCATGGCTTGTCGCTCACGGACCCGGCCCAACTCCAGGGCGTCGCGTTCGATCGAGGCGCGCACGAAGTCATCAAACCAGCGCGCCCGAGCTGCCCCGGTACGCCGCAGTGCTAACGGTAGGCCCCCCGCGCAAACGCGTTCCACATAGTCAGTCCGGCTCGTCCCCAAGGTCAATGCCTGCTGGACACTTCCGGCGGGGTCAACTTTCAGCGCCTCCAACAGGTTCTCCCGAACGGCGCCGATTTCGCCTTGGGACAACGGCCAGATCGTCATGGAATGCAACCGCCCGGTCAGCGACTGTGCGGTGATCGGTAGCGAGTCTTGTCGAGTCGATCCGGTGATGACCGCTGTGCCCGGCAGGCTGCCCTCGCGATTGAGCCTGGCCTTGATCGCGTCCAGGATGTCGGGAACACGTTGGTATTCGTCGACGTACAAAGGCGTTGAGGCCCCCACTACTGCTGCCAAGTTGCCTGAGACGGCTTCGCGGATCTCGACATCGTCGAGATCGACGACTGACCCGCCTGTGCGCGCGGCGAACCCTCTGAGGACCGTGGATTTGCCGACCGAGCGCGGACCATGCAGAGCGACGACCGGCTCCACGGCAGCAAGATGCGGCAGGAGTTCGCTCACTCGCCGCTCGACCACCCAATCCAGGATCATGTCCTTAATGTAGCAGATCTGACCGCCCTAACTAAGCAAACGTGAGTAGTTGAACTATACAAACGTGAGCATCCTAACTAAGCAAACGTGAGCGCTCCGAGCAATAAGCCAGAGGAATGGTTCGCCGGTGACACGGACTGACTTGTCGAGGCCGCGCGCCGCCTATCGGAATCGGACCGACCACCTCGTCGTTGCGAATCAGATCTGGCCCCGCGCGACGACTTCTGGGACGCACCCGTCGTAGCCTCCGCAGTCGCACCAGCGGTCTTGGTCGCCGCGCTGTGTTGCATCTGGTTCGGGAGTAAGGGGCACTCCAGGACTGAGACCGGACAAGAAGCGGACCGATCTCCGAGTGGAGCCGCCTGTCGGAATCGAACCGACGACCTAGTCATTACGAGTCAGATCTGCCCTTGCGCGACGGCTTCTGGGAGATACCTGTTGCGGTCAGCGAGGTGCTATCGGCTGGTGGTTGTCGCGGGGTGCCCCGACCACATGGGGGGCAGGCTGGGGGCATGAGAGTGCCTCCGAACCGATAACCAGCCAAATTGCTCGGCTCCGGCCAGGGTCAAGGGTGAACTTGTTCATCACGTAGTGACGCGTAAGCGCTCTTGATGCTGGTTGGTGTCGTGCAAATCATCGGGATCGGGTCGGCGGCGCGGGGAAGAGTCGGTAGCGGTCTTGGGCTGATCTCGTCGAAAGTTGCAAGCGGGGTGTCTGATCTTCGGGTCGGCACCCTTTTTGCATTTCAGGAGCGCGGGCCGGTGGGGGTGCGCGTAGCGAGCGGAGCGAGTGCAGCGCGGGGGTCCCTGCCGGGGGAGCGCGACTGCGCGCCGCAGGCGCGCCTTGAACCAGAACAGAAAGTCCTCACGAGTTTCCGTCGCGCTATGTGCTACGACGGGTGATGCCAAGCCACTCGTCCGTGAGTCGATACGCAACAGCGGTCCGGGGTAAAAAGGTGGACCAGTCTTCCAGCCGGCATGTCAGACGGGTTTGTCCTACCTGCCCCGGCCTGCTTGTTGATCGGGGCTGAGCAGCAATCAATCCTACCCTCTGACTCGCTGGGTGGTGCCGTCGGCGAGCGTCACGGTGTAGTCCCACGCTTCCATCACTTCGAGGTTCTTGCTGCTGGGCACGGCGGAGGGCCACCAGCCGGCGAAACGGCCACCCTCAACAGATGCCTCGACGTCGGGACCAACGGGGGGGTGCACGGTGACACCGATGACCTCGCTGCCCACGTAGCCGCTGACCCAGGTGAACCATCCCTCATCGCTGCCGAGGGGTAGGCGCCCGCTTGTGGAGACGCTGCCGTTCATGCTCTGGGTTTCGTCGATGCTTTTCGGAGCGACAGTTGGGTCTTCGACCGGGTCCGTTGTGTAGCTCCCAAAGAATCCGTTCCTGCGTTCGGCGACGACGTTCTTTGCGCCGACGAGGTCGTCGGGCATGAGGCAGGCGCCTTCTGCCTGGGGGCTTGCGATGAGCACGTAGATCCATCCGCCACGTCGCTCTGCGCTGAGGACCCGATCGCCATTAGCGGGCATCTCGAGGGCGGTGCGGCACGTGTCTGCGGCCTCGACCCTGGCGGAGACGGAAAGCGGTTCGGGCTTCGGCGTCCAGGACGCGAAAGCGGAGCTTCCGCCCAACAGCCATGCGGGAACAGCGACCCCTGAGGCGAATAGACCGATCAGCACGAGACTACGGCGCAGACGCGACCGGTGGGATTCCTCTGGGAAGTGATGAGGGCTGGGGCTGGCCACGATACGGGCAAGCAGCTCGTTGGCGCGTTGGCGCTCTTCCTGGGTCAGGATGACGGTTTGCGCGGGGTCCAGATCCCGCAGAACGGCGTCGGTCAGCTTATTGGAGGTGCGCCTGTTCATGGTGTACTCCTTACAGAATCAAGTTGGCCGGACGGGTGAGCATTGTGAGAGGCGGAGTCGATGTGACGTCGCAGGGATCGCCTGGCACGGGACAGCCGTAGGCGAAAGACTGCTGGAGAGATACCCAGTACGGCGGCCGCTTCCGGTGCGGTGAGGCCGTCGAGGATGGAGAGGGCGATGGCTTCTTGATGCTGAGCGCCCAACAGTGGCCAGGCTGCAGCGATGTCAACTCGTAGAGAGACCACGCTTGAAAGCTGGTCGGCATCGCCGAGGCATTGACGACCCTCAGACAGGCGGACCCCGACTGCATGATGCTTACCTTCGCGGCGACGGGTGTTTAGAAGGGTCTTGCGGGCCACGCCAAACAGCCAGGCACGAGCCGCCGACAACTCGGCAGGGATATCGTCGAGCCTGCGCCAGGCTATGAGCATGACCTCACCGACAACGTCCTCGGTGAGGGTTGTGTCAACGCGCCTGCGCACGAAGCGAAGCAGATCGACGTACACCGAGTCGTAGATCTCCCGGAAACGCTGTTCGCGCTCCCGCTGCGACGAAGTACTGGAGTCCATACCCTGTTCCTGTCGAGAACCGCACAAGTGTGTCCTAAATAGTGGTCCGACTTTGGGGACCCGCTATCTCGTTCCAGTCGCAGACGGCGTGAACCCGGCTTCCAGGGTAGCGTCCTGCTGCCGAACCAACTCAGGCAGAAGCTCTCTGCATACTCCGCGCGGTAGCGAACGGCCCGGTGCCTTTTCTTGAATTGCGCTTTACCGGTTGCGTGACTGCCAAATATTCAGTAGCGTCTTTGTTCTATCCCATTCCTCGGACGTTTAGGGAAAAAATGTCGTTGCGGTTCAGTAGAGTGCAAAGTCGACTCGTTCGAACGGCCCGCACACGAAAGACCGCCGCCGCTTTTGTGATGCTAACTCTCGCCGTCGCCGCTCCAGGACTTCTTGGGGCGAGTCCGGCGAATGCGGCAGCAGTTGCCCCGTCCAGTGACCTTTCGGACTCAACAATCAACCGCTCGCTGGACCATTTGGCGAAGAGCATGGCCGCGGCATTGGTCGATCCTGGTCTTCGGTCCACAATCCATGGCGCCATCAAGAAGCGTTTCGACGGTGACACAAACGCTCTCTGGAACTCCCTAGCTATGGATCCGACATTCTCTGGAAAGGTTGCCGGTGCTCGCCAAAGCGGGGATGAGATCGCTCAGGAGGCGGCAGCCATTCCGCGGCTACAACTCGCCATTCCCGTAAACTTCGAGTCGTGGGACCCTGCGAAGTATGCACCTCTCGTGGCGTACTTTCCGGAGGGTGTGGATGACACGAAACTGAAGACGATCACGGCCTTTGATGCTGCGGGAAATCCGCAGCTTCTAGATGCACAGGTCCCGCCAAAGCGGCCCGTTATCGTGCTCGGTCTGAACGAACGGACCGATGAGAAAGGAATCCTCGTCGGGGCTCAGAACGCTTCGCCTTCAAAGGCCAAAACGCTGCTGAACTCGGTGGCAGCGGCTCCAGCGCGGTATTCAGTGGACATGTCCATCGTTGTTCTGATTGATGACAAGGAGCCCTGGGCGAAGGGGGATGCCGAGATTTCACTCAGGGCGAAGAGCAGGGGCTGCGGCGGAGTCGAGTACTTTGAACCCAACTGGCCGAGTTTGAACAACGATGGCGAAGTCTGGGGGCCAGTGGGCGGTCGGGACCTGGGGCAGACCGCGTGTGACGTCTACTTCTACTGGTGGGAGGATGACGGGGGGGCTTTCGATTTCGAGCTTGGGTTGGGCGACTTCAGTCTTGGGGTGGCCATGGATGACAGTGACGACCTGATTGGCGGCAAGCGGCTTCCATACGAGTGGTTCGAGGGAGGCACTGATGACAAGACCGCATGGTCCGCTCTGCAGCAATGGACACGCTGAGGCCTCGGCTTCTCGATCAGCAGAACGATTCGGTCAACCTCTGAAGTAGTTGGTGACCGAACGGTGCTCGGCGCTAGTTCAGAGAATGGCGTTGCGCAGACTGGAGCCTCGCAGGTTTTTTGAGAGTTCAGGAGTCTGACCGCGTTTGAGTTCGTCTAAGCGACGGAGCATGCCCGGCAATTTGATTTGAGTCTTCTTAGTGCTGCGTTGAATGTGTGCTAGAACTTGCCGCATGGTGGAGACCGCGTTCTTGGCGTCCAAGCACCTTGGTGGCTTGGGGGCGGCGCTGCCTGCTGGGCCGGGTGAGCTGCGGACGGTGTTTGTGCCAACGGCGGGGAATCCGTACCAGGATCCTTACTGGGTGGGTCGGCGTAGGGAGTGGCTGTGCCGGAATGGGTTCCGGCTCAATGACTTGGACCTGGCCAGTTCAACCGCGAGCGAGGTACGCGCCGCGTTGACTTCGGCTGACCTTGTGTACGTCGAGGGTGGGAACACCTACTTCCTGCTGATGCATATGCAGCAGACCGGGTTTTGGGACGCCATGAGCGAGTCCTCAGCGGTGTACGCGGGTAACAGCGCAGGTGGAATTGTGGCGTGCCAGGACATTGCGTTCATCGGGGAACTGGACGATCCGGGGAAGGCTCCGGGCCTTGTGAGCATGGCCGGCGCTGGGTTGGTCGAGTTCGGGATCATGCCGCACATGGATGACGAACGAGCTCAGCCAACGATCGCTCGGATGCTTGCCCAGTATTCGGAGGACCGGCAGATCGTTGGTCTCAACGACGATCAGGCGTTGCTGGTGAGAGGATCACTGGTGACGCTGGTCCACTCACCTGACGGGGATCTAGTCGGGCACTGAGAATCGGTAGTCGAGGCGGATTGTGTTGGCGTCGACAACCGAGAGCATGACTTCGACCGGTCGCTGATCTTGGTCGTAGATGGTGCGGGTCAACTCCAGCACCGGTGTCGCACCGGGTAGCGCCAAGGCTTCGGCTTCGGGCTTGGTGGGCATGCGTGCTGTCCACTTTTCCTCGATCTCTGATGGCTCGTGACCGGCCCGATCGAGGCAGGCGAAGTCTCCGCCGGGGCCACTGTCTTCCTGCATCAGCAGAGTGCCATGGACGACGTCGAGCGGGTAGTAGGAGTCAGCCAACTGGTGCGGGCGGTCCTCGAGCCGGATGGTTCGCCGCCGAACCCAGACCTTCTCCCCGGATGGTGTCTGCAGCTTCTCGGCCACCATGGGCGGCGGCTCGACCTCACCGAGTTGATCGATGGTGCGTGTGGCGGTCAGGCCTTGGGCGGATGCTTCCTCGCCGAGGATCGCGGTGTGATCGACTGCTTTCCAACGGCTCCGTGCATAACGAGACATCCCCAGTCGTTTGAGTGTCCGGGGCGCCTTCACGAACGTCCCCCGGCTCGGCTCAACTGTGATGAGCCCTTCCTGGATGAGGTGCTTCAGGGCCTCGCGGGCGGTGTAGCGATTGACGCTGAAACGGGCGATCAACTTGTTCTCGCCCGGGACACGATCACCCGGATTCAAGGACCCGCTGGCGATGGCATCGCGCAGCGTTTGCGCCACTTGCTCGGTGAGTGTCTGACCCTCGTCGCGTAGGTCACGAAGGTAGTCCGTCACCCCACCATCATCGCACCTCTCCGGAGAAGGTGCTACATTACCGTTCCCTCTCCGGAGAGGTTCGGGACTACGACGATGGAGATTCTTGCAAAATGTCAGAGACGACGTTGATCTACGGAATGGATGCGCCGCTGTTTCCGGTGGTGGCTGAAGTGCAGGCACCGGCTCGGTTGAATGCGGCGGGGTATTGCTGCTGCTGTCTTGAGCGTTGGTGCACCAAGGTTCGGTGCATCGAGAACCACCTGGCCGAGCGGTGGGGTGTCTGTGTCCGTTGTGAGGGCAAGGAGTGGCGTGACGAAGAGGAACCGTCCAAGCACTGCTCGTGTTGGTCGGGGATGGTCACCGAAGACGAAGACGCCCGAGGTGTTCTGGATGGGTTGTTGTATGACCCGGTGTTGTCTGATGTGGATGCGGTGATCCTGGCCGCCAACCGGCAGCCCTCGCTGCGCTCTGTGGCTGGGGACCGGTGACCCGGAGTATCTGATCGTGGACTCGGATCAAGAGGAGAACTGGCTCGACCTATCGAGTTTGAGCGAAGCCGGAGTGAAAGGCATCCGCAGCCGCTTCGCTGACAGGACGCACTACGCGTTCTCCGACACATTGGCCGCCGTGGGCAACTGCGTCAAGCCCGTCCGGTTGGTGGGGCACTCGACCACGATCGACAAGGCCACAGGCGAGATCGTCGGCACGTTCAACTCGGCCGACCAACCCCTCGGAGTCCTCTATCGCCCGTGTGGCAACCGGCGCGAGTCGGAGTGCCCACCCTGTTCCCGTCGGTATGCGCGGGATACGTACGCGATGATCAACGCTGGCCTTGTTGGCGGGAAAACGATCCCGGAGTCGGTGGCGGACAACCCGTTGCTGTTTGTGACGTTGACGGCTCCGTCGTTCGGGCACGTCCACACGGCACACCGCAATGGCAGACGCTGCCTCCCCAGATCCCGCGCGGGGAAGTGCCCACACGGTCGGGTGATGTCGTGCATGGCCAAACACATCAGTGATGAGTTCCTGGTGGGGTCCCCGCTCTGTGTGGAGTGTTATGACTGGGAGTCGGCGGTGGTGTGGCAGTACGTGCTGCCGGAGTTGTGGCGGCGGACGATCATCAGTCTGCGCCGTGGCATCGCCTCTCGACTTGGCGTCAGCGATTCGCGATTGAATGAGATCGGGTCGTTGCAGTACGCGAAGGTCGCGGAGTACCAGCAACGGGGCCTGGTGCACTTCCACGCCCTCATCCGTCTCGACGGACCCAAAGCCCAGGGACCGGGTGCGCCAGCACCTCTCGATGGGATCGACCTGGCCCGGATCGTCAAGACCGCGACCACGGCCACCTCGTTCACCGCCGGTCCGGTTGACGCCGATGACGCGGCTCGGGTGATTGCCTGGGGGCAGCAACTCGACATCAAGGTCGTTCGAAAAGGTTCACGCACTGACGAACCCGGCGAATCCCTTGAGCCGAGCCAGGTGGCCGGCTATCTCGCGAAGTACGCCACCAAGGACGCCTCGAGCATTCGCGACCCGTCTCGACCGAGTCCGCATTTGATCCGTCTCGGGCAGACCTGCCGGGATCTCGCGAAACGCTCGGTCCTCCACGACCGGACAAGCGACTATCGCTATCTGTCCAAGTGGAGCCACATGCTCGGCTTCCGGGGCCACTTCTCCACCAAATCTCGCCAATACTCGGTCACGCTCGGGCGGTTGCGGCGTGCCAGGCATCGATTTCGGACGCTCGTCGAGCAAGCCAAGCGGGCCGGTGAAGTGCTCGATCTGCGGGACCTGGAAGCCCGGCTCCTGGCCGATGACGACGACGAGACCACGTTGGTTGTGGGTTCCTGGGCCTATCAAGGTTCTGGCTGGACGAGACCCGGTGACGAAACTCTCGCCCTTGCTGCGGCGGCCAGAGCACGGGAGTACGCCCAACGGGACGCCGCAGCGAAGCATCAAATGAGCAATCAATCGAGTTGACGGGGGACGGCAATGGACAGGCAATTGATGACGATAGATGAGGTGGCGGAGTATCTGCGGGTGGCGGTGCTGACGATTCGCTGGCTTCGACAAGAGGGGCGCTTTGCTCCGGCGATCAAGGTCGGGCCGCCGACTGGTGTGGGATCGCGCAGACCTCGAAGCTTGGGTCGTCTCCAACCGCGAGGCTGCCTGATGAGTGTCCAGCGCTACACCTCCGAAGGCGGGAAGGTGCGCTATCGGGCACGTGTGAAGTCGCACGGGCGTGAAGTGGCGACAAGGGTCTTTGACCGCAAACGTGACGCCGATGCCTGGGAGGCCGACCAGCGGCTAAGGCTTCAACGCGATGACTGGTTCGATCCTCGTCGCGGTCGGGTGTCACTGGGTGTCGTCGCTGTGGACTGGCAAGAGTCCAGACGGTCGGTCAAGCGCAACACGCAGATCGCGGACTCTGTCGCGTGGAAGCAACACATCGAGCCGCGCTTCGGAGCGTTGCCGGTTGCCTCGATCACTTCGGCTGATGTCTCGAACTGGGTCGGTCGCCTCGTCGCTCAGGGGTGCAAACCTTCGACGGCCAGCCGATATCTGGCGGCGTTTCGCGGTCTCTTGCACTACTGCGTGGCAGACGGGCGGGTCATGCTCAATGTCGCTGCCTCGGTGCGCGCTCCGACAGCGGGTCACGTTCGTCGCGAGGGCGAGTTCCTAACAGTCGACGAACTCGACGGCCTGGTCGATGCCTGCACGGGCAGATATGCGGAGTTGGTCCGGGTGCTTGCGCTCACTGGCCTTCGGTGGGGTGAGTTGGCTGGGCTCCAGGTCGGTGATCGCATCCGGATTCCCGGTCACGGTCTTCGGTTGCAGCGGGCGATCCTGGCCAGCGGCAACAAGGGTGATCTCTTCGAGGACACGCTCAAGAACAAGCGCGCCAGAACCGTGCCGCTCATCGAAGACCTGGTGCCCGTCTTTGACGAGTGGTCCCAAGGCAAGTCGGCAGAGGATTGGCTGTTCGGCGCGCCACGGGGCGGGCCGCTCGGTGAATCGAACTGGAAACGCTCCGTCGGCTGGGCCCAGGGCACAAAGGCAATCGGCAAACCTCGACTCCGGGTCCACGATCTTCGGCACACCTGTGCGTCGGTGTGGCTCGGTGCTGGTGCTGATCCGAAGGTCGTTCAGCGCATCCTGGGGCATGCCTCGGCAGCGATGACGATGGACCTCTATGGGCACCTGATCGACCAGAACCTCTGGGACGCTGCCAAGAAGGTCGGGGGCATCACGGGGGCATCTCGAAAGGCGAGGGAAGTTGGCGAAGTTGTGGCCAGCGAGGCAGATGGCCTGTGACCTGCGGTTATGCGTGGAGCCGCCTGTCGGAATCGAACCGACGACCTAGTCATTACGAGTGAATCGCTCTACCAACTGAGCTAAGGCGGCATGTCGCGCGACGTACAAAACTGGGATTAAGGCTCGTCAGGCAACGCGGAGAAGTATACGGACAACTCTCCGTGGCAAAGAAAAGCAGGCGATCGTTTGGGCTGCGGGGTTTCGAGACGGTTGCTGCGCAACCTCCTCAACCAGCAGTGCGCGGTTGTTGCGCATCCTCCTCAACCAGCAGTGCGCGGTTGTTGCGCATCCTCCTCAACCAGCAGTGCGCGGTTGTTGCGCAACCTCCTCAACCAGCAGTGCGCGGTTGCTGCGCAACCTCCTCAACCAGCAGTGCGCGGTTGTTGCGCATCCTCCTCAACCAACAAGTGGTCGGCGCTGGCGCGCCTCCTCAACGAACGGCGCAACGACGTATCCAGCAATCCGCTGACGCCTCCATGATGGTGAGGAGTCAAAGGAGGAGCCATGACTGAGTCAAGCCAGGTCTCGGTAGCAGAGGTCCATGATCGCTTTCTCAAGACCTATCGCTATCTGCGGGTGGCAATGGTGGTGCTGCTGACGCTGCTACTCATCTCTGTGCTGTGGGAATACAGCCAGGTCAAACCGCTGCGTCCGTCCATCAGCGACTACTACTACTCGCCGGTGCGGGCGATCTTTGTCGGGACGCTAACCGCGCTCGGGGTGTGCATGATCGTGCTCAAGGGCAATACGGCTTGGGAGGATACGTTCCTCAATCTGGTTGGCATGTTGGCGCCAGTGGTGGCGCTGGTTCCGACCCGAGATTATGGCGTGTGTAGCGTGAACCGACCCGGCGTGGCTGACGACATCCTGGCCAATATCAACAACAACGTACTTGCCCTGCTGATCGCGGGCGTGATCGGCCTGCTCATCTGGATCGGACTCGTGATCCGGGATCAGAGCCCATCCGCGAAGAGGGCTCCCGTCGGCTTTGGATTTGTAGTGGTGCTCATTGTGGTCGTCGGTGGGGTGGGCTGGTTCCTCTTCGGTGACCGCAACTATCTGGCCTGCAATGGCCACAACTTCACGGCCATTCCGATGTTCTGCTTCCTGGTCGCCGTGGTGTGGGGAAACGCCTGGGCTTACAACAAACTTGAGAATCCCGACGCCGACATCTCTATTGCCACCGCTCTGCAGGCCGCTAAGAACAGGTATGGCGTGATCGCTGTCGTGATGGTGACGCTCTCGGTGTTGATCGGCATCGCTGGCCAACGTGGGTTCAGTCAGTGGGTGTTCTTCGTTGAGTGCACTGTGCTGATAAGTTTCCTGATCTTTTGGGTCGTCCAGTCGAAGGAACTCTGGGAGCAGGGAATTCGCGGTGCCGCCAAGATGGACAAACCAAATTAGAGGCGCCGCGTTTCGTAGGCCCACATCGCGATCTCCACACGGTTTCGGGCGCCCAGCTTGCCCATCAGACTGGTGACATGGGTTTTGACTGTGCTCAAACTGATGTGGAGCGTTTGCCCAATCTCAGCGTTGGTGAGGCCGCGAGCCACGACCAGCAGAACCTCCTCCTCCCGCACGGTGAGTGGCTCAATCGGCTGCGCGGGCGGCGTACTGCTGGAGGACTGGGCAAACGCAGACAGCAGCCGGACAGTGACCGCTGGTGCAATCAGTGCCTCGCCATCTGCCGCGGCCTGGATCGCCTGGATCAAGAGTTCTGGACCGGCGTCCTTGAGTAGGAAGCCACGGGCGCCAGCCTTGAGTGCCCCATGAACATATTCATCGAGATCGAACGTCGTGATGACCACGACCGCGATTGGGTCAGCCACACCCGGCCCAGCCAAAGCGCGGGTCGCGTCGAGCCCGTTCATCTCGGGCATCCGAATGTCGAAGAGGCAGACGTCAGGGCGCAACTGCCGGGCCAGCGAAACGGCTTGGCGGCCATTGTTGGCTTCGCCCACCACCTCAAAGTCTGGGTGCGAATTGAGGATCATCCGCAGCCCGGTTCGAACGATTTCCTGGTCATCGGCCAGGACGATCCGGATGGTCAAGTCTTCACTCCCAGTCGAGGCAGAACGGCGGTGACAACCCAGCCACCGCTTGGGCCGGGGCCGGCCTTGAGGCTACCGCCGACGAGGGTCGCACGTTCGGTCATGCCGACCACGCCATATCCAACCCCCACTCTTCCGGGCGGCACATTCTCACCGTCATCACTGATCTCCAGTCGTACGCCGTCCGCGTCAACTTCCGCGTGGACCCGGACCATGGAGGAGTGCCGGGCGTGACGTAGGGCGTTGGTGACGGACTCTTGCGCAATCCGAAAGGCGGCTGCTCCGATGGCTGGGCCCAGTTGCTCGGGGTCGCCACGCAACTCCACCTCGACCCGAGGAGTGCCGAAGTTCTGGGTGAGGTTGGCAAGGTCGGCCAGTCCGTTTTGCGGAACGAGCTCGGCCTCGTCAAGGTCGCGCAGGGCACCCACCATCGCGCGCATCTCCGTCAGCGTGCGTGAGCCCTCGGCCTCGATCACGCGCAGCGCGTCCACGGCGGCCTCGGGATCGGTAGCTCCCATCACGCGGCCTGCCTGAGCGCGAATGACCATGGCTGAGACGTAGTGGGCCACGGTGTCATGCAACTCTCGCGCCAGTTCCTGACGCTCCCGCATGCGTACTTGATCAAGTTCTCGGGCGCGGGAGTTGGTGACGACACGTACCTCGACGCCCAAGATGGCTGGGAGCGACAGCAGGACAAAGCCCACGAGGACGTCGGTCAGCGGAGCAGGCTCCACCACAAATCCGACCAGCGCGGCTGTCACCGGGAAGGCCATCCCGACCAGCGCTTCGCGACCCGATCCCCAGCGAAAGAGTGAATACGGCAGGAGCACCAAGTAGGCCATCGTGAAGGGACTGACCTGAGTGCCAACGCTGAGCAGCAGCGAGATCAGATCGACGGTGATGACCATGCCGAACCCGAGCGCGATCACCAGGAGGGGGTGCGTTCGTCGCCACAACATGAGAGCCGCCAACGCGACAATCTCCAGCGCGGCGATGGGCCACGACACAAACTGATTAAGGCGTAGGGCGAACTCCAACACCCCCGTCGCGATGATCGTGAAGAAAAGCGCCCAGTCTCGCCATACCCGTGTCGGCGCCTGCGGAGCGCGCGGCTCCGTCCACAACCCGCGCAGCACTTTTCCGATCACTGCTACAGCCTAGAGAACCTCAGCCTGAGCGGATCAGCCAGAAGGACCAGCGCTGCACCGTCCTATCGACTGGCTCAAGACTGACCACCAGGGCCGATGCGGAGCCGTTGCTGGCTGGCGACGATGAATTCAGCTCAGCGGCCTCGCTGGCGTCCCGAATTCTGGAGGCACCCCATGTTCGACACTCTTTATCAACTCGGCCGGCTCACAGCCCGTCGTCCCTGGCTAGTGATCGGAACCTGGGTTGTTGTCTGTCTCATCACGGTGGGCTCGGCAATCGGATTTGGGGGCAAGTTCGAGGATTCCTTCAGAGTGCCCGGGCTGGACTCGCAGCGAGCCAACGACTTGCTTGCCAGCACCGGCTCAGGACAACAGGGGCTCACTGCTCAGGTGGTGCTTACCCCAAGCAACAGTCAGTCGACCTTCCTCGACTCCCCGCAGCTGAAGGCAGAAGCGGAGCGGATCCACAGTGCGGCGGAAGGTTTGCCTCAGGTCCTCTCCGCCGAGCAGGTGCTCTCGCCCGATGGTCGAGTGTTGCTGATCCGCCTGCAATATCCGGAGTTGGGCCAAGTCACGGCCGATGACCTCGAAAACCTGCACAGGTTTGGCGACAAGGTCGACGGCCGAGCCGGCGTACGCGTCGAAATGCGTGGAGATCTGTTCTTTGCCTTCGAGGAGGCTCAGACCGGTCTTGGGGAGACCATCGGTCTGCTGGCCGCCGCCGTGATTTTGTTCCTCTCGTTTGGCTCGCTGATCGCAACCGCCTTGCCCATCGCGATGGCGATCTTTGGCATGGCCATCGGAATCAGCGCCATGACGCTGCTGGCGAGGGTCACCGAGGTGCCCAACTGGGCGCCGGTGTTGGGCAGCATGGTGGGGCTTGGTGTGGGCATCGACTACGCGTTGTTTGTCATCACCCGGCATCGTCGCTACCTCGCCGACGGACTGCCCCTCGAGGAATCCGTCGGGCGGGCGCTGGCGACGGCTGGTCAGCCGGTGGTCTTCGCCGGTGGCATCGTGGTGGTGTCGATCCTGGGACTCGTGGTGGCCGGGGTCCCCTTTATGACGGCCGGTGGAATCGCGGTCTCGATGGTTGTGCTGATCATGGTGGCGGCATCCGTCACGCTCCTGCCCGCATTTCTGGCGGTGGCGGGACATCGGGTCAATGGCGTTCGCACCCGTCGTACGCCGCTGGGAGAGGCACCTGCCGAGCCGGCCATCAACTTTGGCTGGCAGCGTTGGCTCGGGCATGTGACCAGGCATGCAGGGGTGTACGCCGTGGGAGTGACGGTCCTGTTGTTGGCACTCGCCGCACCGCTGCTCGCCTTGAGGGTGGGGATCCCCGACGATGGGGCGTTGCCGCCGAGTCGCACAGAGCGCCAGGCTTATGACCTGATCGCCGAAGGCTTTGGCGCGGGTGTGAACGCGCCGATGGTGGTTGCCGTCGACCTGAACGATGATGCCGAGATCCTCGCCCCGTTGGTGGCCGCCATCCGCGCTGACGGCGGCGTCGCTTCCGTTGGGGAGCCGGTGATCAGCTCCGCAGGGGACGTGGCGACGATCGTCGTGACCCCGACGACCGGTCCGCAGGATGCGGCGACCCGCGAAACCATCCAGCGCCTTCGCGGCGAGGTGTTTCCAGCCGTTGTGGACGGTCGAGCGGCTAGTGCTCACATCGGTGGACTGACGGCGAACTTCGCCGACGTCGGGGAGCGGGTCAATCAGCGCTTGCCTTACTTCATTCTTGCCGTCCTCGGGGTTTCGTTCGTGCTCTTGATGTTCGTCTTCAAGTCGATCCTGGTCCCGCTAAAGGCGGTGGTCCTCAACTTGCTCAGCATCGGGGCGTCGTACGGCGTGTTGGTGATGGTGTTCCAGTGGGGCTGGGGTGGCGACCTGATTGGGCTGGAGTCGACCGTGCCGATCGTGTCCTTCATCCCGATGTTTATGTTCGCCATCCTGTTTGGGCTCTCGATGGACTACGAGGTGTTCTTGCTGTCCCGGGTGCGTGAGGAATACCTCGCCACGGGCGACAACGAACGGTCGATCATCGTCGGCATCGCCAGCACCGCGCGGGTGATCACCTCGGCGGCGCTGATCATGGTCTCCGTGTTCATGGCGTTTGTGTTTGGTCAGGATGCCGGCACCAAGATGTTTGGGCTTGGCCTTGCCACGGCGATCCTCGTCGATGCCACCCTGATTCGGATGGTGTTGGTGCCGGCCACGATGAAGTTGCTCGGCGATGCCAACTGGTGGTGGCCGGGGCGCACCTCGGTCGCCGCTGCTAGGGTAAGTAACCCCATTGAGTTAAAGATATAAGTGGTCGAGGAGTGACTATGTCTGTCCTGTCGGAAGTTCTAGCCGCCAACGAAGCGTACGCCGCCGACTTTGGTGCGCGCGCTGATCTTGCGCTTCCTCCCGCTCGAGGCTTCGCGGTCCTGACCTGCATGGATGCCCGACTTGACCCCGCGAAGTACGCCGGGCTCGCTGAGGGTGATGCCCATGTGATTCGCAACGCCGGCGGACGGGCAAGTGACGATGCGATTCGATCGCTGGTGATCTCCTACAAGTTGCTCGGCACCGCCGAGTGGTTCGTGATCCATCACACCAACTGCGGCATGGAGTTCTTCACCAACGAGGTGATGGCTGGTCTGCTAGCGAACAGTCTTGACACGGCCGCGTTGACTCCAGAGGGATTTGTTGACGTGGGGACAGGGCCAGGGTCATCCGAGGGCAGTTTCATCAACTGGCTCACGATCGCGGACAACGCGACCAGCGTTGCTGAGGATGTCGCCCGCATCCGCAACCATCCGCTCGTGCCCGCCCGGATCCCGATCTATGGCTACTTGTACGACGTCCGCTCGGGGCGACTGGTTGAAGTGACCGAAGCGACACGACTGGGCAAGGCAGTCACTGACCAGGCGTGACTCTTTGGACCAGTTCGACCATGAACCGTTGGATATCGGCCGCGGCTGAGATCACCGGATCATCTAGTCCGGCACCGTTCAGGACCCGGATCTCCCACCAGCCGTAGTAGGCGACGTACGACCCGGCGAGGAGCAACAGCAAGCCACTTACGCGGGGCACCCAGCGTCCGCTTCTTCGCAAACTATGGACGACGGTGTCTCGAGCCAAGGCCACGGCAACGGCGACCGTTCCCACGACAAGACCCATTCCGACGGCGTACGCCAAAAACAGGGCAAGTCCCACGGCGAGCGATTCTTGGCGGAAGCCGTTCACGACCACCACCAAGAAGGGTGCGATCGTGCACGACAGCGAGGCCAAGGCATAGCTGGCGCCAAACCCGGCCATCGAACCGAACGACGCAGTGATCGGCTTGGCAGCGCCGCTGCGCGAGCGGGAAATCTTCGGCAGAGTCACCGTCTTGCCCAACAACATGGCCACGCCGAGGAGCGCCAAGGTGATGCCGAGGGCGATCGTGAACCACGGCAGATAACGCTGTACGCCGGCCGCCACCGGCGCGATGGCCAGTCCGAAGATGGCGAAGACTCCGGCGAAACCCAGAGTCATCGCTGCGGTGAGGCGCAGTGCGCGACCAACTGCCTTAGCTTTGGTGGGCGAATCGTCGCCCAGGATGAGCAGGGAGAGATAGGCCGGGAGCAGGGCGAAGCCGCAGGGGTTGATCGCGGCAAGCATGCCCGCGGCAAGCGCAAGCGCCAAAAGACCGTCAGGCATCGGGCTTAGGTCAGCCGGCTAGGTCGGCGACAAGATCGTTGAGTTCGTCGTCTTTGAGGTAGCCCTCGGACACGATCTCCCCGTCGGCGTCAATCACGGTGTAGACACTCTGCTCGACGATGCCAAAGCGCTTCCAGATGTCGCCGGGGGAATCGGACAAGTTCGTGACGCCACTGGTGTCGTCGGCGAACACCTTGATCTCGTCATCGGAGTCACTCAGCCCGGCCACACCAACAACATTGACCTCGCCGGCGTACTTCTCAGCAAGGGCGGAAACATTGGGAATCTGCCCGCGACAAGTGGGGCACCAGGGAGCCCAAAACCACAGCACCGTTGGCTTGCCAGCCAGGGTTGCTCCGTCGAAGGCCTGGCCGTCGACGGTTGTGCCGGTGAACTTCCAGACATCGGCAGCGTCGATTGGCTCAGAAGGGGCCGCTTCTTCGCTGACCTCAGGCTCGGACTCCGAGTTTGAGGCGGCCGAGTCTTGGGCGGTGGTGGCGGGTTCAGATTCGTCTGCCCCACAGCCCGCGAGCACGACGGTCATGGTCACGGTGACGAGCAGAGAAAGAAGGCGCATGCCGTCACATTACCGGCCCACACATCGGCCTGAACGTGAGCGGGCTTACGAAAGTGTGACGCCAAAAGTCCGACAACTGGGGACGTCGCTGACTCTCGCAGGTGCCCAGCGAATGGTCACCGATCACCGGCGGTGCCGCACATTCATGCGGCGTCACCGCTGTCGGGGCAGGTTTGTGTTGGGGAGACAACGCCAACCGGCAATTGGGTGAAGAACAAGCACTCAACGCCTGGTGCCCACGCTGATCTCGCAGCGCTACGGCTCCTGGAACAACCCGATCTAGGAGTTCGGGGTGAGAGCCGGTTGGAGGTAACCCACGGTGTAGTCAAACGCGTGCTTCGCCTCGGGAATCAGCGGCATGATGCCGAAGACGTGGACGAGGCCAGGGCGCTCCATGTATGTCAGGTCCCAGTTTGAGGCGGCCGCCCGATCGGCGAGCAGGCGACACCCGGGCAGCAATAGGTCACGCGTCCCGGCAAGCACCAAGGCAGGTGGCAAGCCGTTGAGATCGGCCAGCGTTGGGCTCACTTCGGGTCGTCCCAAGTCGGCGGGCGAGCCCGCCCACCAGTCGGCGTACGCAATGAGCTTGGAGTATTTCAGCCAAGTATCGATCTTGGCGTATTCCTTGGTCTCGGGCGTCGAGGTGGTCAGATCGCCCCAGGGAGCATGCAATAGCAGTCGGGTTGGCAGTGGCTTCGCGGCATCACGCAGGCCGATCGCCACGGCCAAGGCGAGTCCGCCGCCCGCGGAGTCACCACCAAGGATGAGACCTCCGGGGGAGCGGCTGATCCAGTCGCTGACCGAATCGACGAGCGGCTGCACCGAGTCACGCCAGGTGTTTTCGGGGAGCAAGAGGATATTGGGGCAGTACGACGCGCACGCCCAGCGATTGCGCCAACCGGGTGACGTAGCGAACGTGGAAGCGGTCGATCGGCGACACGAACGCTCCGCCGTGGACATAGAACAGAGTGGCCGTGGGAGCCGTGCCCTTCGGTGTGATGACGTATGACGCAAACTCCACTCCGCGTGGGCCGGTGAGCCGTTCCTCAACGACGTCGAAGCGTCGGGAGAATCCCGGCACCGCGCTAGTAGGCAGTTCCATTGCCCCCGACTGCTCCTTGGCCGATTGCGCCGCCATCACCTCGGCGCGTTCCAGGTCCTCATCGACCAGCTCGGAGGCATTGAGAACCCGAGGCAGGGCAAAGGCTAGGGCTCGGTGCCGCAAACTGGGCTGCAAAACGGTCATACCCCTAGTCTCTAGAGCCGCTGATGGGTCACCTAATCCCGGCCAGGGTGTACGTCCCAGGAGGCAAACACCACGCAGGGGGTCGCAAAAGGCATCACTTCAATGGCGCTTGCCTCCTCGACGGTACGCCTGCGAACAGCCATCTGGCGCGTCACGCAGACGCCGTACGTCGAGGCGTCAATGGCTGTTCGACACGCCGCCAAAATCGCGACATGAGTGACTGGTCGGCGGGAGGGCGGAGCCCGACGTAGACTTGGGTCACACAGACAGGGGAGCACGCCCTGCCACGACTCGTGGTGCGTGCTGAGAGTGCGGAACAGCCGCAGACCCTCCGAACCTGCTCCGGTTAACACCGGCGAAGGGAGTCACACATGAGGTATGTCTATCGACCCATCGCGATGGTCATCGGTCTTGCGCTGGCCACAGCCCTGACGAGTTGCTCGGTTATCGGCCAAGACAGTCGCGGCGAGAGCGGCGAAGAGTCGCCGACTGAGGTGGTGCTCGTCACCCACGAGTCCTTCGTGCTCACCGACGAACTCAAGGCCCAGTTCGAGGAAGAGTCCGGTTTCACCCTGGACATCAAGGCAGCCGGTGATGCTGGCACCCTGACCAACAAGTTGGTGTTGACGCAGGGCAACCCCACCGGCGACGTTGCCTTCGGGGTCGACAACACCTTCGCCTCGCGCGCACTCGAGGAGGGTGTCTTCGCCAATCTGCATCTGACGCTCCCCAGCGGCGTTGAGCGCTATTTGCTCGACGGTGACACCCCGCTGGCGCCCGTCGACCAGGCAAACGTCTGCGTGAACGTCGACACCACCTGGTTTGCCGAGCAGAAACTTGCTCTCCCAAAGAACCTCGAAGACCTGACCAAACCGGAATACCGCGACCTGATGGTCCTGCCCGGCGCGGCGACCAGCTCCCCGGGGATGGCTTTTTTGCTCAGCACCATTTCGGAGTACGGCGCTGAATGGCCCACCTATTGGGAGCGCCTGATGGCCAATGGGGTCAAACTGACGGCGGGTTGGTCGGATGCCTACTACGTCGACTTCACCCAGGGCGGCGAAAATGGGAAGCGGCCGATCGTGTTGTCCTATGACTCCTCACCCGCTTTCACCGTTCCGGACGGGAGCAAGGAATCAACGACTACCGCGTTGCTGGACACCTGCTTCCAGCAGGTGGAGTACGCCGGCATCCTCAAGGGCGCCAACAACCCTAAGGGCGCCGCCGCGCTGATCGAGTTCTTGCTGAGCGAAGACGTCCAGGCCGCCTTGCCGTCAGCGATGTATGTCTTTCCGGTTCGCGATGACGTGCAGTTACCGGAGGCGTGGGCCCAATTCGCGATTCAACCGACCGAGCCGTTCACGGTGGATCCGACCGACATCGCCACCAAACGAGACACCTGGCTCCAACAGTGGACTGAGGTCACCACTCGGTGAGGCTGACCAGTGGCGCGCGCGCCACCCAGGGGGCGCTGGTGGCTATCCCACTCGTGGTGCTGGGAGTCTTCTTCGTGCTCCCTGTCCTCGGGATGATTGCTCGCGGGTTTTGGGATGACGGCGTCTTCAACCCGGCGGGCGTCGTCGAAGTGTTGGCCCGACCGCGGGTCCACCGAGTGCTGTGGTTCACGCTCTGGTCTGCCGCTGCGGGAACGGCGCTCTCAGTCGTGCTCGGTCTGCCCGCGGCGTACGTCGCCTATCGGCTTAATTTCCCCGGACGCCGATTGCTCCGAGCAGCCCTGCTCGTTCCGTTCGTGCTGCCCTCGGTGGTCGTCGGCGTTGCGTTTCGACAGTTGCTGAGCGGGCCGTTGAGTTTCCTCAACGCCGAGGGCTCCGCCTGGGCAATCATCGCCGCGTTGGCGTTCTTCAACATCGCAGTTGTGGTCCGGACCGTCGGCGCCTCCTGGGAGAGCCTGGATCGACGTCCGGGCGAGGCGGCGGCGGCACTCGGCGCCAGCCCGAGTCAGGTGTTCCGCACGGTGACATTGCCGGCGTTGCGGCCAGCGATCCTGGCTGCCACCAGCGTGGTGTTCCTTTTCTGTGCGACGGCCTTCGGTGTGGTGTTGATGCTCGGGGGGTTGCGCTTTGCCACGGTCGAAACTGAGATCTATCTGCTCACGACCAACCTGCTCGACCTTCAGGCGGCAGCCGCGCTCTCAGTGTTGCAATTGCTGGTGGTGGTCGGCCTGCTGATCGTCGTACGCCGCCTCGACCTCACCCCCAACTCGGCGATCAACCGGGTGCCTCCCCGCCCGCGCCGACCCGCTTCAACCGATTGGCCAGCACTCACGGCCACCGGACTGGCCCTGGCCCTGATAGCGGCTCCCATCCTCACGCTCCTAGCGGGATCGTTGCGGAGCGCGGGGGAGTGGTCCCTCGACAACTATCGGGCCCTGACGAGGGTCGACCTTGGGCTTGAGGTCACCGCGCTCGATGCGCTGCTGAATTCGCTGAGAGTCGCGGTTGATGCCACTTGGATTTCGCTGAGCCTCGGTTTGGCCGTGGCGATCGTCGTGACTCGACGTGCCCGCTCGCGTTCCGAGCGCAGGGCCAGGGCTCTCATGGATGGGCTCTTTGCTTTGCCGCTAGGCGTTTCGGCCGTGACTTTGGGCTTCGGCTTCCTGATCACGCTGGATCGTCCACCCATTGATCTGCGTGATAGTCCGTGGCTGATCCCGATCGCCCAAGCGCTGGTAGCGCTGCCCCTGGTCGTCCGCACCCTCGCGCCGATCCTGGCCGCCATCGATCACCGTCAGCGCGATGCCGCTCTGTCGCTGGGTGCGACTCCGTGGCAGGCCGTGTGGGTGGTGGAGTGGCCTCTTCTACGCCGACCGGTCGCCGCAGCAGTGGGCTTCGCCTTCGCTGTCTCGTTGGGCGAGTTTGGCGCCACCTCATTCTTAGCCCGGGATGACAACCCCACGCTTCCTGTCTTCATCTATCGCCTCTTAGGCCAACCGGGTGTGCTCAACTATGGGACGGCGCTGGCGGCGGCGGTCGTCTTGGCAGCGGTTACGGCTGTGGTGATCGTCACCGTCGAGCGTCTCGAATCTCGATCGTCGTCGATGGGAGTGAATCTCGCATGAGTGATCTCAGCATCCGCAACGTTTCGGTGAAGTACGACGCGACTGAGGTGGTCCGCGACGTCAGTGCGGAAGTCTCTGGCGGCCAAATTCTCGCCGTGTTGGGGCCCTCAGGCTGTGGCAAGTCGACACTTTTGCGCGCGATTGCGGGCTTAGAGCCGCTGAGCAGCGGCTCGATTCACTTTGCTGGCGTCGACTTGGCCGCTACACCCACTCATCAGCGTGGGTTTGCGTTGATGTTCCAAGATGGCCAACTGTTTGCCCATCTGAGCGTCGCTGGCAACGTTGGCTACTCGCTTCGCTTGCGGCGCACCCCCAAGCCCGAGGTCAGTCGCCGCGTCCAGGAATTGCTAACCCTGGTCGGGCTTGAGGGGTACGCCGATCGAGAGCCGGCCACTTTGTCTGGCGGTGAGCGACAACGCGTCGCGCTGGCCCGTGCCCTCGCCGTACGCCCCAGGCTGTTGCTGCTCGACGAGCCACTCTCGGCTTTGGACGGAGGGCTACGCGAGCGCCTTGCCGGAGAACTTCGAACGATCTTGAGGGCAACGGAGACCACCGCAGTTTTCGTCACCCACGATCATGAAGAGGCTTTCGCGCTGGCGGATCGGTTGGCCGTGATGCGGGCAGGTCGGGTGATCCAAGAAGGCCAGATCTCGGACGTCTGGCAGCACCCCGTCGACGCGGAGACCGCGGTCTTCCTCGGCTATGCCCGCGTGCTGTCGGGGGAGGCTGCGGTGCAGGTCGCAAGGGCCGCAGGATTGCCGATTGCTGAGTCTGGCGGGTCCTCAGACGCCGAGTTGAGCCTCGCGATGCGACGCTCGGCGCTGACCGTCTCGGCGCAAGGACCGCTGCTCGGAACCGTGACCGAAGCCCGCGCCACACCTGATCAGGTGCGTTTGACGGTCGACGTCGACACGCTCGGCGTCGTCGATGCCGTGGCGGCGCTCGCTAGCGGCCCAGACTCGCCGGCTCCGGCCGTGGGAGGGCGCGTGTCTTTAGCCGTGGATCCCACGAGGTTGGCGATCATCGAGACTTCTCTACACTGATCCAATGCATCGTCGGGCCCAAGCACTCCTTATCGGGGTCGCCATAGCCATGGGCGTGCTGGCAGTGATCACTTCGCTGATGATCGATAAGCGACTCGTTGACCCTGATGGATTCCTTGGGCCTTCGTGGGTGCGACTCCCCGGCATGCTTGTCGGCGCGTTCTTGATCGACCTTGTGCCGCGGACGCTTTGGGCGGCGGGCACCAACCGTCCGCAGATGATGGCAATTGCCCGCGAGCGAATCCGCACTCACTGGTCGCGCGAGCGCGTAACCCTTGTCGTGGTTGGGCTGGTGTCGTTCTATGTCACCTACGTGAGCTATCGAAATCTCAAGTCGTTCCTGCCTTTTGTGCTCGGCAAGGACAAATACGACCGAGTGCTTCACCAACTCGACCAGTGGCTCCTCTTTGGCAATGAGCCGGCGATAGTCCTTCACAATTTGTTTGGCGAAGGCGTGACTGCCCACACGCTATCTTTCATCTACTTGTGGTTCTTGCCGTTGGTGCCGCTCATGCTGATCGGGTGGTTGACGTGGTCTCAACGCATTGATTTCGGCTACTGGTTCGTCAGCGCCCAGGTTCTCGCCTGGACCCTTGGCACCGCTTCCTACTACTTGCTGCCGACCCAAGGCCCTGGATTCTTCTACCCCTGGCTCTACGAAAACCTGTCAGATACCGGTACGACGTCGCTGATGGACTCGCTGTCTTTCGGGCGCACCTACGTGATGCGGCGGGGCCTCGACGACGTGCAATCCGTCGCGGGGTTTGCCAGCCTGCACGTTGCCATCACGCTGCTGTTTGCGTTGATGGCTCAATACACCATCAGGCAAAAGTGGGTGCACTGGCTGGTGTGGATCAACTTCGGGTTGACCATCCTTGCGACGCTCTACTTCGGGTGGCACTACATCGCTGATGACATTGGCGGCATCATCATCGCCCTGATCTCCTTCCGGGTCGCCGCCTGGGCGGCTGAGATCGACTTTTCCTGGCGGCGACGACCTGCGGAATTGGCGAGCGAGCCAGCATCACTGCACGGCGCTGACCTGACGGCCCCCGATCTCAACTGAGCGCCCGTCCCCTCGTCAGCTGACCAAGTCAGGCCGACGGCACGATTCGGGACTCGAATGCGACGCAGGCATCGCCCAAACCATGCCCTAGGCACGGTTGAGGCAACCCGCTACAAAAGTTACACCGATGTAGTTCGTCAAGTCGACACGCCGTGGATTGTGAAATTCTTTGTGATTGTTGTTTCCTTTGTGACTCAGGAGCATTAACGTGCTCAGAGTGCCCAGGCTGAACAGCTGGTTGGGCCTTCACGAAGGAGCATCACCTTGCCCGCGCCCGGCCTCAGTCGATCCACTCGCCGCACCCTTGCGCGCCGGGTGATTGCCGGAGTCCTAGCCATGGCGCTGCTTGGCCTGAGTAGTGGACCCGCTGGCGCGGACGAAGACGTTAGCGTCCCGAGTGAGGCCGAAGTGGCTGCTGCCGAGGCCGCTGCGGACGCATCGGCGATGGGTGTCGCGGAGGTGCAAGACCGACTGGCCGAGGCCAACGAGCAGCTGTGGGCCGCCACAACAGCCGCCGAGCGGGCAACCGAAGCCTTCAATGGTGCACGGTGGCGTTGGCAAGAGGCCAAGCGCGAAGCCCGGATCGCCGAAAGCCAAGAACTCGCCGCCCGGGCAGAAGCCGAGCGGCAACAGCAGATCTACAGCGCGGCCCTCGTCACGTCATACCAAATGGCGCCGGAGCTCACCGCGTTGAGCGCGATCGTGAAGTCTGACGGCATCGAGACAGTCATTGAGCGTTCGAGCACGATGATGGTTGCCGAAGACGCCTTAAGCGCGAGGTACGACGACCTCCGCGAGGCCAATCTGGCCGCTCACCAGGCCAGCGCCAAGGCCGACAAGGCTCGACTCAAAGCTGCCGACGCGGCAACCGAAGCTCGCCAAGCGCGTGACGAAGCCAGAGCGTTAGTGAGCCAGGCCGCGTCCGCCTCAGCAGCCATCGCCGGCGAACGAGACGGTTTGCTTGCTCGCTTCGCCGAGCTTCGTGGCATCAGCGTGGCGCTAGCAGAGGAGCGTCAGGAAGCGCTGGAGGCCGCGCCCCCGGAGCCTGCTGCGCCGACAACCGAGTCAGGCAACGGGCCGAGCGCTCCACAAGACACTCCGCAGCCTGGCACCACCCCCGAACCGGCGACCCCGACGAAGAATCCGAGCACGGCGCCAGCCGTTCCTAGTCCCACAAAAACCCCGACTCCGGCCCCGCCACCCACCGCCGCACCCCCGGTCCAGCCCCCGCCCGTCGCCCCTGCGGTCTCGTCAGGAGCTGCCAGCGCCGTTGCGTTCGCGCGCGCCCAGATCGGTGATCGCTATCAATATGGCGCCTCCGGACCCAATGCCTGGGATTGCTCGGGCTTGACCCAGGGTGCTTGGGCAGCCGGCGGCAAGTCGCTTCCGCACTATTCAGTAGCCCAATACACCCAGTCGACGCCGATCCGCTCCAGCCAATTGCAGCCCGGTGACCTGTTGTTCTGGGGCAGCTCAGGCTCGCCAAACTCGATCTATCACGTCGCCCTCTATGTTGGCGGGGGCAAAATGATCCATGCGCCAAGACGCGGCAAGCCAGTGACCGAAGTAGCCGTCAACTATTGGATCGCCCCCAACTTCTTTGCCCGTCCCTGAGGTTCCGGATTCTCCGTTCATTAGACGATATGTAACCCTGATTTCCGTGTCTTTCCGATCCGCCGTGCTTTCGCTGATCGCCTCCGCCGCGTTGACGGTGACGGTGGCGATTGCTGGCGTCGCTATCGCGACTTTGGTCAGCGAGGAAGAAGCTGTCGCTGACGTCAGGTTCGCTGAGCAGACAGCGCTCGAGATTCAGGCCCAGGTGGCCACGGACATGGCCGAAGTCAGCTCGGCGCGAGTAGTCGGTGAAATCACCCAATCAGGGGTGCTGACCACCATTGATCTGACTCAGAACACCCTTGGGGCCTGCGTTGGCTCCCTGTCGACCTCGGGCGGGACAGCGCGCATCATCGTCAATGCCGACGGTCAATACCTCAAGGGTGACCAAAAGTTTTGGAAGGCCGTCGTCGGCAGCGCCAAGGAAGCCAAACGGGTTACGGCCACGGTCGGGGACAAGTGGGCCAAGATGCCCGAAACAGGTGGCGGCTTTGGTGTGTTCTGCACCTTGAAAGGATTTCTCGAAGCCTTGCAGACTGACGGGTCAGGGGCTGGGACCGCCACGATCGGCAGTGCGATGCTCATCGACAAGGTGCCCGCTCTTGAGCTCATCAGCGCCGAGCAGCCGCCCACTTCCGTGTGGGTTGGGACCGAGTCACCGCACTACATTGTGCGACTGGTTGCGCAGGACAGCACGCTCGACTTCTCGGCGTTCAACGGCCCGGTTGAGGCACGGACTCCGCCCGCGCGAGAAGTCATCGACTTCACCAAACTGTAGGCCGAGACAAACTACGCCTGGTTAGTGTCCGGCGTCGCCCTCGCGGAGCAGGCGCTGCCGCTCCCGCTCGAAGGACGCAGCGACTTCTTCTTCGGCTTCGGTCCGGCCGACCCAGTTGGCGCCCTCAACGGACTTGCCGGGCTCCAGTTCTTTGTAGACCTCAAAGAAGTGTTGAATCTCGAGCCGGTCGAACTTGGGCAGGTGGTTGATGTCGCGCAGGTGCTCCAAACGAGGATCGGTGGCTGGCACACACAGAACTTTGTCGTCGCCACCAGCCTCATCGGTCATCCGGAACATGCCGATGGCGCGGCACTTGATCAAACACCCAGGAAAGGTCGGCTCTTGCAGGATGACCATGGCGTCGAGCGGGTCGCCGTCGAGGCCAAGAGTGTTCTCCACAAACCCATAGTCAGCCGGATATTGAGTGGAAGTGAACAAGGTGCGGTCGAGCCGAATCCGGCCGCTGACGTGGTCGACTTCATACTTATTGCGTTGGCCCTTAGGAATCTCAACCAGCACGTCGAACTCCACGTTTCCTCCATCAACTCGTTGCCGATCTGCGGCGTTGACGCCATTGTCGCGCACAATAGGGGTCGAGATGCATTTGTGTCCGTTGGTGCACTGGACCGCTAAGGAGCAGACAGGTGAGTGAGCGTACGCCGCGCCGCTCGCGACGGTTCCTCCGCTGGCTGGTCCCTCCACTCGCGGCGCTGATTATCGCTGCAACCGTCACCTACAACACCCCCCAGGGACAGCTCTGGCTCGACCGGTTGGTTGATGGTGCGGCAGGTTCTCCTGACGGAGAGCAACCCTCGGGCGGCGCTTCGACTGCTCCACCCGTGGCGCCTAGCAAACCTCCGCTGGCGAGCCCACCGGCCCCTCCCGCCCTCGGGACACCGACCCAGAATCTGCCGGTCGACGTTGAGAAGGTGGCGGCCATTTCGGGAAAGGCGCTGGTGAGTCCTGCTGTCGGCAAGCACGTCGTCGCCGCGGTGGCGCCGCTCGACGGACAATTGACCGCCGCGGGCTTCTCAAGTGGCGCTGGCGCGATCGTGCCGGCGTCCACGATGAAGTTGTTGACCTGCCTGGCCGCCCTAGATTTGCTGGGGCCCGACCACACCTTCGCGACTAGGGCGGTACTGAATTCGGCGGGGGCAGGAAAGGGTCCTCGCACCCTGGTGCTGGTGGGCAGTGGCGACCCGCTGCTGGCCAGCAGACCGACGACCAGCACTCCCCAGCGGGCCGACGTACGAACTTTGGCGCAGCAAACCGCCGCCGCGCTCAACACCGCAGGCGTTACCCGAGTGCGGTTGAGGTACGACGCATCACTCTTCACTGGGCCGACCGGGAGCGCCCAATGGCGAGCCGACTATTTGGTCGACGACATCGTGGCTCCGATCACGGCACTGTGGGTCGATGAGGGCCGGCCGCGCACCGGCCCCGGACGCGTCGATGACCCGGCTCAGGACGCCGCGCGGGTTTTCGCTAGGGCGCTGAGTCGAGCTGGAATCGCGATCATCGGTGAGCCACGATCCGGAGCAGCCCAACCGCAGGCTGCCGAACTCGCCGCAGTGCAGTCGCCACCGCTAGCTCAAATCGTTGAGCACGTGCTCGCGGTCAGCGACAACGAGGCCGCGGAAGTATTGGCCCACCAGGTCGGGATTGTTGCTGCCAATGAGGGCAGTTTTGAAGGGGGAGCGCGCGGCGTCGCGACCACGCTCAGTGCCCTAGGCGTGCCGTTGGCCGGGGCGGCGATCTATGACGGCAGCGGGCTGTCTCGAGCCAACCGACTCACCACCGACACGCTGCTCGCTGTCCTGCAACTGGCTAGTCAGGCCGAGCGACCGGAACTGCGCTCGGTGCTGACCGGGCTTCCAGTGGCGGCCTTCACTGGCTCTCTGGCCTACCGGTTCGCCGACGGCCCTGACGCTGGCGGCGGCAACGTGCGAGCCAAGACCGGCACCCTGACCGGCGTACACGGCCTGGCTGGCATCGTCACTGATGTCGGCGGCAACACCTACGCGTTCGCGATCATCGCCGACAAGGTCCCCGTGCCCAAGGCGCTCGCGGCCCGGACCACCATTGATCGCCTTGCCGCGCGACTGGCGGCCTGCAACTGCCGGGTGCCCTAGCCCGGACGGATGTCGGAGACCGACGCGGGTGAACTCGTGACCCACCCAAGTAGGGTCTGGGTATGACGGGCAAGAGCGGCAACAGTTCACCCATCGACTGGGACTTGGCTGTTTCCCTTGGCTCTCGGATGGCCGGCGACGGGCCAGAGGCCGACAGCCGGCAACGCGCCAAGATCGTTGCCGAACTTCGCGCCGGCGCCGAGCGATCCACCGGCCTGGTGCGCGACTTCACCGGCCTTGAGGCCGGCGCCCTGACTGCCCCGGTGCTCGTGATCGACCGTGCGGGGTGGATTCAAGCCAACGCCGACGGGTTCGCCAAACTCATCGATCCAGTGATCGCCAAACTTGGCGCCAAGGCGGGTCAGTCCTTCGGACGAACGGTCAGTGCCAAGGTCACCGGCGCGCAACTTGGCGTGATGTTCGGCTTTCTCGGCAGCAAAGTTCTCGGGCAGTTCGATCCGTTTTTCGATCCCCATGGCCGCCTCCTGCTTGTGGCGCCCAACATCGTGCAGGTCGAACGCCAACTGAAAGCCAACCCGAGCGATTTCCGACTCTGGGTGTGTCTGCACGAAGAGACCCATCGGGTGCAGTTCACGGCTGTCCCGTGGATGCGAGATCACATCTTCAGTGAGATGACCGCGTTGCTCGACTCGGTCGAGGCAACCTCCGTGATGGAAGACGGGTTCAAGCGGATCTCCGAGAGCGTCAAGGCGGCTAGGGCCGCCAAGGGATCGCCAGGGGAGGACAAGAGTGAGCGCGGCAGCCTCGTGGAGATGATGAGCACTCCCGAGCAGACCGCCATCCTCGACCGACTCACGGGCGTGATGTCGCTGCTGGAAGGCCACGCCGATGTGGTCATGGACGGTGTCGGTCCCTCCGTGATCACCTCGGTGGAGTCGATTCGCGCGAAGTTCAACGAGCGACGAAAAGGCGCTGGCTCGATCGACCGCCTGCTGCGCCGCCTGCTGGGACTCGAGGCGAAGATGGCGCAATATCGCGACGGCGCCAAGTTCGTCAGGGAAGTTGTCGACAAGGTCGGGATGGCCGACTTCAATGCCGTTTGGGCAACACCGGAAAACTTGCCCTCGAAGGCCGAGATCCATGAGCCAGCAACCTGGATCACTCGCGTCCACGGATGAGCAACAACACCGCCGTCCTCGCCATCCGCCAAGCGGTCGAGGAGTCGCTCAGGTCGGCCGAGGAGTCGCTCAGGTCGGCCGAGGGGTCACTCAGGTCGGCCGAAGGGTCACCTGGGTCGGCGATGCCAGTCCTCGTGGCGTGCAGTGGGGGAGCCGATTCGCTCGCACTTCTCGCCGCTGCCGTTAGCGTGGCTGACCGCCCCGTCATTGGGGTCACTATTGACCACGGCCTCCAAGCAGGTTCCGAGGCTCGCGCCGAAAGCGTCGTAGCCCAAATGGCCCGCCTCGGCGTCAATGAGACGGTGTCGGCACGAGTGAAGGTTGACCCCGGCGGCCGGGGAATGGAAGCCGCGGCGCGGGAAGCGCGGTACGCCGTGCTTACCGAGATCGCAGCCCGCTTCAACTCTGAGGTGGTCCTGCTCGGACATACCTTCGACGATCAGGCTGAGACGGTGCTGCTCGGACTCACCCGTGGTTCGGGTGGCCGCTCCCTCTCCGGCATGCGTGCGAGCTTCGAAGTGTTCCGCCGCCCGTTGTTGGGCATCACCCGAGCCCAAACCGAAGCGGCCTGCGGGGCCTTGGCGATCGAATGGTGGAGCGACCCTCATAACGCCGACCCGCGATTCACCAGATCCCGCATCCGCCACACGGTGCTGCCCACGCTGGAACGTGAGCTAGGACCCGGCGTGGCTAAAGCCCTCGTGCGGACTGCGGGGCAACTGGCAATTGATGTTGCGGCGCTCGACGCCATGGCCGCCGAACGGATGCTGACCTACGACCCAATCGCGGGGTTTGAAGTGAGGCAGATCGACACTGAGTCGATGGCCGTCCGCATGCGCATGCTGCGGTTGGCTGCACTGGACGCTGGATGCCCGTCGGGTGAGCTGTTCGCCACACACCTGGATGCGCTGGAGCGACAGGTCTGGAATCGGACTCACCTGCCGAAGATGATCCAACTTCCTGGCCACGTGACAGCGATCCGCAGCGGGGAATCACTGCGGTTCATTCCGGCTGGCTCGGAGTCCTAGCAACCACCGATGTCCAAGTCGGATCTTTGGCCACGTGGGCCTGGCCCGGCCTGCAAGAATGGCGCAATGCGCCAGGTGGACCAGGTCAGCGATATCACGCCCGTTCCCGAGGGCACGCGACTCGTCCACATCGGGCCTGCCAAGACCGGCACCACCACACTTCAAGGTGCTCTCCACTCGCGACGCGAAGAAATGGCCGCCTTCGGTGTGGAGTACGCCGGGAAGCGTCGTCATTCACGCCCAGCGATGGTCGGCATTGCTTATGCGACCCCGCCAGACGGCTATTCGGGTGACCTGGAGAAGCGATGGAAACTGTTGGCTGCCAGCGCTCGCGCTTCGGAAGCCAAGCGGGTGATCCTGAGCAGCGAGATGTTGGCACGCACTCCTAAACTTCGCGCGCAAACGCTCGTGAGCGACGTGGGAGGCAACGTTCACCTGGTGCTGACTATGCGCCCGCTCGCGCAGATCCTGGCTTCGCGATGGCAGCAATCGGTCCAGGATGAAATGTCCCAGGGCTACGCCGACTGGTTGCAGGATCTCTTTCGCGCAAAACCGGGAGCGACCGGGAGGCCATCTTTCTGGCTGCGCTATGACCTTGGCGGGCACCTTCGCCGCTGGGGGCCGATCATTGGCGAAGAAAACATCACCTTTGTGATCCTTAACCCGCACGACCGCAGCATGCTGCTGCGAGCCTTCGAAGGTTTGTTGGCGCTCCCGGACGGCACGCTAATCCCGGATTCGTCCTTGACGAACCCGTCCCTGGGCTATCCGGAAATCGAGTTGCTGTCGGCCTTCAACCGTGCGTTCGTCAATGCTGGGCGCGGTCGAGGTGAGTTTATTCGAGCCGTCCGCGGAAGCGCAGTCGGCGAGCTAAAGGCCGACCCGAGCCGCGTAACGGCAGGCAAGATCAAGACCCCACGCTGGGCTGCCAAGGCGGCCAACAAGACCGCACAAACCTGGATGGACGCCGTCCGGGCCTCCGACGCTCAAGTGATTGGCGATCTCGAGCACTTACTCGTTGACCCGGATGACTACGAGATCGACCCACAACCGCCCCTGGAGATTTCCACTCAATCGGCCGGCGAATTGGCCTACCGGATGTACTGCGCCGGGTTGCAGCATGGCGAGCGGGTCGGACGAAGAGCGCGCGCTGCCGAACTCGCGGAGAAGTCGGCCGCTACGGCAGTAGCCACCACCCCCCGCTGGCGTCGTAAGGTGTGAGGCATGGATTCGTCCCATGTGGAGAGTGACCTCGTCAATGTTCTGTTCACTGAGGCGGAGATCCAAGCCAAGTTAGTCGAGATGGCCGCCAAGATAGAGGCTGACTACGAAGGCTTGGACCTGTTGATGGTCGGCGTGCTGCGCGGGGCTGTCATGGTGATGGCCGACTTGTCGCGATCACTCAACCGGCACGTTGAGATGGACTGGATGGCGATTTCGTCCTATGGCTCCGGAACCAAGTCCAGTGGCGTCGTCCGGATCCTGAAGGACCTTGACACCGACATTTCGGGCAAACACGTATTGGTTGTCGACGAGATTATCGACACCGGATTGACACTCAGTTGGTTGATCTCCAACTTGTCCAGTCGCAAGCCGGCCAGCGTGGAGATCGCCACCCTCCTGCGCAAACCGGAGGCCGCGCAGATGACTGTTCCGGTGAAGTATGTCGGCTGGGAGATCCCCAACGAGTTCGTCGTTGGCTATGGGCTGGACTACCAGGAGAACTACCGCAACTTGCGTTCGATCGGGACTTTGTCCCCTCACGTTTACTCCTGAATTCACGCACCCCGACGACTCTGAGACAATCGTGGAGAGGGCTGGCTGCACGCAAGTTCGACGTTGGCCCTCACGTGTACCGTCTTTGTCATAGTCGGACCGGACTTCGATGCCGGTCCATGATGCTCGAAAGAAGTCTGTGAAGCGGATATTCAAAGGTCCATGGGTCTGGATCGTGCTCGCCGTGGTCGGCGTGCTGTTAGCCATGCAGTATCTCGCGCCCAATGGCGGTTTCGACGAGGTGAAGACCTCGACGATGCGGCAAGAGATCATGTCTGGCAACGTCAAGACCATCACCTTTATCGATGGCGATCAGGTGATCGAAGCCGAGCTGGACGATGGCCGCAAGGTCACCTCCACGTGGGTGATCGGGCAGCAGGAAACACTGCTTGCTGAGGTGGACAAGCAGGTTGATGGTGGCGGGATCGAAGAAGCCAACTCCACAAATCCGCAGCCGAGCCTGTTCGTTTCGATCATCGCGACACTCTTTCCCTTCCTGCTGATCATCGGCCTCTTCCTGTTCTTGATGAACCAGGCTCAGGGTGGTGGCCGTGGGGTCATGCAGTTCGGCAAGTCCAAGGCGAAGTTGATCAGCAAGGACATGCCCAAGAACTCCTTCGCCGATGTGGCCGGCTGCGAGGAGGCCATCGAAGAACTCGGCGAGATCAAAGAGTTCCTCCAGGAGCCTGCCAAGTTCCAAGCCGTCGGTGCGAAGATCCCTAAGGGAGTGCTTCTTTATGGCCCGCCCGGCACCGGCAAGACCTTGCTCGCCCGAGCGGTCGCTGGTGAGGCCGGAGTGCCGTTCTACTCCATCTCGGGCTCAGACTTCGTGGAGATGTTTGTCGGCGTTGGCGCCAGTCGCGTGCGTGACCTCTTCGAGCAGGCCAAAGAGAACGCCCCTGCCATTGTCTTCATCGACGAGATCGACGCCGTCGGCCGCCATCGCGGCGCTGGCATGGGTGGTGGACACGACGAGCGCGAGCAGACACTCAACCAGTTGCTGGTTGAAATGGACGGGTTCGATGTCCGCGGTGGCGTGATTCTGATCGCTGCGACCAACCGTCCCGACGTACTCGACCCAGCACTGCTGCGCCCCGGTCGTTTCGATCGCCAGATCCAGGTTGACGCACCCGACACCAACGGCCGTCACAAGATCCTTCAGGTCCACTCGCGGGGCAAGCCAATGGCGCCCGAGATTGACCTGCTTAGTGTGGCTCGCCGCACGCCCGGTTTCACCGGTGCTGACTTGGCCAATGTGCTCAACGAGGCAGCCCTCTTGACAGCCCGGACGAGCGAAAAACTCATCACCAACGCGACCCTCGATGAGGCCATCGACCGAGTGATCGCGGGGCCACAGCGACGCACCCGCTTGATGAGCGAACACGAAAAACTCATCACGGCTTATCACGAAGGCGGCCACGCTCTGGTCGCGGCCGCATTGCCCGGAACCGACCCTGTGCACAAGGTGACGATCCTGCCTCGTGGACGCGCGTTGGGTTACACCATGGTGCTGCCGGACCGCGACAAGTATTCGCAGACCCGCTCCGAAATGCTCGACCAACTGGCGTACATGCTGGGCGGGCGTGCGGCCGAGGAGATGGTTTTCCATGACCCGACCACCGGCGCCGGCAACGATATCGAGAAGGCCACTGCGCTAGCCAGGGCGATGGTCACCCAATACGGCATGACCGAGCGGCTTGGCGCGATCAAGTTGGGCGAATCCAATGGAGAGCCGTTCATGGGCCGCGACTTCGGCCATGCACGCAACTACTCCGAAGACGTCGCCGGCATCGTTGATGAAGAGACCAAGAAGTTCCTCGCGACTGCTCACCAAGAAGCGTTCGACATCCTGGAGGAGAATCGCGACGTCCTCGACGCGCTGGTCCTTGAGTTGATGGACAAGGAAACTCTGGACAAGGCGTCTATCGCTCGGATCTTCGAGCCCTTGCGCCGACGTTCGGCACGACCTGCCTGGACGGGTTCGCCACACCGCAATCCGTCGAGCATTCCGCCGATCGAGGTGCCTCAGGAGATCCGCGACCGTGCTGATGCCGAGCGGATTGCGGTCAATGGCGCAGCGCCCACCCCCGAGCTTGCCGATGCGCCGTTGCCAGGCCCAGCGTGAGCAACTCAACTGAGAAGAAGGTCGCGGAGTTTGATCACGCCCGCGCCGAAGCAGCGATCCGGGAACTGCTCTATGCCATCGGCGAAGACCCCGAACGCGAAGGTTTGCGCGACACACCAGCGCGAGTGGCTAGGGCCTATGCGGAGGTCACTTCGGGTCTTCGCCAGACACCCGAAGACGTGCTCACGACGACCTTCGACATTGGTCACAACGAGATGGTCCTGGTTCGCGACATCGAGTTGTGGTCGATGTGCGAGCACCACTTGGTGCCGTTTACAGGAGTGGCCCACGTGGGCTATATCCCAGCTGAGTCAGGCAAGATCACCGGTCTATCCAAGTTGGCCCGCCTTGTCGACGTGTTTGCCAAGCGTCCTCAGGTGCAGGAGCGGCTGACCACCCAGGTCGCCGACGCCATGGTCGACCTGTTGGACGCACGCGGCGTCATCGTCGTGATCGAGGCCGAACACCTCTGCATGACGATGCGGGGCGTCAAGAAGGCCGGTGCCCGCACGATCACCTCTGCGGTCCGCGGCGTGATGCTCCGCAACTCGTCCACTCGCAGCGAGGCTATGGCTCTGATCAATAGTCGGTGATGATGTGTCGATGCCTCCCGGCCCGAAATCCACTGTGATATCCATGGGGACATCCATGGGGACATCCATCGGGACCACGATTGGCCGCCCCCGAGTGATGGGGGTCCTCAATGTCACTCCCGACTCGTTTTCCGACGGCGGTCGCTGGGCTGACACGGACGCCGCCATAGCCCACGGCCTCTACTTGCTCGATCAAGGCGCCGACATCATCGACGTCGGGGGTGAATCCACCAGACCTGGTGCCCTGCGTCCCGACCCCCTGCTCGAACTCAATCGGGTGCTGCCGGTCATTTCTGCGCTTGCCGAGCACGGCGCCACGGTTTCTGTTGACACGATGCGAGCTGAAGTTGCTGAGGCAGCCCTGGCAGCGGGTGCGAGCATCGTTAACGACGTGTCCGGTGGTTTGGCTGACCCCGCCATTCTCGACGTGGTGGCCGCATCCGAGGCGGCGTACGTCGCGATGCATTGGCGGGCGCCGAGCCGGACCATGGCGGACTTTGCGGTCTACGACGACCCGGGTGGCGTCGTAGAGGCGGTGCGCGAGGAGCTGGCGGCACGAGTTGAGGCAATCTTGACTGCGGGCATCGGCGCGGAGCGCTTGATCCTCGACCCAGGCTTTGGCTTCGCCAAAACAGCTGAGCACAACTGGGCGCTGGTGCGCGGACTGGCCCAGATCGCCGAACTCGGCTTTCCGCTCCTGGTGGGTGCGAGCCGCAAAGCCTTCCTTGGTGCGCTATTGAGTGCACCCGACGGCACCCCGCGATCCGTCGACGAACGAGAAGCAGCCAATACCGCGCTGACCGTAGTGTTTGCGCAAGCGGGTGTTTGGGGGCTTCGGGTTCATGAGGTCCGACCCTGTCGAGACGCATTGGCTGTTTGGAATCGAGTGGGGGATAGATGACCGATCAACTCAGCGTGCGGGGCATCGAGTGCTTTGCCCACCACGGAGTCTTTGACTTCGAGCGTCGCGAGGGCCAGATCTTCATTGTTGACCTGGTGCTCGGACTCGACACTCGTGAAGCTGCGGCCAGTGACGATTTAGCCCACACCGTGGACTACGGCGGCCTGGTGGCAGCCGTGAAGTCGGCCGTCGAAAGCGACCCCGTCGATTTGATCGAAACCCTCGTCCAACGGATCGCAGAGGTGTGTCTTTCCCGAGACCGTGTTGAATGGGTTGAGGTCACCGTGCACAAGCCCGATGCCCCGATTGAGGCTACGTTTGCTGACGTAGCCCTCACCATCCGCCGCCAACGCCCAAATTCGTGATCGCAACAGATAGGCATTCATGACGGAGACACCAAATCCCCACATCATTGACACCGACACCCTGACCGGTGAGATGAGGCCGATCCGGCGAGCTGTGCTGTCGCTGGGCGCAAATCTCGGAGAGCGCATGACCGGCCTTCAAGGTGCCGTCGACGCCCTCCAAGACACCCCGGACGTTTGGCTGACCGGCGTCTCGCCCGTCTATGAGACCGAACCGATCGACTCTCCTGAGGGAGCGATGCGTTATCTCAATGCGATCGTGTTGCTGGACACCACCCTGTCCGCGGGGACCTTGATGGATCGCGCCCTAGCCATCGAAGAGGCCTTTGGGCGTCAACGCAATGGCATTCCCAACGCCTCCCGCACCCTCGATGTGGATCTCATCGTGGTCGGTGACCGCCGATCAGCTGAGCCGCACCTGCAATTGCCACACCCCAGAGCGGCGCAGCGCGCTTTCGTCTTGGCGCCCTGGCACGATCTCGAACCCGACGCCGTACTCCCAGATGCCGGGCCGATCGCCCAATTGCTGGCCGGCGTCGGCGTCGAGGGTGTTTCCAGGCGTGACGATCTGGTGCTGCAGACTCGGTGAGCGACACGGCACCAGACGGCATCGACCCAGATGACGAGCGGCCAGAGCAACGGGCGAATGTCCGACCCATTTCGGCTGCAGCGCTGGCCACCTTCGCCATCATCGGACTTGTCGGCGGTTGGATACTTCGACGCGTTGCAGACGGCTTCGGCTGGCAAACACCGCTGGTGTCGTGGAGCCAAGTCATCGCGCCTTACGTCGCGACGGGTGCCTTGTCGATCCTTGCTTGGGTGACCTGGAATCAGTTGCAGCGGCGGAAGCGACCGGGCTCACTGAACTTCCAGCGAGCGGTTAATCGCCTGGTTCTCGCCCGCGCCAGTGCCTTGGTGGGGTGCTTGATGGCTGGTGGCTATCTGGGCTATGCGTTGAGTTGGCTGTGGGTGCAGGGTGACTTTGCCGTGCCGATGGCGGTGCGAGCGGCCCTCGCCGGGGTCGGCGGAATCTTGATGACAATCAGCGCACTTACTCTTCAACGAGCGTGTCGCATCCGTCACACTGGTCACTCGGACCTAGTCTGAGCCTCATGCCTTCCCCGCACGCACGTCGACGCCAGCGCAGCCTGCGCCTGACCGTCTCTTTCTTGCTGATTCTGGCAGCGGTGCTGATTGTTGGTGCCGCAATTGCCTATGGCTCGGTCGGCTATCTTGCCGCCGCAGCAGTCCTTGGTGTTGCTTCTGGAGCGATAGCCAGCCGCCTCATCTATGCCGAACTCGTCGAGCTTCGCGTTAGTGCTGGCCAAGGCCGCGCCCAACTGGCTCGAGAGTTCCTTGAGCTCACCGTCTCGCGTACCGAAGAGAACGATGAGTTCCAGGTGGCGATGATCGATCGCATCCGTCGTCGGGAAGTCGCGGTCGTTGAGTTGGAAGCCGCGCTGACGGCGGCCCAGCATCGCGCTGCTGAAGCCACGCGAAAGCGCAACGTTGAGGTCCGTCGAGCCGACGTTGCCGAGGCGTCCGCACGCGACACCACCGTTCGCTTGGAGGAAGCCGAAGAGCTGGCCGCCGAAGCCACTGTCCGCGTTGCCGAGCTTGAGGACGAGCTCACCCAAGTGCGTGATGATCTGGTCACCGTTCGTGCAGATCTTGCCCTGACCAAAGCTGAGCTCGAAACCACACATGCCGAGGTCGTCGCCTGGCAGAGCGCCGGGCCGGTCCGCAAGCGCGCCTAGCGCGTTAGCGCAGCGACTCTCGCAAACAGCGGTGGACGCCGTTGGCGGTGAGGACACCGAGGATGGTCGTGCCTCGCCTCACCGCCAGCGCACCGCTTTCCTCGCGCATCAACGCTGCCAAAGCTGACTCCAGGCTGCTATCCGCATCGATGTACGCCGCTGCGTCGCCCGAACCGTTGGTGCCCGAGTGGCTGGCTACCAGATGCGGGAAGTCGCTCAGTGGTTCGAGGTGCGCTGGGTCGACCGACGTCACGGTTAGTCGGCGCAAGCCCTTGGTCGAGCCAACAAAATCCGCAACGAAGTCGTCGCCTGGTCGTGCCAGCAGTTCTGCTGGGGAAGCGCACTGAGCCAGCCGACCGCCGACGGCAAACACCGCCACCTGGTCGCCCATCTTCACCGCCTCATCGATGTCATGGGTCACTAACACCACGGTCTTGTGAAGGTCACGCTGAAGGCGAATGAATTCGTCTTGCAGTCGTTCTCGGATCACCGGGTCGACGGCGCCGAACGGTTCGTCCATCAGCAGCAGCGGCGGGTCAGCCGCCAGCGCACGCGCCACCCCCACACGTTGGCGTTGGCCGCCCGATAACTGATGCGGATAACGGTCGGCGTACGTCGCGGGGTCGAGGCCGACAAGCGCGAGCAACTCCAGCGCCTGGACCCGGGCCTTTGCCTTTGAGAGACCCAAGAGGGACGGCACAGTGGCCACGTTGACGGCAATTGTCTGATGGGGAAAGAGTCCGACCTGTTGGATGACATAGCCGATCCGGCGGCGCAATTGCACCGGGTCTTGAGACATCACGTCTTGCCCATCGATCTCAATCGTCCCCGTTGTTGGTTCGATGAGTCGGTTGATCACCTTGAGAGTGGTGGACTTGCCGCAGCCCGAGGGGCCGACCAAACACGTGAGCGAGCCGTGCGGGACAGCCAGATTGACTCCAGAGACCGCCACGGTGCCATCGTCATAGGTCTTGCCGACGTCCGTCAGGCGAATCATGGGGGTGGGCTGGGTCGAGTCCTGGGCCGCCGCGATCGGGGCCGGACCGGTAGCGTCCATGTCCGTGAGCCTACCCGCGCAGTCGCTGGCAACCCTCGCTGAGTCAGAACCCAGCTGCTACAGCAGACTGGTCAATGACTGGGTCTGCCTTGCCTACGTGCAAGACCGTTCCTCCGACATTGTGACAGCCACTGTTGAGCACGTGTGGATCACGCTGGTTGCGGTGGGTGCGGGACTCGCGATTGCCTTGCCCGCAGCCTTGCTCGCTCGTCGATCACCAAGATTCGAAGCGGGGGTGCTGAGCATCAGCACCGGCCTCTACACCATTCCTTCACTTGCGTTGTTCCCACTCCTGGTGCCCTTCACCGGGTTGTCGCCACTGACCGTGATCATTGGTCTCGCCGGGTATGCCCTGACCATCCTCGTGCGCAGCATGTTGGAGGGCCTCAGATCGGTTCCAGACGAAGTGGTCGAGTCAGCCCGGGGACTTGGCTATGGCCCAGGGCGGTTGCTGATGCGGGTGGAACTCCCGTTGGCCCTGCCAGTAATCTTCGCCGGGCTGCGGGTCGCGACCGTCTCGACGGTGGCGTTGACGACGGTCGGCACCTTGGTTTCCTACGGCGGTCTCGGCAACCTGATCAAGGACGGCGTCGACAACAACTTTCGTGCTGAACTCTTCACGGCTGCCGTGCTGTGTGTCGTCTTGGCGGTCGTGCTGGATATCGCTCTGGTGTTGGCCCAGCGCCTCGTCACCCCATGGGCAAGGGTGGCGTGATGGAGTTGGTGAGCCAAACTTGGCAATACCTCACGGATCCCGCTAACTGGCTCGGTAAAGGTCAGATGTTGCAGTTGCTTGGGCAACAACTGTTGATCACGGTGACGGCATTGGTCGCGGCTGTCCTCGTCGGGTTGCCGATTGCCCTGTGGCTCGGTCATCGCGGCGTGGGCGGGTTCCTTGCCGTCAACATCAGCAACGTAGGCCGGGCCATTCCCACCTTTGCTTTGTTGGGGCTCTTGGTCACAGCGGATTGGCCAGGGACCACACCGTTCGGGCCTTACGGCCGAGCCGGGCTGGCCACCCTCATTGCCCTCACGCTCTTTGCGCTGCCGCCCATCATCACTAACTCGTACGTCGCGGTTCGAGAGGTCCCCGCGGAGCTCAAACAAGCCGCAAAAGGGATGGGGATGACTGCGAGCCAGCGCTTCTGGCGGGTGGAATTCCCGCTGGCCTTGCCCTTGGTGGCCTCAGGGATTCGGTTGGCGCTTGTGCAGGTGTGGGCCACCGCCACGATCGCCGCCATGGTTGCGGGACCGGGCCTCGGGCGGGTCATCACCGATGGCTTCTTCCGCACCAACTATCCGAAGGGAATCGCTGGCGCGCTGGTGGTCGCAACTGTGGCGCTGATCCTTGAGGTGCTCAGCGGCTTCGTCATCCGAGCCAGCACTGGATTCCACCACCGACAGAAGTTGTTGACTTCTGAGCGGTCCGTAGCCAAAACGTAACCTCAATTGCGGAATTGGTCAGGCCATGATGGGTCTTAGCACTGATGGCTCAATTCTCAATTCCTCACCGGAAGGTTGTTGCATGCGCGCTCGACGGATGATCACAGGAGCACTGGCCGCTGCCAGTCTGTTCATGGCCACGGCCTGCGCCAGCGACGATGTCGCCACCGGCAATGACGCGGCCGCAGAGGAAAGCGCCGACAAAGGCGTCGTACGCATCTCTGGGCAGAACTTCCCTGAGGCTGCGTTGGTGGCCAGCATGTATGAGCAACTCTTGGCTGACGCGGGCTATCAGCCCGAGGTCAAGTTGGTGGACACCCGAGATGTCTATATGGCGACCTTTCCCGGGGATGTCGACGTCGTTCCCGAATATGTCGGCGGCTTGGTGAACTTCCTCAATGCCAAGGCGAACGGCGCCGATGCTGAGTCATTGACCACCAGTGACGCGGCCGAGTCTTTGGGCAATGCCGATGCTCTGCTTGCGGACGCCGCGCTGGTGGCCCTAAGCCCCTCTTCCGCGACAGACACCAACGCCTTCTTCGTTTCCAAGGAGTTCTCCGAAGCCGAGGGTGTGCTCGATCTGTCTGACTTGGAAGGCAAGTCTGTCGTCCTGGCTGCTGCGCCGGACTGCGAGGGTCGGCCAGATTGTGAAGGTGGTCTGAGCGAGGTTTATGGCATCGACATCACCGAGATCCTGCCGCTCGGCTTCGCCAGCGACCAGACCTACCAAGCGGTGATCAAGAACGAGGCGCAGCTGGGCTTGACCAGCACCACTGACGGCACCCTCGAGGCCCAAGGTCTGGTGTTGCTTGGTGATGACCGCGCGATTCAGCCTGCGCAGAATCTGGTGCCAGCAGTCAGCAAGGAGTTCTTGGATGCAAACCCGGAGGTGGACGCGCTGCTGAGCAGTCTGATGGCTGCCCTCACCACCGAGAATCTGACTGAGATGAATGGCAAGGTCTCCGTCGATCGCGCCCAGCCGGCGGACGTGGCCAAGGAGTTCTTGGAGGGGGCAGGACTGCTCTAGCGCGGGAAGGCTCCTTCAACGGCTACCCTGGGTGGATCAATCCCGGGGGCTGGAGGATCACATTGCTCGGTGGCATCCGTGCGCGTGTGCGCAGGCTAGGTCGGAAAACTCCACCGCTCCCACCGAGGCCGCCGTTCTTCGAGGTTCTCGAGCAAGCCGTGGCAAAGGTGCCGTCCGTGCGCCGTATAGCAGTGCTATCGGGACGCCAAGGTCCGCCAGTGCTCCGATGGCTTGCGGAGCTAGCGCCTGACGCGGAAGTCCATCGCCTCAGTGCCGACCTGACCCCTTCGCAACTCCACGTGCAGATGGCCGCGATCGGGCGCTTCGATCTGATCGTCGACACGACATCAACGAAAGAGCGGTATGCCCGGGCCGCCGAGATGTTGATGCGGCTATCACTCGGGGGCGCGGTCGTCGTCCGTGCGCTCCCGGCCAAGATGCGACAGCGAAGCGGTCGTGGTTCACGTCGCCGGGGACGCACAGATCGGCGACAATTAGCTGAACTCTTTGGTGCTTTGGGACATGCACAGGTGCTCAAGAGCTACGTCATCGCTGGGAAGTTGAGCACTGACGCCGAGCGACTCGGCCTTGTCATCAAGTCCGTCGAGTTGGTGGATGGACACCTGATCATGACCTCTGGCCGCGAGGTCTTGGCCAAGATCAGAGAGGAACAAGTCGACTTCCTGCTTTCTCTCAAAGGCGAGGAGTGGGGACGAGTACACCTCTCCATCGAACCGACCACGTTTTCATCGAGTGCCGCCATTAGGTTCGCTCCGAGCGAATTTGCTGCCCGACCGGCAGAGTCCTACGACGTGCCGGCGATGGCGTTGCGGGAATACCGCGAGGTGACCTGCCGCCCCGGTCAAGTGGCTACAAAAGACAACGTCGTGCTGCCGGACACCTTCCGACACAACCAAAGCGCTCGACTCTCGAGCGACTATCTAACAGAGGTCTCTCTCAACTTTGCGTTCTTACCCGACGACACTGTTGAGTCGAGGCTTGCCGGCGACTATTTCTACCTCGACTCAGAAGTTCGAGGACACTTCGGCCACATGATGACGGAGGTCGTCTCCCGGCTGTGGGCCTGGCCCCAGGCCAAAGCCGCTGCGCCAGACCTCAAGGCTCTGATGTTCATGAATAAAAACCGACACCTTGCGGAGTTCGAGGTGCGGCTCTTCGCAGCCGCGGGGATTGCCCGAGAAGACATCGTCTTCTGCTACGAGCCGGTCACCGTCGAAAGGCTCTGGGCCGCCACTCCAATGTTCTCCCACCCGGACTATGTCCACCCAGAGCTCGCCACGGTGTGGAACGGCATGAGCGATCACTTGGCAGCAGGCGCATCGGCCGACGTTGTCGAAACGCAGCGATTCTTCGTATCCAGGCGGATCGCCAAACGTCCGTGTCGGAATCAGCACGAGGTCGAGGAATTGTTCGTGGCACACGGGTTTGAGTTGCTGTTTCCCGAAGATCATCCACTGGAGGATCAGGTGGCAATGTTCCGTAGCGCCGACGTAATCGCCGGATTTGCAGGCAGCGGTCTTTTCAACCTTGCCTTCGCGCGCAGCCCCAAGCAGGTCATCATCGTTTCGTCGGAGTCCTACACCGCGACCAACGAGCACATGATGGCGGCGGTCTTGGGCCACGAGGTGGACGTGGCCTGGTGTCGCACCGAGGCGCAACGTACGCCGGATGGTCGCTGGCGGCGCGGTTCGTTCCACGCCGGCTTCCACTTCGAACACGACTCGGCTTCGGGCAAGCACCTGCGCCAGGTCCTTACCGCACTCGATCAAGCTCGATAACTAGCCGATACAATTCGGCAACTAGTCATTCGCTAACAGTTGGGAAGTTGTCGGTTGTTGAGGCGCCTCGGACCCAGTTTGCGCCGACTAGATCAAGCCCTCCCGCAGCCAATGCGCCGCGCGATTCGCGATCTCAAAGCCCGCGGCAACTCGGCGTCCTCAGTTTCCAGACCGCTGGTGAGCCTGGTGGTGACCACCAGCGATCTCGACGCCCGGTTTCTCGACGACTGTCTCCACTCAGTTCGTCAACAGAGCCACGGCGCCATCGACATCATCATTTCTTGTTGGGGGCAAGCAACGACCATCGCTGGCATCGCGAGGCGACATGCGCAACAAGACGTACGCATCAACGTCCTTACTTCTCAGGCGCGAGACCCTGCTGAGGCCCAGCAACTAGGCACCGCCTCAGCGCGCGGCGACTATCTCCAGTTTGTCCGGGGCGGAGACCTGATGCCGGTGAGAGCAGTCGCTTCCCTCGTCGACTCACTCCAGGAATCCGGGTCCGAGATCGCTGTTGGTCGTCGAAAGTCTGAGGTGCAACTTTCTCGTCGAGTGCGCGAGGTTCGCGATCCGTTGCACGAGGCGCCCGCCACTCGAGCCACGATGTCGGTCTGCCCGGCAATCGTGACTGATCTCGGACTCGAGAACCGTCTCTACCGGTTGAGCTTCTGGGTGAACGGGCACAGTGATTGGGCAAAAGACTCGTCCGGATTGGCTGAGGTCGTCCTCCGATCACACCTCAGCGCCAGTCACTTCGATGTCGTCGACGCAGTGGCCTACCGGGACATGAACCGCGCGGTTGGCGTGCCCGTCGGCGCCCTCGACGATCCGCTACGCGAACTGCAGGACTGGCTGGTGAGCCAGCGTGCCGCAATGACTGCGGTCTCTCGGGTTGATGACGCCGAGGTCAGCAACTATTGGGTGGCGTCGGTCCTAGACGATGAGTTGCAGCACTTTATCGAACGAGTCGAATCTGCCACCGATCCTCAATGGGCGTCGCTGAGCGCCTACGCCGGTCAGCTGGTCGATTTTGTGCCGGCTGCCCTGGCTAGGGTGCGCGCCGAGTCCAGGGTGAAAGTTGAGTTGCTCAGGCAGGGGCGCCGGGAGCACCTAGAAGCGTTTCTGGCTGCTCGGTGGTTTGAAAACGGCAACAAGCCGACGCTGGTTGAAGGCTCTCGGGTCTTCGCTCAGTTGCCGGGCTTCCGAGATCCAGACTGGGCGCTGGCCGACGAACTCTTCGAGATGACCTCCGCCGAGACCGGCCTCGAGGTGGTGTTGCGCAACGTGTCCTGGTCAGACGCGCAGACCCTCGACCTCCACTTCTTCGTGTGGGTCAACTTCGTGAATTCACCTGCACCGATCGAGGTTGAGGTTGCTCTGGTCGACCAAGAAACGGGAGCCAGAAGCCCGCTCCTGATTGCTCAGTCCCAGGATCCAGCGGTCAATCATTTGGCCGAGCATCGATATCAGGACTACAGCCAGGGAAGCGTGCGGCTCAGCGTGCCCGTCGGCGGCTTGTTGGCCCAGACCCTCAGCGCACCGCGCCGTTGGCACTTCGAGTTCTCCGTGGTCGCGGCGGGGCTGCAACGGGTGGGCGGCGTCACCCGGCGCGACGAGCGCGGTGCAGGGGGACTGTTGGCCAGTAGGGTGCTCGCGCCGCATCAGTTCGAAAACGGCCAAGTCAGTGTCGAAGCGGGCAGCATCTGGGCAGCCGAGATCTCTGTTCGGCCCGCCGCATCGCTACGCCTGGTTGAGGGCCAGGTCGTCGGGCGCCGGTTCATGGGCCGGTTCACCACCGCGTGACGTGGCTCCGTCCTCGGTGCGCGCGGTGGGTCCCAACGGGGCGATCATCGAGTCGCCAGTTGCAAAGTCCCAGGATGGGTGGGCCTTCGACCTCGATCTGCCCCCACTGCGTGAGCGACCGAGTGCCGAACAGTCAGTGTGGGCGGTTCTGGTCGTCCCCGACGACGGCCCGCCGCAACCGCTGGCGTGGCCCGCCGAGTGGCTCGAACAATGGGTGGGCCTCGGCAAAGGCTCCGTGGTTCTGAGTCGATCCCCGGGCGGCAATTGTGAGTTGCAGGAAGCCACCGCTTCGTTCGTGATCGATGACTGCGTGCTCCTCGACGAGTCCACGCATCGGTTGCTCATCACCGGACGTTGGTTGGGCGCGTCCCCCGAGAACGCCGCGCTGTCGCTCACCTCCGATCGCTCCGCCGTCACGGCGTCGCCCCGGCCGGGGCCGGGCAGAACTGTGCAGTGGACGGTCGATCTGGAGTCAGACGAGTGGGGTCGCGGAGCGGCGCCACTTCCCGCAGGCAGACACGTGCTGAGCCTGAGTTGTGGGGCTCGCCCCGGGCGACTTCAGCTCTCGAGCAACGTGATCGGCAGGATTCTTGAGGTGGAGGATCACCCCACTTATTCCTGGCGGCTCTACCGTGGTGGCGGCGAGGTCGGCGTACTCCTGACTCGTCCGGTCCCCGCGACCGAGCGCGGCCCCTACTACCAGCGACAACTCCAGCTTCGTCGCTCAACAAGCGATGTGCCGCTCGATGAAAAGGCCGTCTACCTTCAGTGCTACAACGGCGCCTCCGCCACCGACAGCCAACTTGCGATTCATCACGAGTTGAGACGCCTGCACCCCGACTGGACGCTCTATTGGGGCGTCCATGATCGCTCCTCTTGGGTGCCCGAAGGGGCGCGCCCCGTCATCATGAATTCCGCAGAGTGGTATGACGCCGTCACCACCTCGCGCTACCTGGTCAACAACATCGACTTCGACCGCTGGTTCTCCCCTCGAGAGGGCCAGCGTTTCCTGCAGACGTTCCACGGCTATCCGGCGAAGTCCATGGGCATCCGACTGTGGGAAGCCAAGTCGTTCACCCCACGACGGATTGCGGCGGAGTTGGCTCGGACCGCGGCCCAATGGGACGTCATTTTGACTCCTACGCCGGAGATGGACGAGCACTACCGGCGCGAGTATCGCTACGACGGCGAAATCCTCAACGAGGGCTACCCGCGCGATGACGCGTTGCTGGCCGCAGATGCTCCGCAGGTTCGGGCTCGCACGCGGGCGCTTCTCGGCATTGAGGACGGCCAAACTGTGGTGCTCTACGCGCCCACCTGGCGCGATGACTTGGCCACGAACTATCGCAGGGCAGAAATGGCCCAACACATTGACCTGGAGGACGCGAGCGCAGAGTTGGGGAGCAACTTTGTCTTCTTGATGCGCGGGCACCGCTTCCACGGCAGTTCGGATGCTCGACAAGCCGGCAGCGCGAAACTGATCGACGTCACGCACTATCCCGAGATCAACGATCTGATCCTGGCCTCCGACGCTGCGGTTCTGGATTACTCCTCATTGCGCTTCGACTTCGCACTGACGCGGAGGCCGATGCTCTTCCTGGTCCCGGACTTGGCTACCTACACCGGTTCTGTGCGCGGATTCCTCTACGACTTTGCCCCTTCGGCTCCAGGACCTTTGTTGGACACGCCAGATCAGGTCGTTGCCGCGTTGCGTGACCTAGCGGGCGTTGAGCAAGAGTATGCAGAGGCCTACGAAGCTTTCCATCGACGGTTCAACTACTTGCAAGATGGCCACGCGACGACGCGAGTCGTTTCTCGTTTCTTCGCTGGAGATATGGGTGGCCCGGAGACGCCACTGACGGTGCAATAGGGTTCCCCTGTGCTGGTGCCAGGAACGCGAACTGACCCAGAGTTCACTGCGGTCAGAGTCCAACCCTGGGACCAGCCCTTCAGGTGTGCGGTGTGGATCCCTGACTCGCACTCGGGTGGCAACTCGTTTCTGACTGATGCTTGGCGCCGTGACCGCGAGGTCGAACTTGAATCGCTCGCGGTGCAACTGATCCCACGCGCTGTCGGAGGTTGGCTCGCGACCACCGACCCGGATTCCGTGCCCGACACAATGCTGGTGGTGCTTCCGGCCTTCGCCGATCTTCTCGTGAGCGCCTGGCGCTCCTCACAACAGCCTGACTTTGAAACTTGGGTTCGACAAGTTGTGTTGCCCCCATCACTCGACGAAGGCTCATTGCCGAGCGTCGATCAGAGCTGGCGCTATGACCTATTGCTGGCACGCCTAAGTGAGGTCGAGTCGCTCAAGCGGGAACTCTTTGTCTGGCCAGGAAACCCTGGAGAACTCACCGCCACCGAACTGCTCGGCGTACCCCATCTCCCCGAACTTGCCGAATCCCCCGACTTTGACGCTTTGGCTCCAGAGGTGGCGGACCTAGCCCGGGCGTTGTGGCATCAGACCTCAAGCGCCGAGGGGATCTATCGACTCACGCTGCTCCATCGAGGCCTCGATGTGGTTGCGGCGCTGGGCCGCGCAACCGACCCTGCCTACTCAACACTCCTGACGGCAGAGACTGGCCTTGAGTTGCGCAATCTCTCTCGTCGGATCAGGGACCGGGTTGGCGCATCGGGGTGGCGCCTGAGCGGCTACGCGGACGCGCTGAGCTGGCCATTGCACATCAAGTCCGCCCAGGAGATTCCGGCCGATCTGGTCAGTGAACTTGCCATTGATCTCTTACGTCGGGCCGAGACGGTGGCCTTGCCGCCTGCTCCCGACCTGGTCGAATGGGAGCGACAGCTCGTCAGAGTCGAGGCATTGCGTGCGCAAAGAGACAATCCATGAACGACCAAGGGCAGGACTCCATCGCGCTCCCTGCTGGCGTCAGGCTGCTTCACATCGGCCCACACAAGACGGGCACGACCACGGTACAAGCGGCCTTCCATCAAAACCGCGAGCAGTTGATTTCGCTGGGCGTGCACTACGCCGGGCAGCGCGCACATCCGATGACCGCGGCGATTGGTGCCTCCACCAACCGACGGCTGCCTTCCAATTCCGCAAAGGCCGGGCGCGAGGCCTGGGAAAATCTGCTCAGTGAAATTCGGTCGAATGACGGCCGAGCCGTGGTTCTCAGCAGCGAATTCTTCTGCGAGGCCAACGCGCAGCGAGCCGAAGCGATAGTCGAAGATCTCGGTGCTGATCGTGTGCACGTGGTCATCACGCTGAGACCGTTGGTCAACATTGTCGGCTCGCAGTGGCAGCAATACATTCAGAATCGCGCTGTCATGTCGTATGCCGACTGGCTTGAAGGGGTGCTGCTCGACGAGAGCAGCCGGATGACTCCGACCTTCTGGCAGCGACATCGACACGATCGGCTCGTCCAGCGTTGGGCTGACATTGTCGGGCCGAACAATCTCACCGTGATCATTCTCGATGAGCACGACCACGGCATGTTGCTCAGAAGCTTTGAACGGCTTTTGGGCCTCGAGGCGGACACCCTGGTGGTCGAGAACGTCGCCGCAAACCGTTCCCTGACCCTTGCCGAAGTCGAACTTCTTCGCACTTTCAACAGACACTATTTGGCCGAAGGTTTGTCGTTTGCCGACTACACCGAACTCATTCGGTTTGGGGCTGCTCGACATCTCCAGGAGCGCCGGCCGGCTCCCGGTGAGGCGGCGCTGGCCACCCCTGCGTGGGCGGTCGATCGGGCCCTCGAGATTGGCGCGGAGATGGCTCAAGCCATTGAAGAATCTGGCGTCAACTTGATCGGTTCAACTTCCGCACTAGCAGCTCCCACCCGTCTCCCGAGGGCCGGCGTGAACCCGCCAGTTGACTGCGTCTCGAGCGCCGTGGCCGCCTCGTTCTTGGCCGGAGTTGCCATTGAACTGGGCACGGTGAGGGGCATGCCCGCCGGCGAGCAGCGCACTGAAGGGCCGGTCGAAGCCGCGGTGCGCGAACGGCATCGGCGTCGAAGGATCAGCACTCACCTTGAGCGCACCAACCAAGAGATAGCTCGTCTGGAGGCCTCGATCGAACAGCGTCGTACTCCCGTGCTGCGCAGACTTCTGCATCGGGTCCGGGCCGCTGTGACCCGAAGCGGTTAGTCCGCCTCCAGTGCTGCGGCCAGTGGGTCGTCCTTGCGCACATCAAAGATGTGTCCGGTCTGTGGTGAGAGAAGTACGTCGAGCGAGGTCCGGGCAACCGTCTCGGAATCGAGCAGGGAGCCGGTTGGCTCTTGCCCGAAAGCTTTAGTGCGCATAGGTGTCGCCGTGCGTTCGGGGTTGATGCAATTGACCCGCACCTGGTCAGTGGCCCACTCGTCGGCCAATGCCTGGGTGAGGTTGACGGTGGCGGCCTTGGCCGAAGAATAGAGGCTGTAGCCCGAGCGGCCCCGAGTGTAGGAACTGGACGTGAAGAGCAACATTGAGCCCCGCGTGGCCGCCAGATGTGGGAAAAAGACCTGGGCCATGAAAACGGGCGCGAGGTAGTTGACCTCCGTCGCGGCGTAGACCGTTTCTTCGCTGGTCTCCAGTAGCGACCCCCGGGGCAGGATGCCAGCAGTGTTGACGACGTAATCCACTCGTCCGTCGGTCTCGATCACTTTGCGGGCCGCAGCCACAATGTCGGAACGCCGCTCGACATGGGTCTTCGTGCTGGATCGACTAAACGTATGCACGCTGGCGCCGAACCGCTCAGCCAAGGCGGCAATGTCGGCCCCGATTCCATAACTACCGCCGAAGACGACGATAGTCTTGCCGGCGAGCGCAGCCTGATATTCGTCATCAGTGCCGGGCGCAGGCAAATCGTTGCTGGTCAACTGAAACAGCTTGTCCGCAAGATAGACGTCGATTGGTTCGGTGACCTTCATATTTCGCTCGTCGCCGTGGACCACGACGATGGGCGTTTCGGGCGAATACTTCAGCACCACGGAGCAGTCGTCTGTTGTTTCGAAGTCGGGATCGAGAGCTGCCTTGGCGTAGGCCGAACGGATCACTTCAGAGCGGAACGCCTGCGGAGTTTGGCCCCGGCGGAGGTTGGCGCGCGGAGGAATGGCCCGGATGACGTTGTCGGCATCGACCTCCACGATCGTGTCGGCTGACGGGATGGCAACGTCTACGGCCGCATGGGTCCGCAGCGCTTCGAAGCACTCGGAGATGATCCGACTGGTGACGAGCGGCCGCACGGCATCATGAAACAAGACGTTGCAGGGAGCCTCCCCGAGGCTGTCAAGGGCCTTCAGGGTGGTCTCGTTGCGTGTTGCGCCGCCTTCAAGAATCGCGGAAACCTTGGTGTAGCCACCGTTGCGGACGATCTCGTGTACGGCGTCCAGATGGCCAGGGGCCATCATGATGACCATGTCATCGACCAGCGAATGACTGTGCAGCGCGCTGAGTGAGTGCTCGAGGATGGTCTTGCCAGCCACCTTCAGCAGTTGCTTAGGAATGTCGAGCCCGATCCGGGCCCCGACCCCGCCCGCCAGCAGCACCGCCACGTTTTTAGGGACGTTCACGACGGGTTCATTCTGTTCGATCACCGGCACAGTGTCTCAGACAGCGGGCACGGTTCGGCGATGGCATGAATCTCGCAACGATCAGTAACATAAGGTCAATGGGATCGGTACGGCACGCGTCGCTGCGACGCTTGGGGATGAGCGCCAGTCTGGCCATGATCCTTCTTGCGATCAGTGCCCTTGGAAATTTCGGCAGCGGTGACGCCTCCGGTGGACTAGGCGGGACTGCTGCGCTCGCTGCCGCCGAAGTTGAGCGCCCCAATATCGTCTTGATCACGACCGATGACCAGGCCGTCACCGACATGGCCTGGATGCCGAAAACGAAGGCTGCCCTCGGGGGGTCAGGCGTGAGTTTCTCGCAGGGTCTCTCGCCGCACCCGCTGTGTTGCCCGGCTCGGGCTGAGATTCTCACCGGCCAATATGCGCAGAACAACGGCGTCCACACCAACACTGGCGTTTTTGGCGGCTACGGCGCGTTGAAGGACCGAGACAACACTCTGCCCGCGTGGTTGAGTGCGGCGGGCTACAAAACCGCCTTCACCGGGAAGTTCATGAATGGCTATGACTACGAAACGCATGGGCGACCTGGTGGCTGGGATATGTGGGACCCGACCATTGAAGGCACCTACAACTATTACGGCTACACCCAAGCAAACGACGGCAAGCCGGAGACTTACGACGAGCTCTATGTGACCGACTACGTTGCTCAGCAGTCGCGGAGCATGATCAATCAATGGTCCGCCAAGCCGGAGCCCTTCTTCTTGTGGTCCAGCTATGTCGCCCCTCACAACGTGTGTGACTCAAACGTAGATGGCTTGAAGTGTGCCTCGCCGCCGCGACCTGAGCCGGAGTACGCCGCCCTTTACCCCACGGCGCAGAATCCCGCGAAAAGCAAGCCGTCCTACAACGAGAGCAACGTCAAGGACAAGCCCAAACTCATTCGCAATCAATCGATCAAGTCCACAGCGGGAATGGACGCCATGTTCCTTGCCCGGATCCGCAGCCTGGCTTCTGTCGATGACGCGGTCGCCGATACGGTTGCGGCCCTCAAGCAGGCCGGCGAGTTCGACAACACGATCATCCTCTTCACCTCCGACAATGGGTGGCTGATGGGCGAGCACCGCTGGCGGGGCAAGCGACTGGGCTACGAAGAGTCGTTGCGGGTGCCTTTCTACATCCGCGGCCCAGGGATCCCCAGCGGGGTCAGCTTGAGCCAAGTTGCCAGTCTGCTCGACATCGCGCCGACGATCATGGCGCTCTCCGGGGCCAGCGCGGGACGGACCATGGACGGTCGTTCGCTGCTCAACTCGTTGGGCCAGCCCGCCGCCACGGACAGACAAACGCGACTCATTCAGGCCGGAAACATCACGTCCAGCCTTGCTGGCGATCGCTGGGACTATCGCGGCGTACGCGAAAAGCGCTACACCTACATTCGGTGGACTAGCGGCTTCGTTGAGCTCTACGACCGCCAGCGTGATCCCTATCAATTGAAGAATCTCGCGAACAAGCGCCGCTACAAACCCATCCGCAAAGCCATGCGCAACCGCCTGGTCGCACTGCAGTCCTGCTCAGGGGTCTCTGAGTGCTATCGAAACTTCTCCGCACCCCCTAAGCGGAAACCCAAGAAGTAGGTAGGCTTGCCTTCATGAGCACCATCGGCATCGTGGGGGCGGGCAGAGTTGGTGCTGTCCTTGGCGCAGCCCTCCGCGCGGCGGGTCATCACTTGGTCGCGGTCGCGGGCGAGTCGGATGCCTCTCGCGGACGCGTCGCCGCGCTTTTGCCCGATGTGCCGATCCTCAAGCCCAGTGCCGTCGCACGGGCCAGCGAGGTGCTCTTTCTCACGGTGCCCGATGACATGGTCGGCAACGTCGCCTCGATCCTGACCGCAAGTGGCGCCATTCGACCCGGGCCATACGTCGTACACACCTCCGGGCGACATGGCTTGGCCGCTCTTGCTGAAGCCGCCGATTTCGGGGCCTTGCCGATGGCGATCCATCCGGCCATGACCTTCACCGGCACTTCAGTTGACTTCGATCGATTGGTCGGATGTGCCTTTGGGGTCACGACCAGGCCCGGGGAACGCGCTTTCGCGGAGTCGCTCGTGGCTGACCTGGGTGGGCGACCGATGTGGATCCCCGAAGAGCGCCGGACGCTCTATCACGCCGGCCTTGCCCATGGCGCCAATCACCTCGTCACGCTGGTCGCCGAAGCAATGGAGGTCCTCGCTGCGTCTGGAGCTGAGGATCCGGCGGCCACTCTTCGTCCGTTGTTGACCGCCGCGCTCGACAACGCGCTCTCGCAGGGCGACTCGGCCTTGACCGGGCCGATTGTTCGCGGTGACGCCAATACCGTCCGCGATCACTTGGCCGAATTGGTCGCGAATTCGCCTCACACCCTGCCGTCCTATGTCGCCCTGGCCAGGGCGACCCTGAGCCGAGTGGTGACCGACGGTCGGGTGTTGCCTATCCGGGCCGCCAAGATTGCTCGCTTGCTCGATGAGGCAGAGCGGTCCAGTTCCCCCACCCGTGGCGCGTTCTTGCGGTGACCAGTCCGACGTGACCGAGCCCCGACTGGTGCACACCAGGTCAGACCTCAACGATGCGCTCTTCTCAGCTCGCCACCTGGGCAACCGAGTCGGGTTTGTCCCCACAATGGGCGCCCTGCACCCCGGGCACGCCAGTTTGATGTCGCTCGCCCGGGCCAACGTTGGCGACGGGCCCGTCGTGGTGTCGGTCTTCGTCAACCCGCTGCAGTTCGGTCAGGCGGCCGATCTCACGCGTTACCCCCGCACTTTGGCTGCTGATCTGCGGCGGTGCCGGGGCGCTGGAGTCGATATCGTCTTTGCGCCAGAGATCGAGGAAGTCTATCCGGGCGGCTATGAACGCTTTGATGCATCTGCGGTCACGATTGATCCAGGCGACCGCGCGACCGTCCTGGAAGGGGCTTCGAGACCGGGCCATTTTCGCGGCGTACTCACTGTGGTGGCGAAACTGTTCGGGTTGGTGCGCCCGAACGTGGCGATCTTCGGAGAGAAGGATTATCAACAACTTGCGCTGATCAGACGTCTGGTGGCGGATCTCAACATGGATATCGAGATCGTCGGTGCTCCAACTTTGCGGGAGTCGGATGGGCTCGCGATGAGTTCGCGGAATCGATTTCTGACGCCCGAGCAGCGAGACGATGCCGCCGCGCTCAACCAGGCTCTCCAAGCAGCCCGTCAGGTGGCGCGTCACGGGGGCAGGCGGGAGGAGGCCGAGGCCGCGGCTCAAGCCAAACTCGCGCTTCATCCGGGCATCTCCCTGGACTACCTCGTGATCACTGACCAGACACTGAATCCCCTGGTAGATCACATATCCACAGGGGTCACCGGCCGGATTCTGGTAGCCGCTCAGGTTGGGACAGTGCGCCTCATCGACAATATGACGATTGAGTTCGGATAACCTCCCTGCATGCCTGACTCCATGACCCGCCTGCCGCTCGACGTTTGCGGACCGGGCCGCCTAAGTGCCCCTGAGCCTGGTTGGACGACGCGAGCCGACGTCGTGGTCATCGGGTCCGGTATCGCCGGGCTGACCGCTGCTCTCCGAATTCACGCAGCCGACCCTGAATTGACCTTGCTGGTGGTCACCAAGGATGTGCTCAGCGCTGGCTCGACCCAATGGGCGCAGGGCGGGATCGCGGCTGCCTTAGGGCCCGGCGACACCCCTGAGCAGCACGAGGTGGACACCCTCGTCGCCGGCGCCGGGGTGTGCGATCTGGAGGCCGTTCGTGCGCTGGTCAACGAGGGCCCGGACGCGGTTCGTGAACTCATCGCGTTGGGCACCAACTTTGATCAACACGAAGGTGAGTTGTCGCTAACTCGCGAGGGTGGTCACCATCGCGACCGAATCGCGCACGCCGGTGGGGATGCGACGGGAGCCGAGATTCAGCGGGCTCTGATTGCCGCGATCGAGCGCACCCCGGCGATCGAGGTCATCCAACACGCTTTGGCCATTGACCTGTTGACCTCAACGACGGGACGGATCGCAGGCGTCACTTTGCACGTCATCGGGGAGGGTCAGCAGGACGGAGTTGGCGCTGCGCATTGCCGTGCTGTGGTGCTGGCCAGCGGTGGTTTGGGGCAAGTCTTTTCACAGACCACCAACCCGTCGGTCTCAACCGGCGATGGGATGGCCGTTGCGTTGCGGGCTGGCGCCACCTTGCGTGACCTTGAGTTTGTGCAGTTCCACCCGACCGTGATGTATCTCGGTCCGGATTCAAGGGGCCAACAACCGCTCATCTCCGAGGCAGTCCGCGGCGAGGGCGCATTCCTGGTGGACTTCGAGGGCACGCGCTTCATGCAGGGCGTCCACGAGTTGGCTGACTTGGCACCACGCGACGTGGTTGCGAAGGCCATCACTCGGCGCATGAACGAGACCGGCCAGCCACACATGTGGCTTGATGCTCGCCACCTCGGAGCTGAGTTTTGGGAGCGACGTTTCCCGACCATCTTGGTGACCGCACGTCAGCATGGTGTCGACCCCGTAACGGACCTGATTCCTGTGTCACCTGCCTGTCACTACGCCTCTGGGGGAGTGCTAACTGACCTGTGGGGCCGATCGACCCTGCCCGGGCTCTACGCCACCGGGGAGGTGGCGTGTTCGGGCGTGCATGGCGCCAATCGGCTGGCGTCGAACTCCCTGCTGGAAGGGCTGGTCTTTTCTCGGCGGATTGCCGAGGTCTTGCCCGGAGAGCTGGTGGCTTGGGAGCAACCTGCGACCGACGAGCGAATGGCGGGCTTGCTCTCTGGTGAGATCAGGGGGCCGCTTCAGGAGGCGATGACGTCGCGAGTCGGCGTACTCCGCTCAGCGCAAGGCCTGGCCCAAGCCCGAGTGAGCCTGGCTGCCCTTGCGCAGAAGAGCAGCGTGACTGCTGACCTGTCCGCGTGGGAGGCCACGAACCTATTGACCGTCAGCGCCGCGCTCAGCGCGGCGGCCGAATTACGTGAGGAGACTCGTGGATCCCACTGGCGAGATGACTTTCCCGAACGAGACGACGCGGAGTGGGCTGGCCATGTTGATGTGCGAGTGGTGGCAGGTGTCGCCGAGATGAGTTTCGTTAAGTCTGATCCCACCGATCCTCAGCGGGTGCTCTCGTGAGGACTCAACTCCGCAACCTGCCTCGGGAGTTGATCGCGGAGATCGTCGCTAGTGGGTTGGACCCGCAGGCTGTGCTTGACGACATTCTCGGCGCCTTAGCCGAGGACCTACCTGGGGGCAGCGTTGACGTCACCAGCGAGGCCACCATTCCTCCTGAGGCACGGGCAATCGCCGAGTTTGGCGCACGGGATTCGGGCGTGCTCGCGGGGTTGCACATCGCCGCCTTGGTCTTCCACGTGGTGATGGGCGAAGAAGTGGCTGTCACCGATCGAGCGCCCGAAGGGGCCGCGATTAACGCTGGCGATGTGGTGATGCGCGTCGAAGGTCCGACAAGAGGTCTGCTGACAGCCGAGCGGACCGCCTTGAACTTTGCTAGCCATCTGTCGGGGATTGCCTCAGAGACCGCTCGCTGGGTGGCGGCGCTGACTGGAACTTCTGCACGCGTGTTAGACACAAGAAAGACGCTGCCCAATTACCGCGCTTTACAAAAGTACGCCGTTCGTGCCGGCGGTGGTCTGAACCACCGGTTTTCCCTATCGGACATGGCAATGATCAAGGACAACCATGTGATTGCCGCCGGCGGTGTGATTCCCGCATTTCAACGAGTCCGGGCTGCCTATCCTGAGATACCGATCGTTGTTGAAGCCACGACGATAATTCAGCTAGAGCAACTCTTGCAGGTCGAGTGCCCGCGAGTATTGCTGGACAATATGAGTGACGAGCTAATGGCCGAGGCTGTTCGGATCAACGCTGGCCGCGCAGTTCTGGAGGCATCGGGTGGTTTGACTTTGGAACGGGCGCGCTCTGTGGCCCAAACGGGCGTTGACTTGATTTCGGTCGGCGCCCTCACCCACTCGGTAAAAGTTTTCGATATTGGTATGGACCTGCTTGAGCGCTAATGAGCACCTCGGCCTCATGGCGTTCGATTTGTTGGATTCGCCGGGGTAGTCTGTCGGAATTCAATAGATCCTGTGGAGGGGATACCCATGGCACAAAAGGTAAATGTTGTTCTGATCGATGACATCGATGGTTCGGCTGCGACGCAGACTGTCACGTTCAGTCTTGATGGCACGAATTATGAGATTGACCTTAATGAAGTCAATGCTGGTGCGCTTCGCGACTACCTGGCCGGTTTCATCGGCTTCGCTCGTCGCACGGGCGTTGCCAAGCGCGGTGCGCGTCGCGGACCCGTGACCACTCTCGGGCCAAGCACCAAGTTGATTCGCGATTGGGCGCGCAGCAATGGCTATCAGGTTTCCGATCGGGGTCGGGTTTCCGCTGACATCCGAGCCGCGTTCGACGCCGCTCAGTAAGCAGCTTCACCGGTGACAAGCAGTCGCAGATGTCACACAAGTCACAAGAGTTCCTTGATTTTCCTTGACGTTCCCGGGACAAATAGCAGATATTAGGCGAGAATCAACCCGCTGGGGGGCCGGCGACAGGTTTGTGAGCACCCCAGTGGACGGAATTGCGACATGGCAGGCAAGGCACCATATAAGGCCTCTTGGGCTCGGCGTATGCGGCGAAACAAACCGCTTGCGCTGGCTCAGGTCTTTGCGCTCTTCGCGCTGACCTTGGTCTATGTCTCCGTCGAGGCCATCAATCCGGATCGCGCCGACGCCTACGCCGTGCCCATCGCGACCTGGAGCGCTCCGGGCGCCTCTGACACCAGCACGGCCACGCTTCCCGCACGGGACCACCGTCACTGCCACAGAGCACCGGCTTGACCGACGTGATCGCCGGCACGACTTTGGGGTCCCGAGGGTTCGATGTCACCCAATTCACGCCGACCAACATGGCCACCGGCGACCCTTCCGCGAATATCACCGTTAACACGGGCACCTGCGCGATCGACCGGAGTGTGCCCAAGTCTTGGCACACTCACCTTTTCGTTTAACCATCCGGTTCGAAATCCGGTATCTACATATCGCTGGCATGGGCGGCGCCGCAATCACGACCGCTGGCGCGACCCTCACTGCGCAATCAGACCTGCACTCGATCTTTGACTTGACCACTGCCGGGGTCACGCTGACCAAAGTCGACGGAAACGCCCAATTGGCCGTTACGGGTGGCAACCGGATCACTGCGACAAATGACAGCAGCGGAACCAACTGCACAACGGCCAACAATACGGGCAACATTGCACCTGCAGCGGCTTCTGCGGCGTGCGGAAGCGTCCAAGTGAACGGCACTGTCACTTCGGTGGCATTCAACATGTCGGCCGTTTTTATCCGAAACAGCCTTGTCCGACCTGCGGCAAACATCCCGGCAAGTGGTGACGGCGTGGCGGTCACCATCACTTTGCCTGAAGACTTCTCCGATGCCCCGGCCACCTATAACCCGACGCAGGCGCCGGTGCATGTGCTCAGCAACTTGACTCTCGGTGCAACCGTCGACGAAGACAATACGAACGTTCGAAACTCAGCGACGAGCCCCTCAGCAGGGGCCGGGGCCGCGGGTGACGGCGCCGACGAGGACGCCTTTGTTTCCCTAAGCGACATATCGACCGCCAACAGCGGAGGCAGTTATTCGCTCACCGTTCCCACGGCGGGCATTAGCAAGGCGGCTCGACTATGTGGCTATATCGATTGGAACAAAAACGGAACTTTTGAAGTCGCGACTGAACAGGCCTGCACAAGTCCGGCCGCTGGGGCGACCTCTAATACGTTGACCTGGACGGTGCCTGCCGGCATCACTCCCGGGGCGACGTATGCCCGATTCCGGTTGGGCTATACAGCCGCCCAAGTTCAAGCGCCAACGGGTCGGGCTGACTCGGGTGAGGTCGAGGACTATCCCGTCAACCTCGTATTGCCGCCATTGAATATGGCCAAGACGGCCGGCACCCTGTCGGGGCCAACGGCAGCCGGTATTTACACGGTCACCTATGCCATCACCGTTCAGAACACCAGCACCCCGGCCACGACCTACGGCCCCATCACGGACACCTCGTCCTTTGACTCGGACCTCACCGTCACCGGCGCTTCCTGGACTGGTCAAGCTACGGGCTCGGCAACTGGCACTGGCCCGTTCACCATCGGAGCGGCCAACACCACCATCGCGGCCGGGGCAACGCACACCTACAACTTGTCGGTGACCTTCCGCTACTCCGGCACCGGCACGACCGCCGCATGCGGCGGTCCCGGGACAGGTCTCTATAACGCGGTAACGCTGCCCGGCACGCAAGAGACCGGTGCCTTGACCGACAACAACGCCTGCGTGCCGCCGCCGCCGCTGCCGGCGCCAGCCATCACGGTCGACAAGACTGCCGGCGCACCTAGCGGAAACACCGCAGGGTCGACGATCACCTACACGTTTGTCGTCACCAACAGCGGAAATGTGCCGCTCACCGCGGTCGGTGTCACTGACCCCAAGGTTGGCCCGGTGACCTGCCCGGTGGCGGTGTTGGCGGCGGGCGCATCCACCACCTGTACGAAGGTCTACACCCTGACGCAGGCGGACGTTGACGCGGGCAGCGTGCCCAACACGGCCACCGCTACGGGCACTCCACCCGGTCCGGGCACCCCGGTCACGGGGACGGATTCGGTGACGACGCCGATTACTCGGACGCCGGCCATCACGATCGACAAGCAGGCGGGCACGCCGTCCGGCACCACCGCAGGTTCGACGATCACCTACACCTTCATCGTCACCAACACTGGCAATGTCAATTTGACCGCGATGTCAGTCTCAGACCCGAAGGTGGGACCAGTCACGTGCCCGGTCACCTCGCTCGCTCCGGCGGCGTCCACCACATGCACAAAGGCCTACACGCTGACCCAGGCTGATGTGGATGCCGGAGTGGTCAACAACACCGCAACCGCCACTGGCACACCCCCTGCCGGGCTGACGGCACCAACTGCCACCGACAACACGACCACCAACATCGCGCGAACCGCGACCTTGACCCTGGACAAGCAGGCCGGTGGTGCGACCGGTTCGACTGCGGGGTCGACCATTACCTACTCCTTCGTGGTGACCAATACGGGCAACACGACGCTGACCGGGCTGGCCATCAGTGACCCCAAGACAGGGCCAATCACCTGCGCGACGACGACTCTGGCGCCCGGCGCCCAGACGACGTGCACGAAGGTTTACACCATCACCCAGGCCGATGTTGATTTCGGCAGCGTGCCTAACACAGCAACGGCCACCGCCACTCCACCAGTAGGGGTAACGCCGCCGCCTAGCGCGAGCGACTCAACGTCCACTCCGCTAACACCGGGTCCGGCCATCACCTTGGACAAGCAGGCCGGAACCCCCAGCGGAACCACGGCCGGGTCGACGATTGCCTACACATTCTTGGTGACGAACACCGGCAACGTGACGCTCAACCCAGTGACGGTCACCGACAACAAGGTCGGCACTGTTACGTGCCCAGCTGGTGCGTTGGCTCCGGGCGCTAACCGGACCTGTACGGCGTCATACACGATCACGCAAGCCGATATTGACTCTGGCTCGGTGATTAATACAGCGACGGCAAACGGAACGCCGCCCACCGGGGCCCCGGTCCAAGCGACAGACTCCAACACGCGCACCTTGACCCGGACGACCACGATCACCCTGGACAAGCAGGCCGGCACCCCGAGCGGCACCACGGCGGGCGCGACGATTGCTTACACGTTCTTGGTGACCAACACCGGCAACGTGACGCTCAACCCCATTTCGGTGTCCGATGCCAAGGTCGGCACCGTCACCTGTGCAGCCGGGGCGTTGGCGCCCGGAGCCAGTCGGACGTGTACGGCGACCTACACCTTGACCCAGGTTGACGTGGACAGCGGGCACGTTGCGAACAGCGCCACCGCCACCGGCACCCCACCTGCGGGACTCACGGCTCCGACGGCAACTGACACCACAGACACACCCATCGCCCGAGCCGGTGCGATCACTCTCGACAAGCAGGGTGGAACACCGTCCGGCAACACCGCAGGTTCGACGATTGCCTACACGTTCTTGGTGACGAACACCGGCAACGTCTCCCTGACGTCAGTGGGGGTGGCTGACCCCAAAGTTGGCACCGTCACCTGCCCAGTCGCGACGCTGGCCCCGTTGGCATCGACCACGTGTACGGCGACCTACACGTTGACTCAAGCCGACGTTGACGCCGGGACGGTCCTGAACACGGCCATCGCGTCAGGAACCCCGCCGACTGGTCCGGCTGTGTCAGCCACAGATGCCGTGACCACGCCGATCACGCGGACCTCGACGATCACGCTCGACAAGGTCGCGGGCACGCCAAGTGGGGCCACCGCCGGCTCGACGATCGCCTACACCTTCTTGGTGACCAATACGGGCAATGTGACGTTGAATCCGGTCTCTGTCTCCGACGCCAAGGTCGGGGCGGTGACGTGTCCGGTGACTAACTTGGCTCCCGGCGCAGCGACGACGTGTACGGCGACGTACACCCTCACCCAGGCCGACGTGAACGCAGGCGTAGTCAATAACACGGCCACCGCAACCGGCACGCCCCCCGTCGGGGTGACGGCTCCGACCGCGACCGACAGCACGACCACCCCGATCACCCGGACGCCGGCAATCAGTTTGGACAAGCAGGCCGGCGCGCCGAGTGGCACCACTGCCGGCTCGACGATCGCCTACACGTTTGTCGTTACGAACACGGGCAACGTGACGCTCAATCCGGTTTCGGTGTCCGACCCCAAGGTCGGCGCGGTGACGTGTCCGGTGACCAATTTGGCTCCCGCCGCATCGACCACGTGTACGGCGACCTACACCGTGACTCAGGTCGATGTTGACTCCGGCCAGGTCGCCAACACGGCCACCGCGACCGGCACACCTCCTGTTGGCCTGACAGCGCCCACGGCCACCGACAACACCGACACCCCGATCTCCTCGGGGCCTGCGATCACGCTCGATAAGACCGCGGGCACGCCTTCTGGAAATACTGCTGGCTCGACGATCGCTTACACGTTCTTAGTGAGCAACACCGGAAACGTCTCTCTCGCCGCGGTCTCGGTCAGTGATCCCACGGCAGGCGCCGTGACCTGTCCGGTCACCACCTTGGCGCCCGGTGCCAACACCCTGTGTACGGCCACTTACACGTTGACTCAGGCCGACGTAGACGCGGGCTCCGTCGTGAACGTGGCGACGGCGACGGGCACTCCGCCGACCGGCACTCCGCCGACCGGCACCGACACGACAACAACCACCATCACGCGGGCCACGTCAATCACTCTGGACAAGCAAGCAGCCACGCCCAGTGGTGCAACTGCGGGATCGACGATCGACTACACGTTTGTCGTGACCAACACCGGCAACGTGACCCTGGATCCGATCTCGGTCAGCGATCCCAAGGTGGGACCGGTTACCTGTCCGGTGACATTGCTGGCTCCGGCGGGGACCACCACGTGTACGGCGACGTACACCCTGACTCAGGCTGATGTGGATGCGGCGCACGTGGCGAACGTCGCGACGACAACCGGCACACCCCCAGCTGGGATGACACCGCCGACGGCAACTGACAACACCGACACTCCCATCGTGGCTGGACCGACCATCTCGCTCGACAAACAGGCGGGTGCGCCCACCGGGTCTACGGCTGGCTCAACCATCACCTACACCTTTATCGTGACCAACACGGGCAACGTGACGCTCAATACGGTCTCGGTCAGCGACCCCAAGGTTGGTCCGGTCACCTGCCCGGTGACTACCCTCGCTCCGTTGGCGGCGACAACGTGCACCAAGGTCTACACAATCACCCAGGCCGACGTTGACGCCGGCCAGGTTGATAACAACGCGAGTGCGTCCGGCATACCGCCCGTTGGTGGTGCCGTTACGGCGGTCGATGACACAACTACTCCGCTGGCAACGACGCCAGCGATCACGTTGGACAAGCAAGCTGGTACGCCGAGTGGGACTGCTGCCGGCGACACCATTGACTACACGTTCTTGGTGGCCAACACCGGCAATGTGACCCTCAACCCGGTGTCGGTCGACGACCCAGCGGTGGGTGCGGTGACCTGTCCGGTCACGACGTTGGCGCCGGCGGCGTCGACGACGTGTACGGCGACCTATGTGTTGACGCAGATCGATGTGAATGCCGGACACTTCGCCAACACGGCGACCGCCAACGGCACCCCACCCACAGGAGCGGATGTCACCGCCACCGACGACACGGACACGCCCATTGTGGGCACGCGTGCGATCACTTTGGACAAGACCGCCAGCGCCCCCACCGGCGCGGATGCTGGTGACACGATTGATTACTCGTTCTTGCTCACCAACACCGGCCAAGTGACTCTGGACCCCGTCTCGGTGGATGATCCCAAGGTCGGTGCGGTGACCTGTCCGGTGACTGTTCTGGCGCCGGGCGAGGACACCACATGTACGGCGACGTACATCTTGACCCAGGCCGACATCGACGCCGGCGAAGTGGTCAATGAGGCGACCGGCACGGGCATTCCGCCCTCAGGTCCACCGCCGACTGGGGTTGATGTCGTTACGACGCCGATTCCATCGAATCCGTCCATCACCCTCGACAAGGTCGCAGGCACGCCCAGCGGCGACTCTGCTGGTGACACGATTGCCTACACGTTCTTGGTGACCAACACTGGCAACGTCACGCTTAACCCGGTGTCGGTTGATGACCCTGCGGTCGGCGCAGTGAGCTGCCCCGCCACGACACTTGCGCCGACTGCGTCGACGACGTGTACGGCGACCTACGTGTTGACGCAGGCCGACGTTGATGCGGGAGAGTTCGTCAACGTCGCGACTGCCAGCGGCACGCCCCCGACTGGCGATCCGGTGACAGCCGAGGACACCACGACGACCCCGATTGTTCCCGATCCGTCGATCACGCTCGACAAGGTGGCTGGCACACCCACCGGCAATTCCGCCGGTGACACGATTCCTTATACCTTCATCGTGACGAACACCGGAAACGTCACGCTCGACCCGGTCTCGGTGGACGACCCGCTGTTGGTGACCGTGATTTGCCCGCAGACGACCCTCGCCCCGGCGGAGTCGATGACCTGCAGCCAGTCCTACACAATCCAGCAACTCGACGTCGATTCAGGTCATTTCGCCAACACCGCCACTGCCAACGGCACTCCGCCGACGGGCGCCGACGTGACGGCGACTGACGACACCGACACCCCGCTGATCGGCGCACCGGCAATCACCCTGGACAAGGTTGCTGGCACACCGACGGGCAATGCCGCGGGCGACACGATCGACTACACGTTCTTGGTGACCAATACGGGCAATGTGACGCTCAATCCGGTCAGCGTCGACGACCCGGCTGTTGGTGCGGTGACGTGTCCGGTGGGCGTGTTGGCGCCGGCAGCCTCGACCACGTGTACGGCGACGTACACCTTGACCCAAACTGACGTGGATGCGGGCGAGTTCGTGAATGTCGCGACCGCCTCGGGCACGCCGCCCACCGGTGACGCGGTCACTGCTGAAGACACCACGACGACGCCGATCCTGGCCGAGCCAGTGATCACTTTGGACAAGGTTGCTGGCACACCGACGGGCAATGCCGCTGGAGACACGATCGACTACACGTTCTTGGTGACCAACACTGGCAACGTGACCCTGGATCCGGTCGCTGTTGATGACCCGGCCGTGGGCGCAGTCACCTGCCCGGTCAGCATCTTGGCGCCGGCCGCTTCCACGACGTGTACGGCGACGTACGTCTTGACCCAGGGCGACGTCGATGCCGGTGAGTTCGTGAATGTCGCGACCGCCTCGGGCACGCCGCCCACCGGTGACGCGGTCACTGCCGAAGACACCACGACGACGCCGATCCTGGCCGAGCCAGTGATCACCTTGGACAAGGTCGCCGGCACAGCGACGGGCAATGCTGCTGGGGACACGATCGACTACACCTTCGTAGTGACCAACGCGGGCAACGTGACCCTCAACCCGGTGTCGGTCGACGACCCAGCCGTGGGCGCGGTGACCTGTCCGGTCACGACGTTGGCGCCGGCGGCGTCGACCACCTGCACGGCGACATACGCACTGACCCAGCTCGACGTGGACGCTGGCCACTTCGCCAACACGGCGACGGCAAGCGGGACTCCACCGACCGGTGCAGCTGTCACCGCGATCGATGACACCGACACTCCCATCACAGCCGAACCCGCCATCACCCTGGACAAGGTCGCTGGCCCGCCCACGGGGACCAGCGCGGGTGACACGATCGACTACACGTTCACCGTGACCAACACAGGCAACGTGACCCTCAACCCGGTCTCGGTGGACGACCCGGCCGTGGGGACGGTCGATTGCCCCGTGACGGTGCTAGCCCCCGACGAAGCCACGATCTGTACGGCGACCTATACGTTGACCCAGACCGATGTGGATGCGGGCGAGTTCGTCAATGTTGCGACCGCCTCGGGCGCCCCGCCCATCGGCGATCTTGTGACTGCTGAAGACACCACAACGACCCCAATTCCGGCGACCCCGGTGATCAGCCTCGAGAAGACCGCAGGCACCCCGAGTGGCAACGCCCTGGGGGACACAATCGACTACACCTTCCTGGTCACCAACGAAGGCAACGTGACCCTGGACCCGATCTCGGTGTCGGACCCCAAGGTTGGCGCGGTCGCTTGCCCAGTGACCGTGCTCGCTCCGGGTGCGTCGACCACGTGTACGGCGACCTACTCGCTGACGCAGGCTGACGTGGACGCCGGCGAAGTCGTCAACGTGGCAACCGCGTCCGGCACCCCGCCTACCGGTGATCCCGTGACGGCTGAAGACACCACGACCACGCCGATTCCGGCTGATCCGGTCATCGAATTGGACAAGCAGGCCGGCGTGCCCACGGGCAACAGTGCTGGGGACACGATCGACTTCACCTTCATCGTGACGAATGCCGGCAACGTGACCCTTGATCCCGTGGTGGTGGATGACCCGGCCGTTGGCTCGGTCACCTGCCCGGTGTCGATCTTGGCGCCGCTTGGCTCCACGACGTGCACGGCGACCTATGTATTGACTCAGGTTGATGTGGATGCCGGTCACTTCGCCAATATCGCGACAGCCACCGGCACTTCGCCGACCGGTGTCGACGTCACGGCGACCGACGATACCGACACCCCGATCTTGGGCGAGCCGGAGATCACCCTTGAGAAGACCGCTGGCACGCCCACCGGAAACTCCGCGGGTGACACGATTGACTACACGTTCTTGGTGACCAACCTCGGCAACGTGACCCTTGATCCGGTCAGCGTGGATGACCCGAAGGTCGGGGCTGTCAACTGCCCGGTCACCGTGTTGGCTCCGGCGGCTTCGACGACGTGTACGGCGACCTACACGCTGCTTCAGGCAGATGTGGATGCTGGCCAAGTAATCAATATCGCCACAACCTCAGGAACTCCGCCCACCGGTGATCCGGTGACGGCTGAAGACACCATCACCACCAGCATCCCGGCGGATCCGTCGATCACGCTGGACAAGGTTGCCGGCGTTCCCACGGGCGCAAATGCTGGGGACACCATCGACTATGAATTCATCGTGACGAACACGGGCAACGTCACCCTCAACCCGGTCGGAGTCAATGACCCGGCTGTAGGGACAGTGACTTGCCCCGTCACCACCCTGGCTCCGGCTGAGTCGACGACGTGCACCGCCACCTACACGTTGCTCCAGTCGGACGTGGATGCTGGGCACTTCGCAAACCTGGCGACAGCTAGCGGGACTCCGCCAACCGGAGCCGCCGTGACGGCGACCGACGAAACGGACACCACCATCCCGGCGACGCCGACGATCACACTAGACAAGGTTGCCGGTACGCCCACCGGGATAGCTGCCGGGGAAACCATCGACTACACGTTCCTGGTGACCAACACGGGCAACGTGACGCTCGATCCGATCAGTGTGGATGATCCGTCAGTCGGCACGGTTGACTGCCCGGTGACTGTGCTTGCGCCAGGCGAAGACACGACCTGCACGGCGACGTACGTTCTGACCCAGGCGGACGTCGATGCTGGCGAATTTGTGAATGTGGCGACCGCCTCCGGCACCCCACCGATTGGTGACCCGGTCACGAGCGAAGACACCACCACGACTGATCTCCCGGCAGCCCCCGTGATCACCCTGGACAAGATCGCCGGGGCACCTACGGGCACCAGTGCTAGCGACACGATTGACTACACGTTCGTCGTGACGAATACGGGCAATGTGACGCTTGATCCGATCGCCGTCGATGACCCCAAAGTGGGCACGGTTTCGTGCCCAGTCACAGCCCTCGCGCCAGCTGCGACGACGACCTGCACAGCGACCTATGTGTTGACTCAGGAAGACGTCGATGGCGGTGCGGTGGTCAATGTGGCGACCGCATCGGGGACTCCGCCGACGGGCGATCCGGTGACGGCTGAGGACACGACGACCACCGATCTCCCTGCCGATCCGTCCATCACCTTGGACAAGCAAGCTGGCGTGCCGACAGGTGATCGTGCGGGCGACACCATCGCCTACACGTTTGTCGTGACCAATACCGGCAACGTGACGCTCGATCCGGTGGCCGTGGATGATCCGAAAGTTGGCACCGTCGACTGCCCAGTCACGATGTTGGCGCCAGAGGAGACGGTCACCTGCACCGCGACCTATGTGTTGACTCAGGAAGACGTCGATGCGGGTGAAGTTGTCAATCTCGCGACCGCATCGGGGACTCCGCCGACCGGCGATCCGGTGACCGCTGAGGACACGACGACCACCACTATTCCGGCCGACCCGTCCATCACCTTGGACAAGCAGGCTGGGGTGCCCACCGGCACACGTGCCGGAGACACCATCGACTACACGTTCATCGTGACTAACACGGGCAACGTGACCCTTGACCCGGTCAGCGTGGATGACCCTGCTGTCGGCGCGGTGGCCTGCCCGGTGAGCGTGTTGGCTCCAGATGAGTCGACGACCTGCACTGCGACGTACGCCTTGAGCCAACTAGACGTGGACGCTGGTCACTTCGCCAACACCGCGACCGCGTCGGGCACCCCACCGGTGGGTGACCCGGTGACGGCTACCGACGACACGGATACGCCGATCGCGGCAACCCCCACGATCACGTTGGACAAGCAGGCGGGTGTCCCGTCGGGCCCCTTTGCTGGTGACACGATCGATTACACCTTCTTGGTGACCAACACTGGCAACGTCACCCTGAACCCCGTCAGCGTGGATGACCCCGCCGTCGGCGCCGTGACCTGTCCAGCGAGCACCCTTGCGCCCGACGAGTCGACGACGTGTACGGCGACCTACACGTTGACGCAACTCGACGTTGACAGTGGCCACTTCGCCAACACCGCCACGGCAAGTGGCACGCCACCCATCGGTGACCCAGTAACCGCAATCGATGACACCGACACGCCGATTGCTGCCGGACCAGTAATCACCTTGGACAAGCAGGCCGCCGACCCGTCGGGCAACTTTGCGGGCGACACGATCGACTACACGTTCCTGGTAACCAACACCGGCAACGTGACTCTGAACCCTGTGAGCGTGGATGACCCCAAGGTCGGTGCGGTCACCTGCCCAGAGACGACATTGGCCCCAGCAGCAGCCACCACCTGCACGGCGACCTACGTGCTGACCCAAGCTGATGTTGATGAGGGTGAGGTCGTGAATATCGCGACGGCATCCGGCACACCGCCGACAGGCGATCCCGTGACCGCCGAAGACACTGTGACCACGGTGATTCCGGCCGCTCCGGTTATCGTTCTCGACAAGCAAGCCGGTCCCCCATCAGGTTCAGCCGCGGGAGACACCATCGAATACACCTTCGTCATCACCAATGACGGAAACGTGACGCTCGATCCGGTCACCCTGGACGACCCGCTGGTCAACCCGGTGACCTGCCCGGCGACCTTGCTCGCTCCTGGCGACTCGATCACCTGCACGGCGACCTATGAATTGACCCAGGCCGATATCGATCTGGGCGAGGTCGTCAACAACGCCACTGCGACCGGTACGCCGCCCAATGAGGGCGACCAAGTCACCTCCGAAGACACCACCACCACACCGATCGAGGCCTTCCCGCTGATCCAACTGGTGAAGTCGGCAGACACAGCTGGACCGGTGGCGGCTGGGGACATCGTCAACTACTCGTTTGAGGTGACCAATGTTGGCAACGTGACCCTCAGCGACCTGGTGGTCAACGATCCAATGCTCGGCTCGGTTTCCTGCCCGGAGACGGTGCTGGCACCGGCTGGGTCGATGATCTGCACGGGTGCGCCCTACACGGTCACCCCGGCTGATGTTTTGTCCGGCAAGATCGTCAACGTCGCGACCGCAGTCGGCGTCGGTCGCTTGGGTCAGCAGACTTCCGAGGTCAGCGATGTGTCAGACGTAGTCGTCCGGACTAGCGCGCCGCCGGCACCGGCGATCAAGTTGAAGAAGACGGCCAGCAAGGATGGTCCGTTCCAGATCGGTGACACGATTCGCTACTCGTTCACGGTCACCAACACGGGCAACGTGCCGTTGACCAGTGTTGGTGTGAGTGACCCGATGCTGGGCAAGGTGACCTGCAAGGACACGACCTTGCTGGCGGGCGACTCCACCACTTGCAAGGCTGATCCCTACACCGTGACCACGAAGGATATTCGGGCAGGTGAGGTGGTCAATACCGCCGAAGCAAGCGCTGCCTGTCCGTTTGCGCGCACTGACGGGGTTCTTGCCAAGTGCCCAGTTATCACCGCGAAGGACAGCGTCACGTCGCAGACCATGAAAATTCCGACAATTCCAGAGACCGGAAACCCCGTGCCGCAGGTCGTTCCTTTGGCCGCGATCACTATGCTCGGAATCGGGCTTTCGCTGCTCGTGGCTGGTCGGCGCCGCTCAAGTCGTCGGCACTGATGCTCACGCGCGGACTTTCAAGACCCACGCCATCAGCACTCGGGGTGGCCACAACGGACGAGGGAATTGACTCATGCTGAAGAAGACGAGCGCACTGTTGGTTGCTGGGGTTCTGGCGTTCTCGCTGGCTGGGTGCTCCGGCGACGACGGTGAGAAGGACAAGCCCAAAGCAGACGCTACTTCGGCGCCGAGCGACCAAGAATCAGTCGATGAGGCCAACGTATCGCCACCCAACCTGCCGAAGGTGCCCGTCGTACGCCGTGAGAAGGGCGCGATTAAGGACGTGACCTTCGGCGACTGTGCGACCAAGGCCGGGGACCAAACGATCACCGGCGAGGTGACTTCCTCAGCCAAGAACACCGTTGACTATCTCGTGACCGTGAGTTGGACCACCGGGTCGGGCGATGTGATGGGCCGCGGGTTCGCCGTCATTGAAGCGATGGAGCCTGGCGCTACCGAGGAATGGGAAATCACCGCCAAGGTTAAAGACGGCGCCACCCAGTGCGTGAAGGGTGCGAGCTACGGCCGCATTGGCTGAAAATTCCTAAACAACCCCCCATCGACCGCGTCACGGACCTGGTGTTTCCCCGTCAACAGTGTGCAGGTCACCGACGCCTGGCTTGGCCGCTGCGCCAAACCACAATCACGGCGCCGTGGACACCGGAGCTTGGGGGAGGAACACTCGATGGGCAAGTTTGGAAGATGGGCAATCGCCCTCGCGTTGGGGATGCAGGTTGCCGTGGTGGGCCTCTCGCCGGCATCGCATTCGGCGGTGGCTGCGCAGATGGACTACTACGCGCCCTGGGGGGTCAGCGGACTGGCCACTGACCGCCTCACACCGAACAAGGTCTATGTGCACGACATGCTGCGCATTGGTGACCGGATGTATGTTGCGGGCGCGTTCGAGAATGTGGTCAAGCGGAAGTACCGCAGCCAACCCATCAAGCAGAGTTTTCTTGCCGCCTTCGATGCTGCGAGCGGCGCCTTCATCAGCAGTTTCGCGCCGGTCCTCGACCACCCTGCCTACGCTTTGAAGCAACACCCCTCTGGCGCACTGCTGGTGGGCGGCGAGTTCACCAGCGTCAACGGAGCCGCGCGCGCCGGGCTGGTGGCGCTCGACCCGCTCACGGGGGCGACTGATCTCAGCTTCACCACGACGATGTTCTACTCCACCACCACGCGCCCGATGGTCAAGGCGATCACGTTTGCCGGGGACCGGATCTATGTGGGGGGCTCGTTCAACGGGGCCCGCAACGGATCGGCCTCGCTCACCAGAAAGAATCTCCTTCGAGTCCAGTTTGACGGCACCCTGGATCCCAGTTGGACGGCCAACATCACCGGTGGCGGTGTGTGGGATCTGGAAACCTCCACCGACGAACAGCGAGTCTTTGTCGGCGGGCGGTTCAACGCTGTCAATGGCTCCTACCGCGCTGGCCTGGCAATGATCGGCGTGGACGGTGTTGTCAGCCCTGCATTTTCACACTGGAGCGAGGTCGGGGCCTATTGCTACTCCGGTTATCCGGGCTGCTACCTGATCTATGACCTAGACGTGGAAAATGGCCAGTTGGTTGTCGCGGGGGCCGAACACTTCGTCTCGGTCTTTGATGACACCACCGGGGCTCGTCAATGGATGGCTCCTGAGCCACATGACACGCAAGCTGTTCTCTTCGATGGGGACAATGTTTGGGTGAGTCGGCACGGCTCATCAGGGGCAACCGGCCTGTGGTATGCCCGCAACCGGTATACCGGCGCTACGACGTTGTCAACAAACGCGATTACGCCTTCGTCCGGTGAGGGCGGGTTCGCTTTCGCGCACGGCGTCAACGGTTGTGTTTGGTTTGGTGGCACCCTGGCAACTCTTGATATTACGGCGGTTGCTGGGGCAACTCGAGTCGAAGCAAATCACCTTGCCTTCGCCTGTCCGAGTGGAACCCCAGTCCCTGGGTAGGCCACAAATCGACCCCGCTTCCCTTGCCAGCCACAAGTGACTGCGTTCGCTGAGAGCGGAGCCTGGTTTTCCTGGCCTGGGAACGCGTAGGCTTGCTCAGTAGTTACAGCAACTAAGGAAGCAACATCTGCTTTGCCGATGGATGTCGGTGATGCTGGCTGAGGAGTGCACATGTTCGAGCGGTTTACTGACAGGGCGCGACGCGTCGTTGTGCTGGCCCAAGAAGAGGCCCGCATGTTGTCTCACAACTACATCGGCACTGAGCACATCCTGCTCGGGTTGATCCACGAGGGTGAAGGAGTGGCCGCTAAGGCCCTTGAGTCACTCGACATCTCTCTTGAGGCGGTCCGCGCCCAGGTTGAGGAGATCATCGGCCAGGGTCAGCAAGCGCCAAGCGGGCACATCCCCTTCACCCCGCGCGCCAAGAAGGTGCTTGAGCTGTCGCTGCGTGAGGCGTTGCAGTTGGGTCACTCCTATATCGGCACCGAGCACATCTTGTTGGGCCTGATTCGCGAGGGCGAGGGTGTGGCTGCCCAGGTCCTCCAGAAATTGGGTGCAGACCTTAATCGTGTTCGCCAGCAGGTCATCCAGTTGCTGTCGGGTTTCCAGGGCAAGGAGTCTGCTTCGGCCGGCGTACAGGCTGGTGGCAGCGGTGGCGAGACGCCCAATTCTTCTTTGGTGCTCGACCAGTTTGGTCGCAACCTCACCCAGGCTGCTCGTGAGGGCAAGCTCGATCCGGTGATTGGTCGCGATCAGGAGATCGAGCGGGTCATGCAGATCTTGTCGCGGCGGACGAAGAACAATCCCGTCCTGATCGGTGAGCCCGGCGTTGGCAAGACGACCATCGTTGAAGGCTTGGCCCAAGACATTGTTCGTGGGCATGTCCCAGAGACGTTGAAGGACAAACACATTTACACCCTCGATTTGGGTGCGTTGGTGGCCGGTTCGCGTTATCGCGGTGATTTTGAGGAGCGACTGAAGAAGGTCCTTAAAGAAATCCGGACCCGTGGTGACATTGTGCTGTTCATCGATGAGATCCACACGCTAGTCGGTGCCGGTGCGGCCGAAGGTGCCATCGACGCGGCCTCGATCCTGAAGCCGATGCTGGCTCGTGGTGAACTGCAGACCATTGGCGCCACGACGCTCGATGAATACCGCAAGCACCTAGAGAAGGACGCCGCTCTGGAGCGCCGGTTCCAGCCAATTCAGGTCAACGAGCCTTCCATCGCCAACACGATCTTGATGCTGAAGGGCCTTCGTGATCGTTATGAAGCCCATCACCGGGTCACGATCACCGACGAAGCGCTCGTCTCGGCAGCCACGCTGGCCGATCGCTACATCTCCGATCGTTTCCTGCCCGATAAGGCCATCGACTTGATCGATGAGGCTGGTTCGCGGTTGCGGATCCGCCGGATGACGGCGCCTGCTGATCTGCGCGAATACGACGACAAGATCGGTGATGTTCGTCAGCGCAAGGAAGCCGCAATCGATGGTCAGGACTTCGAAGCCGCAGCCCGGTTGCGGGATGAGGAAAAGCAGTTGATCAACGCCAAGTCGGAGCGCGAGAAGCAGTGGCGCGCTGGCGACATGGACGTGGTGGCTGAGGTTGACGAAGAGCTCATCGCAGAGGTTCTGGCGGTCGCGACCGGAATCCCGATCGTGAAACTGTCCGAAGAGGAGTCGACCCGGCTGCTCAAGATGGAAGACGAATTGCACAAGCGGGTCATCGGTCAGGAGGAGGCCGTCAAAGCCTTGTCGCGGGCCATTCGACGTACGCGTGCAGGGTTGAAGGACCCCAAACGTCCCGGTGGGTCGTTCATCTTCGCCGGACCTTCTGGCGTCGGCAAGACCTGGTTGTCCAAGACGTTGGCTGAGTTCTTGTTCGGTGACGAAGAGGCGTTGATCATGCTCGACATGAGCGAATACGGTGAACGTCATACCGTGTCGCGACTGTTTGGTTCCCCTCCCGGCTACGTCGGTTATGAAGAGGGTGGGCAACTCACCGAGAAGGTCCGCCGCAAACCGTTCTCTGTGGTGCTCTTCGACGAAATCGAGAAGGCCCACCCCGACATCTTCAACAGCCTCCTTCAGATCCTCGAAGAAGGCCGACTGACCGACTCCCAAGGCCGGGTCGTGGACTTCAAGAACTGTGTGATCATCATGACCACCAACCTGGGGTCACGCGATATCGCCAAGACGATGAACCTCGGCTTCAACCAGGCTGGCGACAAGGCCGGGTCGTATGAGCGGATGAAGAGCAAGGTGTCTGAGGAGCTCAAGCAGCACTTCCGGCCCGAGTTCCTCAACCGCGTCGACGAGATCATCGTCTTCCCGCCGCTGTCCCAAGAGCAGATCATCTCCATGGTCGACAACATGATCGCCAATGTTGAGTTGCGCCTCAAGGACCGTGACATGTCCTTGGAGCTGACCCAACGCGCCAAGGATCTCCTGGCGACCCGCGGTTTCGACCCCGTGTTGGGTGCCCGACCGTTGCGTCGCACCATCCAACGCGAAATTGAAGACGTCCTCGCCGAAAAGATGCTCTACGGCGAAGTCGGCCCCGGCCAAATCATCCTCGTCGACACCGACGGCGATGGGCCAACAGCCAACTTCACCTTCAAGGGCGAAAAGGTCAACGCACTCCCCGACATGCCACCACTCGAACCCGTTAGCGTCGAACACACCTCCGACGTCGACGTACTCGACGATGGTGGCGAAGAGGTCGCGCCGGCAGCTGAGGCCGAATAGAACTAGCCCGGTAGGGCGAACTGATCGAGGGCGGGCTCCACGAGGAGCCCGTCCTCGATCAGGCTTTGCAGGCAACGAGCCCGCTGGGTGCTGTCGTGCCAGGCGAGGTCCATCCGCACCTTCGGCACCGGGCTGTCTGACTCACGAGCTAGGGCCAGCAGCCGACCGCGGCATTGCCGATCCGTTCCTGCCCAGGTTTGGGCTGTTCTGGCCGGGCCGCCATAAGCCGGGAATCCCGCCGAGCGCCACGCGCAAGCCCCACTGAGCGGACACTTCGTGCATTTCGGTTGGGTGGCCGTGCAGACGAGGGCACCCAACTCCATCACCGCGATCGACCAAGTGGCGGCCGTTGATTCATCGTGAGGCAACACCGACTCTGCGAGGTTCCGCTCGGCCCGGGTCGGGGCTTTGGCCGGAAACTCTGCGGCTGATAGCCACCGGGCCAGGACGCGGCGAACATTGGTGTCCAGCACCACGTGGCGCTGACCAAACGCAAACGTGGCGATGGCGGCCGCGGTGTAGTCGCCGATTCCGGGCAGCGCCAACAGTTCGTCGTACGACGCGGGCACCTCGCCACCGTGATCAGCGACGATGGCGGTGGCGGAGGCGTGGAGCCGAAGCGCGCGCCGGGGATAGCCAAGACGTCCCCACAGCCGAACCGCTTCGCCGGGAGAGTCCTTAGCCAAACTGCTGGGGGTTGGCCAGCGCTCCATCCATTGCTCGTGCACGGGCAGGACGCGGGCCACCGGCGTTTGCTGCAGCATGAACTCCGAAACCATCACCGACCAGGCCGATGCTTGGTGTCCACGCCAAGGCAACTCGCGGGCATGCTGGTCGAACCAATCGAGGAGCAGCGCCTGTCGGTCAAGACTGCCAAAACCACCATCCACGCACCGATCGTACGGAGTGGCTACCAAGCGAGAACGCTTGCGCTGGCTAGCGTGCCTTCATGAGCAACGTTGCGCGGCCGCGCGGACCCCTGCCGCCCCGCGTCTATTGGATCAGGCGGATGGCTGCGCTGAGCGTGGCGCTGGTGTTGGTGCTGGGGATAGCGACCGCTCTCAATGCCGCCACCAACGGGTCTTCCTCGGACGCTGGCTCGCCGGACAAGGCGAAGCAGGCGGCCGCAGGTGTGTCCACCTCCGCGGGCCAGCCCACCGCCTCACCTAGCCTGACCAAGGCTGAAAAGAAGCTTCTGCGCCAACAGCGCAAGGCGGCGAAGTCTGCGGCGGCGTTGAAAGCTCAGGAGCCGGTCTTGGCCGAACCCGAGGGCGTATGTCTGCCCGGAGACATCACCGTTTCGCCTTATGTCTATCGGGCGGTCGCCTGGCGACACTCCTACATCCTGTTGGAACTGAAGACGAAGGAGTCGCCGGCCTGCACTTGGCGGACGTCGCCAGACACGATCACTCTCCGAGTCACCGGAGACAAGGGCGAGGTCTGGAGTAGCCGGGAGTGCCCAGTCTCAGTACCGACAAAGGATTTGGTCCTGCGCAATGACCAGGGAGTCAAGATTGCGGTTGTGTGGTCGGGTCGACGCTCTGACAATCGGTGCACCGGCACCACGCGTTGGGCCCCGCCGGGCTGGTATCGCGTCGAAGCGGCTGCTTTCGCAGGCGAGCCGGGGCAATTGCTCTTTGAGTTGCAGCGACCCGAACCCGAGTTGTTGACCCAGGCGCCCTCGCCGACAGCGGCGGCCTCCGCCAAGCCGTCGAAGACCCAGCCCGGGGAAAGCCTGCCGACAGATGTGCCAGAAGGCGAGCCATCTGGCGTGGTGGAGCCCGATCAGACCTCGGGCTAGCCCTGAGATTCCGCGTTGGCTAGACGAATCTCTCGAGGATGCTTGATTCGGCCAATCGACTCAGTCCTTCGCGGACGCTGCGCGCACGCAATTCACCCACACCGTCAACTGTCTGTAGATCGTCGATGCCAGCGGACAACAACTTTTGTAGCGTTCCGAAGTGTTCAACGAGCCGGTCGACCACCGTCGGTGGCAGCCGGGGCACCTTCGCCAGTAGACGGTATCCACGGGGGGCGACGGCGCCATCGAGATGTTCGCCAGTGCCGAAAAGCAGTGCCCTTGCGACGGCGCCTGGATCAACCAGGTCGGTCGGTGAGAGTGCGCTCAGGCGTGCCAGGAGTTCTTCGGGAGGCTTGCTCCGCTTGCCCGAGGGCAGGTAGTCGCGAACAACCAGCTCGCGTTCGGCGTCGACACCGGTGATCAACTCTTCGAGTTGCAAGGACAAGAGCCGACCATCGCTGCCCAACTCGAGCACATAGTCTTCGATTTCGCGGGCGATCCGGGTGACCATCTCAAGGCGTTGGGCCACGACGACGACGTCTCGCACCGTTACAAGGTCTTCGATCTCGAGCGCCGAGAGTGTCGCGGAGACCTCATCGAGACGGAGTTTGTAGCGCTCGAGCGTCGCCAGCGCTTGATTGGCCCGGGAGAGGATCTGGCCGGAATCTTCCAAGACATAGCGCGTTGCCCCGACGTAGGCCGCGATGATCTGCATCGACTGTGAAACCGAGATGACGGGGAACCCGGTCTGTTTGGCCACTCGGTCGGCTGTGCGGTGCCGGGTGCCGGTCTCTTCAGAGGGAATCGTGTTGTCGGGCATCAAGTGGACGGCCGCTCGATGGATGCGAGAGATGTCGCGGTCCAAGATGATGGCACCGTCCATTTTGGCCAACTCGCGAAGGCCGGTGGCGGTGAAGGGCACGTCAATCGTGAATCCGCCGCTGGCAATGGACTCTACGGTCTTGTCGACGCCAAGCACGATGAGGCCGCCGGTGCGGCCGCGAAGGATCCGCTCAAGCCCATCGCGCAGGGCTGTGCCAGGCGCGATGCGAGCCAGCGTTGCGCGCAAGCGCAAGCTGTCTTCGGAGCGTTCGATGCCGGCCACGCGGTCCCCGTTTCGGTGGATGAGTGCGCCACGAGTCTAGTGGAGTCTCAACAACTCCAAGGCTTTTGCGATCCCCCGCACGTCGAGAACCCGAATCCCCTCGACGGTCCACGATTCTGGGCTTCGTGGGCCAGCGCCGACCTCACCAGGCACTAAGGCCACGGCGAAGCCCAGCCGAGCCGCCTCGGCCACGCGTTGTGGCAGATCTCGCACCCGTCGCAACTCCCCGGCCAGGCCCAATTCACCCATCGCGACCACACCTCTAGGCGCAGGGGTCCCGAAGTGGGCGGAGGCGATCGCCACTGCCACGGCCAAGTCGCTCGCCGGCTCTGAGAGCCGCGCGCCGCCAACTGTTGACACGAACACGTCATGGGCGTGCAAGCGGATCCCGCAATGTTGTTGCAGAACTGCCAACACCATTGCGACCCGCGCTGAGTCGAGCCCTGACGTCGTACGCCGTGGGCGTTCGCTCGCGCTCGGGGTCACTAGCGCCTGGACCTCGGCCAACATCGGTCGCCGGCCCTCCATCGTCACCGCCACACAGGTGCCGGCCACCTGCTGATGGTGGTTTTCAACGAACAGCCCCGTGGGATCTGTCACGGCGCTGATGCCGTCGGCGCCGAGATCGAAACAGCCGACCTCGTCAATCGGACCGAACCGGTTCTTCAGAGCGCGCACCATCCGGAAGCGGGAATTGCGGTCACCCTCAAATCCCAACACCACATCGACCAAATGTTCGAGGACGCGTGGCCCCGCAATGGTGCCCTCCTTGGTGACGTGACCGATGAGGACCATCGTGACGTTGGTCGTCTTTGCGACCCGGATCAGTGCGGCCGCTACTTCTTTGACTTGAGTCACCCCGCCCGGAACACCTTCGACTCCTGGTGCGCTGATGGTTTGAACCGAGTCGACCACTACGAGGGCTGGGCGGACATCCTCGATGTGGGTGAGCACAGCACCAAGATCAGTCTCGGCAGCGAGGTAGAGCTCGTCGTAGACCCCACCCGTGCGGTCGGCGCGCAGTCGAACCTGTGAGGCTGACTCCTCGCCGGTGACATAGAGAGTGCGGCGACCATAACGAGCGGTCTGGGCTGCCACCTCGAGGAGGAGGGTGCTCTTGCCGACCCCGGGCTCCCCGGCGAGCAGAATGGCTGCACCCGGGACAAGTCCACCACCGAGCACGCGATCGAGCTCAGGAACGCCGCTGGAGCGAAATCTAGACTCCTCAACCGACACCTCTCCGATGGGCACCGCCTTGGCGGTGACTGGCCCGGCCGTGGTGCGCGCGGTGATCACCCCAATCTCCGCCACAGAACCCCAAGCTTGGCACTCGCCACATCGACCAACCCACTTGCCGGTTTCCCAGCCACACTCACTGCAGCGGTAGGCCGACCGGGTCTTGCCGGTGCCGGATCCACGGGCTGGTTTAGTGCTCATGGGACGAACCTAGACGAGCCCACTGACAACCGTGACCTTGTCGTGGTCCGACTCATGTTGACGGCCAGTGTCGCTAGAGCCGATCATGGAGCACCTGCCAGTTGGAACGATCTAGGAGTTCAGGGGATGGCACGACAGATCACGCCCCGAAACCCTATGCCTACGGCGCGTTTTGCCGGTCCTCCCACGTTGTCGGACGTTGCGAAACATGCGGGAGTTTCTCGGCAAACAGTTTCCAATGCTGTCAACAATCCCGAACTGCTTCGTCCCGCAACCTTGGTACGTGTGCAGGCCTCCATTGACGAGTTGGGTTATTCGCCCAATCGTGCGGCCCGAAACCTACGCACCCAAGCCTCGCACCTGATCGGGTTGCGATTCTCGCCCGCCCAAGAAGGCACAGCGAATGCGTTAATGGACCGATTCGTGCACACGTTGGTGGAGACCTCGCCGACGGCCGGCTATCACGTGTTGCTGTTCGCGGGCGATCCGAACGAACCCGAGATTGGGTATGACGATCTCGTTCGGTCAAACGCCGTCGACGCGTTCGTCGTGACTGACACCTACCTCGGCAGCCCTCAGGTTTCATGGCTCACTGAACGCGGGATTCCGTTTGTGGCTTTCGGACGACCGTGGGACCACGACGAGAGTTCGCACCCCTGGGTCGACGTTGATGGTGCTGCGGGTGCTGAGATGGCCACCGAACATCTGCTGGACCGGGGCCATACCCGAATCGCCTGGATCGGGTGGCGCAAGGATTCGCGAATTGGTGAAGACCGACGCTCGGGTTGGCTTCGGGCCATGCACAATCGCGGGCTGGCCACGACTGGTCTGGCCTCCCGAGTCGAAGACACGGTGTGGAGTGGGTCTGAGGCCACGGCGGTGTTGCTCGACGAGGCCAAGCCCTCGGCGTTTGTGTGCGCGTCGGACACCCTCGCGATGGGTGCGCTGCACACATTGGGTCATCGAGGTCTGCGCCCGGGCCAGGACATCGCCGTTGTCGGATTCGACGATTCTCAGGTTGCCCAAGTTGTGCCTCCGGGTTTGACGTCCGTGCGGCAGCCGCTTGAGCAGGTCGCGGTCGAACTCGTGAAGGCGATCGAGGGTCTATTGGCTCACCCCCGACGCGCGCCCGTCGGGGTGTTGTTGGCCCCAACCTTGGCCGTGCGAGGTTCGAGTTGGTCCGAAGCGGTGGGCGGGGACTGAGTTAGCTCAAGCCCAACTCGTTGAGTGACTTGGTCAGCGCTGCGACGAAGATCGGGACCTCGGCTTCAGTGAAAGCAAGTGGTGGCCGGACCTTCAACACGTTCCCATCAGCACCCGTCGTACCCACTAGGACGCCGTTGCGCTTGAGAGCGTTCTTCAGGCTGTTTGCGACTGTGGCGTTAGGCGTCTTGCTGGCTTGATCTCTGACGACCTCGATTCCGTTGGCGAGACCAACGCCGCGAACCTCACCAATGACCCCAGCGTCTGCTGTCGCCTCGCGAACCGCGTGGCGCAGCGCCTCGCCGGTTCGGGAGACGCGGGGGAGCACCCGCTCGTCACGGAGTACGTCGAGGACAGCCAGTCCGGCCGCAGCCGACACCGGATTGCCGCCGAACGTCGAAAAAATCACGCTCTCAGATGCGAAGCCTTCGAGGTATTCGCGACGGGTGATCAAGGCTGCCATCGGGTGACCGTTGCCCATGGGTTTGCCCAGCGTGATGAAGTCCGGGGTGATCCCGAACCGTTCGAAGGACCACATATGTTCACCCGTGCGCCCATGGCCACCTTGCACCTCGTCGGCGATCCAGAGGGCACCGGTCTCGCGAGTGCGTCGAGCCAGGTCGGCGACGTAGGCCGGGGTTGGCACGCGAACTCCGTCGCTTTGCAGTACGCCGTCGAGGATGACAGCCGCTGGGGGTAGGCCCTTGGCCTGAAGTCGGGCTAGCGCTGCGTTGAAGGCGGTTGCGTCGAGATGCTCACCCCGATAGGCGTCGGGCGGTAGCCAGCGCTCGACGTGCTCACTGATTTGTCGGGCATATTCGGAGTCGGCTGCGGGACCAAGGGCGAGAGTCTCGGGGGAGAAGGGGGCGATGGCCTCTGAGATGCCGTGGTAGGCATAGTTGGTGCACAGTGCACCCCGTCGGCCGGTGACGTGGCGCGCGAGGCGCCAAGCCAGATCGTTGGCTTCAGTGCCGGAGTTGACGTATAGAACGGTGTCGAGCTCCGGCGGGGTGGTCTCGATCAGCCGCTCGGCCAACTCGATGGCCGCTGGGTGGAGATAACGCATGTGGGTGTTCACGAGGCGCGATTGCCTAGCTATTGCCTCGGTGACCCGTGGGTGGGCGTGACCGACGCAAGGGACGTTGTTGTAGGCATCGAGGAAGCGTTCACCATTGGTGTCCCACATCCACACCCCAGCGGCACGGTCCACCATCAGCGGCTCGTCGTAGGTCAGCGGTTCCATTGCGGGACCAAACGCCGCCTCGCGCCGGGTGGCGAGGCTCTGTCGGTTGCTCGTGACTGCACGGATGCCGCTGACAAGTGCGGCTGCTTCGTCGAAGCCGGTGTCGATGATGTGCTTAAGGATGGGATAAAGGGTCGCCAAATCACGCTCGGCAAACTCGGCGTCAGCCAAGCCTTGTGCCACGCGCCAAGACGCGATGCCAAGGCCGGCTGCTGCCCTGGCCGCCCAGGCATCGCTGATCATCCGTAGTTCGGCTGTCTCAAGCGGCGTCACCCTTTGATAGCCATCGAGCACCAGTCGAGCGACCCGGAAGGTCTCTTCTCCGCTTCGATCCAGGACCAACGAGTCGATCACGGAGGCTAGATCGGTGATCAGCGCGCTGTGTGTCATGTCGCCAAAATCGATGATGCCGGTGATGTTGCCGTCATCGTCGACGAGAGCGTTATCGATATTGAGGTCGCCATGAACAACTTGCGCTCGCAGCGAATCCCAGGCTGGCGCAATGGTGAGGTCGTACCTGTCCAGTGCCTGCTCGGCGGCCTTGCGCCACGCTGGCTGCCGGATCGAAGGCAACATGTCGCGGACCAGAGGCATCGACTTGAGGTCCCACGGGATGGCCCGGTGGGCGCTGGGGTGACTGAAGCCGCGCATCGCCTTGGCCAGTCTGGCGACGGTTTCACCCCAGGCGATGATGGCGCGATCGCTAAGCGACGACGGCTCCGAACGCATCCGCCCTGGCATGACGGGATAGAGCCTGGCCCAGTGAATGGAGTCCCCGTTGGGTGCCTTCGCGCGATAGGACAACGCGTCGTCTGGGTCGGTTGCCGCGAGGTGCATGAGTGGCTTGGCGATCGGCAGTCCTGGGTCGACGCGCTCGATATGTCTGACCACAAGCGCTTCCATGTCGAGGGTTGCGGTGCTTTCGGCGACGTTTGAGACCTTGAGTACGCCGACCGGCTCATCGTCTTGGGTGAGTAGGAAAGTCTGATCTCGCTCGCTGCCCAGGCTCCTCGCCCCATTGGCGATCACACCGAAGTGCTCATGTCCGAGGCTCGCTGCCTCAGCTTCGGTGAATGTCGGCGCAACAGCCGTCAAAACGGCATCAATCTCAGGCATAAGGACCAGTATTCCGAAGTGGTCCAGCGCTGTCGCGCAAGAGGGGGCTTGGACTAGACGCCAACGACGTCCCGCTAGTTGGTCGGACCCGTCGATGCCGCTCCTATCTGCGGGCATGGAAGGTGATTGCGCCGCTTGGCTGGGACTTGTGGTCGTATTTGGGGTCGTGGATGCGTTGGTGGTGGAAGTTGCAGAGCGGGACGGCGTTGCCAAGGTTGGTGGGTCCGCCTTGTGCCCACCCGATTCGATGGTGAATCTCGCACCAGGCGAAGGGCCTTTCGCAGCCGTCGGCGGCACACGTGTCGTAGTGGAGGCCGAGTGCGATCCGCTGGGCGTCATTGAAGAGGCGTTGGGTGGTGCCGACGTCGAGGACTCGGGATCTGCCGTCTAAGACGACGGGAAGGATCCCCGCGTTGCAGGCGATGCGGCGGGCTTCACCAGCGCTGATCTTCTCACCGGTGTCTAACCCGGCGGCGGCCATCTGGTTGGCAAGCTTTTCCTGGTCGATCTTCACCACGACCGTGGCGGCAACGTTGTGGTGCAACCGGTCGGTCGGCAAGTGTTCGAGCAACTCGGCGAACGCGAGCCCGTTGCGATGCGCGATGGCATCGCGGTCGAACCACACCGGACCCGTTTGGGCTTTCGCCGCACCGAGACCAGCCCGCCGGGGTGAGGTCATTTGTTCCAAAGCAGCGCGCAGGATCGCCCCGGGCAGATGGGGAACAGTGAACCTTCCCGACACCGTCCCGTCGGCGTTGTCCCACATAGTCAGCTCAGCGCGGGCCCGTGCTTGGGTTTCTTCATCAACGAGTTCGTCGTTTTCTTGGGCGTCTGCCACCGTTTCATCGGGGGTGATCGCCTCCAACGACCTGCGGGCAGCACGCCGCAGATCCCGGGGCGTCATCACTTTGGCTTTGCCGACTAAGGCTTCTTCGATCACTGTCCGCTCAGCAGGGGTAACGTGGTCGGGAAGTTTCGCGGCTGCATCAGCGATGATCTTCGCGTGGTCAGCCGACAGTGTTCCTTTCCCGAGGGCTGCCGCGGTCGCGGGGAGGTGTTCATCCAAAGCCGCAGAGAGGCGGACCTGACCCGAGGCATCCCGGCGGTCAGTTTTTGTGGCACGAGCAAGCCACGCCTCGGTGCCAGACATCCCGGTTGCCTTCGCGACACCAGTGGTCCGGGCATGGGCGAGGACCTGAAGTTTCAGCGCTTGCACACGTCGGAGTGCGCGCTCAAACCCTGACACCTCGACCGCGAATCCGGCAGCATCCAAACCAGCCAGATCAAGCACGAAGTCATCAAGGAACGAGTTGAGCGCAGCAGCACACCCTGGCCGGGGTCCGGCCAGATCTGGGGTGGCGAGCAGTGCTGTCATACCAAGTACTCAACACGGCAGCACCGACATAGCTGGGCCAAAAGGGGTCGTTTCGACCCTTCTTGTATCACAGAACGATAACGATGATTCTCGGAAGAGCACCGGGGGTCTGTCAGCAAGGTCAAAGTCAATACAAGATTCGATGAGCGGGCCCGAGCCAGGTGAGGCAGGATGAAACCCATGCCCGGGACGATTCATGCAGTGCTTGACGAACTTCGCCAATCGAGCCTGGACGAGCGCGACAAGGGCGACAAGTTTGAGCGGCTGATCCGGACGTTCCTACTGAATGACCCTGAGTGGGCACAGCGATTTAGCGACGTGTGGTTGTGGTCGGATTGGCCGGGCCGTGGAGGTCGCCCGGATGCCGGGATCGATCTGGTGGCGGCAAACCGGGACCGTAATGATTTCACGGCGATCCAGTGCAAGTTTTATGCCGAGGAGCGCACGGTTGCCCGCAAGGACATCGACTCCTTCATTGTCGCTTCTGGGCGTGAGGAGTTCACGGGTCGCTATGTCTTCGACACGGGCAAGCAGTGGTCGCAGAACGCGACGGACGCGTTGGCTGATCAGAATCCGCGGGTCCAGCGGATCGATATTGGGTTCCTTGATGATGCTCGGATCGATTGGTCGCAATATTCGTGGTCGACCCCGGAGGTCGCGGTCCTCACCGGTCCGAAGCAGATCCGCCCTCATCAGCAGACTGCCCTCGACGACGTACGCCGCGGCCTGGAGGTGGCTGATCGTGGCAAGTTGATCATGGCGTGTGGCACCGGGAAGACGTTCACGAGTTTGAAGATCGCCGAAGACCTCGTCGGCGCCGGCGGCCAGGTGCTGTTCCTGGTCCCGTCAATCCAACTCATGTCGCAAAGCCTGCGGGCTGGCGTCCTAGAAGAGGTCCTTTTCCGCTGAGATCGCTTTACAAACCCTGCACGGTTGTTTAGTTGATTATTCGTAATACACTGCTGGCCTTGGCCGTGATGGGGATTGCGGCCCGAAAGATGGACAGTGGGAACACTGGGGTGGGGATCACGGTGCAGTCGAATGAGAATGCTGAGTGCCTGAATTGCGGGGCTCAGCAGGGGAACTACCAATATTGCATCAACTGCGGCCACGATTCGCTGGCCGAGTCGGGTGCCCAGACCGCTTCATCGCGCCCAATCACGGACGACTATACGGCCGACGACGCTGTGGCTGTTGACTCTTCGGAGGCACAGACCCAGACCGTCATCAACGTTTTTTCCACACCAGGAGCCAAAGACCTCGCCGAGCAGTTAGCCGCGCTGGTCACCGCCCAGAGCAGACCCGCCAAGTCGGCACAGACGTCCGATCTAGCCGTCGCCGTGCGACCGAGTCGCCTCAGTTCAGCGCTGCCGACCCACCCTGGCTCGGGGCCCTCGCAATTGGATGCTCAAGCGGGCAACCGCGTGACCCGTTCAAACATGGCTGCCCTTTTGGTGGCTGGCTTGCTTGCGCTGACACTCGCCGGAGTGGCGTTGGGTCGCGCGGTCCAGGATCAGCCCGAAGACTTCGTGCCGTCGACCGGAGCGCTGGTTTCCGCGGAAGACAAGTCAGCCCAAGGGGATGCCAACCCCGAGCGCGTGGTCTGCTGGGATGGGTCCACGGGCAAAGCCCTGAGTGAATGTGGCACACCCGAAGGCCTGCGCGGGCTCGCCTGGGTTTTCCCTTCGATTCAACCCGAAGACTGTGTGGCGACCGGGAGCGTAGGTCGGCCACAGGCGTGGAGTTGTCCCGTGGATGCGGGCGGACCCAACGAGGCGAGCATCGTCTACGGTGAGCTTTTTTCGGTCGAAGATGGTTTGAACCACTACAGCCGACTCTACGAAAACGGCATCGGGATCCAGAAGACCGTGGGTGATCGGTATGTCTGGAAGGCCAAGCGCAGCAACGTCCGCGCGGTGTGGCAGCGCTCGTCGATGTACGTCGACCAGCCCTGGTCAGTTCACATTGAGTCCGCGACCAAACTGGGAGCCAAACTCGCTTATCGTAGTGTCGAATTTCGTTCGCCGGATCAACTCGCTGGCCTGGCGCCCACCGACTAAAAGACGTTGAGCGGCCGAAACTGGACCGAGATCCGGGGCCCGGCGCCGGTAGTTTTGGGCACGGAGTGCTCCCAGGTGCGCTGACACGAGCCGCCCATGACGATGAGGTCGCCCTGGCCCAGGGTGAACGCGATGGACTCGCCACCGTCCCTAGGGCGGAGCAGCAATTTTCGAGGTTCTCCGAAAGACACAATGGCCACCATGGTGTCGGCGGTTTTACCGCGCCCGATAGTGTCGCCGTGCCACGCCACCGAGTCGTTGCCAGTGCGGTAGAAACAACAGCCAGCCGTCACGAATGGCTCACCCAACTCGGGAAGATAGTGGGCTGAGAGGTCCCGACAGGCTTCGGTAAGTGCTGGATGCGGCAGCGCTTCGCCAGCGCCGTACATCGCGACCAATCGCGGGACTGCCACTACCCGGTCATACATTTGCCGGCTCTCGGCACGCCAAGGCACGTCGTACATCAACGTGGTGAAGACCTCGTCAGCCCCGGCAAACCAATTGCGGCAGACATCGACCCATGCGCCACGGCTCAACGGGGTGCGAGTCAGGCGGCTGAGGTCGCCCGGACCCACCCGGTCAGCGGAGTCAAAGAGCGTCCCCTGAAAGTCCACCCGACCACCGTAACAGATCCTTCGAACACCTGTTCGGACCAAGCATTGCGTCGACCCGGCTCGAAAACTTGGCTTCGCGCGTCGACCCGGCCCCTAATCTCGAAGATCACCGTCGACCCGGCGCTATGCAATAGGGAGATCGGCGTACTGCCGGACCACAATCAAAGGGGTGCAAGGTGCTCGGAGAGTTTGGTTGGCTGCTTGTCTTCGGTTTGGGCACGTTCGGAAACATGTTGTTTGGGGGTCCCGCACCAACTCGTAGCCGGATCTGGGGCCACAGTTCCTGGGCGGGGTAGTTATCGCCGTCGTGACAATGATGGTTGTCGGAAAAATCTTCCCGAATCTATTCCCGGATGATGTCGGAGTTGTCCCAGCCGTCGTCGTGTTTGTGGTGGCCGTTTCGATCATGGGGCGTCGCAGGATCGAGCAGTCAGCCACGTAGTTTCAAGCCGGTTCAACGCGCATGCGCGCTGATTTGAGCCGGGTCGACGCGCATGCGCGATGATTCGAGCCGGGTCGACGCAGATTCGCGCTGATTCGAGCCGGGTCGACGCGTCGTAGGGGTCAGGGGAATGTCGGGGTCTAAACCCGATGGCAGCTAGTTGGGACGGCTTGGGAGGATAGGGGCATGACCTTCGCCCCCGCTGGATCCCCCATGAACGACGAAACGTTGCCCCCAGTCCCCGCAGCTCGTGTGCGAAATCTGACTAAGACTTATGGCAAAGGCGATGCGCTCGTGCGCGCGCTCGACGACATCTCCCTCGACATCATGACTGGTGAGTTCACCGCAGTGATGGGCGCCAGCGGATCGGGAAAGTCGACGCTGATGCACTGTTGCGCGGCCTTAGACCGAGGTGACACCGGATCGGTCTTCATCGGCGACCGGGAGCTCACCTCAATGAAGGACAAAGCGCTGACCCTGCTGCGACGAGATGCCGTGGGCTTCGTTTTCCAGGCGTTTAACTTGGTGCCGACCCTCAACGCCAAGGAAAACATCTTGTTGCCACTGTCAATCGCGGGTCGCAAACCCGACCCGGCTTGGTATGACGAGGTCATCTCGACGGTTGGCTTGGCCGATCGCCTCACCCACAAGCCCAACGAACTTTCTGGGGGTCAGCAACAGCGCGTTGCCATTGCCCGCGCCCTCGTGAGTCGACCAAGCATCGTGTTTGCCGATGAACCGACCGGCAATCTCGACTCGCGGTCGGGGTCCGAGGTGCTCGAAATGCTGCGGCGAAGCGTCGACGAATATGGTCAGACGATCGTGATGGTCACGCACGATCCGGTGGCCGCGGCCTACACCGATCGAGTGATCTTCCTTGCCGACGGCCGCGTCGTCGATGAATTGCGCAACCCCAACCGTGAGCAAGTCATCGACATCATGACCCGAATGACCGCGCCAATTCCCGCTCCGGGCACGGGCGCCTGAGATGTTCAGGACCGCTTGGAAGAGTCTGCTTGGTCGCAAGCTTCGGCTGATCATGAGCACTTTTGCGATCGTCTTGGGCGTCGCTTTTGTGGCCGGTTCGCTGATCTTCACCGACACCCTGGGTCGCAGTTTCACTGCCCTGTTCGCCTCCACGGTCGGCGATGTCATCGTGCGACCCGAAGGTGGCACCTCGGTTGACGGGACGCCATCGACCCGCACGGTTCCGGCGAGCGTGCTGGCAGACCTGGAGGGCGTGCCCGGCTCGGCCCGGGTGGACGGCAACGTGAATGCTTTTGGTGTCTACGTCGTGAGCGAAGACAACAAGATCATCGGCGGGCAGGGTGCGCCCGGCATTGGGGCGAATTGGACCGGAGCGCCCGCTGGGCACGGTATTGACGGCTTCGAGATTGTGGTTGGCCGCACCCCAACCGGGCCGAACGAGGTGGTCTTGGATCGTCGTACAGCCGAGTTGGCTGGCGCTGAAGTTGGCGACACCGTTCGAGTGGTGACGGCCGGCACACAGGCGCAAGTCACCCCGACCTTGGTGGGGACTGCTGACTTCCTTGATGGCGGTTCACTCAATGGGGCCAGCGTAAGCGCCTTTGAAACCGCGACCGCACAGGAGCTGTTCGCGAAGGGCGAAGACGTCTATACCGACATCTGGGTGACCGCCGCTGACGGCACTAGCCAGACTGACCTCAAGGCCGAGGTGGTGAAGTTGCTGCCCGCCGGGTTCGAAGCCGTGACGGGTGATGAAGCCGCCGACGAAACGGCGAGCTCACTGGAGGAGGCGCTCGGTTTCATTCAGACCTTCTTGCTTGTGTTTGCGGCTATCTCGCTCGTCGTGGGCAGTTTCCTGATCGTCAACACGTTCTCGATCTTGGTCGCTCAACGAAGTCGTGAGCTGGCGCTGTTGCGGGCCATGGGGGCATCACGTGGGCAGGTGCTTCGCTCGGTTCTCGCTGAGGCTTTCCTCTTGGGCGTCTTGGGCTCAAGTTTTGGTTTGCTGCTTGGTGTCGGGCTGGCCGCCGCCCTCAAGGTGCTGTTTGCTCAGTTTGGTCTCGATCTCTCTGGTCAGGCGCTCATCTTTGAGCCTTCCACGGTGATCGCGTCCTATGCCGTGGGTGTCATTGTGACGATGCTGGCCGCGCTGTTTCCGGCTTGGCGGACGGGGCGGATTGCCCCGGTGCAGGCGATGCGAGATGACATCGCGATGGCGCCGGCGTCGCTGCATCGCCGCACGATCGCTGGCTCGATCTTGCTGGCGATCGGCGCGGCCGCACTCGGGGCGGGCCTGTTTGTTGATATCCCGAAACCGTTGTGGTGGGTCGGGGCGGGAGTGCTCGGCGTACTTCTCGCTGTCGCGGGGCTGAGCCCGATGATCAGCAAACCATTCCTGAGCGTGACCGCAGCGGCGTACACCCGGATCTTTGGTTCGGTGGGCACCCTTGCCGGTCAAAACTCACTGCGCAATCCACGGCGTACGACGGCGACCGCGTCGGCCCTGATGATCGGATTGGCGCTGGCAACCACCATGGCCATTGTGGGTTCGTCTGCCAAGGCAAGTGTTGACGACATCATCGCCGAGAACTTTGTTGGGGACTTCGTCGTGAGCAGCAGCTTTGGGCAGGCATTCTCGCCCTCCATTGGCGCCGAGATGGCGAAAATCGACGGAGTCGATGCCGTGATCGCGCAACGCTTCGGTCTCGCTGAGCTGGATGGAGATCCTGAGCCCATCGCGTCCATCGATCCGGAGGCGTTGCGCACTTTAGTGCCACTGGAGTTCGTTGAAGGAGACGAATCCGGCCTGGCAGACGATGCGGTCATCATCGGTGACGACTGGGCAACTGACGTGGGCGCTGGCGTGGGGGACACCCTGGAGTTCGAGACGCCTAACGGACCGAAGTCGTATGTCGTGCAGGCCGTTTTTGTGACAAATCCAATGATTGCCGCGGACGTTGTCACAACTCCGGCTACTTTTCTTGATGCTGGCTTTGCTGACTCAGACAACTTCTTGATCATCGACGTGGTCGAACCCACTGCGGAGATTGAGAACAAGCTCGCCGCCGTGGTCGCGGCGAACCCACTAGTCACGGTCAAGGACCAAAAGGCGTTGGCCGACGAGCAACGCGGCCCGATCGACAATTTGGTGTTGATGATCTTTGCGCTGCTGGCGCTGGCTCTGGTGATTGCAGCTTTGGGCATCCTCAACACGCTCGCGCTGTCGATGATCGAGCGGACCCGTGAGATTGGTCTGTTGCGCGCCATTGGCCTGAGTCGGCGCCAACTACGTCGGATGGTGACCCTTGAATCGGTGGTCATCTCCGTGCTCGGTGCGTTACTGGGGGTGATCTGTGGGGTCGTCTTTGGGGTAGCGCTGATGTATGCGCTTCGGGACGAGGGCCTTGAGGTGATCAGCGTGCCGTTTGGCCAACTGCTGCTCTTCCTCGGCTTGTCGATTCTCATCGGTGTGGTGGCAGCGCTCTGGCCAGCTCGACGCGCTTCTCGGTTGGACATACTGCAATCTATAGCGACGGAATAGTCAGTTAGGACCGCCCAAATGGGCCATTTCGGTTGAAAATGCGAGAAACTTGACGGATTTCGTTGCCAAACGGGGCTAGACCATTCAATATAGTCCTTGTGACCGAGACAACAACTATGACGACGATGGGCACCAGCGACTCTTTGGTGCCATCGGCTGCGATGTCGGCAGCCGAACAGCCCGCCTTGAAGCACGTACGGGTCCGCGAGTATGTCCGCAACCTTGTTGCCGAATCCGCGCCGGGCTCTCCGGCGCCCTCCGAGCGCGAACTCGTTCGCCGCTTCAGCGTGGCCCGGATGACGGTTCGTCAGGCCCTCGACGCCCTCGTGGGCGAGGGGTTGCTGGAGCGCATCCCAGGAAAGGGCACTTTTGTGGCCAAGCCGCGCTCGCGGGTGGGCTTGCTGTCGAGCTATACCAACGACATGGCCGCCCGGGGTATGCACTCGGATGGCCAGACCATGATCGCCCGTGTGGAGCAGGCTGGTCCCGGTGTCGCCCGAGCGCTTGAGATCGCCGAGGGCGCGCCGGTAGTCCACTGGAAGCGACTACGTCGCGCCGATGGACAGCCGATGTCGATTGAAGACGCCTACATCAACGAGACCTTGGTGCCGGGTCTGCTTCAGCCCGGCATGCCAGTCAGTTTGTACGACGCGCTCACCAACCGTGGGTTACGCCCTACCTGGGCCGAGGACTCGATCAAGGCTGACCTGGCCACGGCCGAAGAAGCCGAGCTGCTTGAAATTGAATCCGGGAGCCCAACCTTGAGGGTTTCCCGGCGGGCACTTGCTGGCAATGCCCCCGTGGTCGTGAGTAGGTCTGCCTATCGGGCTGATCGCTTCACGCTGTGGGTGCAGTTAGCGGCCAGTGAGTAATCCGCTCAACGGTTTGGGTAGGTGCCGCAAGAGTCGTAGTACGTAAAGCCGGGGGAGTTGAGCTCGGCCGTCTGATCAGTCCATCTGCGGGGCCAGACGGCCGAGCTCGGCCATCTCGAACGCCGATTCCTCACACACCCAGACAGGGTCCGGGCCTCCCAATTCCGGGCTGATATAGAGCGAGTGTTCCGGAAGTTCTGGGCAGGCCTGACAGATCGGCCAGCGCCCGACAGAGTCGAAAAGCGCATCCTGAAGATCTTGCGCGACCAAGCCAGCGACGTACTCCTTGCCCTCTGGCCAAAGCGAGGCCCACCAGCGGCGCTGCTCGATGACATCCTCTAGCAGCGAAACGGTTAGTGGAGTGGCCAACCCACTTGACTGTAGGTCCGCCAAAACCCGCGCTCGGGCATCCGGCAAGACAACCCCGTCACGGGTGGGATCGCTTCCGGGGTCTCGAAGCGGGCGTTCAGGATCGGGCGGTTCGGCGTCAGATCGGGAGTTATCCACAACTCCATTCTGCAAGGTGTCGCAAGGCCTCGCTTTCACGTAGTTCTTGTGTTGTGCAACCGCACGACAGAACGAGACCGTTGGGGGTGGGATGGCCGAGACGATGCTCAGGCTCGCGGATGAGCGGGTCATCGCCGAATGCGTGGAGCACATGAGCCACGTGAAGCGACAGATCTGGTGGCTGCACGAGTATGCCGAACGAGAGGTCGCCAGTGACGCTGGTTTCCGGGGGGTGTTCGCGGTCCTTCGGCCCGCTTTGCAGGACTTGGCGTCGGCCACTGGGATGGTTGCGGATCGTTTCGCGGACAACTACGGCGAGGTGATCGGTGCGCTGGAGCAATCCGCCCGGGCGTTGAGGGTGTGCGACGAGATGGTGGATCTCGAGTTGATTTGTCTCGCACGACGCTTGGAGGGCAGTCGATGACGGGATTCGGCGATCTGATCGACCTTCGAGAAGTCCTTCAGCCACCCGCCGTTGGTTCGGCCACCTTGGTGGTGCCGAAGGACTGGGCCGTCTGGGACGCACTGTTCATCAAGGTTCGCGATGGCATCAACGTGCTTCTTGGCGTTGCCGATCAGGTGCCCGGCCTAGTCGTCCCACGCCTGCCGGAGGGGAATCTGGCCCACCTCGTCATCAAACCGCTATGTGGAGATTGGGACCGGATCCGAGCCAACGGTGAGGCGTGTCGCACGCTTGCGAAGGGGATGGAGGGGTTGGCCGGAAACTTGCTCGTGTTGCCCTTGCAGTTGTCCACCCATTGGTCGGGCCACACCGCCATCAGTTTCGCGGCTCATCACGCTGGCTATGCCTTGGCTGTGGAGGGGGTTGCTCGTCTGGTCTCGCGAGGACAACTGGTCTTTGAGGCTGTCGGGCAGATGTCTCAACGGGTGGGGGAAACGGCCATTCGGCTGTTGACGCGGCTGGGCTTGTTGCTCGCGCGCGTGGTGCGGAAGATCGCGACTCGGCTGGCGCCTTATGTTGGTTGGCTGGCAACGGCGAAGGAGCTGTTGGTCGATGGCGTGAAGCCGATCTTGGATATCGTGGCTGACCTGCGCGAGACGGTCGATCTGGTGCATTCCCTCCTCGATCTGGTGCACCACGTGCGGGCGTGGCTGGCCGAGGCGCGCCAAGATCTGAGCATCTTTGCCTCGCTGCCGGCGATGCTTGACGCCCTGCCGAGTCTGAGTGGCTCAGGGTGAGGGCTGAAACGGAACTGGTCGAGCTGCTGGGAAGGTTCAATCGACAAACCGCGATCCCACTCTCGAAGGGCGACTCGGGGGAGTTGACTGAAGTCGCGCTGGCAGCAGCCGAGCTTGAGGCTGGGGCGCCCCGGCTGGCCCAGTTGGTTGCCGACGGCACGATCAGTTGGGCGAGCGTCTGGGCGGACCCACTTGCCGAAGGTCAGGTGGGTCTCGATTTGCTGGGCGCGGTCATGCGGCGGGCCGCGCGGGAGAGGTGAGCGGCCACTAGAGTGACCGCTATGCCTGGTCCGCCCGTTTCCGCTCCTGGAGCCGAGGGCTCGGGGGTGCTTGAGGTTTCGGTTTGGCATGCTCAGGATGTGGTGGGTGCCCAGGAGGGCGGGGCTCAACGGCTCTTCTTGGTCTCGCCGCTCGCTGACGGAATTGGTTTGTCGCCTGATCTGCCCACGGTCTCTTCAGTCGTGCGCGGCTCTGACGTGCCGGTGCGGGTGTGCCTGAGGCTCAATGACTCTTTCACGACAACGGGCGGCGAGTTTGTCCGGCTGATCGGCCTGGCCGAGGAGTTCATGTCACTTGGCGCCCAAGGAGTTGCGTTTGGCTTCCTCGACACTGACCTAGAGATCGACAGCGAGACTTGTTCGGCGCTCGCATCAGCATTGCCCGGAGTGCCGTGGACATTCCACTTGGCCTTTGACGCGGCTCTCGACGCTCGACGGTCCTGGCGAGTGGCGCGGCGCTTGCCGGGACTCGCCGCGGTGCATTCGGGTGGATCCGCTCTCGGTTTGCGTCATGGGTATGACGATCTGTTGGCCTTGGCGCAGGGTGATTCGGAGATCGCCGCCCTACTCACGGTGTCCGGTGGGCTCAGCGCCGAACAGGTGCCGTGGTTTGCCCGTGTCGGTGTGCGGCAGTTTCACATCGCCGAGCAAGCCCGGCCCGGCGGATCCGCGAAAGCGTATGTCGATGTCGGCTCTGGTGCGCTCTTGGCGGATGTTGGTCGACGCCGCGACGGCTCGGTCCAGGCCAGCTTGATCCCCCAGCAATGACCCCAAGGATTAACCCTCAGGAAATGACACTGTTTATCGACCCGCCCAATGCCCCAGGTCACGGGCGGATGTGGTCTCACCTTGCCAGTGACACGTCGTACGACGAACTGCATGCGTTCGCGCGCACCCTGGGGGTGCCTGAGCGGGGCTTCGATGGGGATCACTACGACATTCCAGCCGAGTGGCACGACAAGGTCATTGCCCTAGGCGTGACTCCGGTGACCTCACGTGAGCTCATCGCGATCTTGATGGCGGCGGGTCTCCGGGTGCGGAAATCCACGAGACTTCGGGCTCGAAAGGCCGGGCGCCTCCTGCTGGCGCCGCCGTTGCTGATGCCTGGTGACGCAGTGGCGGTCGTGTCGACGTCGGGGGTGCCAGATCCTGACCGATTGGCTGCAGGTCTCAACGTGCTTGAAGCTTGGGGATTGGCGGTCCTGCCACCAACGGCAGCTCCCAGTGGCGATTTCGATTGGCTGGTGAGCTCGGATCAGGCTCGTGCTCAAGCCTTCACCGAGGCCTGGCTGTCCCCAGCGGTTGCCGCGGTCGTTTGTTCGCGTGGTGGCTTCGGATCTCAGCGGATTCTCGATCTCTTGGATTGGCGCCTGCTGGCGACGGCGAAGCCCAAATGGTTGGTGGGCTTTTCCGACATTACGGCGCTGCATCAGGCGATGGCGTCGCGGCTGGGCGTGGTCACTATCCACGGGCCGGGCGTGACCGGACTGAGCGATCGAGAGTCGGCTGAATCAGTGCGTCGGCTGTTGTTCGACGACGAGTCCGTTGTCATCGGGGCCAAATCGATGGTCGCGGGGATCGCCGAGGGAGCGCTGGTTGGGGGCAACGTAACGATGTTGGCATCCTCGGCCGGCACTGGCTTCGTGCACTCGGCCGCCGACTCGATTGCGGTCCTCGAAGACATCGGTGAACGTCCCTACCGACTCGATCGGGCGTTGACGCAACTGATTCGCACAGGTTGGTTTGACGGTGTCCGTGGGATTGTCTGTGGCCAATTCACCGATTGTGGCGACCCGGCCACTATTGAGGAATTGTTGGTCGCACGGCTCGCGCCGCTCGGCGTACCCCTCATGCTTGCTGCGCCGTTTGGCCACGGCAGCCCCAACCTGGCTCTGCCACTGGGGGCGGCGGCTTGTCTCAACGCCGACTCAGGCACGCTGTCATTCGGCTAAGTGACGGATCTCAGCCTCGACATTGGTGCGCGCGAGCGTCTCCCAGACCTCCACTGCGTGGGCGGTGTGGAAGATGGTTGGCTTGGCGAGCAGGTCGCTGAGAATCGCCGTGCGCCCTTTGCGAAAGAGGATTTCGGAGATGTGGGCATACTCCCGCCGTACGTCGTCGCAATATTCTGCATAGCGCTCCGGTGAACTTGCCAGGATTGCCAGGTCGGCGTCGGAGAGTGCCGCTGCGTTCGCGTCGCCGGATTGGGCGCGATGGTCGACGGTGATCCGCACCAATCGCACGACTTCGGCAACCAACTCAGGGGCTACCGACACCGCGGCTAGAGCGCGCGCTGCCCATTGAGCCGAACGCTCTTCGGCGTCGGCATGCCCGTCGTACACCCCATCGTGAAACCACGCAGCCAGAAACACCGGGACGTGATCAAACTCACCGAATTCGGCAAGCTCGGTTAATCGCTCGAATACCTCATTGAGGTGGCGCTGATCGTGGTAGCCACGAACCGCTGAGCCGTAGGCCGCGATCAATTCGTCGCGCACCGCCAGCCCGGTCGTGAGCGGCCAGTGCGATGCCAAGTCCATTGGTCTATTCAAGCGCGTCACAATAGAACTATGACTTCCTGGATCACCCAATATCTGGTCGCAGCGGCCGCGTTCTGCTTAATCGACTTCGTCTGGCTCGGCACCATTGCCAAAAAAGTCTACGCCGATCGAATGGGTCACCTGCTGGCTGAGAAACCCAACTTCGCTGCAGCAGTTGTTTTCTATGCGATCTTTATCGCTGGCCTGGTCTACTTCGTGATCCATCCGGCTGTTGCGGCCGACTCGTGGAGTAAAGCGCTGCTTGCCGGGGCCTTCTTCGGCTTCGTGACCTATGCCACCTTCGATCTGACCAACCTCGCGGTGCTCAAGGACTACCCCTTCTCGATCGTCCCGATCGATCTGGTCTGGGGAACCTTCCTCGCCGCCTCGGTCAGCACCGCGACGTACGCCGTGGTGCAGTTGCTTCCTGCTTGGGCGCGATAGTCGTCGACTAGGGGTGGGGGACGCCGGCTTCGGCTGCGATGTCGCGCGCGCGTTGGGCGATGGGTTTGCTCACCCAGCGCAAAGCCACGGTGCCAGCCTTGCCCGCTGCCTTGCCCACGGTGCGATCGATGGTGGGGCGGTTGGGAATGCCCAACTCGGCCCGTGTCCACTCAGGCATTAGGCCGATGGCTGAGGCCCACAACACCCCATAGCCAGGCCGCGCGGCTAGCGAGAGCGGTGGGTGCTTGCGGACATAGGCGATCGCCTCAACCGCCTCGGGGGTGCCTCGCAGTTCGGGCCGAAAGGAGGCGAGCCGCTCTCGGAGTTCGGCGTAGGTCGTTGGTGGGTCGAGCACTCCCAGTTTTCGGGCCACGAGCGCACTGTCGGCGACGTACTCGTCGCATCGAGCGGGATCGAGAGGATATTGCCCGTAGGCCTGGTGTGAGGCCAGGAAACTGTCGACCTCGGCGATATGCACCCACTCCAGGAGATGGGGATCAGAGGCGGCATAGGGCGTGCCGTCCGGCAGGGTCCCGGAGATCGCATTGTGAATGCGGCGGATGGTGGCGCACACTTTTTCGGCATCGTCGGCGGCTCCGTAAGTCACGGTTGCCAAGAAGGTGCTGGTCCGCGCCAGACGCCCCCACATGTCACCGCGGTAGCCCGAGTGCACCGCCACGGCCATCATCGGACCTGGGTGTAGCGATTGCATCATCAGTGCGCGAAGGCCGCCGATATACATTGAGGTGTCGGCGTGCACATGGGCGATCGCGCTATCGGCCGCAAACCAGCGGGGCCCGGGAGTGCCGTGAATTCGGTTTTGGGCTTCGATCCCCTCCGGACCTGCCACCAAATGAAACAGCGCCTCGCCGAGGGCCTTCTGGAGTTGCATATCCCGAGCCTACGGTCCGGTTGGCTGACCCCAAACCCTTGGGCGGACGTCATACGATCTGGTCGCTAGACACGACGTTTCGTACGACGTCCGCCGCTGATTTGAGCCTCGGCTAGTCACCCTTGACGTTGACGATTTGCCGCAGCGTGTGTCGGACTTCGACCAGATCAGCGGCGTCCGCCATCACCTGATCGATGTCCTTATAGGCCGCCGGAATCTCGTCGATGAAGGCTGCTGTGTCGCGGTATTCGATCCCCGTCATTGCCTCCCGCAGTTGCTCGTGGCTGAACGTCGCTCGAGCCTTGGACCGGGAATACTCCCTTCCCGCGCCGTGCGGAGCCGAGTTAAGCCCTAGGCGGTTGCCTAGTCCCGACACGACGTACGACGCAGTGCCCATTGATCCAGGAATCAGCCCCGGACGGCCAGCCTCAGCGTTGATCGCGCCCTTGCGAGATAGCCACACTTCCTTGCCGAAGTGGCGCTCCTGCTCGGTGTAGTTGTGGTGGCAGTTGATCTCCTCAATCCGATGAACCTCCCCACCAACCCACTCGGAAAACTGCCGGACCACGCGATCCATCATCTCCTCGCGGTTGAGCAACGCATAAGTCTGAGCCCACCGCATCTCGCGGATGTAGGCCAGGAACTCTGGGGTGCCTTCCACGAGGTAGGCCAAGTCCCGGTGTGGCAGCGGGATCCACCACTGCTCACACAACTTCCGGGCGATACCGATGTGGTGCTGCGCGATCTTGTTGCCAACGCCCCGGGATCCGGAGTGCAGGAACAACCAAACCCGCTGGAGTTCGTCGACGGTGATCTCGATGAAGTGGTTTCCCGACCCCAACGTGCCGAGCTGCAACTCCCAGCGACCGGCGTACCAGGTGGGGTTGAACTCTGCCTGGTCGGCCAGGTCACGCAGTTGCGCCAGCCTCGCCTCGGTGTGATCGCGAGAGATCTTGCGATTGGCCGCACCTGCACTCAGCGGGACCGCGCGCTCGATCGCCTGCCGAATCGGCTTGCGATCAGTGGGTAGTTGATCGAGCGTGTAGTTCGTGCGCACCGCGATCATGCCGCAGCCGATGTCGACTCCGACGGCCGCCGGAATGATCGCCCCGAGCGTGGGGATAACCGAGCCAACGGTGGCGCCGAGGCCCAGGTGGGCGTCTGGCATCAGCGCGATATGTGGGTGGATAAACGGCATCTTGGCCGCCGTCTCCGCCTGCTCACGGGTGTTGTTTTCGAGTATCGAAGCCCAATTGATGAGCTTCTTAGACAGGTGTTCCATGGCCCTTTCCTCACGGGTTTCGAACGCCGGTGGTGGCGAACCAAAGGACCATAGGCCGGAGTTAATCGGTTGCGCAGGTGGTTTTTGCCGTACTCACGTCGAAACGGACTGCAGGCAACTAGCCCATCAAGTGTTTGGCGAGGAGATAACCAGCCGCACCAAGGGACGCCCCGGCGGCTCCGGCGACGGCCCCGGGACCTGGTCCGATTCCGGCTACGAGTCCGGCCACTCCGCCGACGGCAGCGCCAATCATGTCGACCCCAGCGATGTCAGTTGCGGCTGAATCTGACGTCGACACAAGCCGCAGCAACTCGGTCAGCCCGGAATCCTCGGAGTAAAGGGCGGCCCGCCCATCGAGCAAGATGTCTTCGGCGAACTGGATCCCGAGCATCAACAGTTCGTCGGTCGCATTGGCTGCCCGGGCTTGTTCAAGAAGCGTCAACATCTCAGGAACCGTGAGCCCAGCCAGGTCCTGGCGAAGAGCCTCGATGGATGTTTTAAACGCGGCGGGCAGGTTCTGCTGGGCGGCTTCCAGAGGTGGGAGCAACTCGCGCACGGTCACCAGGCTGGCTCTTACGTCACCGTCGATGCTGCGTAGGGCGAGCAAAGCGTCGATGACGTCGATGGGCTGAGGTGATCCGTTTTCGAACGTGAGGTTCGCTGCCACCAATAGCGCACGATCCGCGAGGGCCTGCATGATCTTGGTGTGGTCGGCAATCGCTAGCGACTCGGGGGATCGCACACTCACGGTGGCTCCTCGCTGGACGCAACTAGGGGAATAGCGACGCTAGCAGCCCAGCGAGATCGACAGGCTGGAATGTCGTGAAATTCTCAGACGGCGTTCCAAGCAAGGGTGCAGGTTAGGCGTCGTCATCCTCGATGATGGTCACGTTGCTGGTGACATCGCCGCCATCGATGATCCGATAGGCGTATCCCTGCTCAGCCAAGAACCGCTGCCGGTTCTGGGCGAAGTCGGCATCGACGGTGTCTCGGGTGACGATGGCGTAGAACCGCGCCGTACGCCCATCAGCCTTGGGGCGCAACAGACGCCCCAGGCGTTGGGCCTCCTCTTGGCGGGAGCCGAACGAACCCGACACCTGGATGGCTACGGCTGCCTCCGGAAGGTCGATGGAGAAATTCGCGACCTTGGAAACCACAAGCAGCGAAATCTCACCCGTTCGGAACGACTCAAACAGGCGCTGGCGCTCCTTGACCGGGGTATCGCCCTTAATCAGTGGGGCATCAAGATCGGCGCCCAACTCGTCGAGTTGGTCGAGGTATTGCCCAATGACCAGCGTGGGCTCACCCAAGTGCTTGGCAACTAGTTGTTCGGCCACGCGAGTCTTCGTCGGGGAGCAGGCAGCTAGGCGGTAGCGCTCCTCGGGGTCAGCCATGGCGTAGGCCAGCCGCTCCGACTGACTCATCTCGACCCGCACCTCGACACAATCCGCCGGGGCGATCCAGCCTTGCGCTTCGATGTCCTTCCACGGCGCGTCGTACCTCTTGGGCCCGATCAGCGAAAACACATCGCCTTCGCGCCCGTCTTCGCGGACGAGGGTGGCCGTCAGGCCGATTCGGCGACGAGCTTGAAGGTCGGCGGTCATCCGGAAGATCGGCGCCGGCAACAGGTGAACCTCGTCATAGATGATCAGCCCCCAGTCGCGGGCATCAAAGAGCTCCAAGTGAGTAAAGAAGCCACCGCGCTTGGTGGTCATCACCTGGTAGGTCGCAATAGTGACGGGTCGGACCTGCTTGAGGGCGCCTGAATATTCGCCAATCTCGTCTTCGGTCAGGGACGTCCGCTTGAGCAGTTCGTCCTTCCACTGCCGGGCGCTCACGGTGTTGGTCACCAAGATGAGCGTGGTGGCCTTGGCATGCGCCATTGCGGCCGCACCAACGATGGTTTTGCCAGCGCCACAGGGGAGTACGACGACCCCCGAGCCGCCATGCCAGAAGGATTCGGCCGCCTCACGCTGATAGTCGCGAAGGTGCCAACCTTCCTCTTTGAGGTCGATCTCGTGGGCTTCGCCGTCGACGTACCCCGCCAAGTCCTCTGCGGGCCAGCCCAGTTTGAGCAGGGTCTGCTTGAGGTTGCCGCGCTCGCTGGCATGGACGACGACCGTGTCGTCGTCGATGCGTGCGCCGATCATCCCGGCAACCTTTTTTGCGCGCAGGACCTCCTCAAACACTGGTCGATCACTCGACACCAACACGAGCCCGTGCACCGGATGCTTCTCCAGTCGCAGGCGACCAAACCGGGCGATGGTGTCAGCAACATCGACCAACATCGAGTGCGGTACGGCGTACCGCGAGTATTTGAGCAGGGTGTCGATGACCTGCTCGGCATCGTGGCCCGCGGCGCGCGCGTTCCAGAGGCCTAGGGGAGTGAGGCGGTAGGTGTGGATGTGCTCGGGGGACCTCTCCAACTCCGCAAATGGTGCGATCGCCTTGCGGCATTCCACCGACTGTGGATGATCCACCTCGAGCAGAAGTGTCTTGTCAGACTGGACAATCAGTGGGCCATCATTCACATCACCCAGCCTACGGAGTCAGTGGACTTAGCGCCGCTTCGTGGTGGTCGCCGTCGGTTGTTTCATCAAGGTATGCAGGGCAGCCTGCACTTCCCACGGCGTACAACCCATGGGAAGTGACGCTTCGCCTACATACCTTGATGAAACAACGGGCCACGTGCGGCAGGGTTGGCCTAGCGGGCGAGGAAGTCGCCGACCAGTCGATTGAAGGTGTCGGCATGTTCGATTTGGGTCCAGTGTCCGCAGCGGCCGAAGAGGTGGGCTTCGCTGCGATCGATCAATTCGAGCAACCGAAGCGCATTCGCGAGCGGAATCACTTGATCGTCTCGGCCGTGCAGGATGAGGGTCTCGTGAGGCAATGAGCGTACGTCGCCCTCGGGCACGGTTAGGGCGTCCACCCACTGCTGACGTGGAGCAGGGAACATCGCCGAGAATGACTCCTGAAATCCAGGCCGGATCGAGGCTTCATAGCGCAACTGGGTGAGCTCGTCATTGACCAAGGTGCGGTCGTGAGCGAAATAGTCCATCAGCCCACTCATGTTTTCGAACGATGGCTCATATCCCCAGACTGCATCCAGCCCTTCGGTTAGCTCGAACGAAACCCCGGTCGCTCCCATCAGCACCAATTTGTCGACCCGCTGGGGAGCAGTTGTCGCCGTCGACAGGACCAGTCCGCCACCGAAACTGTTGCCAACTAGCGAAACCCGATCCAGCCCCAGTGCATTGAGAAACCCCAACAAGTGGGCGCGCCACGTCGGCAGATCGTAGGTGATGCCAGCGGGACGTTCGGTAAAACCAAAGCCCACCATGTCGGGGGCATAGACCGTGAAACGCTCGGCCAGCGCAGGCATCGTCAATCGCCAGTTTGCCCAGGCCGAGACTCCTGGGCCGGAGCCGTGGACCAGCACTACGGGCGGACCCTCACCAACTTGGTGGTAGTTGGTGACGATGCCGTTGGCGGTGATGGTGTGGCCGACCTCAGGATTGCTCATCTCGCCATCCTGGGCCATCCGAAGCAGACCGGGAAGGCGGTTTCGCTATGCGGGTTGCTCGATTGTGCGCACGGCCGTGATCCGGTGCACCGCAAACGAGCGGAGATCTTCAGCCCTTTGGTCGTACGCCGTGAGCCACCCGCCGTCCACGCGAGTCGGCGCGACCACACGCTCGGTCGTTGCGCCGTCGTTGTCGACATACCCGATCAGCACCGAACGCCGTTCCTCGACTGCGGACCGCAAAGCGGTCAGGGCCGCGCTCGGACCTTGACTGGCTTGGCCGATCGGTCGTAGTGCGGCCAATCGATCCCCAGCCCGGATTGCCGTCGCCACGGCAGTCATTCGGGCGGTTTCGCGGGTTGCTCGTTGGGCTGGAGACGCCGCTGTAATGCGGGGGTTCCGAGTGCGCTGCAAGTCGCGTCGGGCAACTCGCACCGATCCATCAGCGGCTTCCACGACCGGTGCCGAGCCCGCCTCCCGGAGACGTTGCAACAGCACCGCTACTGGTGTCGTGCTCACAATGACCGTCGGGGCCAACTTGCGGAGCCCCCACGCAGCGGCTTGCGGATGATTCATGAGTTGGGCAATCAACGTCTCATCGTCGGTCCGGATGAACGACTCGGCTGCGCCGACCCGAAGGTTGCCAAAGGTGCGTGCCGCATCATCAACCAGATAGGTCAGCGGCTGCGGGATAGGGGTGCTGGACACGACACCCAGGAATTCGTGAATCTCAGCAACCGACCAGCCAGCGTCGAGGGCCCGCCGGATCGACGCAGGTGAAAACCGGTAGACGGTGGCGCCGCCACGTGACTCGATGTCGGCCAGCAGATGCAGGGTGCGAGCCGTCGCGCTCTCCAACGGCCCCGGTGCGATGGCGGTCAAATCGGCCTGGATCATCACCTGATCCACCAAGGGTGGGAGCAGCGGTGTCAACGCCTTGTCGACGCCGCTGGGATCTCCGTCCAGCAGCGCGCGGCCCGCCGCGGACATGCCATCAAGCCCCAGCACGCCTAAAGCTGTCGCCTCGGTAACCGCCCACACCGCCATCGTTTCGCGAGCGTTGGGTCGACGCGGGCGTTGCCAACGCAACTTGGCGACCAGGCTGGCCACGCCAGTGCCTACCGCCAGCGTCTCTCCCGGCTCGGTCGCGCCCAACGCGGTCAGTGCGGCTCGTCGGGTCTCGACTTGGAGGGGTGCGGCCAATTCGGGGACAAGGGCATTCCACGTCTTGCCTTGTGGGTCCTTGGTGCCGATCCGGCCGATTAAGCGGGGGCTTTCGAGCCAGGCCTCTGCAACTTCGAACCACCGCTGCGCTGGCGCGCGTGTGGTCCACGCGTCGTAGCCATCGGTCGGGAGCCACGAACTGTTGCCCTCTTGATCGATTCCTAACGCGAGCAGGCCAGCGGCCATGGCGACCTCCACCAAGAGGGCCGCCGTTTGCTGGTCAGCGTGGATCAGTGCGGCCGCGGATTTGAGATCACGCACCGCGAGGCCACCGCTGCGCAGACCGATTGGCGGGTGTGTGCTCCACTGATCGAGGAGGACTTCAATGCGTCGTACGGCGTCAAACGCCGCGCCCGCTGCCGTCCGGTCGACGAGTTCGGCTCCACGTTGAGTGAGTGCCAGTTCCGGCGGTAGGTCGATGCGGTCCGCGGTGGTCTTGCCACCGCGCACGGCTAGGCCGACGTCACCGGGCACCCAATGCAGCCCGGCATTGCGCGGCAGTAGGAGACCGCTCTCCAGCAATTCTTGGGCAGGAGTGAGCACATCGCCCCCCGCTCTGTCTCCACCCGCTTTGCGGTCGGAATTGGCGGTGGCGGTGCCTCCGCCGTCCACGACATGGGTCAACAGGGTTTGCGCCTTTGGAGTCAGTCGGTCGAAGACAGTTCGCCACTCGGCGACATCTCGCGGACTTTTAGACCAAGGCTGCAACCCGCTGGTGCCGGTGGTGGCCGTGATCAAGGCGCCGACTTCGCTCAAGGCGCGAAGGCCCCCCGGGCTGTCCCAGACCAGTGCCAAAGCCCTCAGTCGGTCGGTGGCAACGCGAACAGAAGCTGGCTCTGCATTGATGATCTCGGCAAGTCGCACGGAGGTGATCGGGCCAGCGAGAGCGATCGCGTCGAGGATGCCTAGGGAGGCTCGATCCAATTGATCGATTGCGCGCGCAACGGATGCGCGGGTGCCAACGCGGGAGGCGAGATGAGCCGAATCCTGCGGAGCGGGCGTGGCCAGGTCAGGGCGGTCACTCAACAGCTTAAGCAGTCGCTCGGACGGCCAGTTGCGCAATTGCTCCGCAAGAGTGCGCGCAGGCATGTTGGTGGACATCCGTCCTACGGTATCGGGCGCCTCAACGCAGCGAGCCGGATTCTCGTTAGACTCGGTGTTACGGGGTACGACGTAGCAATCTCATCCGATCACGCAACAAACATCGCGGGGCTTTGCCTAGTGATGTCTGACCACATCAGCCAGGAGGCGCTGTGACCGATCCGATCACCCGACGTACTTATTTGCCTGGCTCTTGGTTCGGCATTTTTGGAGGCAGTGCGACCGTATTGCTCCCACCATCCGAAAAGGCGCGAGTGGCCGCACTTTGGGCGCTCATTGACGATGGAGCAGGTTTTGACGAGGTGCTCGATGCACTGATATCGACTGGTCTGCGCGATTTGCCTGGATTTGTGTTGGTCAGCGAACTCGATGGCGCCACTCAAGTGGTGGTCCGAGGCGCCGCCCGCGCAGAGTTCGAGACCGAGCAAGGGCTCGTTGAGATAGCCGGGTCCAGCGCCACGACTTGGGTCGAACACACCCTCAGCGGCGTCAGTCGGATCAGCTTGGTGGTCGAGGACTTCGAAGTTGAGGAAGAGGCGCTCACGATTGGTGCTGGCTTGGTTCGGCTCTCCCGCGTTGATGCTCCGCCGCTCGTCGCAGAGTCCGCGGAAAGCGACTCTGAGGCGCCGGCAGCGGCTATTGCCACTCCCGAACCGGAACCTGAGCCCGAACCGGAGCCGGAGCCCGAACCGGAGCCGGAGCCGGAGCCCGAGGCCGAACCGGAACCCGAGCCCGCACCAGAGCCGGAACCGGAGCCGGAGCCCGAGACCGAACCTGAGCCCGAGCCGGAGCCGGAGCCGGAGCCCGAGCCCGAGCCCGAACCTGAGCCCGAGCCGGAGGCCGAGCCGGAGCCGGAGCCGGAGCCCGAGCCAGAGCCCGAATCTGACAGTGAAGAATCGCCCGGACAAGACGATGTGTTGGGTGTCGGAGCGGTGGCCCTTGGTGCTGGTGCCACCGGGGCTTCGGCGCTGATTGGCGTGGACGCCCCGGATGTCGGCGAATCAGTGCCAGAAGTTGAGCCAGCAGCTGACACTGACGGCGTAGTGGATCTTGCGGATGCACCAACAGGGGAGCAACCACTCGTCACGGACGAGCCGGAACCGGAACCCGAGCCGGAACCGGAACCAGAGCCGGAACCGGAACCAGAGCCGGCAACCTGGGCGGCAGCGGCAGCGGTGGCGCAGACGGAAGTCATCGGCCAGCCGGAAGTGGCTGATGAGCCCGCCGAAGCAGCAGAGTCGAGCACGCCTGTTTTCGGTGAACCAGGATCCTCGGTTGCGCGGATCAGTTTTTCGACTGGCGAGCAGTTGGAAGTTTTCGGGCCCATCATCATCGGTCGGGCTCCTGATGCCAGCAAGGCTCCGGGGGGTTCGGGGAGCGATAACGCGACCCTGATGGCAGTCTCAAGTCCGAGCCATGAGATCTCTTCCACGCATCTCGACATTCGTCCGGGTCAGGGAATCGATCTAGGTCTGGCTGTCGCAACAGATCTCAATTCCACCAACGGCAGCATTGTGATGCATCCCGGCCTTGGCCCGAGGACGCTGCGTCCCGGCGTACCCGAGCCACTTTTCCCGGGGACTGTCATCGATCTTGGCGACGGCCTCACAATCCAAATCGGCACTCCACAGCACTGAAATCGAGATAGTCCGCCACTCTCCGCAGGCTCAAAGCCGCTAAATGGAGCCAAAGCCATGCGGAAAGTGGCGGACTAGGTTTGGTCGAACCCCGGTTAGAGGTCGATCGGGCGCAGTACTCGGTTGATGCCGTGAGCGATTTGTTTGTTGCCCTTGTTGATGTTGCTCAGGTTGCGCTTGACCAGCGGATTGAGGTCGTTCTTGTCCGCGTCCACGAGGAACACGTGACCATGTCGCACTTTGACCTTGATCTTTGAGCCTGCGGCGGTGGTGAGCTTGGCTCCGTTGGCCGACTTGGCTTGGGCATAGGTCACGACCGCACCCGGTACGACGTGGTAAAGCAGGACTGACTCAACGGTGTCGATCCCGAGTCCGGCAACCGCAGCGAAAGTCTTCTTCTCACTCAGCCAGTTGCCGGTCAGGTCATGAACCAGGCGACGGAAAGCACGGTCGGTGGGCACGAAGGCAGTCAATTTCACACTGCCATCGGCCAACACGCCAACGGCGCTGGTGGGCTTCTCCGCCAACACGGCGAAGGCCGCCGCCTCGACGATGTCGAAGTCGTTCCAATTCTTGTCAAGCTTGGCGCCATCGGCGGCCAAGACCTCAACCAGACTGACCTCGCCACGCTCCGCGTTGGCGGGCGCGGCGATGAGCGTGGTGGCAGTCAGTGCCGTTGTTAGGGCAAGAGCCAAGGCTGGGGCTAAGGCACGTAACTTCATTGAGTTTCTCCTCGTTTGTTTATTGCGGACGTGAACACCCGAATCAAGCGGTGCTCATCGGGTGCTTCGCGCCCCACCCACGTTTCGGTTGCTTGAACCCTTAGGCGTTCCGCTGGACGGGACGCGAGAGCCGCGTCATACCCGAGTGCTTAGCGTTCATAGTTAGCCCATACCCCCCACTCAGGAGACCAATGACTGCCTGGACCGAAGATTCGGTGGCAACTGAGTTGCTCGCCTGCGAAGCGGAATGCCGTGACCGGACGAAGTTCAGCGACGAATGGCCAGAGCTCGACGTCGAGACCGGCTATCGGATCCAAGACGAGACCCTGCGGCGCCGACTGGCCCGAGGCGAAAAGATCACCGGTCTGAAGCTGGGTCTGACCAGCAAGGCCAAGCAACAGCGGATGGGTGTCGACCAGCCCTTCGTGGCCTGGCTCACTGATGCAATGGAGTTGCAACCCGGCGACCCAGTCCCTCAAGAGTTGCTGATTCATCCGCGCATCGAGCCGGAGATCGTTTTTGTGATGAAGCAGCGATTGGCTGGTCCGGGGGTTACGCCCGAGCAGGCTCTCGCCGCTGTGGACCTTGCCTACGCCGGAGCCGAAGTGATCGATAGTCGCTTCAAGGATTTCAAGTTTCTGGCTGGGGATGTGGTGGCAGATAACGCATCTTCAGGGGCGTACGTCGTGTCATCAGCTGGCTTCGCACCAGACGATCTCGATCTCATCGCCGAAGAAGTCCGGCTGGTCGTCGATGGCGAGGTTGTGGACCAAGCCACGGGGGCCGCAGTGCTTGGTGATCCAGCAATCGCGCTAGCGCTGGGTGCCAACGAACTCGCCAAACGGGGCCTTGCGATCGAGGCCGGTTGGGTCGTCCTCACCGGCGGCCTCACGGACGCAGTTTTTGCGACCAGGGGTTCGACGATCGCCTGCCAATTCGGCACGCTGGGTGATGTGGAACTCTACTGCGGCGCCAAGTCCGAAATGACGGCTGACTAATGCCGTTGGTGGAAGTCACTCTTGTCGAGGGTCGCAGCCCTCAACAGATTCGGGCACTCATCAGCGCCACCACTGACGCAGTCGTTGCCAGCATCGGGGCGCCGAGAGCCAACGTGCGGATTGTTGTCCGCGAGGTGCCCGCCAGCCATTGGGCAGCTGGGGACGTAACCATTGCCGAACGACGTGCGGAGCAGACGTGAGCGAGAGGTTTGGCCACTTTATCGGTGGCGCAGAAGTCGATTCCATTGATGGCGACACTTTTGACACCATCAATCCCTGGACTCGTGAGGCGTGGGCAACGGTCGCTCTGGGTGGCGCCAAGGATGCCGAGGCCGCAGTCACGGCGGCCCGCCTCGCCTTCGATGAGGGCCCGTGGCCACGGCTGGGTTATGCCAAGCGCCAACTGCTGTTGCACGGGTTGGCCGACGCGATGGAGGCGCACGCTGATGAGTTAGCCAGCGCAGATAGTCGCGACATGGGCAAGCCACTCGCGCAGTGCCATCACGACGTTGCCCGAGCCGCCATGAACTTCAGATTCTTCGCCGACCACGCCAAGATGGCGATGGCCGAGACCTTGCCGATGGACACCGGGCACCACGCCTACACACGTTATGAACCTGCCGGAGTGGTGGTGGCCATCGCCCCCTGGAACTTCCCCTTAATGCTGGAAACCTGGAAGGTCGCGCCAGCGCTGGCATGGGGCAACACCGTGGTGTTGAAGCCGGCCGAGGACACTCCCGCTTCGGCGACGATCCTGGCTCGCATTGCTGCCGAAGTGGGCTTCCCAGAGGGCGTGTTCAACGTCGTACACGGTTATGGCCCCAACTCCGTGGGCGAGGCGTTGACACGTGATCCCCGGGTCGACCGGATCACCTTCACCGGCGAAAGCGGCACCGGCAAGATCATCAGCAAGGCAGCCGCTGACAACCTCACCCCGGTCTCATTGGAGATGGGCGGCAAGAACTGCAACATCGTGTTCGCGGATGCGGCGCTCGAGAACGCAGTCGACTGGTCGATTCAGTCGATCTTCCGCAACGCCGGCCAGATCTGCCTGTCGGGGAGTCGGTTGTATGTCGAGCGGCCGATCTTCGACACCTTCGTAGCGCAGTTTGTCGCGAAGGCGGAGGCGATGAAGTTTGGCGACCCGCTTGACCCGACGACAGAGTTTGGTCCGCTGGCAAGCGAAGAACATTTCCTCAAGGTCAAGGGCTACGTCGACACGGTCGAGGAGGCCGGTGGCCGGATGCTGACCGGGGGAGTCGGCGAGGGTTGGTTCGTCAAGCCGACGGTCCTGGTCGACATGCCACTGGACAGCCCACACGTCTGCGAAGAGATTTTTGGGCCCGTCGTGGTGATCCACCCCTTTGACACTGAAGACGAGGTGATCGAGCTAGCCAACAACACCGAATATGGTCTGGATGCTCAACTCTTCACCGAAAACTTGCACACCGCCCACCGCGTCTCCGCTCGGCTCAACGTGGGTACGGTGTGGGTCAATTGCTTCTTCATTCGCGATCTCCGGGCACCCTTCGGTGGAGTAGGTTCCTCCGGGGTTGGCCGAGAGGGCGGCAACTTCAGCCGGGAATTCTTCACCGAACCCAAAGCCATCGTGATGCAGATCAATGTCTGAGTTCGTCACCGCGCAGCCCACCTTGACTTATGCCGGGGCACGCGTCGTCTTAGATGCCGCGCTATCAAAGGCCACCGAACTCGGCGTACCCATCAATGTTTCTGTCTGCGATGCCGCAGGCCACCAGATTGCCTTTGCCCGGATGGATGGCGCCGCGCTGCTGTCCGAATCCATCGCGACTGACAAGGCCTTTTCGGTGATGGCCTTCCTCGGTCTGCCAACGGGTGCGTGGGACGAAGTGCTCAAATCTGACGCGGTGTTGCGCGAAGGATTGGTGCATCGCGACAGGTTGGTGATCTTCGGCGGCGGGCTGCCGGTGGTCGTTGAGGGTGCCATTGTGGGCGCGGTTGGCGTGTCAGGTGGAAGCGTCGACCAGGACGAGGAAGTGGCTAAGGCTGGCGCAGCCGCACTCGCCTAGGCTGCGGTCATGGCCCTCTTCCGTCGCGACAAAGCGCCAGTCATCGACCCCGATGTTGGCATGTGGGGATTCTGGAAATGGTGGCAATCCGAGGGTGCCGAGCAACTGGCTCAATCCTTGGCCGGCGGTGATGGGCAAGGAGTCGAGGAGAGAATGTCGCGCCGCGTCGCAGGCATTGATCCGCGGCTGACCTGGAGTGTGTCCCCCGGGAATCCCGCCAAGCATCGCTTGATCGTGAGCGCCAATGGCAGCACCGACCTGCTTTTACTGGCCCGCCGTTGGTTGCGTCGAGCGCCTGAAGACAGTCGTACTTGGGAGTATGCCGATCGTCGCCCCGCTGTTGCCGAGTTGACCGGGCTGGTGCTCGATGTGGACGGCATGGCCATTGATGTTGATGACGTGACCGCCAGTTGGGCGCGCCGCGGTGACTGGCTCGACGTACGACTTCACCACCCAGCCTTCGCCGGTCAATTAGACGAGATCAATGCCCGGATCGCGACCCAGGTTTTGGACGCCGTCGTCGGTGAGCGGGACGCTGACCTGTGGATTGGTCGGGTCACACAGCCACGCGATGGGGAGCCAGGGGCGGCCCCCGTCTTTGCCGTACGTCGCATCGTTGCCGATTTGCGAGCCGAGCTGACCGACGACGTCGGTAAACCCATTTGGACAACATTTAGCGGCCAAGCCAACGGTCGACCGGTGACGGCAGCAGCCCTGGTGAAACCGTTGCCAGCTCTGGCCCCGCAACTTGATCATCATGTGCGGGTAGTTGTCCCCTTCGTGGATCTCAACGAGGTTGGGGAACCCAGCGCGACCGCGCTGGCAGCGCTTGATCAGGTCATTGATGGGCTCGAGAGTCGGCTTGGCCGATCGGCACTTTTGGTCGCGCACGAAACGATGCGCGGACACCGCACCCTGCACTTCTACGTCGACTCGGCGACGAGCGCGGGCGAGCAAGTCAAGGCCGCGTTTGTGGTGTGGCGGCAAGGCAAGGTCAAGAGCACCTCCACTGGAGATGCGCGCTGGAGCATCATCGGCCACCTTCGGCGGTGAGGGGGTCGATTGCCCCCGCGCACCAACTCTGGCCCACGGCGGCCTTTGTGTTGGTGTGGTCCTCGGGATACATCGCGGGTCCCTATGGGGTGAGCACGATGGCTCCACTCACCTTGGTGGGTGTCCGCTTCACAATCGCTACCGTGCTGGTGGCCATGCTGGCGCGGGTCTTCCACGGGCCGTTGCGGGTGGACCGGCGCCTGGCACTGCGTATTGCCGCCGTGGGACTCGTGATGAACGGTGTGCAGTTTTCCGCCATGTATCTCGCCTTCCAAGCTGGTCTGGGAGCCACGTTGGGTGCGCTGTTGCATTCATTGAGCCCGGTGCTTACGGTCGTGCTGGCCGGCGTACTCCTTCGCGAACGGTTGGCCCCCGCACAAGTGATCGGCTTTGTGGTTGGGGTGGCCGGAGTCTTGCTTGTGCTCGGGCCAGACATCGAGTCGGCTGGGGGACCGCACGGGTTGGCGTGGGGGCTGGTGGGGATGCTCGGCCTGAGCCTCGGCACCCTTGGTCAACGCTGGATCGGCTCACCAAGTGAAGGCGGCTCAGCGGGTGAAGGCGGGGAACGGGGCGGCCCGGTGGTGGACCCTTTCTGGTCGGCCGCCATCCAGTTCGGTGCATCTGCGCCGCCGGTGTTGTTGCTTGCTTGGCTGGTTGAAGGCACCTCGGGAACCGTGTATGACGCCCGCGGGGCAGTTATCGCATTGCTCTATCTTGCGGTCGTCAACTCCATCGTCGGTCTGGCTCTCTTGGGGGTGTTGGTGCGGGCGCAAGGCGCAGGGGTCGCATCGAGTGTCTTCTTCCTGATGCCGCCCGTCACGGCGGTGTTGGCTTGGCTTTGCTTCGGTGACACCCTTTCTGTGCTCGAGTTGATCGGGCTGGTTCTCGCTGTGACTGGCGTCGCGATCGCCACCCGCGCGCCGCGAATTCCGTGAGGAGTCACGAAATCGTGCCCAGGAGTCACGAAATCGTGCCCAGGGGTCACGAGGGAAGGATCTTCGGCCGACCTGCGTGACTCCTCGGCGGTTCCACGTGACTCCTCGGCCGATCTGCGTGACTCCTCGGCGTACGCTCTCAGGGGTGAGCGATGGCGCGGACGGGTTGGTGGTCGGGTTCGACCTCGATATGACGTTGATCGACACCGTGCCGGGGTTTGCGGCGACGTTGATCGCGTTGGGCGAAGAACTTGGGGTGGACTTTCCCGTCGACGACATCACCAATCGTCTCGGACCGCCGCTGGAGATGCTTTTTGCGGAGCACCTACCCGAGAGACTGATCGAGGGAGCGGGTGATCGGTTTCGAGAGCTCTATCCGACCCACGCGATCGGACCGGTGGGATATCTTCCCGGAGCCGCGAACGCGCTCGCAGCCGTACGCCGCCACGGCGGCCGCATTGTGGTGGTCACCGGCAAATATCCGCGCAATGCCCAACTCCACGTGGATCACCTAGGGATGGACATTGATCTGCTCGAGGGGTGGGTGTGGGGAGTAGGCAAGGCGGCGGTGTTACGCCGCGAAGGTGCGCAGATGTACGTCGGCGATCACATCCACGACGTTGAGGGCGCCCTTGCCGCCGACACACTCAGCGTTTCGGTGACGACGGGTGGTTGCACGGCTGACGAGTTGAGGCGGGCCGGGAGCCACGTCATCCTCCAGGACCTCACGGAGTTCGAGGCCTGGTTCGAAAACCACCGCGCGGGCATGAGCCCCGCCATAAGTAATTAGCGGGCTAACCACCTTCGCCCTAGGGTTGGTCCTTGCGCCACTATCGGCGCAGTCAAAATTCAGCAACAGTGATCATGCAGTGCACATCAGGAAGGGACAGGCCCGTGCCCAGTGGCAAGGTGAAGTGGTTCGATGCCGAGAAGGGGTTTGGTTTTCTCTCCTCCGACGGTGGTCCGGACGTCTATGTCCATGCCGATGCGCTCCCTGAGGGGATCAGCACGCTGAAGGCCGGCACTCGGGTTGAGTTCGGCATCGCCCAAGGACGCCGCGGCGACCAGGCCCTCCAAGTCCGGGTGCTCGATGCGCCGGCTTCGGTGACTCGCAACCAACAGCACGCCAAGCGCAAGAAACCCGAGGAGATGGTCCCGATTGTCGAGGACCTGATCCGCGTGCTTGATGGGGTAGGCGAAGGCTATCGCCATGAGCGTCACCCCGATTCGCGCACCGCTGCGCCAATCGCAAAATTGCTGCGGGCGCTGGCTGACGAGTTGGAGCTCTAAGCCTGCTTGCTGGGCCGCTGGGTGCCTTGCGCCGACGGCGTACGCCGGGTGCGATGCCATTTGGTCAACACAAATGCCGACCACAAGGCGAGCAATCCTGCCGCAATCCCGAGGCCGAGTTGTGGCACGAGTGGCATCGCAATGCCGATGAATCCACCGACCACCCAGGCTAATTGCAGGGTGGTGTCGGAACGGGCAAAGGCACTCGACTGCACGCGCTCGGGCACGTCGCGCTGAATCGTGGAGTCGAGGGACAACTTGGCCAGTGATTGCGCCAGCCCGGCGGTCAGGCCCAACAAAACGATCGTCACCAGGTTGAAGAACAGGGCAGCAATGCTCGCCATCACTACGTCCGCCAACAAAGCGGCCACCACGGTGATCTGTGGCTGAATCTTGCGCAGCATCGAGGCCAAGGAGATGCCGATGGTGCTGCCTAACCCCGCCCCGCCAATGACGAGGGCAAGCAGGAGTTCGGGCTGATAGTCACCGATGGGCACGTCGCGGAGCAAGAACGCCATGAACATGGTGAGAAATCCGGACAGCCAGCGCGGTCCACAGTTGGCTCGGAGGGCGAAGGAGACAGCACCAGGGATTCGCATCCGCAGGCGCCCGCTGGGCGTGGGATGCACGCCGTCGTCGTCGCCAGTCAGGACCATCGTTCCTTCGCCGAGACTGGAGTCGACCCGCTCTGGTAGTCGGATGGCCAGAATCGTGGCGACGATGAAGACCAGGAACGCATAGCGCAGAGACCACTGCGGGCCCGCCAGCGACGCCAGCACGGCAAGGGGTGCGGAGATGGCAGCGCCAATCACCCCGGCTAGTGATGTGCGAGCGTTGGCTTTGACCAAGGTTTGGCCATTCGGGAGCAGTCTCGGCACAGCGGCAGCTCGAGTCACGGCGTACGCCTTGGACGTCACAAGGCAACCCAGGGCGGCGGGAAAGAGCCACTGCGATTCCAACTCGGTCGCGGTCGCCAACACCCAGCACAGGAATGCGCGGACTGCCATCGTGGTGCCGATCGCCCAGCGGCGACCGTGGCTAAAGCGGTCCAGGAACGGCCCGATAAGTGGGGCAACCACCACAAACGGGAGCATCGTCAGGACCAGGAAGAGCGCCACTTGCCCACGTGCCTCGCCGGTCGGCACCTGGAAAAATAAGGTGCCCGCGAGTGAGATGGCAATCGCTGCGTCCCCGGCGGCATTGATCGCATGGAGTTCGATCAGGCGTGACAAGCCGGAGTCGCCGGCGCCTTCGGCCTGTGACGCCCGACGCGCTTGGCGCATTGTAAAGATCCCGGCTTTGCGGGTCCCCTGAGCAGCCGCTTTGGCTCCCCGGGCGGTCGCCTTGGCGCCTCTGCCGACTGCCTTGGCGGCCCGCCGAGACGCGGCCGTCGACTCCGGCTCGGGCGATGACCCGGAGAGCGGCCCCGGAGTGGGCCCTGACGCTGACATGGGTCCATCCTGCCTCGTTGAGTCATTGGCACGCAGACCGCCACGGGTTGTGACAGGGTCATGCGGTCTTCAAGAGGTCTTCGGAGCCCCCGACGCGACAGATGGGGGCGACATGGGCGATGATGCCGCTGTGACTTCCACGCTTTCCCGCGCCAAACCCGACGCCGCCGGCATCGCTGCGGTCGACTTGGCTCGCGCCTCGTTGCTCGAGGACGTTGCTGCGGCGGATGTGGGTGACTATCTCGGCTATCTCATCGAGGGCGACCGCGTGGTGACCCATCAGTTTGTCTGCGCGCGCGCGGGCTATCTGGGGTGGCGCTGGTCGGTGACCGTGGCGCGAGCGTCGCGCGCCAAAGCGGTGACTGTCGACGAGGTCGTGCTGATCCCCGGCGAAGAGGCGATTATCGCGCCGCAATGGGTGCCTTACCGCGAGCGCGTTCAGCCCGGTGATCTTTCGCCAGGTGATTTGCTGCCCGTCGAGGAGGACGATCCCCGTCTCGTGCCGACCTACTTCTTCGGCGATGACCCCGACACCGCCATTCCACTGTCTCAAGAGGAGAGCGCTCAGATTCGCAACGTTGCTCGTGACTTGGGTCTTGGTCGAGTGCGCACCCTGTCGATGGAGGGCCGGGATTTGGCTGCCCAGCGGTGGTACGACGGCAGCGGCGGGCCGGATTCTCCGCTTGCCCAGTCGGCTCCGCACTCGTGTTATTCCTGCGGCTTCATGCTGCGCATTGCTGGCTCGATGTCGGACTTCTTTGGTGTCTGCGCCAACGGCGACGCCAACGACGACGGCCGCGTGGTCACCTTTGACCACGGCTGCGGTGCACACTCCGAGGTCCAACTGGCTAAGCGCAACCAGCCACAGCCTTTGCCCGAGCACGCCATCGACACCCTGACTGACGACGACCTAGATCCACTGTGAGATGGGTGCCGGCCAGGAGGCTGGGCTAGTGGCGGCGTTGGCCCTTTGCCTGCTTGTTGCGCTGCCGACGGGCCCACTCGTAGCCAAACAGGCCGAGCGCAAAGCCAGCCCAACAAGTCCACAGCCACCACTCTCGTCCGGACTCCTCAAGGCGGCCATAGAACGGCAGCAGGCCTAGGAACGACACCAGCCATAGCGCCGAGCCGACTTGGACGGTGCGGATGCCGTAGACGTCAAGCGGCTCCACGTCAGCAACCATGTAGGTCCGGTTGCCGATCTCGTGTTGCGTTTTGCGTTCGTCATGAGGCACCCGATCACGCTATCCCACCGGGAATACCTGAAGCCTTCGGCGCCTTGTCCCAACGTGCCCCCTTTTTGGATAGTCCGCCGAGAAAATCCTCGTTTTGCACGCTAAAACCATGATTTTCTCGGCGGACTATCGGGCTGTGGCTCGCTCTTGAGTCCGACCTTCCGCGCCCTTTCAAACGCCAACTACCGGCGGTACGCCGCAGGCGGGGTCCTCTCAAACACCGGCACGTGGATGCAACGGGTCGCGCAAGACTGGTTGGTCCTCGAACTCACCGGCGGCAACGGCATCGCGCTTGGCGTCGCCATTGGCCTTCAGTTCCTGCCGTTCCTGGTGTTGTCCCCAGTGGCCGGTCTGGTCGCCGACCGCACTTCCAAACTTCGGCTGCTTCAAGTGACCAACGTCGCCCTGGCTATTCCCGCTCTAGTGCTGGGTGTGCTGGCCGTCACCGGTAACGCTGAGTTGTGGCACGTCTTGGTGCTCGCGGCGATGCTCGGCGTTGCGGCAACCTTCGATGCCCCGGCCAGGCAGGCCTTCGTGCCCGAGTTGGTCGATCGTGACGACTTGCCCAACGCCGTCGGCCTCAACAGTGCCTCGTTTAATGCCGCGCGGGTCGTCGGCCCGGCTGTCGCGGGAGTGATGATCGCTCTCCTAGGCGGGGGTGCAACGGCCACCGGCTGGGTGATGTTGATCAATGCGGTCACCTACATCGCACCCATCCTGGCGTTACGCAGCATCGACGCCAGCGCATTGGACACGCCAAAGATCTCGGCGCGTGAACCTCGGATGATTCGGGAGGGTGTCCGTTATGTCCGCTCACGTCCCGACCTGATGCTCATCCTGGCCGTGGTGTTCTTCGCGGGCACCTTCGGGCTCAACTTCCAGATGACCTCGGCCCTGATGGCGACCGAGGTCTTTGGCAAAGGCCCGACGGAGTTTGGGCTGCTCGGCACCTTTATGGCGGTTGGGTCGCTCACCGGGGCACTTTTGGCGGCACGCCGCCAGGTGATCCGGCAACGCCTGGTGGTGGGTGCCGCACTGCTGTTTGGGGTGGCCGACATCGCGGCAGGCTTGATGCCGACCTACACGACGTACGCTCTGATGACGCCGGTGATCGGCATCACCGCGTTGACCATGATCACTTCCGCCAACGCCTACATTCAGCTCAACACCGAAGCCGGGATGCGCGGTCGTGTCGTGGCGCTGTACCTGATGATCTTCATGGGCGGGACCCCCCTAGGAGCCCCGGTCGTTGGCTGGGTTGGCGAGACGTTTGGTGCCAGGTGGACGCTGATCGGCGGCGGAGCCCTGACGATCGTCGGCGTGTTGATCTCGGCGGCACTTTTCCTGCGCTCTCGCGCCAACCGGGCTGAGCGCCAACAAGTGGGGGTCGACGTTTTGACCCCTGTTCGGTGACGGAGTAATCTCGACCCTTGTGTCTGGAATGTCCAAGACACTTCCGCGTGCCCAGATCCCCACGTCCTTTTGTTGAGGTGGATTCTTGGAGGGCAGGCGAAAAACCAAGGCACAAGATTTAGCAAGACAATCGTGCCCGGCACCGTGCTGGGCCTGACGAGCAGACAAGAAAGGGAACCACCCGGTGCCCACCATTAATCAGTTGGTCCGCAAGGGCCGCCAGGACAAGCCGTCGAAGTCCAAGACGCCTGCCCTGAAGGGTTCGCCCCAGCGACGCGGTGTTTGCACCCGCGTCTACACCACCACCCCGAAGAAGCCGAACTCCGCTCTGCGCAAGGTTGCTCGTGTGCGCCTTTCCAGTGGCGTCGAGGTCACGGCCTATATCCCGGGCGTGGGACACAACTTGCAAGAGCACTCGATCGTGCTCGTGCGCGGCGGCCGGGTGAAGGATCTTCCCGGTGTCCGTTACAAGATCATTCGCGGCACGCTCGACACCCAGGGTGTCAAGAACCGCAAGCAGGCCCGCAGCCGTTATGGCGCCAAGAAGGAGAAGAGCTAATGCCCCGCAAGGGTCCGGCCCCCAAGCGGCCGATCGACATGGATCCGGTCTACGGCTCTCCGCTGGTCTCGCAGTTGGTTAGCAAGGTGCTCAAGGACGGCAAGAAGCAGGTCGCCCAGCGCATCGTTTACACCGCACTGGAAGGCTGCCGCGAGAAGTCCGGCACCGACCCTGTGCTGACCCTCAAGCGCGCGCTCGACAACGTCAAGCCGGCCCTCGAGGTCAAGTCCCGCCGTGTTGGTGGCGCGACCTACCAGGTGCCGATCGAGGTCAAGGCCAATCGCAGCACCACGCTGGCGTTGCGCTGGCTGGTTGGCTACGCACAGGCGCGTCGCGAGAAGACCATGCACGAACGTTTGATGAACGAGATCCTCGATGCTTCCAACGGCCTCGGTGCCGCTGTGAAGAAGCGCGAAGACACTCACAAGATGGCCGAATCCAACAAGGCCTTCGCCCACTACCGCTGGTGATGTGGTTGCGGTCGTTGCCAATCACCATTGGTGGTGGCGACCGCAGCAACTCACGGCGCCTCGAACCCATTACTTCTTCGAAATAAGGAACCACTTAAGTGGCAGTCGACATCACGACGGACCTCAACAAAGTCCGCAACATCGGCATCATGGCGCACATTGACGCCGGCAAGACCACCACCACCGAGCGCATCCTCTTCTACACCGGCATCACCTACAAGATCGGTGAAGTTCACGAGGGCGCAGCCACGATGGACTGGATGGAGCAGGAGCAAGAGCGCGGCATCACCATCACTTCCGCTGCGACGACCTGCTGGTGGAAGAACCACCAGATCAACATCATTGACACCCCCGGACACGTCGACTTCACGGCCGAGGTGGAGCGTTCGCTTCGCGTCCTCGATGGCGCCGTTGCGGTGTTCGACGGAGTGGCCGGCGTTGAGCCGCAGACCATGACCGTGTGGCGTCAAGCCAACAAGTACTCCGTGCCCCGGATGTGTTTCGTGAACAAGCTCGACCGCACCGGCGCAGACTTCTTCCGCTGCGTCGACATGATGATCGAACGCCTCAACTCCACACCGTTGGTGCTCCAGTTGCCCATCGGTGCCGAAGGCGATTTCCTCGGTGTTGTCGACCTGGTGGGCATGCGTGCGCTGACCTGGCGTGGCGAGACCACCATGGGCGAGGACTACGAGGTCGAGGAGATCCCGGCCGAGATGGCTGAGCAGGTCGCCGAATACCGTCTTAAGTTCATGGAAACGCTGGCCGAGGCCGACGACACGATCATGGAAAAGTACCTCGAAGAGGGCGAATTCACGGTCGAGGAATTGGACGCTGCGATTCGCCGCGCCACGCTGGCCGACCTGATCAACCCCGTGCTTTGCGGCACGGCGTTCAAGAACAAGGGCGTGCAGCCCCTCCTCGACGCGGTCGTCAAATATCTCCCGTCGCCGCTCGATATCACTGCGATCGTTGGACACAAGGTCAACGACGAAGATGTGTCGATCGAGCGCCAGCCCTCCGACGATCAGCCGTTCTCCGGTCTGGCCTACAAGATCGCCACCGACCCTCACCTCGGCAAGTTGATCTACGTCCGCGTTTACTCCGGCAAGTTGACCGCAGGCACGTCGGTGCTCAATTCGGTTTCTGGCCGCAAGGAACGCATCGGCAAGGTCTACCAAATGCACGCCAACAAGCGCGAAGAAATCGCGTCGGTGGGTGCTGGTCAGATCGTCGCCGTCATGGGCCTCAAGGACACCAAGACCGGTCACACCCTTTGCGACCCGCAGAACCCGGTCGTGCTGGAGTCGATGACGTTCCCGGCCCCGGTGATCGAGGTGGCCATCGAGCCGAAGACCAAGAGCGACCAGGAGAAGTTGGGCACCGCTATTCAGCGACTGTCCGATGAGGATCCAACGTTCACGGTCAAGACCGATGAAGAAACCGGTCAGACCATCATCGCCGGCATGGGTGAGCTTCACTTGGAGATCTTGGTTGACCGGATGCGTCGCGAATTCCGCGTGGAGGCAACCGTCGGCAAGCCTCAGGTCGCCTACCGCGAGACCATTCGCCAGAAGGTTGCCAACCACTCCTACACCCACAAGAAGCAGACCGGTGGCTCGGGTCAGTTCGCCAAGATCGTGATCTCGATCGAGCCGAGCATCGACCCCGAGACCGGCCAGGGTGCGGGCTATGAGTTCGCAAACAATGTCAGCGGTGGCCGGATCCCGCGGGAATACATCCCCTCGGTTGACCACGGTGCCCGCGAGGCCATGGAGTTCGGCGTGCTCGCCGGTTATCCGATGGTGGATGTCAAGGTTTCGCTGGAGGATGGCGCCTACCACGACGTCGACTCCTCGGAGTTGGCGTTCAAAATTGCGGGAATCGCGGCCTTCAAGGAGGCCGCTCGCAAGGCGAAGCCAGTGTTGCTTGAGCCGATGTTTGCGGTTGAAGTCATCACCCCTGACGATTACCTCGGTGACGTCATAGGTGACATCAACTCCAGGCGTGGCCAAGTTCAGAGCATGGAAGAGCGTCACGGGGACAAGGCAGTTACCGCCCTCGTGCCACTTTCGGAAATGTTTGGGTACGTCGGCGACTTGAGGTCCAAGACCTCCGGCCAGGCGTCGTACTCAATGGAGTTCGACTCTTATGCCGAGGTTCCCTCGAGCATCGCTGAAGAGATCGTCAAGAAGGTGCGCGGCGAGTAAATCCGCCGCGTAAATAAATCGGGGCCATCCCCAGGTTTGTCGAGAAGATCCTTCGAGAAATTCTCATCGCGAGCCGTCGGCAGTAACATTCCCAATTCAAGTAGAAATCACAACAGGAGGAGCCCGAAGTGGCTAAGGCGAAGTTCGAGCGGACCAAGCCGCACGTCAACATTGGCACCATTGGTCATATTGACCACGGTAAGACCACGCTGACCGCGGCTATTACCAAGGTGTTGCACGATAAATACCCGACCCTCAATGAGGCTTCGGCGTTCGACCAGATCGACAAGGCGCCCGAAGAGCGCCAGCGCGGTATCACCATCTCGATCGCGCACGTCGAATACCAGACCGAGGTGCGCCACTACGCACACGTCGACTGCCCTGGGCACGCTGACTACATCAAGAACATGATCACGGGTGCGGCCCAGATGGACGGCGCGATTCTTGTGGTTGCCGCCACCGATGGCCCGATGCCGCAGACGAAGGAGCACGTGCTGCTCGCCCGACAGGTCGGCGTGCCGTCCCTCGTTGTGGCGCTCAACAAGTGCGACATGGTCGATGACGAAGAGCTCATCGAGCTCGTCGAGATGGAGGTGCGCGAGCTCCTCTCTAGCTATGAGTTCGACGGAGACAACATTCCCGTTGTGCGCGTTGCTGCTTTCCCGGCGCTCCAGGGCGACGAGAAGTGGGGCGAGTCGATCATGGAGCTCATGACGGCCGTCGACGAATACATCCCGACCCCGGCTCGCGAGACCGAGAAGCCCTTCTTGATGCCCGTTGAGGACGTCTTCACGATCACCGGTCGTGGCACCGTCATCACCGGCCGTATCGAGCGTGGCATCGTCAAGGTCGGCGAAGAGGTCGAGATTATCGGCATCCGCGACACCTCGCAGAAGTCGACCGTCACCGGCGTCGAGATGTTCCGCAAGTTGCTCGACGAGGGCCAGGCTGGCGAGAACGTCGGTCTCTTGCTTCGTGGCACCAAGCGTGAAGACATTGAGCGCGGCATGGTTGTCATCAAGCCTGGCAGCACCACCCCGCACACCAACTTCGACGCGTCTGTCTACATCTTGTCGAAGGACGAAGGCGGCCGTCACACGCCGTTCTTCAACAACTACCGCCCGCAGTTCTACTTCCGCACCACGGACGTGACCGGCGTCGTTACCCTCCCCGAGGGCACCGAGATGGTCATGCCTGGCGACAACACCGAGATGGCAGTGGAACTCATCCAGCCCATCGCGATGGAAGATGGCTTGCGGTTCGCGATCCGTGAAGGTGGCCGCACCGTCGGCGCCGGTCGGGTCACGAAGATCACCAAGTAGTTTTTCAAATCGTTGGCCCCGGACCCAAGTGGTCCGGGGCCAATGTGCATTTGTCGACCCGGCTCGTTGTGTTGCGCATCGCGCTCGACCCGGCCCGAAATTGGCTGACATGGTTGAGTTGATGTTGTGAGCGATGGGCGACAGTTGGGGCTGAGACTTGGCGTGGGACTCCTTCCGCTGCTGGGGCTAGGGCTTCTCGCCTACGCCGTGGTCGGCTGGCTCGATCAGGTGCCTGACCCAGTGGCGACCCACTTTGATCTGCTGGGCGATCCCGAAGATTCGCTGGGCCGCCAGGCGTTCTTCGGGCTGCTCCTCGGCGTGTCCGGACTTGCTTCGACGCTTGGGATCGTCGCGATTTCGCGTGCCAACGGCAGAGTCCGGCTCTCGGGCTGGGCAGCCAGCACTACCTTTGTTTCCTGGCTAGCCGCCGGAATTGGCGCTTGGACAGCGCTCAGCCAGCAGGGTTTGGAAAGTTGGACACAGGCCCGCGGCCCGACCATGGCGACGTTGTTCGCCAGCGTGGTGATTCCGGCACTGGGCGCGGGCACCGCCAGCGCCTTGGCCCTGCAGCTGCCAGTGCCGCCGCTGACTTGGGAGTCTGCTCCTCACCTTGACTCCTCAGCGACTGGGCCAGCGGTGTGGACCCAACGCGTGGTTGCTCCCTGGTTGGTCTTGCCCGTGATGTTTGGCTTTGGGTTGATAACCATGGGTTGGTTCTCGGGTTTTGGTCTCTTCATGTGGATCGGTGGACTCACAGGGTTCGCGGGCGCGCAAATGCGCAGCGTTCAGGTCACCGCAGACCATCGGGGATTGACCCTCGCATGGGGTCCGCTCAGACTTCCCCGCCAGCGCGTCCCATTAGCCGACGTACGACAAGCGAGCGCGATCGACATCCGGCCAAGAGATTGGGGTGGATGGGGGTATCGCGGAAGCGTGCGTGGTTTTGGGCGGGCGGGTGCGATCTTGCGGGCGGGAGAAGGCTTGCGGCTCGATCTTGTGGACGGTCAGATCTTTGTGGTCACCGTCGATGACCCTGAGATCGGCGCGGGCATTCTCAACGAATTTGTGCGAAGACGCGACACGTCGACAATGGAGGGGTGACGACCCCTGCGCACGGCCCGACTGCGCCATCTTCGTCGCTTCCGCGCGGCGGAATGAAGTCAACGCCAGCGCGACCGGGGCACCGCTTCACCCCGGACGGCAAGCATGTCCGGGCCGTGTTGTCCTACTCCCGCCGCGGCTTTCGGTTCACACCCAGTCAGCAGGCAGCGTGGACAGCGTACGCCGATGCGTGGGTGATCCCTGACGATGCTTTCGCTGACCCCGGCTTCAGGGTGGACGATGCCTTCGGGCGCCGCGCTCCACTGATCGTTGAGATCGGTTCTGGCGTGGGCGAGGCCACCGCCGCCCTCGCAGCCCAGCGGCCAGAGTGCAATGTGTTGGCGTTGGAGGTGTGGCGCCCCGGTGTTGCCGCCAGCCTCGCGTTGTTGGCCGAGCAAAACGTGAGCAACGTTCGCCTGTGTGGTGTTGACGCGTCCTGGGCGCTCCAGCATCAAATCCTCCCCGGAAGTCTTCAGGAACTCTGGACCTTCTTTCCAGACCCTTGGCCCAAGACCAAACATCACAAGCGCCGACTCGTTTCAGCCGAATTCGCCGGGCTCGCAGCGAGTCGCCTGGCGCCCGGGGGGACCTGGCGGTTGGCGACCGACTGGGCCAGCTATGCCGATCACATGCTCGACGTACTCACCAAAGAGCCGCTACTGATCTGGTGGTCCGGTAGAACGCTGGGCCGAACGACCGGTGACGAAGTTCGAACGCAAGGGCATCGCGGCCGGGCGCGAGATCGTCGACTTGGCCTACTCGCGAGCAACTTAAACTGCTTGATATGGCCGCAATCTCTGACCCGCCTGAGCGGCAGTGGGTCCGAAATCACCAACCTCGCATTCACCGAGCCTGGTGGGTTGCGGCCATCACATTCGGCACTCTCCTCGCCGCTGGCGGCTTCAGGTCCTCGACCGGCGCGCTGTTGGAGCCGCTGGAGGCCGAGTTTGGCTGGAGTCGGGGTACGACGTCCGGCGCCGTCAGCCTCAACCTGATGCTCTACGGGCTCACCGCACCCTTTGCTGCTGCGCTAATGGAGAAGCTCGGCATTCGCCGAGTGATCGTATTGGCCTTGGCGTTAGTGGGGGTCGGGTCCGGTCTAACGCTGATCATGACGGCACCCTGGCAGCTATGGGTGCTTTGGGGTTTGTGTGTCGGCATCGGCACAGGGTCGGTTGCGCTTGTGTTCGGGGCGATCGTCGCGAACCGTTGGTTCCTCCATCGGCGTGGGCTGGTGATGGGCGTCTTTGCGGCTGCGAGTTCGGCGGGTCAGTTGCTGTTCTTGCCGCTGATCGCCCAACTAGCCGAGGGGCCAGGGTGGCGTTACGCCGCTGGAGTGATAGCCGTCTTCTCGCTGGCGTTGATCCCACTGGTGATCTTGGTGATGCGGGACTCTCCGGCTGAGATCGGGACCACGCCGTACGGCGCGCCGCCTGGCTGGCAGCCCGCACTGGCCGCGAAGCCGACCAGGGGAGCGGCCGCGACTGCCATCTCCACGCTGCGCGAAGTCTCGCACTCCTGGACGTTCTGGATCCTGATAGCGACCTTCTGGGTCTGTGGTTGGTCCACAAACGGCTTGATCGGGACGCACTTCATCGCCGCCGCCCACGACCATGGCATGCCGGCTACAACCAGTGCGGGACTCCTTGCCCTAGTTGGCCTCTTCGACATCGTCGGCACCATTGCGAGTGGTTGGCTCACTGACCGGATCGACGCTCGCTATCTATTGTTCGTGTACTACGCGCTTCGGGGTCTTTCGCTGGCGATAGTCCCGCTCGTTTTGGGGCCACAGGTGGAGCCGAGCCTGTTTCTCTTCATCGTGTTCTACGGCCTCGATTGGGTGGCCACAGTGCCACCGACCGTTGCGCTGTGTCGACAGCACTTCGGCATTGAGAAGGCCGGGGTGGTGTTCGGCTGGGTATTTGCCTCGCACATGGTCGGCGCTGGCGTCGCGGCCAGTTATGCGGGGTGGGTCCGGCAATCTCAGGGCGACTACTTCATGGCATGGATCACCGCTGCCGGGTTATGCGCCGCAGCGGCGGTCGCGTGTTTGTTGATTCCGCGGGCTAGCTCAACTGCCGCAGCCTGAGCCCAGCCTCTTCGAGCAAGTCTTCGACTCGGGCGCGCTCAATGTCGAGTTCCTCGCCGGGAGGAAGTACCCCCAGCAAATGTGGCAGCCCCAGCGCGTCGCAACCCTCAGCCAAGACATGATCGTAAGCACTGCGAATTGCGAGCTGCTTGGCGCGGGAGCGACCTTGCTCGGGCATCCTCGATTGTCGCCATAGTCGACGGGCGTGGGGGGCGATCTGCTCAATAGGCCGACCCATCGGCTTCACTTTTGGGCGTCGGGGATCAAGTTTCGTGATCATCCGCATCGTCAGCCCAAAGAGGTTCCAGTCGAAGATGGCATACAACAGTGCGCCCATGGTGATGGTCGCAATGAGGAGCGCAAAGAACACCTGTAGCAGGAGTCGCCACATGCCTTACGACGATAGGCCGCGTTTGGTCGCCCGACAAGGAGTTGGTCGGGCCCAGAGAGGCTAAGGGCGTGAAACCAACCGTCGTCGAAATTCATCTTCCCGGCGTAGCCGAGCAGTGTCTCGTTCGCGGCGGCTGGCAATGACTGCAGCCAAGAAGGCTTCGGTCGGCGTACCAGCAGGGGGTGGGGGCGAGACGTAGACAGAGACTTGCTGAGCCAAGTCATGGCCAATCTGCTGGCGCGCGGATGGCTCGATTTGGTGCGCGCGGCCCACGAACTGTCGGACTGCCAGTGCCAGCGGAGTTGGCAACTGCGCAATGTCTGCCCTGGCAGCCCACGCGGCGAGGGGAGTTGGCATCGGGATCTGAACTCCCAGTTTCATCGGGAATCGTTCGCGGACGACGTAGGTGCCCGCGGCATAGTCCCCCAGCCTTTTGCCGCGTTGGCTCAGTAACATCGAGAAAAAGGCAGGACCCCCCTGAAAGGCGTAGATCTCGACGAATCCGATCAAGGCGCGGACAAAAGCGTGGTGAAAGCTGATCGGCCCGGCATCGTCTCGGACGGTTCGCAAACCAAGCGCAAACTTGCCTAGCGACTTGCCGCGGGTGATTGTCTCCACCCCTGCCGGAAAGGCCAGGAACACCACGATGAGCGTGCCGACGACGGCGATCGTGCCGACGGCGTCCAGGTTGCGAGCGCTGGCGCCGCTGGCGGCGAGGATGAAGACAAAGAGGATCGCCAACAACAAGATGTAGGTCGCTACGACGTCGATCACGCCAGACGCGATTCGGGCACCGAGGCTGGCCGGCGGAAGATCAAGCGCCACCGCCTCGCCCGTGACCAAGTCATCGCCGGTCACCGATGCGTAGCCGCCAGCAGGGTAGTTGTGAGACATCGGGTCCAGCATAGGCTGGAGTTGTGGATCTCGACGCGTATGTCCTGGCGCAGTCGGCGCAATGGCGTCGCCTTGAACAATTAGTCGCCCAGCGACACTTGACCGGTGCTGAGAGCGATGAGTTGGTTGAGTGTTATCAGCGGGTGGCCACCCATCTCTCGGTGGTGCGCAGTTCGGCCCCTGATGCGGATGTCGTCTCGTATTTGTCCTCGCTGCTAGCCCGTGCCCGCAACCGGTCGGTTGGCACCCGCGTCGCGTCCTGGCGGGGGGTTAGTTCGTTCTTCCTGCGGCGTTTCCCGGCCGCGCTCTATCGGTTGCGGTGGTGGTGGTTGGGCTGTTTGGCGGCCAACGTTGTGGTGACCGGTGTGATGATGCTCTGGCTGCTTCAGAACCCTGATGTGGAGCAGTCGCTGATGTCTCCCGAACAGATTGATGACCTCGTCAATCGTGACTTTGAGAACTACTACAGCAGCTCAGCGGCGTCCGCGTTTGCCGCTCAGGTCTGGATCAACAATGCGTGGGTATCAGCGCTGTGCCTGGCGTTTGGGGTCCTTGGCTTCCCGGTGATCTATCTGCTGTTCAACAACATCGCCAACCTCGCGATCATCGGCTCGATCATGATCCGACACGACCACGGTGCTCACTTCTGGGGTTTGATCTTGCCCCACGGATTGCTGGAACTCACCGCGGTGTTTGTGGCTGGCGGTGTGGGTTTGCGAATGTTCTGGTCGTGGATCGAGCCAGGACAGTTGTCTCGGTCCAAGTCTTTGGCGCATGAAGGCCGCACGGTCGGGACCATGGCGCTCGGCTTGGTGGCTGTCCTCTTCGTGAGCGGTCTCATTGAAGCCTTCGTGACTCCCTCGCCCTTGCCCACGTGGGCGCGCGTGGGGATTGGCATCGGAGCTGAAGTCGCATTCTTTGCCTACGTGTTCGTCCTCGGCCGGTCGGCGTACCTCCAAGGCGAGACGGGCGACATCGATGATCGGCTGCTCGAGGACCGCGTCGCCACCGCCGCCTAGGTTGACCCGTCAATCGCTGTTCGACACGCCGCGAAAATCGCCACATGAGTGACGGGTCGGCGCTAGAGGAGGGCTTTGGCCTTCAGCATGAGGTAGTGGTCGGCCAAGGCTGGGGGCAATGACTCCGCGTCCGCATCGATGACTTCCACCCCGAGCGCCCGGAGTACGTCGGCAGTGCTGCGCCGCCTGGCCAGCACTTGTTCGGCGGCGGCAGCGTCGTAGACCTCATCAACGGTGCCACGAGTCGCTGCCAAGCGGTTGAGCTCGGGGTCGCGCACCGACGCAACAACTACCCGATGATGACGAGTGAGGGCCGGCAATACGGGCAGCAAGGTCTCCTCGACGGCTGAGGGCTCAAGCGGTGTGAGGAGTACGACGAGTGCTCGTTGTCGACCCAACCCCGCCACGGCGCCAGCTAACGCTGACCAATCAGCCTCCGCAATGATCGGCTCCAAGTCGGCCATCGCATCGGAGATTTTGCCGGTGATCTCCCGCGTGCCAGCAAAGCGCAATCGCGACCGGATGCGTCGGTCCCCGGCCACGAAGTCGACGCGATCACCGGCCCGTCCAGCGAGGGCAGCCAGCAGCAACGCGGCGTCCATGGCCGAATCCAGGCGGGGCACGTCATTGATCCGCCCGGCGGAGGTGCGGGAGGTGTCAAGCACGAGGACCACCCGACGATCGCGCTCGGGCTGCCAGGTGCGGACCACGACATTGCGGCTTCTAGAGCTCGCTCTCCAGTCGATCGAGCGCACGTCATCGCCGCGGACGTATTCACGGAGCGAGTCGAATTCGGTGCCGGGTCCGCGCACTCTCACCGCCGCACGACCATCGAGTTCTCGAAGCCTGGCCAACCGGGAGGGCAGGTGTTTGCGCGACTCGAAGGGGGGCAACGAACGGATCGAACCTGGCACTTGCCGGGTCGCTTGTCGCGCCGCCAGCCCTAGCGGACCTAAGACCCGAACCGTCACCCCCAAAGCTTGAAGATCGCCCCGCCGTCGCGGCTGCAAAGGCGTCGTGAGCACCGCCCGATCGCCACCTGACAGCCGGAGGGGGTGCCGGTTGGTGATCGCACCCGCGCTCGGCTGCCACGCATCCCGCACCAGTGCGACCAGAAAGCGTGAACCCGTGTTTTCAACCATCAAGACTGTATCGGCGGCGGTGCCGAGCCGCACCGGAGCAAGCGGTGCACGGCTAATCACTAAGACCGACGGCCGCACGGCGAAGAACCAATCCAGCGCCACCACCGCAACCACGAACAACACCCACACCCAAAAAGTGCTTAGGGCGGGGCGCAGCACGATCGGGACCAGCCCGACCAGGAGCAGGAGGATGGAGCGGCCAGTGATCGTCATCTGCGTTGATGTCTTAGCGGGGGACCGGAACGGAGCCCAGGGCAGCAGCCAACACTTGATTGACCTGGACACCCTCCAATTCGGCTTCGGGGCGAAGGCCGAGTCGGTGCGCCAACGTGGCCTGGGTCAGGGCCTTGACATCGTCGGGGGTGACAAAGTCGCGACCGGAAAGCCACGCCCAAGCCCGGGCCGAGCGCAGCAGCGAAGTGGCTCCACGGGGGCTCACGCCCAAGCTGAGGGAGGGCGAGGAGCGAGTCGCCCGAGCGATGTCGACGATATAGGCGGCGACTTCGGGGGCCACCTGAACTTGGCGCACCGCGTATTGGGCGGCGCTGATGTCGGCGGCGCTGGCCGCGGCTCGCACTCCTGCCCCCGCCACGTTGCGCGGATCGAAGCCGTCGGCATGGCGCCGGAGGATCTCCAACTCAGCGTCGCGCTCGGGAATCGGCAGCACGACCTTCAACAGGAAGCGATCGAGTTGGGCTTCGGGCAGGGGGTAGGTGCCCTCATATTCCACGGGGTTCTGAGTCGCAGCAACCAGGAATGGTCGAGGCAGTGCCCGCGACACGCCATCCACCGAAACTGTGCCCTCCTCCATGGCCTCCAGCAGCGCCGATTGGGTCTTGGGTGGTGTCCGGTTGATCTCGTCAGCAAGCAGCAGGTTGGTGAAGACCGGCCCTTCTCGGAAGGTCAGTTGTCCGGCGGCGCTGTCGATCACCATGGAGCCGGTGATGTCGCCGGGCATCAGGTCAGGAGTGAACTGCACCCGCGTCGTCGTAATCGACAGGGCTCCGGCCAGGCTGCGAACCAACAACGTCTTGGCGACGCCCGGCACCCCTTCCATCAGGACATGCCCCTGGCACAACAAGGCCACCAGAAGACCCGAAACTGCGGCGTCTTGGCCGACCACAGCCTTAGCAACCTCGGCGCGTACTGCGGTGAACCGTGCGCGCAGTTCATCGGTGCTTTGCTCAGCGGGCTTAGCCGGCGGTGACGCCACTGCTGGCGTCTCGGCGACAGCGGGCGTCTCTGGGGTTGGGCTGGTCTCGCTCATGAGCGGCGTACCTTCTCTTCCAGTTCGGCTAGCCGGTTGGCTAGTGCGATGAGTTGTTGGTCGGTGGTGGGGGACTCCGCCTGGGGTGAGATCAGTTCGTGAATCTCGACAGACGGAACCTGGAGGCGTTCGGCAAGGCTATGAGTGAGTACGTCGGGTGGTGTCTGAGCAGGCAGGTGCAAGCGTTGCCGCAAGGTCTCACGTGTCGCAGCCCGAAGTGCCGACGTTGCATGGGCGCGATCGTTGGCCTTGCGATAGAGCCGACCACGACTCAGGGTCGTTTCGATCGCCTTCACCTCGACCGGTGTGGGCTCACTCACCAGTGGCCCGAGTCGTCGGCCACGCCAACCAATCAGTCCGAGACTGGCCACACCCACCAGCAGCAAGGCTGGACGAAGCCAGTCTGGGAGGAGAGCGGAGATGCCGATGGCGTCGTCGCCGGCCAGATCGGCTAGCGAGGGAACATACCAAATCACCCGCTGTGTTTCACCAAGCGCACGCAACGCGATGGCCGCGTTGTCACCACGAACGATCGAGTCGTTTTGCAGGATTTGCCCTGCGCCAAGAACGGTGGTGCCGGCACTGTTGGTGCCGAGCAGCACACCCTCGGCGCCGCGAAAGCAGCCATCCAGCACGTCGTACTCAGTGGCGAAGTCGACATCGAGGGTCAATCCGTTGAAGCGGCTGTCGATGCAGTCGGCGTCTCGTGGCTCGGTGATCGGGACGAAGTAGGGGTCGGAGCCCAATCCCAACACAGGGGTGATTCCTGAGCCGGGTTCAACGACCAGGAGCCCACCGGGTTGCGCGTGTTCGAGCAGTCGCGCAGCAGTGCTTTCCCCAAGATTCTCCGTGGACGTGACCACCACGGTCGTTGCGACGTCGACGGGCGCTGCCTCCAATGCGGCGGCGGTGCGGACTTCGATGACCTCGACGCCCTCTTGACGCAGTACTTGAGCAACCGCGCGGGCCCCCTCCACGCCCGAATTGGCCGGATCAAGCGGGGCGTATCGCTGCTCGTCACGGCCTCCCAGGAGCGCCAGGAGGGAGGCCGCCACGATGATGAAGAGCGACCACAACAAGGCAGTCTTGAGCCGGCCCGAGGCTGGCTTTGCCTCGGCGACCATGGCTGTCATCGCCGAATTCCCAGTTGGTCATCAAGGGCGATCAAGTTCGAGGCTTCGTCTCTAGACGCTTGGTGATCGCCATACAGCACGGAGTCGAAGAGGAGAGCAGCTCCGATCAGAGCGGGGGAGTGCTCGGTGAAGTTGCTGGCCAACAAGGCACCGACCTCGCGCGCTGTGGCTTGCGGCAGGTCCTCGATTCGGCCACTCTCGATCTGCTGACGAGCTATCGCACGGAAACCCTCGATAACAGCTGTGTTGAAGTCGTTGGCGGCAAGAGCGGCCTGGGCTCGATGGCGATACTCAGCTGCGGTGACCCTCACATCCGCGACTAGGGGGCCGCTGCGCAGTGCCGTCTGAGCTGTACGCCGTGCACGAGCGGCCAACCAGGCGCCGCCAGCCACCAAGAGCGCAAAGATCGCCACCGCTGCAATGGTGGTCAGAATCGGTGAAGTGGAGGCGGTGGCGAGACCACCATCGAACTGGCGCAGGAACCAGTTGACGATGCGCGTGAGTAGATTGCCATCGTCATATTCGGGCTTCAAGAGCTCCTGGCGGAGTTTGGAACGAGCATCGGTAGGGCTCGGATCGAGGGCTATCTGGAGGAGTTGCTGCTTCAACAGGCTGCTCACTGGCGGGAGGCCCCCGTCGCCGGCAAATTGGCGGCGGCCATCAATTGCACGTCGAACGCCTCCTTGCGCATCCGCAGGTCGACGTACTGCAATGAGGCGACCGCGGCGGTGAACGGAGTCACGAAGGCGGCGGAGATGATCGTGGTGACGCTCTGGAGGAGGGTGTAGATCAGGATGCTCATCGACCCGTCGCTGCTCACGAGCAATGCCGTGGTCGCGATGGTCAGCGGAAAAGTCAACAACCCACTGGCAATGCCCGTGATCAGCAGGGTGAGTAACGCGATGCCGAAGGTGCGCCAAAACTGACCGCTAGTCAGCCTGTAGTTGCGGCGCAACGCTCCCAACAGGGTCGTCTTCTCCAACATGAGAGGAGGGACCACGAGGTAATAGATCCGGATCCACAGCCACATCAGCAGCGCCAAGAGAAATGGCAACGTGATGAGCGCCAGGCCGACAGCAACCGGGTCTTCGGTTGCCACCCAAACGCCGAAGATCGCCCCGCCATAGGCGGCCAACATGGTGAGGAAGAAAAGCATCAGGCTCACACTGAGGACAACGAGCCGCCACCTGCGACCGCGGGTTGCGGCCCACGCCTGCGACAAGGTCATCTGTTGGCCCAGCACGGCTTTGGCCACGACGTGCACGATCATTCCCGTCACCAGCATGAGCCCGACCGCTTGCACGAGCGCGCCGATTGCCGCTCCACCGTTGGCCACCAACTGCCCCGTGAGCTCCTGGGTGATGAAGTCTTCGTTGGTCGGGCTGGCTGGATCGTAGGTGAAGGGTTCGAGCACCGGGATGTTTCCGTAGATCGCGGTGGCGCCAGCGGCGAGGGCGAGCGGAACGAGCATGGCCAGGGAGGTCACGATGACGGAGGCCCCAACCGTGGCTCCCGGGTTCTTGCGAATAATCCGGAAGGCGCCGTCGTAAAAGTCGCCGATGCTCAACGGTCGAAGGGGCACAGCACCCGGCTTGTAGGGCGCGCCCATCGCCCGATATTGGGGATATTGCGGCATGGCCCGAGTGGGCACTGGGTACGCCGTCGGGGCTTGGGACACTTGGATCGGCTGCGTGGCGTCGGGCGGCGCTGGCGATCCTGGTGGCGGCAGGCCCTCGCCGGGTGGAGTTGGTTCTGGTCCCGACACTGATCCCCCTGGTTTGCTGCACCCGATGTGAGGGCTCCATCTTGCCAGGCACCCGAGCAGTGCCATGCACCGCACGATTTGGTGTCGTTGCTGATCCTCTGTCAAGATATGTCGGTTGCTTCGGCGGGTCGCCGGAGTGCGTCACATCTTGACTACTGAATCGCGTTTCCAAGCAGGCAAGTCCTGCAGATTCGGTGCTCTGGCATGTGGCCGCACCGATCTGGAGACCCGATTAGCTCGACAAACCGTTGAGCGTCACCAACAAGTGATCCACCCACTGGGTGAGTTGTGCGGGTTCGAGCCTTGCGAAAGGCGCGACACGCCCGACCTCGGGGGTCGGGGAACCGGTGATCAGCAGCGGGCGTTGGGCCTCATCCGGGGCCTGGCGTTGAGGACAGCAGCATTGACGAGTAAGGACGAGAGAGACCTATGGCGGGACAGAAGATCCGCATCAGGCTCAAGGCCTATGACCACGAGGTGATCGACACCTCGGCGCGCAAGATCGTTGACACGGTGACCCGCACGGGCGCCAAGGTCGCCGGCCCAGTGCCGTTGCCGACCGAGAAGAACGTCTACTGCGTCATTCGCTCACCCCACAAATACAAGGATTCGCGCGAGCACTTCGAGATGCGCACGCACAAGCGACTCATCGACATCCTTGACCCCACGCCGAAGACGGTCGATTCGCTGATGCGCCTCGACCTGCCGGCTGGCGTCGACATCGAGATCAAGCTCTGAGGACGACGAGCAGATGACTATCGAACGAAACGTGAAAGGGCTGCTGGGCACCAAGCTCGGCATGACCCAGATGTGGGACGAAAACAATCGCATCGTCCCGTTGACCGTGATTGCGGCCAACACCAATGTGATCACTCAGGTCCGCCACCCCGAGACCGATGGCTACAACGCCATTCAGGTCGGCTACGGCGAGATCGACGGACGCAAGGTCACCAAGCCATTGGCGGGACACTTCGCCAAGGCCGGCGTAACCCCGCGTCGCCATGTCGTCGAGATCCGCACTGCAGATGCGGCTTCTTACTCCGTGGGCCAGGAACTCAGCCCGGAGTTGTTTGCTGCCGGTGAGCTGATCGATGTCAGCGGCACCAGCAAGGGCAAGGGCTTCGCAGGTGTCATGAAGCGGCACGGCTTCCACGGCGTCGGCGCTTCCCACGGGGCCCACAAGAACCACCGCAAGCCGGGCTCCATCGGTGCTTGCGCAACGCCAGGCCGAGTCTTCCGAGGCACGCGCATGGCAGGCCGGATGGGTGGCGACCTGGTCACCACCCAAAACGTCACCGTCCACGCCATTGACGCCGACAAGGGTCTGATTCTGCTCAAGGGTGCCGTTCCTGGCCCCAAGGGTGGTCTCGTGATTCTCCGCTCGGCCGTGAAGAAGAACGGGGGTGCAGCATGAGCGTCAAGACCCTCAAGGTTGACCTTCCCGCCGCGATCTTCGACGCCAAGGTCAACATCCCGTTGATGCACCAGGTCGTCGTCGCTCAGCAGGCGGCCGCACGTCAGGGCACTCACTCCACCAAGCGCCGCGGTGAAGTCCGCGGTGGTGGACGCAAGCCTTACAAGCAGAAGGGCACCGGCCGCGCCCGTCAGGGCTCAACCCGCGCTCCCCAGTTCGCCGGTGGTGGCGTGGTGCACGGCCCCAAGCCGCGCAGTTATGACCAGCGCACGCCCAAGAAGATGAAGGCTGCCGCACTGCGCGGTGCCCTGTCCGACCGGGCCCGCGATGGTCGCATCCACATCGTCGAGTCGCTGGTGGACGGCACTTCGCCTTCGACCAAGGCTGCACTCGCAGCGTTGGCAAGCATCTCCGAGCGCTCGAAGTTCCTCGTGGTGCTCGAGCGCACCGACTCGGTGACTTGGCTTTCGCTCCGAAATGCCCAAGAAGCGCACATCGTCGCTGTTGACCAGCTCAACACCTACGACGTGCTCTACTCCGACGACGTGGTCTTCACCAAGGGCGCCTACGACGCGTTCATCGGTTCGGCTGCCAACGACATCAAGGCCGCCAAGGCTGACGCGGTTGTTGTGACCGAAGAAGTGGCAGAGCCCAAGGCGAAGGCGCCGAAGGCAAAGGCTGAGAAGCCGGCCAAGGTTGAGAAGGTTGACGAGCCCGCGAAGGAGAAGGCCGCCAAGGTCGCTTCCTTTGCCGATGTCCCGGTAGCCGACGAGGCGCCTGCCCTGCCTCAGGGCGCCAAGGCCCCGACAAAGGCGGGCAACGCGCCCAAGGGTTACGACGTCAAGGGCAACGCCGACTCGGGTCTCTACCACGAGCCTGACGGCCAGTGGTACGACGCGACAGAGGCGGAGTTCTGGTTCAAGAGCGCCGCTGACGCTGAAGCCGCTGGCTTCACCAAGGCCGGAGCTCGCAAGAAGAAAGCTGCCACTGAAACGGGGGATGACAAGTGAGCACCCTGCACAAGGATCACCGCGACGTATTGATTGCGCCCGTGGTCTCCGAGAAGAGCTACGGCCTTCTTGATGCCAACAAGTACACCTTCTTGGTGCGACCTGATGCCAACAAGACCGAGATCAAGATCGCGGTCGAAAAGGTGTTCAACGTCAAGGTCACCTCGGTCAACACGCTCAACCGTCCGGGCAAGACTCGCCGCAGCCGCAACGGCTTGGGCAAGCGCAAGGACACCAAGCGCGCCATCGTCAGCCTCGCTGAGGGCGACCGCATCGACATCTTCGGAGGTCCAGCGGCATGAGCGTCTTCGGGCAAGCACAACCGGCACATTCACAAGAACCAAAGATTCGGGTGAACTGAAATGGCTATTCGTAAATACAAGCCGACTACCCCGGGCCGACGTGGCTCGTCGGTAGCCGACTTCGCCGAGATCACTCGGACGACGCCTGAGAAGTCGCTGACGCGTCCGCTGCCCAAGAAGGGCGGCCGCAACAACCAGGGACGGATCACCACTCGTCACCAAGGTGGCGGTCACAAGCGCGCCTACCGCCTCATCGACTTCCGTCGCTATGACAAGGACGGCGTCCCGGCCAAGGTCGCTCACATCGAATATGACCCCAACCGGACGGCTCGGATCGCGCTGCTCCACTTTGCTGATGGCGAGAAGCGCTACATCGTGGCGCCGAAGGACTTGACTCAGGGCACCCCCGTGGAGTCTGGCCCCACCGCTGACATCAAGCCGGGCAACAATCTGCCGCTCCGCAACATCCCTGTCGGTACGACGATCCACTGCATTGAGTTGCGCCCCGGTGGCGGAGCAAAGATGGCTCGTTCCGCCGGAAACAGTGCCCAGCTGGTTGCCAAGGAGGGCTCGCGCGCCACCTTGCGTTTGCCCTCTGGAGAAATGCGGTTTGTTGATGTGCGCTGCCGCGCCACCGTGGGCGAGGTCGGCAACGCCGAGCAGTCCAACATCAACTGGGGCAAGGCAGGCCGGATGCGCTGGAAGGGCCGTCGCCCAACCGTTCGTGGTGTGGTGATGAACCCGGTCGACCACCCACACGGTGGCGGTGAAGGTAAGACTTCCGGTGGCCGTCACCCCGTGTCCCCCTGGGGCAAGAAGGAAGGCCGCACCCGCAAGGCCAAGGCCAGTGACTCCCAGATCATTCGTCGTCGTAATAGCAAGAAGCGCTGAGTAGGGAAGAAGACAGATGCCTCGCAGCCTCAAGAAGGGCCCCTTCGTGGACGGCCACCTGATGAAAAAGGTGGATGCCGAAAACGACAAGGGCAGCCACAACGTGATCAAGACTTGGTCGCGCCGCTCGATGATCGTGCCGGCCATGATTGGCCACACGATCGCGGTGCACGACGGTCGCAAGCATGTGCCCGTCTTCGTGACCGACTCGATGGTCGGCCACAAGTTGGGTGAGTTCGCACCGACCCGCACCTACCGCGGGCACGTGAAGGAAGACCGGAAGGGACGACGTCGATGAGCGTTACTGAGCGCCGGCGCCACAGCGCCCGCCGCGAAACGCTGCTCGGCGACCAGCCGGGAGCCTACGCGAGCGCCCGTTACGTGCGGATCACGCCGATGAAGGCGCGCCGCGTCATCAACATGGTGCGTGGCCTTCCCGTTGGCGATGCACTTTCGATTCTGAAGTTTGCACCCCAAGCGGCCTCTGAGACCGTCTACAAGGTGTTGGAGTCGGCCATCGCGAACGCCGAAACCACCGAAGGCCTCGACGCTGGCGATCTGATCGTGTCCGTCGCCCAGGTCGATGAGGGTCCGACGATGAAGCGCTGGCGCCCGCGTGCGCAAGGCCGGGCCACCCGGATCAACAAGCGCACCAGCCACATCACGCTCGTCGTACAACCGGCTGACGTGGTCAAGAACGCAACTACTGGAAAGAAGAAGGGACGGACTGCCTGATGGGGCAAAAGATCAACCCGAACGGCTTCCGCCTCGGCATCTCGACCGATCACAAGAGCCGCTGGTATGCCGACAAGCTGTATCGCGCCTACGTTGGTGAAGATGTTGCGATCCGCAAGTTGCTCTCCAAGGGCATGGAGCGGGCCGGCATCTCCAAGGTGGAGATCGAGCGCACCCGCGATCGTGTCCGCGTGGACATCCACACGGCTCGCCCGGGCATCGTTATTGGTCGCCGCGGTGCCGAAGCCGATCGCATCCGTGGCGAGTTGGAGAAGCTCACCCAAAAGCAGGTTCAGCTCAACATCCTCGAGGTCAAGAACCCCGAGATCGATGCTCAGTTGGTTGCCCAGGGTGTTGCCGAGCAGCTCTCCGGTCGTGTGCAGTTCCGTCGTGCCATGAAAAAGGCGATCCAGACCTCGATGCGCTCCGGCGCGCAGGGCATCCGGATCCAGTGCTCAGGGCGACTCAACGGCGCGGAAATGTCCCGCACGGAGTTCTACCGTGAGGGTCGTGTGCCGCTACACACGTTGCGTGCCGACATTGACTATGGCTTCTACGAAGCGAAGACCACCTTTGGCCGCATTGGCGTCAAAGTGTGGATCTACAAGGGCGAAGTTGCCGCGACTCGCGCCGAGCGCGAAGCACAGGCTGCAGCCCGCGCCGGTGCTCCCGGTCGCGGTCGTCCGACCCGTGGCGGCGAACGCCCGAGCCGTGGCTCGCGCACCGACCGTCCCGCCGAGGCACCTGCCGCGGCCCCGGCAGCTGAAGCACCCGTTGCCGCTGCTGCCGCAGCCGGAACGGAGGGCTAGTCATGTTGATGCCCCGTCGTGTCAAGCACCGCAAGCAGCACCACCCCAATCGGTCAGGTGCCGCTAAGGGTGGAACGAAGCTGGCTTTTGGTGACTTTGGCATTCAGGCGCTCGAGGGTCACTACGTCACGAACCGGCAGATTGAGTCGGCTCGTATCGCTATGACCCGTCATATCAAGCGTGGTGGAAAGGTGTGGATCAACATCTACCCCGACCGCCCCTTGACCAAGAAGCCTGCTGAGACCCGGATGGGTTCCGGTAAGGGTTCCCCCGAGTGGTGGATCGCCAACGTCAAGCCCGGTCGGGTGATGTTCGAACTCTCCGGAGTCACCGAAGAAGTCGCCCGTGAGGCCATGCGTCGTGCCATTCACAAGCTCCCCATGAAGTGCCGCTTTATTTCGCGCGAGGCAGGTGAATTCTGATGGCGACGATCAAGACAAGCTTGGCGCATCAGTTAGACGAAATGACCGATGTGGACCTCGAGTCCAAGCTCCGTGAGGCCAAGGAAGAGTTGTTCAATCTGCGCTTCCAGGCCGCGACGGGTCAGTTGGAAAGCCACGGACGCCTGCGCACCGTGAAAAAGGAAATCGCCCGGATCTACACCGTGGTGCGCGAGCGCGAGCTCGGCATCCGGAGCAACCCGGACAGTAGTGAGAAGGACGGTGCCGCGTGAGCGAGCAAGCAACGAGCGAGCGCAATCAGCGCAAGACCCGCGAGGGCCTGGTGCTCAGCGACAAGATGGACAAGACCGTCGTGGTCTCCGTCGAGGATCGTGTCAAGCACGGGCTCTACGGCAAGGTGCTGCGTCGCAACACCAAGTTCAAGGCACACGATGAGAACAACGAGTGCGGCACTGGCGACCGGGTCCTGATCATGGAGACTCGTCCGCTGTCCGCCACCAAGCGTTGGCGCGTCGTGGAGATTCTGGAGAAGGCGAAATGATTCAGCAGGAATCACGGCTCAAGGTGGCCGACAACACCGGTGCCAAGGAGATCTTGTGCATCCGTGTGCTCGGCGGCTCTGGCCGTCGGTATGCCGGCATTGGCGACACCATTGTGGCGACCGTGAAGGACGCCATTCCCGGTGGCAACGTCAAGAAGGGTGACGTCGTCAAGGCCGTCATCGTGCGCACGGTCAAGGAGCGTCGTCGTCCAGACGGCTCCTACATCCGTTTCGACGAGAACGCCGCGGTGATTTTGAAGAGCGACGGCGAGCCACGTGGCACCCGCATCTTCGGCCCGGTCGGACGCGAACTGCGCGACAAGAAGTTCATGAAGATCATCTCGCTTGCACCGGAGGTGCTGTGATGAGCAAGAACAAAGAAAAGAACACGATCAACTTGAAGAAGGGCGACACCGTCAAGGTGATCGCGGGCAAGGACAAGGGCGCCGAAGGCAAGATCATCAACGTCTTGCGCGAAGAAGATCGCGTGATCGTTGAGGGTGTCAACCGGATCAAGAAGCACACCAAGGTGGTCAACTCCGGCGGACGTGCAGGAAACACGGGCGGCATCATCACCACCGAGGCCCCCATCCACGTGTCCAACGTGATGTTGGTTGAAGGCAAGGGCGTCACTCGGATCGGCTTCCGCCGCGACGAGGTCACCAAGCGCCGCGCCGACGGATCGACGTACACCACGACGCGCAGCGTCCGCATCTCCCGCAAGACCGGAAAAGAGATCTGAGCATGACTGACACCGTTACTGAGGCTGCCGACGTGCAGGCTGAAGAAAAGGCTCCCTCGCCACGACTCAAGGCGCGCTACCGCACCGAAATCGTGACGGCTCTGCAGGAGGAGTTCAGCTACCCCAACATCATGCAGGTGCCGCGACTCACCAAGATCGTGGTCAACATGGGTGTTGGTGAGGCTGCTCGTGACTCCAAGCTCATTGAAGGCGCGATCAAGGACCTCACGGTGATCACCGGCCAAAAGCCGATGGTGACCAAGGCTCGTAAGTCCATTGCGCAGTTCAAGCTGCGTGAAGGCATGCCGATCGGTGCTCACGTCACGCTTCGTGGCGATCGCATGTGGGAGTTTCTCGACCGCTTGTTGTCTCTGGCGCTTCCGCGGATCCGCGACTTCCGTGGCTTGTCACCCAAGCAGTTTGACGGCCGGGGCAACTACACGTTCGGTCTCACCGAGCAGGTCATGTTCCACGAGATCGACCAGGATCGCTTGGACCGCACCCGAGGCATGGACATCACGATCGTGACGACGGCCACCACCGACGACGAGGGACGCGCGTTCCTCAAGCAGCTTGGATTCCCGTTCAAGGAGAGCAACTGACATGGCGAAGACAGCACTAAAGGTCAAGCAGGCCCGCACCCCCAAGTTCAAGGTGCGCGGTTACACCCGCTGCCAGCGCTGCGGCCGCCCCAAGGCTGTCTACCGCAAGTTCGGCCTGTGCCGGATCTGTCTGCGTGAGATGGCTCACCGGGGCGAACTGCCCGGCGTCACCAAGTCCAGTTGGTAACCAATCTTGGGCGGTCCCTGGGGAGGCGCGCAAGCGCCGTCTCGAAGGGCTCCTCAACCACCGAAATTGACAAAGAATCGCTGAAGGTCGCGACACAGATGGTGCCGCGAAACCGTAGTGGAGAAAGGGCCGTTCGGCCATGACAATGACTGACCCGATCGCAGACATGCTGACTCGTCTGCGCAACGCCAATCAGGCGTTTCACGATGATGTTGCGATGCCTTACAGCAAAATGAAGGAAGGCCTCGCTGGCATCTTGAAGGCGGAGGGCTACATCACGTCCTACTCCGTCACCGAGCCCGCGGAAGGCGAAGTCGGCAAGGTGCTACACATCACCTTGAAGTATGGCCGCAACCGCGAGCGCTCGATTGCCGGCGTACGCCGGATCAGCAAGCCGGGCCTGCGTGTCTATGCCAAGCACACTGGCCTGCCCAAGGTGCTTGGTGGACTCGGCGTGGCCATCATCTCCACCAGCCAGGGCCTGCTGACTGACCGTCAGGCACATTCGAAGGGTGTAGGTGGGGAAGTCCTCGCCTACGTCTGGTAACGACGAGACCGAAGGAGAGAAGAAGCAATGTCACGTATTGGCAAGCTCCCAATCACGGTCCCGTCGGGGGTCGATGTCGCGATTGATGGCAACGACGTCAACCCGACCGTCACCGTTAAGGGCCCCAAGGGCACTCTGTCGCACACCGTGGTCGCACCGATCACGGTTGAGCGCAATGAGGACCTCTTGGAGGTCAAGCGACCCGATGATCACCGGATCAGCAAGGCGATGCACGGGCTGACCCGCACGCTGATCAACAACATGGTCGTGGGTGTCACCGATGGTTACGAGAAGAAGCTCGAGATCGTCGGGGTTGGATATCGCGTGCTGTCGAAGGGCCCGACCGAGCTGGAGTTCCAGTTGGGTTATAGCCACTCGATCACGTTCAAGGCGCCGGAAGGCATCACTTTCGCCGTGGAGAGCCCGACCAAATTGGGCGTCCAAGGCATCGACAAGCAACTCGTCGGTGAAACAGCTGCGAACATTCGCAAGCTGCGCAAGCCTGAGCCCTACAAGGGCAAGGGCGTTCGTTACGCCGGCGAGCACATCCGCCGCAAGGTCGGAAAGGCTGGCAAATAATCATGGCCATCTCCCTGTCTAACAACAAGCACACCGCTGCGCGCACCAAGTCGCGGCTGCGTCGCCAGGTTAGGGGTCGTAAGAAGATCTCTGGCACGGCGGAGCGCCCTCGGCTGGTCGTCACTCGGTCGCCAAAGCACATGACCGTGCAGGTCGTCGACGATCTGCTCGGCCACACCCTTGCCTATGCCTCCACGATGGAGGTGGACTTGCGCGCTCTCGACGGTGATAAGACCGCCAAGGCGAAGCGGGTCGGCGAGTTGGTGGCGGAGCGCGCGAAGGCACATGGCATCGAATCGGTCGTTTTTGACCGAGCCGGAAACAAATACCACGGTCGCGTTGCGGCTCTGGCCGACGGCGCTCGCGCCGGCGGTCTGGCCTTCTGATGTCGCCGTCAATGGACGCGAGCAGTAAGAAAGAGAAGAGGAAAGTCTCATGAGTGGAGCCCGAACAGGCCAAAACTCGGGCGGACAGCGCTCGGGTGGCGAACGCAGCGGTGGTGACCGCCGAGGCGGTCGCGACGGCGGACGTGGCCAGGCCGAGAAGAGCGCCTACATCGAGCGGGTTGTTGCGATCAACCGCGTTGCCAAGGTCGTCAAGGGTGGGCGTCGCTTTAGCTTCACCGCCCTGGTCGTCGTCGGCGATGGCGAAGGCATGGTTGGTGTCGGTTACGGCAAGGCCAAGGAAGTGCCTGCGGCAATCGCCAAGGGTGTCGAAGAAGCCAAGAAGTCCTTCTTCCGGGTGCCGCGCGTGCAGGGGACCATCCCTCACCCGGTCCAAGGCGAAAAGGCTGCTGGCGTCGTACTCCTTCGTCCGGCCGCTCCCGGTACCGGCGTAATCGCTGGTGGTCCGGTGCGCGCCGTGCTCGAGTGCGCTGGCATCCACGACGTGCTCAGCAAGTCACTGGGATCCTCCAATCAGATCAACATCGTGCACGCCACGGTGGCTGCGTTGCAGATGCTCGAAGAGCCTGAGGCAGTGGCGTCACGTCGCGGCCGTCGGGTCGAAGACGTCGCTCCGGCAGCCTTGCTTCGCGCCCGCGCGGAGGGATTGGCCGAGAAGGTCGCGGCGGAGGTGTCTGCGTGATGGCACGGCTCAAGGTTCAGCAGTTGAAGTCTGGAATTGGCCGCAAGGCCAATCAGCGCGAGACCCTGCGCTCATTGGGACTCAAGCGCATCGGGGACGTTGTCGTTAAGGAAGACCGCCCGGAGATCAGGGGCATGGTTCACACCGTGCGCCACCTGGTCTCGGTGGATGTTATTGATGGAGAGAGTGACTGATTATGACGCTCAAGTTGCACCACTTGCGTCCGGCGCCTGGCGCCAAAACTGCCAAGAACCGTGTTGGTCGCGGCGAGGGCTCCAAGGGCAAGACCGCCGGACGAGGCACCAAGGGCACCAAGGCTCGCTACCAAGTTCCGGTGGCGTTTGAAGGTGGCCAGATGCCGATCCACATGCGCCTGCCCAAGTTGAAGGGTTTCCGCAACCCTTTCAAGGTGGAGTTCCAGGTCGTCAACCTCGACCGGATCAATGAACTTTTTCCTGAGGGTGGCACTATCGGTGTTGCCGAACTCGTGGCCGCCGGTGCTGTTCGCAAGAACCAGCCCGTCAAGGTCCTGGGTCAAGGTGAAATCGCGGTTTCCGTCCAGATCAGCGCACACGCGTTCTCCGGCTCGGCACAGGGGAAGATCGAGGCAGCCGGCGGTGGCGTGACGGTCCTCTGACCTTCACAACACCAGGTCACTTCATCGGCCAAAAGATCAGGGCCACCGTCAGAAAGAGGATCTCGTGCTAGGCGCCTTCGCCAATGCTTTCCGCACACCGGACCTGCGGCGCAAGCTGCTGTTCGTGTTGTTCATCATCGTGATCTTCCGTCTGGGCTCTCAGGTGCCTGCGCCGGGCGTGAACACTGCCAACGTCCAGAAGTGCTACGACGCTCTGGACGACGGTGGTCTCTATAGCCTGATCAACCTCTTCTCCGGCGGCGCACTCCTGCAGTTGACCATCTTTGCGTTGGGCATCATGCCCTACATCACCGCCAGCATTATTTTGCAGTTGTTGGTGGTGGTGATTCCTCGTTTGGAGGCGTTGAAGAAGGAAGGCCAGGCCGGCCAAACCAAGATCACTCAATACACCCGCTACCTCACGCTGGCGCTGGCTTTGCTGCAGGCAACTGGCATTGTCGCGCTCGCGCGCAGCGGACGCCTGCTGCAGGGTTGTCAAGAGAAATTGCTCTACTCCGATGGCACCACCACCTTCTTGGTCATGGTCATCACCATGACTGCGGGCACCGCCGTCATCATGTGGTTCGGCGAGCTCATCACCGAGCGCGGTGTCGGCAACGGTATGTCGATCATGATCTTCACGACCGTGGTGTCGACCTTCCCGACCTCCTTGTGGGCAGTCAAGACTGCCAAGGGTTGGTGGACCTTCGGTGTTGTGTTGGTGATTGGTCTCGCCATCATTGCCGGCGTCATCTTCATCGAGCAGGCCCAGCGACGTATCCCAGTGCAATATGCCCGGCGGATGGTGGGCCGCAAGATGTTCGGCGGTTCCTCGACGTATATCCCGCTGAAGGTCAACCAGGCCGGCATCATCCCGGTGATCTTTGCTTCATCTTTGCTCTATTTGCCGGCGATGGCGGTGCAGTTCAACCAGAGCGGCGACTCCGCGGTGATCAACTTCATCAGCACCTACTTCGGCACCGGTGCGCACCCGGTCTATATGGCGACCTACTTTGCGCTGATCATCTTCTTCACCTACTTCTATGTCTCGATCACCTTCAATCCCCAAGAGGTGGCCGACAACATGAAGAAGTACGGCGGCTTCATCCCGGGGATCAGGGCAGGCAAGCCAACTGAGGATTATCTCTCCTATGTGTTGTCGAGGATCACGTTCCCAGGTGCTCTCTATCTGGGTCTAATCTCGCTGATCCCGTTGATTGCGCTTGTGTTGGTGGGAGCCGATCAAAACTTCCCCTTCGGTGGCACGTCGATCCTGATCATGGTGGGTGTGGCACTCGACACGGTGAAGCAGATCGAGAGCCAACTTCAGCAGCGCAACTACGAAGGGTTCCTCCGCTAAATGCGACTTCTCATCATGGGTCCGCCGGGAGCGGGCAAGGGCACTCAGGCGAAGTTCGTGGCGGCAAGGTTCGAGATTCCAGCGATCTCCACGGGCGACATCTTCCGGGCCAACGTTTCCCAAGGCACCGCGCTGGGGCAAGAGGCGCAGCGTTATATGAACGCTGGCGAATACGTGCCCGACGAGGTCACCAACTCCATGGTGCGCGACCGCCTCGCCGAGACCGACACCCAAGACGGATTCCTGCTCGACGGCTATCCCCGCACGCTTGCGCAGGTCACCGAGCTGGACGGCATGCTGTCCTCAGCTGGGCATGCGCTGGATGCCGTCGTCGTGCTGACTGTTGATAGCGATGAAATCGTGGCGCGGCTGCTCTCCCGAGCACAGACTGAGGGGCGCGCTGATGACACCGAGGAAGTGATCCGGCGTCGCCAAGAGGTCTACTCCGCCGAGACTGAACCGCTCATCGATGTGTATCGCTCGCGCGGGCTGCTGGTCGAGGTCGATGGCATGGGTGAGATCAACGACGTCACTCAGGCGATCTCCGATGCGCTGGCGCTAACCAGCGAGAGCTGATTCGGCCGTGGCATTTCGAGACCGCGGTATCGAGATCAAGACTCCAGATCAGATCCGGAAGATGCGGGTGGCGGGGCTTCTCGTGGGAGAGACCCTTGAACTGCTCCGCGCTGCGGTGAAACCCGGCGTTTCCACGGCCGCCTTGGATGCCATTGCCGAGAGCAACATTCGTGCCGGCGGCGGAATACCGTCGTTTCTCGGCTATAGCGTGCCGCCCTTCCCTGGCTCGATCTGTGCCTCGGTCAACGACCAAGTTGTGCACGGCATCCCCGGCAGTCGCGTGCTTGAGGCGGGTGACGCGATCTCGATCGACTGTGGAGCGATCGTCGATGGCTGGCACGGCGATGCGGCCATCACCGTCGCGGTGGGTGACGTTTCCGACGACGTCGCAGCTCTGATGCACACCACCGAGGAATCGCTTTGGCGAGGAATCGCGGCGGCCAAGTTGGGCGGTCGCGTAACGGACATCTCACACGCGGTCGAGTCCTACGTTCGGTCCTGTGGCGACTACGGCATTTTGGAAGATTACGTCGGCCACGGCATCGGCTCGCAGATGCACCAACCACCCAACGTTCCCAACTATGGTCGGCCCGGTCGCGGCCCCAAGTTGGTCCGTGGTTTGGCCTTGGCTGTAGAACCTATGGTGACCATGGGCTCGAACGAAACTGAACTTGACGACGATGAATGGACCGTTGTGACCGCAGACGGCAGTTGGGCCGCGCACTACGAACACACGTTTACCCTGATGCCCGAGGGGGCCTGGGTGCTCACCGCAATCGACGGGGGCAAGGCCAAACTCGCGCACCTTGGCGTGCCCTTCGGCGGGGAGTGACGATGGACGTCTCTACCACTGTGTGGTGGGTGACCGGACTGCTGACAGTCGGGTTCCTGCTGGTCGACGTACTCATCATCGGACGCCGCCCTCACGAACCTTCCATGAAGGAGTGTGCGGTTTATCTCGGCGCCTATATAGGCGCGGCGGTGGCCTTCGGCATCGGCGTTTGGGTCGTCTCGGGGCCGCAATATGGTGGTGAGTTCTTCGCAGGTTGGTTGACGGAATATTCGTTGTCGATCGACAACCTCTTCATCTTCATCATCATCATGGGCAAGTTCGCTGTGCCCCGGCAATATCAGCAGACCGCATTGCTCATCGGCATCGTGCTGGCGTTGCTTCTCAGAGGTATTTTCATTGCCGTTGGTGCAGCCGCGATTGAGCAGTTCTCCTGGGTCTTTTATCTCTTCGGCCTCTTCCTCGTTTACACAGCCATCCACCTGGCGATCGAAGCAAACCAGCCAGACGCGCAGTACGACGAGCCGAAACTGATCACCTATATGCGCAAGCGCTTCTCGGTCACCGACGACTGGCACGGCGTGAAACTCTCGGTGCTGCAGAACGGCAAGCGGATGCTGACGCCGATGTTTTTGGTCATCTTGGCGCTTGGCGTGACCGATCTGTTGTTTGCCTTGGACTCAATCCCGGCCATCTACGGCCTGACCAAGGAGCCTTATCTCGTCTTCACCGCCAACGTCTTTGCCTTGATGGGTTTGCGGCAGCTCTACTTCCTCATTGGTGGTCTGCTTGAGCGACTCGTTTACCTCTCGTATGGCTTGTCGTTCTTGTTGCTCTTCATCGGTGTGAAGTTGATCCTCCACGCGATGCACGAAAACGAACTGCCCTTTATCAATGGCGGTGAGCACATCGACTGGGCGCCGGACATTCCGATCTCGGTCTCCTTGGGAGTCATCATCGGCACTCTGGTGGTTACGGCGGTGGCGAGCCTCGCCAAAGACCGCGCCGACAAACTGGCCAAAGGTTAGTTCCAGGCGTTTGCTAAAAGCAGAACCTCCCCCAAGCCTTGCTTGAGGGAGGTTCCGTTGATTTCGGAGCTAAGCACGCCCGAAGTGTGGGCGGATGTCGTGCGGCTACTTCTTTTTGAGGGTGTAGGTGAGGGTTTGGGTCTTGGCTACTCCGTTCGCCGGTGTGAACGTCACCTTCACTCGCACCGAGATCTTGCCTACCTTGTGGCCGGCCCGCGACGCGGCGAGAGCCTTCTGCAGCTTCTTCATCGCTCGCTTCGTGGGCTTGAGGGTGATCGTGGTCGTCCCAGCCTTGGAGATGCTGACTGACATCCCCTTGACCTTATTGCGGCCTGCTGAGGCCACCTTGACCTTGCCGGCGCCGGGCAGGGTCACCGCCAAGTTAAGGGTGCCCTTCTTGAGATTTCGCTTGCCGCTAGCCACGGAGAACTTGTTGGTGGCTGGTGGCGCGACCACTGGTGCGTTGTCGCCCGGCACTGTCCACAGTTCGCGGCCGTCGACGTCGTCAAACGCCGTGAAGAACAAGTTGGACCCGACTGCCGTGAGTTCACTCGGTCCGGAACTCAGCCGACCGGGACGGAGATCTGCCACCATCTTGGTGCCTGCCGGGGACCCATCGGAGGTCCACAACTCCTGGCCCGCCGCGTCGTCTTCACCGCGGAAATAGAGTGTCCCATCGACATCGTTTAGGTTGTCGATGAACGGGCCGTTTGAGTTGCCTGGTCCGATCGCTTTGAGAAGCACAGTGCCCGCGCTTGAACCGTCGGACTTCCACAGCTCATGGGTGGGATCGCTCTGATACGTAACGAAGTAGACCTCATCGCCGACGACTGTGAGGTCGGTGGGCCCGCTGCTACCGGGGCCAGCGGCAATGTCCTTGACTTGGGTGGTGCCGGCTTCGGTGCCGTCGGACTTCCACAACTCGCGCCCGGACGTGTCTGACTCGGCCGTCAGGAACAGGGTGTCGCCGACAACCGCCATGGACTCTCCGGTGTAGTCGCCACTGCCAGCGGTGAAATCCTTCACCTTGACGGTGCCGGCGCCGGTGCCGTCTGAGCGCCATAGATCCTTCCCGGCGCTCCCGTCATACGCATAGAAGAACAGCGAGTCGCCCAACACGGTGGGGGCATCGAAGAAGCTGCCCTCGGTCCCGGGGTTGATGTCGCGAATCATCCGAGTGCCTGCCGCTGTTCCATCGGAGGTCCACAACTCGACACCCGTGGTGGCGCTGGCTGCCGTGAATAGAAGTTGACCATTGATACTGAAAAGTCCAGATCCAAATGCATCCCCCACTCGAGGGATCTGCTTGATCATGGTCGTGCCTGGTCGGGTGCCGTCAGACTTCCACAACTGGTCGTAGTCCCCGGTGAAAGCCATGAAGTACAGCGTGTCTCCCAACGGCAAGAGAGTCGAAATGAAGACATCGTCGTAGCCGTTGCTTACGCCTTTAACCAAGACCGTCCCCGCAGCGGTGCCGTCTGACCTCCAGAGCCCGCGCCCGTTCGCATTGTCATAAGCGGAGAAGAACACGCTTCCGCCGAAGTCCACGAAGGTCTCCGCGCCAGCGGATCCCGGCCCTACCTCGATGTCTTTGAGCAGTGCTGTGCCCGCGGCGGTGCCGTCAGAACTCCATGCCTCGCTCCCCACACCAGGTGAAGCTGCGGAGAAGTAGAGTTTGCCACCAGCTGCGGTCAGGTTTCGCGGGTCACCGCTGTTGGCGCCGGGCTGAATGTTAGCGACCAAACTGGGCGAGTCGGGCGCTGCCCACGCCCCCATGGTCGAGAGCGGAGTGACAACGAGCGTCGTGGCCAGCAGCCCAACGGCAAGGCGTCCTGCCGATCGTTGATGATTTCTGTCTTGAGTTTCAGTCCCCCGTAGTTTCATACCGGATAGTAACGTCGTGGGAGACAGATGTCGGCCGAATGGTGCACCGGCTATGGCCTGATGGTGCTATTCCGAGACCGAGTTTTGGCCGGTACCTTCAAAAGACCTCTGGTTGGAAGGCCTCTTATGCGTTCGTTTTACCGTGCCACTATGTCGGCGATTGTCTGCTCGTCGCTCGTAGGCCTGACCTATGTGACCGGCACCACGGCCGCCGTCGCTGTTGATGCCGCGACGGCTGGGCTCACCGCAGACCAAGCTGCCGGCTCGTGCTGGGAGATCAAGCAGTTGCGACCAGCCGCAACCACGGGAGCTTACTGGCTGTTGACGCCCAAAATGGCCGAGCCGCAGCAGTTCTACTGCGACATGGTCACCGACGGTGGTGGCTACGTCTTGGTCGGCAAGGGCCGCGACGCCTGGGTCACCAGTTATGAAGGGAAGGGCGCTGCTTCCGCGCTGCTGAGTCCAGACACCGTCCCGATGAGCTCAACAACGGTTCAGTTGCCTGCAGACAAGATCGATGAGTTGCTCAACGGCGGCCGCGTCGATGCATTGAGTGAAGGCATCCGGTTGCGCCGGGCGACCAACACGGCCGGCTCGACCTGGCAAGAGGTGCGGGTGCGGTATGCCTCGCGATCACGCTTTGCGTGGACCTTCGGCGCCGAGTGGGCGCTAGCGGGCTATTCCTTCGACGCGAGCAGCGGCACCGGCGGGACATCTCCAAGTTTCGGTCTCGACAATTCATCACGCCGAGTGGTGAATACCACTAACGCCGCGATGGGCTACCGCGTCGGCTTTGCGTATGGCTCGTCCGTGACCGGCACTAACAGCGCAACGACTTTCCTCTACTCATCGACCAACGGTGCCGGCAACGCGATTCCCTACACCACAATGTGGTTGCGTCCGCGCGTCTTGTCCACCGACTCGGGCTTCACGGCCCTGGCCGATACAGGTGTCGCCGGCAAACTTCGACCCACTGGTCTGCGCTCGACGGCGGTCGCCGGGACGTGGGGGGTGAACGGCACGGCGGGATCCACGTCAACCGAGGGCAACGTGGAGGTTCAGGCCTTTACGCAGTCCGGCAACACGATGTATGTCGGTGGCAACTTCCGCTACGTCCAGCAGGACAGTGCTGGCACCGGTCGGGTGGAGCAGCCGTTCTTGGCAGCCTTTGACATCACCACCGGCAACTGGGTCAGCACCTTCCGTCCCGTCTTGAACGAACAGGTGCGTGCCTTGGCAACGCTGCCAAGTGGCGAAGTGCTCGTGGGTGGCGACTTCACGACCGCGAACGGCCTGGCTGAGCCGGCGTTGGTCGCGCTCAACCCCACCACCGGCGCCAACAGCACCACCTGGAATGTCAATCTCGAGAATCGTATTGCCGGCGAAGTTCTCCGCGTGCGAGCTCTCGATGTCAGCGGCACCACCGTCTACTACGGCGGCCTGGTGTCCCACATCGCTGGCGGCACGCGAGCGACTCCGGTCTACATGCGTGGACTCGGCCGAGTTTCCACCGCGAACGGCACGCCTACGACGGGTTGGAATCCCAACTTCAACGGTGCCGTCGCTGATATCGACGTGAGCCAGGATGGCACCCGCGTCTACGCGGCTGGCAGTTTCACCACTGCCAACGGCGTTGCGGCTCTCCGGGCGGCGGCGGTGTCCACCGGGGCGACGGCGACCTTAGCGACGCCAGCTTGGAATCCAACCTGGTCGTCTAGCACGAACTATCAGCAGGCGATCGAGGAAACCTCCGGCAAGGTCTGGGTTGGTGGCTCGGAGCACTCTCTCTTCCAGTTCAATACCAGCACCTTCGCTCGCACGGCCGGCAACATCTACAAGACCAACGGCGATGTGCAAGCGGTGACACAGGACCGCGGGGTGATGTATGCCGGGTGTCACTGCGACAACTTCACCTACTCCAACGCCTACACCTGGTCGGCGCTCAGCGCAGGTTGGACCCAAGCTGATGCGGTGAGTTGGTTCAGTGCCTATGACATCAATTCTGGAGCGGTCGCGCCAAGTTTCGTGCCCACGTTCACCATGCGCCTCAATCAGGGCATCTGGGCCTTGAAGGCGGACTCAACCGGGACCATGTGGGCTGGCGGCGATGTTGTCACCGTGCGGACGAATGCACAGCAGGCTCGGTGGTCGGGTGGATTCGCTCGGTTCCCCCTTGCTGATTCCATCGCGCCGAACACGCCGGCCAACTTCCGGGTGACGAGTCAGACGGCGACGACCGTGACGCTCGCCTGGAACACCGTGAGCGATGTTGGTGGCGGAGTTCGTTACCAGGTCCTGCGCGATGACCGAGCCATTGCCAGCACGACGGCAAACACGCTGACGTTGACCGTCCCGAAGGGCGGAAACAACCGCTTCTTCGTGCGTTCGACTGATTCCGCCGGCAACGTCTCGGCCACTAGTCCGGTGTTGCTTCCCTAGTCACATCGCGCTGCCACCGCAGTGGCGGTGGCAGCGTCGGCTGCGGTGATCGTCAAGGAGTAGGCGCTAGCGACCGCGAGGTAGCGGGCGACATACATGCACCGGAAGGGCTTGTTGGGCGGCAGCCACTCTGACAGGGTGCCCGAGCCTTTGTCTTGGTTGGCTCGGCCGCTGACGGCCAGGAGTTCGCGCGTTACGTCGTTGGCAAACCTCACCCGCCTGCGCTGGGGCCACGCCCAGGCGCCGGCATGCCAAGCCTCCGCAAGCGGATAGATGTGGTCGATCTGGATCCAATAGCCGTCGTCACGCCAAGTGAGTCGCTCGCCGGTGTAGGGGTCCACCAGGGCGGCCTGATAAATCCTGCACTCCGACCCCCAACGCATCTCGATCGCGCGCATCTGTTGGAGCAGAACGTCTTCACGCGTCGTACAGCCATTGCCGCCGAACTTGCCAGGATGTTTGTCAGTCCATTCCTTGCCAAACTGACAGGCATCCTGGCCGTCGCAGGAACGGTCATAACCCGATTGATAAGGAGCCTTTTGGGTGACCTCGACTTTGCTTAGCAGCCGGGTAATTCGGCGCGCCGACGACGATTGGTTGGGGCGAGACGGGGGCTCAGCCGGCGCCACTTGACTGGGTGAAGCGCCGGTTGGTGTGCGTGGAGCACCAGTCGCGGCGGCCGAGGGTGACTCGGCAGCGGTGGGCGACTCAGCCGAGCAGGCGGGCAATCCGCCAAGCAAGAGCAGGAGAAGAAGGGCACGCGCGACCACGCTGCTCATTAGACACGACGACGCTGAGGGTTCGGGCACCGAGCAGAAAGGGGATTTAGCCGTCGCTTGAGCCCGCCTTGACGATTGCCTCGCTAGCGTTGCAATCGTGCCTTCACTTCGCCCTTTTGCCATGATGACTAGTCTGCTCGTGATCACCGCCGTCGCTACCGCGGTCCCTCCGGCAGGTGCTAGCGCCACAAATCGCGCCACCAACGATTCGCCAGCTAGGGCGGCGATCGTTCGCATCGTGGGCACTGGAGCGCCAGCGAGTTGTACGTCGGCCAAAGTTGTCGAGGCAGTGGCAGCAGGCGGCAAGATCCGGTTCAAATGCGGACCCGATCCAGTGACGATCACCATGGCCGAAACGGCGAAGGTCGTGAATGCAAACCGCAAAACCGTCATCGATGGCGGCGGGCTCGTCACCCTCAGTGGTGCGGGGAAACGGCGAATTCTCTATCAGAACACCTGCGATGCGGCCCAGATCTGGACCACGAACCATTGTGATCGACAGCGTCGGCCGATCCTCGTGATCCGCGACCTGACTTTGCGCGAGGGAAACTCGACCGGTGACTTCACCGAGGGTGGGGGCGGCGGCGCACTTTTCGTGCGTGGTGGTCAACTGCGCGTGATCGATTCGAGATTCATCAAGAATCGTTGTGATCGCACAGGACCCGATCTCGGTGGGGCAGCAATCCGAGTGCTGAGTCACTGGCCGAAGAAGCGAGTCCAAGTGAGCGGCACCACCTTCACCGGGGGCCGATGCTCAAATGGTGCTGCGATCAGCAGCATCGGGGTTTCGTGGCGAATCGTCGACAGTGTCTTCAAGAAGAACCGGGCGATCGGTGATGGGGCCAATCCGGCCCAATCGGGTACGCCGGGCGGCGGCAGTGGCGGTGCGATCTATCTGGACGGCAACCGGATGAAGTTGATGGTGCGCCGATCCACGCTTACGGAAAATCGTGCCCGGGAGGGCGGCGGTGCGATCTTCTTCGTTAGCAACAATCGCACCGGCACCATGACGCTCGCCAAGTCATCGTTGAGCCAAAACGTTAGTGAGAGCTTTGAGACCGACGGGCTTCCCGGGATCTTCTTCTTGGGCGCCCGTCCACCCCGCCTGATCAACGGCACCACCATCGTGTAGGCCTTTCCCAGATAGTCCGCCGCGAAAATCATGGTTCGAGGTCATGAAATGGTGATTTTCACGGCGGACTAACGGTGCGGGGCCGATTAGGGGTTGGCGCTCCGGCGCACTAGAATCGAGTGTCGGCCCAACGTGGGCTTGTTTCGTGGTGCCTCACGGCTGCCCGGATCACACTTCGACCAACTCGCAAGAGGTGGTTGCATGTGCGCCCGGGGATGGAGGTTTCACGAGCGGTTCACGAGGTCCACTCGCCCTTCCGGGTGAGAGGTTCCCGGGTCGAACGGTAACCGATCAGCAACAGATAGATGGAGTACATGCCGAAAAAAGAAGGCGTAATCGAGCTTGAGGGCACGATTACTGAGGCGCTGCCTAACGCGATGTTTCGCGTTGAGTTGAGCAATGGCCACAAGGTCTTGGCTCATATCAGCGGCAAGATGCGCCAGCACTACATCCGGATCCTCCCTGAGGACCGCGTAGTGGTGGAGTTATCTCCCTACGACTTGACGCGTGGCCGCATCGTTTACCGCTACAAATAAGCCAACAGCCGACCCGAAAGGACCTTTGCATATGAAGGTCAATCCCAGCGTTAAGCCCATCTGTGACAAGTGCAAGGTGATTCGTCGCCACGGCCGCGTCATGGTGATCTGCGAAAACCCGCGCCACAAGCAGCGTCAGGGTTAACCGGGAGAGACGGCCCTAGCGGGCCTCCTCAACCACCGACGTACGACAACTAAATACACCTAAACGTGATCGCTAGGCCGGTTTCGACAAGCTCAACCACCGAAATCGGCTGAATACCTCTGGAGCAGCGGCCGGAGCCTGGTGTCAACCGGGACGCGACACGACCAGAAACCGCAGCGAATTACCGAAAGGGACGCCACCACATGGCACGCCTCGTTGGTGTTGATCTTCCGCGTGACAAGCGCATCGAGATCGCACTCACCTACATCTACGGCATTGGCCGTACTCGCTCTCACCAGTTGCTCGCCGCCACCGGGGTCAGCCCCGATCTTCGGGTGCATCAACTTGGGGACGATGAGCTGGTCGCACTCCGCGACGCGATAGAAGCCAACTTCAAGATCGAGGGCGACCTCCGACGCGAAGTTCAGGCCGACATCCGCCGCAAGATCGAGATCGGCAGTTATCAGGGTCGCCGTCACCGTCAGGGTCTCCCTGTCCGTGGCCAGCGCACCAAGACCAACGCTCGCACCCGCAAGGGTCCAAAGCGCACGGTCGCCGGCAAGAAGAAGGCTAAGTGACGTTGGTTTCGAGACGGCGCTAGCGCGCCTCCTCAACCAGCGACACGAAGCTACCTCGATCTAAACCACTCATCAGGAGAAATGCATGCCACCCAAGTCACGCCAGGCGGCTGGAGCCAAGAAGGTCCGCCGCAAGGAAAAGAAGAACATTGCTCAGGGCGAAGCCCACATCAAGAGCACGTTCAACAACACCATTGTCACCATCACCGACCCCACCGGGGCAGTGATCTCGTGGGCCTCGGCCGGCACCGTCGGTTTCAAGGGTTCGCGCAAGTCCACCCCGTACGCCGCGCAGATGGCTGCTGAAGCCGCGGGCCGCCGCGCCATGGACCATGGCATGAAGAAGATCGACGTCTTCGTCAAGGGCCCGGGTTCTGGTCGCGAGACCGCGATCCGTTCCCTGGGTGCGATCGGCCTTGAGGTCGGCACCATTCAGGACGTCACCCCCGCCCCTCACAACGGATGCCGGCCGCCCAAGCGCCGTCGCGTCTGATCGACTTCGAGACTTAAGGAGACTTAGACATGGCTAGATACACAGGCCCCATGACCAAGAAGTCGCGCCGTCTCGGTGTCGACCTCGTCGGTGGCGATCAGGCTTTTGAGCGCCGCCCCTATCCTCCCGGCCAGCACGGTCGTGGCCGGATCAAGGAAAGCGAATACCTGCTGCAGCTTCGCGAGAAGCAGAAGGCTCGCTTGACCTACGGCGTGCTGGAGAAGCAATTCCACAACTACTACACCGAGGCGTCGCGTCGTAGCGGCAAGACCGGCGACAACCTGTTGCAGCTGCTCGAATGCCGCCTCGACAACGTGGTTTACCGCGCCGGATTTGCTCGGACACGTCGCCAAGCTCGTCAGTTGGTCGTGCACGGTCACTTCAAGGTCAACGGCCGCAAGGTCGACATTCCTTCGTTCCAGGTGACTGCTCACGACATCATTGACGTTCGCGAGAAGTCGTTGGAGACCACCCCGTTCATCGTGGCTCGCGAGACCCACGGCGAAAGGATCGTGCCGGCGTGGCTGGAAGTGATCCCCAACCGGATGCGCGTCCTGGTGCACCAGCTCCCGATCCGCGCACAGATCGATCTGCTGGTTCAAGAGCAACTGATCGTCGAGTACTACTCCAAGAAGTAATCGTGTGGGGGCCAGAGACCATCTAGCCCCCGCACTTTCCTCGCAAGAGGACGCCGCATTCCATCCAATGTCAGCAGTTCGAGCCTTCAAATAGCGGAAGGTTCGGGAAGGAAACACCAGTGCTTATTGCTCAGCGCCCCACATTGTCCGAAGACGTCGTTGACGATTACCGCTCGCGGTTCGTTATTGAGCCTTTGGAGCCGGGTTTCGGCTACACCCTCGGCAACTCGCTGCGCCGTACTCTTCTCTCGTCGATCCCTGGCGCGTCGGTCACCAGCATCAAGATCGACTCAGTCCTGCATGAGTTCTCGACCATTGAGGGTGTCCGCGAGGACATCACCGAGGTCATTTTGAATCTCAAGGGCCTCGTCGTCTCCTCGGAGCATGATGAGCCGGTCACGATGTATCTCCGCAAGTCCGGTGCCGGCGACGTCACCGCGGCCGACATCGCGCCGCCGGCCGGTGTCGAGGTCCACAATCCCGAGCTGCGCATCGCCACCTTGTCCGACAAAGGCAAGTTGGAGATGGAGTTGGTCGTGGAGCGTGGCCGCGGCTACGTTTCGGCCGTTCAAAACAAGGGTGCCGACAACGAGATTGGCCGGATGCCGGTCGACTCCATCTACTCACCCGTCCTGAAGGTGACCTACAAGGTCGAGGCGACGCGTGTCGAACAACGCACCGACTTTGACCGTCTGGTCATCGACGTTGAGACCAAGCAGTCGATCCGTCCCCGTGACGCCATCGCCTCTGCGGGCAAGACGTTGGTCGAGCTCTTCGGGCTGGCTCGTGAACTCAACGTCGAGGCCGAGGGCGTCGACATCGGTCCCTCGCCGGTGGATGAGCAGCTTGCTGCTGATCTGGCGTTGCCGGTCGAAGACCTGCAGCTCACCGTCCGCTCCTACAACTGCCTCAAGCGTGAGGGCATCCACACTGTGGGTGAGCTCATCTCGCGCTCGGAGCAGGACCTGCTCGACATTCGCAACTTTGGTGCTAAGTCCATCGACGAGGTCAAGCTCAAGCTCATCGAAATGGGTCTCAACCTCAAGGACAGCGCGCCGGGGTTTGATCCCCGCTCCGTGCTATCGGCCTACGACGATGACGATGATGCCTTCGTCGAGGACGAGCAGTACTAAACCCTCGTTGATCGAGCTTGTCGAGATCTCGACAAGCTCGATCACCACGCAACTATCTACTCCGGTACCTCACACGGCCGGAGAGAAACGAGAGAACAATGCCAGCACCAAAGAAGGGCCCCCGCTTCGGCGGCAGCCCCGCCCACCAGCGTCTGATCATGGCAAACCTGGCCACGGCTCTGTTTGAGCATGGCCGGATCACCACGACCGAAGCCAAGGCGCGATTCTTGCGCCCGATCGCGGAAAAGTTGATCACCAAAGCGAAGACGGCCGAGCTCGGCACGGTCAAGAGCCTGCACAACCGTCGCGAGGTCCTCAAGACCATCCGCGATAAGGGTGTGGTGCACGAACTCTTCACCGAGATCGGTCCGCGCTTCGCCGACCGTCCAGGCGGTTACACCCGGATCACCAAGATCGCGCCCCGCAAGGGCGATAACGCTCCGATGGCCGTGATCGAGTTGGTGACCGAGGGTTATAACCCCAAGCCGTCGCGCGCCAAGAAGACCGAGGCGAAGGCTGAACCAACCCCGGTCGTTGAAGAGGCTCCCGAGGAAAACGTCGCCGTCGAGACTGAGGTCGAGGCGGAGGTCGAAGCGGAAGCTCCTGAAGAGGCTGCCGAGTCTTCGGCAGAGGATGCCCCCAAAGCCGACTAGTTCTCAAACGTGTCGCGAAGCCCGTCCCCCAGGGGGCGGGCTTCGCTGCATTTGGTCCACATGCAGGCACCAGATGGCATGTCGGCCAGGAATAGGAAAAGATCACGCCATGGATTCTGTTGCGCTGGTCATCGGCGAGGCCTTAGTCGACGCAGTGCGCCAGCCAGATGAGTCATTGAAGGAGTACGCCGGCGGCAGCGCGGCCAACGTCGCCGTGGCGCTCTCACGGCTCGAGCGACCGGTGCTCTTTGCCACTGCCTTTGCCGACGACCCTTATGGCCAGATCCTGCGCACTCACATAGATGCTGCAGGCGTTGGCTACGCCAGCGACCCACACTCGATCGATCACTCTTCCTCGGCCATCGCCACGCTCGCCGAGGACGGTTCCGCGACCTACGTCTTCGACATCGAATGGCGGCTGAACCCGCTGACGCTCGGTCAGGCCATGCCGGTCGCCGTACACACCTCATCGCTGGCGGCAGTGCTCACACCCGGTTGCGAAGAGGTGGCGGCTGCGCTGACTCAGCTGGCGGACTCTGCGGTGATTAGTTATGACATCAACGCTCGCCCAAGCATCACCGGGACCGGTTCGGAAGTGGTGGCTGCCGTCGAGCGGATCGTGGCTCTCGCCGACATCGTGAAGGCGTCCGACGAGGACCTGATTGCCCTTTATCCGCATCTCTCAATCGCGCAGTCGGCCCAGAGGTTGCTCGCAATGGGGCCGGTGGCGGTGGTGGTGACTCGGGGTGGCGAGGGCGCTCTGTGGGTCACTGCGCAAGCAACGGGTGAGATTGAGTCGGTGCCGGTAGTGGTGGCCGACACGATCGGCGCCGGGGATACCTTCGGGGCCGCCTTCCTCGACGAGCTCTGGACCCGTGGCCTGGTCGGTGCGGGGGGCCGCGAGGCGCTGGCGGCGCTCAAGGCGGAGGAGTGGACAGCTATCTGCGAGTACGCCGCTCGGGTCGCCGCGATCACCGTTTCCCGGGCCGGTGCTAACCCGCCCTACAAGCACGAACTCTGAGTCTCACCGACTCCGCGGCTAAGGTTGGCAATCGTGCGATTGCGTCTGGACCTGGCCTATGAAGGCACCGATTTTTCCGGGTGGGCCATCCAGCCAGGGCTGCGCACGGTGCAGGGCGAACTGGAGTCGGCGCTAGCGATGATCCTGCGGCAGCCGGATGTGTCGACTGTGTGTGCTGGTCGCACCGACGCCGGCGTACACGCCCGGGCTCAAGTCGTACATGTTGATGTGGACGAGGCGGCCCTGCTCGCGTCAACGCCCTCGCGCTCGTCCTCGCCCTTTGGGTCCTTGAATAGACGGCTGCGCGGGGTGCTCGAGTCGGACATCACAGTTCGGTCGGTGGTTGAAGCCCCACCAGGTTTCGACGCCCGGTTTTCGGCGCTATGGCGCCGCTACGTCTATCGGATCAGGGATGATCTGAGCGCTATCGATCCATTGACCCGGGGCCATGTGTTGAATTGGTCGCACAGGCTCGACGAGGTGCGGATGAACGTGGCAGCTCAGGCGCTGTTGGGGCAGCACGACTTTGCCGCATTCTGCCAACGCCGCGACGGCGCGACGACGATCCGTCGGTTGCTTGACGTCGAGTGGGTTCGAGAACCCTCCGGTCTCTTGGTCGGAAACATTCGCGCGGATGCTTTTTGTCACCGGATGGTCCGCTCGATCGTCGGCTGTCTGGTGCGGGTAGGCGAGGGCTATCGGGAGCCTGAGTGGATTGAGAGCGTGCTGGCTGAGCGGGTGCGCGGTCCCGAAATGCTGGTCCTGGCGGCCAACGGCTTGACCCTAGAAGAAGTCCGGTATGCCGACGACGCCCACCTCGCCGCGCAGGCCGAGCTAACCAGACAGGTGCGGAGCCTTGACTGAGGACCACTACTTTTCGGCCGACCCGTTGGTGGCGTTTAAGCGAGCCCCCGTGCACGCAACCATCTGGGGACATGAGCTTTCCCTGGTGAGCGGCAGCGGCGTTTTTGCCCAAGGACGGGTCGATAGCGGAACAGCGGTGCTTTTTCGCGAGACGTCTCCGCCCGCGACGGGTCATATCCTCGATCTCGGATGCGGCTTCGGTGTCATTGGATTGGCGATAACGGTGGCCTCGCAGAACGTGTTCGTGACAGGGGTCGACGTCAACGAACGTGCCGTCTTGCTCGCCAACGAGAACGCCGTGGCCCTCGAAGTGGGGGACCGGTTTGTGGCTCATGTTCCCGACGCGGTGCCCGTGGCGTCGTACGACGAGATCTGGTCGAATCCTCCGATCCGGATCGGCAAGCAGGCACTGCACGAACTGCTGCTCCGGTGGCTGCCGACCCTTCGCCCAGGGGGACGGGCGGTGATGGTGGTCGGCAAAAACCTTGGTGCCGACTCGCTGCAACGCTGGCTGGGGGAGCAGGGCTATCCCACGACCCGGCTAGCCAGTGCCAAGGGCTTCCGGGTCCTCGAATCCCGCCGAGGAGTCACGTAACTGGGCCGAGGAGTCACGTAATCGGGCCGAGGAGTCACCGAGTTGGCGACTCCCGGGCACAATGGGCGAATGACCTACGTTGCGGCGGCAGACCGCTATGACCACATGGAATATCGGTTCACCGGGCAGAGCGGCCTAAAACTCCCGGCCATGTCACTGGGGTTGTGGCAGAACTTCGGCACCGACCGACCGGAGGAGACGCAGCGGGCGATTCTGCGGCGGGCCTTTGATCGCGGGGTGACCCACTTCGACTTGGCCAACAACTACGGTCCGCCCTACGGTCGCGCGGAGGAAAACTGGGGACGCTATCTCGCGGACGACTTCGCGCCCTACCGCGATGAATTGATCATCTCGACCAAGGCTGGCTATGACATGTGGCCGGGACCGTATGGGCAAGGTGGTGGTTCGCGAAAGTATGTGCTGGCCTCGCTCGACCAGTCTCTCGAGCGGATGGGGATGGACTACGTCGACATCTTCTATAGCCACCGCTTCGATGCCGAAACGCCAATCGAAGAGACCATGATGGCGCTCGATCACGCGGTGCGCTCGGGTCGAGCCCTCTATGTCGGGATCTCGTCATACTCCGCCGCCAAGACGCGCGAAGCGGCCGAGATTGCTCGGTCGCTGGGCACACCGCTGCTCATCCACCAGCCGTCGTACAACATGTTCAATCGCTGGATCGAACCCGACTTGCTCGACGAACTAGAGCGCCAGGGCATGGGTTGCATTGGCTTCACGGCACTCGCTCAAGGGCTATTGACCGATCGCTATCTCGGGGGTGTGCCGGCGGACTCGCGGGCGGCGCGTGACAATTCCACGCTTGCGGGTCTCGATGAGGCGGTGCTCGATCGGGTGCGGGCTCTCAACGAGATTGCGGTCGGTCGTGGCCAAAAGTTGGCCCAGTTGGCCCTTCAGTGGGCTTTGCGCGATCCGCGGATGACCTCGTTGGTTCTCGGGGCTTCATCAGTCGAACAGCTGGACACCAATCTCGATGCCTTGTCTTTTCCTGCCTTGACTGCCGACGAAATTGCCGCGATCGACCTGCACGCCGTCGACTCAGGCGTCAATCTCTGGGCCGAGGCGACCGAAGACTGAGAGGCGGATGGGCCAGAGCGTGTGCAGCGTCGGCTAGATCTTTGACGCCGCCGAGGAGTTCCTCGGGGGTGTCGGTCGCCAGATCAACATAGAAACCGAGCAGGGCCGAATCGACCAGGCTGGTGATTCTGGCGAGTCGCTCGGGCGGAGCGCCACAGTCGCTGAGGTAGGCACTGAGCCCTGCGCGCCAGCGGTCGTTGGCGCGGCGTACGCCGCAGCGATAAGGCTCATCGCCCAGCAAGCCACTAGCCGTCGCCTGGACGTAGACCTGCTCACACGAGCGCATCGGTTCGCGCTGGTAGGCAGCCCAGAGCAGGAGCACGCCAGCACGAACCGATGACGCCTTGTCCAGCGTGCCCAGCGCTTCGACCGAGCGGTCGTTGACCTGCCCAATGATCGCGGTGACCAGCGCATCCCGAGTCTCAAAGTGGTAGATGAGCATTCGATCGCTGGTGCCGATGGCGGCTGCCAGGGGCCGCAAACTGAGGCCGATCAAGCCGTGGGTCAGCACGTAATTGGTGGCAGCTGTCAAGAGTTGTTCTTGCCGACTCACATCTTGAATGTAGCAGGTGCTACAGTTCACTTGGGAATGTAGCGAGTGCTACATCGAGGTGAAGGGAAAGTCATGTTTTGGGCAGTCGTCCTGTTGGGCGTTGCAATTGTTGTCGAGGTCGTCGCCACAGCGTTCTTGCCGCGGGCTGAGGGTTTCACCAATCTGTGGTGGTCCATCGGAGTCTTCGGCGGGTATGCGCTGTCGATCTGGTTGCTCGCGCTGGTCGTGCGGCACATGCCGGTCTCCATTGCCTACGCCGTGTGGTCGGGCATCGGCACAGCCATGGTGGCTGTCGTGGCCTACTTCTTCCTCGGCGAATCCCTCGGCGCGGCCAAGGCGTTCTTCCTAGGCTTGATCGTCGCTGGTGTCATTGGTCTCAACCTGGTCGGCGCCCACTAGACCTAGCCGCCGACCCGTACCGACGGGAGGGCAAACGCGGCCGAACTTGCCATCGAAACCGGACTTTCTCTGAGTTTGCCTCCTGGCAGGTACGCCTGTGGATAACCGTCGACGCGGAGAAGCGAATTCAGGCATCCTCCTGGGGTGGAGGCGGCGGAGGCATTGCATCGGTTGGGGGGAATCGGCACTGCTTCCGCCATCACCCAACTGGCGACTCGACGCTCCCTCAGACGCGCGATGCGTAGGGGTGAAGTCCGAAAGGTCTCCCGCGGTCGATTTGTTCTTGCCGATCTCGAGTCTGATCGGCTGTCTGCCGCGCAGGTGGGTGGTGTGGTCTCGCACCTCAGCGCGGCGGTCGCACACGGATGGGAAGTCAAGAGCCGTCCCCAACTTGCCTGGGTGACTGTTCGCCGCAATGCGCACCCAAGTCCCGAGGCCCAAGCGACCAGACACATCAGCTTCGCTCACTGCCAGCCCGATGAGGTAGACAATGGCGTGACTCGCCCCCTGCGTACCGTTCTCGACTGCGCTCGAAGCTCCCTTTTGATGAGGCGTTGGCGGTCGCAGACTCTGCACTTCGGCACGGCGCGATCACGGTGAATGAACTGCTTGAAGGCGCGGCGCGGGTGCGCGGCAAGGGCGCCCAACGCGCGCGACTTGTCGCTGAGCATGCAGACGCGCTTGCGGCAAATCCTTTTGAGTCCGTTCTCCGCGCCCTGATCATTGAATCGGGACACCTTGCGGTCCAGCCTCAACTCGCAATTGCCGCCAGTGGGCGGGTGTGGCATCCAGATCTCGTGGATGTCGAGCGGCGGATCATCTTTGAAGCCGATTCTTGGACCTTCCATGCAACTAGGGACGGCCACGGTCGTGACTGCGTGCGCTACAACGCCCTGGCTATGGCCGGGTGGTTGGTGCTGAGGTTCACGTGGGAGCAAGTCATGCTCTCTCCGACATACGTTCGTTCTGTCTTGGACGAGTTGTCCTCCCTCGCGCTGTGACGTACGCACCAGGAGGCGAACAGGCCCTCAAAGGGCTGAATTTGCTTCGTTGAGACGAGATTGCCTCCTGGTGGGGACACCGGGTGGCTAAACCGGATGCCGGGCCGGAGGTACAAGGGGGAGAATGCGGGAGTGGGACACATCGAGGTAGCAAACGTGAGATACGAGCTGCCAGATGGGCGGGTGCTGCTCGACGATGTCTCGTTTCGCGTCGGCGACGGCGCCAAAGTCGCGCTCGTGGGCGCCAATGGCGCTGGCAAGACGACTCTTCTGCGCATCATCACGGGGGAGTTGGCCCCCCATGGGGGAGTCGTGACTAAGTCCGGCGGTCTGGGTGTGATGCGTCAGTTTGTGGCTCGCGACGCCGAAACCGTGGCCGACTTGCTGTTGTCGGTGGCTCCCGAGCGGGTACGCCGAGCCGCAGAAGACGTGCATGCGACCGAAGTCGCGCTCATGGAAACCGATGACGAGCCAACGCAAATGCGCTACGCCACGGCTCTTTCGGAGTACGCCGACGCGGGAGGCTACGACCTTGAAGTGACGTGGGATGTCTGCACCATCGCGGGCCTTGGGCTCTCTTTTGATCGGGCTAGACACCGCGATCTGCACACACTTTCGGGCGGCGAACAGAAGCGGCTCATTCTCGAATATCTCCTGCGAAGCAACAACGAAGTGTTGCTTCTGGACGAGCCCGACAACTTCCTCGACGTGCCCGGCAAGCTTTGGCTCGAGGAGCAGATCCGGGAGTCCGACAAGACAATCCTGTTCATTTCCCACGATCGGGAGTTGCTCAATAACACCGCAACTCGTGTGGTGACAGTGGAATTGGGGGCGGCGGGCAACCTCGTGTGGACCCATCCCGGCGGCTTTACGTCTTACCATGTTGCCCGCAAGGACCGGTTCGCCCGCTTGGAGGAAATGCGCAGGCGCTGGGATGAGGAACACGCCAAACTGCGGGCGCTGATGCTGATGTACAAGGCAAAGGCGGCCTATAACGACGGCCTCGCGAGTCGCTATCAAGCGGCGAAGACCCGCCTCAGGAAGTTTGAGGAGGCCGGACCGCCGATTGAGCAACCACGCGAGCAGCAGGTCAAGATGCGCCTCAAAGGCGGGCGCACTGGCAAGCGCGCGATCGTCTGCACCGAGCTCGAAATGATCGGCCTGATGCATCCCTTTGACCTCGAGGTTTGGTATGGCGAGCGGGTTGCTGTGCTGGGCAGCAATGGATCGGGCAAGTCCCACTTCCTGCGTCTGCTCGCCGCGGGCGGCTCCGATCCTAATGTTGAGCACCAACCCGTCGGGGAGGTGGCGATCGAGCCGGTTTTGCACCGCGGTGTCGCGAAGCTGGGAGCTCGAGTGCGGCCGGGTTGGTTCGTGCAGACTCACGAACACCCGGAGTTGGTCGGGCGAAGCCTGCTAGAGATCCTCCACCGTGGCGATGAGCGGCGTGCTGGCATGGGTCGAGAGCTGGCAGCTCGGGTTCTTGATCGCTATGAGTTGGCGTACGCCGGCGAGCAACGCTTCGAGACCTTGTCAGGTGGTCAGCAGGCACGATTCCAAATCCTGCTGCTCGAGCTTTCAGGTGCCACCCTCTTACTGCTCGACGAGCCCACCGACAACCTTGATGTGCAGTCTGCCGAGGCCCTCGAGGAGGGGCTAGAGGCATTTGAGGGGACGGTGGTCGCCGTCACCCACGACCGCTGGTTCGCGAAGGGTTTCGATCGGTTCCTGGTGTATGGCGCGGATGGGCGCGTCTATGAATCCGATGGGCCGGTGTGGGACGAGGCCCGAGTGATCCGAACCCGATAACGATTCTAAATCCAGATAGTCCGACCTTTTAATCATCATCTCCACCCCTGGAATGATGAATTTTCAGGTCGGACCATCTGGTGGTTTGGGCCTTATTGGTTAGCGTCGGAGTCCAAGGTCAAAGTCGCGGTCTTCTCGTCGCCATCGCGGATAAAGGTCACGTTGACCGCATCTCCCGGGCGGTAGGAGCGGACGGTCGCAATCAGCGACTCGCCATCAGTGATCTGCGCTTCATTGAGGCGGGTGATGACATCTCCCGGCTCAAGCCCCGCAGCCTCAGCGGCAGAGCCAGCGTTGACCTCAGCCACTTGGGCTCCTTCGGCTTGAGCACTCTCGGTCGTGCGAGAGAGGCCAATGCCGAGCCGGGCGTGGGTTGGCGTATCGCCAGCCACGATTTGATCCACAATCGGCATCAGCTCATCGATCGGGATCGCAAACCCAAGGCCAATCGAACCTGCTTCTCCAGAGGTCGAACCAGTGCTGCGGATCGAGGAGTTGATGCCGATCACCCGTCCGGCCATATCGACTAGCGGGCCGCCGCTGTTGCCGGGATTGATGGCCGCATCGGTCTGCAGAGCCGGATAAGTAATGGAGCCGCCAGTGGCGTCCTCGCCGACGGTGACTGGGCGGTTGAGGGCGCTGATAATGCCGCTGGTGACGCTCGCGTCGAGGCCGTACGGCGACCCGATGGCCACCACATCTTGACCAACTCTCACATCAGCCGACTGACCAATCTCGGCGGGCGTCAATCCGCTGACGTCTTTTGCCTGGATGACCGCAGAGTCGGTCAATGGATCAGTACCGACAACTTCGGCGTCAACCTTCGTGCCGTCGTTGAAGGACACCGACAATGTGCCTCCCTCGCCGGCCGCTTCGACGACGTGATTATTGGTCAAGATCCGGCCGTCGCTCGTCAAGATCACACCCGATCCGGAGCCGCCTCCTTGAGTGCCGGTCACGTTGATCTGGACTACCGACGGGAGTAGCGCTTCAGCGACTTGCTCAACCGAACCGTTGCCCTCCCGCTCAGGTGCGGGGTCGAGCGGGGTGCTGGTCTGCGTCGCGTTCCCGTTGAGCGACGAGGTGTTCGAGGTCCTTGGTCCGAACTCATTCCAAGCGGCTGCGCCGGCAACGCCGCCACCGGCGCCGGCGATCAAAGCTGCGGCTATGACAGCGGCTGCGAAACCTCGACCGCGTGGCGCCGGTGGGAGGGCTGGCGCGGAAGGAGGCGTCGGCGGCGCGGGTGGGGGGTAAGAGGCGCCCTGCGTGGGGATGGGGGCGGTGTCTTCGGTGGCGTAAGGATTCGGGGGATAGACGTGCGTGTCGCTCATAGGTCCAAGCATGGGCAGCGAGTCTGTGAGCAGGCTGAGATCAGGCTGTGGCGAGGCTAGATTTTCCTGCGTGATCCTTGGCTTCGGCACGCGCTGCGACCCTGGCTGAGAGGAGGGCAGCGATCCGGCGGCGACGCTTGATCGCGGCGTACCTCTGAGGGGAAACGGAAGGAACGTGTTGCAGGGTCACCCAGGTGGCCAGGGGATTCGGTGTCATGCCCTCCAAGAGGCGCGATTACGGCGTTGGATACGTGCCGGAGTGACTCCTCGGCGGATCTGCGTGACTCCTCGCCCGATCTGCGTGACTCCTCGGCGGATCTGCGTGACTCCTCGGCCGATCTGCGTGACTCCTGGACGGGGTGGCTATTCCCAGCGGGCGGGGGCGGGCGGGAACGTGAGTGTGCGGTCGCCTGTGTAGATCTGCTTGGGGCGAGCAATCCGCTGTTCCTTGTCTTGCACCAACTCCAGCCACTGCGCGAGCCAACCCGGCGTACGTCCGATGGCAAACAGCACCGTGAACATCTCCGGCGGGAATTGGAAAGCTTCGTAGATCAGACCGGAATAGAAGTCGACGTTGGGGTAGAGCTTGCGCTTGATGAAGTATTCGTCCTCGAGCGCGATCTTCTCCAACTCCTGGGCGATCGCGAGCAGCGGGTTGACGCCGGTGACCTCGAAGACGTCATCACACGCCTTCTTGATGATGGTCGCGCGTGGGTCAAAGTTCTTGTAGACCCGGTGGCCGAAGCCCATTAGTTTTTCGTTGCCGTTCTTGACGCCCTCGATGAAGGCCGGGATGTTTTCCTTCGTCCCGATCCTTCGCAGCATCCGTAGAACGGCCTCGTTGGCCCCGCCGTGGAGCGGGCCATAGAGGGCAGCGACGCCCGCGGCGACCGCGGAATAGGGATCGACCTGTGAGGAGCCGACCGAGCGGACGGCGTTGGTTGAACAGTTCTGCTCGTGATCGGCGTGCAGGATCAAGAGGACGTCGAGGGCCTTGACCAGACGCGGGTCAGCCTCAAACTTGCTCTCGCTCATCTTGAAGAGCATGGAGAGGAAGTTGGCGGTGTAGCCCAGGTCGTTGTCGGGGTAGACATAAGGCTTGCCCTGCGCGTGCCGGAAAGCCCAGGCGCCCAGCGTTGGCATCTTGGCGATCATCCTCACCATCTGGCGGTGCCGGTTCTCCGGGTCCTGGATGTTGCGGGCGTCTGGGTAGAACGTCGACATCGCGCCGACGGAAGCCATCAGCATGCCCATGGGATGGGCGTCATAGGTGAAGCCCTGCATGAACCGCTTGATGTTTTCGTGCACGAACGTGTGATAGGTGATCTCGTGCTCCCAGGCGACGTACTCCTCCCGGCTTGGCAACGCGCCGTGGATCAACAGATAGGCCACCTCGAGGAAGTTGGAGTCCTCCGCCAACTGCTCGATGGGGTAGCCGCGATATTCGAGGATGCCTTTGTCGCCATCGATGAAGGTGATCGAACTGCGACACGACGCGGTGTTAACGAAGCCGGGGTCATAGACCGCGATGCCGGGGTCGTCATCGTCGACGCGGATCTGACCGATGTCGGCGGCTTTGATGGTGCCGTCGAGGATAGGGACGTCGTAAGTCTGGCCGGTGCGGTTATCGCGAACGGTTAGGGACGGGCTAGCCGATACGTCGGTCACTGAGGCTCCTTGATGGTGCTGTGGTGGCGGTGCTGGAAAGTTGCGGGCCTTGAGGCAAAGGTATGAGATGACGCAGACTAGGTGGCGTGTCGGGGTGCAGTCGCCCGGTCTAGCCCAAACCTAGACGGGGTCCGACTCAGGTGCGAATCGATCCCGTTTTGACCAGCCCTGATGCCGAGACGTATTCTTGGTCGCTGGTGCGCGCTTGATCCGCGCCGTTGGTCGTTAACTCTGCAATACCCCAAGTCAGATTACGAAGAAGGTAAATCGTCGTGCGCACGTATAGCCCCAAGCCTGGTGACATCCAGCACAACTGGCACGTCATTGATGCCACCGACGTGGTGCTGGGTCGGCTCGCCGTCCAGTCCGCCAACTTGCTGCGTGGCAAGCACAAGGCGATGTATGCGCCGCACATGGACACTGGCGACTTCGTGATCATCATCAACGCCGAAAAGCTTGCGCTTTCCGGCACCAAGCGCACCACCAAGATGGCCTACCGTCACTCAGGCTTCCCGGGCGGCCTCACCGCCACCCCGATCGGCGTCATGCTCGACAAAGATGCTCGCAAGGCTGTCGAGAAGGCCGTGTGGGGGATGCTGCCCAAGAACAAGTTGGGTCGCGCCATGTTGAAGAAGCTCAAGGTCTACGCCGGCCCTGATCACCCGCACCAGGCGCAGCAGGCTGTGCCCTTTGAGATCAACCAGGTCTCTCAATAATCCGCTGCTGTCCCAGCACTATCGAGTTTGAAGTAAGGAATTTTCGTGGCTGACACCACCACCGACGTGAGCGTTGACGAGGTCGACGACCTTTTCGAGACTGACGAGCAAGGCATCGCCTACAGCTCCGAGAGCGCCCCCGCCGCCGACGCTCCGCTGCGTCCGGCAACGATCGCGCCGGCTGGCGCGACCGGCCGTCGCAAGGAAGCCGTCGCCCGCGTGCGCTTGGTTCCCGGCACCGGCAAGTGGCGCGTCAATGGCCGCACCCTGGAGAACTACTTCCCCAACAAGCTGCACCAGCAGGTTGTCAACGAGCCTTTCGTTAACACCGACCTGGTGGGCCGGTTCGACGTGATTGCTCGCATCCACGGTGGCGGCATCACCGGCCAGGCCGGCGCGCTGCGCCTCGGCGTGGCCCGTTCGCTCAACGCGATTGACGAAGAAGCCAACCGCGCCTCGCTGAAGAAGGCTGGACTGCTGACTCGCGACGCCCGCGTCATCGAGCGCAAGAAAGCTGGTCTTAAGAAGGCCCGCAAGGCTCCTCAATTCAGCAAGCGCTAATCGCGTCCACACCGGAACTACAGTGACCGGTAAGACACTTTTCGGCACGGACGGGGTCCGGGGCCTGGCAAACGGTCACTTGACCGCAGAGCTGGCCCTGGACCTTTCTGTTGCTGCCGCCCATGTGCTGGCTGACCTTGGCGAGTTTGAAGGACACCGACCCTTGGCGGTTGTCGGTCGCGACACCCGCATCTCCGGGCAATTCCTCGAGGCGGCAGTCGTCGCCGGCTTGGCATCGGCAGGCGTGGATGTGTTGTTGCTGGGGGTGTTGCCCACTCCCGGCGTTGCTTATCTCACCGGCCTTCTCGGTGCCGACCTTGGCGTCGTACTCTCTGCGTCGCATAACGCCATGCCAGACAACGGCATCAAGTTTTTGGCGCGCGGCGGCAAAAAGATCGACGACTCCATCGAGATCGCCATCGAACGACGTATGCATGAGCCGTGGGAACGACCCTTGGGCGGCGATGTCGGGCGAGTGATGCCCTACGTCGAGGCGTTGGACGACTATGCGGCCCACCTGGTGCGGGCTATCGACCACCCGCTGGCGGGACTCAAGGTGGTGTTGGATTGCGCCAATGGGGCAGCGTTCGAATCTGGTCCGCGATCGTTGGAGGACGCCGGCGCCACGGTGTGGTCGATCCACGCGGCCCCTGACGGCCTCAACATCAACGAAAACTGTGGCTCCACGCATATGGAGTCCTTGCGGGCGGCAGTCATAGAGCGAGGCGCCCACGTCGGCTTTGCCCTCGATGGCGATGCCGACCGGTGTTTGGCCATCGATCATGAGGGCACCGTGGTGGATGGTGACCAGATCCTGGCGATCTTGGCGCTGGCCCTACACGACACCGGACACCTCGTTCGAGACACCGTTGTGGCAACGGTGATGAGCAACCTGGGTTTTGTGCAGGCGATGAAGGCGGCCGGCATCGGGGTGCGTCAGACGAAGGTCGGCGACCGCTACGTCCTTGAGGCGATGAATGTGTCGGGCTACTCGCTCGGCGGTGAGCAGTCGGGCCACGTGATCCTGAGCGAATATGCGACGACCGGCGACGGCACTCTGACGGCGCTCCACATTCTTGAGCGGATGGCGACGTCGGGCCGTTCTTTGAAGGACCTCGCGGCCGTGATGACCCGCCATCCGCAAGTGCTGATCAATGTGCCGAACGTCGACAAGGACCGCACCGACCAAGACGGCGTCGTTGCTGCCGCGGTAGCCGAGGAAGAGGCGCTGCTTGGCGAAAACGGGCGGGTGTTGCTGCGGCCTTCCGGAACTGAGCCCTTGGTGCGGGTGATGGTCGAGGCTGCCACGGCTGAGGAAGCCCAGGCCGTCGCGGAGCGCCTGGCTGACGTCGTACGACGAAGGCTGGCGCTGTAGGGCCCATCCACTTAGTCCGCCGCGTTCTACACCCTCATCTGGCCATATTTCGCTAAAAAACATGCGTATCGCGGCGGACTATCTCGGGTGGCTGGATCAGCGCTTTCTTTTGGTTTTGCGGGATTTGGTTTGGCCGGCGGGGCGGGCCTTGACTGGAGCCGCCGCTCGCTGGGGGAGCGGGTCCGGGCCGAGGGAGACGCGACCGAGCAAGGCCCAGGCAATGGCGGGGGCGAGATAGGCGAGATCCGCAAAGTCTTCGTCGAGTACGCCGATCAGACCTCGCACAACCAAGAGGGCGGCACCGGACAGGAAGGCGTAAACGGCGTACTTCGGGTAGCCGGCCCGGGGCTTGGGGAAACTCAGGCCCACGATCAACACACCAACAAACGCCAGGATCATCGACGCTGCGAAAAACGGTCCGGGATCGTCGGTGATGGCTGCCAGGAAACCGCTGCCGAGACCGACGACCGAGCCGATCATGCCCAGGGCGATGCCGAGGTTGCGCCCGCGCACGGCGTTGATGGTGATCGCCAGGCTGACCACACAAGCGCTGAGGAAGAACGGTGCAATCGGGAGTACGACGGGCAGCTCGGAGCCAGTGGCGGCGGCGTACACCGCATGGACCGCGAGCAGGGTGGCGCCAATCAGCGCGAAGACCCCAGCGCGCTGATAGTTAGGGCCGTCGATGGTGGTTGCTTGTCGAGCAGTTGCCATAGCCGAAATCTACCTTCGGGAACTGATCAGCGGGGATCGCTGCGGCTCGACCCCGGCAGACGCGGAAAGTTGGTTTCGAGACGCTCGCTTCGCTCGCTCCTCAACCACCCGGGGAGACGCTCGCTTCGCTCGCTCCTCAACCACCCGGGGTTTCGAGACGGCGCTGGCGCGCCTCCTCAACCACCTGGGGTTTGGGTCGCTCCTCAACCACCCGCTTTAGAGTTTTCGGAGGCGGATGTAGTCGACGGAGTGGTCGCGGTCCTTGCGGAGCACCAGGGTGGCGCGGGAGCGCGTGGGTTTGATGTTCTGCGTCAGGTTGGGGCCGTTGATGGTGTCCCAGATCCGGCTTGCTTCCGCGATGGCCTCGGTCTCGGTGAGCAACGAGTACTTCGAGAAGTACGACGCGGGGTTGCGAAAAGCAGTCTCGCGAAGCCGGAGGAACCGTTCGACATACCACTCGCGGATGTGTTCGGTGCTGGCATCGACATAGACGGTGAAGTCGAAGAAATCACTGACCGCCAAACCTGACCGACCATCAGTGAGCACGCGAGCGGGCTGCAACACGTTGAGGCCCTCGACGATCACGATGTCGGGTTTGCGAACCACCACGCGTTCGCCGGGGCGCACGTCATAGGCGAGGTGCGAATAGCTGGGCGCCTCGACCTCTTCCTTGCCGGACTTGATATCGACGACAAACTTCAGCAGCGCCCGGCGGTCGTAACTCTCGGGAAAGCCCTTGCGCTGCAGGATCCCGCGGCGCTCCAGCTCGGCGTTGGGCAACAGAAACCCATCGGTCGTGATCAGGGCGACGTTGGGATGCTCGGGCCAGTGCGCCAACATTTGTTGGAGCACCCGGGCAGTGGTGGACTTGCCGACGGCGACCGAACCGGCCAGCCCAATCACAAAGGGCGTCCGAGGCCTGGTCGGCTTGTCGAGGAAGCCCCATTGAGCGTGATTGAGGCGGCCCAGGGACTCAACGTAGAGACTCAGCAATCGCGAGAGCGGCAGATAGACCTGCCGGACCTCGTCCAAGTCGAGGGCATCGCCGAGGCCACGCAGCTGGGCAATCTCTTCGGCGCTGAGGGTGTCTTTGGTGTCAGGAGCCAGCGCTGCCCAGTCGGATCGACTCAACTCGACGTACGGCGAGACCTCATCGACCATGCCGCGCATTCTTGCAGCCCAATCGACCGCGCGCGGCCAGCGACAGGCCCAGACGCCGAGAAGCCCACTGGTCGATAGACTCCTCGGCTATGTGCGGAATCGTTGGCTATGTCGGGGCTCAGCAAGCGCAACAGGTGATTATCGAGGGCTTGCGGCGGATGGAATACCGAGGCTATGACTCTGCGGGGATCGCTTTGGTCCACACCACAGCGGTCGGCGGGGTGATCAGCAGCGACAAGCGTGCGGGCAAGTTGGCCAACTTGGAGAAGTCCATGGCTGCCGTTCCGCTGGCGGAGTCGCACACCGGCATCGGTCACACTCGTTGGGCCACCCACGGAGCGCCCAACGACCGCAACGCACACCCGCACCTCGGCGCGACCGGACGGGTTGCCCTGGTGCATAACGGGATCGTCGAAAACTTCGCCTCGCTGCGCGCCGAATTGGAGCGCCTGGGACACGACCTGATCTCCGAGACCGACACCGAGGTTGCCGCACACCTGGTCGAGCGCGAACTGCTGGCCGGTTCCGACCTCACCACAGCCATGCAACGCGCCTGCACTCAACTTGAGGGGGCGTTCACCCTCGTCGCCGTCGATGCCCTGGACCCGTCTCGGGTGGTGGCCGCTCGACGAAACAGCCCGCTGGTGGTTGGCATCGGAGAGGGCGAAAACTTCCTTGGTTCTGATGTCGCAGCGTTCATCGAGCACACGCGCGAGGCGCTGGAACTCGGCCAAGATCAGGTCGTCACGATCACTCGCGATGCCGTCGAGGTCACGAACTTTGACGGTACGCCGAGTGCGGGCAAGCCCTATCACGTCGACTGGGACCTCTCCTCGGCGGAGAAGGACGGTTACGACTGGTTCATGCGCAAGGAGATCTTCGAGCAGCCGCGAGCGGTGGCGGACTCCTTGCTTGGTCGGCGTACGGCGTCGGGAGCGTTGCAACTCGACGAGATGCGGCTCTCTGAGCAGGAGTTACGCGATGTCGACAAGATCATCATCGTGGCCTGCGGCACAGCTTTCTATGCCGGCATGGTGGCCAAATATGCCATCGAGCATTGGACGCGGATCCCCGTCGAGGTCGAGTTGGCTTCGGAGTTTCGTTATCGAGATCCGATCTTGACCAGCGACACCCTCGTGGTTGCCATCAGCCAATCCGGCGAGACAGCTGACACGCTGCAAGCCCTGCGACACGCCCGAGCCCAACGGTCGAGGGTCTTGGCCATCTGCAACACCAACGGCTCAACGATCCCGCGCGAATCCGATGCGGTGATGTATACCCACGCCGGCCCGGAGATCGGCGTTGCCTCCACCAAAGGCTTCCTGACTCAGTTAGTGGCCTGTTATCTGCTGGCGCTCTATCTCGCTCAGGTCAAAGGCACGAGGTATGGCGACGAGATCACTCAGGTGCTCGACCAACTCGACCGGATGCCCGACCACATCCAGTCGGTGCTCGATAACGCGGATCAGGTCTACAAGTTGGCTGCCGACCAGTCGGGGTCGCGCACGGTGTTGTTCCTTGGTCGGCACGCCGGCTATCCGATCGCCCTTGAAGGCGCCCTGAAGCTTAAGGAGATTGCCTATCTCCACGCTGAAGGGTTTGCCGCGGGTGAGCTGAAGCATGGGCCGATCGCGCTGATCGAAGAGGGTCTGCCGATCCTGTGTGTGATTCCTCCGCAGGGTCGCGACCAATTGCACGACAAGATGATTAGCGGCATTCAGGAGGTCCGGGCTCGGGGTGCGTTCACTGTTTGCTTGGCCGAGGAAGGCGATACGGCGATTGAGCCATATGCCGACGTGCTGATCAGATTGCCGAAGGTGCCGGTGTTGTTGCAGCCACTCGTGGCCGCCATCCCGCTGCAACTGTTTGCCTGCGAGTTGGCCTCATTGTTGGGCCACGACGTCGACCAGCCACGCAATCTGGCCAAGTCCGTCACGGTCGAATAGACGGGTTCGCTGCTGATGAGCATTGTTGGCGTGGGGATCGACGTGGTCGATATCGGCCGATTTGCCCAGGCGATGGAACGTACGCCGGGGCTGCGCGAGCGCCTCTTCACCTCCGAGGAGGCCAGCCGTTTGCTCCCCTCCTTGGCGGCGAGATTTGCGGCCAAGGAGGCCTTGGTCAAGGCACTGGGTGGTCCGGGTGGCTTGGCTTGGCACGACGCTGAGGTGATCTCAGAAGAGTCGGGCCGCCCGGTCTTCACTTTGCGGGGGAGTGTGTTGGCTGCTGCGGACAGTTTGGGCGTGACTCAGTGTCACCTTTCGCTGTCTCATGACGCGGGTATTGCCTCGGCTGTCGTAATTCTTGAACGTTGACTAGTCCGTTAGGCACCCCGTTATTGGCGTTGTCGCCGTCGGGTTAGGTTGTGCCTGCCCACACCGAGGGCGACCTGAGTTTGGCTCAGGAACTAGTGCAGAGATAGGGATAAGCCAATGGGTTTGATCGACAAGATCAAAGACGCGTTTGACGGCGACAATTCGGAGGAGAAGAAGGCAGCCGAAGAGGTTGTCGAGGATGCAGTTGTCACCGCACCAGCAACGTCCGCTCCTTCGGCTGTGAGGCGCCCCGCGCCGGCCGTTGAAGCAGAGGAAGCTGTGCAGGCCGAGGTGGCTGTCCCGCAGGAGACCGTGGAGGCGGCCGACGAGGAGGCCGCCGCGGCCGCGCTCGCCGTCGAGAAGGCGGACCGCAAAGCGGAGCGCCAAGAGGCCCGCCAGGAAGAACGTCGAGAAGAGCGTCAGCAGGAACGCAAGGAAGAGCGCCAAGAGGCCCGCCAGGAAGCTCGTGAAGCTGCCCGGACTTACACCGTCAAGTCTGGTGACACGCTTAGCGCAATTGCTGCGGAATATGGCGTCGACTATATGGACATCGCACGCCTCAACAACATCGAAAACCCTGACCTGATTTTCCCGGGGCAGGAATTTAAGATTCCGAAACGATAAGTTGGGCTCGCTCAATTGAGTCAGCATGAAACCGAGGGCCCGATGGAAACGTCGGGCCCTCGGCCATTTTGCGCGTAATCTAACGCCTTATGCGCGTCGCACATGATGTGGCCACGGTTCGGGCGGCTGAAGAAACATTGATGACCCAACTGGCCACTCGTGGCTTGCCGCCAGACACGCTCATGCTGCGCGCCGCCCACGGCTTGGCGAGCGCCGTCATCGATTTCCTTGGCACCGCCTACGGGCGTCGGATCCGGCTACTGGTGGGCTCGGGCAATAACGGCGGTGACACCTTGTATGCCGGGGCCTTGCTGGCTCGTCGTGGCGCTCGGGTGGAAGCGGTCTTGATCGCCACCGATGTTCATCAGTCCGGGTTAGCGGCGTTTTTGGCGGCTGGAGGTCGCATCCTTCGGCCGTCCCGGAACAGTTCCGCCAGAAGACTGTCGACTCCCACTCCCGACCTGGATCTGGTGATTGACGGGATCGTTGGCATCGGTGCCCAGGGCGGGCTGCGGCCCGAAGCTGAGCGGGCGCTCATGGAGTGTCGAGGCGTCCCGATCATTGCCGTCGATGTGCCAAGTGGTGTCGACGTCGACAGCGGCGAAGTGCACGGGACCCATGTCAGCGCCGATCTCACCGTCACTTTCGGCACCTTAAAGATCGCACACCTGGTGGATCCGGCCGCTCGGGCCTGTGGCGCGGTCGAGCTCGTGGACTTGGACCTCCCCCTGAAGTCTCCGATCGGAGAGGTGCTCCAGGCTGACGACATCGCACAGTTGCTGCCGCGGGCAGATCCGGCGGGTCACAAATACACCCGCGGAGTGGTCGGCTTGCGGACCGGCTCGGCCACCTATCCGGGCGCGGCGGTGCTGTCGGTGGCGGGGGCAAACAGTGGGCTGGCCGGCATGGTGCGGTATGTCGGGTCAGCAGCGGACGCCGTACGAACTGCGCATCCGGAGGTCGTTGTCGGCCCCGGCAAAGTCCAGGCCTGGGTTGTCGGCTCCGGAGGATCGGGCGAGTCCACCGCAGCCCTCAAGGCAAGTCTTGCCGATGGCTGCCCGGTGGTCGTGGATGCCGATGGATTGCTGCCCTATCTGCGCACCAATCTTCGGCTTCGCGCGACCGCTCCGGTCGTGTTGACGCCACACGCGGGCGAATTAGCACAAATGCTGAGCGTTAAGCGAGAGGAAGTTGAGGCACGACAACTGCACTTTGCTCGCGAAGCCGCGGAGAAGTACGGCGCGGTGGTGCTGTTGAAGGGGCGACGCAGCATCATCGCCGAACCCGGCTCCGAGCGCGTGGTCGTGAATACGACCGGAGTGCCTTGGCTCGGCACCGCCGGCTCTGGGGATGTGCTGGCCGGACTCATTGGCGCCCTCCTCGCTGGTGGCTTGGCTCCGTTTGACGCCGCCTCGGTGGGAGCCTGGTTGCACGGGGCCGCTGGCACTTGGGCGTCCGGCGGTGGACCGATCACTGCGAGTCGGGTGGCTAGCGCGATCCCTGAGGTTGTCCGCCACTTGCTGCCCTGACAGGGACGTCATACCAAAGGCCGTTCCGGTATGACGTCCGGAGATGGCCGCCTGAGAGAATAGCCCCATGAGTGCCGACGTCCACGCTGAGATCGTGGTGGATTTCGGCGGCGATCAGGCACAACGTGCGCGTGCTTCGTGAGGTGGTCTCGACAGGAGCGCCTTGTGAAGTGATGGCGGTCGTCAAGGCAGACGCCTACGGCCACGGCATGATCCCCTGCGCTCGCGCAGCGCGAGAGGGCGGGGCAACTTGGTTGGGAGTGGCCATGCTCGAGGAGGCGCTCGCGCTGAGAGCGGCCGGAGACGAGGGTCGGCTGTTGAGCTGGCTGGCGGTGCCGGGGGAAAACTACGCCGCCGCCATCAACCACGACATCGACGTCACGGCCTACTCCACCAACCAATTGGCCGAGATCTCCGTCGCCAGCCGAACGGCTGGCCGCCAGGCGAGGGTGCAACTCAAGGTCGACACGGGTCTCTCCCGCGGGGGTGCTCTTGAGGGTGACTGGGCCGCACTCGTTGACGCGGCCAGGGTCGCCCAAGAGGTCGGAGAGATCACCGTCACCGGCATCTGGTCGCACTTCGCGGCCAGCGATGAACCCGCTCACCCTGCCAACGACGCCCAGGAAGACAGCTTTCGGGCGGCACTTACGGTTGCCGACGACGCGGGCCTGACCCCCGAAATACGACATCTGGCCAATTCCGCAGCCGCGCTGCTGAGGCCATCCTCACGCTTTAACCTCGTGCGCTGCGGCATCGCGATCTATGGACTTGATCCCGCGCCGGAAGTGCCCGGATCCCTCGCCCAACGCCTGATCCCGGCGATGACCGTGAAGACAAGGCTGTTGCTGACCAAGCAAATCCCTGCTGGCGCTGGCGTTTCCTACGGGCATACCTGGATCGCGGACCGGCCGACGAGGGTGGGTCTGGTGCCGATCGGGTACGCCGAAGGCGTGCCGCGCCATGCCAGTTCGCGGGCGGAGGTGTCCGTCGCAGGCAAGCGCCGACCCATTCGTGGGCGGGTCTGTATGGATCAATTTGTGATCGATCTCGGCGCGGATGACCCGCCAGCGGGCAGCGAAGTCGTCATAATCGGGCCGGGACGTGACGGCGAACCCACCGCCCAGGATTGGGCGGAAGCCTGCGACACGATCAGTTATGAGATCGTCACTCGTTGGGGTGGGCGCATGCGTCGGCGCTATGTCAATGAAGACGTGCAGTAATGACCAGACGGTGAGCCAGATTGTGAGGCAGGGATGAAGCCGGGCCAGACAATCCTCAGCATCGCTGCGGGCGCAGTCGGAGTGGCGGTGGCCGGGGCCGTGAGTCGAGTCGCAGTGCAGCGCCGAGCCTTGGCGCGGCGTGATCATGTCGCCGAGATTCCGTTGGGTTCACTGCGCTCGGAGCCGCTCATCGTGATCGCCGACGATGGCGTTTCCCTGCATGTCGAGGTCGATGAGCCTGCCGCGGGCGCGCCAGACGTGACGATGATCTTCGTGCACGGCTTTGCCCTCAATCAGGATTGTTGGCACTTCCAACGGGCGGCTTATCGCGGCCTGATTCGAACTGTCTTCTATGACCAGCGTTCCCATGGCCGTTCCGGCCGCTCCTCGCGCAAGAACGCCACGATTGACCAACTCGGTCGCGACCTTCGGCGGGTGATCGAGGCAACTGCCCCAGGGCCAGTGGTGCTCGTCGGTCACTCGATGGGGGGCATGACCGTGCTTGCCTTGGCCGAACATGAGCCGGAGCTTTTCGGCGATCGCATCGTCGGGGTCGGGCTCATTTCCACCAGCGCCAGCCGACTCGACGTACACAAGATGTTTTTGCCTTTCGTGCCGTCAATGCTCTCCGACGGTCTCATTCGCCGCTCGGTCAGTGTCCTGTCCCACGGTCACCGGGCCATCGACTCAGTGCGGCGGGCGACCCGCCCGGTGGCGCTGGTCGCAACCGATCAATTGGGCTTTGGTGACGATGTGCCGGAGGAGTACGTCGAGTTTGTCGACGCCATGTTGTCGGAGACTGGATTTGATGTCGTGGCGGCGTTCTACCCCAACTTCGACAGCCACAATCGACGGGCCGCCCTCGCCGCATTGGCGCATCTGCCGACGTGGATCGTGTGCGGCACGGACGATCAGATCACCGCGTTTAGGCATAGCCAGGACCTCCACAAGAACCTGCCTGAGTCCACGTTGGTTGAATGCACTGGTGCCGGACACATGGTGATCGTTGAGCGACATCAGCAGGTCAACAGCGCGCTAGATCAGTTGGTTGCCGCCGTCACCACCGGGCACTGACGTGGGCCCCAAGCCAGGTGGAGTGATCGTCGTCCGACGCGTGGGTCGGGAGGCCGCTGCAGCAGTGCATCAGGTTGTCGAAGCCGCGTTTGGGGCCAGGCCACCACTTGACCCGCCCGCCGACGCAGATCGGGAGACACCGGAGTCGTTGGCTGCCGCGCTTGCCCCCAATGGCGGGTTGTTGGCCGAACGTGAGGGCGAGCCGGTCGGTGCGCTGATCTTTGACCGGACCGGGCCTCGAATGTTTCTACGCCGATTTCGGCGTCGTCCCTTCCGCCCAGGGCACGGGGCTAGCGCACCGACTCGTGGAGGCTGCCATCGAGGGCGCCGACGGGTGCACAACTGTCGCGATCCTGGCGCGCCAAGAGTTGCCCGAGAGTGTCGGGTTTTGGCACAGCAACGGTTTCCGTCAGGTCGCTGCTCACCCACCGTACGTCGAAATGGAGCGGGTAGTCCGGCTCTTCGTTGACGCCCCCGATGCAACTGCCATGCGCGATCTGGGGCGCCGGGTTGCCGGGGTGCTCGCGGCTGGAGACGTTCTCGTGCTCAATGGCGAGTTGGGGGCTGGCAAGACCACGTTCACGCAAGGCCTTGGCGCTGGGCTCGGAGTGCGCGGTGATGTCACCTCGCCGACTTTTGTGATTGCGCGGGTGCACCCGTCGCTGAGCGAAGGACCTGATCTCGTCCATGTCGACGCCTATCGATTGGGTGGCATCGCTGAGTTGGACGATCTTGATCTCGACATGTCGCTGGCCGACGCCGTGACCGTGGTCGAGTGGGGTGGCGGCATCGCCGACGGGCTCTCCGAGTCTCGCTTGGAGATCACCATCGAGCGGGCTGCCGGCGAGCTTGATTCTGGGGCGGAATCTGAGGACGAGCCGCTGGATCCACGTCAGGTGATCCTGCGGCCGATCGGTCCGCGTTGGCGACACGTCGACTGGACTGAGGTGGGGCGATGACCCTGGTGCTGGCTTTTGACACTGCGACGCCGCTGGTGACCGTGGCTCTTCATGATGGGCGGGAGGTGGTTGCCGAGCGCTGGTCCTCGGTGCCAATGAAGCATGCCGAGCAATTGGCGCCGCTGATCGAAGCTGTGTTGGCGGATGCTGGCTGCTCGCGCTTGGCTCTCACCGGCATCGCGGTGGGCACCGGGCCGGGGCCGTTCACGGGTTTGCGGGTGGGTTTGGTGACGGCTCGCACGCTGGGGCATGTGCTCGCAGTGCCGGTCCACGGCGTGTGCACACTGGATGTGTTGGCAGCTCAGACGCTGGCCGAAATCCCCGCGGCTGCTCTTGTGGATGGTTTTGTGGTGGCCACGGATGCACGGCGCAAGGAGGTCTATTCAGCGGCCTACGACGCGGCAGGGCGGCGTACTGCTGGACCATCGGTGGGCAAAGCCGACGCCATCGCCACGGACCTTCCGGTGGCAGGCGAGGGTGCACTGCTCTATCCGGAGTCATTTCCTCTCGCGATTGGGCCGACACGCCCGAGCGCGGGGTGGCTGGCCCGCGTTGTGCTGGAGCAATTGGCCGAAGTCACGCCTGCGGAGCCGCTCTATTTGCGTCGCCCCGATGCCGTCGCGCCCGGTGCGCCAAAACGAGTCTCATGATTCTGCGCGCAGCCGAAGAGGACCTGGCCGCTCTCGTCGTTTTGGAGCAAGCACTTTTTGGTGTGGATGCGTGGAGCGAGTCGTCGTTGGCTGAGGAGTTGACGGCGCCGGGTCATCTGCTCGTGGTGGCCAACAACGATGTCGGAGCCGTCGTCGGTTATGCCTGCACGCTGACCGTTGGCGAGGTTGCCGATCTGCTGCGGATTGGGGTTGCCTCGGATCACCGACGTCAGGGCATCGCGTCCGGCCTGCTCGGTCATGTTGAGAAGTCGGCAGTCGAAGGCGGCGTACGCCGAATCTTGCTCGAGGTCAGCGCCGACAACGTCAGCGCCGTCGCTTTCTATCGCGCTCATCAGTTCGTCACGATCGATCGACGAGAGGCCTATTACAAGGATGGCGTGGCAGCCCTCGTGATGGAGCGTGCGCTCGACGGGTCGGTGGCTTAATGACTCAGCGGGCGGCCAGGGCGCAGTTGCGCAGTCACCTTGAGGAATTGTTGCGCGTGAACCCAGCGGCGAGAGCGGCGATTCTGTTCGACTCACGCCGAGCCGACGACGGGGCTGCCGTGATCGAGCTTGCTGAGACCTACCCCAACGTCCACTTGGTGATTGTCGACTTGGCCGAACGTCCCGGCCGAGTGTGGGGGCTGCTGGCCGCAGCGGGTCCATTGAATCTGCTGATCGACGCCACCGGCGACGAGGGTGGCGAGGTGGCGCGATTCTCGGCGTACTTCCAACAACTCACGCACGACGGTTGCTATGTGTTGCCCGAATATCGCTCCCGCTGGGCTGCTTCCAGACGCCCGCGGCCCCTATTGGTGGAATTGGGGGAGTCACGCGACACCGCGGTGGACGACGTGGCGGAAACGCCAGGGAGTCTTCGTGTACGACGCCGCGGCAGGAACCTGGTCAAGATGCGTGAAGCCGAAATCAACGTGGCTTTGGCCGCCGATCCGAAGCGCGGAGAGATCGTGGCAACGATGCCCGGTGCGACGGTCGAATCCTCCGTGGTGTTGACCTCCAACCAACCGTTGCCGCCCGAATACGCCAACTTGTTGAAGCCGAGTTATGTTGCGCCGGAGTTGTTTCTGCGTGGCTATAACGACGTGGTGTGTGCACCGCAGTCGATTGTTATCCAGGGAAACCTGTTGTTGCCCGACACCTATCGGCACCATCAATACTCCGTGCTCCGCCACAAGAGGTTGAAGTCCGCTGGTCCGGGCTATGCCAAGCCCGAGCCTGACTTGTCCGCAAGTCTGCGTGACCTCACTCGACTGCCAGTGCTCGAGGGCACCTTTTTTCACCTCGACAATGAGTTTCGTGGTCACTTTGGGCATGCTCTCACCGAGCAGATCTCTCGGTTGTGGGCCTGGGAGCAAGCCAAGGCTGAGCAACCTGAGCTCAAAGTGTTGGTGGGGAAGCGCGGTCAGCACGAGTACGCCGACTGGGAGCGTATTTTGTTGGGCGCGGCCGGGGTCTCGCCGGGCGATGTGGTCATCATCGACGGGCCGGTGCGAGTCGAGCGATTGTTGGCGGGGACCCCAATGTTTCATCAGCCCGAATATGTCCACCCACGAATCGTTGACGTCTGGGATCGGATCGGGACGACACTTCGAGCCGAGGTCCCCAACACGAGTCGACCGTCGCGCATCTTCTGCTCACGCAGACATCGTCGCCGGGCGTGCACGAATCGAGAGGAGGTCGAGGCACTTTTTGCCGAATTCGGCTTCGCGGTCATCTATCCAGAGGACTTCTCGCTGCCGGAGCAGCTGGACATCTTTCATCAGGCCGAAGTCGTGGCGGGGTTTTCCGGCAGCCAGTTATTCACCTCAATGTTTAGCGATCGACCGAAACACACGATCTTGATCGGGCCCAGTTCCTACACGGCAACCAACGAATACCTCATTGGCGTGTTGCGTCAGCATCGCATCGACATCGTCAGTTGTGAGACCGAGGTGAAGCCGCCCCCTGCAGGCAGTTGGCGCAGGGAGGCCTTCGTTGCGCCATTTGAATTTAACCTTGCGCGCGAGGGCGTGTGGTTGCGTTCAGTGCTGGAGAGCCTGTGACTCGCGATCGAAAGTTAGAATCGGGCTATGACCGACCCGATTGAGCCGCGCTGGCTCAACGACACCGAACGCCAGGCCTGGATCGGGTTGGTGGCGTTGATGACGGTCCTGCCCTCAAGGGTGGAAGCGCCGTTGCGGCAACGGCATCAGCTGATGCTCTTCGAATATCACGCGCTTGCCATGCTCTCGGAAGTGCCGGCACGCAAACTGCCCGTCAAATCACTGGCTCAACTAACCAACGGCTCGCTGTCGCGGCTCTCCCATGTCTTGGATCGGTTGGAAGCCCGCGGCTTCATCGCCCGCAGCCAGTGTCCCACCGATGGACGGGTCACCGAGGCTGCGCTGACCGAGGTTGGTTTTGCGGCTTTGGTGGCTGCGGCGCCCGGCCATGTGAAGACGGTTCGCGACCTGGTCATCGACGTGCTGACTCCGAATCAGATCGAGCAGTTGGGCGCGATCACGCACGCTTTGCTGCATGGCCTCGGGATTGACGCGCCACCAGGCGCTGGGGCAACAGAATCGTCGAGCCGTTGAGTGCTCCGCCGCTTGTCCTCGGCATCGAAACTTCGTGTGATGAGACGGGAGTGGGCATCGTTCGTGGGCAGACTCTGTTAGCCGATGCCATCGCCTCGAGCGTCGAAGAGCACGCGCGTTTCGGGGGCGTCGTCCCGGAGGTGGCTTCGCGGGCACACCTCGAAGCGATGGTCCCGATGATCGAACGAGCCTGCTCGAGTGCCGGCGTACGCCTTGATGATGTTGATGCGATTGCCGTCACCAGTGGCCCTGGCCTGGTCGGCGCGCTCTTGGTGGGTGTTGCGGCCGCCAAGGCGTTGGCCGTTGGCCTCGGCAAGCCGATCTATGGCGTGAACCATCTGGCCGCCCATGTGGCTGTCGACCAACTCGAACACGGGCCGCTTCCTGAGCCGTGCCTGGCGATGCTGGTGTCGGGCGGCCACTCAAGTCTGCTGTTGGTCGAGGACGTGACACTGGGGGTCGAGCCGCTGGGCTCGACCATTGACGACGCGGCCGGTGAGGCCTTCGACAAGGTGGCTCGGCTGCTCGGGCTGCCTTTTCCTGGCGGTCCCCACATTGATCGCGTGGCGCGCGATGGCCAGATCTGACCATCGACTTCCCGCGCGGGCTGACGTCGCGTCGAGACCTCGAGCGCCATCGCTTCGACTTCTCCTTTTCCGGGTCTCAAGACCGCCGTGGCGCGCTGGGTCGAGGCCCGTGAACGCGTCGGGCGAGCCGGTCGTTGTCGCCGACGTGGCTGCCTCTTTCCAGTACGCCGTGTGCGATGTGCTGGTCCGCAAGGCGCTTGACGCTGCCACTTCGCGACGGCGTCGAAGACCTCCTGATCGGCGGGGGAGTGGCGGCCAATTCGCAACTTCGGGCGATGGCAACCGAGCAAGCGGAGGCGGTCGGGATCCGGGTGCGGGTGCCGCGGCCAGGGCTTTGCACCGATAACGGCGCCATGGTTGCGGCGCTGGGCGCCGAACTCGTGGCGAGAGGACGAGCACCTTCCGCACTCGATCTCCCCGCCGACTCCTCGATGCCGATCACCACAGTGGTGGCGTGACTCACTCCTGAGGGGCAGTGGTTCACGAAATCGAACCTTTGGCCGGTGACACGCCGGAGCAGGTCTGCCGAAGGTGCGACTTTGTTGCCTGAGCGCTCACCGGTTGATGAGGTCTTGGATGCCCGGCAGCGGCTGTGCGTCTAGCTCATCCCACGCCTGAACCTCCAGCTCTCGAGTGGCTAGCCGGATCTCTAGGTCATCGGCTGGAATTCGCGCACGCCACTTGGCTCCCCGCCCTTGGTTGGCGACGGCTCGGTCGCGGGCTCGGACGAGTCTCTCTATGACCAGGTCCGGTGTGCGCAGATCCGCGCCAGTGACTCGAGTGACTTCAAGTCCAACCTGTCGTAGCGCTTCGTCTTTGGCGACATCGGCGGTATGACGTTTCCAGCCACGATGGTCTGCGCCGTCGAACTCTACGACTAAGCCAGAGCTTTGATCGAACAAATCCGCGATCCCGAGCAACCGACCATGGGCATCGAAGATCGGTGCGTTGACGAGCGGTCTGGGGAGTCCCGCGTCCACTTCCCACATGACGCGCAGTCGAGATTCGTTAGGAGACCGTGAATGTTCACTAGTCAGCGACAGCGCCTCCCTCAGCCGCCCCGAGACAGGGTGAGTGGCGGCGTACGTCCGGAGTCGTTGACCCGAGGTGAGTTCAGCTGCCAAGACCATGTCGAAGACGACCACGATCTCGGCCAGGCCGAGGGACCGACTTGCCGCTTCGCGTGCGGCATCCCACGCACATCTTTCCCTGCTCAGTACTGGTACGCCGTACCGAGTGGTCACCTCGTCGGGAGCGAAGGCCGCGAAGCGAAGCCTGGTGTGGGGGGTGGTTTTTAGGTTGCGCTGAGGTCCGAGGGCCAAGGACACGGGCAATGCTGTTTGCCCGTCGGGAGCAAGTCCGTCGAAGAAGTTCGCGCCGAAAAGTCTGCAGCCTGCCCATCCCGTGACTGCCGCCCCAGCGGGAAGTCGCACACTCTGCTCCAAAATGTGCTGTTCAGGAAGGTCGGTGCGCGTATCCACTGGCACGTAGTAGCCACGGGTTGTGCGCCGCCAATAACGGCCGCGGGCAGCTTCGGCTCGGGTAGGTCCGCGCTGACCGGTGGGATCAACGCGCACCGGCTGGATCAGTGGAGGGACGTGCTCGACCTTGGGGGTCCACCGATGTGAGTTGGCCATGCCAAGATCTAAGGCGAACTCCCACCGGCGTGCACCTGGCTATCCACAGCCTCGGATCCAGTCGCCCGGTCTCCAAGTGGGAGTGAGGGCTCGGTCTTGACGATCTCGCACCTTTCGCAGGTCCCCACCGGCGTGTCGGCTGCCTAGGGTGAAATTTCAAGTGCTGATTCCGGGTTCGAGGGTCGATCACAACTGGAGCAGTGACTATTGCTGAGCGAAGACCCACGGCGGGTTGAAGTCGTCGTCCTGGATCTGACTCAAGATCTGCTCAACTGAGCCATTGACGCCGAAGCGGAGCATGGTCCATGCGCCGCGACCATAGACCTGCGCAAGCACATGTTCGTCGTCCTCCCAGGCGTGGCCCACCACGGTTAGTTGCTCGTTGGGGTCGGTGCCAGTCCACTCCCAGCCCGCCAGCAGCTCGCCCCTTTGGTTGAGCATGACCAGACCCGAGGAACCCATGCCATCGCCGTAGCTGCTTGCGTCGGCCAGCACCAGCTCCCCGCTGGGCGAAAAGTCGTGGACCTTGTAATCGCAGGTCTCGAAGCCACCACCCTGATTGGGTGCGACCCGGTGGCATGAGGAGTCGTCGGTTGCGGAGGTTCGCACCGCCAACCAGCCATCGGCGGAGACATCGGAAATGGATTGCGCGTTTAGGCGGACGACGCTTCCGCCAGTGGTGATGATCCCGGGCTTTCCCGAGCCGGCTGGCTGGAAGAACACCGAGCAGGCGTCATCTCCGACACAACTTCCCACCACAGCCACTGCCGAACTGCCGCGAGGCACCGAGCCGAGGGATTTGCTGCCACGTTCGGTGCGTGCCTCCACTTTGCCGTCTTCCCCAACCCACGCCACCACCGACCGATCGGAAGACACCGCGAGCGTCTCCACCCCCGGCGTGGTCTCGACAACGACGCCCGTCGGGTCGAGTTCGGTGACCACGGACTGCTGGGTGGCCTCGTCATAGCTCAAGGTGAAGGTGGTGTCGGCAACCGTGCTGAACGACCAATACTGCGCCGCGGGCACCTCCAGCGTTGAGCCGTCGGGGCGACGCAGGGTGGTGCCATAAAGGTAGGACACGCGAGGGGCTGTCCCCGCTGTCACATCCAAGCTCAGCTCCTGGATCTCGCCGGTCGGAGCGGGCGGAGTGGGTTGCGGCGACACACTGGTGCTTCAGTTGCGGGCGCGATCTCCGAACCCTTGGGCCCTAGGCCACCCAACAGCGACGCAGCGGGCACCAAGATCGCTGCGGCGGCAAGAACTCCGGCCCCAGCCACCAGCCGTTGACGGCGTACGACGGTCTTCGCCCGGCGAGTGACGTTGTCAAAGCTCACATGTGCGGCAGGCAGTTGGTCAGCCTGGCCATGCAGCGCACGGATCAGGTCGCGTTCTTCGGAGGTGTTCATCGTTCCTCCCCTGAGTTTGGGTTGAGTGACTGTGGTGCGCGCTCTCGCAGGGCGGCGAGTGCGCGGCTAGCTTGGGACTTCACCGTGCCGACGGAGATGCCAAGCACATCCGCGGTTTCAGCTTCGGAGAGTTCTTCGTAATAGCGGAGTACGACGACCGCTCGCTGCTTGCGTGGCAACGTCTGGATGAAACTCCACAGCCTGGTGTCGGTGCCATGACCCGCTGGGCGGGTGGCCGGGGTGCGCTCGGGGACCGATTCGGTCACGAATTCCTTGCGTTTCCAAGCTCGGCGCCACAGCGAGTTGTGTTCATTGATCAGCGCCCGACGTACATACGCATCAATCGAGTCCGCGCGACGCACCCGATCCCACGAGAGGTAAAGCTTGGCCATCGTCTCCTGGACCAAGTCCTCGGCGCCGTGCTGGCTGCCAGTGAGGAGGTACGCCGTCCGCAGCAAGGTGGGCTGACGTGCTTCGAGGTACGACGCAAAGTCCGCGTCGTACGCCCGGCTCTTTCGCTGGCCATCTTTCCCTGGCCCACCGACTCCACCCCCGTGAGCGTCGCTGTTTGCGCGCTGTCTGGCACTCGTCTCACCGATCCTTTCACCTAGCAAGACGCGAAAGACCGGCGACGGGTTGCATTTATCTGAGGGGATTCAATCAACCGTCTCGATGGACATCTCACTGTTTGACCGCGATCGCCGCAATGGGGTGGTGCGCGACAGCGTGCCGTCGACGTCCCAGCGCACGATGGCGGCGGATCGGCCCTGATGCAGGACCGCCAGGAGTGAATGGTTCGTCTCCCATTGAGGGGTGCTCACCCAGCCCAGTCCGCGCGGAGCCGAGAATCGCCGCAGTTCGGAGCCAGTGCGGCGGTTGAGGATGACAAAAGTGTTTCCGTCGTCGCTCAACGTCAGCAGTTCGCGACTGTTGGGGCTGAAAGACAGCGCACAGATTCCGTCGCGTCGCCAGATTCGTCGGTCAGTCACTAGTGAAATGAGGACGGTCTGACATGTCTCTTCCCTGTTGCTCCCGGCCACGTGGCGACTGTCCGGTGCGACAGCGTGAACCCGTGCCAGACCCGGGACCGGCATCAAAGTTCCATCCGGTGCGCGGAGGTAATCGCGGTCTTGTTTCCAGTCCCTGAGCAACAGGCGATCACCCAGCAGATCGATCAGCCGGCGCCGATCGGCCAATGTGACGTGCTGCTCGCCCCCGCCGCCAGCCGTCGTGCCGAGCGCCACGGTGGCGGGAGGCCCGGATGGGCCGTCGGCGTCACAGAGTGGCCCGTGAATCTGGTAGGCCCTCCGGCCTGCGCGGGCATCTACCAGCAGTTGGGCCGATCCACACGCCGACGACAGCTTTTGCCCGTCGGTACTGAAGCGGTGGAGGCCGTAGGTTCCTTCAAAGAAACGGTCATCGGCAATCACCCAGCCACCTTCGAAGCGAGCAATCTGGGAGATGCCTGCCTGGGGATAGCCCAACTTGAAGCGCACTCGTTGGCCGTCCGGTGCGACGTGCTCCGCGCCAATGGTGAAGCCGATCTTGGGTGGTCCGCTCTCCGGGAGGGTCTCGAATCGCTCCCGACGAGTTGACTTGGGAGGTGTTGGGACCGGTGCGGCTGTAGCTGCGGGTGGCGTTTCGGTGGGGGCTAGCTGATCGGACGAGGTGACCGGGCGACTCCGGCTGCATGAGGAGAGACTAAGGAAGCAGATCAGTGCCAGAAGCAGGTTCAGCAGGCGGTTGGGCTGCGGTGGCGGCATGAGGTCGGCTCCTGGCGGGCAATAGTGATGCCCATGAGACGCAGCAATTGCCCGGAAAGTTTGGAATTGGTGGCCGGGAGCTGGGTCAGGGCTGGTCGCGGGGGTTGTGGCTAGTTACGGTGTGCGCGTAGACATCAACGAAGATGGAGGAACCATGCAGCAGGTGAAGGGCGTCGTCGCACGCGCCAAGGGACAGCCGGTCACGCTCGAGACGATCAATGTTCCAGACCCCGGTCCGGGTGAAGCCGTCGTCAAGATCTCTGCTTGCGGGGTCTGTCACACCGACCTGCACTATCGGGAAGGTGGCATCAACGATGACTTCCCGTTCCTGCTCGGCCATGAGGCAGCTGGCGTGGTGGAGTCGATCGGCGAAGGCGTCACCGGGTTGGAGCCCGGCGACTTCGTGATCCTCAACTGGCGCGCGGTGTGTGGCAACTGTCGCTCCTGCAACCGGGGTGAGCCCTGGTATTGCTTCAACACCCACAATGCCAAGCAGAAGATGACGCTGGAGGACGGCACCGAACTATCGCCCGCGCTAGGCATTGGGGCGTTCGCCGAGAAGACGCTCGTTGCTGCCGGGCAGTGCACCAAGGTTGATGCGTCGGCCCGTGCTGCGGCGGTTGGTCTCTTGGGCTGTGGCGTGATGGCCGGCTTGGGTGCCGCAATCAACACCGGCAACGTTGGCCGCGGCATGTCCGTTGCCGTGATTGGTTGTGGTGGCGTCGGCATGGCCGCGATCGCCGGATCTGCGCTGGCTGGCGCCAGCAAAATCATCGCGGTCGACATCGACGACCGAAAGCTCGAGTGGGCCAAGAAGATGGGTGCCACGGACGTCATCAACTCCAAAAACGTTGAGCCGGTCGCTGCGATTCAGGCTGCCACCGAAGGCAACGGTGCCGATGTTGTGATCGACGCCGTTGGTCGCCCGGAGACCTGGAAGCAGGCGTTTTATGCCCGTGACTTGGCAGGCACGGTCGTTTTGGTCGGCGTACCAACTCCGGACATGAAGATCCCCGAGATCCCGCTGATCGACGTCTTCGGACGCGGTGGCGCGCTGAAGTCGAGTTGGTACGGCGACTGCCTCCCGACCCGCGATTTCCCGATGTTGGTGGACCTCTATCAGCAGGGCCGCCTCGACTTGGATGCGTTTGTTTCTGAGGAGATCGCCCTGGATGAGGTTGAAGCGGCGTTTGAGAAGATGCATCACGGTGATGTGCTGCGCTCGGTCGTGATTTTCTGATGAATGATTCGACTACTCGGGTCGAGCACGCCATCACGTCGGGGACGTTCAGCCTCGACGGGCAGACCTTCGACGTCGACAACAACGTGTGGGTGATCGGGGACGACATTGAGTGCGTGGTGATCGACGCGCCGCACAGTGTCGAGGAGATCCTGGCTGTCGTGGCCGGGCGGCGGGTAAAGGCAATCATTTGCACCCACGCCCACGATGACCATGTGCGCGTGGCACCGGCCTTACGGGTCGCCACGGGTGCGCCGATCATGTTGCATCCCGACGACTTGCCGGTGTGGGAGCTCACTCATCCCGATGAGCTGTGGGATCTCGATCTCTCGGACGGCTTGTCCATCCCCGTTGGGGGCACGGAGTTGAAGGTATTGCACACGCCGGGTCATGCGCCGGGCGCAGTCTGCCTGTACGCCGCGGAGCAAGGCTGCGTGTTCACCGGCGACACCTTGTTCAACGGCGGACCTGGCGCGACGGGGCGCTCGTTCAGCGACTACGACACGATCGTGGCATCAATCCGCGCCACCCTCTTTGCGCTCCCTGATGAAACCGTCGTCCACACCGGTCACGGCGACTCCACCACCATCGGCGCCGAGCGGGCCACCCTCAACTGAAGGGTCACGAGCCACCGGGCGCCAGAGGTACGACGCGGCGTATGCCAAGGAGAGTGACATCAGGGTGAATCCGATCAGGAGGGTCGGGGACTGCGCGCCGGTGAGTTCGGCCTTTCCCGAGTTCCACACCAAGTAGGTGGGCACCACGATCGCGGCGAGCCCGAGCCCGGCGATCAACAGTCGGACCGTCTTCGGCTCGGCACGATTCCAGAGGGTGCTGCCGATGGCGAACGCCGGAAACAGCGTGCTTCCCTGTGCGAGGAAAAGCCCCAAACCGGGGACGATCAGGAGCGCGACCCAGCGAGAGCGCCCGGCCTTTCGACTTTGGTAGACCACACTGATCGCCATCGCGAGCCACGTCGCGAAGCCGATGATCAGGAGGGTGCCGGTCCACGTGAACTCGGGCTCGGTCGAGATCAGCCGCATCCAGACCCGGGCCACGATCCCCCACGCCAGCCCAATCGCTGCCCCGATGGCGGCTGACCGGGCAAGGTGACTGCGCATGCGCGTCGGACTTTGTGTGGTGGCTGGGCCCCGAGTCGCCGACTGATCGTGCGACATGTTTCTGACTGTGGCCCCGTTTGGGCCGCCGGTCAAGCGCCTGGCCCGGTCGATCAGAAGGGACGTACGAGGAGAGCGGTGCCGATCCCCGCCACCCTGGTCAAGATGAGGGTTGCTTCGTTGTCGCCGGCAAGATTGAGGCGTTTGCGAAGTTGATCGGGTATGACGTCGACTCCACGCTTCTTAATAGTGAGACGACCGATCCCGCGCTGCTTGAGCGCCAACTTGAGTTGCTTCTCGCGATAGGGGAGTGACTCCAAGACTTCATAACTCGACGCGAAGGGGCTGCGGAAGGCAAGGTCTGAGGTCACATAGGCAATGTGCTCGTCGAGCAGCCCACCATCGACGCCCGCCGCGACCGCCGTGACCAGCCCCGCCCGGATCACGGCCCCATCGGGTTCATAGATGCATTTGCCAAGCGCGCGAACCGGCCGATCCTTGCCATCGAAGGGATCGTCTTCTTCGGTCAGTGAGGCTAGGCCGGTCGTCGCAATCACGGTGGCTCGACGCTTTGCGGTGGCTAAGTAGGGCGACCAGAGAGCTGCCTCTTTGACTTCGCCGCGCTCGCTGACCCACTCTGCTTCGACGCCCTTGGGGATGAGCGAGTGGGGGATTCCGGGAGCCACCTTCGCCACGGCTCTGCCCAGCAGCAGGGTCTCGACAAATGACCAGGGCGGCGTCCACCCGTCGGCATCGAACACGCGGCCGGCACCCGTGCGTCGCGCGGGGTCCAAGAAAGCGGCCCCAAAGCCGTCGACCTTGACAGTCGTGGCGTCGGCGACCTGGGTGGCTCCGGCTAGGCCAAGCGCATCGAGATTTGCTTGGGCAACCGCGACCCGCACCGGATCGAGATCGATCCCCGCAGATGTCAGTCCAGCGCGTGACAGCGCTGTCAGATCGCCGCCGATCCCACAGCCAAGGTCGATGACCGAGCCGACCTCGGCGGTGACGAGTCGAGCGGCCCGATGCTCAGCGACCCGCTGGCGCGTGGCCTGCTCAAGGCCGTCAGGGGTGAAGTACATCCGGACGGCGTCTGCACCGAACTTGGTCACGGCTCTGGCCCGCAGACCCACTTGGGTGAGAGCGACCGCGGCGCGATTGGAGTCTTGCTCAATCTTGCGAACTGCGGCCGACGAGCGAACGGGATCGCCATCCGCGTCGACGTACGCATGAGTGGCGCGCGCCAACAATCGTTGGCCGTCCTCGGTCAACAGCCACTGAAACGTCGCTAACTCCACTCGCCCATCCTGCCTGACGGCTTCCGGATCGGTTGTTTCATCAAGGTATGTAGGCGAACCAGCACTTACCCATGTGTGCAGACCCCGGTAAGTGTGGGTTCAGGCACATACCTTGATGAAACTCCAGGGGCGGCTTGGTGCCCTCAGGGCACAATGGCCAGTATGTCGAGCCGAACTCTGATCCTGATCCGCCACGGCAAGTCAGATTGGTCGGGCAACCACTCCGACGAGGACAGACCGCTCGCTGATCGCGGACGACGGCAGGCCGCGGAGGCAGGTCAGTGGCTTGCCGCCTCGGCGTACGACGTAGAGGTGGCTATGGTCTCGCCGGCCCAACGCGCACGAAGCACGTGGGAGTTGGTGGAGGCCGAGTTGGACGACGAGATCCCGACGCTAGTCGTGGAGAATGCCTACACCTTCGACGCCCTTGATCTCTTGGAGATCGTGCGACAGGCACGGGACGAGGTTCAGTGCGCTGTGCTCGTGGGCCACAACCCAGCGACCGAAGACCTCGTGCAGATCCTCACCGGCGAGTGGACGCCCATGCCGACCTCCGCGGTCGCAGTCATTGAATTGCCGAATGGCTGGAACAAAGCGGGAAAGGTCCAGGGCAAGCTCGTCACCTGGGGGAGACCTCCGGCCTAGGGTCAAAGCAGCCCCGGTTCTGGCACTCGGCGCAGGTGAGTGCTAACGTCGTACTTGGCACTCTCGACCCGAGTGTGCCAGCGCTTGTGACGACATACGACCCCCGCGACGGCGTACGTCCATAACAAGCTCAAACGTGCCGGTCCGCCGCCTCGGCTGGCCGGGAAATATCAGTGACAAGTGGAGAAAGTGGAGGTCGACATCGTGTCGGTCAACATCAAGCCCCTCGAGGACCGCATCGTTGTTCAGCCGCTTGAGGCTGAGCAGACCACGGCCTCGGGATTGGTTATTCCGGACACCGCCAAGGAGAAGCCCCAAGAGGGCGCCGTGGTGGCAATTGGCCCCGGCCGCATCGACGACAAGGGCAATCGCGTCCCGTTGGACGTTGCGGTCGGCGACAAGGTGATCTACAGCAAGTACGGCGGCACCGAAGTGAAGTACGCCGGCGAGGAATACCTCATCCTCTCGGCACGCGACGTGCTCGCAGTCGTTTCCTGATTCTCAACCTGGCCGTGTGTCGGGGCGATTGCGCGAGCGACGCCTCGACGCACGGCTTCGGTCTTTAACGAGACCGACTCTTCCTAAGGAATTTCAAATGCCCAAGATTCTTGAGTTTGACGAGAACGCTCGTCGCTCGCTCGAGCGTGGCGTTGACGCGCTCGCGAATGCCGTGAAGGTGACGCTTGGCCCCAAGGGTCGCTATGTCGTCCTCGACAAGAAGTGGGGTGCTCCCACGATCACTAACGACGGCGTGACCGTTGCCCGTGAGGTCGAGCTTGATGACCCATTCGAAAACCTCGGTGCTCAGCTGACCAAAGAGGTTGCCACCAAGACCAACGACGTTGCCGGTGACGGTACGACGACCGCAACGGTCCTCGCCCAAGCGATGGTCCACGAAGGCCTGCGCTCGGTCGCGGCCGGTGCCAACCCGATGAGCCTGAAGCGCGGCATGGACGCTGCTGCCGAAGCGCTCAGCGACGCGCTGCGCGAAGCCGCACGTGAGGTCGAGTCCCGTGAAGACATGGCCTCGGTGGCCACCGTCTCCTCGCGTGATGAGCAGATCGGCGCCCTGCTGGCTGAGGCTTTCGATAAGGTCGGCAAGGACGGCGTGATCACCGTCGAGGAGTCCAACACCATGGGCACCGAGTTGGAGTTCACCGAGGGCATGCAGTTCGACAAGGGCTATCTTTCTCCCTACTTCGTGACTGATCCCGAAAGCATGGAAGCAGTCCTCGACGATCCGTTCATCCTGCTTCACCAGGGCAAGATCGGCGCGATCTCCGAGCTCCTGCCGTTGCTGGAGAAGGTCATCGCTGCGGGCAAGCCACTCTTCATCCTCGCTGAGGACGTCGAGGGTGAAGCCCTCTCGACCCTGGTCGTCAACAAGATCCGCGGCACGTTCAACGCCGCGGCCGTCAAGTCGCCCGCGTTCGGTGATCGTCGCAAGTCGATGATGCAGGACATCGCCACCCTCACCGGTGGACAGGTTGTTTCTCCTGAGGTTGGCCTCAAGCTCGACCAGGTTGGTCTCGATGTGCTGGGCACCGCTCGTCGCGTGGTCATCACCAAGGACAACACCACCATCGTTGATGGCGGCGGCAAGGCTGATGAGGTCAGCGGACGCGTCAACCAGATCAAGGCTGAGATCGAAAACACCGACTCGGACTGGGATCGTGAGAAGCTCCAGGAGCGTCTCGCGAAGTTGGCCGGCGGCGTGTGCGTGATCAAGGTCGGCGCAGCCACCGAGGTGGAGCTCAAGGAGAAGAAGCACCGCATCGAAGATGCTGTCTCCGCGACTCGGGCGGCCATCGAAGAGGGCATCGTCCCCGGCGGTGGCTCGGCACTCATCCACGCGGCGTCCGTCCTTGACGGCGACCTTGGTCTGACCGGCGACGAAGCCCTCGGGGTTCGCATTGTGCGCAAGTCAACGGTCGAGCCGCTTCGTTGGATCGCCGAAAATGGTGGCGAGAACGGCTACGTCATCACCACCCGCGTCCGCGATGCTGGTCCGGGCACTGGTTACAACGCAGCCACCGGCGAGTATGGCGACCTGGTTGCCCAGGGTGTCATCGACCCGGTCAAGGTCACCCGCTCGGCGCTGATCAACGCCACCTCGATTGCGGGCATGCTGCTCACGACCGAGACGCTGATCGTCGAGAAGCCCGAAGAAGAAGCCCCGGCTCCTGCCGGTGGCCATGGCGGTCACGGCCACGGCCACTAAGCACTCGCTCGACCCGGCTTGAATTAGCAACAAATCACGTCGACCCGGCTCTTAACTCGAGCCGGGTCGATGTGATTTCGCGCCAGGTCGGGCCGGCTCGAGTGTGATAGGCAACCCTAAGGGCCGGGTCGACGAGAGGTGATAAGGTCAGTGCTTACCTTAATTTTATCGACTGAGGAGTCAAACTTGATCCCCCGCCGTGCAGCCCTCTTCGTCACTGCTGTCAGCACACTGTTGGTCCTCACCGGCTGCGGCGGCGGCGAAACAGACGCCGGAGTCAGTGAGGAGAATCCGGTGGTGATCTACTCTGGTCGCTCAGAGGAATTGGTCGGGCCCTTGTTGAGCCAACTTGAGGAGGCTGTGGGCGCGCCAGTGGAAGTTCGGTACGCCGATTCTGCCGAACTCGCGGCGCAACTGCTCGAGGAGGGCACCCGCACCGAGGCGGATGTTTTCTTCAGCCAGGACGCCGGTGCCCTGGGAGCCCTCGCCAGAGCGGACATGTTGGCAGAACTCCCTGCCAGCGTCACCGATCGCGTCGACCCGGCATACGTCGATGTCGGCGGCCGCTGGGTGGCCACCTCCGCCCGGGCGCGCGTGGTGATCTACAACCAAGACTTCGCCCCCGAGGTCACTGAATTCACCGGGATCGACGACATCCTGGACGAGAAGTCGCCGGCCAGATTGGTTATGCCCCGACCAACGCCAGCTTCCAGTCCTTCGTCACTGCACTGCGCGTTATCCGCGGCGAAGAAGCTGCCGAGGCCTGGCTCACGGAGTTTGCCGCGCTTGAACCGGTGGCTTATGAAAAGAACTCAATTGTCCTGGAAGCGGTTGACCGCGGCGAGGTGGCCGCGTCGTGCCGTCGCTGTATCTGGAGACACCGCTCCTGATGGCGACGTACGTCGTGTTGTTCCTGCCCTTGGCCGTTGGCTCGGTGCGCGCATCGGTGTCGCTCTCGACCCCGCGATTGGTGGAAACCGCGAGTTCGTTGGGGCTGCGTCCGGGGCCGGTGCTTACGCGGATTACTTTGCCGTTGGCCGCGCCTGGGGTGGCTGCCGGAGCTGCGCTAGTGGTGTTGACATGTATGAAGGAACTTCCCGCCACGCTGTTGCTTCGTCCTACGGGAATGTACACGTTGGCTACCGAACTGTGGACCCTCACGTTTGTCCCGGCTTATGGCGAGGCGGCGCCCTACGCCGCGCTCTTAGTGATGTTTGCAGCCATCCCGACAGTGCTGCTCACCCGAACATTCTGGCGTGAGTGGTCCGCGAGATGATGACGCTGTGAGCGAGTTGCGGGTCAGAGGGCTGCGTAAGTCCTTTGCTCAGGTCGAGGTCTTGGCTGGCCTTGATCTCGACGTCGCTGAGGGCTCGCTCACCGCGGTTCTCGGTGCCTCCGGATGTGGCAAGACCACCCTGCTGCGCCTAGTGGTTGGCTTCGAAGCTCCTGACGCCGGCTCGATCACCGTTGGGGAACGATTAGTGGCTGGCCCGTGGGTGGATGTGCCTCCCGAACGTCGCCGGGTGTCGCTGGTGCCTCAGGAGGTGCTGCTGTTCCCTCACCTCGATGTGGCCGGCAACATTGGGTTTGGGTTGCCGCGTGGGGCGTCCCGAACAGTGAGGGTGGAGGAACTCCTGGAGGTTGTCGGATTAGTCGGGATGGCGAAGCGCCGACCCAACGAACTCTCCGCGGCCAACAACAGCGAGTTGCCCTGGCGAGAGCGCTGGCGCCGATGCCCGAACTCGTGCTCCTCTACGAACCGTTCAATGCGCTGGACGCGAGTCTGCGCGAAGCCGTGCGCTCCAACGTACGCTCCGCTCTTCGCGCGGTCGAGGCGACGGCTGTCCTCGATGAGGACCTGCAGCGTGTCGAGCGTCGGGTCGGCGGCGTACGCTATCCGGCCGCCTGCCGCCTTCATCTGGCGCATCGTCGCGACCGTTTCGCCGTGGATTCGCTCGCCTGGAGCAAGGACCGGTACCCCTGGAGGGTAGGGCGCGACCAGTTCGGCGCTTACCCGGCCGTCGGCATCTAACCACGACACCACTTCGCGCTCGCCAAAGAAGGCATCCCGAGGCGACACGACAACCTCGGGTTGAACAGCCCAGGACACGGCAGCCCGGATCTCACGAGGTGGGCCGCGATGCAACTCGATAGATTGAGCCAAAGCGTTGGTGAGGATCTCGTAGTCTTCGGCACGATCCGCGATGGACGCGGCGACTCCGATGGTGTCTTGGTCCGACATCTCGACCCGGATGCCGCCCTTGATCAGGTCACTTTCGACGTCGTAGCCGTTGGCTCCGGTGCCGGCCACGAGCACGATGAGCTTGAGCGGATCGACGCCTGGGCCCTCAAGCACCCGAACGCCTTCGATCGCTTTGAGGCGAGCACGCGCTGCCGCGACTGTGGCAATGACGCCGCCGAGCAGTCGTTCTCCGTGCTTGGACAGCAATTCGCGGCTGGCATCGATGCTGACCAGGATCTGGCCCGACGGACTCGTCGTGTGGCCCGCCTCAAAGCAGCGCGTGAGCCGCGTGAGGTCAATCCGCTCGCCGCGTGCCAACACAATCGCGGCCTGGTTGATCGCCGGGAGTGACTTATGAGCGCTGGTAACGAGCGCATCCGCCCCCGCTGCCAGGGCATGGGGTGGTAGGTCGGGATGGAATCCGAAATAGGCCGCCCAGGCCGCATCGACGATGAGAGGTACGCCGGCCGCATGGGAAACCTCAGCTATCGCGGCAATGTCGGCAAACGTGCCGACATACGCTGGATCGCCGATGAACACCGCACATGCGTCGGGATGTTCGGTGAGGGCGCGGCGTACGGTCTCCGCTTCGACCCCCATCGGCAATCCAGACTCGGGATCCACGGGAGGGTTGATCCACACCGGGACCAGCCCAGCGAAGACGAGTCCGAGCAGCATCGACCGGTGGAGCGTGCGGGAAATGATCACCTTTTGCCCTGGGCGACCCACCGCCATGGCGATCGCCTGGTTGCCCTGAGTGGAGCCCCCGACGCCATAGCGACACCAGTCGGCACCCCAAAGTTCGGCCGCCAACCCTTCCACTGCAGCGACCGCGTCGTCGGCCCCACGGATGGTCGCGACTCCGCCATACATCGCGATATCGCCGAGGGTCACGGTGCCGGTCAGGTCGGTGCGTTGCTTGTGACCAGGAGTGAGAAACCAGGTGGTGTCAGAGGCGGTTGTCTCCAACCAAGCTGCGAGGAGGGGGGCGCCAGTTGCCAACCCCAATGGGTCACGAGGATCAGACATCGCCACAGTGTGCCATGACGCAAGAACAGTCGTGCGAGCCTGTAAAGACCAGCTGCTCGAACACTGTTTGCACGGCGGAAACAAACCTGTTGCTAAACCGCAACGCAACAGCGAGACGCTGGGGACTCCAAATCCAAGGAGTGCCGCATGTTGTGGAGAGTTCGCACCGCCCTGCCTGACCGTCCCGGCGCCCTTGCCGCGCTCGCCACGGCGTGTGGCGAAGCGGATGTCAACATCCTCGCTCTCCACGTCTACCCCGGCGTGGAGGCCGTGACTGATGAACTGGTGCTCCAGACACCTGAAACGTGGAAGATGGGTGACCTGGTGGCCCTGATCGAAGGAGCAGATTGTGTCGCCGTCAGCGCGATGCCTTGCACCGAGGCGGCGCTCGCGGATCAATCCACACGTTTCGTCCAGGCCGCACGGGCGATCCTGGCTCAGCCGGCGAGTTTCCCTGAGGTCGTGGCGGGACTCTTCGACGCCGAGGCTGATCCGCCACTCGGCGACAAATCGATTCTGGACGTACTTGAGATGACGGTCGGCGATGTTGCCGTTGCTGTCCACCGGGCCACTCCATTCACTGCCACCGAACACGCCCGCGCGACGGCCATGGCTGGTCTTGTTTCGGATGTTCTCGGTCGCACCGCGTCAGCAACGAGTGCTACACCCAAGGTGCCCAATCAAGCCGATAGCGGCTCAGTGATCTGGGGACGCCGGATCGGGGCGGGGGTCATGCCGGACTATGGGGTCGAAGGCGACGCCGTCACCGCCACCGTGGAGGGCACCGTGGTCGGCTCGGCGGTGCTACTCGTGGAAGCCGTCGAACCCGGCGTACGCGAAGTGAGACTTCACGTGGACCCTGCCTGGCAGCGCCGAGGCATCGGCACGCGCTTGCTTGTCGACGTAGCCAGGCTCGCAAGCGGTCGCTCGGCACAGGAGATCTTCATCACCACCAGCGCTGACAATCAAGCGGTGTTGCCGATGGTCTTGTCGGCGGGTTTGCGGGGCCGGATTCGGATGGCAGCAGACGTGTTGACCGTGCGGGTGCCGGTCAGGGAGCTCAAGCCGCTAGCCCGCTAGTCCGCTCCACTGTCTTGTGATCTAGGCGAAGTCGAAGTCATCAATCCTTCGAATGAAGAGTCGAGTCCGCTCGACGGCCTCATTGATGTCGGTTGCCATACCGAGTCCGGCTAAGCCTTCAAGTGCCCGAGAGTAGAGCGGTCCCCAATGTGGAAGCGCCACGACGGTTGGCGGCCAGTCGTGTTTTCCGCGGGCAGCGAAGACTGCCTGGCAGGCAGTCTGGGTCGCGCCCAGAGTTTCGTCGACCATCAGTGCTTCAAGCAACTGCAGATCAACGAGATCGTGGGCGCGGTCGTTGATCCGAGGACCGTCACCGTGATCAGTGCAAGCGTGGATCTTCTGCGCGATCTGCCAAGGCAGCGTCATGCACGGAACGGCGTCGCCGTTCGGAAGGCCGACGAGGTTCAAGGCCTCCGAGCGAATCTGGTCGTAGCCATCGGCGTTGCCAGCCTCGACCGGCGAGGCCTCGATCGGCACCGAGACGAACGGCTTCGCGCGGTATGTCAGCTTCGCGGTAAATCGATGCGGTTGGATGGCAAGGCCAGGCACTTCGAACGGGACCGGCGGTGTAAAGACGGCATTGAAACCCTCCCAGCCGATCTCGCCGGCGTCGGCGAGACGATCGTGGATGCCCTCAATCTCGCCAAGGATCACCGTGTCGAGGTCTTTGGAGAGGCGTGACTGGGGAATGCCCTTTCGGAGCTCCATTGAGGCACCACCTTTGACCAAGAGCAGGGGCTCGCCCCGATCATCAGTCAACGAGGCGGCAAATTGGGTGATCACCAGAACGCCAACATGCTGTTGCAGCCGTCCGAACACAACGCCCTCACGTTTCGCAACGGCAACCAAACGGTCGCGCAGCGAACGCAGATTTGGTGGTGTGGACTCATAGCGTGTGCTCAAGGCCGACTCCCTCGGGCGCGCATGTCGATCTTGTCCCGCAACGACAGCGCTACCCGGCGTCGCAGTGATCCTTCAGCCTCGGCTTGGTCGACCGCCAGCCGCAGTTGGTATGGGTCGGTGCCATCGTCCAGGCAGTCACGGATTGTGTGTTCGACCGTGGTTACCGGGATGTCAGAGTGTTCAGTGATGGCGGAGGGATCCATTGTGCGTCGATGCAGTCGGTACATTTCGCCACCCGCAGCTCGAGGGTGGTTATCACGGGGAACCGTGAGGTGAATCCGTGACGGGCTCACATCGGAGAGCCCGTGGAGAACGAGAGCTGACTCATGCGACACCACCCCTCGCCTCAACGTCCAGGCGACCGCCGCAGCCAGTTCGTCATGCTCGCTCCGAGGAAGCAACGGAACACGGTAAACGCCCCTCGCGACCCGCTCCAGTTGTCCGCGCGCGGACATCAGGCGCAACTGAGTAGGGTCAATGCCAAGTTCACGTGCGTCGCGTGTGGTGACATAGCCGTGCTGCTCTGCGGCCCACTCGATCACTCGATCTCTCACGGTCATGTGCTCTAGCGTATCAAAATGATACGGAATAGCACCTGCGCTGCCATACCGAAGCTGGCCGCCACGCTGCAGGATGGACGCCATTGCCGGCGTCTGCGGCAGGTAGTTTGAACGCGGATAGGATGAGCACTCGTTCAGCGAAGGGTGATTCAGTGGTCTCGACAGGCTCGACCAACGAACACGGCTCGACGAGACAATTCGGCGGGTGTGCCCGACAAGTTCGCTGCGCTCGGACTGACGTACGACGATGTGTTGCTGTTGCCGGGGGAGTCGGACCTTGCCCCGGGTGACATCGACACCACTACCCGCTTGACCCGCGAGATCAACATCAAGGTGCCGCTGATCAGCGCGGCCATGGACACCGTGACTGAGTCGCGGATGGCCATCGCGATGGCCCGCCAAGGCGGGATCGGCGTGCTCCACCGCAACCTGTCTCTGGAAGATCAGGCCTATCAGGTTGACCTGGTCAAGCGCACCCAAACCGGCCGGATCACCAACCCGGTGACGATCGGCCGCGACGCCACCCTTGAGCAACTTGACGATCTTTGTGGGCAATACCGCGTCTCTGGTGTGCCGGTCGTAGCGACCGATAACACCCTGATCGGCATGATCACCAACCGCGATCTTCGGTTCACGCCCGTCGCCGAATGGGCCACCACCAAGGTCGACGAAGTGATGACGCCGATGCCGTTGGTGACCGCTCCCCTCAACATCTCTCGCGATGACGCAACCGCGATCTTGCGCCAACACAAGCGCGAAAGGCTGCCGCTGGTTGACGATCAAGGCCGGTTGACTGGGTTGATCACCGTCAAAGACTTCGTGAAGTCTGAGCAGTTCCCTCACGCCTCCAACGACGGCCAAGGCCGGCTGATGGTAGGCGCCGCAATTGGCTATTTCGGTGACGCCTGGGAGCGGGCGACCACTTTGATTGACGCCGGAGTGGACGTGTTGGTTGCCGACACGGCCCACGGTCATGTCCGGATGCTTTTGGAGATGGTCGCGCGCCTCAAGTCCGACCCGGCTACGCGACATGTGCAGGTCATCGGCGGCAATGTCGCCACCCGGGCTGGGGCCCAGGCCTTCGTGGACGCGGGCGCCGATGCGGTGAAGGTCGGCACCGGACCGGGCTCCATTTGTACGACGCGGATCGTCACCGGAGTCGGCGTACCCCAAGTCACTGCCGTCTATGAAGCCTCGCTGGCGTGCAAACCCGCTGGCATCCCCGTGATTGCTGACGGCGGGATGAAGCATTCTGGGGAGATCGCGAAGGCGATTGTCGCTGGCGCCGACTCGGTGATGTTGGGTTCGCTGCTCGCCGGTTGCGAAGAGAGCCCAGGTGACCTGGTGTTCGTCAACGGCAAGCAATACAAGTCCTATCGCGGAATGGGTTCGCTCGGAGCGATGTCCTCGCGCGGGAAGAAGTCCTACTCCAAAGACCGCTATTTCCAGGCCGAAGTCACCAGTGACGACAAGCTCATCCCCGAAGGAATCGAGGGGCAGGTTGCCTTCCGCGGTCCCCTTGGCGCCGTCGCCCATCAACTCGTGGGCGGGCTCGGGCAGTCGATGTTTTACGTCGGCGCGCGGACCATCACGGAGTTGCAGGACAAGGGCAAGTTCATCCGGATCACGGCTGCGTCACTCACTGAGTCTCATCCCCACGGCGTACAAATGACTGTCGAAGCACCCAACTACACCGGCCGCTAAACCGGTCAACCATCAGTGGCCAACCGAGCTCGCCTTGGTGCTCTGCAGGTCCGTGAAGTGATGGTTTCGAGACGCTCGCTTCGCTCGCTCCTCAACCACCCGGTTAGCCTGAGCGCATGACCGAATTCGAGATCGGTCGGGCCAAGCGCGCCCGACGTGCCTACGGCTTTGACGACATCGCCATTGTTCCGTCCCGCCGCACCCGTGATCCCGAGGAAGTCAGTGTCGCCTGGCAGATCGATGCCTATCGTTTCGAGTTGCCGATCCTGGCTGCGCCGATGGACTCGGTGATGTCACCGGAGACGGCGATTGCGCTCGGGACAGATGGGTGGCCTCGGGGTGCTCAATCTCGAAGGCATCTGGACGAGGTACGCCGACCCAGCGCCGCTGCTGGCTGAGCTGGCGCAACTGCGGGGGATCGAGGCGACTCGGCGCATGCAGCAGATCTACGCTGAGCCGATCAAGGGCGAGCTCATCACCGAGCGGCTGCGCCAGATTCGCGACGCAGGGGTGACGGTGGCTGGCTCGTTGTCGCCGCAGCGGACCCAGGAGTTTGCCAAGTGTGTGGTCGACGCGGGCGTCGACATGTTCGTGATCCGTGGCACCACGGTGTCGGCTGAGCACGTCTCCTCGCAGGCGGAGCCGCTGAACCTCAAGGAATTCATCTACGAACTCGACGTGCCGGTGATTGTCGGTGGCTGTGCCACCTATCAGGCGGCCCTTCACTTGATGCGCACTGGCGCGGCCGGCGTACTCGTTGGCTTTGGGGGTGGTGCCGCCCACACCACTCGCACCGTGCTCGGGATTGCGGTGCCGATGGCTTCCGCCATCGCCGACGTTGCTGCCGCGCGACGTGACTATCTCGATGAGTCCGGCGGCCGGTATGCCCACGTCATTGCCGACGGCTCGATCGGAAAGTCGGGCGACATCGCCAAGGCCATCGCCTGTGGCGCCGATGCCGTTATGGTCGGCTCCCCATTTGCCCGTGCCAACGAGGCGCCGGGACAGGGTTTCCATTGGGGGACCGAAGCCCACCACGATCAGTTGCCGCGGGGTGAACGCGTCGAGTTTGGCTCGATCGGCAGCCTGCAGGAGATCCTCTTCGGGCCCTCCTACGTGGCTGACGGCACGATGAACCTGATTGGTGCTCTTCGTCGCTCGATGGCGACCACTGGCTATACCGATCTCAAGGAGTTCCAACGGGTTGAGGTCGTCGTCGAGTAGTCCGTGAAGTTGACCCGTCAATCGTGGGTGCGACACACCGCAAAAATCGCGACATGAGTGACGGGTCGACGGGAGGGCGGAGCCCGACGGGGTGACGGGGTGGTGGGTGGGCTGGAGGCTAGCTGGTCCAGGCGCGCCAGAGGGCGGCGTACTCGCCGTCGAGGTCGACGAGTTGGTCGTGGCTGCCGAGCTCGGCGATCCGCCCGTCAATAACCACCGCGATCCGGTCAGCATCATGGGCGGTGTGGAGTCGGTGGGCGATGGCCACGACGGTCCGCCCCGAAAGCAAGGCGTTCATCGAACCCTCGAGGGTGCGCGCTGTGCGGGGGTCGATCAGCGAGGTTGCCTCGTCGAGCACCAAGGTGTGCGGGTCGGCGATGATCAGCCGGGCCAGCGCGACCTGCTGAGCCTGGGCAGGCGTCAGCGGCTGGTTGCCCGACCCAACCGTGGTGTCGAGGCCGGCTGGGAGACGGCGTACCCAGTCGGCAGAACCAACGGCCGCCAAGGCAGCCCACACCGCGTCGTCGGAGGAGTCCTCGCGGGCCAGCAAGATGTTGTCGCGAACGGACCCGACGAAGACGTGGTGCTCCTGGGTGACCAGCGCGACCTCGGTGCGAAGCACTTCGAGCGGCAGCGAGATGAGGTCGACTCCACCCACCTGAACCGAGCCGGTGCGAGGACCGTTGATGCCCGACAGCAGCCGGCCCAAGGTCGACTTGCCGGATCCGCTGGGCCCGACGATCGCCAGCCGCTCGCCGCTGCCCAGGGTCAGGTCGATGCCATGGAGTACGTCGTGCCCCTCGCGGTAGGCGAAGCGGAGGTCCTCGACCGATCAGCTGATCCCCCGTCGGGAGCAGTTGTCCAACAGCCCGATCCGAGGGCACCTGGGCGATGCCGAGCAGGCGACTGGTTGAGGCGACGCCGACCTGAAGTCGGTCCACTTCGCCGACCAAGCGATCGAGCGGTCCGCTGAGCGCCTCGGCGTAGAGCACCGCCGCGGTGATCTCGCCCAGGCTGACCCAGTCTTGGCTGTAGCCGTAGGCGCCCACCAGCACGATGATCACGCGCGGTGCGTTGAAGGCGATGTCGATGACGGCGAATAGAGATTGCGAAGAGTCAGCCCGTAGCGCTCGGCCTGAGCCGAGAGGTCGATGTCGTCATTGCCTGCGCGGAGGCGCAGTTCACCGAGACCGAGGGCCTCGACGGTGCGAGCGCCTTCGACGGTCTCGGTCAGCGTGGTGTTGATCCGGGAGTAGGTCGCGCCCTCGGCGATGTAGCACTTCTGGGCGCGGATGAGATAGCGGCGTACCTGAAACAGCGAGGCAGCGATCAGCACCAGTGCGGGCACGGCCAAGAAGACGGAGTTGAGCAGCATCGCCACCACGCTCAACGTGACCGTCAGCAGCGAGATGATCGCCATCGGCACGCCGTACTGCACCGAGCGACTCATCGTGCCGACGTCCCGGGTCACCCGGGTGACGAGGTCGCCGGTGCTGGCGCCCTCGACCCGGCCCAGCGGCAAGCGCAGGATGGTCTCGACGACGTACTCGCGTGCCGAAGAAAGCAGGTCCTGGCCGAAGATCGTGGACGTGCGTTGTCCCAGGAACGTGAACATCGCCTGCAGGGCGACGACAGTCGCAATGATGGCGGCGAGCCAAGTGATGGCGGTGGTCGTGGCGGTGCCGGTCACCGTCCGGTCGATGAGCTCGCCCAGCAGTCGCGGCACCAACAGGCCGCTGACCGCAGCCAAGGTGTTGAGAACGACCATGGCCGCGAATGCCCCGCGACGCTGTTTGAGCAGCCGGCCGAGGAAGGCGAAGACAGCCTGGTTGTCCGCCACCGGCCAACCGCGTTCGGGCGCGCGGGACTGCTCGTAAACGTCCTTGGCTCGCTGCTCGCGCAGCAAATGGCGAGAGCGGAGCGCCGCGCAGCCGATCGGGCCAGGAAGCCGCTGGGTCGGGCACGAGCCCAGGAGGGATAGCTGGCGCGTCGAGTGACCGGTCGCGCCAGGTGTCGGGAGATGAAGCGAGCAGATCAGACATTGGCCTCCGACACTCACGTCGTCGGATCGGGCCACGACCTGGCGGTAGGCCGTCATTGGTGGCTAGCAGCTCGTCGTGCGTTCCGCCGGCGACCGCTGCGCCGCCGATCAAGCAGCACGATGTGGTCGGCATGGTGCAGCCACAGGGTGACACCGTGGTCACCACCGTTGTGTAGCCACGGCGGTGGGCGGCGACCCGTTCGGCGATGCGCGCCTCGGTGTGGGCGTCCACGGCGGAGGTTGGCTCGACCAGCACCAGGATGGGGGCGGCGGTCGCCAGGGCACGGGCGAGCACGACCCGCTGGCGCTGCCCGCCAGAAAGTCCCCGCCCGCGCTCGTCGAGGACACCCTGCCAGCCGCCGGGCAGCGCGTCGTAGACGTCCTCGGCGTTGGCCACCCGCAAGCGTCTCCTCGGCCTGTGTGCGACTGAGCCGCCCATGCGGGTCGATGGCGTCCTGAAGGGTGCCGGCGAAGAGCTGGCTGCCGGTGTCGCTCACCACAATCCGACGTCGTACGTCGGGCAAGGGCACTCGACCGAGGTCCACACCCCCGAGCCGAACCCCCCAGGGCTGTTGGGCGCGGCTCTCGTCTTCTTCGGCGATCCGCTGTCGCTCGAGCAAACGCGCCGCCCGAGCACGTTTTCGGGCGCGTCCGGTCAGGCCGTCGTCGGGCTCTTCGCTCACGGGGTCAGTTTCGAGAGGGAGATAGCGACCGAGGCGGTCGGCCAGGGCCGCGGAGTCCTCAGGAACAGCGCTGACCACGATCGTGAGCAGACCGGGCAAAGCGCGAAAACCAGACGATTCGTCGACCAGTTCGCCGTCGAGCGGGAGCTCCTCGGTTGGCTGAGTGACGCCCCAAGGCGGTCGCTGCTCGAAGGTGCCGATCGCCTTCTGGGCAGAGACCAGCGCGCGGGTGAGTTTTTGCACGAACTCGAAGAAGGTTTGGATCGGCCCGACCATAAACAGGCCGTAGCCCAGGAAGCTGATCAGTTGGCCGACGGTGAGGTCGCCGGCTAGCACTTCATGGGTGCCGACCCAGCAGCAGCACCACGAGAAACCACCCTGAGAACAGCACCCCCAGCGCCTCGATGCCGGCCTGCCAGATCCCCGCCGACACTCCCGCCCGGCGAGCGAGTTGTGACTGATTGGCGTAGTTGCGGCCGAACGTGCGTCTCCCCGCCGATCCCGCGCAGGATGCGCAGCCCGGCCACGATGTCGGTGGCCATCGAGGTCAGGTCAGAAGTGCGCGAGCGCTCGATTTCCTGGCGCCGCTGGAGCGGCCGCAAGAACGGCAACGCCACGCCGACCAGTGCTGGCGCAGCGACCAGCACCAGCAGACCCATCGTGGTTGAGGTGGAAAGCACGATCGCCGCCACGATCAAGAAGGCCACAAGTTGGGCCCCGGCCCGGGCCGTGATCTCGGTGAGCGCGCCAAACTCATCGGCGTCGCCGGAGGCGACGCTCAAGCACCTCGCCGGTCGGCGTACGCCGGGGCTGGACGTGACCGAGTTGGACCGTCTTGCGGGCCACCATCTTGGTGGTGCCGTAGAGCGCGATCAGCCAACTACGCACGATCAGCGTGTGCATCGCGATGCCGAAAACGGCACCGATCAACGTGACGATCAGCAGCAGCCCGGCCCAATAACAGCGTTGCCTCGTTGGAGCCGGCCAAGATCCCCTCGTCGACGGCCTTGCCGACGAGCCACGGCCCGAGCGTCAGCGGCAACTGCCACAGCACGCCGACAAACATGGCGGAGGCAACCACCCAGCGCTGCTGGCGCAACTGCCAGCGCAAGAGGGCGCCTGGGGTGCGCAGATCGGGCACCGAACCAGGACTTCCGTCCGGCCCAGCGCCGAAAGTGGTCACGATCGGTGGAAAGTCCTGCATCACTGACCAGAGTAGGTCGGGCTACCGACATTCCGCGAATGCTTTTCCGCGGCGTGCAGACCTGTGGAGAACGCGTTGTGCATGCACTGCATGCACCGTAAGATCCGGGGGAGGAGGTACAGCCATGAGCATGTTGACAGTCCGCAATCTTGATCCCGAAGTGAAGGCTGAAATCCAGCGACGTGCGGCCCGAAACGGCCGATCCATGGAGGCTGAGGTCCGAGCAATACTGGGGCAGGCAGCCCATGAGCCTGAGCCTGAGTTGAATCTTGCCGAAGTGTTCGCGGAAGCCTTCGACGGACTGAACTTTGAGTTGCCCGAGTTTGATCGGTCTCGACACATGCCTCGAGGTATCGAGTTCTAGTGCTCGTATTGGATACCAACGTCGTTTCGGAATTTATGCGAGGACGAGGTCACCGCTTGGAGGCGTGGGTCGGCGAGCAAAATTCCTCAGATCTCTACACGTCCACCGTCACCTTGGGCGAAGTGCGATTATGGAGTGGCGAGACTTCCTGCGGGGAAAAGGCGCAACGAGATTGAGTCGCTGGCTGAAGCGGTTTTTGGCGCACTCGATCGCCGAACTCTCGTCTTTGACCGCTTGGCTGCCACGGCGTACGGCGACTTGCTAGCCCGAAGCGAGCGAAGGGGGCGCCCCATGTCTCACCCCGATGCTCAAATTGCCGCCATAGTGACGGTCCATCGAGCGACACTCGTCACACGCAATGTCCGCGACTTCGAGGACACGGGAATTGGCTTAGTCAACCCGTTCGGCTACTAAACTCTCGGCCTCAAATGGGACGAGCGCGGACTCTGCGCTCTGGGTGTCAGGTGCTTGACTAGGGCCATGAGTTCTTCGATGGCCCTGAGTCCACAAGCCCGGGTTAACGCGCTAGCCGCACTCGAGGCCTCGGCCGCCGACCACCATGCCGAACTCGACGTACTCGTAGTCGGTGGGGGAATTGTTGGCGCGGGCACGGCTTTGGATGCAGTCTCGCGCGGTCTCTCCACCGGTCTGATCGAGCAACGCGACCTGGCCTCGGGCACGAGTTCGCGCAGCAGCAAACTCGTCCACGGCGGCTTGCGCTATCTCGAGATGTTCGACTTTGGGTTGGTGCGTGAGGCCCTCGAGGAGCGCGGTCTCCACCTGACCAGACTCTCTCCTCACCTGGTCAAGCCGGTCGCTTTCCTTTATCCGCTGCACAAAAGCGTCGAGCGGCCCTACGTCGGCGCCGGACTGTTGCTCTATGACGCACTTGCCATGATCGGCAAATATGACGTGGGCGTACCCAAGCACAAACACCTCTTCCGCAAGCAAGTTGCGCGCATCGCCCCTGACCTCAACACCGACAAGATGGCTGGCGCGATTCGCTATTACGACGCCCAGGTCGATGACGCTCGCTGGGTGACCGCCATTGCTCGCACCGCGGCGGCGTACGGCGCCAACATTGCGACCCGCACCCGGGTGACGGGGTTCATCAGGGAGTCAGACCGGGTTGTCGGCGTGCGCGCGATCGATCTTGAGACGGATCGTGAGTTTGAAGTCCGCGCCAAGGCTGTCGTGAACGCGGCTGGAGTTTGGACCGACGAGATCCAGGCGATGGTTGGCGGGCGCGGATCGATGAACGTCCAGGCGTCCAAGGGCGTTCACCTCGTAGTGCCGCGCGACCGGATCCGCTCCGAGGTCGGCTTTATCAGCAAAACCGAGAAGTCTGTGCTGTTTGTGATTCCGTGGGGTCGCCATTGGTTGATCGGGACAACCGACACACCGTGGGATCTCGACAAGGCCCACCCAGCCGCCTCCAAGGCCGACATCGACTACATCCTTGGTCACGTCAACACGCTGTTGCGCGATCCTCTAGATCACGACGATGTCGAGGGGGTGTACGCCGGGTTGCGACCGTTGCTGGTGGGTGAGTCCGAGTCGACCAGCAAGATCTCGCGCGAACACACGGTCGTCACGCCCGTCCCGGGGTTGGTCATGATCGCCGGCGGCAAACTCACCACCTATCGCGTGATGGCGCGCGACGCGGTCAACGCTGCGGTGCCGTCAATCGGGGGAGCGGTGCGTGACTCGATCACCGATCGGGTGCCGCTCGCTGGCGCCAACGGCTTTGAGACGCGCACCAATCAGCGCGTCACCTTGGCCCGTCGCGCGGGCCTCCACGTCAGCCGCATCGACCACCTCCTGGGGCGCTTCGGTGGCCTGATCGACGAGATCCTTGACCTGATTGCCGCGCGACCGGAGTTGGCGGAGCCGTTGAAGGGTGCCGAGGACTATCTGGCCGCCGAGGTTGTCTACGCCGTGACCCATGAAGGCGCGCGCCACCTCGACGACGTACTCACTCGGCGCACGCGCATCTCGATCGAAACCTTCGACCGCGGCATCGAAGCAGCCGAACCGGCGGCGGCGTTGATGGCCGAAGAGCTTGGCTGGGATGCCGAGGCGAAGGCCAAGGAGGTCGATCACTACTTACGTCGGGTCGAGGCTGAGCGCCAGAGTCAACGAATGCTTACCGACTCGGAGGCCGACCAGGCGCGGGTCTCGGCGCCAGAGATCGTCCAGTGACGTCTTCCGATCCGCTCGCTGAGTCGCTCGCCGAGGAGCCTGCCGCGCCAGCGATCATCTTCCTGCCCGGGTTTGGTCAGATGCCAACCGACTGGCAAGACCAGGTCACGGCTCTGCCGACGGGCTGGCGAGGGTTTGTGCCGTGGCTGGCCGGCCTCAAGCCGACCGACAAGAGCGGCTTTGAGCTCAACCGGGCCGTGGGCGGCATCGTCACGATGATGGAGATGCAGGGCATCAAACGCGCTCACCTCTGCGGGTTATCTATCGGCTCGGTGGTGGCACTGCGGCTGGCCGCCGATTATCCCGAACTCGTTGATCGGTTGGTCCTGGCCAGCGGTCAGGTGACGCCGCGTAAGTCCTTGATGAAGTTGCAATTGGCGGTGATGAAACGCACCCCGGAGTCGAAGTTCCTGGCTCAAGGCATGAAGAAGGACAAGGCAATCGAGGCCTTCAGCGGCCTTGCCGCGCTCGATCTGCGCAAGGACCTGGGCAAGGTTCAAGCGCCGACGTTGGTCCTGACAGGCAGTCGTGATCCGGCCAATGGCCCCACTGCCAAGACGCTGTGTCAAGGTATTCGAGGAGCCCGGCTGGAAACCCTCAACGGCTCCCACGCCTCAACACCTCGGCCCCGACGGAGTTCAACGAGGCTGTCTTCGGCTTCTTCACCGAACCTGCGTGACCCCTCGCCCGATCCGCGTGACCCCTCGCCCGATCCACGTGACCCCTCGGCCCACCACCCCCGTCGAGCGGTCACTCAGGTGGCAAGAATCGCGGCGTGTCGAACAGCCATTGACGGGTCGGGGTCGTCGCCGTGGTCGTGTCGAATGGAGGCTCAACGCGCCCTCGAATAGACTCAGCGTTTCGCTGAAGCACACCTCTGAGGGAGCGTTGCGTGACTGCCGATCAGGCCGAATTGAGCACGACCAAAATGGGTGACCACGATCTAGTGTTGGTGGTCGACTTCGGCGCCCAATATGCCCAGTTGATTGCCCGGCGAGTACGTGAGGCGCGGGTCTACTCCGAGATCGTTCCCCACACGATGCCGGTCGCCGAGATGCTCGCCAAAGGCCCAGCCGCCATCATCCTCTCCGGCGGCCCCGCCTCGGTCTATGCCGAAGGCGCACCCGGCGTGGACACTGCGATCTTTGCCGGCGACGTACCCGTATTTGGCATGTGTTACGGCTTCCAATTGATGGCCGCCGGGCTGGGTGGCGAGGTCGCTGCCACCGGTTCGCGCGAATATGGGCGTACGCCGGTTTCGGTGGTCGCCGCAGGCACACTGCTCGCCGACATCCCCGAAACCCACAACGTCTGGATGTCCCATGGTGACTCGGTCGTCGCGGCGCCGAAGGGCTTCGACGTGCTCGCCACGACCGACGGCACCCCTGTGGCCGCGTTTGAAAACCTCACCGAACGCCTGGCCGGCGTGCAATGGCACCCCGAGGTCTTGCACACCGAACACGGTCAGCGAGTCCTCGAACACTTCCTCCACGACATCGCTGGCTGTCGACAAACCTGGACGATGGCCAACATTGCTGAGGAGCAGATCGAGCGAGTCCGGTCTCAGATCGGTCCCGAGGGCCGAGCCATCTGTGGACTCTCTGGTGGTGTTGATTCGGCCGTGGCGGCCGCGATTGTGCAGAAGGCGATTGGCGACCGGCTTACGTGTGTGTTTGTGGATCACGGCTTGCTTCGCAAAGGCGAGGCCGAGCAGGTTGAGCGCGATTTCGTGGCAGCAACCGGCGTCTCGTTGCATGTCGAGAATGCCCAAGACCGGTTCCTCGACGCGCTGGCTGGAGTCACCGATCCAGAAGAAAAGCGCAAGATCATTGGCCGCGAGTTCATTCGTGTCTTCGAGGCGGCCGAGGTCGCGGTCCTTGGCGAAGCCGCCGAGATGGGCGCCAAGGTCGGGTTTCTCGTCCAGGGCACGCTCTATCCAGATGTCGTGGAGTCGGGCGGGGGAGCAGGCACCTCCAACATCAAGTCCCACCACAATGTCGGTGGCCTGCCTGATGATCTTGAGTTTGCCTTGGTCGAACCTCTCCGCACGCTCTTCAAGGACGAGGTCCGACTTGTTGGCGAACAACTCGGCTTGCCGAGCGAAATCGTCTGGCGCCAACCTTTCCCGGGCCCAGGTTTGGGCATCCGCATCATCGGCGAAGTCACCCGCGAGCGCCTCGACATTTTGTCCGAAGCTGATGCGATCGCGCGCGAAGAACTTACCCGGGCTGGTCTTGATCGAGATATCTGGCAGATGCCGGTGGTGCTCCTGGCCGACGTACGCTCCGTCGGAGTGCAAGGCGATGGCCGCACTTATGGCCACCCGGTGGTGATCCGTCCGGTCACCTCTGAAGACGCGATGACCGCCGATTGGGCGCGTTTGCCTTATGACGTCCTAGAGCGCATCTCCACCCGGATCACCAACGAGGTTGCGGAGGTCAACCGCGTAACGCTCGACGTCACATCAAAACCTCCCGGCACCATTGAGTGGGAGTAGCGCCACGCCCATGCGACGTGCGATTGCCACCCTCCTGACCCTGCTGTTCGTTGGGTCGGGACTCACAGCTTGCCAACAGGTGGAAGATCCGACCCTGATCGCGTTCCTCTTGGCCAGTGATCAGGCCGACCGGTGGGTCAACGCCGATGAGCCCGCCTTCCGCAAACAGGTCAAGCGCACCTGTCGGGGGTGTGAGTACGTCACCTACAACGCCCGTCGGGATCCAGCTGAGCAGGCTAAGCAGTTTGAGAAGGTGCTCGACGATGGCGCAGATGTGGTCGTGCTGAACGCCGTCGATGCATCCCAGGCACAGGTGTTGATCGAGGAGGCAGGCGAGGTCCCGGTGGTTGCCTATGACCGGTTCATTCCCGGCGCTGACTACTACGTCTCCTATGACGCGACCAGCACCGGCACTCTTCAGGCGCGGGCCACCGTCGAGGCGCTGGGCGGCAAAGGCAACGTGCTGATCGTCAATGGCGCGCTCACCGACGCCAACGGCGTCGCCATCAAACTCGCCAGAGAAATAGTGTTTGCCAAGACCAAGATCAAGGTGCTCGCCGAACTCGATCCAGACACATGGTCTGGAGATGAGGCCGGCGCCTGGGTCAGCCAGCAGGTCAAGAAGCACCCGATTAAGCAGATCGGGGCAATTGTGGCAGCCAACGACGGGCAGGCTGCCGGGATCGTGTCGGCGCTAGCAGCCGAGGGGATCGGGCCCGGGCGAATTCCCTTCATCACCGGTCAGGATGCTGAACTCTCGGCCCTGCAACGGATTGTTCGGGGCGAGCAGGCCATGACCGTCTATAAGCCGATCATGACTGAGGCGCATCAGGCGGCTGACATCGCCGTCGCATTGGTCACCGGAGGCGAGGTAACGGGTACGACGGACTTTAGCGGGGTGCCTTCCTTCATTTTCGAACCACAGGCTGTGACCGTGCAGAACCTGACCAACACGGTTGTCCGTGACGGCCTCCACACGCCAGCTGAGATCTGTGATGAGGCCACAGCTCGGCGCTGCGAGCTGCTGGGCATTCATTAGCCGAATGTTGGTGTGAGCCCAGTCACAACGAGCAGCTTTGGTCGGTCAGGATTCGAGGAGCGCCGAGCCGCACTGGGACGATGGCAGCCACATGGCTCTCGACACCAGCACCGCTCCTCCGGCCTTGCCCGCAGCCGAATATTCCGGCGTGCGGCTGATCGCTGCGCTCGCCGCACTTGGCCTGGGTGGCTTCGCGATTGGCACCAGTGAATTCGTGACTATGGGTCTATTGCCACAGATCGCGGAGGGCATTGGTGAGTCGATCCCAACTACGGGCAACGTGATCTCGGCGTACGCCCTCGGGGTGGTGATCGGCGCCCCGCTGATTGCCGCGCTGTCTGCCAAGTTGCCCCGACGGGGACTCCTGGTGGTGCTGATGGCGGCTTATGCGCTCGGCAACGGGCTCAGCGCAATGGCCACCGACTATCCCTCGCTGATGCTCTGGCGCTTCGTCGCGGGTCTTCCACATGGTGCCTACTTTGGGGTGTCCGCACTCGTGGCGGCGGCCATGGTTTCGCCAGCGCGTAAAGGTCGCGCTGTCGCCTCGGTGATGCTCGGGCTGTCCCTGGCGCAGGTCGTCGGCGTGCCGAGCGTGACGTGGCTGGGCCAACAGTTGGGCTGGCGCAGCGCTTACGTCACCGCGGCTGCCTTGTCGCTCGTTTGTCTCAGCGCCGTGCTGCTTCTGGTGCCACGGGTGCATGCCAGCGCAAGCGCCAGCCTGCGCCAGGAACTCACCGCCCTGAGGCGGCCGCAGGTCTTGCTGACTTTGCTCGTCGGCACCATTGGTTTCGGCGGAATCTTTGCCGTCAACAGCTACATCGCGCCGATCGTCACCGAAGTGACCGATCGACCGGAGAGTTTTGTGCCGTGGGCGTTGCTTGCGCTGGGGTTGGGCAGTGTGACCGGCGTGATTGCCGGTGGTCGACTGGCCGACTGGAATCTCACCCGCGCTCTTGTCCTTGCGATGGTGGCCATGACGGTCATCTTGGTGGTTTTCGGGTACGCCGCCCGCAATCCCTGGTCTCTCATCGCCGCCTGTTTCGTGCTCTCCCTCACGGCGACAGTGATGGTGGTGACGCTGCAACTGCGCCTCATGCACGAGGCGGGCGAGTCCGAGATGCTCGGTGCGGCGCTGAACCACTCGGCACTCAACGTCGCCAACGCGCTGGGGGCCTGGCTGGGCGGTCTCGTGATTGCGGCTGGCTTTGGTTACACCGCACCCAATCTCGTCGGCGCTGGGCTTGGCGTCGTCGGCCTCGGCATCTTGGCCTTCGCCCTCCTGCTTGGTCGTCGTACGCCGCGCAATTAGTCGGGCTGCACAGCCAGAACCGCATGGCCAAGGGTCCGTTCGAAGTAGGCCGCCTTGTCCGGTGCAATGTCTGGGCCGAAGTGTTCAAAAACCTCCGCACTGATCGCACCAAGGACGAGGGTCCACGCGATCAGCCCGCGTTCCAGTAGGTCGGTGCTCAATTTGACGCCGGTAAAACTAGGGTCGGCCGCCAATTGTGGGTCGCACTCTGCCTGCGGAAACTGGGGGGCCAATTCGATCAGCACCCGCACCAGCTGTTGCTGGACTCGGTTGCCCGCCACGTTGGTTCGCTCGGCAGGAGCGTGATAGCCAGGGACGGGTGAGCCATAGATCAACGCGTATTCGTGGGGATTTGAAAGCGCCCACGACCTCGTCGCGCGGGCAATGACTTTGAAGTGTTCGGGTGGTCCCCCTTTGTCACTTGAGGCGCTCTTCCCGACGGCACTCTCGATGTCGGAGCCGAGCGAGTCATAAGCGGCAATGATGAGCCGAGTCAGCAATTCATCGCGACTCTCGACGTAGCGATAGATCGCAGAGGACACCATGTCGAGATCGCGGGCGATGGCTCGCAGAGAAAGTCCGGCCGCGCCGTACTCCGCTAGGTGACGCGAGGCGGCTCGCATGATCTCGTTTTCGATCGCAGTCCGATTGCGGGCACGGATGCCGGGAGCGGTCGCCATGAGGGAAGTGTGACACATAAACGGATCGGTGATGCGAATTGTGAGCAGTGGTCTTGCATTTGCGCCGATGACCGTGTTCACTGAACTCAAACAAGAGCACTGCTCACAAATGAGGAGAAGAACATGAGCCATCACGTCATCATCGGTGCGGGCGCCATTGGTCGGGCCACTGCTCGCGAACTGGTTGCGGGCGGCCATCGCGTCACGCTGGTTTCTCGGACCGGCGCCCCGAGCGATCTCCACGGGGTTGACGCCGAAGCCCGCGACGCCAGCGACCGAGCCGCGCTAGCCCGAATTGCCGCTGGCGCAGCGACGATCATCAACGCAGTCAATCCCAAGCAATATCACCACTGGGATCGCGACTGGCCGCCGATCGCCAACGCCATCTTGGGCGCTGCTGAGGACACCGGCGCCGGGCTGGTCACGATCTCGAACCTCTATGGCTATGGTCGGGTCGATGCACCGATGAAGGAAACTGATTCGCTGAGACCCAATGGGATGAAGGGGGCGGTCCGGGCCAAGATGTGGCAGGAAGCGCTGGCTGCTCACAGCGCTGGGAAAGTCCGAGCGACGGAGCTGCGTGCATCTGACTACTTCGGACCTGGTGCCACAACGACAACGAGTTTTCTCACGGGATCACTGTTGAGTCGTGCGGTGAAAGGCAAGACTGGCTGGCTGATCATGGGTGTCCCCGATGCCCAGCACTCGTGGACCTACCTGCCCGACATCGGAGTGCTCGCCGCGCGATTGGCAACCGACGATCGCTCGTGGGGTCGGGTCTGGCATGTTCCAACGTCGCCACCGAAGTCGTTCGACGAGGTTGCTGTCGATGTCGCCCAGCTCACCGGCAGGCCGGTGGTCGCAGTCAAGCCGATGCCCAAGATGGTGATGAGGTTAGCCCGCGTAGTTCCCGTGGTCCGCTCTCTCGATGAGACTGCTCACCAGTTCGAGCGGCCCTTCGTTATCGATGCGAGCCTCACCGAGTCAACCTTTGGTCTTCAGCCGACTCCCTGGCTAGAGGCCTTGCGCACGTCTTTGGCCGAACTCGACGACAGCCTCCAGTCAGCCTGACCAATCGTGGGTAAGTCAGGGACTTCCCGGACAGACCTGCGCCGTTGTGATCCGAGACAGTGAGGCATGAAGAAGTACGCCGCCGCGAGCATGACGCTGGGTGCGATGACGCTCTGGGCATCGGAGAATTTCTTCTGGACGGCTCCGCCCGAGGGTTTCAACGCAGCTGGGTTGCTGCTCACTTGGGCGGCGTACTCCTTGTGCGCCGCGGCCTCCCTGAGTGTGGTCCTGCTCACCGGGGTGCAGGGCTGGATCGCTGTATTCCTCGGCGGGGCTGTGTTGGGGTGGCTCGTCGAGGGCGTCATTGTCGGCACGATGTATGCCGCCTTTCCCTTCCAGGTGGTGTGGACACCATTGGCCTGGCATGCGTTGATCACCGGCCTTGCCGTGGTCGGTGTTGGTCGTGCGGCGGCCGGGTGGCCGCTGGTGAGGGTGTGGCTCGCTTGGCTTGGGTTGGGCGTGTTCGGGGGAGTGTTCGCGCTCTTTTGGCCGAGCGAACGAGCTGTGCTGCCTGGACTTGATGTGCTTTTGGTCTACCTGTTCGGACTGGGATTGGTGGTGCCGCTTGGCAATCTGATCCTGGATCGAATGGGTTCTCTTGCGCGGCCGAGGATTCGCTGGTTGCTAGCGGCCCCGATCCTGCTGGCAGTGTTGTGGCTGGCGCGGGTGGGTTTCGCCTTCTCGCCCGTATACGCGGTGCTGCCGCTGGTTCTGGGCCTCAACTGGTGGGTCATGCGACGCCTGGGCCAACCGGGTCTAGATCTGAATCTCGGTCGACGCCCCGAGTCGCCGTGGCGGCATGCGGTCTTCTTAGTGGCGCCAGCGACAACGGCCGTCCTGGCAAGTGTGGGCTGGGCTCACCTGCCGCAAGGGTGGGAGGGCAACGCTGTGGCTCTTGTGCTGACCGGTCCAACGAGCATTGCCTTGCTCGGCTGGCTCATTTGGCGGGCAGCTCGTCGCTGTAAAGGCGCGCGATCTCCTCGGCGTACTCGCTCATACAGGTGGCGGCGGCGAAGTTTCAACGTTGCCGTGAGTGCGCCGGATTCGGGGGACCACTCCTGCGGGAGTATGGCGTAGCGCCGGACCTGCTCGGGTCGAGACAAGTGTGAGTTTGCGCCTGGCGACGGCCTCGGCCACCGCCGCCTCGTCGACACCAACTGCGGGATTCAGCGTCAATAGCGCAACGAGGTAAGGCCGGTTGTCGCCGAAGACCAACGCCTGGCTAATGAGCGGATGTTGTGTGAGCAGCGACTCGACATTGGAGGGGGCAATGTTCTTGCCGAGCGAAGTGATGATCAGTTCCTTCTTGCGGTCGGTCACGAAAACGAAGCCGTCCGCGTCGATGCGACCGATGTCGCCGGTGTGGAGCCAGCCCTCCTCATCAAAGAGCTCGGCGGTCGCGTCCGCCTGCCGGAAGTAGCCGGCGCTCACGGCCGGGCCTTTCACGAGCAGTTCGCCGTCGTCAGCAACCCTGACCTCGTTGCCCTCGGGTGGTCGACCGACGGAGCCGAGGCGGAAGTCGCCAGAGCCCGAGGATGAGATGGAGGCGGTGGTTTCGGTCATGCCATAGATGTCATAAACCGCGATTCCTAGCCCCGCCATAAACCGGGTGATGTGGATCGGCATCGGGGCGCCGCCGACCCCCGCCCAGAGGACTCGATCGAGCCCGACGTTGCCGCGCAGCTCCCGCAGCGCTGTGCGATCAGCGACGTCGTACGCGGCCTGAAGCGCTGGTGTCATCGTCTCGCCAAATTGTTTCGCCTCAACCCAGGCCAGCCCGTCGGCCATGGCCTCTGCAATCGCGAGCGCGGCGCTCGGGATCGTGGGCGGCGATCTCGCTCGGAGACTCTGGCGACGAGATTTTCCCAGATCCGGGGGACGCCGAAGAACATCAGCGGCCGCACCTCGCGCAACGCAGCGTCGACGTCGTTGGTGTTGGCCACCTGATGCACGTGTCCACCCGTGGTCTGGGGGATGTACATCCCCAAAAGTCGCTCGCTGATGTGGGCATAGGGGAGATAGCTGACTGAGTCGATGCCAGCGCTGATCTCGGCCTCGCCCGGGCCAACGCTGGCGAACCACATGTTGGCGTGGCTGATCACCACCCCTTTGGGGTCGCCGGTGGAGCCCGAGGTGTAGAGGATGGTGACGGGGTCTTCCGGCTCAATGGCAGTCGATTCGGGCCTGCGCACTCGTTGGGTTGGCGGGCACGGAAGGACTGCCCAGCGGCGATCAAGTCGGGCCAGCCAAGATAGTCCGACTCGTCGGGGATCGCCTCCGGGTCGAGCACAGATCACTGCCTGGATCGAGGACAGTTTTGCTCGAGAGTGTTGAGCGCCAGGCAGCCAACTCGACGGCACCCTCAAGCACCACCACGATGGGTTCGGCATGGCCGGCAATGAAGTTGACCTGTCGAGTGGAGAAAGTCGAATAGACCGACATCGGCACCGCCCCGGCGTGGACCGCACCCAAGTCTGCGATCACATGCTCGGTGCGATTGCTGGCCATGATCGCCACCCGATCGCCCGGATTCACCCCGAGGCGGATCAACCCTGCAGCGGCGGCCAGCACCTCGGCGTACAACTCGGTCCACGAGCAGGTTCGCCAACCCCGTCACCGCAGATGCCCACCTTGTCGGAGTACGCCGGTGAGTCACCGAGCGCGGCCACCGTTGCCGCCAGTCCCGAGACGAGGGTCCGGTCGGCCAATGACCCCCATCGGCTGGTGCCACTACGAAATCCATTCCTTGAGCTGCGCGACGGTTGCCACGGGGTCACCACCGGCTTCGATGGGAACCGGCGAGACCTGCAGGTTGGTGACGCCCGCCTCGGCGAAGGCAGCGATCCGCTCTTTGACGTAACTGGCCGGGCCGACCAGGTTGCCAGCCTCTAGCCATTCGATGGGGACGCGGGCAGCGGCTTCGCGGGGTTTGCCGTCGAGATAGAGATCCTGAATCTCCTTGGCCGCGTCTTCGTAGCCATAGGCGCAGGCCAGATCGTTGTAGAAGTTCTTGCCGCGGGCACCCATCCCGCCGACGTATAAGGCGTACGTCGGCCGCATCAGGTCGAGCGCACCCTTAACGTCGTCGCCGATCGCGACCATGCCGCCGGCTGAAATCTCCAAGAGGCGCCAGCTCAGCGGGGCGCTTGGCAGCCGCGCGAGCCAATGCCTCACCCCACACCAAGGCGGCCTTCTCCGGGTGGAACAGGAACGGCAGCCAACCGTCGGCGTATTCGGCGGCAGACTCCACACTCTTGGCCCCGAGCGCGGCGACATAGATCGGGATCGCGGGCCGCTCCGGTTTGCTCAGCAACTTCAGCGGCTTGCCCAGACCCATCCCTTGATCCGCGGGCAAGGGCAGCTTGTAGATGCCATCGCTCGTCAGATTTTCGCGCCGCAGACCCTGACGGATCAGGCCAACGATCTCGCGGGTGCGGCCAACCGGTCGGTCAAACGGCACGCCGTGAAAGCCCTCGATCACCTGCGGGCCCGAAGCGCCGAGCCCCAACACCGCGCGACCGCCGGAGACGTTGTCGAGGCCTGCCGCCGTCTGCAACAGCGCCCCCGGGGTCCGGGAGAAGATGTTGAGAATCCCGGCACCGATCTCGACCGTCTCGGTCTTGGCTGCGAGGTAGCCCATCAGCGTGGGGGAATCGAAACCATAAGGCTCGGCCACCCACACCATGTCGAGCCCGGCCCGCTCGAGGGCGACCACCTGGTCGGCGGTGGTGCGTGGATTCCCGGTGTAAGCCAGCGGCGTCGACAGTTTCATAGGGCCAGTCTTATTCATAGGGCCAGTCTTACTGGACAGGCAACAAACCCAAGGCCCGGCCCAACGGTTCGGCTAGTTCGCGACTGTAGGACACCGAAATATGCTGCAGGTCACGCAACACAACTGTGGACCCGATCACGGCCGGGCAGGTGCCGTCGAAGCAGAACCACGGGGTCGAATCGACCACCGTGACACCGGCCTTCTGCGCGGCTGCGACGGAGACATCCGCCATCATTTTCGAGCGAGGATCGACCTCCAGCACACAAGTCCCGAGGTTGCTGCGCCGTTTGCCGAGGCACTCACCGGTGTCGTTGAGGGAGCGTGGGACGTCCCGAATCAGCACAGTCTTGTCAGTCAGTTTGGCCAGCCGCGCGAACAGATCGGCGTACCCCGCTGACATCACCGAAGCCACGCCCTTATCGCTGGTGACGCGCTTGTCGTCGACCCAGACGCCATTCATTGCCGGCGCAGTGGAGACGACCACCAGGTCGGGCTTAAGCCGCTTGATGGCCGACAGAACCCAGTCGTGGAACTTCGCGCACTCAAGATCGGGCTGCCCGCCGGGGATCAGTCCGGTCGTGACGCGAGAGGCTGTGCACTGTGGGCGGACGAGGTAGTAGGTCGTCCAGCCTGCTTCGGTGCCTATGACATCAAACGCCGGAATCCAGGCCCGGGCATGGGAGTCACCGATGACGACCAAGGTCTTATCAGCGTCTTCGGCGCCATGAGGACACAGCGAACGAACCTCTTCGGCGTAGTCACAGGCACCCACCGCGGCGACGTCATCGCGGAGGTTGAGCAGATCGGGGGTCAGATCGCTGGGAATAGGTTGGCCCTCGCGAGCAGCCAGCACCGAGGCTTCCACCAATGCCACGGCGGGGTCGATAACGGGCGCCTCGACTGCTGTCTCGCCAGGAATGGTCGGACCAATCGGCGGGCCAGTCGTTGAGGCGGGGTAGTCCGACAGCGTGACGGCCGGATTGGAGCCATGTTCGCCGGCCTGCCAGGTGGCGACCGAGCCCACGCCGACGCAAGCAGTCGCCACTGTGGCGAGGACCACGGGATAGAGCAGGAGCGACCGCTGGGTGCTGCGCGGCCGCCGCTCCCGGAACGGCCCTTCGATCCACCAGTACGTCGCCGCGGCGAGGCCGAAGATGGCCACCAGTGCGAGCGCGGTCTCCATCGGCTTCAGCTCGCGACCCAGACCGTTGCGGGTCAGAATCAACACCGGCCAATGCCAGAGATAGAGCGAATAAGACCAATCGCCAATGGTGCGCAGCGGAGGCACGCTGAGCCACTGGGAGACGATCGGCCGCGATCCGTCGGGGTGTGAGCCGGCAAACAGCACCATTGCTGAGCCCAGCACCGGAACGAGGGCCGCGGATCCAGGGAACGGTGTGGCCACGCCAAACTCGAGGCAGGAGATGGCGATCATGCCGAGTCCGGTGGCGGCAAGCAGACTCCGCAGATGACTGCCGGTCAGGCGGGCGATCGCGGGTCCGATCAGCGCCAAGATTGCGCCGACGCCCAACTCCCAGACACGAGCTGGAGTAGAGAAGTAGGCCGCCGAGGGTGCGGTGTGGGTGAGGACGCTGGCGTAGAGGAAAGAAGCGAGAGTCAGGACCGTGAGCGCAGTTAGCAGCGGCACTCGCGGGAGCCGCCCCTGGCCGTGTTTGCGGCGAGTCCACACCAAGACGCCAAGCAGAATGAGCGGCCACATCACATAGAACTGTTCCTCCACCGACAGCGACCAATAGTGCTGCATAGGAGAGGGGCCTTGGTCCTGGGCGAAGTAGTCCACCTCGCGCTGACCAAAGCGGATGTTGGCCCCGAAGAAGGTCGCCCACGCGACGTCGTACACCGTTTCGAGGGCATCCCTCGCGCTCAGCCAGATCAGCGAACCCACCATGGTGAGGATGCTGACTACGGTGGCCGCAGGAAGGATTCGCCTGGCTCGGCGAGCATAGAAGCCACGCAAACTGATAGTGCCGGTGCGGCTGGCCTCAAGAAAGAGCAGCCGGGAAATCAGGAAGCCGGAAATGACAAAGAAGACATCGACCCCAACAAACCCGCCGGTCAGTGGAGACAACCCGGCGTGAGCGCCGATCACAATGAGGACGGCTATTGCGCGTAGTCCCTGGATGTCGCCACGCCGCGCCCCCGAGGGGCTACTCGGGGGTCCAGAACGTTCGGCGGCGTCGGTGGAAGTCATAATCGTTTTAACCGTAAAGGCGGCGCTGAGCGAACCTCGGTTGACGCGCCGACGTCACCGGTTCGTCACTTCCTCGGACTTCCTCCAGGTGCGCGCCGACGTAGGCTCAACGGGTGGTCAAAAAACTGTTGGTGGCGGGTGTTCTGTGTGCTCTAATCGTGGGTCTGTGGGCCTTCCAACCCTGGCGGCTTTGGACCAGCAGCGAAGTGGATGAAGCGTTGCCAAGCAGCGCAACCGTCGCCGTTGAGACCGAAGATCAACCTGAGCCCGCCGAGTCTTCAGGGCCTAGTGAGTCGTCGGCTCCCGCAGAGCCCGCCGCGTCGGCCAAGCCAGTCAAGGATCGAACGCTCGCAACCGGCCGTTTCGCCGCGGCAGAACACGCCACCAGTGGCAAAGTGCGCATCATCGAGTTAGCTGACGGTCGACGAATCGTGAGGGTGGAAGACCTAGCCACCTCCGATGGCCCCGACCTCCAGGTCTGGATTTCTGACCAGCCCAGTGGCGGTGAGTGGGGCTCCTATGACGATGGCCGCTACGTTCGGCTGGGGAAGTTGAAGGCCACCCAGGGCAACCAGAACTACGAGATTCCGAAGGCCGCCAACCTAACCGGTCTGCAGTCGGTCGTGATCTGGTGCGACCGCTTCAACGTCGCTTTCGGAACCGCACCCGTCAGCGCCTGAACCCAAGAATTCGAAACCTCGACCCGTCGATGGCGTCGCGACACTCCGCAATTTTTGCCACCTAAGTGACGGGTCAGCGGAGGGCGAGGGATCCGGAGAGGGGGGAGTCGAAGGGAAGGAGGGCATCCTCCGCGATGCGTCGGTCGAGGTTGGTGGCCACGTCAGCTGGCCACGGGGAGGTCTTTCGGGTGCTCATGTCGATGTGCAGGAAGATTTCCTCCATCACATAGCTCACCCACTGATGGGTGTCATCGAGCAGGTAAACGACGGCGTGGGCGGCGCGTTCCGAGCGGCCCAGCAGCCGCACCCGGGAACTCATCCGGTCGCCGGTGCGCAACTCGAACTGATAAATGCAGTGGTGCTCCGCGGAGAAGCACGCGTGTCCCGCGCTGGTCGGCCAGTTCTGCGGGATGCCGAGGGAGACCAGGGATTCGTCGAGGCCTTCACTGGCGATGCCGAGGTAGTGCCGCACATTTAAGTGCCCGTTGATGTCCTCAAACGGCATCGGCACTGGCTGTTCGGAAAATGCCGGCAGCCCGACGAGCTGCTCGTAGGTGGGTTGTTTGCTCACGAGCCGACGATATAGGGGGCAAGGCCGCTCGACAGAATGGTCGTGCGGACTCGAGATTATGGGGAAATGCAGATGGCGATGGACAACGAGTTAATCGGGTTAGTCGAACGGACCTGGGCGCGGGACGCTGCGGAGCTTGCCGGGGTCTTGGCCGAGCAAGACTCGTCCTGGCGAAGTGAGGCGTTTGAGTTGAGCGGCGGGTACGCCGTGTTGTGCGGAGCCGGGCTCTACGTCAACCAGGCGCTGGCCGTTGGGCTGGCCGACCCCATCACTGAGGACGAGCTGACTCAACTCCGCGACCGCAGTGCTGCCGTCGGCGTACACCCTGCAATCGAGACAACTCCAGCGACCCATCCCGATACGCTCGAGTTGATCGAAGCGAGTGGGTTTGGGGCGGCCGAGGAAACCACCTCAGTGCTCGTCCTGGATGTCGAACCACCCCGCGCTGATCGTGGAGCCGGAGACATCGTGGTGGTGCCGGTTTCGGAGAGGTCGCTCGGCGAATGGCAAGAGACGTCGGCAGCGGGCTGGGGCCATTCGTCCGAGCCCGCTCGGCGGGCCGCTGATGCCTATGCCAGGGCTGCCCACGTCCTTGATGGCGACGGCATGGTCATCGCGGTGAACCCGATCGATGGCCGCCCGCTCGGTTGCGCGAGCCTTACTTTTCGCGACAACGTCGCCACGCTCGGCGGCATGTCGACGATGCCCAACGAGCGCGGTCGGGGCGTGCAATCGGTGTTGATTCAGCACCGAATCGACGTTGCTCGTGGCCTCGGCGCCCGGATCATCGCATCCTCGGCGCAGACGGGCAGCACCTCGGAGCGCAATCTCCGGCGCCACGGGTTTAAGCCCTCGCATCTGAAGGTCATCCACGTCCACCCCCAGTGAGATAGTCCGCCGTGAAAATCACCCTTTCTGCGACGAAAATGATGATTTTCGCGGCGGACTATCTGGAGGGGGAGGCGTACCGTAGGGGGTATGGATGTGACCGGCCCTGTGGACTCGTCGGCGCTAGTCGAGCGCATTCGCGCCGCAGTGATCGGCGACGACCAGGTCATGCCGGGGCCTTATGGTCCGCGCCGAGTGACCTACGCCGACTACACGGCGTCGGGCCGGAGTCTGAGTTTCATCGAGGAGTTCATCCGCGATGAGGTGTTGCCGCGCTATGCCAACACCCACACCGAGGCGAGCGGCACCGGTCTGCAGACCACGCGCCTGCGGGAAGACGCACGCACCCTGATTCGTGACGCCATCGGCGGCGACGACGAAACGATCGTGATCTTCGCGGGCTCAGGCAGCACCAGCGCAGTCGACAAGCTGATCGGCATCCTGGGTTTGCGGATTCCGGCGGCTCTTGATGACAAGTTCCACTTCCGCGATCAGATTCCGCCCAATGAACGGCCGGTGGTTTTCATCGGTCCGTTTGAACACCACTCCAACGAACTGCCGTGGCGTGAATCGATCGCCGATGTCATCACCATCCATGAGGATGCCGATGGGCACATCGACCAGGCCCAGCTGGCCACCGAGCTAGCGACGTATGCCGACCGCTCTTTGAAGATCGGTTGCTTCTCTGCTGCGTCTAACGTGACCGGCATCGTCTCGGACACCTATGGCATTGCTTCGCTCCTGCACGAGCATGGCGCGTTGTCGTTCTGGGACTTTGCCGCGTGTGCGCCATACGTCGACATCGAGATGTATGCCCCCGACGGCGTGCCGGAGTCGGCGTACAAAGATGCGATCTTCCTCTCGCCCCACAAGTTCATCGGCGGACCAGGCACCCCCGGTTTGCTAGTGATGCGAAGGGAATTGATGACCAATCGGGTGCCAGCTATGCCCGGTGGGGGCACGGTGATGTATGTCAACCCGACCGAACATCGCTATCTCTCCGACCCCGCCCACCGCGAGGAAGGAGGCACGCCTGCCATCGTCGAATCGATCCGAGCAGGGCTGGTTTTCGGGCTCAAGCAGGCGGTCGGCGTGGAGACCATCGAGGCCCGAGAATCCTCCTTGCTGCAGCGCGCTGTGTCCGCCTGGCAGCAGGAACCCACGATCCAGATTCTTGGCAATCTCGAAGCGAGACGCCTTTCGATCTTGTCGTTCGTGGTGAAGGCGCCGAGTGGTGCCTATCTCCACCACAACTTCGTGGTCGCCGTGCTCAATGATCTGTTCGGCATCCAAACCCGAGGTGGTTGTTCGTGTGCGGGCCCCTATGGACACCGCCTCCTCGACATTGACCTCGAGCGGTCCCATCAGTTTGAGGCTGAGATCGCCACCGGGTGTGAGGGCATCAAACCTGGGTGGGTGCGGGTCAACTTCAACTACTTCGTCGCCGACGAGGTCTTCAACTACATCGTCGAGGCTGTTCGAATCGTGGCCCGTGATGGGTGGCGCCTGCTCTCTGATTACCACTTCGAGCCGACCACGGGACTGTGGCGGCATCGTCGTGGCCCGGTTGAGCCACCGCTGCGGCTAGCGCAGGTGTCGTACGCCGCCGACGGGACCATGGTCTATCCCCGCCATGACACTACGGCCCCGGTGAGTGCGTTGGCCGGCTACCTGGAGGAAGCCCGCCAGATCATCGACTCCGTCGAGCCGCCCGACTGCGAAGCCAAAGCCCACCTTTCAGAGGGCTTCGACGAGTTGCTGTGGTTCGAACTCCCCGCCGCAAGCCTCTTACTCTTAGTTATGTTGTGCCTACGAATTTCTTCATTCGGGCCATTTTCCTAACGTGAGTGGCATGCTTGACCTCGCGGCCGGCCTCCGGCACCCAACCAGGAGGAATTTATGCGGCGCAACTATCGACTCGGACTTGTTCTGCTCGTGGCGACCGCAGGATCTCTTGGATTCTTAACACCCCCGGCTGAAGCCGCCAGAGCTTCGTCAGGAGAGCGGTGCACCATCGTCGGCACTCCGCGAGCTGACTTATTGAGTGGCACCCGAGGTCGGGATGTGATCTGTGGTCTCGGTGGCAACGATGACATCAGTGCCAAGGGTGGCGATGATGTGGTTGATGCTGGCGCGGGTCGAGACGTTGTCTCCGGCGGGGCTGGTGAGGATCACCTCGCTGGTGGACGCGGAGGGGACACCCTCTATGGCGATTCTGGCGATGATGTGATTCGAGGCGGAAAAGGTCGCGATCTCCAGTTCGGTGGCGGCGGCGATGACAAACTCTTGGGCGACAAGGGCTCCGACATCCTCGGCGGAGATAAGGGAAACGACCGGCTGATTGGGCGCAAAGGAAACGACGACCTCACCGGAGGACAGGCCCGCGATCGCCTCACAGGTGGTGACGGCACCGACTGGTGCACGATCAACAACCAGGACATCGAGACCGGCTGCATTCCAGACACTGAGAAGCCTGTGGTGATGCGAGCCGGGCAGTTGAGTCGCCACACCGTTGACGTAACGGATCAAGATGCCCGAGTCTCGGTAAGACTCCATATCCAAGATGACACCGGAGTGGATGACGTCCAACTGATGTTGGGTTCCGACACGGCTTTCCTCACCTTGAGTCACGCCTACCTCGTTTCCGGCACTGTGCGTGATGGCTGGTTTGAGGGGGATATGGTGATCGCCGAATCAGCAAGCCCCGGGGACTTTCAGCTCTATCTCGACGTGACCGATCGGTCCGGAAAGATGGTGAGCGAGTACTACTTCGACGAGACGCTTCGCGTTATCGACAGGGACCCTGATCTGGAGAGGCCGCGGGTTGCCCTGATCAAGCCGACCGATAGCCAAACCATTGACGTGACCAGTGGGGCGAAGGACGTGACCATCGAGGCTCGGATCACCGATGATGATTCGGGGGTGTCTCATTCGGACATGTGCCTCTATAAGCCGCTCGAGGATTTTTACACCAACCTGCAATGCGTCCCCGCGGAGCGGATCAGTGGAAACGCACTCAGTGGGATCTGGCGCGCGACGGTCCCCATTCCCGAAGGTGACACGAGTGGTCTGTGGAACGTCGGGGTCTATACCGCGGACCGTGCTCACGTTCACACGCCCATCCAGTGGGTCGGCCCGGAGGTCTATGCGTCGCTGTCAGCCGGCGGCGTGCCTGATATCGCACCACTAGCCGCGGGCACTGGGCGGTTGACTGTCATTGGTGTCGCGGCCTATCTGGATTCCGGCCGCTACCTAGACGCAGAATTCGTTGCCTTCGGGATCGGCCATCACAAACCAGGTGTGTGGCCCTTGGCTACCTTCGCTCAGTTTGGTGGCCCCTCGGGCCAGCAACTGCTCGCGCATGACTTCTGGAGGAACGTTGGAGAGTCTGAGGTCGACATGCAGTCGGTTCTTGCCTGGTCGACCCTCCGGGACCTCCTGAAACAGCATCCGCAAGCCCGAGGTGGGCGCGCCGTCCGGTGGGTTGATCGCCGCTCCCTCGCGCCATACCAACTGACCCTGAAATTGAATGGTGTCAGACTCCTGCGCAAACCCCTGAGCCACCATCGAGCGGATGAAGTCGGCATCCTGCGGTTCCACAATCCAGCCCAAGGTGTCCGCCCACCACCCCGCCAACACGTGGGGTTCGCGACAATCGACGACAAGTTGTACGCCGTGTGCGGGCGCTGAAGGTTCGGCACTCATGCACCCCACGCTCCCAGACCTAGGTGGCCAGATCAACCAAGACTTCGGCGCCGGGGAGTTGGCCGAGGAGGTGACCGGGGACCAGCAACTTTGACCGGCGTACGCCTGAGCCAATGATTGCCACGTCTATCTCCAGCACCCGGGTGTCAACCAGCACTCGCCATGATGAGGGCAGTCCGACTGGCGTAATCCCGCCATATTCCATGCCGGACTCGTCGACGGCTCGATCCATCGAGAGAAACGAGCACTTGCGCACGTCAAGGGATCGCTTCACCAGGTTGTTGACGTCGGCGCGGGTGTCTGCTCGCACAAGGCACGCGGCCACCCGTTCTACGCCATCTCGCCGGCCAGCCACCACGACACAGTTGGCGCCAGCATCAAGAGGCACGCCATAGGTCTCCACCATCGCGGCCGTGTCCGCAAACTCGGGGTCAATCTCCACGACGGCAATCTGCTCGCTCTCCGGCCAGGCCGCCAAGGCGGTCACGACTGAAGGAGCGAGCAGATGCGAATTGCCAAGGACAGGCCGGGAGATCAAACCGCCAAGGCTAGGCAGCGACCCTGAAGAGGAAGGCATGTCCGCCATCTTTGCCTATGGCTCCAGCGTGTTGTCCAGTTCGACAGGTGCAGCCTTGCGCCGACTCGACAAAGTGATCACCGCGAGCCCGGCCGCACCGGCGATCACCCAGGGCAACGGAACAAGCCAGCGCAGATCATCGGTGGATGCGAGCTGTTGCTCGATCAGTCCCCAGATGGTGACGAGCCCGAGGAACACCACCCCCATCACGAGGTGCAGGATGTTGACGGGGTGTTTGCCGCCAGGCTCGACCGGGGATTCTGGCGTTTCGTAGCTGTAGCTCATGAGGTCCTCACTTCGATTTCGCCAACGCCGAGATTGGCGTTGATGGTGACGGTGCCAGTGCCGGCGGTGTCGTTGAACCAGGTGCGTTGAGTTTCCACGCCGCCAAAGTCTTGATCGTTGAGCCGGAGATTGCCCGGGCCATCGACGCCGGCGTCTATCCGGGCATCAACGTCGTTGGGCAAGATGATCAGGATGTGGCCTACTCCGCCGTCGATCGAGATCTCGCGGCCGACTAGCTCGGTCTGATCACTGACTTGGGAGAGGTCGACGACCAGCTCGCCGACGCCCATCTCATAGTCGGCTAGCACCGAAGCTGCGTTCGTGGGGGCGACTGTCTTTTCGCCGTCGTAGTTTTCTGCGCCCATGGAGCCAGCCAGGCCCATCGACGCGATCACACCAAGAGCGATCAAGCCGCCGGCCCGACCATAAAAGGCGCCGACGACAAGCATCAGTCCGATGACCGCAACTGCCAACGCCGGATAAGCCGAATGGGCAATCTCAACACCCGCGACGTCGGCAACACCGAGCAGACCAAGCAACAGCAGCAGGAGCGCGACAGTGAAGCCAAAGAGCAGCGGCCCACGCTTGCGCGGGTTGGGCACCCGCGGTGGCGGCGGCTGGTAGCCCATCGGGGCTGGGCCATAGCCACCGGGCGGAGTCGAAGACGGGTCGGTCGCGAGTGCAGCACGGGCTTCCGGGCCGCTGTAGGCCATGGCGGGTGTGGGTTGGGCGGGATAGCCGGCGTACACCTGTGGTGCCCGCCTGTTTTCGCGGCTCTTGATGAAGGCGACGACGCCGATTGCGATGGCGCCGAGGAAGACAACCGCGCCAAGATCGGGGCCGCCACTAAACATCCCCACCAGGCCAATCAGGGTCAAGGCGCCGATGATCATCACCACGACCGATCGGGTGTTGTCATCGAGACCAATCGGCGCTTTCGCGGCGTCGTCGGCAGGCACGAGCAACCAGAGGGCGCCGTAGGCCAAAATGCCGATACCGAAGAAAGCGGAGACAACGAAGAGCACGCGCACGATGACTGGATCGATGTCTAAGTGCCTCGCCAGCCCGCCGGCGACACCCGCAACCTTGGCATCTACGACGGTGCGCCGCAGGCGGCCAAAGTCGAGGACCTCGTCGCGAGATGTCTGCGGGCCAGAGGCAGCTGGTGCCTGCGGGGTAGGTGGCGGTTGCGGCCCTGGGGGAAGCTCTGCGGAAGGAGTCGAGGCTTCCGGTTCGGCAGCCGCTGGATCCGCGGCGTTGGATTCATCAGGTGTTTGCGTCATGGCTTAAGCCTGCTCTCCCAGTGAGTCGAAAACCATCGGGGACGACCCTGAGCCGGTCCCGAGATAGCGCTTGCCTTGGCGGGCTCAGGGGTCGATCGGGGATGCGCCTCATGGTGTCGTGCCGAATGCTCTGGGACGATAGCTGATGAGATGAGTACTTCCCCCTTGAACGCACCCTTGCACCCACCGCTGGGTGGGCCACCCCCTCTGCGCCCCGCGCGCCGAGCCACACGCGATACTTCTGCGCCGATTTTGGGTGGGGTGGCCGCCGGCTTGGCCCATCATCTTGGTTGGCCGCCGCTCTGGGTTCGAGCTGGGTTCGTGCTGACCGGGCTGACTGGCTTCGGCATCGTGTTGTATGCCGCGTTCTGGCTTGTCCTGCCAGCCGAAGACCGGTTTCACCATGCTGCCCCCGGGCTCGAAAGCGCCTCCCGGACCGGCAAACGTCCAGGGAGAGTACGCCGCCTGGCTGATGCTGGCCCCGCGATCGCAGTTGCCTCCGTGGGCTTTGGTGCACTGCTGCTGTTAAACCTCTTGCTGGGCGGTGGAGCCTTCTGGCCCTTGATCTTCGTGTCGATTGGTGTCGCTTTGATCTGGCGTCAAGCCGACGAGGCCCAGCGCGAGAGGTGGCTGGATGCCACCGGCCGTACTAACCCAACCCGGGCTCTGTTTGGTCAAGGCGGCTGGGCATCGCTGAGCCGCTTGGCGGCCGGCTCGGCCTTCATCGTGGTCGCCTTTGTGCTGTTCACCCTGCAAGAAGGGTCGCTCCGAACCGCACGCGACATGGCCCTGGCGGGATTGCTGGGCGTGCTGGGACTTGGCATCGTGGTTGGCCCTTGGATGCACCGGTTGGCTTCTGACTTCTCCGCCGAACGCGCCGAGCGCGTGCGCACCCAAGAGCGGGCCGATGTGGCTGCCCACCTCCATGACTCGGTGTTGCAAACCCTGGCTCTGATCCAAAAGAACTCTCATGACGCGCCACTGGTCGCCAGGTTGGCTCGCTCACAAGAGCGAGATCTGCGCTCTTGGCTCTATGAGGGGGAGCGAGTCGACGGGGGCACGCTGGCTTCAGCCTTGCGTGCTGCGGCTGCTGACATCGAAGATGCCCACGGGGTGGCCGTCGAAGTGGTCAGCGTGGGTGATTGCGAGATGGATGAACAGTTGCAGCCGCTCGTTGGTGCCGTGCGTGAGGCTGTGACCAACAGTGCCAAGCACGCTGGCACGGGCAAGGTTGACGTTTATGCCGAAGTCTCGGCAACTGCCGTGGAAGTGTTCGTGCGAGACCGCGGGCTCGGCTTCGATCTGGACCAGGTGGCCGAAGATCGGTTGGGTGTCCGCAACAGCATCATCGATCGGATGAGTCGACACGGTGGGTCGGCCCAAGTGCTCTCCGCACTGGGAGATGGAACCGAGGTCCGTTTGAAGATGCCCCGCAGCCAAGAAGCTGTTACCTCCACCACGGAGAATCGTGAAGAAACCAAAGGAAACTCATGACCACTTCAGAGACTGGCTCCCAGATCCGCATCGTCCTAGTTGACGACCACGCCATGTTTCGCAGCGGGGTGCGCGCCGAGTTGGGCGGGGCGCCCAACGCTGGCTTGGTGAGGGTGGTCGCCGAAGCCGCCGACGTCGCAGAAGCCGTCGCGGCGGTCAATCAACACAAGCCGGACGTCGTACTCCTCGATGTGCATCTGCCCGGTGGAGGTGGCGTCGAGGTGATGCGCCAGTCACAGTCCCCCGACACTCGGTTCTTGGCGCTGAGCGTCAGTGATGCGGCCGAAGATGTGATCGGCACGATCCGCGGCGGTGCCCGTGGCTATGTGACCAAGACCATCACGGGTGCAGAGCTCATCGCTGCGGTCATCCGGGTGAGCGAAGGCGATGCAGTGTTCTCGCCGCGGCTAGCCGGTTTCGTCCTTGATGCCTTCGCCGGCTCCATCGAGGTAGCGGCCGTTGATGAGGACCTTGACCGACTAACCGAGCGTGAACGCGAAGTAATGCGCCTGATCGCCCGTGGCTACGCCTATAAAGAGGTGGCCAAAGAGTTGTTCATCTCGATCAAGACCGTCGAGACCCACATGTCGAGCGTGCTGCGCAAACTCCAACTCTCCTCGCGTCACGAGCTCACTCGTTGGGCCTCCGACCGCCGCCTCCTCTAGCCCCTGGTCCAGTCCGGGGCGCAGGAGACTGCCCAAAAAGAGATATTTCCGGTGCTTTAGCCTGAAAATGAGGATGAGCGGAATCAAAGTGTGACTCCGCTGCACCACTTGTCCTTGGGGGGACCAAATTATGCGAATCTCTGACGTCTCTGCGCGCCATCGCGATCGACGCAAACCCAGCCTGATGAAGGTGTCGGCAATTGCCGTTGCCCTCGGCCTGGTTTGTGCCGCTGCCCTGCGAATCCTGGGTGGGTCCGAGGGGCAGGACTCCGCTGCCGACGAGATCGGTGTCCAGGTAGCCGCCGAGGACGGAGACGCATCCGACGGTGCTATCGACGCCTGCGAAAACCCCACTGAGATTCGGGTGGTCGCGCCCGCGATGTTGGTTGACCTGATGCAGTCGTCTGCCGAGTCAGCATGCGTAGACCTAGCCATCGTGAAGGCCGATGGCCGGGCCGGTGTGCGCGCCTCGGAAGAGCCCGGGGTTGATCTCTGGATTTCCGACAGCAGCATGTGGGCGCATGCCCGGCGCGTGCCACTCGCCGGCGCTGTCACCTCCATCGCCTCCAGCCCGGTGGTGGCCGTCGCGTCGCCGGAGATGGCGGCCGGACTGAGCAAAGACGGGGTTTTCAGTTGGCAAAGCATCGCCGGGCTTCCCGATGGCGCAAACCTAGCCTTCCAAGATCCGACCGGCACCGCCACGGGCCTACTCAGTGCATGGCCTGTGTTGAAAACCCTTCGGGCTTATGACCCAGTTCATTTTCACGGTCTTGCGCTGAGCGCCAAGGCCCTGGCTGGCACCACCGAACTAGCCGAGTCGGACGTGGCTGCGCCGCCTGCCAACACGGTGGGCTTGGTCGCGGAGTACGCCGTTGCGACAGGCGATGCGGTCACCGTGATGAGAGGCAAAGAAGGTGAGCCGTTCTTTGACTTTCCTGCCTACAACCAGGCCGAAGATGCCGAGAAGCGAGCCGGTGTCCAACGGATCATTGACGTGCTGGCTTCCCCAGCTTCGGCCGAGGCTCGAGCCGACGCCCAGCTCCGCGACCCGGCGGGCGAAGCCACGTTTGATACCGCTGGCCTGGGCACGCCTGGGCCGCGCATTCCCCTGCCCGGACCGCGGGACGCGATCAGTATCTTTGGCCTGAGTGCTTCCGGCTCGGCCGTTGGTCGCAATCTGGTTGCCATCGATGTCTCGGGATCGATGGCTGCGATCCAGCCAGACGGCAAGATGTTGTTCGACACCGTGCGTGAGACGAGCCTGGTGGCTCTGTCCACCTTGCTCGACCACACTTCCGTCGGGTTGTGGGCGTTTGGCTCGGAGATCGATGGCCCTAAGGACTACCGCGAGTTGGAGGCCGTTGCCCCCTTGGGAAAGAACCGCGACCAGTTGATCGGAGCGCTTCGCGCGGCCCGCCCTATCCCGACCTCGGGCACTGGCCTCTATGACACTGTCTTGGCTGGTTATCGGACGCTGCAAAGAGACTTTGACCCGGCTGCCGTGACCACGCTGATCGTGATGACGGACGGGAAGAACGACGAGGCCACCGGGCTCAATTTGCCTCAACTAAAGAAGCAGTTGCGGCGCATCAAGGATCCAGCCAAGCCCATCGACTTTGCCGGAATCGGGTTCGGTGGCGCTGATATCGCGGCTCTCGACCAGATCAGCCAGATCACCGGTGGACGGGTTGCGCGGGTGAAGGACCCTGTGCAACTGCTGGGCATCCTCATCAGTCTCATCGGGGAGACCGCTGCAGCCGCCTAGTGGTCACCAGAGAACAGCGACCGCCATGTTAATCACGGTCAAGCCAAGGATCGTCCAAAACAGGTTGTCAGAAATGCGCGGCTTGCGAGTGTTGGCCATCACCAAGATCAAGATGACCAGGCCGATCCCAAACTTCACCCCGACCTTCGCGTGATTCACTGCTTCGTCACCGGCCTCGAGAAAGCCGACCAGGGCGATCCCGGCGACGAACGCCGTACCAATGCCGTCACGCATCGGACCGCTCACCCGTTTTTCAGCGTCACGGGCCTGGACCAGCGTGGCGCCGAACAAGGCTGCCCAGCCCAAGAAGTGAACCAAGAGCACGATGTCCTTAACAATCTCCATGCAGACAGACTAGAGGCCTCAGTGCTAAGTCAGGGACGGGGTAGGGAAGGGCCTGGCGCGAAGCATGGGTGTGGGTTCTAGAGTCAAGGCATGGGGGAACAGGTTCGCGGTGATGACTTGGTCGAGGTCGTGTCAACCAAGGGGCTGACCAAGACCTACGGCGCCGTCGTTGCGCTTGACAATCTCGATGTGACCCTGGGCAATGGGGTGACCGGGCTGGTTGGTGCCAACGGTGCTGGGAAGTCGACGCTGATCAAGATCTTGTTGGGATTGCTCCAGCCGACGTCGGGCCGGGCCACTGTGCTGGGTCTCGACCCATTTAAGGATGGCGCTCAGATCCGACGAGCGGTTGGTTACATGCCCGAACACGACTGCCTTCCCCCCGATGTCAGTGCGAGCGACTTTGTCGTCCACTTGGCACAGATGTCAGGTCTGCCACGCACGGCTGCTCGCGAGCGAGCGGCCGACGTGCTGCGCCATGTCGGTTTAGCCGAAGAGCGTTATCGCCCGATGGGTGGCTATTCCACCGGCATGAAGCAGCGGGCCAAGTTGGCGCAAGCTTTGGCCCACGATCCTCGCCTGGTTCTTCTCGATGAGCCGACGAATGGGCTGGATCCGGCCGCGCGAGATGACATGTTGGCACTCGTACGGAGGATCGGGCACGAATTTGGCATTGCGGTCTTGGTCACCTCCCACCTCCTCGGCGAATTAGAGCGGGTCAGCGACCATGTCGTGGTTCTCGATGGCGGACGACTGCTTCGGGCTTCGGCCACCACCGACTTCATGGGGGTCACCGGGACCTTGCTGGTCGAGGTGATCGGTGAAGCGGATGCTCAACTCACCATGGGGAAGGCGCTCTACGCCGCGGGGCTGAAGTGCGCGCCACGAGGAGCAGTGATCGCGATCGAGCCTCAGGCAGGGGACGATCGAGACCGCGTGTTCGACATCATTCGAGACACCGCGTGCGATGTCGGTGTTGGCATCGTGCGAATCCAAGCCGACCACCACCGCATCGAAGACATTTTTGCTGCGCCAGCCGCACAATCGCCAACTCAGTCGGCGGAGCGCCATGTCGCCACCTCTTGAACCAGCCGGGCCTGAGCCCCGCAGCGGAGTTATTCACGACTTGGGCTATCGCCCCTATGCCGGCCCACGCCTTGGCGAGGGCCAGATTGCGTGGGCCCTCTTTGTGACGGGTCTGCTCAACGCTTTTGGGATCGGTCGGTCCGGCAAGTCAAAGTTGCTGCCCTTCATCTTGCTTGGTCTTAACTTGGTCCCGGCCCTGCTCATCGTGGCGATCATGGTGTTCGTCAAACTCGACGAACTCCCGATCGGCTACGCGGCCTATGCCGGGCAAACCCAAATGCTGCTGAGCGTGTTTGCAGCCGCGCAGGCGCCGATCCTGTTTTCTCGCGATCTGCGCTACGGCTCCATCGTTCTCTACGTCGCTCGCCCGCTGCGGTCATCGACCTATGCCTTGATGCGTTGGTGTTCCCTCTGGGCGGCGCTGCTCATCTTCCTGATCACGCCGATCCTGTTGCTGTTGATCGGCGCTTTGCTCACCGAAGCCGACGTCAGCGACCAGCTATCTGAAGCTGGCTGGGCGATTCTGGCTGCCTTGTTGTTGGGAGGAATGTTGGCGAGTGTCACTGGTCTGATCAGTGCTTTCTCGACCAGACGGGGCTTCGGCGTGGTCGCCAGCATCGCCGTACTCCTCTTCGGCTTCGGCGTGATCGCCGTGGTCCAAGAGATCGCCCTTCAGGAGGGTTCAGCGCGCGTTGGCGAGTGGGCCGGCCTGTTAGCGCCCTACGCGCTCTATCGCGGGATTGCGGCCTCCGTGTTCGACGCACCGGTGCAGGCGACAACGGCTCCCACTGGTGCGCTGATGGAGACGGCGTACGTGGCGATGTCGCTGTTCATCATCCTGGGCGGCCTTGTCTTGGTGGCTTGGCGCTATCGAAAGGCGGCGTCTCGATGAGCCTGTTGGAGTTGACCAGCGCCTCGCGTTGGTATGGCAACGTCGTCGCCGTCAACGACATCACTATGCAGATCGGGCCGGGAGTGACCGGACTCTTAGGACCCAACGGGGCAGGCAAGTCGACCCTGATCGCCATGATGTCGGGATTCTTGGCACCATCGGCGGGCACCGCCACGCTGGATGGCGCCACCATTTGGCAAGACACCGACATCTATCAAAAGATCGGCCTTGTCCCCGAGCGTGAGGTCAGCTTTGGATACCTCACTGGGCGGCAGTTCGTGAAGGCCAATGCCTCGCTCCACAAGTTGCCCGATCCGCTGGCCGCGGCCAACCGCGCTATCGACGTCGTGGAGCTGGCGGACGCGGCAGACCGCCGGATCGGCACCTACTCCAAGGGCATGCGCCAGCGCATCAAGATCGCCTCAGCGTTGGTCCATGAGCCGGGCGTGCTGTTGCTCGATGAGCCGTTTAACGGGGTCGACCCGCGTCAACGCGTGCAGTTGATGAGCCTGCTTCAGAAAATGGGCGCCGAGGGTCGAACGGTGCTGTTCAGCTCGCACATTTTGGAAGAGGTCGAGCAGGTCGCCCGCCATATCGAGGTCATGGTGTCGGGGCGCCATGCGGCGTCTGGTGACTTTGGGGCGATTCGGCGCCTGATGACCGATCGCCCAGATCGGTTTGTCGTGGTCAGCAGCGACGACCGGGCGCTTGCGGCTGGCCTGATGGTCGAGCCGTCGGTTCAAGCCGTCGCGCTGCGTGCTCGGGGTGGAATGGAGGTCGAGGTGAGTGACTTTGGCACGTTCGCCGTTCGCCTACCTGTGGTCGCACGCGACGCTGGGATTCGGCTGACTGAAGTAGCGCCAACCGACGAATCGCTCGAGAGCGTCTTCTCCTACCTGGTTGCGTCATGAATCCGACGATCATCTGGCTTTCGGCTCAGGCACTCTTTGGGCGGCGGAGGTTCCTGTTGCTTCTGATCTTGCCCCTGGCCCTCATCGCCCTGAGCGTGACTGTGCGAATGCTGGCGGGCATCGACGTTGGCTACGACGAAATTGTGGTGGGTCTCGGACTGGGGATCGCACTGCCATTGGTCGCTCTGCTCGCAACCTCATCAGTTCTGGGTCCAGAGATTGATGACGGATCGATCGTCTATCTGCTGGCCAAGCCGGTGAGTCGGCGGGTGGTTGCCACGAGCAAGTTTGTGGTGGCGTTTGGTGCGACGGTGACGTTTGGGGCGGTGCCGCTCGGGGCCATCGGAGTGATTAGCGCGCCAGCTCGCACCTCAGAAACTTTTGCCTGGCTGGCCGCCGGGCTCCTTGCCTCCGCTGCCTACACCGGGCTGTTCCTAGCGCTTTCGGCGCTCACCCGGCATGCAGTTGTGGCCGGGCTGCTCTTCGTCTTCTTCTGGGAGGGCCTCCTTGGCAATCTGCTCGTTGGGATTCGCTGGGTGAGTGTTGGTGCCTGGAGTCGGCAGATCGCTGCCACGATCGAAGACACCATCGATTTGCCGGTCGGTGTCGGCACGACGTACGCCGTGATTGCCGGTCTGGTCGTGGCGCTCGGCGGGGTGTGGTTCACGGGTCAGCGACTCCGCTCCTTCTCGATGCGCGGCGAAACCTAACCCGTCGAGTCGCGGGTCTAGCCGTCGGCGCCGCCGCGTAGGGTTGGGCAACGATGAGTACGCCGACCAGGGACGAGCTGCTTGAGGGGCTCAACGAACCTCAACGCGCGGCCGTAGTGCACGCCGGCGCACCGTTGCTGGTGGTGGCCGGGGCCGGCTCCGGCAAGACCCGAGTGCTGACCAGGCGCATTGCTTGGCTGATCTCTGAACGCAAGGCTCATCCGAGTTCGGTGTTGGCTATCACGTTCACCAATAAGGCCGCCGGCGAGATGAAGGAGCGGGTCGAAGAGCTCGTCGGCAACCGGGCTCGCATCATGTGGGTCTCCACTTTTCACTCGTCTTGTGTGCGCATTCTGCGCAAGGAGATCGACAAGTTTGGCTTCAAGTCCAACTTCTCGATCTATGACGCGGCCGACTCCAAGCGGCTGATGTCGCTGGTTTCCAAGGAGCTTGACCTTGACCCGAGGCAGCACCAGCCGCGGGCCATCCTCAACTGGGTTTCCAACCACAAGAACGAATTGCGCGATCCTGAAGACGCTGCCAAAGACACCCGCAATGGCACTGAGGAGTCCTACGCCGCCGCCTATGCCCTCTATCAGCGGCGCCTGCGCGAGGCCAACGCGCTCGACTTTGACGATCTGATCATGTTGACCGTGCATCTCTTTCAGGCGTTCCCAGAGGTTAAGGAGAGTTATCGACGCCGATTTCGACATGTGCTGGTTGACGAATATCAAGACACCAACCACGCGCAATACGCCCTCATTCATCTCTTGTGTGCCGACAACCCCGAGGAACTCTCGACGGATGCCACCAGGGGGCCGGAGCGGGTCGAGCCGGCCGAGTTGATGGTTGTGGGTGATGCCGATCAGTCCATCTATGCCTTTCGTGGAGCCAACATCCGCAACATCATGGACTTCGAGCAGGACTTCCCTAACGCCTCCACAATCCTGCTGGAGCAGAATTATCGCTCGACCCAAACCATCCTCAACGCCGCCAACTCGGTCATTGGTCACAACACTGGGCGAACACCAAAGCGGCTGTGGTCCGATGCCGGCGAGGGCGCACGCATCACTGGCTATGTCGGAGATGACGAACGCGACGAGGCGAGATTCGTCTCTGCTGAGATCGACAAACTCACCGATGATCATGACGCCCGACCTGGCGATGTCGCGGTTTTCTATCGCACCAATGCGCAGTCACGGGTCTTTGAGGAGACGTTCATCCGAACCGGCATGGCATACCGCGTCGTGGGCGGGGTCCGCTTCTACGAACGCCGCGAGGTGCGCGACGTCTTGGCCTACCTCCGGATGCTCGTTAACCCAGCCGACGAGATCTCCTTGCGGCGTGTGCTCAACACTCCCAAGCGCGGGATCGGGGAGCGCGCCGAGGCGTGCATTGCGGCTCTGGCCGAGCGTGACCGGATCACCTTCTGGGAGGCCCTCACGCGCGCCGACCAGGCGCCGGGATTGGTCTCGAGATCCCTCAAGGCAATCAACGGTTTCGTCGCGCTCGCCGAAGAGTTGCAATCGATGGTCGACGGGGGGGAGCGGGCAGATGTGATCGTTGAGTCTGTCCTCGACCGTTCGGGCTATCTCGCGGAGCTTGAGGCTTCCGATGATCCACAAGATGCCAGCCGGGTCGAAAACCTGGCCGAGCTCGTGGCTGTGGCTCGGGAGTTCTCTGACGACCCGGTGGCCGGGCCCTCAGCGGATCCGGCAGATGTCGAGGCGGGCTTTGTGACCCCGTCCCTCGGCGACTTCCTCGAGCGCGTCGCGTTGGTTGCCGACGCGGATCAGATCCCTGATGCGCCAGATGCCGAGGCCTCAGGTGTTGTGACCCTGATGACGCTGCACACCGCAAAAGGGTTGGAATTTCCTGTCGTCTTCCTCACGGGGCTCGAGGACGGCATCTTCCCCCATTCCCGAGCGCTGGGTGATCAGACCGAGCTGCAAGAAGAACGCCGGCTGGCCTACGTCGGGGTGACCCGGGCCCGTGAACGCCTCTATCTCTCGCGAGCGGTGACTCGCTCGGCCTGGGGTGCTCCGATGCACAACCCTGCCTCGCGGTTTTTAGACGAGTTGCCGATCGACTTGGTTGATTGGCGCCGAACCGAGGCAGCCCAAGCCAGCTGGAGTCGCCCAGACCTCGGCGGCGCGGACAGCTGGGGTTCGCGCGAGAGCATCCCAGCCAGAGTGCCGGTGGGTTCGCCAACCCCGGCGGGGCGGCGCAACTTCTCCTCAGCTGCGCTACGTGCTGATGCCGCAGCGAAGGCAAAGCCGGCCCGCGATCTGCCGGCGCTGCAACCTGGAGATCGGGTGAGCCACGACGCCTTCGGCCTGGGCACGGTCGTTGCCCTCGAAGGACACGACGAGAAGACGGTGGCATCGGTCGACTTTGGCTCACAGGGAGTCAAGAGGTTGCTGCTGCGCTACGCGCCGGTCGAAAAGCTCTGAACTCTACGCCGAGAGGTTAGGGGGTGACGCCGTTGGCGACGAAGGCGGCGTAGGGATCGGTCGGATCTCCGCCGCCCGGGCGAACCTCTAAGTGGAGGTGCGCGCCGGTCACGTTGCCAGTGGCCCCGACATAACCGATCAGATCGCCCGACCGCACGATGTCGCCAGCGCTGACGGTGAAGGCGGTTTGGTGGCAGAACCAGATCTCGGTGCCGTCATCGAGGGTTAGCACTGTCTTGTTGCCGTAAGCCCCGTCGTAGGACGCCGAGGTGATCACGCCATTGGCCACGGCGTAGATCGAATCGCCAGAGTTGCCGTTGAAGTCAAGGCCGGTGTGACGGCCACTCGACCAGTAGCCACCGCTTTGGCCGAAGGTGGCAGTGAGCGAATAACTCGACATTGGCAGGGACCATTTGTTGAGTTCGAGTTTTTTAGATTGCTGGTCGGCCTTTTGACTCACTTTGGCCAACGCGACGGTGCGCTTGTCTGCCTTGGCCTCAGCTTCGTCGACTGCTTGGGCATCGGCCGCCTCCGCGGCTTCGGCGCGGCTGGAGTCGCGGCTCACAGCCTCGCGACGCTCGGCAAGTTGGCTATTGCGGGAGGTGCCGCTTACTCCGTTGAGTGCGTTGGCTGCGACCACGTTGACCGACTGCTGGCTAACCGCACCGACAAGGCCCGGGTTGGTGGCGGTGACGACACCCCCGGTCGAGATCGCGAGGGCGGCGATGCCCATCAGCACTGGGGCTGATGGCAAAACCCGGAAGAGAGGTCCGCGGCGGCCAGCATGCCTGACCGCTCGGCGTTTGCCGGCCTCGGCCGGGGAGGAGACCGGAACGCTGGGAATTGCCGCTGCTGCGGGGTCGATTCGCCGACGGGTGCCGACGTACGGCGTCTCCGAGAGGTCGCTGCGCGAGGCGCGGCGAGGTGCTCGGTGATTGCCCATAAAGCAGTAAACCTGTCGGTCGGGGGTGAGACAGCGAAACTCGACTGTAACGGAAAGATCACGGAGTCTGAAATCCACTGAACGCGTCTGTGGACAACTTTTGACAACGTGGTCATAAATCCAAGTAGAGGTCCTTCATGTGCTGTCCCGAGAGTCTCCGGCCTTGCTCCCTGCCATCCCCCGATGCAGGCCTTGGGTCTAGTCAAGCAGATTTTGCTGTGGGCTACCGCAAGGACAACCAGCGTTAACACGATTGTTTCCTTGTCACGTGGAACTAGAGCAGTCGGCGAACGAGGGGGACCTAACGCAGCGTCAGCGTGATGGCGTAGGTCACGACAACGACAAAGACAACTCGAAGCAGCCTCGCCAACCCAGCAGCCGTCCCACCTGCACAGCACGCGGAGTGGTTGCGAAGTGCCTCTAAATCGATAGGTGGCCCAGCGCCAGGTGGGGGCGGCCGGGTCAGTGGGGGGCCGGTCAGCGTCCACAGAATGCCCGGTGTGTTGCCCCGTCGCGACAGGCTACTAGGGTGCAAGCATCACATTCGCAGCACTGATCTCGCGTGCCTGCCGAGCCTCTAAGGACTGAACTCGTGGACTTGATGGAATACCAAGCCAAGGAACTCTTCGCCAAGCATGAGGTGCCGGTGACGCTCGGCATCATGGTGATGGACGCCCAAGCGGCGGAGGGAGCCGCGGCGTCCCTCGGTGGCCGGGTGGTCGTGAAGGCACAAGTGAAGGTCGGCGGGCGCGGCAAGGCGGGCGGGGTCAAACTCGCAGTTGATCCGGCAGACGCCGTCGTCAAGGCCGAGGAGATCCTCGGGATGGACATCAAGGGTCACACCGTGCACAGGGTCCTCATTGCACCAGCTGCCGATATCGCGGAGGAATACTACTTCTCCTTCTTGGTCGACCGCGCTCACCGCAACTACCTCTGCATCGCCTCCATTGAGGGTGGTGTCGAGATTGAAGTGACGGCCGTTGAGAATCCCGATGCCGTTGCAAAGATCTCCATCGACCCGCTGGTGGGCGTTGATGACGTGAAGGCAGCCGAGATCGTCGCCGCCACTCGCTTCCCCGCGGAGCTTGCCGATGAAGCTGCGGCGGCCATCAAGCGGTTGTGGACGGTGTTCATCGCCGAGGACGCCACGCTGGTTGAGGTCAACCCACTCGTCCGGCTTGGCGATGGCCACCTTGAGGCACTAGACGGCAAAGTGACCCTCGACGGCAACGCCGACTTCCGCCATCCCGATCACGCTGCCTTCGAGATCACCGAAGACGCCGATCCGCGCGAGTTGGCCGCCGCCGAAAAGGGGCTCAACTACGTCAAGCTCGACGGTGCAGTCGGCATCATTGGGAACGGCGCAGGGCTGGTGATGTCAACCCTTGACGTCGTCGCGTATGCCGGGGAGCGGCACGGAGGCGTGAAGCCTGCCAACTTCCTTGACATCGGCGGTGGCGCTTCGGCCGAGGTTATGTCAGACGGCCTTGCCATCATCTTGGGTGACGACCAGGTGAAGAGCGTTTTCGTGAATGTCTTTGGCGGGATCACCTCCTGTGACGCGGTCGCTGAGGGCATCGTCCAAGCGTTGGCCATCTTGGGTGACGCGGCCAACAAGCCACTCGTCGTACGACTCGATGGCAACAACGTCAACGAAGGTCGACGAATCCTCACCGAGGCCAACCATCCACTCGTGACCATGGTCGACACCATGGACGGCGCCGCTGACAAAGCGGCCGAACTCGCTAACGCCTGAGCGGAGAGACAAGACAATGGCAATCTTTTTAACCGAATCCAGCAAGGTCGTCGTCCAGGGCATGACCGGCTCGGAGGGCATGAAGCACACCACCCGAATGCTGGCCTGCGGCACTAATGTCGTGGGCGGGGTCAATCCACGTAAGGCCGGGGAGACGGTCGACATCGAAGGCCAATCGATCCCAGTCTTCGGCTCGGTGTCCGACGCGATGGCCGCCACCGGTGCCGACGTGTCCGTGGTCTTTGTGCCGCCCGCCTTCACGAAAGCGGCCGTCAACGAGGCAACAGACGCGGGCATGCCACTCGTGGTCGTCATCACCGAAGGAGTGCCGGTGCATGACACGGCCCACTTCTTCGCCTACGCCCAATCGAAGGGCACTCGCATCATCGGCCCCAACTGTCCCGGCTTGATCAGCCCAGGCAAGTCCAATGCCGGCATCATCCCGGCGGATATCACTGGGCCCGGTCGAGTCGGATTGGTCTCCAAGTCGGGCACGCTGACTTATCAGATGATGTATGAGTTGGCCGACTTTGGCTTCTCTACCGCTGTGGGCATCGGTGGTGACCCGATCATCGGAACCACGCACATCGACTGCCTTGAGGCCTTCGAGAACGACCCCGACACTGATGCGATCATGATGATCGGTGAGATCGGTGGCGACGCCGAAGAGCGGGCCGCGGCCTACATCAAGGACCACGTCACGAAGCCGGTCGTGGGTTATGTGGCGGGTTTCACCGCTCCTGAGGGCAAGACCATGGGCCACGCCGGCGCCATTGTCTCCGGCTCGTCGGGCACCGCTGCGGCCAAGCAGGAAGCTCTCGAAGCAGTCGGCGTCAAGGTCGGCAAGACGCCGTCAGAAGCGGCCCAACTGATGCGGGAAATACTCGCTGGCTAAGTTGGCTTCGTGTGGTTGAGGAGCGAGCGAAGCGAGCGTTCCTGGATGGTTGAGGTGTGAGCGAAACGAGCGCAAGCTGTCGTCGACTGCTACAGCTGGCCAAAATCAGTTGCGCAAGACCCAGTGGAATTGGTTCGATTGCTGACCCAGCGCAACAAAGAGATCACTGAGGGAGCACGTGCTTACGATCCGTCTGATCGTTGATTGGTTTCGAGACGCTCGCTTCGCTCCCTCCTCAACCACCGGAGTTGGACGGCCGATGCCGCGCTCCGCACCCACCGGAGTTGGATGGCCGAGGTCGTGCTCTTCAACCACCGAGTTGGACATTCGAGCCGGCTCCTCAGCCGTCCGGGTTCTTGAGGGATGACTGACGCAAAACCTCCTCGCGGTGGGCTGTTTCGACATCACGACTTTCGGCAACTCTTCGGAGCCGATGTCATCAGCCAATGTGGCACCCAGTTGTCGCTATTGGCATTGCCCGTGCTTGCCATCCGCGAGCTCGGCGCCAATGAGTTCCAGATGGGCGTGCTGACTGCGTTCGAGAGCCTCGCGTTCTTGGTCATCGGGCTCCCTGCCGGCGCCTGGGTGGACCGTTGGCGCAAGAAACGTGTGTTGGTTGCCAACGACGTACTCCGTGCTCTCGCTCTTGCTTCGCTGCCGGTGGCGTGGTGGGCGGAGGCGCTCACGCTTGGTCAGATGTACGCCGTCGCGTTCGTGGTCGGTGTTTGCACGGTCTTCTTCGATGTGGCCTACCAGTCCTACCTACCCGAGATCGTGCCGTCCGCGGCCATCAGCGAAGGCAATGCCAAGCTGCAATCGGCTGAATCCGTCGCGCATGTTGCCGGCCCGGCCATTGGTGGTGTGCTGATCAAAGCCGTCGGTGCCCCTGTCGCCATCCTCGTTGACGCTGTCAGCTTTATCGGCTCGGCCCTCTTCGTTGCCCGGATCAGGCATGTGGATGGGTTGCCGGATCGCAGTGAGCGCCGCTCGCTTCACGTGGAGATCGCCGAAGGCGTGGCCTTCGTGGTCAAGCATCCGCTGTTGTCCCGCATCACTGCGTGCACCTCGATCAGCAACCTGTTCGGCTCCATGGCCGGCGCCTTGATCGTGCTGTATGCCCTGCGTGACCTCGGGCTGAGTGAAGCCGCTTTGGGGTTGAGCTTCTCGGCAGGGGCGGTCGGCGGGTTGCTCGGGGCCTTCACTTCCAACCGGATCATCAAGTGGCTAGGCGAAGGGCGAGCCATCCCGATCTCGGCGATCTGCATCGTGCCCGGCGGGGCTTTGCTGCCGCTTGCTGGTGCGACGATCGGGGGCTGGGAAGTCCCAGCCGTTGCTGCACTCATTGGTTCGTCGCTGATCTTCACGTTCTTTGTGGTCGTCTACAACGTCACCCAGGTCAGTTTCCGTCAGCGTGTCTGCCCCAAGCCGCTCTTGGGTCGGATGAATGCTTCGATCCGATTCTTCGTCTGGGGGGTAATGCCGATCGGGGCCTTCGTGGGCGGCGTACTCGGCTCACTGTGGGGCATCCGGCCGGTGTTGTGGCTGGCGGTGGCCGGCTATGCCTTATCGGTCCTGCCGGTGCTGTTTTCGCCGCTCATCGGGATGCGCGACCTGCCCAAAGAACTCGACCAACACGCAGATTAGGCGGGCGGTGTAAGCGTGCGTGGCAGTGAAGCCAGCCGCTCAAGAGCGCGTTGAGCGAGGGCCTCGAAAGCACCTGGCGCCATGTCGGCTTTCTCGACTGGGACAAAGCCCAATTCTGCGACTCGGTTGCGATAGCGCAGCACGGCGACCAAGAAGCGCACAGTCTGTTCGTCGGTCACCTCCGTGCGGACTTCCCACACATGGAGTTCGCTAACGGGGGTCTCGAGGGCATCAAGTTTGTCAGCGATGGTGCCGATGTCATTTTCGGTGCACGACTGCATCTTGGCCCTCATGGCAGCCACAAACTCGATCGCTCGCGGTTGGCCGCGGACCACGCCAACTGTCTCAGTGATCCCGAACTGCGGCGGCAACTGAGCATCAGGGATCAGGAAGGTCCTGCTGAGATTGGCTTGAATCGGAGCCTTGCTGAAAGACGTCTTATCGCAGCGCGAAGCCGCGACATTCAGCGTTGTCGGCTCGGCCCCGGTCCCGACCCAAGGGGCCGCGACGTCACTGACGGGGGGCAGATCAACCTCGCTCAACATCCCTGGGACCTCGCCGACGGCCACCGGTGTAGTGGCCTGCCGCTCGGGTGGGGCGGCGCAGGTGCCGGCACCGGGACGCCCGCACAGCTCGTTGACCGCGGCTGCGAGTAGCGAGGTCATCGGTGTCCGGACATCCCGCTTGGCTCCCGCGACCGTGGCGATGGTGGTGGTTGTCATCAGGCCTGAGCGAGCCACCCCGACGGTGAAGGTCTGCACTGGCTCAGCCCACGAGCGCAGCGTGAACAGAGCCGCTGACTCGCCCACTCCGGTGACCTTTTCGGTGCTCAGCAACTGAACCCGCGGCGTCGCACACGCGGCGTACCAACCGACGGTCGTCTCATAGGTTGCGGCGGCAGCGGGGTCGTCGGCGGAGAGTTCGGTGAACTGCGTCGCTGACGCCAGCGCATCAGTTGGCCGCGCCGGAGACGAATTGAAGTCCCGCACGAGAGCGCCAAGCCCGGCGGGATCAGCAAATCGGGTCGGTTGACAGGGCAGGACCAATCCGTCGGCAACAGTATTGTCATGCGTCTTTGCTGGCCCCCAGATCGCGTTGGGCGCTAATCGATTGACCTGATCGGGGCTGAGCAAGTCTGCCGGCGCCAACCGAGGCTCAGGCGTCGGTGGTTCGACAACCTGAATCACCTCGGCCGGTTGACTCACTTGTTCTTGACTCAACTTGGGGCGGGCGGTCCCGCCATCGCTCACCACCACCCCGGCGACCACCAATGACGCGACCACGGCAGCAACCCCAAGCGACGTGTGTGTGCGGCGGCGCGCAGCCCCGGCCCGACGCAGAATGGAGGGACGTGGCCAACGCGCCTCTTCGGCAAGGTCGTTGAGTGGCAACAGCAACTCTTTGACCGGCGGTCGAGTTGATCCTCGGAGTACGGCGAACTGGGTGTGCGCCGCTTGCAACTCACTCTCGGCCCGCTGCGAAGTGAGCCCCACCTCCCGAGCGAGGTCGGGCATGGACAGCGAACTCAACTCGTTGAGAATCAAGACCTTGCGCTGCTGGAGGGGCAATTTGCCGAGGGTCTGCAGAGTCTTGCGGAGTTCGGGGTCGAACTTATTGCGGTGCCACACGCGGGCCTTGGCCCGACGTTGGGCATGGTTCCAAGCGTGCGGTCGAGTCCACGACTCTGGGTCTTCGAGTTGAATAATCTTTCGCCAGTGATGCCACGACATCACATAGGCATCGCGTACGGCGCTGCGCGCGGCGCTCAGATCACCGGTCAGAGCCACGGTTTGGACGAGGAGTCGAGTGCGAGTCTCCTTGTAGAAGGCATCGAACGCATCAGGGTCGTTCACGATGGCTCCTCCATGACCACCCAAAGGTACGCGAGGTGATCAACCCAAGCGAATCATCTCGGAGATCAATCCGGCGCGTCAGACCCGGAGAGCCGTGGGTCGAGGACATGATGGACGGGCCATGACTGCGCTGTTCTCCGCACCATCGACAACCACTAGGTCCGGTGGGTCTCCCTTCGGACGCCCACCCCAGTCGACCGACCCGAGGCATCGGCGCCCGCTGGTTCTGGTGGCCACCCTCGGTGGCCTGACGGCGGCTGGCACGACCCTCCTCGTGTTGTGTGCCATTGGGGTGATCGGCTGGTTCGTGACTGATGCCGGCCTGCACGGCCAACCCCGCGATGGGCTACGCGTTGGCGCGTTGACCTGGTTGGTCGCCCATGGCTCGGGGATTCAGGTCCAAGGCGTTGCGATCACGGTCCTTCCACTGGGCATTACCGCAGTCTGTGCGTGGGTCACCTGGCGCCTGGGCTACCGCGTGGGCGACTCGATCTCCGGGCATGGGCCCGACGCCGAAGACATCATCAATGGCGAGCGGGACTGGACCGTCGCGATGGCTTCTGCCCTCTTCGCTGCGGCGTACGTCGTCGTCACAGCAATCACTGGGGTCCTGGCGGCGACGCCCGCCACCGCCCCGGTCATGGCCTCGGCGCTTGGTTGGGCGGGGCTGCTTGCCCTGGTGATCGGTGGCAGCGCGATTGCGGTCGGATCTGGTCGAGCGGCCATCTGGACACAGGCTTTTCCCTACACTTTGCGCGTGGCCGTGACCGGTTGCCGCCGAATCCTCGTTGCCTTTGTCGTGGTCTCAGCGATCACTCTGCTTGCCGCGATTGCTCTCGATTTCAGTTCGGCGGCCACCATTGCCTCGCGGCTTCAGGCCGACAATGGTGACACTGCCCTGTTCCTGTTGTGCACAGCTCTGGTGATCCCCAACGCCATCGCCTTCAGCGGATCGTTCCTCCTTGGACCCGGCTTTGCCGTTGGCGCCAAGACCGTGGTCTCGCCTGCCCTGGTCGTTCTTGGTCCGCTGCCTCTCTTTCCGCTCGTCGCTGCGCTCCCGGGAGAAGGCACAGGCAGTGCGTGGATGTCTGGACTGTTTCTCCTGCCCGTCTTGGTTGCGGCGTGGGCAGTCACGCAGAATCACCGCCGTTATCCCACCACCTCTTGGCTTGATGGGGCTGTCCGCGGAGGGGTCGCGGGAGTGCTCGCCGGAATTGTCTTCGCACTCTTTGCCGCGCTGTCGGGAGGCGCGATTGGTCCGGGCCGAATGCGCCACGTCACGCCCTTCGTCTTCGACGTCCTGACGCACGCTATTGCCTACTTTGGCATCGGGGGTCTGCTCGGAGGGATAGCGATGACCTGGTGGTGCCGCAGGCTGGCCCGCAACCTTGAGCCGGACGGCGACCCGGCCGCTGCTTAGGGCTCGTTAGACTGCGGTCGTGCCGATCGTCTCTCCCACCACTCGACGACTGGTGGTGCTGGTTTCGGGGGCTGGCACCAACTTGCAAGCCCTACTCGATGCCTGCGCCGAGCCCTCTTACGGCGCCGGTGTCGTGGCGGTTGGCGCGGATCGCGAAGACATCGAGGGCTTGGCTCGAGCCGAGCGGGCCGGGATCCCGACCTTTGTCCGCAAGGTGAGTCAATTTGAGACCCGTGAGGGCTGGGACCGGGCTATCACCGACATCGTGCGTCGCTTTGATCCTGACATCGTCGTGCTAGCGGGATTTATGAAACTGGTCGGCCCGAGTTTCCTCCAGGCCTTTGCCGGGCAGGTCGTCAACACCCACCCAGCACTTTCGCCGTCGTTTCCGGGCATGCACGGTCCAGCCGAAGCGATCGACTACGGCGTAAAGATCAGCGGTTGCACGCTCTTTGTGGTCGATGGCGGTGTCGACAGCGGACCGATCATCGCCCAGCGGGCCGTGCCGGTGGCCGACGATGACGACGCGGCAGCCCTGCACGAACGGATCAAAGTGGCCGAGCGCGAAATGCTGGTGGACAGCATCGGACGGATGGCCAGAGAAGGGTTCACCGTCACCAATAGGAAAGTGCGGATAGGCAAATGAGCAGTACTGAATCGGGCCGAGTCCCGATCAAGCGGGCCCTGGTCTCGGTCTATGACAAGTCCGGACTTGAGGAGTTGGTGCGTGGCTTGGCAGCTGCCGGCGTGGAGTTGGTGTCAACCGGCGGCTCGGCAGCACTGATCGCTGGTTTGGGTCTGCCAGTGACGAGAGTCGAAGACCTGACCGGCTTTCCCGAGTGTCTCGATGGTCGCGTCAAGACCCTCCACCCACGGGTGCATGCCGGCATCCTGGCCGACCGCAGGCTTGACTCTCATGTGGCGCAACTGGCCGATCTTGAGATCGCGCCCTTTGACCTTGTCGTCTCCAACCTCTATCCGTTCACGCAGACCGTTGCCTCTGGCGCATCGCCTGATGATTGTGTCGAGCAGATCGACATTGGTGGCCCCTCGATGGTCCGGGCGGCGGCCAAAAACCATCCTTCGGTGGCAATCGTCACCTCGCCCGAGCGCTACGCCGACGCCTTGGCAGCCGTGCACGAGGGAGGCTTCACCCTGGACGCGCGCAAGCGGTTGGCGGCGGAGGCCTTCGTCCACACCGCGACGTACGACGTGCACGTGGCATCCTGGATGAGCAACGTCTTGACCGACACCTCTGATGGAGCTGGCTTTCCGGCCTGGGTCGGCGGCACGTGGGATCGCGCGGCCCTGCTGCGCTATGGCGAAAATCCGCACCAGTCGGCGGCGCTCTATTTCAACGGCTTCGGGGCCGGGCTGGCTCAGGCGCAGCAATTGCACGGCAAGGAGATGTCCTACAACAACTATGTCGACGCGGATGCCGCCCATCGGGCTGCCTATGACCACGGCGACGCACCGACCGTGGCGATCATCAAACATGCCAACCCGTGTGGCATTGCGCTCGGCGTTGATGTCGCCGACGCTCATCGCAAGGCACATGCGTGTGACCCCGTTTCGGCGTTCGGTGGGGTAATCGCGACCAACGCGGTGGTGACCCGCGCGATGGCCGAAGCGGTGGCCGAGATCTTCACTGAAGTCATCGTCGCGCCGGGCTTTGCTGAGGATGCGCTTGCGGTGCTCACTGCCAAGAAGAACGTGCGACTTCTCGTCGCGTCAGCCCCGGTGCGCGGAGGAGTCGAGATGCGGCCGATCTCGGGGGGTCTGCTGATGCAAGAGCGAGACGTGATCGATGCCGTTGGCGCAGACGCCTCCGGCAACCCGACAGGAGATGATCCGGCCCGTTGGACTCTGGTGGCGGGGGACGCCGCTGACGGCGAAACTCTCGCCGATCTGGAGTTCGCTTGGCGAGCCATTCGGGCCGTGAAGTCAAACGCGATTCTGCTCGCTCGCGATGGCGCTTCGGTGGGGGTTGGCATGGGTCAGGTCAACCGAGTCGACTCGTGTCATCTGGCGGTGTCGCGAGCAGGTGAGGATCGGGCACGAGGCTCGGTCGCGGCCTCGGATGCCTTCTTCCCCTTTGCTGATGGTCCAGCGATTCTGATCGAGGCGGGGGTCAAGGCGATCGTCGCGCCCGGTGGTTCGATCCGAGATGCGGAAGTCATCGCGGCCGCGCAGGCAGCCGGGGTCACGACGTACTTCACTGGCACCCGCCACTTCTTTCATTAACTGACTTCCATGGATGACAGGATGACCCCGTGACTGCCCCAAAACATGCCCAAGGACGTGCCCAGACTCTCGACGGCTCTGCTACGGCGGCCGCCATCAAGGCCGAGCTCATCGAGCGAGTTAAGGCGCTCAAGGAACGTGGCATCGTCCCCGGTTTAGGAACAGTGTTGGTGGGGGATGACCCGGGATCGCGCTGGTATGTAGCCGGCAAGCACAAGGACTGTGCCGAAGTGGGCATCGAGTCGATCCGGGTGGACCTTCCTGAGATCGCTAGCCAGGCAGAGATCGAGCAGGCCGTGCTCGAACTCAACTCCGATCCCGCCTGCACGGGTTACATCGTGCAGTTGCCACTGCCACGAGGCCGCGATGAAAACCGAGTCCTCGGTCTGATCGACCCAGCCAAGGACGCCGACGGCCTTCACCCGACCAACTTGGGTTGGTTGGTGCTCGGTCACCCCGCTCCGTTGCCGTGCACGCCGTTCGGCATTGTTGAGCTTCTTCGACGCCACAACGTGGCCATTGCTGGGGCCGACGTGGTGGTGGTGGGTCGCGGGGTCACGGTCGGCCGCCCGCTTGGCCTCTTGCTTACCCGTCGGTCTGAGAATGCGACCGTGACGCTGTGCCACACCGGAACTGCGGACCTGGCGGCCCATGTCCGCACCGCCGATATCGTGGTTGCGGCCGCCGGGGTGCCCGGCATCATCACCGCTGACATGGTCAAGCCGGGAGCGGCTGTCCTCGACGTCGGCGTCTCCCGAGTGGACGGCAAGATCGCCGGCGATGTTGCCGACGATGTGTGGGATGTTGCTGGCTGGGTGTCGCCGAACCCCGGCGGCGTAGGACCGATGACGCGAGCCATGTTGTTGTCCAACATCGTCTCCATCGCCGAAAAAGAACTCAGCCGACAGCGCGCGGACTGATGTCCGAAACCGCCGACGACGACCTCCCTCCGGATGCGGAAGAGTTGACCGAAGAGCCGTTCAGTCCCACCCGCCGGTGGTTTCCGGAACGCGTCGGAGGCATCTTCTATCTCGCCATCATGGCCGGTGTGGTCATCGGACTCGTCGTCGTTCTTAGCGGTGCCTGGCGAAACGGCGTACGAATCATCGCTGTCGGTCTGCTTGCCGCTGCCACCTTGAGACTGATCCTGGGTGAACCACAGGCTGGCATGTTGGCGGTGCGTCACCGCGCCCTGGACGCAGCCATCCTGGGCGGAATTGGCGCGGCCATCTTGGTTTTGGCGTCCTCGATCCCCAATCAGCCACCGCTTTAGCGACCTCGCTGGCTCGCTGCGATCAGATCAGGCCGAGCTCCTTGACGGCATCTCGCTCTTCGACCAGTTCCGCCGTAGAGGCGTCAATGCGAGCACGCGAGAAGTCGTCGATCTCCAGACCCTGGACGATCTCCCAATCGCCGCCCGACGTCGTGACTGGGAATGACGAGATCAGGCCTTCCGGCACCCCGTAGGACCCGTCGGAAACAACCGCCATGGACACCCAGTTGTCAGCGGCTGAGCCGAGCAACCAGTCGCGAGCGGCGTCGACCGTGGCGGAGGCTGCGGAAGCAGCCGACGATGAGCCGCGGGCTTCGATGATGGCCGCCCCTCGTTTGGCGACGGTCGGGATGAAGGTGTCTTCGATCCACGACTGATCGTTCACGACCTCGGCGGCATTCCGACCGGCAATCTCGGCGTGGAAGATGTCGGGATATTGCGTTGCTGAGTGATTGCCCCAGATCGTCATCTTCTTGATGTCAGTGACCGGGCTGCCGGTCTTGGCGGCCAATTGCGAGATTGCTCGGTTGTGATCGAGTCGGGTCAGCGCAGAGAAGCGCTCGCGAGGAATATCGGGGGCGTTCGTCATGGCGATCAGCGCATTGGTGTTTGCCGGATTGCCGGTGACTCCGATGCGGATGTCATCAGCCGCGGCGTCGTTGAGGGCCTTGCCTTGTGCCGTAAAGATCGCGCCGTTGGCCGAGAGCAGATCGCCTCGCTCCATGCCAGCGGTGCGCGGGCGGGCGCCAACGAGCAGGGCAAGATTTGCGCCATTAAAGATCTGGGTGGCGTCGTCGCCGATCTCGATGCCGGCGAGCGTGGGAAAGGCGCAATCATCGAGCTCCATCACGACACCCTCGAGCGTCTTCAACGCAGGAGTGATCTCAAGTAGCCGCAACTCGATTGGCTGATCCGGTCCGAGAAGCGAGCCACTCGCCAGCCGAAACAACAGGCTGTAGCCGATCTGACCGGCGGCTCCGGTGACAGCGATCTTGAGTGGTGCGTTCAACTGGATGCTCCTTCAATGCGGGCGAATCGGTCTGAGATCCGCTGGGTCGTGAGTGTGTCGTTCGAGGCGACGTTAGCAGCGCGAAAGGCTTCCGGGGCGCGTGGGTGGGCCACGGGTCAGCCTGTGAGGCTGGCATGCTGGTGCTGTGGAAATCCCTCGCCGTTCGCTGCGCGGGCGGATTCTCGTCGCAATTGTTCTCGTCACTCTCGGCGGCGGTGTCAACGGATGTGGCGGCCCGGCCGAGCCAGACCGGATTGGCGCCACCGGCGTCGACGAATTGGTGATTCCCACTCCCAACCCGCGAGCGGCAGACTTTGTGGAGGCGATTGATCACCCTTTTTTGCCACTCCTCCCCGGCTCTGTGTGGGTGTATGAAGTGGCTGGGGGTGAGGCCGACTCGACCATCACGGTGACTGCGACCGAGGGCCACAAGATGATTGAGGGGGTGGCGACGACGGTGCTGACCGAATTGGTTCGTGACGACGCAGGTGAATTGGTGGCAGAGTCGACGCGTTGGTTGGCTCAGGACCAACAAGGAAATGTGTGGAACTTCGGTCGGTCGGCGCAGGCAGGCTCGTGGGAAGCAGGCAAAGGTGATGCGCAGGCCGGACTGGAGATGGCGGCAATTCCCCGAGTGGGGGATGGCTACTACCAGGGTTTGTTTCCGGGAGTCGTCGAGGACCAGACGACCGTGCGGGCGGTGACTGGTGAAGTGAGCGTGCCGTTCGGCAACTTTGACGATGTCGTGGTGACCGAAGGCACCTCCGCATTGATGACCGGGCGTTCGATCGAGAGTTATTACGCCGAGGGCATCGGCCTGGTGATGGAGCAGTCGAGCGCAGGTGAACGCCGAGAGCTGGTCAGCTTCACCGCACCGAGTGATTGACCGCGATCATTGGACGCAAGAGCGCCAACAATGTATCTTGATGTCAAGATACTTTTGGAATCAGGAGACGTAGATGACCAGTCAGAACACTTCCGAGGGCACGATTGGTGCCAACACCATCATCTACACCCACACCGACGAGGCACCGCTGCTCGCGACGTACTCCTTCCTGCCAATCATTGAGGCGTACGCCGCCCAAGCTGGCGTGGATGTCCAGACTCGTGACATCTCCTTAGCCGGTCGAATCCTGGCCTTGTTTCCCGAGCGATTGGCCCCCGAACAGCGTGTCGAGAATGCGCTCGCGGAGCTGGGTGCGCTCGCCAAGACACCCTCAGCAAACATCATCAAACTCCCGAATGTCTCGGCCTCCATCCCGCAGCTGAAGGCGGCCATCACCGAGCTCCAAAGTCAGGGCTTTGACATCCCCGACTATCCCGAAAATCCCACCACTGACGCCGACCGCGAATCCCGCGCTCGCTATGACAAGGTCAAGGGCAGCGCGGTCAATCCCGTCTTGCGTGAAGGAAACTCTGACCGGCGGGCGCCGGCCTCCGTCAAGAATTTCGCGCGTCAGCACCCGCATCGGATGGGTGCGTGGACACCGGAATCGAAGACCAACGTGGCCACGATGGGGGCGGACGATTTCCGGGCCAATGAGCAGTCCGTGGTGATCGAAAAGTCCGGGGTCCCTGCGCGTCGAACACGTCGCCACAGACGGCTCAGTCACCGTGCTGAAGGACTCGGTGCCCGTGCTCGCCGACGAGGTCGTCGACGCGACTGTCATGCGAGTCGCTGCCTTGCGCACCTTCCTCACCGAGCAGATCGCGCGAGCCGCGGCTGAAGACGTGTTGTTCTCCGTGCACTTGAAAGCCACCATGATGAAGGTCTCCGACCCGATCATCTTTGGCCACGTCGTGGAGTCGTTCCTGCCCGAGGTCTTTGCGGAGTACGGCGATGTCTTGGCCGCTGCTGGCTTGAGCGCTAACGATGGTCTCGGCGCGCTTCTTGCCGCGTCAGCGGCGCTCCCCGAAGGTGCGGCCATCGCGGCCGCCGTCCAAGCTGGCTTCGCAGCTGGTCCGGCGATCGCGATGGTCGACTCCGATCGGGGCATCACCAACCTGCACGTGCCGTCGGATGTCATTGTCGACGCCTCGATGCCAGCCATGATTCGCTCTTCGGGCCATATGTGGGGACCCGACGGCGCCGAAGCCGACACGCTGGCTGTCATCCCCGACTCGTCCTACGCCGGGATCTATCAAGCTGTGTTGGATGACTGTCGCGCGAATGGCGCCTTCGATCCAGCCACGATGGGCTCGGTGCCTAACGTCGGCCTGATGGCTCAGGCTGCTGAGGAATATGGCTCACACGACAAGACCTTTGAGATTCCCGCCGACGGTGTTGTGAGATTGGTCGACGCCGATGGGGTTGTGCTCACCGAGCACAACGTCGCGGCCGGCGACCTCTGGCGAGCGTGCCAGACCAAGGACGTCCCGATCCGTGACTGGGTCAAACTGGCCGTGTCTCGGGCTCGGGCAACGGGTGCTCCTGCGGTCTTCTGGCTGGACGAGGCTCGTGCCCACGATCGCAACCTGATTGCCAAGGTCACGTCCTATCTTGCCGACCATGACACCGCGGGCTTGGAGATAAGGATCCTCAACCCGGTGGCTGCGATCGAACTCTCGATGGAGCGCATCCGTCGCGGCGAGGACACCATCTCGTGCACCGGCAACGTGCTCCGCGACTACCTCACCGACCTCTTCCCGATTCTGGAATTGGGCACCTCGGCGAAGATGTTGTCGGTCGTTCCGCTGATCAACGGTGGTGGGTTGTTTGAGACCGGCGCTGGCGGGTCGGCGCCCAAGCACGTGCAGCAGTTGGTCAAGGAGAACTACTTGCGCTGGGATTCCTTAGGTGAGTTCCTCGCCCTGGCGGTCAGTTTTGAGCATTTGGCCCAAGTAACCGGAAACGTTCAGGCGCAGGTCCTGGCCGACACGTTGGACCGCGCCACGGGCACCTTCTTGAACGAGAACAAGTCGCCAGCCCGCCGAGTGGGGGAGATCGACAACCGGGGATCGCACTTCTACCTGGCGCTGTATTGGGCCCAAGAATTGGCTGCCCAAACCGTCGATGCTGATCTGGCTGCCGCATTTGCCGGTTTGGCCGAGTCCTTGGCCACCAAGCAGGAGACCATCGCGGCTGAACTTATCGCCGTACAAGGAACGCCCGTTGATATCGGCGGCTACTACCGCCCTGACCCTGCCAAGACTTCGGCGATCATGCGCCCCTCGGCCACCTTTAACGCAGCCCTGGCAGAGTTGGGCTGAACCGACGAGAGCGGACTCCGCAACGTACTGGGCGCGTTAGATAGTCCGCGTCGATGCCGGTGTCAGCTAGTTAGGTGCCACGACGGTGATGCCAAGAGCAGTGGCGGCTTCCCTGAGCCGAGCGTCGTAAACCACGATGCCGTCGAGGTCGTCGCCGAGGGCTCGTGCTGCGGTGAGATGGATGGCGTCGAGAGTGCGGAGAATCGCTGGATCGATGAGGCCGGCATCTTCGAAGATCGCCGTAGTCACATCGATGATGGTGACCGACTCGAGCACCTCGCGAGCGCGGACCATCCGGTCTGGTGCCACCCGTCGTACGGCGCGAAGCAACTCGGTGCGCGTCAAGTCTGACGTGACAGGAGTGCGCTCCGACTCTCCTAGCCAGGTTTGCAAGGCTGCCGTCTCGGCTTCGGCGATCACCAACTTCACTAGCGCTGAGGTGTCAATGTAATACGCCACGTATTAGTAGCGCTCCTCATCGCGCATCGCAGCCAACTCATCGGAAATCTTGGGTCCTGGGGTGGGTGAATCAAGTTGGTTGATGTTGCGTCGAGCGGGCCGACCGTGTCCGGCTAGGAGCATCGACGACAGGGCAGACGACGGTAGCGGGCTCAATTGAGCAACCGGGCGCCCGCGATCAGTGATGGTGATGGTTTCTCCGGCAGCCGCCTCGGCAACAACTCCGGACGCGTTCTGCTTCAGCGCTCGAATCCCTACGATACCCATGTGCTTCATTGTAGCACTTCAGGCGCCTCGTGCCATGAACCTCTTTCATTAGTCCATTGCCACAGAACGACGATGAGATCGTTCATGAGACGAAGGCTTGCGAGGGCCAAGCCGCCGAGCACTGATGCTGACCAGTGCAAATGGATGGCCATGTTGGCTAGCAGGGGACCGTCGACAGGTTCCCAGTTCAGGGTTCGCAGGGCATCAAAGCTGCCAAGCGAAGAGCCAAAGGCAAGACCTACGGCAAACACCAGGACCCACGTAAGCAGGTAGCGGATAGCAACGTCTTGCCGGTCGAGCAGTCGCCCGGTTGAACTGTCAGATCGCGAAGAGCGCGAAGGAACTAGGGCCGTTCGCACCAATCGGCGCCGCGTTCGGGCCAGTTCCCTGACCACTGGCGTCCCGCAGTGGCCAGAGGATGAAAGAATCATCAACATGCCTGATGCACCCATTGCAAAGCCGCGCGTTCTCTCGGGGATTCAGCCGACGGCCGACTCGTTCCACTTCGGCAACTACCTCGGAGCGTTGAGGCAATGGGTGGACTTGCAGGAGGAACACGATTCCTTCCATTTCATCGCCGATCTGCACGCGATCACCGTCGAGCAGGACCCCAAGTTATTGCGCGAGCGAACGCTCCGAGCCGCCGCTCAACTGATCGCGATGGGGATCGATCCGGAGCGAGCCACGATCTTTGTGCAGAGCCAGGTGCCCTCGCACGCCCAGTTGTCGTGGATCTTGCAGTGCCTCACCAGCGTTGGTGAAGCGCGGCGAATGACCCAGTTCAAGGACAAGTCCGCCAAGGGCGGGGAAGGCTCGGCCAGCGTCGGCCTGTTCACCTATCCGATCCTGCAGGCCGCAGACATCCTGATCTATCGGCCTGCGTATGTCCCGGTAGGGGAAGACCAGCGGCAACATCTCGAGTTGACTCGCGACCTTGCCCAGCGTTTCAACAGCCGCTACAAGAAGACCTTTCGGCTGCCCGAGCCCTACATCCTCAAAGCCACGGCAAAGATCACTGATCTCCAGCAGCCGACCGCCAAGATGTCCAAGTCGGCATCCTCGGCCAGCGGAATCATCGAGATGCTCGATGACCCGAAGGTCAGCGCCAAGAAGATCCGGTCAGCAATGACCGACTCCGGCGCGGAGGTCCGCTTTGACGCCGAGGCGAAGCCAGGAATCAGCAACTTGCTGACGATCTATTCGGCTCTCACCGGAGAATCAATCGAGGATCTTGAGGCGAAGTACGCCGGTCAGGGTTATGGCACCTTCAAGGGTGACCTAGCCGACGTTGTGGTCGAATTCGTCACGCCGTTCCGCGATCGCACCCTGGAGTTGGTGGCCGATCGCGGCTACCTCGACGGCGTACTCCGAGACGGCGCGGAGCGGGCCAGAGCCGTGGCGGATGCGACGCTGGCACAAGTGATGGATCAGGTCGGCTTCCTTCCGCCCACCCATCCTGCGACAGCTGGGTCTGTTGGCCGCTAGGCTCCCGACGTGCCCACGATTGGCGTTGCCGTTGCGATCCCAGCCCCTTGGGCTATCCAGTTACAGGAATATCGCACTTCCATTGGCGATCTCACCGCGCTCGAGATCCCTACGCACATCACGCTCGTTCCGCCGACGACGGTCGAACGCGAGGATCTAGCCGCCATCGAAGTTCATCTCGATGAAGTGGCTGGCCAATTGCAGCCCTTTGCCGTTCACCTGCGTGGGACGGGCTCATTCCGACCGATCTCTCCGGTGATCTTTGTGTCCCTGGTCGATGGAATCTCGGGCTGTGAGGCGCTTGCTGAGGCCGTACGCTCCGGCCCTCTAGCCGTCGAACTGGCGTTTCCCTATCACCCGCATGTCACGATTGCTCACGATCTCGATGAAGCCGTGTTGGATCGTGCCTTTGCTGAACTGGCCGGCTTTGAATGCGAATTCGTTGTGGATCGCTTCCATCTCTACTGCCACGAAGCAGCCGAGGGATGGCGTCCCACCCGCGATTTTGTGTTGGCAGATCCCCTCGTCATACCAGTGTGAGAAATGTCGCGTCGGGGGAGTTCAACTGTTCATTCGCGTCCTGACACGTCAGAATCGGGCGGGGCCGCATTACGCGCCGGTTAACGGCGCGTCGGGCCACGGCTCGCTAGTTCTAGCTGACCAACGTTGTTGATCGGCGTTTAGCCACTATGTGGAGGTAGGAATGGCGTCGACGGACGCAGGATTGCAGTCGGGCGTTAATAGCCCGACTCGCGCAGCGATCGACGAGAAGACGCTGCGGGAAGACAACTGGTGGCTCGCGCCGCTGGCCACGTTTGTGGTTTTCGTGACGTTCATCATCTATTCGAGTTGGCGAGCCTTTTCCGGCGCGGATTATTACGCCTCGCCGTACCTCTCGCCCTTCTACTCCCCGTGTCTCTCCGACATCTGTACGCCGGGATCCTCCGACTTTGGCACGCCTTTTGATTGGTGGCGGCTCTCGCCAGCGTTGATCATCTTGATCTTCCCGCTGGGCTTCCGCTTCACCTGCTACTACTACCGCAAGGCCTACTACCGCGCCTTCTGGCTCTCGCCCCCCGCCTGCGCGGTTGCCGAGCCACACAAGTCCTATTCGGGCGAAAGCAAGTTCCCACTGCTGCTCCAGAACATCCACCGCTACTTCTGGTACGCCGCTGTGGTTGTTGCCTGCATCTTGACCTTCGATGCCGTGCTGGCCTTCCGCAATGCCGACCACGAATGGGGCCACATGGGCCTCGGCACGGTCCTGATGTGGATCAACGTGATCCTGATCTGGATCTACACGCTGTCGTGTCACTCCTGCCGCAACATCGTCGGTGGGCGTTTGCGGCACTTCTCCAAGCACCCGGTGCGCTACAAGATGTGGACGTGGGTCTCCAAGATCAACCCGCATCACGCCAAGTTTGCCTGGTATTCCTTGTTCTCCGTCGCGCTCGTAGACCTCTACATCTACCTGTTGGCAACGGGCACCATCACTGACCTGAGGTTCTTCTGATGAGTTCCACACCCGATCCAGACACCATCTTCGACGACTCAGCTGAAGCTCCCGCAGAGGTTCCCGGCGAAGACCGTCACCCGATGACCGGCAATCGGATGTCAAGCGAAGAGGCAAAGGGCGTGCACGGCATCGAGCAGCACACCTACGACGTGATCGTGATCGGTGCCGGTGGCGCAGGTCTGCGCGCCGCGATCGCCGCTCATGACGCCGGTGCCAAGACCGCGATCATCACCAAGTCTTTGCTCGGCAAGGCTCACACGGTGATGGCCGAGGGAGGCATTGCTGCGGCCATGGGCAACCGGTGGAAAGAGGACAACTGGAAGGTCCACTTCCGCGACACCATGCGTGGCGGCAAGATGCTCAATAACTGGCGGATGGCTCAATTGCATGCCCAGGAAGCACCCGAACGAGTCCTCGAGCTCGAAGATTGGGGCGCCCTGTTTGACCGCACCGAAGACGGCCTGATTTCTCAGCGTGACTTCGGCGGCCACCGTTATGCGCGGCTTGCCCACGTGGGCGACCGCACCGGCCTCGAAATGATCCGCACTCTCCAACAGCGCGTGGTCGAACTCGGCATCGACGTCTACATGGAGTGCACGATCACCGAACTCTTCAAAGACGGTGAGAAGGTGTCGGGGGCCTTCGGCTATTGGCGTGAGTCCGGCCGCTTCATCACCTTCGAAGCGCCGAGTATCATCTTGGCCACCGGTGGGATCGGCAAGTCCTTCAAGGTGACCTCCAACTCGTGGGAATACACCGGCGACGGTCACGCTCTGGCACTGCGAGCCGGCGCTGCGTTGCTCAACATGGAGTTTGTGCAATTCCACCCCACCGGCATGGTCTGGCCGCCCTCGGTGAAGGGCATCCTGGTCACCGAGTCGGTGCGAGGTGATGGCGGGATCCTGAAGAACTCCGAAGGCAAGCGCTTTATGTTCGACTACATCCCGGAGTTCTTCAAGGCCGAAACGGCCGACACTGAAGAAGAGGCCGACCGTTGGTATGACGATAAGGTCAACAACCGTCGCCCACCGGAGTTGCTGCCACGTGACGAGGTCGCCCGAGCGATCAACTCCGAGATCAAAGCGGGCCGGGGCTCCGAACACGGTGGCATCTACCTCGACATCGCCTCTCGTCGTACTCCCGAGTTCATTCGCAAGCGGCTGCCGTCGATGTATCACCAGTTCAAGGAACTGGCCGACGTCGACATCACGGCGGAGCCGATGGAGATTGGTCCGACCTGCCACTACGTGATGGGTGGCGTCGAGGTTGACGCCGACACCCAGGCATCCCCGGTAGTGCCCGGTCTCTATGCCGCAGGCGAGGTGTCTGGTGGCATGCACGGCTCTAACCGATTGGGCGGCAACTCGCTGTCGGACTTGTTGGTGTTCGGCAAGCGCGCGGGTGAGTACGCCGCGAAGTACGCGTCCGACTTGGGTGCGGCCCGTCCGGTGCTGAAGCCAGAAGAGGTCAAGGCCGCCGAGAAGTTTGCGTTGGCGCCTTTCGAACTCGACGGTGGCGAGAACCCCTACACGATCCAGTCTGACCTTCAGCAGAACATGAATGACTTGGTCGGCATCATCCGTGAAGGCTCCGAGTTGCAGTCGTCGCTGGACAAGATCGAGACGTTCAAAGATCGGGCCAAGCGGCTCTCCGTGGAGGGTCACCGGCAATACAACCCGGGTTGGCACCTCGCCCTTGATCTACGCAACATGCTGATCGTTTCGGAGTGCATCGCCAAGGCCGCTTTGGAGCGCGAAGAGTCCCGCGGCGGGCACACCCGCAACGACTTCCCCGGGCCGCGTGAGGAGTGGGGCAAGAAGAACCTGGTCCTGCGTCTTAACGCAGGTGGCACCGGTGTCAACCTCGCCCATCAAGCGCTCTCGGTCATGCCCGATGACCTGACGCCGCTGTTTGATGCGGCACCCGCGACAGGAGGCAACGCATGAGTTACGCACTGAAAATGCGGATCTGGCGCGGCGACGTGTCGGGTGGGGGGCTCAAGGACTATGAGGTGTCGGTCGAGACCGGCGAAGTGGTTCTCGATGCGATCCACCGTTTGCAGGCAACTCAGGCCGGCGACCTCGCGGTTCGTTGGAATTGCAAGGCTGGCAAGTGCGGTTCGTGTTCGGCCGAGATCAACGGTCGCCCGCGGCTGCTCTGCATGACACGACTCTCCGACTTTGCCGAAACCGACACGATCACCGTCACCCCGCTGCGGACCTTCCCGATCATCCGCGACCTCGTCACCGACGTGTCGTTCAACTACGAAAAGGCCAAGCAACTCCCGTCCTTCAAACCGATTCCGCGAGATAAAGACGGCAAACGTCGGATGATGCAGATAGACGTCGAGCGAGGCCAAGAGTTTCGCAAATGCATCGAGTGTTTCCTCTGCCAGGACGTGTGCCACGTTGTTCGTGACCACGAGGACAACAAGCCTGCTTTTGCTGGCCCTCGCTTCTTCCTGCGGTACGCCGAGTTGGACATGCACCCGCTCGACACCAACGACCGTCGCGAGTTGGCTCAGGGTGCGGCGGGCCTGGGCATGTGCAACATCACCAAGTGCTGCACCGAGGTCTGCCCCGAACACATCAAGATCACCGACAACGCGATCATCCCCCTCAAGGAGCGGGTCGTCGACAAGAAATACGATCCGCTGGTCTGGCTCGGCAGCAAAATCGGCATCCGCAACAAGGACAACGACGGCCGCGTCGAAGTCTGAGCGCCGACCCGTCACTCAAGTGGCAACTTTTGCGGCGTGTCGCACAGCCATTGACGGGTCGACCTCGCCGGACCTCCGCTGGTTGAGGAGGCGCGCCAGCGCCGTCTCGAAACCAAGGACCGTGAGCCATGATTGAAGACTTGAAGCGGGCCTACCACGACGCCATCGCGGGTGCCGACCTCGATGCCGAACTGGCCGCGCTTGATGCGCTCACCACCGAGCACCCCGAGTTGGCGTGGCCCTGGTTCGATCTCGGGACGCGCTACAAGTGGTTGCGCCGATGGCCTGAAAGCGTCAACGCCAACTTAGAATCCTTGGCGCGTATGCCGGATCCCACGGGCACCGCGGAGGCCTGGAATCTCGGCATCGCCGCCACCGCGCTGGGGGAGTGGGCGTTGGCTCGCCAGGCCTGGGAGGCTTTCGGTGTCGACCTTCCCGAGGGTGAGGGTCCGATCCTGGGTGATTTTGGAGTTGCCCCAATCCGGCTCAATCCGACTCCGCGATTTCATGAGCCCGAGTTGCTTCTCGACGGCGTACGTTATGCCGACGAGGTCGTCCTGGCCAGGCGGCTCTGCCCGGCCACGCACGGATCGAAAGTGTGCCCGTCCCCGAATCCGGCCACCGGTTCGGCGACATCATCTTGTGTGACGGTGACCCGGTCGGGTGGGCGACGTACGACGGCGAATCGTTGCCGGTCTTCAACGAAATCATGCTGCTCGAGCCGTCGCCTTTTCCCACGCTCGGGGTGATCGTGCCGAACGTCGGCACGGATGGGCTTCGTGAGTTGATTGATCTCTTCAACGCGGAGGGGCTCGCGGCAGATCTGTGGCTAAGTCGAGGCGCAGCCGAGGTCGAGCAGGACCTAGTCACAGTCGGCCTCGGCGCAACACCAGACCGGGCGACCCGTCTCCTCGCGCAATGGGCGGTCGGTGGAGATGGCCGTGATTTCGGCAGCCTTGAACAATTGCTGTAGTCAATTCCCGCATCAATGATGCTAGATTTGATGCAGGAGGATCCGATGAGAACCACAGTCACCATTGATGGGGCACTTCTCGAGCAAGCAACCGAGATGACCGGCGAGACGCGGACCAGTTCGCTGGTTGAGGAGGCACTGCGAGCCCTCATTGCTCGCGAGGCGGGCATCAGACTGTCCCTTCTGGGAGGGAGTGACCCGCAGGCCAGCGTGGCGCCCCGGCGCCGAGGTTCAGCGGCTTGATCCTGGTCGATTCGTCTGTCTGGATCGACCACCTCCACTCCAACGAGCCGGAGTTGGCCGTGGCGCTAGCGGGCGGGCAGGTAGCCACGCATGCGCTTGTTGTCGCGGAGCTCTCGTTGGGCAACATCAAGGGCCGCGAACAATTCCTGGCTCAATTGAAGCTGTTGCCGAGGCTGGTTACAGCGCGTGATCAGGAAGTACTCGATCTGGTGGAGAGTGAGCGTCTCTATGGTCTTGGGATCGGAGCAATCGATGCTCATCTACTCGCGAGCGTGATGCTGAGTCCGGGCACGCGCCTCTGGACAAGGGACAAGCGGCTGAAGGCAACGGCTAGCAAGCTCTCGGTGCCGACTCAGTAGCAGGCCAATCCCGCGAGAGTGCGAATGCGCGAGGGGCGCTATGGCCTTGCGGAGGAATTACAATTCACCGTATGGCTGACGACCCTGACCCCAAAACACCAGGAAAAGGTGTCAGGGTCGCGCTGGGGGTCGCCGCGGCAATCTGTCTTTACGCAGCGCTGAGTCTGGTGCAGTCGATCTCGCCCGGGTTGTCAGGAGTGGGCGCGATAGCGGCGGCCTTCGCGGTCATGCTCGGCGCCAAGTTCCTGCATGACCGACGACGAGCGCCGTGGCTAGGCCTGTCTGTGGGCGTCGGTGCCTGCTCGGTTTTGAATTCGTTCCTGCAGTCGTCTGGCCGGGGGTTTCGTGATTCTCATGTTCACGCTCTTCTCCGCGATCCTTGTCGCCTTGGCCTTGGGATCCGAAAATGAGCCTGTTGACCATCAGGCCCGAACCTTCGGTTGAGCGATAAGAGCTTGAACCCCGACGGATGGTTAGTTGTTGGCTACCAGAAGGCGAGCGACGTATTCGCCCGAATCGTCTGGTCCTTGGTGAGCAGGCGACCATTGGCGGCAAGGCAATCAGCGACGATCAGACGGTCGAACGGGTCGCGCGTCCAAGACAGGCTCGCAGCCGCCTGTGCCACGGCCCGGAACTGTTGGTCCGAAATGGTGAGCGGCAGCCTGTTCGATAGGTCATTGACTACTTCGGCCCCGCTGACCCGCAGCCGGCCTATCTCATGGAGGTAGGTGAGTTCGAGTTGCACCATGGGTGAGATGGCCAGGTCGGCGCTTTTGATCGCCGCCAGCCCAGTGGGACTGATGCGGTCTAACTGGCCGGCGTACAGCCACACCACGACGTGAGTGTCGAGGCGGACTACGCCTTCCACTCAGCTGACCAATCCAGGTGCACGAAGTCTTCACTGTCGCCCACCACGACTTCAGGTCTTGCCACCAGCCGATCTAGACGGCCGGGCGCATCGAGGGCAACGATCCGCAAGCGGCGACCGTTGCGTTCGATCTCCACCGGCTCGCCAGTTTCAAGCACGCCGTCCAGAATTCGGTAGATGTCTTGCCGAAGCTTTGACGCCGTTACTGTCATGGCCAAACTCTAGCACGTACATGTTGGAGTCAAGCGTACGTACGATTGCCGGATAGGAAGCATGAGACTAACTCTCGGTGGAGAGAGCGTCCTTGGAGAACCAGATGTTCTGCGTGGGAATGCGTCCGGCCTCGATCTCGCGAGTCAGGTCATGAATGGCGGTGGTGCTGTCAGTCCAGGAGCCTGCAGGAGCCTCGAAGTATGGCGTCCAATCGCGCCGGGCCTCGATGACCCAATGCTTTCCAAATGCGATCCGGGCTGCCACCGCAAAGGGCAGCAAGGCGACGAGCAGGAGGAACTCAATAGCGCCGAAGGCCACCATCAAAATGACCGGCAGGAACAACCCGATCAACAGCCCAACCGCGAGACCGATGGGGTCATCACCACCTACGTTGACGACGCTCTCACCACGAAGTCGCAACCGCCGTCGTCGCCATGGCAACCAGCGTCGGGTCACCCGCCACGTCTGACCGTGGGGATCTCGAACCTTCACTCGCTCAGGCTAGCTGGCGAGGGCGGCGACCGAAGCCTCCTTGGCGACGTACGGAGAAGTCATCGCGCGCAGTAGCCCTGAATAGCCGAGTTGAAAGCGAAGCTCGGTGCCCGGAGCGAGACGCGTTGGAGTCTCCAGCACGAGATGGTCGCTGCTGGCACCCAGCACGTTGATGCCTGCAGGGGGCACCAGCCCGTCCAACTCGAGATCCTGTCGGCCAATGCTGACCAGCGTCTGGACGATGTTGCCTCGATCACCGACGAGCGGAGCCGCTCCAAAACTGTCGACGCTTCGTTCCCCCCAGGGCATCGTGGGTTTCTCCAGGGACTCGATCACTGAGGCGACCAGGGTGAACGCATCGGTATGTAGGCCGGCAATCGGTGCCTGGTGAACCGGGTCGGTGCCGAGCAAGATCGCTTCTCCGAGGCGGAGATCGGTGATGCCGTGCTGGATCGGCAGATCGCCTGAGAGTGCCCACCCAAGATTCGCTGAGTTTCCCCCCGAGATCAACGGCAGCGGGAGGCCCAACTCGGTCCGCAAGAGCGCCGCAAGAGTGGCAAGTTGAGTCATCTGGGCGGTGGTGGGCACAACTCCATTGCGGCAAGCGAGGTTGGTCCCGATTCCGACCAACGCCACATTCGGGGTCAACGAGATGCGACGCGCGAGTTCGAGGGCGTGGTGAGGCAACACCCCTTCACGCAGGTCTCCCAATTCGATCATCAAGATCAGGTCTTGCGTTACGTGCGCCTCGGCGGCGGCCATCGCCAACGTCTTGACCACGCTTGGCTCGGTGACGACACAGATGGCGCCGGTCGCGACGACGCGCGCGCACTCGTCGGGAGTGGGAGAGCGGATCAGCATCAGCGGTGTCGTGACGCCCGCCTCACGCAAGCGCTCGAGGTTGGCCAGCCGAGAGTCACCGAGTCGGACAACTCCGCCGGCCACCATCGCGGCGGCCACCTCGGGCAGACCGAGGGTCGCTTTGGTGATCCCGGTGACGTCGATGCCCTGCTGAGAAAGCAAGGTCACCAAGGTCCGCGCATTCCCCTCTATCTTCGCCAGATCGACCTCGATGCGTGGACTGGTCACGCCACGACGCGGCCCGGGGGGACTGACCTCCGCTGAGCAAGCAGGTGTGGGAAAGCGCCGGTCACCATGTCGACCAGTTCGCTTCCATCGCGCCAAAGCGGATCGGTGGCAGGCAGGCCCAAGGTGTCGGCGTACTCCGTGGCAACGGCACTCACTTCGGCGTCGGTCATGTTCTCGTGGTTGATGGTGATCCCGATGACCCGCGTCTTGCCGAACTGCTCGATCAGGTGGCGTTCGCTGTCTGGCGCTGGCATCTCGACGCTGGGGTAGTCGCTCAACATCGTTCGACCGGGCGCATGTTGCATGATCACCGCCTGGGGGCGGCTGGCGCGGAGAACCACGGTCGAGCTGAGGTACGCCGGATGGCTCAGCGCTCCCTGGCCTTCGACCACGATCACATCTGGTTGCTCGGCCTGCCACGCTTTGACGACGGCGCCTTCGAGTTCGCCAACCCCGAATTGAGCAGGGATCGCGTCGAGCGCCACGCCGTATGCCGCACCTTGAATCAGCCCGGTTTGTCCGGTGCCTACCATGACGGCGTGGATTCCCGCATCGTTGAGAGCTTTAGTGAGGATCGTCGATGTGGTGCGCTTGCCAATGGCGCCGTCGGTGCCGAGCACAGCAATCCGAACACACTTGACTGAGTCAATGGCCCCGTCAAACATCCGCAGGTCCTTGGTCGGTTGCGGACGGCGTACGTCGAGGAGGGTCACGCCACGGATCGCGGCGGCAGCTGAGATCTCGGGATCATCGTTGAGAAACTCGTGAAGCCCCGAGACGATGTCGAGGCCAGCCAGGATGGCCTCGAGGACCGCTGCTCGTTCGGGGCGGGACATCAGACCGGAGAGTGGGGCGAGGCCGAAGATGAAGAGTTCTGGTCGCTCGCCCATAACGCGAATAGCGTCAGTGAGGGAGGAAACGATGGGAATTCCCACGTCGAACCCGTCAAGGACCTGACCCGCGTCTTGGTCGGCTTGAGTGCTGTCGATCACTGCGACAATGCGGTAACGCTCGCTGCTTCGGACCAAACCGTTGGCTGTTTTGCCGTCGATGTCGGCGAAGTTGCCCTCGCAGTAGACGACGGCGGTGGGCCGCTCATCGAGCTTTGCCGGCGCGCGGTTGGCTGAGGTAGCAAGAGATGAAATCGTGGGCTCGTTCTTCTGGGGCACGCCGAATCCTTTAGGTAAAACTCAGAGGCGGCATCCGGTCGGCCTAAACCGTTCCAGACAAAGGTCTGGGTGGCCGATATGAACAAGAAGTCCCACTAAGGGTGAACTGTTAGTTCGACACTACTCCGTTAGCAAGGGTGCGGTGCATCGGCGAACTGACTTGCCAATGATCGCCGGTTGTCAACTGGCTAACGGCTCAACGGCATGTCTGGCGGCGAGCACTGCAGGATAGTGAAAATCGATGAGTTCGGACGTCGCGGTCGGCCAATCGCGTTGCGCTGCGAGGTCAAGCGCAGCTGCACCAAGAGTTGCCCTGAGAGCGGGATCGGTCAATTGCTCAACAGCTTGCGCGAACCCCGCCTCGTTGGACACGTCAAACAACAGTCCGGTTTTTCCGGCACGGATGATCTCGGCAGCGGAGCCTCGATTTGGCCCAAGGGCGGGGACTCCGCTGGCCGCGGCGGCCCGCAGCGAATGGCCACATGTCTGCTTCTTCCCGGGATGCGCCAAAACGTCCAAGGACGCGATGGCGGTGCCCAGATCGCCGGTCGACATCGGCTCCAGAAACTTGGCGAAGGGAAGATTTTGTTGGAGCCAACCGAGTTGCGGCCCCGCGCCGATGAGGACCAGTCGAACTCCCGGCTGGGCAGCGAGATCAGCCAGTCGGCGTACGCCGTTGCGCTTGTGGAGCCCGCCGACATAACCCACGACCAAGAGCGGTCCAGCAGCCTTGTCTGTTCGTGCCCAATGGGCGTGCAGCTTTTCATCGCGCAGGGAGGGATCAAAGGCTTGGGAATCAACGCCCGGTTGCCAAAGATGGGCCCTAATCCCGCGATCCAGCAGTTGGTCCCTGACCCAGGCAGAGGTGACGAGATAGCGATCGGCTCGAGCGATCACCTGCTCGACGTAGCGCGCTGGCAAGTAGTTGGGGAGCGGTGACTGCTCCACCACGAGAGTCGGAAGATTGACGCGCAGGGCCTGTTTGAGGGCTTTGCGGCCAAAGACATCGGGCGTAGTGGCGTGCATCAGATCTGGCTGAAAGCGATCCAGAGCCTCAGCGATGCGCGCGCCACGTTTGCGAACTCCGGTGATCCGGTGAATCGACACACCGCGATAAGTCGCGACACCCGGGGTGGCCGTGAGCACCTGCACGGTGTGGCCGGTCTCGATCAAGTGGTCCACGATTTGCCGCACCGTGATCGTTCGGTCATCTCGAGCGGAGGAAAACGTGTCTGTCACCAAGGCAACGCGCATTTGCTTCACTCCAACACCATGGAGGCGTCGGGCAGCCATGGTGCTTCCGCTGGGCCAACGCCCAGCAACGCGGCGATGAACAGTTGTCAGGTCAACATCCCGGCCGTAGGAATGCGCGACAGATATGTCACATCTGATGGCCTGCGGTCGCGCGGCTGCCTATTCTGCACACTATGAACTTCGCCGCGTCAGCCAGCACATCAGCCACGTGGGAGGAAGCCGCCGCCACGGTGCTTCGCAAGACTCGCAAGTTGGGAGCTGACGAGCCCGCTGAACTTGTGTGGGAGCGACTGACTCGGACCACTCCCGACGGGATCGGCATCCGGCCTCTGGGTGTGCCCGGCGATATCGATGAGGTGCCCAGTTCTCGCAGAAATCTTGCTCGGTTGGGTCAGTGGGATGTGCGGGTGCCTACGTCGGGCGGAACCGAAGCGCTCGACGAACTTGAGACGGGCGCAAGTTCGTTGTGGTTGACGGTCCCTGAAGGGGCGAAAGTCGGACACTTCGATTCGGTTCTTGACGGGGTGCTGATTGACCTAGCCCCGATCATCCTCGACGCTCCCGCTGATCCGGTGGCCGCAGCTCAAGTGTTCTGTGCGTGGCTCGGCGCCCAAGACCTCCCCGCGGCAGAGGGCACCAACCTCGGTCTCGACCCGATCGGCCGGGCCATTTCAGCGGGTTCGATTGACACCGAAATTCCATCGGAGGTAGCCCTCATCGCTGATCTGGCCCGAGCGACGGGAGTTCTCGGGTTTGTGGTGGATGCCACCGGGATCCACGATCAAGGAGCCAGTGATGCCCAGGAATTGGGCTACAGCCTGGCCGTCGGCGTGGCCTACCTTCGGCTGTTGACTGACACGGGCCTCAGCGTCGACGAGGCCTGTGGGCTACTTGAGTTTCGCTACTCCGCCACGGATGAGCAGTTCATTACGATGGCGAAGTTCCGGGCTGCTCGACAGCTGTGGGCAAGGGTGCTGGAGATCTGCAATAGCGGCAGCGACGCCTTGAGCCAGCGCCAACATGCCGTCACCAGTCGTCCCATGATGACGCGCTATGACCCTTGGGTGAACATGCTCCGAACCACTGTTGCCGCTTTCGCTGCTGGCACTGGAGGCGCCGATGCCATCACGGTGTTGCCGTTGGACTCGGCGCTGGGTGAGCCGGGTGAGTTCGGTCGCCGAATCGCTCGCAATACGTCGTCTCTGCTGATTGAGGAGTCACACGTCGCCAAGGTTGCTGACCCAGCTGGCGGGTCGTACGCGGTGGAGCGTTTGACCGGTGAATTGGCCGAGGCGGCGTGGACAGAATTTGGGCTGATTGAGGAAGCCGGCGGCGTACTCGCTGCTTTTGGTGACTCCTCGGCGGATCCCAGTGACTCCTCGCCGGATCCCAGTGACTCCTCGCCGGATCCCAGTGACTCCTCGACCGGCGCTTGGGCAAGGATTTGGGAGGTGGCCGACCGACGAGATGCGGAAATCGCGACTCGGCAGCGGCCGATCACGGGTGTCTCGGAATTCCCAAATCCTCGGGAGTTGTTGCCCGAACGCGAGCCCCATGCCGAAGGGACTTGGGACGTGGTTTCCTACGCCGCGGGCTTCGAGGAACTGCGTGACTTGCCGCACGGCCTGGTTTACCTCGCCACGATGGGTTCACTTGCCGAGCACACGGCTCGGGCCGGCTTCGCCACCAACCTATTCGGCGCGGCAGGGATCGAGGTCGGCAGTTCCGGACCACTCCTTGACACCAATGAGGTGATGTCTGCCTACGAAGGCCAACCAGTGGTCTGCCTGGTTGGCAATGACGCGGCCTACGCCGATTGGGGCGCCGAGTTGATTGCGGCTCTGCGTAGCGCAGGTGCCCGACACCTGATACTGATGGGCAAACCGCGAGAGCTTGCGGTGGACGATTCCTTCGCTCTTGGCGATGATGCCTTGGCGTTCTTGACTCGGACCAGGGAGGCCATCGGATGAGCACCTCCTCACCGATCCCTCCGTCGTTTGGCGGCTTCGCGCTGGTTGAGGGTTTCGAGACGAGCCCTAGCGGGCCCTCCTCAACCAACAACGCATCGACGAGCCCTAGCGGGCCCTCCTCAACCAACAACGCATCGACGAGCCCTAGCGGGCCCTCCTCAACCACAGAAGCGGGGTGGGTTTCGCCGGAAGGGATCGAAATCAAGGCCGCCTATGACGAAACAGATCTTGAGCCGGTCGGTCACTTGGGAGGCTGGCCGGGTCAAGCGCCCTATGTCCGCGGGCCCTACCCAACGATGTATACGACCCAGCCCTGGACCATCCGGCAGTACGCCGGGTTCTCGACGGCCGAGGAGTCAAACGCCTTCTATCGGGCTAACCTTGCGGCCGGTCAAAAGGGTCTCAGCGTCGCCTTTGACCTCGCCACCCATCGCGGCTATGACTCGGACCATCCGCGGGTGAGAGGCGATGTGGGCATGGCTGGCGTTGCCATCGATTCGATCCTCGATGCCCGCACTTTGTTTGAGGGCATACCGCTGGATCAGATGAGCGTTTCGATGACCATGAATGGTGCTGTGCTGCCGATCATGGCGCTCTATATCGTCGCGGCCGAAGAGCAGGGGGTGGCGCTGGAGAAGCTGACCGGGACCATTCAGAACGACATTCTCAAGGAGTTCATGGTCCGCAACACTTATATCTATCCACCAACCCCCAGCATGCGGATCGTGTCGGATATCTTCGCCTTCACCGCCGCTAAGATGCCGAAATTCAATTCGATCTCCATCTCCGGCTATCACATCCAAGAGGCCGGGGCGACGGCTGATCTCGAACTCGCCTACACACTCGCCGACGGGGTGGAGTATCTGCGCGCCGGGGTGGCCACTGGCTTGGATGTCGACACCTTCGCCCCACGGTTGAGTTTCTTCTTCGGCGTTGGCATGAACTTCTTTATGGAAGTGGCGAAGCTACGCGCGGCGCGGCTGCTGTGGGCCCGCCTGCTGGAACCCTTCCAACCGACTAACCCGCGGTCATCCAGCTTGCGCACTCACTGCCAAACCAGCGGCTGGTCACTGACCGCTCAGGACGTCTTCAACAACGTCCAGCGCACCTGTATCGAAGCGATGGCGGCCACTCAAGGGCACACGCAAAGCCTGCATACCAACGCCCTCGATGAAGCGATCGCCCTGCCCAGTGAATTTTCGGCCCGGATCGCTCGCAACACGCAACTACTCCTCCAGCAGGAGACCGGCACAACAGACGTCATCGATCCCTGGGGTGGCTCCTATTACGTCGAGCGGCTGACCCACGATCTCGCCGAGCGTGCCTGGCAGCACATCATGGAGGTCGAGGCCGCCGGTGGGATGGCCGCCGCGATTGAGGCTGGCATCCCCAAAATGCGGATCGAAGAGGCGGCGGCGCGCACCCAGGCTCGCATCGACTCCGGTGCCCAAGCGGTCATCGGCGTCAACACATATCGCCTCGACGAAGAGCCGCCCCTCGACGTCCGCAAGGTCTCCGGCGACGACGTCTACCGCCAACAGCTCGCCAAACTTGAGCGCCTGCGTGCGGAGCGTGATCCCGAGGCGGTGCGGGTGGCGCTGGAGGCGCTTACTGCGTCAGCTCGGCGTACGACGGGTGCGGAGCTGCAGGACAATCTGCTGGCGGGCGCAATCGAGGCGGCTCGAGCGGGAGCCACCGTTGGTGAGATCTCAGCCGCCTTGGAGATTGTCTTCGGGCGGCATCAGGCCGCGATCCACACGATCACAGGGGTTTATATGTCGGCGATGGACGACGGGGATGGCTCAGTTGCGGAAGTGCTGAAACAAACTGCAGCTTTCGCACACGAACATGGCCGTCGACCGCGAATCCTGGTCGCCAAGATGGGGCAAGACGGGCATGACCGCGGACAGAAGGTCGTCGTTACTGCCTTCGCTGACCTCGGCTTTGATGTCGATGTCGGTCCGCTCTTTTCCACTCCGGAAGAGGTCGCTCAGCAGGCGGTCGACGCAGACGTACACATCGTTGGGGTCTCCTCCCTAGCGGCCGGACATCTCACGTTGTTACCCGCGCTAAAGTCCGCTTTGGCTGCCCTCGGTCGTGACGACATCATGGTGGTGATCGGCGGGGTGATCCCTCCCGACGACGTGGACACCTTGTTGGAAATGGGTGCCGCCGAAGTGTTCTTGCCCGGCACGGTGATCGCCGAATCCGCCCTTGCTCTTTTGGACGCGCTCTCGGCGAGCGCACCTAAAGAATGAACATCACTATCGAGGGGCTCGCCGACCAGGTCCACGCGGGCGATCGAACTGCCGTTTCGCGGGCCATCACCATCGTTGAGTCGACCCTGCGAGCCCATCAGTTGGTTGCGCGGGAGTTGTTGCGAGATTTCGAGAAGGTCGCCGCCTCAACGCCAGCCATCCGGGTAGGGATTTCGGGCGTGCCGGGAGTCGGCAAGTCCACCTTTATCGATTCGCTCGGCACGCTGCTTACCGAGCGTGGACACCGTGTCGGCGTGCTTGCGGTCGATCCGTCCTCTGTCCGTACCGGCGGCTCGGTGCTGGGCGACAAGACGCGAATGGCCCGGTTGTCGGTCAATCCCAGCGCCTATATCCGCCCTTCGCCAACGTCGGGAACCCTCGGTGGTGTCGCCCGGGCCACGGCCCAAGCGATGGTCGTTCTAGAGGCCGCGGGGTATGACGTGGTGTTGATCGAAACGGTCGGCGTCGGCCAATCAGAAGTCACTGTCGCAGGCATCGTCGACACCTTCTGCTATCTCACCTTGGCCCGCACTGGGGATCAATTGCAGGGCTTGAAGAAGGGCATCGTCGAACTGGCTGACGTGGTTGCCGTCAATAAAGCAGATGGCGGGCACGAAGTTGAGGCGGCGGCTGCGGCGCGCGAGATTCGAGGCGCCTTGCGGATCGTTCGAGGGGGACACGCAGTCCCTCGCGTCCTCACTTGTTCTGCCCTCTCCAACACGGGCGTCGATGAGGTGTGGCAACAAATCCTCGATCACCGCGACGCGTTGGGAACGGACGGGCTCCACCACAAACGTGCCGAACAACAACTTGACTTTGCCTGGGCTCTGGTGCGGGACGAACTCGATAGTCGCCTCCTGCGCTCTGAGGTCGTCGGGCGACTTCGCGACGCTATTACCGCCGACCTCCTGGCCGGCAGATTGAGTGCGGCCGAGGCCGCAGACCGGATCTTGGCGGCGTACGACGCGGAGGGCAACTAGAATCACGCGGGTGCCCCCGGAAGTGTCCAACCAAGAGACTGTTTCGCGTCTGATCGAGAAGACAGTCGAGCACCACCTGGACACTTTGGTGAGCGTCCGGCGAGAGATCCACGCCAATCCGGAGTTGGCTTGGCACGAGGTAAACACCACTGACCTTGTCGCCGATCACTTGGCCCAGACCGGGTGGGAGATCTCCAGGCTTGAGCCCACCGGTCTCGTTGCTGACCTTGGAGATCCCCGAAGTCACCCGGGTCCAAGGGTCGCCCTGCGTGCCGATCTTGATGCCCTTCCTGTGGCGGACACCGGCGACGAACCATGGGTGAGTTTGGCGCCAGGAGTTGCGCACGCCTGTGGACACGACCTGCACACGGCCGCCCTTTTGGGGGCAGGACTGGCGCTCAACGAGGTGGCCGAAGCAGGCTTGCTGACCAACCCAGTTCGGCTCATCTTCCAACCAGCTGAAGAGGTCATGCCTGGTGGTGCGCTTCAGGCGATCGAGCAGGGCGCCTTGCTCGAGGTTGACCAGATCTACGCCGTGCATTGCGATCCGAGCCTTGATGTCGGCGAAGTGGGTCTGCGCGTTGGCCCGATCACGGGCGCTGCTGATCGTCTGGAAGTGCGTCTATCCGGTGCCGGGGGGCACACCTCGCGTCCCCACCTGACCGAAGACCTGGTTTTCGCGCTGGGCAAAGTCATCACCGAGCTCCCCGCGATTGTTTCGCGACGCTTAGATCCCCGCTCCGGGTTCAGCGTCGTGTGGGGCATCGCTCGCTCCGGGACGGCCGCCAACGTCATCCCGGGTGAAGGGATGGTGGCCGGCACGGTCAGAATGCTCGACCCACACTCGTGGGCGGCGGCCGAGTCCCTGGTGAGAGGCGCGATTGCGCAGATCGTGGCGCCTTACGAAGTGGTGTCAGAGGTGATTTACACCCGCGGAGTGCCGCCCGTGGTCAACGATGCGGTCGCTGTCGCAGTGTGGGCGCGAGCCGCCACCAGTGTTGTCGGCCCCGAGGGGGTCCTGCCGACGAGCCAGAGCCTCGGGGGAGAAGACTTCGGTTGGTACGTCGACCAAGTGCCCGGTGCGATGGCGAGGCTTGGCATTCGCACGCCTGGAGGAGCGACGTACGACTTGCATCAGGGCAACCTTCGAGTCGATGAACGAGCTCTGACGATCGCGGCCAGACTGCTTGCTGAGGTCGGCGTGCGGGACTTGGCGTTCTAGTCGGGCGTCCCAGCCGAGTGTTCTAGCCCACTGCCCCCACCGATCACTGCCTGGTAACAGTTCGGCACCCGAGAACAGACCGCGGCTGACTTAGGTTTATGGTAAACGTGTTGTGCGTCACGGTGGCGCCCAGCCCTTTATTGGGAATTAACAAATCAGGAGGGGCGCCGTGAAGAAAACGGCCCGAATCGTGGCAGTATTTGCCGCTGCTGTACTCACTCTTTCCGCTTGTGGCGATCGCCCGGCGGACGAGGCAAGCGAAACTGAGAGCTCAGCTCCAGCGGCCGAAGAAACGGCCGAAACCGTCGAATTCAAAGCCTGCATGGTCTCTGACTCGGGTGGGTTCGACGACAAGTCGTTCAACCAGACCTCCTATGCCGGCCTCACCAACGCCGCCAACAATCTCGGCGTGCAGACTGGTGAGGTCGAATCAGCCTCAGATGCTGAATATGCCGACAACATCGCAGCGCTCGTCACCGAGGGCTGCAACCAGATCACGACCGTCGGCTTCCTCCTTGGCGATGCCACTCTTGAGGCCGCCAATGCCAACCCCGATATCGACTTCTCGATCGTCGACTATGCCTATGAAGCCGCGCCAGCCAACCTCAAGGGCCTGGTCTTCAACACCGCCGAGCCGTCGTTCCTGGCGGGCTACCTCGCGGCTGCCGAGTCCGAGTCCGGAATTGTCGGCACCTTCGGTGGTCTCAACATCCCGACCGTGACCGCCTTCATGACGGGCTTCTTGCAGGGCGTTGAACAGTTCAACACCGACAAGAAGGCTGATGTTCAGGTGCTCGGCTGGGACGGCAAGGACGGCTCCTTCACCGAAGACTTCGAGGACAAGACCAAGGGTCAGTCCGTCGCCGAGGGCATGATCGCCCAGGGCGCCGACGTGATCATGCCGGTTGCTGGCCCCGCTGGTTTGGGTGGCCTGCAGGCCGCTAAGGACGCGGGCGCTCGCGGCATCTGGGTCGACACTGATGGTTGTGTCTCCGCTCCCGAATACTGCGACATCCTGCTCAGCTCGGTCATGAAGGGCATGGACGTGGCCGTGGAGTCGGGCATCAAGGAATCCCTTGACGGCGCGTTCACCAATGAGCTCTACGTCGGCACCCTCGCCAATGGCGGCGTTGGCCTGGCGCCGTTCAACAAGCAAGACGCTGAGATCGACGACGAGGTGAAGTCCAGGCTCGAACAGCTCAAGGCAGGCATCATCGCTGGCGAGATCAAGGTCGGCTAACACTCTGTGTGATTGAAGTTGCCGGGGCGGGGTTGTTCCCCGCCCCGGCAACTGCCATTTAGGGTGCCATCAGAGGAGGAGACCGGATGAAATTAGAAATCAAGGGGCTGACCCGACGCTTTGGCGCATTTGTGGCCAATGACGCCATCGATCTCACCATCGAGCCGGGCGAGATTCACTGTCTGCTGGGAGAGAACGGCGCCGGCAAGTCCACCCTGATGAACATGCTCTATGGGTTGTTGGCGCCCAGTGACGGTGAAATTCTGGTCGATGGCGAGCCTCGTGAGTTCCGCACGCCACGCGATGCCATCGCCGCCGGCATCGGCATGGTGCATCAACACTTCATGCTCGTTCCCGTCTTCACGGTTGCCGAAAACGTCATGCTCGGGCGCGAACAAACCCGCGCGCTCGGCGTACTCAATCGGGCTAAGGCGGCTGATTTGGTCCGAGACCTTTCCGGGCGTTTCAACTTGGCCGTTGATCCCGACGCCCTGATCGAAGATCTCCCCGTCGGCGTACAACAACGGGTTGAGATTCTTAAAGCGCTGTCCAACGATGCCAAGGTGTTGATCCTCGACGAGCCCACTGCCGTGTTGACCCCGCAGGAGATCGACGAACTGATGGGCATCATGCGTGAGCTCAAACGCCAAGGCACGTCGATCATCTTCATTACCCACAAACTGCGCGAGGTGAAGGCGGTCGGCGACAAGATCAGCGTGATCCGCCGCGGCAAGGTGGTCGGCACCGCGCCACCGTCAACGTCAGAGGCGGAGTTGGCCGAGATGATGGTCGGACGAGCGGTCAAACTCAAGGTTGACAAAGCCGACCATCAAGCGGGTGCGGCGGTGCTTGAGGTCAAGGGCGTCACCGTCGTTGACCCTCGCGGTCATCAGGCCGTCAAGGATGTGTCTTTCGAGGCCCGAGCCGGCGAGGTGTTGGCGATTGCCGGGGTCCAAGGCAACGGCCAAACCGAACTGATCAAGTCGTTGCTCGGCCTCGTGCAGCCCGACGCGGGCGAAGTGTTGCTGGATGGCAAGGACATCAGCAAGCACGGTCCTCGGCTCAGTCTTGAGGCAGGCATTGGCTATATCCCTGAGGATCGCTCACACGATGGCTACGTCGGCGGCTTCAGCGTCCGCGAAAACCTGATCCTCGATCTTTATCGCAATGACGAGTTTTCGAGTGGGCTCGCGCTCAACTTGGCGGCCATCGGCGCTAACGCAGCGGCGCGGATTGAGGAGTTCGACATCCGCACCGAGTCGATGGAAACCCCGGTGTCTTCGCTCTCGGGCGGCAATCAACAAAAAGTCGTCGTGGCAAGGGAGTTCTCTCGGCCGCTCAAGGTGTTGATCGCCTCCCAACCGACGCGCGGTGTTGATGTGGGATCGATCGAGTTCATTCACAAACGGATCATCGCGGAACGTAATCGTGGCACCGCGGTGGTCATCGTCTCGACCGAACTCGACGAAGTCTTCGCACTGGCCGATCGGATTGCCGTGATGTATGACGGCCGCATCGTGGGCACGGTCAGCCCGGATATTGCTCGCGAGGACATCGGCTTAATGATGGCCGGAGCTGGTCCTAACGTTGAGGAGTTGTCGGCATGAGTTCAGCGACCGCACAAAAGCCCCCGCCTGATCCGACCGCAGTCCCGGAGCGAATCGAAAGCCTGAGCAATCCGCTCTCCTGGCTGCCGACCGCCAAGGTCACCGCCGCCGCCTTCGGCATCGCACTCGTCATCGGCGCCCTGCTCATCGCGCTCAGTGATGACCAAGTGATCGAATCCCTGGGTTATTTCTTCTCGGCCCCAGGCGACTTTTTTTCCCGGTCCTTTGAGGCGATTTCTTCGTCATATTGGGCCTTGCTCACCGGTTCGGTCGGCTCGTGGCATGCCATTAGCACCACCCTCGAACGAGCCGCGCCGTTGATCTGCGCTGGGCTCGGCGTCACCCTTGCCTTCCGCGCTGGCCTGTTCAACATTGGTGCCCAGGGTCAGTTGGTCATCGGGGCCGTGTGTGCTGGCTACGTCGGTTTCGCCTGGGACCTCCCGCCGGGACTACACCTAGCGGTTGCCTTGTTGGCGGGCCTGCTCGGTGGTGCCGTGTGGGGTGGAATCGCTGGCCTGTTGAAGGCCAAGACTGGCGCTCACGAGGTGATCACCACGATCATGCTCAACTATCTCGCCACTTCTGTGTTGCTCTTCGCGCTGAGCAAAGAGGCCTTCCAACGCCCCGGCTCTGACAATAGCCAGTCTCCGCCAGCGGCTGACTCGGCAGCTTTTCCAAGTGTTTTTGGTGTGCATACGGGCGTGATCTTCGCCTTCTTGGCAGCAGGTTTGGTGTGGTGGATCCTCGAACGCAGCACGATGGGCTTTGAGCTCCGTGCGGTGGGAGCCAACGCCCAGGCATCGCGCACTGCAGGCATGAATGTGCCGTCGGTTTACACGACGGCCATGGTCTTGGCCGGCGGCTTGGCTGGCCTGGCAGCCTGCATGCAGGTGTTGGGACGTCAGGACTCGTTGAGCCCCACGATGGCCGGCGCGATCGGCTTCGACGCCATCACGGTGGCTCTGCTGGGTCGGGCTTCTCCCATGGGCACGGTGTTAGCGGGGCTACTGTTTGGCGCGCTCAGCGTGGGTGGCGTGGCCATGCAGGCCAGTGCTGGGACGCCTAAGGAACTCACTCAGGTGTTGCAAGCACTCATCGTGCTCTTTGTCGCCGCACCCGCGCTGGTGAGACAGATGACCCGAATCAAAGCAGAAGGCGGCGGGTCAACTGTCGCCGCGAAAGGATGGGGTTCGTGAGCACCGCGTTGGCTACACCAACGGATTTGGTCGACGTTCGAGACCGCGGCGATATCCAACGCCAGATCAAACTGGTGGTGGTCTTTGGCCTGGTGGCTCTCCTAGTTGCCGTTTTTGCGTTCACCATCGATGACCCGACGGTGAAATACACCCTGGCCGAGAAGTTCAGTGCCGACAACCCACCCAAGGACCTCAACGGCCAGGCCGTTGTGTGGTTCTTCTTGGTCGTCTCCCTCGTTGCCTTAGCGTTGGCCGCGGTCAACCGGGTGCCGAAGGGCGGCCTCGGCATGCTGGTCTATGTCTTGGTCGGGGTGGCTTTCTTTGCCAGTTTCATCATTTGGAACTACGCCGACCAATCCATCGGGCGTCCGCTGGCCATCGTCAATCCGCTCCCCGGCACCATAAAACTGGCCACGCCGCTGGTGTTTGGCGCCCTGGCCGGGTGTTTGTGTGAGCGGGCCGGGGTCATCAACATCGCGATCGAGGGCCAGTTCTTAATGGCCGCCTTCTTCGCGTCGGTCGCGTCGAGCTTGGCCTATTCGGCTGAAGTGGGTCTTCTAGGCGGCATCTTGGCGGGTGTCGCGATGGCTGCCCTATTGGCCGTTTTTGCGCTTCGCTATCAGGTCGACCAGGTGGTGCTCGGCGTCGTTCTCATTGCGCTGGCGACCGGGCTCACGGCGTTCTTGCTTAGCCAGATCCCGGATGACCCCAAGATCAAGGGCTACCTCAACGAGCCACTAATTCTGGACCGCATCGCCATCCCGGGTCTCTCCGACATCCCGATTCTGGGCCCGGGCCTGTTCAACCAATCGCTTTTGGTCTACATCATGTATGCCTCGGTGGCCTTTGTGACGTTCAGCCTGTTCCAGACCAAGTGGGGACTGCGCGTGCGTTCGGTCGGTGAGCACCCCAAGGCCGCCGACACCGTGGGTATCAAGGTCAATCGGGTGCGTTGGCAGGCAGTGCTGCTGGGTGGCGTTTTCGCCGGCCTAGGTGGGGCTTACTTCACGGTTGGGTCCACGGGATCCTTTGACGAAGGTGCCTCTGCGGGCAACGGCTTTATCGCCCTCGCCGCCGTCATCATGGGTCGCTGGCATCCGGTTGGGGCGTCGCTAGCTGCTCTCTTCTTCGGGTTCATGTGGACGCTGCAATCACAGCTGGCCTTCCTCGACAAGATCCCCGGCGAGCTCCTGCGCGCGAGCCCCTATCTGGCGACCATCATCGCGGTGGCCGGCTTTGTCGGGCGAGTGCGGCCCCCGGCTGCTGACGGTGTTCCCTATGTCAAGAGTTGATCCTGACTCTGCTGCTGGGTTCGACTGGTCAGAGTTGCTGGCGGCGGCCATTGCGGTCTCTCACCGCGCCTACGCGCCTTACAGCAACTATCCAGTCGGTGCGGCCGCACTGGTTGACGATGGTCGGGTTGTGGTCGGCTGCAACGTCGAGAACGCGTCGTACGGCGTGGGGCTTTGCGCAGAATGTGGCCTGGTCACTGCCCTGCATGCCACCGGTGGGGGACGGCTGACCCACTTTGTGTGCGTGAACGGGTCGGGCGAAGTGATCATGCCGTGTGGTCGTTGTCGCCAGCTCCTTTATGAACACGGTGGCCCCTCCCTGGTCGTGATGACGGTGTCGGGCGTCAAGCCGATGAGGGAAGTGCTGCCAGATGCGTTCGGTCCGGAAGATCTCGTTGAATTTGCGCGCGAAGGCAAAAGCCATGGCTGAGCCACATGACGCTGTTGAGGTGATCATCGCCAAACGCGGGCGAGCCGAACTGTCTGACTCTCAGATTGACTGGGTGATCGACGCCTACACTCGCGGTGCCGTAGCCGACGAACAGATGTCAGCATTGGCGATGGCGATCCTGCTCAACGGCATGAATCGGCGCGAGATCGCTCGTTGGACTGGAGCGATGATCGCCTCTGGCGAGCGGATGGACTTCTCCACGCTTCCGCTTCCGACCGCCGACAAACACTCCACCGGCGGAGTGGGGGACAAGATCACCTTGCCGCTGGCGCCGTTGGTGGCGGCGTGCGGAGTCGCGGTGCCGCAACTCTCCGGTCGCGGCCTTGGTCACACGGGGGGCACCCTCGACAAATTGGAGTCGATTTCGGGTTGGCGGGCAGCGCTGTCCAAGGCGGAGATGATGGCCCAGCTCGCATCGGTGGGTGCCGTCATCTGCGCTGCCGGCGACGGGCTCGCACCAGCCGACAAGAAACTTTATGCGCTCCGCGATGTCACGGGGACGGTCGAGGCCATTCCGCTGATCGCGTCGTCAATCATGTCCAAGAAGATTGCCGAAGGCACGGGTGCGTTGGTGCTTGATGTGAAGGTCGGCACGGGCGCTTTCATGAAGGAGTTGCCGCAAGCCCGCGAACTGGCCGAAACCATGGTGTCGCTTGGCACGGACGCCGGCGTCCGCACCGTCGCCCTGTTGACCGACATGTCCACGCCGTTGGGGTTGACCGCTGGCAATGCGATTGAGGTTGCCGAGTCGGTGGAGGTGTTAGCCGGCGGGGGTCCAGCCGACGTGGTCGAGCTGACGGTGGCCCTAGCAGTGGAAATGTTGGCGGCGGCGGGCGTGGAGGCCGACCCGGCGGCCAAACTCGCCGACGGATCGGCGATGGATTCTTGGCGCCGAATGATCCGGGCGCAAGGCGGGGATCCTGATGCACCGATGCCGGTGGCTCGCGAGTCGCACGTCGTCTCGGCCCCGACCTCGGGTGTGCTGACTCGCCTTGACGCGATGGCGGTGGGCCTGGCGGCCTGGCGCCTAGGCGCTGGTCGAGCTCGCAAAGAAGACGCTGTTCAGGGAGGCGCTGGCGTCGTGTGGCATGCGCGTCCCGGAGACGACGTACGCGCTGGAGAGCCGCTGTTCACGCTGCTGACCGACGATCCCGCGCGTTTCGAACGAGCGTTGGCGTCGCTTGAGGGTGGTTTCACCATCGACGCTGACTCCACGTCATACACACCTCAACCGCTGATCATCGATCGGATTGCTTAGCCAAGAAGGACTACGACGGTTTGGGCGACGCAGGCGGGTTTGGGTTCGCCCTCGATTTCAATCGTGTAGTCGATCAATAACTGGATCCCAGCGGGGGCGTGGGTGGCCCCACGAAGATGCACGTGGGCTCGGATCCGGGAGTCGACCCGAACTGGGTTGACGAAGCGCACCTTGTTGACGCCGTAGTTGATCTTGGGTCCGGGCGTCTCGAGCCCGAATACTTCGGCGCCCAGCATCGGGATCAACGACAACGTGAGGTAACCATGGGCGATAGTCGCGCCAAATGGTCCGGTCGCGGCTCGGGCGGGATCAACGTGGATCCATTGGTGGTCGCCGGTGGCTTCAGCGAACCTGTCGATCCGATCCTGGTCGATGACCAGCCAGTCGCTTGAGCCTAGGTCGGTGCCGACTGCTTCATTGATCTGGTCCAGGGTGCTGAAGATGCGCATATGGGGAACCTATCCGGCAAGATGGGTGAGGTGAAACAAGCGATAACGAACCTCACCCGAGACCAGGTGCACGCCGCACCCAAAGTGCTGCTTCACGATCATCTGGACGGTGGGCTCCGCGCCCAAACGATCATCGACCTGGCAGCGGAGATTGATCACGAGTTGCCCGCCGTCGATGCCGACTCACTGGCCACCTGGTTTCACGATTCGGCCAGCTCTGGGTCCTTGGAGCGCTACCTCGAGACGTTTGATCACACCGTCGCTGTCATGCAAACCGCCTCAGCTATCACTCGGGTCGCGCGCGAATGCGTGGAAGATCTGGCCGCTGACGGCGTCGTCTATGCCGAGGTGCGCTACGCCCCCGAGCAACACCTCAACAATGGGTTGAATCTCGATGAGGTAATCGCCGCCGTCGCCGCGGGCTTTGCTGAAGGGGTCGCCAACACAAAGGGCCGCATCGTCGTACGTCAGTTGCTGACCGCCATGCGCCACCAGGCCCGCTCCAGGGAGATCGCCGAGCTGGCCGTGAAATATCGGTACGCCGGAGTCGCCGGCTTCGACATTGCCGGGGCGGAGGCAGGTTTTCCTCCCACTCGCCACCTTGACGCCTTTGAATACCTGCGCCGAGAGAATGCACATTTCACGATCCACGCGGGGGAAGCTTTCGGGCTGCCGTCGATCTGGGAGGCCATCCAATACTGCGGCGCCGACCGGCTGGGCCACGGCGTCCGGATCATCGACGACATCACCGCGCATGCGGACGGCTCGGTGACGCTGGGTGGGCTCGCTTCCTATGTCCGAGACAAACGGATCCCCCTGGAAATGTGCCCGGCCTCCAATGTGCAGACCGGGGCAGCCGCGTCGATCGCCGAGCACCCCATCGGGTTGTTGACCAAACTGCGTTTCCGGGTCACGGTCAACACCGACAACCGGCTGATGAGTCGCACGTCGATGACCGACGAAATGTTCTCGCTGGTCGTTGCCTTTGGCTATGACCTCGATGATCTGCGGTGGTTCACCATCAACGCTATGAAGTCGGCATTCCTGCCCTTCGACGAGCGGCTGGCCATCATCGAAGGTGTCGTGAAGCCGGGCTACGCCGCGCTCGCCTAACCCGCGGAAACCGTTACTTGGGGACGATGGTTGCCCAGCAGCGGTGCCACCGACCAAAGGGCAGGCTGGCATGGGTGAACTCCTCGCGAGTGATCGTCCGCACCCCGCCGGTCGCGGGATCAAAGACCCGCATGTAGTCCGTGGTGCCGACGATGCCCAGCACGACGTGCCGCGGGAGCCAACGGTCGCCGACCACGATCGGGATCGTGTGTTCGCCGATCAGCGCATTGAGCACCTCGTCAAAGACGTCGCCGCGGTCCCAGAGCGGCGCCGGGCGAACGGCGTACTCCCCACCAGTGCCGGAGCCATGCCGGCCTGACATCTGACCGGCGAGTGCCCAAGGGGGCGTGCCGAGTGCTCGTGGCCACGGAAGTTGAAGCCGCTCGTTGACCGTCACGCTGCGGGTCGAACGGCGGTGCATGCCCAACGTCTCGCTTTGGAAGCGTGCTTGGGTGTCCCCGAAGATCTCCCACTGGGTGATGGGGTGTCGGCCGGTGGCGATCAACTCGGCGTACGACGCGTCGTGGAGCATCCGGGAGAACACCAGCACCGCAGCCCCACAGGAGCGCGCATCGGGCTGGACCAGACCTTGGGTCAGTGCGCGCGACGACCACTCGCGCGCGCTGGGCTTGCGGATCTCCGGGAGGTTCGTGGGACTGTCCGATTGGTGTGAAGTCATCTCAGATCCCCATTGGATGCCACACGGTCTTGAGTTCCAAGAAGTTCGTCATCCGGTCGATCCCGGGCGTCGCCAGCAAGTCTTCGCCCTGCGCCGGTGGGTTCGGCCGACGTACGCGCTTGAGGTTGTCGGCAGCCGAAACTTCAAGGCTCGTGGCCAACTCAGTTTCGGCGATCCCGGTCAGATCGATGCCGTTGACGTCCATATGAGAAGCCAACCAGGGCGCGATTTCGGCTGCGTTTCCGGTGAGCACATTAACGACGCCGCCGGGCAGATCCGAGGTCGCCATCACTTCGCTGAGCGTGATGGCCGTGAGTGGATGAGCCTGGCTGGCAATCACCACGGCAGTGTTGCCGGTGGTGATGACAGGTGCCACAACGCTGATCAGACCCAGCAGAGGTCCTTTGGGTGCCACCACGGCCACGACACCCATCGCCTCGGGCGCCGTGTGGTTGAAGAAGGGCCCGGCAACGGAGTTTGCGCCACCGACGACCTGACCGATCTTGTCGGCCCAACCGGCATACCAAACCAGGCGGTCGATGCTGGCGTCGACATAATGCTTGGCTTTGGTGCCACTCACGCCTTCGGCGCTGACCAATTCAGCTTCGAACTGCTCGCGGCGGCCCTCCAAAACCTCGGCAATCCGGTAGATCACCTGACCGCGGTTGTAGGCCGTCCGCCCACTCCAACCGGGAAAGGCCTTTCGGGCTGCCACCACCGCATCGCGGGCATCCTTGCGTGAGGCCAGCGCGGCGTTGGCGAGAAAGTTTCCCTTGGCGTCACTGACGACATAGGTGCGCCCTGACTCCGAGCGGGGAAAGGCGCCGCCAATGTACAACTTGGATGTCTTGTTCACGCTGATCCTCGCGGTGGCCATCACAGATCAGAACCATTCATGAGATACCCCTCAAGCCCGTGGCGGCCGCCCTCGCGGCCATATCCGGATTCCTTATAGCCACCAAACGGGCTGGTCGGATCAAACTTGTTGAAGGTGTTGGACCAAACGACCCCAGCCTTGAGGTGGTTGGCCATCCACAGAATCCGTGATCCCTTGTCGGTCCAGACTCCCGCAGACAGGCCGTAGGGCGTGTTGTTGGCCTTCTCGATCGCCTCGGCCGGGGTGCGGAAGGTCAGCACCGACAGCACCGGGCCGAAGATCTCTTCGCGAGCAATCCGGTGGGCTTGGGTCACACCCGTGAAGAACGTCGGCGGGAACCAAAAGCCGGTGGTGGGCAACTCGCAAGGGGTTTGCCAACGCTCGGCACCCTCTTGATCGCCGATAGCGGACAGTGCCTGGATGCGTTGGAGTTGCTCGGCCGAATTGATCGCGCCGACGTCGGTGTTCTTGTCGAGCGGGTCGCCGAGTCGCAGCGTGGACATTCGCCGCTTGAGCCGCTCCAACACGTCGTCGTAGACGTTCTCCTGAACCAACAGGCGCGACCCGGCGCAGCAGACGTGGCCTTGGTTAAAGAAGATGCCATCGACAATGCCTTCAATGGCTTGGTCGAGTGGCGCGTCATCGAAGACGATGTTGGCGGCCTTGCCGCCCAACTCAAGGGTGACTCGTTTGTTGGTGCCGGCCACGGTCCTAGCGATCGCTTTGCCGACTGCAGTGGAACCAGTGAAGGCGACCTTGTCGACGCCAGGGTGGCCGACCAAGGCCTGGCCGGTGGCACCGGCACCCGTGATGATGTTGACGACACCGGGTGGGAGCTCGGCTTGTTGGCAGATCTCGGCAAATAGCAGAGCGGTGAGGGGCGTGGTCTCGGCAGGCTTGAGCACGACCGTGTTGCCGCAGGCCAAGGCCGGCGCGATCTTCCAGGCCAACATCAGCAGCGGGAAGTTCCACGGGATCACCTGGGCGGCGACCCCCAGCGGGGTCGTCCCGAAGCCCGAGTGTTCGAGTTTGTCGGCCCAGCCGGCGTAATAGAAGAAGTGCGCTGCTGCGATGGGCACGTCGACGTCGCGCGACTCGCGGATCGGCTTGCCGTTGTCGATGGACTCCAGGACGGCCAACTCGCGGCTGCGTTCTTGGATGATTCGGGCGATCCGGAAGAGGTACTTCGCCCGCTCGCTGCCGGAGAGCTTGGACCACACTTTGTCGTAGGCCTTGCGGGCGGCGGCCACCGCCGCATCGACGTCGTCGCTGTTGGCCTCGGCGATCTCTGCCAACACCTCTTCAGTGGCGGGATTGACGGTCTTGAAACTGCTGCCCCGGCCGTCCACAAACTTGCCGTCGATGAACAGGCCATAGGAGGCTCTGATGTCAACGATTGAGCGTGACTCGGGGGCCGGTGCATAGTCGAAGGTGTTCACAATTTAGCCCCAAGCCTCAATCAATAGTGACGTAGTCGGGACCGCTGTAGCGGCCAGTGGAAAGCTTGCTGCGCTGCATCAAGAGGTCGTTGAGTAGGGTGGAGGCGCCGAAGCGGAACCAGTCGGGATCCAACCAGTCTGGGCCAACGGTCTCGTTGACCATCACCAGATATTTGATGGCGTCCTTGCTGGTGCGGATGCCGCCAGCAGGCTTGACGCCGATCATGGTCCCGGTGGCATCGCGGAAATCGCGGACGGCCTCCAGCATGATCAACGTGACTGGCAAAGTGGCCGCCGGGCTGATCTTGCCGGTGGACGTCTTGATGAAGTGGGCGCCCGCCATCATCGCGAGCCACGAGACGCGGCGTACGTTGTCATAGGTCTGCAGCTCGCCAGTTTCGAAGATCACTTTTAAGTGAGCTGGCTCGCCGCCCGGTCTCTCGCAGGCCTCACGGACCGCGACGATCTCCTCGAAAACCTGCAGATAATTGCCAGTGAGAAAGGCGCCACGATCAATGACCATGTCGATCTCGTCGGCGCCGGCGGCTACCGCGTCGCGGGTGTCGGCCAACTTAACGTCGAGGGAAGCCCGCCCGCTGGGAAACGCCGTTGCGACGGCCGCCACGTGGACTCCTGAACCCGCCAGGCTGGCCTTGGCGACCTCGACCATGTCTCCATAGACACAAACCGCCGCAGTTGCGGGACAAGTGGGGTCACTGGGGTCGGGTCGCATCGCCTTGCTGGACAATGCGCGGACCTTGCCCGGCGTATCTGAGCCCTCGAGCGTGGTCAGGTCGACCATTCGGATTGCCAAGTCGATCGCGTAAGCCTTGGCCGTGGTCTTGATCGAGCGGGTGCCCAATCTTGCGGCGCGGGCTTCGGCGCCCACCTGGTCCACGGCCGGCAACCCGTGCAGGAATTGCCGCAGCGAGGCGTCGGAGGCAGTCACGTCGGCGAAGCTTGTCGGCGGGGCGGAGGGCAAGCGAACTGTCACCTTGCCAGCATAGGTGCGATGAGTTTGCGGTGCTAACGGCCGTTAAAAGCCCAGGGCCGCGCTGACGTCTGTGCTCAGGGCCTGGAGTCGCTCGGCAGCGACTGCCCGGGCCTCGCTTAGGCCGACGGTTAGGGGTACGACGACTTCGAGGTAACACTTCAGCTTGGGCTCGGTGCCGCTCGGCCGGACGATGACGCGGCCGCCGGAGGCAAGCGAATAGCGCAGTCCATCGGTGGGTGGAAGCGCAGAACTGCCTCGGCTCAAGTCCTCGGCCCGCTCCACGGCGTAGCCTCCCAAACTGGTGGGCGGAGCAGCGCGAAGCCTGGCCATGGCACGGGTGATGTCGGCTAGATCGGTCACCCGCACAGACACTTGACCGGTGGCGTGCACGCCGTGAGCGGCGGCTAGGTCATCGAGAACGTCGAGCAAAGACCGCCCTTCAGACTTCAACCGCGCCGCCAATTCGCAGATCAGCAGCAGTGCGGAGATGCCGTCCTTGTCGCGAACATGTTCCGGGTCGACGCAATAGCCGAGCGCTTCTTCATAGCCGAAGGCAAGGCCCTCGACGCGGCCGATCCACTTGAAGCCGGTCAGGGTCTCGGCGTAGGGCTGCCCGCCGGCGGCAGCGATGCGGCCCAGCAGTGATGACGAGACGATCGAGCACGCATAAGTGCCGATGGCCCCCCGGGAAATGAGGTGGCTGCCGAGCAACGCGCCCACCTCGTCGCCGGTGAGCATCCGCCACTGGCTTGGTCCTTCGCCTAGCCGCAGGGGGACCGCGACGGCGCAACGATCGGCGTCTGGGTCGTTGGCGACGACCAGATCAGCGTTCGTCGCTGCTGCGAGGGCCAAGGCGAGGTCCATGGCGCCGGGTTCTTCAGGGTTAGGAAACGCGACGGTCGGGAAGTCCGCATCGGGTTGTTCCTGCTCGGGTACGACGTCTGGCTGGGCGAAGCCTGCTGTCTCCAACACGGCGGCGGCGCAGGTGGACCCCACGCCGTGTAGAGGTGTGTAGACGACCCGCAAATCTCGTGGTCCGTCGTCTGCTAGGGCAGCAACGGTGTCAAGGTAGGTGTCGACGACTTCTTCGGACAACACGACGTAGGGGCGCCCACGGGGCACGTTATCGAGGCTGCCAACGGCGGCGATCTGTTCGGCAATCTCAACATCGGCCGGCGACACGATCTGACTGCCATCGCCGAGATAGACCTTGTAGCCGTTGTCTTGCGGCGGGTTGTGGCTTGCGGTCACCATTACGCCTGCCACGCATCCCAGTTCTCGGATGGCAAAAGCCAGGACCGGGGTGGGCAACGGGCGGGGGAGCAGCAAAGCCGTCAGCCCGGCGCCAGTGATCACCTCGGCTGTGTCGCGCGCGAAGACGTCGGAGTTGTGCCGGGCGTCATACCCGATCACGACTGAGGCACCCCGGGTGGCGCCCTGCGCAGTGAGATAGGCGGCCAGTCCGGCGGCGGCCCGAATGACCACGACCCGATTCATCCGATTGGGGCCCGGGCCCAGGGCGCCACGCAGGCCCGCTGTGCCAAAAGCCAGGGTGCCGGCGAAACGATCCGCGAGATCGGCGACGTCACCCCCAGCTTTCACGGCCGTGATGATGCCTTGAAGTTGTGCGCGCGTTTGAGCGTCTGGATCCTCAAGAACCCACGAGGCGGCCTGCTCAAGGAGGGCATCGCGTGTCGGCCCTGTCACGCCGACAAATCCCAACGGAACCGTGGGGAGGAAAACGTCATGGAGCACGTTAACCCGCATCTCACGGGGAATGGGAAAAATCTGAAATCAAGCCCAAAACGGCTTGGGCAATCGCCAATTCCTCGTTAGTCGGCACCACCAGAATGGTGGTGGGTGAGTCATCGGTTGAGATCCGGCGAACGCCTGAGCCGGTGCCATTGCGCTCGGGGTCGACAACAAAACCCAACGGACGCAACGCGGTCGCGATGTCGCTGCGCAAACCTGGGTTGTTCTCTCCCACTCCGGCAGTGAAGGACAAGACGTCCACGCCACCTAGGACGGCGAGGTAGGACCCGACGTACTTCACAATCCGATGAACGTAGACGTCATAGGCGAGTTGAGCGTGGGGATCGCCTGTGGAACGCATGTCTTGCACCGCTCGGAAATCGTTGACTCCGGTCAAACCCAACAAACCCGAACGCTCGTTGAGCAGGGCGTTCACCTCGGCAGCGGACATCTTCGCCGCGTCGGCCAAATAGCCCGCCAGGCCGGGGTCGACGTCCCCAGAACGGGTGCCCATAACCAGCCCCTCAAGGGGCGTCATTCCCATCGACGTGTCCACTGCTCGACCGGCGGCGATTGCCGACGCAGATGCGCCATTACCGAGGTGAAGCACGATCTGGTTGAGGCTCGCGAGTGGCCGGTTGACGTGGGTCGCGGCGGCCGCTGACACAAAGGCGTGTGAGGTTCCGTGGAAGCCATAGCGACGGATGCGGTAGTGCTCGGCACACGTGCGGTCGATCGCATAGGTGTAGGCAGCGGCCGGGAGATCGGCGAAGAACGCGGTGTCGAATACTCCGACTTGGGGCAGATCAGGACGGATCCGCATCGCCGCCCTGACGCCGCTGATTGCCGGCGGGTTATGCAGTGGTGCCAGCACGCTGAACTGCTCGAGCTCAGCGAGTACGGCGTCAGTGAGCAGTGTGGGCGCTTGAAAGCGATCACCGCCATGCACGATGCGATGTCCAAACGCTGCCAGTCCGGCCTGCGCTGGGTCTGGGCCGTGTTCAGCGAAGGCTGTTTGGATCGCTGCAAGCGCTACCTCATGGTCGCCGAAGCTGGCTGTTAGGTGGTGAGTCGTGCCACCGGATCGGTGCTTGAGAGTGCCCTGCTGCTCACCAATCTGTTCGACGACCCCGGACGCAAGCGGTGTTGGATCGGTCGGATCGAGGAGTTGGTATTTCACCGAAGATGACCCGCAGTTGATGACGAGGATGGCGGTCGTCATGGGGCGACTGTCGGTTGGGCCTGTGTTTCTGGGGCCTGGGCCGTGGGCCTGGGTCTGGTCCTGGGCCTGGATGGCGGTGATCACGATCGTGTTGACGATGTCGTCGACGAGCGCGCCCCTGGACAGGTCATTGACCGGCTTGTTCAGCCCTTGAAGGATCGGGCCGATCGCGATCGCGCCCGCCGAGCGCTGGACCGCCTTGTAGGTGTTATTGCCGGTGTTGAGGTCGGGAAACACAAAGACCGTAGCGCGCCCGGCGACGGGAGAGTCGGGAAGTTTGGCGCGAGCCACGGTGGGATCGATGGCCGCGTCGTACTGAATGGGGCCCTCCAAAAGCAGGTCGGGGGCGCGTTCGCGGACCAACTTCACCGCTGCCCGCACCTTGTCGACGTCATCTCCATGTCCAGACGCTCCGGTGGAGTAGGACAGCATCGCCACGCGCGGTTCGATGTCGAATCCGGCTGCGGTTTCGGCCGAACTGATGGCGATGTCGGCAAGTTGTTCGGCCGTTGGGTCGGGGATAACGGCGCAGTCGCCGTAAGCGAGCACACGGTCGGCCAGGCACATCAAGAAGATGCTGGAGACGACCGTGACACCGGGTTTGGTCTTAATGAATTCCAGACTTGGGCGAATGGTGTGAGCGGTGGTGTTGATGGCCCCCGACACCATCCCGTCGGCTAGCCCGAAGTGGACCATCATGGTGCCGAAGTAGGAAATATCGGACACCAGATCGTGAGCCTGGTCATAGGTGATGCCCTTGTGTGCGCGCAGCCGGGCGTATTCGGTGGCGAACTTATCTAGCAGGACTGGATCGTGGTTCGACACCACTGAAGCCGCGCTGAGGTCGAGGCCAAGAGTCTTTGCTCGGGCCTCGATCTCGGACCGATTGCCGATCAGGGTCACCCCAGCCATCCCTCGTCTCAACACGATGTCGGCAGCGGTCAGGATCCGATCGTCGGTGGATTCCGGCAAGACGATGGTGCGGCGTACGGCGCGGGCGCGCTCCATCAGCTGGTGCTGGAACATCAACGGGGTGCGGACATCGCTGGCCGGCGTATCAATGGCCGCCAACAGGCCCGCCGTGTCGACATGGTCGGCGAAAAGTTGGCGAGCGGCCTCGAGTTTGCGAACTGAACGCATCGTTAGGGGGCCGGTGAGGTCGTCGAGACGCTGTGCAGTCTCGAACGTGTCGTGGTTGGTCTCCGCGATTGGTAAGTCTGAGTCCACGCCGAGACAGAGCCGCGTGATCGAGTTTGGGATTTCATAACCGCCGACGAGGATCACTCCGCCGAGGCTCGGAAAGGAACTGGACTGGTGGGCGGTGATCAGGCCGGCCAGCAATTCGGGACGGTCGCTGGGCACGATCACCGTGACATCGAGCGAAAGCCGATCGAGCACGTTGGGCAGACTCATCGCGGCCACTTTGACGCCGAGCGACTCTCGGTCGAGGCGAGCGTCGTCGCCGCGAAGAATGGTGGCCTCTGCTGCCGCCATTTGTTCGCGCACGGTTGGCGCCGTGAGCAACCGCAGCTCGGGAATCACCGAAGTGTGGACTCCTCTTAGGGTGGCCAGAGCTGTGCTCGTCGCTGCGAGCGCCCCCGGGGAGACCCGATTGGCCACGACCGCGACCACTTTGGTGTGGTTGCTGCCAAACTGCGCGATCGCCGTCTGGGCGGCTCGCACGACATCGTCGGGGCTCCGGTCCACCCCAGAGACAACCATGAGTGCTGGCAACGACAGGTTTGCCGCGATCTGGGCATTCATTGTGTGTTCTGCCGAGCTCGACACGTCTGTGTGGTCGGAGCCAATCACCAGGACAAAGTCGTGGCGTTCGGCGACGTCCTGATAGCGCGTGAGGATCTCCGCCAAAGCGTCGTCCGGTTGGGCGTACGCCGTGTCGTAGGTGACTCCATGGGCCTCGTCGTAGGTCTGTTCGACACCTGGCCTGGCCAACAGCACGTCGATGAGTTGATCGCGACGATGACCATCGACGAGGGGTCGGAAGACGCCAACCTTGCCAACTTCACGGACCAGCACGTCGAGCAAGCCGACCGCGACGGCGGACTTGCCAGTGCGCGCTTCGGGTGAGGCAAGAAACAGACCGCGGGTCACTTGGTCACTCGTCAGATCCGCGGCACGATCTGGCTGAGCAACGTGCCCATTCGGCTGGCGGCGGCCTTGCCCGCTTCTAGCACTTCCTCGTGATTGAGCGGCTCTCCGGTGATGCCAGCGGCCAGATTGGTGACCAGGCTGATCCCGAGCACCTCCATGCCTGCCTCGCGAGCCGCGATCGCTTCCAGCGTCGTACTCATCCCGACGAGATGACCACCCATGGCACGGACCATGCCGATCTCGGCCGGAGTTTCATAGTGCGGTCCGGGGAACTGCACATAGATGCCCTCATCGAGGCTCGGATCGACCTCCCGGCACATCGCGCGAAGGCGTGAGCTGTAAAGGTCGGTGAGGTCGACGAAGTGGGCGCCCTCGATTGGTGAGGTGGCCGTGAGGTTGATGTGGTCGCTGATCAGCACGGGTTGACCGGGTTGCCAGGTTTCTTTCAAGCCACCGCAGCCGTTGGTGAGCACGATGGCCCGGCAACCTGCCTTTGCCGCGGTGCGGATCGGGTGGACGACCGCCGCGACCCCCTTGCCTTCATAGAAGTGGGTCCGGCTAAGGAAGACCAGCAAGTTGCGGTCGCCAGCACGAATGCTGCGGACCTTGCCTGAATGGCCGGCCACAGCGGCCGCGGAGAAGCCGGGGAGGTCGGTCGTGCTGATCTCCGCTGTTGCCTCGCCGAGCGCTTCGACGGCTGGCAGCCAGCCTGATCCCAGCACGAGCGCAATGTCGTGGTGGGCGACTCCGGTGAGTCGGTGGAGGGTGTCGGCGGCCTCTTGGGCCAGGGCCTGCGAGCTGGTCATAGCGTTCATCCAATGCTCCGGCAGGGTCGGGCCCGCAAACTTTTTACGTAGTCATCTGGCGCATCCGCTGCCTCGGCAGCATCGGACAACACGCCAATGGTGGCGGCTGAAGGGAGCCCGCCTTCATAGGCATCGAGGACATAGGCCCAGACGAGATGCTCGCCATTCATGGTTGAGACCCGGACGTTGGTCTTGCGGTAGAGGCCGGTGTTGGCGGACTCATATCCGTCCAGGGTGGCTTCGTCGTCCGCGCTGACGTCGTAGACGGCAACGAAGACCTGCTCCAAAGGGTCTTCGACCAGCGTGGGGAGTGCGCCGTCCCACCCGTGCTCTTCGCCGCCGAAAGTGAGCCGCCAACCGGTTAGCCAGCCCGTCGTCCGCAACGGTGAGTGCGGGCAGCGTTCGCTCATTCGGGCGGGATCGAGGTTGCCTCCGTAGGCGGCGTACAAAGTCACGAGGCTTAGGGTAGTCGGCGTGACCGGGGTTGAGGGCGAGCTGCGCATCGTGGTCGGTGGCGAAGAGCTGATCGACGACGTGGAGCCGTTGTGGTTGGCCCTGTTTGATCACCATCTAGCTGTCGGCAACGGCGGGCTTCCGGGGATTGCTCGGGTTGAGTCGTGGCCGTTGCGGCGGTCCTTTTATGCGCAGTTGTTTGCGGATGCGCGGACGTTCGTGATGGTTGCCTATCGGGGTGACCTTGCGGTGGGGTACGTCGTCGGGCATGTTTTTGCCGGGCCGGACGACACCTGGCCAACTGGGGACTTGATCGGCGAAATCGAAACCCTGAGTGTTTTGGATGCCGAACGGGGACGGGGCCTTGGTACGGCGCTCATCGACCGGGCGGAGGCTCGCCTTGCCGAACTCGGCGCCGCATGCATCTTCATCAAGACCATCAACGGCAACCACGGCGCCCACCGGTTTTACGAAGCGCGCGGGATGACACCCGTGATCACCACCTACATCCGCCTCCCGCCGCCCATTGCTTGAGGCTTTCTGGGGCTGAGGAGCGAGCGCGGGTTTGTTGGTTGAGGAGCGCCGGGCATTTGGTGGTTGAGGAGTGAGCGGAGCGAGCGTCTCGAAACCCGGGTTGAGGAGGCGCGTCAGCGCTGGGGTTTGCCTGTTGGTTGAGGAGGCGCGTTAGCGCCGTCTCGAAACCCCCTGTTGGTGGCTCGAAACCGTCTCGACCATTGTTATCGTCCTGTGATCTGGAAAGGGCCGGAAACGGCCCTTTTCGGCCTAGGTCTGTCGGTGGTGCCGTGTTGGGTAGTGGGTATGGAAGCAGCGTTCACCACCATCGATCTGGGTCGTCTCGACACGGACCTCGATGACGCTGCCCGGTTGACCATGCTGCGTGAACTGGAAGAACTAAAGTCAGCCGCTTCTGCTGCGCAGGCCCGGATCGCGGTGGCGTATGCCGATTCCCAGATCGCCGCCGCGCAGGACCCCGACCAGGTCGATCCCGTGGCGGGTGGGTTGGATTCGTTGCGTCGTCGCCGACGGTTGATCGGCGCCCGGGTCGCGACCGAACTCGGGAAAGCGAGGCGGCTCTCCCCGCATGCGGGCAGGCACTTCTTGACCACGTCGCGGGCGTTGGTCGAGCAGATGCCCCACACGTTGGCCGCGATGAGTGCGGGGAAACTGTCCGAACATCGGGCCAGCATCATGGTCCGCGAAACATCCTGCCTCGCCGCCGCCGACCGGGGTGCAGTGGATCACCTGATCTGCGCCGACGCCGACCAGGTCTCAACCCTCGGGAACAATGCCCTGGAAGCGGCAGTGAAAACGGCCGCCTACCGGATCGACCCCCACGTCGTCACTGCCCGGTCGGCGTACGCCATCACCCAACGACGGGTCACCACCCGCCCCGCGCCCGACACCATGATGTGGCTCACCGCACTGTTGCCGGTCGCCCAAGGAGTCGCCGCCTACGCCGCATTGACTAAACACGCCAACAGCCTGCGTGCTGCCGGTGACGACCGGTCCCGTGGGCAGGTCATGGCCGACACGTTGGTGGAGCGACTCACCGGCCAAACCACCGCGTCCGCCGTGCCGGTTCAGGTTGACCTGGTGATGGGTGAAGACACCATGTTTGGTGGTGACGAGCCCGCCACGGTGCCCGGTTATGGCCCGGTCCCCGCGGCGGTCGCCCGTGACTTGATCCACCACAGCAACAACAACACCGGGTTCTGGCTCAGGCGCCTCTACACCAAACCAACCACCGGGGAACTGGTGGCGATGGAATCCAAAGCCAGGTTCTTCCCGACCACACTCGCCCAGATGATCGCGATCCGTGATCAACACTGCCGCACGCTGTACTGCGACGCCCCCATCCGCCACATCGACCACATCCAGTCACATGCTGAGGGCGGGCCGACGAGTTTCATCAACGGCCAAGGGCTCTGCGAAAACTGCAACTACACCAAAGAAGCCCCCGGCTGGGACCCACCCGAAACCGGGCCACCACCCCACCCACCCTGGCAACCCAAGATCGACTACTACTTCCCACCACTCACCATCGCCAGCTGAAGTGAGTGGCTCGGCGCACCGGCCCGATCGGCTACCGATAAGACCGGTTCGCGAGCGTCGGAGGCGAGCCGTAGGCTGGGCCCGTGACCCATTTCAATGTCCTGGTTCTTGGCGCTGGCCCGGGAGGGTACGTCGCCGCCATCCGTGCCTCGCAGTTGGGCCTCACGGCCGCTGTGATCGAAGAGAAGTATTGGGGCGGTGTGTGCCTCAACGTCGGCTGCATCCCGTCCAAGGCTCTTCTCAAGAACGCCGAGCTTGCCCACGTGCTCACCCACGAGAAGGCGAAGTTTGGCATCGAGGGCGACGCGACGATGTCCTACGGACCGACCCACGAGCGGAGTCGCAAGGTCTCCGACGGCATCGTTAAGGGCGTCCACTTCTTGATGAAGAAAAACAAGATCACCGAGATCAACGGCTGGGGGACCCTCCAGGGTGCGGTCGACGGCAAGCAGTCGGTCGAGGTGAAGGCCGCAGACGATTCTTTTACGACGTACACCTGCGACAACTTGATCATCGCCACCGGCGCGACCACGCGACTGATCCCCGGCACCAGCCTGAGCGACCGCGTCGTGACCTACGAAGAGCAGATCCTCGACAACCAGCTGCCCGGGTCGATCATCATCGCTGGATCGGGTGCCATCGGCGTCGAGTTCGCCTATGTCATGAAGAACTTTGGCGTCGACGTGACGATCGTGGAGTTTCTCGATCGGATGGTGCCGACCGAGGATGCCGACGTCTCCAAGGAGCTTGCCAGGCACTACAAAAAGCTCGGCGTGAAGGTCATGCTCTCCACCAAGGTCGAAAGCATCGATGATTCGGGCGACAAGGTGAAGGTCACCGTCAGTCCTGCCGGTGGCGGCGACCCGCAGATCCTGGAGGCAGACAAGGTTCTCCAGGCGATCGGTTTTGCGCCCCGCCTGACCGGCTATGGCCTGGAGAACTCCGGTGTCGCCACCACCGATCGGGGCGCGATCGCGATCGACGGCCGCGGGCGCACCAACGTCGAGAATGTCTATGCGATCGGTGACGTCACCGGCAAGATGATGTTGGCGCACGTCGCCGAAGCTATGGGCATTGTGGCGGCCGAGACCATCGCCGGCGCGGAGACGATGGAGATCAACTTCGACATGATCCCGCGGGCGACTTATTGCCAGCCGCAGATCGGCTCGTTCGGTTATTCAGAGCAGCAGGCCAAGGACAAGGGGTACGACGTCAAGACCTCGACGTTCCCGTTTGCCGCCAATGGCAAGGCGCAGGGCCTCGGCGACGCAGTCGGTTTCGTCAAGGTCATCGCCGACGCCGAGCACAACGAGTTCCTCGGTGCCCACATGATCGGTCCCGATGTCACCGAGATGTTGCCCGTACTCACCTTGGCTCAGCAGTGGGACCTCACCGCCGACGAGGTCTCCCGCAACGTCTTCGCTCACCCGACGTTGTCCGAAGCGGTCAAAGAAGCTGTGCACGGCATTGCCGGTCACATGATCAACCTTTGAGTTTCAGATGAACCGCGTCGTCATTATCGGGGGTGGCCCAGGCGGTTATGAGGCCGCCCTAGTGGCCGCGCAATTGCGCGCTCGCGTCACGATCATCGACTCAGACGGCATCGGCGGCTCGGCTGTGCTCACCGACTGCGTGCCTTCGAAGACGCTCATTGCCACCGCGGAAGTCATGACCGAGATGGCGGCCGCGAGCGAGTTGGGCGTCAACATCCACGATGCAGATGGTGACGCGGGAACGACTGTCAGGGTGGACCTGGCCCGACTCAACACGCGAGTGAAGAAGTTGGCTGCCGATCAATCTGCTGACATCGGCGCCCGACTGCAACGCGAGGGTGTGCGCATCGTCTCCGGCCGCGGTCGCCTCGACGGCGCTAACACCGTGGTTGCGACGACGCCCGACGGGTCAGAGGAACGCATTCCTGCCGACATGGTGTTGGTCGCGACGGGCGCAGCGCCCCGCGTCGTTCAAGGCGCGCTCCCCGATGGCGAGCGCATCCTCACCTGGGAACAGGTCTACGACCTCACTGAATGTCCCGATCATCTGATCGTGGTTGGGTCAGGTGTCACGGGCGCGGAGTTCGCCTCGGCCTACGTCGCCCTCGGTATCGAGGTGACGTTGGTGTCTTCGCGTGAGCGGGTGTTGCCCGGCGAAGATGCCGACGCGGCCGGCGTACTCGAACAGGTTTTGACTCGGCGGGGGATGCACCTTTTGTCGGAGTCTCGAATGCAAAGTGTGGTTCGGGACGGTGACGCGGTGATAGTGACCCTCACCGACGGCAGGACCGTCACCGGCTCGCATTGCATCCTCGCCCTCGGCTCGATCCCCAACACGGCTGGCTTGGGCCTGGTCGAGGCGGGAGTGAAACTTGATGAGCAGGGCTTCATCAAAGTGGATCGGGTCTCTCGATCCACCATCGGCGGGGTGTACGCCGCGGGCGACTGCACCGGTGTTTTTATGTTGGCTTCCGTGGCGGCGATGCAGGGCCGAATCGCGATGTGGCACTACATGGGTGATGCGGTGTCGCCGCTCGACCTGAAGAAGGTCTGCTCCAACGTCTTCACCTCGCCAGAAATCGCCACCGTCGGCTGGTCACAGAACTCCATCGATGCGGGCGAGATCGCGGCCGAGGTCGTGATGCTTCCGCTCGCCACCAATGCGAGGGCCAAGATGCAAGGCATCACCGATGGCTTCGTGAAGTTGTTCACCCGCCCCGGCACTGGCTCGATCATCGGGGGAGTGGTGGTCGCTCCGCGCGCCTCCGAACTCATTCACGCCGTTTCGTTGGCAGTTGCTGAATCGCTAACCGCTGACCAACTGGCCCACGCCTTCACCGTTTATCCCTCGTTGTCGGGCTCAATTGCCGAGGCGGCTCGCCGGCTCCACCAGGTCTAGGCCCTGCGGGCTGGCGCGGGCTAGAAGCCGAAGTCGCCAAAGCCGCCGAAGTCTCCGCCACCGCCAAAGTCTCCGCCGCCCCCGATGTCGCCACCACCAGCGTCGCCACCCAGGTCGCCACCACCAGCGTCACCGCCACCAATGTCGCCTGATCCGGTGTCGACGTCGGTCCCAAAGTCATTCATCATGCCGCCTGACCACATCGGGTTGAGCATGCTCATCACGAAGAACGCGGGCATCATCGACGCGTAGGCGTTGAAGTAGCCCATCGCGTAGGGCTGATATTCCGCACCACCACGCCAATAGGGCACGCTCGAATAGCCGTGCTCAACGGTGCGAATATCCGGCTCGGCCCCTTGCCGCACTCGGTCAGCATCCGCCGTACACACCGGGATATCACGCAGCTCTCCACCAGGGGGAGCCCACGGCATATCCAAAGTGGAGGGACCATGTTGGGGATTGAAGAAACAGGGCGGGCGCCGGATCGGCAGCGGCAAACCGTCTTGACGTGCCAACACACACGCCATGGCATAGCGGCCATCTTCGAGCGCCGTCGTGACGGCAGTGATGTGCTCCCGCTCGGTGGCGCTGGCCAGGCGTGACTTGGCCGTCTCATAGCTATTGAGCGCGCGTTGATAGTCCTGACGCATGCCGGTGTCCAACTCAGTCGTCAGGGTCTCGATGTGGAGGACCTGCAACTCCTCACCAAAGACCGTGACGTCTTCGTCGGCTAGTTTGCGCACGCCGTCGAGCGACGCGTCTCGCCGGGTTTGGATCTCACGCTTCTGCCGCAGGTTCGTGAGGTAGACAACCAGGCCCAAGGTCCCTAACAGGATCAACAGAACGGTCAGCATGTTGACAGCGTAGAACCAGCATCAAAAGGTCGATGCCGGTGCGCAACTCAGGACGGACCTGGGCTCACGTTTGCGCTGTACGCCATCGCGGCCGACAGCTAGCGTGTCTTCTTGCTCTTGCGGCGAACCAACCACGTCGACACTCCCGTCCAAGCCAGGAGCACAGGTGTTAGCCCCGCAATGAGCCAGATGATCCGCCACAACGCGTTCACCGGAAATCCGAAGTGCAACGGTAATAGCCAGCTTTGCCAGATAGCCTGAGCCGGTTCGTCGCGATAGTCCCAGGTGATCTTGGTCTCTGCAGTGCGTCGATCGACGCCGACGCTGAAGTTGCCCGGAGCGACGCCGTACTTCCATTCATCAATGCCGTTGGCCCAATACACCGTGTACGTCGACGTGGGGTCATCAGCGGCAGGCCAGAAAATGCCGACTAGGTTCTCGTCGCTAAAGCCTGGGCCTGCTGCTTGAGTCGCCGCAGCCACAGCTTGCGAAACCGAGATGTCCTCTCCGTCGCCTTCCTTTGAGGCAAAAGCAGCTACCTCCTCGTTGTAGGCCGGCCCTGGGGTCAGTGCATACCAGATCTTCGTCGTGGCCTTTTGCAGCTCGAAGTTGAGCCCCGAGATGCCCCACATCAACAAGAACACCAGCGCGACGACACCGATGAGTTTGTGGAGATCCGTATCGCGAGCAAACCTGCCCTCTGCCATCGGACGGTGAAACCCGACTTCCAGTTCTTGAATCGCGGAAACCACAGCCAGAGGCCGGTGAGGCATAGATAGATCAACACCAGGGCGAAAAACGCAAAGGTGTACGTCGAGACGGTCGGCTCCGCGCCCTCAAACATGAGGTTGTTAGTGACCCACTTCTTGGTGGGGACCTGCTTGGCCATGAACGGCACATAGCCGGGCCAGTCCTCACACGACAGCAGACACACGTGGAGATTTCCGCAAATCCCATCCAAGTAGGGGGCTCGGCTGGTGCCACGCCGAGCACGTCCCCGGAGGCGGGATCGAGGGTGTAGGTCGTCATTTCCATGCTGTGATCGTGGCCGGCAGCGTGCTCTCCGGCAGGCATGGCGGCCACCGTGTAGACCCCGAAGGCCTTCTGGATGTCCGACTGAACTAGGTCGGGTTTGGCTGCCGCGAACGCGTCGATCGCCTCTTGCGGCGTCAACTGATAGTCACCCTTGTTGGGGGTGTCGAAAGCATCCTGCCCGAAGTGAGTGACTTCGATGTCATAGAGCGTCACCGCCCCGCTGGTAGTGACGATCAAGAGGCCGATCCCCGTGATCAGGGAAAGCCAACGATGGGTGACGATCTGAAAATTGCGGAATCTCTTGCGCCGGACCTTCTTTGACGTCTTCATCAAGGTGGCGGTGGGGACCGGATTTGGTTGGTCTGCGTCCTCGCCCGAGCGAGCGGAGGTTTCTTCTGACATGGGTGTGCTCCTTGGGTATACGGCAACCTGGCGCGATTGCGCCTGGGTGCGCGACAGGGCCTCTCGACAGAGGCGGTGTCGATGAACGGTCTTTGACTCAGTGCAGGGACAAACTGCGGGCTGGTGGACCGCGGCCCCGGTGGCCCTTCAGGGTGGCGTCAACGCGGAAGATGTCCACGTAGTGGGTCGGGATGCTGTCGGCATAGGTCAGTGCGCACTGGACGGCGACGACACGGCCTAGGCGGGTGCGGAGGTGGTGTGCTGCTTTGCGGGCGGTTCCGGTGATGAACCTGGCCACTAGGTAGGCAAGGAACGCGGTCGGCAATTGCAGCCAGAGACCTAGCGCGAAGGTGGGCTCGAGGGTCGCTGACCATGGGAACTGGCCGGTTTGGAGCCATCGTTCGAGGTGTTCTTGGACGGTGAAGGTGATGGGGCCAAGGAGGGCTAGGGGCCACAGGGGGAGATCCGCCGGGTCGCGTCCTGAGGTGACTCTCACGGCGTCGATGATTACCAGCAGGGACATCAGGCCAAAGAGCAGACTGAAGACGGTCGAGGCGTTGTCGAGATAGCCGTGTCCGGTTTCGTTGAGATGCAGGTGTGCGCTGCCGCCATGAACTGAGAGGTAACTGGCTTGGTGCGCGACATACTCGCCGAGGAGGGCTAAGGGTGCTACCAGCAGATAGGCAAACACGCGACGCACGCAGGTGATGTTCCGCCCCTAACTAGCGGGGCGCAACGACCCACGGTTCGGGAACCAAGAATTTCTCAGCTGCTCGCAACATCGTCAACTGAGAACGACGACGAGATCCCCGCCTTCGACCGGTTGGGTGCCGTGGAGCGCAACTCGGGCCACCACGCCAGCCACCGGCGTGGTGATCGAGGCTTCCATCTTCATTGCCTCAATGGTGGCGACCGTGTCGCCAGCGCTCACTTCGTCACCAACGGCCACCCCGACTGTGACAGCGCCCTGGAACGGTGCCGCGATGTGCTTCGGGTTGGTGGTGTCGGCCTTTTCGGCGGCAGTGACCTCCGAGGCGATGCTGCGATCGCGGATGCTGACCGGCCGCAGTTGGCCGTTGATCGTGGTCATCACGGAGCGGAAGCCGCGCTCATCCGGCTCGCTGATGGCCTCGAGCCCCAAGAAGACTGTCTTTCCCTCACCCAACTGCACCTGGTGCTCGGTGCCCGGGCGCAAGCCATAGAGATAGTCGAGGGTCGCCAAGACCGAGATGTCGCCGTAGGTCTCGCGGGTTTCGGCAAACTCGCGCGTCGGACCCGGGAACAGCAATTCGTTGAGCGTACGACGCGGACTGGCGGCCAACGCTTCGCTTTGTTCAGTCGTCAATTCGGCGACCGGGGGCTTCCACGTGCGGCCCGCCAACGCCTTGGTCCGGAACGGCTCTGGCCACCCACCCGGAGGGTCTCCCAGCTCGCCATTGAGGAAGCCGATTACCGAGTCGGGGATGTCGAAGGCTCCTGGATTCTCGGCGAATTCGGCTGGGTCAGCACCAACCGCGACCAAGTGCAGCGCCAGATCGCCCACGACCTTCGATGACGGGGTGACCTTCACGACGTTGCCGAGGATCTTGTTGGCGGCGGCGTACATATCCTCGATTTGCTCAAACTTCTCACCCAGCCCGAGCGCGATGGCCTGTTGGCGCAGGTTGGACAACTGGCCGCCGGGAATCTCGTGGGTGTAGACCCGACCGGTCGGCGCCCGCAGTCCGGACTCAAAGGGCGCGTAGATGCGTCTGGTGGATTCCCAATAGGGCTCCAACGCGCAAACGGCAGCCAGGTCGAGGCCGGTCTCGCGGGCCGAATGATCGGTCGCCGAGACCAACGCCGAGAGCGACGGTTGCGACGTCGAGCCGGCCATCGAGGCTGTCGCCGCATCAACCGCATCGACCCCCACATCGATCGCCGCCAGCAAGGTCGCGAGTTGGCCACCGGGAGTGTCATGAGTGTGCAAATGCACCGGCAAGTCAAACTCCGAACGCAGCGCAGTCACGAGCGCGCGGGCGGCGGGGGCTCGCAACAGCCCGGCCATGTCCTTGATCGCGAGCACATGGGCCCCAGCGGCGACGATCTTCTCGGCCAATTTGAGGTAGTAATCAAGGGTGTAGAGCTTTTCGCCCGGGTTGGACAGATCGCCGGTGTAACACAGCGCCACCTCAGCAACCGTCTTGTCCGTGGCCCGCACCGCCTCGATGGCGGGGCGCATCTGCTCCACGTCGTTGAGCGCATCAAAAATCCGAAAGATGTCGATGCCACCACGAGCAGCCTCATTGACGAAGGCGTTGGTCACGGCTGTCGGATAGGGCGTATAGCCGACGGTGTTGCGGCCGCGGAGCAACATCTGGAGACAGATGTTGGGCACCGCTTCGCGAATGGCGCCGAGCCGCTCCCACGGATCCTCGGTCAAGAAACGCAGCGCCACGTCGTACGTCGCGCCACCCCAAGCTTCCAGCGACAGCAACTGGGGCGTCGTACGTGCGACATGGCCGGCCACGGCGACTAGATCGCGCGTGCGAACCCGGGTGGCAAGAAGGCTCTGATGGGCATCGCGGAACGTCGTGTCAGTGACGGCAACGGTGTTTTGGCTGCGCAAGCGTTGGGCAAACTCGACGGGTCCAACCGCGCGCAGCAGTTGCCGCGTGCCGGGGGGTGGCGCCTGGGTCAGGTCGATCAGAGGCAACTTGGTGGCCGGGTCGAGCGTCGTTGGCGCCGCCCCGTGGGGCTGATTCACAGTGACATCGGCGAGGTAGTGCAACAACTTTGTGCCGCGATCACCCGAAGTGCGAGCGGTCAGCAAATGGGGGTGGGTCTCGATGAACGAGGTCGTCACCTTGCCGGCGATGAAGTCGGGGTCGTCGAGCAGCGCTTGCAGAAACGCGATGTTGGTGGATACGCCGCGGATCCGGAATTCGGCGACCGCCCTACGGGAGCGTTCGACGGCCTTTTCGAAGGTCCGGCCACGACAGGTCAACTTGGCCAACATGGAGTCGAAGTGGGCGCTGACCTCGGCGCCGGTGTACGTCGTACCACCATCGAGGCGGACACCTGCACCGCCGGGGGAGCGGTAGGTCGTGATCTTGCCGGTGTCTGGCCGGAAGCCGTTGGCCGGATCCTCGGTCGTGATCCGGCACTGAAGCGCAGCACCCCGGAGGTGAATGGAGTCTTGGCTGAGGCCGAGGTCGGCCAGCGTTTCGCCGGAAGCGATGCGCAGTTGCGACTGCACCAGGTCGACATCGGTGACTTCTTCGGTGACCGTGTGTTCGACCTGGATGCGGGGGTTCATCTCGATGAAGACGTAGTTGCCGTCCGGGTCTAGCAAAAACTCCACAGTGCCGGCGTTGACATAGCCGATCTCCTTGGCAAACCGCACCGCGTCAGCACACATGCGGGCCCGGATCTCGGGGTCAAGGTTGGGTGCCGGGGCAATCTCGACAACCTTCTGATGGCGTCGTTGCACCGAACAGTCGCGCTCGAAGAGGTGGATGACGTTGCCCTTGGCGTCAGCCAGGATCTGGACTTCAATGTGTCGCGGGTCAGCCACCGCTTGCTCGATGAAGACGGTCGGATCACCAAAGGCGCCTTCACCCTCACGCATGCAGGTCTCAACTGCCTCGCGTAGTTCGCTGGGGTCGTCGACTCGTCGCATGCCGCGACCGCCACCGCCGGCGACGGCCTTGACGAACAAGGGGTAGGGCAGGGCTTCGGACGCCTTCATCAGCGCGTCGACATCAGTGGAGGGCGCCACGCTCGCGAGCGTTGGTACGCCGGCGGCTTTCGCGGCCGCGATTGCCGTGGCCTTGTTGCCCGTCAACGTGAGCACCTCGGCCGGTGGGCCGACGAAAGTGATGCCCGCAGCTGCGCATGCTTCCGCCAGCGCGGGGTTCTCCGACAAGAACCCATAGCCCGGATAGATCGCGTCTGCCCCCGCCTGCACGGCAACGTCGACAATCGCGGCGGGATCAAGATAGGCCTTCACTGGGTGACCCACCACGCCAATTTGGTAGGCCTCATCGGCTTTCAGCCGGTGCTCGGACCAGCGATCCTCGTGAGGGAAGACGGCCACTGTCCTGGCGCCCACTTCGTACGCCGCCCGAAAAGCGCGAATCGCGATCTCACCACGGTTAGCCACCAAAACCTTCGAGAACATGAACAGGAGGCTAGTCGGAGTGCGCCATCAGGGTGTCCGCGTGACCCGGGCGATGAGACGACCGGCGCGCGGCAGTCCAGAATGGACGGCATGGAGGGAGCGCGTGATCGACTCGTGGCCGAACGTGACCGGGCGGTCGGGCGGTTGGCGAGCGTGAGGGGAAACTATGAGTCCGTTGTCGCGTCCTCTCGCGACACCAACGCTGACGATGAGCACGATCCCGAAGGCGCCACGATTGCGTTTGAACGCTCACAGATCGGTGCCCTCGTCGGCCAGGCCCACCGTCACCTTGCTGAGATCGATGCGGCGCTCGAGCGCCTCGACTCCGGGACGTATGGCCGGTGTGAAAGCTGCGGTGCGCTGATCGCCGATGGCCGGTTGCTGGCCAGACCGACCGCGCGCACCTGCATCGAGTGCGCCTCGGTGCGGTGACTCTTCCTTCGTGGCTTGCGCTGCGGAGAGCGGTCAGCCGGATACGGTGACTAGATGTCGCCTTCCGAATCTGCACCGTTGCTGATGGCGATCGACGGCAACTCCCTGCTGCATCGGGCTCATCACGCGCACTTGGGCAGTGATCAGCGTGATCGTCGGGGTCGGCCGGTCTGGGGTCTGCGGGGCTTGGTGACGTCGATCGCAGGTGCCGCAGCCCGGCTGGCTCCCGATGCCATCGTGGTCGGGTTGGATTGTGACCAGGATTCGTGGCGCAAGCGCGACTACCCGGCCTATAAGGCGGGGCGCTCGCAGAAGCCCGCTGACTTGGTGGAGCAATTGCAGGCCGCGCCGGGGTTGCTGCGTGCGGCCGGCTTCAGCGTCGTACAACACGAGGGTTTTGAGGCGGACGACGTCCTCGCGTCGGCGGCCGAGTTGGCGCGCCACCAGGGATGGCGGTGCACCGTCGTGACAAGCGATAGGGACTCCTTCGCGCTGATCGATGAGACGACTTCGGTGCTGCGGGTCATTGCCGGCGGCATCGATGCCTCGCCCTTGCTAACACCGGCCCGGCTGCCGCTCCTGTGTGGTGTGCGGGCCGGTCACTATGGGGACTTCGCGGCGCTGCGCGGTGACCCGTCAGACAACCTCCCGGGGGCGCGGGGGATTGGCCCCAAGATCGCGGCCCGCTTGCTTGCGGTCTTCGACGGCGTCGCCGAGGTGTACGCCGCGCTTGATGGAGGTCGTGCTCAGGCCGTCGTAGACGCAGTCGGCGAATCCAGCGCTCGGCGTCTGGCCGATGCCGGCGCTCGCGAGTGCGTCGACCGCAACCTCAGGCTGATGGCTATGCGCGACGACCTGGCCCTGCCTGCGCTCGAAACCATGCGCATTCCGATGAATCCCGAGCTGTTGCACGCTGGTTTGCGCGACCGTGACATCTGGCTGACCCAATCGCTGTGGGCACTCACCGAGGGTGTGCCTGCGCACCTCGCCGTTGGGAGTCCGCCGACGGTCGACGCGGTCCTCGAATTGCCAGCCGAACGAAGTGAGCAACTGGCTCTCTTCTAGTGCACGAAACTCCGGCTGAACCCGCATGATGCTGTCCTCGCACGTGGAGCGTTCATCGGCGCCGTACTCGGAATCGCTATCTCCAGCGAAGTGGTGTCCTCGCACGAAGGACGACTTGTTCTAGCAGCACGCGGATGGGGGAGTCTGTGACGCATGGGGTGCATCACAGACTCCCCCATCAGTGACAAGGGTTATCCACAGTCGACGAATTGGCCCTTCTGGTGGGCTCTGTTTCGCCCAGACTGACCGAATGCCCGAGGCGTTGAATGACCTAGTGAGCCAACAATCGGGCGTTATCGCGCGACGCCAACTGCATATGCACGGCTGGACTAGCGCCGATGTCCAGCGCGAGCTGCGACGCCGTTCCTTGGTCCGCATGCTCCCAGGAGTCTTCGTCAATCACACTGGCCAGCCGACTTGGTTGCAGCGAGCGTGGGCAGGAGTGCTCTACTATTCGCCGGCCGTTTTGAGCGGAGAGTCGGCCCTTCGGGTGGAGAACGGACCTGGTTGGGCCAGTGTCACTGACTCCACGATTCGGGTGGGCGTCGATCACCAGCGTCGGGTCAAGCCCATGCCGGGCTATGTCGTTGACCGCTTCGTCGAGCTGGAATCACGGGCACGTTGGAACACCAGTCCGCCGCGGATGCGTCTGGAAGAGGCGGTGTTGGATGTGGCGGCGCGAGCCACCGGTGACCTCGCGGCATTGGAGGTGTTGGCCGCAGCCTGTCGCTGGCGTCGTACGACTCCTGACCGCTTGCTCGTCGCATTGTCGACGCGCACCCGGGTCCGGCGACGACGCTGGCTGGAAGCATCCTTGTCCGATCTCCGTGACGGATCCTGTTCGGTGTTGGAGAGCGGCTATCTCCACAACGTGGAGCGCGCACATGGTTTGCCCCGGGGAACTCGGCAAGCAGCGGCGATCGCGACGTCCGGAAGGGTCTACCGAGACGTGGACTATGAGGAGTTCGGTCTGATTGTGGAACTTGACGGTTTGCTATTCCACGATGGCCCGGTCCAACGCAATCGCGACCTCGCGCGCGACCTGGACGCCGCCGCAGCAGGGCTGACCACAGTTCGCCTGGGCTGGGAGCAGAGTTATGACTCGGCGTGCCTCACCGCAATCCGGATCGGTGAATTGCTGAGGTCCCGGGGGTGGACCGGCAGTCCAGTTGCCTGCGGGCGCGGGTGTCCGCTAGAGAAATCCCAGGCTGGCTAAAGATGGGGGAGCCTGTGGTGCATGGGGTGCCTCACAGCCTCCCCTATCTTTAGCCTGTTTACTTGAGTCTCCAGAGCGAGGTCCCGACCCCTTCGCCACCGAGGATCAGCGTGGTGCTGTTGCGGTGCCAGGCCACGGCTTCGCCAAACGTGTGTCCGGCCGGCACCCGCACCTTGGTCGGCGTGGCCCCCATCTTGGAATAGATATAGACCGAGTTGTAGCCGCGCAGCACGAAGCGACCACCCTTGCGGGCAAAATCGGCGCCCGTTAGCCAGTCTGGCGCCGTGGCAATTTTGGTCAACACATTGACGCGATTGGGATCCAACACGGCTGGGGCGCGATAGATGGCGCCGGCCGGGCGATCTTTGCTGACGATGTAGAGCGTCCCCGTCTTGGGTCGAATCATCATCGCTTCGGCGTCGTGGGCGCCGTCGGGATAGGCCAAGGTGTACGTCGTGCCCTTCACGCTGCGACTGCGGAGCTCTTTTGGCTCCTTCACCTTGGTGACGGTGATCGACGTGCGTGCCTTGGCGTTGTCGCCGATATCCCCAAACCACAGGGTGTGATCCGGTCCCGAAGCCATGTCTTCCCAGTCCAGCGCTCTGACGTCACGGACGGAGATGACCGCCTTGACCTTGCACTTGCGGCTCACGGCGAAGAAACGCGCCGAATCGCCGCTGTCGTTGTGAAGGAACATCACCTTGCGCTGGTAAGTGCTGCGCGAGAGCCCACTGGTTTCGTTGATTGCGCCGCTGGTGTGGGTGCAAAGGCGCGATCCGGAACTCCATGCTTGGGCCTGAGCAGGGGCGGGCCACAACACGGAAAGAAAAAGGGCGGACAGGGCAGCAAAAATGATCCGGGTGCGCATTAACCCAAGGCTAGCCACCTGAGTGTTAAGGCTGCCTCAAGCCCTCGTCTTCCACGAGTTCGCACAGGACCGCACCACTGGTGACGGTGGCGCCGACTTCGGCGTTGAGCCCGGTCACTTTGCCCGCCTTGTGTGCCTTGAGGGGTTGCTCCATCTTCATCGCTTCCAGTACGACGATCACCTCGCCCTCGGCGACGGTGTCGCCCTCCGCCACGGCGACCTTCACGATCGTGCCTTGCATCGGGCTGGTGACTGCATCGCCGCTTGCTGCCGAGCTCGCCTTGGTGGTGCTGCGCTTGCCGCGCGCCATTGCCGGGGCCGGAGATCCAGAACCTGCCCCCAATCCAGCCGGCAGGGTCACCTCCAGGCGTCGTCCGCCGACCTCAACGGTGACTGACTGGCGCTGGCCGGGCTCTTCGCCGCCCGTCTCCCCGTCGTACGCCGTGATCTGGTTGTCGAACTCGGTTTCAATCCAGTTGGTGAAAATGCCGAAGCCGTTTTCATCGCCCACAAACGCGGGATCTGACACCACCGCACGGTGGAAGGGGATCACGGTCGGCATGCCGTCGACGGCAAACTCGGCGAGAGCCCGTCGTGAGCGTTCCAACGCCTGAGTCCGGTCGCGACCGGTCACGATCAGTTTGGCCACCAGCGAGTCGAAAGCCCCGGGAACGGTCTCGCCAGCCACATAGCCCCCGTCGACGCGCACCCCCGGGCCGCTCGGCGGTTCCCACGTCCGCAAGGTGCCGGGTGCGGGCATGAAGTTGCGGCCAGCGTCTTCAGCATTGATCCGAAACTCAATGGAGTGGCCGCGGACCTCGGGGTCGTCATAGCCAAGCTCTTCACCAGCCGCGATTCGAAACATCTCTCGGACCAGATCCAGCCCGGTGACTTCCTCGGAGACTGGGTGCTCGACCTGCAGGCGCGTGTTGACCTCGAGGAACGAGATGGTGCCGTCGACGCCCACCAAGAACTCACAGGTGCCCGCACCGACATAGCCGGCCTCGATCAGGATCGCCTTCGAGGCGGCGTACAACTCGGCGACCTGGGCCGCGGAGAGGAAGGGTGCAGGCGCCTCCTCAACCAACTTCTGATGGCGACGTTGCAGGGAGCAGTCGCGAGTGGACACGACCACGACGTTGCCGTGCTGGTCAGCAAGGCATTGCGTCTCGACGTGCCTCGGGCGCTCGACGTACTGCTCGACGAAACACTCGCCGCGACCAAACGCGGTGACCGCTTCGCGCACGGCGGATTCGTAGAGCTCGGGAACGTCCGCCAGATTGTGGGCCACCTTCAGCCCGCGGCCGCCCCCTCCAAAGGCTGCCTTGATGGCGATCGGCAGGCCGTGGGTCTTCGCGAAGGCCACGACCTCGTCGGCACCTGTGACCGGATCAGCCGTGCCCACGACCTGAGGGGCCCCGACCTTCTGCGCGATATGGCGGGCCTGGACCTTGTCGCCAAGTTGCTCAATAGCGCTCGGCGGCGGGCCGATCCAGATCAGCCCCGCGTCGATCACCGCCTGCGCAAATCCGGCATTCTCCGCGAGGAAGCCATAACCCGGGTGGATCGAGTCGGCGCCCGAGCGGGCCGCGATCTCCAAGATCTTGGCAACGTCGAGGTAGGTCTCGGCCGGTGTCGAGCCACCTAATGCGTAGGCCTCATCCGCGAACCGCACAAACTGCGCATCCCGGTCGAGATCGGCATACACCGCCACGGAGCGGATGCCCGCGTCTTTACAGGCCCGCATCACGCGCACGGCAATCTCGCCGCGATTGGCGATGAGGACCTTCGACAACTGGCGGATCTCAGGCAAGAAACTGCGCTCCTCGGCTCTTTTGGCTAACAGGGGATTCGAGCAGACTAGCCGCTGGCCCGAGGCTGCGCCGCGATGCAGCAGGGCAACAGCGAGGACCTCCACTCGACTCCGACAAAGCCCGACTTACATCGCCACGCAGATGCATCCAGTTTGCATTGAAGCGGAGGGAATATGGATTCATGGGATCTCTTCTTCAAATTCGAGACGTGCCGGAGGAAGCCAGGCGAGTGCTTAAAGCCAGGGCTGCCCTCAACGGGGAGTCGCTGAACAAGTATCTCCTTGACCTGATCGAGCGGGAGGTTGCCCGACCCACGCTTACAGAAGTCTTGGCGAGGGCGGCCCAGCGCAGTGAACGGTCGCAAACCTCGGCGGCTGACGTGATCTCCGAGGGTCGCGAAGAGCGTGAACGCCAAATACTGGCAAACCACCTGTGATCGTCGTCGATGGATCTGCAATCGTTGACGCGCTAACAGGCGGGGAAAGTGCCGACCGGCTCCGGGAGTTGCTGCAGGGGGAAGAACTCCACGCTCCGGCCCTGATTGACTACGAGGTCGTCTCGGCCCTTCGCGGACTCGCGTTGGCTGGCCACCTCAGCGAAACGCGGGCTGAGGACGCGCTCGCCGACTACGCCGACCTGCGGATCCAACTGTGGTCGGAGTCCGACGAATTTCGCCGCCGTGCATTTCAGTTGCGCAACAACGTGACGGCCTACGACGCGGCCTACGTCGTGTTGGCTGAGGCACTCGAATGTCCCCTTGCGACGTGCGATCGTCGATTGGCGCGCTCAGGCGGGCATGGGGTCGCGATCAGGGCATGCACTGCCTAGGTTCAATTCCGCGTCGCCCCAAAAAATGGTTGGCGTGCTTGTCTGGCGAAGCCCTAACGTCTTTAGCGTGGACCTCTCAGCCTTCGATGGCTTCCTTAACGAACGCGGCTTCAATGGCGTCGTTGACCTGCGCACTCGTGACGACCAATTGTTTGTCGGCGCCTATGGGTTGGCATCCCCACGTTGGGGCATCTCTAACACCGTGGAGACGCGCTTTGACGTCGCGTCTATCTCAAAACTCTTCACCAGCGTGGCCGTCCTGCAACTGGTTGAGCGAGGGGAACTCGATCTCGACACGTCGATTCACCAGTATGCCGATCTCGGCGGCACCACAATCTCGCCAGCCGTCACGCTGCGGCATTTGTTGACCCATCGCAGTGGAATTGCTGACATTGCGGAGGAGGAAGACGGCGAGAACTATGCCGAAGTCTTCGTGGAGTTCCCCTGCCATTTGATTGTCGAAACGAGCGATTTCCTCAAGATTTTTGCTCACAAGGCACCCAACTTCGCTCCGGGTGAAGGCCATCGCTATTGCAACTCCGGTTTCATTCTCGCTGGGCTAGCCGTGGAGCACGCCTCGGGAAAGGGCTTCCGGGATTTCGTGCACGAGGAAGTCTTTGCCAGAGCGGGTATGACGCGATCGGCGTACTTCGATAAGAGGTATGCCGTGCCCGACTTAGCGGAGGGGTTTGACCTCGACGACCAGGGCCGGCTTGAGCAAAACAGCTATGCCTATCCGCCAGTCGGGCACGCCGACGGGGGAGCGTTCTGTACGGCGGGTGACTTGATGAAGTTTCTGGCGTCCCTGCGTGCCGGCGTACTCCTGGGACCAGCGCTAACAGAGGCCTTCTTCACGCCTCAGTTCCCAGATCAAGGCGGCATGGAGCAGGGTTTCGGATTGCATTTCCGGGCCGATCGCTGGTGGAAGGAAGGCGAGAGCGAGGGGGCCAGCGGCATCCTGATGCACCTGGACGGCGTCCCTCTAGAGTTTGCTGTTTTGGCAAACAGTGCCGACGGCGCGTGGCCCGTTATCGACGAAATTGTGCGACTCGCAGAAGCCTGAGGGAACACCACCCGAGAACCTCCCGGGATGATTTGTTGTGAAACCGTGACCACTCCGAAGGTCTTGCGGCCAGTGACCAAGTGCGCCGAAGGGGTCTAGGGTCGCAACCATGCCCACGGGCCGCCTGTCTGGCTCTAGTTGTTAGTCCCCTGAGTTGTTAAGTGAGGAATGCGAATGAAGTTTCGTCGATTCCCACGCGTCGTCGCCCTGGCCGCTGTTGCGGCCTTGGTCTTGACCGCGTGCGGCAGCGAGTCCGATACCAGCGGGGAAGGTGACGCCGCCGAGACCACGTTTGTGTTTGCTGGATCGGCCGACCCCGTCATCCTCGATGGCGCCTACGTGAGCGACGGCGAGTCGCTCCGCGCGGTCCGCCAAATTTTCGAAGGTTTGGTGAACACCAAGGCTGGCTCGACCGAGATCATTCCGTGGTTGGCCGAATCCTGGACCACCAGTGATGACGGCCTGGAGTGGACCTTTGCCCTCAAACCCGATGTGAAGTTCCACGACGACACCGACTTCAACGCCGAAGCGGTCTGCTTCAACTTTGATCGTTGGTACAACTTCACGGGTGTTCAGCAGAGTTCGGCAGTGGCCTATTACTGGACCACAGTGTTCGGCGGCTTTGCTGCCAACGAGGACGATTCGTTGGGCGACAGCCTTTATTCCTCGTGTGCCGCCACCGACGAGCTGACGGCCGTGATCACCCTCAGCAAACCCTCTTCGACGTTCCTTTCGGCGCTATCCTTGGGCTCGTTCTCGCTCGCCAGCCCGGCCGCGCTTGAGGAGTATGGCGCCGACGAGGTTGGCGGGAGTGCAGATGCGCCGACCTTCTCCGGCACCTTCGGCACCGAGCACCCGGTCGGCACCGGCCCGTTTGTTTTCGAATCGTGGGAGCGCGAGGACAAACTCGTGCTGAAGGCCAACGAGAACTATTGGGGCGAACCGAGCACCATCGACAACCTGGTGTTCCGCCCGATCGCTGATGGCCCCGCTCGCCGCCAGGCGCTCGAAGCAGGCGACGTGGATGGTTTCGATCTGGTTGATCCGGCCGATCTGGATGCCTTGACCGAGGGCGGCTTCGACGTGATTCAGCGTCCGGCCTTCAACGTTGGTTACATCGGCTTCAATCAGGCGATCAAACCGATGGACAACCCGAAGATTCGCCAGGCCATTGCCCACGCGATTGATCGGGAAAAGGTGATCACCACCAACTACCCACCGGGTAGCACCGTGGCAACGCAGTTCCAGCCGCCGGAGGTTTTTGGCTCAAGTGACGCCGTTCCGACCTATGACTACGACCCAGACCTGGCGAAGCAGTTAATCGCTGAGTCCGGTGTCGCAAATCCGACGCTTGAGTTCTGGTATCCCAGCGACGTTTCGCGTCCCTACATGCCCTCACCGGTCGACAACTTCCAGTTGATGAAGGCAGACCTGGAGGCGGTCGGTTTCAAGGTGGTCACGAAGACGGCCCCCTGGGACCCGGATTACCTCGACAAGGTCGATGGCGGCAAAGCCATGATGTATCTCCTTGGTTGGACCGGGGACTTCGGTGATCCCGACAACTTCGTCGGCACCTTCTTCCAGTCCAAGTCGGCGCCATTTGGCTTTGACAACCCGGAGATCTTCGCGCTGCTGGATCAGGCCGAGACTGAGTCTGATCTGGCCGCTCGCACCGAGCTTTATGTGCAGGCCAACAACGCGATCATGGAGTTCTTGCCAGGTCTGCCCTATGTCCACACGGAACCTTCGTTGGCCTTTAAGCCGGGTGTTGCGGGGTTCGTCCCTAGCCCGATCAGCAACGAGGACTTCAACACGGTGACGTTGCCTGCCTCATGATGGTGAAGTGATTTCGTTCGGGGGTGGTAGGTGCTGAGGTTCGCGGTTCGGCGGATGTTCGGGTTGATCCCGATCCTGTTGGGCCTCAGCATCATCCTCTTCGCCTGGATTCGCGCACTCCCGGGGGGCCCGGCCGTGGCCCTGCTGGGAGAGCGCGCGACGCCGGAAAAGATCGCCCAGATCAACGCGATCTATGGCTTGGATCGGCCCATCTGGGAGCAATACCTCAAGTTCCTCGGGCGGGCTGTGCGCGGTGACCTGGGAGTGTCGGTCAAGTCGCAACGACCGGTCATGGACGAGTGGTGGGATCGCTTTCCGGCGACCATCGAGTTGGCTGTGTTTGCGGGCTTGATTGCGCTCGTGATTGGCCTGCCCTTGGGGTACGCCGCCGCGCGGCGCCACGGTGGCTGGTTCGACAACTTTGCGGTCGCCGGGTCTCTTCTGGGCGTCGCGATTCCGGTCTTTTTCTTGGGTTACATGTTGAAATATGTCTTCGCGGTCAAGCTGGGCTGGCTGCCAGCCGATGGCCGCCAAGATCCCCGACTCTTCTCCGATCATCCGACCGGTTTCTATGTGCTAGACGGCCTCATTACCGGTCGTCCAGATGCGGCTTGGGATGCCTTCCTCCACCTCATTTTGCCCGCCATCACGTTGGCCAGCATCCCGTTGGCGGTCATCACTCGCATCACTCGGGCGGCGGTCCTGGATGTCGTCAACGAGGACTATGTCCGCACTGCAGAAGCCAAGGGACTGACCAAAAGCACGATCACGCGTCGCCACGTCGTACGCAATGCGCTGCTGCCGGTCGCGACGGTGACCGGCCTGCAAGTCGGCCTGCTGCTCGCCGGAGCGGTCCTGACCGAAACGACCTTCAGCATCGGGGGCATTGGCCGCTACCTGGTGGAGAGCATTAGTGCGCGCGACTATTCCGTGATCCAAGGATTCATCTTGATGATTGCGGTGATCGTGGTGATGGTGAACCTGATCGTCGACATTTCCTATGGCTTGATCGATCCGAGGGTGAGGGTCAAGTGAGCGAGCTCAAACCGACAGCACCCGAGGCTGGAACATCGCTTGGCCGCGACGCGTGGCGGCGGCTGCGGACCAACCCGATGGCCATCGTGGGCTTCCTGTTGGTGTTTCTTTTCATCTTTGTGGCCTTGTTCGCGCCCTGGTTGGCCCCCTATTCACCTACCGAGACGGTCGGCGACGTGACTCCGACCAGCATTCCGGGCCCCTCTCGAGAACACTGGATGGGATTGGACAACCTTGGCCGCGATGAGTTGAGCCGCGTTATCTTCGGCGCTCGCCAGTCCTTGCTGATCGGCGTTGTCTCGCTCACCCTCGGCATGTCTGTCGGCGTCTTCTTCGGTGTGCTGGCCGGTGGTTTGGGCGGTTGGGTTGACACGATCATCATGCGGATCACCGACATGATGTTGTCGGTTCCGGGTTTGCTCTTTGCCATCGGTGTCGCCGCCTTGCTGGGCCAGAGCACCAAGTCGGTGATGATCGCCATTGCGGTCGTCAATGTGCCGATCTTCACCAGAATGTTGCGCGGCGCCATGTTGTCGGAGCGGCAGAAGGACTATGCGCTGGCCATTGAGTCAGTGGGTGTGAAGAAGTGGGCCATCATCGGTCGACATGTGTTGCCCAACTCCATCTCTCCGGTCATTGTGCAAGGCACGCTGACCCTAGCCACGGCGATTATCGACGCGGCTGGCTTGGCTTTTCTTGGCTTGGCTGGCGAGGACCCATCCGTCCCTGAGTGGGGACTGATGTTGGCGGGGACCCAAAGGTTTTTGGCCAGCGCCCCGCACCTCGCTTTCTTTCCCGGCATCGCGATTGTGATCTCAGCCTTGGGGTTCACCTTGCTCGGAGAAGCGCTGCGCGAATCAATCGATCCGAAGTACCGCCGATGAGCGGACTTGGGGTGGCTGCCCTGCTGGAGGTCTCCGATCTGTCGGTGACCTTCAAGCGCAAGGGTCGTCGCGACGTCAAAGCGGTGGACGGGGTTTCGTGCACCGTTGCCGCCACCGAAACGCTCGGACTCGTGGGGGAGTCCGGCAGTGGCAAGTCAGTGACCGCGATGGCCGTGCTCGGGTTGCTCCCCAAGCGTGGTGTCGAGATCACCGGGTCGATCAAATTGGCTGGCGTTGAGTTGTTGGGGATGCCCGATGATCAACTCCGAGACCTCCGCGGGCGCGAGATGGCGATGGTTTTCCAAGACCCGATGACGTCGCTGAATCCGGTGATCTCCATCGGCGAGCAGGTCACCGAGGTGCTGCGTCGACATCGCCAGATGGACGGAGCGGCCGCCCGGGAAGAGGCCGTGTCGCTGCTGCATCGGGTCGGCATCCCGGACGGGCAACGCCGGTTGAAGGAATATCCGCATCAGCTTTCCGGGGGGATGCGTCAACGCGCTTTGATCGCGATCGCACTGGCCTGTCAGCCTCGGTTGTTGATCTGTGACGAGCCGACGACCGCCCTCGATGTCACCATTCAGGCGCAGATCCTCGACTTGCTGAAGGAACTCGTGTCGGAAACCGGCACCGCGCTGATGATGATCACCCACGACCTCGGCGTGGTGGCGGGGCTCTGCAGCCAAGTGCATGTGATGTATTCGGGCCGCATCGTGGAGTCCTCACCGCGCCGAGAGTTGTTTGCTCATCCGCGCCACCCCTACACCGGTGGGCTGCTGGCGTCGATCCCTCGACTCGACGTACCCCGCGGTCAGGCGCTTCAGCCGATTCCGGGCTCTCCCAATGACACCATCCCGTGGACCGAGGGCTGCGCGTTTGCTCCGCGCTGCAGCAGCCGCGGTGCCGAATGCACGGTCCTCGCGCCCGCCCTCAGCGTGTCGGGGCCATCGGCCCTGCGGTGTCACTACCCCTTGGCTCGTGCAGATCCGTTGGGAGCGACGTCATGACAACGCCGCTGCAAGGGGGCGAGCCGTTGCTCAAGCTCACCGACCTTGAGGTCTATTTCCCGATCACTTCTGGGGTGATCTTCGACAAGGTGATTGGCCACGTCAAGGCGGTCGACGGTGTCAGTCTGGAGATTCCTCGCGGCACGACCTACGGGCTCGTGGGCGAGTCCGGTTGTGGCAAGAGCACCCTGGGCCGCGCCGTACTCCGACTGGTGAAGCCGACCGCCGGACTCGTCGAGTTTGAGGGTCGCGACGTGAGCCAGATTCAGGGCGAAGAATTGCGCCAGTTGCGACGGCGCATGCAAATGATCTTCCAAGACCCGATGGCCAGTCTGGATCCGCGTCAGTCGGTGGAGTCGTTGCTGCTGGAGCCGCTGAAAGCTCATGGCGTCACTCCCGAAGGAGGGCGCGAGGCCCATATCCGCGAGTTGCTCGACATCGTGGGGCTGCCGGGCAGTGCGGCGGGACGCTATCCCCACGAGTTTTCTGGTGGTCAGCGCCAACGCATCGGCATCGCCCGCGCGATTGCTCTCAACCCCGATTTGGTGATTGCTGATGAGCCGGTCTCGGCGCTAGATGTGTCGGTGCAGGCGCAGGTCATCAACCTTTTGGAGGAACTGCAGGAGCGGCTGGGCCTGACCTATTTGTTCATCGCCCACGACCTGGCCGTCGTACGCCACGTCAGCGACACGATCGGGGTGATGTATCTCGGCGGCATTGTCGAAGAGGCGCCCAGTGACACGTTGTACGCCGCGCCCCGACACCCCTACACGATCTCGCTGATGTCTGCGATCCCGGTGCCCGACCCCGAGATCGAAGATCGTCGCGAGCGGATCCTGCTTCAGGGTGACTTGCCGAGTCCGGCGGATCCTCCGACCGGCTGTCGTTTTCACACTCGTTGCCCGTTTGTGCAGCCGACGCGGTGCGACACTGAAAGACCAGAGCTTCGCGTGATCAACTCTGGCCACCGGGTGGCGTGTCACTTTGCCGAGGAGATCGCGGCCGGGCACATCGGCCTCAACCAGGTCGCCGGCGTCTGAGGCGTCCCGTTGATCGAGGGCGGTCCCGTCGATCGAGCTTGTCGAGATTCAAGGAGAGCAGATGAAGATCGCAGTGTTGGGCACCGGCATGGTCGGACGCGCTCTTGCTGGCCGCATGGCGGAGTTGGGTCACGAAGTTGTGATGGGCACCCGCGACCCAGGCGTCGCACGGGGTCGTGGAGATGACGCGGCCGCGTGGCTGGCTGAGCATCCGGAGGTAACGCTGGCTCCGTTCTCCGAGGCAGCCGGCGAAGCGGAACTCGTGGTGAACGCCAGCGGCGGCCTGGTGGCTTTGGAGGTGTTGGCCCAGGTCGGGGCGAACGCGTTGGCGGGCAAGGTGTTGATGGACATCTCCAACCCGCTGGACTTCTCGAATGGTTTCCCGCCGACGCTAGCGGTCAAGGACACCGACTCGCTGGGGGAGCAGATCCAGCGCAACTATCCCGGTGCGCGGGTCGTTAAGGCGCTCAACACTCTCAATGCGGATCTGATGGTGCATCCGGAGGTGTTGCCCGACGCGACCACTGTGTTTGTGTCGGGTGATGATGCTGACGCCAAGGCGGTCGTGACTGGGCTCTTGGAGAGCTTTGGCCACACCGATGTCTTGGACCTCGGCGGCATCGAAACCGCCCGCGGCACCGAGATGTACCTCCCGCTCTGGCTCCGCCTGATGGGGTCCCTCGACACCCCCACCTTCAACATCAAAGTCGTCCGCTAGCAACCCTCAAAGTCGTCCGCTAGCAACCCTCAAACTCATCAGATAATCCGGGGGCGGGGTCACCCCACCAAACCCCACAGCAACCGTCGGGCTCCGCCCTCCCGCCGACCCGTCACTCGATGTCGCAAAATCGCGGTGTGTCGAACAGCCGTTGACGGCTCAACCTGCGACCAGGCATCAACCTGTACATCGCGCACCAGCGAAGTTCGTCCGTTGGAGCGGCAGCAGGTAGGTTTGGTCGCTTGCCGGGAACTCAGATCACGTTTGCCGAATAGATGCCTGCCACGCCTGACTGACAACTAGGACGCCGGGCACTCTGCGTGCACCCAGCCCACTTCTGACTTCGTGACCCTCGTGCCCACGCCGTAGTACTCACCACACGTCTTGCAGGCAGCTCGCCAAGTGGCAGACACCACAAATGGTCGTACGTCTCCCTTGGCAGCCACCAACGCCGAGAGATCCAGCGGCCGCGGAACCGCCTCACCGAGCATCCCAGCAGAGGCCAACCGGTCAGCCACCTCGTTGAGGAGTACGCCGGAGTGCCCCTTGACCCAGCGGAATTCGACATCAGTTGAAGCGGCCTCGACCAGCGGTTCCCACAGATCCCGGTTGGCCACCGGCTCCTTCTTCGCGTTCTTCCAATCGTTGACCTGCCACTTGACCCACCAGGAATTCTTGAAGCAGTTGACGACGTACGTCGAGTCCGACCAGATCGTCAAGGGCCGGGGGAGCGCTCGCACGGCTTCGAGCGCTGCCTTGATCTCCATCCGCTGATTCGTCGTTGACGGGTCGGCGCCCAGACCGAAGGTCTCCGCGTCGACCACCCACCCCCAGCCACCTCTGCCGCCGGGGTTCTTCTCGCACGCGCCGTCCGTGTAGACCACGGTCATTCCTGACAAGTTGTCCTCCTGTTTTGGAACGGCTGGCCGCGATCCTGTCGGAGTCTAGGCCGTCTAATTGGCCACGGCGGCCCCAGGCCTAACTCGTCCCGTCGGCCGACTTCCAGAGCCAGCGACCCTGCCAGGTAGGTATTGGTATTGACCTCTTGCCACGGCTATGCCAGCGTGAGCAGGCAGCGTTGCTCGGGGCGTCTACTTCTGAAGTAAGGGATGTCGGAATGGATACTTCTGAGCGCGCCGAGCTCCTGCTCGTGCCTCTGGACCCGCAGCTCGGGATTCGCCGGCTGATCAACGACCTGGGTCGCTTCAGTGCTCTCGACCCGAAGTTGCGGGCGGCGACTGCCCTCCTTGACGAGCGGTTACGGAGCTTCTCTGACGGTGATCAAGAGATTCTCTCGGCTGTGTTCTGGGCTTACCTGCGGCCGCGGCTGGCCAACGCCGACAACCTGCCGAGGATGCAAGACTGGCTCCGGAACGGCGACACCGTCCTGGAGGAGGTCGAGGCGGGCCTGGAGACGACGATGTCGACCCCGGTCTTGCAGCAGCTGCTCGAGGCGGGCCGCGGGTACGCAGCGGCTGAGAGCGCCGACCAGAACCCCGAGTTCCAGCGGGCCCTGCACGAGGTGCGGGCCCTTGAGGCCGCAGAGATCGTCGCTCCGTTGGTGGTCGGCTTCCTGGTGGGATACGGAGCTGCGGCGCTCTACTGCGACACGTATGGCTGCTAGCTCGTCCGACGGGTTCCGTTGGCGGCGCACCAACGCTCCGACCGTGAGTTGGCGCACTGACGACGTCTGGGCGCTCGATGCCGACCGCTGCTGGGCGGTCAACAGCAACGGGCATGTGCTGCGCACCTGCGACGGTGGACAAAGCTGGGAGAGCAAGTTGACCGTGCCCGCCGGCACCTACCTCAGGTGTGTGGGCTTCGCCGATGACCGGAGGGGCTGGGTGGGCACGCTCGACCCGCTCCATCGGATGTTCCACACCGCTGACGGGGGCGACAGCTGGTCCGAGGTTGTGCTGCCAGAGGGGTCGCCTTCGGCCGTTTGTGGCCTGTGCGTGGTGGACGCGGACGTGATCTGGGCGTCTGGCACGAACTTCCCGGAAGAGCCGTCCGGCGTGGTGCGGACGCTGGACGGTGGGCGCACCTGGACCGCGATCGACCTGAGCATGCACGCTGCGCTTCTGGTCGACGTCTTCTTCGCCGACGCACGCCGGGGCTGGGTGGTCGGCGGTCAGGCGGAGGTGCCTGATCCGACCCGCGATGATGTCAGGGCGGTCGTCCTGGCTACGGAGGACGGCGGCGAGACCTGGGTGAACCGGCTTGCGGGAGTCTCGATGCCGCTCGGCGAGTGGGGCTGGAAAATCCATTTCGTCGACCGTGACGTCGGGTTCGTCGCGCTTGAGAGCTTCACACGTGGGGCAGTCCTCAAGACCTTGGACGGGGGCCGGTCGTGGTCGCGGCACCCGGTCAACGACCCGCAGGGGAACGTCAACCTCGAAGGTGTCGGATTCCTCGACCGCGACCACGGCTGGGCGGGGGGTTGGGGTGACGATCTCTTCATGAGCGGACTGACCAGCGAGACCCACGACGGGGGACAGACTTGGTCCGACGCCAGCAACGTCGGGCGCTTTCTCAACCGCTTCCGGTTTGTTCGGTCGCCGGAAGTGGTGGGGTACGCCTCCGGGGACACCGTCTACCGCTACGCCGCCGAGCCCGCAGTCGCCGACGCTGAACCGCCCGCCGAACTCGAGCCGGCGCTGGTGGCCCGGTCCGCCCGTCCGGTGCGGATCCCGCTTCCGGTCACCGACCAGCCGGTGCGGATCGATCTCTGGGACCGCTTCGGCCGTCGGCTCGCCACTCCTCTCGACGAGCCGGTCCGGGCAACCGCACGTCGTGAGGTCACGTGGGACGGCACGACCTACGCCGGTGTCGAGTTCGCCGGCGGGCCCGTCATCTACCGGATCAGCGCCGGCGACGTGACGACGAGTGGTGCCCTTTACGTCGCGCCTCCGGCGTCCGTGGATCGGCGGCCGTAGATCAGCACCGTGTAGGGCCCGATGACGAGGGAGCCGCGGGCGGGCTGGCCGTCGTACGCCTCAGCCACAGCGTCGATGTCGCCGCTGGGGGTGTCGGCGAAGTCGGGGGAGTAGACGGAGGCGTCGCTGTTGAGCAGCAACTTCCAGGGGCCAGCGGCTGGCAAGCCCACGACGTACTCCGGAAGCGTCCGGTTCGAAAGGTTGATCACCACGATTACGTCGTCATCGGGGAACGGTTCGGCCCCACCATCGGCCCAGCGCTGATAGGCGATCACGTTGTCCGGATCGTTGGCGTGGAGTACGTCGAGACCCTGGCCGGTCAGGCCCTTCGAGGTCCCGGCAACGTTGCGCCGCAGGTGGATCAGGTCGCGATAAAGCCTCACGATGCCGGCAAACTCGGTGTCCTGATGCCAGTCGAGGGGTACGTCGTCGCGGAACCATTCGCCCTGCAGGAACTCCTGCCCCTGGAACAACATCGGGATCCCCGGCGCCGTCATCACCACCGCCGCTCCCAAGGTCGAACGCTTCTGCGCAAACCATCCGGTCGGATCAGCAGGATCGACCTCATAAGGCACGCGTGCACGACCGTTCGCGACCTCATCGTGTGACTCGGTGTAAACCACCCGCTGGAACGCGTCCCCGTTGTAGCGCACCTCCAACGCACCGCACAGCGCCTCGATCGAACGATGGTTGTCGTCCGCCGCGATCACCACCTCGCGCACCGGATGGACAAACGCACCATCCCATTGCGCGTGGAATGCCGCACCACCGTTGTCGACCTGACTGATCGCCGGATCCGACTGCATGTCCTCAGCGATGACGATCCGCTCGGGGAACTCCTCACGCAGGCTCGTGTTGATCCACCGCATCAGCTCCCAGCCCTCCGGGAGGTCACGGCCACTGCCGTTGACACTGCGGATGTAGGGCGTCATATCAAAACGCAACCCGTCGAGGTGATAGTCGTGCAGCCACGACATCGCGTTGTCGTGCAGGAACCGCCGCACCTCTTCGCGGCCATAATCTGGCCGCGTGTCACCCCAGGGCGTCTTCGACCGGTCGTCGTTGTAGAAGTAGATCCCGCCTTTGTCACCTTCGCTCCAGCCGTCAAAACGCCACATGTCGAGGTCGCTCGGCCCCAGGTGGTTATAGACGACATCCAGGATCACCGCCATCCCCCGCTTGTGGGCCTCGCGCACAAACTTCTTGAACGCCTCCGGGCCGCCATACGTCGACTCGACGGCAAAGATGTGCGACGGGTTGTAGCCCCACGACAGATCGCCAGCAAACTCCATCAGCGGCATGATCTGGATCGCGTTGACGCCCAGGCTGGTGAGGTGGTCAAACTTCGCCATCACCAGATCGAGGGTGCCCGGCCGATCCGGCGTCTCGCGATAAAACGAGCCGATGTGCAATTCATAAATGACCAGTTCGTTGTGATTGGGCGCAACCGTCTCGTCGTCCTCCCAATCGAAGTCCGCGTGGTTATAGATCACCCCGTTGCCGATCGAGTTCGTCATCTGCCGGGCATAAGGATCGATCTTGGACAGCACGCCCTGATCGGTCGTCACCGAGAAGCGATATTCGTCGCCGACCTTCGCCTTGGGCGCATGGCCAAACCAATAGCCGTTGCCCTCAAGGGTCAGCGGTGTGGCCTTGGGTTTCCACTTGTTCCAATCGCCCACGACATGTACGGCGCTCGCGTGCGGCGCCCACACCCGAAACGAAACACCCTTCTCCTGCGGCAGCGCACCCATCCCAGCGGCGTACGCCGGAGTGCGGCGCCACCGGCCAACTGCACGAGGTTTCACGACGGGCTTTGGTTTGCTCTTCACGCCGACCACGGTAGGGGCGAAGGGTGACCGCTAGGTAAACAACTCCACCGCTTAAGCGGGTGACGTTTCCCACAGGTCGGTCCATTCATAGCCCAGCTCCGCCACCAGATGGCGCAGCAACGGGAGGCTCACCCCAACGACGTTGTGATAGTCGCCCTCGATGCCAGCGACAAACGGCCCACCGAGGCCATCCACCGTGAATGCACCTGCCACGTGGAGCGGCTCGCCCGTCGCGACGTACGCCGTGATCTCGGCGTCGCTCAGATCGGCGAAGTGAACCGTTGTTGAGGCTGTGGCAGCCGCAACCCTGCCACTCGCCGCGTCGGTCAGGCAGTGCCCCGTGTGCAAAACCCCCGACCGGCCGCGCATCGCCTGCCAACGGCGTACGGCGTCATCGGCGTCGTTGGGTTTGCCAAGAGTCTCGCCGTCGAGCTCGAGGACCGAGTCGCAGCCGAGCACCAGCGCAGCCTCGGGCAGATCGTCTCGTGAGGCCACCGCGGCGCACTTCAACTCGGCCAGTTGAAGGGCGATCTCCGCCGGCGGCAGGTCAACGACCTGTGACTCATCGACGCCCGACACCATCACCACCGGCTCGACCCCGGCACCGCGGAGCGTTTTCAATCGTGCAGGTGAGGCGGAGGCCAAGACGAGCCGGAGATCAACCATCGCAATACCTCTCGAAGTGACGGTGATAGCGCAAGGGCATGCCGAGGGTGACAGCGTCTGCATCAAAGCGAGGGTCGGCCACGATCTCATCAACTAAGGCGCGACTCCCGCCGACGCCCGTCCAGGGAAGGTCGATCTCCGTGGCAGCAAACCAGGCGCGATCCTCGGGCCACATCAGGTTGGGGCTGTTAATCCGGCGGGGTCTGCCGAAGAAGCCCGGGGCGGCACCCCACTCGCCGGCCTCACCCAAAGGCCCTCGGAAGAGGAAATAGTCCCGACTAGGAATTCGCACCTTGGGTCCGGCCAGGATCGCTTCATCGAAAGCAGTTGGGATCGGTGCTGGAGGCGGAGGATCTGGTTCGCCGGCTGCTGAAAGCTGAAGAATCGTCCTCCGGGGGGACCCAAAGAGCTCACCGAAACCGTCCCACAACCCGAAATAGCAGTTGTCCGGTGTCGTCGTATGTCGTGCCAACACTTCTCCGAGCGCGCTGAGCTGATCATCAGCCAGGTCGCCCGTGACGTTGCCCACGTCGTCGCGATCAAAGGGGTCGCCTCCGTCCACCATCGGGTGAAAGATTTGGGCATACACCTCGAAGCCGCTTGGCCCAAGCGAACAGAGTTGGACCCAGGGCTCGTCGCGTTGGCTCCACCAATGGGCGACGGAAGTTTGCGGTTCGAATCTCAGCGCCATAGGTCGGGCATCACAGGCGGGCCAGTGCGGACTTGAGGGGGTCGAGGCCAAGAGGGCCCAGATCGAGCGCCGACCGATGAAAGGCCTTGAGATTGAAGTCACTTCCTTGGCGAGCCTTGGCTTCGTCGCGGGCCTCAAGCCAGATGCGTTCGCCCACCTTGTACGACGGAGCTTGGCCGGGCCAGCCGAGATAGCGGTTGACCTCGAAGCGCAGCGTCGCGTCATCGATCGTGCAGTGGCCACGGATGAATTCGAAACCCAGCTCAGGCGTCCACCGCTCGCCAGGGTGGAAGCCAAATGGGTTGTCGCGAGGAATCTCCAACTCCAAGTGCATGCCGATGTCAATGATGACGCGCGCGGCTCTGAAGGACTGTCCATCGAGCATGCCCAACCTGTCGGCTGGGTCGGACAGATAGCCGAGGTCGTCCATCAACCTCTCGGCATACAACGCCCAACCTTCGCCATGACCACTGACCCAACACATCATTCGCTGCCACCGGTTCAGCAGCTCGGCGCGCACGAAGGTCTGACCAACCTGGAGGTGATGGCCTGGCACACCCTCGTGATAAACGGTCGTCACCTCACGCCAGGGGGAGAAGGTAGTGACGTCATCGGGCACGGACCACCACATCCGGCCCGGTCGGGTGAAGTCCTCCGAAGGCCCGGTGTAGTAGATGCCGCCATCGTTGGTTGGTGCGAGGCAGCACTCAATGGTGCGAATCTCCGGAGGGATGTCAAAGTGCACGCCGTCCATCTCCTCGATGGTGCGGTCGGCCAACTCTTGCATCCAGTCGCGGAATGCCTCCTTGCTGGTGAGGTTGCGCGCTGGATCGGCGTCAAGGGCCGCCACCGTTTCGGCGAGGCTGGCCCCGGGAAGGATCCGATCAGCAGTGGCCTCCATGTCATCGGCCAGGCGTTTGAGCTCTTCCCAGCCCCAGGCATAGGTCTGTTCAAGGTCCACGGTCGCACCGAGGAACTCACGAGAAGCCAAGGCGTAGTGCTCGCGGCCGCACGCTTCGTTGGTCCGCCCGCGTGGTTCCATCTCGTCCTCGAGGAACATGCCAAAGTCGGCGACGGCTCGGGAGGCTGAGGTGGCGAACTTGTCGAGGTCGGCCCGAAGGGTGCCCTCGATTCCCGATCCGGCAACCAGATTGGCGAAGAGGTCACCGGTTCCTCCCTCTTGGCCGGTCCAGTTGCGAACTTGCTTGGCCACCTCGGCGTACTGCCGAACTGCGGACACCCGGCCTTTGGTGGCCTCTTCGGCCAGGGTGATCCGATAACCCTGCAGGGTTTCTGGGATGGCGGCCAATCTTGCCCCAATGTTGGACCAGGCTTCCTCGCCCTCGGTGGGCATCAAGTCAAAGACCGCTCGCATCCCGTGTAGTCCGCTCTCGATGACGGAGAACTGTGATCGAGTGATGCCGGCCTCATCGAGCTCAACCGAAAGCCCGAGGCGCTCCAAGAAAGCCTCCTTGGCGATTGCCTCGCGGTCATCAGTGGGGGTGGCGGCGGTGGCCGACGCAAGCGCCCTCCTCGCCAAATCCTCGCGGGCGGCAAAGCCGTCGGGGGACAGGTCGGTGAATCGATCGTCATGGCCGGCGATGCCGAGATAGGTCGCCATCACGGGATCGAGAGCGGCGTAGTCATCGACAAACTGGTCGGAAATGGCATCAATGGGGCGCTCGTTAGTCACCGCCCCACCCTACGTTCAAGCCAACGGATCAAGCACCCGCAATTTCTCGAATCGCTTAAAGCCACGGTCACGGATCCGAGAAGAGAGCAAACAAGGTGGAGGAAAATGCGCACCAGGTGCGCCATTTGCTCCACTCTGTTGCTGCAGGCGCTTCGCGATCACTAGCTGGATGGGATGGTGCATCTATGACGCCAGCACCCGCAATTTCTCAAGGCAAGCGCTGAAAGAGCGCTATTATGCAGGTATGACGACGGTGCAGATCCGCACTCTTTCAGGGCCTACGAAGTGCTGCGGCGAGGAGCCGCCGAATCAGGCGATCCCTCGATTTCGTGCGTCTCCAGTTGGAAGTCTACTCGGACAGCCACGGTGGCCGAACTTCTTGACGCCACCCGTGGGCGCCTGAGCGACGAGGTGACGATGGAGGCCATCGCCTCCGCAAGTGCGGCCGCAACCGCTGATCGGCGACCTGATCGTTGTCGACACCTCGGTTTATCAGCGCGCTTATTGATTCGGGCAAGCAAGGGAGAGCGTGTGCGGCACGTCTGCGCGGTGAGTCTCTCGCTGCTCCCGCCTTGATCGACGTTGAGGCGGCTCACTCGTTGCGAGGTTTGGTTCGTGGCGGTCTGCTGACCCCGGATCAGGCATCGCGCGCGTTGCTAGCGGTTTCTCAATTGCCCATCGAACGCGTCCTTCATCAGCCCTTGCGGCCGCGATTTGGGCGCTCCGCGTCAACTCACACCTATCCGGCGTTCGTCCCGCGGCAGAGCGTCTCCAACCAGTCGGCTACGGCGATGCCCTCTGTGCGCGCCCCGGGGTCTCTGCGTCGCCGAACTGTCGCGTGATCGACGCAAATGTTGACGTCAAGAAGCGCATTGCTTAGCGCGACCGCGCTTCATTATCGCCGAGCAACTCCGCCATTTGCTCCTTGTCATAAAGATCGACGCCGGGCATTAGTCCGCCTTCGTACTGAAACTTCGGTAGCGCGAAGGGTGCGCGAGGCTCGATGTCGGCGGGTTCCTCAAGCATGCGGCGCAGGGCTTCTTCGACAACCGACCCAATGGTGCGGTGCTGGCGGGCAGCAATGACTTTGGCCTCGGCGAGGAGATGCTCATCGATATTGAGCGTGGTGCGCATTCCTGCATCATAACATCACCCGCCCGCATCAAAACATCAACGCACGAGGATGTCAGCGGCCCATCATGCTGGAACGCCAGGCGCCGAGGCCAGGCTGCAACGGTCGGCGTACCGACTGGGCGGGCTGCGCCCACCGTGACGTATGACGGGGAGTTGGGGGTGCCGACGCGGATTGGAGTGAGGCGAGAGCAAGCACGATGGCGGCGACTTCCTCGTCCGTCGCATCGGCGTTAAGGATCTTGATGGTCATGGGCCAGTCGACCCGTCAATCGCAGTGCGACACACCGCGTTTTTGCGACATTCAGTGACGGGTCGGCGGGGGGGTGGGGGTGGGGGTTTCATAGGGGGATGTTGCCGTGCTTCTTGGGGGGGAGCGTGGCTCGTTTGGTGCGCAGCAGGCGAAGCGCCTTGGTGATCTCGGCGCGGCTTTCGTGGGGCGCGATCACTGCATCAACATAGCCCCGCTCAGCGGCGATGTAGGGGTTGGCCAGCGTGGTCTCATAGTCGTCAATCAACTCCGCGCGCAGGGCAGCCGAGTCCTCGGCCCCGGCAAGTTCTTTGCGATAAAGGATGTTGACGGCTCCCTGGGCTCCCATCACGGCAATCTGTGCGGTCGGCCAGGCCAGGTTGATGTCAGCGCCCAGATGCTTCGAGCCCATCACGTCATAAGCGCCGCCATAGGCCTTGCGAGTGATCACCGTGATCAACGGCACGGTTGCTTCGGCGTAGGCGTAAATCAGCTTCGCGCCGCGGCGAATGATGCCGTCCCATTCTTGGTCGGTGCCTGGCAAGAACCCGGGCACGTCAACAAATGTGAGCACCGGGAGATTGAACGCGTCGCAGAACCGGACAAACCGGGCCGCCTTTTCGGACGCGTCAATATCGAGGGTGCCAGCAAAGTGCATGGGCTGGTTGGCGACGACCCCCACGGGCTGTCCCTCGACCCGTCCGAAGCCCACCACGATATTGGGGGCAAATAGGGCCTGCACTTCGAGGAAATCGCCCTCATCCACCACCGCCGCGATCACGTCATGGATGTCATAAGGCTGGTTAGGCGAGTCCGGAATGAGGTCGTCGAGGGCTAGGTCAACGTCGGAGGCAGCAAGATCCGCCGGGGAATCAACAATGGGCGGAAGATCCAGGTTGTTCGACGGCAAGAACGACAACAACGACTTCACATAGTCGATCGCGTCCTCCTCGTCGGTGCCCATGTAGTGCGCATTGCCGGACTTGGTGTTGTGGGTTCGCGCGCCGCCCAAGTCCTCCATGGACACGTCCTCGCCAGTGACGGTCTTGATCACCTCGGGTCCGGTGATGAACATGTGGGAGCCGCCATCGACCATCACGGTGAAGTCGGTCAATGCGGGGGAGTAGACATGGCCGCCGGCACAGGAGCCCAAGATCACCGAGATCTGTGGGATCACGCCGGACGCGTGCACATTGCGCTTGAAGATCTCGGCATAGAGGGCCAGCGACACGACGCCCTCTTGGATGCGAGCGCCGGCGCCCTCATTGATGCCGACAATGGGGCTGCCGGTGCGAACAGCGAGGTCCATCACCTTGGTGATCTTCTCGCCATAGACCTCGCCCAAGGACCCACCAAAGATGGTGAAGTCTTGGGAAAACACGCAGACCTGACGACCATCAACGGTGCCATAACCGGTGATCACACCATCGCCATAGGGACGCCGAGCCTCGAGTCCGAACGCCGTGGAGCGATGCCGAGCCAACTCGTCGAGTTCGACGAACGAACCTTCGTCAAAGAGGCGTTCGATCCGCTCGCGGGCAGTCAACTTGCCCTTCGCGTGCTGCTTCTCCACGGCAGCGGCGGAGGCGGCGTGCACGGCTTCGTCCAGGCGTCGCTCAAGATCAGCCAACTTGCCGGCTGTCGTGTGGATGTCGGGACTCACGGCGACTCCTCCTCAGGATCGGGTGCGTGCCAATCTAGTGCCATGACTGGTCAGGACGAACGCGCCCCGTTGGTGCTCGCGCAGCTGTCTTCGCGGCTGGTCGGAGAAGTCCGGGTCTTTGACGAGTTGGGTTCAACCAACGCCGAGGCCTCTGCGCTGGCTAACCAAGGCGCAGCTGAAGGACTGGTGGTTGTCGCCGAACATCAAAGCGCTGGTCGAGGTCGTCTTGATCGGCGCTGGGAAGCGCCCGCCCGTTCGGCGCTGACCTTTTCGGTAGTGCTGCGTCCTCAGGTGGCCGTTGATCACTGGCCTTGGTTGCCACTGCTGACGGGGTACGCCGTGTTCCGTGCGCTCAAGAGCCTAGATATCGAGGCCTCATTGAAATGGCCGAACGACGTCCTGCTCGGTGAGCGAAAAGTCGCTGGCATCCTGGTCGAACGGATCGAGACGAGCCGAGGTCCGGCGGCTGTGGTGGGCATCGGCCTCAACGTGTCGATGACTGAGGCAGAGTTGCCAGTGCCGTCGGCCACGTCGCTGTTGCTGGCCACCGGCATCGTCCACGACCGCACGGAGCTGCTGATCCGGCTCACCCAGGAACTCATGAGGGCCTACGCCGACTGGGTGCCGGATCCATCTCGGCCGCCCACCTCGGGGGCCTTGCGGACGGCGTACACCTCAGCGTGCAGCACCCTCGGCAGAGAGGTGCGCGCGGAGCTGCCAACCGGCGAGTTCGTCATGGGCCGAGCCAACACGATCGATAGCACGGGACGGTTAGTCCTCGCGACAACCGCGGGGGAGCGCGCGATTGGGGCGGGCGATGTGGTGCACATTCGCCCCGGTGAGTGAGAAGATCCACACGTGGCCATATCTCCGAAGCTCCTCAACGATGGCGAGAGCGTCATCATCGACACCCGCACTCACGTCAAGGCACTGCTGGTGCCGCTGCTCCTTTTGGTCCTGATTCTGGGGCTCGCGGTGTTTGGAACGGTCAGCATCAGCGCGCTGTCGGGTGGGATTGGCGGTTGGATCTTGTGGGGCGTGGCGGCGTTGGGAATCGTGTGGTTTGTGGTCGTGCCCTTCCTCAACTGGCTGACTAGCAACTACGCCATTACCGATCGTCGGCTGATCACCCGCAGTGGGCTCATCACGCGTCGGGGACACGACATCCCACTGATGCGGATCAGTGATGTCGCCTACGAACACGGCTTGATCGATCGGCTGCTCGGTTGCGGCACGCTGGTCATTAGCGATGCCAGCACCCACGGCAGTGTGATGCTGCGCGACATCCCCGACGTGGAGCAAACGCACCGGAAGATCGTGTCGCTGCTGAACGATCTGCACCACCCCAATGACAGCGCCTGACCGTCTGAGCGGATCGGACCTTGACCGGGCCATCGTCGGTGCAGTTCCTGTTTTCACCGCACGTGACGTTGCCGAAGCGAGTGGCGTTGACCCCGAGGTGGCCAGGCGGCTGTGGCGCGCCTTCGGCTTTCCGGAGTATGGCGACGCGGTCGCTTTCAGTGAAAGCGATGTGTTGGCGCTCGACACCGTCACCGGCACCGTCACCGACGGCACCATCGATCTCGACACAGCCGTCAACTTGACGCGAGCCCTTGGTCAAACCATGGCCCGCCTCGCCGACTGGCAAGTAGCCACGTTGATCACCCGCGTCGAGGAGTTGGCTTTGGACCTGGCCGAGCGCGACGCCCCCCAGCCTGGTCGAACTGGGGCCGCGATGACCCTGCTCGGACAACTGGAGGGTCCTTTCGAAGATTTGATGGTGTATTCCTGGCGTCGCCATTTGGCAGCCGCAGTGGCACGCACCGTCGCCCTGAACGCCGTCCCCACCGGGGATGACGACCCCCACGCCGGTGGACGCACCACCACCTTGACGGTCGGCTTCGCCGACATGGTGTCCTTCACCTCGCTCTCGAACACCTTGCCCGAAGACCGGATTGGCGATTTGGTGGAGGTCTTCGAGGCACGGTGCGCCGATGTCGTGGCGAGCAAGCGTGGCCGAGTGATCAAGAGCCTGGGTGATTCGGTGTTGTTTGTGAACAACGATCCGGTGCATGCGGTGGAGACCGCTGAAGGCATCATCACTATGATTGGGCGAGATGCGCGGATGCCCGACGTACGACTGGGGCTCGCGACCGGCTCGGTGGTCCAACGGCTCGGCGACGTCTATGGCCCACCCGTGAATCTGGCGGCGAGGCTCACCACGGTGGCCCGTCGCAACCGACTGATTGTCGATGCCGCCACGGCGGACCTGCTACCGGAGACGGACTTTGAGACCCGGCGGATTCCGGGGCGCCCGGTGCGAGGGTTCGGCATCGTCGAACCGTTGACCGTTCGGCGACACTGACTAGTCACGCCGGCGGCGTTCCGGGCTAGTGGATTAGTCCGATTGGGCGAGATATACGAATAATTTCAGCGGCAAATACGAAAAGTTCTTACGCTGTGTTGGTGTATACGGTTCAAGATATCCGGGTTGATCCCGAAGCCCGTCGCGTGTGGCGGGGAGACGACGAGCTCACCATGTCTCGCAAAGAATTTGACTTGCTCTGCAAACTGATTTCCCAGCCAGGTGAGGTCGTGACCCGCGCAGAGTTGATGCGGGATGTCTGGCAGGCGACCTATTGGGCGTCGTCGAAGACGATTGATGTGCATTTGGGCTGGGTACGCCGCAAGCTGGGTGACGATCCGCGGCGTCCGCACCTGATCACGACGTTGCGCGGCCGCGGCCTGCGCTTTGAGAAGATCTCACCCGTTCGAACCTAGGCACCCCCTCCCATTAGGCTGTCGCCCGTGCCTGCCGCCCCCATCGTTGCCGTCATCGGGGGAGGCCAGTTGGCTCGGATGTTGGCCCAACCAGCGATTGCTTTGGCGATACCGCTGCGTTTGCTTGCGGAAGCAGAAGGGGTCTCGGCCGCTCAAGTGATCGTCGACCATACGGTCGGTGACTATCGCGACCTCGAGACGTTGGTTCGGGTCACGCAGGGCTGTGCTGTGGTCACCTTTGACCACGAACACGTGCCCACTGACCATCTGGTGGCGCTCGAGGCGCGTGGTATCTCCGTACGCCCGGGGCCGGCGGCCTTGGTGCATGCGCAAGACAAATCGGTCATGCGGGCCCGACTCGATGAATTGGGAGTTCCGAGCCCGCGCCATGCCGTAGTCCTCACCGAGGCTGACGTCGAAGCCTTCGGTTTCCCCTGCGTCGTCAAGACCGCCCGGGGCGGCTATGACGGCAAGGGCGTGTGGTTCGTCGAATCCACTGCAGATTGCTCCGAGGCCTTTGCCGTGGCAGCGGCCTCCGGGGTGGCCCTGCTCGCCGAAGAACTCGTCGACTATCGCCGCGAACTGTCGGCCCTGGTGGCGAGGTCAGCGAGTGGTCAAGCAGCGGCGTACGCCGTCGTCGAATCGACCCAACGCGACGGCGTCTGCCGCGAAGTGATCGCTCCGGCTCCCAGAGCTCGACCCAGAGTTGGCCGGGTATGCGCAAGAGATTGCCCTGCGGATCGCGGGTGAACTCGGCGTCGTGGGGATCTTGGCTGTGGAACTCTTTGAGACCAACGATGGGCGGATCCTGGTTAACGAACTGGCGATGCGGCCGCACAACACCGGCCACTGGACCCAGGACGGGGCGCAGACTTCCCAGTTCGAGAATCACTTGCGGGCCGTCCTCGATTTGCCACTGGGCTCCCCGACGCCGCGCGCCCCATGGGCAGTGATGGTGAACATTCTTGGCGGCGAGTGGTCGGGCTCGGATCCCGCACGCCTCTATGACGGCTACCCGCACGCACTGGCCCACGATCCACAGCTTCGGGTGCACCTTTACGGCAAGGATCTGCGCCCGGGTCGAAAAGTCGGCCATGTGAATGCCTACGGCGAGGATCTTGCAGACTGTTTGGCGCGGGCTCGGCATGCCGCTGCATGGTTCGATGGCAGTCTCGGCAACGAAAGCGAGTGAAGATGACTGGACCAAGCCTCACCTCGCAGGTGGGCATTGTGATGGGCTCCGATTCGGATTGGCCGGTGATGAAGGCCGCGGCTGAGGCGCTGACCGAGTTCGGCATCGCGTTCGAAGCCGACGTGGTCTCAGCGCATCGGATGCCCGAGGAGATGGTCGCTTATGGGCGTGAGGCGGCCGCCCGTGGGCTAGCGGTCATCATCGCGGGGGCCGGCGGAGCCGCGCACTTGCCGGGCATGTTGGCGGCGGTGACGCCGCTGCCGGTGATTGGCGTGCCAGTGCCGCTGAAATACCTCGACGGCATGGATTCCCTGCTCTCGATCGTCCAAATGCCAGCAGGCGTGCCGGTGGCCACTGTCGGCGTGGGCAATGCCCGCAATGCCGGGCTCCTCGCGGTGCGCATGTTGGCGATGGCTGATCCCGCACTCCAAAGGCGCATTGTCGAATTCCAGGCCGAACTGAAGAAGACCGCCCAAGACAAAGGCGACGTCGTACGCCGGGGAAGCTCAGGCGAGTCCCGCCGCATCGGGTTCTGATCATTGCAAACCGTGCTCGTGGGCGAATACCACAATTTGTACTCGATCACGTAGGTCGAGTTTGCGCAGCACCGAGCCGACGTGGGTCTTGACCGTGGACTCGCTGGTCCAGATGGCGGCGGCGATCTCGGCGTTGCTCAGGCCGCGTGCCACGGCGCTAAGGATTTCGCTTTCTCGTGCCGTCAAGCTCGCATAGCTCGACGGCAGCGGAGTCCGATTGCGGAACTCACCTGACATCAGCGTGGCTAAGTCGGCTGGGGCAAGCACCGCGTTGCCTGTATAAACAGTGCGGATGGCGTCAATCAACATCTCGGGTGTGGCGCCTTTGAGCAGAAAGCCGCTGGCACCCCACCGGATGGCATTGGCCGCACGATCGTCGAGGTTAAACGTGGTCAGCACTACAACTCGCACCGGTTGCTCACGTTGGGCAGCAACTTCGGGGGCAAAGATTCGCCGGGTTGCTTCGACGCCGTCCATCTCGGGCATCCGAATGTCCATCAAGACCACATCCGGCCTGAGCTCGGCGACTGCGGCAACAGCCTCCGCTCCGTTGCTCGCGTGGCCGATCACCTCTAGCCCGTCGTGGGCGTTGATGATGACCGCGAGTCCGGCCCTGAAGAGTTCCTGATCGTCGACGAGGAGAACTCGGATCGGCTCTGTCAACGCACGGCCTCCGAGCGCAGGGGAATCCAGGCAGTTGCTGTGTAGGTCGAACCTGAGGGTGCCTGGCGTCGTCGAACATCGAGACGTCCCCCGATCGACTCGAGCCGATCCCGCATGCCAGGCACCCCCAAACCTTGAGAGTTCTCCTCGGCCGTTGGGCTCGGTTCGCCAGCCGCTGAGATCGGTTGGGTCTCTGATTGCTCTACGCCGGAGGTGAGGGCGCAATGGTTGCTGACCTCTAGGCGCAACTCGCCCTCCCAATGCTGTTCGAGCAGACAGGGCTGGGTGCGGTCACCATGTTTGATGGCGTTGGTCAACATCTCTTGGAGAACGCGCAGCGCGACCGTTGCCAGCTCCGGCGGGAGCGGTTGGGGTGTGCCAACCGTCGTCACGTTGACCTGATGGCCGGCCGCGCGCACACCTTCGATGAGCCCTTCGAACTCTCGCGTCATGGTGCTCGGGGCATTGGTCGGCCAGGGTTCTCCGGTGGTGCTGAGGACGTTGCGCACGTCCTGTAGGGACTGTCGCGCTGAGGTTGCGACATTGGTCAGAACGTCCCGCATGGCAGCGGAGTCATCGTCGGCGAGGAATTGGGCAGACTCTGCTTGGGCCAAGATCACAGCGAGCGAATGCCCCACTACGTCATGGACATCGCGGGCCAGCCGGGCCTGCCCCTCGCGCAGGTCGGCGATCTGCTGGGCTTGCGAGCGCTCGACCTCGGCCTGTTGTTGCTGTGCTTCGGCCCGGACTTGGCCCTCGCGGGCGGCGGTCTCTCTGGTCGCAGAGTCGGCTTTGATCCGCATTGTCAGACCGACCAGCCAGGGCACGACGAGAACCAGCAACGAGAGTAGAACCGGGGTGATGGAAGCGAAACTCGACAGGGAGACGCCATACCCACTGTCAGAGAAGTAGCGAACTCGGGCGTAGACCACGCCAAACATCCCTGCCACCAGAATGACTGCTGGGATCGACAGTCCGCTGAGCCATAACACCGCTGTGCTGCCATAGCGGGCCATACCGAAAGCCAGCACGGGAATCGCCAGGAACTCGATCAGCATGGGTGGCACGAACAGCAAGAGGTGCACACCAGCGGCGATCCAGATCAGGGCAAGCGAGACCGCTGGTGCTCGACGGATCAGCCACACCGCGCCGGCCAAGAGTGCCACGATGCACGTCTGCGGAAAGCTATTGACGAAACCCCGGGTCAGAATCTCCAGGCAACCGATGAGGGCAATCACGGCCGTAAGGACCTGCTCCGCTGGCCATTCTCGAAGATCCCATGGATCCTGAGACGGTGCGGCTCCAGGAGTGATCGCCGAGTGTGGTGTTGTCGTCATACCCACGACCTTAAGAACACCGGGCGAGCGTCGGCATCCACCTGAAGTACCGACTCGCTGCCCGTGGGGGCTGAGTCTCCGGCGCACCCAGGGTTAATGGTCCTTGACCCGACGCCGCAGTGACTTGGTCTCCGAACGATGTCGCTTGTCGTCGAGCCTTCGTTGCTTGGCGGCTTTGGAGGGCCGCCGCTTCACCCGCGGTGGCGGCGGCGGAGCCAACGCCTCTCGCAGCAACTCAGCGAGGCGATCGCGCGCGGCGACGCGATTGCGCAGTTGCGAGCGGTGTTCGGACGCCGCGATCAAGATGCGACCGTCCACGAGCCGGGTGGCGAGGAAACGGCGGGCCCGGGCGCGCTGAGTTTCGGTGAGGGCGCCTGAATTCTCGACATCGAACTCCAACTCAACTCGACTGTCGGTGGTGTTGACCGACTGACCACCAGGGCCCGAGGAACGAGAAAATCGCTCCGTGAGTTCGGCGGCGGGCACCACCAGGCCCGACGTCAGACCGGGCCCCGGTCGAACGTGCAGATCATCGCTTGGGTTAGCCACCAGTCCATCTTCGCTGAGCTGGGTCAACGCGACGAGCAGGACCGAACCGCGTCGAGGAAGAAGTCTTGGACCTCCGGGTGATTCTCGACCAGGGCAATGCTGTGGTCGTCGGTGCTGACGGGGAGTGTCTGGGCGACCACGCCTCCCATCCCGGCTTTATCTGCGATCCGTTCGGCGTTGGCAACCACGCTCGAGTTGCCGGTCTCCCAAGTGACCCACACGTTGTCAGGGAGGCCCCGCAGAGTTGAGCCGTCGACGACACCGGAGCCGTCACTTGAGGTCAGCACCGGCGAGATCGAGATCGCCACACACGGGGTAACGTCGGAAAGAGCGCTGAACATGACCGAGTTGCCCATCGACGATGCCGCCAGCGCCACTTTGTCGGGGCCGTTGTCGCTCAAGGCGTTGACGGCGATCAGGGTGTCGCTGGCTTCTTGGCTCAGGTTGGGTTCACCCGGACTCGAGCCGCGCCCCCGGCGGTCAAATAGGAGCACTCGGGCTCCCGTCTCCTCGGCGACCCGGCCAGCGAACGGGAGCCAATCGCAGATCGTCTGTGACGAGCCTTGCCGCAACACGAGTCCGACTTCGGCATCGTCGGGACCCACCAGCGCGGCCCCGAGTTTGAAGCCGTCTCGCCCGGTCAGAGTGAGTCGAATCGCGTCGTCTGGAACGTCGTCGCATTGATCTGACAAGCCGCTCGCGGGTGAACTGGTGTCACCCGAGTCGAAGAAGAGCAACCCTCGTGAGACTGCCAAGGCGAGGCTCGCCACAATCAGCATCCCGAGGACGGCGTACAGAAGTCGACGCATTACGCCTTCCGAGCGGTCGCACCGTTAGAGATCGGGAACCTCAACGCTTAGCCCACTCAATGGCAGGGCAGGTGTCCATCACCATTGCCAAGCCGGCGGCCGTGGTTCGGGCAAACGCGGCCTCGGCGATCACGCCGAGTTGGAACCACACCCCGCGGGCGCCGACGGTGACAGCTTGATCGGCGACCTCACCGGCGAACTCCGAGCGTCGGAAGACATCAACAACGTCGATTGGAAACGGGACGTCGCTCAGGGTTGGATAGCCCTGTTCGCCGAGCACCATCGGCGCGGAGGGATGCACGGGCACGATGCGTTTGCCCCGCGATTGCAGCAAAGCCGCTATCCGATAGGCCGTTTTACTTGGATCGCCGGACAGGCCGACCACGGCCCAGGTCTGGCACTCGTCGAGCATCAAAGACACCGCTGCCGGGTCTTGCCAGGAAGTTGGGATGGAGTCCACCAAGACACCGTACGTTCGATCGGCTCGTGAAGGCTTACTGCTTCACGATTTCTTCACGCCTACTTGCGACGAAAACCGCGAGTGAAGCCCTCGACTTTGCCGAGTCCGCGGGTGACGCGGCTCGGACCCGTGCGGGCCTCGAGTTGGCGGCGTACCAAGCCAAGAGTGGCTACGAAAACGGGTAAAGCAACAGCCATGATGAGCCACATGCGTAGTCGGCGCTGTAGGAAAAGCCACATCTCGTCTTACTCCTGATCTGCAGTGGGCTGGAGTTGTGCAGTCGCACTCTGTTCATGCGTCAGCACATCTCTTTACGACGGTACGCTTACGCCGTAAACATACTGATACGCAGAGGTGGGGCCAAATTGCCGCGTCGCCTTGGAGCGCTAGTCCTGCTCGCTACGCTGCTGGCGCTAATCCTGCTCGCTACGCGTCAGTGCGATTCGCGCCAGCAGGTCTTCGAGCGCCTCTTCAAACTCTGTCGCGGCGTGATCCTGGGAAAGGTGGGGACGCAGGCGGCGCAGGGTGGGGAAGTCGTTAAGACCGTCCGGTGATGGGGGCCCCTCGTCGATCACATCGAGCGGTCCCAGGTCTGCTCCTTGGGACGCGACTTCGAGCAGCAGGTTGCCTAACAGGAAGCTGGAGAACGAGCGATAGCTGGCAGCCGCGGCCTCGTCAGAAAATCCTTCCTTCGTGAGGCCAGCCAGAAACATCTCCACCCAGTCGAGACTTCGCAGCGGCGGCCTGAGCCAAGGAGCCTCGGTGGGGCGAGAAGCCACGAGCGGGAAGGCCTTGGGGTGGGCAAGGGCAACTCGTCGTACGCCGTGAGCAAGGCGCTGGAGGAACTCTTGCCAGCCAAACTCTGGGGAATCCTGAACAAGTTCGTCGCTACGCATGTCGATGACAAGGTGCTCGACGACCGAGTCAAGCAACTCGTCCTTGCCGGGAATATGGCGATAGAGGGACATCGCCTCGACTCCTAGAACCTGCCCCAGGCGACGCATGGAAAGGCCCGCGAGGCCGTGCTCGTCGATGAAATCCAGCGCGGTGAGGACGATCCGTTGGCGATCAAGCGGCACTCTGCGGCGCACAGGTTGGGTCGCCAACTCTGCGGTTTGGCCTTGCTGATCTGTTGTCATCGTCGCTCCTCGTCTTGCTCGGAGGATACCGTTAGGAAACTTCGCCACGGGCAGCCGAGAGGGCCGCGCGATGCTCGAGTCGGCAAGGCTATTTCGGCAACCCGGTGGGTGTGCAGAGACTCCTGGCAATTCCCGAGGTGTCGTCGTCGATGATGTGCTGAAACATTCGCTGAGAGCGTTCGGGATCCCAGCGGACGCTGAGATCGGCAATTGGCACGCCACAGGTGAGTCCGTTGTCGCCGCTCACGCGGGTCATTGCCCAGGCAAAGCGACCGAGATCGAATGGACCGGTCTCCTCGTCCACAACAAACGCCCCGGCGCCCGCATTGGCTAGTCGGATGTAGCGCACTGGATTGAGAACCGACCAGGGAGAAGCCACCTTGTTGCCAACCGAAGACACCACTTCGCGTTGATGTTTGGCGCGGGTGATGTCGCCGAGGTTCGACGTGTGGCGCGATCGTGCGTAGCCAAGCGCAATCTCGCCGTCGGCTTCCTGACAACCCTTCTTGATGTCCAGGTTGGCCAGTGGATCCTTCATCTTCTTGGTAGGACAGATCTCGACGCCGCCCACCGCATCGACCACGTTGACCAACCCGCCGAGCCCGATCTCGACATAGTTGTCCACACGGATCCCGGTGTTTTGCTCAATCGTCTGCACGAGCAATGGGGGACCGCCGAAGGCATAAGCAGCATTGATCTTGGTTTCACCATTGCCGGGCACCTCAACGATTGAGTCGCGCGGGATCGACATCAAGAGGTTGGGGCCAGACCCAATGTGCAGCAACATGATGGTGTCAGTGCGTTGGCCAGCAGCATCTCCGGTGCCGAGTTCGCGGCGCTCTTTCCTGGTGAGCCCGGCCCGGGAATCGCTGCCCACGAGAAGGTACGTCGTGCCGTCTTGGTCGGCTGGCCGATCACCACCGGGATCGGCATCGACGGTGGCAACCTTTGTCCACGCCCACCACGGGACGGCGATGAGGAAGACCAGCCAGAGGAGAAGCACCGTCTTGAGAACCCCTGGTCGCCACCACCGTCGCGGTGGTTTGGGCTCGTCCGGGGGCTCGTCTGGGGGCGTGGCAGTGGGCATGGGGGCGACCGGCGGTGGGAGATTTCCACTGGCCACCCTCGGCAACATTTGAGTCTGATCGGGGCGGAGAGCCGCTGGGGCTGTGTTGCTGGCGAGCACCTGGGTCGCATCCGGGTCGACAGGGGGCGCCGAGGAGGTAGGTGGGGGAGGCGTCGACCCATAAAGCCACTCATATTCCGGAGTGCCTTCTTCGGGGCGCTTGTTGCCGCTCATGAGCGAAACGTATCGCTCCCAACAAGCGTCTGGGCAAATGCGGGCGCTGTGTGAAACCGCGGGTGGTCGCCCCGGCGCGTCGTACCCCGTTGTGACGGGTGTGACTGGTGATACTGGGACTGCGCTATTCAGGACGATGATGCTTCTCCGTCACGCCCGCCTTCCCCGGCATAGCGCAGAGAGGTTAGGCCATGCCGACCGCACCTTCCCCTGCGGCCACTCGCAGCGCGTCAGCGAGCGCCGACGGCACCGGCGATCACGCAACTTTCACGCCACGACCGGCCGGCGAGCGCGCCACCAAGGTCCGGTTCCGTCGAGCAGTGACGCTGATGCTGATGACGCTCTTGGTCCCAGGCTCGGCACAACTCGTGGCAGGCAACAAACGCACGGGTCGCATCGCCTTGCGCATCTGGCTGGTGACGCTTCTTGTCGGGCTGACCACACTCACCCTTGCGCTGTTTTGGTCCGGATTCGGGATTTGGGTAGTTGCGAACACCACTTTGTTGGCGCTGGTGCGGCTGGCGCTGACTGCGGCAGCCATCGGCTGGGCCGCTCTCCTGGTCGATGCTTGGCGCTTGGGTCAGCCGCTCTCACTTGCTGCCAACCACCGGGTTGCGGTGGTCGGCATCAACGGCATCTTGTGCTTCAGCGTGGCGGGCTCGCTGCTGTTTGGGGCTCACCTGGTCGGCGTACAACGTGACTTCATCCTGACCACCTTCGGCAGCGGTCAAGTGCAAGGGGCCAACGACGGGCGGTTCAATGTGTTGCTGCTTGGTGGCGATTCCGGTGTGGGCCGCTGGGGTCTGCGGCCGGATTCCATCACGCTGGCCAGCGTTGACGCCACAACCGGACGCACCGTTCTGATCGGACTTCCCCGCAACATGGAGAAGATTCCGTTCGCCGACGGCTCCGTTATGGACGAACAGTTCCCGCGCGGTTTCAAGTGCGACGAGTGCTACCTCAACGGCGTAAGCACGTGGGCCGAAGACCATGCCAAACTTTTCGGCAAGTCCAAACACCCGGGGGTCGATGCCACCGTTTCTGCCGTCGAGGGCATCACCGGCCTGAAGGTGAACTATTGGGCGATGGTCAACCTGCGCGGGTTTGCCAACCTGGTTGACGCCATGGGCGGCGTCAAGTTGAACGTGCGGTCGCCGATCCCCGTTGGTGGTCTCGGCAGCAACGTCACGCACTACATCAAGCCGGGAAATCGAAAGCTCAACGGACGCGACACGCTGTGGTATGCCCGGGCCCGCGAAGGGTCCGATGACTATTCACGGATGGCGCGCCAAAAGTGCGTGATGAACGCCATCGTGACCCAGATCAGCCCTCAGGTTGCCGTCAAGAATTTCCGTGACCTCGCCAAGGCCAGCTCCGACATGATCTCCACGAACTTGCCCGCCAAGGAACTCGACCGATTCATTTCGTTGGCGCTGCAGGCGAAGGGTCAAAAGATCTCGACGTTGAGCCTGGTGCCGCCAATGATCAACACCGGTGATCCCGACTTCAACCTCATCGAGGACAAAGTCGAAGCCGCGATCGATCGAGCCGAGGGCAAGGCCGCACCACCGACCGCAAAGACCAAGAAGGCCAAGAAGAAGGCAGCCGGAGCAACCCCTGTCACAGGTGGATCGGTAGGTTCGCTCAACACTGGCTATGCGGCGAACGAGGCCGAAGATCTAGCCGCTGCCTGCTGACCAGCAGCGACCGGTTGACCCCGTAGGGTGTTCGCCGTGACTTCTCCCACCCAACGACGTCCCACCCGGCGTCTGGTTGCAGTCGTGGTCACGTTCAATCGCTTGGCCCTGCTCCGACGACTTCTGGACCGGCTCGTGACGATCGACGGCCTTGACGAAATTTTGGTCCTCAATAACGCCTCCACTGACGGCACCACCGAGTGGCTTTCATCGTTGGTGGAGGAGGAACCACCCAGCCGACCGTCTCGAAACCGCGCGCTCATCCAACACCGCACCCTTGCCACCAATACCGGCGGGGCCGGCGGATTTCATGCGGGACTGGAGTGGGCGATTGGTCGCGACGCAGATCTGGTGTGGCTGATGGATGATGACGGCATCCCCGAGCCGGATTGTCTTTCCCTGCTGCTTGAACGCGATGGTCAATTCGACTTCTGGGGTCCGGCTGTAGTGGCCGAGCAGGATCCCACTCGGTTGTGCTTTCCCATTCGGCTTCCCGGCAAGTCGACTGTGGTCCACGAAATGAGCGAGGTTCTGCAGGCTGCGGAGGGGGGTCTCATCGCAGAGGTAGTGATTCCCTTTAACGGCGTCTTGATCACGCGCGACCTTGTCCAGCGCATCGGACTCGTGCGCGAGGAGTTCTTCATCTGGGGCGATGACGTGGAATATCTGTGGCGGGCCCGTGCTGCCGGAGCACGGGTAGCCACCGTTGTTGACGCCCGGTTTCTGCACCCAGCAACCGACGACCTAGGCACCCCCATGGCGTTCGGGCGGACGACGTACAACCACAGCCCGAGCGACCTTAAGCACTACTGCATGGCGCGCAACAACATCGCCAATCTCCGGCAGTACTACGGCGCGGGCCACGCCTTGGCGTTCGCGGCAAAGACCTATTGGTTCTATACGTTCACAAGGCCGACCGTCGGGCGGTTGAAGTTGTCGACGAGAGCCATGTGGGCGGGGCTGCGAGGAAACTTCACCGGCCATCGGCGGTATCTCGGTGGTTGAGGAGCCAGCGGCGGTCCCGGTGGTTGAGGAGCGAGCGGCGGTCCCGGTGGTTGAGGAGCGAGCGAAGCGAGCGTCTCGAAGCCACAGCGAGCGAGTGGCCATCGTGGTCGTCACCTTCAATCGAGCCGACCTCTTGGTCCGGATGCTCGATGGGCTCGCTGGTCTGACTCGAGCGCCGGACACGGTCATCGTGGTGAACAACGCGAGCACGGACCACACGCGCGGGGTGCTCGACGAGCGAGACGATCTGCCCCTGCAGGCGATTCACAGCGCGGAGAACCTCGGTGGCGCCGGCGGTTTCCACATCGGGGTGAAGGCGGCGTACGACCAGGGGTTTGACCGCATCTGGCTGATGGACGACGACGTAGTGCCGGCGCCTGAGTGTCTTGAGGTGATGCTGGCTCACGACCTGCCGTGTCTGATGGCTGTCCGCGAAGACAGACACGGACGGTTAGTCGAGAAGTCCGCCATCCACTTCGACCTGCGCAATCCTCTGGCCTTGCGCCCCAAGACCGCCAGCGTTGACACGACGTATGAAACGCGAGCAGAGATGCCCGAGTTAGTGACGGTGGAAGTGGTGGCCTTCGAAGGCTTCCTCGTACGCCGTGACGTCATTGACACGATCGGGCTGCCAGATCCCTCTTACTTCATCTTCTACGACGATGCCGACTTCGCTATTCGAGCCCGCAAGGCTGGGTTCGCGATACAGGCTGTTCGCGACGCGGTGCTGGTCCGCCAACTCGACTTCGATCAACAGCATGACCTCGGCTCGTGGAAGGGGCGGTACATGTACCGCAACCTCTTCGTCGTGCACTTTCGGCACGGCGAAACTGTGCTGGTGAGGTTGAAGCCTTATGTCATCGCGGCCGGTGTGATCGCGCTAAGCCCTCTGCGCAAGGATGGTCGGCGAGAGGCGAAGAACGTCTGGCAGGCGATTCGCGAGGCGCGGGGGATGCGCACGATGCCAGATCTGACCCCCTCCCGGCGCTAGACTTGCCGCCGCTTCCAAACCTCCACGTTCGCCTAGGAGTCTTCGCCCGTGACATCAGCTAGTCCCGAAAGCCCGACAGATTTCCGGGCCGACCTGGTCGTCGTCGGCGCCGGTTTCTTCGGCCTCACCATCGCCGAGCGGTGTGCCACCGAACTCGGACTCAAAGTCCTAGTCCTGGATCGCCGCTATCACCTGGGCGGCAATGCCTACAGTGAGAAAGAACCAGAGACCGGCATTGAAGTCCATGTCTATGGCGCTCACCTGTTCCACACCTCCAACAAACGGGTCTGGGACTATGTCACCCGGTTCACTGAGTTCACTAACTATCAACACCGCGTCTTTGCTACCTACCAGGGTGAGGTCTACTCCTTCCCCATGAACTTGGGGCTCATCAACCAGTTCTTCGGCAAGAACCACACCCCCGACGAAGCCCGTGCCTTGATCGCTGAGTTGGCCTCGGAGATAGCAACTGATGATGCCAAGAACCTCGAGGAGAAGGCGATCTCCCTGATCGGTCGGCCCCTCTATGAAGCATTCGTGAAGGGCTATACCGCCAAGCAGTGGCAGACCGACCCCAAGGACTTGAGCGCCGACATCATCACGCGGCTGCCGGTGCGCTACAACTTCAACAATCGCTACTTCAACGACACCTACGAGGGCCTTCCTGTCGATGGCTACACCGCGTGGCTCGAACGCATGGCCGACCACCCGAACATCGAGGTCCGGCTCAACACCGACTTCTTCGATGTGGCCGAGGACTTCAAAGGCAAGGTTCCGATCGTCTACACCGGCCCTCTCGATGAATATTTCGGCAACTCCCAGGGCCGGTTGTCCTGGCGCACCGTTGACTTGTTGCCCTCGGTCGTCGAGGTGGATGACTTCCAGGGCACCTCGGTGATGAATTACAACGACGCCGACATTCCGTTCACGCGGATCCACGAGTTCAAGCACTTCCACCCCGAGCGCACCTACCTGCCCGGCAAGACCGTGATCGTGCATGAATACAGTCGTTTCGCAGAAGAGGGCGATGAGCCTTACTACCCGATCAATACCGCAGAGGATCGTGAAAAGTTGCTGAAGTATCGCGAGTTGGCGAAAGCCGAAACTGCGCAGTTGAGGGTCCTGTTCGGTGGCCGACTCGGCACCTATCAATACCTCGACATGCATATGGCAATCGGTTCCGCGCTGTCGATGTTTGACAACCAACTCGCACCGCACTTTGCCGAAGGCAAATCATTGAGCTCTGGCCAATCAAGTGCAGGAGGGGTGGCCTGATGAGCGTTCGCAGGCAGTTGCAGCGACAGATCCTGCCCGTCGACAAAGACCTCGATGTGATGTCGCTCTATATCGACCTCGAAGAGGCCGAGTTGGAGGAAGACAAATACGTTGTCGGCGGGTCGCGATCAGCCAAAGAATTACACAACGCCTCGATCCGCCAGAAGAAGTCCACCGGACGCAGCATCCATCCCGAGCAGATCACCAGCCGCACCACTTTGCTGATCGAGTCAGGGGAGCGCGTCTCCTTCGGGACCTATTTCAATGGCTTCCCTGCGGGCTACTGGCGCCGCTGGAGCATCATCGAGTCAATCCGGCTCTCGGTCACCTTGGTCGGAGCCGGTGCATCCGTCACGGTCTACAAGTCGATGGCCAACGGTCGCTCGCAGCGCGTCGACGCCGCGTCGACAGTGGGCACAGAGAGCGAAACCTTCGACTTTGAACTCTCGCTGGTGCCTTTCGTGGACGGCGGTTGGTATTGGTACGACGTCACGGCAGGTGACGTCGACACCTCTGCCTCGGCCGTCTGGTCGGCTGAGGTCCCTGATGATCGCGCTGCTCACGGCACTGTCGATGTGGCAATCACCACCATGAATCGGCCCGACTTTTGCGCCAAATTGATCGGCCAGATTGCCGAGGACGAGGTGCTACGCCCCTACCTCGACACCGTCCTAGTCATGGAGCAAGGCACCCAGCCGGTCACTGATTCAGAGTTGTTCCCAGCGGTCAAGGAGAGCCTGGGTGACCAACTTCGCGTGATCGTGCAAGGCAACTTGGGTGGCTCGGGGGGCTATGCCCGCGGTCAACTCGAATCCGTCCGCAAAGGCACCGCGACGTACGCCATGATGATGGACGACGACGTCGTGTGCGAGCCCGAAGGCATCATCCGGGCGATCACCTTCGGCGACTTGGCTCGACGTCCGACCATCGTTGGCGGACACATGTTTTCGCTCTACGCTCGCTCGAGGATGCACAGCTTCGGCGAGATCGTGCAGCCGTGGCGGTTTTGGTGGCGGTCGCCTGAAGATTCCTTCAACGACTGGGACTTCGCGGCCCGCAACCTGCGGTCCTCGCGCTGGCTGCACAAGCGCCTTGACGCCGACTTCAACGGCTGGTTCATGTGTCTGATCCCGCGCACCGTGCTCGAACAGATCGGCCTCTCCCTGCCGCTCTTCATTAAGTGGGACGACAGCGAATTTGGTCTTCGGGCCAAGAAAGCCGGCTTCCCGACCGTGGTGTTCCCCGGTGCTGCCGTGTGGCACGTGCCGTGGACCGATAAGAACGATGCGTTGGACTGGCAGGCCTACTTCCACCAGCGCAATCGCTTTGTGGCGGCGCTGTTGCACAGCCCCTACGAGCATGGCGGGCGGATGGTCCGCGAGAGTGTCAACCACACGGTCTCCCATCTGGTGGCGATGCAATATTCCACCGTGGAGTTGCGGCTGATGGCGCTGCGCGACGTACTCGATGGCCCGGACCGACTCCATGCCGATCTCCCGGTCAAGCTGCCCGAAGTCAACGCGTTCCGCAAGCAGTTCAGTGACGCCCAGTTGCATTCCGACCTCGACCACTTCCCACCACCCCGACGGGCTAAGCCGCCACGCAAGGGCAAGGATGGCTCCGAGGTCCCCTCGAAGCGGAAAATGATCATTACGGCGGGGCTAGCTCCGCTGCGTCAGTTGCGGCCAGCCCGACCGATGTCTCGCGAATTCCCAGAGGCAATGATCGCGGGCATGGATCTGCGGTGGTTCCGACTGGCGCAATACGACTCGGTGGTGGCATCGATGCCAGATGGCACCTCGGCTGCGCTTTATCGCCGTGATCCGGCGAAGTTCCGCGAGTTGGCCGCCGAAACGGCGGAGTTGCACCGTCGGATCTGGACCGAGTGGCCCAAGCTTGCCAAGCTCTACCAGGACAAATTGGGTGAGATCACTTCCCCCGAAACGTGGGAGAAGACCTTTGCGCCTTGGCCCGAATCATCGGAGAACGACACGGATGACTGACGGATTGGTGGGGGGATCCGAAGGGGCGACTCCGATCAAAGACCTGCCACCACTTGTGTCGCCCGCCGCGTCCAGCGGACTGCTGGAGGTCTTTCGTCGTCGCTATCTGCTGAAGTTGCTGGTCAAGCGGGAGATCAGTGCGCGCTATCAGGGTTCGTTCTTGGGATTGGTGTGGTCCTACATCAACCCGTTGTCACAGTTCGCGATTTACTTCGTGATTTTCGGCATCGTTTTTGCGCGCGGCAAATCGATGGAGAACTTCGCCATCCACTTGTTCACCGCTTTGGTCATCGTGCACTTCTTTAGCGAGACCCTGAACGCTGGCACCCGCGCTATCGTGCGCAACCGACAGATGGTCCAGAAGATGGCGCTGCCCAAGGAGATGTTTCCGGTGGCTTCGATGCTGGTGTCGGGCTTCCATGTCGGACCCCAGTTGGTGATTTTGGTCGTGGCCTGCCTTTTTGCCGGATGGGTGCCGGATGCTGCTGGCATCGGTGCGGGCGCGCTGGGCTTGCTCATCTGCGCCGTTCTAGGCACAGGACTGGCCTTGATCTTCAGTGCGGCCAATGTTTTCATGCGCGACATCGGAAACGCCGTCAACGTGCTCACCAACTTTGTCCGCTTCGGTGTGCCGATGATGTATCCCTTCAGCCTCGTGGCCGACAGCGGTCTGAGCAACTTCTGGGTCGAGGTCTATCTGGCCAATCCAATCACCCAAGCGGTGTTGCTCATGCAACGCTGCTTCTGGGTCGGCACCACCGATAATCCAGCTCGCACGATTGTCGACCATATGCCGGATCATCTGTTTACGCGCGGATTCATTGCGTTGGCAGTTAGTGCGGCCGTGATGGTGGTTGCGCAACTTCTCTTCTCGCGCCTCGAAAACAAGATGCCGGAGCGTCTCTAATGGCCGAGTCCATCGTCGTTGAGAACGCCTCTAAGAGTTTCACTCTGCGCTATCAACGCACCATCAAACAGATGACAGTCGCGATGGCCAAGGGACGCGACATCAGTGACAGTTTTCTCGCCGTTGATGATGTCTCGTTCACGATCGAGCAGGGCGAGTCGATCGGACTGATGGGTCTCAACGGCTCTGGCAAGTCGACCCTGCTGAAGTTGATCAACGGCATCATGCGGCCAGACAGCGGGTCAGTCCGCACTCGTGGGCGCATTGCCGGGCTGATTGCGACCGGAGCTGGCTTCCACCCGCAGCTCACTGGGCGCGACAATATCTTCTTGAATGCTGCGGTGCTCGGCATGACGGAGGCGGAGACCAACCGCAAGTTTGACGACATCGTCGAATTTGCCGACGTCGGCAAGCACCTTGACAGCCCGGTGGGTCACTACAGCTCCGGCATGTTTGCCCGCCTGGGTTTCGCTGTGGCCATCCACGTCGATTCCGATATCTTCTTGGCCGACGAAGTCCTGGCCGTGGGCGATCGACCGTTCAAGCGCAAGTGCCTCGAGCGGATGCAAGAGATCCGCGACAGCGGACGAACCCTGGTCTACGTCAGCCATGCGGCCGGCTCAGTGCGCAAGATGTGTGATCGGCTGATCGTCTTGGAGCAGGGCAAAATCGGCTACGACGGCAGAGTTGGCCCGGGTATCCGCTACCTCAAGTACGACGACGAAGGCGACACTCCGGGGGACGACGAACAACTCGACGAAGACCTCGGCGCCGACATCTAGTCGGGCTCCGCCCTCCCGCCGACCCGTCACTCAGTGTCGCAAAATCGCGGTGTGTCGAACTGCCATTGACGGGTCGATCGGCTGTACCGAATCCGCTCGTGCCGAACGTCATACGCCCTTGTCGGGACTGGGGCGGAGGTCATACGTCCTAGGTGCTCGGGCAACCGGTGGGTATGACGTTCGGGCTCGCAACGACCAGACAGTATGACGTTGCGTTCGCTGTCCGGACATTCGCCTGACACTCGGCTGGACCCATCGCATCGGTGAGAGACACGAAGCAAGGTTTGATTTCCTCGAGCCGTCAATCGCAGTACGACACGCCGCGAATTTCGTCACATGAGTGACGGGTCGGCGGGGTGGGGGTTCCGGAGGGAACTTGACAAATCTGGATTTCATCGGCGCGTCGGCTGGTAATTACACTGTTGTAGTTACTCACGAACCCTTGGCGGACTGGTGTGACTGATGTGAAACTTGTGACTCGTGTGATTCTTCCCCACACACTTGGAGCTGTTTTATGCATCCCGGCAAGTCTCGTTTCGTCACCGCCTGCCAGCAGTTACTCGCCCTTGGCGCAGTATTTGCTGTGCTTGCGCCAGCCGCGTCGGTGGTCTCGCTCGACGTCGTCTCAGAGCGCTCCACAGAGTCGCCACAAGCTGGCAGTGCGCGGGTCAGATTGGCCGAAGCTTCGATGGTCGAGACAGAGGTCGTTGAGGCCGAGGTGAGCGAGGTGGAATTGACCCAGGCTGCCGTTGAGCCAGAGTCCCGAGTCGGACGGACGAAGTTTGACGAGATCCTCAGTGCGCCTCAAGAGGTTGAGGGCTATGGCGCCGTCGGGATCACTTGGAGCCAGCACGACCAGATTGATGACACCAAGATCACCTTGCAGGCCCGCACTCAAACCGCTGACACCTGGTCTGAGTGGACAGAATTGGAATACCACGACGAGCACGGCCCAGACCCGGAAAGCGCGGAAGGGAAGACTGCGCGGCCGGGCACGGATGCCCTGCTCGTCGGCAACGTTGATGAGGTTCAAGTCAAGGTCAGCGTGGCTGGGTCGGAGGAGGTGCCTGCCGACTTGACGTTGGCCGTCATCACCCCGGGGGAGTCCGACAACACTGAGATGGCAGTGCCTGCGATCGACACTGCCAAGCTTGAGGGCCAAGCGTCGGGCATGTCGGTGACCGACGCCGAGGGCAATGCGGATGAGATTGCTTTGCAAGCTGGCCCGGTGACGCCAAAGCCGACGATCTACTCTCGTGCGCAATGGGGCGCTGACGAATCCAAGCGCGATGCTTCTGCTCTTCACTACAACGAGGTGCACGCCGGGTTTGTCCATCACACCGTCAACGCCAACGCCTATACCCGGGCGGAAGTGCCGGGCATCATCCGCGGCATCTACGCCTACCACACCAAATCAAGGGGCTGGAGCGACGTTGGCTACAACTTCCTAATCGATCGCTTCGGCCGCATTTGGGAGGGTCGGGCGGGGGGCGTTGACCGGGCCGTCGTCGGTGCCCACACACTCAACTACAACGACTACGCGTTTGCCGCCGCGGCAATCGGAAACTTCGAGACCGCCGCACCCTCTAGCGCCCTACTCACCGCCTACGGCACGTTGTTCGCCTGGAAGTTGTCTCTGCACGGGATTGACCCCAGTTCTACGAGCCAACGAGTGGGCAAGCGCACCTTCGCGGCCATCAATGGACACCGGGACGCGGCAGCCACCGCCTGCCCCGGCAAATACCTCTACGCAAAGATCCCCACGATCCGCACGCTGGCTCGAACCAACCTGCAGAGTTGGGGCGGTCGTGAACTCGATGGGGATCTGGCCAGCACCTCCTATCCCGACATCGTCGTACGTCGTGCCAGCGACAAGATGGCTTACATCATTCCCACCGGTGGCCTGACGCGCTTCTACAAGCCGGCAACGAGTGCGACTGGCTGGGCCAGCATGACCGCGGTCGTTGCCTCGCCCGACCTGACCCGAGATGGCCGTGCCGACGTTCTGGCCCGGGATGCCAACGGCATCACTCGCGTCTACCCTGGCTTGGGAGCGGGCAGGTTTGGCACAGGCAAGAAGCCGACCACCAAGTTTAAGAACGTCAAGCTCATCACTGCTGGCGGCGACCTCAACCGCGATAAGCGCAATGACCTCGTCGCCGTAAGCACCAAGAATGGTCGACTCGTGGCCTTCCTCGGCACCGGTAGGGGCACCTTCAAGAAGCGGGTGCTACCGCAGGACTTCTCGAAGTACACGCTGCTCGCTGGCGCCGGGGATGTCACCGGCGACGGGCGCCCAGATCTAGCCGCTAGAGATGCCCAGGGAAGACTGTTTATCCACCGCGGTGGCAAATTGTCCAAGCGGATCGCCGTGGCCGGAAACTACGCGAGCATCGATGTCCTCGCAGGACTGGGTGACTACACCTTGGACGGCCGGGCGGACTTGGTGATGCGGACTGCCAAAGGCAAGGGCTACGTCTTGCCGTCGCGAGGCAATGGCACCTTCGGTCACCTGATCGGCCCGCTGAAGTCTCTAAAGGGCCTCTCCGCAGTGAGCGGCGGGGGGCAGATCACCGGGGCAGGCGCGCCGGACCTCGTGGCGCGCTCGGGAGACAAGCTCGTGGTAGTCCGGAGCAAAGGCACGTTCCACACCGGACGACCCATCGCCACGGGCACCAGTCTGGCGACGTCAAACAAGCTTCTCAATGTGGGTGATTGGGACCGTGACGGAAACGGAGACATCGTCACTCGCAACGCAACATCTGGCGCTTTGGAGTTGCGACGTGGCAACGGCAAGGGACGCTTCGTCGCGCCCCAGATCATTGGCGTTGGTTTCGGCTCGGTGAGCATGTTGGCTGCCGTGGGGGACATGACCGGTGACGGCTATCCGGACCTGATGGGACAAACCACCGGGGCGGGGATGCGTCTGTGGCCGGGTCGCGGCTCGGCTGGGCTTGGCACTGGGTACGCCGCGTTCGGCGCCATCGGCGCGACCAATCAGTTTGGTGTCGGGCGATGGGACGCAGACGGTTCGCCGGACACCATGGTGCCGGTCGCAAACACGTTGCGGATGTACGCCGGCAACGGTCCAGGTGGATTGACGGGTTATACAACGTTGCCGATCAACCTCAGTCGTTACGACTGGATCGGTGGCATTCGCAATCTTCAAGGCAGCGGTCACCCTGCGCTGATCGTTCGCACCAAGGCGACAGGTGACCTCTGGATGATCGGGGCCACGACCACCCAGTTGGCCAAGCCACGATTCTTAGCCGATGGGTTCGACGCTTACGACTTGATCGGTTAGTCGGGAGCAGCCGCGATATCCCAGGCTGTCGCGCGTTCAGTTTCGAAGGTCGACTCCAGTCGGTCAGGGTCTGGGTGGGCCACCATCACCAACGAGCCACGCCGGGCGACCACCTCAGCGAAACCGAGCAGACCATCGGTGACTGGATTGCCGAGGGAGGCGAGTCGTCCGCCCTCGCCGAGAACTCCGCGCGCCAGCGCGGCCGCAAACAGTGAAGCTTGCGTGAATTGGTCTGTGGCCGGGTCATTGGGAGCGGGTAGATCCCAGGGCACGAAGGCATCGGGCTGCGACCACACCTCCTTGCCGAAGTCACGGATCCCGGCGGGTAGGTCTTCAGTGAATCGCCCGGCTAAGGGTTTGAGTGCGCAGGCGACGACCACCTTCGAAGAGGCAAATTCGACCCACTGTGTCACCGTGGCCGGCCCGACGATGACCGCGTCGGGCTTGGTGGAAACCACCGACACGCCAACGGTCCAGCAAGCGCCGAGAAAGACCGTGCCGAGCCAATGCGCCGGAAGGTCGATCTGCAGCCGCGCGCCACGCTCCAGGTCGCACTCTTCGACGAGGTAGGACGCGGTCTTGGCGACCCAATTGGCGTAGGTAGTGCACGACAACTCGGTCCGCTCACCAGTCGCGTGATCGTAGAACGTCACAAAAGGTGCGCCGGGATTGCTCGTCAGCAGCCCTGCCAAGCGAGCGGCAAACGGCAGACCCGGGCTGACCGCGCCGACCAAGAGATCAGCCGGCTTGCATGTTGCCCACGGCCGGCTCCGGGGAGTCGGTGTAGGGATAGTCGAGCATGAACGCTGCCAACGCTTCACCGCTGAGTTCGGAGCAGAATTGGGTGGCCCCGACTTCTTCGCCGGTCGCATCCGCTCCGGCTCCACCGACGGACCAGTGGGTGAACGCGACGTGTTTGCCCTCAGGGAACGCGGCACCATCAGACTTCAGCCATGGCGCGGCCTTGAACTTCAACCTGAAATTGTCGGTGCCCTTAAACTTGCCAGCAATTCCGCGCAGGAGATCCATCTGCTCGTCATCGGCGGCTAGCGTCTCGTCGTACCAAAGAATCGTGAAGCCGTGTTCCTGGTTGTGCACGAGGCGACCAAGCGGCGGGCGGTCGTCCTTGGTGTAGAGCTTGCGTTCTAGGCCCTCCCACACGTCGTAGTGCTGGCCGAACGCCGGAGGGGCGTCTGGATAAACGACCGGGGTCGGCTCCTGCACGTGATCCTGGTTGCCGGTGGCTGCCTTCGTGGTGACGTCGGTGCACACGGACGCCGCGGCACCGATGTCATCGAGCAAGGTGTCGTTGAACTGCGCGAGGTCGTAGCGACTCTTGATCGGACCGTAGGCCGCGGCGCCAACAATCAGGATGCCGACCAGGCCACAGGCCCCGACGATCAACATGTTGCGCCGACGGTCGGCATTCTTTTGCTGGCTCCGCATTGAATCAAGAACTGCGCGGCGATCGGTCTTGTCGGGCTTGGCCACTGAACGTCTATCTTTCGTTGGGGAATTGAGCTGTCAACTAGGTCGAGGAGAGTCTACGGACTTACCCGAACAAGTCGGAGTTGACGTGATGCGTGGTCCCGCGATTGCCCATCACAGCACCAGATCGACGGCGGCTCGCGCGATTGCCGCCGTTGCCTCCGGGCTGCTCATCAGCAAGGGCACCGCATTGACGACGAGTCCGCAGTCGCTCAGTGCTCCCTGGGCATGGGCATCGGCCGTGTCGACGAGCCACCCATCAAGGATTCCGTCGGCGCTTCGCGCGCCATAGTGCCGCCCTACTCCCAGTGCGCTGACCTCAACCCCGATGCCCGTCAGGAGTTGACGCGCCATTCCCCGGACGTGGTCGCCCGCGATGATGGGGGAGATGCCGACGACTGGGGCCGGTGCGCGCTTAAGCGCTTCCCTCACTCCCGGCAGGCCCAGGATCGGACCCACGGACACGACGGGGTTGGACGGCGGCACGATGATCAGGTCAGCCTTCGCGATGGCATCCACAACACCGGGCGCGGGCGCCGCCTCGGTTAGCCCAATCATCACCACGGCCAGGGCTGGGACCTCCGCCCGCAACCTGACCCAATATTCCTGGAAGTGCACCACCCGCTGGCCGCTGGCCGACGTGGGGTCAGGAATGGCGACATGGGTCTCAACTCGGTCATCACTCATGGGCAGCAGGTTGACGCCCGGAGACCATCGTTGGCAGAGGGCGGCCGTCACCTCGGTGAGTCCGAACCCAGCCTCGAGCATCTGGGTCCGCACCAGATGAGTGGCGAAGTCTCGATCACCAAGTCCAAACCAGGTGCCTTCGACGCCGTACGCCGCCAACTCGGCCGCGATGCTCCATGTCTCATCTCGGCGTCCCCAGCCCCGCTCTGGGTCAATGCCATCACCCAGGGTGTACATCACCGTGTCGAGATCGGGGCACACCTTGAGCCCGTGAATCCAGAGATCGTCAGCAGTGTTGACGATTGCCGTGATCTCGGTTTCGGGGGTGAGCCCGGGAATCAACGCGTGGTCAGCGGCGTACGTCAGACCCTGCAAAAATCGGGCACCGCCGATGCCCCCGGAGAAGACCACCAACGAGCCGAGAGGCGCGCCCTCGCGGGGTGGGAGGGGAGGTGCGCTCATGGCCGCAAGCCTGCCTCATCCACAGCCCGTGCCTGCCAACTGGGTTGGACCGGCTTCCGAGAGATCTGGGTTATATCAGATTCTGTCTTGACTTTCGGGGTACGACAGGCATGTAATTCCACTAGTGTTCTTTTCGAGGGAACGTCCCTCAGCAGAAAAGACCGGGTCGAAAGGGCGAGTGCCGTGAGAGAACTGTTTCTCCTCGAAGCAGACGCCGAGGAGTTGGGTTGGCAAGACCGTGCGCTCTGCGCACAGACTGACCCCGAGGCGTTCTTCCCAGAGAAGGGTGGGTCGACTCGTGAAGCGAAAAAGGTCTGCCTCACCTGTGATGTCCGCACAGATTGCCTCGAGTCGGCGCTGATGAATGACGAGCGCTTCGGCATCTGGGGTGGTCTGTCCGAGCGTGAGCGCCGTAAGTTGAAGAAGCGCGCCGTCTAACGCCACCTAACGCTCGGTCAGCAACGGCGGTTAGGGTTGACCGCCGTGGAGCCAGCCCCTGTGATCGTCGCGCTTGTGGTGAGCCATGACGGCGCCCGTTGGCTCCCGCAAGTCATCAGTGGCTTGCAGTCCCAGCAGGTGGCGCCCAACCGGATCATCTGCGTAGACACTGGCAGCAAAGACAACAGCAGTGCGTTGTTGGCAGCCGCGTTCGGCCAGGCCGCGATCATCGCGGCGCCCAGCTCCACTTCCTTCCCAGCCGCAGTCGCCCAAGGCGTCGAAGCCGCCCACAATGCCGACTGGATATGGATCCTGCACGACGACTCGACGCCCGACCCAGGAGCGTTGGCCGCGTTGCTCGCGCACCTCGAAACAGATCCTGAAGCGGCCATTCTCGGCCCCAAGTTGCGCGAATGGCCCTCGCTGCGCCGCCTGCTAGAGGTTGGCGTCTCTATGTCGGGCACCGGGCGCCGTGAGACCGGGCTGGAGCGCGGTGAATATGACCAAGGCCAACACGATCAGGTGCGCGATGTCTTGGCCGTCCACTCAGCCGGCATGTTGATTCGACGAAGCGTGCTGATCGAATTGGGCGGCTTTGATGCTCAACTCCCCATTTTTGGCAACGATCTCGACCTGGGCTGGCGGGCGGCGCAGGCCGGATTCAGAACCGTAGTGGTGCCCTCGGCGATCGTGTTTCACGCGGAAGCGGCCCATCGGGGAGTGCGCCGAACCCCGCTAACCGGGCGGCATACTCACTATGCCGAGCGCCGCGCCGCACTATTCACGTTGCTGTCGAACGTCCCGGCGAAAGCACTGCCCTTCCAAGCTGTGCGGATCCTGTTCGGCAGCATCCTGCGCGTCATTGGGTTTCTCTGCATCCGCGCTGCTGGCCAGGCACTCGACGAGTTAGCGGCAGTCATTTCGCTCTACGCTCACCCTGGGCAGTTGCGCCGGGCACGGGCGGAGCGCCGCCAACTCACCGGCAATGCAGAGGTCGTACGCCGATTGCTGCCGCCCTGGTGGGTGCCCTACCGCCATGGCTTGGACTTTGTGACCGACCTGGCCACGGCCGCCACCCAGCAGGCCCAAGATGTCGCCGAGCGGCGACGGCTGGCGAAGCTCTCGCCAGCGACGGCTCATCTCGATGAGGCGGGCAAACCGAAGGACCGTCGCCGACGCTATGTCGAGACCGAGCTCTCCGATGACGAGATGCCTGAGGAGGAGCCGGGGTATCTCGCCCGATTCTTCAGTTCCCCGATTGCCCTCGGCGTCACCGCGTTCTTGCTGCTGTCTGGGTGGGGTTTGCGAGCCGGTCTCACAGGGGGCTTCACCGACGGGGCCGGGGCGCTGAGCCCAACCCCGGGTCGCACCGCCGATTGGTGGAGGCTCTATTGGGAGGGTTGGCACCCGTTGCTCCAAGGGACACCCATCCCGGCCCCGCCCTATGTCTTGCCCTTCGCGCTCGCTTCCGCGATTTTGCCGGGCGGGCCGTCCTGGGTGGTCGGAGCCGTGCTGATGCTGGGGGTTCCCATTGGGTTTTGGGGGGCTTGGCGGCTGTTGAGAGTTGCCGGCCATTTGCTCGATGAGCGTGGGATGCCCCGTGGGCTGATCGCCTTGGGCGCGGCGGCGTACTCCCTCATTAGCGTGACTGGTGGCGCCTGGAGCGATGGTCGCTTCGGCCTCGTGGTGAGCATGGCCGTGTTGCCGTGGTTTGCCCATGCTGCCTTGGGCTTTGCCGAGCCCAGCGCATATCGGCGCTGGCGAGCGGGTTGGCGCTCCGGACTGCTGCTCACCGTGATGGTGTGTTTCACTCCGGCAATCTGGGTCGTGGCGGTGCTGGTTGCCTCGGTGATCGTCGGGCTGGCGCTGTTCTTGGCCCCTCGGTCTGTTGGGACGCGTTCGGCTTGGGGCCCCCCAGTGGTGGCGATGGTGTTGCCGTGGGTGTTGTTGGTTCCGTGGTGGATTCCCTTGCTCATCATGGAGGCCTCTCCGGGCTTGTTGCTCGACGCAGGCCAGGTGCCCCCGGAGATGCTGGCCGGAGATTTGTTCGCTGGCGTGGCGCTCGCCACCGGACAGGTGAGTCAGGTTGGCGGACCATGGTGGCTCGGAGCCATCGCTCCGGCGCTGGCATTGGTGGCCCTGATTCCGAGGGCAACTCGGCTCCCCGTCCTGATCTGCTGGATTCTGGCCGGTGCCGGCACTCTCGTGGCGGTCGGACTGGGACGGGTGCAGTTGAGTTTGCCAACGTTTGAGACCACTGCCCAGATCGCGGTGATTGCCTTGTTCTTGCAAGCCGTCGCCATTGTTGCGGTCTGCCTGGCCGCGGCCGGGCTGCTGCGCTCGGCGGCACCTTCGCTTGCTCACCGCGCGGGCTCGGTCTTGGCGGTCGCGGCCCTACTTCTCCCCGCAGGCGGTCTGTTTTGGACGGTGACCCAGGCCTCAGCTGCCATCCCACCTGGGGACGCGGCCGAGATCCCCGCCTACATGACCCAGAGTTCACTGGTCTCGCCTGCTCACGGAGTTTTGGTCGTTCGAGGGAGCGTCGCAGTCGGCTTAAGTTACGTCGTACGACGTGGCGACGGAATGACTGTTGGGGAGGACGAAGTTGTCTCGCTCACCCCGGTCGACGATGGGTTGACCCAACTAGTGCGCGAAGTTGCCTCGGCCCCCACACCAGCTGCCGTCGCCGCGCTGGCCAACCAGGGCATCGAGTACGTCGTGTTGACCGCGCCCGCCGACAGCGCCGTCTCCGCTCGGCTTGACGCCGTTGGCGGGTTGACGCCAGTGAGTTCGGAAGATCGTCAAACCCGAGCCTGGCAGGTCGACACCGAACCAGCCGCGGGCGCCATCGACGGGAAAGGTCCCACTTATCGTGTCGCCCTCTTGGCCGGCCAGGTGGTTGCTCTGCTCGTTGCCTTGGTGATGTGTGGCCCAGGACAACGAACTGGGCAACGAACCGGGCGAGAAGAGCATCGCGAAGCAAGGGGGACCGAAGATGTCTAGCACCTCAGGGCGTCGCGCCGCTGGTCGCCCGAGCCGGCGTTGGTCACCCATTGATGGAGCCGTGGTGATGGTGCCCGTGGTGATCGCCGTCGCGCTGGTCACGTTCTCCCACCCCCCTGTCTACCCGGGCCACGAGGATCACCCGCCCAGCGAGCAAGCCTTGGCCGCGGTAGAGCTCAGTTGCCCTGCTGCGCCGGCAGCAGGCGCGACGTTGTTGGTGGCTCAGTCAGCCGTCACTCCGGCAGACGTCAGTCCGGCGGAGTCTGGCGTCTCCTTCGGGCTCGGAGCAGCCCAGGCTCCACTGGCGCTGGCCAGCGGCGGGGTGCTCGAAAGTCCACTTGGTGAGGCGGGCGTTATCGTTGCTACCGGCTCTGCGGCACCCGGTCTGGTGGGCAGTGTGGCAACGTCGGGTCAGCCCGCAGCCACCAACTGCGCCGAGCCGAGCGCGACTCAGTGGTTCGGTGGACTCGGTGCCGGACCTACTCATGCCTCAGAACTGGAGTTGGTCAATCCGGATCGAGCCAACGCGGTCGCCGACGTGACCGTCTTCAGCGAGCAAGGCATCGTCGATGTCCCGCAGTTGCGCGGGGTTGCCGTGCCGGCCGAGTCTCACCTGGTGTTGAAACTGGCCGAGTTATTGCCTCAACGCGGACAACTTTCCCTTGAGGTGACGGTTTCGCGGGGACGATTGGGCGTTCACGTCCTGGACCGCTCCGATGAGTTGGGTGAGGGCGCCGCGAGTGCCGACTGGTCTCCGCCGCAAGCTCAACCGGCCAAGCTGAACGTCCTGGTGGGATTGCCATCCGCCGGTGGGCAGCACAAATTAGTGGTCACCAATCCGGGTCAGAACGTGGCGCTGGTTTCGCTTCGGGTCAGCACCCCGGAAGCAGCCTTCGCCCCCGCGGGCTTGGCTGAAGTCCAGATTCCGCCGGAGTCGGTGGCCGTCTTGGCGGTGACTGATGCCGTCAACGAGGCCGTGGCGGATGCCGGGCTGGGGCTGTTGGTCGAGTCAAGCGAACCCGTCGCAGCAGTGCTGCGTTCCATCACCGAAGGCGACCTATCGTTCACGGGATCGGGCACCTCCCTCACGCAGGGTCTGGCCGTGTTGCCGAGCCTGAACAAGAAGGATGTGGCGTCAGTGGTCCTGGGCGGGGGACCAGACGAGACATCCGGCACGGTTAGGTTTCTCGATCAGTCGGGCGCCATCCTTGGCGAGGAAGTGTTCACGGTGCCTAGCCTCGCGTCCAAAGCCTTGCCGATTCCTCAAGGGACGCGAAGCCTGAAGATCGACAGTCCCACGGGGGTCACCGCCGCTCTGGTGATCACAGGCAAGCAGGGCGCCGCGATCCGGGGTGTGCTGCCCTTGGTCACCGCCACCCTCGTTCCTGACGTGCGTCCAACTGTTCGTTAGTCCTGTTCATAACGGGGGTCAATTTGCTCGGGCGTGACCCCCAGGAGCTCGGAGAGCTGCTCGACGAGCACTAAGTGAACCAAGGCCATCAACTCCTCGCGGGAACCGCTGCGGTGCTCCACGGGCCTGCGGAAGATGACCAGCCGGGTCGGCTGGGTGCCGCTTCCTCGAATCAGGGCTGATAGCGGCACCTGATGACCGGTCCAGTCATTGGGCACGAGCGGCGCATCCTCGACGGCGTACTCCACCAGGCCGAGGCCCTCGACCTGAGCCGGGGAAAGCCTCTCTTCAAGCTGGGCCACAGTGCCCAACACGATGTGATCGAAGCGCTCCCGAGCGTTGGGCCAACGGATCCGCTGAGCCCCCAGACTGGTCAACTCGACACCTGGGCCGTCCACGGAACCAATGACGGGACCGCGTGCTCCTCGACCATGGCGATCCCGCACCCGACGCGGCGATCTGGGAGGAGGTGTCACGAGGCGAGCCTAATCCTTGTTCGGTGCTACTCGCGGTAGCGTCAGCCACGTGACCGTAGGCCCCGCTTCGACCTCCCGTCGCTGCTCCCGCACCGCGTGCGGACGAGCTGCGGTAACGACCCTGACCTATGTGTACGCCGACCAAACGGCCGTCGTGGGCCCGCTCTCCACCTACGCCGAGCCCCACGCCTATGACCTATGTGAGCAACACAGTGAACGTCTGTCGGCTCCCCGCGGCTGGGAAGTGCTCCGACTCGCCGGCGACTACAGCTCGCGCGGACCCACCTCTGACGACCTGCTTGCCCTTGCCGATGCGGTGCGCGAAACCGGCCGCCCTGTCGACCACCAGCCGACTCCTCATCAGCCCACTCCCCATCGGCCGTCTTCGGCGCCACCGGACACCAGGCACAATTATGGAAGTGAGCCTGGCCGCGAAGTCGGGCGTCGCGGACACCTACGAGTGCTTACCTCAGATGATGCTGGCGAATAGGAACACACGATGAACCTCGATCCGCAGTTGCGCGAGATCATTGCTTGTCCGCAGTGCCATGGGACGCTCACCGACAGCACCCCGGCCGATGGTCCCGAGGAGTTGGTGTGCAATTGCTGTGCTTTGGCCTTCCCGGTTATCGAAGACATCCCAGTGCTTCTCCTCGATGAAGCTCGCTCGACGGGCTGATCTGGCCATGTGGTTTGACGAATCGCGCCTAGATGATGCCGAGGCCCTAGCGCAGTGGGACCGTCCCCTCCGTGAGTTGGCCGAGTCCGGGGCCAGTGTGCGGCGCCAGGCAACCGAGGCGGCCGCAGCAACGGCGCAGGCCGCGGCCGTGTTCAATCAGCAGAGTCGTCCTCGTGCGGTCATCGCTGCTGGTCCTGACTCGCGACTACTGCGGGCTGTGCTCGAACCCTGGTGTCCGGTGCCCTTCGTGGCGTGGCCGGCGCCGATGCTGCCGGGCTGGGCTGGGAGCCTCGACCTGGTCGTAATGCTGGCCCCAGAAGGCTCGGACCGCGGTTCTGCTAGTGCAGTCGCCGAGGGCGTACGCCGCGGCTGCCAGGTCGTCGTGGCGTGCCCGCCCGGATCGATGGTTGCTGAGCATGCGGAGGGACGCTGGTCGACCCTGTTGCCAACGACCACCAAGGACCAACTCGCGACGGCCGTGGTGATGCTCGACTTCCTTGACCGCATCTCGTTGGGTCCCAGTGCTGATCCCGCGCAAGTTGCGGATGCTCTCGACGACGTCGCGATCGCCTCCTCCCCGCTGCTTGATCTGTCAGCCAACCCGGCCAAGATGCTCGCAATTGCCTTGGCCGACGCCAACCCGCTCGTATGGGGTGGGTCGGTCCTCGCTGCTCGCGCGGCTCGGCGAGTGGCCGAATCCATCCGTCGGGCCAGCGGCCGGTCCGCGATCGCTGGTGATGCCGAGCACTTGTTGCCCATCTTGGAAGCGACTAAACCCCGCGACATGTTCGCTGATCCTTTCGAATCAGGCAGCATGGATCGGCGGCCGATGTTGTTGGTCCTCGACGACGGCTCGCAAGATGCTCTGGTTCGTGAACAACGCGGTCAACTGCAAGCGGCGGCAACCTCGGTCGGCGTACGCACAGAGACCGTTTCGACCACGGCCTCCCACGAAGTGGCCCGCTATGCGTCCCTCGCCTTAAGCGGGCGTTACGCCGCGGAATACCTGCGCGTGGGGCTTGTCGCTGACTAATTCTCTCGCCACCGCTGGGGAGATCAAGCACTTCGAGGATTCTTTGCCTTGGGTCCACCGAGGCTAATCTTGTGGTATGGATTTCAAGGTTGCAGACCTGAGTTTGGCCGACTACGGCCGCACCGAGATCAGCCTCGCCGAGCATGAAATGCCCGGTTTGATGGCTATGCGCGCTCGCTACGGCGAGACCAAGCCCCTCGCCGGCGCCAAGATCGCCGGCTCTCTTCATATGACGATTCAGACTGCCGTTCTGATCGAGACCTTGACTGCGTTGGGAGCTGAGGTTCGGTGGGCTTCCTGCAACATCTTCTCCACCCAAGACCATGCAGCGGCGGCTGTTGTCGTCGGCCCCGAAGGCACCCCCGAGGCGCCTGCCGGTGTGCCAGTCTTCGCCTGGAAGGGCGAGTCGCTTGAGGAATATTGGGAGTGCACCCAGGAGATCTTGAGGTGGCCTGAAGGCGAATTCGCCAACATGATCCTCGATGACGGTGGTGACGCCACCATGTTGGTTCACCTTGGCCTTGAGTCGGAGAAGACCGGAATCGCGCCAGATCCCGCGACGGCGTCCAGCGCCGAGCAGGCAGTGGTGTTCGGTGTCTTGACTCAATCGCTGAGCGAGAGCAGCGATCGCTGGACCAACATCGCCAACGAACTCAAAGGCGTGACCGAAGAGACCACCACGGGTGTGCACCGCCTCTACGAAATGATGAAGGAAGGCTCGCTGCTCTTCCCGGCGATCAACGTCAATGACTCGGTGACCAAGTCGAAGTTCGACAACAAGTATGGCTGCCGCCACTCCCTGATCGACGGCATCAACCGCGCCACCGACGTGCTGATCGGCGGCAAGGTTGCCGTGGTGTGTGGCTACGGCGACGTCGGCAAGGGCTGCGCTGAATCCCTGCGTGGACAGGGTGCTCGAGTGGTCATCACGGAGATCGACCCGATCTGCGCACTGCAGGCAGCGATGGACGGCTACCAGGTCTCCACCCTCGAAGACGTGATCCCAGTCGCCGACATCATCATCACCGCGACGGGCAACAAAGACGTCGTGACGGCCGAACAGATGAGCCGGATGAAGCACCAAGCCATCGTCGGCAACATTGGTCACTTCGACAACGAGATCGACATGGTGGGGCTGGAGAATTGGCCGGGTGTCGTTCGCAAAAACGTCAAGCCGCAGGTCGATGTCTTCACGTTCCCTGCCGGCAACGCCGTGATCATCTTGTCCGAAGGGCGACTGATGAACCTCGGCAATGCCACCGGCCATCCTTCGTTCGTGATGTCCAACTCCTTCACCAACCAGGTCCTCGCGCAGATCGAACTCTTCACCAAACCTGAGGACTACCCGGTGGGCGTCTACGTGCTGCCTAAGCACCTTGACGAAGAGGTCGCGCGCCTCCACTTGGGCTCGCTGGGCGTTCGGCTGACTGAATTGACCCCAGACCAGGCCTCCTACTTGGGCATTGACGTCAGCGGTCCCTACAAGCCTGACACCTACCGTTACTGAGTTAGTGGCAGGATGGGCACATGACCGTGCCGCCTGAATACTCGCCCAATGGCACAGCTGTGAATGCTCCACGTGGCCGGGTGTTGGTGGTTGATGACGACGCGTCGTTGGCGGAGATGCTGACGATCGTGCTGCGGCAAGAGGGTTTTGACAGCCGCGTGTGTTCGCGTGGTGACCTCGCGCTGAGTGAGTTCCGCGATTATCGCCCCGACGTGCTGCTGCTCGACTTGATGTTGCCGGGCAAGGACGGCATCGACGTCTGTCGTGAGGTGCGAGCCGAGTCTGGCATCCCCATCGTGATGCTGACTGCCAAAGGCGACACGATAGACATCGTGTTGGGGCTTGAGTCCGGTGCGGATGACTACGTCGTCAAGCCGTTCAAACCTAAGGAGTTGGTGGCCCGGATCCGCGCACGCGTACGCCGACTAGATGGACCAACGCCCGAGTCGATCACGATCGGCGATCTCGCCATCGATGTCGCCGGGCACGCCGTCACCCGAGCCGACGCCCGAATCAATCTCACTCCGCTTGAGTTCGATTTGCTCGTTTGTTTGGCGCGAAAGCCGTGGCAGGTGTTCACCCGTGAAGTGCTGTTAGAGCAGGTGTGGGGCTATCGCCATGCGGCCGATACCCGCTTGGTGAACGTCCACGTCCAGCGTCTGCGTTCGAAGGTCGAGCACGATCCGGAGAACCCCGAAATTGTCCTGACCGTGCGCGGAGTCGGGTACAAAGCCGGCAGTTCTTAAGCGTCTTGCGATGGCTGATCTCACCACTGGGGCTAAGAGTTCGGGCCCTCTTCGAAAGGCCTTTCGAAGCGTTCTAGGCCTGTGGCGGCGCTCCCTGGCCGCGCGGGTGGTGGTGAGCACTGTCGCCTTGGCGGCTGTCGTGATCAGCATCGTTGGCTGGCTTCTCCTGCAACAAACCCGAGAAGGTCTCCTCGAGCATCGCATCGATGCGGTGCTGGCCGAAGCCGGCAACGAGACCAGTGAGGCAAAGAATCGCCTTGCCCGCGCTGAGGGCGATGATCGCGATGCTGCCAGCCAACGGTCCAACCTGGTCTCTCCGATGATCCAGCGGGGCTACGCCAGTGGCTTCAGCGTGCTCCTGTCCGGCCCAATCAACGCGGTCAATCAGTCCGCTGCGGGTGCCACAGAAGGTCGGGCGTCATCGGCGGCGGACGGCGGAGCGACTCGCACAGGGGTCAATCTCTACACGCCCGGGCTGGATCTGGCGAGTGTTCCCGACACGCTCAGAGCGCACTTCAGTGTCCCGGCAGCGACGACATGGACCTATACCAAGATTCTGACCACCGAGAATTCCGGTGGCTTGGTGCAGGGTGCCGGCATCGTGGTGGGATCCCAGGTGAAACTGCCCGCCGACGGGGCGACGTACACGCTCTACTACTTCTTTCCGTTGGACGAGGAGCGCGAGACGCTGGCGTTGGTCACCCGGGCCCTGATCACGGCGGCGGCACTGTTGTTGGTGCTGGTCGCCGGGATGACCTGGCTGGTGACCAGACAGGTAGTCGCCCCAATCCGGTTGGCTCGTCGCGGAGCGGAGAGGTTGGCCGCCGGGATGCTCCAGGAGCGACTCAAAGTGCGCGGTGAAGATGACCTGGCCAGGTTGGCGACGTCGTTTAACCAGATGGCCTCCAACCTGCAGATGCAGATCCGCCAACTCGAGGAGTTGAGTCGCGTCCAACGGCGCTTCGTCTCCGACGTTTCCCACGAACTGCGGACGCCGTTAACCACCGTCCGGATGGCCAGCGACGTGTTGCACGACGCCCGTGAAGACTTCGATGCTCCCACCGCCCGAGCGGCTGAACTGCTGCAGAAGGAACTGGATCGGTTCGAAACCCTGCTTGCGGATCTCTTGGAGATCAGTCGTTTCGATGCCGGCGCTGCGGTCCTCGATCTCGACGACATCGATCTCGTGGATGTCACGATGCGGGTGGTCGATATGACTCGACCACTCGCGGAGCAACGCGGCTCTCGCATCATCGTCCAGGCCGTCGGCAGATGCTTGGCGGAGGCTGATCCTAGAAGAGTCGAGCGCATCGTCCGCAACTTGGTCGTCAACGCCATCGATCACGCCGAAAGCGGAGACATCGTGGTGAAGGTGGCCGGCAACCGCGAGGCCGCGGCCATCTCTGTGCGCGATTATGGTGTCGGACTGGAGCCGGGCTTGGCGGCGTTGGTGTTTAACCGCTTCTGGCGCGCCGACCCAGCCCGGGCCCGCACTAGCGGAGGCACCGGGTTGGGGTTATCGATCGCGCGCGAGGACACCCACCTGCACGGAGGGTGGCTCCAAGCCTGGGGGCGGCCCGGCGGAGGTGCGTTGTTCTTGCTGACCCTGCCCCGCAAACACGGGGGTGCCATCACCAGTAGTCCACTGTCCCTGATTCCCGAAGATGCCCAAGAGCGACCAGCGGCGCGGGCTCCGGACAGGGTGGCCCAACAGTGACGCGATGCCATTCGCGGCTCGCCCGTTTCGTGGCCATGGTGGCGCTATTGCCGGTCCTGACGGCATGCCTGCAACTCCCCGAGTCTGGACCGCTGGTCACCACCACTCAGGGTGGATCTGGCGAGAGCGATGTCGGGCCCTATATCGAACCGGCCCCACCTCAACCGGGCGAATCTCCAGCAGACATCGTCAAGCACTTCTTCGACGCCATGATGGCGTCGTCACTGCAGGTCAGTGTTGCGGGACAGTTTCTATCGCGCGAGGCCCGGGCAAGTTGGGACCCCAAACGAGCCACGCTGACCTACGCCGATGCCACCCAGCCGCAAGGTTCAAACACCGTCCAAATGGCAGTGAGCGGAGTCAATCGCCTCGACTCCGCAGGGGCGTGGCTAGGCCCAGCAGACGTGACCGCGCTCAGTTTTCCGATGGTGGTCGAGGACGGTGAGTGGCGCATTGGCGAAGCGCCCGATGCGCTGATTGTTCCGGAGGCGTGGTTCGAGTTGCGCTTCCGGCAAGTTGCGCTCTACTTCTTTGACCCGACCGCGCAGGTGCTTGTTCCTGAGCCGGTCTATGTCCCCCGAGGCGAACAACTATCGTCCTCACTGGTCCGCGGTTTGCTGGCTGGTCCGCAGACCGGTGATGCCCAGATCTCGCGCACCTTCTTGCCGCCAGGTCTCCAAATGGAGCTGTCCGTGCCGGTGACTCAAGACGGCGTCGCCGAAATTACGCTGCAAGGCGATCCAGGCGACTTGGCTCGTGAGGCGGTGCCCATGGTGCTTGCCCAACTTGCCTGGACCCTGAGACAGGACCCCGATGTCCGCTCCTTCCGGCTTGCCATCGGCGATGAGACCGTTGGCCTGCCTCAGGGAGCAACGCAACTCAGCGTGGATTACGGAGCCGACTACGACCCGTCGGTGGTCAACGCCAGCCAGGACCTCTACGGTCTGCGTGATGGCCTGGTGGTTGCCGTGACGGGGGATCAAGATCCCGAGTTGCAGGGGCCGTTGAGCACCACCGATTTTGGCTTGCGCGACCTAGCCGTGGGGCTGACCGCGCAACGGGTCGCAGGGGTGACTGGCTCGGGACGAGAAGTATTGGTGGCAGATCTGACCGAGGCGACCAGTGTCGCTCAAGAAGTGATCAGTCAGGGCGAGGACATTCTCAAGCCGGTTTGGGACTTCGAAGATCGCTTATGGCTAGTGGATCGACGGCGCAGCGGTGCCGCAGTCTCGGTCGTGGTAGATGACGTCCGATCAACGGTGGAGATCCCCGGTGTGAGCGGAGCAAGCGTCAAGTCCTTTGCCGTCTCCCGGGACGGCTCACGATTTGTTGCTGTCGTGAAGCAGCCCGACTCCGATGTCGTCCTGGTGAGCCGCGTCGTTCGCGACTCGGAAGGCAACGTCTTGCGGGCGACCGAGGCAACGCCGATTGCGCAAGGCAGTCCCGACAACTTGCTGCGCGTCACCGCGCTTGGCTGGCGATCACCGACCGTGCTGACGCTCGTGGTCCGAGTGACCGAGGATCGCGATGAGATTCGGTTCATGTCGATCGACGGTGGGCCCAACAACTTCGAATCCTTGGGTGAAACCACCCGAATGTTGCCCGAAAGGGTGCGTCGGCTGACTTCTTCTCCGGTGGCCACGGATGGAGTCCTAGTCACGACCGATTCTGGCGTGCAAGACCCCTTTGACGCTGGGATCGCAGCCGCGATTCCGTCCACGATTGAAGCGCTGACCTACGTCGGCTGACGCCTGGACACCGGCGGCAGTTATCCACAGCCGGGCACCTGGCGCCTTGCGTTCGACGGCTGGGCCCCGTCGGATTGTGGGGTGCGCGACGCCTTCAGTGACCTACTGTTCGGCAGCCAGTGTTTGGGCTGTCGACGACCTGGGCGAGCCTTGTGCCCCGCTTGCCGAGCCGAGTTGCCGCAGACGGCTCGACTGGCGTGGCCATGCCCCTCGCCAATAGGTCTCGCGGCTCCGTGGACGACGGCGGCCTACTCTGGAACAGTGCGTGAGCTGATCGTGGCGCTCAAGGAACACGGAGTACGTTCGCTCGCTGCACCGCTTGGCGCCCAGATTGCGCTAGCTGTCGCCAGCGCTGTCGCCCAGGTCCCGCCGGGAGTCGGAGTGGCGCTAGTGCCCGCCCCCTCCAGAGCAAAGACAGTGCGATCAAGAGGCCACGACGCTATCGCCACGATTACTGCTCGTGCCGCACAGTGCTTGCTTCGAAACGAACAGTGGGAGAGGCCGGTCTCCGTGCTGAGGTTGCTTGAAATGCGTCCAGGAGTGATTGACCAGTCGCAGCTTGGCGCCCAGGGACGAGCCGCGAACATGAGCGGGTCCATGTTTGTGCCAGGGGAGCGGATGCGGCGGTGGGTTTCCACTAAGCCCGGACCTGTCGGGATCGTGATCTGTGACGACGTGTTGACAACTGGTGCGACGGCCCGAGAAGCGCAGCGGGCACTTGAATCCGTCGGCCTGCGGGTAGTGGGCATTGCCACCGTCGCGGCCACCGCTCGTCGGCTCGTCGCGGACACTGACGACTAGCCCAATCAAACTCTGCTTTGGCCGTTTCCTTTCGTTAGGGGCAAACACCGGCTAGCGTCGGCTCATGGAGTCCGCCTGGGTCCGTGGTTGCGTCGTTCAGGCATCCACCTTGAGTGGAAGTCTGGCTCGACAAGCCGATGCCAGTCGCAGGCGAAACGGTCCACGTAACTCAGGTCCCAGGAGTGAAAGCTTGAGGGCACGAGGAGCACGGTGCGGCTTAGTAGTAAGTCCTGCCTTGGTGCCGCCGTCAGATACGGCGACCACTAGGAGAAGGGCAGTAGTGGCACAAGCTGCGAACCCCTCCGCAGGCGAATGTGGGGTCGAAGACCAGGTCGGCCAGGCGGATTCCAACCAGCACACCCACCCCCTCACCCTCGGAGGTTGCCATGGACGTCGTTATCACCAGTCGGCATTGCGAATTGTCAGACCGGTTCCGTAGCCACGCCGAGGAGAAGTTGGCCAGGCTCGAGAAGCATGACCACCGCATCATTCGGGTTGCCGTTGAGGTCGAGGCTGAGCGCAACCCGCGGCAGGCTGATCGAGCGGTGCGGGTCGAGTTGACGGCACACTCGCGGGGACCGGTGATCCGAGCAGAAGCAAATGCCGTCGACAAGATGGGTGCCCTGGACCTGGCGCTCGACAAGATGGCTGCTCAAATGCGCCGCGCTGCAGATCGCCGTCGCGTCCACCATGGCCGACACAATCCGGTTTCCGTGGGGCAGGCATTGAGCAAAAAGGAGCACGAGCTCAGCGAGGCCGAGCTCGGCAGCGCCCACGAGGTGATTTCAGATCATTCGGTCGGGCCGATTGAAGTCACCGGTGAAGGTCCGCTGGTCGTGCGAGAGAAGACTCATCCGGCTTCGCCGATGACCCTGGATCAGGCGCTGTATGAGATGGAATTGGTCGGCCACGACTTCTATCTCTACGTCGACAAGGAATCTGAGCGCCCGTCGGTGGTCTATCGCCGCAAGGGCTATGACTATGGCGTGATTTCTCTCGAAATCGACGGAGCTGCTGACTAGTGGTCTGACAGGATGGGCACATGACCCAGACGACCGTGCCTCACGAGAGCGACTCCGACGATGACGGGGCTGAGCCCATCCGCGTATTGGTGGTTGATGACCAAGAGTTGTTCCGTCGCGGATTGATCATGCTGCTGGGTTTGGAGAGTGGCGTCGAGGTCGTAGGTGAGGCTGGCGACGGCATTGAAGGCACTCGTCTGGCGACCGTAACGGTTCCTGACGTCGTACTCCTCGATGTGCGGATGCCCAAGCGCTCTGGGATCGAGGCCTGCTTGGCCATCAAAGAGGCTGTCCCCTCAGCGAAGATCATCATGCTGACCTCATCGGAGGAAGAAGCAGACCTCTATGAGGCCGTGAAAAGCGGTGCGTCCGGCTATCTCGTGAAGGACTCATCCATCGACGAGGTAGCCCAAGCGGTGCGGGTCGTGGCTGATGGACAGTCGCTGATCAGCCCGTCAATGGCGGTGAAGCTGATCGACGAGTTCAAGCAGATGTCCCGGCCAGCTAGCGAGACAACCCCGGGTTTGCGGCTGACCGAGCGGGAGCTTGAGGTGCTGAGGTTGGTGGCCAAGGGACTCAACAACCGCGAGGTGGCCAAGCAATTGTTCATCTCCGAAAACACTGTCAAAAACCACGTACGCAACATCTTGGAGAAGCTCCAACTTCACTCGCGGATGGAAGCCGTGATGTATGCCGTGCGGGAGAAGTTGCTCGACATCCCGTGAGTCCGGGCGAGTCTCTCTCCCTCGGGCAGGCCCGGCGGATCGCTTTGGCCGCGCAGGGTTTTTGCGATCCGCCTCATGCCACTGCCACTAGGCGGACTTTTGATCGCACGGTCCAGCGTCTCGGCGTGATTCAGGTCGATTCGGTCAACGTTCTCCAGCGTGCTCACTATCTCCCGCTCTACTCGAGGATGGGGGTGTACGACACCAAACTCCTGCACGACGCGGCCGAGCGAAAGCCGCGCCGGCTCGTCGAATTCTGGGCCCATGTCCAGGCCTACATGCCCGTTGACTTGTGGCCGGTCATGCAGCATCGGATGGCCTCCTATCGGTCCCGTCAAGGCAAATGGGACAGCACTGATGCACGCCACGCCATGGTTCCGCAGGTGCTGGCTGACCTTGCGGCTCTGGGGCCAAGCACTGCGCGTGACCTCGATGATGGCAGGCCCCGAGACCGCGACCATTGGGGGTGGAACTGGTCCGACGCGCGCCGGACTTTGGACTACTTGTCCGTGGTCGGTGAGGTGGCGATCGCGGGTCGGAATCGTCAATTCGAAGTTATTTATGACCTCCCGGAGCGGGTGCTGCCCGCAGCCATCCTGGCGACCCCAACCCCGAGCCCTGCCGAGGCAAATCGGGAACTGATTCGTCGAGCAGCCCGCTCCCACGGCCTAGGGACCTTTGCCTGCCTGCGTGACTACTACCGGATGGGCATGGCGGAGACCAAACAAGCCGTCGCCGAGTTGGTCGAAGCAGGGGAGTTGCTGCCGGTCACAGTGGAGGGGTGGGACAGAGTCTCCTTCCTCCACCATGAAGCACGTCTGCCTCGGGCGGTACGAGCACGGGCGCTGCTGAGCCCCTTTGATCCGGTGTGTTGGGAGCGCGCTCGGGCCGAAGCGTTGTTCGGGTTTCACTATCGGATCGAGATCTACGTGCCAGCCGCCCAGCGTCGCTATGGCTACTACGTCTTGCCTTTCTTGCTGGGCGACCAACTCGTGGGCCGGGTTGATCTCAAGGCAGACCGAGCCCGCGGCAGGCTCCTCGTGCAGGCGGCGTACGCCGAGGATGGTGCGCCAGCAGACACTGCTGAGGAGCTAGCCCAAGAGCTCATCCGGTTGGCGCAATGGTTGGGTCTGCCAGACATTCACATTGTTGGCCGCGGTGACTTGGCGGATCCGGTTGCGGCGGCGCTGAGATCCGCCTGAGCACCCTGACTGTCCCTGACTGAGTGGACATTCTCGGAAGCGTTGGATCTCTCGGTACGATGGATCGTTGGTGCCCGTCATGGCGCACCGAAGATCGTTTCTGGCAATCTTCTCTGGCAATCTTTCAGGAGTTTCCCGCGTGGCCATTCTGGACAAGCTCCTTCGCATGGGCGAAGGAAAAATTCTGCGACAGCTCGAAGCAATCGCCAAAGCCGTGAATGCGATCGAGGACGACTTCGTCGCAATGAGCGACGAGCAGTTGCAGGCGATGACACCCGAGCTCAAGGCGCGCCATGCTGATGGCGAAACACTCGATGATCTGATGCCGGAGGCTTTTGCCACGGTGCGCGAGGCCGCCAAAAGAGTGCTTGGCCAGCGACACTACGACGTCCAGATCATGGGCGGCGCGGCGCTGCACCTCGGCAATATCGCCGAGATGAAGACTGGTGAGGGCAAGACCTTGGTCTCCACCCTGGCGGCCTACCTCAACGCATTGTCTGGTGAGGGCGTCCATGTCGTCACTGTCAACGACTATCTGGCGAAGTATCACGCCGACTGGATGGGTCGGATCTACCATTTCCTCGGTCTCTCGACCGGAGTGATCATGCCGAGTATGCGGCCCGCCGAACGTCGCGCGGCGTACGCCTGCGACATCACCTATGGCACCAACAACGAGCTTGGCTTCGACTATTTGCGCGACAACATGGCGTCCTCGATCGAGGAGTGTGTGCAACGTGGCCACAGTTTCGCGATCGTGGACGAGGTCGACTCCATCCTCATCGACGAGGCCCGCACCCCGTTGATCATCAGCGGGCCCACCCAAGACGAAGTGAAGTGGTACGGCGAGTTCGCTGTCATCGCGAAGAATCTGATCAAGGACGTTGACTACGAAGTCGACGAGAAGAAGCGGACGATCTCGGTGCTTGAGCCGGGCATTACCAAGGTCGAAGACCATCTCGGGATCGACAACCTTTATGACTCGGTGAACACCTCGTTGATCTCGTTCATGAACAACTCCATCAAGGCTAAGGAGTTGTTCCGCAACGACAAGGAGTACGTCGTCATGAATGGCGATGTGCTGATCGTGGATGAGCACACCGGCCGGATGTTGGAGGGGCGCCGCTACAACGACGGTCTGCACCAGGCCATTGAGGCGAAAGAGGGCGTTACCGTTCGCGAGGAGTTCCAGACGCTCGCCACGATCACTCTCCAGAACTACTTCCGCCTCTACGCCAAGTTGTCGGGCATGACCGGTACGGCGATGACCGAGGCCTCGGAGTTCGACAAGATCTACAAGCTCGGCGTGGTCCCGATCCCCACCAACAAGCCGATGGCCCGCATCGACAGTCCCGATCTGGTCTATCGGACCGAAGAGGCGAAATATGATGCTGTGGTCGAGGATATTGTCGAGCGCCACAGCCTTGGTCAGCCGATTCTGGTCGGCACGGTTTCGGTGGAGAAGTCCGAATACCTCGCTGAGGCGCTGCGCAAGCGCGGCGTCCCCCACACCGTGTTGAACGCCAAGCAGCACGCCGATGAGGCGAAGGTCGTCGCGATGGCTGGACACCAAGGTGCCGTCACGGTCGCCACCAACATGGCTGGCCGCGGAACTGACATCATGCTCGGCGGATCGGTCGATTTCCTCGCTGACCAGGAGTTGCGTAAACAGGGGTTAGACCCGATCGAGAACGCAGACGAATACGAAACCGCTTGGCCAACGATGGTCGAAAAGATCAAGGGCCAGGTCGGCGAAGAGCATGACGCAGTGCGTGACTTGGGTGGGCTTTACGTCATCGGCACCGAGCGCCACGAGTCGCGACGTATCGACAACCAGCTGCGTGGTCGATCCGGCCGCCAGGGCGATCCGGGCGAATCCCGGTTTTATCTCTCGTTGCAAGACGAGCTGATGCGGCTGTTCAAGTCGGATTGGGTCGAACGTGTCCTGCTGGCGCTTAAGGTGCCCGACGACGTGCCAATCGAGAACAAGTCGGTCACCAAGTCAATCGCCTCTGCGCAGGGCCAAGTCGAATCTCAAAACTTCGAATCGCGCAAGAACGTGCTCAAGTATGACGATGTGATGAGCCGCCAGCGCGAGGTCATCTACGCCGAACGCCGTGAGGTGCTCGAAGGGGCCAACCTTGAGCAGCAGATTCGCGGCTTCATCGACGACGTGGTGTTGGGCTATGTCAATGCGGCAACAGAAGGTCTCACTGACGAATGGGATCTCGACAGACTGATGTTGGCAGTGCGACAGCTTTACCCCACAGCCGTGTCGTTGGATGACCTGGCTGAAGAGGCTGGCGGCCGCGCTAATCTCACTGCTCAGGCACTGAGCGAAGCGCTGCGCCAAGATGCGCAGGCAGCCTATGACCAGCGCCAGATCGATCTCGGTGAGGACAACCTCCGCGAGGTCGAGCGTCGTGTCGTGTTGTCGGTTCTTGACCGCAAGTGGCGCGAGCATCTCTATGAAATGGACTATCTCCGCGAAGGCATCTACTTGCGGGCCTACTCTCAGCGGGACCCTTTGGTGGAATACCAGCGCGAAGGCTTCGACATGTTCGCGGCCATGATGGAAGGCATCAAAGAGGAGTCGGTCGGGTTCTTGTTCAACCTCGATGTTCAAGTCGAGGACGCCGCTGCCATTCACGATCACCAGGGTCACGATCATGAGGGCCACGAGTCACGACCACGCCCGACCAGGGAGCCACTGGACCTGATCTCGACTTCGCGCCGGAGGCGGAAGAGACGCCGGTTTCGCACCCGCTGATCCGGGCCAAGGGTCTAGAGCAACCGAGTCGGCCCCAACGGTTGTCCTACTCCGCTCCCAGTGAAGACGGGGAGGTGGCCGTGATTGCGCCCAGGGAGACCGACGACGAGTTTGCCGGTGTGGGCCGAAATGCGACGTGTCCTTGTGGCTCAGGCAAGAAGTTCAAGAAGTGCCACGGCGCTCCGGGCGGTCCGACGGGCCTGACCACGCGGGCGGGCGGTTAGCCGGAACTCCGTCTGGCCATCTCGCTAGGCAAATTCCAAAGCGCTGCACTGCCAGCGATCATCGAGCACTTCGAAACGAGCGGCGATCGCCCGGGAGCGCTCGCCGTACTTCACATGGAAGCTTGCTTCGACGACGTGGCCGGCGACGAAACTGATCCGAACGCTGCGCACTTGGGGCCTGGCGACGATTCGCCGTTCGCGGCCCAGGCCCGTGGCGTGGCGACCCGCGCGTGCCACGAGCAGACCTCGCCGGACGAGGTCTTCATAGACTCGTGGCGTCGACCAGCGCACCACCTGGGACGCCGGACGATCGCCCGTGGCCACCTCAGCCGCGGCCTGGCCATAGCGCCTGGCCCAGCCTTCAAGTTCGCGCCGGGTGGCGGTCGCGACCGGCACCACATCTCGGTCAGACACGGGTGGAATGGTTGGTTCCGGAACGATGGCGAGCGGCGGCATCAGCCGAGGGGACAACTCCAAGGCCAAGGCGCCCTGGACACTTGCCACCGTGACTGGCCGACGCAGTGCTTGGACTGACATGGTCACTCCCCAACCAATTTCGTCAGGCGCAAGTCTTGCCCAGGAAAGATGCGGTCGGGATCTGCGCCAATGACCTCCTGATTGAGAGCGTGGATCTCCGCGCAACGCTCCGCAATGGCTGGTTGGGAAGGATCTGGGCCAAGACTATGAGCGGCGATGTCCCATAATGTGTCGCCGGCTTTCACCGTGATGACGCGTGGGGGAGAGACGGGTTGCGAATCGTGTCGGATGGGAGTCGACCACCGCCGCCGTTCAGTTTCCGGTGGGGTCAGCTCAATCGCAGGCTGTGCTGTGCGCTCAGCGCGGTCGGGCAGAGGCAGGCCAATCAGCTCTGATCCCGCCGTACGCGACGGTGACTGAGGTTCACCGCCAACGCCAAAACTAGCTGCGTGCGCAGGAACCGCGAGAGAGCCAGCGATAGCGACTCCGCATGCGACAAGCAGGCCGCGGCGAAGGAAGTCCGGGCAGCCCTGAATCCGGTCACGCGTCCGCCCACGCAGCGCCCCGAGCACGACGACTGTTGTGGTGAGCCAGAGCCAGAGACAGCACCCAAGGAGCAGGGCCGAACAGAGCCAGATGAGCAAAGTCTCGAACGATTGACTGGTGAGGGTGTCACCTCGAATTGAGGATCTGGTGCTGACCAGGTTGTCACCGGCAAGCCAACTGATCCCGACGAGGGAGACGGTGGCTAACAGCCAGACGACCAAACATCTGAAACCTCGAAAGATCATGGTTTTCGCCCCTATCCATATGTTTGCGTATGTTTGAGGTAGTTAACGTCTCTTTACCTAACATGTCAATTGTTCAAGGACAGTTGGGCGTCGGCGTCTGACTCATGACAGGGTTCGGCTATGTCTTGGGAAGACCAACTGTTCGCTGTCCTCGATGACCTTGAGCAACAGGCACAAGGCATGTTCGCCGCTGAGCGAGACCTGGAGATCCTGGATCTGGGCCGGGCCGAATACAATCAGGTCACGTTGGCGAGTCGCCTGATGGCGTCAGTGGATCGCCAGATCGGCATGGAGGTGCTCGGCATCGGCACCCTGCAGGGCGTGCTCCGGCGAGTGGGGACACGCTGGTGCCTGGTTCAGGGACCGGCTGGAGACTGGGTCATCCGGCTTGAGGCGATTGCCGCGATCCAGCACGCGTCGCTCCGCTCCGTGCCAGAGATAGCGTGGTCGCCGGTGACACGTCTTGGTTTTGGGTCGGCTCTTCGCCGACTCGCTGAGGCTGGTGAGCATTGCTTGGTGCACCAGTTGGATGGAGTCCAGCACGACGTACGGCTTCGTCGCGTGGGCGCCGACTTCGTCGAGGCGGTAGCAGGTGAAGGAAAGACTCTCCTGCTTAACTTTGCCGCCATCGCGGCCGTGCAAAGTCGAGACTAGGTCGCGTCTGCGTCGAAGGGGGGCGGACCAGACTCCACGACCGGCGCGTCCTTGAGCCGCTTCTTGGGTTTGGCGGAGACCGCTTTGTCGTCTTCGTCTTCCATGGCCTCGATGATGTGCTTGCGCACAAGGGTTCGAGGGTCGAGATCGCGGATCTCAAGATCGGAGAACTCCGGGCCGAGTTCGGTGCGGAGTTCGTCGCGTGCTGAATTGGCAAAGGTGCGCAAGGAACGAACAAACCGGCCCGCCTGGCGGGCAAGATCGGGCAATTTGTCGGGGCCGAAAACTATCACGGCGACAAAGGCGATCACCGCCAGCTCTTGCAAGCCCATGCCAAACATGTGGTTACCTCCGGCCAGCTGGGGTCAGACCAAGTTGTCGTCCCTCGAGGCCCCGACCCAGACCGGCCAGTGTTCCCGCGATCTGATTGAGCGCGATCCATGCTGGAGTGGACGTATCGCCTCCAGCGATCGGCTCTCCGGCATCGCCGCCTTGGCGCAGCGACATCTCGAGCGGGATCTCACCCAGGATGGGCACCGAATAGCCGAACCGCTCGCTCAGTGTGTCGGCAACCCGCTGACCCCCACCGGAGCCAAAGATCTCGAGACGATGCTCTGCTCCGCAATGGGGGCAGGCGAGGTAACTCATGTTTTCGATCACCCCGATCACGCGCTGATGGAGCATCGAGGCCATCGTGCCTGCCCTTTCGGCCACCTCGGCGGCGGCTTCTTGCGGCGTAGTGACCACGATGACTTCGGCGTTGGGCAGGTGCTGGCCAAGCGACATCGGAATGTCTCCCGTGCCCGGCGGGAGATCCAGCAGCAGGATGTCGAGGTCTCCCCAATAGACGTCCGCCAACATCTGGACCAAGGCACGATCGAGCATGGGGCCACGCCAAGCAACGACCTGATCTCGTCGCGGCTTGAGCATCCCGATCGAGATAACCGAGACGCCAGACGGTGTGGGCACTGGCATGATCATGCTCTCCACCTGGGTCGGGCGTGAGTCGGCAACGCCCAACATGGCTGGCACGGAATGGCCGTAGATATCTGCATCGACTAGGCCGACGCGTCGTCCGCGTCGGGCCAGGGCGACGGCTAGATTCACGGTGATCGAGGACTTGCCGACGCCACCCTTGCCACTCGCGATCGCGAACACCTTGGTCAGTGAACCGGGTTGTGCAAACGGGATTTCTTTGGCCGCCACGCCTCCGCGCAAGGTCTGCTGGAGGCCCGAACGTTGCTCATCGCTCATGACGCCGAGGGTCAACTCAACTGATGTCACTCCGGAAACTTGAGCAACCGCCGCAGTGACGTCGCGGGTGATCGTGTCGCGCATGGGGCAACCGGACACCGTGAGGAGGACGGTGAGTGCGACGACACCCTGGTCGCTGATCTCGACCGATTCGACCATGTTGAGTTCAGTGATCGGACGCTTGATCTCAGGGTCATTGACGGCCGCGAGCGCTGTCATCACGCGATCCTTCACCGGGTCGAGCGAGGGGGAGGTCATGGTGGCCAGCCTAGTCGGGAGACCCCGGTAAAGGAGACTCAGTGGGTAAAGCGTCAGCGGTCCGGGTCTGACTCACGCTTGTCAGTGGGTCCATCATCTGGCTGCGCGCGGTCGTCGAGTTCGCTGAGCAACGTTCGTAGTTCGGAGCGGACGAAATCTCGGGTTGCCATGTCGCCGACTGCCATCCGCAACGCAGCAATCTCGCGAGCGAGATATTCCATGTCGGCGTGAGCTCGGGCATTGGCCTGACGATCCTGCTCACCGGTGACCCGGTCTCGCACTTCCTGGCGGTTTTGGGCCAGCAGGATCAGCGGCGCGGCGTACGACGCCTGCAAACTCAGCATCAGTGTCAAGAAGATGAACGGATACCAATCCCATCGCCAGTCCCCGGGCGCGAGCACGTTCCAGAGCACCCAAACCACGACGACCAGTGTCATGTAGATCAGGAACGAAGCAGTCCCCATAAACCGGGCGAACTGCTCGGCAAAAACCCCGAAGGTGTCCGAGTCATAGTCGGGGCGCTTGAGCAGGGTACGGCGGGTGTCTTTGGGAGTGTCGAGACGGCCCTGGCGATTACGGTCGCTCATGACCAGCCTCCAGCCAAAGATGTGGTCGCATCATTGGGACGGTCCCGCCAACCGCCCGGCAAGAGGTGATCTAGCAGGTCATCGACCGTCACGACGCCGAGGAGGCGACCATCCTCGTCGACGACGGGTGCTGCGGTGAGGTTGTAGGTCGCCACATGGATCGCGACGTCCAACATCGGCGCATCCGCGTGGATGGAGGCCAGTTCGGAATCGACAAACCCTGCTACGAGTGCTGAAGGTGGCTCACGCAGGAGTCGTTGGATGTGGACCATCCCCAACAAACGGCCGGTCGGCGTCTCCAGCGGCGGTCGACAGACATAGACCTGAGCCGCCAACGACATCGGGATCTCGGAGCGGCGTACATGTGCCAGGGCTTCGGCTACGGTCGCGTCGGGTGGCAGGATCACCGGCTCGGGAGTCATCATGCCGCCTGCGGTCTCTTCGTCGTAGACCATCAGTCGGCGTACGTCTTCAGCGTCGTCGGGCTCCATTAACGCGAGCAGGCGCGCGGCCGTTTCAGCGGGTAGGTCGGCGATCAAGTCGGCCGCGTCGTCGGCGGACATCTCTTCCAAGATGTCGGCGGCACGTTCGGGATTGAGGAGGCTCAGGATCTCGACCTGGTCCTCGTCGGGCAGTTCCTCCAGGACATCGGCAAGGCGCTCGTCATCAAGGGCCGCAATCACAGCTGTACGTCGGTCGGCCGGCAAATCGTGGATCGTGGCTGCCGCGTCAGCGGGCCGCATCTCATTGAGTGCTTCCAGCAGCCGAGTCGCGCCTTGGGCCTGTTCGTGTTGTGCCAAGCCCTCGACGTCACGCCACTCCACAACATGGGTTTGCCCTTGTCGACGGAAACCCTTGCTGGGCTCTTGCACCGCGACCCTCGACACCACCCAGTCACGGGTGCGGGATTGCTCCATCCCGACGTCGTAGATCGCTCCCCGGATGCCTGAATCGGTGATGACTACTTGCCTGTCCAGCATTTCACCAATGACGAGCGTCTCGGTGCTGCGTTGTTCGAAGCGACGCATGTTCAACAGGCCGGTGGTGTAGATCGCCGTGCTGTCGATGTGGGTCACCCGGGTCATGGGAACGAAGATTCGTCGGCGACCGAAGACCTCGCTCACCATGCCAACGACCCGGGGCTGGGCCGTGCCAGATCGCAAGGCCACCACCAGATCGCGCACTTTGCCGACGTGGTCGCCCTGGGGATCGAGGATCGGCACACCCACCAGTCGGGCCGCAAAAACGCGGGACGGTGCGATGCTCACGGGCAAACGCTACCCGGTGTGGGCGCTCAGTCCTCCATGAGCGCGGTGCCGACCAACAATGGGTGGTCGGAGGTGCGGGTGATCAGGCCGGTGCGAACGTCCTGCCAATTGGTCACCTGGACATCGGTGGTGGCAAGAATCCAGTCCACTGGATTAGGGCCCGACGGTGGTTGGCAAGGCGAGCCAGTGCCGCCGCCACTCATCGAGGCGATGCCGGTCGCTGCAGTGACTCGGCAGAACCACGACTCACGTTCGTTCATGTCTCCGGTGATGAATACTGGCAACTCGGTTTCCGCACGAAGGCGATTGATCAAGTTGATCTGGATGCTGGTCGCCGCACCGCGCCAGCGCGCGGCATTGCCGTGGGTGTCGGCAGGATTGTGAAAGTTGGCCACATAGAACTCGCGCCCGGTGGTGATTTCCTTGAGTCTGATGACCGGCATGGGGCGAGGACGGCCGCCGAAGTAAGGCACCGTGATGGTGTAGGCGTCGACCAGGTCAAACATGGACGTGCGGTAGGCGATGGAGTTTTCGATGCCGAGTGGCCCGGCCGAGAGCCCCGGATAGACCCCGAAGCCGGGCATCCGGCCACGGAACATGTCGTACTGGGAACGCTGGAATTCTTGCAAGCCGACTACATCGACGCCGTAGTCGTTGAGCAGCGAGGCGGTGTAGCCCATCCGGGTGGCGGCTCCGGCAAAGCCCCGGCGCGACTGCTTGCCCGCGGTATGGCTCGCACCGAGGACGTTGTGGGCTGCGATCTGGAAGGTAAACGAAGGTGGCGGGATCAACTCGATCGGATCCGCTGCCGGTGCTAGGACTTGGGGTTGTAGTGGGCGATCCAATTCGCGGGTGACCACGGCTGGCGCCCGATTGATTTGTGGCTCCTGCACTACGTCGGCAGGGCTCCCCGGTGAGCTCACTTGAGACACTTGTGGGGCGGTCCTGGTCAGGTTCTTTGCGCTAAGGACGGTGTCGTCGGATTCTGCACCCGGTTGAACCCAAAGCACGCCACCAGACACCACGGCGACGGTAATAGCCGTGGCGAAGTTAAATCGGCGGATGGCTGTCCGCGTCCCCTGGCGCACCCGGTCAGGATACTCGACATTCGCGGGCCAAGAGGCATCTCTACGACGTGCTAGCCGATCCGCCACATTCGGTCAAAAGCGGCGACGTACGCCGCGCCAGTTGACTCCTCATCGATCTGAAGGATCACATCGTCTCTGGGCAGCGCGCGGCTACTCCAGTTCTGCGATCCCGTGATCACCCGGGTGGTGCTCAACTGGCCGTCGATCGCCCCAGGAAATGATCATCAGTTTGTGGTGTGTGTGCACGCCTGAGATGGTGCCAGGATTCAACACAACGCCCGCCTCGGTCAGGATCGACCGGACGGAGGACCCGGACCCAATGTCGTAATAGAACACTTGGACGGCGCAGCCTTGGCCCTGGAGTTCTGCGACCCGTCGGGCGAGTGCGACGCCCCGATCACCGTTCCAGGCGTGCGTGGCGATCCGCAGCCGCGTCGCCACCACTTCGTCGGGGGTCGGGGATTGCGCATCGATCTCTCCCATCGTCACCTGGCAACGGATGGTCGACATGGCCTCGAGCAGCGGGTCGGTGGCCACCGTCAAATCGAGTGGCGTGATCCAGATCCGGTGTCTGCCGACTTGCTTCTGAACGTAGGGCGCGGGGACCGTGGTGTCTTTACGCAACTGGCTGAACCAAGGCTTGAAGGCCGTGTAGAAGGCCTCGTCATTGGTGACCGTATAGAGGTCGCTCCACTGACGTTCCGCGTTGTGTTTCGTCAGGTTATTAGAGCCGATCATGGTGATGTGTCGAGCCTTGCCGGCACGACTGAAGGCGAAGTACTTCGCGTGCATTTGGCCGAGTGTCCCTCGGCAGCTGCTCGAGCAGAAGATGGCATAGGACTTCTTGGTGGGATTCGACCCCAGGACGCGTTGCACCGCTTTCATCGGTGGGTAGACGTTGTTCCCCGCGAACACCAGCTTGACCCGAACCCCCCGCTGGTAGGCCTTGATCAGTGCCTGGGACGTCTTTTCGTCTGCGAATGAGAAAACGGCAATACGAATCGTTCCTCGACGAGGGACGCTCTTTATCGTCCGGTTGAGATGCCGAAACAAACGCCGTTGCTGAGCTTGAGTCCCGATCGGATTGTTGAACTTGACCCCCGCAGGAGGCGTGTAGTTCAACACCCGATCGCGAGGTGATGGGGCTCCGGTCGCCGGAGCCGTGCCGAGGGCGGTGGCTAGCAGCGCCACCAGCAAAGGCGCAACCCAAAACTTGCTGGGGACGCGCCACCGCAAAGACCTCGCTAGGATCGCCACGTGAGTTCTCTTCCCGGTCGTCGTACCGGCCGGGTGACCGGTGTGGTTGTTGATGTTCACGGTATCTCAGCCAGCTCGCGGCGGGAGGTCGTGCTCGATGTTGCCTTCGACGGCCGGCGCATCTGGTCCTTTTGGTTACATCGTGACGGCCTCCGCAAAGGCAGGGGTCATCTGGCAGGCCATCAGGTTGCTTGGCCCAGCTCACTGACCAAGTTCCTCAATGGTCGCACCCGCCTCACCCTCACCGTGCATGGATCGAATCAGGTGGTGTTCGACAGAGAAGTGCACCTTGGCGCGGGCCAGGATCGCATCGCCATCGTGGACGCTGACGGCAGCCCGCTGGCCCTCGACAAATCTCTGCGTCGAGTCAAGACGTTTGAGAATCGCACCGCCGAGCAGGTCGAGCCGCTCATCAAGGCAATCGCCGAAGTGCTTGACGCTCTCAAGAGCGCAGGTGTTGACGGATTCTTGGCCTACGGCACGTTGTTGGGGGCCGTGCGCAACGGTGCCCTCATCGGGCATGACAGCGATGCCGACCTCGGTTACGTCAGCGACCACGAGCATCCCGTTGACGTGATGCGCGAGTCCTTCGCTCTCCAGCGCGCCCTGTGTGACATGGGCTACCCGACGATGCGTTACTCCGGTGCGGCGTTCAAAGTTGATGTGCGCGAAAGTGACGGCTCAGTGCGAGGGCTCGATGTGTTTGGCGGGTTCATGATGGACGGAAACCTCCATTTGATGGGCGAGATTCGCACCCCCTTCGAGCGCTCCTGGATCTTTCCCCTCACAACAGCGACGTTGGAGGGTCGGACCTTCCCGGTCCCAGCTGACACCGACAAGTTCCTGGTCGCGACCTATGGCCCGCACTGGCGCACCCCCGACCCGGCGTACAAGTTCACCACCCCACTCTCGACACATCGCCGCCTCAATGGCTGGTTTCGCGGGATCAGGGTTCACCGTGGGGCTTGGGACGGGCGCTACAGCGCACATCCCGCGCCGCCTGATCTCGCGCCCTCGGAGTTGGTCCAATGGATCGCCGATAAAGAGTCAGCCGCCGCGCACTTCATTGATATCGGCTGTGGGTGGGGTGTTGACGCACGTTGGATGGCGACGCGTGGAGTCCGTGCGGTTGGCCTTGACCACGCACCCAGGGCCTTCGAACAGTTGGCCAAGCAGAGCGCTGATGAGGGTCTGCCGGTTGACTTCTTGTCGATGAACTTGTTGGAACTGCGCTCGGTGCTCAGCACCTCGGCTCTTTTGGCGCACCGGCCGGGCGACAAAGTGTTGATGGGCCGACACCTGGTGGACGCTCTTGACTCACGTGGGCGACGCAATCTGATGCGCAGCGCCAGCATGTTGCTCCGTGGTGGCGGCCGGCTCTACCTCGATTTTCTGGTCGAGCGCGGTGACGACAATGCCGCAGGTCCGCATCTTCATCCCGTGCTTCCACGCCGGGTCCGAGCAGACATCGAGGCTGCCGGCGGCACGGTTGTGCACCGTGAAGTGCTGCTAGCCTCGTCTGGCTCTCCTTCGCTTTTGGAGGGGTCAGACTCACTACATCCGAAGCGTACGGCGTCTCAAATCTGTCGAATGGTGGCCCAATGGGATCGATAACTGAACAAATCGTCCAGCGTGGCAAGTCTCTGCGGGACACCCGGATCGGGCGGACTTTTGAGCTCCATCAACGAGTGGATGCCTTAGAGCAAGAGGTGCAGGAGTGCCGAGCGCTCAACTTGCGAGTCGCCGAACTCACGGACCTCGTCACCGAACTATTGGTGCCGATCGCGCAGCGAGATGAAGACAAGCTCGGCGAGTTGCTGACTCGCTACCAATCCAGGCTCTAGCGCGTTGGCGGAGAAGGTTTTCTTTCACCTCGGGTTGCCAAAGACCGGGACGACCTACCTCCAGTCTGTGCTGTGGTCCAACAAGGGTGCACTCTTGGAGCAGGGCCTCTTGTTGCCCGGGGAATCCGCCCGCGAGCACATGCGCGCCAGTGTCGTGGTGAGAGAGCATCCCGGCTTGGCTAACCGGCTGCCGGAAGTTCGCGAGTCCTGGGACAGCATCGTCGCCGAAGTGAACCAATTCCACGGGACGGCGCTGATTAGTCATGAGTTCTTTGGTGCTGCCTCGCGCGACCAGGCGGCGTCCGCGCTGTCCCGCTTTGGCGACGCCGAGGTCCAACTGATTGTCACCGCTCGTGATCTGCTCACGGTGCTCACCAGTTATTGGCAGGAATATGTCAAGCACGGATTCACCGGCGAACTCGACGACTTTCCGCCAACAGAAACTTCCCACGACGAATGGGCTTGGGACACCGTGGATCTGCGCGGCGTGGTCGAGCGTTGGGGTGCGACCATTGATCCGTCCCGGTTGCATGTGCTGGTTTTGCCCCCGCCGAACTCGCCTCGCGAAACCCTGCTCAATCAATTCTGCGGCTTGATTGGCATCGACCCGGCCGGCTTCGTGACCGATCAGGCCCGCGAGTATCGCTCTCTTGGAGTTGTTGAGGCAGAGTTCTTGCGGCGTTTGAGTCCCGAACTCACCACCTTCACCTCGGCCAGAGACCGCGGCGTTTGGATCCGCAGTTATCTGGCCCAGAGCAAGTTGGTTCCCGCCGGCGGCGAACGATTCCTGCCCTCGCACGAGCGGGTTGCTGTCTTGCGCGAGCGCGCTCGAGACGCAGTGGAGTTCATCCGGGCGAGCGGTGTCGACGTGGTGGGTGATCTGGACCGACTCTTGGTTGCGGACGAGTTGCCTGAGCTGCGACATCCGTCGTCTGTCACCGAGGCTGAGTTGTTGGAGACTGCACTCGGCGTGCTGGCCGACGTAATGGGCGACGTCCGCGCCTTTCGCGAGCACAACACGGCGATGCGCAAGGCCGCTGCCAAGCCAGCCCCAGTCACCAAATGAGCGCGTGGCCTAAGATTTGAAGATGCCTTCGCCCCGACCGGTCTTCGTCCATATCGGGCTACAGAAGACCGGCACGTCCTATCTGCAGAGCATTTTCTGGCAGTCGCAGGCCGAACTCACGCGTCAGGGACTGGACATGGTTCCCGGGTCTAAGCGCGACACTTTTCACCTGATGCTCTGCGTTCGTGATCGCTACAACCCAGAGTTTGATCCACCCGAGGTTGCCGAGGCGTTAGACCGATTGCCAGCGGCGCTAGCGGCGGCGAAGGGCAGTCGGGCGCTGATTTCAGAGGAGTGTCTCGCCGTAGCCACTCATGACCAGATCAAGTCGCTGCTGGCCGCCTGTGCTGGGCGTGAGGTGCACGTCATCGTGACCTTGCGTGACCTGGGTCGACAGATCCCGTCCGCCTGGCAGCAGTTGCTGCAATCGGGGGGCTCGGTGAAATTTAATGCTTACCTACGCCGGCTCCAAAAAACTGAACACCGCCATCGGGCAAAGTACTGGGTCGAGAAAAATGTGATCGAGATTCTCGACCGCTGGGCGGAGCATGTGCCCGAATCGCGCATCCACCTGGTGACGGTCCCGCCACCAGGCAGTGATCCGGACGCTTTGTTGGAGCGCTTTGGTCAGGTTGTTGGCATTGACGTGAGTCGGCTGAATCGTGAGGTTGGGCGGCTCAACAAGTCCATCGGACGAAACCAGGCTGAGGTGTTGAGCCTCGTCAATAGTCATTTGGACAAGGTCAACCGGCGCCGCAACGTCTACGGAGAGGTGGGCAAACGCTACTTTGCCGTCAAGGTTCTCGGCGCCCAACCGGGAGAGCGCATCTTGGTGCCGGACCAGTATCGCGACTGGGTGCACCAGGTGTCCGAACGTCACGTACGGCGGATCGAGGCCGGAAATTTTCAAGTGGTCGGAGATCTCCAAGACCTGGTGTCGGTCGATGCCACTTTCGCCAGCGGGTCAGTTCGGCCCGCCGATGGCGACCTGGTCGACGTTGCCACCATTGCTCTGGCCCAGATGCTCGATGAGCGCATGGAGAACCAGCGCAATCGACGTACAGTTGAGCCCACAGTGGTGTCCGTAAAGAAGGCCGCGCTTCCGGCTCAGGCGCCGTGGCTAGGCGCTCGGAAGGCAACTAAATGGCTCGGAATTGCTCGTTTGGCCGCACTTTTGTGGTGTCCTATCCAGATAAAGTTTTCTCTCACGGGGGTTCGACGGTGATGCGACGATTGTGGTTGTTGGTTCCAACACTTGCGCTGGTGTTGGGCGGTCTGACGGCGTTGCCTGCCCAGGCCGCAAATTCGGCGCCGGCGGCGCCGCTCGCGAAGGCTGATACGTGGATCCCTCCAGCGGGGGTGGCTTTCAACAAGCCACGCGCAGGTGTCAAGGCCCGAACTAAGCTGATCCGGCGGGTCATCGCCGGCATTAACCACTCGCCCAAGGGCTCAGTGATCCGGATCGCGGCCTACTCTTTTGACCGTCGTGATGTCGCCAATGCGCTGCTGAAGGCCCGCAAACGCGGTGTCTACGTGCAGATGATCGTGAATGACAACTGGACCTCGCCACAGACCAGGCGGCTCCGCAATGCTCTGGGCACGAAGCCCAAAAAGAAGAACTTCGTGGTGATCTGTAAGGGCGCGTGCCGTGGCGGCAAGGGCAACCTGCATATGAAGGTCTATGCCTTCTCCCAGACCGGCGCAGCCAAGAGCGTGATCATGACCGGCTCTTCCAATCTCACCGATCGTGCGGTCTCCTTGCAGTGGAACGATCAAGTCACGATTCTCAATCAACCCGGCTTGTATTCGGCGTTCTTGAAGATCTTTGGCCAGTTGAAGTTCGACAAGCGGGTGTCTCCGCGCCGGCTCACCTACAACGGCGGAGACACCTTCGACGCGCTGTTCTACAAGGACGACAAGTTGCCCACCTCCACGGTGAGCAGCAGCGTGCAAGCCAAACTCCCTGGTCCGAACGAAGATCCGGTGATGAAGACGCTTCGCAGCATCAACTGCAAAGCAAAAGATGGCTACGGGGTTGGCGGCAAGACGTCCATCCGCATCATGATGTATGGCTGGAACAAGGCTCGCGGCAATTGGCTCGCTGACCGAGTGGCTTATCTCAAGCGCCAAGGCTGCGACATCGGAATCATCACCAGCGTTGCGGGTGGCGCTGTGATCAAGACGCTCAGCCAAGCCAGGATCCCACTGAAAAGCGCAGACTATGACTACCAAACCAACTTGATCACCGAGGAAGAGACCGTCAACTTCTACTCTCACCTGAAGGTGTTGATGGTGAACGGAACCTTCGAGGGCAAGTCGGTGAAGACGGTCTGGAGTGGCTCGGAGAACTGGTCAGGCACGTCTTTCCTCAACGATGAGCTGATCATCCACCTGACCGGCAACGGGGTCTACAACAAATACCTCGAGAAGTACCGCACGATGTGGAAGAAATACACCCACCCGGTCGGTGTTCATCCCGAGAATCTGCCGCCTGCACGAGCCCGTTGATCTGCGCCCCGCCCGCGAGATAGTGGTGCGGTGAGCCGGCTCAGCGACGCTTTTCTGGTTCAGGCCGAGATGTGTGCCGAGCTTGGCTCACCGATGTACGCCGATCTGTCGACACGTCTGGCTGACGATCTTGTGTGCGGCGGCGTGAGCGCCACAGTGCTCGCTGGTCACACCGAAACGGGTCCCGCCGCTGCTGTGCCGCTACGCCTGCTCGGGAGCGTCCATCGGTTGGTGCTCGAGCGCCGAGCGGGCGCGTTGGCCGCCTTCTACCCCAGCGTGGGGGGACGTTGGGATCCGGTTGGCGGTTGGGAAGCCTTCTGTCGACTTCTTGAAAGCCAGCCGACTGCCGTGGCCGAATGGCTTGACCGGCCGCCGCAAACTAATGAGGTGGGGCGAGCCGCTGCGCTGATGGGCGGGCTGTTGAGCCTCTCCGATGAGCTGAGAATGCCGGTTCGCCTGTTTGAGATCGGGGCTTCAGCCGGACTGAACCTGCTGGTGGATCGGTTTGGTTTCGTGGACTCCGCGCGACGACACTTCGGTTCGCCGGCAACTGACGCCATTGTCTTGGAGAACTCCTGGACCGGGCGGGAGTTGAAGGCTTGGCCCTCCTTGAGAGTGATCGAGCGCGCAGGTTGCGATGTCATGCCAATCGACCCCCGCTCGACCGAGGGCAGGCTCTCCCTCACGGCATACGTCTGGGCCGATCAGACCGTCCGGTTCGAGCGGCTCCGGGCCGCACTCGCGCTTGCCCAGAGAGTCAATGTGACAGGTGGGTGAGCAGTCTGCTGCCGATTTCGTGTCCAGGTTGTCGCTCGCTCCAGGTGCGACAACGGTGGTTTGGCACAGCGTGATGTGGCAATACCTCTCAGTCGAAGAGCAGCTCTCGATTGAGCACAGCATGCAACGGCTCGGCGCTAGCGCAACGCCCGGCTCGCCGCTAGTCCGAATTTGCTTCGAGCCCACCGGAGGCTCAGCAGAGGAACGCGGGATCGTGGTCCAGTGTTGGAGCGGGGCCGCTGAGGACGGGCGGCGCGAACTGATCGGCACGGCTCCGCCACATGGCCTTCCGTGCACCTGGCACTGAGGAACCCGGTCAGGTGACATCGAGCTCATCGACCGGATCGACGGCCGCTGGTGGTGTGTGCGAGGCTTTGCTATCAACAACAAGGCAATGCCAACCAGAGGTGGACCCATGGCCGAATCATCCAATGCCCCCGATGCCACCACGGGCAATGAAGATCTCAAGGCCAAAATGCGGGAGGCTTTGGACCGTAAGAAGGCCGGTGGCCGGCGTACGGCCCAACAAGTCGAGGCCCGGGAGAAAGTCCACGGTTCTGAGGTAGTTGGGGGAGCCCCCAAGCTTCATCGCCGAAAGGCTGGCGGTGGGGGTTCCTGAGCGCGAGGTCTGGCTGGTCCGGCATGGTGAGACAGAGTGGAGCAGAGACCATCGTCATACGTCCACCACGGATCTGCCGCTGACTGCTGTCGGCGAAGAAGTCGCGAGGAGTTTGGCCCCGCGGCTCAAAGAGGTGAACTTCGACTTAGTGCTCACCAGCCCGCGGCTGCGCGCGAGGCGTAGTGCCGAACTTGCAGGTTTTGAGGCGTCGGCGATTGAGAACGACCTGACCGAGTGGAATTACGGCGACTACGAAGGCATCACGACGGCCACGATCAGAGAGAGCGATCCGGGATGGACTGTGTGGACACACCCCTCACCAGGTGGTGAGAGTGCAGAGCAGGTCCAGACCCGCCTTGATCGCGTGATCCAACGGACTCGGGCTCACCACACAAGTGGCGGCGGGACAGTGCTGTTGTTTGGCCATGGACACGCGCTCAGAGCTCTCACGGCGCGCTGGCTAGGGCTCGAGGTGTCCGCTGGCCAGTTGTTTCGCCTAGACACCGCAACGGTCTCTGTTCTCGGCTATGAACGAGACGTCCCGGTCATTGTCCGGTGGAACGGCTAGGTCAGTGCGTCATCCGCCCGAGTGCCCGCGCTGCTCTCAACCAGTCGCCCACCGCAGAGACCTGAGCGACGAGCGCTGGGTGTGCCAGGCTCACGGTGAAGTGGCGCCGCTGTGGCGCCCGGTCCTGGCAAGCTATGACGACTTGGCCGACCATCTGCGTTCGTCACCGCAGTTTCCGACTTATCTGCCGTGGCCGTTGCCGCCTGGCTGGGCGGTCACTGACTTCGCCGTCGTCGGCAGCTCCCCCGAGAGTGCCCGAGCCACGCTGGCCTGCTGCTCGGGAACGACAGACTTTGATGGTCCCGTCGATCTGTTGATCGTGACCGAGGAGGTGGGGACCGGGCTGGGTGCCAGATGTGCCGGTCTGGCGCAGCCCGATCCGGGGCATGAGTTGGCAGACGGCGTGCCAGCGGCCCGGCTGAAGATTGGCGGGTTGGGAGTGGCGTTGTGGTCGGTATCCACGAGCGGCGTTAACGAACTCTTTGATCGAGCGGTCTTCGCTGGGGAGGCAGACGGTCGGTGGCTCTGGCTCATCTTCCGACCCGCTTCGGCGATGCTGCTGTTGCACGCGGACTGGTTGCTGCACGATATCTCGGACCTGGGTCCAGCCCTGATCGAGGTCGCTTTTGGCGGTCCACCGCCAGCCTGGTGAGGTTTCCCAGCACCCGCGGCTTGCGGCATGATGAGGGCAAATGACTTCTCCGCCCAAGCATCGCCAGCCGACACATCGCAGCCGTCGGCCTCGACTCCCGCGCTGGGCGGCAGTGGTGTTTGCCGTATTGGTGTGTGTGGGCGGCGCGACCTCATTAATTCGCAACGTGACCTGGGTCGAGAACAATGTCACTCGGGGCATCGATCCGAGCAGTGCCGATCCCGAGGCGCCTGCAGATCCTGAAGGTCCGGAACCGACCCTCGCCGCTCAGTCATTGCCTCACCTCCCGAAACCGGCACGGCGGGTGGAACGAGTGCAATCCGAGATTGCCCCCGACCTCACTGTGCCGGCGGACTCCGGCACCGGACGCCGAGTCGTCTACAGCGAGGGTCGTCAGCGGGTGTGGTTGATTGGCGATGGCGATGGCGATGGCGATGGCGATGGCGATGGCGAATCCGTTGAGACGACGTACCTCGTCTCAGGCAGTGCTTATGACAACCTGTCGCCCGGGACCTTTGAGGTCTACTCCCGCTCGGAGCAGGCGACCAGTTTTGATGGGGGGTCGACTATGGCGTTTTTCGTGCGTTTCACGAAGGGTCCGACCGGTGCGGCCATCGGTTTCCACGACATCCCAGCGGAGCGGGATGGCGAGTTGGTGCAGAGCGCGGAGGAACTCGGCGAACCGCTTTCGCACGGCTGCATTCGTCAGTTGCGCAATGACGCCATCAAGTTATGGGACTTCGCCCCAATTGGCACCACCGTGGTGGTCACTCCGTAGGAGTTGCCGCCTGTCCACCGGTGCGGCGCCGACGAGTGCGGGTGCGGGCCTTGCGCGGACCCGAGGCGCCACCCTCGGGTGACGGATCCCGCGTTGCTGCGTCGCTCGTGCTGGTTGCTGGCACGCTTGTTGTGTTTCCACTTCGAGTGCGGGAGCGATTGCGCCCTGGCCGACGTTCAGAGCCGGCACCCTCGCGAGTCGACGAACTGCCGCGGTTTCGGTCGTTGCGATCGGGGCGGTCGGTCGTGCGTGGGGCAAGGGGGGCGGCAGGGACGATCCGGCCCTTGGTGCCCGGGGCGATTCCCATGTCGTGATAGAGGTGCTCCGAGGTGGAGTAAGTCTCCTGTGGGTTTTCGAACGGCAGATCAAGGGTCTTGTTGATGACCTTCCAACGGGTCACGTCGGCCCAATCGACAAATGTCACTGCCACTCCGGTGGCGCCAGCCCGCCCAGTGCGGCCGATGCGGTGGACGTAGGTTTTGTCGTCCTCGGGGCAACTGAAGTTGATCACGTGGGAGACGCCCTGAACATCGATGCCACGGGCGGCGACGTCGGTTGCCACGAGGACTCGCAACTTGCCGTCGCGGAACTTCGTGAGCGCCTTCTCGCGGGCGACCTGAGCCATGTCGCCATGCAGTGGACTGCTGGTGAAGCCGCGCTCGGCGAGATCCTCGGCGATCCGCTGGGACTGACGCTTGGTGCGGGTGAAGACGATGATCTTGTCTGCCTCATCAGCCTGCAGAATGCGCGCGATGATCTCGGGCTTGTCGAGATCGTGAGCTAGGTAGATGAACTGAGCCGTGGCGGGCACGGTCGCGTTGTCATAAGACGACTCGGCGCGAATGTTCATTGGGTGGCGCATGTGAGTGCGGGCCAAGGCGACGATGGCAGCGGGCATGGTGGCGGAGAACAACATGGTCTGCCGGGTCTCCGGGGTGCTGCGCAGCAGCCGCTCGACATCGGGCAAGAAGCCAAGGTCGAGCATCTCGTCTGCTTCGTCCAACACCAAGGCGTGGACGTGTGAGATGTCGAGAGCCTTGCGGTTGATCAGGTCAATCAGCCGCCCGGGCGTGCCGACCACGATGTCGACACCCGCTTTGAGGGCGTCTAGTTGGCCGTCGTACCCGACACCGCCGTAGACGGTGAGGACTCGCAAACCGCGGTCCTTGCTGGCCATTTCCATGTCACCGGAAACCTGCAGCGCGAGCTCACGGGTGGGTGCCACGATGAGCGCTTGCGGCTTGCCCTCGGGGATCTGGTCGTAGTCCGGATCCTTTGGGGAGATGCTGCGCTGAATCACGGGAATCCCGAATGCCAGCGTCTTGCCGGTGCCGGTGCGGGCCTGGCCGATGAGGTCGGTGCCCACCATGGCCACCGACAGAGTCATCTCTTGAATGGCGAACGGCTCGGTGATGCTGGCTCGTTCGAGGGCGTCACAAATGTCAGGGTGTACGCCGAGTTCGCGGAAGGTTGGCACGTGGTATCGCTTTCGCCCTACCCAGCTTTGTGAGTGCGGGTCTTTGTCGTCAGATCGGGAACTGCGATTCGATGCGGTGGGGCACGATCGCTCTTCGATCTGGACCTACCGCGCACATACGGATGGCTGGCGAAGGAGCAAGTCCGAGTGGTTGGTCCTGCTGATTCGCCACTGGGCCTTGGCGGCCCGGAATCCTCTTTAGTCTATCGGTAGGGTGCGGCCATGGATGCATCCACGCCGAAAGAGCCGCTCTCGCAAGAATCCCCTCAGCCTCAATCTCCGGCGGACGCGTTTGCTGATCCGGACTATCGAACTGCCGTCGTCGATCTTCTCGGCGTGATCGCCTACGGCGAGTTGTCGGCTTTCGAGCGCTTGGCCGAAGACTCAAAGCTGGCGCCGACATTGGAAGACAAGATGGTGCTCGCGGGCATGGCCAGCGCGGAGTTCGGGCATCTCGCCAAACTGATGGACCGCCTCCGCGAACTGGAGGCTGACCCGTTTGTGGCCATGGCACCCTTTCGCCAGCCGATCGATGACTTCCACCGACACACGGCCCCGAGCAACTGGCTGGAGGGCCTGATCAAGGCGTTTGTCGGTGACGGCTTGGCGGCAGACTTCTACCGTGAGGTGGGGATGTATTTGGACGAGGACACTCGCGCGCTCATTGACTCGTCACTCGTTGATGGCGGGCATGCCGCCTTTGTCGTGGAGCGCGTTCGCGGAGCGATCGAGGACGACCCTCGGGTCGCCGGGCGGTTGGCGTTGTGGGCTCGCCGGCTGATGGGCGAGGCGTTGTCACAGGCTCAGCGAGTGGTGGCTGAGCGCGATGGCCTGAGTGCCCTGCTGGCTGGGAGCGAAGATCGGCCGGGAATGGACCTGGCGTCCATCGGTCGAATGTTGAATCGGCTTACAGATCGACACGTAGAGCGAATGGCTGAGTTGGGGCTCGACTCCTAGCTTTCGCTGTGAGCCGAGCCCCAGCAGGTCAGACCTTCTTCTTGCCGGTGATGGTCGCGGCAACGGCCACCAAGACAGCGGCAATGACAATCGCCACGATGAAGGCGATGAAATCGAAACTGCCGTCATTTCCGCGACCGAACAGCCCATAACCTGCGAGTGCGCCACCGATGCCGCAGATCACGGTCAGCCACAGCGGGATGTTGTCACGGTTGCCGGGGGCAACGAATTTGCCGAGCAGCCCGATGATGGCTCCGCCGACTAGGTAAGAAATGAATGTTCCCATGGGTGTTCTCCTCCTTGAGCGCAGCGATTCTGCGCGGTGATCCGGCGTACCGAACCGCAAAGAATCATCTCAAGGCGGGGCAACGTTGCAAAACCGGGGGGCTACTTAGGAGCGGAAGCCGACCTGACCGGCGACGCCACCGCCGAGCTCGACATAGGCAATGTTCTCGGCGGGAATGAGGACCTTGCGGCCCTTGACGTCGTTGAGGGTGAAGAGCCCTTCGTCCGCGACCGCCGCGGCTAGGGCTGCTTCGACGCTGGCTGCGTCGTCGGCGACCTCCACGATCAATTCGCGGGTGGCGTGTTGAACGCCGATCTTGACCTCCACAGTGAAACTCCTTGCTCGGTGCGACTGATAACTCCAGGGGCGTCCAACTGTCGAGCAGAAGTGCGCCTGCCCATCATGCCGGTTGGACCCAACTTAGGCCCCAGAGGGGTCAGTCTTGGGATAGCCCCGAATGCCGCGCCAGGCCAAGCCGGAAACCAGGGCCGTAGCCTCGCCTTGGGGGATTCCGCCGCCGTCTGCCAGCCAGAACCTGGCGCTCACCTGGGCCATTCCGACGAGGGACACCGCGAGCAGTCGGCAGGCAGCGTCGGGCAGCCCGGTGTCGTCACGAATCACGTGGGCGACCATTTCCGCGATCTCGATCGTCACTCGCTCGACCCGATCTCGAACGGCTGGCTCGCTGGTGAGGTCAGATTCGAAGACCAGTCGGAAAGCCCCGGACTCGCTCGCGACATAGGCATAGAACGCCTCAACGGTGGCGGTGACCCGCAGCTTGTTGTCGTCTGTCGAAGCAAGGGCGATCCGGCAGTTGTCGATCACTTCGTCACACGAGGCATCCAGCAGCGCGAAGTAGAGATCGAGTTTGCTGGGGAAGTGTTGATAAAGCACTGGCTTGGACACGCCAGCGCGATCAGCGATGTCGTCCATCGCAGCCGCGTGATAGCCCTGCGCCACAAACACTTCAAGGGCGCTTTCGAGCAACTGCCGCCGGCGCTCGCGGCGCGGCATCCGAGGACGACCCGGCGCAGCGCCAACGTATTCACCAATGCTCACTCGTTGGAGCCTACCTGTGACGGCGGGGGACGGCGCGGTCCGGGATTCGAACTCGGTCGGAACGCCAGTGTTGCCACTGCGAGGATGACCAGCAGGATGATCCGCAGGTGGACCGGGAAGATCTAGGCGCTCGGCCGCGTTACTGCTGATCTAGCCACCATCGAGACAGATGAACCAGAAGGACTGAGGAGTTCCACCGTGTCTTACCCAGCAATCGTTGCGCCCGCCGCTGAGCTGACCATCGATGAGGTACGCCGCTACAGCCGGCATCTGATCATTCCCGATGTCGGCATGACCGGCCAGAAGCGTCTCAAGAACGCGAGAGTGCTCGTCATTGGCGCTGGCGGTCTGGGCAGCCCGGCGTTGATGTACCTCGCCGCAGCAGGTGTTGGCACCCTCGGGATCGTCGAGTTCGACACCGTCGACGAGTCCAACCTTCAGCGTCAAATCATCCATGGGCAGTCCGATATCGGTCGGCCAAAGGCTGACTCGGCGCGCGACTCCGTCAAGGAGATCAACCCGCTTGTCAACGTCATCGTGCACAACGAGCGGCTCGACAACGACAACGTGTATGAAATCTTCGACGGCTACGACTTGATCGTCGACGGCACTGACAACTTCGCGACGCGTTACCTCGTCAACGATGCGGCGTACTTCAAGAAGATCCCCTACGTGTGGGGCTCGATCTATCGCTTCGACGGTCAGGCCAGCGTCTTTTGGCCGACCGCTCTGCTTGAGGACGGGACGAGCGCGCAAGCGCCGTGCTACCGGTGCCTCTATCCTGAGCCGCCTCCGCCAGGCATGGTGCCTTCGTGCGCCGAGGGCGGTGTGCTGGGAGTGCTCTGCGCGTCGATCGGATCGATCCAGGTCAACGAGGCGATCAAATTGCTCACGGGAATTGGTGAGCCGTTGGTGGGCAAGTTGATGATCTACGACGCCCTCGAGATGGAATACCGCAAGCTCAAGGTGCGGAAAGACCCCAATTGCGCGCTGTGTGGACCGAACGCCACCGTCACCGAGCTGATCGACTATGAATATTTCTGTGGTGCGGTTTCCGAGGAGGCCACCGAAGCTGCTGTTGGCTCGACCATCTCGGTGGTCACCCTCGATCACATGATCAAGGAAAAGGACAACGGCGAGCGCGACTTCGTGCTGATTGACGTCCGCGAGCCCAATGAGTTTGAGATCAACCAGATCCCTGGTGCGGTGCTGATCCCGAAGGACCAGTTCCTCAACGGCAACGCTTTGGCGCTGCTGCCCTCGATCGACTCCGGCACTCAAGTGGTCTTGCACTGCAAGAGCGGCGTCCGGTCCGCAGAATGCCTCGCGGTGCTCAAGGGTGCGGGCTACGACGACGCAGTGCATGTTGGCGGCGGAGTGGTTGCCTGGGTCAACCAGATCGACCCCAGCCAGCCGGCGTACTAACCCGCCGAGGAGTCACGTAGAACGGCCGAGGAGTCACGTAGAACGGCCGAGGAGTCACGTAGAACGGCCGAGGAGTCACAAAATCCGCTTCCTGAGTGACTCCTCGCGCGATCTAGGTGACTCCTCGGCGCGTGTTTTGGGTATCGGGCGCTGAGGGACTAGGTGAGGTCTATCAGGACCTTGCCGACGACGTTGGACTCGACGGCCGCGTGGGCGGCTGCTGTATCGCTGAGTGGATAGTGGTGCAGAGGGACCCCTGCTTCTGCGCCAACCCGGAACGCACCATCGGCAACCGCGGCGCTGACGGCCGCAGCCGCGTCAAGCTTTGCTTGCTCGGGGATGACATAAAGCATCACGAACTGATAGCGGGTGTTGAGGATCATGTGGGGCCGAACCTCAAGCACCAGTGGACCGGGCTCGTTGGCGTAGACGGCAACGGTCGCGTCGGGACCAACAACGGCTGTATTGAGAGAGGCATTGGTGGTCGGCGCGACCTCGACGACTATGTGTACGCCGTCCGGCGCGACGGCCCGGATCCGGGCAGCGGCGTCTTCGGTGCGGTAGTTGATGATGTGCTGGGCACCCGCAGCCTGAGCAAGGGCACCCTTTTCGTCCCCGCTGACTGTGGTGATGACGGTTGCGCCAGCCCAGCGGGCCAACTGGATCGCCGCGTTCCCGACGGCGCCAGCGCCGCCCGCGACAAGGACCGTCCGGCCCTCGAGTGCTCCTGGTGAAAGCACTCTCGGGCCTCCGTCGACAACGGTGAGACAGCGGTGTGCGGTGATGGCTGGCACGCCCAGGCTTGCGCCGAGGTCGAAGGATGCCGAATCAGGCAACGCGACGGCATGGACGCTATCGAGGACGACGTACTCCTGAGCTGTGCCGCCGCCTTCGTGGGTGCCCGCCAGCCAGACCCACACCCGGGCTCCGACTGCAAGTGTGGTGACGCCTTCTCCGAGGGCATCGATGACCCCGGCGCCGTCCTGGCCCGGGCTCACGGTGGGGAACGGGGTCGGCTGACCAGGGCCGGCGCCGCGACGGAACTTCCAGTCGGTCGGATTAACTCCGGCAACGTGGAGACGGACCCGCACCTGGCCCGAACCGGCCTGGGGAATCGTGCGCTCGACCAGCGAGAGCACATCAGGATCTCCGGTCAGGGAATAGACGACGGCGCGCATGGCGAGGGTCTAGGAGAGAACCGCGACAGCGGAGTCGATGTCGGGATCGGCTCCGATCGCGGGTTCAAGGTTGGAGTAGAGAACGGTGCCATCGGTGTCGAGAACCACGATGGCTCTGGCCAGCAGTCCTTCAAAGCGACCATCAGCACACATGACGCCGAAGTCCGCCCCGAAACTAGACTTGAAAGCAGAACTAACGACGACGTTTTCGATGCCCTCGGCCCCGCAGAAACGAGAGATCGCAAATGGCAGATCTTGGGAAACACAGATGACCTGAGTGTTGTCGAGTCCAGCCACGATCTCGTTGAATTTCCGGACGCTTGCCGAGCACACCCCGGTATCAACGCTGGGGAAAATATTCAGCACGGTGCGCACGCCAGGGGTGTGGGTGACATCGCTGAAATCGCCTGCGGTCAAGGTGAACTCCGGGGCGACAGTGCCGACCGTAGGGAGGTCGCCGATGGTGTTGACGGCGTTGTCGCCGAGTGAAGTGAGAGCCATAGCCAAGTTTTATCAGGTAAGTCCTCCAGGACGGCGCCCCTGTCCATTAGTTATCCACACATTGACCTTCGGCCTGTGGATGATTCGCACTTTTTTGTGGAGGAGGACCACGCTTCTGTGGACGACACGCCACCTGAGAAAGATTGCTGAAAGTTTGCCTGGAAAGCCCTTGCGCAAGGGCGCGATGGTGGCATAGAACTCTCTCACGCGGTTCTTCCGAGAAGCGCGGGATCGGCCGAAACAGAAGGTCCATCCGGCGGGGCAACTCGCCGCAGCGGCAGGGTGACGGAGCTGCTGGGACCAGACAGATTGGCAGATCGGCCGGAAGCGTCACCGTGATCTGGTCACTGAAGGGCCCGTGGAACTCATACTTCCAGGGGCCCTTCACCTTTTCCGATACTGCCTCTTTCGGCTACATGCGCCACAATGTCCAACATGATCTTTGGGCTCGCGCATGCCGTGATCCCGCCGGTGTTTAAGGCCGTGTGGCGCCCTGAGGTCATTGGGCTGGAAAACGTGCCGGAGAGCGGCGGAGTCATCATTGCTAGCAATCACCTCAGTTTTGCCGACAGCATCGTCCTGCCCGTTGTCGTACCCCGAAAAGTAGTGTTCTTGGCCAAGCAGAGTTATTTCACGGGCACCGGTGTTAAGGGCGCGTTTGTGCGGTGGTGGTTTGAGGGCATCGGGATGCTTCCTGTCGACCGCGATGACGCTCACGCGGCGATGGACAGCCTGGAGACCGCACTGGACGTCCTGGGGAAGGGCGACGCTTTTGGCATCTATCCAGAAGGCACCCGCTCGCGCGATGGTCGGCTTTACCGCGGGCGCACGGGCGTCGCACACCTCGCGCTCACAGCGGGCGTTCCCGTCGTACCCGTGGGGCTCCATGGCACCGAGCATCTGCAGCCGCTGGGCACGAGCTTTCCGCGGCTCGTCAAAGTGACGTTGAAGTTTGGCGAGCCCATGCACTTTGGGGACAAGTTTGACGGCGTGCCACCAGGGCGTGCGCGGCGAGAGGCCACCGATCAGATCATGGCGGCGATTGCGAACCTCAGCGGACAAGAGATCGCCTCCGTCTACAACGACCGTCCACCCGACTCCTAATCGGCTCGCCTGCGTAGTGGACAGGGTGCCGGTGGTTGGGAGTACGGTCACCCAATGACAGATCGGTCAAACCCCTCGACACCCTCAACCTCGACAGATGGACCGCGCCGGCCTAACCCGCTGCGCCGCTACTTTCGCAACAACCAAGGGCGGCTCATTCACAAATGGTTGCACTACTTCGAGATCTATCACCGGCACTTTCGTCGTTTTCGTGGCAAGGAGATTGTGGTCCTGGAGTTTGGCGTGAGTCACGGCGGCTCATTGCAGATGTGGCGCAACTACTTTGGCCCTCGGGCAAAGATCTACGGCGTCGACATCGATCCCCGCTGCAAGGAATTTGAAGAAGAGGGCATCAAGATCTTCATCGGCGATCAGGAGGATCGCGACTTCCTTCGCACGATCGCCGACGAGGTGGGATCGGTGGATGTTTTGATCGAGGACGGCGGCCACACCATGGGTCAACAGATCGCCACATTTGAGGTGCTCTATCCCGTGGTTGCCGAGAACGGGGTCTTCCTCATCGAGGACCTACACACGAGTTATTGGAAGGGGTATGGCGGCGGATATCGGCGCCCGGGGACCTTCATCGAATATGCCAAGGATCTCAGCGACCAGCTCAATGCCTGGCACAGCCGTGAGGATGGCTTTGAGGTGGACGACTTCACCCTTGCTACCAAGTCAATGCACTTCTACGACAGCATCATTGTGTTTGAGAAGGGCTCCGTGAGTCCGCCTAAGCACCGCAGGACCGGCAAACCCAGTTTTTGAGGTGGTGTGCGCTGGCGCCGCCAGTAGGGGTGTCGGTGGGGCCTGATTGGCTGTGTCCATGACCGGAGCGCAGCAGGCCGCGCCACTGCGCCACCGTTGGGTGCGATCTGCCGGGGCTGCTCGTCCGGCACCGGGCCTCGACCCGGCGCAACAATCGGTGGTCGATCACGCCAGCGGGCCGCTGTTGGTGCTGGCCGGGCCAGGCACTGGGAAAACCACGACGCTGGTTGAGGCCATCGTGGAGCGCATCGAGGTCCGCGGGGTCTCCGCAGACTCCGTGTTGGCCCTCACGTTTTCGCGGAAGGCTGCCGAGCAACTGCGCGATTCGGTGGCCTCGCGGTTGGGCCGTACGACTCAGTCGTTGGTGTGTGCCACGTTCCACTCCTTTGCCTATGGGATGGTGCGGCAGTTTTCGTCAGCCGAGCAGTACGCCGCACCCTTACGGCTGCTCTCAGCGCCTGAGCAGGACGTCATCGTGCGCGAGCTCCTGGCTCGTGCTGACCAGTCGGTGAACTGGCCCAAGGAGTTGGCGGCAGCAGTCGGCACGCGGGGTTTTGCCGCCGAAGTCGCAATGGTGCTGGCGCGTACCCAAGAAAAGGGCCTCGGGTTTGACCGCCTTCGCGCCCTCGGCAACGACGTTGGGCGCCCCGAGCTGGTGGCTGCGGCCGACTTCATGGAGCAATATGACGCCGTCCTGACTGACCAGAACTTGCTGGACTATCCGGGCCTGATTGCCACGGCAGTGAGCCTGCTTCAGGATCCTCTTAGCCCGGCCAGGGATGTGCTGCGGACTCGGTTCGAACACGTCTTCGTGGACGAATATCAAGACACGGATCCGAGTCAGGTTGCGCTGCTCAAGGCAATCGCTGGCGACGGGCGCAATCTCGTGGCCGTCGGTGACCCACATCAGTCCATCTATGGCTTCCGAGGCGCTGACGTCCGGGGGATCCTTGAGTTCCCCACCACGTTTATGAGCGCGCAGGGCACCCCCGCCCCCGTCGTGGCGCTAGGCACAACGAGGCGCTTCGGTGAGCGAATCCTGGTGGCTTCTCAGCGCGTCGCGGCCCGGCTCGCGTTGCCGGCCACCATCGCGCGGAATGCCCGTATTGCCTTTGCAAACCCTCAGAGCGCAGCCGATGCCCCTGCGGGTCGGGTTGAGGTGATGACCTTCGACACGGAGCGAGCCGAAGGCGAGCACGTGGCCGATCTGCTGCGCCGGGCCCATCTTGAGGATGGCGTCGCGTGGTCGGACATCGCCGTGCTGGTGCGCTCGGGAAAAACGACCTTGCCAGGGGTACGCCGATCGCTGACTGCCGCCGGGGTGCCCGTGGAAGTCGCCGCCGATGAACTTCCGCTGGTGCGCGAACCGGCTGTGCAACCCCTGCTGGATGCGTTGCGAGCTGTCGTTGATCTTGAGGGCTGGCTCGATGCCGAACGTGCCCAGGGTTTGTTGTCCTCCCCGTTGATTGGGCTCGATGCCGCTGAGATCCGGTCGATCGCGCGCGGGCTACGCGCCAACGAGCGACGTGGTGCGCAAGCCGAGGGGCGCGATCCGGTTTCCTCCCCAGAGTTGCTGCGACGGGCGCTGATTGTTGATGGCTTGGTCGATCAGGTCGATCATCCCGCAGCACGACGAATCTCTGCGTTCACCCGACTCCTCCAGCGGGCCAAGGTTCGGCTCGATGAGCGTGCCACCGTCGAGGAAGTGCTCTGGGAGTTGTGGTCGGGGACGGCTTGGCCCAGTCGTTTGCGTGGCGCTTCGGAGCGTGGCGGCACGGCCGGTCGGCGGGCACACCGCGATCTCGACGCCATCTGTGCGCTATTTGAAACTGCAGCCAGGGCAGAAGCTCAGCGTGGACACACCGGCGTACGCCCCTTTCTTGATCTGTTGAGCGCTCAAGAGATTCCGGCTGACACGCTGGCTGATCGTGGGATCCGGGGTGAAGCCGTTAGGTTGCTGACCGCTCATCGTGCCAAGGGTCTCGAGTGGCGACTCGTGGTGGTCATTCACGTGCAAGAGGAGGGTTGGCCGGGTGGCTATCGACGCGCCACTCTGCTGCGCGCCGACGAAATCGGGCACCGAGGGCTCCAGTTGCCGATGACCTCTCGAGAGATGGTGGCTGAGGAAAGACGATTGTTCTACGTCGCGTGCACTCGCGCCCGCGAGCGGCTCGTGGTCACGGCAGTCGCCTCGCCCGATGAAGACGGCGAACAGCCAAGTCACTTCCTGAGCGAGTTGGAGGTCTCGGTGACGGCGGTGTCGGGCAGGCCAGCTCGGCCGATGTCGCTTGCGGGAGTGGTCTCACACTTGCGGCGCACGCTGGCCGACGATGCTCAACCAGAGGTTCTGCGAGAGGCGGCGGCCCGTCGTCTGGCCGCATTAGCCGCCGAACACATCGATGGTCGGCAACTGGTGCCCGCCGCAGATCCGGCCACGTGGTGGGGGACCCGCTCGTTCACGGACGCCACGGTGCCGATTCGACCGCAGGGCACCTCCGTCGCACTGTCGGCTAGCGCGCTGACGGCGATCACTGAGTGCCCGGCCCGCTGGTTTCTCGAGCGTGAAGCGGGAGGTGAGCAGAGCGCCAATCAGGCTCAAGGATTCGGCAACGTCGTGCATGCGTTGGCCGATCGCATCGGTCGGGGTGAGATCGATGTGTCTGCGCCGTCGCACGCTGTTGAGCTGCTGATGTCCGAGGTTGATCGAGTGTGGGGCCAGTTGCCGTTTCGGACTCCCTGGTCTGGTGAGCGGGAACGTGCAGAGGTTGTCGTCGCGTTGAGTCGGTTCATTGCCTGGCACACCCGGCCGGAGGCCAGACGACTGTTGGCTACGGAGCACGAGTTTCGGGTTTCGCTGGCTCTCCCGGATGGTCACGGGGTGCATTTGCACGGCTTCGCCGACCGCTTGGAGGTTGACGCCGAGGGGCGAGTGGTGGTGATCGACCTGAAGACAGGCAAGTCAGCGGCCTCCGATCTGCCCAACCATCCGCAGTTGGGGCTCTATCAGCTGGCTGTCGAACACGGCTCGGCGACGGAGTTGCTACCCGTTGGCTCAGCACCCGAGTCAGGTGGTGCCGAGCTGTGGCAATTGCGTCAAACTGCCCGCGGAGACACGCTCAAGGTGCAACGACAGGAGCCGCAGGAACCCGACGTTTCGGGCGCCCGGCCGATCGAGGTCCAGTTGCAGTCCGCGGCGGCCGCGATCCGGGACGAGAACTTTCCGGCTCGCCCGGGAAGCTATTGCGAGCGCTGTGACTTTGCACCGATGTGTCCGGCCCAAACTGCGGGCACGGTGCTGTCATGAAGATCCAGAGCGCCGACGAATTGCGCGAGTTGATGCAGGAGTCATTCACCCTCAGTCCGCCGCAATGGGACATTGTTTCGGCACCCTTAGCCCCGTCCGTGGTGATTGCCGGCGCTGGCTCTGGCAAGACGTCGGTGATGGCTGCGCGGGTCATCTATCTCGTCGCGAATGGGTTGGTCACCCCCGACCAGGTCTTGGGTCTGACGTTCACGACGAAGGCCGCCGCCGAGTTGCGCGGGCGAGTCACGAAGTCGCTGGTTGTCGCCGGGTTTGCCCGGGCCCCGGGTGGCGAGATCGGTGGCGATCGTGATCAGGCCGACGAAGAAACGGTCGAGCCAACGATCACCACCTATAACGCCTACGCAGCAAGTCTGTTGACGGAGCATGGCCTGCGCATTGGCCACGAACCCGACATTCGCGTGATGGCAGATGCCAGTCGCTATCAAGTGGCCGCCCAAGCGATCGCCCGACACCGGGGTTCGGTCAAGTTCTTGAGTGACCATCCCAAGACGGTGATCGACAACATTCTTGCTCTCGATGGACAACTGAGTGAACACCTAGTCAGCCCCGATGAAGTGCGGTTGATTGATCGGTCGGTGCGCTCGCAGGCTGTCGCAGAATTGGTGTCTGCCCGAGCCAAGGCCGACCTCAACAAATTGCTCAGCGCGATTGATCGTCGCGACGAATTGCTCGACTTGGTGGAGGCGTATCGGTCGCTCAAGACTCAGCTTGGCCTGATCGACTTCTCGGACCAGATTGCGTTGGCAGCCAGATTAGCCCTGGCCCAACCTGAGGTGGGCCGGGTCGAGCGCGAGCGCTTCCCGCTGGTGGTGCTGGATGAATACCAAGACACGTCGGTGGCGCAGGCCAAGCTGTTGGCCCAGCTGTTCTCGGGTGCGTCCGAGGTGAGCGGAAAAGGTCATGCGGTCACTGCCGTGGGGGACCCTAACCAAGCCATCTATGGCTGGCGAGGGGCCTCGGTCTCCAATATTTTGAACTTTGCTGAGACCTTCCCACCAGGGCCCGGTCAGCATGTGTTGAGGTTCCCGTTGACCACCAATCAACGCTCCGACGTCCGCATTCTGGAAGTGGCCAACCGACTTGCCGAGCCACTGTTGGGCACGGCTGGTCAAGTCCAACGTCTTGAGGCCCGATCGGGCGCGGGCAGTGGTGAAGTCGACACAATTGTTCACGCGACGTACGCCGAAGAGTTGGCCTGGCTGGCGACACAGGTGAGAGCCGCACACGAAGGGGGCACTGGCTGGCGCGAGATCGGCGTGCTGACCCGCGACAACTCCCACGCCGCTGATGTCTTTGATGCTCTTTCGCGGACTGGTACCCCCGTCGAGATCGTCGGCCTGAAAGGGCTGCTTGCCCTGCCGGAAGTGTCAGAGGTGGTGGCGACCCTGCAGTTGCTGCTTGACCTGACCGCCAATGCGTCGCTGTTGCAGTTGCTCAGTGGGCCGCGTTGGGCCGTGGGGCCACGTGATCTTGCCCTGCTTGGGCAACGGGCCCGCGAGATTTCTCAGTTGCGTCAGGGTCGAGTCAGGCACGAGGCACTTGCCGATGAGTTGGCTGCCGCAGTCGCCGGTGCTGATCCGGTTGAAGTCACGGCCCTGAGTGACGCCCTAGATGACCCCGGCGAGGCCAACTACTCGCCGGCAGCGTGCGATCGATTCGCGTTGCTCTCCGCTGAGTTGAGAGCCCTTCGCGGTCACGTTGGCGAGCCGCTGATCGAGTTGGTGCGGCGGATTATCGACACGTGTGGCATCGACATCGAATTGGCTTCGTCAGTGTCTGACGCGGCCAGGGCTCGACGAGACAATCTCGACCTGTTCGTCAAGGCTGTCGCCGAGTTCCAATCCATCGATGGCGATGTCACGCTGCCGGCGCTATTGGCCTATCTCCTGGCTGAAGATGAGCTGGGCACAGGTCTTGACGTGGCCACGCCCACTGAAGCTGATTCGGTCAAACTTCTGACTGTCCACCGGGCGAAGGGGCTTGAATTCGATGTCGTCTTTTTGCCGGGTATGTGCGAGCAGAAGTTCCCCAACACTCGGGGACGCAGTCAGTGGACGACGGTCCCGGCGGTCTTGCCGATTCCCTTGCGGGGCGACGCACCCGACTTACCGCAACTGCGGGAGGTCACGGCCGCCGGTCTTAAGGAGTTTCAGCTGCAAGTGCGAGCACACCAAGCGGAGGAGGAATTGCGCCTGGGATATGTCGCGGTCACGAGGGCTCGGCACCAACTGTGGGTTTCGTCTTATCTCTGGACCGAAAATCGCACCACCCCGGTGGGGCCCTCCCCTTATCAAGAGTCCGTCCGAGACACCATGCTCACCTGGGGAAAAGCACCGGCTGGCTGGCTGGAGAAACCCGGAAAGGACACGGCCAATCCACTGCGTAGCGCCGGCCGCGATGTTCCTTGGCCGGTGACCGAACGGTCCGCAGAAGCACTGCGACGCATTGCCGCAGCCGAGCGCGTACGCAACGCCGATCCGCATGCTGCCGACGACCTTGATCTCGTTGACGCGGCGTTGGTGCAGCAGTGGGACGCCGAGATCTCTAGATTGCTGGCACACGCCAAGCGCGAGCGGGCGAGCGTCGTTGACGTCCACGTCCCACTGAGCCTCTCGGCAACCTCCGTTGGTCGGCTGCGAAGCGACCCTGAGGGATTTGCCCGCGACCTGATTCGTCCGATGCCTCGTCAGCCGTCGTCGGCTGCACGTTTCGGCACCCGATTCCATGCGTGGGTGGAGAGTCGCTTCGATCAACAGGACCTATTCGATCCCGAAGAACTCCCTGGCCAGGCTGATGCGGGCATCGACACCGATGAGGACTGCGGCGCCGTGGTGGAGGCCTTCGAGGCCGGGGCGTTTGCCGAGCGGCGTCCCCACGCAGTTGAGGCGCCGTTTGCGCTGGTGTTGGCGGGCCAAGTGGTGCGGGGCCGCATTGACGCCGTCTATGCCGACGGGCCGGGGTTCTTGGTTGTTGACTGGAAGACCGGACACAGTCAAGACGCTGACCCCCTGCAGTTGGCGCTTTATCGATTAGCTTGGGCCGAGCTTGCGGGTGTCCCGCTCGACCAGGTGCGGGCAGCCTTCTACTACGTGCGCAGCGGCGACTTGGTGGAGCCAGGGGAACTGCCGGATCGACCAGCGTTGGAGAGTTGGTTTGGTGGCTTAGCTGACGTTGGTGGCCGCGGCTAGGGCGATCTCGATCATTGACCCAAAGGATTGCTCGCGCTCTTGGGCGGAAGTCTCTGCCTTGGTCACTAGGTGGTCGGAGACGGTGCAGATCGCCAAGGCTCGCGCGCCATGTTGGGCCGCCAAGGTGTAGAGCGCGGACGCCTCCATCTCCACAGCCAACACGCCATATTCCGTCATTCTGCTGACCAGCTCCGGACGCGGGCTATAGAACTGATCGCTGGAGAAGATCAGCCCGACATGCACCGAGTGTTCGATCTGCAGACCTTGCGCTGCGTCGTACGCCGCCCGGAGCAGGCCGAAGTCGGCCACGGGCGCATAGTCCAAGCCCTCAAAGCGCACCTGGTTCATCGATGAGTCCGTGCAGGCACCCGACGCAATGACCACGTCGCGCAACGCCAGCGACTCCACAAGCGCGCCACACGACCCCACTCGAATGATCGACCTCACGTCATACTCCCGCAGGAGCTCGTTGGCATAGATCGCCATCGACGGCTGGCCCATCCCCGATCCCTGGACCGAAACGCGCTCGCCGTTGTGGGTCCCGGTGAAGCCATACATGCCTCGGACCTCTGTGTAGCACCTGGCATCGGTCAAGAAGTTCTCCGCGATCCACCGAGCTCGCAGCGGATCGCCGGGCATCAAAACGGTGGGCGCGATCTCGCCAGCGGCGGCAGCAATATGGGTGCTCATGCTGCCTGACATTAGTCGGCGCGCCAGTGTTTGCCACCTTCCAACGCCGCTGCGCCAGATAGCCTCGGGAGGTGACGTTTCCTCATCTCAGCCTGGCTGCCAACGCTCATGATCGGATGGGCATCCGCCGTTTGGATGAGGCATGGCTGGAAGCCAGGTGGGCCGACCCGGAGTCCCGAGTGCTGCTGCTCCATCAGGCGCGCATCCAGCCAGCCAACGGTGCCGTCCAGTGGATGAGCCCCGGCGAGGTCGGTCAACGACTCTCTCGAGTGTTCTCGGCATCAGAGCTTTCTCAGCGACGGATTCTGTTGGGGGAGCGGGAAGGCAGCACCTGGTTTGGCTTCATTGTGGACGGCCTCATCGGTGCCGAGGCGATAGCCGATGACACAACCGACCCGCTCTGGCTGGGTTTGCGCGAAGTCTTGCTTGGTTCAGTCGCCGACTTGGTCCCTGATGCGCCCCTGGTTTTTCACGCAGTTGGTTTGGCGCAGTGGCGGTTGGGGACTCAATTCTGTCCTGTGTGTGGAGGAGGGTTGGAGCCGAGGGCCTCGGGGCATGAGTTGGTTTGTCTCGCCTGCCGCAAAGTGCAGTTTCCGCGCACGGATCCGGCGGTGATCATGACGATCACGCATGGGGAGCCGGGCAGCGACAGTGAAGCCCTCTTGCTTGGTCGGCAAGCATCCTGGCCAGCCGGGCGGTTCTCGACACTGGCCGGCTTCGTCGAACCGGGGGAGTCTCTTGAGGACGCCGTACGACGTGAGGTGTTTGAAGAAGTCGGCGTCGAGGTGGGGGATGTGACGTATTTCGGTAACCAAGCCTGGCCATTTCCCGCAAGCCTGATGTTGGGCATGATCGGTCGAGCTTTCAGCCGAGAGATCGTCGTCGATCAGACAGAAATCGCCGAGGCTCGGTGGTTTACGCGAGCCGAACTCCTGAGTGCGTCGCAAGACGGCTCAGTGTTGATCCCCAGAGGCGTCTCAATCTCGTCGTCCCTGGTTCACCACTGGTTTGGCCGCGACTCCCTGCGCACCTGGTGAACCCCAATTTGAGATAGTCCGCCGAGAAAATCATGGTTTCGGGTACCAAAACCATGATTTTCTCGGCGGACTATCTGTTAGGCGAGAGAGGCGAGTTTGGCCTTCACTTGGCTCAGGGATGGGTTGGTTTGAGCGGTCCCATCGGAATAGACGAGGGTCGGCACGGTCTGATTCCCGTTATTGGCCTCCTCGACAATCAACACGGCCTCCGGCTGCTCTTCGATATCGACGATGTCGAACTCGATACCCTCGCGGTCGAGTTGGCCCTTGAGCCGATGGCAGTAGCCACACCACGGTGTGGAATACATCACAAAGCGGTTGTGGGCTTGGGTCTCAGTCACACTCATCTAGCTGTGTCCCTCTCGGCGTCTAGGCTGATCGAGCCCGCGATGTGGGCGATCAGACGATCAGTTAACGATGCACGAGAGGCACATGTTCCCGTATGCCCAATCCGGATGAGTTGCTGAGCGCGCTCGACCCTGAGCAGCGGCTCGTAGCGGAGGCGCTGCGGGGCCCTGTTCGTGTGCTCGCGGGGGCCGGGACAGGCAAGACGCGGGCGATCACCCATCGGATCGCCTACGGCGTTGCCACGGGTGTCTACGTGCCCACCGAGGTGCTGGCAGTGACGTTCACGACGAGGGCTGCGGGTGAAATGCGGGGCCGCCTGCGCCAGCTGGGTGCCACCGGGGTTCAGGCCCGCACGTTCCACTCAGCCGCGCTGCGACAGCTGCGCTACTTCTGGCCCCGAGTCCATGGCTCCGACCCACCCCAACTCATTGAGTCCAAGATTGGCATCCTTGCCAACGCCGCACGCCGCCAACGGATTCGCACTGATCAGTCGCTGCTGAGAGATCTGGCCTCGGAAATTGAATGGGCCAAGGTCTCCAATGTGAGCCCCGACCGCTATCCGTCGATGGCGGCGCAGGAGGGCCGCAGCGTTAACGGCGTCGATCTCGAAACCGTCGGCCGCGTCTTCGGATCTTATGAAGACGTTAAGCGTGGTCAGGGCCGGATGGACATGGAAGACGTCTTGTTGTTGACAGCGGGGGTGCTCGCCGACGACGAGCGCGTTGCAGCCCAAGTGCGCCGCCAATACAAGTGGTTCGTCGTGGATGAATATCAAGACGTTTCGCCGATTCAGTCGGCCCTGCTCGATCTTTGGCGGGGAGGACGCGAAGAGTTGTGCGTGGTCGGTGACCCCGCCCAAACGATCTACTCCTTTGCTGGCGCCCGTGCCGACTATCTCCGAGACTTCCCCAAGATTCATCCCAACACGACCTCAATCGACCTGGTGCGCAACTATCGATCGACGCCCCAGGTGGTCCAAGCGGCCAACTCCTTGTTGGCTGGCTCGTCCAGTCGAAGTGTCGAACTACGCGCGCAGGTGGAGTCGGGACCCGACGTCCAGTTCACGCCGTACGCCGATGAGGTTGCCGAGGCCAGCGCCGTCGCTGGGGCAATCTCCACATTGCGCGCAGAGGGGGTCGCGCCAGGGGAGATTGCGGTCTTGTTCCGGATCAACGCCCAGTCCGAAGCGCTCGAAGACGCGTTGACTGCCCAGGGGATTCCTTATGTCCTGCGTGGTGCCGCGCGGTTCTTTGACCGGCCGGAGATCCGCCAAGCGGTGACGCTGTTGCGAGGAGCTGCCCGCGCCGGTGGGGAAGACGGTGACGTCGGCGGCCAAGTGGGCGCGATTCTGGCGGGTATGGGGTGGTCTCTGGAAGCACCATCGAGTCGCGGTCAAGCTCGTGATCGCTGGGAGTCGTTGCAGGCCTTGGTCGATCAGGCGGTGAGTTTTTCCGCCGACGTCGACAGTCTTGCTGCCTTTGTGGAGGAGCTTGAGCGCCGAGCCAGCGAACAACACGCTCCGGTGGCAGATGGGGTCACCTTGGCCACCTTTCACGCGGCGAAGGGGCTCGAATGGCACGCCGTGTTTCTTTGCGGACTGCAAGACGGGACCCTGCCTATCACCTATGCGGAAACGGCTGCGGAGATTGAGGAGGAGCGTCGGCTGCTCTATGTCGGGATGACGCGGGCGCGCCAACACCTGAGACTGTCCTGGGCCCTTGCCCGCACCCCGGGCGGACGCGCATCGCGCAAGCCGTCACGCTTCTTAGACCGGCTGCTGCCGGCTAGCGCTGTGGCCGACGCTGCTCAGCCGGCCAGGGGCCGCCGTGGACGAGGAGCCGCTCAATGCCGCGTGTGCAGCACGTCCCTCACCACAGCCGTCGAAAAGAAGCTGGGGAGGTGCGCCGACTGCCCCTCGGCGTACGACGAGGAGTTATTCGAGCGCCTTCGCGCCTGGCGGCTAGGGCGCGCCGCTGAGGAGTCGGTGCCCGCGTTTGTCATTTTCACCGATGCCACTCTGCAACTGGTGGCGGAGCATCGGCCGACTTCCGCCGCTGGGTTGTTGCGGATCAACGGCATCGGAAAAGCCAAGCTGGACAAGTATTCCGACGAGCTGATCGCAATCCTGAGTGACGAAGGAAGTCGTCCCGAGAGTCGTGCCTAAATTCGTCGAAAAATCGTTTGCTCATTACATAGCGCGGCCGGTATCTTACTCAAGACCGGCCACGTAGACGGGTCTTAGTCCTGCCCAGCGGAAACGGGCAAGGCGGGCCCCAGAGGATCCAAAGGAGGTGCATTCACATGATTGATCTCGCGAACAACTGGGCAGCAACAGGCCAGCCGAATCTGGATGTTGATTGCGCCCTCGGTCTGCCGTTAGGCGGCAGCCCCTTGGTGTGGTCCGCCTGCCCGCAAATTGTTGAAGGAATGCAGGAGAAGTCTGTCCGCGATCGGCACGACGCTGGCACGACCAACTTCGGCTACACCTTTGGCGCCCCCGCGATCGGAACTGCCTGGAGACCACCTGACTGGTGAAAATTCATCAGCTTGGCAGCCTTCAGGCCGCGGAACCCATCAAGGGATCCGCGGCCTTCTTGTTTTTTCGCACAACATCAGAGAACAACCAACACGAGAGGAAACACCATGACCACCAGCGTTCTGGAGCGTGAAGCGGGCCTGGGCCAACTGCACGTCGAAGCCGCACGGTCGTTTGATTCCTTGCTGCCCTGTCGGGTCCTCGACCCCGAACTGTGGTTTGCAGAGTCACCGAACGACGTGGAATACGCCAAGCAGCTCTGCCTTGATTGCCCCGTTCAGGCCATGTGCCTTGAGGGAGCACTCGATCGGCGTGAGCCGTGGGGAGTTTGGGGAGGCGAACTGTTCCTTCAAGGTGCGGTGATTCCTCGTAAGCGCCCGCGTGGACGTCCACGCAAGGACCTCGCCTATGGCGGCGTACAGCAAAACAGCAAGGACGCGGCCGCCTGAGGGCAGCCGTGGACACATTCAATGACCACTTATCAGGAGAAAACTCATGTTTCATCACATGTACGAGTCAGTGATTCGCGCCCATGCGCACGAATCTCAACTGGCCAGCGAACTGTCCTCACCACGATCGGTGTCGCACGACAAGCGGGCACGGCGACTGAGTCGCAAGGCCGAGCTGGCTTCACGCGAAGCACGGTTGGCTCTAGCTCGAGCCCTCTAACACCGATCTGCCTGACCCTTGTGGTCAGAGATCGCAGTGAAAGTGGGGATGGGTCAGGAACGTGGCGAACCAGCAATCTTGCTGGCGCACTTCGTGCCTGACCCATCCCCCAAGTCAGTTTCCGAGTGATTTCACGCCAGGATGATCGGCAAATCGTCACCCCACGTGCAGCCACATAGCGGATGTCGCTTCCAGAGTGTCCGCGGCAGATCTGCGCGACCGACGTCGATCGTGGTGGACCAGGAGATCGGTCGGTCCCCCTCGATGTAGGCCACGAGGTCAACGACGCCGAGTGCAATGGCGAGTAGTCGCTGAGACTCGTCAAATGGTTCCACCACGGGGGAGTGAGCCGCCACGTCGGCTTGCTGAGCCACGATCAACAGATGGCGTGGGTCGTGTTCGCCCTGATGAGCATCGATGCACCGCAAACACGCGGTGGTTCCTGGCTCCACGAAGGGGCCGACCCGCACGATTCCCTCGCTCTCCGAAATCAGCAAGTGGGGAGTGTTGGACTGGACGAGCAGATCGAGGCGCTCGCGTCTCACCGCTCCCTCGACGATCACCAGGGCAACGCTTGCCTGGCGAGTGCCGGTCGCAATGCCGGCGGCCATCAGCAATTGAGTGACCTCTTCTCGATGGTGATCGGCATCGACTGCCACTCGGGCGCTACGACGGGCGGCCAGCCGCCACGGCGCATCGAACGGGTGTTGGGCAAACAAGGCGGCGCGACCGTGTTGGCTTCTCAACTCACGCGGGAGCCGGTGAAAAAATGAGTCAGCATCGACAATCTGGCCGCGGGCCAGCAGAGCGCTCCAGACGTCCTCCGTGACCCGAGAGGTCGGCCGGACCGCGTGACCTAGTCGCAGCGAAGATAGCAACGCTTGGATCTCGGGGGTGTCGGCCACGATCAGGGAAGACGCGCGGTCCGAGCCGACCTGAAGATGACCGTCGTCTCGGCGTACGACGCGCACACCCGGCCGGAGCATTGCGTGCTGAGGTCCGATGTCTGACCCGAGACCGTGAGGAGGACCGGGGCGCGTGGCGGTGGTGTCACTCATGCAGGGACCCTGACACAGGGCGGGCCTAGGTCACGGCGTCTCTCCACAGCTGCCCGCGAACCGCGGCTGGTGTGGATCAAAACTGGCGCAAAATGCAGGAAGCGCCTGCTGGTCTGACCCGAAGGCCGGACCAGGAGACGCTCCCTGGGAGTTCGTGGTGCCTGAAGATCAGGCCCTGAATTCAGATGCGGTTACTACGCCCTGCCGAGAATCCGGTTGAGGTTGGTGCTGCACACCGGGCAGACAGCCTTAGCCATCTTGGTGCCCTTCTCGTTGACCCTGATCTCGCCAGTTGCTTCGCGCTTTTCCTTGCACTTGACGCAGTAAAATTCGCCGCTCCAGGTCTCCGCCATGACGGCCTCCTTGCCTTTGTCTTTCGGTCGTCGCGACGGGGGGATTAGGGAAGCCCGTCGGAGTGAAATCCCACGCTCAATGCTGAGCGTGGAGTCCCACCGTGGAAAACCTTACGTCACGCTCACAGGTGCGCTGCGCAGGCGCACCGCCACGCTCATCGGCGCGTCGTTTTGCGCTGAAAGTGGTCAAGACCAGAAAGGGCCCCCGTCTCCGCGTCAGCACACTTGCCTTCCCCTTGCGAGTGTCCATCGGCGGGCCCGGGGGCCCGATCTATTCGCAACGCTAGGGAGTCAGAGCGCACGGGTCAATCCAACAGCCGGCCAGCTTGTGGACAAGCTGTGGATAACTCTGTGGATAGAACTTCATACCGGTGGATAGCCGCGGCGCGTCGTGGGACACGGCTGTGGACAGAGCGCCGCTGTCGGCGGCGTACGGCACTCTGACCAGGGACAATGGTTGTACACCGGTTGTGGACAGAAGAAACTAATGAGAGAAACCTTGTGGTGGAGACGTGACTGACTATGTGGCGGGGCCCGTCGCGGCGCTGCGCCGGATTGCGTTCCTGCTCGAGCGTGCTCGAGAGGACACCTACAAGATCAAGGCATTCCGGGCGGCCGCCGCGGCCATTTTGCCGATGTCTGAAGAAGACGTCGCACACCATGTCTCAGCCGGGACCCTGAAGCTGGTCCCGGGGATCGGATCAAGTTCGGCGGCGGTGATTGCTGCGGCTGTCAACAGAACTGTGCCGGACCGACTCGCTGCGCTCGAGGAGAAGTACGCCGGCCCGCTGGCGCCTGGGGGCCGCGAGTTGCGAGCTCAACTGCGCGGCGATCTGCACTCACATTCAGACTGGTCTGATGGTGGCTCGCCCATCGAGGAGATGGCGATGACGGCGATCGAGCTTGGCCACGACTATCTCGTGTTGACCGACCACTCACCTCGACTCACGATCGCGCACGGGCTCAGCGCCGAGCGGCTGGCGCGCCAACTGGGGGTGGTCGAGGCCGTCAACCACCACTTAGCCGGCAGCGGATTCACCCTGCTCAAAGGGATCGAAGTCGACATCCTGGACGACGGCCGCCTGGACCAGACCGATGCCATGCTGAGTCAACTCGATGTCCGAGTGGCCAGCGTGCACTCGAAGTTGGCGATGGACGCGGACGCAATGACGCGCCGGATGGTGGGCGCGATTCGCAACCCGAGGACCAACGTCCTGGGTCACTGCACGGGGCGTTTGGTCACCGGCAATCGAGGCACCCGGCCCAGCAGCAGGTTTGACGCGGCGGCGGTGTTTTCGGCGTGCGTCGAAAACCAGGTTGCGGTGGAGATCAACTCGCGACCAGAGCGGCGTGATCCGCCAACTGACCTACTTGAGCAGGCAAGAGACGCCGGTTGCGTGTTCTCGATCGATAGTGACGCTCACGCGCCCGGGCAACTCGACATGCTCGACTATGGCTGCGAGCGTGCCGAACTGGCGGGCATCGAGCCAGAGCGGATCATCAACACCTGGCCCAAGGAGAAACTGCTGGCCTGGGCGGAGAAAAGTTGACCGGGCCGATCGTGGAGGTGCGCCGCTCGGCGAGGCGGCGCCGTACCGTCTCGGCTTATCGCGAGGGCGAGCGCGTGATCGTGCTGATCCCCGCCTCCCTCTCGCGATCAGAGGAGTCCGAATGGGTCGCCAAGATGCTGGCCAAACTCGATCGCAAAGCCAACCGGGCGAAACGCTCCGATGCCGAGCTGATGCTTCGTGCCGCCCAACTTAGCGCTAGCTATTTCGAAGGCTTGGCAGTCCCAGAGTCCGTGCGTTGGGTCACCAATCAAAACTCCCGGTGGGGCTCCTGCTCGGTCAGCGAGAAGTCGATCCGGCTCTCACATCGCCTGGAAGGCATGCCGGTCTGGGTGCAGGACTATGTCTTGGTGCACGAGTTGGCACACCTGTTGGTCGCCGACCACAACCAGGAGTTCTGGGCCTTGGTCGATCGCTACCCCCACGCTGAGAAGGCCAAGGGATTCCTCATCGGCTGGAGTTCAGCCGAACGCCGCCAGTCAGGGGAGTCTGCTGACGAGGAGGTGGACTAGCGAAGGCGGAGAAGTTCGCGGGTTTCGGTCCACGCCTCCGGAAGCCCGGGCAACGCGTTGACAGGCCACCAGCGCACGTCGAGTGACTCCGCACTGACGACCGTGGCGGCGTGAGGTGGCGCGATGGCCAAGAACCACACGTCGAGATGATGGGTGCCGCCCTGGGAGCCGCAGAAGGGCACCGCGTGTTCATCTAACCGGAGCGGCGTTGGGTCGAGGACGAGGTCAGCGATCCCTGACTCCTCGCGCGCCTCGCGTTGAGCTGCGCCAGCGAGGGTGAGGTCGCCGGTCTCACAGTGCCCACCAAACTGAAACCACTCCCGCGCCTTGGCGTGAAGGGTCAACAACACTTGAGTGTGGTCGGCCGATAACACCAGGGTGCTGGCCGTGACGTGGTCAGGGTGGCAGGCCCGGCTCAGGCCGTCGGCGTGCTGCAACAGGTGGGCCAGATAGCGATCCCGCAGCCCACCCTGACGATCATTGGGTGGAGCCCAGTCCAGCAATGTCGCGAGCGCGTTAGCGTGCAGAGCGGCGTTGGTCACTCGCTAGGAGTCTCTTTTGGCTCGTCGGTGTCACCCTTCGGCTCCAACAGGCTGCGCAACTCGGCTTCAAAGTCGTCCTCGCTCAACTCGGCGGGGGCGCTGGCTCCTTCGCGGAAGCCCAGGGGGTCATCGAGATCGGCCGCAGTCGGCAACAGGTCGGGATGCATCCAGACGCCGTCGCGCGCTTCGGCACCCTGACGCTGACGCAAGGCACCCCACAATGTCGAGGCGTCGCGAAGCCGACGAGGCCGCAACTCCAACCCGACCAGAGTGGCGAAGGTCTGCTCGGCCGGCCCACCGGCCGCGCGGCGGCGGCGTACGGCTTCCTGCAGTTTGGTGGCCGAGGGCATCCGCTCGGCAGTGGCCTGGCTGACGATCTCATCAACCCAGCCCTCGACCAGCGCAAGGGCGACTTCGAGGCGCTGCAAGGCGGCCTCTTGGGCGGGCGACTTCTTGGGCTCAAACATGCCGTTGGACATGGCCTCTTGGATGGACTCAGGGCTGATGTTGCCCATCCCTTGCATCTGTTGCTGGATGCCGTCAACGTCGATTTGAATGTCGCGGGCAAACTCAGTGACGGCACCGATCAAGTGCTCGCGTAGCCACGGTGCGGCCGCAAACAGGCGCTGATGAGCAGCTTCGCGCAGTGCGAGATAGAGGAGTACGTCGTCATCGGTGACCTGGTCGAGTCCGGCCTGGAACGCGGCGATGTTGGCGGGCACGAGCGCGGCTTTGCCGATCGGACCAAGCGGCAGACCGATGTCGGAGGCGCTCAAAACTTCGCCGGCCATCGCGCCGAGAGCACCCCCGGCCTGGGTGGCGAACATCGCACCCGCGGCCTTGGTCATCATGCCGATGAGGGGGCCCATGGCCTGTTTTGCCTCCTCGGGAAGCGCTCCGGTGAGCGCATTGAGGGCTTGACCGGCAACCGGCTCGACGAGCACCTTCCACACATCGGTGGTGCCGACGATCCACTCGGCTCGGCTCCACGCGGCGGTGGAGGTCACGCCGGAAGGGAAAGCGGTTGTTGTGTCGAGCCAATGGTCGGCCAACCGAATCGCATCGGCAACGGCTTGTTGCTGGCCCATGGTTGGGGTTGGGTCGGATTCTTGAGCGGCGGCTTGGCGGGCTACGTCGACGGCGTACTGCCAGTTAATCGGACCGTCGTGGTCCTGCATGAGTGCCTGCATTTGGCCGAAGAGTTGCTGGAGGTTGGGCATACCAGCACCGAAGGCGCCGCCAAGGCCACCGGGGCCGCCCATCGGTCCGCCGGGAGCGTCGTTGGGGCCGCTGAAGTTGCCCGGCATGCCGAACCCGCCACGGAGCCGGCCGCCAAGGGGATTGTTGTCGCCCGTCTGGTCAGTCCCGCCGGGGCCGAACATGCCACCGCCCAGCATTTTGAGCATCTCCTCGAGCGGATTGGCCCCGCCAGACTGGCCAAAGGGGTTGGCTGGCTCGCCCGAAACGGGATCTGGAGTCGCTCCGCTCTCGTCGGGCGTCTCCTCAGGGAGTTCCGGTGTGTTGTCTGGCTCATCGGTCATGTTGTCCAAATTACCCGCACCTGCAATGCCTACGCCCGTCAACGGGTGCTTGTTCGCTATCAGATGACCTAGGCTCGCTCGACATGAACGCCGTTCGCTTGGTTGATCTTCGCGTTACCCCGCTCGACGTGCTCGAGGTGATGGCGGCTCTCGATGGCGACGCGGACGGGGGAGTGACCGTATTTGTGGGGCGCGTGCGCGACCACGACGGCGGACAATCGGTGCTCGGGCTGGACTACTCCGCACATCCCACGGCATTAGCTCGGTTGCAGGACGTGTGCGCAGCCATTGCGTCGGAGTACGACGTGTCTGGCGTCGCCGCGGTGCACCGGGTCGGCGCCCTCGACATTGGTGATGCTGCGGTTATCGTGGCAACCTCGGCCGCTCATCGAGGTCAGGCGTTTGATGCCTCGCGGGCGCTGATCGATCGACTCAAGGCCGAAGTTCCGATCTGGAAACATCAGCGCTTCGCCGACGGCACGGAAGAGTGGGTCGGCACTCCCTGAGTCTGCCCACCAGAGTTCCACGGTCTGGGTAGGCTGAAGAGATCTACCCGGGGGATCTTTCATGATGTTGTTTTCAGTCTTGCGTGAGACCAAGCGGCGGGCCAATCGGTCGGGCCGGCTGGTGGTCACGCTGGTCGGCGTCGGCGTCGGAGCGCTTCTGGTCAGCTCCTGTCAGGCGATTGACGGTGTGTCGTCGAGCGGGGAGACGCCGGGCACTGCGGTGAACAGCCCAAATGCTGCTCCCAGCAGCGAGGGTCCGCCCCCGGTTCTAATCACCACCAGTCTGGGCAAGCAGACGAAGTCGGTCCCGATCACGACCGAACTCAGCGTCGCAGCGGAGAATGGCATGTTGCAGTCGGTCAAAGTGCGCGCTGGCGACGTCGTACTCGAAGGAGATCTCGCCGCTGACAAATCGACCTGGGCCTCCTCCGGTCGACTTGAGCCCGGGACGGACTACACCATCGTGAGCGTGGCGCTCGACGCAGCTGGCAACTCAAGCCGGAGTCGTTCGTCGTTCCACACAGAGGACTTGACTCTCGACGCGCAGACTTATCCATCGGTCGCACCCTTGGCCGGGGAAACGGTCGGCGTCGGCATGCCGGTCATCGTGACTTTTGATCTGCCGGTCCAGGATCAGGCACTTTTCGAACGGCATATGGCTGTGACAAGCGCGCCGCAACAAGCCGGATCCTGGCATTGGCTCACGGATCAGGAAGTGCATTGGCGCCCCAACCGCTATTGGCGGGCCGGCACGGCCGTGACCGTGGACGTGGATGTGAACTCCCTTCCGGCGGGCAATGGCATATATGGACAGGAGAGCCGTCGGATCGAGTTTGCGGTCGGCGACGCGGTGATCAGCAAGGTGAACGCGAGCACCCATCAGATGCGGACCTTCGTCAACGGAAAACTCGCCAAGACCACTCCCATCACGACGGGAAAGCCGGGGTTCACTACCCGCTCTGGCGTCAAGGTGATCATGGAGAAGTTTCGCGTCAAACGGATGAGCTCGGAGACCATCGGCATCGCGCACAATGCGCCCGAGGGTTATGACATCGGCGACGTCGAATATGCCATGCGGGTCACCTACTCCGGCGAATTCCTGCACGCTGCCCCCTGGTCTGTCGGCTCGCAAGGCTCGGCCAACGTCTCTCATGGCTGCACCGGGATGTCGACGGCCAACGCGAAGTGGATCTATGACATCAGCAAGCGCGGCGACGTCGTGGAATACTCCGGCACCGACCGCGGCATGAGTCTGACCAACGGCTTCGGCGATTGGAATCTGTCGGCAGAGGACTACGCCGCCGGCTCCGCCTTAAGTTGACCCCGCCCCGTCGACCCGGCTCTTCTTCATCAAATCCACCGTCGACCCGGCCCTAACTAGGGCCGGGTCGACGGTGGATTTGCGGCGGAAGAGCCGGGTCGAGATGTGCGCGCCGAGCTGAGTCAACCCGAGCCCGGGCTTTAGCCTGGGGTGTGGAAATCTTGTGGTGGCTTGCACCCCCTGTAGCTGTCACGTTGCTCGCGATGGCCCGGGTGTCGTGGGTGAGTCGAGAGGGCTATGGCGTGGTGGATCCCGAGGTGGCGGCTCAACGTCTCGGCAAGGCGCTCGCCAAGGACCATTCGCCGCGGCGTACTCCCAAGACGTCTCCGCGCCAACAGCGTGTCCCCAGCACCGGTGTGGCCAGCCGAGGGTTTCGAGACGGCTCGTCCCTCGCCTCCTCAACCACCGGGGCTGACGGCTCGTCCCTCGCCTCGTCGATCGGCGAAGACGTGCCCCGAACAGGTGAGTAGTTGGCCTAGGGTGAGAGGCTTGCTCGCATGAGCGGGGACCAGATGATGCCGACCTTCGGGGTGGATCTGTGAGTCGACGCACCCGCACTACGCTTGTGGTGCTCCCGATCCTTCTCGCGCTCTGGGCCACCGCCTTTCTCCTTCCGTTGCCCTATGTCACTTATTCGCCCGGCCCGACCGTGGATGTCCTGGGTGCCAAGAAGGGTGAGGAATACATCAGCGTCGAGGGGCGGGAGACTTTCCGCGATGACGGTGAGCTGAGGATGACAACGGTTTATGTGACGTTCCCGGACGGCCGAGTCAGTCTGTTTGATGCGGCGAGGGCTTGGCTTGATCCGGATCGGGCGGTCGTGCCACGCGAGGCTGTTTATGCCAAAGACGAGACTCGTGAGAGCGCTGAGCAGGAGTCGGCAGTCCAGATGGTGTCCTCCCAGGACGTGGCGATCGCAGCGGCGCTCTCCGAGCTCGGAGTGGATGTTGACGCGGTGATCGAGGTGCTGAGCGTCGTTAAAGACCAGCCTGCCGACGGCAAACTCGAGATCCGCGATGTGCTGACGGCGGCCAATGGCGAAGCCCTGACGAGCACCCAGCAAATCGTGGATGCCGTGCAAGCGACGCCCAAAGGCGGGTCGATCTCGTTCGACATCTTGCGCGACGGCAAGGCTCAAACGGTGAAGATCACACCAAAAACCATCGATGGCGTGCAACGCATCGGCATCGTGCCCGGGCCTGGCTATAGCTTTCCCTATGAGATCAATGTTGATATCGGGGACGACATCGGTGGTCCGAGCGCTGGGCTGATCTTTGCGCTTGGGATCTATGACACGTTGACGCCCGGCTCGATGACCGACGGCAAAGTGGTGGCCGGCACTGGCACGATCACGCAGGAGGGCCAGGTTGGCCCGATCGGCGGAATCCAGCAGAAGATTGCCGCTGCACGCGACGAGGGTGCCGAGATCTTCTTAGTCCCGTCGGCCAACTGTGCCGAGGCGCTGGGTGCGAGCAATGGCGACATGGAGCTCGTGAAGGCAGAGAGCCTGCATGATGCTCGGTTGGCCCTTGAAGAGTGGGTCGAGGACCCGGATGCCAGCCTGCCGACGTGTGAGGCCGCCTGATGTCTGATCAGTTGATGTTGCGAGCCACGGTTGAAGAGATTGAGGCCCATGTGGCCGAAGCGGGTTGGGATCAAGCGGCCCGGCTCTATGCGCTCGTGCCCACAGCGGAACTGTTGGACCGCGAGCCACACCTCGCCGAAGCACTGGGACTCGATGTGGAGGCAGCGAACGAAACGCTGACCCCAATTGAGCAAGAGACGGCGAACCACGCTCCGCTGGAAGAATTGTTGTCGATGGTCATGTGGCCAGCCGAAGTCGTGGGTTGTGTCGCGGCTGTCGAACGCGTCGTACTCCCACCAGAGGCTGACGCTGATCTGCCCGAAGACCCGGCTGACGCTGCGGCGTACGCCGCCACCCACCCCGAACGCCAAGAGGTGCGGATGGTGGCCGGTGTGACGCGAACAGGCTCTACGTTTTGTGCCCTGCGGATGCGAGCCCATGACGAAGCCCAGTCTGTGGTCGTTGGACCTGACTTGGTGCCCGGACTGATTGAGTTATTGCGCACGACCCTTGAGGAGGAACCACCGCTGTGAGCGAGTTGTTTGATGATGAGAACCCCCAGGCCACTCAGGTGGACGATAACCGCGGATCGGGTCGCTCGAGGGCGCTGATCATCACGGGCTTCATCCTGGCGATCTTGTTCTTGGCGTTCACCGGATTCTCTTCGCTGTGGACCGAGCGGCTGTGGTACACCTCGGTCGGCTATCAATCGGTGTTCACCACCCAACTATTGGTGCGGGTCGGGCTCTTTGGCTTCTTCGCGCTGCTGATGGCGCTTTGCCTGGGCTTGACGATGTTTCTCGCCCACCGGTTCCGGCCCTTCGTGGTGCCGACGGTGCAACGAGATTCCTTGGATCGCTACCGCGACATTCTGACTCCGATGCGGCGCCAGCTGTTGCTAGGCATCCCGGCACTGATCGGCATCTTTGCGGGTTCGTCCGCTTCTGCCCAGTGGCGCACCTTCCAGTTGTGGCGCAACGGTGTCGAATTCGGCGAGGTGGACGCCTATTTCGGGCGTGACCTGAGCTTCTACATCTTCGACCTGGCTTGGTATCACTTCGTCGTCGACTTCTTGATGGCCATCACAGTGGTGTGCTTGATCGCCTCGGCGGTAGTCCATTACCTGTACGGCGGGATCCGGCTGCAGTCGCGCCACGACCGGTTCTCCGACGCGGCGCAGATCCAGTTGTCAGCCTTGGTCGGGTTGTTTGTGCTGTTTAAGGCAGCGGACTATTGGCTGGGTCGCTTCGACCTCGTGAGCGCCGGCGGTGGTCTGGTCACCGGCATGACCTACACCCGTGACAACGCCGAACTGCCGGCCCGCAACATCTTGATGAGCATCGCGCTGATCTGTGCCGTGCTCTTCATCCTCAACATTTGGTTCCGCACCTGGCTGTTGCCTTCGGTGGGGTTGGCGTTGCTGGTCTTGTCGTCGATCTTGCTCGGCATGTTATGGCCGGCGCTAGTGCAGCGCTTCCAGGTAGCACCGTCTGAGGCTGACAAGGAGCAGCCTTATATCGCCAAAAACATCGAGGCCACCCGGGCGGCGTACAACTTGAAAGATGCCGTCGTTGAGCCGTATGTCGGGACGCCGACGCTGGCCGACGCCGACCTCGCCGAGGCTGCCATCAACAACCCGGGGATCCGGCTAGTCGATCCGCAATTGGTGCAGCAGACCTTTGAGCAAAAGCAGCAAGTCAAGGGTTATTACTCTGTTGCTGAGGTGCTCGATGTGGATCGCTACAACATCGAGGGCCAAGAGCGCGACGTCGTGCTCGGCGTTCGGGAGTTGGACCAAAACGGTTTGCCCGCGGACAGCAAGAACTGGAACAACCTGCGCACCGTTTACACCCACGGCTATGGCGTCATCGCGGCTTACGGCAATCAGCGTCCAGCCGGTGATGGTCCACAGGTGACTGGTGACGAGCCCGCTTGGGCGGAGACCGACATTCCACCGCAAGGGGAGTTGAGCGGCCTCACGGAGGACGGCTATGAGGGACGGATCTATTTCGGGGAACAAAGCCCCGACTATTCCATCGTGGGCAAGGCGACGGGGGACGCAGACGATGTCGAGCTGGATCTGCCTGGTGGCGAGGACGGTGAAGCAGGCGGAGACCGGACGACGACGTACCAAGGCGCGGCGGGCGTGCCGATGGGCAACCTGCTCAACCAAGTGCTTTATGCGCTGCGCTTCGGTGACGCCAACCTGATCTTGTCGGGCCGGGTGCATGAGAACTCGAAGATCCTCTATGACCGCAATCCCCGGACAATGGTGGAGAAGGTCGCGCCGTGGTTGACGGTCGACGAGGATCCGTTCCCGGCGGTAGTCGATGGCCGTGTCGTGTGGATTATGGATGGTTTTACGACAACTGACCGCTACCCGTTGTCGCAACGGGGTTCGTTTGAGGCGATGACGCGGGATGCCTTGGCCCCGACCAATCCACAGTTCCAGACGCTCGCGACCGACGAGATCAACTACATGCGCAATGCGGTGAAGGCGACCGTGGATGCTTATGACGGCACGGTCACCCTCTATGAGTGGGATGAAGAAGATCCGATTCTTAAGACGTGGATGAAAGCATTTCCTGGGACGGTAGTGCCGAAGGATGCGATTTCGCCGGCACTGCTCAATCACATGCGTTATCCCGAGGACCTCTTCAAGGTTCAGCGGTTCATGTTTGCGAAGTATCACGTGACCGATGCGGATGACTTCTATAAGCAGAACGATCAGTGGGCGGTGCCTAATGACCCGAACGCTGGGGGCAGCCTGCAACCTCCCTACCGGTTGTCGGTGCAGACTCCGAGCGGTGAAAACAAGCCGACCTTCTCGCTGACTTCGGTCTACGTCCCGTCGGGGCGGCAGAACTTGGCGGCGTTCTTGTCGGTGGATGCTGATGCGTCGCAGGAGGACTACGGCACCATGCGGGTCCTGCGGCTGGGATCCAGCACCCAGATCGATGGCCCGGGAAACATCGCGAGCAAGATCGGGTCCGACGAGGGCGTCAAGCAGTTGCTGTTGCCCTTCACCAATAGTGGCAACGCCACGGTCCTCTCGGGCAACTTGTTGACGCTGCCCGTGGGGGGTGGGCTGCTCTACGTTCAGCCGCTCTATACCCAGCGGACGACTGGTGACGGCAACTATCCGGTGCTGCGATTCGTGGCGGTGTCCTTCGGCGGCAAAGTGGGTGTTGGTACGACGCTCTCAGAGGCCATCTTCAGCCTGCTGGAGATCGATCCTGAGGCCGAGCCGGAAGTGGATCCGGTGCCCGATCCCGAGCCTGGCACTGATCCCGAGCCCGAGACGAATGAGTCGCCCGAGATCCAGATCCGGAACCTCTTGGCCGAAGCGGATGCGTTGTTCTTGCAGGCCGACAAGGCACTGCAAGAGGGCAACCTGGCCGAATATGACAAGAAGGTTGACGAGGCGCGCAAACGCATCGAGCGGGCTTTGGTCATCTCGGATCGGGCGAATCAGTAGTCGGTGGTTGAGGAGGTTGCGCAGCAACCGTCTCGAAACCGAGCCCGTTGGTTGAGGAGGTTGCGCAGCAACCGTCTCGAAACCAGAGCTACTTGGTGACAGTAATGACGTGACCTTGGATCTTTCCTTCGATGGGGCCGTCGCCGAACTTCTGGGCGATGGCCCTTTCGGCTGCTTGGGTCATTTCCTCGACGGTGATTGACGAAGCGGCCGCGCGGGCTTGTAGTTCGTGATTCCAGGGCGTGCCTTGGCAGAACGCGACCGCGGGGACTCTTGCTGAGGACGCCTGGCGGTGCTCAGTGATGGTGTCGAAGGTGGGCGTATTGGTGAAGCCGCCTGCTGCGACATCGGCCAGGATCTTCGCTTGGTCGAAGTAGCCGTGGGGGACGCGCTGCATGAACAGCGGCGGGTCATCGGGGAAGAGTTCGCAGACGGCTTGCTGGGTGGCGAGACAGAAATCTTGGTCTTCGAGGCGGTCCCAGACGCTGAAGATGAGGGTGCCGCCCGGCTTGAGCACTCGGCGAGCCTCGGCGTGGGCCGCGACTTTGTCGGGGAAGAACATCACCCCGAACTGGCAGACGACAACGTCGAAGCACTCGTCATCGAACGGCAATTGTGTTGCGTCGGCCGGCTGCCACGTGACCGGCCTTGATGTGCCGATCTCTTGAGCGCGTTGGAGCATGGGCGGGTTGAGGTCCGTGGCGACGATCTCGACCTCGGGGAGTTGCTCGGCGAGTAACCGGGTGAGCACCCCCGTGCCTGCTGCGGTCTCTAGGACTCGACGGGGTTGACACTCGGCGACTCGGCGCGCCAAGTCCACGGCGTACGGCTCAAAGACCATGGGCACCATGAAGCGCTCATAGAGCTCGGGAATCGAACCTTGAAAGGCGGCGTCGGTGTTGGGGGAGTCCATGCTTCGACTATGGCAGGTCTGCGTGGTGGGTGCGGATCAAGCGTCGGGCTCGTTGGTTGAGGAGCGGGCGTGCGAGCGTCTCGAAACCATTTTATAGCAAACCGATTTGGCCGCTCACGACCGCTCCCGTAACATTGAACTCAGCGACGCGGGGTGGAGCAGTTCGGTAGCTCGCTGGGCTCATAACCCAGAGGTCGCAGGTTCAAATCCTGCCCCCGCTACAATGTGATGTCTCAAGACATCGGCGACAACCGGACCTGCAATTGCAGGTCCGGTTGTTTCTATTTGGGCGGTCTGTGGGTGGGCCTTTTGGGTGCTCGCGTGGGCTGGTAGTCACGGGTGGGGTCGAGGACGAGCTCGCGGAGGAGTTCGCCGGTGACTGCGTGAACGACTCTGATGTCGAGGTCTTGGATGAGCAGGATGATGCAGGTTCCGGCGTGGGTTCGCCCAATGCCGATGTGGTGCAGTCTGGCTGTTGTGCCGCAGGGTGACAGAGCCTGCTTTGTCGACGCGGTCGTGGCGGATCCGGTTGTGGGTTTCGGGATCGCGGGATTCTCCGGGCAGGGCCTTGGGCATCGAGTCGTAGTGCGTTGCTGGGGTGGCCCGGTGGGGCAGTGATCGGTGTGGTCGCCGGTGGTTGTACTCGTCGACGAATACGTCTAGGAGCGCCTGCAGTTCGGTGATGGTGGTCGGCTGGATGGGTTGGGCGCGTAGCCACTTCTTCATGGTCTGCTGGAAGCGTTCGACTTTGCCGCAGGTGGTGGGGTGGTGGGGTCTGCTGTTCTTCTGTACGACGTTCCAGGTCCGGAGTTGTTGTTCGAAGCCGTTGCGGCCTCCTTGGCGTCCGATGCCGGCTAGGCGGACGGTGTAGACCATGCCGTTGTCGGTGAGTGTTGAGGCCGGAATGCCGTGCTGACCTGCGGCTTTGTGGAACGTGGCCAGCACGATGGATCCGGTGACGCGGTGGTGGGCGCTGATGTGTAGGGCGTAGCGGGTGCAGTCATCGAGCCAGGTGATGATCTCGCAGTCGGGGCCGGGTCGGCCATCGGGCCGGGTGAGCCGGTAGTGGGTGAAGTCCGATTGCCAGGTCTCGTTCGGCATCGCTGCCTCGAAGCGGAGGTAGGACGACCTCGGTCGCTTCTTGGGCTCGGACACCACTAGCCCAGCGCGGGTGAGGTGGCGGCTGATGGTCGATCGGGGAACCCGGCGACCATGGTGGTTCTCGAGGTGCCAGGCGATGGTCTCCGGGCCGGCGTCGAGTCCGGCATCCGAGAGCTGTTTGCGGAGGGTGATGATGAGGTCGACCACCTCCGGTGCGAGGGCCGACGGGGTGGTCTTGGGGCGACGCGACCTGGGTTCGAACGCCGTGTCGCCCTCGGCTTCGTAGCGGGCTTTGAGTTTGTAGACCCAGGCGCGGTGTACCCCGTAACGGGCGGCGACCTCGGCGGGGGTCTGGTGGTCGACGAAGAGGGCAGTGAGAACGAGGCGGGCTTTCGATGTGGGCTGTGGCATGTCCGAGCATCGAGCCCGGGTGATGTGTCGCCAGTGACCCGAGACAGGTGTCGCCTATGTCGTGAGACAGCTGTCGCCTATGTCCTGAACCAGCACACTGCCCCCGCTACAAAATGATCGAGGTCAGACATCGTCTGGCCTCGATCTGCTTTTGGAGCTTGCCATGGCGATCCATCATCTATCCATCACGTTGCCTCCGTTGATTTCGCCGCGAGCGCTGCGGGCCTCGAAACGGTTTCGGTCGCCTCGGCCAAGTTCGGCCTCGCATCTGCACCTATCGGGCATGAACACTCTCGAACTGGGCCTTGAGCCCCTGATGGGTGTCGAGGAGCTTGCTGAGTACCTCGGCGTCCCGGTGCAGACGATCTACGACTGGCGGGCGGCCGGTACGGCCCCGCGAGCCTTCAAGTTCGGCAAACGTTTAAAGTTCGCCGTCTCGGACGTCCAGAGCTGGCTGCGTGCGCACCAGGAGGCCGGCTAATGAGCCGGCAGCGGCTGCCGGTTGGCACGCACGGTGAGATCACCGTGATGAATCTGCCGGATGGTCGGGTCGAGGTGCGCACCCGCTACCGCGACTTCGATGGCAAGCTCGCGTACGACGCTCATATGTCAACGGTGCGCGCCCGCGGAGGGTTCGTCAAGGGTTGAATTTGCGGCGCCGAGACAACCGTGGACAGGACGGGACACTCAAAGACATCCGGCAAGAACGAATTTTCTGAGGTGTAGTCGATGGCTCTGTCGCCTGTCAGCGGACAGGCGGGGCCTGTCGGGACGTGTCATGTGACCAACCACTTCTCAAGAACGTGTTAAATTTTCTGCAAATACTTAACGCGTTAGTCGGATGAGTCGAAAGAGGTGACACGTGCCGTGGAGTCCTGACGTTCCGTTCAACGACCTGCCCCCGCTGCCTCCGGAGGGGTTGGACCTTGAGCCGAAGCGCGTTCTCAAGGCGACCGTTGAGGCGCGCACGGCGTTGGCAACGCTGGCCCAGGCAGGACGGCTCCTGCCGAACCAAAACATTCTCATCCAGGCGGTGCCACTGCTTGAGGCGCAGGCAAGTTCCGAGATCGAGAACATCGTGACGACTGCCGACGAGCTCTTCAAGCATGTCGAGTCCGGCGGCGGCGACCAGGCGACCAAGGAGGCATTGCGTTACCGCAGCGCGTTGTTCGCAGGGGTCGACTCGATCCGAAGTGGGCCGCTGACGGCAGCCACTGCGGCCGGGATCTGCTCCGAGCTCCACGACCGGCAGATGGACGTGAGGGCGCTCCCTGGCACCAGGATCGCCAACCCGACGACGGGCGAGATCGTGTACGCGCCGCCGGAGGGTGCCCACGTCATTCGCGAGAAGCTCTCGGAGTGGGAGCGCTTCGTCCACGCCGAAGATGATCTCGATCCGATTGTGCGGATGGCGGTCGCGCACTACCAGTTCGAGGCGATTCACCCATTCCATGACGGCAACGGTCGTACCGGTCGCGTCATCAACATCTTGATGCTGATCGAGGCCGGGCTCCTGGACGAACCGATCCTCTATCTCTCGCGAGCGATCATCGCGCGTAAGAACGACTACTACCGGCTCCTGAGAGCGGTGACCACTGAGGGCGCTTGGGTCGACTGGATCCTCTACATCCTCGACGTCGTTCGTGAATCTGCCCTTTCGACGACCCGAAAGATCGATGCAATCCGTGCCTACCAGGACGACATTGCGGAGCGGGCTCGAGCAGCGACACCCGGCGGACGTGATGCCCAGTTCCTCGCGGTTCTGTTCGAGCAACCGTACTGCCGGATCGGCACCGTAGCCGAGCGCTGCGAGGTCTCGCGCCAGACCGCCTCGGGATGGCTGCACGCGCTTGTGCAAGCGGGTCTCCTAAGCAACGCCAAGGTCGGTCGCGAACAGCTCTTCGTCAACCACGAGTTCCTTCAGGTCCTCACGCGTTCGGAGTGATCCGTCCGCGACGGATTTCTCCATCAACGATCCATCACTTTCCGCCCGAGGTGACTGGCAAAGACCTGATTCGTCCGGCACGATGGAGAAGTCACGAAATGCTGTTTGCCCACGTCAAACCTGCTATTCGCTGTCAACCACGGTCAACACGATGTGACGGGTGAGGCTCCCGGGATCGCCTGAGGTCGCAGGTTCAAATCCTGCCCCGCTACCAATGTGATGTCTCAAGACATCGGCGACAACCGGACCTGCAATTGCAGGTCCGGTTGTTTCTATTTGGGCGGTCTGTGGGTGGGCCTTTTGGGTGCTCGCGTGGGCTGGTAGTCACGGGTGGGGTCGAGGACGAGCTCGCGGAGGAGTTCGCCGGTGACTGCGTGAACGACTCTGATGTCGAGGTCTTGGATGAGCAGGATGATGCAGGTTCCGGCGTGGGTTCGCCCAATGCCGATGTGGTGCAGTCTGCTGTTGTGCCGCAGGGTGACAGAGCCTGCTTTGTCGACGCGGTCGTGGCGGATCCGGTTGTGGGTTTCGGGATCGCGGGATTCTCCGGGCAGGGCCTTGGGCATCGAGTCGTAGTGCGTTGCTGGGGTGGCCCGGTGGGGCAGTGATCGGTGTGGTCGCCGGTGGTTGTACTCGTCGACGAATACGTCTAGGAGCGCCTGCAGTTCGGTGATGGTGGTCGGCTGGATGGGTTGGGCGCGTAGCCACTTCTTCATGGTCTGCTGGAAGCGTTCGACTTTGCCGCAGGTGGTGGGGTGGTGGGGTCTGCTGTTCTTCTGTACGACGTTCCAGGTCCGGAGTTGTTGTTCGAAGCCGTTGCGGCCTCCTTGGCGTCCGATGCCGGCTAGGCGGACGGTGTAGACCATGCCGTTGTCGGTGAGTGTTGAGGCCGGAATGCCGTGCTGACCTGCGGCTTTGTGGAACGTGGCCAGCACGATGGATCCGGTGACGCGGTGGTGGGCGCTGATGTGTAGGGCGTAGCGGGTGCAGTCATCGAGCCAGGTGATGATCTCGCAGTCGGGGCCGGGTCGGCCATCGGGCCGGGTGAGCCGGTAGTGGGTGAAGTCCGATTGCCAGGTCTCGTTCGGCATCGCTGCCTCGAAGCGGAGGTAGGACGACCTCGGTCGCTTCTTGGGCTCGGACACCACTAGCCCAGCGCGGGTGAGGTGGCGGCTGATGGTCGATCGGGGAACCCGGCGACCATGGTGGTTCTCGAGGTGCCAGGCGATGGTCTCCGGGCCGGCGTCGAGTCCGGCATCCGAGAGCTGTTTGCGGAGGGTGATGATGAGGTCGACCACCTCCGGTGCGAGGGCCGACGGGGTGGTCTTGGGGCGACGCGACCTGGGTTCGAACGCCGTGTCGCCCTCGGCTTCGTAGCGGGCTTTGAGTTTGTAGACCCAGGCGCGGTGTACCCCGTAACGGGCGGCGACCTCGGCGGGGGTCTGGTGGTCGACGAAGAGGGCAGTGAGAACGAGGCGGGCTTTCGATGTGGGCTGTGGCATGTCCGAGCATCGAGCCCGGGTGATGTGTCGCCAGTGACCCGAGACAGGTGTCGCCTATGTCGTGAGACAGCTGTCGCCTATGTCCTGAACCAGCACACTGCCCCGCTACCAAAAGCAATTCGTTAGAACTTCGGTCCTCAGGCACTGGAGTTCTTTCTTTCCCACGCAGCCATGATCTATAGGTCAGCGACAGGTGGTGGGCTTCTTCACACTGAGCACACCCATGGGTGCTTTGCGGGTGGGCTTGCGGTATCTCTGGGTCTTTTGCGTCCAGGCCCGGGTGCTGACCTTTGCGCCGGCCTTGACCTTCTTCACCGACACCTTGAAGGTGAGCGACGCGGCCGTCGTACCGGCATAACATGAGCTCGCCTTCTTGGCTTTTGCGGCAGCCGCGGGGCTCACTTTGGCGCCGAGCGCCTTACCTTTGTAGCGCATCACCACTTCAGCGGTCTTCTTGAATTTCTTCTCCCAAGGCGCGTCGACCATGGCCGTCAAACCGATTGTCTTGGCCGTCGGCACGGTGAAGACTGCGGTGCCCTTGGAGGCTTTCTTCCACTTCGAGTCCCACAACGCGGCTGATCCCCGCTTCTGCGTCAACCGCACCTTGCACGTCTTGCAACCCTTGAGTTTGACGGTGACTTTGGTGCTTCCTGGACCGGGGACATAGGCGTTGGGTTGAGCGAAGGTGAGGAAGTTGGAGTACTTGCCGCCCCTGAGGTTGGTCGTGCCGCCGATTCGAATGGCCGAGTTGTCGGCTCGAATAACGCGTGCGCCGGGGGTCGCCGGGTTGACGATGGGCAACACATAAGTCAGCAGCGCCCCAGTGCTTGGATTGGCCGCATAGAACTGGTTGCGTGTGTAGTTGGCGGTGGGGTTGTACGTCGTGACCCGCGCCTCGAAGTGGCCAGCGAAGTAGACAACTCCGTCATAAGCATCAACCGCCTGGACGTCACCATCGGTGTTGTGCCGCCAGTCGAAGGTGTCGTCGCTAATGCCGTTGCTCCACGAAGCGGCGTAGCCACCACCATTGCCGCCGATCGCGGTGAAAACCCGACCTGCCTCCACATCGAGGTCCAACACTTTGCAGTTCTCGCCGCCCTGAGCCGGGCACATGTTGGCATTCGGGCGCCAGCCGGTGTCTGCCCCGGTGGACGCGGACACCGAAGCCAAGTTGTCTTGAGCGCTGCCGTTGATTGAGGTGAAGTCGCCACCAAGGTAGACCGTGCTGCCAGAGACCTTGAGTGTCTGGGCCCGGCCGGTGGCGCCGAGGTGAGCATCCCAAGTCGTGACGAGCGATCCGTTGGAAGCGAGGACGGCGGCGGCGCCGTTGCGGGTGGTCGAACTCACGGAGTTGAACTGTCCGGCCAGATAGACCCTGGAACCGGACAGTTCGAGATCGCGAACCGGTCCGTTCACATTGGCCGTCCAGCCATTGATCACGGCGCCAGCGCTGCTCACGGCGGCCACGTTGCTCTTGGCGCGACCGCCGATGCCGGAGAAGTTGCCGCCTACATAGACCGTGCCGTTGCTGGCCACGGCAATCGCGGACACAGCCGGATTGATCCGATAGCCGTTGCCATCCAGGCCTGATGATGCGGCCACCACACTCGGTTTCCAGGCGCTGGTGGGATTGCCCGTCGCTCGGTCAATGGCAACAAGGTTGCTGGCTGCGAACACCGCGTTGGTGGCGGGGTTTCGAAGAGACGAGAAGTCGCCACCCAAATAAATCCTGGTCGGCGTGACTGCCATCGCCCAGACTTGCCCTCCTCCGCCGCTGCCGCCGGCACCCTGCGGAATCCACGTCGGTGAAGGTGTCGCGTTGTAGGTCTCGGCCTCCACTGTCGTTGGGACCAAGGCGGTCAGAAGGGCAAGGAGCAAGGCATTCGAAAGCAAACGTCGCACGAAAACAGTCCCAATCTCAGGTCGACCGCGCCTGCGGCCCCGGCATATCTGGATACTGAAAAACCTAGGCGCTCGGGCAAGGAATGCCCCTCACCCAAACGGGTGGTCCGTACTAGGCCATCTGGGGCCGGAGGCGTAGTCGACTCGGCTTGCACATCCGGATCCTGGAGCACCCGGCCCACACCCAGGCCTTGCGTGCAGATCGCCTCGCCGATGACCCGCGCATATGTTCGGTCGCGACGTCTGGCAAAGAGGCGCTGCCGGATGTCTACTTATGGCAGGCGCAACACTTTGGCGCCGCTTAGGAGAGTGAATATGGAACGCGTGCAAGGCATCGGTGGTCACTTCGTGAGGGCGGCCGATCCCGAGGCCCTGACCGCTTGGTATCGCGATTGTCTGGGTCTCGATCTCGACGAAAACGGACTATGGAATCAGGTGGCCGGGCCGACGGTCTTCGCCGCGTTCGCGGCCGACACTGACTACTTCGGGTCGCCATCCCAGCAGAGCATGCTCAACTTCCGAGTCGGCAATCTCGATGCGACGCTCGCGCAACTGCGAGCCAATGGTGCGCAAGTGGCGGAGACGATCGAGGAGATGGACGGGTTCGGGCGGTTTGGCTGGGTCACCGACCCCGAGGGCAACCGGGTCGAGCTCTGGCAAGCGCCTGAGGCTTAGTCGCCGAACCGGACCGTTCGGTGAGCGGCTCGCGGCGATTGGTTCACGCTCAGCAGCAAGGGTGTGGCCTGAGCGCTCCTCGCTGAGGCGTTGGTTGGCCTTCGCGCCACCGCTCCGAGCAGTCGTTCGGTGCCGAATGGCACTGATAAGGCCCGTTCAGCCAGGTCGACGGGCGTGTGGGGGTGGCTGGGGTTGACCCGAACTAAGCGTGCCTTCGGGAACTGGCGCACGAGGTGTTCGCCGGGTGCCCTGATGACACCGGGGGTGTTGAAACCAGCCCCAAACTCGAGGATCAATAGTCGAGTCGCGTCGTCCATCGTGGAAAGCCAGCGATTGAGTCGCTCGCCAGCCGCAAGATAGGGCTCGTCGACGAACTGCGGCCCGATCCGCACGTTGATCTCTACGTCCTCACCGCAGTTGGGGCACACCGGCAGTGCGGCGGGGTCGGAGATGGCGCCGGTGCTTGCGTCGTACGCAGTCAGGAGCTGGTCCACCAGCGGTCGGCTGTCCCACGTTGTTCGCAGGCAAGGAACCGTGCACTGGTAGCGGCCGTAATCGCCCTGAGGTGTGAAGACACGATCCGGATCGAAGCCGTTGCGAGCAAACAACGCGTCGACATTCGAGGTCATCGCCCAATGATCTTTTTCGCCCACGAGCGCCCGAAGCCGCTGGTACAGCGGGTTCTGCTCCGGAGCGTAGCGAATGTCATTGATGTGAACGGCCCAATATCCCCACCAAAGATCGGGAGGCAGCCGCACGCCGACGATATAGCGGGAGCGCAGCCCCATGCCGTAGAGCGCAGGGAAGAGTTCCTTCAATCTGGCGGTGTCGCCGTAGTCGTAGCCAGCAGCTGCGCTCAGTCCGGCCCCGGCGGTCACCAACACGTGGTCCGCTTCGCCCAGCCAGTCGAGGACTGTATCCGCGGCGCGCGCCAGGTCGGTGTCCGGGCCAGGCTGGGCGTTCATTGCGACAGGGTTTCCTTCGAGCGAGTCGGATCAGGTGAGGGCCTGCAGATAAGCGGCATGGTCATCGTCGGCGTACACATTAAAGATCACCCGCTCCAGTTGGTTTGGGTGCTCGTCGAGCCAGTCGGCGACAGTGTCCAGTGCGATGCGGGCGGCCGGGGCTTTGGGGAAGCCGAAGACGCCGGTGCTAATGCCACAGAATGCGACCGTTCGAATCTCATCGATCTCAGCCGCGAGATCGAGGCAGGCGAGGTAGGCGGACGCCAACTCGTGCTGGTGTTCCGGACGAAGCGCTCCTTGGACGATCGGTCCGACAGTGTGCAGGACGTACGACGCGGGCAGGTGGCCGCCGCGAGTGATCTTGGCCGTGCCGGTCGGTTCCAGCTGCCCCTGGAGTTCCATAATCGTATGGCAGTCATCTCGTAGCCCCGGCCCCGCTGCACTGTGGATGGCGTTGTCAATGCAGGGGTGCATCGGGACAAAACAGCCGAGCATCGCGCTGTTGGCGGCGTTGACGATGGCGTCCGCGGCGAGTGCAGTGATGTCGCCCTGCCAGAGAGTCGTGCGGTCCGCCGCCCGGAAAGGGGACGTGGGTAGCTGTTCGGCGAGCCTTGGCAGCCGTGTCGGATCGATGACTTTCCGGGATAGACGTTCGCCGCCCAGGAGTGCGTCGAGCACGCCAGCTGCTCCGGCGGGCAAGGCTCCGGGCGGACGCGCCGTGAGCACGGTGCGCAACATCAGCCTGATGCGGCCGTCATCCGACTGTTCGATCTCGTCCTGGTTCAGTCCGAGCCGTCGCATTGCGGGGTCGTCAGCCAGCAGCCGTAACGCCGCTCGCGCCAGGGTGGGCAGCTCGTCGATGGGAGCTGGTGGCGAGAGCGGTCGCGGCGGGGTGTCCAGGCCGATCCTGATCCGGTAGGCCTCGAGAGGAAGGGCGCCGTTCCCGGTCACGTCGATGTCCTCACAGCGTCTCTAGGGTTCCGACGTGCAGTTCGCCCACTCGTCCGTCCGGGTTCTCGTAGGTCCAGAAGGCGTGCACCCTGGGTCTGGCCGGCGACGGCTTCCCAGTGCAGTGATCTGCCGTCGGGTGAGTAGGTGTTGTGAAAGACGACACCATTATCCACCGTCAACCGGAACCGTTTTCCGGCATACGTGAGCGCGCTCATGTTGGCCTCCCGCGGGCTCAGAAGAGCCCGTTGGAGTGCGGTAGCTCGGCCGGCACGGCTGCGATGATGTCCCAGTGCTCGACGATCTTGCCGTCAGCGACGCGGAAGAGATCCCAGTAGGCGACCGGCACGCCGAAGTCGCCCTCGGACTGAAGCAACACCAGATCGCCCTCGGCGACTACCTTGTGCACGGTCTTGTAGACCAGCGTCTTGCCCTGCGCCCCCCACTGAGCGGCAGCGGCGCCGAAGCCGTCCAGGCCGTCAGCAGCTTCCGGGTTGTGCTGGAGGTAGGTCTCGGTGGAGATGAAGTCGGTGAGCACCGAGTAGTCGGCACCCTTGAGGACCTTTTCGGCGAACTCGACGACGAGTGCACGGCTGGCCTCGGTCTGGTCCAGGTTGCGCGGCTCGCCCTGACCGTCGGTCTGCGAGCGACCGGACGCCGTCTTCGCCACAACTGGAGTCAGGGCGTCCCAGTGTTCGGCCAGTTTGCCGTCGGCGTCGACGCGGAACAGATCAAAGGCCACCAGTGGGTCCGGTCCAAAACCGTGATAGGTGCCGTGGAGGGCGACCAGATCGCCGTCGGCGATGACTCGGGCCCCCTCGTAACTGAAGCCTTCAGGAAGGCTGGCGACCAAGCCGCGCAGAGCTGCCGGCCCGTCGGCTGCCAGGCTGCTGTGCTGGGTGTAGCCGTCGGCGACCCAACGGTCCACTGCTGAGGGATCCTTGTCACCGAACAGTTCGCCTGCGGCCTTCAGGACGATTTCCTTGTTGCTCATGGTGTTGCTCCGTTCTCGTTTCTCCGGTGCCGTTCCAGGACCGGGCTGACCTCCAGTCTGGGCGAGTGGTGCGTTAGTCGCACGGTTCAATCGGGAGGTATCGTGGTTGAAATGGGACAAGATCTTCCCCTCGAAGAGAGAGGCTACCGGCATCCGACCCGCCCAGACTTGCGCGTCGAGGTGCTTTCCTATGCCGAGCTGAGGACTCGTGTTCATGACCCTGACTTCACCCGCCTGCACCGTCTCGACTTCCACCAGCTCACCCTCATCGAGCGCGGATCAGGAACTGTGACCGTCGATTTCGTTGACCATCGCTGCCGACCTGGCACGTTGCTGCACGTTCGCCCGGGACAGGTGCAGCGCCTCCCGGTCACGCTCGAAGGTGACCCGGCGGAACTGGACGCGACCCTGATCCTTTTCACCCCCGACTTCCCCGCCAGACTGAGCGACACCACTGCGCTGAACGACGACCCCTTCGGTCCCACTGTGTGGCAGCTCGACCCCGGAGACCATGACCGTCTACGCCGTACCGTGGCCGACCTTGCAGATGCCTGCGCCCCACGTCCAGATGGCGCCGCACCTCACACCGCCCGCGCGTTGATGCGGCAACTGCTCTACGTGGTCCTGCTGCGCCTCGCGCTGATCCCTGCCCTCGAAGGGTCAGCAGACACCCCGAACCCCGGCTCAGCGGGGCAGCGGGTCCGCATCTTCCGCCACGAACTGGAACGCTCATTTGCCGTGCAGCACCAAGCGCACGAATATGCAGCCCGGCTCGGCTACTCGTTGAAGACCCTCAACCGGGCCTGCATGCTGGCCACCGGCTGCACCGCCAAGCAACTGATTGACGCCCGCGTGGCCCTGGAAGCGAAACGGCTGCTGGCTCATACCGACCTCCCGGTCGCCTCCATTAGCTACCGACTCGGCTTCACCGAGCCCACGAACTTTGGGAAGTTCTTCACCCGGGCAACAGGCCAGACGCCAGGCGCCTTCCGCGTTGCAGAGGCGTCGTGATTGGGCACGTCGAGACCGGTGCGCGTGACCAGAGCATCTGGAATGCTGGCGAGCATGGACCTGCTCAACGACAGCTGGGTCACTGATGGTGGCCTCGAAACGGATCTGATCTTCAACCACGGCGTTGACCTCCCGGAGTTCGCGTCATTTCCTCTGGTGGAAGCAACGGAGGGCCGCACGCTGCTCGGCCGCTACTACGCGGAGTACGCCGCGATTGCAGCCGAGGCTGATGCCGCGTCGGTCGCAGAGATCGCGGCTGCCAGCGTGCTGCCGTCAGGGAGCCGACCCGTCGGTCTCGACCGTGAAGGAAACCGCCACCGGCAGGTGGACCGCGCGGGCAGCCCGTACGACGCCGATCGCTTCGGCAGCTCCGGTCATCGTCATGGCGTGGATCAGGTCTGCGCCGCCTTCAGCAAGAGATCTCACCTGGGGAGCGTGGTAGTCCGCCGCCTCATCCGGATCGTTCCCTCCAGCAAGGTAGCCGTCACCGCGCGGACCGATGCTGCCAGAAACCAAACCTCGGCTGGTTCCGGCGGCATCGAGAGCCTCCCGCACCACGGCGACCGCGGCTTGATTGGCCCGATCCAAAGCCGCTTCGTCGTAGCCGAGGACGCGGCCCCAATCCGGGTTGGCTCGCCAGGTCGCGGACTCCAGCGGGAGGCCCGGCAGCGGCCGCCGACTTTTACGGCGTTAACTGCGCCCACCCGGCCCACGTCCAGGAGGCAATCGACGGCGGAGACTGGCAGCAGCGAGTCATCATCTTCCGCCCCAAGGCGTCGACCATTTCGCACGCTGAATTGGACGAGATGGAAGAGTTGGACGCGGGTGACTTGCCGTACCTCGTCGGCAAGACGCGACAGTTGTGCGCAGAATTCCCGGCTGTCAGAGTCCTGGGCGGTTGCTGCGGCACAGATAGCCGGCATGTGGCCGCACTCTGGGGCGTGGACTTGGCATGACGTAGCCCAGCCATAATTCCGGACGTTAATTGTCCGGAAATGGCGATAACCTCGCCAACATGTCAACTCGACCCATCTGGGAACCGCCCTACTCCACCACGCCTGCCGTGAGTCTTGTCGCTGCTTTGGATCGGATGCGAACGACGTTCCGTTGGAAAGCAGACGGGCTCGACTCCACCGGGCTGAATACGCGCATCGGCGCGTCATCTCTCACCATCGGAGGTCTGCTCAGGCACCTGACTCGGGTCGAGGATGTGCACTTTCGGTGGGATGTGGAGGGCTCGCCGCCCTCGGAGCCGTGGCGATCGATCGATTGGGACGCGACGCCCGACTGGGACTTCGACTCTGCAGCCAGTGAGGATCCAGAGCAGCTCTATGCGGCGTACGACGCAGCGGTCGCTGGGTCGCGGGCGATCCTGGCCGCACGTTTGGCCGACGGCGACTTGGAACAGCCGACGGCGATGGGCGAGCGGGCTGGCATCGAAGTCAGCCTCGGACGTCTCGTGGCTGACATGGTTGAGGAGTACGGCCGGCACACCGGTCATGCAGACCTGCTCCGCGAGGCCATCGATGGTCGCGTCGGGGAAGACCCGCCCGCGGACTTCTTGCCGGACTTCTTCAGCGACTCCTGACGCTGGGCGAGAGTGCGCGCGATAGCTCGTTGATTTCAGAAGAAGCTTCGACGTTTCTTGGCACTGCCTAAGTCGGTTTGTGGCCGCCTGGTCAACAACGCGCCCGGTCCAGAACCTCGGAGTTTGATCGAAGCCAGCTCGGCCCCGAGCGAGGTCGGGGCCGAGGAGGCGATTCAGAGCTTGGTGCAGGTCATGGAGTACGTCGTGCCGTGATTGCCGGCGGAATCGGAGAACACGTTGCTGGCCGCTTGCTGGCCTTGAGTTGCCCCCACCACGACTTTCGTATTGAGAGCGATGTTGTCGAAGGTGCTCACGTCTTTGAAGTAGGAGATCGTGATGACATTTCGGTTGCGGCTTGCGGTCAACTGCTCTTCGCGAAGGGGCGTGGACCGGTCGTCGGAGTAGGTCGCGCCGTTCTCTAGCACGAACGTGCGGAGGTATTGGCTCGCCACATTGGGGGCGGTGTAGTCGATTGTGACCTGGCAGGAGATGGGCCTGGCCGGGGCGGCGTCGGCTGAAGTGTTTGATCCAACGAGGGCCAATCCTGCTGCGGCAACTCCTAACGCCGCGGCCGCGGCGCTCCCACGAGTGAGTTTGTTCATGATGGTCTACTTTCGGTCGACGATCCGGTAATCCGGCTTTGCAGAGCCTCGCACCCGTTGCAGGGGTGGTTCTATTGGACCTTGGTGCTAGGACTAGCAGGGCGATCGAGTGGTTCAGCCTTGTGCGACACGCCGCTTTTCAAGCCCGTCGAGGATCACGTCGAGGCTGAACTCGAACTCAGTTTGGTCGTCGCACCAGCCCAATGATGAAGCGGGATCCATGTCGTGCGTGACTTCCTCGACCATCGAAATGAGATAAGGGACTTGCGGAGCTAGAGCGGCAAACATGGCTTGCGAGGCGGCGTCGTCGGCAGGACTGGCCGGATTGAACAATTCCTGGGCGAAGCCGAGAGTTCTGCTGCCCAGCGCGTGTAGCGCATGGTGACTCAGATCGTTAGAAAAGCCGCCAGCGCGCAAAGTGGCCAGCACATGCTCGTGATAGAGGATTACCTGGCGACTAAGCGTGGTGCGACTTTCCAGTACGCCGGGGAGCCAGCGGTGCCTCACCACCATGGTCCGAGCGGTCAAGATGCGATGACGCAGCGCGCCTTGCCAGTCCGTTTGTGGCTCTGGGCTCGCGCTCGTCTGCAGAGTCTGGTTGATCTCGAGCATGACGTGTTCGACCATGCCATCGAGCAGGTCGTCTTTGTTCCGGACCTGGTTGTAGAGAGACATCGCTTCGACTCCAAGTTCTTGCCCGAGTCGGCGCATGGACAAGGCGGCAACGCCTAGGGAGTCGGCCAATTCCACGGCGGTCGCCAAGATTCGGTCCCTGCTCAGCGACTTCACCACACGCGCAGCATAGTCGCCGACATCGTCCCGGCGGTCGGCCTTGACTCGAGTTGACAAGGGTTTCACATGTGCTTACTTACACAGTAAGTTTACATTGTAAGTAGGAGGACGAGATGCGTGCTGTAGTGGCAAGTGGTTATGGAGAGCCGGAGCGCGTGCTTCGGCTGGTAGACATCCCCGTCCCGACGATCCGCGCGGACGACGTACGCGTCAGGGTGCAGGCCTCGTCGGTGAACGCGTTGGACTGGCATTGCGTGACTGGGACCCCGATGTTCGCGCGAGTGACGCTGGGTCTTCGTCGCCCAACTCGGATGGTGCCCGGCGCAGATATTGCCGGCATCGTTGACCAGGTGGGAAGTGCCGTTACCCGCTTTAAGGTTGGCGATGAGGTGTTCGGACAGGTGGATGGCGGCGGCTTTGCGGAGTACGTCGTCGCGCCAGCCGATTGGTTGGTCGCGAGCCCGCCTCGGCTGAGTCAAGAAGAAGCCTCGACCATCGGGGTAGCCGCCCTCACGGCGTTACAGGGGCTTCGGGACTGGGGCGGGCTCCGAGTGGGGCAACGGGTGCTGGTCATCGGCTCTTCAGGAGGGGTCGGCACCTTCGCCGTACAACTCGCCAAGGCGCTGGGGGCCAGCCACGTGACGGCAGTGTGCAGCACAGCGAACGTCGAGACTGCCAAGCAATTGGGGGCCGATCGAGTACACGCGCGAGGACCCCATGGAGTTGGCCGAGCGATTTCGACGTGGTGTTTGACAATGCGGGGTGTCGCACCGCTGAGTCGCTGCAGACGATTGCTTTCTCCGGGCGGCACCTATGTCATGACGACGGGCCGCAAGTCTCGCTGGCTCCATCCACTGCCTCGTCTGCTCGGCGGCTTGATCTACTTCAAAGTGGTGCGTGCGAACGCTGCTATTGGCCGGGTCGCCGATCGGAGCACCCCCGACCTGGAGTTTCTCGCCGACCTGGCGAGCAACGGGCAACTCACACCGGTGATGGAGGTGGGTCGGCACCGGCTATTGGGTCGACTTTTGGCAAAAGATGGGGTGGCAGGTAGACGGCTGTGACCTGGTGCCCTCGGCCGTTGACCAACTTCGAGTAGCTCATCCGGACGCTCAGTTCTGGGTGGCAGACGCCAGTAGTCCTGACGGGATCCTTGCCCAATCCGAGGGCCTCGCTGCGGAGAGTTATGACCTGGTCACGGCGACCAGTGTGCTGTTGCATGTCACTGAGGACGAGAGTTTCGCGCAAGCGCTCAAGAACGTTGCGGCCGCTGTCAAACCAGGAGGCCACCTGTTGCTCGTGGAGCCGCGATGACGATAGTGAAAAAACAAGCCCCGTACGACCCGGCCAGAACTTCGCGAGCCCGGGTGATGCGCAGTTATCGACGACCGCTCCGGGAGTTGGGACTCGAATTCGTCACCGTTGCGCCAACGACCGTTTTGGCAGCAAATCCGCTTGAGGCATCTTCGCCTGCAAAACTTCGGCGCTATCACCAATGGTGGAAACTGGTCGCTGCCGCAAAACAGAAGCCTGCCACTGGGTACGCCGTGGGGCCGGTGATGTACGCGCTGGATGGCGTCCTGATGCGCACCAAGGAAGCGCCCACGTCAAAGATCCTGCTTTTCCGTCGTCCGCTCTAAGACGTGGCTCTCGCCAAAATGGCCTTCGCCGTTTGGGCTGGGGATTGTCTGTTGTTTGTCACCAGGCGCCACCGGAGTTCGGTGCTGGTGATGGCTCGCGGATGCACTTCGCGGCGGAACTGCGCCCCTTGCGCAAGCGCCGCAGGGATGCGGTCGAACCGGCGGGCACGGATCAGTCGGTACGTCGTACGCAGGTGCGAGGCGGCCAACACGATGCTGTTGGTATGCGGCCCAAACTGGCGAAGATCCACCGAGTGATGGTGCACCCAATCGACGATCCACGCGCCGTCTGGGTCTTTGGCCGCTGTCTGCAGATCTGCGATCGCGTTGAAGTAGGAGTGGTCTCCAAAGTGAGTGACGAGCAGCCCAGCGGAATTGCGCGGTAGGGGAGTGCTTGGGGTCTTCGTGTCCCACCCAGTCCTCCGGGCGGGCCGAGTGGTGAAGGTCTCGATCAATCGAATGCCCGGCTCGGCTGCCAGGAGGTGCCGGATGACCGTCGACTTCCCGACCCCCGTCGGCCCCCACAAGGCCACTAATGGCACGTGGCTCACTCCTTTCGCTGGAATCCCTAACCTAGCGGGGCAGCGCTGCCGCGTTGGGAAGGATTCGGGCTCAGCGTTGTTGCACGCCTCGTGAATAGGATCAATGCGTGAAAGAGATCGGGTTCTTGTCCTTCGGCCACTGGACGCCCTTCCCGCACTCCCAGGCGCGCTCGGCTGGCGACGTACTCCTCCAGTCGATCGACCTCGCTGTGGCAGCCGAGGAGCTCGGCATTGACGGCGCCTATTTCCGAGTGCATCACTTCGCCCGGCAACTGGCGTCGCCGTTTCCGCTGTTGGCTGCGGTCGGGGCGCGGACGAGTCGGATTGAGATCGGCACGGGCGTCATCGACATGCGCTACGAAAACCCGCTCTACATGGCCGAGAATGCCGCCGCTGCCGACTTGATTTCCCGGGGACGGCTGCAGCTCGGCATCAGTCGCGGATCACCGGAGCAGGTGATTGATGGTTACCGCTATTTCGGCTACGCCCCGCCTGAGGGCATGGACCATGCCGACTTGGCCCGCGAGCATGCCCGGGTCTTCTTGGAGGTGATCCAGGGCCGCGGTTTTGCTGAACCCAACCCGCGGCCGATGTTCCCCAATCCGCCTGGTTTGTTGCCGATCGAGCCGCATTCACCGGGCTTGCGGGATCGGATCTGGTGGGGGGCAGCCAGTCGCAAAACCGCCGAATGGACTGCCGAACAAGGCATGAACCTGATGAGCTCGACGTTGCTCATCGAAGACACCGGGGCGGCGTTTCATCAGTTGCAGGCCGAACAGATCCAGCGCTTCCGTGATGCGTGGTCGGCCTCAGGGCATCCCGGCACGCCACGCGTTTCGGTCAGCCGCAGCATCTTCCCGATCGTCAGCGACCAGGATCGGGCGTACTTCGGGCAGGCCGACAGCCAAGACCAGGTTGGCTACCTCGACGGTGGCATTGCGCGGTTCGGCAAGACGTACGCCGGTGAGCCCGACAAACTCGTCAAGGATCTCGCCGGGGACGAAGCCATCGCTTCCGCGGACACCTTGTTATTGACGATCCCGAACCAACTCGGTGTCGACTACAACGCGCATATCCTGCAGTCGATGATCGAGCACGTCGCCCCCCCCCTCGGCTGGCGCTAACCATCCGGGTGCATCTGGGCAGTTGTGTCAGCCGTTCCGGGTCTCCACCAGGTTTCCGTCCATGTAGACAGAGTGGATTCGGTTGGGGAGGTCGGCGAAGTCGTAGGGATCGCCGGCAAGCACCACAAGGTCTGCCTGCTTTCCGGGCTCGAGGCTGCCGTAGTGGTCGCTGACTCCCAACAGTTCGGCCGCCACGGCGGTAGTAGCCCGTAAAGTTTCCTTCGCCGACAAACCAGCACCATGCATCAGCCCCAACTCTTCGAGGTTGCGGCCAGGGGCTGAGCCCACAGCATCGGTCCCCATCGCGATCTTGACGCCAGCCGCGACCGCCAGCCGAAACGATGCGGCGTGCACGTCAAGGATCGCGTGGGCCTTCTCGAGTGACGCTGCCGAGATGGTGGCACCCGCCGCAGCAGCCTCGATGACGCTTAGCGGTGCCGACAGAGTCGGGACCAGATAGGTCCGGTGGTCGAGCATCAATTGGACGGTTTCCTCATCGAGGTAGATGCCGTGTTCGATCGAGCGGGCGCCGGCCAGGATCGCGTTCTTGATGCCTTCGGTGCCCTGGGCATGGGCCATCACGCTGAGCCCGGCTGCTGCCGCCTCGGCCACAACGACGTCGAGCTCTTCGCTGGTGAAGTGCGCGTGCCGTGGGTTGTCGCGCGGGGACATCACCCCACCCGACGAGGCGACCTTGATGACGTCGGCGCCGGAGCGGATCACTTCTCGGACCTTGCGACGTACCTCATCGGGACCATCCGCGACCCCGTGCGGACGTCCTGGATGCGCGATTCGCCCCTCCAGCGAGTTGCCGGAGGCGAACCAGCCGTCCGCGTGCCCGCCGGTCTGGCTGATCATTGTGATCGCGATCTGCAATCGGGGCCCCTCGATGAGCCCGTCCTCCAGGGCCTTCTTGATCCCCAGATCAGCGCCAGCGGCGTCCCGGGCGTACGTGATGCCGAGCCGCCTCATCGCCTTGAGTTGTCGGGCGGCGTGAAAGAACTGATAGGAGAACGGCGACTGGAGTCGTTCGACCGTGTCGACGCCACGTAACACGACGTGGACGTGGCAATCGATCAGACCGGGCAACAGGGTCAACCCGTCGACCCGCACTTCCACATCGCCGTCAAGATCGGCCCCGATCGAGCGAATCACGCCACCCTCGACCAGCAGATCCGCCCGAAAAGGATCGCCGCCGGTGGCATCAAAGATGTTGCCGCCGGTGAAAACGGTGCGGCCGTTGGGTGCGAGGGTCATTCGTTGTTCTCCCGATCGGCTGGCTGATGTTCGAGGGGTACGGCGAGTTGCAGCAAGATGGCGCCGAGCGACTTGCCGTGACTGTCCAGCGCCAAACTGCGAGTCACGCCACCTCCTAGCGCGTCATACAACACAAACTTCAACGCTCGCAACTGTGGCACCTCATAGCGTTCGACCGGCCCTCGCGCAAACGCCTGGAGATGATTGCCAACCAGCTCGGGCGTCAACCACTGGACCAGAGTGACGTAGGCCGCCTCGGTGCGAGCGAACACCGAAATGTCAGAGATGTCGCCTTTGTCTCCGGCCCGCGCGGTGGCCAGGTCGTGGAGAATCATGGCACCTCGATGAGATCGACCTGGACCGGCACCTGCTCGCGAGCGACGTACGCCGAGTCGATGGCGACCTGCGCATGGAAAGTCTGGGTTGCCCCGGCTCCGCCAGCAGGACCGTTGAGCCACAGCGAGACAACTTCACGTCCGATCAGCCGTGCTTGCTCGGCTGTTGCCACTCGGCCGACTACTCGCACCCGCACTTCAGGGGACTCGCCGGCGTTTTCGGTGCTCGACCCCATCGAGTCGACGCCGATGAGCTCGTACCGACTCTCGGACATTTCTGGCAAGAGTCGGCTTAGTCGCTCACGCACGATCTCGAGCGCGAGCCGCCCCCGGGCGAGGGCGGTGGCGCCGGCGTACGAGATCTGACCCTCGCCGACGAAGCCAGCGAGACAACCGATCGAGACCTTCAACTCAGCTGGCCGGGCCCGTCCTGTTGCGCCGCTTGCTGCGACCACATCGGCCTCAAGCTGCTGGAATTCAATGCCAGAGAAGTCCGCGACAACATCGGGGGTGAGATAGGCGCTTGGGTCGTGCACTTCATACAAGATTTGCTCAGCGCACGTGGCTGGCGACACCAGGCCACCAGTGCCGGGCACCTTGGTCACGAAGTAGGACGCATCGGCGGACACTTCGGCGATGGGAAACCCGAGGTCCGCTAAGCCGGCCACATCTTTAACGCCAGGGTCGGCAAAGTAGCCGCCGCTGACCTGGCCCGCGCATTCGAGCAGGTGGCCGACCGAGGCGGCGACCCCGAGCCGGTGCCAGTCGTTGAGGGCCCAGCCGAATTCATGCATCAAAGGGGCGATGAACAGCGATGGATCCGCGACTCGACCGGTGATCACGACATCGGCGCCGCGAGCAAGAGCCTCGAGGATCCCCTCCGACCCGAGATAGGCATTCACCGCAACGACCGTCTGGTCTGCATGCGCGAGCTCTCCCGCCAGTGGTTGGCCGAGCAGGTCGTCGCCGGTGACCACGGCAATCCGCAGACCCGAGAGCCCGAGCCGGCTAGCCACCTGGGCGACCAGTCGGCCCGCTGCCTCAGGATTGGCTGCCCCCATGTTGGTGATGATCGTCGTGCCTCGCTCGCGGCACGGGCGCAGCACGGCCAGCAGACGCTGCTCCAGCCAGGGGTCGAATCCTTGCGCGGGGTCGCGTGCCCGGTCCAGTGCGCGTAAGGCAATGGTCCGCTCGGCCAAGCACTCGAAGACTAAGTAGTCCAGATCGCCGTGTTCAGCCAGGACGACGGCAGGGTCGATCCGATCGTCGGAAAATCCGGCGCCGGCACCGATCCTGACCCGCTTCATTGCCCGGCGCCGCCCAGCAAATGACCGGCGCCGCCCAGCAAATGACCGGCGCCGCCCAGCAAGTGTGTCGTCATCCAGTCAACTAGGGCTTCGTTTTGGGCCCGACGGACCACCGGCGAGCCGTTAACCGCAGAGTCGTGCGATGCGCCCGGCATGATCAGCAGTTCGGCCACACAGCCAGCGCGCCGGAGCCTCGAATAGAACTGCAACGCCTGCTCAGGAGGGCATCGGCGGTCGTGGTCGGAGACGATCAGCAAGGTGGGGGTGGTCACGTTCTCGGCGAAGGTCACCGGCGAGCTGGCGACGTACTGCTCCACATTTGTCTCGATCGGCCCACCCATGATCCGCGGGCCAAAGCTGAGGCCTACGTCACTGGTGCCGTAGAAGCTCACGAAATTGGTCACCGGATTTTCGGCGACGGCCGCCTTGAATCGGTCTGTTTGTCCGATCAGCCAGGTAGACATGAAGCCGCCGTACGACAGGCCCGCCACCCCAAGTCGCTCGGGATCCGCGAGGCGACGCTCGATTGCTAAATCCACCGCAGCGATGAAGTCGGCCGCGTCGATCCCGCCCCAGTCACCGCGGGGAGCGGTGACGAAGTCTCGGCCATACCCACGGGAGCCGCGGGCGTTGACGAGTAGGACACCCAGGCCGGCCTCACATAAGGCATGAGCGTCGAGGAACATCGCCTCACCGAAGGCTGTCTCGGGGCCACCATGCATGAGCATGACCGTCGGGAGCGGACCGTTCGTCCCCGCAGGCGCCAGGAAGGTGGTCTGAACCGCCGGACCTTGCTCGGCGTACGCCGTGAGGTGCTCTACCCGCAGCGGTGTCAAGAAGGCGTCGTTGAACGACGCGGTGTCGCTCACCCGCACGTCGTGACCGGTTGCGAGATTTCGCACATGGAGGTCCGGGGCACGCAGTCGCTCACCCTCGGCGTACAGCAAATGCTCGCCACGGATCGCTAGCGGATAAACGCAACCGGAGGTCGCGAGTGCCACTTGCGTCGATGTGGCTCCGTGCAGTCCGACCCGATGAATCTCCAACCGGTCGCGGACCTGGACCCGGACCAGCGCGGAGTCGCCGTGCAGCAACAGGATCGGCACCGGATCGGTAAACGGAACGGGCAGATCAGGGATGACATCGCCGTTGACGTCGAGCTCGCCTGAGCGCTCTGTGCACGAGCCGTCGGCGGCCACCGTGAAGAGATGGCCGTGCGGATCGTCGCCCTTCGCGGCGCTCCCGGTTGACGTCCCCACGATGAAGTCGGGGTGGACCGCGACTGAGAAGACATCGGCCAACGCAGCGACGGTCGTGGCGTTGCCGGCGAGGTCAACGGTGCGAATTCGACCCTCCAACCGCCACTCACCGGCTGCCGCGATCGCGACATAGGTCAACTGGTGGCAGTCGGCATGCCACTCAGGGTTGCCCAGCAGGCTGCCGTCGTCAGTGAGTCGGATGAGCTCCAGCGTGTCGACATCGACGACATGGATGTCGTTCACGGCGTCATCCACCAAGCCGATGCCGTCCATCCACCCGACGTTGCGAGTCACCCGATAGGGCAACGAACGATCAACCGGCGCCGAACCCGCCGTAAAGGCGATCGTGCGACCGTCAGGACTCCATCGAGGCCGGCTGGCAACTCCCTGAGGGAGCGAGGTGACGGTGCGTGTGGACAGGGAGGCTAGATCGAGTACGACGATCTGTTGGCCGCGGTCGCCGCTGGAGCCGTCGCTGGCTGGTCCATCGTGGAGAAAGGCGAGGTGTCGGCCATCAGGTGAAAACTCCGGTGCCGTCGACCTGCCGGAACTCATGAACGGAAGGGTCTCAACCACATCGCCACCAACGGAGGCTGGATCAATGGTGGCCAGATGGAGGTCCACGCACTCGTCGTCGCCAACGATCCGACTGAGGCACCAGGCCACCTGTCGACCGTCGGGCGATACATCAGCACTGTGGACGAAGCGCAACGCCGCGATTGTGTCGGCAACTTGTTTGGCTGTTTTGGACATCTCAACCGCCACGCTTGACGATCCAGCCCGAGTCCATCGGCAGGGCAAGACCCGTGACAATGGAGGACTTGTCGCTCACGAGCCAGGTGACCCCTTCGGCGACTTCGGAGAAGTCAGGTTGGCCGCGATCCTCGAACAGGTTGTCGGCTCCTGAAGCCCGATCGAACTCCTCCCAGGTCGGGTTTTCCTTGCCGGTGACCTGCTGCCAATAGGGGTTAGGTCGGTCCCGTGGTGGATTGGCTCGATCGGCCATCTGAGTCGGGCAGATCGCGTTGACGTTGATGTCGTAGGGCCCTAGCTCAAGCGCGAGCGACTTGGCGTAATGGATCGCGCCGGCCTTCGCCGCGTTGTAGTGCGCATAGCCCTTCTCGACCCGCAGTCCGTTGCGAGAGGAGGTGACCACGATCTTGCCGTAGCGCCGTTCGATCATGTGAGGAATGACGTACTTCGTCGACAAGAAGAACCCCTTGAGATTGGCGTTGTGCACCCAGTCCCATTCCTCCTCGGTGAGTTCCCACGCGTTGCCGCTGGTCGCGAGGCCGGCATTCGAGACGAAGATGTCGATCTTGCCTAGCTGGTCCAGAAGCTCCTCGGTCATCGCGCGACAGTCGGCCTCGACGGTGACGTCGGCCTGGAGTCCGATGACCCGCGGAGCATGCTGGCCGACCTCTTCCACTGCTTCGGCGAGCCGCTGGTGCGCCGGCTTTTCAGGCCGGATTGCCTTGTCGGAATCCTTCGAAATCCACCAGTGCAATCTCGGCACCCTCACGGCCTAAAGCACGTCCGATGGCCCGGCCCAGACCGCCGGCTCCGCCTGTGATCACGGCAGTTTTGCCGTCTAGATCGCCCATGATTTCCTCATCCTTCTGCTGTTTGGTTGTGCGCGTTGTGATCGCTGGGTTCCTGGTCGAGCCAGGCGCCGGAGACAGCGTGACCGGCCTGGAAGACCAGCACGATGGCGTCGAGATTGGCCATGAGCGAGATGTCTGCGAGGGGATCACCCTCGATAAGACAGAGATCGGCAATCTTCCCCGGCTCGATGGTGCCGAGCTGTTCGCTGAGCCTGCAACCAGCGGCGCCGGTGGAGGTGGCGCCAACCAGCACCTCGGCGGTCGATAGGCCGGCCTCGGCCAGTCGCAGCATTTCCTTGGCGTTGGTGCCTTGCGGTCCGGCATCTGCGCCGACCCCGATGCGCACCCCTTCGCTGCGCGCCGCCTCAAGCGTGAGGTGTGCCGCGTCGCCCAGCTGGCGGGCACGATCGCGCAGCCAGACCGGCCACCGCACCTCGTCGTCGTACACCGCAGGGAAGACGCTTAGAGTCGGGACCAAGATGATGCCTTTGGCCGCCATCATCGCGAGCGCGTCCGGCACCTGATAGCCCAGATCGCCATGCTCGATCGTGGTGACTCCATGCGCTGCGGCTAGCCGGACACCTGCGGCACCCTCGGCGTGCGCCGCAACGGGTACGCCGTGTAGCCGCGCCTCCTCGACCAGGGCCTGCATCTCGGGGTCGCTGAGTTGCGCTGGCTCGACTTCTTCGCCGGCAACGGTGAGCGCTCCGGTGGCCATCACCTTGATGTGATCGGCCCCCCGACCCACCTGCTGGCGCACGCCGAGCTGAAAGTCTTCTACGCCTTGGGTTTCGCGGTACATCTCGCCAAACATCTCACTGCCGGGCGACGGCGCGGACAGGATCTGACCGGAAGCCAGGACTCGCGGACCCGGGCAAAGGCCAGTGGCAATAGCTGACCGCAAGTCGAAGACCGCGTTGATCGTGGCGCTGCCAACGTCGCGGACCGTCGTAAAGCCGGCTCGTAGCAGGTTGCGACCGGCGGCTGCCAGTCCGTAGGGCAATAACTCCAGGGGGAGGTCGCCTTGTGAGGTGAGGTGCACGTGCAGGTCGATCAGCCCGGGGATCAGGGTGAGTCCCGCCACGTCGAGTGAGGGCAATCCGGACGGTGCTGGCCCAGTCGCGACGCTCTCGATCAGGTCACTGCGCACGACCACGGTGACCCCATCGCGGGCGGGCGCACCGGTGCCGTCGAAGAGTCGCGCGTTGGTGAGCGCAAAGTGTTCACCCAACTGAAGGCTTGCGGGCTTCAAGGGCCTAGTCATCGACCCACACCGGACTCGACCAGGCAGTTTCGCCGTCCACTTGAATCACCCTGACGTAGTACCACGAGTTCGGACGCAACACCTCCGCTGGCGCTTGGCCGGTCCATGACTGCGTGCCGAGGCCCGTGAGGCCGCCAGTTCCAGGCCGCGCTCGGACGGCGATCCCGTCGACGATGGACTCTCGAGCGGTGGTGAAGTCAGCCAATCGTCCGCTGACCTGACAGCCACCGGCGGCAATTGTGAGGTCTGCCTTCGCATCACCCTCGAGGGTGACCCCGAAGGTGACCGTGCTCGGCGGACGCTGGCGTTTGCCGTACCACTCGGGGAGCGAGGTTGCCCAAGTCAGGTGGGTTGGCGTCGCGGAAGTGACCTCGGGGGGATACCAATCCGTCGCGACGAGTTCGGCGCCGCGGCCGACCGTGACCAACCCAGTGAGGTCCCGGGTGGCGCCTGCGTGCGAGATGACTTGCAGGTCCAACCGCAGCACCGCATGCGCCGGCCTCGTCGGCACCGGTCCAGGCGAGCTGGCCACCACCTCACCATCACGCACCAGTTGTACGACGCTGAGCTCGGCAATGCCTTCGCCCCCAAAAGTCACTGGCTCCTCGCGGTAGTCGGCTAGCGAAAACTCCTGCCCCATGGTCTTGGGGCCGATCCGCATCTGAGGCACGATGCCGCGTCGGGTGGCGGCGAAACACCGGCGATCGGCGAGCGCGTCGAGAACTGCCGCCCGATCCAGCCGGTCGGCGTACACCCCGACATAGGCCACGCCGTTGCCGTGATCGGTGCTGCCGACAAACCCGAGCCGATGCCCAGCCCGAAGCGCATCGGTCACACTCGCGCCAGGGGCCAAGGCGTCTTGATATTGCCGGTGACACCAATCGGACTCATAGGACCCGGTGCAGGCTTGAAAGATCTCCACGAGCCGGAGGAACTCGTTGTCATGGAAGGACCAGTTCGTGGGATAGACCCAGGACGCAGGGTGGTGGGGGATGGTCAGAGCTTGATGCCCCGCTAAGTGGGACCACAACTTGGCGGGATCGTCGTAGTCCGGATCCACGGAACTCATGATCGGTCCGTCGTCTCCGGCGTAGATCACGTTGAGGTGGCCGTGCTTGAACGACGTCCACTCGAACCCAATGAGAGAGGCGTGGGTGCCGGGCCGATTGAAGGCGTTGGCGAGCTTCTTGAGGTAATGCCAGTTGAGGTCCGAGGTGTGTTCGGAATGATCGGTCAACGCCCAAAAGTCGAGCCCGAGCAGGTCCTCGGCGAATCGGTAATGGTCCTCAGCGCCGATGTCGAGACCGGCCCCGCACCGCGAAATATTGGAGTGTCGGTGCAAGTCGCCCCAGTAGAGGTGACCGGGCGGGTTCTCAGGATTCGACTCGCCCGCAATGGCTGTGTCAGGGCGCGCGTCGGTTCGACGTGGCTGGTGGGACCAAGGGTCACTCTCGGCAGCGTTCCGGATCACCAGGTGAGGACGAACCGCAGCCAAGGTGGTGCTCAGGGCTGCCACCGTCACGCGCCCCGCTCCGACATGACCGCCAGCTGCCACCCGCTCAGTGGAGGGCAGCCGCAGATGCTCGCGTCGGCGTTGTTCTTCAGTTTCCTCCCCCGCGGCGGGTTCGGCGCTGCGAAGCATCGCTAAGTGCCGGGCCGCGTGATTGTCGCTGTGATACAGCAAGCGAACTCCGTTGCTCTCCGGCGCGGCTACGAGGGCGATCTCAGCGCAGGTGCCATCGCTAGCCGGTAGCAGCCGGGGAGCGGACCAATCGGTGCCTTGGTGGACCCGGACGGCGGCGTGGGCGACGTACTCGCCAAACGGCAGTTGCCGCATCGAGCGGTAGGCCAGCCACAGTCTGCCGAGCTCGTCGACGGCGACTTTCGGATAACAGGCTGCGCTGCGTTCGGTCAGAGGCTGCTCCGACCGGGGCGAGGAGAATTCCCCATCACGGAACGCTACAACGTCGATCTGGCAGGACAACTCAAAGCCAGGGATGGGATCGTGGGCGCTGCTGCTCGACACCGCTTCGGCTCGTTGGAAGCGGGTCAGCCCGGAGGAGGCTTCGTCTGGGATTGACAGTGAGTCGTAGGTCAGCCAGACCACCCCACTGGGGTCGGCGATGCAGTGTGGGTGCATGGCGTGCCGCGTTGGCAAGGTCGGCACCTCGCCGACTTCGGACCACTGATCGGCCACGAGTCGCCGCCAGAACAGGCGGAAGCGGCCGCCTCGATAGCTCGACCAGAACACGGTGACCGAGTGCTGATCGAGCACCAAACACGGGTCCCAGGCGCTCTCCTGAGCGGTCGAGACGAGGGTCGGGGCACTCCACCTTGCAGATTCAGCCGGGCCTGGTGATCGGGTGCGATAGACGATCTGGAACTGTCCGTCGCGCTGCTCTTGGTGTACGACGTGCACTCGGCCTCCGGAGTCGACCACGGCCTCCTGATTGAGCGCGTGCGGAGCATCGGCGGACACGACTTGGGCTGGCCCGAGACCGGCCGGGGTCAGCGCGTGGGCGCGGACTTGCCAGCCAGCTGCATCAGGGGCTGTGCGCGCGGCGTACAGCACCCAACTGTGTTGCCCCTGGGGATCACCGGCGAGGGTTGGGCGTACGAGGACACCGGTCGGCGGGGTGGATCGCGCGGCTTCAGGTAGTTCGCGTTCGGCGAGCCGCTGCACGGCGAGGCGGTCTCCGGTTGCAGAGTCGAAAGCCAGCCAGGCTGCCCACGGATCCGTGCCACCGCAAAGCGCGGGAAAGTAGCCGAGGTCGCCGGGAGCTGACATTGCCCGAACCGATTGCAGCTCGACCGGTGAAGGCTCAACCACGGAGCGGTCGATGGCAGTTCGCAGGGCCGTGGTCTGGTGGTGGACTCGCACGGAGGCCGCTCCGCCGAGCGAGTGCAGTGACATCCCGGTCAGTGGACTCACCGCGGCGTCGACAGTTGGGTCGCTGACTCCACGATCGAGCAACTCGAAGTAGTCGCTTAGGGCATCAGCCAAGCCAGGGAGTACGTCGTGACCTGCGCCTTGCGGGTCAGTCCCGAGCTCGGTCACCGGGACTCGTCGTACGACGGCAGCGCGCGCCCGGACTGGATAACGGTGCTGATCTGGCTGGACAGGCCAACGAGATCCTCGGGGAGCTCGCGCACCACAATCAGATCGGCCACGGCGCCGGGGCGAACAACACCAAGCGTGCTTGGCCGGCCCAGCAACTCGGCCGCCCCGCCCGTGCCTGCGCGCAGCGCGGACAGTTGGGGTAGGCCCGCGGCGACCATGGCGGCAAGTTCATCTGCGTTCTCACCGTGGCGGCTGACGCCAGCATCGGTGCCCATGGCGACCTTCACCCCTGCTTCGACCGCGCGGCGGAACGAGTCGGCATGAGTGGCCACAGCCTCGGTTGCTTTCTCGATGGCGCCGCGCGGCAGCGAGATCTGCCCGCCGGCGGCCGCGTCGAGCAGCGCCCGCGGCGCTACCAGGGTCGGAACCAGCCACGTGTCGTGCCGCACCATCAAGTCGATGCACTCGTCGTCCAGCACGATGCCGTGCTCGATGGAGCGGACACCATGCTTAATCGCGGCCTTGATCCCGGCTGGGTTCATCGCGTGCGCCATGACGCTGAGCCCGGCCGCAGTCGCCTCGGCCACGATCTCGGTCAGCTCGTCGTCGCGGAAGTGTCGATGCAGCATGTCGCCATCGGAAAGCACCCCGCCCGTGGCTGCGATCTTGATCCAGTCAGCACGTGAGCGGACCAGCTCGCGGACGGCTCTGCGCGCTGCGATGGGGCCATCGATGACGCCGTCCGGGAAACCGGGGTACGGCGTGCGCAACGGAGAGTCGTGGCCCGATGGCAAGAAGCAGTCCCCGTGTCCACCGGTCTGCCCGAGCATCTGAATAGCAATCAGAAGTCGTGGTCCCGTGATCAGACCCAGCTCTTGGGCTCGCTTCACGCCATAATCGGCACCCAATGCGTCGCGGCACGTCGTCACGCCGGCCCTCAAGGTGAGCTGCAGGTTGTGGGCAGCTTCGTAGAACGCGAGCGAGAAGGGCGTCATCCGGGTCTTCCAGCTGTCCGAGTCGCTGAACAACACGTGGACGTGGCAATCGATCAGGCCGGGCAGCACCACCTGACCGGTCGCGTCGAGGTGAGTTGTCCCGGCATCGCTTGGATCGGCGTCGAGCTCGACTCCCACTGCCACGACCTGGCCGCTGGCGACCAACACGTCGGCGCGCTCGGGTGCTGCGCCGGTGCCGTCGAAGACCAGTCCACCAGTGATCAGTAGCCGGTCGGGGGTGGCACCCGAGTTAGACATGGCGCTGCATCCACTCGACCAGGCCATGCTTCTTGGCTCGACGCACGGCCACTGAACCGAAGATGGAGCCGGCGTGGGACGAGCCGGGGAGAACCAGAAGTTCCGCTTCGCAGCCGGCGCGGCGCAAGGCCGAATAGAACTGCAAGCCCTGCTCGGCCGGGCAGCGATAGTCCTGCTCGCCGATGATGACCAGGGTTGGCGTTCGCGCGGTGTGAGCTGTGGTGATGGGGGAGCATTGTTGGTACGCCGCCGATGCCTGGCTCGGTGTGCCACCCATCGCATCGGGCAGATAGCTCAGCCCGACATCACTCGTGCCGTACATGCTGACTAGGTTGGAGACGCCGTTCTCGTAGACCGCGGCCTTGAACCGATGCGAGTTGGCCACGATCCAGGCGGTCATGAATCCGCCGTACGACAGCCCGGTCACCCCGAGTCGTTCCGAGTCGCTCCAGCCTTGAGCCACGGCATGATCGACGGCCGCCATCAAGTCCGCGTAGTCGGCATTGCCCCAGTCGGCATCAATCGCCTTGGCGAAGTCCATGCCATAGCCACGGGAGCCACGGGGGTTGACCAGCAAGACGCCGTATCCCGCTTCGCACAGCGCCTGCGCGTCGGTGACGAAGCACTCGCCCCACGCGGCGTACGGGCCGCCGTGCACGACCAGAACTGTCGGCAAGGGCCCGTCGTGCCCTGCTGGGTCGCCCGGAGTTGGGCTGCTCGGCCGCAGGAACTTCACCTGCACGTCAGGCCCGTTCTCAGCGTTGACCCAGGCGCGCTCGACAGCCAGCGGACGTAAGTGCGCGCGGTTGGACGAGATCGTGTCGGAAATCTGCTGGGTTGCGCCGGTGACGAGGTTGCGCAGCCACAGGTCCGGTGGCGAGAGCAGGTCGCCACTGGCGTAGAGGAGCCACTCCCTGGCAACGCCGAGCGGGTAGACGGAGCCAGCCTCGGACACGATGCACGTAGCCGACAATGGACCGGTCAGTGCAACCCGATAAATCTCGAGCCGGTCGTGGGTCTGCACCGGCACGATGGCATCAGTTCCGGCGATGAGGATCCGAGCGGCCAGGTCGGCGTACGGCACGGGCAGATCACCGATCAGCGTGCCCATCACATCAAGGTCGAGCCCCTCAGTGCGTGACTCTTCGACACCGGAATTGGTGAGCACCTTGAGCTCGCTCGGGGCATCGCGGAAGATACCTCCGGCGCTCATCACGAGCTCACCGATGTCGGCGGGTGACGCAGCAATTGCGGTGACATCGTCGGCATCCACGATGTCGCGGATGGTCCCGGAAGCGGCCTGCACCGCTCGGATCACATTGACGTTTTCCCACCGATCGGGCGGCGAACTCGCGAGGTAGCCGCACTCGCCGCCTTGGAGCCAGATCGGCGAGCTGTTGATCCAGTCGTCGTCGGTGAGTTGCCGATCCACGCCGGCCGCACAGTCATGCAGCCAGATGTCAGTTGTTGCGTCGTCAACCAGTCCCATTTCGTCTCGCCAGACCACGATCCGAGTCACCCGATAGGGGAGCGATCGATCTTGTGGCTTGGGGCGTGCCGCAAACGCGATCTGCCCAGAGTCGGGGCTCCAGGCCAGCCCGCCGGCAATGCCGTGGGCTAATGAGGTGAGTTGGCTGATCTCGCGAGTCGCGACCTCCCACGAGAACATTTGGGATTGGCCGGAAGCATCAGGGCTGACAAAGGCCAGGTTTCGGCCGTCCGGGGACCAGCTCGCCTCCGTGGCAGCGGCAACCACGACTTCGGTGTCCGAGGAGACCTCATGCACGAGCAACTCGAACACTTCTTCGTCGTCGGCGATATGAGTGCGAATCCACGCGACTCGCGACGCGTCGGGTGAGAGGTAGCCGGCGTAGGCGTAGGTGAGGGAATCAAGCACCGAGGGCGAGGCGAGATTGCTCTCGGGTGCTGTGGTCATGACCTAACCTTCCACCGTAAATTAACTACATAAACAAGGAGAATCTAGCCCACAGCGACCGAGGACGTCCACGGCGTGAGTGCTCGAAATGGTTGCGTAAACAATTTACTCATCTTGCTCCTTGCCTTAGCATGGTGCCATGCCTGGAGTCGGGAAGCCCACATCCGGACGCAAGCGTCGCACCCGCGAAGAGACCAGGTTGGCGTTGCTCGACGCGGCGGCCAAAGTGGCCATCTCCCGAGTCAGCGAAGCCGACCAAGCGTCTAACCCGCTCGCGAGCGTCCGCATCACCGATGCGTTGTCCTGGGTGAATGCGCATGGCGGAGAACCCAAGGGTTTGGCCCCGATGACTACCGGCGCGGCGTACCACATCTGGCAAGACCAGGCCGCGTTTCAGTATGAACTCATCGAGCACATGATGAACATGATCTCGACCCCTGGTGCCGACGAAATCGAAGAACTGGTGCACACCATGATTGCCCGCTCGGCTCCGGCAGACGAGGTGTGGCGGGCGGTGATCGATGCTGACTTTGAAGCCTCGAGTGCGTCGCCCGAATTGTTCCTCGCGGTCGGGCTCGGGGCGCTCGCTCCAGCCGGTCTGGTGCGGGAGGCGCAGACGCACGCCAACGCGGTGTACGCCGAGACGTTGGCGCGGCTGCTCTCGACCGTGATGGCCTACGACGGTCGGCGACTCCGGGCTGGCAAGTCCATGGAGGATTTGATCTGGGCGACCGAGGCACTGGCGTTGGGCTACCTACTCCGTTGGCGGACCCACCCCGAAATCGCCACAGCCGTCGACGATGCGGGCCGGACGGCTCGCTCCACGGCGTACCTCGGCCTGATCGAGGCGTTCACCGAACCGAGCTCGGATTGATGGACGCCGACGTCATTGTCGCCGGGGGCGGCACGTCGGGTTGTGTCGTCGCGGCACGGTTGGCAGCGACCGGGAAATCCGTCGTGCTCATCGAAGCCGGTCCTGACTACGGCCCGCGTGGCGGCGAGTGGCCAGCGGACTTGCTAGCGGCCGCGACCTTGCCGACCTCCCACGATTGGGGGTACGCCGGCCCTGGCGCTTCAGGTCACACCCTGACTCATGACCGGGCGAAAGTGATTGGCGGGTGCTCCACCCACAACGGGTGTTCCCAGATGATGGGGTGGGCCGGCGATTATGACGCGTGGAGCCGGCACAGCCCGGGCTGGTCGGCTCAGGAGCTGCGGCCACTGATCGAGGTGGCCGCGCGCCAACTACAGATCCGCCACTATGCGCCCGAGGAGATCCAGCCGTTTCAACGGGAGTTTCTCCTCGCCTGTGCAGCCGCTGGACTGACCATCGCCGATGATTTCATCGACCTTGATGACGGTGCCGGCGCGGGTTGTCCCCCGGTGAACATCGACGCCGGCACCCGGATCAACGCGGCGTTCGGCTATCTCGACGATGTCCGGTCGTTGCCCAACGTCACCGTGCTGGCGAACGCAACTGTGGATCGAGTCTTGCTTACCGACGGCTCCGCCACGGGGTTGGCCGCCGTGGGAGTGAGCTGTCGCCAAGAGGGTCGTTCGGTGACCGTGCGCGGCCAGGAAGTGGTGCTCGCCGCCGGCGCCTATGGCAGCCCGGCGATCTTGCAGCGATCTGGCATTGGTGATCGCGAGCAACTGTTAGCGGCAGGCGTCACTCCGCTGGTGGACCTGCCGGGAGTTGGGCGCAATCTGCACGATCACCCCGCCGCGCAGCTCGAGTTTCTGGGCAGTCCCGCGCTGAGCGACCAGCTTGCCGGCTTCGCGGAATCTCGTTGGTTGCCCGAAGAGCAGGCGGTTGCCAAGTTCCGCAGCCCAACCGCGGACGGGCCGTACGACATCCACGTCTACCCCTGGGTTGAACCCGATGCCAACCCCAGCGGCTGGAAGTGCGTTTTCCCCGTTGCCCTGGTGACTCCGCGGTCGCGTGGCTTGGTCACCATCACCTCGACCGACCCTGAACAGGCGCCGGTGATCGACCCGGCGTACTTCAGCGACGCTGGTCGTGCCGATCTTGGTGCCGTTCGGGCCGGAGTGCGCTGGACGCAGCTGCTGATCACGACGCCTGGCCTGGCTGAGCTGCTCGGACCGCAGTTAGCTGGGCCGACCGATTCAGTTAGCGACGCCGAGCTCGATGAATGGATCCTCAATGATCATGCTCATTATTGGCACCCGGCTGGCAGCTGTCGGATGGGGCCGGTCGATGACCCACGGAGCGTGGTCGACTTTGCTGGTCGAGTGCACGGGGTCCCAGGCCTGCGAGTGGCCGACGCGTCGGTGTTCCCCGATATCCCGCGCTCAACACCTGCGTTGCCAACGGTGATAGTCGGCGAGCGGATTGCCCGGTTCATGCTCGACGGGCGTTAGACGCGCTTTGGCCGGGCTAGGCGGTTAGGGCATAGCGGCGATCAAGCGCCGCGTGTAGTCATGGGACGGCTGATTGAGGACTTGCTCGGTCGCGCCCTGTTCGACAATCTCGCCACGGCACAACACGATCACCCGGTCGGCCACTTGACGCACGACGGCCAGGTCGTGGGTGATGAACAGCAGGCTCACCGCGCCCTCGTCACGAACAGAGCGCAGCAGCCGCAGCACCTGGGCCTGCACCGAAACGTCGAGGGCGGCCACCGGCTCATCGCAAATCAGCAGCTGAGGATTGACCGCCAACGACCGGGCGATGGCGACCCGCTGTCGCTGACCGCCCGAAAGGGCAGACGGCAGTCGGGCGGCAGTGGCGGCCGGCAGCCCAACGCGTTCGAGCAACGCCTCTGCCTCGGCAGCCCGCTGGGAGTCCGGCACCTCTCGTTGACGCAACGCTTCGGCGAGGGCGTACCCGATGGTGTGCAGCGGATTGAGTGACGAATAGGGATCTTGGAAAACGCACTGGATGGTGCGCCGAGCAGTCTTGCGATCGGTTGCGTCGAGCCGTCGATAGTCCGAGATGTCGGTGCCTGCAAGTTGTGCCTGCCCGGAGCTCGCGCGCTCTAGGCCGAGCAGGATCTTGGCGATAGTGGTCTTGCCGGAACCAGATTCACCGACGATGCCGACGCTCTCGGCCTGGTGCACCTCGAAGGACACCCCGCTCAAAGCAGCCTGAGTGGCGGCTCCTCGGCCATAGGTTTTGTGCAGATCCTTGACGATGAGTACGGCGGGACGCTGAGCCGTCGAGGTTCGGTCCGGTGGAGCAGTCACGAGCTCCGGCTGCCGGTCGGGTTCGCGGCGCAACTCCTCGATCCGGACGCAGGCCGATTCGCGGTCGGGACCAACGCTCGCCAAGCCAGGCTTGTCGGCCAGGCACGGATCTTGAGTGTGACTGCATCGCGACGCGTAGCCACATTGAGCCGACACCTCGTCAACCGTGGGTACTGTCCCAGCGATGTCGAGCAGGACTGGTTGGTAGTGCGTGGCCGAGGGGACCGATCGCATCAGGTCGGCGCTGTACGGATGCAGTGGCGCCGCCCGGAGTTCGTCTGAGGGAGCTGTCTCGACGACCGAGCCGGCGTACATCACCAGCAGTCGACGGCACACCGAGAAAGCAAGATTGAGGTCGTGTGAGATGAGCACCAAGCTCATCTGGCGGGCCTGTTGGATCCGCAACAGCAGATCCAAGATTTCCTTCTGTGTTGTCGTGTCCAAGGCGGTCGTGGGTTCGTCAGCCACCAGAAGTTGGGGGTCTCCGGCCAGGCTTGCGGCCAGCGCAACTCGTTGGGACATACCGCCGGATAGCTCAAACGGATAGCGGTCGGCAACCGCGGGGTTGTCGATCCCCACCTCACGCAGGCGTCGGCCAACTTCGGCTCGAAGGTTGGCTCCACGTGCGACTTCGCGTCCATGAGTGGTCCGGAGAGTCTCGATGATGTGATCGCCCGCGGACCTGGCCGGATTGAGCATCGTGAAGGGATCTTGGAGCAACAAACTGATCCCGCGCCCCCGGATTGCCGCGAAACCAGGGCGGCCGGTGGTGAGGAGCTCGGCTCCGTCGAAGGTGATCGAGCCGGAGCAGGTCAAGGGGCGGGGCAACAAACCAACGAGTGCCTTGGCAGTGAGTGATTTGCCTGAGCCTGACTCGCCGACGAAGCCGACCGTCTCGCCATGGCCGATGTCGAAGGAGATGCCATCGATGAGCCGTCGTGATGGCCCTCCTGGCATAGGTACGCCGATTCGAAGGTCGCGCACCGAGAGCAAGGGGGCGTCGGCTTGAGTGGACGTCACGCGTCGGCCCGCCCCGACAGCACGTCGTACAACCTGTCGCCAAGCACGGTCATCGACACCGCAGTCAGCATGATGAGCACCGCAGGGATCACCGCGGCATTCGGGTTCAGGTCGAGGATGCCGCGGTTCTCGGCGAGCATCAGGCCCCAGTCGGCACTGCCTGCGGGCAGACCGAGACCAAGGAAGGCCAAGCCGGACAGGGCCACTAGGCCGCCGACGAACTCCAACAGCACGTTCGCGGTCACGGTGGGGGCGATGTTCGGGAGCACATGGCGGACGGCGATCTCCCGCTCGCCGAGACCGATGACGCGTGCTGCTTGCACGTAAGGCAGGTCTCGTTGAGCGAGTACGGCGCTGCGCACCAGCCGCACATCTCCGGGTGCAGCCAACACGATGATCACGACGACGGCCAGGAGGTAGCCCCCGCCAAATACACCGACGATCACGATGACGAGTAGCAGGGGCGGAATCGAATACACCAGATCGATCACGCGCATCGTGATGCCATCGATCCGACCACCAGCCGACCCGGCGAGCAAGCCGAGCGAAGTGCCAAGCAGCCCTGCCCCGGCGGCAATCGCAAATGGGCCGAGCAACGCCCACCGAGCGCCGTAGATCACTCGTGATGCGATATCGCGGCCCAGATTGTCGGTGCCAAGCCAATGCTGAGCGTTGGGCCCGACCGCACTCTCCAAGAGGCTCTGCTTGCTCGGATCGTGCGGCGCTATCCAGGGCGCGGTCGCAGCGATGACGATGACGCCGAGGATGAAGGCCAAGCACACCCAGCCGAGCACTCCAAGGCCGCGACCTGTGCGGCGTTTTCGCCGCCCAAACCTGGTCTTGATCGCGGGTTCGAGAACGCTCATGTGGAGTCCTTGGCTCGCCGTAGCCGAGGGTTCAAGAGGAAGTAAGAAACGTCAACGACCAGGTTGGTGACCAACACCAAGGCTGCAGTCAGCAGCGCAAGGGCTTGCACGGTGGGAAGGTCTTTCGCCGTGACCGATTTCACCAGCAGGTCACCTAAACCTTGCAGCCCAAAGGCCGATTCGATCAGGACCGCCCCTGTGAGCGCGTAGGCAAACACCAACCCCGCCACCGTGATCACGGGCAGGGCCGCATTGCGCAAGACGTAGGACCGCATCACGATCGAGGAGGCTGTGCCTCGGGCGCGCGCAAACGTGACGTAATCCTGGTTGGCGACATCCATCGTGGCTGCGCGGACCTGCCGGGCCACGATGGCGATCTGCCCAATTGCTAAGGCGATCGCTGGCAGTGTCAGGTGGTAGATCCGGTCGAGCAGGCCGTTGCCGTTGCCAAAGGTCGGGAACCAGCCCAGCCAGATCGCGAACGTGTAGATCAACAGAATCGACACCGCGAACGACGGGGCGCTCAGGCCGAGCAGACTGCTCACGGTCACTGCCTGATCGACTTTGGTGCCACGACGTACGCCGGCCGCCAGGCCAAGCGGGATCGCGATCACCACCGTGAGCACGAACGAGTAGAGCGCCAACAACAACGTGACCGGCAGCCGCTCCAGCAACCCCTGGGTCACCGGTTGCCCGGACCTGATGGAGCGGCCGAAGTCACCTTGCAAGGCGCTGGTGACCCACAGTCGATACTGGGTCAACCAGGATTCGTCGAGGTGAAACTCGGCCCGGATCTTGGCTAGCGCCGATGGCGATGGGTTCACCGGTCCTAACAAGATCCGCGCCGGATCACCTGGAGCCAGACTGAGCAGGCTGAACACCAGGAACGACACGATCAGCAGCACTACTGCCATCGCCAGCAAGCGGCCAGCGACGTAGCGAACTACTCCGCTGCGCGGATCGAAAGCGGCCACACCTGACCTAACGACCAAGGCGAGTAGCCATCGAGCCAGACGACGTCCTTGCCCAAGGCCATGGCAGTCTGCTCGTCGAACAGCGGCAGGTAGGCCAGGCTTTCGTTGGACGCCGACAAGATCGCGGACAGGTTTGCGGCCGGATCCTCAGCACTGCCAGCGACTAGGTCATTGATCTGGGCAACGAGTTCGGGGGTGCTGAACTGCGCAACGTTGATGCTGCCTTCGCCGAGGATCAGCGGTGGGAGCAACGCGATGTCAGGCGCAGCCGCGCCCAAAGCGATCAGCTGTAGGGGACCGCGTTCGTCGCTGAAGAGGCCGTCTGCCCACGCCGCAGCAGAGACCTGCTTCGGCTTGATGATGATGCCTAAGGGCTTGGCGTTCTCGGCCATGTTTTGGGCCAACGGCAGCATCCAGGGCTGGGTGCGGTCGACCGGCAACTCGACTTCGAAGCCCTTCGGATGCTTCGAGGCGGCGAGCGCCGCCTTCGCTGCCGCAACGTCGAACGTCGGCAACGGAGCGAGCCCGGCCTGTAAGGCAGCTGCCTCGTCCTTGCCCAACACGGCGTCCATCAGCCCGCTTGGCGAAACCGAGGTGGCGAGCTTGGACTTGCCGTTGAAGAGCGGCGTGTTGAGGCCCTCGCGGTCGACCAGGGCCGCCACAGCTTCGCGAACCTTGGGGTCATCGAAGGGCGCACGCTTGACGTCCATGGACAGCAGGTCGATATAGGAGCCATCGACGTAGGTCATATAGGCGTTATCGAGGGAGTCGAAGGTCCGAGTCGCGATCAACGGCACGTCGAAGTAGCCCTGAATGTCGCCGGACTGCAGAGCCAGGCGGGCGTTCTCGGCGTCTTCAATTGCCTTGATCACGAGCGTCTTCACCTTGGGAGCGGTGCCCCAGTAGCCGTCGTACCTTTCCAGGGTGACGCCTTCGGAAGCCGAGTAGCTCTTGATCGAGTAAGGACCAGTGCCGAGGCCCGGCTTGGCCGGGGTGCCCAGATCTGCGCCAGCATCGGTGGCGTACTTCTCGGAGATGATGACCCAGTCAACGGCGGACTGAGCGAGGAAGCCGGGGGTGGGGCTCTTGAGCTTGACCGTGACCGTGGAGTCGTCGTTGGCGGTGGCGGACTCTACCGTCGCGAAAACGCCAGCGACCTCGGAGCCTAGGTCGGGGTCAAGGTTGCGCTGCATGGAGAACGCGACGTCCTTGGCGGTCAACGCGGTGCCATCCCAGAAGGTAACGCCGGGACGGATCTTGAAGACGTACGTCGTGGGGTCGGGCACGGTCCAGGACTTCGCGATCCAGGGGATCACCTTGCCGTCGTTGTCGAGGGCCAGGATCCGGTCGAAGGCGGCGTCGATTGAGCGCTTGGACGGGTAGTCATTGGCGTGCGCCACATCCATCGAGCGGGGAGCCGATTGCGCAGCAAAGGTGAGGGTGTCGATCTCCTTTTCCGACGTCGATGTGGTCGGTGCAGCGTCAGTCGACGGCTTCGACGTGCCGCTGCAGGCGGCCAGGGTGAAGGTGCTGAGGATGGTTAAGCCCACCAGCACACGGCGGATCGGAAGGTTAATCGTGGTCATCGTCGTCCCCTTGATGGTGGAAGCTGTCGCTGAAAATCCGTGCAGGCACCCGTAGTGGAAGATTCTTACGCAAGTGTTGGGGGTGCGCAAGGGTCCGGTGAGCGGACTTCGGTGACGGTTGCGCAACGGTTCGGTCTCCGCGCTCGCTTGCTGCCCCAGGGTTGCTGTCTTCAGGTGACTGGCAAGCCCAGATCCGGCATGCTGGTGCGATGGCCTACGACGAGGAATTTGCCGAGCGAATCCGAGCCGAACTGGGTACGTTCGCGGAGTTCTCTGAGCGGAAGATGTTCGGCGGTATCGCCTTCATGGTCAATACGCACATGGCGTGTGGCGTGATGGGTGAGAAGAGTGAGCCGGGTTTGATGGTGCGTGTCGGGAAGGACAACCATGCCGCGGCCATCGCCCGCGGTGCGCAGGAGATGGCCTTCACCGGTCGCCCGATGCGCGGCATGGTGATCGTCCCGCTCGATGAACTCGAGGGGCCGCAGTTGGCGGAATGGCTCGAAGGCGCGGTCAACTTCGCCATGAGTGAGCCTCCGAAGCCGGCCAAGCGTTAGTCAGCCGTCCAGAGGTCCTCAGTTGAGCGTCGTACAGATTGCGTTTGGTCGAGCCGGCACCGAAGTGGGCCAGTTGATCAGGTTGGCGGGCCAAGTCGGGACCTTGCCGGCGTCTTTCGACACCTGGAAGGCGCCGGCCCATAGCACCGGCGTCGGCGAAATCGGGCGTGTCATATAGAAGTCCCAGACCTTGGGCGTCTTGCGGTACTTCGCTGGCAGCGCTGAGCGTGTGCCGGCGTCGTTCAGGTAATAGATCACGCGGTAGTCCATGCCCGTGCCGCCATGAACGACGAGGTTGCTCGGCACCCCGTTGCTGTCGATCTGGCCGGTGGCCCGAGCGATGGTCGGATCCCAGGCGATGGCACAGGAGAAGTCGTGGACGACTGGCGTGACCGCGTTCGCGGCCGTGGTCGAAGCGGTCGGAGCGAGCAAGCCCGCGCTAACGAGCAAGCCGGCGAGGAGTTTCGAAGTTGTTGTCATGCAGGGCAACGTAGAACGAGGAAGGTAAGCGTTGGGTCGGCACGGGCCAAGTTGAGCACCTGACAAGATTGGGCCGATGTTGTCTTCCGAGGAACCTGCCCCCCAGTTCGAGGTTGCGCTGCTCGGTTCCCTTGAACTGCGGGTCAAGGGCGCGTCCGTAACAGTGCGTGCTGCGCAACAGCGGCCTGTTTTGGCGGCACTTGCCTTAGCGGCGCCGCGACCGGTGCTGCCGGAAAGACTGATCGACCTATTGTGGCCCGAGGGTGCTCCGGCGAGTGCCCGCACAGCACTCCATAACAACATCCGGCGACTTCGGGCCAACCTCTCGGGGCTTGGGTGTGGCGACATGATCAAGACGGGACCCGAGGGCTACTTGTTGGTTGTCGCTCCAGATGACGTGGACGTCGGACAGTTTGTGGCCCTAGTGCGAATAGCCCGCGGCCTTGCCGATAGAGGCGATCTGATCGTTGCCGGTGAGACCTATGAGCAGGCCTTGAACCTGTGGCGTGGCGAGCCGTTTCCCGATTTAGTTGGTGCCGGATTGCTGGCCGCGGAAGCCGAACGGCTGGTCGAGCTGAGGATTTCCGCCATTGAAGCGTGGGCCACCCTGGACCTCGGCGTTGCTCAGGGCCGAACGGCTGCTGGTGCACCTGCGGCCGCTCGTCGAGACCTGGCCGCTCCGTGAAGCCTTGCGGGCGCGGTTCATGTTGGCGCTGCATGCGGCCGGACGTACGGCTGACGCTCGCGCCGACTACAGCAGAGCCAGAGAGTTGCTGGTCGGCGAGTTGGGGATTGAGCCGGGTATGGCGCTTCGCGAGGCCCACCGACAGATTCTTCGCTCCGACGAGGACCTCCCTGCTCTGGCGCAAGAAAGGGTGCCGTTTGTGACGCCCGCTCAGCTGCCCACGACTCCGGGATCTCTGATCGGGCGTGAGCGCGAGGTCGCCCTGATGACAGCCACCGAACCCCGGCTCAGCGGGGCAGCGGGTCCGCATCTTCCGCCACGAACTGGAACGCTCATTTGCCGTGCAGCACCAAGCGCACGAATATGCAGCCCGGCTCGGCTACTCGTTGAAGACCCTCAACCGGGCCTGCATGCTGGCCACCGGCTGCACCGCCAAGCAACTGATTGACGCCCGCGTGGCCCTGGAAGCGAAACGGCTGCTGGCTCATACCGACCTCCCGGTCGCCTCCATTAGCTACCGACTCGGCTTCACCGAGCCCACGAACTTTGGGAAGTTCTTCACCCGGGCAACAGGCCAGACGCCAGGCGCCTTCCGTGCTGCAGAGGCGTCGTGATTGGGCACGTCGAGACCGGTGCGCGTGACCAGAGCATCTGGAATGCTGGCGAGGATGCACGAGTCCACCAGTCGTTGGGGGTCCTACACCCAAACTTGCATCAGCCTGGATTGTTTTCAACAGTAGATATTGATGGATCGGCCCGGACAGGACCCAGACAAGAGGGGGGCCAGCAACCGTCGACTTGGTGTTTTTTCGGGCATTGGGCGTGGTTCAGGCAAGTTCGGTGTTGCGAGCGGCGACAAAGGCTGTCACTCTCTGCACTAAGTGGGCTTTTCGTTTTGCGAGTTATCAATTGCGTTGGGGTGGAACTAGTGAACACAAACTATGGTGGCGCCTGCCGTGAATGCGGTGTGGCGCTGACTGGCTATCAGTATTGCGTCAACTGCGGGCACGACGCATTGACGGCAGCGCCGGCTGATGAGGGTGCACCTGCCTCGCCGCCGGAGGCTGCGCATCAAGAAACTGCACAAGAAGGAGCAGAGCCACAAGAGGCTGCACAACAATTCGCTGCGGCGGAGCAACCAAGCCGAACCGCAGCGGAGCAAATCGCTTCACTTGTGCTGGCGCAGACTTCGGGCAACGCACCCAGCGCCGGCTCAGGTCTGCAACTGTCGGCCCCAAAGGAAGCCGATGATGATCCGGCCCCACTTGCCGCCACCTCGAGCGAGCGAACGGCCGGCTTGGGGACAGCCCTCGGGGCGCTCACGAGCACCGACTCGGCAACGGCGACTGTCGGATCGAGTGAGGTGCAGCGACGGCGTCGACTTCCGCTGATCCTCGCCGGCACCGCGGCTGTTTTGCTTGCGGGTCTCTTTCTCGGGCGCCTGCTCGGCGAGGAAACCCCGGCAGCTGATGTCACTGCCACCGAACAAGCAAGTGCATCGGTGAAACCAAGCTCGACACCGTCAACGGAGCCGTCACCGTCTGCCGCCGCGACGGGTGCGGCCGCGGAGGTCGCCGACTGGAGGTGCCTGGACGGATCCACCTCAGCGACGCGGATGGGCTGCGAACCACCCACGGGGATTGCCGGGTTGAGCTGGGTGTTCCCTTCATTTAAAGAAGCCGGTTGTTCCCCCGTGCGTGGCGCGATCTGGCCGACGTCCCACACCTGCATAGTCGCGACCAAGGCCGGCAAGGCGACTGTCCGCTATCACGAGTTGCCATCCGTGCGCGGTGGAGTGGCCTACTTCTCTCGCATTCATCCGCAAGGCTTGGTCGCCCAGAATTCGCCCGAGCAATCGCAATATGTGTGGTGTGCAGAGAAGCCCAACAAGGCAGGGGTCTGGCGGGCAGGTTCGATGTATGTCCACAAGCCCTGGGCAGTTGAGATTGAAGCCAAATCGCTCGCCGCGACCAAGGCGGCACTGGCCCTTGTGGAGTTCCGCGATGCTGTTGACCTTCGAGCGGTGCGCATCACAAATTGATCTAGTTTTCGTTTTGCTGACAACACTGCCGTATGCAGTTATGATTACGGCGCCAACCTTGGGCGTGGGGCCCTGGGTTTGCCCGACAACACCATCTCCGATGGCGCTGTCGGAGGACATAAACAGGGCCTGAGGATGTGGGCCCAAAGACTGACAACAACTCGGCTGGTGCGTGTCTGAATTTACGCCGTGTCGTTGCTCCGCTGATTCGTCGGTGGCGCAGCGGCACTGTGAATTCGCGCGCCAAAGCCCACGATTCGCGAGGTGAACGGTGCTCGGAACAGCAAAGATCAGCACCCGGCTATGGGGACTTTTGGCAATGCTCGTCGTCCTCGCCGGGATCGCCGGAGTCATCTTCTTCTCGGTGCTGAACCAGGTTCGGATCGGCAGTGATCGCTACGTCGAGATCATCGAAGCCAAGGACATCCAAGCCGATGTCTTGCCGCCACCGCTCTATCTCGTCGAAACGCACCTGATCGCGCATCAACTCGTCGTGGGCAGACCCGAGAACTCAGACGACAAGTTGTCAAAGTTGACGCGTCTGAAGAATCAGTACGCCGTGCGCTTCGACGTCTGGGACCAAAAGGCGACCGACACGGAGTTGCTCGCTGCCCTCAAGAAGTCGGATATCCCGGCACAGGCCTACTTCGCCACGATGGGTAGATCCTTCATTCCTGCTGCCCGAGCCGGGGATCGCGCAGAAATGCGTCGCATCCTCGAAGAGGATCTGGAATCAAGTTACGTCCAACACCGCGACAGCGTGGATGAAGTAGTCCGGCTATCAACTTCAGCGTCGCGGGCCGCCGAGGGCGCGGCGGCTCAAGACATTGGCCGCGGCCGAAACCTCTTGCTATTTGGCGGCCTCGGGCTGGGATTGCTTGCGTTCGGGCTGACAGCCTTGACCGTTCGGTCGATCATCAAGCGGCTTGCGGCTCTTCGTGACTCCGCTGCCGAGGAATTCCCGCGAATGATCGAGTCTGTGAAGCGCTCCGCCGAAGCGGGCGATGAGATTCCTGACTTCGTCCCCGTGGCAGTGACCAGCAACGACGAGCTCGCGGACGCGGAACGAGCCTTCAACGGTGTTGTGGAGACAGCCGTGGGTTTGGCCGCCGATCAGGCGCGGTTGCGACAAGGCGCATCAGAGATGTTCGTTAACTTGGGGCGGCGCAACCACAAATTGCTGAGTCGGACCCTGAACACCGTCTCCGATCTCGAGCGAGCCGAACGCGATCCGGAGACACTGCAGCATCTGTTCAGCCTTGACCACTTGATCACCCGAATGCGACGCAACGCCGAGAGCCTGCTGGTGTTGGCCGGCACCACGCCGATGCGGACGTGGGCTCAACCAATCCCGGTTGACGACGTACTTCGTGCCGCGCTGTCCGAGGTCGAGAACTATGAGCGAGTCCGGGTGCAAATGACCGAACCGACGGATGTCGTGGGCGCTGCGGCTTCCGATGTCGCGCACCTGCTCGCGGAGTTGCTGGAGAATTCCTTGTCCTTCTCTAGCCCCGAGACCGCAGTTTCGGTGACGGGCGGCCCGGAACGTGATGGCTACCTGATCTACATCAGCGACGAGGGACTGGGCATCGACTCCCAGCAGTTGCGGGCCCTCAACACCCGACTGGCCTCGGAGAACGTCGATTCGATGCAGGACTCACGGCGACTGGGGCTCAACGTGGTCGCCCGCCTAGCCAGCCGTCACGACATCGCCGTGGAGTTGAGTCAGAACTCCGTCGGTGGAGTTCTCGTGCGCGCTTGGTTGCCGCCGACGATCCTTAGTGCAATCGAAGCGGAGGAAGCACCCAGCCCTCGCCAGCCCGTGCCGCATTCTGTGTCGGCACCTGATCCGTCCGTCGTACCTTCGCCATCTCAGCGTCCTCGCCAGGCTGCACTCAGTCAAGAGCAGCCCCACACGCACACACCCAGCCCCGAGGTTTTGCGGGCGTTGGTCTCCGCCGACGGACCGTTCCAAGCGGAGAGTCTTGCTCACGATGAGCGACGAGCATCGATTCCACAGGAGCCAGCGGCTGCGCCTTCGCCGGAGCCGTCACTCCCGCGCGCATCAGAGCCTAAACCACGACCCCCGGTTGCCTTCACCCCGGAAGGGCTGCCCCGTCGAGTGCGCGGCGCCAATGTCGATGAGTCGCTGAAGTCACCGATCGAGGATGAGGACACCTCGGTGGCCAAGAGCCCCGAAGAGATTCGCTCGGCGTTGGCCGACTTCAGCATCGGGAGACAACTGGCGGCTGACGAGGCTTCGGAGTCCAATTCACACGCGACGGAACGGGTCGCGAGTCCCGCGTTGGCCCCCGGCGCTGGCTCCTCCAACGGACTGACCAAGCGAGTGCGTGGGGCAAACCTCGCGGACACCCTGCAGATCACAGCTGTCGCCCAGGCAGACGTGCCGGCCAGGAGCGCTGAGGAAGTGCGCAGGTCCCTGGCGGACTTTGCGGCCGGGAAACTAGCGGCAGCTGAGCAGTCGCCCGATCCCGACTCCAACCCCGCCAATCATCTTGACGGCGATCCGGCCAACCACTCGGGCGGGGGCGAGGACGCGTGAGCAACGAATTCCTTCACCAACCGCAGAAAAGGACACTCCCGCTATGACTACACAGGCCCCCGGAACGAGCACCACTGGAATGAATAACCCTGGAATGAATAGCCCAGCAATGAGCAGCACAGCGCGCGACGTCGCCTGGCTGTTGACCAACTTCAATCAATCGGTCAGCGACGTTGAGCAGACTGTGGTGGTTTCCGCTGACGGACTACTCATGGCGGTGGCTGGCTTGACCGATCGGTCATCAGCCGACCGATTGGCAGCAGTCGTGTCCGGCTTGCGGAGTCTGGCCGAAGGTGGCGCGCAAGTCATTGGCAAGGGCGGCGTCCGGCAGGTCATCGTGGAGATGAATCGCGGCTACATGTTCGTGAGCAGCATCAGCGGTGGATCGGTGCTGGGCGTCTTGACGGCCGAGAGGTGTGATCTGGCCGCCGTTGGTTATGAAATGGCCCTCCTTGTCGAGCGGTGTGGGCCGTCCCTGACCCCGGATGTGGTTGCGGAGCTCAAGAGTGGACTAGCGGGCTGATGGCGGATGGCTCTACCCAGCACAGCGAAGGCGAGGAGGGACCGTTTGTTCGACCCTTCATGTCCGCCAGCCGACCGCCTGTGTCGGCAGTCAGCCCGGCCCCGCAGCCAGCAACCGCTCAGGATGATGACTCCGACAGCGGGGTGCGTCCCTACCTGCTTACGGGCGGACGCGTCCACGAGAGCGACGACGCTGTGGAGAAGATCTACCAAAGCGTGGGCAGCCCAGCCGGAACACTCTCGCGCGAACACGAACGAGTGTTGGAGCTGTGTGTCGAAGCGCAATCCGTGGCAGAAATTTCCGCCTACCTCGATCTTCCGCTGGGAGTCGTCGCCGTGCTCGCGCGCGATCTATTGCTCGCGGGTTTCCTGGTCAGTTCCGCCGAGGACGTCGATGCGGCGTCCGACATTTCGATCATTCTGAGGTTGAAAGATGCTATCCGTTCCCTATGAATCCGCGCCGTTGACAACGGCGCCAGTGGTGCCGCCGGTGCCTGTGAAGATCCTGGTTGCTGGCGGCTTCGGAGCCGGCAAGACGACCTTCGTTAACAGCATTTCCGAGATCCCGCCCTTGTCGAGCGAGGCGGCGATGACTTCGGTTGCTCGGGGTGTGGACGATTTGGACGCGGTCGCCACCAAGACAACGACCACAGTGGCCCTTGATTTCGGCCGCATCACGGTCGACAAGTCGTTGCGCCTCTACCTTTTCGGCACTCCTGGACAGGACCGCTTCGGCTTCATGTGGAACCAGCTGGTGACGGGTGCTCTGGGTGGCATTGTCGTGGTGGACTCACGGCGGCTTGACGACTGCTTTCCGGCGGTCGACTTTTTCGAGAGTCGAAACCTGCCTTTCGTGGTCTCCCTCAACCCGTTTGGTGGCCTTGAGCCCCACACGCCACAAGAGGTATCCGCTGCGCTGGACCTCGACCCCGATGTGGCTGTCGTGACCAGTGACGCCCGCGAACGTGAGCACGTCAAGACGACGCTGCTGGAATTGCTTGATGTCGTGCTCGCTCGGGCCATCGCCAAGGCCTAGGCGCCGGCTGCGCGGGCTTGGGTTAGGGGCGGTATAGAGTGCCGGAGCACACCTGACGCGGAGAGTTAGGTTCTTTTGAGAGGGAACCGTGCCTGCAGACCGGTTTATCTCTCGGGAAGAACTACTTGGTGGCCTTGGCATGCCCGCGAGACAAGCCAGTGTTCTCCTCTTTAACATCGAAAGCCGAACCGCGAAGACAGTCGATGGTGCAAGCGCCTTCGCCTACCCGATCGTGTTCTTGCCCTTCATCAGCTCAGCGTTTGTGCCGACCGAGAGCATGCCTGGCCCGATCAGGGCCTTGCCGAACATCAACCCGTGACGTCCATCGTCGACACCATCCGTGACCTGTTTGCCCAGCAACCTGTCGGCAACGACATCTGGATCGCGCTGGCTTGGTGCGTCGGGATTCTGGGGGTCGGCTATCTCCTAGCCATCCGGACCTACCGCCGCACCGTTGGCTAGACCATTGCCCCAGATCAACGACAAAGTGGAGGAAATAGCGCACCTGGTGCGCCATTTCCTCCACTCAAAGGTGGCCGGGGTCCCTGCAAAACATGTGGTGGCGGTGCAGTTGGCCTGGCGGAAGACCTGACGAAAGCTCACCACGCCGCTACGGTGAGAGCCGTCTCCGGTCTGCCTA
>CAWFRT010000003.1:0-2074241 GCA_963818365.1 uncultured Actinomycetota bacterium | reverse complement strand
GACCCAACCCACGCCCTCCGAATCCGTGATCCCCACGCCCTCAGCATCGACACCGGCGGATCCCGCCCATGCGATGCCTGGGCCCGAGTCGTTGACGCGCTCACTCTCTGGCCATGACTTGCTGGTCTACAGCCAGGAGGCGTTCAGCGACGAGACCCTCGCCCAGGTGGGCGCCGTGCCCGGGGTGACCGACACCGAGCCACTCGCGCTGGCCCAAGTGGCCGTCCAGGATCGAATCCTCCAGGTGGCTGCCGTGGATCCGGCCACCTATTGGCGTTTCAACCGGGAGCCGACGGCCATGGAGCCGGAGGTGTGGGCACGCGTCGCTGGCGGGGAGCTGGCGATCAATCAGAAGGCTGGCGAGGCACTCCAAGATTCGACCGGCCGCCTGCGGCTCGGCAACGACCAGGACGCACCCAATGTGCACATCGGTGCTTATGCCCCACAGATCCCACAGATTGACGCTGTGGTGAACAGCACCTGGGTTGATGAGCTGGGGATGAAACCCAACAACGCCATTTTGATCGCCACCGGCACTGCGTCGCCCCAGTCGATCCGCCCGCAAGTTGAGGCGATCGTGGGAGGCGAGGTGTCAGTGCAAATCCTCGGCCCAGACCTTGATATCACCGTTCAACAGACCGCCTTCCTCAGTGGTGGCTCGGTGGCCACGGCTGTCGGATCGTTCTCTTATCAGGTCCTTGGCGGTGGACGGATTGCTCCCGATCCGACGTGGGTTGCCGCTAACATCCGCACCGAAAGTGTGCCGATCCTTGGCCAAGTGACCTGTCATCGCGTCGTACTCCCCCAACTGCGGGCGGCTTTCACCGAGATTCAGTCGCGCGGACTTGCCGACCAGATCAATCCCGAGCAGTACGCCGGGTGCTACTACCCCCGCTTCATCGCGGGCTCGACCAAACTCAGCCTGCATTCCTTCGGCATCGCCCTTGATGTCAACGTGCCCGGCAATCAGCGAGGCACAGTCGGAGAGATGGACCGCACCGTGGTGACGATCTTCAAGAAGTGGGGCTTCGCGTGGGGCGGGGATTGGAACTACACCGACCCCATGCACTTCGAGATGGACCGCGTCGTCCAACCACGCTGAGATAACAGGCGGTTAGTTCGGCGAATCCCTCCCCAATGCCCGGCTAGGCTGACCCGTGTGACCATTCTCGATGACGCCCGCCCGGGCATGAATCCCAACATCCGCCCCCAAGATGACCTTTTCGGTCACGTCAACGGCACCTGGATCGACACCACCGAGATCCCGAGTGATCGCTCGAGTTGGGGTCCATTTGTCCAACTCGCTGACGTCGCCGAAGAGCATGTGTTGGCGATCGTCGAGGACTTGGCGCGATCTGCCGCAGGCGACGTGGCCACCGAAAACGGGAAGATCGGCGCGCTTTATGCCTCCTTCATGGACGAGGAGCAGATCGAGTCCCAAGGCATCGAGCCCATTCGCGACCAGCTCGCTGCCGCCGCCAAAGTCGGTGACCTGCGTGAGCTGGCTGGGTTCCTCGGCACTTCCGAGCGGATCGGCGGGTCAGGGCTGTTCGGCTCTTTCATTGATAGCGACGATCGTGACTCTGAGCGCTACCTCGTCAATATTTCCCAAGGTGGCCTCGGTCTGCCTGACGAGTCTTACTATCGCGAGGAAAAGTTTGCCGAGACCCGCGAGAAGTACGTCGCCTATCTCGCCACGCTGCTGAGTTTGGCCGATCACCCGGATCCTGAGGCGTCGGCAGCGCAGGTGCTGGCGATCGAGACCCGGTTGGCGCAAGGACACTGGGAGCGGTCCGAGACCCGCGACGTCATCAAGACCTACAACCTGATGAATGCCGAAGAGTTGCGAGCGACCTGCCCCAATTTCGATTGGGACCACTACGCCGAGTGCTTGGGCGGCGATTCCGCCACCATTGCCGAAGTTATCGTGCGGCAGCCGTCCTACCTCACCCATCTCAACACTGTCCTCGACGAGATTTCGGTGGAGGAGTGGCGCATTCTGCTGACCGTCAAGGTGCTGCGCAACGCCGCGGCCTACCTCCCGGATGCGTTTGTGCAAGCCAACTTCGACTTCTATGGCCGGACCCTCAACGGCACCCCTGAGTTGCGAGCGCGCTGGAAGCGCGGGGTCGGGCTTGTGCAAGGGGCGCTTGGTGAGGCCGTCGGCCGGGAGTATGTCTCCCGCCACTTCCCGCCCAAGAGCAAGGCCATGATGGATGACCTGGTCGCCAACCTGTTGGCTGCCTATCGCGAGTCCATTGCCGAATTGGACTGGATGGGCGAAGAGACCAAGCAACGCGCCTACGACAAACTCGACACTTTCCGGCCCAAGATCGGCTATCCGGACAAGTTTCGTGACTACTCAGCGTTGCAGGTTCAAGCAGAGGATCTGCTGGCCAACGTGGCCGCCGCGGCAGCCTTTGAGACGGATCGGCAACTAGCCAAGATCGGTGCGCCCGTCGATCGCGACGAGTGGTTCATGCTCCCGCAGACCGTCAACGCCTACTACAACCCCGGCACTAACGAGATCTGCTTTCCGGCCGCCATCTTGCAAAAGCCCTTCTTCTCTCCCGATGCTGATCCGGCCGAAAACTATGGCGGTATCGGCGCTGTCATCGGCCACGAGATCGGCCACGGATTTGATGACCAGGGTGCGCAATATGACGGCGCTGGCAACCTCAATGACTGGTGGACAGCCGACGACAAAGCCGCGTTTGAGGTGAAGTCAAAGGCGTTGATCGAGCAGTACGACGGGTTCTCGCCGCGCAGTCTGCCCGGCGAACACGTCAACGGCGCACTCACCGTCGGGGAGAACATTGGCGATCTGGGTGGTTTGACGATCGGTCACCGCGCCTATGTCATCTCCCGGGGTGGACAGGTTTCCCAAGAAGAGAGCCAGCGACTGTTTCTCAATTGGTCCTACGTCTGGCGCACGAAGCGTCGCGCTGAGCAGGAGCGGCAATATCTCACCATCGACCCGCATAGCCCGCCAGAATTTCGGGCCAACATCGTGCGCAATCTCGATGAGTTCCACGAAGCGTTTGGCACTTCGGCGCAGGACGGTTTGTGGCTCGACCCCGCAGAGCGAGTGCGGATCTGGTAAGCCGCCTTCCGCTGGGCGAGCTTGTCGAGACCACCGTGTCGGCGGCGCCGGTTAACGTGATCCGATGACCACAGCGACTCGTGAGCGGGCCGAGTTTCACCTGCGCGCGCTTGTTGGCCGTGACGACGCCACACTGCGTGATGACCAATGGGCGGCCATCGAGGCGTTGGCGATCAACAAGCGTCGGGCCTTGGTGGTGCAGCGCACTGGTTGGGGAAAGTCGGCGGTCTATTTCGTTGCCACGTTGCTGCTGCGCGAGCAGGGCGCCGGGCCGACCGTGATCGTGTCGCCGTTGTTGGCCCTGATGCGCAACCAGATCCTGGCGGCTAGCCGGGCCGGGGTGCGGGCCGTCACCATCAACTCGACCAATGTGGATGACTGGAATCAGATCCATGCCCAAGTCGCGGCCGGCGAAGTCGACGTACTCCTAGTGAGCCCGGAACGGCTCAACAACCCGGGTTTTCGAGATGAGGTCTTGCCGAGGTTGGCCGAGACTGCAGGCATGCTCGTGATCGACGAAGCCCACTGCATCTCCGATTGGGGCCACGATTTTCGGCCCGACTATCGCCGGATCCAGACGATGCTCGACGACCTCCCCGCTGGCATCGCGGTCCTCGCAACGACAGCGACGGCCAATGCTCGGGTGACCTCTGATGTGGCCGAACAACTGGGCACGAATGTCTTGGTGCTTCGCGGAGAGCTCGACCGCGAATCGCTACACCTCGGGGTTGTGCGGCTCAAGACCGCTCAGCAGCGGTTGGCTTGGCTGGCCGAACACCTCGGTGACTTTTCCGGCAGCGGCATCATCTATTGCCTCACCGTGGCCGCCACTAAAGAGGTGGCTGACTTCCTGGTTGCCGGGGGGCACCGGGTCGCGGCCTACTCCGGCCAAACCGACACCACTGAGCGGGAGGCCCTCGAGGCTGACCTGCTGGCCGGTCGGGTCAAGGCATTAATCGCCACCAGTGCGCTGGGGATGGGCTTTGATGCCAGCTTGGGCTTCGTGATCAACCTCGGGGCGCCCCAGTCGCCGGTCGCCTATTACCAACAGGTCGGCCGGGCCGGCCGTGGCACCGACCATGCCGAGGTGGTCCTGCTGCCCTCACACGAGGATCGCGACATCTGGAAATACTTCGCCTCGCTGGGATTTCCGGCGGAGCTCCAGGTGCGCCAGACCCTCCATGTGTTGGCCGAACAGACCAAACCCGTGAGCACCGCGATCTTGGAGACCTACGTCGATCTCGGACGCAGCCGGCTCGACGCGATGCTCAAAGTGCTCGACGTTGATGGCGCCGTACGCCGTGTGCGTGGAGGTTGGGAGTCAACCGGTGTCGAGTGGGCTTATGACGCGGACCGGTATCGGCGAATTGCCGAGGCCCGGGCGGTCGAACAGCAAGCGATGCTCGACTACATCGCAACAGACAAGTGCCGGATGTGGTTTCTCCGCGATCAGCTCGACGACCCCAATCTGAGTGGAGCGGCAGTGTGTGGGCGCTGCGACAATTGTGGCGGCCTCAAGGTTTCGGATGTCGTGTCCGAGGTCGCGGCCCAGGCTGCCGACGCTCACCTGGCACGACCGGGCGTGGTGATTGAGGCTCGCAAGATGTGGCCGACGGGATTGGCGAACTTGGGCGTTGACCTGAGCGGCAAGATCGCCAACGGCGCCGCCGAAGGCCGTGCCGTCGCCAGGCTGACCGATCTTGGCTATGGACAGCACCTGCGGGATCTCTTTCGGGAGGACACCCCCGATGGCTCGGTGCCCCTCCCGCTCATTCGCGCGATCATTGAGGTGATCGGTGACTGGCAGCCAGAGGTGACTGCGATTGTTTCGGTTGAGTCCGCTCGCCGACCTCGGCTCGTCAGCGAGCTGGCCGAAGGGCTATCACGTTTCCTCCAGGTCCCGGTGCTGGGAACGTTCGCGATCACCGATCCCGAGATCCTGCCGGGCCAGGGTGCGACCAACTCAGCCCACCGCGTGGCGGCGATTCAGCGGCGACACACGCTCCGGACCGGTGACGGCGGACTGCACGGCCAATCAGTGTTGCTGGTCGATGACTTGGTCGTCACGGGCTGGACGATGACGTTGGCGGCCCAGGCGATTCGGGCTGCCGGCGCTGACGGCGTACATCCACTGGCGTTGGGCACCCAGAACTAGCAGTTGAAGACACGCTCGAGGTCCGTGCACGCGTCCGGTCCAGGTCCGCCGCGGCCAACATCGCGACCATCGCCACCCAGCAGGTTGTCAGCTCCCAGTCCCCCAAACAGGCGATCTCTGCCGGTGCCGCCGTTGAGTCGGTCATTGCCGTTGTTGCCGCGGATCACGTCGCGTCCAGCCCCGCCCAACAACAGGTCATTGCCGTCGCCGCCGATCAACACATCGCGTCCTGCTTCACCGTCAAGGCGTTGACCTCGCGGTCCGCCGGACAGAAAGTCATTGCCTGGTCCGCCGATGATGTCGCCCGCGGAGTCGGGTGAGTTCAAGATGATGTGGTCATTTCCGAGGCCGCCCCAGAGATCGAGGGCGCGCCCTGGGCCGGCGTACTCAATGTGGTCATCGCCCGCCCCACCAAAGGCCCGGGCCGCCCCGCAGATGAAGTCGTCGCCGCCCTCCGCTTCTGCCTCTGCTCCGCCGGAAAGAACCATCACATCAACGCCGCGGGTGCCGTGCACAACGCTCAAACCCGATCCCACGATGGTTGCGGTCCGGCCAAAACAAGTGGGTGCAGCTGATTGTGCGCGAGCCTCAAGCGGCAACAAGGACGCAGCGAACAATGCAGCCCACGCGAGGCAGGCAATAACAAGATGTCGTCGAGAGGTCATAGTCACTAGGACCACAACCTCGTTCCGGAGATACGGGTCAGGCAGAACTTTTTGGCGAGTCGGCGGACCGGGGGGGCAGGATCCGCCGACTCTTGGCCAGCGCCGCGTCCCTCAAAAGAGCTTCCTACGGAGGAATTGGACACAACGACTTAACCCAGATGGACCATAGCGCCTGCGGAGTCACAGATCTGGCAATTCGCAGCACTGCCGTGCCACCGCGTCGGGTGGTCGGGCCACTACTTCATTGCGCCGACGGACTCCGGTTTGAAGCCTGGGAAGACGGCCGACTGCCGGATCTCGGGGAAGCGGTTCTTCATCACGTTCCAGACGACACTGCGGTAATCCTGGGAAAGTGAAACATCGCCGTCGTTGAGGGCGTCGAGCCCACGCCACTTGCCGTTGACCTGTCCACCGTTGACCCCGGCGCCCAGCATCAGCATGGCGTTGCCATAGCCGTGGTCGGTGCCGGCAGCCGCGCCGGAACCGTTTTGCTCAACTCGACGACCAAACTCGCTCATCGTGACGATCGTCACCCGTGAGGCGTGGGTCCCGAGATCGGCAAAAAAGGCCACCAGGGAGTTAGCTAGGTGATCTAGCCGGTTGTACATCCAGTTTCCGTCGCCGACCTCTGGGCGACCCAGGCCCTCGTGCATGTCCCAATCGCCGTAGTCCACGGTCACCACGCGAGCGCCGACATCAGCTTTGATCAGTGCGGCCGTGTTGGCCAAGACGTAGCGCAAGGAGCCCTCTGGATAAGGCGCTACGGCATCTTCGATCTTTGTGGCTGCGAGCTTCTTGAGGCGATTAGTCGTCGAGACAGCCTGTTGGACGCTCTTGTTGATCGCGCCCTTGCCCGACCAGGACTTGGTGACTGCCCGGCTGAGATTGCGATCAGCCCAGAGCGAAGGCAGTTGCAACTGATTGACCGAATCCACGGCCAAAACCGGTGAAGGGCCAGCGAGTTGCAGCGGGACCATCGAACTTCCCATCTGCATGTGCTCCTCGGCCACTGCCGACGCACCGATCATTCGGTTGATCCAACCGCGACGCTGAACCGAACCCGGATCGGCGTCTTCCATCTCGTTCTGGGCGTCGAAGTGGCTTCGGTTGGACATCGGGAGGCCGACACCGTGTACGGCGCCAAAGGTGCCGGCGTCCCACATCGGGACCAACGGAGCGAGGGCCGGGTGTAGACCGAAGTTGGCATCCCCGCCCACGAGGCGGTCGAGGGGTACGACGAGATCGGGACGTTTCTGCGTCAGGATGTCGTGGTCGACACCCTTCGGAACAACGATCGATAGGCCATCGGATCCGCCACGAAGCGACAACACAACGACGACATTGCCGCCCTTGGTCGCGCCGTACGCCACCTGCTGGAAGGCATCGCCAATCATGGTCGCACCGGCGAGCGCGCCTGCTCCCGCCGCCGCTGTGGCCAGCAGTCGGCGTCGTGACAGCGTGAACTCGGGGCAGCCGCAAGGATCTGAAGTGAGCAAGGGATCCATGGCTCGTTCGGTGGGGGTCAAGGTTGTCTGGGTCATCGGAATTCTCACCGCTTCAAGTGGTTCGGGGAGTCGAGCAAGGTCAGCAGGATCTGTTGCACCACGATCTCGGTCATCTGCTCGGTCGTCACCGATGCCGAGCTCTTGATTCCGGTGCGGATGGAGATGGCTTTGCGGACGTTCTTTGGTGCTTCGCGGCCATGCAGATCGACGCTGATCTTGTTGACGACCTTCTTAAAGGTCGCGGGCAACGCGGGAAGCCAGTCGGTGTATTCGCGATAGACCAAACCCGAATCGCCATACCAACCGGCGGCCATGCCGCGGTGGAAGTTCATCGAGTTCAGCACTCGACCGGTGCTGCTCCACGGCGGATTAGTTTCTGGATAACCGTCCGGCCCCGGCCAGTCGTAGGGCGACTGTCCGTTGCCCCTGGCGACCCATAACACCGAGTTGCCGAAGTCATTGCCGAACTGCTCGGCATCGCGTGGCTTGGCGATCTTGGGACGCAGTGCGCGCAGCGTGCCCATGGTGTCTTCCATCGGCGTCTTGATCTTTTCGCGCTTAGACTTCTTGAAGTCGGGGTGGTTGATCATCGCCAGGAGAGTGGGCTTGATCTTCGTTTTGTTCTTTCGATAGGCCTTCGCCACCGTGTTGATGAGGTCCTTGGACGGCTCGTCGCTGACGAAGCGGATGCAGAGCCGCTTGGCGATGCGACGCGAGGTCTTCTTGTGGCGGGCGAGGTATTTCAAATAGGCCTGCGTCGCGGCCCGACCATCAGCACTGGCGTTGGCGTCGGTGAAGCCCATGATCTTGACCCTGCCGGTGGCATGGTCAGCGGTTTCGTAGCGCTGATAGAGATCGGGGTAGAGGTCGATTCGATAGCCAGTAAGCAACCTCGCGGAGTCTTTGACGTGAGCCTCGCTGTAGTGGCCGACCCCCACCGAGTGCAGCTCGAGCACCTCACGGCCAAGGTTTTCATTGGGCGCGTCTTTGGTGGAGCTGGCGTTGTCGAGGAACATGCCCATCGCGCCGTGGGTGGTGGCGGCATAGAGCATCTTGTCGAAACGCTTCAAGGCGTGTTTGCGGATCATTTGGTCATAAGAAACCCGGAACATCCATGCGTCGTCAGTCTCGATCGGCACGTGCAGCAGGTTGGACCAAAACTCGACCATCATTTCGTGCAGCTGACGGTTGCTGTGAATGCGGCGCATCATCGTCCAGCGTCCGAGGTTCGCCATGACCTCCCAGCCACCCTGCACGCCATCGCGATCTCGCTTCACCAACGCGGTGGGCGAATATTGCAGGCCGGGATACCACTTCACCATCCGGTCGGCCTTCTTGTCCTTCACCTTGTTGGGTTTGAGCTGTGATTCGAACCACGCCTCGCCGCTGCCTTTTTTCTTCAGTTGCTTGGCAGCCTTAGGGCTATAGCCATAGGTGAAGCGTGAAACATAGTGATGCTCTTTGCCTTTGAGCTGGTACGCCGATGCCATGCAGTTACTCCCTGTGCGGTCTAAGGAACGCCCATCGGGGCGCATATTCAGCAGCGGACTCCCCGAGCGAATCCTTAACGTAGCGAAGTAAAGAGACGCTCGGAGCCGCGGAGACCATCATTAGGTGCGACTTAGGTGCGACTTAGGATCGGCTTAGGAGAGGCCCAGACTGGCCCTGTCTCCTGCCTCTCAACCGACAACTAGCTCGGTGAGCGATAAACCGAAGTAGCCCAATCGCTGGCGGCCGAATAGGGCTCGCACTGCCAGGTGCCGAAACGAAACTCTCTCGTCCAACCAACCAACCGCGTGGCCTCATCGAGGTGGTCGTGGGTGTAGTCGCGGTCGGTATGAAACCCAAAGACCGCACGGCCACCTGGTTTGAGCACTGCGTTGAGCCGCTCGATGACCAGTGCTTCTGTGCCGGGAGCCACATAGACCATGACATTGCCGGCGGCGACGATCACGTCGTACGACGTGGGGAGGCGGGCACTTTGGAGAGTAGTCGGGCTGATGGTGGTGAGATCGAGAGTCGCTAGGCGGAGGTGGGGGTGGGTCGCTCGTCCGGCGGCAATGAGCAATGGATCAGCGTCGATGCCGACGGCGTCGTGTCCGCAGGAGTGGAGGTAAGCCGCGAGCCTTCCCGCGCCGCAGCCGGCGTCCAGGATGGCCGATCCGCGACTGGCCAACGCGTCGACGAAGCGAGCCTCGCCATGGACGTCCTCACCTTTCGCGGCGATTCGCTCGAAGCGTTTGGCGTAGTCGCGCCGCTGCTGCTCGGAACGCTCGATTGCCCATCGGGTGGGTGTTGCCTCGCTGTTCATAGTTGGATGGTTGCATGTCCGACTTGATTGACACTGCTGAGCTCACTCAGCTGTTGGCCGCCTTGCCCGCTGATGTTGTAACCACAGACCCCGAAACGATGGAGAAATATCGCTTCGACTGGACTCACGAAGAGACGGCGGGGAGGCCGCTGGCAGTGGTTCGGGCCGAAACCGCTCAACACGTGCAGATCGCGGTGAAGTGGGCGGCGGACCACCGCGTGCCCGTGGTGCCGCGCGGTGCAGGCACCGGTCTTTCGGGTGGGTCTTCGGCGGTGGAGGGGGGCCTGGTGATCTGCCTCGAGCGGATGGCTCGCGTCGAGATCGACGTCGCTTCGCGCGTCGCCGTGGTCGAGCCCGGCGCACTGAATGCGGCGGTCAAAGCGGCTGCTGCTGAATGTGGGCTGTGGTATCCACCCGACCCGGCCTCGTTCGAGATCTGCTCCATCGGTGGAAACCTGGCGACCAACGCTGGCGGCCTATGTTGTGTGAAGTATGGCGTGACAACCGACTATGTGTTGGGCCTCGACGTCGTGTTGGCAGACGGCTCGTTGATCACCCTGGGCGGCAAGCGGATCAAAGATGTCGCTGGTTTGTCGCTCCTGAAGTTGTTTGTTGGCAGCGAGGGCACGCTGGGCATCATCACCCGAGCGTTGTTGCGGCTGGTCCCGGCTCAACCGCCGCGCTCGACGATGGTGGCGACCTTTGGTTCGGTGCAGGACGCAGCCGACTCCGTGGTCGCGATTGGTGCCCAGTTGCGTGCGTCGATGATGGAGTTGATGGATAAGACGACGATCAACGCCGTGGAGGACTATCAGCCGATGGGTCTTGATCGGTCCGCGGGGGCGCTGTTGTTGGCCCAGTCAGACGCGCCTGGTGAGGCTCGGGCTGCTGAGATCACGTTGATGGCCGCGGTGTGTGAGGCCCAGGGGGCGCTGGAGGTGTTTGTCACCGACGACGCGGAGGAGGGGGACATGTTTGTGCAGGCGCGACGCCTGGTGTTCCCTGCCGTGGAAGCGCGTGGTGCGACCCTGCACGAGGACGTCGGCGCCCCAGTGCCGTTGTTGCCTGCGCTCTTGGCGGAGGTGGCGCGTCTGGCCACGGCGTACGACGTGGAGATTCCGGTTGTTGCCCATGCCGGTGACGGCAACACCCACCCGATCATCATCTATAACCCTGCTGAGCCCGGCGCTGAGGAGCGGGCGCGCGAAGCTTTCGATGAGGTGATGTCGGCAGCGATCCGCCTCGGCGGAACGATCACCGGCGAGCACGGCGTCGGTCGTGCCAAGAAGGGCAAATTGGCTGAGCAACTCGGCCCTGAGGTGATGGCGCTCAATCGCCGGGTCAAGGACGCCCTCGACCCCGACGGCATCCTCAACCCCGGCGCAATCTTGTAACCCGTTGACCCGGCTCTTCGGGTTGCGTATCGCGCTCGACCCGGCTCGAAATATGGCGGGAGCGTTCGCGGGTGATGGGTTGGGACTTGTTTTTAGCTCCAGAAGTGTCCCAACCCATCATCCAGTTCCTGGTCGGCCATGGCTGCCACGGTCGATCATCGATTGATCTCCGCGAGGTAGCGCTTGCGATGACCGTTGACGAGAAGGCGTGAGGCGACGGAGAGAGCACCTCCGACGGCCGACAGGATGATCAAGCCGAGCGCGATCGTGTAGAGGGAGTTGCCGGCAAAGTCTAGTTCGGCGGGTTGTGTCTTCCGCACTTCGACCGCGAGCCAGGCCAGGGCTGATGCGCAGAGCACCGAGACGGTCCGGGCGACGTATCGCTGCGCAACAGGGACCGGCAACAGCATTGACTGGTTGAGCTGTCGTCCGAGTGCGAGACGTTTCACGATCCAGTAAGTGAACCCGGCGAGGACGATGAGGGAAAGGTAGATGTCAGGCCAGTTGACGAAGATCAGGAAGCCCGCGAAAAGCAGGTAAAAGGCCCAGATAAAGCTGCCGTCGGTATTGCGTTTGGGCATCTGTGAACTGTCGATGAGTTTTGCGAGCAGGCTGGCGTGGGTTTGTTTGAGAGCCTCAGGTGAGAACTCGGGATTGTTCACAGCCCAGGCTTCAGGCGCGCCACTGTCCCGCTGATGATCGGGGAAGATCTCCGTCAATTGTGCTGCCGCCTGACTGCCGGCAACGGCCAGTCCGGAGGCAATGATCTGCTCCGATGATTTGAAAGTTGTCGTGGCGATGCCGGCCGGGGCATTGAGGCGAACCACGGGGTCGTTCGGGTGAAAGCCGATCCAGTCCGGCACTCCAGTGCCTACGGACAATGCGGCAGTGAGAGCAGGAAGCCCATTTTCGGCAGCCTCGGTGAAGTAGCGGAATTCGATCCAGGCATAGGCAAGGGCAAAAACAAAGAGCCCCACGACCAGGAACCAGGAGACCAACAAGAGTGGCGAATTGAAGATGTCTGGCCCGTCTCCGAGAATTTGCTCGCGGAGTCGCGGCCAGGCGCGTGGGATCGTGAAGACCCCCAAAACCAGCAAAAGTGCCGCTGCAACCCGTCTGAGCGCCATCCACGTGAGGACTGCTCCTGGAACGCCCATCCGGCGTCCGCTGCCGTGGTCGAAGATGGACAACTTGGGTGAGGCGGGGCCGAACTGTCGCTCGCGCCCATCCACCTGCTGTGGCGGGGTGGCCGGCCACGGCACGTGCGCAAACCGCTCGCCGTTGAGGCCATTGATGACCTGCACGTTGCCACGCCTGTGCTCGGACAGGCCATAAGGCTCACCTTCGATCGTGAACCCGACCACGGTGGCATCTGGTGGCCATTCCTCGAGGCCGTTGAATGCTCGGAATGATCGGTCGGCGAAGACGAATCGTGGATAGTTGGCCCAGGCGCCGCCGTCCACCAAGCGATGCACGGCCACACCCTCGTCGTCGGTGACCAGCACCCGACGAGTGCGCATGGCGATCGGTATTGCCGAGGAGGCCATCACCGCATCCGTCACGGACATGTCGGGACTGGTGACGTGGTTGAACACAATTGGTTGCGCCGATGCCAGATCGAGTGCCACGACGTAGAGATCGAATTTGGTGCGAGCGTGGAGGTGGGCAAAAGTTACTTGCGGATGGATGCCATCCAATCCGACCGCAGCAACCAAGAGTTTTTCGAGCCACGTCTCTAGTCCCTTGGTGACATACATCCCTCTATCTCCACCGTATTGGAGCGAGCCGAAGCGATTCTTCTTCAGTTGGGCCATCGCGTCTGAGACAAACCCGATGAGTTGATCGGGCGGATAGCCTGCGGCGATGAGGGTCGCTGTTATCGCCCCAGCCGAAGAGCCAGCGGCAGCGCTGAACCAGATCCCCCGGGCCCTCAGTTCGTGGAGTGCCGCGCCGTAAACTAGTCCTTTTGCGCCGCCACCCTTAAAGACGCCAGCAATGGTGCGATCTATTGCAGGGTAAGTCCACTGGGCGTTCGCACTCGTAGACATATCGACCTTTGCATGCGTAGGGGACTGCGGCTACGCCGCCGGAAAGCTACTTTCGAATAGTGGCAGAAGCCGACCGCACTGTCCGCTGCTCCGCGCACTAAGTGTGCTGTTGCTCCGGCATTCGCACGAGGTGAGCAAAGTGGCTAAGGCGGTGTTGCTATTGCGCGGACTCCTCGCGGGCCTGGCTAAGGAGCCACTCGCGCATCGACATCGGCGCAACCTCTTCCGGCAACTGGACCCAGACCCAGCCGTCCTCGACGGTGGTGGGGTAAAGCGTGAGCACCTCTTCGGGAAGGTCAGTGCGGTGGCCATCGATGAGATCGAAGTTCCAGAAGTGGCCTGGGCAGGTGAGCAGGCCATCCTTGATCAAGCCGCCCGACAGCGCGATGTCGCGGTGGGGGCAGCGGTCGAGCATGGCCTGGACGTGTTCCTGACCGGCCGAGTCCTTAAAGCGTGCAATACAGACGCGCGCGCGATCAGAGTCGGGCTCCACTCCAGGTTCATCTGTGAGGAGTACGCCGTGGGGATAGCGGTCTGTCACCTCAGCCACCGGGCACACCGCAATCCAGGGTCGATCGTCTGCATTGGGCTCTAACTCGCTGCTCATCGAGGTTCCGGGTGCACACGTTTGAGGCCCAGATTATGACTGATCCGGCTCGCGGACTCCGTTAAAGGTTGGACGAGGTGACGCAGGTCAGCGCGCCGATCCGGCACGGTCGATGCGATCGAGAGCGCTGCCACCACTCGGCCAGTCCGGTCGCGAATCGGGGCGGCGACAGACATCATGCCGGGCTCGGACTCGAAGCGGTTCTCGGCGAAACCTTGGCGGCGTACGAGGTTGAGCTCTTCGAGAAATAGTGTTCGTGAGGTGATCGTGAAAGGTGTTTTGCGCGTCAACCGCATCGAAGCGACGATCCGGGTCTGCTCCTCTTGGGGCAGGAACGCCAACAACACTTTCCCGGTGGAGGTCACATGGGCGGAGTTGCGCCCCCCAACGCGGTTAAACACCTGCAAGGCGGTTGGGCTCTCTCTGCGCTCGACGTACAACACGTCGGTGCCATCGAGGATCGCGACGTGCAGGGTGCCATCAGTCAGCGTGCGGAGTTTGTCGAGCGGGGACGTGGCGGCCTGGTGAAGACTCTGGGCAGTCTCGGCGCTGACGCCGAGGTTGCGCATCGTCGCGGTCAATCGGAATAACCCGGTGTCGGCAACCTTTTCCAGGAGTCCCTCGGAGACGAGTGTCCACACGACGCGGTGAGCCGTGGACTTGCCGACGCCCGTACGCCGGGCCAACTGACTGACTCCGAGTTGCGTGTCGCCCTTCCCAAACTCGCGCAACATTCGGGCAGCGGTCGCCACGCTGTTGAGCGTCTGGGTGGTGCGGGGGACAGGGGATTCAGTCATCCACGTGACTCCTCGGCGGTTCCGCGTGACGCCTCGGGGGTTCCACGTGACTCCTCGGCGGTTCCGCGTGACCCCTCGCCGGTTCCGCGTGACTCCTCGCCGGTTCCGCGTGACTCCTCGGCGGTTCCGCGTGACCCCTCGCCGGTTCCGCGTGACTCCTCGGCGGTTCCGCGTGACCCCTCGGGGGTTCCGCGTGACCCCTCGGCGAGGAGGGCTTTGCGGAGCGACGCAATGTCGGGAGCATCGGGAACCCTGGGAGCGCCCACGCGACCGTTGGAGATCTGGCTCGCGAGCAGGCGGGCAGAGTGAACGAGATTGAGGCGTTCGGCAATCACGAACTCGTCGACGAGATGCTCCCTGCCGGGATACGCATGCCGGATCGCTTGGCCATCGCGAATCGCGGCGGCGTGCTGATTGGCCAAGGCGACACCTGCATGTTGAGCGTGATGAGCGGTTAACCCGCCACCGATCGACACTGACAAGTGATAGACGACATCCGCCACGCCAAGCACTCGTCGTACGGCGACTGGATCGTCACCGGACGCACCGACTAGTCCAAGTTCGGGCAGGATCGAAGCATCGAAGAAGCGCACCGACCAAGAGACACCGGCGTACTCGTCGGTGTTTTCTACCTCAGGTCCACGCGGTGCCGGCAAGGCATCTGCTGTGGCCACCAGATGGAGTTCGCGAGCCGCAGCCACCGCCACGGTTATCCGCGACTGAGAAGCCAGCGGCATGCTGGCGCGTTCGGCTGGGGCCAGCATCTCGATGTGAGTCAGATAGGCCTTGTTGAGCGCATAGACGTAGTCGGTCAGGCGCTCACGCATGTCCTCAGGCTTGGGCAGGTCGCTCATGCGCTGCTTTCGAAGCTGATCCATTTGGTAACGCCGACATACTCACCGGGTCGGCTGGTCCGCATTCGCTGGTTTCGAGACGCTCGCTGCGCTGGTGGTTCCTGAGGAGGTCGCGCAGCGACCGTCTCGAAGGGCTCGTCAACCAACTGCGCAACTGGTGGTTGAGGAGGGCGACGAAGGAGCCCGTCTCGAAACCCCACGGCTGTCATGTGATGTAGGTTACGCGCTGCCGTCCCGTATAGGGGTACGCACTTCCCCGTATGCGGGACGACCAATCTATGTTCGCCAGGTGACCACGATTGCGGACATTGAGGCGATGCGGGCCAGCGGCCTCGACATCGACATCGCTGAAGGCACCCCCAGTGGGACGACGCGCTATGAGCGCGCTCCGCTGCCGGCACCCCACCCCAGCCGGAACACGGTGACGGGTGCCGCTGGTGGCATCCTCCGGCTTGCCCATGTCGACATCACTGTCACCGACCTCGATCTCGCGACGGCTTACTACACCCAAGTGATGGGCATGATCGTCAGTGGACGTGACGCCGACTCGGTCTACCTCAAGTGTTGGGACGAGGAGGATCACCACTCATTGCGCCTGCGCTATGCCCCACGAGTGGGCTTCGACCTGATGGCCTACAAGGTGCAGCACGAGGACGACCTTGCCGATCTCGAAAACAAAGTGGCCCGCTATGGCTTCCCGGTGCAGCGGATCAGCCGCGGAGAGACCATGGGCCAAGGTGAATCGATCCGCTTCAACACCCCCAGCGGTCACATTATGGAGTTGGTCCACGAGGTCGAAAAAGTTGGCACCAACCGGGGCAAGACCAACCCCACGCGTTTGTTCAGTGGGGATGAAGACGGCAACGAGCCAGGTTCGACCGGCTTGATTGCGCCACCCCGGATGGACCACATGCTTGTGACGGCCGAGGAGGTCGGTGAGGCGTCGCAGTTCTACACCGACGTGCTCGGCTTCCGGATCACCGAACAGTTGCTCGATGGCAACGGACACCAACTCGGCAGTTGGATGGAGCGCTCACACTCGCCCCACGATCTGGCTGTCGTCCACGGCCCCAATGGTGGTCTCCACCACTTCGCCTACTGGCTCGATGACTGGGACGACGTGCGCAGTGCTGCGGATGTCTTGGCCTACAACGGCATCCAAATCGACGTTGGCCCGACTCGCCATGGCGTGACCCGTGGCTCCACCATCTACTTCTTCGACCCGCTGGGCACCCGCAACGAGGTCTTCACCGGCGGCTATCGGCCCGACCCCGACTTCCCGACAATCACCTGGACCGAAGACAACATCGGACGAGCGGTCTTCTATTACGAGGGCGAACTCAACGACCGCTTCATGAGAGTGCACACCTAAAATGTCAATCCTGCGTCTATCCCACGTCGAGATCCGCGTGCCGGACCTTGAGCTTGCTACGGCCTACTACGTCGAGGTCGTCGGCCTGATCGAGACCGCGCGCGAATCAAATCGAGTTTTCCTCAAATGCTGGGACGAGCAACAGCACCATTCTCTGGTCTTGACGATGGAGCCGACCCATGGCTTGAACCACTTCGGGTTTAAGGTCACGGACCAGGGCGACCTCGACCACTACGGAGCACGTCTGGAGGCTGCCGGCGTTGAGGTGAAACGGTACGCCGCCAACGAGTGGGCTCCCGGCCACGGTGAAGCGATCAGATTTACGTTGCCCAGTGGGCACGAAATGGAATTGGTCCACGGCATGCAGCAGGTGGGAAACCTGCTGCCCTTGACCAATCCGCCGCCGCGTCCGATGGGTTTAGTGGGGATCGCTCCCCCGCGGCTCGATCACTTGTTCTTGACGGCCGAAGAGGTCGATACGGTGACGAATTTCCTGAGCGAACTTCTGGATTTCCGGATGACCGAACAGGTCGTGGGTGATGACGGATTCCAGATCGCCACGTGGTTAGAGGTCTCGCACACCTCTCACGACATCGCGCTTATCACAGGGCCAAATCGTGGCCTGCATCACTTTGCACACTGGGTCGATGGCTGGAATGACCTACGGACGGCGGCAGATGTGTGCGCCTACCACGGTGTGAACATCGAAATGAATCCCACGCGACACGGGGCCACTCGTGGTCAGTGTCTCTACTTCTTCGACCCGGTGGGCAACCGCAACGAGATGTTTACCGGCGGCTATTGGGTCGATCCCGACGCAGAACCGATCACCTGGACCGAAGCCGAGATGGGCCGGGCGTTGTTCTATTACGACGGCGTGGTCAATCAGAAGTTCCTGACGGTGCACACATGAGGCCGCCGTTGGTTGAGGAGGGCGATGATGTCGTCTTCCCACGCACCGAGCGCCCCGATGCTCCGGCCTACCTTCAACGCCACCAGCAGCGCGACGCTGATCGAGGCACGGCCCCAGCAGCCAGGATCGACGATCCGACCGATAAGACCCCGCTCTACCTGAGGCGTTTCCGGGAACGCCCGGAGGCGCCCACAGCGCTGGATCAGGCACCGGTCTTTGATGGCGAGCGTCTCGACACCACCACAGCGTGGGCCGAAGTCACCCGCACCAAGGAAATTATCCCGGAGCGACGTGAACAACTCGCCACGGTCGCGGCCGATATCTATCTGATCCGCCACGGCGAGACCCAGGGCTATTCGTCAGAGTCGGGTCTCACCCCGTTGGGCGCCTGGCAGGCGCATCGTCGCGGACAGGAATTGGCGCGGCGGCTGATGAGTGGCATGAGTGCCGAGATCGTCTGCGCGCCCACCAACAGGGCTCGCCAGACCGCCGAGCACGTCCGCCGTGGGTTGCTTGACAACGTGGAAATGTTTGGGCGGAAAGCTGACGTTTCCGACATCCATGACGACCGCAACTTTCGCAACTTTGAGGTGGCCACGCCGGACGGGCCGCGAGATGTCACTTCGGCCTTCCGCCTCTATCAACGCGAGATGGAGAAGTATGAGCGGATTGGCCTCGGCGAACGCCCCGGCTGGTTAGTTGACGTCGACCGGTTTTGGGGAATCCAGCAAGGTGGCGGCGACCCGATCACCCATTGGCTGACGATGCCAATGCTCCACTTCGAGCCGCCGGTCACGTGCATTCAGACGCTTCTGGCGGGGAATCCTTGAGCTTGCTGCTAATACGACTGCCCAGCAGATTTTCGTGGCCACTCACTCTGGCCCGATCCGCGCCTTCGCCACGTCAGCGATGGGCTATGACCCAGGCGAACCGTTCAACACAGAGTTTGTGCGGGTGCGTTTGATCGAGGGCGGAACCACCGCACTCGTGCTCTATCGCAATCGGGTGCAGGAGGTGGCGATTCCTGATCTGGACGCGCTGCCGCCTAATTCCGATTCGCGCTTTGAGGAGAAATAATGGTCTCGACAGGCTCGACCACCGAGTTCGCGAATCCGGCAGTCATCACCTTCGACACTCTCACTGAGGAGCTCAAGCCGATCGTGGGCGGAAAGTGCGCCTCTCTCGGCACGATGAGCCAGGCCGGATTGCCGGTGCCGCCGGGCTTTGCAGTCACCACCGCGGTCTATGCCGAAGCCAAGCACCTCTCCGGCAGCCGCGAACAACTGTTGGAAATAATCGCGGGCATCGATCTCGAGGACAACGCTCAACTCGCGAACGTCGCCGCCAAGGCACGGTCCATCGTCAGTGGGTGGCCAATTCCGGCCGAAGCAGAAGCGTTGATTCGCGAGGAGTACGCCGCGTTGTGCGCGCACTGCGGTGTCGAGGACATTCCCGTGGCGGTGCGCTCTTCGGCGACGGCAGAGGACTCCCCGGATGCCTCCTTCGCCGGCGAGCACGACACCTATTTGTGGGTGCGCGGAGCGGACGACGTACTGGAAAAGATCAGGCAATGTTGGGCCAGCCTCTACACCGATCGCGCGATCGCCTATCGCGAAGAAATGGGTTATCACCACGATGACGTCGACATGAGTGTTGCTGTTCAGAAGATGGTGCACCCCAAGTCAGCTGGCGTGGCATTCACTCTCGATCCGACCAACGGCGACCGGTCTGGAGTCTGCATCGACGCGGCGTGGGGCTTCGGAGAGGGCGTGGTTTCGGGTGACATCACGCCGGACAACTTCCTCGTCGACAAGGTGCTGTGGAACATCAATCGCCGGATCATCTCGCCGAAAGCCCATGCCTACCGGCTCGCGGACGATCGCATCGATCGGGTCGAACTCGACGAGGCGACCGCCAACACGCCGAGCCTTACCGACGTGGAGATTGTGGCCATCGCCAAACTCGCGCGGCTCGCCGAGAAGCATTACGGCTGCCCGCAGGACATCGAGTGGGCGGTCGACCTGGATTTGCCAGCCGGCGAGGACGTCGTACTTCTTCAGGCACGACCCGAGACGGTCTGGAGTAAGAAGCACAGACAGGTGTCCACGGGCAAAGACCAGATGTCCAGCATCGTGGACACGCTGGTTAATCCGCTGTATTCAAAAGATAAGTAAGTAAACACAAGAGTAAAGAAGCACGGACAACGCAGAGCAACAGTTCACCACTGCAGCGCAACGCCTCGGGCAGGCAGCACCAACCGCATCCGACCTCCAGCAAAGAAGCTGGAGTCTCATTGGAGGATTTTCATGGCCGATCGTTTCCCCAGCCCGTTTGAAGTTGAAGCGCCCGAAGGTGCTGACAACTGGCGAGAGCTCTACAGTTATTCATCACTTTTCAGCGAGCACCGCAGGGCATATGAAGATGGTGGTTTCTGGTTCCAAGACGGCGTGCACTGGCCTGAGGCGTTAACGCCTTGGGATGCGTCGGTCTTCGAGATCGCCATCGCCTCGCTCGGGCAATACAACACTCGGCACTATGTCATTCCGCCGGCCTACGGCGTGGACTATCGAATCCTGAACGGCTATGTCTTCTTGTCGCCGGTGCCCGCACCCGCGGAGGACATCGAAGCCCGCGTGCCGATGTTCATGGAGCGCGCTGGTTTCTACTTCGGCAACTGGGATCGGTTGTACGACGACTGGCTGGTGAAAGTGCGCGCCCTGGTGGCAGAGATGTCGGCGTTGGAATTCAAGTCACTTCCCGAGGTGGAAGACCTCGAGGTGATCACCTCCGGTGCAGGCAAGGGCTCGGGCGCGGATCTGATCGCCGCCTATCACAAGCTCATCGACTCCGTGGTGACGTTGTGGCAGCACCACTTCGAATTCCTCAACCTCGGCTATGCGGCCTACCTTGACTTCTTTGGCTTCTGCAAGGCGGCTTGGCCGTCGATCCCCGACTTGGCGATCGCCAAGATGGTGGCCGGGGTCGATGTCGACCTGTTCCGCCCCGATGATGAGTTGAAGAAGTTGGCCCGCCTCGCGGTGTCCTCTGGGATCGACAACTCCTTTGTCTCTCGCGATCCAGCCACTATCCGGGCTGCGCTTGCGACCTCCGATGCGGGCCATGCCTGGCTCGCTGCGTGGGAAGAATCGGCCGAGCCGTGGTTCAACTTCTCCACCGGGTCGGGCTTCTATCACTCCGACAAGATCTGGATCCAGAACGTCGAGGTGCCCTTCGGTTACATCTGCGACTACATCATCAAGGTGAAGGAAGGTGTCGATCTCAATCGACCGGTTGCCGCCCTACACGTTGAGCGCGATCGCGTCGTCTCCGAATACCGTGATCTCCTGGACTCAGATGAGGACAAGGCGGCGTTCGACGGCAAGTTGGGGCTCTCTCGCGTGGTGTTCCCCTACGTCGAGAACCACAACTTCTATGTCGAGCACTGGGCCCACTCAGTGATCTGGCGCAAGATGCGTGACCTCGGCGGCGTGTTGGCCGAGGCCGGGTTTATCGCACAGGTCGACGACGTCTTCATGTTGAAGAAGTATGAAGTTGCCGAGGCGATCTTCGACCTCTACTCCTCCTGGTCGGTTGGCGCCCCTTCGGCCGGTCCCGGGCATTGGCCCGAAAAGGTGGCAACGCGTCGCGAGACCCTTGCTCACCTGAAGGCTTGGTCGGCTCCGCCCGCGCTGGGCGCACCACCTGAGGTGGTGACCGAACCATTCACCGTCATGTTGTGGGGCATCACCTCTGACTCAGTGGCGGGCTGGCTCCGTGCGGGTGAAGGTGACGGCACGGGTGACGGCACGTTGTCGGGCTTCGCTGCCTCGCCCGGCTTGGTGGAAGGCCCTGCCCGGGTCATCTTTTCCGCCGACGAAATTGGCACGATTCAAGAAGGCGAGATCCTGGTCGCTCCCCTCACCGCACCCTCGTGGGCGCCGGTGTTCGGCAAGATCAAGGCGACCGTCACCGACGTTGGCGGCATGATGAGCCACGCTGCGATCGTCTGCCGCGAATATGGGCTCCCGGCCGTCACCGGCACGGCATTCGGCACCAAGCAGATCAAGACCGGTCAGATGCTGCGGGTCGACGGCAACACTGGCAAGGTCACCGTTATCGACTGAGTACTCGGTGGTTGAGGAGGCCCGCTAGGGCCGTCTCGCACGGTGGTTGAGGAGGCCCGCTAGGGCCGTCTCGCACGGTGGTTGAGGAGGCCCGCTAGGGCCGTCTCGCACGGTGGTTGAGGAGGCCCGCTAGGGCCGTCTCGAAACCAGACAGTGCAGGGTTGCAGTCACCAGGTGACTGCAACCCTGCTTCATGTCACGCGTCGCGTGCCTCCTCGGCAAGGCGGCGTACCTCCAGCCCGTCGAGGATCAGGTCCAGAGCGAATTCAAACTCGAACTGATCGTCACACCCCGATCCCACGACGCTGGCGTCGTGGTGAGCCACGATCGCAATCATCTCCCCGATCGAGGGGTAGGCCACGGCGAGATGGGCCAGTTGGCGCTCCTCCGCCTCTCGATCCCGCGCTGGGTCCGAATTTTCGTCCGCGCTGTCGTTGAAGATCTCTTGGGAGAAGCCGAGCAACCGGCTGCCCAGGGCGTGCAGTGCATGGTGGGTGAGATCCAGAGAAAGTCCGCCGTCTCGAAGAGCCTTGATCATCGAATCGAAGTAGCCCAGCACGGCAGCGGATGGGGTTGGCTGCGCTTCGACTGCGGCGCTGGCCCACGGATGTCGCAACAAGGCTGCTCGGGCCGAAAGAATGCGGCGCCGGATCACCAGGCGCCAGTCCGGATCCCCGGTCGGCGGGTCGATCTCGGCCACCACCACATCCAGCATGGCGGTCACTAGGGCTTCTTTGTTGGCGAAGTGTTTGTAGAGCGCCATCGGCACCACGTCTAGCTCCGCCGCCAAGCGGCGCATGCTCAGTCCGTTGGCGCCGTCGCGATCAGCCAGCGCAACGGCAGCGGCCGCCACCCGGTCCGGACTGAGTGGCACCCGCGGCGAGAGGTTGCGGGGGGACGCCCCAGGATCTGCTGCCACTGGACAAGTGTACGCAGTACACCTACGCTTTGACCTGAGGTGTACGGCGTACACCTGAGGCGAATCTGGGCAAAGGAGAAAGTGATGAAGGCGATCGTGCAAGACACATTCGGTTCGGCAGAGGTGTTGCAGTTGCGCGACATCGCGATTCCCGATCCTGGACACGGCCAGATCAGAGTGGCAATCAAAGCCGCGGGCTGTGGGCCAGACGTGTGGCACTTGATGACCGGGCTGCCAAAGTTGGCGCGGATTGCTCCAGAATTCCGACGCTGGTTCGGTGATCCACGAGGCCGTGACTTCGCCGGTGTGGTCGATGCCCTTGGTCCCGGAGTCACCGGCGTGACGCTCGGCGATGAGGTGCTCGGTGTCTGCGGCGGAAGCTTCGCGGAGTACGCCGTGACGGAAGTCGACAAAGTGGTGCCCAAGCCGGCGCGACTGAGTTTTGAACAGGCGGCCGCGCTGCCGATCTCCGGGGCAACCGCCTTGCAAGCACTGCGTGACGCGTGCGGGCTCACCCCTGGCCAGACACCGCCCCGGCGAGTCGTCATCCTGGGTGCTGGCGGCGGAGTCGGGACGTTGGCCGTCCAGATCGCGAAGGCGTATGGCGCCCACGTCACAGCGGTAGCCAGCACCAGCAAGCGCGATTTGGTGATCGGACTGGGTGCCGATGAATTCATCGACTACACCGTGGATGACTTCGCGGATGGCACCCGGAAGTGGGATGCCATCGTCGATATGGCTGGTCGCCGACCTCTCGGGGTGTTGAGTCGTGCGCTCACGCCTGGCGGCGTGGCCGCGATTGTCGGTGGCGACGGGGGAGGCGCCTGGACGGGCGGCTTCCTGCGCGGGATGCTTCGCGGGCCGATCCGAAGCCTGGTGTCGAAGAAGACCTATCGCATGGTGCTGGCCGTAGAGCGTCGCGACGACTTTGCCGAGCTGACCCACCTGGTCGAGGTCGGCGCCCTCACCCCGGTCGTGGACCGCACCTTCGCGTTGCCTGATGCCGCCGCCGCGCTGCGATACCTAGAGCTGGGGCATCCGGCGGGCAAGGTGGTCGTGACCACTCACGAGCACTAATCCGGTAGATCGAAGTCACCACGTGGCTTCACAAGTTGCGGTCGAGCACCGACTACGCTGAGGACCTTCATAGGGACCTTCCTTGCCGGGCCGACGCGCGTGCCTAGCAATCTTCGACCGACTCTCGCGGCATGGGCTCGTTGCCCGGAGGAGAGATTGGGCACGCGCGTCGCCGCTTGGTAGAGTCACGGCCGCTCGGCACCGACGACATCTCCACGGGAAGGGACTAGATGGCACCCCCGCGGTTACTGTTTTTGGCATTCGGATTTCCCCCCGCAGCGAAGTCGTCGACCTACCGGCTGCTCGAGATTGGCAACCAGTTCGCGGAACGCGGCTGGCAGGTCACGGTGCTCAACGCGCCCAACGATGTTTGGAAATCAGAGACGGGCGTCGACCTGAGTCTCATGAACCGGGTTCACCCCGACATCACCATGATTCCAGTCCCGGTCGAATCGCCACAACGCGAGACCGATATCTCCCGGTTTTCTGAAGCACGCGCAATTGCGCCGAAACGATGGCTCAAAAATCTGCGGGAGGCGTCCATGCAGGTCTTTCCCGAGCCTGCTTTTGGTGCGTGGCGCCCCGCCATTGAGGAGACCGCTGTCCGGCTTCACCAGGAGAATCCCTTCGACCTGGTCGTGGTCTCCTGTACGCCCTACGTCCTGTTGAGCACCGCACTCCGCCTCAAGCGCGAGTTTGGGGTGCCCTTCGCGATCGATTTTCGCGATGGCTGGTCGATCGACGTCATCGGCGGTGAAGTTGCGTTCGAAATCGAGTCGGAACGAGGGTGTTGGGAGGCCGAGGCCCTGGACGCGGCGCTGTCACTCTGGGTTGTCAACGAGCCGATCGCCGAGCACTACCGCCAGCGCTATCCAGCGCTGGCGGACAAGGTGAGCGTCGTGAGAAACGGCCATGACGTCAGCGCGCATCCTGACGAGCCCCGGCGGGATACGGGGACATCTCCCCTGAAGTTCGGCTATCTGGGTACGGTGAATTATTCGAGAGCAACGTTGGAGTTCGTGCTCGAGTGCTGGCGCGAGGCACGAGCACTTGAACCCACGCTCAAGGATGCGACGTTTGAGATTCGAGGCTATTTCGGCGCTGGTTCGCACCGCGCCGCGCATCCGGCACTGAGCTTGGTGGACGCTGCCGCCGATGCTGGCGTCTCCTACGGGGGCCCCGTGCCGAAATCCGAAGTGGGACACGTTTACGCGGCCTGGGATGCATTGGTCCTGATCCTGATCGGCGGCCGGTACGTCACGTCAGGCAAGGTGTACGAATACATGGCAACGGGCCTCCCTATTGTCTCGGTGCATGAAACCGAACACGATGCGTCCACGCTGCTCGGTTCCTACCCGCTCTGGACCGGGCCGACCGACCTTGATCGTGAACGCGTCGTGGAAGCGATCTGTGCAGCCGCCACGATGGCGACCTCCGCCGGGGCAAGCGAGCGAAAGGCGGCACTGGCCGCTGCAGCCAAGTACCAGCGGAGAGCATTGATGAGCCCCGCCATCGACGAACTGATTCAACGAGTGACGGCGCGATGAAGTCGCTGTTGGTGCTTGGACACGATGCCCGGCCCGGTTCAGTGATCGAAGCGGCATTTGACGAGTTCCACAGGGCTGGATACCAGATCTACGTGGCAACCACCGCGCCCGTCGCCCAATGGGAGGGGCTTGGAGCCGACGAGGTCCACTCGATCGTCACCGGCATCGACGGTTTCGAGGCTGCGTACCACCGGCGGGCGATTGCAGACTCTGAAGGACTGCGCACCTGGTCCCTGGTGCGACGCGACCCATGGACCCTCCAGCGTGCGTCAGTTGCCGACATAGTGATTGCTACCGAACCTCACCTGGTCTATCCGGTCTGGCGTTTCGAGAGGGATCGTCCAGGTCTTCCGGTTCGCTGGGGATTCGTCGCCGCCCTCGAACTGCTGGCTGAAGGTCCGATCGCGTCGGTTCCGCCCGCGACCATCAAGGACGCGCTGCCGCTCGTTGCGACCGCACCGAGGCGTCGGGGGCCGCGAAACTGGATCAAATCACAACGATTCAGGGATCTTCTCGTTCCTGACTTGCCCGACGATGCTCGACTTCGCCGCGCAATGCCCGTCCTGCGGGGCATGTGGAGCCGCGGCGAAGCTGCGGAGCTGCAGGACCTGGCAGAACAGGTGCTCCACCGACTACGCAAGCGCGTGAGCAAGGCCGATCTTGGCTGTTATCTTGTTGGGTGGAGCTTTGGCGCCGGAGAGCTCCCCACCAACCTGGATCTCACCGTTCGGCACGAACTGCAGTATGCCGATGCGCGTCTGGCAAAGGGTGATTTCGGAGGTGCGATCGATGCGTTTCTCAACGCGACACGGATGGCGTTCTACCGCGGTATTCAACTTGATGCCACGACCTCGGCCCTAGCGGAGCAGCCCGACACCTATCTGGCCCCTTTCGATGAATCGCGAACGATGGAGCGGATTCGAGCCCGCGCAGGCCGACGGGTACAAGCGGTCGAGATTCCGAGAGATCGTCCCTTCCGGTTGTTGCTCGTCAGCGATGGGAACACGAACTTCCTTGGCGACCTGATCGCCTACGCGGAGCGTGAGTGGCGGGCCGAGGTTCGAATTCTAGGACCGACGGATCTGTCGACCTCTGCTCGCTGGCGAGGTCAGCGGGGCATCCGGCGTCGCCTGTTGTCGGAGTTGCAGGGAGATGGCAACGCGCGGGCGGCAGCCGAGGACGACTTGCGCGAGCATCTTGACTGGGCAGACGCGTGCTACATCGAGTGGTGCACGGCGATGACTCACTATGTGCAGCTGGCTGATCCGGGGTCGACGCGGATCATTGTGCGACTGCACAGCTACGAGGCTTGGACCATGTGGCCCCAACTGCTCGACTTCACCCGACTTGACGCCTTGGTCTTCGACAGCGACCACATCCGTGATCTGGTGGAAAGAAGTGTGCCGGGTTTGAAGGAGGTCGGTCTCTCCACGGTGATTCCGAACGCGATGGACTTGGCACGGTTTGATGAACCAAAGACCGCGGCGACGGAGGCACGGTTCACCCTCGCGGTCGTGGGTCACAGCGTGGTTGCCAAAGACATCGCCTGGGCCGTCGAGGTGGTGGAGGCTGCACGCCGCCACGATCCGCGCTACCGACTCAAGATCATTGGTGCGGACTTCCACGAAACCGGTTCCCCAGCGTTCATGCGTTACCGGGCTCATGCCAACAACGCACTCGACCGTCTGGACGCCGAGGGCGGGCTGATTCGCTTCGGCCGAACCGACGATGTGCCAGCGGCACTGAGGGATTGTGGCGTCATCATCAGTTCCTCGGTGCGCGAGGGCTCGCCTCTCTCGGTCCTCGAGGGCGCGGCAAGTGGGGCGGTGCCGGTGGTTCGAGATTGGCCCTACTTCAAGCGACTCGATCATGGTCCTCGCACGCTCTACCCCACCGACTGGGTGGTCGACAGTGTCGAGGAGGCGGTGACGGCGATCCTCGCCGCCACCGCCGACGAGGTCACCTGGCGTGAGAAGTCCGCGGCCGCCCGTGAATTTGCGCTGACGGAGTACGACCTGACTCAGGTGCAGGCCCAATACGGCGCCTTGTTCTGGGGCCGTCGAGATGAGACAACCGTCAATGGTGGGTGAACAGGTGAGTCATCCCGGTCCGTCGATACGGGCTTGAACATGCGCGACGTCGTTGACCATCTGATCCGACCACGCGCCCGGATCAACCAGGCCACCGGTGCCGTTGGCGACACCAACGACACGGTTCGGCAGGTGGATCTGATCAACCACGACCTCACCTAGCTCACCGATCAAGCCGCCCGCGACAACGTTGACTCTCCCCCGGGTGCGACCAGAGATCCTGCTGAAGAAGTCGCTGGGTCCTTCGGGAATCGACGTCGCAGCTCGTACGTCCATCCGGGCGCACTCGCGACCGCTGGACACGGCTGCTCGAATGAACTCAGGGGAGAAGTTGTTGATCCCGACGTCAAGACACAAGGCGTCCGGCTCAAGTCGCGCAACCCACTCCTGGCCAACGATGTGCTCCGCGTTGACGGCGCTGACCAACACTGCGGCTCGATCTGGAAGCTCAGTGCAGATTCGGTGCGGCGTAAATCGTGGCAGCACCTGATTGATTGCAGCTGCAAGCTCTTCGACCTTGCCCAGATTGCGACCCGACCAGTGGACTCGACAGCCGATCTCGGCAAGCCTCAAGACCACCTTGAATCCCAGATTGCCCGTGCCGACCACGGCCACGACCCGATCGGTTAGGTCCGCGCCAAGGCGACTGGTGAGCCACGCGACTGTTCCATCGACTGTGATGTCATTCGGCTTGATGGGCACGATGCTTCCGCGCCGGACAACGTCGGCCGCTACTGCGGCGAGATTGATGTCCTGTTTGCGCTCTACGTCGAGGTAGAAACGACGTCCCTCAGCGTCCAGAGCAGCGAGCACCTCGCGTGCTTGCTCGTCGGTCTCGACCTGCACGGCTGCGATCACACGGCCCCGGTGTTCCCGATCAGGCAAGCGATGCGCGCCCCGTCCATGGTGCCGAGCAGTGCACAGCACCATGACCGCGTCGTGGGTCTCCTCAATGCCCAGCATCGACGGAGCACCATGACTCGAGGGCCGCACGCACGTCCGTCGACACACCCGACGTCACTGCCGATTCCGACAGCACCGGCACCGGGGCATGGGTGATCAGGTCGTGAACCGGCCGGCCACCTACCTCACCACCCGAGAGCAGGGTTTCATGCATCTTCTCACCTGGCCGCAGGCCAGTGAAGATGATCTCGACCTGGCTCCCCGACTGGGCAATGACCTTGCGTGCCACGTCGACGATCTTGACGGGCTGACCCATGTCGAGAATCAGGACCTCGCCGCTCGAGCCCTCGGCGCCCGCCTGCAAGACCAACTGACATGCCTCGTGGATCGTCATGAAGTATCGAGTGACGTCGGGATCGGTCACCGTGAGTGGGCCACCACGGGCAATCTGGGCTGCCCATGCCGCCAACACCGAGCCCCGGCTTCCCAGTACATTGCCGAATCGGACCGAGATGTATCGGCCATCGTTGCTGGCTGCATAAGAAGCCGTCAAACGCTCCGCGACCCGTTTGGTCAGCCCAAGAATGCTCGTTGGGTCGGCAGCCTTGTCCGTGGAGACATTCACGAATCGCTCAACGCCAGCGGCGGCAGCCGCGCGCAACACGTTCAACGTTCCAACAACGTTCGTCTTGTATCCCTCGTGCGGGTACTTCTCCAACATCGGGAGGTGCTTCAACGCAGCCGCATGGAACACGACCTCTGGCCGGCGCTCTGCGAACAGCTCGAGCAATGTATCGCCGTCGCGGATGTCCGCGAGGATCGTTTGATCGGTGTCAAGCAGACCATGACCATGGAGGCTCAACTCCACACCGTGCAGAGCCGACTCGTCTCGGTCCAGAAGCATCAGTTCTGCCGGTTGCCAACGCTGGATCTGGCGGGCCAGCTCGGACCCGATAGAACCGCCGGCGCCCGTGATCAACACACGTTTTCCGGCCAGGGAGTGGGAGATCGAATCGAGGTCAGTCTCGACCTGGCGGCGACCCAGGACATCGGTGAGGTTGATGTCACGGAGGTCGCGAATACCAACGACGTCGGAGAACAACTCGCTGATCGAGGGCAATATCTTGATGTCTGCCCCCGCTTCACGAGCGCGTTCAGCGACCGAATCGTACAACTCGGAACTGCCCGACGGTATCGCTAGCACGACGAGCTCGGCTTCGAACTCACGGACCACATCCCCCAGGTCCGCCAGCGTGCCCGCAACACCAACCCCACTCACTCGCAAGTGACGCTTTCGCGGGTCGTCGTCAACCAGTGCCACCGGTTCCAGTTCCGACGCGACGCTGGTCCGCATCGACTCCACGACCTGTTGGCCAGCGTTACCTGCGCCGACCACAACAGTTCTCCGCCGCGCACCCGAGGATCGATATCCGCGACGGCTTTCCAGCACCCGCCACCATGCGCGCGCGGCGCACATCAAAGCCAGTGCTATCAAGCCCCCCGCGACCGGGACCAGCCCGGAGAACTCATCCCCGATCAGGCAGACGAGCACAACGACAATCACGCTTGCAGCGGTTTGAATCGACAAGGAGACCGTCTCGCTGGCGCTGCTGACCTGCGAGCGGCCGTGGTAAACCTTGAGCCCGAGGCCAACTGCCAACGTGACCGCAACGGCCGTGACGGTGACGACCCCAGCCCAGCGCCACGAAATCTCGCCCCAGCCGCCGAGCTGGAAATACAAGGCGATGGCGAGCGCATAACCCAACAAGACCGACAACGTGTCCGAAGCGGGCATCACAATCCCACGAATGCGGAGCGCTCTGTTCATGCGGAAAGGATCGTACGAAGCCTGCTCCATAGTGTCACTATCGTAGACGACTGAGGCTCCCCCGGACGCCGGGCACCTCCGCTCATACTCACGTTCGCGGTGAGCCGCCGCGAGCTGCCTGGCGACCGCCCACCTCGGTAGCCCTAGGGGCCGCGCCAGTCGTGGCGGCGGGGTGTCGCCCCGCTCCCGAGGCGGCTAAATTCGAGTCATGAGTTTTCAGGCGTACCTAGACACCATCGAGAAGAAGACCGGCAAGATCCCGGCCGAGTTGGTCGACGAGGCACATGCTCGTGGCTTTGGTGCGGAGACGAAAGCTATGGAGATCGTGGGATGGCTCAAGGTCGACTACGAATTGGGCAGAGGTCACGCGATGGCCTTGGTGCATGTGATCAAGAACGGCACGGCGATTAGCGAGAAACACGTCGGGACTGACGGCGTACATCGTGATGAGACGAACACCTTGCGCTTGGACGGGATCGCCAACCGCTAGCTGCGCGGCCCTTGTGATAGCCGTCACGCAGCCGTCCCGCACAGGGGGACAGGCGAGCGCGCTTTAGTAGGGTCGTCGTACGTTGAGAATGAAAGCAACGAAAGGGTTATTGCCGATGCTCACCGTCGAACAAAACGAAGAACTCACCAGTGTTGGTCCCGGCACCCGGATGGGTGAACTGCTGAGGCGCTATTGGTATCCCATCGCGTTTGAGGAGGACTTCGACCAGCGGCCCTCCAAGACCGTGCGCCTGCTGGCTGAGGACTGGACGCTCTATAAGACGCCGTCCGGCAAATACGGCATCATCGGCGAGCGCTGTCCCCACCGTCGCGCCTCTTTGACCTACGGCGTGGTGCACGAGGACGGCATTCGCTGCGGCTACCACGGCTGGAAGTATGACTTCGACGGCCAGTGCGTGGAGCAACCGGCCGAAAATGACAACACCGCCTTCCGCGACAAGATCAAAGCCAAAGCGGGCGTCGCCCAGGCAATGGGTGGGATGATTTGGGTCTACGTCGGCCCCAAACCGGTCCCCGAACTTCCCCGCTTCGACGTCTACGTGCTCGATGGCCTGCGCGACGTCGGCGTTGCGACCTTGCCATGCAACTGGTTCCAGATCATGGAGAATTCCGTCGACCCCCACCACGTCGAGTGGCTGCATGGTGCCTACTTCGAATTCCTCGGACAGACCCAGGGCTTCGATGCCCCCAAGTCCTTCCAGAAGAAGCACATGAAGGTGTCCTTCGATGAGTTTGAATACGGCATCATCAAGCGCCGCGTGCTTGAGGGTCACTCTGAGACTGATGATGACTGGGCCATCGGCCACCCGCTGATGTTCCCCTATGGCATGCGCGTTGGCGGCCAGTGGATCGACCAGATGCAGATCCGGGTGCCGATCGACGACAACACCACCTGGAAGCTCTTCTACTCCTTGCACCACCCCGAGGCTGGCACTTGGGAGCCTCAGGAGCGCCCCGTCGTTTATGACTTCCCGTGGCACGACGAGAACGGCGAGTTCATCACCGACTATGTCGAGGGCCAAGACGTGATGGCGTGGGTGTCGCAGGGCACGATCACTGATCGATCGCAGGAGCACCTGGGTCGCTCCGATCAGGGTGTCGCGATGCTGCGCAAGATGTTCAAGGAAGCAATGGCAGCGGTCGAGGACGGCGAGGATCCGCCAGGCGTCGTACGCGAAAAGCACGATGTCATTCACCTGCCCTGTGAGAAGGACAAGTTCGGCGCGGGCACGGCTTTCACCGACCAGTGGATCAACGGTGGCTCGATGCGTTATGCGCCGATCAAGGACGACTTGCTCAAACTCCATCGTGATGCCGCGGCTGCCCGGGAAAAGGCTGGGTCGGGTGGCTGAGACCACACTCCCTCCTGATCCTCACAAGTTGCCCGCAGCGGCGGAATGGTTTGCGCCCGATGCCGAGCGACACCTGCTCGATCGACCCAAGTTCTGTCCGATGTGTGGGGTAGGACTGGAGCGAGGGCTGACCTCGGAGTGGTGGACCGCCCACGATCGGGTGTTTCTCACGTGGTGTGCGTCGTGCAAGTGGACAGGCAACGTCGTTCGCTTCGAGAAGGCAATCATCGAAGAACCCGAGCACTAGCCGGTGGTTGAGGAGCGTTCACGCGATGGTGGTTGAGGAGCGAGCGAAGCGAGCGTCTCGAAACCCGTCTCGAAACCAAGCGCTCATCCTTGACTTCGGTGGCCCGGTGTTGTTGACGCCGTTTGAGTTAGTCGAGGAATTTCCGGGGACCCCCGCTCACGCGTTGTTGTCGGGCCGTGGCCCGTTGGCCACTGATGACACGCCTGACTTCGATTGGCTCGACCTCCAGGCGGGCCGGTTGTCCGAACGTGACTATTGGGACCATCGCTCGATCGAATGGTCCGAACTCAGCGGTGGCAGCGAGACAGTGCAAGCCCTGGTGGCGCACCTCTATGAGCCCGTGCGCCCGTCGCTGGTGCGGCCGATTGCGAGAGCAACCATTCACGATGCGCGCGAGGCCGGCGTCCCGGTCGGCGTACTCACTAACGATCTGAGCGCCTTCCACTCCGACGAGTGGATCGAGCAGATGGACGTGCTGCGGGAGATCGACGTCATCGTTGACGGCTCGATCGAAGGTTTCCTCAAACCCCACCCTCGGCTCTATGAGCTGATGTCCGAGCGGCTGCACGTGGCGTTTGGCGACATGGTTTTCGTTGATGATCAGTTGACCAACGTGCGAGGAGCTGAAGCATTGGGCATCCCCACTGTCCACCTGGACCCCCGGGATCCCGAAGCGGCCTACGACCAGGTCCGCAAGATGTTGTGTCTTCCGGTTGGGTGAGGGGTGAGCGCAGCGGGCGTCCCACACCTCGTCGAATTCACGCCTGTTGGCACTCTCGTTCGGACGAGGTTGGCGCCGTAATCCTCCGGCGTGCGAGAGTTGGATCTGGACAAGGAGGCATGTGAATGTTGGAGCAACGCGAGCTGCGGGTCATCCAGATGACGTGGGAAGCCGACAGCGTCTTGTCGATCCGGTTAGGTCGGATCGAGAGCAACGACCCACTGCCTGAGTGGACGCCTGGCGCGCACATCGACGTTTATGTTCCCGACGGAACGACGCGGCAATACTCACTTTGCGGCGACCCGCTGGATCGGACGTACTGGCAGATCGCCGTGCTTCAGGATCCTGCCTCCACTGGCGGCTCGAGTTTTCTGCATCAGACGCTGCGGGTGGGCGATCGCTTGCTGGTGACCCGGCCCAAGAATCACTTTGTGCTTGAGGAGGCCACCCACCACACGCTGATCGCTGGCGGCATCGGCATCACACCAATGATGGTGATGGCTGAGGGCCTGGCTAAACAGGGCAAGCCGTTCTCATTGACCTATGGCGGGCGTACGGCGTCTGCGATGGCGTTTGTGGATCGGCTGAGCCAGCTTGGCGACCAGGTCAGGATCCTGCGGGAAGATGTGGAAGGGCGACCTGATCTTGATGCTCTCGTTCGAGCCCTGCCCGAGGGTGGACTCGTCTACGTATGCGGACCGCTCCCCTTGCTGCGAGCGGTGGAGGCGGCGGCTGAGGGTGCGCATGGTGCGGACCAAGACATTGTGCGCTTCGAGTTGTTCTCAACAGCTGGCGTGGAGCGCAAAGAGGGTCCGGCCGAAGAGCTCGACGGGTCGACGTACGAACTGGTGCTTGCCGAATCGGGTCACACCCTGCGCCTGCAGCCCGATGCGAACATCTTGGATGTCGTCCTGGCGCTGGGCATCGAGGTGGAGAACGACTGCCGCGACGGGATCTGCGGCTCCTGCATCACCCCGGTGTTGGCCGGCACTGTTGATCATCGTGACCTGGTGCTCACCAAGCGCGAGCAGGCGGCGATGGACCACATGTTGATCTGCTGCTCACGCCCCACCTCCGAACGCCTCGAACTTCAGCTCTAAAAAGCGTTAAACGCCACGCCTTTGCCCATCGCCATGCTCGCTGATCGGCGTACACCGCGACTTGCCCGGCACTAGGCCCCCTTGTTCGCGATAATGGGCCGATGGCACACCTCATTCGCGACGCCACGGAGTCAGACCTCGCGGCAATCGCTGAAATCTACGCCCACGAGGTGGTTCACGAGGTCTCCACGTTTGACCTGGTGCCGCCGGGGCTCGACTACTGGCTGGGCAGGCTCGAAAGCACTGACACCGGGAATCACCTGGTGGTCGCCCTGAATCCAGCGGGGTTGGTCGATGGATTCGCATATTCAGCGGCTTACCGACCGCGGGCGGCGTACGCCCAAACCAGAGAGACCTCGATCTACCTCGCGAAGGCTGCCCGGGGCCAAGGCCTTGGCCGCCAGCTGTACGACGTCCTCTTAGGGAGGCTGGAGAACGACGGCATACACACAGTGCTTGCATTGATCGCCCTTCCCAACCCCGGGAGCGAGGCCTTGCACCTCGGTTGCGGATACAGCCGAGTTGGCACACTCACCGAAGTTGGCTACAAGTTCGATCGTTGGGTCGACACCGCCTGGTTCGAGAAGCGCCTCGTGCTCAGCGCTCAGTGATTGCCAGCAGCACTTCGGTGACCACGTTTGCCCGTGTCATCAACGCGACGTAGGTGCCCGCGTCCGTGACCGCGACGTACTCCTCGTCGGACTGAAGCGCCTTCTTAAACCACTCCGCGTCAAGATCTACGCGGTCGACAGCACCATTGTGAAGCACAGGATCGAGAAGGTCTTCCAGTCGGCCGACACCGATCTCGCGTGGCGGCTCCTCCAGGCTGCTCAGGGAGTCTGCGAGGAGTTGCTCGTCTAGGAACGGGTTGAGTTCACTCGGACCGTCGGGGTGGGTGATGTGCTGCTTGTATCTCAGCGCGGGCGCCGGCGCTCGGCCCAGAGCGTGTTGCTGTCGAGCAATCGCCGCAAGCCCCGCTGTCTTGTTGTGCACCACCCTGAAGTCGGGGTTGGCTTGCAAGAGTCGATTACGAACCTCACGCGGGTGTCCCCAGCCGACAAACTGCTCTGGACGACCACCGCGCACCGCTGTGAAGACCACCACCTCGGGCCTGCCGAGCCGCACTGCTCCCTCGCACAGGATCAACAGTCTGGACTCCCACCAGGCGTGGCCGTCTTCCAAGCGAACGACAACTATTTTCGCTGATTGGGCACGACGAAGCCCGTCGATAATCTCGTGACTACCGCTGTCGGCGATGTTGGTGCCAGGCGCGACGTTTGGCGGTGCGATCACCAGCGGTTGCGCGTTTGCTGCTGCGGTGAGAGCAACCTTGACCTTTCCCACCTCAAGGGATCCACCGCTGACAGCCAGGCCCTCCAAGAGCAAAAGGATCACTGGCAGCAGACTCAGCAACACGATGCCCAGCAGCACCCAACCAACCCGGGCAGCGTCGAAGTGCAGCGGTTCCCGGATCAGTGACCAGGTCGCCAGTAAAACGGCCAAGACAAGCGGGACGAGTAACACAGCAGCGCGGGGTTCGTAGGGCCAAAAGCGCGCCGCCACCTTCTTAGGCTGGCCGACAACGGGCGAGCCCTTCGGCTCGTCTACCGGTTGTTGCCCGGGGGTGGCCACAACTGATGCTCCCACGATGGCAGGCTAGGAGCCAGAGAAATGACGTGACGGCGATCAAACGCCCACCCTGACTCACTCGATCGTGATCGTCTTCGTGTCGGAGAACGCTCCAAACCCCTCCTCGCCTCCGGACGGGTCATCAGTCATCGCAGTCAAGACATACGTGCCGGGCTCAAGATCACCAACATCGATCACGTGCTCGAACGCAAACAATTCCTCACCCATCCAACCGTCGGCGCTCACGCCCTCCTCGAGCACTGTGCCGCCGGTACCTTCCAAACTGATGATCACGTTGGCCTCAAACGAGTTGGCGCGACCCGCCAGGCTCAATTGCCCGCTCGCTGTGTAACCCTCGGTTGGGGCGGTCAGGTTCACCTGTGACAAGGTCTCCAAAACCGGCTCGTTAGCCAGCGGCTCGGACGTGGGCTGGCCGAGCACCTGGTCAGTCCGGTTGCCATTGAGCAGAAACTGGACTCCTGGCCGCGCCTCGCCGACTGCCTCTTGGGCGGTAAAAATGAGTTGTTCCAGCGCCATCTGGGCCTGATCCGCGGCTATCCCGGGGGCACTGTCATGCAGCGATGCATCGCCGATCAGATCGATAGTGATGACGTCCCCGTCGTACGACGCGGTGGCCTGAGTGCCGCTCGGCCAAGGAGTCCGATAGTCCGGATCCACGGGTGTTCGGCTCACGGCCAGGTCGACTGCTGTGTTCAGGACGTCGGCAGAATCAGCAGCGACCAACTCGAGGTAGAGACCTAGCCCCCGGGGGGTTTCGCCGACGTAGTAGACCGGCACGATCAGTGGGGATGCCGTTGGCGACTCTTCGTCTTCGCCAGCTTTCGGCGATTCGCTGACCTGAGAGGACGGTGATTCCGAGGGCGGTGATTCCTCGGTGCCCGGATCGATGGCGCTGTCAGGATCATCATTGTTCAGCAAGGAAAAGGCCAACCCGATGACCGCGACCACGATGATGCCGAGGATGACGAGGGGCCAGGTCGGCCTTGATTGTGCTGAGCGAGGTCCTGCTGGTGGTGGCTGTTCCGGACTTTTCTGGACCATTTACCTACTGTAGGGGGTGTCAGTGAAGCTTCTAGCTCCCCTCACGCGCTCACGCTGGCGCGGTAGCGCCGGTGAAAGGCCTTTAGCTCTTTCGCAATTCGAGTGTTAGTGCCACTATTCGACGAGCGCCCGGCGGATCCGCCCCGAGATTAGAGCGCGCAAAGTAGGAGAGCTAATGTTTCGAGGACGATCCCTGGTCGGCGCAATGAGTGCCATTCTCTTGCTAACCCCCACTGCCCTTCTTAATCTTCCCGCAGCAAGTGCAGCCGCCACCGCGCCAACTTGTTCAAAGCGGAATGCCACGCCGTTTGTGCCAGTGGCCATCTCGGTCAAGGGGATCGGACGGGTTCAGGTGAAAGGGCTGAATGCGCAGCCCGACGGAGTTCCGAAGACACTGCCGATTAACAAGGTGGGAAAAACCAAGATCGCCTGGGACCGGCCAGGATTCCGACCCGGGGATGCGACCGGTCACGTGCTCATGAACGCCCACGTCTGGTCCGATGGCACGTCAGTCGGAGACCTACTCAACGAGAAACTCAAACGCGGAAAGATCGTTAAGGTAATGGGCTCAGCTGGTCAGGTGCAGTGTTATCGACTGTCTAAGCGCATAGTGAAGAAGCCTTCCCGCAAACTGGCAGTAAAGTTCTATGGAGATATTCACAGCAAACACCGACTCTCTATCCTCACCTGCACTGGGGAGCGCCGAGGGCCCGGTGATTGGTCATTGAGATCCATCTGGTTCGCCAAGCCAATTAAGTAGACGAAGGCTTCACCAGGCGCGTGTAGACCACAACGTTGGCTTGATAGCCGCCTCGGTTGGCATCAAAAGCGCCGCCACAGGTGACCAGGGTGAGCCATCGTCCCTTGGTCTTGCCATAAACCCGCTTGGCGGGGAATTCCGCGTTTGGGTAGGTCGCGACGGAGAAGACTCGAAAAGTGGACGACGTTCCGTCCGCCTTCTTCACCCGTACTTTGTGTCCAACTCGTAGCGTCTTGAGTTGGGCAAAGACGGCGGGTCCCTTCGCTGAGTCCACGTGACCAAGGATCACCGAGGAGCCCACCTCACCAGGCCGTGCACCGAGGCGAAACCAGCCAGTGTGATCTGGATTGCTCGGCACCTCAACGGTGCCATCTCGCTGAAGACCGAGGTGACCGACAACGGCTTCGACCTCCGCAGCGGGGATGCTGATGTGGACCGGACGGGAGTCCGGCGTCATCTCGATCACCGAGTGAGTGGGTGCCGCTGCTGAGACAGTCGCTTCAGCCACGACTGGCCCTTTGCTCGCACCTAGGAACGGCGCCTGGCCGAACCAGACAGCAACGCAGCCGAGCCCGACCAGCGCCGCCAGCAGTGAAACCAGCCGCCACAAGTGCCGGCCCCCGCCCGAGGCGGCTGAGGATTGTCGATGACTACTCATCTGGCGTGAGTCGGCCGCAGGTGCCTTCGACTCGTGCCCACAATGCCGGCGCCGCCGGAGATCACGAGGGCCACCACCCCCGCGAACAGCCAGGCATTCTCTCGTTGGGAGCCAGCCGGGGTCAGACCGGTCGCTGGATGCCCAGGCGGGATCACCGGACCATCAGAGCCATTAGATCCGCCCGCCCCGTTGCCCGATCCGTTGCCAGCCCCGCTGCCTCCACCAGCCGACGGGTTAGCAAACGAGTCTGACCCCAAAGTCTCTTGAGTGCTGCCGCCCCCGCCGCCGCCCGCGGTGACCTCTTCGCGATCATCGAGCACTGGAGGCGGTGTCGTGGTGTCACACAGCGGGCGGGTGATCACGTTGGTGTCGAGGCTGACCTGACCATTGCGAGCTAACACGCGACCCTCGACCGTGGCACCGGTCTGCAAGGTGGCGCTGGTTAGCGCCATGATCGATCCCACGAACGTCGTTGCCGTCCCCAAGGTCGCTGAACTGCCGACTTGCCAGAACACGTTGCAGGCCTGGGCGGCTCCGACCAGGGCAACAGTGCTGCTGCTTGCCGTGAGCAGCGTCGAGCCGGCCTGAAAGATGAAGACCGCGTTGGGATCGCCTTGGGCATCGAGCGTCACCGTGCCGGTCAGCGACATTGCCTCAGCGGATTTGTAGACCCCAGCCACCAAGGTTTGACCGCCCAGGTCTTGACCGGTCTGATCGACTGCGGGGGTGCGCCCGGCGGCATCATTGAAGGCCGTCGTTAGGTCGTTCTGTGCCTGCAAAGCAAGAGCATTGGTGACGTGTTGAGTGCCGTTGATGACTAACCCGGGAGGGAAGCCCGCGACATCTGAACCGGGGCTCAGGTCAAGATCCCCGGAGATCACCGATGGCCCGACATTGGTGACCGTGGTGCCAGCAAGCACCGAGAATGAGGTGGCCGTGCCGAGCCCCACTGGGGGCTGGGCGGCGTAGGCGTTGCCGGGGAGGCAGAGAATCAATAGGCCCGAGACAACAATAGAAATGGAAAAACGGTAATTTGGCATAGGGGAGGCCCAACCATTGCCGGAGCGGCTGCCACGAGAGATTTCAATGCCATCTAGTCCGGATGATTTGAAGGTAGCGCCGTTTGTCGAATCCCGAGGCGAAACGGGCGTCTAGTGGAAAATCAGTTCTTTTACTCGGGGGATTACTTCTTCGCCGTACAACCGTATTGATTCCATACGCAGTTCGTGGGGCATAGTGCCGACGCTGTACTTAAGTTGATAGCGGCTTAGTCCGAGAGTTTGCACTGCCCAGGCAATCTTTTGAGCGACTGTTTCGGGGGACCCAACAAAGAGCGCTCCTTGCGGGGATGCTCCTTGCTCGAACTGCAGTTGGGAGTACGGCGCCCAACCGCGCTCCTTGCCGATCCGAGTGAACATGGCCGCCTGATGGGGATACATCTGCTCGCGAGCCAATTCGTCTGTTGCGGCGATGTGGCCGGGGCTATGCATGCCGATCGGCCGCAATTCGTGGCCGTACTCTGCCAGGGCCCGGCGATAGAGGTCAGCGAATGGCACGAAGCCAGACGGGGAGCCCCCGATCACGGCGATGACCAAGGGCAGCCCGTACTTCGCGGCCCTCACGACCGATGCAGGAGTTCCACCGACACCGATCCAGGCAGGCAAGCCGTGCTCCGTCGTCGGGTAGGCCCGGACCCCGTTGAGTGGGGGGCGGGTGGTGCCTGACCAGGTGACCGGCTCTTCGGCTAGCAGGTGGGTAAAGAGATCCAACTTCTCTGCGAAGAGGACTTCATAGTCGCTGAGGTCCAAGCCGAAGAGCGGGAAGGACTCGACGAAGGAGCCGCGCCCAAGTTGCACCTCGGCGCGTCCGCCGGAAATCGCGTCCAGAGTCGCGAACCGCTGAAAGACCCGAATGGGATCATCCGAACTCAGCACGGTCACTCCGGTGCCCAAACGAATGCGCGAGGTCTGTCCGGCTATCGCCGCCAGCACAACTTCGGGGGCAGTGACGGAGAAGTCTGGGCGATGGTGCTCACCGATGCCGAAGTAGTCAACACCAACTTGGTCGGCCAGCACTGCCTCAGCGACGACGTGGCGGATCGCGTCGGGGTGACTGACTAGCTCGCCACTCGGCGTACCGGAGACATCGCCGAAGGTGTCAAGGCCAAAAGTCGGGGTTGCGGGTGTGCCTAGCCGCGAATAGTCCATGGTCTATCCAAGCCCAGCGTCGCAGCCCCTATTCCACCCAAATTGAGATAGTCCCGGGGTCAGGCGAGAGAGGGTTCCTTCTCAGGCTGGGGGTCGGGGTCGGGATCCCCACCCAGATTGCCACCAGCGTTGCCTTCTGGTGGTGCCAGCGGAGACGGCTCGACTCGGAGAATCTTGGCGAGGCCGTCCGGCAACCACCAGTTCCAGCGGCCGAACAAGCTGACCAGGGCCGGCACCAGCAAGGCGCGCACAATGGTTGCGTCGATCAAGATGCCGACACCGAGGGCCGTGCCTAGCACCTTGATGTCTGTCCCGGGCGCCGAAGCTAACGCAGCGAAGGCGAAAAACAGGATCAGGGCCGCAGACGTCACCAATCTGCCGGTCCGACCGAGGCCGGTGATCACAGCGGTGGAGGTGTCCCCTGTGGCGTCGTACTCCTCGCGCATGCGCGCCAGGATGAATACTTCGTAATCCATCGACAGGCCGAACAGGAAGGCGAAGATCAGCACCGGGAGCCAGAAGGTGATCGCCCCGGTTGCAGCGACATTGAAGAGCAACTCTGAGCCGTTGCCCTCCTGCCAGAAGAAGACAACTGCGCCGAAGACGGCAGCCAGCGAGATCAGGTTCAAAATCACGGCTTTGATCGGCAGCAGGATGGAGCGGAAGGTGCGCACCAGCAAGATGAAAGTGATGACCGAGATCAGCGCTAGGACATAGGGGAACTTGTCATAGACGGCGCTGAAGTAGTCCTCAACGGTGGGACCGAGCCCGGTCAACAGGACCTCACCGTCCACGGCTCCCGCCATGGCCGAGCGGATGCCTTCGACCACAACTTTGCCTGAGCTGTCCACCGTTTCCTCGGTCGGAAGCACGTTGATGACCGCCAACTCGCCATTGTCAGCGGAGATCGCGGCCAGTTGTACGCCGTCCACGCCGCTGGCGGCGTCAACCGCCGCGGCCGCCTCAGCTGAAGGCACCAGGGCGACGATCGGCGTCAGAATCCCTTGACCGACGCCCTTGGCGGTCAGCGTCGTAAGCGCCTCGACCGGGGGCCCGGTCTTTGCCAGTGAATCAATCCCAGAGGCGCCGATCTGCAGGTTGAAAACGGGCGCGACCAGGAATCCGAGCGCGACAAGGGCCACTCCGGCCGCGATGAAGCGCCTCTTGACAATCGTCCGGGCCCACGCTGACCAACCTTTTGACGCGTCGCCTTCTTTGCGAATCTTGGGCCAATCGATGCGTGGGCCGATGCTGGAGAGCAGAGCTGGCAGCAACGTCAGCACCACGGCAACGCTTACCAGCGGAATCAGCATGCCACCGATGCCCATGCTGCGCAGGAAGGGTACGGGCACGACGAGCAAGGCCACGAGGCTGATCGCCACCGTCACCCCTGAGGCGAGCACAGCGTGACCGGCGGTCTTCATGGCAACGACCACCGCTTCCTCGTTGCTGAGGCCGTGAGCGCGTTCCTCGCGCCATCGCGACACCAGAAGAAGCGAATAGTCGATCGCTACGCCTAGACCGATCAACGAGATGAGGAATTGCACAACAAAACTGACGTCGCTGAAGGTCGTCAGAATCAAGACGAGCAGGAAGGTCGTCAAAATCGAAACGGCGGCAATCAACAGCGGCAAGAAGGCGAGGAAGGAGGCAAATACGAACAGGAGCACGACCAGCGCACCGGTTGCCCCGATCAAGGTTTCCGCCAAGACGCTGGGGCCTTCGGTGTCGCCTCCTGCCGACAGCAGTCCATACGACGTGAGCCCGCTCTCAAAGCCGGCCTGACCCGCCGCCTGTCCCAACGCCGGCGCAGCCTTGAGCGCGATGCTGTCGGTGAAGTCGAGCGGTGGCGGGCCCTGCAGCAGAGCAAAAGACGTCAGCCCGTCTTCGGTGATAAAGCCGCTATCTCCGGTGCTGGCAAAGTCGGTCACCTGTGCTTCTGGCGAGGCTTGGCGCAGGGCCTCGAATACTCCGGAGACTGACTCCTGGTTCTCTTCGACACTCTGACCATCAGGCACAGTCACAAAGGCGACGAGCGTGTCCTGGGAGCTGACGCCATAGGTGTCCATGAACTTGTTCTCGGCCGTGTCGCCGGGTTGTCCGGGCAGCGAGAAGTCAAATGTCAGCCGGTCACTGAGTTGACCAGCAGACCAGCCGCCAACCAAAAAGAGCGCGAGCCAGACAGCGCTAACTAGGCGGCGGTGGTGCATGACGTTGCGGGCTAGACGTTCCACGGGGATCCTTACTGATCGAACTCTGCGGCCTCATAGGAGCATCGAGAAGGATGCACGCTGGGCCGGGTGATCGTGAAATTACTGATGGCGACTGGGTGAGTCAACGAACTTTCATGGCAGCCGCGTTAAACCTGGGACAAGTCAGGGTTAACCCTGAGATGATCGAGGATTTTCGGGAACGGAGTCTGCTAGTTGTACGAAAAAGGCAGCCCAATTATCGGTCGATATAGCAGAAATCGCCGTTTACCAAGACGCCACAAACGGCCCCTACGATTGCGCGCGTGCCCTTTCGTTTGCCGACTTTTCGAGCAAAGTTCGCCGCAATTTCTCTGGTTTTCTTCGTGTTATTGGGTCAATTTGCAGCAGCGCCCGGACACACGGCAAGCGAAGTCGCTATTGCCGTGCCCGACGGCGAGGACGGCGCGGTTCTCATCCTCACCCCTTTTAGGGTGACGACGAAGTCAACCGTGTCGCTGAAATGGGGTCGCACTGCGGCCACCGCAGCTTTGCCGATGACGTATGAGTTTCAGTACAACCGCACTCCGATGCGCGCTCTCATGCCAACACTCTGGCGTCCGCTCGCCACCCGAAGCGAGGCTGGTGTGATGTCTTTGGCAATCGCCCCAGGCACGGTTCTTTGCGTCCGAGCGCGGGCCACCAATGCCAATGGCACCGGCGGCTGGGGTTATCGCGACTGTGTGGTGCGCGCACTCGGTGACGAACAGCTGAAAAAGAAGGGCAAAGTGAATCGCGTCCGGGATCGCCATTACGCCGATCGCGTGGCGACTCGCCTCAACGGCAACGCCAGACTCATCTTGCCGAAGGTCCCGGCCTACAGCTATATAGCGACGATAACGACTGGCAAGTCACCGGGCTGCACCTTGCCGGCCTATTGGCTCAAAGGGCAGAGCACTCGCCATCAGCGCGGCGGCTATGGCGGTGCTGAAAGTCAAAAGGTCTGGATTCTCGGCAGTGACTTTTCCGAGGGTGGACGTCTCGTCCTGGGCTCCAAGCTCAAGGGCAACAAGCAGCAGATCTGCAAGGTCGGTGGCGTCGCAGTCGTCCAGTCTTGGGTCTACGCCGCCTAAGTGCCAGCTGCTTGGTGAGGGACTAGCCGCTGGGCAGTCGAAGGTAGTGTCAGGCCCTTGCTGTTACTAAGGCAGAATCACTACATGACAGAAGATCCCCATGCCAGGGCCTGGGGATGGGTCGCCCATCTGAGCGAGGGTGGCACCACGCCATGGACGTCGTACGACGGAGCGGGCGCGCAGCGCGACGGCGAGCGGCTGCCTGGAGCTCAGCAATTGGAGTTGCTGCGCCGAGTGAATGCCGCGATTGGCGGCAAGTCAGCAGCAGCGGAGCGGATGCTGAGAGCTAGTCTCACCGGCCGGGGCCAACCTGAGTTTGGGCTCCAAGGCATCTCCGACGTGCGGCCTGGCATCGATCCGAGCACTTTGCCCGAGAGCGAACTCCTGCGGGTCGCGGCCTCGGCGATCGCGGATTCCCTGATCGTTGGTGGCTTACCTGAGCCCGTAGAGCCGCCCCCGCCGCGACGAAGACGACGACACTTCAATCTGGTCGGCGACCCTTGGCTGACCATTCCCCTGCGTGCTGAGTTGACCTTGGCCGGCCACCCGCCGAGCGGCGGCCGTGCCCGCGCCTATGTGCTGGGTGGCAATTTCGACGCCATGGTCGTCGATGCGTGGTCGGCTGCCTGTTTCGATAATGGGCCGGCCTCTTGGGACAACTGGCTGGCTAAATGGGCGGAGCGAGATCGGCCGCCAGCCCGGGTCGATCTGGTCAAGATTGCTGCTCGCCACCAATCGCGCGCTCGCTCGGTTGAGTTGGTGCTTGATCCGGCGCTGTTGCGTGGCCTTCTCGGCGTACGCCGTCCAATCACCGCCCCCGTCCCGTTGGCTGCCCATGCCCTTGAGACAGCGCGCCGGGTGGCAGTCGTCCTAGGTGGTTTGGTGTCGCCGTTGGAGCGCACCGCTCTGCTGCGTGGCCGGCTGCTGCCGGTGTTGTCGACGGTGGACGGACCGCGGCTCACACTGCCCGAGACGCACAGACCGTGGAGCCTTCGCATGAATGCACGAATGGCCGCCAGCCTCGCTGAGGCTGACTACCCTGTGCACGGGGATTGGGAGGGGGCCAACGCCCGCGCTGTGGCAACCGGGCCGGTCCTCGATCGGCCGGTCGAAGCGGGCACGCTGAAGGTGGCGATGAGTTTGCTGGGAAGGGAGGCATGGTGAGTCGGCGACGAGTGCTGCTCCATGTCGGCACACCAAAGACCGGCACGTCCCACCTCCAGGATGTGCTCTTCCGCAACCGCTCGGCGCTGATGACACAAGGCATCAACTATCCCGGCCAGCGCTTCGACGCTCACTTCTTGGGTGCCCTCGATCTCATGCGGATGACGTGGGGAGGGTTGGAGAAAGAAGCGGTGGGAGCCTGGGAACGCCTGGCCGGTTCGGCCCGGAGTTGGCCCGACACCACGATCATCAGCCACGAGATCTTTGCGGCCGCCAGCCCCGAACAGATTGATCGCGCCCTGACCAGCCTTGGCGATGCCGAGTTGCACGTCTTGGTGTCGGTTCGTGATCTGGCCAGGCAGATGCCCGCAGAGTGGCAAGAGAACATCAAGCATCGCCACATCCTGAGTTATCGGAAGTTCCTGGAGCAGATCCAGGACCCCGCCCGGTCGACCCGAGTGAGTTCGTGGTTTTGGAGTGTTCAGGAAGTGCCGGCCGTGCTGGCGCGCTGGTCCGAGACGATTCCGCCGGAGCAGGTTCACGTGATCACCGTGCCACTTCCGGGGGTGCCGCGCGATGAGTTGTGGAGTCGCTTCAGTCGCGCATTTGGTCTCGACGATGTGGAGTTGGAGGCCACGTCCGAGCGCGCCAATCCGTCCCTTGGTGCGCCCGAAACAGCCTTGATCCGCAAGATCAACAAGCGCTTCAACACGTTGATCGAACCGGCCGACTATCGACCCTTGGTGCGGGAGTTGTTGGTGCACCGCACCTTGTCGGCTCGACAGGATTCGCCGCGACTTGCCTTGCCACCCGAAACGCATCCCTGGGCGCGCGATCTCAACCAGCAGTGGGTGGACGAGGTCAGGGCCAAGGGTTATCACGTGATTGGTGAGCTTGACGATTGGCTTGGGGGGCCGCCGGTTGAGGACTACGTTGACCCCGATCGGCCGCGTCCGCGGATGGTGACGGATGCAGCCCTGGATGCGATCGGGGCGTTGTTGGAGGAGAATGCCAGGCTGCGCAAATCCGAGCTGGCGCTGCAGTCGGCGGTGAGTGCGGCCCGTGCCGATGGCCATCCCGTACGCCGAGTGGCCGAGCAGGTGGTGCACGCCCTAGAGGGCAGCGCACCGGGCCGAACCTCGCTCAATCTCTATCGTCGCGCGCGGGGCCGGGCCCCCCGGACAAGTTAGAGTCGCGCGCGCGGCAGCAACTCTCGGTCGGCGTACCGTCCAATCTGCCAGGTCAGGAAGCCATCGGCGGTCATGCCGACGAGTCCGCCGACGAAGGGCACTCGACGGCCAACTGTGGTGGCCAGACGCTTGCCAGCGATACGCGCGACAATCGCGCCCGCGACCGCACCAGCAATGGCGCGGTCCATTTCTGGGCCTTGGGCGGGTGCGGTGGCCGTTGCCATCGGTGGTGCAGGGATCTTCTTGGCCTTGACCAAGGAGTCGACATCTTCCTCGCCGAGCAGGCAGAGCAGAATCGCGTTGCGAATCTTGGGATCGTCCAGGTCATAGCCGCGAAGGTGGGCGATGCCCGCGATCATCCGGCACTGCAGCAGCGCCAGGCCGGTGATATTGGCCGGGATCGCGACGGCGGCAGTGACGAGACCACCCATGTTGGTGATGAATCCTTGGGCACAGGCAAAGCGCACATGGTTTTCAATCACCTCGTGGATGGCCCTGTCCACGTCGCCGTTTTGCTCGGCGAGCTGCTTGTCGGCCGCCATCGCGGCCGGTGGCAGCGGTCCCACTCCCTCAATCGCGCGTTTGAGCGCCTCTCTTACAAACGAGGCAGTGAGGCCGGGCGCGAGGTCGGTCACGTGTGGTGCGACGGCCTTGCCAAAACTGGACTTGAGGCTCAATGGGTTTCCCTTCGGGTGATGCTGACTCAAATCTTACGGGCCAACTCAATCAATGGGTCCCCAACAAGCGTCTAGGTTGGGCGTGTGCCAACCGATCCGGGACCTTCTCGCTGGAGTTTCGGGGACCCTGATCGGTATGACGCCGATGACGACGTCGTCGGGCTCGGGGCTGACCTGGCCCCGGCAACCTTGCTGGCTGCCTATCAGCAGGGGCTCTTCCCGATGCCGGCTGATCTGCCGACTCGACGGGGTCGACCAGCACCGCCAGCTTGGTTCAGCCCGGTGCACCGTGGGGTGTTGCCGTTTGCAGAGCTGGTCGTTTCGCGATCGTTGCGACGCTCGTTTGCTCGGTTTGAGATCCGCGTCGACACGGCCTTTCCCGACGTACTCGATGCGTGTGCCGACTCGAGACGAAAACATGGCTGGATCGACGCTGATATCCGTGCGGCCTACGTCCGGTTGCACGATTTGGGCTGGGCCCACTCCGTGGAGACCTGGCGTGATGGGCGCCTCGTTGGTGGCTTGTATGGCGTGGCAATAGGCGGCTTGTTTGCGGGGGAGTCGATGTTCTTCCGGGAACGTGATGCTTCGAAGGTAGCGCTAGTCGGGCTAGTCGGAATGCTCAGCGATGAGCACGCGGCTGACCGACTCATCGACGTTCAATGGCGCACTCCCCACTTGGCATCACTCGGGGTTGTTGAAATTCCTCGATCGGCTTACCTCGCCCGGCTCCCCGCACTAATGTCGGTTCCGCTGCCTCGCCATTTCGCTGAACGGAGTCCACAGTGAACCGGATCACACTCGTCGCCGGGCTGTTCGTGCTTGCGATTGGCACCACAGCCTGTGCTGGCGTAGAACGCCAACAGGTGGCCATGCCGGAGGCCAGTGAATCTGCCGAGGCCGAGGCCGAGGTCAGCGAGGAGCCAACCGTTGAGGCCAGTGCTCAGCCAGCGGGCGAGACCCCAGCAGGAACAAACTCTGAGGCGCCCCCGTTTTGTCCGCCCTATCGCGCCGCCATGGCCGGGATCGACGGAGCCGCGTGGAACCAGGCTGGGGATGAACTAGCTGCGGTGGGTGTTCCTGCAGGTGTGACTGCCGATGAGTTGGCTGGCTTCAAGGTCTTTGTGACGGCGGCCCAGACCATGGAGCCGCAGGCGAACTCGCTGGCGGACCAAGCCGCTTTCCTACCGTTCAACGACGTGGTGAACCTTGAGGTGTTCCTCGCGTACGCCGCCAAGACCTGCGGGTCTTAAGCCTGGCGAGGGCGCTATTTGAGCAGCTTCGACATCCGCCGGTCAGCCAGAGGTTTGCCGCCGGTCTGACAGGTGGCGCAATATTGCAAGGACGAGTCGGCGAAACTCACCTCACGGACGGTGTCGCCGCAGATCGGACAGAGTTCTCCGGTCCGGCCGTGGACGGCGAGGTGGGTCTTTTTCTCGCGCTTGAGTTCGCTGGCGGCCAGGCCCTCGGAGCGGGCAACGGCGTCACCCAGAACGGTTTTGATGGCCGCGTACAAAGTGTCCAGCTCGGTTTCGCTGAGACTGTTGGCGGGCTTGAAGGGCGACAGCTTGGCGGCATGGAGCAACTCGTCAGAGTAAGCGTTCCCGATGCCTGCGATCGTGCCCTGCAGCCGCAGGACTCCCTTGATCTGGGAGCGCCCTGCCTTGGTCAGGATCTCGTGGAGCACGTCCTTGGTGAACTCGTCGGCGAGGGGATCCGGTCCGAGTCGGGCGACCCCGGGGACCTCGGAGGCATCCCGCACGACGTACAAAGCTAGGGACTTCTTGGTGCCTGCCTCGGTGATGTCGAGACCCCCTTCGCCATCGAGCACGATGCGCGCGGCAAGCGTCGACTTTGGGCTGGGTTTGGGTGGCAGCGCCGGGACCTCGTCTCGCCACCGCACCCAGCCAGCGCGCGCCAGGTGCAGGAGCAGGTGGATGCCGCCCACGTCGATATCGAGGAATTTGCCGTGTCTGGTGACGTTGTCGACGAAGGAGCCCTCGACCGCTTGGAGGGGCGGGTCATAGGTCTTCAGGGCGCTGAACTGGGCGAGGTGGACCTTGGTGATGGCGCGCCCAGCCAGACGTCTGCGCAGGTCAACAGCCAACGCCTCAACTTCGGGCAACTCGGGCACGAAACAAGTCTAGGCCGAATGTGTGGGGTGACGGCTGCCCAGTGTGGGGGCATGATTGGGTGATGGAGCGCCCTAGGGATGCGGTGATGCGGGTCGAATCCACCCGACTCGTGCCCAAGTCTGGTGCGATCTACCTCGACCCCCGTGGCGCCGAGCGAGCCCTCCGCGTCACCTGGCATCACGAGTCCGACCTGGTGGTCTTGTCGCTCTGGCGTGGCCGGACCTGCGCTGGCTCCTTTCGCCTCCCGATCGAGGAAGTCCCCGACCTGATCGACCAGTTGCGGGCTGGGCTCACCTCGGCGTACGCCGCCACGCCGGAGGCCCAGCGCAAACTCGCCTGATCTTCACCAGATCCACAACTTTTCTCGGCCCACTGCTGACATCCGCACCGTAGCGTGCCGAACATGGGAATCGGGGCGAACCGTGAGGGCGGCGGCCAGGCTCGGATGATGGCGGCTGGTGCGGCGGCGATTGGTGTCCTCGTGCTTGTCATTGGTCCCAGCGTGATCACCTGGCAAAGCGGGCCCGACAGCGCGGTTCGCCCGTCAGCGCCTTACCGAATTCTGAAGCTCGATGACGGGCGGGCTGGTGAGGTAGCGGTTTCTCGCTCAGATCAATTGCTGGTGAAGTGGCGCAAGCCCGGCGCGAAGCGATGGTCCCGCCCGGTGTTGATTGATAGCCAGCGCGATCACTACTTCAGGTCGGCAAATGTGCGGGTCGCCGGCGAGACGTTGGCGATTCGGGCCGAATACCGCAAAGCACCGCTCAACGACGAGGAGGCCTGGGACGGCGACCCCACCGTGGTCTTCGTGGCCTGCACCATCGGGGATTGCGACACCAGCGAGCCCTATCGACACCTCCTCGAGCCGGCGTGCGACCGGGGGTCGTGTGTCGGCAGCCGCCCCGAAAGCAAGGGCGTATCGCGGATCCCCGAGTTGAATAGCAGCGGGACCAAGGTGTTCTTTGGTGAGACCGAAAAGGGCTACGTTGTGTGGCAGCCCAGCACGGGTTTCCGCGAAGTTCGACCCACGGGCTTGCCAACCGTGGGGGCCATTGGCGCTCCGATGCTCGCCCCGGACGGCACCTTTCGGATTGTGTCCGGGCGACTGGGAGTAAGTGGCTGCGGGTTGTCGCTGTTCACCACGACGAACTTTGCTCCGGACTTTCAAACGCAAACAGTTGTCGACATCGCTTCGCGCAGCGACGGGTGTGCTACGACGTTGGAGTCCTTCGCTGACGACTACGTCATCGTGCATACGTCCCCTGACAGGGACCCGGTCTATCTCGTTCGCGAAGGCTCCGAGTGGCGTGAAGTAGCCACCGACCCGAGCGGGAGGGTGCGCTATGACAAGGCGAAGGGACGCACCGCATTCGGCCAAGTTGTCCGAACGGGTTTCTGGCATTGGCGTGAGGTGATCACGGCCTCTCCTGACGGTCGACGGCTCGTCACCCAAGTCCACTTCCCCGGAGCTTCGACCTGGTCTGAGCCGCAGGTCGTGGGGGAGGTCTCTCCTGGAGTGAAGTGTTTTGAAATCGCGCCCACCTCCGAACCTGCGTCCGATCCCTTCTACGTCACTATGCGCTGCCGCTCTCGCCCCTCACCATCGGCGCCATGGAAATACGTCTCACTTCACGCGATCACCGAAGACGGCGTGAACTGGGACTCGTTCGTCGGCACAGACCTGCCCACCAGGGTTGGCGAGGATCTGCTCTTCGAGGGGAACCCCGCCTATCGCTGGAGCTCTGAAGGCGGGGTGACCAAAGTTGACTTACCCGTGCCAGCGAAGAGCACCATCTCGCTAACGAAGGATGACACCTACGTCTTAGTGACCATGACCCCGGAGTCGAAGGGTTGCCGGTTGACTGCGCAGGTGGCCGAGCCTGGCGCGAGGGAGTGGTCCTCCCCCATCCCCAACGAGTTGCCCTATCTCCCCGCGGGAGACGACTGCGTGCCCCGGGCGCAAGTGGATGGCGCCACGGTGAGGATCTACCCGAGTCCGCCGGGTTCTTTGGACTGGTCGGCCGACGTCAGCAAGCGCTCAGGCGAATGGGAGATCGTCTATCGGGTCGTTGAAGGCCCGTGAACGGAGGAGCCTTGGTCTCGATTAAGAGTCGGGGGGTCTTTGCTGCTGATGTCGGCGGTGCCGGTGTGATCACGGAGGTAGGCATAGCCGTGTGGTGTCGACCAGATGAACACTCCTGGCTCGGGGCTGGTGTAGGTCCAGCCACCATGGGTTTTCAAGCGGTGATGTTTGCGGCACAGCGGCGCGAGATTGAGGCTGTCGGTGAGCCCGCCCTCGCTATGTGGGTGGATGTGGTCGATGTCGCAGGATCGAGCTGGCCGGGTGCAGTGTGGGAAGACACATGACCCGTCGCGCAGCACCACGTGTTCGCGGAGGCGATCGGGCACCTCATATTGGTCGACCCGCACCTGCTGGTTGAGATCGATCACCGGTTTGACGACAACGTCGGCATCCGGGTTGGCGCACCATTCGCGGACTTGGTCGCTGGTCAGCGGACGACGAAGCTTTTCGAAGCGTCCCACGTGGAAGCAGTCGTCAGCTGTCTCATGAAGCGCGGCCTCGGAAAGGTGGACGTAGAGGACGACCTGGCGCTTCACCGGGGCAGGGCCCGCTGCGTTGGCCTTCGCATCGCCCGGCTCTTCGGGGTCACCAAAGGCAAACTGGGGCTGATTGCGAGCAAGCTCGCCGAGGGCCAAGGAACGGCGTACGTTGAGTGAATCGGCCGAGCCGAGCGCCTTGAGCACCTCGGCGCCATGCTGAACGGCGGCGTCGAGATCGTAGGCGTCGGGGATGTCGAGGGCGGCTTCGAGCCGAATGGTGCCGTCAAAACCGATCTGATCGTGGTGGAACGTCACGTGGCGTCGCTCAGCGGAGGTGTCGGCGGTCTCCTCGGCCTTCTTCGGCTCGAATCGGGCGACCGCCTCGGTGAGGAGTCTCTCCAACTCGGCCGGACGGATCTTGTGAGCGACCGCCGCGACATGCTGGTCAACGAAAGCGGCACCGGCTGGGCTGAGGCCGATGGTGTGAGCGCAGACCCGACGCGCCCTCCACACGGGAAGATCCCCGGCGCTCACCCGCGCGAACACGCGGGGCAAGCGGTAGCGCAACTCGACTGCATCGCCGATCAAGCCCTTGCCGCCCTCGGTTGACGCACCAATCGCAGCGGCGAACTCAGCGATCGCAAACTCGGCAACCAACGGAGCGCCAGGCCCGGCCACGGGGATAGCGGTGTCGACACCTAAGTAGTAGACCGTCGCAGCATCCTCAAGTGACTCGGCCGGATGCATGATCGCCCAGTCCAATGCGGCCAACAGCAGCTTCACCTCGGCACCGTCGGCCTCGCGGCGGTGAGCACGCGCCGCCGTCAACACCGCCGAGGCGGTGTCGGGAAGGCCGGTTCGTGTGCTCATAGGAATCAGTCAATACGAGCCCACCGACAGAGCTGGAGAACGGCCTAGACCATGCTGCGACCGGGTCAAGAACCAGGCCAAAGCAAGGTTGGGCACCCACGCGAGCCAAGCGATTGCGGCGTACGCCGTGGCAAAGGGAACCTCGATGACACCGGATTCAGTGAGGCCAAAGTAGACCCCGAGGTAGAGCCGCAAAGTGACCGCGGCAAAGGTCAGCGACCCGCTCAGGATCATCCAGCGTCGATGCCGCGCCACGTCACGAGCCAGGATCGCGCGGAGGGCAACGAAGGTCGTGACCAACCACGCGATCGCTAAACCGGCAAAACCAACACCTGCCACAGTGCCGCCATACGCCGTCGTGCTCAAGGCCAAACCACCGACGCCGCCGCTGGCAACCCCAAACACATAGAGCCTCCCCGACGCTCTATGGGCTTGGGGCCAGCGATTGCGGACGCCTGCCGCGAACTGCAGCGGCAACATCGTCAGGGCAACCACGGCGCCGGTGATGTGGAGGTAGAGCACGCCTTGACGCGCGACGTAGACCGCTCGCTGCTCCTCGAAGTAGCGACCGGAATCGAACGCAAAATACTGCGCCGAGGCCAGCACAATCACCAGAGATAGCAGCGCCATCACGGTCCAACCAACGCGTCGAGTCATGGTTCGAAACTAGGAGTCCGCGCACCGACCCCGCATCAGGCATTGCCCTTGGCTACCCCCCGCACATCCCTGAGCCGCAATCCAGAGCGGTAAGGCTGATCTGTCGGCGCTCGCCACTAGAGTCGGCCAATGGCTTCGTCGGAGCTCTACCCAGCGGCCTTGATTCGCGACGTACGACTCGTTCCGATCGGCAGCTCTAGGCCCGAGCCGGCCGTGAAGTCACTGCGCATCCGCAACGGGATCATCACCGAAGTCAGTGATTGGTTGGAGCCCACCGCTGAGGAGCAGGTCTACGACGGCGAAGGGCGTTGGGCGATCCCGGGACTGTGGGATGCCCACGTCCACATGGGCCAATGGGCTACCACGCTCGGGCGCCTCAATCTGGCCGGGACGTCGAGCCCCGAAGAGGTAATTGAGAGAGTCCAAGCCCACTTGTCCGCTCATCCCTCGCCGCCGTCGCAGACGCTCGAAGGCTGGGGATTTCGGTCCGCCACCTGGTCTCGCCAGCCGACCGTCGCCGAGCTAGATATGGCCTCTGGCGAGCGACCCGTCGTGCTCATCAGCGGCGACCTCCACAACGGCTGGCTCAACAGCGCCGCCCTCCGCGCTCTCGGTGTCTCACCGACCGACGCACCCTTGACCGAGGACAGTTGGTTTGCTGTTTTCAAGCGGCTCCACCACTTGCCAGGGGCCAACGACGCGAGTGAAGCCGCCTATTTGGAGGCCGTGCGGCAAGCCAGCAGCAAGGGCATCGTCGGGATCGTCGATCTCGAGTTGGCAGCCAACTACGTGGATTGGCCGACCCGCTTCGAGGCGGGGGTGACCGGGCTGCGTGTCCGAGTGGCGACCTACGCCGATCGCCTGGATGAGGTCATTGCGTCCGGCCTCACCACCGGCCAACCGCTCTCCGCCGGCGACGGTCTGCTCACGATGGGTCCACTGAAGATCATTTCTGACGGCTCCCTCAACACTGGCACCGCCTTTTGCTGTGAACCGTACGCCGCTTCGCCGGGCGCCGAGCCTCAACTCGGCCAACGCAATCTCAGCCAACGAGAGCTCGAAGTCCTTCTGAAGAAGGCGACCTCAGCCAGACTGCACGCAGCGGTCCATGCGATCGGCGACGCCGCCTTCAGCAGTGCGCTCGACGCCTTCGAACGATCTGGTGCGAAGGGATCAATCGAACATGCCCAATTGGTCGCGACCCACGATCTTCCCCGAATGGCGCGGCTGGGAATTGGGGCCAGTGTCCAACCCGCTCATCTGCTTGATGATCGCGACCCGACCCTCCAGATCTGGCCGGATCGAGCGGACCGCTGCTTCGCCTTTCGGTCGATGTTGGACGCAGGCGTGCGGCTGGCGATGGGCTCGGATGCGCCCGTGTCCCCGCTGGATCCTTGGCTGACGATGGCGGCTGCGGTGCATCGCAGCGCTGATGAGCGGGAACCTTGGCATCCCGAGCAGGCACTACCAATGGGTGAGGCCTTGGCCGCCAGTGTGGACGGCCAGGGCACTCTCGCACCCGGTTCGCGGGCGGACATTGCGGTCCTCGATCAGGACCCGCTGGCTGACGAAGGTCAGGACTCCCGTGACGTGGCTAGGCGACTACGCGAGATGACGGTGGCCGCGACATTCCTTGCCGGGCGCCCGACGTACGGCTAAATGTGCAAGATGCGGGAGTTTGTGACGCACCAGGTGCGACACAAACTCCCGCATCGTTAAGTGGGTTCGGTCAGCCGTCGGTCTTGGGCTGGTCAGGCGGGGTGTCGGCATCGGGGCGATTGCTCGCGACCTTGTCGACGATCTCGTTGGTCTTGCTCTTGACCTTGGCCACCTTGTCGGCATATTTGCCGTCGGTCTTGCCATCGATGGCATCGCCGGCCTTGTCGAGCAGTCCTTCGACCTTCTCTTTCGAGTCGTGCGCGACGGAGCCGGCTTTCGACTTCGCCTCAGATAGGCCCTTCTTGGCCTTTTCGCTGAGGTCGTCGAACTTGCCCTGCAAATCGAGCTCTTCGGCCTTCGCCTTGATTTGATCGGTGAACTTCATGTGGGTCTCCCCCTGGTGTCTTTCTTTAGGTGCGGCAACTGACCGCACTCAGCACAACGTTGTAGGACTGTCCAGTGTTCCCTACAACGCGGCGAACAGCCACCATGAATGCGTGCGCTTTCGCGAGGTCAGTGCCACGATGGATCACCACCCGCCTTGGAGTCGACTAGGAGTTCCCCCATGGACCCGCGCCCGCCGTTGCCACCGTTCACGCTTGAGACCGCCCAAATGAAGGTGCTCGCGGCCGAGAACGCCTGGAATACGAAGGATCCCGAGCGGGTTGCTGGCGCCTACACGGCAGACACCGTGTGGCGGAATCGTTCGGAGCACGTCGTCGGACGGGAACAAGTGAAGGCCTTCCTCACGCGCAAATGGGAACGCGAACTCGACTACGTGCTTCGCAAAAGCCTCTGGGCGTATGCCGGAAATCGCATTGCCGTCCGTTTCCAATACGAATGGCACGACGAGACCGGGCAATGGTTCCGGAGCTATGGAAACGAGAACTGGGAGTTCGACGAGCTGGGTTATATGGCCCGACGCGAGGCGAGCATTAACGACGTACCGATTGCCGAGGGCGAAAGACGGATCCACGGTCCGCGAGTCGAAGGTGACACTTCCGACATTCCCACTTGGTGAGCGTCGCTCACGTGGTGGCGCCGAGAACAGGCCCACTGCGAGACGGCAGTGACGCAAACAGGTTGAGGCCAAGTTGATTGGAAAGGAAGTGGGCGGCCAGTTGGCCCTTGACGCTATTGCCCGCGGCATCTAAGCGTGGCGCGAACGTGCCAAGCCCGCCCTTGCCCGGGACCGACGTGACGATGCCGCCCCCGATCCCGCTCTTGGCGGGAAGGCCAATGTTGTAGAGCCAGTCACCGGAGGTTTCATAGAGCCCGGAGGTCGCCATCACGGCCAAGGCATAGCGACAGGTGTCTGCGCTGACGACGCGCTCACCGGTCAGCGGATTGACGCCGCCGTCAGCCAGAGTCGCTCCCATCACAGCTAGGTCGCGAGCGCTGACCCCAAGCGAGCTTTGCCGGGTGTAGAGCTCCACCGCCGAAGCAGGATCGATCGTGAGTCGACCTCGGTCGAGCAACAGCCGTGCGATGCTCTGATTGCGATGGTTTGTCGCCGATGACGAGGTGTAAACGTCTTGTTGCATGGCCAGCGCTCGGCCGGCGAAGCGAGACATTCCCTCGAGGACGAACGCCCACTGATCCTCAACGGTCGTGCCAGGGGCCAGACTGGTCGTGGCGATCGCCCCCGAGTTGACCATCGGGTTGGTGCGACCGCCGGGCCCGTTCTCCACCGCGGCAAGGGAGTTGAAAGGCAAGCCAGTCGCGTTGACGCCGAGCGTTTCTCGGCTCGCCTGGGCGCCGAACTCCTGGCAAATGAGCGCAAAGACGAACGGTTTCGCGACACTCATCATCGAAAACTCGACCTCGGCGTCGCCTGCCACATAGATGGTGCCGTCGGTATCAACCACGCAAAGCCCAAACAAATCCGAGGGTACGTCGGCCAGCGCGGGGTAGATCTGCGCATTCTCACCGTCGGAGTTGTCACGAAACAGTTCGTGCGCCTCGGTGATCAGTCGCTGCACCCGGTTGGGCTCAGGCAGGTGTCCAGTGGAGACGTAGGTGGCGCCAGACGGCGTGCCGGGGTTGGGTTGAGTCTCGGGGACAAGCAAGTGCTCGGCCTGATTGAGCGAATGCTGCGGGCCCTGACTAGTCATAGTCCAGCATCCCATCAGCTGGAGCCTGCTAGGTAGGGTTGCCACATGGCCAAACGCTCTCGAACGATTGCCCGCGCAAACTCTCGGCCCACGGACGTCGCGGCGGGCGGTGTCGGTCCGCGGCAGCCTTGCCCCTGCGGGTCCGGCAAGAGGTTCAAGGCCTGCCATGGCGCAGTAGGGGGCCCGGCGCCGGTTTTCGTTCGGCGACCCTTCGAGGGGATGCCTTCTGAGTGTGACGTGATCGCGCTGCGTGAGCTTGTGCCAGCGGCAACCGCCCCGGTGACCCTGCGCGATTCTGACCGCGTCGTCCAGTTGTGCACGATTCTCCCGATGGCCTCTCCCGCTCTCGTTCGCGACTCTGGCGAGATCTGGCTGGCCCTCCAGGTACAGCACGGCTTTGGGGATCCGGCTCGCGACCTTGGCGCCGTACTCTCCAAAGCTCTGGAGTCCGAGCCAGGGGTGGTCGGATTGCTCGAATCGCCTGGCGAGGGACCCCGACTTCAAGACCTCATCATCGACGAGGCACTCGAGATCACCGTGCACGAGGGATTCGAATTCTGGCTGGCGGACGTTGATGATGACGCCCAGACCAAAGCCTCGGCCCTGGAGCGAGCCAACGATTCGGTGCATCCCACCGTTCGGTTGAGCAGCGTCCAGGCGGCCTACTGGACCGACGTGGGCACCAAAGAGCATCTGCGCTGGGTGATGCCGGAACCCGAGGACCGGCTGCTTGATGCGCTGGCGCGGGTGCACGCCGCTGGCCTCGACAGCGTTGCCGAAGGTTCACGCCTGGTTGGCATGTTCCGCGCTCACGGACTGTTGGCTCCGGTGTGGGATCTCCCACTCGGGACCGGAGCGGCAGTTTTGGAGGAACCGGCTGCCGTATTTGCGGGGCATCTCGCTACGGCGCTGGCTGACACCTCGGATCTGACCGCGCAACAGCGGGCAGCGAGGTCGGGTCTGGCCAATCGTCAAGTGACTATCCGATAGCCCAAAAGGGTCAATTTGTCCTAGTTGGCTCGACAATGTGACCGAAAAAGTTGAAAGTACACCTACCTTGCCGTAAGTTTCTCGGCAGCCCGGTCGTTGTTGTATCCCCCGTCAGCAACGGCCGGGCCATCCAATTCAGTGGCCATACGATTAATTCGCCACGAGATCCGTTGGATTTCCCGGTTGCCTAGACCACCGTTGCCGTGCCCGGCCGTCAGGCCAACAACTCATATGCGGTGATCGCGGCTAAGAGCAGGCAAATCGACGCGCCGACATAGTGCAACACACTCAGCCGCACCCGCTTCAACAGAGCTCGGCCCACGAGGATTGCCAGCGCACTGACCGTGAGCAGGGCGCTCCAGGCGCCGATGAAGACGCTGAGCGGGGCTTCGTACTTCGCGGCCAGGGTGAGGGTCAGGATCTGTGACAGATCTCCCCATTCAGCGGCGAATAAGATCAAGAAACTCGTCGCGACCATGCGCATTGGAGACAAGGTGGGCGGAGCGGTGGCGCCAATATTGTCGTAATCCTCAGCCACAGCTTCGGCTGAGGTGGTCTGTCGGGCCGTGCGAAAGAGCACCAAGGCGCCAATGAGGAACATCACGCCCGCCACGCCGCGAACCAGGTCTGTGGGCAACAAACTGATCGCCCGGCCAAACGCGACGGCGACCAAGGTTTGCACCATAAACGCCAGGCCGACGCCGATCCACACGAAGAGCGGCCGGTATTTGGTGGACAGCACCAGAGTTGCCAAAAACGTCTTGTCGGGAAGCTCGACGATGAAGATGGCAGCGAAGGTCAGCGCGATGACCGAAATTTCCATGTGAATTAGCGAGCTAATTGGAGCGGAACTGATCGGCGGGATAGACCCCCAGGATCTTCACGTCGGTCGTGAAGAACGCCAGCTCCTCAAGCGCGTGTGCCAGGGCTGTGTCGGAAGGGTGGCCGTCGACCTCCGCGAGGAACTGGGTGGCTGAGAAGTGTCCGCCGACCATATAACTCTCGAGTTTGGTCATGTTCACGTTGTTGGTGGCAAACCCTCCGAGCGCCTTATAGAGGGCGGCTGGAATATTGCGCACGTTGAAGATGAACGACGTCACGACCGGGCCGTTGTTGGGCGGTGCCTCGACCAAGTCTGAGGACAGCACGACGAAACGGGTGGTGTTGTGATCCTCGTCCTCCACGTCCGCGGCGAGTACGTCGAGCCCGTAGATCTCAGCGGCAAGCGGCGGCGCGATGGCTGCCTGCGTGATGTCGTTGGCCTCCGCAATCTCACGAGCTGCACCGGCGGTGTCGCCCGAGATGATCGTCTCAAGTTGGTGCTCGCGAATGATGCGACGGCATTGACCGAGGGCATGGACGTGGCTGTGCACGGTTTTGATCGTGCTCATCGTCGAGCCCGGCACACCCAGCAGGTGGAATCGGATGCGCAAGAAGTGCTCGGCAATGATGTGCAGCCCCGACGTAGGCAGGAAGTGGTGAATGTCGGCCACCCGGCCGGCGATCGAGTTGTCGATGGGGATCATCGCCAGCACCGAATCCCTGCTCTCAACGGCAGCAAAGACATCCTCGAAGGATGCGCAAGCGACCGCCTCCCAATCGGGGTAGTGACGCTTGCACACCAAATGGGAGTTGGAGCCGGGTTCGCCCTGATAGGCAATGCGCTGTTTCGGCACCGGATGGGGGGACGCGCTAGACGCGGCGTTGGGAGCTGCTGATGTCACGCCTCACATCGTCCCACGAACGTCGTACTCCCTCCCCACCACGCCCGTCCACTATCCAAAAGTTTGGGGGGTTGCGGGGTTATTCGAAGAGGTAGCCCATGCCGGGTTGGGTGATGATGTGCCGGGGGTGCGCCGGGTCGGGCTCTAGCTTGGCGCGCAATTGGGCGGCGTACACCCGGAGGTAGTTGGTTTCAGTGGTGTATGACGGACCCCAGACCTCGTGGAGCAATTGTGCGCGCGAGACCAACTTGCCCTGATTGCGCACTAACACTTCGAGGAAGCCCCATTCGGTGGGCGTGAGTCTCACGTCAGACCCGGCGCGTCGGACCTGTTTTCGGGCTAGGTCGACGACCAAGTCTCCGGCCACGACCTCCGCGGGGGTCGGGTCGGTGGAGAGTGAGCCACGGCGGCACGCGGCCCGCAGCCGGGCCATCAGTTCGTTGATCGCAAACGGCTTGGTGACGTAGTCGTCGGCACCGGCGTCAAGGGCGTCCACCTTCTCGGCGCCATGCTGGCGCGCAGAGAGTACGACGATGGGCACAGCTGTCCACGCACGAAGCGCAGCGATCACCTCGATGCCGTCAATGTCGGGCAACCCAAGGTCAAGCAGAATGACATCCGGGCGTCCGGTGGCCGCCTGGTCCAGCGCGGCGGTTCCGCTAGTGGCGGTCAACACGTCCCAACCGTGGGCACGCAGGTTGATTGCTATCGCCCGCACCAGGCCCGGCTCGTCATCGACGACGAGGACCCGATTGCCGGGGGAAGTTTCTGTGGCGCTCATGACGTGGCGACCGCGAGTGGCACCGAGATCATCATCGTGAGGCCCCCGCCGGGAGTGTCTTCGGGGACGATCTCGACACCCAGGGCATCAGCCAATCCCCGGGCGACGGCCAAGCCGAGGCCCAACCCGTCCGGTGAGTGATCATCCAAACGTTGGAAGGGCTCAAACATCCGTTGTTTGGCTGCCGCGCTGAGCCCCGGGCCTCGATCGACGACCAAGATGTCGACGAAACCCGGGCGGGCGTACGCGGTGAGACGCACCGGTTGGTCACCAGGAGAGTGTCGCACCGCATTGCTCAACGCGTTGCCGACGACTCGAGCAAGCAGACCGGCGTCGGTGTTCACCAAAGGCAAGTCTTCGGCGAGTTCGAGGTCAACCACGCCTGGCAGATCCAACAATGCTGCCGGGATAACCTCCTCGAGCGCGGTCGGCGTGAGTTGCGGCTGAACCATTCCTGCCTGCAATCGGGACAGGTCGAGCAAGTTGTCGATCAGTTGCTCCAGTGAAGTCGTCGCGGACTCGATGGTCTCGCTGAGCGCCCGTGAGTCCTCCGCTGACACCGCCGGACTGAGCACCCCATCGACGGACGCACGGATCGTCGCGAGCGGCGTACGCAAGTCGTGGGAGACGGCGCGAAGGAGGGCGGTCCGGGTGGCATCGGCCGTCTCCAACACCTGGGCTCTGGCGGCTCGCTCGCGCAAGCGCCGATATTCCAAGACCAGGCCGGCTTGGATCGCAAACGCCTCGACAATGGCGCGATCGGCTGCGGGCAACGGTCCGCCGTGGAGCAGCAACGCGCGGTCGTCGTCAATGGCCACACGGACGGCTTCTTGGCCAGAGCCGTGGGAGACCTCCCCGGACACCGCCACGGGTGCCCACCCCGACTCGAACCTCACCACCAACTCGACGGCCGTCAACGCAAAGGTCTCTCTGAGCCGCGAGACGAGCGCGTCGGCGGTGTCTTCGCCGCTCAAAACCGACCGCGAGAGCGAGGCAAAGGTGGCTGCCTCGGCGCTGGCGCGGCGCGCTTCTTCGGTACGCCGAGCAGCCAGGTCGACGACCGAGGCGACGGCGGCAGCAACAACAACGAAGACGACGAGTGCCAGCGCGTTCTCAGGATCGGCGATGGTGAAACGACCACGCGGGGGCGTAAAGAACCAGTTCAGCAACAAAAAACCGACCACCGCAGCCAGCAGCGCCGGTGCCCGGCCGCCGACCAAGGCCACAGAGACCGTCAATGCCAAGAACAGCATCAAATCAGTCGGCAGACCCAGATGATCATCCAGGCTGTTGAGCAATGCGGTCAGCAGGAGGGGTGCAAGGACAGCGAGCACCCAGCCGAGCTGGCGCCGCTGTCGGGCCAACGGTTGACTCGAGTGCCGCGCAAAACCAGTGCCACCGACCTCCTCATGAGTTACCAGGTGTACGTCGATATGGTCGGCCAAACGCGCCACCGAAGTGCCCGCCGATCGACTAAACAGACTGCCCCGAAATACCTGTGACAGCCGACTGTGTCGTGAAACGCCGACCACGATCATGGTGGCGTTCACCCCCTGCGCGAAGTCAACGACAGCTCGCGGGACGTCCTCACCAACGGCGGTATGAAACGTCCCGCCAAGATCGTTGACGAGCCGCTGGATGCGAGCGATATCGCCCGGTCCGCGCCCGGTGAGGCCGTCCGCAGCAATCACGTGCACTGCCATCAGCGAGGACCCCGCCGCGCGCTGCGCGATCCGTGCGCCGCGTCGCAGCAGGGTGTCGGATTCAGGCCCGCCAGTCACGGCCACGACCACCCGCTCGCGGGCAGGCCAGGGGTGGTCGATCCGATGAGCCCGCCGATAGTCGTCGAGCGAGTCATCGACGCGATCCGCGAGCCAGAGCAAGGCGAGTTCGCGCAGGGCAGTCAGATTCCCCACTCGGAAGTACGACGTCAACGACGCATCGATCTTGTCGGCGGCATAGACGTTGCCGTGGGCGAGCCTTCGCCGCAGCGACTCAGGGGACATATCGACGAGTTGGATCTGGTCGGCGCTGCGCACTACTTCGTCAGGAACCGTTTCGCGCTGCTTGATGCCCGTGATCTGTTCGACGTCGTCATTGAGGGATTCCAGGTGTTGGATGTTGACGGTGGTGATCACGTCGATGCCAGCGGCTCGGATCTCGGCAATATCGTCCACCCGCTTGGCGTTGCGTGAGCCGGGAGCGTTGGTGTGCGCGAGCTCGTCGATCACCACCACGGCGGGTTTGCGCGCCAGCACGGCGTCGAGGTCCAGCTCGCCAAACTGTGAGCCGCGGTAGTTGATCACACGCCGCGGGAGCACCTCAAGCCCTTCGACGCGCGCCAGGGTGCGCGGGCGACCATGCGTTTCAACGAAGCCGACGACGATGTCGGTGCCACGCTCTGACCGCCGATGGGCCTCATCGAGCATGGCGAACGTCTTTCCCACACCCGGCGCGGCGCCGAGGTAGACGTGCAGTTTGCCAGTGCTCACGCCTTCAGTTTGCGGCATGTGTGTTCAGAGTTAGGTTCAACTCGACGACATTGACGCGTGCCTCACCAAGGATTCCCAGCGTGCGTTGGTCGGTGTTCGCGGCGATCAGTGCCTCGACCTCAAGTTGAGTGAGTCCCTGTTCGGCCGCGATCCGGGGCGCTTGCAAGGCGGCGTACGCCGGCGAGATGTGTGGGTCGAGTCCGGACGCGCCGGCGGTGACAGCGTCGGCGGGAACCTCGCTGAGCGACACCCCCTCCTCGGCCGCGACGAGGGCCTGACGTTCGGCGATGAGAGCCAGCAAGTCAGGGCTCTCGGGCCCGAGGTTGGAGCCACTGGAGGCCAGCGTGTCCCAGCCCTCACCAGCAGCCGAGGGGCGGGCGTGGAACCACTCCGGACCGGCGAACTCCTGGCCGATCAGGACCGAACCAACGGCCTGAGTCGGACTGTTGGTGCGTGCCCCCTCGGCGGTGACCAGCGAGCCCTGGGCCTGCCACGGGAGCAGGCCTTGGGCGACGCCAAGCACCGCGAGCGGATAGATCAGGCCGGTCAGAATGGTGATGGCGACCAGCACCCGGAGGCCGGCCAAGGTGTTGCGAAACAGCGGAAGGAAAGTCATGTCAGAACCCCGGTAGGACGCTAATGAATAGATCGAGGACTTTGATGCCAACGAAGGGAGCGGCCAGACCGCCCACGCCGTAGACCAAGATGTTGCGGCGGAGGAGGTCGGCTGCTGCCGCCGGGCGATACTTCACTCCACGCAACGCAAGCGGGATCAGCGCCAGGATCACGAGGGCGTTAAACACCACCGCCGAAGCAATGGCCGACTCAGGAGTCGACAAACGCATCACGTTGAGGACCTCTAGTTGCGGGAAGGCGACCACAAACATCGCCGGCAGGATGGCGAAGTACTTCGCGACGTCGTTGGCGATCGAAAATGTGGTCAGCGCACCCCGGGTGATCAGCAGTTGCTTTCCGATCTCGACCACGTCGATCAACTTCGTCGGATCGGAGTCAAGGTCGACCATGTTGCCGGCCTCCTTGGCCGCCGACGTGCCGGTGTTCATCGCGACTCCGACGTCGGCCTGAGCCAAGGCCGGAGCGTCGTTGGTGCCGTCGCCACACATCGCGACCAATCGGCCGCCCTGCTGCTCGGCCCGGATCAGTGCCAGTTTCTCCTCGGGAGTGGCTTCTGCGAGTACGTCGTCGACGCCAGCCTCCTCAGCGATGAACCGAGCTGTGATCGCGTTGTCTCCTGTCACCATCACAGTGCGGATGCCCATCGCCCGCAGTTGGTCGAAACGCTCGCGCATCCCCTCCTTGACGATGTCCTTGAGGTGGATCACGCCCAAGATCTTGGCCGGTGAGTGACCCCATTGTTGGGCGACGACGAGGGGGGTGCCGCCGGTGGCTGAGACTGTCTCTATTGCGGCGGCCAGGTCGTCGGGAATGGGAGTGCCGGTGGCATGCGCCCACTTCTGTACGGCTGACCCAGCACCCTTGCGGATGCTATGAGTGCCCCTGTTCGTAGGGATGTTGAGCCCGCTCATCCGAGTTGATGCCGAGAACTCGATCAGCTCGGTGCTCGGCTCGAGCTCAGCGTGAGCCACGCCGTACTGCTCCAACGCGAGCGTCACGATCGACGTACCTTCCGGCGTGGAATCGGCCAGCGAGGAGAGGTAGGCCGCCTGCGCGAGGTCGCCTTCGGACTGGCCCGCCAACGGGATGAACGCCGAGGCCTGACGGTTGCCGTAGGTGATGGTCCCGGTCTTGTCGAGAAGGAGTACGTCGACATCGCCGGCCGCTTCGACGGCCCGACCCGACATCGCCAACACGTTGCGGCGGACGAGCCGATCCATGCCGGCAATGCCGATGGCGCTCAGCAGTGCGCCGATCGTGGTCGGGATCAGACAGACTAGGAGCGCGGCGAGCACCAGGAGTGATTGGGGGTCCTCGGCGTAGTTCGCGAAGGCCTGCAGGGTCACCACGACCAGCACGAAGATCGCCGTCAACGAGATCAACAAGATGTTGAGCGCGACCTCGTTGGGCGTGCGTTGCCGCACCGAACCTTCAACTAGCCGGATCATCCGGTCGACGAACGAGTCGCCGGGTTCGGTGGTGATCCGGACGATGATCCGGTCACTCAGGACAGTGGTCCCTCCCGTCACGGCCGAGCGATCGCCACCCGACTCTCGGATCACGGGCGCGGATTCGCCGGTGATCGCCGACTCGTCGACGCTGGCCACCCCCTCGATAACGTCACCGTCGCCAGGGATCCGCTCGCCGGCCTCGACGACCACCACGTCGCCGATGTGCAGGCTGGAGGAGGCGACGTCGAGGATGTCGAGGGTGCCGAGGTTGCTGGTGAATTTCAGTTGATCGGCGGTGCCGACAACCTTGCGAGCCATCGTTGTCTGCTGGGTCGCTCGCAACGTGGCAGCCTGCGCCTTGCCGCGTCCTTCGGCGACAGCTTCGGCGAAGGTGGCAAACAGGACCGTCAGCCACAGCCAGACGGTGACCAGCACACCAAAGGCGCTCGGATCGAGCAGCGTCAGGATCGTGCACGCGACCGACGCGATCTCCACAACCAGCATCACTGGTGATTCGGCCATGAGCCTCGGGTCGAGCTTTCGGAACGCGAGCGGAACTGCCGCTCGATAGTCAAAGGTCAGGACGGGTGCGGCCATCAGAGTGCCTCCACAATCGGGCCAAGGAGAAGAACAGGGACATAGGTCAGCCCGACGAGGACGAGTGCCACGCCACCGAGCAGAAAACAGAACAGCGGCGTGTGGGTCGGCAGCGTGCCTGCCGCGGTCGGCGTACGACGGGACGTGGCGAAGCGCCCGGCCAGAGCGAGCACGAACAGGATCGGCAAGAACCGACCCAACAGCATGCAGACACCCAGCAGCGTGTTCCAGAACGGAGTACCGGTGGTCAGGCCGCCGAACGCGCTGCCGTTGTTGTTGGCCGCCGACGTCACGGCATAGATGGCCTCGGTCAGGCCGTGTGGCCCGTTCTCCTGCAGCCCAGCCAATCCGGCGTCGGTGGCGATGGCGATGGCCGATCCACCGAGGACTAGGGCGGGCGTCACCAGGACGTAGAGGGCAACCAGAATCATCTCGCCTTGGCCGATCTTATTGCCGAGGTATTCCGGCGTACGCCCCACCATCAGCCCAGCAATGAAGACGGTCACGATCGCGATGATCACCATGCCGTAAAGCCCCGATCCGACACCGCCGGGTGCGATCTCCCCGAGCATCATGTTGAACAAGGCAACGCCGCCGCCAGGCGCGGTGAGGGAGTCGTGCATTGCGTTGACCGCGCCGGTGGAGGTGCCCGTAGTGACGGCGGCAAACAGCGCGCTCGTCGCCGGGCCGAAGCGAGTTTCCTTGCCCTCCAGCGCGGCACCGGCTAGCCCCGGGGCAGACCCAGGCCCGCTCAACTCGGCCCAGGTGAGCAGGCCGATGGAGATGGTCAACAGGGTTGCCATCACGCTCAACACAGCCCAACCCTGGCGTCGGTCCTTGACGATGATGCCGTAGGTCCGGGTGAGCGCCAAGGGGATCAGCAGGATCAAGAAGACCTGGAGCAGGTTGCTCAGTGGGTTGGGATTCTCGTAGGGATGGGCCGAGTTGGTGTTGAAGGGCCCGCCGCCGTTGGTGCCGAGTTCCTTGATGGCCTCCTGGCTCGCGATCGGCCCGCCGATGACGTGTTGGGCGCCGCCCGCGACGGTGCTGACCTCGTTGGGGGTGATCAGGTTTTGGACGACGCCGAGCGCGACGAAGGCGATGGCGGCCACGAAGGAGATGGGGACCAAGACGCGGACGATGCCGCGGGTCAGGTCACTCCAGAAGTTGCCGATCCGACCGCCGGCCTCGCTGCGTGCCAGACCACGAGCGAAGGCCACCGCTACGGCCATTCCGACGCCCGCGCTGGCGAAGTTTTGCACGGTGAGACCCGACATCGTCATCAGGTGCCCGACCGTCGCCTCGCCGGCGTACCACTGCCAGTTGGTGTTGGTCACAAAACTGACCGCGGTGTTCCAGGCACCGTCACTGGGGAGGGCGGCCATCCCGACGTCCAGCGGCAGGTGTTGTTGGAGGCGGCCGAACCCGAAGAGCACCAAAACCGAGGCGAGCGAGAAGCCGAGCACGGACAAGAGGTACGCCGACCAGCGCTGATCGGCGTCAGGATCAACCCTGAGGAGACGGTAGGTCGCCGATTCGGCTCGCCAGTGTTTGGGTGACTCATAGACCTGAGCGAGATAGGTGCCGAGCGGCACAGTCGTCGCTGCCAGCAGGAGAGCCAGCAGCAGGATCTGCGCGATGGCCGCGGTCGTCGCGGACATCAGCGCTCCGACCGTGGCTCAGCGCCGGCTCGACGATCGATGAAATGGGCCGCCCAAGCGATGCCGAAGAAAGCACCCAGAGTCAGCAGGAGATAGAGCAGATCAGCAATCACTCCTCAGGTCTACGCCTGGTCTGGCGAGTTGCGGTCAGTCTTAACGACTCCCTAACGCTCCCGTCCTCTCTTTGTCGATCCGCTAGCGCCCCAGTGAGATAGTCCGCCGAGAAAATCATGGTTTTGGTGCTTGAAACCATGATTTTCGCGGCGGACTATTCAGAGTCCGAGGGGTTACGTGCGGGGGACGCGGACGAGCAGGCGTCCATGGATGCATTCGGCGCGGAGTTCGCGGCCGGCCCCGATGGAGTCGCCATCCAGTTGGCGGGGAGTGTCGTGGGCGGCCCGGATCACGACTTTGGCTCCGGTCATCCGGTTGAGGGCCTCGTCGGTGTGGGTGCGGCGGGCCAAGAGGCGTGCAGCCAGCGGGATCCACGAGAAGACACTGCGTGGATGCAGCAGGAGTACGTCGAGTTGGCCGTCGTCGATGCTCGCGTCAGGCAGCAGCGGCATACCGGCTTGGAGATAACCCACGTTGCCGATCACCACAGTGCTCGCCCGATGCTTGGTCACGGGACCGTCATCGAGAGAGATCTCCAGCCGCACCGAAGGACTCCGCAGCGACTTACTGCCGGCCACGACATAGGCAAACCAGCCGACCTTCTTTTTGATTTCGTCGTTGACGCCTTCGATGATGGCGGCGTCCATGCCCATGCCAGCCATCACCATGAAGTGGGTGTCATCGATGCCATCGCCCGAGACCGCGACCATATCCACGGCTCGATCTTGACCGTTAAGCGCTACGTCGACTGCCGAGCGCAAATAGAGCGGGATTTCGAGGTTGCGGGCCAGCAGGTTGCCGGTGCCCGCAGGAATGATTCCGACCGGAATGCCGGTCCCGGCAAGCTCGGCACACACTTCACGAACCGTGCCGTCGCCACCGCAGACCAACACCAGATCGGCGCCATCGACCGAGGCCTGGTGGGCCATCCCCGCTCCGGGGTCTTCGACTGTCGTGTAGTGCCAACGGGGCCGTGACCAACCGGCCTCTGCGGCCATCGTCGAGACGATCGTGCGGAACTGGACGGGGTCTTCCATCTTGATCGGGTTGACGATCACCGCCAGATCACGCGTCCCGGGCATCGACTCGACGAGGGGTTCAGCAGCGGCCGCGTGACTGCGGGGCACCGGGCTATAGAGGGTCAGGCCGACTAACACGACCCCGGCGCCCAGGAGTACGCCCGCAACGGTGTCGCTGGGGTAGTGCCGACCCAACAGGATCCGGTCGAGGCACACGATCAAGACGACCAACCCGAGTAGGAAGGCCACCCCGCGGCGTACCAATGCTCGGCGTGAAAACATCGTGGTCAGCACCAACAGGATGCCGACAAAGGCGGTCACCCCGCTTGCATGCCCCGACGGGAAGGCGCCGTTTTCCAAGAGCCCCGCCGGGTGTTGCCAGTCAGGTCGCGCACGGCCCACCCACACCTTGAGCCAGGTGGTGGCGAGGCCCGTGCAGAGCATCACTCCGACGGCGTACGCCGCCGCCCGGCGTTGTTTCCGAATGATCAAGAAGATCGCGAGCGCTGCGGTCGCAATGCTCATCGCCATTGTGCTGAAGGCGATCTCGATCACTCGCAACGCCTGTTGAAGTAAGTGGGTGTCTGATGCCCAGGCCAAGGCGGGCTGACCGCGGTCGTCCCAGGCGCTCAGTGGAGCCCATTCGCCGAGCATGAGCGCGGCGATCAGCGCGAACAGCCCGAAGCAGAGGGCAGCCCACAGCAACGGGATCCAGCGGGGTCTCTCAGGCACGGAGGAAAGTATGGCGGGTGCACGGACGGAACGTTGGATCGGCGGCTAGCCGGTGGCACGACAACGGATAACCTGGACCCATGATTGATCCGCGCTTGCTTCGTGATGACCCCGACCGTGTCCGTGCTGCTCAAGCCAAGCGTGGATTGTCCGCCGATGTGGTTGACCACGCGCTGGCGGCGGACGAGACGCGGCGTACGGCAATCGCGGTGTTCGAGGCGGCCAGGGCCGAACAGAAACAACTCGGCAAGCTGATTCCCCAGGCCAGCGGAGAAGAGAAGGCGAGCCTCTTGGCCCGCACCAAGATCCTTGCCGCTGAGGTCAAGCAGGCAGAGGCAGCCCAAACCGAAGCCGACGAGGCTTGGCGTGACGCCCTGAAGGCGATCCCCAATGTGGCGGCCGAAGAGGCGCCTAGCGGTGGCGAGGAAGACTTCACTCTGCTCGAAACGATCGGCACCCCGCGAGACTTCGCGGCCGCCGGCTTTGAGCCTCGAGACCACATCGAACTCGGCAAGCTGCTGGGTGCGATCGACCTGGAGCGAGGCGCCAAGGTGTCGGGCTCGCGTTTCTATTTCCTGACCGGCGTGGGGGCCCAACTTGAGTTGGCGCTGATCAATCTCGCCATGGAGCAGGCGCGCGAGGCCGGGTTCACCCAGGTGATCGCCCCATCCCTGGTGAAGCCGCGCGCCATGGAAGGCACTGGCTTTCTCGGGCAGGCCGCCGATGACGTCTATCGCATCGAAGGCGAGGACCTCTACCTCGTGGGCACCTCCGAGGTCCCGATGGCGGCCTACCACTCCGACGAGATTCTCGACGGCGAGAGTTTGCCGCTGCGTTATGCCGCGTTCAGCCCCTGCTTCCGCAAGGAGGCAGGCTCACATGGCAAGGACACCAAGGGCATCATTCGCGTTCACTGGTTCGACAAGGTGGAGATGTTTGTCTACACAACGATGGAGGAGTCGTACGCCGAACACCAACGGCTGCTGGGCTGGGAGAAAGCGTTCCTCGACAAACTCGAACTGGCCTATCGCGTGATCGACGTAGCCGCAGGTGACCTCGGGCTGAGTGCGCAGCGCAAGTTTGACTGCGAAGCCTGGATCCCAACCCAGGGCAAGTATCGCGAGCTGACGTCCACTTCCAATTGCACCGACTTCCAGACCCGTCGCCTCGACACTCGTGGGCGCTTCGCGGACGGCGTACAACCCATCGCGACGCTCAACGGCACGCTCTGTGCGATGACCCGAACAATCGTGGCGATTCTGGAGACCCACCAACAGGCGGACGGGTCAGTCCGGGTGCCTCAGGCGCTGCAGAAGTGGATGGGCACCGACACGTTGCGGCCCCTCGGTGGTTGAGGAGTGAGCGAAGCGAACCTCTCGAAACCAGATACCCCCAACTCCTGGCAACCCAAGCTGGTCGCCCTCGATATCGACGGCACGCTGCTCACCTGGGTCGAGGGCTCGGGACAGACCGCCGAGGTTATTCCACAGCGCGTCTACGAAGCGGTCCATGCTGCCCACGCTGCCGGCGCCGTCGTCGTGTTGGCCAGCGGCCGCTCGCCGCACGGAATGACCCGGATCGCTGACCTGCTCGACCTGCCTCAGCCAGACGACGACCGGTTGTGGGTTGTCGCGTCAAACGGAGCGGTGATCTTTCGCTACTCACCCATCGAGATCGTCTTTGAGGAGACCTTCGATGCCCGAGCGGGGGTGGCAGCCGTGCTGGAGCATCACCCCAACGCCCGGGTTGCGGTTGAAGAGCGTGGCAACGGCTATCGGGTGAATCGGCCCTTTCCTGCGGGTGAGCTCTCTGGCGAGATGACGATCTGTGCCATCGACGAGCTAGTCGCCGAGCCCGTCAATAGGGTGATCATTCGTGATCCCGAGGCCACCGCAGACGACTTTGTGGAGTTGATGGCTCGACTGGGCTTGCACGGAACGGACTATGTCGTGGGCTGGTCGGCCTGGCTCGACCTCGCGCCGGTGGGCGTCTCGAAGGCTTCTGGCCTGGAGTTCGTCTGCAAAGAGTTGGGCCTTGACGCCGCCGACGTGCTCGCGATCGGCGACGGCCGCAACGACATCGAGATGTTGCAGTGGGCCGGCCGCGGGGTAGCCATGGCGCAGGCGATCGACATCGTGAGAGAAGCCGCTGACCATGTCACCGATCCGGTCTATGACGATGGCGCGGCCGTCGAGCTAGAGCGGTGGTTTCGATGAAACCAAAGCTGGTCGCGACTGACTTGGACGGCACCCTGCTCACCTCCGCGGGGACCGTCAGCCCGCGCACTCGGTTGGCGCTCGATCACCTTGACCAACTCGACATACCCCTAGTGATCGTGACCGGCCGGCCGGTCCGCTGGATGGCTGACTTGTGGGGCGCTATTGGCGGACATGGACTGGCTGTGCTTTCCAACGGGGCGGTGGTCTACGACGTGGCCGCGCGCGAGATCCGCAACACCCACCCGCTCGCGGTCGACGTGATGGCTGAGGTGGTGGTCCGGCTGCGCGAGCGGCTTCCTGGCACGGCATTTGCGTTGGAGAAGGCCGGCGGCATCGGGATCGAGCCGGAGTTTCGCTCCCGCTTAGACAACGAGTCACAGACCGACACCAGCCCGGTGAGCGTGGGGCGAATCGAGGATCTGCTTGATGACCGCACGGTCAAGATGCTGGCCCAACACGAGGGCTTTGCCGCTGAGGCGTTTTGGCTCGAAGTCGAAGACTCGGTCGGCGATCTCGTCACCACGACCTGGTCCTCGGCCCATGCCATGGTCGAGATCAGTGCGGTGGGGGTGACGAAGGCGACGACGCTGGCGCTGCTGGTGGCCGAGATGGGGCTGACTTCAAGTGATGTCGTGGCGTTCGGGGACATGCCCAACGACATCGCCATGCTTGAGTGGGCCGGGCTCTCCTACGCCATGGCAAATGCTCACTCCGGTGCAGTGCGTGCGGCCTCGCATCGGGCAGGTTCGAACGACGCCGATGGAGTGGCCGAGGTCATTGAGCAACTGTTTGGCCGCGCTCAGGGGGTGGCCTGAGTGACCCTGAGAGTGACATCGCCGCTCCGGATGCGCTCTGATGGGGGAATGCGCTCAACTCTCGCCGCGACCGTGCGTGGCCTGGCCGTGCTCTGCCTCGGTGCCGCTCTCTTCACCCTGGGGCTAGCGGCTGGGGCTGCCGGAGCCCCCGCGGCACTGGCCTGCACCTGCGCCCAGCCCAACCCGGATGGTGATTTGGCGACGTACGCCGCGCAAGTTGACACCGTCTTCAGTGGCACGCTCAACGCCGTCCGGTTGTCCCCGAAACTGCCCGACCAGCCCAAGGCAACCGCAGCCAACCGTCCGATCCGCTACGTCGTCGCGGTCGAGAATGTTTATCAAGGGACTCTCAGCGCGACGACGGTCAGGGTCGAGCCGAAGGAAGTCCGGGCCGCGTGTCAGCTTGAGCAGTTGCCGGTTGGCAAGAGGTTTGTCTTCTTCGTTGATGTTGTTGAGGGGGTGCCGACGGTGGGTGGCAAGTGTTCGGGGACCCAAGAGCTCACTGCGGTGGTGCTGACCCAACTCGACGCCGTGTTTCCTGTGCCACCGACACCCGAACCGGAGCCACTCACGGCAACCCGCACCAAAGTCGACGACACAGTCCCCATCGAGTTTGCCCGGCTCGCGGCCCCGGGTGCCGCCCTGGTGATCCTGGGAGCCTTGGGCCTGGCCATCGTTGGCCGACTCGGCCGCGATACCGAACGCTAGAGATACATCCCACTGCTGGGAGAGCCCTGGTCGCCCTCATGCGGCTGGCCAGCATGACCGCCGTGACCCGACATCGCGCCAGGCCCGTTGGGGCCTGACATCATCCCGGCTGGCAACGCCTTGCGCATCTGCTCCAGTTGAGCTCGGGCGGCCATCTGTTGGGCATAGATCGCGGTTTGGATCCCGTGGAACAAGCCCTCGAGCCACCCCACGAGTTGGGCTTGGGCGATCCGCAACTCTGACTCGCTCGGCACGCCGTCTTCGGTGAAGGGGAGCGTGAGGCGATCAAGTTCCTCGATCAACTCGGGGGCCAGCCCGGCTTCCAGTTCCTTGATCGAGGCCTGATGGATTTCCTTCAGGCGACTGCGACTGGCTTCGTCGAGTGGTGCGGACTTCACCTCTTCGAGAAGCATGCGAATCATGCTGCCGATGCGCATGACCTTGGCTGGTTGCTCCACCAGGTCGGTGAGGCCTGTGAGGCTTTCGTCGTCCGAGCCCTCGTCTTGCCCGCCGGGCCCAGCCGAATTCGTGGCTACCTGGACTGGCTGACCATCGGGCCCTATGACATAGACCTCGTGCTGGCCGTCAGCCAAGCCGTCAGTCGGGCTGTTGGGCTGGCTGGTGGGTTCGGTCACGGCTTCACTCATGCGATTAGCCTATGTCGGGACCAGGACCGAGCCTTGAGGCGGCTACACCCTCAGCACGATCTTGCCTGTGTGAACGCCGGACTCCATCAGGGTGTGGGCAGCCGCGGCCTCGCCGAGTGGCAGGGTGGTGTGAACCAGGGGCCGGATGGCTCCGGAAGCGATGAGTGGCCAGACGTGTTCGGCCACTGCCGCACAGATGGCTGCCTTTGCCGCCGGCGGCCTTGAGCGCAGCGACGTAGCAATGACTGCCGCGCGTTTGGTCAATAGGGCGCCGATGTTGAGCTCTGCCTGGGCGCCGCCTTGGAGCCCGATGATGACCAGCCGGCCCTCCAGAGCCAAGGCCTGCACGTTGCGATCGAGGTAGCTCGCACCCATGTTGTCCAAGATGACGTCCACACCACGGCCCTCGGTGAACTCCGCGATCTTGGCCACGAAGTCTTCGTCGCGATAGTTGATCGCGGCCTCAGCCCCCAACTCCAGGCACAGCGCCAACTTTTCTGGGGATCCAGCCGTTGCAAACACCCGGATCCCCAGCGCGGTTGCCAGCTGAATCGCAAAGGAGCCAATGCCGCCTGCGCCGCCGTGCACTAGGAGCGTTTCGTGGCGCTGGAGGCCAGCCACCATGAATAGGTTCGACCAGACTGTGCAGGCGACCTCGGGCAGTGAGCCGGCAGTGACGAGGTCAATCCCTGGCGGAACCGGAAGCAGTTGCCCCAGAGGTACGGCGACCTGCTCGGCATACCCTCCGCCTGACAGCAACGCACAGACTTCATCGCCGACGGCCCAGCGCTCGGCTGTCTCCGGCGGGAGCCCGGCTAGTGATGCGATCCGTCCGCTGCACTCCAATCCGAGGATCTCTGAAGCCCCCGGCGGTGGTGGATAGTGTCCGCGGCGTTGCAGAGTGTCGGCCCGATTCACCGCGGTTGCGACGACGTTAAGCAGAACCTCTCCCGGCCCGGGCACCGGCGCCGGGACGTCGAGGAGGCTGAGTTGCTCAGGACCGCCAGGCTCGGCGAAAACGATGGCACGCATGCCCTCACGGTAGGGCAGTTCGTGAGTTTGGTTCGACCTAGGTGTCGAAGCGATCACCGGTGTGGTCGACTTCGTGATCGTCAGGCACCTCGATAGCGATGTCGTTTGGATCCGGCGCATCGGCAGGGCGGTCCCAGCTTTCGGCCAAGACCTGAGCTAGTCCGGCGAGTCGCTCGGTCTGCTCGGGATTAGCATCAGTTTGACCAGCGGCAAAGCCCAAGAGATAGGTAGTGATGGGTGCCGCCGGACGCTCCACATTGTGGGCAGCAACTCGAGCAAGATCCAAGATCAAGGCCTCATCAACCTCGGTGTCGAGGTCCAGGACATCGCACAGTTCGTCGATCCAATCGTGGAGGTTCACAAGTCCAGCGTGCACCTAACCCTCGATCCACGGCAACCCCTCTCGATGGCGATCAAGGTCAGCCCACGTGTCGACATCGGTGCTTTCCTGAGGAGTCGCGGGCAGCACGGTGAGGCGGAGTGGGTCGAGTAGTCGATGCATCGGCAAACCATCGATCGCCGCCGCGGTTGGGCGTACGCCGTCAAGGGCGCTGAGCCGAACAATGCCCGCGAGTTGCCTTCGGCCATCCGGGCCGGCCAAGAACACGCCGTCTTCATCGTCGACCAGCGCTGCCAGGAGTCGATCCATGGTCGCCGCGCTCACCCCAGGCATGTCGACGGCCAATATGACGAGCAAGGTTGCCCCGGCTGTCACGGCGTCCCGCCCTGCCAACAATCCGGCAGCCGGTCCACCCCCAGGCGGTTCTTCCCGCACGAAACTCACCTTGTTGTTAGCCGCTGCTAGGGCCACCGTCGGGCCGACCACGATGATCTGGTCAGCCCGGTCAACCGCTGTGAGGGCCCGCTCAAGCAGGGTCTGGCCCGCGAGAGTGATCGAGGCCTTGTCGGCGCCGCCTAAGCGGGCACCAGTGCCGCCAGCCAAAACCACGGCAGCAACAGTTTGGGATGGTGACGTCACCTGGGCAGTGTCGCACTGACCCGAGCCGTGGCAGGCTATCCGCATGACAGTTGGCAGTGTTGGCACCCGATTGCGGGTTGCTGTCGCGCAAGAGGCAGCCAGTCTCGATCCAGGAGTCAATCGAGGTCGGATTGGTCAATTGACGCCAGCCAACACCGACTTGGTGGTCTTCCCGGAAGCCTTTGCTCGTGACTTCGGTGAGGCTGGCTCCGATATCAGCCCCTACGCCGAAGCGCTCGATGGCCCATTTGCCCAAGAGGTGGCTCGGGTTGCGGATGCCGCCGAGACGACCATCGTCGCTGGCATGTTCGAAGCCTCCGATGACCCGGGTCGACCGTGGAACACCCTGGTGGTCGCCGGCGCCGAGCGGGCGTCGTACCGCAAAATCCATCTGTATGACTCGTTTGGCTACCGCGAATCGAAGCGCCTCTCGGCGGGCGAGATCCACCCGCAAGTCATCAAAGTCGGCGGGTTCATAGTGGGGATCATGACCTGCTATGACCTTCGCTTTCCTGAGTTATCCCGGGCTCTGGTTGATGCCGGTGCTGAGGTGCTGGTGGTGCCGGCGGCCTGGGTGGCCGGGCCTCGCAAGGTGGATCACTGGCGCACGCTCGTGCGTGCTCGGGCTATCGAAAACACCTGCTTCGTCATTGCTGCCGGCCAACCCGGGCCGCGATATTGCGGACACTCCCTCGTGGTTGATCCCTGGGGTGACGTGCTGGCCGAGGCTGCCGAACAGCCAGCCGTGCTGACCGCCACGCTGGATCGCGAAGTGCTCATCGCCTGCCGCCACACCAACCCGTCTCTTAGCAACCGACGCCTGTAGCCTGGCCGATCGTGTCTGAAACCAAAGCCACTCGTCGCTCCGCTGACAAGTCACAGCCCCGCCCTGCCTCCCGGGGGGGAGGGTCGCGGCGTCTCGACCCCCCCAAGTCCACCGATCCTGGCTTTCCGCTCGGCGCGATCGCGTGGTCCTTGTTGTTGCTGCTCGGCATCGCCGCCCTCGTGTTGGCGATCGTGGACATCAAAATCGGTCCTTATGGTGACGCGCCGATGCTTGCTGGGGTCGGGGCAGTTGCGGTCAGTGCTGCCTACACCATTGCTCTGGCCGCTCGCACCGGTGGGCGGCCACTCATTTTCGGCGGCCTCGCGATAGTTATGGGACTGGCCGTGCTCTGGTCGGATGTCGACCGGCTGCGCACCGGAGCTGCCCTGCTCACTAGCGTCCTGTCGGCAGTCCTTGCCGTGATGGCCACCGTGCCTGCGGTGCGCTTTTGGCAGGCGGTCCGGGAGGTGTTGTTTGCGGTCCTGATCTCGGCAATCGGAGCCTTTGCGAGCATCGGCTTTGCGCCGGTTCTTCATCCGGTGAAGTTTGAGTACCTCGCGTTGGGGCTGTCGCTGGTGATGGCTTTTCTGCTGGTCTATCGCCTTGGCGCTGGCTTTCATGGCCTTGGTCGTCGTGGGCTGGGTCTGGTGCTCTTTGGCGGCGTCGTGTTGGCGCTGAGTCTGGTGTACGCCGAAGTGTTGCGACGCTACGGCAGTCCGGGCTTGGTCGAGATGTTGTTTGCCGGGGCGGAGTGGGTGCACACCAATCTGGGCGCTATTCCGCGACCTATCGTTGCTCTCTTGGGCATTCCAGCGCTTGCGTGGGGTTGTCACATCCGGGCCCGGCGTCGGCAGGGTTGGTGGGTGACCGCCTTTGGGGTGAGCGCCACGGCGCCGATCGCCCATGCGTTGGTGCGACCCGAAGTGCCTCTCGAAGAGATCGGGCTTCAGATCGCTTACAGCGTGTTGCTGGGGCTCGTGATCGGTTTCGCGATCATTCAGAGCCGACCTGTGGTTCGCCAATGCCCGCAACTCCCGCGCTCGTCGCGCTGAGGAACAGACCGCCATCCGCCCCGAACCCAGCCGCGGATCTGCCCTGCTCTAGCCGCGCTTGGATGATGACCCAAGGGCCATTCAGACCAGCTAACGGCCCTCAAGCGGTCTCTTTTGGGCATCTTGCGGCGAGTTAGCTGGTCGTTGTGGCCCCTGTGGATAGCGCCAGCGAAACGCCCACAGATGTGGGCACACTGCTTGCATGGATGCCTACGACGCGCTGGTGCGATTGGGTGGCATAGGAGATACCAAGCAACTGTTGCGGTTGACTTCGCGCAAGCGCCTTCGAACGTCGGTCTCGCGTGGAAGCGTGGTGAGGTTGGGACGAGGACGCTTCGCTGTTCCCGCCGCAGATCACGGTTTGCTTGCCGCACAAGAGGTGAATGGCTACCTCTCCCACCTCAGTGCGGCAGCACATTGGGGCTGGGAGATCGTGCTGCCACCCGAACGGCCACAAATCACGCTGCCTCGCAAACGGAGAGTCCCGACTGAGCTCACTAGGCCGGTGGAACTCTATCGCCGCGAAGTGAGCAGCGCTGACTTTGAGGGCTGGGCGACTCATCCCCTGCGCACCGTGGTCGACTGCTCGCGAGACCTTCCTTTCGCGACGGCGTTGGCTGTTGCCGATTCGGCATTGCGTCATTGTCGCGTGACGGCTGAGGAACTTGGTGCCGCTACTGCCGTGATGCGAGGGGAGCGGGGCCGGGCGGCGCGGTTCGTGGCCACTCACGCTGATGCACGATCCGTTAACGCGTTCGAATCTGCCCTTCGTGCTCTCGCGATCGAGGCGGGCCTCGCCGTCATCCCGCAATACCCGATTGAGATTGACGGCATCAAATTTCACCCCGACCTGGTTGATCCACTCCGCCGCATCGTGATCGAAGCCGACTCCTGGGCCTTTCACGCCGACAAGCAGAGCCATGACCGCGACTGCGCGCGCTACAACGCGATGGTTTCCGCGGGTTGGCTGGTGCTGCGCTTTACCTGGCCGCAGGTCGTCTTCTCTCCGACGTACGTCGTCCGCACCATCAGGGCTCTCATGGTTCAGCGGACTCCAGGGGCCACTAGGACCAGCTAACTAACCCAATTCGCTCGAAATGGGGTGTTTTGGAGCCACTAGCTGGTCGTTGTGGCCCCTAGGCCCTTTTGGCACAGGACCCGTGGCAGAGGGGGCGGGATTCGAACCCGCGGTAGGTCTCCCTACGACCGCTTTCAAGGCGGTTCCGATCGGCCGCTCCGGCACCCCTCCACGCCGGCCGCACGAGTGTGAGCAAATGCAGACGGACGCGGGCAAGTGTAGAGGGCGGAGCCGGTTGTTGCCTCATCAAGTTGGCCTGGGTGCCTTCATCTTGTTCAATCGGGGGGTGACTGCGACCTTCCGACTTGCCCCCGCAATTAGTGCCCGTCTGCTCGGTGCGGCCGTCGTGGGTGTGGCTGCCGTGGTGCTGATCGTGACGGCACTCACCGTGGCGTTGGCTTGGCCGATGGCCGTAGTCATCGTGGTGGCCGCCGTCGGCATGATCGCGGCCATTGGCTCCTGGCTCTATTTCTCCCGAGTCAAGGTGGTTGAGCTGAGCGAGGTTGGCTATCGGGTGCGGTTCCTGCGGGGCGCTGGTGTCAATCAAGGGCGCTGGGCGGACGTCGAGGATGTTGTGTCTGCCCACGTGTCGGGTGCTGTCTGTTTGGCCTTTCGGTTGCGTGATGGCCGGTCCACAGTTATCCCGGTTGCGGCTCTAGCCACGGACCGGGACACCTTTGCCCAACAAGTGCGCGAACACCTCAGCCGCGGCCACGGTCTGCGTCCGCTGTCGCAGGACGAGCTGCCGCAATGAAGAGCTCGCGAAGGGGGCGTTTGACGTCGTCGATAGGCGGATTGGGTGCTGTGCCGGTCGGGCTTGTAACCTAGGCGCGCTGTCGGGGAGGCGTCGCCTAGTCCGGTTTATGGCGCCCGCCTGCTAAGCGGGTTGAGGTTAATCCCTCTCGCGGGTTCAAATCCCGCCGCCTCCGCCAGTTGAATGCAAGAACCCTCGAAGGGGCCTCGGCCCGCGGGGGTTCTTTCTGTTGATCGAGCCCCGTTTTTGTTGGTGGAGCCTGTCGCGACTACCCCACAAGTCCGTGACCCCAGCAGCGTGCTGAATCCGACGACTGCTTTGGTGCACCACATGCCCATGATCAAGCGCGACATCGGCAAGTCCGAGCACGTGCGCGCTGTCAGCACTGAACTGGGCGCTTTGGTCGCTGTGCTTTTGACGTGACACAACAGGGAGTCTCTATAAGTTACTATAATCCTTGTCTATTTATAGGAACTTATAGGGGAGGTTGTGTTGTGGATAGTCCGTATCAACCGGGGTTTGGGGCGCGTCCAGCCGTTCTTGTCGGGCGCGATCAGCAACTCGCCCGGGCGGCTGCAAGTCTGACGCGTGTCGCGAACTCTCGTGCTGCGGCACCCTCGGCGATGATCTTGACAGGAACGCGTGGGCTGGGCAAGACGGTGACTCTGGGTGTGATCGCAGACGCGGCAGTGGAACGCGGATTCATCACGGTCAGTGTGGCCTTCGACAGTGTCTCGGACAATGTCAGGTTGCTTGCGGGCTTGGTAGCTGAGGCAGTCGCACCCCTTGGGCGGCGCCGGGTGAGCGATGCCTGGTCCCGCATGCGTCATCGACTGGCTGGTCTTGCCATCGAGATCAATGCGGGCGTGGTGAAGATCGGCTCTCCCGCAGCGCCGAGCGCGGCGTACGACTCCCAGACCGCTACGGTGCAGCGGCAAGGACTGGCGGGCCTGATGATTGCGGCTGCCCAGATCGCTGCCGAAACTGGTTCGTCGGGAGTGGTGATCCTGATCGATGAATTCCAGGAAGCCCCGAAGTCCCAACTTGTGGTTGTCGCCAATGCCATCCAGGATGCCTTGGCAGCCTCTGGCCAAGTGCCGATTGTCTTCTTCGCCGCCGGGCTCCCCCAAACCCCTGAGCGTGTGATGGCGGCAGCATCGTTCACCGAACGCTTCGACTTCCGGGTTCTTGATCGTCTTGATCGGTCAGCTGCCGAACGGGCCCTCGTCGAGCCTGCACTCCAGTTGGGTGTGCGGTGGGACCCCGCCGCCGTTGACGCAGTCACGGAAGCCGCCAATGGGTCGCCCTTTCTGATTCAGCTCTTAGGCGATGAAGCATGGACTGCTGCCTCTCCGAACAATGGCAGCATCATCACCGACGAGCATGCGGGCATGGCGCTTGAGGAAGTGCAAAGAGGGCTTGCTGTTGGCATGTTCCGTGGACGTTGGATCAAAGCCACCAAGGTCGAAAAAGAACTCATCGTGGCGATTGCCCAGGTTGTCACCGAGGATGGGGTGGCGTTGACGCGGCACATCACAGCCCTGCTCGGCAAGACGACACCTCAACTGAGCACAGCCCGCAAAGCCCTCATCGACAAGGGCCTCATCGAATCTGTCGGGACCGGGCAATTGCGGTTCACTATGCCGGGCTTCGCCGCGTTCGTTCGCACACCTGTGGACGCCGACCGTGGGTCGCTCCTCACTTGTACCTGGACGACATAACCGACCTGAAAATATCGAACCGTCCGAGTCTCCGAGAACTTCCCGGTGGCCAGCAGTCACCCGGTGAGTCGCCTCACCGCTAGTCCCCCACCAAGGGCCTGCCGCTTCGCCATGGCGGAGCGCCGAAGGTGTGAGGACCACGATGTGGCCCAGGGCTAGGACGACACCGTGACGACGAGCGCGACGGACGCCGCTGTGAGCACTTGATTCCCCGTCAAGTGTCGGCTGCTTTGCGACGGCGTCGGTGTCAAGAGTACGTCGGCATCGTCGGCCACGACGGCCCGCGATTTACCATTGGGGGACCATCGCTACCCGCTCGAGCTAGTGAGGCGCTAACGCAGTCCGAAATGCTCACTGGCGTACAGAGAAATTCGATTGCATCACGGGATTCGACGCGTGGTGCATTACGGGAGTAAGTGTTTCGCAAATGCGAAGACTATTGATAGCGCTGAGCGCAGCAGTGATGATGATTTTAACCAGTTCGATGGATGCCTCCGCGATCTCAAGCAAGGTCGTTCAGTCAACCCCGGCCCAGGTGGCTCCTGTGGATCCCCTGGCCGGACTGACTGACGAGGAAGTCGAGGCGGGATATGAAGAGTTGGTTGCCGCGCTAAAGACAGAGGGTGCCAAAACCCGGAACGGCATCGTCAGTTATCGGGTTAAAGGGTATGGCGTTTTGAAGTTAGCCGACGTGGCGGCGCCTTGCGCCACATGTCTCGGTGGAGGCAGCGACAGTCGAGGCTGGTACGTATCCTTCAACCGATTCGATCAGCAGCAACTTCTTGGAGTCGGGGGCGGTGCGTTGGCACTCGCAATCTGCGCAATTCCGGCAGTCGGATGGCTAGCTTGTGGCGTCGCGGCAATCTTGGTTGGGATCGCGACCTCGTACGTCATCGAGTATGGCCGTTGCCCGACAAGCCGACCATCACTGCGTGTGTACGTATCGAGCAGAACTGGACGATGCGTTTAAGGTGAGCAACATGATTCCGGTTGTTCTCATTACGCTGATTATCGCGGCGATCCTACTATCAACGAGATTCCTCTGTGGCCGTAACCCCAGTCGGCTCAGGATCGCGTGCTCGTCACTTATCGCGCTCGTGCTAGTGCAAGTAGTTTGGCGGCTTCTGCACGCGAAACTGGCGATCAACGATGACTCAGACATGGTGAACTTTTTGGTCATCTAAACGATAGTTCTCGCCGCTGTCCTCACTGGCCGAGGAATCGCCACCACCCGCCCGTATTCACCCGAAAGCGAGGTGTCACGAGTGCCCACCGCGTGAAATGTTGGGAATTGGACGGCTTGGTTTAGCTGTTTCTTTCTGCGTTCTAAAATCTAAATGTGCGTCCGGCAAGTGCCCAGAGCGCACTGCGCGACCTTGCAAGGTTGCGCAGTGCGAGGTCTACCCACACTGATCGTGCGTCTACCTCGCCGTTAGAGTCCCCCTAATGTGGCCCATTGTCTGGTACGTCCCTCTGATCGCCCAATCCAGCTGTACCACTGCCACAAAGATGCAGTACGACGTCACGCACTGCACTGCACGGTCTCGAGTCTGTGGCAGCATCAGTTCAGGCTGGTCAAGTTCGCCGAGTTCGGAGGCTCACGCTGGCTAGCAAGGCACATTTTCGGCCTCACTATCCTCGCTTTCACTCTCGGTGGCTCTTCTTCCGATTCAGCCACTGAGCGTGAGTTGCGCACCGTTGCCAACACGCCCTACGGCGTGGGGGTCTATGCGGGAGAGTGGCCTCTAATCACCCTCCGCTCGCAGGCCCTGTGCGTCACCGGCGCCGAGCCCATCACCGTCTACCATAGGCCACTACCGTCGGCAATGGTGTCTAAGTTGTGCGTTTCGCTACCTGTGTCTGTACAAGCTCTACCCGCGGAGTGCGCTCTACGTTGGCGCAGTTGATGAGCCCATGGAAGACCTCGGATATTCAGACACAGACCGAGAGCGCTCCACCGATCCCACGCGTCGCCAACGTGTGGAGCGTTTGTAAATTCGCTACCACTCCGCGGACGGCAGCAAACAGGTCACTACCGAGCCGTTCACGATGATCATCTGCGCTGAGTCTAACAAGGGAAAGCCGTGCGAGGACGATTGATGAGTGGCGACTACATGTGACCAACGCGTGGGAGATTGAGGTCACTATCTCTACAGCTAGACGTTGAGTTTGGCGCGGAGTACGGCGGCGTTGGGGTGGTCCAGTCGCTCCAAAAAGTCGAGGAGCTTCGCCAAGCTGAACGGGCAGCTTGGTGATCGCCGGTGGCCTCGTAGGCGTCCCCTAAATGCCAGATGTACTCCGCGAGTTGCAGGTGGCGCCCTTCCTCTTGGAGGATCTCGATGGCATCGATATAGCTCGCTATCGATTCCTGATTTCGCCCCAGATTTACTAGATGTGCCCCAGCCGGAATCTAGGGCCCAGTTCCTAGCCATGCAGAGGGCGATTCTGGGCTGATGGCGAGGGCTTGGAGGCAATGTGGCAGCGCGCTTTCATGGTGGCCCAACAAGCTGAGACACCAGCCGATGTTGTTCTGGGCGATCGCGACGCCCCGGCTGCCCGTTTCCTTTTCGAACATTTCCAACGCAATTTGGCTGTGGACGAGCGCACTGGCTGCGTCGCCTCGTCGTTCTTCCAGGGTGCATAGGCGTAGGTGCGCGATGGCATGAAATTCCAGGGCACCTTCGTCGCGGAAGATGTCGTGAGCCGACTGCAACTCTAGCTCCGCAGCTGGGAAAGACCCCTGATAGGTATGGCTGGAGCCGAGCCCAAGACGAAGGTTTCCCTCCGCCAATTTGTCTCCCTCTCTTAAGCAGGCAGTCAATGTGATCTCATGGAGACGAATGTTCTCTTGGAGCTGCCCTCTGCCCATGCGGTAGAAGCCGATGGCCTCGTTCAACTGCCAGGCGTAGCTCTCCAACCCAGGCCAATCGGTGGCACGCTGAATCGCCGCCGTTAACACGCGATCCTCTTCTCTCAACCACGTGCGTGCGGCGGCTCGGTCCAGCGTCGTCTCCGGCTTACGGGATTCAACCTCGGTTTTCCAAGGTGGGTCGAGAATGTTGTCAGCGGTGGTCGCGTGTTGGGCCAGGTAGTCAAAGAGACGCGCAGAGCTGCCGTCTGATTGTCCAGGTTCACCTGGCGCTCAACCAACTCCATGGCGTGAGCGCGCAGGAGGTCGTGGAACGAGTAGCGGCCAGGTTCTGCCTCGATGAGCAATTGTGCGCGGGCCAGGTCGTCCAGCCATCCGTGCGTTTGCGCCAGGTGCGGTCGATCAGGTGGGCCGTGGCCTCTGGGGTGAAGTCGGGGCCCGGGTGAAGGCCTAGCAGGCGGAACAGCCTGGCGGGTTCCGGCTCGAGGGCCTCCGTCGACCACGACAACACTTCTCGAACGTCTGTCGCGCGATCACCTGAGCGAAGTACGTCGAGAGAAGTCCTGTCAGGGTCAGCTAGTTGGTCGGCCAGTGTGCTCAGCGAAAGGTGTGGTTGGTTGGACACGCGGGCAGCCGCGATAGACAGCGCCAGCGGCAGCCGAGCACAACGGGTAACAATCTCAACGGCGGCTTCAGGATCCTCTTCGACCCGTCTCGCGCCCAGCCGGTTGCGCAGCAACTCGAGCGACTCCAGCTCTGTCAACAAGTCAAGATTGATCGGATGGCGCCCTCTACAACTGTGAGGGATGAGAGTCGCAGCCGACTCGTCACCACCACCAGAGACTGGCCTGCGCCCGGAAGCAGCGGCCGCACCTGCTCGACATCTTTGGCATTGTCGAGCAAGATCAACACTCGGCGGCTGGCAACGACGCTGCGATAGAGACCCGTTTGGGCTTCCAGGTCGTCGGGAATTGACTGCTCGGCAATCCCCAGAGCAACCAGGAAACCGCGAACGACTTCGTCAGAGCCGAGCGGTGCTCCCGCGGGTCGTAGCCACGCAAGTTGATATACAACTGACCGTCTGTGAACCGATGGGCGACTTGTTGCGCCCAGTGCACGGCAAGAGTGGTTTTGCCGACGCCAGCGGTCCCGGATATGGCTACGATCGTGCCGCTGGTACGCGCGTGAGTGGCAACCGAAGTGGTCAAGTGGTCGAGCTCATGGAGATTTTGCTCCCGCCCGGACACGGCTGCCACGATTGGCGGCAACTGGCACGGCACTGGGTGTGGCTGCACTTCAATGGCGTGACCAGCGAGTACGTGTTGGTGAGCCGCAAGAAGCTGCGGGCCTGGTTCGACGCCCAGTTCGCCGATCAAGGTATTGCGAGCCTTTGTGTACTCCGTCAGCGCATCGGCCGTGCGGCCCTCTGCGTGAAATGCCCTCATCAATTGGGCTCGAAGAGGCTCGCGCAACGGCCACCGCGCTACGAGTTCGCTCAGGCAGGCGATAAGGGTCCTGCCGGAGCCAGTTGTCGAGCTCAATCTCGGCCCACGCTTCGGTGACCGTGAGGTGGAGGTCGGTGAGCGCCGAGAGCTCTGCCGTCAACCACCCGGCTTGAGCGAGGTCGGGGAGTGGCTGACCACGCCACAGAGCCAAGGCTGCCCGATAACACTCGAGCCCGTCGGCGATTGTGCCCGCGTTCACTTGAGAGCGTGCCTTCTTGACCTGGGCTTCGAACTCAAGGAGATCAAGCTGGTCCGCACCGACCACGATCCGGTATCCCTCGGGAGTCGTCTCGATCGGGGAATCGCTGCTTGTGGTCGATAGAGAAGTCCGCAGTCGGCGGATGTAGTTCTGCACCGTCACTCGCGCAGCCGGAGGTGGAGAATCAGCCCATAATGTGTCAGTCAGTTGTTCGACGCTAACCGGACGGTTCGCATGGAGCAGGAGCGTGGCGAGCACCAACCGTTGGCGCGCCGCGGTGATCGCGAGTTTCCGTCCGCCATCACGGACCTCAAGCGGTCCCAACACACTGAATTCCAACTCGATCCCCCCGGAAATTCATCCCGTCGCCGGTCACAGCGGCGCGCTAACGAGCCGCTAACCGTGGGCTGCAAGATTTCCCGTGCAGGGGAGTCCAGCCGCGCGCCGTTCCGTCAGTCTAGGTGCTAGGACAGCACGGTTGAGTTGGACGGGGAATCTCAACGGCGGCGTGCGGCTGGACAGGAACGGCACTTTGAGGCCATTACAGTTCGCCCACGGTATCCATTGACGCGCCGTTCAGTCCCCTAGCGCACCGACGCGGCTGGCGCTAGGGGCTCTCAGTTGCAAGAAAATGCAATGCATATTTATGAAGGAGCGTTTCCCTTTCCCTTTCACAAATGTGACGCAGACTTATCTATATGAGGGTCCGCCCGGACCCACGGATGAAGGTGAAACTAATGAAGTTCCTAACTCGCGCTGGTGTAGCACTGCTCGCCGCTGTCATGAGCCTCGGGCTTCTCGGGATGACCGCAACTTCGGCTCAAGCAGACACTGCCTGGGGAAAAAAGATCAAGATCGTTGTGGTCCAGAACTAACCCATCCAATCATCCACAGACTCCTGAGAAGCGGACCATACATCCCCCCACTTATCTGGTCCCGGTGCCATCCCCCCGGCCCCCTCTCAGGATCGAGGGCAGTGACGCATAGCGTCACTGCCCTCGAAAGTTTCTAGGCCCCGATAGCTCCCACGCACCAAGCGGTGCGCGGGGGTCGCCCATGAAACTGTCCCTCTCGGGTTTGGACCTTTGGTCAGCCGACGCTCCCGCATGTGTTCACTTGGTCGGTGGGTCGTCGGTCGATGTTTCCTGCCCGGAAATTCCGAGTTGGCCCATCTTGTAGCCCAGCTGGAAACGGCTCTGTGTGTTGTATTCCGCCTTCAGGTCGGCGATGTAGCCGGCGTACGTCCGCGGGCTGACGCCCAGACGCAGAGCGCTGGAAGGATCTGGGTGGCCCTCGATCAGCATCCGAATGGTGATCGCACGTTGCTCACGGGCCACATCCTTCATGACCCTCGGTTCCATATTGGTGTAGGGCCGGGCACGCTCGAAGGTGCGCTCAAACAGGTCGACTAGATAAGCAACTATCGAGGGTTCTCGCACGGCGACGGCCACAGCGGTGCCTAGGTGACTCGGGATCACCGCGAGTTTCCGGTCGATGATGATGATCCGGTTAAAGAACTCGTCGAGGGTGCGCACCTGTGCTCCGCGGGCGGCGACTTTCCGGACATACTTATGGGTCATCGCACTGCGCCGCGCAGAGTGTTGATAAAGAGTCCGCATCTTCACGCCGCGGTCTAGGGCTTGAGTGTCTCGGATCGTCGCCGCAGCCAGCGTCACCGCGTCGCGTCCGGTTTGCGGCTGAGCCGTCAACAACTCCTGTTCGGCATCGCCGACTGCTGCCGCTAGGAAGGGGTTGATTGAGTCGCCGCGCAGCTCCGTAAACGGGCCCTGGGTCGCTTGTGGGAATCGGCGCCAGGTGTGGGCGATTGTGCCGAAGGCTCGTGCCCAATGTGCCGATTCGGTGAGCAACTCCGCACCCAGCTGACCCATCGGTGAGACGACTCTTGATTGGACGGCGGACGGGTCGACGGCGAGGTAGGAGCCGCTGGTCGGATCGAGGGCAAGCAGGCCAAGCTCCATGAGCAGATTGAACGCGTCTTTGTCAGGACCGCCTTCGGCGATGCGCGGGTCGGAGGGCCTCAGACCCGCGTGAGTGACCGTGTGTTCGTAAAGCGCCATGGCTCTGGCCTCGAAGAGCGAGCGCTGTGCGGGTCCGAAGTTGCTCACGTCATCCTCCGTCCGTCCCCGCCCGGCCGTGGACTCGTGGCTACTGATTGTCGATCTGGTTAACCTTCTTACCTATCTTCGCAGAAAAATGCAATTGCCCCACCCAAGACAGGTGGGGCAATTGCAAAAATGTGCGATTGGGTGCGAACTATTCGCCGAGGCGGGCACGCAGGCTGTCGAGCTCTGTCCACAACACTGCGGGCAAATCATCGCCGAACTGCTCAAACCACTCGGTGATCAGCGGCAGTTCAGCCCGCCATTCGTCGACATCAAAAGCCAGCGCTTGGGAGATCTGCGCTTCTGTCAGGTCCAGACCGTTCGTGTCTAAGCCGGTCGCTGTCGGGACATAACCGATCGGGGTTTCGATGGCGTCCGCAGTGCCCTCTAGGCGCTCCACCACCCACTTGAGCACCCGACTATTTTCGCCGAAGCCCGGCCATAAGAAGCCACCGTCATCGTCTCGGCGGAACCAGTTGACCAGGAAGACGGACGGCATCTTGGCGGCGTCGTGCTGTTTGCCCATCTCGATCCAGTGCGACATGTAGTCGCCTGCGTTGTAGCCAATGAAGGGGAGCATGGCCATCGGGTCACGGCGTACGACTCCAACAGCACCCACGGCCGCAGCGGTCGTCTCGGAGGAGAGCGTCGCTCCAATGAACGTGCCGTGAGTCCAGTCTCGGGCCTCGGTGATGAGCGGAATCGTCGTCTTGCGTCGACCACCGAAGAGGATCGCGTCGATGGGGACGCCGCCTGGCGCGTAGTACTCGTCAGCCAGGATCGGGCACTGCTCAATCGGGGTGCAATAGCGACTGTTGGGGTGGCTGGAGAGTTCGTCAGCGGAGGGGGTCCAGGGCTGCCCCTTCCAACTGGTCGCGTGATCCGGCGTGTTTTCGAGGCCCTCCCACCAGATGTCGCCCTCAGGGGTCAGCGCGACGTTGGTAAAGATTGAGTTGCCGTGCTCGATGGTGCGCATCGCGTTGGGATTGGTGAGCTCGTTTGTGCCGGGCGCCACCCCAAAGAATCCATGCTCCGGATTGACGGCGTAGAGCCGCCCATCGTCGCCAAAGCGCATCCACGCGATGTCATCGCCGAGAGTCTCGACTTTCCAGCCGGGGATCGTGGGCTCAAGCATCGCCAAGTTGGTCTTGCCGCAGGCGCTCGGGAACGCCGCCGCGATATAGCGGACGTCATTGCTCGGCGACGTCAGCTTGAGGATCAGCATGTGCTCAGCCATCCAGCCTTCGTCGCGGCCCATCGCTGAGGCGATCCGCAGGGCATAACACTTCTTGCCGAGCAACGCATTGCCGCCATAACCCGAGCCGTAGGACCAAATCTCGCGGGTCTCGGGGAAGTGAGTGATGTACTTCGTGTCGCTGCAAGGCCATGCCGCATCGATCTCGCCCGGAGCCAGCGGGGCGCCGACCGAGTGCATCGCCGGAACGAAGGGTGCCCCGCGGTCCTCGATCGCGCGCAAGACGTCGGTGCCGATGCCAGCCATGATCTTCATCGATACCACGACGTAGGCGGAGTCAGTGATCTCGACGCCAAACATCGGGTGGTCGGCATCCAAGTTGCCCATCACGAACGGGATGACATACATCGTGCGTCCGCGCATGCAGCCAGCAAACAGGTCAGCGAGGATGGCCTTCATCTCTGCCGGATCCATCCAGTTGTTGGTGGGGCCAGCATCGCGTTGATTGACCGAGCAGATGTAGGTGCGTTCTTCGACTCGTGCCACGTCGGTCGGATCGCTGGCTGCATAGAACGAATTGGGTTTGATCTCGGGATTGAGCCGCGTGAACGTGCCGCTGGCAACTAGCTGATCGGTCAGCGTGGTCCACTCGTCATCAGTTCCGGTCACCCAGTGCACATTGTCGGGCTGGCACAACGCCGTCGCGGTCGCGACGAAATCAAGGATGCCGCTGTGTGTGGTTGCTGCCCGCAATGGACTTGTCATTGATGTTCCTCTCAACCCTGCTGCGTGACTTAGTCGTTTGAAAGTTACCTCCGCTTGACGGGCCGACATATTGGATCGATCAAGCAGTGTGACGTGGGTCTCACGTGCAACTCCTCTGGGTCGGGCACCAATAGCGTGCCAAGATTGCGGCCGTGACGGGGCAAACGGATCGGCAGGGTCGGCGGAACAATCTGATCCTGGTGCTGATCATGACCGGGTTGGTCGTCTTGGCAGCCCCCCTTGCCTCCCTTGTGATGGGCTTCGGTGGCGAGGGTTCTCCGACCGTCGAGCTGCCACCGGTAATCGAACAGACCGAAGACGCAGGTGACCGGCCAGACGAGCCAAGCGCAGCACCAGAGCCGGGATTTGAAGCCGATACCGTCATCGCGACGTTCAACGTTTTGGGCAACTCCCACACGAGACCAGACGGAAAACTCCCCGAGCTGGCAGACGGTCGGGTCCGGGTTCGGACAGCGTTGAAGTTGTTGGGCGATGCTCAGGTCAGTGTGGTTGGGCTCCAAGAGTTGCAGCGGCCGCAGGCTCAGGCGTTCCGCTGGGTCGCTGACGATTGGGAACTCTTTCACTCCCTCGAGGACACCGAGAATGCGATCGCCTGGAAGCCTGCCATCTGGAAGCAATTGGAGACCCGCACCGTCGGAGTGCCCTATTTCAATGGCCGCCAACGCCGCGCACCCGTCGTAAAACTCAGGCACTTGAAGACCGGTCAGGCGGTCTGGTTCATCAACGTCCACAACCCGGCCAACACGCCGCAGTTTCCTGAGCAGGAGGAGCATCGCGCCGCAGCAATCAAGGTGGAGGCCGATCTCGTGGAGCGCTTGGCGGACCGAAAGGCTTCGGTGGTCTTGATGGGCGACCTCAACTTGAAGGCAGAGGCGTTCTGCTTTTTCACCAAGTCGGGCACCCTGGCAGCGGCGACCGGTGAACAGCGCGAGAAACCCTGCCAGGACCCGGCGTACGACGGGATCGATTGGATCTTTGGCACCAAGGACCTGACGTTTGGTAATTGGACGGTCCGTCGTGATGACGCGGTGAAGAACGCCACGGATCATCCGCTGGTGACGGTGGGGGTGCGCTTTCCCTGATCGGTAGCCTTGGTAGCACCTAGAGAAGGGAAGTTCGGTGATCGGATTTATTGTTGCGGGATTGATCATTGGTGCCGCTGCTCGACTGATCAAACCCGGCCGTCAGAACCTCGGTATCGCGATGACCCTGGTGCTGGGCATCGTCGGCTCGATCATCGGCGGGACGGTCGCAAGCCTGTTCGGGACTGGCGACATCTGGGAGTTGAACATCCTCGGCACGGTATTCGCGGTGATCGCCTCCGTGCTGCTGGTCGGCACGGCTGAGCAGTTGTCTTCGAAGAAGGGCTGACTGCGCCCAAGATCATTCATAGAGGTGGCTCCGGCGCACCAGGTACGCCGCAAACACCTTCATGGTGCGTTGCCCCTGGAATGGTCGCGGAAAAGGGTCGCGCTAGTTCCTAGGCTTCGGCATAATCGATGAGCATTAGGGGCGCAGCGCTGATCGCCAAGCGCGGATTCATCACGCGGTGAGTCCGATTGTTGCGCCCCTCAGCCTTGCGTCTGCCAACACCACGCAAGGAGCAAACAATGAGTGATGAAACCAACAGCAAGCCCCAGTTGCGCTTCCCAGGAATCGTCAATCGCATCGACGGGGACCTGTCGGCCGCTATGCGCGAAGGCGGCGTCGGCGGTGTCCATCTGGGCGATGTCTGCCACGGTCACGTGATGACCGAGGTGTACGCCGACTTCGATGGCGAGGGGCACCTGGTCGCGCTGCATACCCACGACATCGGGAGTTGCTGAACGCGCGTGCGCTCACTTGGTCACGTCTGTAAGGCTGGCCAAGTGAGTGATCGTGTGCGCGCGGCCCTAGCGGTCGTCTTGCTGACCTTGACATCGGCCTGCTCCTCGGCCGACACCGGCAATCCGAGCACCGCTGATAACGCGCCGAGCGGCGAGGCCTCGGTCGATTCTTCCCCGACTAATGGGGAAAGCGAGACACCCAGCGAGAGCCCGACTGAGGAGCCAAGCAGCGCGCCATCGTCGGAGCCGCCGAGCCCTGTCTCGCTCCCGGCCTACTTCGATCGCGAGTTCCGCGGCGGAGGACTGCGCCTGGGTGCGGTCCGCGAACGCGCTGCCGCCTACACGTCGTACGACGCCAGCTTTCGCAGCGAAGACCTGACCATCACTGGGGTGCTCAACGTGCCGACTGGCAAGGGCCCCTTCCCGGCCGTGGTGTTGGCGCATGGCTATATCGATCCGGCCATCTATGTGCGCGGTCAGGGGATGACGCGCGAGCGTGGCTACCTGGCTGCGCGGGGGTATGTCGCCCTCCACGTTGACTATCGCAATCACGCCGAGTCCGACGACGATCCTCGAGCCGCTCGCCAACTGCGGCTGGGATATGCCGTGGATGTCGTCAACGCCGTACAGGCCCTTCAGGCGACGGACGCTGTGCCCGTGGTCGACGACGAGGTCTTCCTGATGGGCCGCTCCATGGGAGGCGGCGTGATCTACAAGGCTCTCGAGATGGCGCCGGGTCTGGCGGCTGGCGCGGCGGCTTGGGCGTCGGTGAGTTCCTTGGAGGCCGAGAACTACAACCAGTTCATCCGGGGTGATCCGGCTGATGGGCTCGACGACTTCGTCTCCCGCCGCTATGGCCTGCCGGGGGATCCTGGCAGCGCCAGGTTCTGGCGCGAGGTGAGTTCGCGGCCCTACTTCGACCGGATCACTGAGCCCGTGCTCAATGTGCACGGTCGGTTCGACGACACCTGCCCGCCACAGTGGGCCCGCGCCACCCAGCGGGCGATGGTCGCAGCCGGGGTCGATGCCAAAGCAGCGTGGTACGACGACGGGCACGCCTTCGGGCCGGCCTTCTTCGCGGCGATGGATCGCACCATCGCTTTCTTCGACAAAGCGCGCGGGGCTTAGCGTTCGGTCCAGCTCACCAATACGCCGATCTTGTCGATGCGATGTTCGGGGTTCTTGAACTCATCGGACCAGAAGTTGCCCACCGCGTGATCCTCGGGCGTCGCGCAGGTGGACAACGTGATCATCGACTGGGTGGGCGTGCTCCCCTGGGCGTCCCGGGACGGCTGCTCGTTGGGCCCTCAGTGAAGCTCTGGAGCGAAACGACGTCTCTCGGCTGATCGTGATCCGATAGACTGTAGGTCGTGGTTCGTGTTTGCACGACCACCCTGTCTCCTCGCCGAAGATCTGGGAGGAACTCGAAGGCTCGCGTTGAGGACAGTCGGTGGGCGGTGACCTGATAGTTGCCGATGCCACCCGGACCGACGCCTCCCCGTGGGCCATGGGGACTGGCTGCGATGCCGCGATCTTGGATAACCGTCCCGGGCCCATCGTCGGTCCAGCCGACGTAGGGCGCGACGCGCAGGCCCTTGATCGCGAGCGCCGGGATGCTCAACGTGGCCATCATCGGTTTGCCTGCCGAAGCCGGCAGCGCAGGGGTTGTTTCCTCAACCGGGACAGGAGCCGGTGTCGGATCGGGCGAGTTGGACGGGGAGGCTGATCCGGCTGGCGAACTCTCCTGGGTCGGCGCTGGCTGCGCGCTCGGAGCGTCTGCGGTCGTCGTACAACTGCCGAGCGAGAGCACGGTGGCCAAGGCCACCGCAGCACGTCCGAAAAACATCTTTCGAACCTACCCGCGCCGCCCAATCACCGGCTGGTGTCGAGTGTCAGTTTGGATGCGGAACGGTCCGGACGTCGAGCCCGTCGACACCCAGGAAGTCAGCCGGATTGCAGGCAAAGAGCGGGAGTCCGCCAGCCATTGCCGTGGCTGCGATCAAGGCGTCGTATGCCCTGGTGGCAGGCTTGCGGCCCCTCGTGGCAGGCTTGAGACAACTGCACCGAAGGCGCGTGCAGCCAAGATCTGGGTCATCGGCGGTGCCATGCGAACGAGTCCAGCGGCACTTTGCGGAGGCACTCGCGCAGCATCCTGTGAAGAGGTGCAGGAATCGTTAAGGTGCGGATATGGCTGGTGCGGAGACCGGGGACACCGGCGCAGATGACGAATTGACCACTGACGACGTGCTGGAGCGCGAGCCCAGCGAGATCACCTACTCCGAGCAGTTCTATCCCGCGCGGCCGCGGGCCCTGCGGCCGCGAGCGCGGTTACGGCCCGATGGCAGTCCCCAGCATGGTGAAGATCGATCGGGGGAGGCGTCGGGCCTCAACCCGGTGTATGTCGCGTGGTTGCAGCGATCCTCGATGTTGCATGACGCCGTCACCATCTCCAACCAATTCTCCGGCAAGGGCAGCATGTGGCAGAACCCTTATGCCAAACCCAACGCGCAAACCGCAATCGACACCGCGTCGGTGTGGTTCACGGCCTATCCGCTCTCGTTACTCACTAAGCCCGGGGAATCTTTCCTAGGCACGTTGGCCGATCGGGCGCTGTGGCGGACGTTTGAGCGGATCGGCATCAATGCCCTGCACACCGGACCGGTCAAGCGGGCCGGCGGCCTGTTTGGCTGGCAGCCGACCCCCAGTGTTGATGGCCACTTTGACCGGATCAGCACAGAGATCGATTCAAGTTTTGGCACTGAAGACGACTTCCGCAAAATGTGTGAGATCGCAACCCGCCATGGCGGCACGATCATCGACGACATCGTGCCTGGTCACACCGGCAAGGGCGCCGACTTTCGGCTGGCGGAAATGAACGTCGGCGACTATCCCGGCATCTATCACATGGTGATGATCGAGCCCGAGGATTGGCGCCTGCTGCCCGACGTACTCCCCGGGCGTGACTCGGCCAATCTTGATGCCGAGACCGAAGATCGGCTCGCACGCGAGGGTTACATCATTGGCCAGCTCCAGCGCGTGATCTTTCACGATCCGGGGGTGAAGGACACCAACTGGAGTGTGACCGCCGGAGTGGTGGGCCCCGACGGAGTGGAGCGGCGTTGGGTCTATTTGCACTACTTCAAGGAGGGTCAGCCCTCGATCAACTGGCTCGATCCGTCGTTCGCCGGGATGCGACTGGTGATCGGCGACGCGCTCCACTCTCTCGGTGATCTTGGGTCGGGAGCGCTCCGGTTGGATGCCAACGGCTTCCTCGGGGTCGAAAAGAGCGCCGAGGGTTTGCCGGCGTGGTCTGAGGGGCATCCGCTCTCGGAGGCCGCTAACCACCTGATCGCGAGCATGGTGCGGAAGGTCGGCGGGTTCACCTTCCAAGAGCTCAACCTGACCATTGACGACATCAAGGCCACGTCTGAGGCCGGGGCAGACCTGTCCTATGACTTCATCAACCGGCCCGCCTATCAGCACGCCCTGGCCGTTCAGGACACCGAGTTCTTGCGGCTCACCCTCAACGAGTCGTTGGCCTTCGGCGTCGAGCCGATGACGTTGGTCCATGCGCTGCAAAACCACGATGAGCTCACCTATGAGTTGGTGCACTTCGCGACGCTGCACAAGGACGACGAATATGAGTACGCCGGTGAGACCGTGATGGGTGGTGAGTTGGCTGAGCGAGTCCGGACAGACATGATCGAAAAGCTCACCGGCAAGGCGGCGTCGTACAACGCGATCTTCACCACCAACGGCATCTCCTCGACCACTGCCAGCGTCATTGCTGCCTCGTTGGGGATTCGACGTTTGAAGGACATCGGCGAGGAGGAAGTTGAGCAGATCAAGAAGGCGCACCTGCTGCTGGCGCAGTTCAATGCTCTTCAACCCGGCGTCTTTGCGTTGTCTGGTTGGGACCTGTGTGGGATGTTGCCGCTCGAGCGTGGCGCGATCCGTTCGTTGCTGGCCAGCGGTGACTCCCGGTGGATTCACCGGGCGGCTTATGACCTGATGGGCTATGGCGACGACCCGACGTTCAAGGGGATGCCTGCTGGTCGGAGCCTCTATGGCACGCTCCCCGACCAACTCAAAACGACCAAGTCCTTTGCTTCTGGTCTCAAGCGGATCTTGGCCGTGCGGGCGAAGTACAACTTGGCGAAAGCCACTCAACTTGATGTCCCGCCGGTGTCCCATAAGGGGATGCTGGTGATGGTGCATTCGCTGCCGGATTCGGAGTTGCAGCAGGTGACTGTCTTGAACTTCTCCCAGGAGGCGATCACCGGCACGGTCCGCTCAAAGCACCTGCTGCCAGGCTCGGTGATTACCGATATGTATGACGACAAGCCAGTTGCCGAAGTGGATGACCTTTATAGCTTTAGCGTCACTCTGGGCACGCACGAGGGGTTGGCGCTGATCGTCACCCCACCCACTCCGGCCCCATTGTGAGGTTTCGAACGGGCTCGTTCCTTGCCTTCCTCAACCATCTGGTGGTTGAGGAGCGAGCGTCAGCGAGCGTCTCGAAACCACGGCCTATCTGAGGGAGAGGTGGAGTGGGCCGCCCTTGAGGTCTGGCCCGTTTCCACGCGGGTTCTTGGCCTGGGTGATCAGCGAAGCAGGGACCCGGAAGATGCGCCCGGGGGCTGCTGGCCAGGGGGTGCGGATGACGTTGAGCTCGACCCCGTCTTGGGCCACGACCACCCGAGGGAAGGCGCGGAACTCGTCAACCCAGAAGAGCAGCCTGTCGCGCGCTGGTGAGGTATTGGGTCGCCAGATCTGTGGGGCCACCCAACGCAAGGGCGGCGCTACGATGAGGTGGAGTCCTGATTGCGGACGCGGCTCGCCATCCAGGTGTCGTCGTACGGCGTCAACGACATGTTTGCCGTCAAAGGCGGCCGCGTCGGCGGTGTCGACGGGGTGAACGAGGTTGCCGATCGCGAAGATGCCAGGGCGGCTGGTGCGTAGCGACACGTCGACGCGCGGCCCGAGCGTGGCTCGGTCGAGGTCCAGGTCGGCGAGCCGGACAAGCTCGTTGTCGGGGATCCAATCACCCGTCGTCACTACTGTGTCGCATTCGATGAGCCGCCGGTCGCCGTTGGTCAGGTCGGCAACCTCCACAGCCTGAACCCGACCCTTCCCGATAATCCGAGTGACTCTGGTGCGCGGCGCGACCGGCACCCTCAGACCGAAACGCCCGGTGATGCTGAAGGCGGCGTACGACTCGGACTTGGGGTGTTCGGTCGTCATCAAGACCGTGCGACAGCCGGCGTCGCGCAGCGTCATGACTGCCGACCAACTGACCAACTCGGCCCCGACCACGACCGCCCGGGTGCCCACGCCAGACAGGGTGTGTTTGAGGTGCACCTCGTTCTGCAACTGGCCGGTGGTGTAAATGCCGTCTGGCCGATCGCCCGGGATCCGTCGGGCCGATCGCGGTCGTTCCCGAGCGCCGGTCGCAAGAATGATCGCGTCGGCCGAGATCGTGCGTCGTCCACGCGGTGAGGTGACTTCGAGGGTGTGGTCGTCGCTCCATCCCGTCACCATGGCAGAGGTTTCGAGCGTTGCCCCGGCCTCGGCGGCGAGCTCGGTCAGGCGTTGGGCGTAGGTCGGCCCCGTCACGAACCGGCGCATGTCACGCAGCCCATAACCCGGGTGATCGCTATGTCGAGGGATGCCGCCCATCGCAACTTCGCGGTCAAGGACCAGCACCTCGCCCTGGATCTGACGACTTAACGCTGCTGCCGCGGTTAAGCCAGCCGGTCCGCCGCCGACGATCACGACCCGGCCGTGGCCCGTCACGCCAGCCCCGTCTTGAGACGAGCCTTGACCTCGGCGCCGCAGAAGAATCCTTGGCAGCGGCCATTCATCGCACGAGTGCGGCGACGCAAACCTTCCAGATCCGCGGGCGGAATGGTCGAGACGAAAGCGTCGCGGATCTCGCCGCTGGTGACGCGTTCGCAGAAGCAGATGATCTCGCCGTACGCCGGATCGGCTTCGATGCGCGCGCCGTCCTGATAGGGCCGAAGGCTAGCCTCGCCGAGGTTTGGCATCTTCGGTGGCGGGGGCAGACCGGTGCGCGGAGAGACATCAAGCCCGTGATCCCCGAGCAAGCCTGTGACGTGTTCCGCGATCGCGAGACCCGCGGTCAGCCCCGTCGAGCGGATGCCGCCGACCAGGAGATAGCGCTGATCCGGGTCGACCTCGATCAGGTAGTCACCGTGATTGATGGCGGCCCGCAGCCCCGAATAGGCCGCGGTGATCTCCTCTTCAACAAGCCGCGGCATGAGCGACTCTCCCTTGGCCAGGAGAAACTCGAAGCCAGCCTCCGAGGTGCCGGTGGCTGTGCGATCAGTGAGGTCTTCGGCGGTCGGCCCGAGCATCACGTTGCCGTAGATCGTGGGGCTGACGAGCACACCCTTGCCCTTAGCTGACGGCACTGGCAAGAGGATCTTAGGCACCAAAGGTCGGGCCAATTTGTCATAGACGAAGAGCTCGCCGCGACGGGGAGTGACCTCGAAGCGGTGGAAGCCGAAGAGGGCATCGACGTGGTCGGCGCCGAGGCCAGCCGCGTTGATGATCCATGTGGCGTGGACCTCGCCACCCGTGGTGGCCAGCGTGGTTGTGCCGTCGTGGAGTGTCACCCCGGTCACGCGATGCTGGCGAAGCAGCGTCACCCCACGGCGTACGGCGTCGGTGGCCAGCGCCAGATTGGTGGTCCACGTGCAGGTGATGGACTCACCCGGCACAGTGAGCCCGCCGAGCGCACCGGGCCCCAGATCAGGAACCTGGCGATAGACCGCGTCGGCATCGACGACCTCGCATTCGGCATAGCCGTTTGACTCGGCCTTCGCTTTCAGCGCCGGGAGGGCGGAGAGTTCCTCCTCCGTCCACGCCACCAACAGGGCACCCGTGCGTTCGATGGGGATGCCCACTTGGGCGGCGTAGGCACTGAGCAGGTCATAGCCGCGCGCCACCAACCGAGATTCCAGCGTCCCAGGGGTGGCGTCGAAGCCGGTGTGGAGGATTGCTGTGTTGGCCTTGCTGGTGCCATCACCGACGTCAGCGCGTGCCTCAAGGAGCGCCACCGACTGATTGGTGCCGGCCAATTGACGGGCGATGGCCGAGCCCACGATGCCGGCGCCGATCACGGCCACGTCGTACGTCGTCACATCGTCGCGCCTCGTGGTCACGACGTCGGCTCCTTCGTGAGGGTGGCGGCCGCGGCTTGGTGCCAGAGCGCGAGATGCTCGGCGGCTTGGTCGGCGCTCCACCGAGGTTCGTAGGTCGCCGACGGAGTCCACTTGCCGACGACATCGGCCGAAATAAGAGCCGGGTCGAGGGCGAGGCGCGCGCAGGCGGCGGCGCCGAGGGCCGTCGCATCGGGGGAGGGATAGACCTCGATCGGGAGTTGGGCCAGGTCCGCCTGGGCTTGCATGAGCACGGTCGATCGCGTGAGGCCCCCGTCGACGCGCAGGGTCGTGAGGGGAAAGCCCAGGTCGGAATTGACCGCGTCAATCAGGGCGGCCACCTGGGCGGCGATGCCCTCAAGGACGGCGCGGACCAGTTGCCCGCGGCCCGAACTGAGCGTCATACCCGAGAACGAAGCGGTCGCCCCGGAGTCCCACCAGGGGGCGGCGAGCCCGGCCAACGCTGGCACGCAGAGGACGCCATCGCTCGCTGGCGTTGCCACGCTGTCGAGTTGGGAGGCGCCCTCGATAAGCCCCAATTCGGTGAGCCAGCGGACGGCTGAGGCTGCGGTGTAAACCTGTCCGTCCAGGCAGTACGGCGTGTGATCACGCAGCCGCCAAGCAACTGAGGTGGTGAGGCCGTGGTGAGAACGGGCCGGGGTTGAGCCGGCCTGGGCAAGGAGAAAGGCACCCGTGCCGAAGGTGCACTTGGCCTGGCCTGGCTCCAGGCACCCCTCTGCCAGCAGGGCGGCCTGCTGATCCACGATCAGGCCGGTCACAGGGATATTGCCGCCGAAGACAGACGTTGTGCCCACGATCTGATCGCTCGCCACGATCTCTGGCAACACCTCTTCTTGGAGGCCGAAGAGGTGAAGCAGTTCGTCGTTCCATTGGACGTCGTCGAGGCCGAGGATGAGGGATCGGCTGGCCGTTGAGGCGTCCGTGACGAAGGCGCCACACAACTTGTGGATCAACCAGGTGTCGGTGGTGGTGACGACACCGTCGCGGGTGAGGTTGTCGCGGAGCCAGCGCATCTTGGGGGCGGAGAAATAGGGATCGAGCACCAGGCCAGTCAGCTCGGCCACGCGACCGGCGGCGTCAGCTCGCTCGCGGCAGATTACGGCGGCCCTACTGTCCTGCCAGACAATTGCCGGCGATAGCGGCGCGCCGGTCACCCGATCCCAGGCCAAGACTGTCTCGCCTTGGTTGGCCAGCGCGACGGCACCGATGGGGACATCGGCTAACGCAAGCGCCCGCTGTCCTGCCGTCAGCACCGATTGCCACAGCGCCAGCGGGTCCTGTTCGACTCCGCCGCCATCGAGGTAACGCGGGAAAAGGGACTCCTCGGTGCTGGCTAGAACTCGGCCGGTTTCGTAGACAACGATGGCCTTCGTGCCCGACGTACCCTGATCGATCGCGAGAATGCAGCTCACTCGGCATCCGCTCCGAGGCGGCGACGGTCGGCCTGTCCAGTGGTCGGCAACGAGCCGCGGGCGCCGGCCCCCTCAGTCGCTAGCGCGCCGACCGCAATCGCAAACTGCACGGCATCCTCAAGCGAGGATCCACGCATTGTCGCCACGGCGAGCGCCGCCGAGAAGGCGTCGCCCGCGCCAGTTGTGTCGACGACGTCCGCGGAAGCGGCCGGGAAGTTCTGCCAATGATCGGCTTGATGAATTTCGGCGCCGTCCCCTCCCAACGTCACGACCACGGCCCCAAGTCCTGAACCCAAGAGGCGTGAGAAAAGTCCTTTGGTCGGTCCCCCGAGTTCCACGATCTCGTGGGCGTTGGGAGTGAGAACCGACGTCTTGGCGAGCAGGCTCGCTGGCAGCGGTTGGGCGGGAGCAGGGTTGAGGATGAAGGCCCACCCGCGCTGATTGGACACTGCCGCTGCCGTCTCGACAGCCTCCAGCGGGACCTCTAGGGAGGCCAGGACGACGTGATCGCCATCCGGGATCGTGGCCAGCGAGGCCCGAATCTGGTCGGAAGTCACGGTGAAGTTTGCTCCTGGGACAACCGCGATCGAGTTCTGGGCGTCGGCGTCAACCTGGATCATCGCGATCCCGGTCGGTTGGTCGGAGCGCGCGATGGTGTCGGTGCCGATGCCACGCCCGGCGAGATCCGCAACCGCCGCGTCGCCGCGCGCGTCTCGCCCGACAGCGCCAACCATGACCACGTCAGCACCCAGATGCCGCAGCGGCTGCGGCCTGATTGCCGCCCTTGCCGCCGAAGTGTTCGGCGTACGACGTCATCAGCACGGTCTCGCCCGGCGCCGGCATGCGTTCGCCGACGGCCACCAGATCGATGTTGATCGACCCCACCACAATCACGGATCCGGGCTGATTCAATTGGGGCACACTCACACGCCCATCCTCCCCCACCCGATAATCCGCCACTTTCCGCACCCGAATTGCCCGGTAGTGGGCGGCTTTGGATGCGGAAACTGGCGGACTATGTCGTCAGCTGCGGGGCAGCCAGTAGGCCTTTCCGTCCATCGGCTGGGTGGGCGTGATGCCCAGCTGCCGCAACAGTGTCGGCATGATGTCGACCGAGCGGACCGGTCCGGTGATGTTCCGAGACGACAACCCGCCCCCGGCAAACACGATCGGGATCAGTTGCGAACGCCGCTGGATGCCGCCGTGATCGCCAGCGACGGAGTACGCCGTGTCGTCGACCAGAGTTGCCATCACATCAGCCCCCTCGGGAGAGGCCATGGTGTTGACCAGCTCGCTGGCGTGCTTGCGGAACCACGCCCGCTCCCCCGCCGTGGGCATCAGATCCCAACGAATGGGAGTGACTCGGCGATATTTATTGCCGTCGCGAATCCAGGCGGCCGAGACCCCAGGCATGGTCTTCATGATGTTGGCCGCTTCGAGCTGTTTGGCCGGGGAGTCGTCCTTCAGCCACGTAGCCAACTGGGTGTCGCTGTAGGCCATTGCCAGGTTGCCGGTGTCGACCAGCGGCTGCAGCGCAGGCTGCGGCGCGAGATAGGTGCCGTTCTCCATGTCGCCGTAGTACCAGTTGTAGAAGCCGCGACTGCTGCTGCCGTCGTCGACGCCATAAAAGTTGGTGGCTGGCACTTGGCCGTGATCCGCCGTCAACACAATCAACGTGTTGTCGTATTCGCCGGTGTCCTTCAACTTCTGCACGATCTTGCCGACCTGCGCGTCAGCGACGGCCGTTGACTCTTCGATGTGCGTCATCGGATCAGGCCCACCCGGGTCGGTCACGCCGCCCCACATATGAGCGGACTTATCGACGCCCGGGAGGGTGACGAAGATGCCACTCCAATCGGTCTCGTTCTCCATCGCCGCGATAGCCGCGTCGGCTGCCCACACGTCGCCACCCTCATGGGCCGGGTCCTTGCCGACGGTGTAGCGAGCGCCGTCGAGGGGATACATCCGCGCCGGCGAGAGGTTGGTGTCGTATTGCAGCGAGGACGCCGAGTCGACGTACCAACGGCCGCAGGCTTCGGAGAGGTACGTCGGCACGTTGATGCCGGTGGGGCCGCGCCAGTTGTTGACCAGGTCGCCGTCGCAGTCAGCGTTGCGACTGGAGAAGGTCACGATGCTGTCGGACGAGTCACCGCCGAAGGCCCACGCGGCGTACGCCTTGGGGCTGATCGTGATCACTCGTGAACCCGGACGTTTGGTGTGCAGATAGTCGGCTAACCGCGGGTAGCCAACGCTGTTCTGCACCGCAAACATCTGCGAGCTTGACCAGTCGCTGGTGACCCAGTGGTTGGAGTCGTCGCCGGCTTCAGCGGCAAGCACGCCGTCAACATCTTCATAGCCCTCCGAAGACCAGCCCATGTTCTTGGGCAACATGCCGGAGGTGATGACGTTGTGAGTCACGACGGTGACGGCACCGACATGCCCGAGGTAGCCGTTGGGCGTGTCCACGCCATCGCGCATCAGCGCCTTGACGTTGGCCATGTCGTACTTCTCGACCAACTCTCGAGAGAGTGCGTCTACGACGATGATGACAACTCGGTCGGGTGCGGCAGGGGGGGCCGCGTTGCCGCCAACGGCGGGGGTCAGGGTGGTGCCCGCGAGGGCGCCGGTCAGGGCAAGCGAACCAGCGGCCAGCAACAAATGTGATCTGCGTCTCATGTTTCGCACCTTAGGGCTCGCGGCGGTTTGCTGTCGATGGCCTGAGCGTGCGGGCGCCTAGCGGTGGTGTCTCATGGTCTAGACCCTCGCGGACTTGAAACGTGTGGAACACAGGTGTTCCAATTGGTGCATGACCAGTTCATTGGGAGTCTTGGCTGACCTCACCCCGGAGTCGACCCGCGCCGTAGTGTTGCGCGCCGCGATGTCGGCGTTGGCGGCCAACCCGGGGGAGTCCCTGTCGGAGATCGCCGCGGCCGCGGGCATTGGTCGTACGACGATGCACCGGATCTTCCCAACGCGGGCTGATTTGCTCAACGCGCTCGCCCTGCGCGCCGTAGGTCAGCTTCGAGCCGCCTTGGACTCCGCGCGCCTCGACGAGGGCAGCGCCCCAGAGGCCTTGGCGAGAGTGGCCGAGGCCGTGCTCCCTCTCGCCGACGAACTCCGCTTCCTCGACGCGGGCCCTGAGGTGTGGAAACTCGCCGAACTTCGCGACGCCTGGTGGTCGATCACCGCTTCGCTGGACGCGCTGGTGGAGCGAGGTCAGCGCGCGGGTGAGATCCGGGGCGACTTGCCTGCAGAACTGATTGTCGAAGCGTTCACCGGCATGTTGTGGGGCGTCTGGCAAGGCGTTCGGGATGGTCGAGTTGCGCCCGCTTCGGCCGCTCGGCACGTCGTTTCGATGGCCCTGGGTGGGGTGTTGGGTGGGGTGCTGACGTGAGCCCGCACTTGCGCGCGACTTTGGGTCGGGTTCGGCCCTTCGTCATTCTCGAAGCCTCGACGATTCTGTCGGGCACGGCCAACGGCATCACCATGGTGGCGTTCCCGTGGTTGGTGCTGGACATCACCGGCGATGCCACGGCGGCGGCCACGATCGCGGCGGTGTCCGCGCTGCCGTTGCTGGTGTCGATGTTGTTCAGCGGCACGATCGTCGACATGCTTGGCCGTCGTCGGGTCGCCGTGATCAGCGACTTGCTCTCGATGACGAGCGTGATCCTCGTGCCGGTCCTCGCCCTGACCGCTGGCCTCAACATTTGGTTGCTGTTGATGGTCGCCGTGCTTGGCGCGGTCTTTGACCCGGCCGGGATCACCGCCCGCGAAACGATGCTTCCCGAGGTAGCCAAAAAGGCCGGGTTGACTCTCGAGCGCACCAACGGCATTCACGAAAGCGCCTACGGGTTTGCGTTTCTGCTCGGTCCCGGCATCGGCGGTTTGTTGATCAGTCTGATCGGGCCGATCGCGACCTTCTGGGCGACTGCAGTGGCCTTCGCGCTTTCGTCGCTGTTGATGGCGCTGACGCGGATGCCGGGCGGTGGCCGGCCAGCCAGCCATGAGCGCCCGCGTGGACTGTGGCGCAGCACTCGCGAAGGCCTCTCCTTCATCTGGCATGACCGCGTCTTGCGCGACGTTGCGTTGCTGTACGCCGTGCTGGTGGCGGTGTGGCTACCCATCGAAGGTGTGATCTTGCCGGTCCACTTCACCGAGTTGGGGCAACCAGGACGCCTTGGCCTGTTGGTTATGGCAATGAGTGGCGGTGGGATCGTGGGTTCCTTGGCGTACGCCGCCGTGGGCGCGCGACTCAGTCGCCATAAAGCGTTTGTGGCCTCGTTGATCCTGTGTGCACTGCCAGTGCTCGGGATGGCCGTCTTGCCGGCGTACCCCTTGCTCGTGGTGTGCGGATTCCTTACCGGGTTGTTCTTCGGCTCGGTCAACCCGATCATCAACTTGGTGATGCAACAACGCAGCCCCGAGGCACTTCGTGGTCGCGTTGTCGGCGTGATGGGCTCGTCGGCGTACGCCGCCGGACCCTTGGGCTACCTCGTCGCCGGACCGCTCATCGAGTGGATCGGTGTCCGCAATACGTTCATCACCATGGCCGTCGCACTGTTCGGGGCGGTCCTGATGACACTGTTCATGCGCGAGCTCAAGGGGCTCGACGACGAACCCGTCGAGGGTGGTGTCGAAAGCTTGGGTGCCCTGGACTGCGTCAAGACAACGGAGCCGGCCCGTAGTTCCTACCCGCAAGCACACTAGGCAGGCTTGGGCGCATGGCCGGGAGTGCAAACTACCCATTTGCACTCCCGTCGGCACGCGGCCACTTCGATGTTCGGGCGATTGCGGCCTATTCAACAAGATCGTGGCTCATGACCTCAACGCCACCCATCAGCGCCGTTGACGACAACTCGGTCTGCTCGGTGTACGCCGGGGGCAATCAGGTGGCCGTTGGGGCCGTCAGTGTTGGCGACCCAGTCGCGGGCGGATTCGGTGAGTTTGCCGAAAAGGACGTGACGCTGGACGAGACGCTCTACGCGGACGTCCTCATCGACTGTCACAAACCAGACCTCGTCCATCGCCGCTCTTGCTTCTGGCCAGACACCCTTGTCGAGCAGCAGGTAGTTGCCTTCGCTGACGATCAGCCGCGCCGCGGGCGGCACGACCATCGCGGCAGCCACGGGTTGCTCCAGCGTGCGGTCGAAGCCAGGCGCATAGACCCACGAGTCGGCTTCGCTTCGGATCCGCCGCAACAACGCGACGTACCCTCCCGCGTCGAAGGTGTCCGGCGCGCCCTTGCTGTGACGCAGGCCGAGCCGTTCGAGTTGTACGTCGGCCAGGTGGAAGCCGTCCATCGGCACATGCGCGACCCAATCGGTGCCGTGGGTGCGTGCCACTTCGGCCACGAGCAACTCGGCCAGCGTGGTCTTGCCTGCACCCGGCGGTCCGGCAATCCCGAGGATGGCGCGACCACATTCGGGCACCAAAGCCGATGCCGCGGCTGCCAGTGCAGCGAGGCTCACGTTAGGCGTGCGCTTCGGCTGTGGTCTTGCCTTTGCCCTTAGGCAACACGTGCATGATGCCCACGACGATGGTGCCGACGATCACCCCAAGCAGTGCTGAAAATGCCGTATTCGTGGTCCAGCCAAGGAAGCCGCCCAGGGCGCCGGTTGCTTCGTGGACCCACTCCTCCATGTGGTGCACGCCGTCATAGAGCAGGTGCCAGCCGAGGTCGTAGGTGCCCTGAAGCAGAATGTGGCCACCGACCCAGAGCATCGCCACAATGCCCACAGTTGACAAAGTGGTCAGCACCTTTGGCATGGCCCTGACCAGGCCAAGGCCGATCTTTTGTGAGGCTGCAGACGAGCGTTGGGCCAGGCTGAGGCCGATGTCATCCATCTTCACGATCAGTCCGACCACGCCGTAGACCAGAGCCGTGATGGCTAGCGACACGACCACCAAGATCATCGCTCGCGTCAGGAAAGGCTCGGTTTCCACTTCGTTGAGCGCGATCACGATGATCTCGGCCGAGAGGATGAAGTCGGTGCGGATGGCGCCGCTGACCATTGTTTTCTCGTGCTCTTCGCTCTCCAGGGCGGCGGGCAATTCGACGGGGCTGCCGTCGGCAGCTGTTGCGTGGTGCTCGTCGGCGTCGTGAGCTTCGTGGTGCTTGACGACCCCGAGAGCTTCGAGCAACTTCTCGGCACCCTCGTAGCAAAGGTAGGTGCCGCCGAGCATCAGCAACGGTGTCATCGCCCAGGGCAAGAACTGGCTCAGGATTAGGGCGGCCGGCACGATGAAAAGCAACTTGTTGCGCAATGAGCCGAGCGCGATGCGCTTGATGATCGGCAACTCGCGGGAGGCAGTGAACCCCTGCACGTAACGCGGCGTCACCGCAGTGTCGTCAATCACGACGCCGGCCGCCTTCGCGCTGGCTCGCCCAGCGGCGGCGCCCACATCGTCGACGGAGGCTGCCGCCAATTTGGCCAGCATCGCAATGTCATCGAGCAGTGCCGCTAATCCGCCGCTCATTCATTTGCCTCTTCGTAGGTCACAGGCCTAACCCTACGGAAAGCGCCCAGAGAGCCGAAGTTCTCAGCTACCCGCCCGGACTCGTCAGCTGGCGATGGTGAGTGGTGGGAAGTAGTAGTCGATCTTGGGTTGCCAGGGTGGGTGGGGTGGTGGCCCGGTTTCGGGTGGGTCCCAGCCGGGGGCTTCTTTGGTGTAGTTGCAGTTTTCGCAGAGCCCTTGGCCGTTGATGAAACTCGTCGGCCCGCCCTCAGCGTGTGACTGGATGTGGTCGATGTGACGGATCGGGGCGTCGCAGTACAGCGTGCGGCAGCGTTGATCACGGATCGCGATCATCTGGGCGAGTGTGGTCGGGAAGAACCTGGCTTTGGATTCCATCGCCACCAGTTCCCCGGTGGCCGGGGCGGCGTAGAGGCGCCTGAGCCAGAACCCGGTGTTGTTGTTGCTGTGGTGGATCAAGTCACGGGCGACCGCCGCGGGGACCGGGCCATAACCGGGCACCGTGGCGGGCTCGTCACCACCAAACATGGTGTCTTCACCCATCACCAGGTCAACCTGAACCGGCACGGCGGACGCGGTGGTTTGACCGGTGAGTCGCTCCACCAACGTGTCGGCCATGACCTGCCCACGGGACCGGTCGTCACCGGCAGCACGCAGGCTGTTGGCGTGTTTAGTCAACGCCGCGTAGGCGGCGACTCCTTGGGCGACCGGCAACAGTGCGGTGAGCCACATCATGGTGTCGGGGGCGGGGCGGGTGGTGACCCGTCGTTGGGTGATGGCGTACGCCGACCGGGCAGTGACGACGTGGGGGTCGATCCGGTAGGCGGCCGTTTTCACTGCCGCTTCCAGGGCATTGTTCCCGAGGGTTGAGACCTGGTCGGCGTCGGCGCAGATCAGGTGATCCACTGCACCCCGGTCGGCGGCGGCGAGGCAGGATGTTTCGCGGACCATGATGCTGGCCCGATGTTCGGACAGTTTCCCCGCACTCATCGCGGCCAACGTGTGGGGCATCTGCTCGACCAACGCCCGCGACGTGGTCAAGAAGTGCCTGCCCGCATGCGGGGAGAGCCGCCTCGCTTTCCCGAGTTCGGTCGCGACCCGGGCGCCGATCAACCGTCGGCGACGACGCAACGAATCCAACCCACCCGCCACGGGATCGACCTGGTCGGGGTCCTGCGCGGCGGCGATCTGGGAATCGGCATACGCCACCGCGATCCGGGCCTGCGCAGCAGAAGCGGCTGACTTTAGTTCTTCCAGTTCACGCAGCATGGTCAACCGGGCAGCGTCATCGAGGTCCGTGTCGAGACGACCCAGATCGATGGTGGTGAACGCTGCTTCCATACCCACTACCCAACACGGCACCACCGACAGACCTAGGCCGAAAAGGGCCGTTTCCGGCCCTTTCCAGATCACAGGACGATAACAATGGTCGAGACGGTTTCGAGCCACCAACAGGGGGTTTCGAGACGGCGCTAACGCGCCTCCTCAACCACCAGGCAAATTGCTGGTTGAGGAGGGCAAGGCACGAGCCGGCACCTTAGTTGGTTGAGGAGGGCGAGGCACAAGACGGAAACTTGGTTGGTTGAGGAGGGCGAGGCACGAGCCCGTCTCGAAACCATTCTCGGCAACCAAGTTATCCACAGGTCGGAAGATTGTGGGCGACAACATGAGCGCAGCCCATTAACGTATGGGAGTACCAGGCTGAGCTTCTCGGGAAAGGCAACACCTATGCCCACCACGGCACAACGTCACCGCACACTCACTGCGGTCGCGGCAGCGGCGACCCTCTTGCTGGCCGGCTGCGCTGGGGATCCCGAAGCCGGGCCACCACCGCCGAGCCTGACACCCCGACCCACCCTCGCCACCGTCACCGAAAGCCCCGAACCCGAACCCGAACCCGAAACAGCCAAGGAATTCATCCGACGATGGCCGGTCGTAGAAACCGCCATGGTTACCACGGGTGATTCGACGGAATTCTTGTCATTGTCAGACGACAACTGTGGGTATTGCTCGACCCTTGCCGCCAGAATCACGAACATCTACGCGCAGGGCGGATTCGTGAAGACGACTGGGTGGACTGTGAGCAAAATTCGCAGAGCGCCCGGATCAGAAGCCGGCGACCATAAGTACGAATTGCGGAGTCGGTACGAGCCAAGCTCGTTAAAAGAGAAAGAGACGGGAGAAGTTCAGCAACTCGATGGCGGCGTCGTCACGCAAGAAGTCACGTTGATCAAATCAGACGCTGGGTGGCTAATGGGCGAGAGTGTAGAAAAGAGCCAAGGTTCGTGAACTTTCTCCTGCGAGCCTCAATCATCCTCCTCTTCACCCTCAGCACACCCGTTTTGGTGCTGTTGAGTCCGGCCCACGCCGGCTGCACGAGTAACGTCTCCGTGGGGAGCGCCGCACAGACTTGCACCTATTCACCGACCGATGTCCGGGATAAGTACGCCTCTGCCGAAGCAGATGGCTTTCAGTACCGGATCAGGTTGTGGTGTCAGTCTCGGGTCAGTGAAACCCAATGCGCTGGCTCGGCGACACCTTGTGCTGATCCGCCGGGGAGTTTCCGTTATGAACTGATGCGCGCCAACGCTGGCCCGAATCCCACCTGGGTGGCTATCGGGGATGCTTGCCTCACGCCAGGAGATCTCGGCAGTCTTGGGGCGATCACCCCAGAGTTGGTACTGACGGAGTTTCGCAGGTTGACATGGCCGAAGGCCGACCTGATCGTGCAACCAGTGGGTGGGGAGACGTTGGTGAACTTCCCGACGAATTTCTACACCGACAACACCGAGCCCACCACCCAACAGGTGACGCTGCTTGGCACCCAGATCACGATCGAGGCGACGCCGGCGTCGTACGCCTGGCACTTCGACGACGGCAAGACCACCCAAACGGAGATCCCTGGGCGGGCCTACCCCAACCTCGACATCACCCACGAGTACGTGGATGCTCACGTCATTGAGCACCCCCGGGTGGACGTCACTTACACCGGGAGATACCGCATCGGAGGGGGAGCCTGGACCGAGATCCCCGGCACCCTCACGGTCACCGGCGACCCTGTCCAGCTCAGCATCATCGAAGCGACCCCGCGGTTGACTGGCTAGGGCTGGTTTCGAGACGGCGCTGGCGCGCCTCCTCAACCACCAGGGCCAGGCGCCTCCTCAACCTTGGTTTCGAGACGGCGCTGGCGCGCCTCCTCAACCACCAGGGCCAGGCGCCTCCTCAACCTTGGTTTCGAGACGGCGCTGGCGCGCCTCCTCAACCACCAGGGTCCGGCGCCTCCTCACCCAAGGCCAGTCACGCATGGTTGGGCTGCTCCGAGTAGGGTCTGCCCGAATGACAGCCACGCCTAGGTGCCGGAGGATTCTCGCTATGAATTTTGGTGCGGCACGAGCCAGACCAAGCAGCGCATGACCGAGTTTGTCGGCGTCGCGTCGATGGCGCGGTGGATCGCGGAGCAGGGGACCGCACCGATTCTGCGCGGGCTGGTCGACTATCTCGACGCGGACTTTCGTCGCTGGCCAGCGTTTGAGAAGACCGAGCGAGTCGCGAGCCACACACCGTTCGGCGTTATTGAGTTGATGCCGATCAGCGACCCCGATCTCTATGCGTTCAAGTACGTCAACGGCCACCCCTACAACCCGGCGCGCGGCTATCAGACCGTGACCGCCTTCGGGGTCCTGGCCGACGTACACAACGGTTATCCGATCTTCGTCGCCGAAATGACGCTGCTCACGGCCATGCGCACCGCCGCCACGTCGGCGCTTGCGGCGCGTGCGTTGGCAAGGCCCGATGCGCAGACGATGGCGCTGATCGGCACCGGCAGCCAGGCGGAGTTCCAGGCGCTCGCCTTCCGGGAGGTGCTGGGCATCCCTCACCTCCGCGCCTATGACACCGACCCGGCGGCTATCGCGAAGTTGCTGCGAAATCTCGAACCGCTCGGCTTCACCATTGAGGTTTGTACGTCGGCGAGCGAGGCCGCGCGCGGCGCAGACGTGGTCACCACCTGCACGGCAGACAAGACCGTCGCCACTGTCTTGTACGCCGCCGATGTGACCCCCGGCATGCACATCAACGCGATTGGTGGCGACTGCCCAGGCAAGACCGAGCTCGACCCGGCCATCCTGGAGACAGCCCGAGTGTTCGTCGAATACACGCCTCAGACCCGCATCGAAGGGGAGATCCAGCGGATGCCTGCCGACTTCGCGGTCACCGAGTTGTGGCAGGTGCTGACCGGCCGAGCACCCGGGCGGGAGCACCCTGATCAGGTGACGGTCTTCGACTCCGTCGGGTTTGCGATTGAGGACTTCTCCGCGCTCCGCTATCTCCGCGACAGTGCGACAGGCACCTCGCTGTGCACCGACATCGACCTGATCGCCGCTCCCGATGACCCAAAGGATCTGTTCAGCCTGGTCCCCCAGTTGGCGCCACACTAGCTACGAGCGAATCAGAAAGCCGGCCCCTCGATCTTGATCGAGGCGGCCGCCTCAGCCAGGCTGGCTCGGGTGGCGACCACGCCGGGACTGCCGGCCAGGGCCTCTCGGGTCGACGTAAAGATCGTCCGACGGGGTGTGCCAGACAGCTCACGCAGAGCCACTCTTGGTTCGCGCCCCGCCCACATCAACCCCGGAACCAACGCCACTGCGTTCCCCGACTCCACCAGCCGAATATGGGCCTGCAGATCAGCAGTTTCGAACCGGACATCGGGCTCGAAGCCAGCGACCCGGCAGGCCTGCTCGGCGAAGTGTCGCGAGGCCGCGCCGACTGGCTCCATCACCCAGGGCGCGTCAGCGGCAGCAGCCAATTCCGAGATTTTGGACCAGGGCGAGGCGATGGCCGGGACCGCGAGTCGGATGACGTCAGTGAGCAGATCGACCCGGTCGAGCTCGGGGTGCCAAGGGGCTGCGTGTTCGGGATATTGCTCGGCAACGACGAGGTCAAAGTCGCGAGCCCAGGTTTCGCGCAGCGCCGTCTCAGGCTCGCGTTGGGTCATCGTCACCCGAAGTCGAGGGTGGTCCTGGGCCAACCGCATTAGGGCCTGAGGCATCAGCGCGAGGGCGGCCGATTGAAACACCGCCACGCGAACCGTGCCTGAGGCATCGGCCAAAGAGGCGTGGACATCCGCTTCAGCGCGCTCGAGACGGTCGAGCAGCACCGCAGTGTGGGCTACCAAGATTTCGGCCTGCGGGGTGAGTTGGACGCGGCGACCGACTTTGCGCAGCAACTCGACCCCAACCTCACGCTCCAGCTGCGCGAGTTGCTGGGAAACCGACGAAGGGGTCTGGTGAAGAGCGGCGGCAACTTCGGCGAGAGTGCCGCGCAGTGACAGTTCGCGAAGCAGTCGAAGTCGGCGTACGTCGAGCATTCGGTCTCACCTCGCGAAAGCAGTTAGCGAACCTAATCAGTATAGGTAAGAAACCTTCGCTTTAACTTAAGTAAAGACGGGTGGACACTCGAGAGATGAATGAGTCGCAGGCGGATGCAGCGGTCGAACTCGTGAGCCGCTGGCTCCAACAGTCCAGCGAGTTGCAGCCGGACCGGTCGGCCAAGCGTCTGGCCGCGATTCTCAAGGATCCCGACGGTCTGGCCTTCACTGTTGGCTTCGTCGATGGCGTGATCCGACCCGAGGACCGGGTGGTCGCCGCCCACCAGTTGGCACAGCTGGCGGGGCGGGTGCCCAAATCCCTCGCACTGCCGCTCCGTTGGGCTGTTCGAGCGGCCGGCCGCAGCGCCATGATCGCCCCTCACCTGGTGATCCCGGTGGTCCGCAGAGTGCTGCGGATGATGGTGGGCCACCTGCTCATTGACGCCACTGACGCCCGCCTGGGTCAGGCGCTCACGCGCATTCGAAGCCGCGGTGCTCGGCCCAACGTCAACCTGCTCGGCGAAGCGGTGCTCGGTCAACGCGAGGCAGCCTCTCGGCTGACCCGAGTCGGCAAACTGCTGGAGCGCCCGGACGTTGACTATGTCTCGATCAAGGTTTCTGCCATGGTCGCTCCACACTCCCCATGGGCCTTTGACGAGACCGTCGCCGAGATCGTTGCGCGCTTGCGGCCGCTCTTCGGCCAGGCTGCGTCAGCGGGCGCGCCGAAGTTCATCAATCTGGACATGGAGGAATACCGCGATCTCGACCTGACCGTGGCCGTGTTCACGACGCTGCTGGCCGACCCCGCGCTAGTGGATCTGGAAGCGGGCATCGTCTTGCAGGCCTATCTCCCTGACTCGCTGGCGGCGATGATTCGCCTCCAGGAGTGGGCGGCTGCGCGTCGTCAAACGGGTGGGGCAGCTATCAAGGTGCGGTTAGTGAAAGGCGCCAATCTGCCCATGGAACAGGTGGAGGCCACCCTGCGCGGGTGGCCCCTTGCGACGTGGTCGTCCAAACAAGAAACCGACACTCACTACAAACGGCTCCTGCACTACGCGCTGCAACCCGAACACGTTGAGAACGTCCGGATCGGCTTGGCGAGCCACAACCTGTTTGACATCGCCTACGCCTGGCTGTTGGCGGGCGATCGGGGAGTCCGAGAAGCCTTGGAGTTTGAGATGTTGCTGGGTATGGCGCCCACCCAGGCTGAAGTCGTACGCCGCGAAGTCGGCAGCCTGCGGCTGTATACGCCGGTCGTCCATCCAGGTGAATTTGATGTCGCGATTGCCTACCTCATCCGACGGCTCGACGAGGCCGCCAGCCAAGACAACTTCATGTCGGCCGTCTTTGAGTTGCACACCGACCCGGCGCTCTTCGAGCGCGAGAAGGGTCGGTTCTTGGCCTCGGTGAAGGCCCTTGACGAGGCGGTGCCCAGCCCCCGGCGCACTCAACGGCGGGACTTGGCGCCACCCCCGACCGACCACGCGGCGTTTGCCAATGCCGCTGACTCAGACCCCTCGCTGCCGGCCAATCGTGAGTGGGCACGCGACGTACTCTCTCGGGTTTCGCACTCCGCAGTCGGCCTGGCCACCCGCGATGACCACACGTTGAGCACGTGGGCTCAGCTTGATGCGGTGCTGGGGTCGGCGGTTGAGCATGGCGCGGCTTGGGGTGCCCGTGCGGCCGCCGATCGAGCCGTTGTCTTGAGTGCCGTGGCTGATGCGCTGGAGGAACGGCGCGGGCTGTTGCTTGAAGTGATGGCTGCCGAGGCCGGGAAAACGATCGAGCAAGGCGACCCCGAGGTTAGCGAGGCGGTCGACTTTGCTCGCTACTACGCCGGCTTGGCGCTCGAATTGGATCAGGTCGCGGGCGCGGAGTTCGTGCCGTCGAAGGTCACTGTGGTGACCCCCCCGTGGAATTTCCCGATCGCCATCCCGGCAGGCTCGGTCCTGGCTGCGCTCGCTGCGGGCTCAGCTGTCGTGCTTAAGCCAGCGCCCCAAGCCGCCCGTTGTGGCTCGGTGTTGGCGGAAGTGCTGTGGGAGGCGGGGGTCCCGCGCGAAGTGTTGCAGTTGGTGCAGGTCGAGGAGTCCGATCTGGGCAAGCGGCTGATCTCTGATGCGCGGGTGGATCGCGTCATCCTCACGGGAGGGTATGAGACTGCCGTCTTGTTCCGGTCCTTCCGACCGGACTTGCCGCTGCTCGCGGAGACCAGCGGCAAGAACGCCCTGGTCATCACTCCCAGTGCAGATGTCGACCTGGCGGTGAAGGACCTGGTGGCCTCCGCCTTTGGCCACGCCGGGCAAAAGTGTTCGGCCGCTTCACTGGTGATCCTCGTCGGCAACCTCGCTCAATCGCGCCGATTCCGCGACCAGCTTCTCGATGCGGCGAGTTCCCTCGTCGTTGGTCCGGCTGAGGCGACGACGTCTCAGATGGGCCCACTGATCGAGGCGCCTGGGTCGAAGCTGCTGGCCGGGCTGACCGAGTTGGGTCCGGGGGAGTCGTGGCTGTTGAAGCCAGAGCGGCTTGATGAGACTGGCCGGCTGTGGAGTCCCGGGATTCGCACCGGCGTACGCCGTGGGAGTTTTGCCCACCTGACCGAGTTCTTTGGCCCGGTGCTGAGCATCATGCAGGCCGAGACGTTGGCTGAAGCGATCGCGATCCAGAACGATGTCGACTATGGCCTGACCGCGGGCCTGCACTCGCGAGACCGCGACGAGATCTCGCAGTGGCTCGACCAGGTGCACGCGGGCAACCTCTACGTCAATCGTGGCATCACCGGCGCGATCGTGCGGCGCCAGCCTTTTGGTGGCTGGAAGAAATCGGCAGTCGGACCCGGCACCAAGGCGGGCGGTCCCAACTATCTGATCGGGCTCGGTGATTGGCGACCAACAACGCCTATCGATGCCGATTCGTCTGCTCGGGTGTTGGCTGCTGACGCCGCCGCTTGGGAGCAACACTTCGGCACGCTCTCCGATGTGTCCGATCTCGGCTGCGAGCGCAACATGTTTCGCTATCGAACGGTGCCCGTGCTGATCCGGCTCGGCACTGCGGGGAGTGTCGCTGACCTGCTTCGGGTGGTCGGGGCGGCTCGGACGGCCGGCTCCCCGATCGAGATCTCAACCGCTCAGGCCTTGCCGGCCACGGTCGCCCAAGAGTTGGCCGGGCATGGCGTGGCTGTCCGGCTTGAGGTCGGTGTGGACTGGGCGGTGAACTCTGCGTTGCCCTCTCGGGTGCGTTTGATCGGTGAAGATCCCGCCCACCTGGTTGCGGCCACGAGCGGCCGCCCCGACCTGGCGATCTATGCCCAACCAGTGACCGAGTCGCCCCGCCTCGAACTGCTGCCGTTTCTCCACGAACAAGCGATCAGCATCACCGCCCACCGCTTCGGCTCCCCCGACCCTCTTGCCTTCCAAGTCCTCCCCTAACCAGGGTCGTCGTACTTCTCCAAGAACTCAAACACCGCGTGGTCATCAACACCGGGAAAGGCGCCGGGCGGGAGCGTGGCGAGCAGGGAGGCGTGAGCCGTCGTCGCGGGTCGGCTCGACGAGTGCCACCGGTCGAACTGCTCCTTTGGTGGCCGACGACAACACGCGGGGTCGGGACACGTCGAGACGCTGCGAAGTCTGGTTTCGCGTCCCCGAAACCACTTCGCGTCGTCGAAGCGGACGCCCACGCTGATCGAGAATCGACCCTGAGCAGAGTCGGTCACCTGCACCGATGACCAGAAGGTACCGGCCGACGTGTCGAAGTATTGATGGTGGGTGTCCCCCGGTGCCACCGCGGTGAAGGCCATCCGGGCCGGGCGAAAGCGGCAAGCGATTTGGCCTTCGGCTGCACCCTTCACATCCGTGGTTACCGGGAGGTTGTCATTTTCGTAGACCTTGTAAACCGTCCCCGTTTCGTGGGCCTTCATGAAGTGGACAGGGATCCCAAGGTGCTTGGTGGCCAGGTTGGTGAAGCGATGGGCTGCGGTTTCGTAGGTCACGGAGTAGGCATCCCGAAGATCCTCAACGGCCAGGTAGTTGCCTTGTTTGGCGCGGCTCAACATCTCCACCACCGGTTGTTCGGGCAGCAGCAACGCGGCCGCAAAGTAGTTCACCTCGACGCGTTGTTTCAAGAACTCGCCGAAGCTTGAGGGGCGTTGGTGACCCAGCACCTGGTGACCGAGTGCCTGAAGAATGGCCGTTCGTGGGTTGAGCTGATCTGTGCTGCCGTGGGCGATGTAGATGCGGCGATTGCGTTGATCGGTCAGGGAGCGTACGCCGTGTGGCAGGTCCGGGGCTTGCCGGATCACGAAGCCGAGATGCTGGGTGATCTGCTCGATTCGACGCTCCCCTAACGGACCGCTCGTGTGGCCGACACTCGTGAGAAGTTGGGCGGCCTCCTGCTCCAACTCGGCGAAGTAGTTGTCGCGGGCGCGCATCTCAGCACGGAGTTCGACGTTGGCCAAGCGCGCCTCGTCGGGGGTGGCTTCAGCGGCGTGGGTGCGCCGGTCGAGCTCGCCGTGTAACCCCACCAACGCCTCGAGGACGTCATCGCCGATTGCTGTGCTCGTGCGTACGACGGGCAGCCCGAGGCCGTGATAGCTCGGCGTGGCTTGGGCGTCCTCAAGAGCCATTTCGAGCTCGTCTCGCCGAGACGGTGGCTGGGCCGACATTAGTTGGCCGACGTCCACGCCCAATTCGTCAGCCAACTTTGAAACCAGAGCCAATTTGGGCACCCGCTTGCCGGTTTCGACCAGGGACAGATGGGAGTTGGCGCAGCCAACTCTGCCTGCCAAGGTGGCCAAAGTCAGTCCTTGGGCCTTGCGATAGTGGCGAACCCAGCGGCCCAAGTGAGGGAATTCTGATGACATTTCTCGATTCTAGGCGTTCTCACTCGAATTCTCTTGCAAATATCCATTGACTGTCGGGAATTCGGCAGAGACTTTCTCCAATTCGTCGAGCGTCACAGATCCCAAGGAGCCAGTCATGACCATCACCGAAACCCGCGCCGATCAGCACACCGGTCAACACACTGTTCAGCCCAGCGCGCCGAGCGCGGTGGAGGAGCTGGCCAGGCAGTGGGCGACCGATCCGCGGTGGGCTGGCATCCAGCGCACCTATTCGGCTGCCGACGTGGTCCGGTTGCGAGGCTCACTGCAGGAGGAGTGCACCCTGGCAAGGCGCGGGGCCGAGCGGCTCTGGAGCGACATCAACGATCAGCAGTATGTGCGGGCCTTGGGCGCGATCACTGGAAACCAAGCCGTGCAGATGGTCAAGGCTGGGCTGCAAGCCATCTATCTCTCTGGGTGGCAGGTCGCTGCCGATGGCAATCTTGCCGGTCAGACCTATCCCGACCAGAGCCTCTATCCGGCCAACTCGGTGCCGGCCGTCGTGCGGCGGATCAACAACGCCCTGAAGCGGGCGGATGAGATTGCCTGGGCAACTGACGACCGGAGCCTCGACTATTTCGTGCCAATCGTCGCGGATGCTGAAGCCGGCTTTGGTGGGCCACTGAACGCCTTTGAGTTGATGAAGTCGATGATCACCGCGGGCGCAGCCGGCGTGCACTGGGAAGACCAATTGGCTTCGGAGAAGAAGTGCGGCCACCTCGGCGGCAAGGTCCTCATCCCGACCTCTCAACACGTCCGCACGCTGAACGCCGCTCGGTTGGCAGCCGACATCATGGACGTGCCGACGATCATCGTGGCCCGCACCGATGCGCTCGCCGCTGACCTGTTGACCGCTGACGTGGATGAGCGTGACGCTCAATTTTGCACCGGGGAGCGCACCTCCGAGGGCTTCTTCCGGGTCAAGCCCGGCCTTGACACGGTGATCACCCGCGGGTTGGCCTACGCGCCGTACTCCGATCTGATCTGGGTTGAGACCGGAACGCCCGACCTGGGCTTGGCAAGGGACTTTGCGCAGGCGATCCACGAGCAATTCCCAGGAAAGAAGCTCGCCTACAACTGCTCGCCGTCCTTCAACTGGAAAGCCGCACTCAGCGACAGCGAGATCGCCCGCTTCCAAGACGAATTGGGTGCTCTTGGCTATGCCTTCCAATTCATCACGCTTGCGGGGTTCCATTCGCTCAACCACTCGATGTTCCAGCTCGCTTCGGGTTATGCCAGCCAGGGCATGACGGCGTACGTCGAGTTGCAGGAGGCAGAGTTTGCGTCCGCTTCCGCGGGCTACACAGCGGTGCGCCATCAGGCCGAGGTGGGCACGGGCTACTTCGACGCGGTGAGCACGGCGATCAATCCAGCAAGCGGGACCCTGGCGCTCCAGGGCTCGACCGAGACCGCGCAGTTCCACTGAGTCGTGGGCAGACGAGAGGCGAGCAATGACTACTTTGATGCAAACGCAACCCGCGATGGGTTCCCCGTCTCTGGCGGGGCTACCCGTGGTGCGGGGTCCGAGCGTGTTGCGCGGCGAGGAGGTCCTCACCCCTGAGGCGCTGCGCTTTGTCGGCGAGTTGGATCGCACATTTGGACCGCGGATCGTGACGTTGCTCAACGCCCGAGCCGAACGGCGTACTCGCTTGCGCAATGGGGAGGGCCTTGACTTCCTCGAGCACACCCGTGAAATCCGGGAAGCCTCTTGGCAGGTCGCGTCGGCAGCTCCGGGACTGATCCGGCGGCAAGTTGAGATCACCGGGCCGCCCACTCCACAGATGACGGTCAATGCGCTCAACTCCGGCGCCGATGTGTGGATGGCAGATCTTGAGGACGCCACCGCGCCGACTTGGGCGAATCTGATCAGTGGCCAGGTCACTGTCTTGGCTGCGCTGGACCGCACCTTGGACTTCACCACGCCCGCCGGCAAACACTATGCGCTCGGTGATCGACTGGCTTCGATTGTGGTCCGTCCGCGCGGGCTACACCTCGTCGATGAACACGTCATCCGCGGTGGGCGCCCGGTGGCGGCCAGCCTGCTGGACTTTGGCTTGCACTTCTTTCATGGGGCAAATCGTCAACTGGCCAACGGTGGAGTGCCGGGGTTCTATCTGCCCAAACTTGAGTCACATCTCGAGGCGCGGCTGTGGAACGACATCTTCAACTTCTCTGAGAGCTATCTCAGCTTGCCCCAAGGCGTCAGTCGGGCCACGGTGTTGATCGAAACCTTGCCGGCGGCCTTCGAGATGGAGGAGATTCTGTTCGAACTGCGCGATCACGCTGCCGGACTCAACGCGGGCCGCTGGGACTATGTCTTCTCCGCGATCAAATGCCTGGGCGCTCAGCCGTCAGCGGTGCTGCCGGATCGAGCAGCAGTGACGATGACGGCTCCGTTTATGCGGTCCTACACCAATCTGCTGGTGGCGACCTGTCACCGGCGGGGCGCCCACGCGATTGGCGGGATGGCTGCGGCCGTGCCCTCGGCCAGCAACCCGGAGCAGTTCGAGGTTGCGCTGGAGTCCGTGGCCGCTGACAAGCAGCGCGAGGCGGCGGACGGCTTCGATGGGAGTTGGGTCGCGCACCCGGCTTTGGTCCCGGTCTGCCGTGCGGCGTTTGTCGAGAAGTTGGGCTCGGGTGACCATCAGAAATCCGAGCTTCGCTCGGACGTGCAGGTGAGGGCTGCTGATTTGCTGGCGTTGGATCAGACCCCAGGGGAGATCACCGAAGCCGGGGTCCGCGGCAACGTGAACATCGCCCTGCGTTATCTGGCGGCCTGGATCGAAGGTGCCGGAGCGGTGGCCCTGGACGGTCTGATGGAGGACGCGGCCACCGTGGAGATTGCCCGAACTCAACTCTGGCAGTGGCGGACCCAGCACAGCCGACTGGCAGATGGGGGCGGTGTGAGTGAGGACCTCTTGCACTGGATCTTGGCGCAAGAACGACGGGCGCTCGTGCGCGATTCCGATGATTTAGGAGAGACCCCGGCGCGAGGCCAGGCCGCGGAGTTGCTGGAGGAACTCATCTTCAGCGACAGGCTGCCGGAGTTTTTCACGACCATCGCCTATGGCCGCTATCTGGTGGAGCCGTGCGCCTCTTGAGCGGCGCTCAGCAGTCTCCGAGCCTGGCGCAGGATCGGCTCATCGACCATCTGGCCATCGAAACTGAAGACCCCAGCTTGGCCCTCGGCCGCCGTCAGGAGGGCGGTTGCCCGGGCTACTTCGTCTGGGGAGGGTGCGTAGGCCGCGCGGACGAAGGGGATCTGAGAGGGGTGGATGCACGCGGTGGCCGCGAAGCCTGACGCGGCGGCGTCTTGAGCTTCAGCGCGCTGACCTGCCACGTCGGTGATGTCGAGGTGTACGGCGTCGATGGCGGCCTTGCCGTGGGCTCCCGCGGCGAGCAACACCTGGCTGCGAGCTTGCGTCGCGACCTCGCGGTAGTGCCCGTTGAGATTCCTGCTCGAGCGACCACCGAGCGACACGATGAGGTCTTCGGCTCCCCACATCATCGCCACCACTGCCGGTTCGGCGGCCAGCTGAGGCGCATTGAGCACACCGAGCGCAGTTTCACAGAGCGCGACTACCTGGAAGGTCGCGCCGTGTCCAGCCAGGCGGCGTACGTCGTCAGGGCGCTCGGCCTTAGCCAACATGATCGTGCGGTAGGCAGTTTGGGCGAGCGCCGCGACGTCGAGATCGTGAGCCTCGGTTCCGGCTGGGTTGACGCGCACGATAGTGCGGGTGGGGTCTAGTGGGGTCTGGCGCAGGTGGGCCCGGGCCGATGCCTTGTCGATGGGGGCGACCCCATCTTCTAGGTCGAGGATGACGACATCTGCTGCGGCTGCAGCCTTGGCGAAGCGGTCCGGGCGATCCGCCGGACAGAACAGCAGCGCTGGCCCCGCAAGCAAGGCACTCATGAGTGATTTCGAGCCGGGTCGACGCTTGCTTCTGCACTTTCGGGCCGGGTCGAGGGGATTTCTCGTGTTTTCGGGCCGGGTCGACAGTTGATCATCACCGAGCGAACGGCGACCGCGACGACATCACCGTGCTGATTGCGGCCGGTGTGTTCCAAGGTGACGATGCCCTGACCGGGCCGACTGGAAGAGAGGCGTTTGCTGATCACTCTGGTTTCCGCGCGCAGGGTGTCACCGGCATACATCGGCGCGGGAAACTTGACTTCACCAAAGCCCAGGTTGGCGAGGATCGTGCCCTGGGTGAGTTGCTCAACGGAGAGCCCAACGAGCGTGGCGAGCGTCATCATGGAGTTGATCAGCGGAGCACCAAACGGCTGGGTTTCGCTCCATGCGGCGTCCACATGCAGGGCCTGCGGATTCATCGTGAGACCGGAAAACAAGGTGTTGTCGGCCTGGCTGAAGGTGCGCCCGGGAGCATGCCGATAGACGACGTTGACCTCCATCTCCTCAAACCACAACCCCCGCTGCGCTACGACGCGCGTCGGCTCGTCCGTAGTCATCGCACTCTCCTTCACTTGCCTAACACCTGCCTCTCACTTCACCGGGAGGCCGAGGCCGCGTGCGATCAGCATCCGTTGGATCTCCGAGGTGCCCTCGCCGATCTCCAAGATCTTGGCGTCACGGTAATACCTCGCGACGGGGTATTCCTCCATGAAGCCATTGCCGCCGAACACCTGAGTGGCGGTGCGGGTCGCCGCCACTGCCGCTTCGGAGGTGTAGAGCTTGGCGATTGATGCGGCCTGTTTCACTTCGGCCCGCGGCCTCTGGTTGTCCTTGAGCCAGGCCGCCTTGTAGGTCAGCAATCGGGCCGCTTCGACCGCGACCGCCATATCGCTGATAGCAAAGGCGATGGCCTGGCGCGAACCAATCGGCGAACCAAACGTGTGTCGCTGGGCGGCGTACGCCGTGCATTCGTCGAGGCAGGCCTCGGCTAGACCGAGCGCCAAGGCGGAGATGGCGATCCGACCGTCATCAAGGGTGGCCAGGAACTGGGCATAGCCGCGACCACGCTCGCCGAGGAGGTTGTTGGCAGGCACGCGGCAGCCGTCGAACGTCAGGCCGTGGGTGTCGGAGATCCGCCAGCCGAGCTTTTCGTAAGGCGGGTCAACGATGAACCCGGGTGTGCCGGAGGGGATCATCAGAGTTGAGATCTCATCCGGTCCGTCGTCTTGGCTAGTCCGCGCAGTGACCGTGACCACCGAGGTGATTTCGCTGCCGGAGTTGGTGATGAAGGCCTTGGCGCCATCGATGACCCATTCCTCGCCGTCAAGCCTCGCCCGAGTCTTGGTGGCTCCAGCATCCGAGCCAGCCTCGGGCTCGGTCAGACCAAACGCGGCGAGGGCGCGACCGGCAACCAGGTCGGGGAGCCACTGCTGCTTCTGCTCCTGCGTGCCGAAGGTCAGAATCGGGTTGATGCCGAGGCCGACACCGGCCGAGAGGGTGATCCCAATCGACTGGTCGACCCGGCCCAACTCTTCGATCGCGACGCACAGGCTGGTGAAGTCGGAACCATCAGACCCGTACGACCCGCCGTACTCCTGCGGCACCGTCAACCCAAACAGTCCGAGATCGCCGAGCCCGCGCACGACGTCGATCGGGAAGTGGTGAGCCAGGTCCCACGTGGCGACGTGAGGGGCGACCTCAGCCTGCGCAAACTCGCGGACCAGGGCGCGCAAGGACTCGTGATCCTCGGACAATTCGAATGACATTGAGTTGCTCCTTCTGGGTTGACGTTTACGTCAACGTCAAGCATGCTACTACGGTGACGGCGAAGACGAAAGAGCGCACCTGGTCTGTTCGCGCGCTCGCCGATGAGTTGGGCACGACCACCCGCACCCTGCGCTTCTATGAGGCCGAGGGATTGTTGTCGCCCCGCCGCGAAGGTACGACGCGCATTTATACGGCCCGCGACCACGCTCGACTCGTGCTCATTTTGCGTGGCAAGCGCTTTGGAATGTCGCTGCCGGAGATCCGTGAAATCATCGACATGTACGACGACGCCGCCAGTGGTGAGCGCGGCCAACTCGAGGCACTTCTCGCTCGACTCGATCAACTGGGCGAGGATCTTCGGGAACGCCGCCGCGACCTGAGCCGGACTTTGAGCGAGGTCGAAGAGGTCATGTCTCGTTGCCGATCTCGGTTGGCGGAGCTGCCCCAATGACCACTCAAGTCGAGCTCGTGAGGGATCTCAAGGCGCGACTGGCGACCGCGGCCCTCGGTGGGCCGGAGAAATCGAGGGAACGTCACGTGGCCCGGGGCAAACTCTTGCCGCGAGAACGGGTCGACACCTTGCTTGATCCCGGCTCGCCCTTCCTGGAGCTCTCACCGCTCGCTGCAAACGGGATGTATGACGACCAGGCGCCTGGGGCCGGGATCATCACCGGCATTGGCCGGGTCAGCGGGCGCGAGTGCGTGGTGGTCGCCAATGACGCCACCGTCAAGGGCGGCACTTATTACCCCATGACGGTGAAGAAGCACCTACGGGCTCAAGAGGTCGCGCTGCAGAACCACTTGCCGTGTATCTATCTCGTCGACTCGGGTGGCGCGTTCCTCCCCTTGCAGGACGAGGTCTTTCCCGACCGCGACCACTTCGGCCGGATCTTCTATAACCAGGCCACGATGTCTGCGGCCGGCATACCTCAGGTGGCTGCTGTGCTCGGCTCCTGCACCGCAGGCGGTGCCTATGTCCCGGCGATGAGCGACGAGTCGGTCATCGTCCGCGATCAGGGCACGATCTTCTTGGCCGGTCCACCGCTCGTGAAAGCAGCCACCGGAGAAGTCGTCACTGCTGAAGACCTCGGCGGCGGGTTGCTCCATAGCCGCACCTCTGGGGTCACCGACTATTTGGCCGAAGACGACGGGGATGCGTTGCGCAGGGTTCGCGCCATCGTGTCGACGTTTGCCCCTCGGGCTCCCGCGCCCTGGGAGGTGATTGAGACCGTTGCGCCCACTCTTGATCCAGCTGGGCTCTATGACGTCCCGACCGACTCCCGCATTGGTTATGACGTTCGCGAGGTGATTGCTCGGATCGTTGACGGCAGCCACTACGACGAGTTCAAGGCCGAATACGGCATCACTCTGGTTACTTGCTTCGCCCGCATCCACGGCCACCCCGTCGGGATCATCGCCAACAACGGCGTACTTTTCGGGGAGTCAGCGCTTAAGGGAGCCCACTTCATCGAGTTGTGTGACCAGCGCAAGATCCCGTTGGTGTTCCTGCAAAACATCACCGGCTTCATGGTCGGTCGCGAGGTCGAGGCTGCCGGGATCGCCAAACACGGCGCCAAGATGGTCACCGCAGTCGCGTGTGCCCGGGTGCCGAAGTTCACGGTCGTGATCGGTGGTTCCTTCGGGGCTGGCAACTACTCCATGTGCGGCCGGGCCTATTCGCCACGTTTCCTGTGGGCCTGGCCCAACGCGCGGATTTCGGTGATGGGCGGCGACCAGGCGTCCGCTGTGTTGGCGACCGTACGCCGCGATCAGCTGGAGGCGGCCGGTGACGAATGGAGTCGGCAGGACGAAGAGGCCTTCAAAGCGCCGATTCGCGAGCAATACGAAGCCCAAGGGAACCCCTATTACGCCACGGCTCGCCTTTGGGATGACGGCGTGATCGACCCGCTCGACACCCGCACCGTCCTTGGGTTGGGGCTCTCTGTGGCTGCCAACGCACCGCTCGAAGATGTCCGCTATGGAATCTTCCGGATGTGACCATGACGAAAAAGTTTTCGACCGTGTTGGTTGCCAACCGCGGGGAGATCGCAGTCCGGGTGATCCGCACCTTGCGAAAGTTGGGCATTCGTTCGGTCGCCGTCTATAGCGACGCCGACGCTCACGCGCGGCACGTTTCCGTGGCTGATGTCGCCGTGCGGATCGGGCCGGCGTCGGCTCGCGAGAGCTATCTGTCTATCGCGGCAGTGATCGGCGCCGCCCAAGCCTCCGGGGCTCAGGCCATCCACCCGGGTTATGGCTTCCTCTCCGAAAACGCTGAATTTGCCCAGGCCTGCGAGGAGGCCGGGATTGTCCTGATCGGCCCGCCCGCTTCGGCCATGCGGGTGATGGGCGACAAGATCTCGGCCAAACACGCCGCCGTGGCAGCCGGCGTACCCGTTGTGCCCGGTCGCTTTGATGAAGCCATGAGCGATGAGGATCTCTCGGCTGCTGCCGTGGAGGTCGGTTTTCCAGTGCTCATCAAGCCAGCGGCCGGCGGTGGCGGAAAGGGCATGCGACTGGTTCACGAGGCTGCCGCGCTGGCTAGTGAAATTGTCTCCGCTCGCCGTGAGTCGTTGTCGGCGTTTGGTGACGACACGTTGTTCATTGAGCGGTGGGTGACGCGACCTCGCCACATTGAGGTGCAGGTGTTGGCCGACACCCACGGGACAGTCCTCCATCTCGGCGAGCGCGAGTGCAGCCTCCAGCGACGACACCAGAAGATCATCGAGGAAGCACCTTCGGTCCTGCTCGATCCGACAACCCGGGAGCGAATTGGCGCCTCAGCGGTCGACCTGGCTCAAGCTGTTGGTTACGTCGGGGCCGGAACAGTTGAGTTCATCGTCTCGGCCGATCGACCCGACGAATTCTTCTTCTTGGAGATGAACACCCGACTCCAAGTCGAGCACCCCGTCACCGAGGAGGTCACTGGGGTCGACTTGGTCGCCGAGCAGATCAGAGTGGCCGAGGGGGCAGCGTTGTCCTTCGGGCGATCCGACATCCAGCTCGAGCGGCGGCACGCCATCGAGGCCAGGGTCTACGCCGAAGACCCGAGCCGTGGCTTCCTTCCGACCGGCGGCAGTGTGCTGGCGTTGCATGAGCCGAGAGCTGAAGGAGTCCGGATCGACTCCGGCATCGCAGTCGGGAGTGAAATCGGCAGCAACTACGACCCGATGTTGGCCAAGGTCATTGCCTGGGGTCCCGACCGGCCAACCGCGCTGAGCCGACTGCGGCGCGCGCTGTCCGAAATGGTCCTGCTCGGTGTGTCCACGAATCTGGAGTTTCTCCAGCGATTGTTGGCCGACCCTGAGGTGGTCGCCGGTCACCTGGACACCGAGCTTGTCGAGCGCTCGCTTCCGGGTTTGGTCAACCAGCCGCTCCCGGACGATGCGTTGGCGGCGTACGCCTTGGCTCGGCTCCTTGAGCTTCAGCCGACCACCCGAATCGTTGACCCGTGGGAGGTCCCGTCGGGTTGGCGCGTCGGCGAGCCGCAGCCACTCGTGCTGCGGCCCCAGTTGGTGGATGGGCCCGCGGAGGTGCGGATCTGGGGCACCCCCGAGGCGGCCGAGATTAGCGTGAGCGGGGCTCCGCGTCAGCGTGCCAGCGCTCGCAGCGCTGAGGCCGGCAAGTTGTTGACCACCGTGAATGGGGTGACCACCCAATGGAGCCACGCGAGTGACGGTGATCGAGTCTGGTTGCACAGAGATGGCGTGACCTGCTCGTTTGTGGAGGCGGTGGTCCAGGTCAGGGAGCGTTCGCACGCTCAAGGCTCGGCCGAGATCCGCAGCCCGATGCCGGGCGTGGTGATCGCTATCCACATCGCGAGCGGCGATGAGGTCGTGGCCGGTCAGCCCTTGGTCGTGGTGGAGGCGATGAAAATGGAGCACACCATCACCGCCTCCGGCCCGGGTGTCGTTAGCGCTCTGCACACACAGGTCGGCGCCCAGGTCACCCTCGACCAATGCCTCGCCGTCGTCACCGCCCCCTGACGTTTCATCAAGGTATGTTGCTGGACCCTCACTTCCCGGGGTCTGCAGACATAGGGAAGTGACGCTTCGCCCGCATACCTTGATGAAACAACCAACCAAGGGTCACGGGTGGGAGATGCTCACGATCTTGCCGGTGCCTCCTCGCAGCAACAGATACATCGCGCCATCTTCAGAGACTTCGATGTCGAGCACCGGTTTGGTGAACCCTTTAGCGAACTTCCGAGACTTCCCGGTCGCGGGATCGAAACTGCGGACCCAACCACTGCAATAGTCGGCATAGAAGTAATCACCGACCGACGCCGCGGGGAACTGCGTGGTGACCGGGTCATAGAACGCCCCGGCCGTGATCGCACAACCTGTCTTGCTAGATGCGCCGTGGCCGTAGGTGAAGATCGGGGAGACGTACGGCGCTGTGCCCACGCCTTCTTGAGCCGGCCAGCCGTAGTGGGCACCGCGGCGAGCCTGGTTGATCTCCTCCCAAGCGTCCTCGCCGACGTCGTTGATCAACATCGTTCCGGTCGTTGGCGAGACAGCCATCTTGAAGGGGTTGCGCAGACCGCGAGCCCAGATCGCCCGCTTGCGACCCGACGTACGCGAATAGAACGGGTTGTTGGTGGGGATAGTGCCGTCCTTGTTAATCCGCAGGATCTTGCCCATCGTGCTGCTGAGCCTTTTGGACAGCTTGGGCTGCTCGTTGTCACCCGTTGAGACATAGAGCTTGCCGTCCTCGCCAAACTTCAGCGCCCCGCCGGTGTGGTTCGGCGTGGTCTGGCGATCAAGCCGGAGAAGCTGACGTTCGCTGCCCGGCACTGCCTTGTTTCCCCGCGCCGTCACGCGCACCACGACTGTGTGCGCGGCACGAGAGGCCGTCGCCTTCTTGGTGTAGTCGAGGTAGACGTAGCGATTGGTGCTGAAGTTTGGATCGAAGGCGATCCCCAGCAACCCGCGTCCTTGGGTGCTGTCGACTTTCGCTTTGAGGTTGAGGAACGTGCGCAGACTCCCGTCCGGAAGCACGATCCGAACCCGACCTTTTTGCTCGGCCACGAACAGGCGGCCATCTGGGGCGAACGCCATGTCGATCGGCACCTTCAGCCCTTTCGCCACGGTCTGCTTGACGAAGCCATCGGGCACCACTGGCGCGGCGCTCGCGGGTGTCAGCCCCAGCAGTGGAGCAACGAGGGCAGCGATCGCGATCGAGATCACGCAGCGGACTTGGCGAGGAGTGCAGCGGGGGACCATTGCCCCAGCGTTTCAGGTTGCGGCGCCATCCGAAACCCCAATGACGCGGGCTTGTTGCGTCCAAGTGGGTGGCAGGCGGGTCCCTCGGACGTGCTAACCCTGCGCCAGACGGTGCCCGTCAGCAAAAGCTAAAGGTCCTCGAGCAGCGCTGACCTCAGTTGTCGTTGTCCCAGGCTTCGTTGCGTTCTTTCACCTTTTCCAAGGCGCGCTCAGCTTCGGCGTGAGATGGGTAGGGGCCGAGCCGATCATTCTTCGAACAGAACTGCCCACGCGGCTCGACGACGTGATGCGTCAAGCAGAACCAATACTCCTGATCAGTATCCATCTTTCGAAGGTACCCCGATTTGCCACGTTGTCACTCGCCCGGACGGCGACCTATGTGACTCCTGGGCAGTTCTGCGTGACCCTCGACGAAATACAGAAAGTCCCAGGTCGCCATGACCCGGGACTGCTTGGGGAGTTTCGGTTTGCGCGCCTGTAGGGATTCGAACCCCAAACCTTCTGATCCGTAGTCAGATGCTCTATCCGTTGAGCTACAGGCGCCCGTCTCAGCAGCGTGCACTGGGACTGGTCGAGGATAGCCGACCGCGCGGGCAACTTGAAATTGGACGAGGCCGGCAAATGCGGGCGGCAGACAAACGACGGGACGAATTGCGTTGGGCTAGACGGCTGGCAACCGGTTCTACGGTGCAGTCGGGCGAGCGAAGGCAAAGTTTTCCCGTCTCTAGGTTTCTGCCCAGTAACTTCAGTTACAGTCAGTCCTTGAAGCTGGCTCCAAAGGCTGGCGCACAAGCATTGAACGGTTGGCACGTATTGGGCCCGTGTCACACCCAGCTCCAACAAACTTGAGCCCATAAGAAGGCGGTTAACCGGTGAACTCCACTGCGCGGAAACTTCTCGCGACAGCCCTCGCTGTTTCGACGTCGGTGACGATGGTGCTGGCGGTGACCGGAGCAGACGCTGCTCCCGGTGATCCTCGCCCGGCCACCAAGGCCCCGATCGCGAAGCCCCGGACCCTCTCCGATGCGGGCGGCAAATTGTCCGTCGGCCTGGATCGCGAAACGACCAAGCGACAGTCGGTGTTTGTTCGCTTCAGCGGCGACGGCGCGGCTGCGGCAGCCGACGACAGTGCGACCGCCCGCGCCGGCGTACGCGCCGCTGACGCAGTGACAGCAGAGGTTGCGGCTCAGTCGAAGGATGCGCTCAAGGATGCCAAGGCCGAGGACTCTAAAGCCAAGCGCCTCTTCACCGTTTCTAACGCCGTTCCCGGGGTCGGCATGACCCTCAACGCCGAGGCGATTGAAGCCCTCGCCGAGCGTGACGACGTCGTCAAGATCTCCCGCATCTATCCCAAGAAGGTGGCCAACGCCAACGCGGCCAATCTGATCAAGGCGATCAACGCCTGGAAGTATGCCGGCGGCACGGGCGAAGGCGTGGACGTCGGCGTCATCGACACCGGCATCGACTTCACCCACGCCGACTTCGGTGGTGTTGGCACGGTCGAGGCCTACGAAGCAGCCCTGGCGACTTCAACCTCCGCCGACTGGCGTGACGGTCTGCCCCCACTTGGCCAGGCCAAAATCGCTGGCGGCATCGACTTCGTGGGCGACGACTATGACCCCGATCCCGACTCGGATGTCTATCAGCCCGTCCCCAACCCCGACCCCAACCCGCTTGACTGCAATGACCACGGCACTCACGTGTCCGGGTCGGCAGCTGGCTATGGCGTCAACGCTGATGGATCGACGTACGACGGCGACTATGCAAGCCTCACCGCAGACCAGGTCCTCGACATGAAGATCGGCCCAGGCATGGCCCCCGAGGCCACGCTCTTCGGCCTCAAGGTATTCGGTTGCGACGGTTCCACCGAAGCGGTCATTCCCGCCCTCGACTGGGCTCTGGATCCCAATGGCGACGGCGACTTCTCCGATCACCTCGACATCATCAACATGTCCCTCGGCAGCGACTATGGCGTGGTCGATGACCCAGAGAACGACGTCGTTGACGCGCTGACTGCTCAAGGCGTTTTGTCCGTGATCTCGATGGGCAACAACGGCGACCTCACCGACACCGGCGGTTCACCCGGCAACGCGGAGAGCTCGCTCGCAGTCGCCAGCTCGGTCGACTCCTTCCAGCTACGTGACGGACTCACCGTTGACGCTCCCGCCGATGTTGCGGGTGTGGCGGCCGGCCAGTTCTCGGTGGCCTACGACTGGGCAAACAACGGTCCGACCGGTGGCCCGGTCAGTGGTGATGTGGTCGCCTTGTCCGTTGACAACTCCGACGGCTGTGACCCACTGAGCGCTGCCGATGCGGCCGTTGTCGCTGGCAAGATCGCCTGGCTTGAGTGGGATGACGACGACGCAACCCGACGGTGTGGTTCCGTGGGACGCTCCGGCAACGTTGCCGCAGCCGGCGCGATCGGTTCAGTCTTCACCTCTAGCCTGAACGTCTTCGGAGCTGGCATCACCGGCAGCGACGTGATCCCAGTGATCCAGTTGCCCAAGGCAGGCACTGATTCGTTGCGTCCAGCGCTCGAGGCAGGCACCCTTCAGGTGACCTTTGATGGCGCGCTCGCCGCGACGGTCAAGGACATCTCGCCTGGAATCTCCGACACGATCTCCGGCTTCACGTCGCGCGGACCCCACGGCTCCATCGGTGTGGTCAAGCCTGACGTCGCCGCTCCTGGCGACACGATCGCCTCCGCAGGCGTGGGCACCGGCAACAACGTGCTGGTTATCTCCGGCACTTCGATGGCCGCTCCGGTCACGGCCGGTGTGGCAGCGCTGGTGAAGTCCACGCACCCCAACTGGACGCCCACCCAGCTCAAGGCAGCGGTGATGAACACCGCTGGCAACGATCTGTGGACCGGTGAAAACAAGACCGGACGTCGCTATGCCCCAGCTCGGGTCGGTGCCGGTCGCATCGATGCGGAGCGGGCCGTCAAGACCTCTGTGTTGGCCTACACCACAGGCGCAAAGTCTCCGGTCTCCGCGTCATTCGGCGTGGTCCCGGCCGTTGTTGGTGGCGGCACGGTCGTCAAGACCAAGCGCGTGGTGGTGTCCAACACCAGCACCGCTCCGGTGCAGGTCGCCTTGTCCTACCAGTCGGTGAACTCCTCACCGGGTGTCACCTACAGCGTGTCTCCTCGCTCGCTTCGCCTGGGCGCCAATAAGGCGTCGACGGTGACGGTCACGATGAAGGTGAGCCCGCGCAAGTTGCGGCATACGATTGACAAGACCATGGAGGTCAACCAACTCGACGTCCCGCGTCAGTTTGTCTCCGACTCCTCTGGCCGTTTGTTGGTCAAGCCCACAGGCAAGGCCGCGCTTCGGGTGCCGGTCTATGGGGCCGCCAAGCCGGTTTCGCTCACCAACGCGTCGGTCAAGAACGGCTCGATCCGGCTCACCGGCAAGGGCATTGACCAAGGCTCCGGCGCTTCGGCGTACGTCTCCTTGGCCTCAGTCATGCAGTACGGCGCGTCCAGCGGTGTCTTGCCGGCGTGTGCTCCTGGCCAGACCGGTCAGTGTGCTGACACCGCCAGCGAGCGTGCAGGCGACCTGAAGTACGTCGGCACCGGCAGCAGCGGGGATTGGCTGTGGTTTGGCATCTCGACTCGCGGCCAGTGGGCCACGATCGGCAACACGGTGATCCCCTACGTCGACTATGACGTGGACGGTGATGGTGTGCCTGACTATGAGACCTACGTGCAGAATCTGGCCGCCACCGATGTTCTGCTGGCGATCACGATCGACCTCAACACCGGCGACGCCGTCGACTTTGAGCCGGTCAACTTCAACTTCGGGGACGTTGACACCAACGTGTTTGACTCCGATGTGTTGTTGTTGCCGGTCTTGAAGGAAGCGGTCGGCTTGCCTCTGGATGGCTCGAGTGCGCCAATCAGTTATGTCGTGGGCATGTACAACGCCTACGTCGGCGATGACATCGACACCACGGATGTGATCGAGTTTGATGCAGGTGCGCCGGCCATCACGACGGATTCGCCGCTTTATGTTGACGCGGGCAACGTGGCGATCGACTACACCCTCGATGGCACCGGCCCAGTCCGGGCGCTGGTCTTCCACCTGCATGGTGCGAAGGGCAAACGGGCACAGGTGTTGCGCGTTCGCTGATCCGCCTTCAAAGCACAAGTGTGGGATTGCAGTCATCCAGTGACTGCAATCCCACGCTCTATTGCGGCCTGTTTGGGGTCAATTGATTGAGCCGCGCGGAACGATCCACGCTTGCCTGAAGGCTGGCCAACTGTCGGCCAACATCTCGAAGTCGAAGTCGTAATGAACCAGTAGCGCATCGTGTTCGATCGCGCAGGCCGCGCTCAGCAGATCCATGACTCCCACCGCCCGGCCAACACCTCGCTCAAAGAGAGCGGTCTGCAGACGCACGGCCAACTCGCCCGTGTTTTGGCCAAACGGCAACACCTCAAAACTCCGAGTGAGATTGGCAACGATGGCGACATGAGCTGCCGGTGTGCGTGCGGAATAGCCGGCTTCGAGAACTGAGACCGGCGACGAGCACAGGGTGTGGCCGTCGACGACGAGTCGTCGAACCGACTGCTCGACGTCGAGTGATCGGGGAATGCGTTGGAGGGCGGAGTTGTCGAGAAGGACCTTCACCGGCGAGCAGCAGACCGGACTTCCGGGTCCATCAGGTCAACCAATGGGTCGTGGGTCACTAGCCAGTCGAGCGTTGTGGCCTGGTGATGGCGTCGTACGAGCTCCGCCAGCGCCATCCTGACGGCATCTGCCTTGGTCGTTCCGTCGCCAAGCGCGGCGCGTGCTTCAGCGAGCAAATCGTCGGGAATGTCAATGAGGGTCTTGGTCATGGATATCCTTCCCTGTGTCTGAAGTATATATCCACAATTGGAACAAGCAGACAGGGATCGTTCGGACCATAATGACTTTGTGACCGAACTTGCTGAAAGCCTGCGTGACGCTCGCCAGCCCTCGCTCGACCATGGGCTCGAGTTGTTGGCTGAAACCTGGAAGAGCTTTGACAAGCCGCGACCCGAGCAACCTCCGATCTCCGAGGCGACGTACGAGTTCACCGAGGGGACCGCTTCCCGAAGTCGGTGTCGGCGTGGAGCGGGCGCTTGATGGTGTTGCCAAGGTGCTCGACGAAAGTTTGTCGCAGGCCCGGCCTCGCTACTTCGGATATATCGGGTCCTCGGGTCTGGAGTCGGCAGTGTTGGCCGACGCGCTGGCCGGATCTCACGACTGCAACATGGCGGCTGAGACGGCGGCGGCCAACTTGGTGGAGCAGCAGACGCTGCGCTGGGTGGGGGAGTACGTCGGGTTCCCCGTTGCCAGCGGAACTTTTGCGAGCGGCGGCATGGTCTCCAATCTGACTGCCCTGATGGCCGCCAGATCGGCCCGTTTCCCCGAGAGCCGAGCGGTGGGTCTGGCCACCGAGCGTCCAACCGTCTACACCAGCGCGGATGCCCACTCGAGCGTCGCCCGCGCTGTCGAGATCCTCGGCATCGGCAGCGACAACCTGCGCTTGGTGCCGGTCACAGCCAACCGGAGGATGGACCCGAAGCAACTCCGTGACCTGCTGCTCGCGGACCTCGCCCAGGGGCATCAGCCGATGGCCATCGTGGCGACCGCAGGCACCACGCTGACCGGAGCAGTGGATCCACTGGATGCGATCGCGGATGTGGCCGAGGAGGTTGGCGTGTGGATGCACGTCGATGGGGCCTACGGCTTGCCAGCCGCGGCCAGCCAACACGCAGGCGCGCTCTTTGCGGGGCTGAATCGCGCCGACTCGGCCAGTGTCGATGCCCACAAATGGCTCTTCGTGCCCAAGGCGTGCAGCGTGTTGATGACCCGTCACCCGGCCGCGTTGCGTCGGGCGTTTGCCCATGACGCGTCGTACATGGTCGAAGATGATGGGCACACCTACCCTGTCGACGAGACCCTCGAATATTCGCGACCCTTCCGCTCCCTGAAGTTGTGGACCTCGCTGCGCGCCCATGGGGCTGGAGCCTTCCGGGACGCCATCGAGGAGAACCTCAGGCAGGCCAACATGTTGTACGCCGATGTGCTGGCACACCCGCAACTCGAGCCGATGCTCGGTCCGCCCGACCTCACGGTGGTGCCCTTTCGGCATCTACCCACGACTGGCGATGTCAACGAACACAACATCCGACTGGCTCGGGCGATGCAGGCTGACGGGCGCGTATATGTGACCGGTGCTGTGATCGACGGAGCCACTTGCCTGCGGCCCTGCGTGGTCAATTTCCGAACAACCGACGAAGACGTGCGCTCAATCGCTAGGTTGGCAGTCGAGATTGGTACTCAACTGGAGGCAACCGCCTCATAGGAAGTTATGGACCCTGATCTGCCTGCAAGCAGGCCCGCGGGAGTTCCTCCCTACGCGCTTGAGTTGCGCGTGCACGGCGTACACGGCACATCGCCCAATTCGATGCTGGGCGTCGAAGCCAAACAGGTCGCTGGAGATCGACTCACCGGCCTCTATCGGGCCAGCGGCCCGCTTCCCTATCGCAAACTCAACGCCGGTCACGCTGTGGAGGCCTACTCGTGGGGCGCGCTGACCTCTGGCGTCCAGGGCTTCTTCGGCTGGGTGGGCAGGGTGCTGTGGCTGACCTTGCTGCCATTTGCCTTCGCGAACGTGGCGTATTGGTCGAGGTTTCACCTCAACACCCAAGACCCAGAATGTGGCCGAGAGGCGAGGATCAGCGCCCGATGTGTGCGTTGGGCGGGGTTGCTCTTCACCTGTCTGTTTGTGCTGACCCCGTGCTTGGTGTTCATCGACCTGGTGGCCTGGCAGTGTTATGGAGGCAACGCCAGCGGCTGCCCACGCCTTCCGGACTTCTTCGACTTCATGGCGAGGTTTAATGCGGCGCAACGGATGGCGATGGCGTCGGTGGGCCCGTTTGCTGTCGTTGCTCTGCTCTGGGCGCTTTCGCGCACCACTCGAGCCCGCTATGAAGCCGTAGATGACAGCGGCACGATCCGCGATATGGGGCCTAGCGAGCCGCTGAGGAGCGCCGACATGTGGAGCGGCGAGTTGCGCTGCCGGCGGCTTCAGTTTCTGCACATCGGTTTGGGGATCGCGACCATCGTGATGTTCTCCGGGTTCCAGATGCTCGATCGAACCCCCAACACAGCCGGTCTGCTGTGGGCAACCACGGGCCTGGCCAGTCTGACCTGGGCCACTGCCTTTTGGCGGACCTGGTTAGTCGATGACGAATTTGGCGGCCAACAGGTCGACGATTGGGATGTGTGGGTGCCGCGGGTGGCCATCCTGGTGGCGCTGGTCCACCTGCTCGCCTTGTGGTTCGTGCCGCTCACCGCCACTCAGGAGGAAATCGACTTTAGGGGTGCCTTCCAGAACAACAATCTGTGGTTCCTGGTGGTGATCGTCGGTCTGGTTGCCCTCAACACCGTGCTGTTTGTCTCACGTTGGTCAAAGCCTTGGGTCGTCCAAGTGGCGACGGCGATCGTGGTTGGTGTGCCCGGGGTGCTGCTCGTGTGTTGCTCACAGGGGGTGACCAACAAGCAGGTGCTCTTCGGCGGGCTCGTGCTCAGCGTTGTGGTGTGGGCCTTCTTGTTGCTGGCGCATGTGACCTATGAAGACAAGCTGAACACGCGCCACGAGTCCGCAGCCTGGCGTGGCGCTGGGCCAGCGGTGCTGCTCGGCGCCGGCATGTGGGTGGCCCTGCTCTTCACATCTGCCTTCGTCATCGGTATCGCCGACTATCTCAACGGCAGCGAACATCCGGTCAGTCAGCTCGACACCAAGCTGGATGCCGTCGAAGCACCCGTGCCCAAGGACGGGATCTGGGTCAAGGGAGATGTGGTCCTGGCGGGCGCAGTGATCTTGACACCGACAGCGACTGATGGCCAGATCCTGATCCGCGGTGGGGTGTTGACCGCTGATTCGGCGATCGCACCGGGCAAGTTGCCCCGCGACCTCTTCGATCACACCGTCTTGGCTGACGGCACCGAGATTGGTCTCGGCGAACCCGACCTCAGCGCCGCTGCGGCCGGTGGCGAAGGCATCGCAGACGAAGCGGCGGCGGTGGTCTTGGTCGACTCGTGCGTGCGCGAGGTCGGCTCCAAGGGCGATACCGAGTTGTGTCGGCCCTCGTCTAAAGGCTTCGTCGCGCAGGCGTCGTACGACGTGGCGGGCTCGGACTTGGTCGTCTCGAAACGCCCGCTGACGCTCAACTTCGAGGCGCCTCCCCAACGTCCGTTGATCGTGCCGCAAGTGCTGACGTGGACGCCGTTGATCCAGTTGTTGTGGTTGCTGCTGGTGGCGGCGGCGGCAACCGTTGGGTTGATCATCTTCTCGCGCACTGCCGGGCGAAAGATCCGCGAGCACCCCTTTGACACCGACAAGGGCACCCCAGCAGCGAGTCTCGCCGAGATTCGCGGGCGTCGGGTGACGGCGGCGCTGGCCCACCGTGCCGAAGCTCTGACCGACATCGTGGCCGCGGTGACCACGCTGATGGGACTCTTCTTGCTCGTCGGCACCGCCTCGGGACAGCCGCCTTGGCAACTGCTGCCCTGGACCCGCCAGTTTGGCACTGTTTCGCTGTACGCCGCGGTGGGATCTTCGCTGCTGATGATTCTGCTCGGCTCCTATGTCCGCCGGAGCGAGTCGACCCGCAAGGCCGTAGGCATCTTGTGGGACCTGACCACGTTTTGGCCGCGAGCGGCCCATCCGCTGGCACCACCGTGTTATGCCGAACGGGTCGTTCCTGAGCTGACGACAAGGGTCCAGTGGGCCTTGAAGAAGAACGCGCTGGTGATCTTGTCCGGCCATAGTCAGGGATCGTTGATCGCTGTTTCGGTCGCCTCCAGGTTGACTGATGCCGACCTTAAGAACGTGCGGCTGATCACTTATGGCAGCCAGGTTCGGGCCCTTTATGGCCGGGTGTTTCCGGCCGTGTTCGGACCTCAATTCATGGGCAATCAACCCACCTTTGGGGCACCCACGCTCCGCAACCCGTTCCCGGATTCGCCAACCCAGGTTGCTGACGTCACGCCGTACTTCTCCTCGGGGCTCGACACCTTGCGTGCTCGCATTGGACCTGACCATTGGCACAACCTCTTCCGCCGCACAGACGCCTTGGGCTATCGGGTGTTCACCGACTATGACTCGGCGTATGACACGCCGGTGCGTGAGGTGCCGGTGGCGGCGGCTGGGGATCCCGGGCCGCGGATTGGGGGGCACAGCCTCTATCAACACACGCCGGAGTATCGAGCGATCGTCGGTCGCTGGTTGAAGGAGGTGCCGGTGGGCGTGCCAGATCAGGTGAGCGGCGTCGAGCCGCTCCCGATGGAATAGCCCGTTGGAGGAGCCGCCTGGCTGGGTCAGTTGATCCAGACGGTGACGACGACGGGTTTGTGATCCGAGGGCATAGGAGTGGCATATTTCTTGCCCTTCATGACCGCGGGGCTGGACCAGCCGGTGACGTTTGAGGAGCCTGGTCGCACCCAGATGTGATCGACGTGATCACCCCAGGTATAGCTCTTGCGGGGTTTGGCGGGCGCAGAACTGAAGGCGGCAGCGCTGTTCCAATTGGGGCGGCTCAGCCGGGCGGCCAAGTCATAGGCGTCGTAATAGCCGTTGGCGTTGAAGACCGCGCGCGGGCCATCGGTGGGCCGGCTCTTATTGGAGTTGAAGTCCCCTGCATAGACGACAGGTAAGCCGTTGCGGTTGATGCCCTCAATGCCGCTGATCAGCAGGCTCGTTTCAGACTGGCGCGCAGCGTCGGCCGCGGCGCTCTTGCCTGAGGAAAGGTGGGCGCTGACGAAGATGACATGACGGTTGGACTCCGCTTTGTCGATCAACTCAGCCCACACGGCGTACCGCGAGTGGGTCAGCGACAGTGATCCGGTTCTCGCCAGCGAAAAGCGGGAGCGCTTATAAAATAGATCCTTGGCGCTGAGGTAGGTCGTGGCTGCGTACGTCGAAGACAGCGTGGAGTTGAGGAGCGGGCTGGTGGTGCCGTGGGAGTGCTCTTGGATCGCCAGCACGTCAGGTGCTTGCGACTTGATCAACGACGTTGCCAAGCCGCTTCGGGTCTTCCACGACGTCGCGCGACCTTTGCAGGCTGTCGAGCAGACGTTGTAGGTCATCACGCGGTAGGGGGCGCCGGTGGCTGGGCCGCGCGAGATAACGGTTGGTTTGCAGGTCCGACGAGAGCGCGGGCCGTAGTTGCGCTTGCCCCGTTTGCCGCGAATCTGCACGCAATAGGTCTTGCCGGGGGAGAGCCCGCTGAGGGTGTAGCCCATCCGTGCTGCGCCGGTCGCCGCCAACTTGATCGTGCTCGGCGAGCTCATGGCGATGTTGTCGTCGACGTCGATCTCATACTTGGTGGCCCCCTTGACTCGCGGCCACGACAACCGCAGTGCGGTGGTGCTGCCGCCGACGAAGGAGACCAGGCTGACCTGCTTGAGCGGCTTCTTGGGCTTCGGTTTCGCCCCGTCTGCAGACTCGGTGGCCGTCACGGCGGCTGCTGCGATCAGCAGGACTGCGAGCGCTGCGATCAGCAGGGTGCGTGGGCGATACGCGAGTGATGACACCGAGAACGTCCTCTCCTCAAAGTAAAGGCTTTACATCGAGTATGGAGGAGTCAACCTGACGTTGGGTAAACCGCGACCTCGGTGGCTTTGACGGTCAGGGTCACTTCGTCGCCCGGGGTGAGTCGGAGATCTACGGCGGCCCTGGGGGTGATGTCGGCGCTCAGATCGCCTGCGCGGACTCTGATCCGGTCGCCGTACGGCTCAATGGAAGTGACAGTGACGGCGAAGGCATTGCGCGGGGCTGCCGCCGGGCGCTTGGCGGAAGACCGACACTGCGCTGGGTCGAAAAACGGCGACCGCGATCTCTCCGCTGTTGAGGGGATTTCCGCCGACCTCGCCCGCGATCCGGAGCCCAGATGGTGCTTCCACGCTGCCATCGCGCCAGCGGCCGGTGACCAGATTGAGACCCGCCAATCGGGCGGCGAAGGCGCTTGTCGGCGACGAGAGCACCTTCGCGGTTGCGCCTTCCTCCACGATGCTGCCCTGCTCGATCACTAAGACCCGGTCGGCGAGGAGCAAAGCGTCGAGTACGTCGTGAGTGACGAGCAGCACCGACTTGTCTCGCAAAACTGTGCTCAGGGTTTGCCGCAGCGCCGGGGTCACGGCCACGTCGAGCGCGGCCATGGGCTCGTCGAGGAGGAGGAGTTTGGGATCAGCCGCGAGGGCGCGGGCGAGGGCGGCGCGTTGGGCCTGACCGCCGGAGATCTCGTGTGGTTTGCGGTCCTTCAGCTCGCTGATGCCGACCTCGGCAAGCCAGTCGTGGGCTTGCGCTCTTGCCTGTTTGCGGGTCAATTTCTGGGGCGTACGCCGACAGCGTGGGGCAAAGGCAACGTTGTCTAACACGCTGAGGTGGGGGAACAACAGCGGATCCTGGGCCAGCAGGGCAATGTGGCGTTGGTGGGGCGGGACCATCGTCGTACGCCGTCGGTCTGTTGCTGTGAGCGTGCGGCCGTCGAGGCTGACCTCACCGCGATCGGGCCGCAGGAGGCCGGCGGCGATCGACAAGATCGTCGATTTGCCGGCGCCGTTCGGGCCGAGCAGGGCGACGGTCTCGCCGGTTTGGATAGTGAAACGGGCGTCGAGTTGGCGCTCGTCCAATTGGGCGTTGAAGTGGAGGGTCATGCCCGGCTCCGGCCCTCGTGGGCGAAGCCGATTACGACGATGGCGACGACGACCAGGACCAGCGAGAGCGCGACGGCCGCATCCACGTCCTTCTCACGCAGGTTGAAGATCTCGAGCGAGAGTGTGCGGGTGGTGCCTTGCAGGCTGCCGGCAAAGGTGATCGTGGCGCCAAACTCACCGAGGGATCTGGCAAAGGCGAGCACGACTCCAGAGATCAGGCCAGGGATGACGAGGGGGATCGTGACTCGTCGCAGGACCGTCGTAGGACTGGCTCCCAGCGAGGCGGCGACCACTTCGTAGCGTTCGCCAGCGGTTCGCAGGGCGCCCTCGACGCTGACCACCAGGAACGGCAGCGCGACGAAGGTTTGGGCCATCACGACAGCCACGGTGGAGAAGGCGATCTCGATGCCGAGCATCTCCAGGGTGCTGCCGAGCAAGCCCCGGCGCCCAAACGTGTAGAGCAGGGCGAGGCCACCGACGACTGGTGGCAGGACTAGGGGCAGCAGCACGAGGGAGCGCAGGATGCGCTGCCCGCGGAAGTTTGTTCTGGCTAGGACCACGGCCATTGGCACGCCCAAAACCACGCACGCGAGCGTGCTGGCTGTCGACGTACGCAGGCTTAAGAAGAGCGCATCCTTGGACGCCGTCGACGTGATCAGGCTCCAGAAGTTGGTCCAGTCGGCGCGGAGGGTGAGCGCCGCGACCGGCAGCAGGATGAAGGTGACGCCGATTGCGGCAGGCAAAAAGATCCAACCCGGAAGGCCGAGCCCGTGCCCGGGCGAGCGCTTGTTCATCGCGGTTTGTTCATCGTCGTTTGCTCGTGGTCGGGTTCACGGACGGCCGAAGCCGGCGCTGGTCAAGATGGCGCGGCCCTGAGCGCTCAACACGAGGTCGACGAACTCTTGGGCGAGTGTGAGCTGTTCGCTGCCTGCCACCGCGGCGATGGGGTAGGTATTCGTCGCTGTCGTAGCCTCGGCGATGGCAATCCCGTCGACGTCGTCTCCCGCGGCGATCACGTCTGTCACATAGACCAGGCCCGCATCGGCTTCGCCTGAGGTGACCTTCCCAAGCACGTCGGTAACGGAGGCTTCCTCGCTGACCGGACTGAGAGTGATGTTTGCTGCTTCGGCGACCAGCAGGGCCGCGGCACCGCAAGGCACCTCGGGCGCGCAGACCACCAGGTTGAGGTCGGGATCTGCTAGGTCCGCAAACGCCTTGATCCCGGCTGGATTGTCGGGTGGGATGGCGATCTGGAGGGTGTTGGAAGCAAAATCGGCAGGCGTGGTGACAAGACCCTCGGCGACCAATTTGTCCATATTGGCCGTGTCTGCGGTGGCGACCACGTCTGCCGGTGCGCCTTCCTGGATCTGGGCTACTAGATCAGAGCTGCCGGTGAAGTTGAAGACAACCTTGGCATTCTGATGGCTGGCCTCGAAGGTTTGCCCCAGTTTTTCGTAGGTTGCGGTCAGTGATGCGGCGGCGAAGACGTTGACGATCTTGACGTCAGCCGTGCCGTCCGTCGAGGGATCGCCCGAACACGCCGAGGTGCTCATCAGCGCCGCGATGATCAGCAGGCAGAATCGGTATCGCATCACTGCTCCTGGTGGGTTTCGACGACGACGTTTGTCGATTTGATGACCGCGACTGCCGGTGAACCAAGCTCCAAGCCGAGGTCTTTGACGGCTTCGCTGGAGAGCAGGGACACGATCCGGAAGGGCCCACATTGGAGCTCGACTTGGGCCATCACGTGGTCGACCTTGAGGTCGGTGACGAGGCCGACGAAACGGTTGCGGGCTGAACTCGTGGTGCCTGCGGGTGGCTGAGGCACCGACGCGTGGTCGCGGGCGACCATCGCCACGGCGTACCCATCGACGGTTTTGCGCCCCGCCGCGTCAGTGCTTGCGCTGATCACGCCCTGGTCGATCCATCGTCTCACCGTGTCATCGCTCACTCCGAGGTAAGACGCTGCATCACGGATCCGCATTTGAGGCATAAATCGTAGTCTATCTCCGCATTTGCGCCCCATCAACCGCCGAGGCGTCGCGCAATCCTGCCGAGAGGTCACGCATTCCCGCCCAGAGGTCACGCATTCCCGTCGAGAGGTCACGCATTCCCGCCGAGAGGTCACGTAGTTGGGACAATGTTGAGGTGACTCAGGACTTTCACGATCTCGGTTGGCCCAAATTCACCAACCGGCTGACGCTTCGGCCAGCCGTTGTCTCGGACGCCTCAGCCACCTGGCGAATCCGGGGTCACCCCGACGTTGCTTATTGGATGACGGCTCCAAGGGTTGATGAGGCAACTCACATTGCTGAATTTTGTGATCCCAAGCGGCTGCCGAAGACACTGGTGTTCGAGTTCAATGGCGAGGTCGTCGGCGACCTGATGCTGGCTGTTGAGGACGCTTGGTCGCAGACCGACATGCGAGCTGAAGCGGCCGGCGTACATGCTGAACTCGGTTGGACAATCTCCCCCGAGCACGGCGGTCTCGGCTATGCGACCGAGGCAGTCGCAGAGTTGTTGCGCGTGTGTTTTCAGGAGCTGGGGATCCGCCGCGTCACTGCCGAGTGCTTTGCCGATAACGAGCGGTCGTGGCGTCTGATGGAACGGGTTGGCATGCGCAGGGAGTCGTACGCCGTGTCGGACGCGCTACATCGCGACCTGGGATGGGTCGACTCAATGACCTACGCGTTGTTGGCTTCGGAGTGGCGATCGACGACACCCACGTGACTCCTCGCGCGATCCACGTGACTTCTCGCCACTTCTACGCGACTCCTCGCGCGATCTACGTGACCCCTCGCCACTTCTACGCGACTCCTCGCGCGGATTGCGTGACTCCTCGGGGGCTAGACGACCTGGACGGGAGGGTAGACGGGTTGCCACATGCGGGCGTAGATGTCTTGGATCGGATCGGCTAGGGGTCGATCGGCCACCCCGGCTTCGGCCGCCGCCTTGGCAACCGCGACCGCCACCGTCGCCGACACCATCCGCAGGTCACTGATGGACGGCAACAACGCAGCGCCGGGACGATACGCGTTCACCAACCCAGCCAACGCATCAGCCGCGGCCGCGATCATCGAGGACGTCACCCGCGTCGCCTGGCAGGCAGCGACACCGAGCCCGAGGCCCGGGAAGATCAGCGCGTTGTTGGACTGCGCAATCACATGTCGTACGCCGCCAAGGTCGACCGGCGCAAACGGACTGCCGGTTGCCACGAGCGCGCGACCTTCGGTCCAGCGCAGCACATCATCGGGAGTCGCCTCGGCGCGCGACGTGGGGTTGGAGAGCGGCATGATGATCGGCCGAGGGCAATACGAAGCCATCTGCTGAACGATCGCCTGTGTGAAAGCGCCGCCCTTGGTCGACGTACCAATCAGGATCGTCGGTTTGACGTTGCGGACGACATCAGCCAGATCGATGTGAGCCGGGTTGTCGACATCCCAGTTGGCGACCTCGGCCCGCGAGCGGGCATACGGCACCTGGAAGTCGAGCAAATCTGACTGGTCGTCGACATAGAGCCCGTCCTTGCCGATCGCATGGAAGCGGGCATAAGCCTCGGCCTCGGTCGCGCCGCCCCGGATTAGGGTGTCGCGAACCAGATCGGCAATCCCGATGCCGGCCGTGCCAGCGCCAAAGATCACGATGCGGTGCTCGTCGAGGTCCATTCCAGTGACGTCGACGCCGGCCAAGATCGCGGCCAGCACCACTGCTGCGGTCCCCTGAATGTCGTCGTTGAACGTGCAGTAGTCATCGCGATACTTCGTCAAGATGCGGTGAGCATTGCCGGAGCCGAAGTCCTCCCAATGGATCATCGCCTTGGGGAACAACCGATTCGCGGTCACGACGAAACGATCGACGAAGTCGTCGTAGCGTTGGCCCCGCACACGCGCATGCCGTTCGCCGAGATACATCTCATTGTTGAGCAGACCCAGATTGTCGGTGCCTACGTCGAGGGCGAGCGGCATGATCCGGCGCGGATGAATCCCCGCCGCGGCGGTGTAAACCGAGGCCTTGCCGATGGCGATTTGTACGCCGCCAACACCCTGATCGCCGATGCCGAGGATGCCTTCGGAGTCGGTGACCACGATCAGGTCAACGTCGTCGGCGTCGCTGCCATAGTCGAGCATCGACTGCTCAATGTCATCGGGTCGATCGATCGACAAGAACACGCCTCGCGGCCGGATGTATTCGTGGCTGAACCGCTCAATCGCCTCCCCAATCGTGGGGGTGTAGATAATCGGCAACATCTCTTCGAGGTGTTCGCTCAGCAGGTGATAAAAGAGGATCTCGTTGCGATCGCGCAACTGCGCGAGGTGCATATATTTGCCGATCGGGGTGCTTGTCCGGCGAAACTGCTCATAGACCCGCCGGGTCTGATTCTCCAGACTCGTCACCCCACTCGGCAGCAGCCCGATCAGGCCCAAGAGGTGTCGTTCGGGCACCGTGAAGGCCGTGCCACGGTTGGTCATGGGGTTGGACAACACCGCTCGACCACGAGACGTAATCCGCATGATGTCGGAGCGAACGGTCGTGTCCTGCGTGTAGTCGCCATTACCCATAGGGCTGAGCCTAGGAGACGACCGGCCTAATAGGGTTGCTGGCGTGGTGATAGCGGCGATCGACGAGAGCGATGACTGGACCAGGCTGCTGGCCGGCGACTCCTCGGGCGCCGGTGAGTTGTTCGAGCGGTACGCCGCACTGGTGGCCGCTGGACCGGGGTTGGTGCTGGGCCAGTTGGGTCAGAGTCTTGACGGCTTCATCGCTTCCCGGACCGGTGATGCCCGTTTCGTCACTGGGGCTGCTGATCGCGAGCACCTGCATCGTTTGCGAGCACTGGTTGACGCGGTGGTGGTCGGAGTCAATACGGTCGTCGCCGACGACCCCTGGCTGACGGTCCGTGACGTGCCAGGTGCCTCGCCAGTTCGGGTGATCCTTGATCCAGACGCACGCACGCCGTCGACGTCTCGGGTGATGGTCGATGCGGGGACGCCGACGCTGTGGATCGTCTCGGACGACACACCCCCGATTTCGGGCCTCGCGCCCCATGTGGACGTCGTACAGCTAAGCAGATCTCCGGCCGGAGACGGGTTTGGGCCGAACGAAGTGTTGCGCGTGCTTGCTCAGCGTGGCTTGACGCGAGTGCTGGTCGAAGGAGGGGGCGTGACTGTGTCGCGGTTCGTGGCTAGTGGCGTCATCGATCGACTCTGGGTGACCACTGCGCCCTTGCTCATTGGCGACGGGGTCCCTGGCTTGCGCTTTGCCGGTGCCGACCGGTTGGCCCATGCCCTCCGCGCACCTTCGCGTCGCTTCATGCTGGGCGATGACTGGCGGTCGAACTCAACCTCCGCGCCACTCTCTGACGCGGGCTACGACCTCCGAGTGACCTGCCGGCGGGTCACTCGGAGACCACAACACCGCGTCACTACGGCCAGGTCTTCGCAATCCGGTTGACCGGCAAGGCACCATAGGTGCTGGGACTTGACCACAACGAGGAGGTGCGCGATGACTGTCGCGAGCCCTGGCGTTGTTGCCGTGTCCTTGGACGGGCGCTCTGGCGTCGTGATCCTCAACGCGTCGTACGAACCACTCGGCAGCACCAGCGTTAAACACGCGATCCGGATGCTGGCCCGTCAAGTGGCCGAAGTTGAAGAGGCCGTCGAAGGTCGCACCGTCGGGCCGTTCCTCTGGCCCCGAGTGATCCGGCTGATCCGCTATGTTTCGCCGCGTTGGCTCTATCGCAAGCAAGCCCGCTATTCGCGCTCCGGCGTACTCACTCGCGACCGTCACCAGTGCTGCTATTGCGGCGGCCGCGCGACCACGATCGATCACGTCTTCCCCTCCTCGCGCGGTGGCGAATCCGGCTGGCTCAACCTGGTGGCGTGCTGCATCAACTGCAACGGACGAAAACGCGACCGTACGCCGGCCGAAGCAAACATGCGGATGCGATTCGACCCGTTTGTCCCATCGTTGGCGCACCAAGCCGGCGTCTGAGGCTGCCTCCCAGGCGGTGAGGTCGGGCACGTCCGCCGCAATCAGAGTGGAGGAAATGGCGCACCTGGTGCGCTATTTCCTCCACTTTGTTCGTCAACCAGTGAACTCAGCCGCCGTCAGTTCCGCCGTCGGCTCCTTGAATGGTTTCCACCGGGGCAAGGGGCGCCTCCTCCGGACCTGGTGAGTGCGTGCTGTGATCCTTGAGATATTTCGCGCCGGCCAACACCAGCAGCACGACGCCAACGCCTGCGATTACGGGGAGCATGATGACCTCCGGGGTGTGCGAACCTTTCTTCGATCATGGCACTGGCCGTAATGGCCGTCCAGCGCAATAACGGGTGATGCTGAGAACCCTGTTTGCAATCGTCAAGCGGAGGCGGCGAGGGTTTCGAGACGGGCTCGTTCCTCACCCTCCTCAACCACCGGCAGGACGAGGCCCGGGAGGACGAGGCCTGGGAGGTCGGCCGAGGTGGCGTATCTAGGACCAACTGCTGCTTCGGCGGCCCGTCAAGCACGGTCGATCCTCAGCCGCGGTTAGGGCTCGTTGATCAGGACACAGGCTGGCTTCAGGACCCGACAGCGGGCCAAGCGCTCGCCGCCTTCGCCGTTCTCACGAATGACGGGGGCGATGATGTAGTCGTCTCCTTCCCACGTGAACGCCCGGACTTTGAAGGCCCAATCTGTGGGGGCATGGAGTGTCTCGACGTCGGTGTAGGAGAGGAGTCGGACCTGGAGCGTCGAAATCGCGGTGACCTCACCCCCCGTCGTACCGATCGGGGTCCAGGCCATCCAGACGTTGCCGGGGCTGATCGAGAGATCGTCGTGCTCGGGCAACGGCTGGAGCTCCCGCAGGGCGCCAGTCTCGGAGATCTCTGCGAGATAGGGCCGGCCGTCGACACCGTCGGCGACGATCAACCCTGCGGAAGTGGAGGCCCCAAACACCTGTCCAGGGGCAGTTTCAGCCAGGTCTACGACCCTGGGTTTGAACAGAGGCTGCCACAACTTGGACGTTGTCGTGCCTTGGACAATGAACCGGCCATTAGTCAGCATCGCCCGAAGCGTGATGGAGCCGCTGTCGTCAGATTCGATGGCAAAGGGGCCCAGATCCTCTTCGTCAAAGAGGTTCTCTCCGGTCAGGATGACTCGCTCCGGCTCGTTACGGAGGCGTCCGACGTAGGCGCCATCGTCCGCGAGTTGGGGCGGCACGTCGGACTGGCCAAGGGAATTGCTGAGCTTGGGGCCATAGCCCGTCCACCAGGTGTTGTCCTGGCGCAGTGCCAGCCACATGCCTCGCTCTGAGGTCACCAGCCACCAACGGCCGTCGATGCGCGTGCCGTAGGCCCACAGTTGATCACCCACGACATAGACCGATTTGGTGGGTTGGGTCGTGGGGATTCCGGCCACAGATTCGATCGCACTCTGAGTTGGGGTGGGCGGCGCTGGCGCGGGCGTGGCCTTCTCGCCCGCTCTGGTGACTATCAACAGCACTGCACACCCTGCGATCAACGCCAAGGACGCGGCCACGAGCAACGACGTCCAGTCGCGGCGCACTCGCGCGGGCTCGGAAGGCAATACGGGCAGCGGAGGAATGTTCACACCCTCCGCCAGCTGGGTCAGTTCCTGCGTCAACGACGCTTCGAGATCGGCGTACATCTCAGTTCTCCCTTCTGGTCGCGACCAAATCGAGGGCCGCACGCAGCGACTTAAGGGCATGGTGTGCCGTGGCCTTAACGTTGCCGCGGGAGCACTTGAGCTCGTCGGCGATCTCTTGTTCGCTGAGGTCTTCGTAGTAACGCAAGACGATCACCGCCCGTTGCCGTGGGGGCAGCGACTTCACGTGCGGCCAGAGCGTCATCCGTTCTTCCAGACCGTCAGACTTGGGTAGCTCCGGGGACTCTGGTGGCGCGTCGGTGAGTACTTCCAGTGGACGTCCTTTGGGGCGCCGCTGCGACAAGAAGGTGTTCGTGAGCATGGTCCGGAGGTATGCCGTGGGCGACTGTGCATCGCGGACGCGTGCCCAAGACCCGTGCGCCTTCAGCAAGGTCTGCTGGGCGAGGTCCTCAGCATCCGCGTGGTTGCCCGCGAGCAGATAGGCGTAGCGATAGAGCGAGGGCCAAGCCACTCGCGCGAAGTCCTCAAACGTGGGCGATGCCCCAGTCACGAAGTACTCCATGTTTCCCCCCTTTCCCTAGTTGACTCCGCCACTCGTCAAAAGGTTGCGTCGGCCGCGCTGGCAAAGCGTCGGGAACCTTCAACGCTGCTGGCGCGTGGGAGTTACCGCGTTGATGTTAGAGCCAGGACCAGTCGCGCGCTGGCTCCCCACCCAGCCAATTCCCCACGTCGGGTGAGGGCGTGGCCTCGAAGTGTTGCTCGCAGCTGAGGGTTGGTGAGCCAGTCACGCAGAGGGGTTTCGAGACTGGCTCGTTCCTCGGACTCCTCAACCACCCGAGTTGTTGGTTGAAGAGGGAGCGAAGCGAGCGTCTCGAAACCACTCTCGGGCAGGACGAGGCCAGGGAGGACGAGGCCTGGGAGGTCGCCCGAGGCTGTGCGGCCGAGGGCTTCGGCGGGGCCGCCGGGGGAGACGATGGCGGGGATGCCGCGGGCAAGCGCCTCGGTGACCACCATCCCGAATGCTTCAACGCGCGAGGGCAACAGCAGCAGGTTTGCGCCAGCAAATGCCAAGTCGCGGGGGAGTACGCCGGGGATCTCGATGCGGTCGGTCAGTCCCAAGTCGTCGACCAGCGCCACCACCTTGGCGGCGTACACCGGATCCGCGTCGTGGGAGCCGACCAACCGCGCCCGCCACGGCAACCCCGCCACAGCGGCGAGCGCTCGGACGACCGCCAACTGGTTTTTGTGTGGCGCGAACGCCCCGACCTGGACGATCAACGGTGGGTCCGAGCCGGGTTCAATCGGGGCTGGGTCGACGCCCGGCGTCACGACGGCTGCCTGCACGGCGTACTCGTTGAGAAGAAACGCAGCCGTCCACTCACTGGTTGCGATCACGAGCGAGGCCGCACGCAGTGCTTCGCGTTCGAGATCAGCGAGCGGGGGAGCGCGCCAGGCCAGCGGCATGTGCAGGAGTACGCCGGCCCGGCAGGCCCGCACGACCTCGGGCCGATGGCTGGCCAAGAGCCCGTCGATCAACACACAACCAGGTCCCGGAGCAGCCGCACCAAGATCAGCATCCCCAGCCCTCACCAGATCGACCCAGACGCCAAGCTGCTCCAACTCAGCGGCCATCCGCAGGTCATAGACGTTGCCGCCGGTGAGGCGATCAACGTCGTGCGGCACAACCAGCCGCACGCGGTTTAGTCGCGGAGGCTCCATGCTCAATCCGTGGAATAAGACGCCCAGGCATCGGGCGACTCTCGCAATGTGACTTCGAGACCCTCAACCGATTGCCCGACAGCCGTTGCCAACAGCTGATCAGCCACCCACCGGGTCAACACCTCGGTCGTTGTGAGCACGCCGACAAACGAGGGGTGGTCATCGAGGTTGCGATAGCGCAGCTCCCCGGCGATCGCCTCGAGTGCCTCGGAAGCCGCACCAATGTCGACGACGATCCCGTTTTCGTCGAGCTCGCGACTGCGAAACGTCGCCTCCATGACGTACGTCGCGCCGTGGAGACCCTGAGCCGGCCCGAACACCTCGCGGGGCAAACTGTGGGCGATCATCGCGGAAGTTCGCACTGTCACGGCATACATCTGGTCTCCATCAGTAGTCGATCACGTGGCAGATCGCGTCGAGTTCGCCGCTCGCCAACCGGTGCATGGTGCCGGGCAAATCGGCGAAAGGGCTCGACCCGGTGAGCAACACGTCGAAGGCGTCATCTTGCAGGAGTTCGAGCGCAAGGGCTAGCCGGTCCGCGTGAGTGCGCCGGGCCCGTCGGGCCGGGCTGACCGCGCTGACCTGGCTTGCCCGCACGGTCAAACGTCGGCTATGGAAGGCGCCGCCCAACGCCACCGATATCTCGCGCGCGCCATACCAAGACAGGTCGATCACTTCCGCTTCCTCTCCCGCCAACTCGAGGGCACGCGAGAGCCCGGCCGCAGAAGCGGACGCGTGGAAGACGAGGTCGCAGTCACCTAAGGCGTCCTCTGGTGTGGCGAAGTCGACACCAAAAGCCGAAGCCACCCGAGAGCGATCGGGGAATGCTGTCGATGAGTTGCACTCGCACCTGGGGGAAGCTGCGCAGCAGACCCGCGAGTGCCCCACCTATCAGGCCGCCACCAACGATCGCGATGCGATCCCCAAGTCGCGGTCCGGCATCCCACAGCGCATTGATCGCCGTTTCCAGGGCCCCCACCAAAACGGCGCGTCGCGGGGGCAACTCAGCAGGCAACACCGTCAGCGCAGAGACCGGCACGACATACCGATCCTGATGCGGGAACAGGCAGAAGACAACTTGACCAAGCACCTCCGCTGGACCTTCTTCGACTACGCCCACCGAGAGATAGCCATACTTCAGCGGGCCTTGGAAGTCTCCGACTCTGATGAGGGGCGCGCATTTCATCGGCGACCGATGCCGGCACCAAGCCGTTGTGCACCAATAACTCGGTCCCGCGGCTGATTCCGGAATGCAGAGTGCGGACGAGCGCCTCGTGGGGACCCAGCGTCGGCAGAAGTTCGTTACGCAACTCGCCGCCCGCTGGTGGGATGCTCCAGTAAGCAGTGGCGCGGGTCACGAAGACAACCTAGTGGCCCAACCCAGCCGCAGCAGTCGTCCTACGCCCTAACCTGGCCAGATGCAGTTGACTGCGGCAGACCGAGTGACCCTGTTTCGTGCCGGGCTTGGCGCGGTTCTTGCTGTCCTGGTCCTGCTGATGATCCTGGACACGTGGCCCCAGCGCTCCTGGCTCTTCGTAGCCATCGCGGTGCCCACCCTGCTGCTCGATGCCGTCGACGGCTATGTCGCTCGCCGCTGGGATTGCGTGACGGCACGAGGCGCAGTCCTCGACGGCGAAGTCGACGCGGGAGTTGTGTTGGTCCTGTCGCTCGCAGCCGCCTTCACCCTCGGCCCGTGGGTGCTGCTGATCGGCCTGGCCCGTTATCTGTACGCCGCCGCCGCGCTGATCTGGCCCTGGCTGGAGACACCCTTGCCACCTAGCCGCCTCCGCAAGGCGGTCGCCGCAGCCCAGGGGATGACCTTGACGGCGGCTCTTGCGCCCATCACCCCGACCCCCCTGGGCTCAACCGTGGTGGCACTAGCCGCAGCAAGCCTCGCGGTGTCGTTTCTTGGGCAAGCCGTGGAGGCTCACGGCCATCGAGAAACCGGCGGGAGCGATAAACAGGTCTCGCGGCTCAACTGACCTGTCAAACGCTCCCGCCAACGTCCAAGGCTGACTAGACGGCGACCTTGATCGACTTGGAGACCGGGAGGACCGGACTTAAACCGACGTACGTCGCTGTGTATTTGGCCTTGCCTTTGGGCTGTTTCTTCAACTTCACGACGACCTTGCCAGCCTTGAGGCTGACGGTTTTCAGCAACTTGCTCTTGCGGAAGACCTTGACCTTGCCGACAACAGCCACCACGCCCACAGCTTTCACCTGAATCGTGAGGATCACTTTGGTCTTCTTGACCTTCCTGGCGAGTGACATCGTCGGCTGCACCATGACGATGGTGGTCACTGCTGACGTGGCGACCCCACTCTCTGCACCCACCTTGGTGGCCGTCACGCGCACCGAGAGTTTCTTGCCCAACTGAGCCGTCGCGGGCTTGAACGTCTTCCCGGTCGCGCCTGGGATTGCCACACCGGAGGCCAGCCACTGATAGGTGACCGGAGCGGTGCTCGGCACCCACACACCCGGTGTTGCTGTCAGGGTTGACCCAACCACCGCCTTGCCGGTGATCTTCGGGAGGGCGGCATTGACCACGGCATCGGCGATTGGGCCGAAGTTCGCGCTAGAGGCGTTGACGTCGTCGAAGTCATCCTTCTTGGCGGTGACTACGGCGTAGAGGTATTCACCGGCATCCGAAGGGGCCGGGATGTAGGTCGCGGCCGTCGCGCCAGGAATCTGCGCACCGTTGGAGAACCACGCGTAGGAATAACTCGTCGGCACCGGATCCCAGGTGCCGTTGCTGACCGTGAGCGGTTGACCCACCTTGGGGATGCCGGTGATCACGGGGTCAGTGAGTGACTCGAATTCGTTAACGCACTCGACCGGTGGTTCATCGAGGACGGCATTGATATCGGGGGTCGTGTTGCTGCCACACCACGTCGACCGCGGCGGCTTCGTCGAGGGTCGCAACAGCGTCGTAGAAGACCTCGACCCCCGTCGTTCCATAGAAGCCGACGCCATAGGTCCCCGGGCCGGTCGGGAGGTCATATTCGCCTGTGCAGTTGTTTGTCGCGGCTGTCGAGCAACTCCCAGTCCGGGCTCCCGGCGGTCCCGTTGTTGCGATAGAGATCGACAAAAACTTCAGGCAGGGGTATGCCGTCCAGGTTGGTGACCGTCCCGGTGATGTGTCCGGATAGGCCGAGCGCGGCGTTGATGTTGTCGGTGAGTCCGCCCTCCGGCACCGCAACGTCGTCGGCGTCCATGACCGAGCCGACGTTGTCAAAGAATTCCGGAGCGTACGTCGCCGCGGGATCGAGGAATCCCACCCGGACGGTGCCATCGGTGGAGAATTCGTAGGTCCGTTAGCAGCGGTTTCAGTCAAGTCCTCCGGCTCCCAGGCCGGGTCCAGGTCGTGCCGACGTTGCGATAGGTGGCGACCTCGATGCCAGCGAGCGGTCCGCCGCCGCCTGCGGCCGTGACTGTGCCGCGCAATCTTCCGCGTGAATCTAGGGCGGCGTCGATCGAGTTGGTCCCGACCCCGGCCTGGCTGATCTCGACGTCAGTGCCGCCGTCAACCGTGGCGGCATCGACGTAGTATTCCGAGGCGAAGTTGACCCCGCTGCCGTTGAATCCGACGTGGTAGGTGCCCGCGGGGGCGTAAAGCAGATATTCGCCCTGGGCGTCGGTGCTGGCGAACTTCACTTCTTCCCAATAGGAATCATCGCCGGCGTCGAAGAAGCGATAGAGCGCAACCTCGACCCCCTCGATGGGGGCGCCACCGTCAACTGCAGTGACGGTGCCGCTGATCCAGCCGCCTAGACCGAGGCTGGCGTTGGCGGTCTCGGCAGCACTAGCCAGCACTACCTCTGAGGCGTTCTCAAGCGCTGCTACGTCGTCATAGAACTCGCTCTGATAATCGCCGCTGAGATCTGTAAAGCCGACTCTGTAAGTGCCGTGGGGAAGGGTGACGGCATAGTCACCTTGGGCGTTGGTGACGTCCGTGCGATAGACCAACCAGGTCAGGTGGTCCTCGTTGAGAGTTTGTAGACGGCGACATCGACACCCTCAAGCGCGGTGTCGTCGACGTCCGAGGTGACCCGCCCGCTGATCACACCTTGCGGGGCAGGAACGAGCGTGAGGTTGATTTGGGTCGCTGGTGCAGCGGCCGCAACCGCGATGAGGTCGGCATTGGCCAGCGTGGAGTGGCCGTCAAAGAAGGTGGGGAGATAGGTGTCGTCGGAGAAGGCGCCGAGCTTGTAGTCACCTTCGGAAACGGTGAATTCGTAGGAGCCGTCCGGGCCCGTCACCGGTCGCCGGAAAAAAACGCAGCGCCGCCGAGGATCTTATAGATGCTGACCTCAACACCTGCGACACCATCGCCAGCTTCGTCGTAGACGATGCCAGACACGGTGCCGTCGACCGCGCTGGCCGGGGTCGCCAGGACCGTCGTGAGTGGGATCAGCAACGCGAGCACCAGAGCGCTCAGGACGACGCGGATAGGGCTCCGTCGGCCTGTGTGGTCCCGATGACGCAGAAGTGTGAACGGCATAAACGGATCCCCTAGGCACAATTGATCGGGCGGCTCCGGTGGAAGTTATCACCAGATCCACGATCAGGAGGGCTAATCAGGCGATCCGGCAGAGACTCTTAGGTCGAAGAAATCGTGACGGCGTCCCCAACAGCGATCCGGCCCTGCGTGACCACCTCGGCGTAGACCCCGGCGCTGGGAAGCACTCCGAACCCTTCGACGAACACCCGGTTGGCGCTCATCAAAGCACGGACGGCTTCGTGATCTCCCGCCACGTCACCATGGGCAAGGGTGGGTACGGCGCAGCGCGGCGTGGGCAGCACGACCCGCAACACCACGTCGCCGATCGTGAGCGTCGAGCCGACCCAGTTGTTCTCCACAAACCCGCTCTCGTCCCCCAGATCGATCACGATGTTGGGGCGATAGCGAAGCGCGGGCACGTCGTGGCCGGCAACCGCTGACACAGCGGCGAGAGTTGCCGACGTCATCACATGTAGCGGGGCATAGTCGACGAAACTTCCCTCAGGGCTGGCCTCGGCCAACTCCAACAAGGTGTAGTCGACCTCGGCGTCGAGACCTTGGTCGATGACTTCCTCCGGGACGGCGCGCTCAACGGTGTCTCCGGAGCGCCGGTTGTCCTGGAGTGTCACGCGTCGGCCCAGGAAGTCCGACATGAGTTCATTGAGGCCCTCATCATCGGCGCTAACCGTGGTGCCGTCAGGCAGCGTGATCGTGGCGGCGTACCCCTTCGCGTGCGACGAACACTGGAGCATCTGCCGCCACTTCGCGGGCAACTTGGCGCTGACGATCTTTCCGGTTTCGTCATCAACAAATGCCAAGGCACGATCGGACGGGAAGCCGTGCTCGATCACGTCGACGGCCGCCAGAGATTCGCCAAGCATCGACTTCACGGGATAACGCAGGAGGTCTGAAACGTGCCCGACGGTTGTCATGGCCTCACGGTAGGCGCCCGTGCCCGGCAAAGTCACCGTTGGCACCCAACCGTGACGGGGGTTTGCGTGCGAGGTGGAGAAATCTCTGGTTCGTAATCTGGGGTACCGGGCGGGTGTGGGGGCCCGGCGTAACCTGCCAGGGTGACCGCCTTCCAACGCTGGTGCCTTGTCGCCCTCGGCGGTTTGCTGCTGGTTGGTGCCGGCTGGGTGTGGTCGCTCGATGGTGTCCGCGGCGGCGTCACGAGCGCCGAAGAGGATCGCTCAGCGCTCGAAGTTGTTGACGACATGACCGCCGCAGGTGCTGCGCCGTACTCCGGCTATGTCGAGACCGTCGGCACCCTCCAGATCCCGGTGGCGTCGCGGTTCACCGACGTGGGGCGGCTGTTCGGGGAGCGCACGAGCATGCGGGTGTGGTGGCGCAGCGAGTCGGAGTGGCGGGTCGACAAGCTGCTCGCGACTGGCGAAACGGATCTGATTCATCGAGGAGAGCAGACCATCGAATGGAGTTATGACGACGGCGAAGCTACGGCGTACTTCGACCCAGACATCCGGTTGCCGCGCACCTCAGACCTGCTGCCGCCGGCTTTGGGCGCGCGCGCCCTAGTGGATGTGCAGCGCGACAACTTGGCGCGAATCGATGACCGAATGGTGGCTGGCCGATCGGCCCTGGGCGTGCGGATCAGTCCGGCCAGCGCCGACTCAAGCATCGATCACGTCGACGTGTTTGCAGATGTGGCGACGGGGATTCCGCTCCGCTTGGAGGTGTACGCCGAGGGTGAACGGGCTCCTTCGTTCACCAGTGAGTTCCGGGAGTTTTCGTCGGTCGAGCCGCCGGTGGAATCGACCATCTTCACCCCGCCTGCGGGGGCAAAAGTCTCCACCGAAGACGTCTTAGACATCGCGGATGCCGCGAATCAGTTTTCCGACGCCGTGCCGCCAGCTGCCCTGGGGGGATTGGCCAAGACGGCGCAGTCTCGTGGCGCGGTCGGGGTTTATGGCACCGGTCTCACCCAGGTAATCGCCGTACCCCTCTGGGATCGGGCCGCCGAGCCGCTGCGCAAACAGTTGCGGCTCAGCCCGCAGGCGCGGGAGTTATCGGTGGGCACCGCACTAGGGATCGGCCCGCTGAATGTGCTTCTGACTGAGAGTCGTCATGGTTCTGGCTGGCTGCTCGCCGGCACTGTTGCGCTGTCGACGCTCGAGTCTTCGGCTCCGGTCTTTGATCGCGAATGGGCCGGTGACCATGATCACGACTAGCGGACTAACCAAACAATTCGGCTCCGTCGTTGCCGTTGACGCCCTTGATCTCGACGTTCGTGAAGGCGATATTTATGGCTTCCTCGGCGCCAATGGCTCTGGCAAGACGACGACCGTGCGGATGCTGTTGGGACTGGTGCTGGCCACGGAGGGCTCCATCGAAGTCTTGGGAAAGCCGATGCCGTCGTCCGCACGAGAGGTGCTGCCACAGATCGGTGCCCTGGTGGAGGGCCCGGCTGCCTATGGTCAGCTGTCTGGTCGGGCCAATCTCGCGTTGTTTGATGCGATGGGGGCTCGGAGCAGCAGCCGTGCGCGCGCTGATCGGGTTGGCCGCATCGACGACGTACTCACTCAAGTCGGCCTGGGCGACATCGACAAACGACCGGTTCGAGCCTATTCGCTGGGCATGCGGCAGCGACTCGGGCTGGCGGGTGCATTGCTGCGAAAGCCACAGTTGCTGATCCTCGATGAGCCCACGAACGGGCTGGATCCGCAAGGCATCCGGGAGATTCGCGAGCTGTTGTTGGGCCTGCATGCCACCGGCACAACCATCTTTCTGTCCAGTCACCTGTTGGCTGAGGTGGAGCAGTTGTGCACGCGGGTTGGTGTGCTTGATCAGGGTCGGCTGGTCCTTCAGGAGTCGTTGGCCGACTTGCAACGGCCCTCGGGGCGGATCGTTGTGCACACGCCGGATGTGGCGCTGGCCGCCGCCGAGCTCGGAACCCTGGTGGAGAGCATGGACGAGGGCTCACTCGTGGTGGGCTCTTCGGATCCGGCGGCGGTCAACGCGCGTTTGGTGAGGGCTGGGGTGCGGGTCCATGAGCTGGGACCTCAACGGCGTTCGCTGGAGCAGATCGTGCTGGCGGCCACCGCCTCCGGTGAACGTGCCGAACCCTCCGTGCCTCCCGACTCAGCCGGGGTGCCTCGATGATTTCCGTGGAATTGTCCAAGATGGTGCGAAGCCGGCGAACCTGGGTCACGATCTTGCTGATCAATGCTCTGCCGACGCTCGTGGCCATCTTGCTCGGCATCACCAACCTTGGCCCACGGCCGGGCACTGGTCCGGCGTTTCTTTCGGCGGTGATGACCGACGGAACCCTCTTTCCGCTCGCCGCGCTGGCCATCGTGGTGCCGCTGCTGTTGCCGATCGCGGTGGCCTTGACGGCCGGCGAGGCGATCGCCGGCGAAGGCCAGGCGGGAACCCTGCGTTATCTGCTGATCCGACCGGTGGGGCGGACCCGGCTGTTGGTCGCGAAGTTGGTGAGCGTGATGGCGTTCGTCTTGTTGACAGTGGTGATCGTCGCGATCACGGCGTACGTCGTGGGGTTGCTGCTGCTCGGCGATGCGCCAGGCGGGGTCGCGAGCGTGTCGGGCTCGACCCTGACGACTCCGGAGCTTGTGGTGCGGACCCTCGCCTCGTTGGCCTATGCGATGTTGTCGATGCTGGGCGTGGCCGCGATTGCGCTGTTCTTGTCGACGGCGGTGGATAACCCTTTGGGAGCCGCGCTCGGGACGCTTGCGGTGCTGATTGCCTCGACCCTGCTGCTCACCTTGGACGCCGCCAGCCTGCTCCATCCATGGTTGCCCACGCGCTATTGGTTGTCCTTTGTCGACCTCTTCCGCGACCCAATCCTCTGGCGCAACGTCTCCCGTGGAGTCGGGCTGCAACTGTTGTATGTCGCGGTCTTCCTCGCCGCAGCCTGGGCCAACTTCACCACCAAAGACATCACCACCTAGCCGCCGAGGACACCACCACCCAACCGCCGAGGCGTCACTCAAGTGACCAAAATCGCGGCGTGTCGAACAGCGATTGACGCCTCGACAAGCACCCTGAGGTTGTGACTAAGGCTGCGCGCAGAGCGCCGCGGTCGGCACAGTCGGATCGCCAGGCTGCAACACCTCGATGGCCATCGCGATCACGGTGGGCGTGCGCGGGATGTTGCCGTGAGAGATGACCTCTCCGGGGCAAACCGACTGCACGGCGACGTTGAGCGCGCCATCAAGAGCGGCCGATTCGGGCGGGACCACAGTGCGGTCGTCGGTGCTCCAGAGAGATACCCAAGTCGGGCCGCTCGGGGTTTCGTCGCCGGCGCTCAGGGCCCGAAGCAGATCGCTCTCGGTGGCCAACTGTTGGCAGCCGAGCGGGCAGGCGTCGGGAGCCAGATCCAGTGCCAACGCGGCCAGACTGGTGCCGTGATGGGGGGAGCCAAGGGTGACCACGCGGCGTACGACTGAGGCGGATTGAAACTCATCGAGCCACACGCGCACCGTTACGCCGCCGGCTGAGTAGCCGATGAGATCGACCGATCCGGCCCCTGTGCGCGCCAACGCAGACTCAACGGCAGCATCAAGCACCGCTGCCTGTTCGGCTAGGTCACCGGTGCCGTCGCCAGCCAGTTGTACGACGGTCGCGTCGCGGCCAGCGTCTCGAAGCGCCGACGCGAGGACCTCAAGGGCAGCGGTCCGCCCGCCATACCCAGGCACCAATAACACCGGGCCCAACTTGTCTTGGGCCACGGGGTCGGCCGCTCGATTCCCAAAGACGAAGGTGGCGACGGTGGCCACGACCAACAGGGCTGCCGCCAGCCCAAGGCTGACCAGCACGAAGCGCCGACGCGGACCAGACAACGACGAGAACATCCTTTGATCCTGCCTCATCACCGGTGAGACCATGGCGCAGTGAGTACGCCGAACCCGCCGATCCGCAGACATCAGCCGACTCTCCGTGGCGAGGGCGCCAAGGTCACTCCGCTGGAGTTGTTCTTCGACCTGATCTTTGTCCTGGCCTTGACCCAGTGCACCGCACTCATGGCCGAGGATCTCTCCTGGCTGGGCATCACCAGAGGGTTGCTGATCCTGGCGATGTTGTGGTGGGCCTGGGTCGGCTATTCGTGGCTCACGAGCGTGGTTGACCCCGAAGAAGGCGAAGTGCGAATCGCCATCTTTGCGGCGATGGCGGCGATGCTGGTGGCGTCGCTGTGCGTCCCGGAGGCCTTCGGCGAGCTCGGCCTACTCTTCGCGTTGTCCTACGGCGCAGTCCGGATCGGACAGATCGTGTTGTTCGCGCTGGCGAGCGGGGACGACCCCAATTTGAGGCGGTCGGTGACCGGTTTGGCGGTGAGTACGACGCTCGGCGTGACGCCGCTGATCCTTGCGTCGTTCACCGAAGGCTGGTTGCAGACCGGGTTATGGGCGCTTGCCTTGGTCATCGACATGGGCGGGCCCCTGCTGTTCGGTGCCGATGGTTGGAAGCTGTCACCCGAACACTTCGCCGAGAGGCATGGGTTGATCGTCATCATTGCGCTCGGCGAGTCCATTGTGGCGATTGGAGTCGGCGCAGAAGCCGGCGTCGATGCCCAGATTGTGATCGCTGCGGTGGGTGGCATGGCGGTCGCGGCCTGCTTGTGGTGGGCCTACTTCGACGTGGTCGCGCTGGTTTCGACCCACCGACTGGAGCAGGCTGCCCCTGGCCGTGAACAAAACACGATGGCGCGGGATGCGTTCTCTATTCTCCATTTGCCGATGGTGGCCGGCATCGTGTTGCTGGCTCTTGGGCTCAAGAAGACCCTGGGTCACACCGAGGACCATCTCTATTTGGAGTCGTCTGCTGCACTCTTCGGCGGTGTGGCTGCCTACTTCCTTGCGTTGTCCGCCTTCCGGCGCCGCAACATTGGCCGCTGGAACCGTTCGCGGCTGGCGTTGGGAGTCGGGCTGCTGCTGTTGATCCCGGTCGGCACCCAGATCGCGGCCATCTGGTCACTGCTGACCTTGGCCGGCGTACTGATTGCCTACACGACGTACGAAGTCCGCACCCACGGCGAGGGGCGCGCTCAGATCCGTGCCGAGCTCCGCCACTAACCCCCACATCCCCACCAAATCCAGATAGTGGCGGGCTATCTGTGGGTTGGGGTGGGTTGGGGTGGGTGGCTAGGAGGCGGAGGAGCGTCGGGCTTTGGCCCGGATCAAGTCGATGGCGATGGTCGCGCCGATGGTGGCGCGGCGATGGTCGGGGCTGACCACCGGCTCAAATTCGACGACGTACTTCGACCGGCCGAGAAAGGCTTGCGCGATCCCGGGGAAGTTGCGGGCAACGCGAGCAATCGGGAGGTCGTCCGCACTGATCGCGAAGTCCCAGTCCCACCAGTCACCAGCCAATCGCAGTTGGTCGCCAGTCGCCATCTCCAGCCGCAACCGCTTGCGGAAGAAGGTGAACTCCTTGGTGATAGTGGCCACAGGTGCACCTTCAGCGTCATACAACTCATAGGTGTCGAGGCCCAGATTCATCACGTCGTCGAGATGGACATAAGGATTGCCGTCGAAGTCGAGCACCGTGAGTTGCCGACTCCCCAAAAACACCCGACTCCCCAAACTTCCCTGAGTCGTGATCGAGCCGAGGGTTTCGCCAGCCTCATCGCGGATAGCAAAGTCGTTGGTGAGCCAGGACGTCACCTGATCCATGATCAGCCGAGGCGCGTTGGCGAGTGTGTCGGTCATTGAGTAGGTCTCACGGGTGTTGAGTTTGCGGCGGAGATCGTCGGCAAGGTCGGTGACCCTTCGTCGAAGAGACGGGTCGAGGGTGACATCCACACTTAGTTTTTCGGCTCTCGCTCAACGTAGCCAGGTCGAGCGATGTCGCCGGGAAGAACCATTCGGCCACGTCGGCCAAGACCCACCCCGAGAAGACCTCCGCCGCGCGCGGAAGTTCGACGAAATAGCGCTCGACGTACGCCGCCGTCAGGTGTTCTTGGCCAGCTCGCCACATTCCGGAGCCACTTGCCTGGAGCTCGTAGTTGGGCACCGACTCCTCGCCCAGGAAGCGTGCCCACGCCCAGGCCTTGGCCTCCGCGTCTGGGAGTGAGGCAGTGGCTCGGGCGTGCTCGACGCGCGAACGGGCGGTGGGCTCGAAGCCTCGAGTTGCTGCTGGAGCTCGGAGCGGTCGACCGCTCCGAGAGTGGCCAGCCGGACCAGGAGTTGCCAGCGCAGATCGAGGTCAAGGGTGAGGCCCTTGGGGAGGTCTTCGTGATCGAGCCAGCGGATGAGCTGATCGACATCGCACGAGGACCAGATTGAGGCTTGGTACGCCGCCAGTTGGGTGCTCGAGCCCGGTCGGACCGTCGCCAAGCGAGCGCGGCTGGTTTCATGCACCCGAGCGAGGGCTTCGCAAGGGTCTGGGGCTAGTGGCACCACAGCGCCGCCAGCCCAAGCCAACACCCGGCTCACGCAGTCGTCGTTGTCCTCGGTCGGGGTCGCGGCCTCGACCACGTCGATGGCGACGCCTGGGGATCGAGCTCGGCGTTATGGAAGGCGCTGCGCACGCCGTTCCAGATGCCCGCCCGCACCATTGGGTCAGCGGTCCTGGGCAAGAGCTCGCTGAGCGCGGAAACGGTGATCCCATCGGCCAGGTTGACCGACCAGGTGTCCTCGCAGGGGTCGATCACGACGGCATCGTTGGCATGGACTTCAAACGGGGTCGTTGGTCCGATGGTCGTGACCGTCCGCAGATCCCAGTCGCCGCCCGGGTGGCGCGACCGCGACTCGCAACGTGTGGGTGCGATCGGCACGAGAAACTGATCGGCGTACGGCGAATGACGGCGTGGGCGCGGTCGTGGCGGAGCACATCGGGGCCGGCCGTCCGCAACCAGTTGTCAGTGAAGGCGCTCAGATCACCTGCGCCGGCGCGCTCCCAACTGGCGAAGAGGTCATGCATGGTCGCGTTGCCAAAGCGATGCCGGGTGAAGTGGTCGATGGTGCCTTGGAAGAAGACGTCGTCGCCGATGGAGGCGTTGAGTTGCTTGAGGATGCTCGAGCCTTTGGCATAGGAGATGCCATCGAAGTTCTGGAGAGCGGTCGCCGCATCGAGCGCGCCATTGCCGGCAACCGGGTGGGTGCTCGGGCGCTGGTCGGCGATCAGTCCCCATTGCCGGCGGGCATAGGCATTGTGCACCCAGGCGTCGTCGTACTCCGTGACCTCGGCGGTCACGCGATTGCCCATGTATTCGGCGAAGGACTCGTTGAGCCAGAGGTCGTCCCACCACTTGGGGGTGGTGATGTTGCCGAACCACTGGTGCGCCATCTCGTGGGCGACGGTGGTTGCGCGCTGGATACGGACGCCGCGAGTGACGCGGCTGGTGAAGATCAGGGGGTCGCGAAAGGTGATGCAGCCGGGGTTTTCCATCGCGCCAGCGTTGAACTCGGGCACAAACGCCTGGTGATAGTTGCCGAAGGGATAGCGGATCCCGAACAACCGATGGAACTCGTCGAAGCATTGCTTGGTGACGGTGAACAGGTCCTGGGCGTCTTGCTCCAGGTTTGCCGCGATGCTGGCTCGCGCGCTCAGGCTGAGCGGGATTCCGTCGTGCTCGTCGTGGATCAGGTGGTAGGGCCCGGCCACCAAGGTGACGAAGTAGGTCGACAGTGGTTGTGTCGTTTCAAACTCCCAAAACCCTGGCTCGGCCTGGGTCCCCGGTGCATTGCCGATCACTTGCCAGTCGGTGGGTGCGCGGACGTGGAACGTGAAGGGCGCCTTGAGATCGGGCTGGTCGAAACACGCGAAGATGCTCGGCGCTGCCTCCATGAAGGACATGCCGTAGACATAGTGCTGTTTGTCAGCCGGATCGATGCTGCGATGCAGACCTTCCCCGTCTTTGCGGAAGGCCATCACGGCGTCGACGTGGAGCTCGTTTGAGCCGGCCGTGGTGTTGATCTTGAGGCGCCCGTGGCTGAGCCGCTCGGGGTCGATCGGCTGGCCATTGAGCCGGATGCTGTTGATGCTGGCTGGTTTGAGGTCGAGGAACGTCTCGCCGCCCGTGCTCTCGAAGCGGATCGTCGTCACCGAGCCGAAGTGTTCGGCGCTGGACGCCAAGTCGAGTTGGACGTCGTACGACGTGATGGTGAGCTGGTCGAACCGTGCTTGGGCTTCGGTCTGCTTCAGGCTGAGTGGGGTCTCCGACACTCACCACCCTAATCCCGCTGAGGAGTCACGTAGATCAGGTGAGGGGTCACGTAGATCGCACGAGGAGTCACGTAGATCGCGGGATTTGGAGTCACGCGGTGAGGGCAGTTGTCAGCAGGACGACTGAGTCCTCCTCGGCGTCGAGGTGGTGACGAGCGGGGGGTATGACGATGAAGTCGCCGGCCCCGCCGACACATTCCACGTCGCCCGCGACCAGACGCACTCGCCCGACCAACACCTGCAGCGTCGCCTCGCCAGGATTCTCGTGCTCGCCCAGTTGACGACCAGCCGCTAGGGCGATCAGCGTCTGGCGGAGGTGGTGCTCGTGGCCGCCATAGATGGTGTGCGCACTTCGCCCGCTCGACGCCTCCCGCGCGAGGGCAAGGTGTTCGTGAGCAAGGGTGGTCAATGAAGCAGCGTCCATGTGGGGCCTCACTTGTTAATGCGGTCCCAACCCCGGCGGGGTTGGTGACTGCCGAGTTGAGCGTCGTCGCGACTGCGATAGACGATGTAGGGGCGGGTCAGATAGCCGATCGGCGCGCTAAAGACGTGCACCAATCGAGTGAATGGCCAGAGCGCAAAGAGCCCCATGGCGAGCAGTGCATGCAGCTGAAATCCCAAGGGTGCCTCGGCCATGAGTTCCGGCTGTAGGTCGAAATAGGAAGATACCGCGGAACCAGATCGACACGCCGTCGCGATAGTCATAGTGGCTGTAGAGATTGGCCGCAACGGTGTTGTAGAGACCCAGGAAAATGACGGCCGCCAGGAAGACATACATCACCTTGTCCATTCGGGTGGTCGCCGAAAAGACCGGTCCGACCGTACGCCGCCGATAGATCAGAATCGCCAAGCCGACCACCGTCGCGACCCCTGCGACGCCGCCAACGGAGAACGCCAAGAAGTGATAAATCCCCTCTGAGACTCCGATTGCCTCGGTCCATGACTTGGGCAGCCCGAGTCCGATCACGTGACCGAAGAACACCCCGATCATCCCGAAGTGGAAAAGCGGGCTGCCGATCCGCAGCAACCGGTTTTCATAGAGTTGGGACGACCGCGTCGTCCAGCCGAACTTGTCATAGCGATACCGCCACACGTGTCCGACCACAAACGTCGTGAGGCAGACATAAGGCACGATCACAAACAGGAAAGAGTTCATCAGCGGGCTCCTGGGAACGATGGCATCGGCAATCTGACAGCCGCGTCTGCGATGGCGTGGGGAGCGCTGGCCGATGGGCTGAATTGCGGGTTCGCGAAGGGCGCCAGACCGACCTCTTCTTCCGGTGGGCCCTCGGCAGCCAGCCGTCGTACGGCGTCCCGCTCGTCGCCGCGCAAAGGTGGCAAGGTCGCGACCACGGCATCGAGCAGCGAGGCCCACGGTGATGCGAGGTCACGCAACGACAACCGCAACAACTCCAAGCCGGCCCGGTGGTCGAGCATCAGGCCGCGACCCAACTCGTGATCAACGGTGGCCGCGAACTCCAATACGACGCACAGATGATCGGGAAGTTCGGCATCAGCCAACTCGAAGCCAGCCCCTAGATAGGTCTGTTTGAACCGCAGCAACGCCATCCCCCTTTTGCGGGTGTCGCCGTGTGCGAAGTAGGTCAGGAACAGGTTGCAGCGGCGTCGGGTGTCGAAGGTCTCCACATAGTCGGCCTGCAACTCCCACAAAGGCGTCGACGAGAGGTGCTCGGCAAACGCGCAGATCGACTCCGCGATGGGCGGCGGCAACTACGAGACTCGCGGCACGAATCAACGGCAGTCGAGCCAGCATCGCCTCATCGGGATAGTCCAGCAACAACGAGACCGACTGCCAGATGATCGTCAACTGCTCCGGGGGCAACCCGCCCTGGGAGCGACGCCCACTCACGACTCCTCCTTAGGCGGGAACAGTCCCGGCGGCGAGCCCTCGCCATCCCAATTGAGCAGGTTGATCCGGTCGGCCTTTTGTCAGGCCGGCCATGGGCCAGCAAGCGTGTCGGCCATCTGGCGACTCTTCATCGCGTGAAAGTTCTCCACCGCTAGGGGCAGTGGCGCACCAGACCCCTCGCCAAATGGGCCTGATCCGCCCATCCCGGGCCCGCCCTCATAGTCGAGCGAACACTCCGTCGCGAGCTCCTCCAAGGAGTGGGCCTGCTCGGCATGGGCCGGCGGGATGACATAGCGCTCGTCGTACTTCGCGATCGCGAGGAGGCGATACATGTCATACATCTCCTCCTCGGTCATCCCCACCGCTGCAGGGATCGATGCATCAGGCTCCCGACCCAGATTGATGTCGCGCATATAGCAGCGCATGGCTGCCAGTTTCTTGAGTACGCCGTCCACCGGCGCGACCTCGCCAGCGGTGAACAACTCCGCCAGATATTCGATCGGGATCCGCAAGGCGTCGATGGCGGCGAAGAGATTGGTCTTTTCCTCAGCATCCTCGCCGGTGTCACGGACGACATCGACGACCGGAGACAGCGGCGGGATATACCAAACCATCGGCATGGTCCGATATTCCGGGTGCAGCGGCAGCGCCACTTTGTAACGATTGATCAAGGCATAGATCGGCGAGCGCTGAGCGGCGTCGATCCAGTCCCGTGCGATCCCCGCTTGCTCAGCCGCGCGAATGACCTCGGGGTCCGACGGGTCGAGGAAGACGTCGCGTTGGGCCTCATAAAGACCGTGTTCATCGGTGGTCGAGGCGGCCGCCAACACCGCGTCGGCGTCATACAACATCAGCCCGATATAGCGCAGCCGACCAACACACGTCTCCGAGCAGACCGTCGGCAGCCCGACCTCGATCCGGGGGAAACAGAACGTGCACTTCTCGGCCTTGCCGGTGCGGTGATTGAAGTAGATCTTCTTGTACGGGCAGCCGGAGACACACATCCGCCAGCCGCGGCATTTGTCCTGATCGACCAGGACGATGCCGTCTTCCTCGCGTTTATAGATCGCGCCGCTGGGACACGAGGCCGCACAGGAGGGGTTGAGGCAGTGTTCGCAGATCCGAGGCAGATAAAACATGAAGGTCTGCTCAAACTCGAACTTCACCTTGTCGCCGATCTTCTTCAGCATCGGATCGAGGTGAGTGTTGGCAGTCGAGCCGCCGAGGTCGTCGTCCCAGTTGGCTGACCATTCGATCTTCATGTTCTTGCCGCTGATGAGGGACTTCGGCCGCGCCACGGGCGTGTGTTCCTGAGCTGGCGCATCGGTCAGCGTCGCGTAGTCATAGGTCCATGGCTCGTAGTACTCCCCGATCGACGGCAGCTTGGGATTCGAGAAGATCGTCAGCAACTTCTTGAAGCGCCCGCCTGCCTTGAGCTTGAGCCGTCCGCGTTTGTTGAGCTCCCAACCGCCCTTCCACTTCTCCTGGTCCTCATAGGTCCGCGGATAACCAAGGCCGGGTCGGGTCTCGACGTTGTTGAACCAGATGTATTCAGTGCCCGACCGGTTGGTCCACGCCTGTTTGCATGTGACCGAGCAGGTGTGACACCCGATGCACTTGTCAAGGTTCATCACCATCGCCATCTGCGCCATGACTCTCATGCTGTCTCCACCTCACCGGGTTTCGAGACCCGCATGTCTGCTGGTTGAGGAGGGCGCTCAGCGCCCGTCTCGAAACCTCGCACCTCAGGCATGTCAGTACTCCACGTCTTGCGAGCGTTTGCGGATGATGGTTACCTCGTCACGTTGATTGCCGGTGGGACCGAGATAGTTGAAGGCGAAGGTCAGCTGGGCATAGCCGCCGATGAGGTGGGACGGCTTGAGCAGCAGCCTGGTCAGCGAGTTGTGGATGCCGCCGCGCTTGCCGGAGGTCTCCGCAATTGGTACGTCGATCAGCCGGTCTTGAGCGTGATACATGTAGACGGTTCCCTCGGGCATCCGGTGCGACACGATCGCCCTCGCGACGACCACGCCATTGCGGTTGACCGCCTCGATCCAGTCGTTGTCCTCGATCCCGACCTTGGCCGCGTCCCGGTCACTCATCCAGATGTTCTGACCGCCCCGCGATAGCGACAACATGAACAGGTTGTCCTGATATTCGGAGTGGATCGACCACTTGTTGTGGGGCGTGAGATAGCGGACAGTGAGGCCTTCAACCTCCTTCGAACCATCCGGGCCCGGGCGACCCGTCCGAGATATTCCCGAGCGCAGGTTCGGCAAAAAGTGCGGCCATGTTGAGCGGCGGACGATAAACCGGCAGACCTTCGCCGAGCTCGGTCATCCAGTCGTGGTCGAGGTAGAAATGCATCCGCCCCGTGAGCGTGTGCCACGGCTTCTTGCGCTCCACGTTGATAGTGAAGGGCGAATAGCGCCGCCCGCCGGTCTCCGAGCCCGACCACTCCGGCGACGTGATCACCGGAACGGGTGGACCTTGGGTGTCAGCAAAGGTGATCTGCTTGCCGGCGTGTTCCTCGGCCAGGTCGGCCAATTTGACCCCGGTGCGCTTCTCGAGGGTCTTGAATCCCTGGGTGGCGAGTTGGCCGTTGGTCGTGCCGGACAAAGCCAGGATCGCCTCGCACACCTGGACGTCGCGCTTGATTGACGGTCGACCGTCGGCGACTCCGCCGCGCACCGCGCCGTTCTTGTGGCGCAGATAGTCAATCTGTTTGCTCAACTCGAAAGTGACGCCCTTGGTGGTCGCGCCCAGCTTGTCGAGCAGCGGGCCGAGGGCGTTCATCTTCTCGAAGACCGCGCCATAGTCGCGCTCGACCTCCACCAACTTGGGCATGGTCACGCCCGGAATGGGCTCGCACTCACCCTTCTTCCAATCGCGTACGACGCCGTGAGGGTTGGCCATCGCGTCCGGGGTGTCATGGGTGAGGGCCACCGCCACCACGTCCTTGCGGGTGCCGAGGTGGGTGGCGGCGAGTTCGCTGAACTTCTTAGCGATGGTCTGCCAGGCGTCCCAGTCGGTGCGGGTCTGCCACGGCGGCGCGATCGCGGGGTTGAAGGAGTGGATAAAGGGGTGCATGTCGGTGGTGTTGAGATCGTGCTTCTCATACCAAGTCGCGGCTGGCAACACGACGTCGGAAAAGATCGTTGTGCTGGTCTGCCGGAAGTCGATCGTCATCAGCAGATCGAGCTTGCCCTCGGGTGCCTGTTCACGCCACTTCACGTCTTTTGGCCGTTGGGACTCTGGGGTTTCGGTTGCTCGGATTGAGGAGTCGGTGCCGAGCAGATGTTTGAGGAAATATTCGTTGCCCTTGCCTGAAGAGCCCAACAGATTGGCCCGCCAGATCGACAGGATGCGGGGGTAGTTGTTGGGCGCATCTGGGTCTTCGCCGGCGAAGTTGAGGTCGCCAGACTTCAGTTGCTCCACGACGTACTCGCCGACGGGCTTGCCTGCCTCTGCCGCGTCATCGCTAATCGTCAGCGGGTTGCGGTCGAAGGTCGGATAGGAAGGCATCCACCCCATCCGGGCGCTCTGGGCGATCACGTCAGCGGTCGACTTGCCGGCGAACTGACCCTTGCCGGTGGTCGCGGCGAGGGTGTCGGCGCCGAACTGGTCATAGCGGAACTGGTTGCTGTGGAGATACCAATAGGCCGTCTGGATCATGTTGCGCGGCGGCCGATTCCAGTCGAGCGCGTTGGCGATTGTGGTGTAGCCAGTGACCGGCCGGACCTTCTCCTGGCCGACATAGTGCGCCCAGCCGCCGCCGTTGACGCCCTGGCAACCGGTGAGGTTGGTGAGGGTCAGGAAGGAGCGATAGATGGTGTCGGAGTGGAACCAGTGATTGGTGCCGGCGCCCATCACGATCATCGAGCGGCCCTTGGAGTCCACCGCGTTTTGGGCAAACTCGCGGCCGATCCGGGCTGCTGCAGCGGCCGGAACGCCAGTGATCTCTTCCTGCCAGGCGGGGGTGTACGGCGCTGTGACGTCGTCGTAGCCGTTGTTTTCGCCGGTTGGCCACTCTCCTGGCAACTGTTCGCCGTTGCTCGAACGGGCCACGCCGTACTGCGCGATGAGGAGGTCAAAGACGGTGGTGACCAGGTGGCCGTTGATTCGTCTCGCCGGGACTCCGCGGGGGAGATCCTGAGCTGCGCCGTCGGGGGTGTCGAAGCGGGGAAAGCGGACGAGCACGGTCTCTTTCGGCAGTGTCGATCAGGGTCAGTTGTGGGTCGATGTCGCCGAGTTCGAGATTCCACTTGCCGACTCCGGCCTCGCCATAGCGGTGGCCGAGTGAGCCGTTGGGGACGACTGCTTCGCCCGTTGCCGCGTCGATCAGCACCGTCTTGAACTCGGCGTTCTCGTCGCTGGTGTGGTCCGCGAGGTCCGAGGCGGTCAGGAACTTCCCCGCCACAAACACCGGTGGTTGAGGAAGGCGCTCTGCGCCTGTCTCGAAACCTCCGCCCACCTCATCTAGCCGCACCAGATGGGGAAGGTCGGTGAATTGCTTAACGTAGTTGAGGAAGTACGGCGTCTGCTGGTCGACGAAGAATTCCTTCAACACCACGTGACCCATAGCCATCGCCAGCGCGGCATCGGTGCCGGGTTTGACGGCCAACCACTCGTCGGCGAACTTCACGTTGTCGGCGTAGTCGGGTGCGACCGCGATGACCTTTTGGCCGCGATAACGAGCCTCGGTCATCCAGTGGGCGTCGGGGGTGCGGGTGACCGGCAGGTTGGAGCCCCACATGATGAGGTAGCCCGCGTTCCACCAGTCGCCGGACTCCGGCACATCGGTCTGGTCTCCGAACACCTGGGGTGAGGCCACCGGTAGGTCGGCGTACCAGTCATAGAAGCTCAACATCGAGCCACCGATCAGGTTCACAAACCGTGCGCCCGAGGCGTGCGAGACCATCGACATAGCGGGGATCGGCGAGAAGCCGGCGACCCGATCGGGGCCATATTTCTTGATGGTGTGGATGTGGGCGGCGGCGATGATCTCGACGGCTTCATCCCAGCGGGCGCGGACCAACCCGCCTTTGCCGCGGGCCGATTTGTAGGCCTTGGCGCGCAGCGGGTTTTCGACGATGTGTTCCCAGGCGCGCACGGGGTCGCCGCCATGTTGGGCCTTGGCTTCGCGATACATCTGGAGGAGTACGCCGCGGACGTAGGGGTAGCGAACGCGGGTCGGGGAGTAGGTATACCAAGAGAAGGCGGCGCCGCGAGGGCAGCCGCGGGGCTCATATTCGGGGGAGTCGGGGCCGGCCGAGGGGTAGTCGGTCTGCTGGGTCTCCCAGGTGATGATCCCGTCCTTGACGTAGACCTTCCAGGAGCACGATCCGGTGCAGTTGACCCCGTGGGTGGAGCGGACGACCTTGTCGTGGCTCCAGCGGTCGCGATAGAAGTCGTCGGCCCCGCGGCCGCCCTTTTGCGAGAGCGTCCGGAGGTCCTCAGAGATGGTGCCCTTGGTGAAGAAGCGTCGGCTGCGGACGAGTGCGTCGGTGAGCGCGCCGTCCATCCCGACTTCGGTGGTCATGCGGTGGCCTGTTGTGCTTGAGCGGTGCGGCGTACGACGGTCACGGTCAGCAGTAACGTGAGCGCTGCGGTGATCGCAAGCAACCACAGGCCGATCGCGTAAGACTGGGTCTGGCCGTAGACATAGCCCATGATCAGCGGCGGGACGAAGCCGCCGAGGCCGCCGGCGGCCCCGACGAGGCCGGTGACGCCGCCGACGCGGCTGGGTTCGGTGGCTCGGGCGATGAGGGCGAAGGTGGCGCCGCTGCCTGCGCCGAGCGCGGCCGCGAGGGTGAGGAAGGCGATCGTGCCGATGCCGTTAAGGGGAGGAGTGCCAGCGGAGATCGCGGCACAGACCGTCACGACGCTATAGACGGCGGTGAGGATCGGGATCGGGCCGAACTTGTCGGAGAGCCAGCCACCCATCGGGCGCATGATCACGGCGACCAGGACAAAGCCAGCCATCCGGTTGGCGGCGTCCTCGGGGGTGAGTCCGTGTGCTGTCTTGAGGTAGGCCGGCAGGTAGACCGAGAACGCGACATAGCCGCCGAAGGCCACGGCGTACAAAATGCAGGCCTGCCAGGTGATCGGGAGTCTTGCATTGGCGTTGAGGCGGCTGGCCACGCTCGTAGTCGGGATGACTCGGCCGGGGGCGTCGCGCAGAAAGACCCAGGCGATTGCGGCATAGATGACGAGTACGGCAGCAGTGATGAGGAACGGTGCCCGCTGGCCCTGGTTAGTGAACAGCTTGACCGTGGTTAGGGCGCTGATCGCGGTGCCGCCCATGCCGGCGCCGAAAACGCCGATCGCGAGGCCGCGGCGTTCGGGAGGGAACCAGGCGTTGACGAACGGGACACCGACGGCGAAGACGGTCCCGGCGATGCCGAGGAAGAACCCGCCGATGAGGAGCAGGGTGTAGGAGTCGAGGGCGAAGAAGCCGATGAAGAGCACCGGGATCGCGCTGATCGCAGAGATGAGCGGCATCATGATGCGGCCGCCGTAGCGATCAGTGAGGGCGCCGGCCACGATCCTGCCGAGGGAGCCGACGAGGACGGGTACGGCGACGAGCAGGGCGACGTCGTGATTCGCTGAGTTCGCCGAGGGCGCCGGAGTCTCGGAACATCGGGCCGAGCGGGCTGATCAACGCCCAGGCCCAGAAGTTCACGACGAATCCCAGGGTGGCCAGCGCCAACATCAGGATCGGATTGCTTGACGCCGTTTCAGTTGTGGCAGGCCGGATGGTCATCGAACTCATTCCTCAACCTTGGGGCTCCCGCTTAGTTAGCGACTAGGGCCCAAAGTCCCGACCCCCCGCCGAGGGGTCACGTAGATCGGGCGAGGGATCACGTGGCAAGGTCCCCACGCCGATGCTGCACAAGTGTGGACCGATCAGGCCGGCTGACTCTGTCGGTCAGCGCGGAGCGCATCAATGCCGGGCCCATCGGTCCACATTTCTGCGGTGGCGATCCAAGCGCTGTTACAGCACTCGCCTATGGAGTTCGTCCCTGTCGAGACGATCAGCGGCCCGGAACATGCTGAGGCGTGCTTGGACCTCGTGCTGTTGGGCTTCTACACGGGCGATGTTGTCTTTCACACCTGCACCGTAGCTCTGTTGCACACACTCGGCGGACTCGTTTTCCGCACCTTCGTTTTGACGGACTATTGGCGGCCCTCGGCAGTGAGTTCCCAGAGGGCGCTCACGGGCATCCCGATCATGCCCTCGCCGTAACTCCAAGCGCGTTCGCCCGTGTGAAGAACGATGCCCAGTTGGAAATCCGACCCGATCCGATCGCGCAGGCGGCGAAGCCCTGAGAAATGCTTGTCAGTGACCGTGGCGGTCGCTTTGACTTCGATCCCAATGACGGCGCCAGCCGGCCCGGTGAGCACCAGATCCACTTCGGGACCGCCAGACTCACGGAAATGGGAAATTGTGTAGTCGATCTCGCTCCAGGATGCCTGCCGGGTCAGTTCTGCAGCAACGAAACCTTCCAATAGCCCCCCGAGGTGGTTAACCCCGAGCGGTGACCTCAGGTCTGCCTCACTGAGTTGGTTGAGCCGCGCGCACAGTCCGCTGTCGGTCACGAATAACTTCGGCTTGCGCACCAGTCGATTCGTTCGGCTGCGTGACCAGGCTGGGATGGCTTCAATGAGATAGAGGGAACGCAAGAGGTCGACGTACGTCGCGGCCGTGGATTCGGCCACTGAGAGATGTCGCGCTAGATGCGCGGTCACCAGTTCACCGCTCTGGTTCGCGGCAATCAATCTCAATGCGGAACCCAGTCGCTCGGATGAAACGTGTCCGAGATCCCTGAGGTCGCGCCTGAGGAGCCTTTCGGCGTACTCCGTCAGCCAGCGTCCGCGACGCGTCGGTGACCGGGCGACGCTCTCTGGGTATCCACCGGTGGTGATCGCAGCGATGAGCGTCTCTCGGCTGAATTCCGTGGACCAACCAACCAGGTCGTCTGGTCGAGCGTTGAACACCTGGCCCGCGAAGTCGTCGTGAGTGTTGCTCAACTCCCCCTGCGAAAGGGGCGCCAATGGAATGGTCTCCGCTCGACCTGCCAACGAGTCCTGGGCCCCGGGGATGCGCATCAGATCAGCCGATCCTGTGAGCAGGAACCGTCCCGGCCGCCGGTCCCTATCAACCGACGCTTTGATGGGCAGAATCAGGCCTGGGGCCCGCTGCACTTCGTCGATGACAAACAGTCCGCCCCCCGCGCTCTCGATGAAGCCAGTGGGGTCTGCCAGTGCCGCGCTCCTGATGTCATCGTCGTCCATCGTGAAGACGGGCGCTCCACGCAATTGGGCAATGTGGTTTGCCAGGGTGCTTTTGCCGGTCTGCCGAGCACCCTGAATGGACACGACCGGGGTGTCGTCCAGCGCCTGATTGAGCCTCGGCAATACGTTACGTGCAAAATTGCTCACCGATCCAATGTATGCCATCAGCTAGCTATTTCGAAGTTTAAGCAGCATGCAAATCGAAGTTTGAGCAGCACTTGAATCGAAGTTCCAGCGCTCCCTCGGTCAGGGTTTCAGCAGAAGCGGCCGACCGGGATGTTAGGGGCGCAAGGATTTCCCCAAAAGGCGATAGTGCCGCGCCCTTGACATTAGTTCAAGACTCGTACTTAATAGGGACATGCCTCTTGTCCTTGGTGTGGACTCCTCCACACAGTCGACCAAAGCGCTGCTTGTGGATTCCGACGACGGCACGATCGTCGAGCGCGGGGTCGCGTCCCATCCTGGTGGCACCGAGGTTGACCCGCGCGCTTGGCTCACGGCGTACGACGAGGCGTCGGCGCCGCTTGTCGACCGGGCGGCTGCTATCTCGGTCGGTGGGCAGCAGCACGGGATGGTCGCGCTGGACGCGGACGGGATGCCAGTCCGCGATGCGTTGCTCTGGAACGACACCCGCTCCGCCGACGCGGCCGTTGACCTCATCGAGGAGTGGGGCGGGCCGGCCGGCTGCGCGGAGGCTGTCGGCAGTGTCCTGGTCGCATCGTTCACGGCGACCAAACTGCGTTGGCTTCGCGACCACGAACCCGACAACGCCGCCCGGGTCAAGCAGGTGCTGCTGCCCCACGATTACGTCTCTCGACACATTGCCGCGCCTGGCACGCCAGCGTTCACCGACCGCGGTGATGCGTCGGGCACCGGCTACTTCTCGACGCGCGACAACGACTGGCGGCCAGACCTCGCCGCCGCGGCGCTCGGTCACGATGTCGCGCTCCCCAGGATCATCAAGCCCGGCGCGATCGCCGGGAACACTCCCACGGGTCAGCCCGATCGCAGGCGGCACCGGCGACAACATGGCGGCGGCGTTGGGCCTCGATCTGCAGCCCGGCGACGTCGTACTCTCCATCGGCACCAGTGGTGTTGCCTCCGCCATCACCGATCAACCCGTCATCGATCCGACCGGCCTCGTGACGGGGTTTGCCGATGCCAAGAATGGTTTCCTCCCCCTCGCGGTCACGCTCAATGCCGCCAAGATCCTTGACCTTCAGGCCCGCCTACTCGGGGTCACCCACGACGAGTTGGCCGACCTCGCGCTGAACGCGCCGAGCGGAGCCAACGGGGTGACGGTCTTGCCCTATTACGGCGGCGAACGCACCCCCAACCGGCCGACCGCGACCGGCACCTGGACGGGCCTCAGCGACAACACGACCAAGGCAGATCTGGCGCGGGCGGCGTTTGAAGCGTTGTTCTGCTCGCTTGCCGATGCCGTCGACGCCCTCGTCAATGTGATGGGACGAAACCCAGCCCGCATCCTCCTGGTCGGTGGCGCCACCAAAAGTCCCGCCGTACAAGCTCTGGCTCCGGCCATCCTCGGTCAGCCGATCCACCTGCCGCCGCCGGATGAGTACGTCGCCCTCGGGGCGGCCAGACAAGCAGCGTGGGCACTCGCAGGCACGGCACAACCACCAACCTGGCCCTCGGCCAACACCCAGATTCTCGAAGCAACCCCAACCCCCCACGTGCGCGAGACCTACGCGCAACTACGCGACCGAACGTCTACCTGGACGTGAGAAGCAACCGCAACCGACACACCAACATTGAAGATCGATATGACGTACACGCCCGTCCCTGAGGACAAGTTTTCCTTCGGTCTGTGGACCGTCGCCTACCCCGGCCGCGACCCGTTTGGCGACGCCACCCGCGCCGACATGGACCCGATCTATGCGCTGGAGCAGCTGGCCAGTTTGGGGGCGTATGGCGTGAACTTCCACGACGACGACCTGATCCCGTTCGGTTCCGCGGACAAGGAGCGCGACGCGATCATCGCGCGCTGGAAGCAGGGCCTGGCTGACACCGGCATCGTGGTCACGACCGCGACGACCAACCTGTTCAGTCACCCGGTCTTCAAGGAGGGTGCGCTGACCGCCAACAACCGCGACGTACGCCGGTTTGCGCTGCAGAAGGTGATGCGCAACATCGACCTGGCGGCTGAGTTGGGCGCGAAGGTCTACGTCTGTTGGGGTGGGCGTGAGGGTGCCGAGTCGGGCGCGGCCAAGGACGTGATGGCGGCGCTGGATCGCTATAAGGAGGGCTTCGATCTGCTGGGGCAGTATGTCGTGGACAAGGGCTATGACCTCCGGTTTGCGATCGAGCCCAAGCCCAACGAGCCGCGCGGCGACATCTTGTTGCCGACGATTGGGCACGCGTTGGCGTTCATCGAGATGCTGGAGCGGCCCGAGCTGGTCGGCGTCAACCCGGAGATCGGGCACGAGGAGATGGCCGGCCTCAACGCGGCGCATGGGTATGCCCAGGCGATGTGGCAGGGCAAGCTGTTCCACATCGACCTCAACGGGCAGAGCGGGCCGCGGTATGACCAGGACTTCCGCTTCGGTGCGGGCAACGTGCGTGGCGCGTTTTGGGTGGTCGACACGATCCTTGCCGGGTGGGTACGACGGGCCGGTGCACTTTGACTTCAAGACCCCGCGCACCGAGGACGACAAGGGTGTGTGGGTCGCGGCGAAGGCGTGTATGACGAACTACCTGATCCTGCGCGAGAAGGCGTTGGCGTTCCGTGCGGATCCCGAAGTTCAGGCGGCGCTGGTGGCTGCTGAGTTGCCTTCCTTGTCGCTGCCGACGTTGGGTGCTGGTGAGACGTGGCAGGACCTGCAGGCTGCCCCTGCTCCTGATGTTGAGGCGTTGGGTGCCCGCGGCTCGGCCCTCGAACACCTTGATCAGTTGGCGCTTGAGCACCTGTACGGCGTCCGCGGCTAGGTCCGTCGGTTGAGCAAGGAGTCCGTCGGTTGAGCCTGTCGAAACCACGGTCGTCGAAAGCGGGCGATGACACCGCAGCACTGAGGCGGCAAAACACCGCCCGGGTGCTGCGGTGTCTGCGCAGCGACGGCCCCGGTTCGCGGGCTGACCTGGCCAAGCGAACGGGGATGGCGAAGGCGACGATCGGCACGATCATCGGCGACCTGGTCGACCTTGGTGCCGTGGTCGAGTCCGAATCGCTTGCCGAAGGTCGTGGCCGTCCGGGTCGTCCGATCCGGTTCGTCGAGGGGGCGTACGTCGGCCTCGGCTTTGAGTTGAACGTCGACTACGTCGCGGCTGTGGCGCTGGACCTTGCCGGTGATGTGGTGCTGTCCGAAGTGCGCCCGCTGGTGGTCGGCGAGTCCCGCCCCGAGAGCCTGCTGGCCTTGGCGCGTGAGGTGGCCGGCGTTTGGCCGGGTCGAACCTTGGTTGGCGCCACCCTCGCCATCCCGGGCTTGGTAGGCCCAGACAACCGAACCATGTCGTGGACCCCCAACCTCGGCCTAGAGGGCTCCACCCTCGCCGACGACCTCGAGAAGGCCCTGGTGGTCGAGGAGGCCGCTGTTGTTGGTTGAGGAGGCGCCGCGCTGGTTTGTTGGTTGAGGAGGCGCGCCAGCGCCGTCTCGAAACCCGCCGAGTCAAAGTCCGCGTCGACAACGACGCCAACTGCGCAGCCCTAGCCGAGGCCCACCGCGGCGCAGCCATGGACGCAGCCCACATGTTGTACCTCACCGGAACGGTCGGCATCGGCGCAGGAATCGTCCAAGACGGCCGCCTGCATGCGCGGAGCGTCCGGCTTCGCAGGCGAGGTCGGCCACATGCCCCTGGGCGACCCCGAGGCGAAGTGTGGCTGCGGTCGGCAAGGTTGTTGGGAAGCCTCGATCGGCCTGCTGGCGATGTTGGCCGCGACCGGGATGGAAGAGGTCGACAACCCGATCCGGTCAGCCGAACTCGTGGCCGAGCGAGCGACGGATCGACCCTGCGGTCGCGTCGGCGGTCAGTCAGTTGGGGGAGCGAGTCGGCCTCGGCCTAGCGATGCTGGCCGACGTACTTGGACCCAGCGGTGATCGTCTTAGGCGGGTACTTCGTGCCGCTGGGCGACTTGATCCTGGAGCCAGCGAGACGAGTGATCAGGACCCGCGCCGGCACCCGCCGCCCACCCCCCGAACTCCGCCTCTCCACCCTCGGCATCCAAGCCGCCGCCCTCGGCGCCGCCGAAGAATCCCTCCGCCCCACCTTCACCGGGGAAGCCCCGCTGGTCGTATAGGCGCGACCGCGAATCCGAGCTAGGGAGCATGCGGGGAGGGTTGTTGGCCGGATAACACTTATCGCGGTTGTCATGCGAGGTTTGCCTATGCGGCGAGGACGGGGACGTGGCAGTTCGCGGGTCCCCCGGCTGTGTGTCTGTGCGCCCTGGGGAGGATCGCATTATCCGTCCCCGAGGCCTACTCTGGACGGAGGAGGTTGTTCTGTGAGCCCGGTCGGCGGTCCTGGAGCCCGGCGCCTGCGAGGCGCCGAGAACCGAAGCATGCTCGAAATCACTTGCCGCTGCTCGCAGGTCTACCTGATACCTGAAGGGGCCAGGACGCGCGCGAAGTGCTCGTGCGGTGTGCCGGCACGGGACCTGCCGGACCGCGAGCCTAAGGGCTGACCCAGCGGCTGCTCGCTATTCTCGTCACCATCGGTGACGCGATCAAGGAGTTTGGGGCACGGCTGCAGGCGGTTGGCCTTCTGCCGACGCTGCTGGCTGCCTGGGTGCTAGCGACCATGCTCCTGGTTGGGGCGCCGGATACTGCCCTCACATGGACTTCGCTCACAATCGCGTTCGGTGAACTCCGGCTGAGCGAGGTGGGCCTAGTTACGGTGGTTGCGGTTGCCGTAGCCGTGACATTGCAGCCACTTCAGTTTCGCCTGGTTCAGCTGCTGGAGGGGTATTGGCCGATCTCCAAGCGAGGATGGCTGTACCGCGTGGGCCTGTGGCGACAGATGCGACGTATCGACCGGCTAGAGGACCGGCTTGCGGTGTCTGTCGACCCACACAGGGGGCAACGTCATCAGAAAGCTCTGGAAGCGAGAGCACAGGCGGCTCTGGACCGCCTCAACGAGCGGTTCCCAGATTTGGATCGCTTACTGCCCACCTCCCTAGGTAACGCGCTTCGCGCAGCCGAGGATAGGTCCGGCCTTCGCTACGGCCTCCAGAGCGTCGTCCTCTGGCCGCGGCTCTACCCACTCTTGCCAGCCGAGCTACGTGCTTCCATCGAAGACGAGGTCACCCAGCTGGATGTCGCCACCAGGCTTTCGGTGACCTGGAGCTTCACGGGGTGCGTAGCGGCGGGCATTCTGTTAGCGGACCCTCACGCGGCAGTACACAATCCCCGCTGGATCCTCGTAGTGGGCGCCGTTTGGTGCCTAGCCTGGCTCTCATACCGTGCGGCCGTAGAGTCAGCAATCGCTCACGGCGTCGACATCGAGGTGGCTCTAGATCTGTACCGATCAGTCGTGGTAGACGCTATGCGCCTTCCCGCCTCGGCCACTTTGTCCGAGGAGCGCCGAGTGTTCGCGGGCCTGACGAAGCTGTTCACTACGTATGACGAAGTGCACGACATTGAGCTGATCTATCGAGGACCGAGCCTCAATCCGCCACCACTGCCCGGCTCTTCGGCCAGCACCCATCCTTGAGAGCCCGAACTCCCTTATCGTCTCTTGGCTCCACGACGGGTTCCGCAAAGCGATGGCTAGGGAGTGAGGCACCCATACACCTCGCGATGTCAACCGTGACTCAGTTCTTGACTGAATCAAGCCACTTCTGGGGTACCTCGCTCGTACGGGCCACGTGCACGATGACCTCTGCTCGCAGGTCAGAGCCCTTGACGAGGGCTCTCGCGACGGGGATTCGACCGTTGCTTGACACATACGTCACGAGATCATTGATCTGTTCGCTGACGCTCTTGCTCATGACCCCGACGCGTTGGCCGTCGAGGCGGACCTCGATGACGCGGGCGGGCTCGCCCGTTCGCCGTGCTTCTTCGATGACGTGGAGGGTGGCCGCTACGTGTCTGGGGGCGCTGCCCAGGGCGAAGGTGCGCAACACATCCATATGGTGTTCTTCGCCGGTGATCTGCGCCGTGCGGCCCCACGGAAGTACGACGTGGGGTTCCTCGGGGAGATCGTTGTAGGCAGTGATCCCGTCGGGCTCAGGAAGTCGCACGGTCACGCTACCCCTGAGCCCGGTGACCTCGGCGCAGGAACGCTCGTCCCAGTCAGAGCGTTGTCCGATCCAGACGCGTGCCGGGACCTGCAGATGAGTCCCGTGGCGAGTTTTTCCAGTGGATGTGCGAACTGGGCAGCGACGTCGCGTGGCAGATGCCCAACAAGATGTCGGCCGTCGATCCATACGGAGACGGCGTTCGAGTCGTAAGCGTTGTCCGGATCAGGCACCATCGCTGCGAGGGCCGTCTTGATCTCGACTCCGTAGTCCGGGACGGAACGGTGGCCGTACTCCGCGGCCAGGGCTTTGAAGGCGGCTTCATGGAAGGATTCACCCACGAGATTTTGCGGACTCAATCGCTCCGACCACGGCTGGACTGGTTGGCCATGAGGTCGCCCGTCCCTTTTGCGTGGTGCCGCGCTTTGCGTGAACTTCGGCGCCGGGAGTACGACAGCGTGGCCAGATGCCGGGCCGGCGGCGAAGTGTTCAGTCCACGCCTGGCCGTTCCAGTAGCGCAGCCTTCCCGAGCCACCGGTGTCTGGGTACCAACCGGGTGCTGGCGCTCCCGGACTCGTTGACTCCTGGGACGCCTTGCCTCGGTTCAACCAGCCCATGGAAGCAGGCTATGTCAGACGCTGCCCGGCGTCCCCGGAATCGAAGCATGGCGCCGCAGCCCACCGATGGGAGAAGCCCTGTCCCCAATCGCCAGTCGAGTCACCGCTCAGCGGTATTGCGACACCTCGCGGCTAAGCCGCGAGCCGGCCGTTTGACGCCGCGGCTTTCGCGGCGAAGTGACGCAGGTAGCGACGCCTCGAGGCGCCGGCTTGACTGATGCTCCGCTCGTACGCGACTCGCGGAGTGATTCATTCCAATGGCGGCATAAGTATGCCGGCGCGGTCTCGCCTCCAAACGCGGCCCGCCGCGTCGCGAAAATCAAGCGCCGCCGCGAAGTCATAGCCCATGACCTCGTGAGTCTCATGTTCATCGCCATCTTCATCGGCATATCGGAATCGCAGCCCCGCTGGCCGGAGACATCGTGTCGGGACGGAACGGGACCTCAAGCAGACAGAGTGCGGCAGATCCTTAGGCGCCCCGATGGCGGCGCGATGTCCTTAGCCTTAGAAAGCTTGGACCGATAGAGGCAGGCGCAAGCAACTACGAAGTTCCACCATTCTCAAACTCTTGCAGCCGTTGTAGGGCCCTCGCTGAGAGAACCTCGGGATGATGGTCTTGCACATACTGCAGGAAGACATCTAGTCCTGCCTGCTGGTCGTTTCCGTAGTCATCCATAGTTGGCAGGTCGAGGACTTGATCGAGCTCCTCCATGGTGATGTGGCCCGCCACCAACTGAAGTTGCATAAATACCGTATTGCTGTGATCCCAGCTGCGCGTGAAGTCGGCTTCTCGGATCCAGCGATCTTTCAGTTGCATCTCCGCTGACGGGGTTCTGAAGCGTGGTGGAAGCTTGAATCCCTTCAGCCACTTCCCGGCCTCGAAACTTCGATAGAAGGCGGTCGCCGTCCCGTAACTGCGTCGCTTTTCGCGGATAACACTTTCGGCCTCGTCAAACTCGGCTTCGGTGAGTGCGTCCGGGTCCACTTGTGGTGCGACCGCACGGGTTCTGGAGCCGAGAGTGTCGAGTTGGTTCTTGATTGAGAGCACAGCGCCATTTAGCGCTGCGGGAATCAAGCCATCCGTCCGCTTCCTGTAGTTCAGCCGTGTTAGTCCGAAGACATCTGATGGCAACTTCACGTCGTCGCCGGTCGGGAGAAGATAAGTTCGTTCCAGCCCAAGCGCCCCGGCGAACAGGCCGAATTCCAGGATGATGTTGTCGCGCACAGATTCCTGGGCCACTCCGCGACTGATTGTGGTGTCGTCAGGGGTTGCAATCAGCACTGCGAAGTCGACCTTCGCAGCAGCAGCAAGGAGACTCGGCAGCGCATATCCCGACGGGTCGAAAACGTGTTCCCAGAGGTGAACTTCACAACCGCTGGTTCTCTCCAGCTGCTCTTGAAGGTTCAGTGCGATTTCACGGCCCTCGGCGGACGAGCCTATAAACACGCGGACAGGCTTGGCTGGAGCGGTCACGGTGCTGATGATAGACGGCTGGCTCGGAAGCTAGTTCGAAGGCGCCGCTGCTTGCTCGCGCTCGCGCCGAAAGGCGTCGGCGCCCCGTCGCGCGTGGAGTTTTCGGGCGGTCTTGTCGTCTGCTTTGATGCACCACTCACCCGCCCTCGCTCTTCACTGGCAGGGGTGCTGCAGACGCTTCTCTTCGATGTTGTTCGGGCTTGTGCGGCTCATGCAGTCGTCGTCGCAGTCGGAACGTGCGCCTAGCGGGCGCAACTCTCCAAGCGCACAGATCGGATGACACAGTGCTGCCTTTGAGTTGCCCGGTCTAGTCAGCCTACTCGGCGACATGAGTGGTGTCTCTACGACAGACATTGATGACTCGCTTGGCTTGTCCTCAGCTTGTACCTGCGCCTACGCGCGAAGCCATGGAATGCGGCGAAATGTCGCATCGACGCTGGCCAGGATGTAGTGCTGGCAATGTGGCGACATGACGCGTTGGGTGGAGATCAACAGCGGCAACCCTGCCTATCGGATTCGAGGCGACCGTGTGGTCGAAATCAACAGCGGCAACCCGGTCTACCGGATCCGCGACTAGGCACCTCGACTGCTCAGCGACATGAACTCCGGTTTGAATCACACACCAACAGGCGGCGGTAAGACGCAGGCCTATTCGAGTCGACCATCAGTTCAGGTCGTTCTCGAGGACTGCTAGTTGGTCGGGCCTCATTGTTGTGACGCCATGTCGAATTGCTGCTCGTTCGACGCCACTGTCGTTGGTGACGACCACCCAGACGTCGCTGAACAGTGCATCTTCTCCCGCTGCGATCGCGTCCAGCGCGGACGCTATGAGCCCCGGGTCGGCTGTGCCCTTGTTCCCGTACAGGTCGACGAGGCTAGTGTCACCAATCTCGACGTTCGACATCACCGTCCGAATCTTTTCGAGTATGGCTGGAGTCAGTGGATATGCCCCCGCTTTCAGCTGACCGTAGTTTGGATGCTCGTTGGCCTCACGTAGGACGTCTGTCGTGACTTGACAACGGGCGCGGAAGAACGTGCCGGCGACGAAGTCGCGTTTTAGGGCTATCAGCGCATTGTTGTCGACGAGGTAACGAGTGCTCATCCGACCGCCGCTCGAAAGTCGCTGATCTGTGATGCGACGAGCTTGTTGAAGAACATCACGCGCCGAAAGTCAGCGCGGCTCAGATGCTTGGCATCGAGTAGAGCGAGCATTCGGCGCGAGCATTCGGTCCCGTTGTACTTGAGCAGAGCCTTGACTGGCACGGGACTCTGCATGACGATCTTGGATCGGTTGTGTACTCCTCTTCAAGCTCATCCATGAAGGCGACGAACTCGTCTCTCTCAATGGAGCGCAGGTGCCGGGCTCGCATGGCGACCGCGCTTGGCGTGACCTTGAATTTCGTCGCGGCATCCTTCACATCGTCTAGGTGTGAGAACCGCATTTCGATCAATTCGGCCCGGGGCATGAGGATCTCGGCGGCGATCTCGTGCGCGCGGGGAGAGTCTTCATCCTTCGTATGGCCGTCGTAGTTGACTGGCGTGAAGGTCTCTTGCCCGATTAGCACGGTGAGAAGTACGAGCGTGAATAGTCGGCGACCTGCCGGTTCGAGCCCGTCGCCCTCGTTGCCGCTGGCCAGGAAGATGAAAGGGACCCGTTTGTCTTTGATGGTCATGCCGCTGAACTTGGCGCGGGCAGGCATTTCCTGTGGCATGTGGTGCTGGGCGCTGCGGGAGACCAGAACCTGATTGGCCTCCAGTCGGTTAATGAAAGCTTGACCGCGGCTTCTTTGGTCTTCGCTGCTCGGATCTCAATGCGATCCAGGCCGAGGGCTCCGAGCAGTTCAACGGCGTCGTCGTTCACGGGGCGCCGCGGATTCTTTACTACCCCGACCAACTTGTTGATGCCTAGCGTCCGGTCGTAGCGACGTAGAAGTTCCTGCTTGCGCATCAAGTCTTTGACGATGAGTTCAACATCGCAAAGATTGACCTTGTGACGTGAGTGCATCGAGAACGACTGCTTGGTGAAACCTGCCATCAGCTTCTCTGTCTTGATCCGAACCTGCTCCTCGACGACCTCAATTGGAGCGAAGAACAGCGGGACCGAATCTGGGCCTGGTAGGCGAATTCAGGAATTGCTTGAACGGCACTGGCTGTCCGGCCAAGGCCTTGCGGACGTCCGCGTCTAGCAACGACCGAGTTGTGGAAGAGAGAAGCGAAGACGTCGCGATCGATGGGCACATGAGTGCCATTGAGTACAACTTCGACTATCGGCGACGATGTGGTCATTCCGAGTACCTCCGGCTTCACCTCCACGGTAGGACGCAGCGTGGGACCTTGGGTGGACCTTTGTGCTGGCGCGCGATCACTGTCAAGAAGGACCGAAGGTCGGATCGACCACGTCGGGCCGCTGTGAGGTATTCGCGATGACGCGAGTGGACGAACAAGCCAAGAGGCCCACCAGGTATGAGTGGACCTCTCGTAATTGCTTACGTCCGCTCGGGGAGGCCGAAGCCCGCAAGTCCCGCGACTCGTGCCACATGTGGCATTTGCGTTCGTGCCCGACGCAACGCCGCCTGTCTCAGAGTGTCATGACATCGCTGCGCTGCAATTTTGAAGCGATGCGCCACGCGTCATTGTCAGCGTCGTATGCGCGGATCGCAGCTGCTAGGCCGGCATGAATGCCGATCTCCTCTGCGAACTCCTCGATCTCTTCTCGGGTCGATAGTTTGAGGAGTTCGCGCTGTCGGCCGCGAAGGATCGTCTTCTTGGCGAAGTTGTTCGCGTCCGATTCGGCGCCGTCGTCGTCATCGGCGCCCTCGAGTTCAATCAGGCTCTTACGCCGGGGATGAAGGACAATGTGCCCAGCCTCGTGGAAGAAGCTGAACCACAGACTGTCTTCGTGCTTGCCGCGCTCCGTCAGCGCAATCACGGGGCGCTCTGGCCCCAACCAGCGCACTGCGGCCGAAGCGCGGGTCCCGTTTAGATCCGGGTTGAAGACGACCGCAACTCCTGCTCCCGCGCATCGGTCCTGAAGCAACGGAAAGGCGTCTGCGATGGGGAGCATCGTGAGATCCAGCAGGTTGCCTAGAAGTTCGACGAATGTCGCCTTGCTATATGAACTGACATCGAGTTCTGCGGCCTTGAGTTCCGCACTGCGCAACCACAAGGACGTTGCGTAGGGGTCCACAGTCCAGCGTTGGGACCGCCGAAACGATAGGGCCACTTCGCCATAGACAGCGTCGTAAGCGCCCGGATCCGCAACACCTAGGTAGACGAGGAGTTCCTCGACCTGGGTTTCGATCGAGGCGGTTGGAGTCACGGCGCCTAGTTGGGCCAGGACGTGCTTCGGGAACCTTGCAAACCAGTCGCGATGGGTGGCGAACACCTTGTGGGATCTGCTGCGCTGTTTGTTTGCCTGGTTTACGGCGTCGGCTTGAGTCAGAACGTTTGCTGGAATTCCGAGGGTTCGCTCGAGCCGCAACGCCGTTTCTGCGGAGAGTGGTACGGCGTCTTGAATCACCTGGTTGAGGTGCTTCGCAGACGTTCCTGCCCTAGCGGCAAGGTCTGCCTGGGTGAGCCTGCGGGCTTCTAGTTCAAATCGAATGAGGTCGCCAGGGGTCACGCCGTAGTCGTGCGAGAGACGTTGTGGAATTTGTTGGTGCGGCGAGGGTTGGTTCATCAACTGGCCTCTTTCAGGGTCAGGCCGACGGCCAGGATGGCGACCGAGTAGACAGTACTGAGGCTGTGGGTTGTTCCGTCGGTGTTCAGGTGAGTCCCGCTCGCCGATGGGGCGCAGGAGGACGCCAGTCTCGGGTGTTCCGTAGTGGAAATCAGGAGCCGCCGCGTTCTTGAGCAGGGTGAGCTTGGTGCCCTTGGATGTCGTCAGGTGCGCCATGTTTCCGGCGAACTTGATGAATGTGAGGACGATGCGCAGATCTCTACTGATGACCCCTCCTCGAGCTGCGACCGCGGAAGGCTCGAGCGCGCCAGCGATGCCGTCGCCGAGCGGAAGAACGTTCACCGAGTTGCCTTTACCAATCACGTAAAGCCAAAGTATGCTTTACTTGTTTCGTAAAGCCTACCTGTCGGACGATCGTCGGCCGGCATTCGCCACACCAGGAAGGGGGCTGGTCATGAGGATCTATGTTCATGACTTTGAGGGAAAGCGTGTTGTCGAGGCCGAGGGTGCCGAGAAGCGGGTCGATGTGATTGGCGTCGAGGGAGATGTTGAGATCTGGGCCGAAGACGCTGCTGAGCCGCTTGCCGCGGACGCCACGGTCGCCGTTCTGATTGACCTCGAGGTGGTCGCGATCCACGTCGGCAACGGCAAGATCACGGTCTCCGTTACCTACAACGGTGAGACGAAGTCCGACAGGTTCGGACCGGGCACCAAGGTCGACAAGGTGCTGGACTGGGCGACCGGTTCGCACGGGTTCAAGATCCCGAAGGGTGACCGTGACGACCTGGTGCTGCGCCTGAAGGGCAGCACGGAGCCGTTGGACCCGGACACGCACATCGGGACGCTGGCCCCAAAGGGCGGAACGCTCGCTCTGGACCTCGTCGCAGGCGACAAGTTCGCCGGCTGACTAGGGTCGGACGGGGGGCGAACAGATGGTCAGGGGACCTGACGAGACGGCGCTGGTGGCTGACCTTGAGTCAGCCGACTTCCTCTCGGGAGTCGATCGCGGCTACTGGAGGCTGGTCGCCCGCGACGGCATCCTGGTGACGTTCCACCTGGCGGCCAAGAATCGGCGCCAGGTTGGCGTCCGGTTGGATTGTGCCGGGTATCCGGGGGTTGCGCCCACGGGCCAGTTGTGGTCGATCGCAGGCGGTGGTCCACTGCCGGAGGACCAGTGGCCGCAGGGTGGTCGTGCGAGTGCAGTATTCAACCCGAACTGGGCTAGGGGATTCGGTGGGGCGTTCTACTTCCCGTACGACCGCCGCGCCATCGAAGGTCATGACCCGTGGCGGTCGGACAACCCGGGCTACGTCTGGGGCGTCGACAAGACCGTTGTGGATGTTCTCAACCTGCTTCGCGAGATTCTGCGGACCGCGACCAGTCCGACCGAGGGGCAGCCCGCTGAGGTGGCATCGTGACCTCCGCACCCGCGGACGTGATCGCCGAGGGCAGGGCGAGCGCACCTTTCGAGATTTCCCGTCGCCGTTGGCGTCGTCTGCTGTCCGAGCTGGAGCGCCGTGGGCAGGGCAGTCGCGAATCCGGGGCGTTCCTGTTGGCTGGCCGTGACTGCGCGCCGATCGGGTGGTGCGTATCGCGTACTACGACGACTTGGACGCGCATTGCTTGACCGGCGGCATCAGCTTCGCGACCAGCGGCTTCACCGAGCTCTGGCGCGTCTGCGAGAGCGAGAATCTGCGGGTGGTTTCTGACGCGCACACTCACCCGGGAACCTGGGTGGAACAGTCGGGCATAGACGCGGCGAACCCGATGATTGCTCGTGTGGGGCACGTCGCCATGATCGTGCCGTCTTACGGCGTCGCCCGCGGCGTCGAAGAGTGTGGTGTGCACATTTACCTCGGGTCCAAGCAGTGGCTGCCGGTCTCCGCGGATGAGGTGGGTGTAGTGGTCGGCGTGTACGGCATCTTCACCCGTGAGCAGGTGGAGGACTGGTGGGTTGCTCTCAAGCGGCTCTGGGTCCGACGAGGTGGGGCGTGAGCGGCGACATCCCGAGCGTCGAGGACATGTCGCGGCCGGCGAAGGCGTTCGTCGATGGCGGCAAGGTCGAGCACTTCGGCGACACCGCGGCCATTCTGGCTGCGACGGTGCCGACGATTGTGGCCGGCTCGGATGCCACGTCGTTTGGTCACCAGGCGGCGCTTCTCACTGCCGTTGAGACCACCGCTCGTGCTTTCGATCAAGCGCCAGTGTTCCTTTCCCCTGAGGTCGCCTCCGCCAAGTGCTCCCTCCCTGGCCAGACTGAGGCGACGATGGCTGAGGCTGTTGTCGAGGCTGGTGGACATCTCGTCGATACCTCGGTCTGGACTCTGCTGGACGGCCCACGGTCGCCATCGGAACATTGGTGGAGGCCAGAGGCTTGGTGCTCCAGGTCACGTGGGACATGTGGGTCGCTCACGTAGACGTCGCCGGCGTGCGGATGCGCGAGCGTGGCAGCATGGTGCTCGCACCTGTCGCGGCGGCGGCGCTTGCCGTGACCGAATGCTTCAAGCGCGCCCTGGGCACGGACGAGGCCTGTTACCGACCGAGGTCGCTCAACCTGTGGCGGCCCGACTTGCCGTTCAAGGTCGCAAACTACCTGGACATGAATGCAGACGCACTGGGCCCTGACTTGGAGTACCTGCCTCAGAGCGTCTGGTTGGTGGGACTGGGGCACCTCGGCCAGGCGTTCGCTTGGTGCTGGCGGTTGCTGCCGTATGAGGATCGAGCAACTTGTCAGGTATTGGTGCAGGACTTCGACAAGGTGAATTCCGCCAACAGGTCTACAGGCATGTTCATCCGACCTGACAACGTCGGCAAGCTGAAGTCTCGGGTCGTGTCGGTGGCGCTCGAGCGTGCTGGGTTTGACATCCGTATTGTTGAGAGGCGTTTGCTTCCTGAGACTCGTCGTGATGACGTCGAGCCTGCCCTTGCTCTGATCGGGGTGGACAAGGCCGCGCCGAGGGGCATCATCAGCGACGTCGGCTGGACGTTCGCGGTCGATGTTGGGCTCGGCGCCGGACCGATCCATTTCACGGGCATCAGCATTCACGGATTCGCCGGGGCGACCTCCTCTGACGAGGTGGTGGCCTGGCAGAGTGATCGTGTCGACGATCGTGCTGCTCGAGCACGCACGCAGGACGCTTATCGGAACGCCGTAGAGCGCGGAGCTGACGCTTGCGGGATGGTCCAGGTGTCCGAGACCGCGGTCGCGGCGCCATTCGTTGGTGTGGTTGCCGCGTGTCTTGGGCTTGCCGAGCCGCTTCGCGTTCTGCACGGGCAGGAGCCACACTCACCCTGACTTTTGACTGTGGGCGTGGCACGGTTCCGCGCGCGACCAAGGGAACCGGTCGGCCAAGGATCGCGTACGTTCCTACCGCAACTTAGAGGGTCTCCTGCACGAACTCGCAGTCGGAGCGCAGCTACGGGCTGTTGAGGAGGCGCGTCATAGCGGGCGAAGTGACGCGGCGTACGGCGCCTCCCAACCTGAGGGTGCCTCGGTTGCTCACGGGTAACTATCAGCACCAGACTTATGCTTCACCCGTGAGGATCGTGGTCGGGGTCACGGACAACCGGTGGGCGGCGTTGCTCCGCGATCGGGGCGACATTACCGAGGCGAACTTCTGGCAGCCATCTCCTCACGGCTTCAAGGCTCTGTCTCCGGGGGAGCCGTTTCTCTTCAAGACCAAGGACCCGAAGAAGTTCAGGGACGTCGACATCCCTGGCTACTCGCTCGTCGGTGGCGGCTTCTTTGATGAATACGTCGAGATGAGGGTCAGCGAAGCTTGGACGATCTGGGGGCCGGGCAATGGCGTGGCCACCGAGAGTGAATTGGCAGCGCGAGCCCAGGCCTATCGAGGACGTACGGCGTTGCCCATCGAGCCTGACCCGACCATCGGCTGCGTGGTGCTGCGGAACATCTTCTTCGCCGAGCCGGGTGAGGAACTTCTACAACCTCCAAACTGGCACAGCAACGTCGTCACCCTCACTCGCTACGACACGGCACAACCCGAGCCGCGCCAGGACACGGAGTACGTCCAGCACGCTTTCGCCGCGCTCCAAGGTCGCGCGCGCGTCGACTTCGCCTGGGAGCCAGATCTCCGCGGCGTCACGTTGGAATGGGAAGGTCCGCGCTATGGCCCACCGATGCTCGTGCGGCCGCGAATGGGTCAGGGCCACTTCAAGCGGGCTGTTGCTGCGGCGTACGACAATCGGTGTGCGGTGACGGCGAGCGCGACCTTCCCGAGCCTTGAGGCGGCGCACATCATGCCGTTTGCGGAGGGTGGCGAGCACGCGGTCTCCAATGGGCTTCTGCTGCGCACGGATGTTCACCGTTTGTATGACCGCGGCTACCTCAGCGTCGACGCCGACCTTCGCCTGCGAGTCTCCCCGCAACTGCGCGCCCACGGCTGGAACGGTGTCGAGTTCTATCAGCGAGAGGCTGAGGGCTTTCGCATCCCTGCGCCGTACGACGCCCAACACCGGCCCAATCGCGAGGCGCTGGCCTGGCACTTCGAAACGAAGTTTCGGGCTGCCTGAGGTAGAAAATTACGCTGGGCGTTGGAGTTCGTGTTCAACAGCTCGCCTGATCCAAGAGGAGACAGAGCGGTCGTCGTCGGCTGCACGCTGACGGATTTCGTCGAGTAGTTCGGGTGGGAACCGCACCGGAATCGGCGCCGTCAGGCGACGGGATCGCCGACGGGGCGGGCCTTGCGGCTCCTGATTCTCCGACCGCGCGTAGAAGTCGTATTCCTCGTCAGGTGTCATGCTGGTTTCAGTCATTGGTCCCTCCGGTATTGAGCGGCGAAGCCCGGAGCGGCTTCGTAGCAGCCAATCGGTCGACAACGATCTGGATCGCCGTCGCGGGCGGGAGCTAACGGGACCACTAACACCGTGCCACTCACCTCGGCGCCCATGAGCCAGTGCGCAGGAGGCTTCGCAGGGTAGAAGAGTGGATCACTAGCCCACACGTCGTAAACATCTTGCAAACCGAGATGGGGGTGCTTGAACAGGTGCGCGGCTTGCGCGTCGATCTCGAACGGATCCTCAGCAAGCAGTTCGACATCGAAGCGATCAGCCACGACTTGAGTGTATACCAAACAACTACGAACTGCGCTTGCGTGTCAGACCACGCGCACCCGGCGTACACCTCGCGAACCAGCGCGCCCCGTCACTCTCGATCTGGAATCCGCGTGCATCCCATATTGGGATGCGAAGGGTATGGTTGGGTGCATGAGCACCCAGATTGCTGTTCGCCTCCCTGACGAGATGGTGGCCTTCCTGGACCGCATCGTGGCCTCGGGGGAGGCGCCGAGCCGAGCCGCGCTGGTCGCCACCGCGTTGGAGCGGGAGATGCGCCGGCTGGCTGCCGAGCACGATGCCCAGCTCCTGAGAAGTATGGGTGCCGCTGACGACTTGGATGACCTGGTGCAGTGGAGCAGCACGCACCTCGCAGTCGAGGACTGATCGGTGCGTGAAATCTTCTGGTTCGCCTCGACAAGACGCGGCCAGCGCTCGTCTTGACCCGCGAGTCGGCGCGGGGCGCGATGACAAAGGTGACTGTCGCTCCCATCACTACCACCATCAAGGGACTGTCGAGCGAGGTCCGAGTTGGACCAGACAACGGGCTGGACCATGACTGCGCGGTCTCCCTCGACAACGTCATCACCGTTCCGGTGAAGTTGCTCGGCCAAACTGTCGGTTACCTCAGCGCTCGGCAGGAGATGGAGTTGGCGCGGGCCGTGGTACTCGCCTACGACCTCGATTTACCCCTTCTCGACTGACACCGCAGCAATCGGGGTCCCCGAGCGTAATGCGGCGGAATGCCGCACTCCGTGCAGCGCCTGGATCTTGGTGGAAGTACGTGAGATTGCGTCGGCTCTTCATCTACCGCGAGCACTCCATCGAGGAGGGCACCCAATGGGCCGTGTTTGAGCCCAGCACTGCGCGCGCCGACCGTGACACGACCGGCTGGTTCGAGTGTCGGTTGACTGTGCTCGACAAGTCGCGGCGCCACATCTCCTCACGGTCAGCGAGGATGACGGTGTGAGACAACGACTCTTCGTGTACGGCACGCTGGCTCCGGGCAGGCCCAACGAGCACGTCCTGGCTGAGGTCGATGGCGAGTGGGAGGCGGCCACGGTGCGCGGAAACCTGGTGCAGCAGGGCTGGGGTGCCGGCATGGGTTATCCCGCCATCACACTCGCTGAGGACGCTGGGGAGGTGGAGGGGTTTCTCTTCGTTTCAGAGCATCTTGAGGATCATTGGGCTCGGCTCGACCACTTCGAGGGCGACGAGTACGAGCGGGTCCTTGTGACAGCGAAGCGAGCGGACGGCGGCTGTGTTGATGCACAGGTCTACGTCCATAAGGTCCGTTAGGCCAGTACTGGCCACTTCTGTCAGGGTCGATGCGTCTGGCTTTGGCGCTGGTCGTTCCGCTTGCAAAATTTGGGTTGCGTGCCCTTTGCGGCGATACGACGCACGTCCCTGGCTGATCGGCGTAATCCAGCCTGCTCACCCCCGGACCGGCAGCATCTGTCAGGAACCTATCGAGTGAGATGGCGCTGCGAACCGATGGATGAACTCGTAGCGTGCGATGTGTGACGATCTACTTCCACGTCTCTTCGATCCGTAACCGATCCTCCATTGGCGAGCATGGTCTCGACTCGACTCGCATGGGCGCAGCACCTGGCCTGGCCGGGTCATCTCGATCAGAAGTCGAAGGAGTCTTCCTTAGCGACGAAGAAGAGGTCCAATGGTTCCTAGAGTTGAACAACACCGGCGGCCCAGTCGATCTCTGGAAAATCAAGGGTGTGGATGCCCGTCAGCTAGCCCATCCGTTAAACTACATAACCAATAGGTCTTTTGGTATGTTTAGAGGGTCGATTGGGGGGTTCGTGGAGTCGTTCGTTGATCTTGACCGGTGCTTGGGGATGGTGCCGGGCGTGGTCGTGACTCGTCTGGCTGACATCGACCGTGGCCGCGGCCGGGAGGACCTGTTCCGCAATCAACTTCCCGAACTACTGACAGAACTGGCTCACCGGGCGCGAGTCGCCAGCATCAGCGCCTCATCGGCCCTCGAGGGGATCGTCATCGCCGACCAAGCACGTGCGGCCGCCATCATCAGCGGCAAGGTCGCCGTGTTGCGTAGCCGCAACGAGCAGGAGTTCGCGGGCTACCGCGCGACGCTGGACTACCTGTTCGCAGGCTCCTGGCAGCCACTGAACGTTGGGCTTCTGCTGTATCTCCATCGCGAGCTCTTCGCCCAAACCAAGACCCCGGGCGGGCGCTTCAAGGAGAGCGACAACCTGGTCGTGGACAGGTCACCTGACGGAACAGTCGAAGTCCGATTCGTGCCGGTGCCGGCTGCACGTACCGAGTACTACACCTCAGAGCTCGTTGACCGCTACCTCGAAGCCAGCGATGCCCGGCAACACCATCCAGTCCTGCTCATCGGACTGTTCGTCCTGGACCTTCTCACGATCCACCCCTTCGAGGACGGCAACGGTCGCATCGTGCGTGCCCTGACCAACGCCCTTCTTGAGAAGGCCGGCTACACGATCGGCAAGTACGTCTCCTTGGAGCAGCTCATCGCCGAGACCGCCGACGACTACTACGCCGCCCTCTTGCAGTCCACCCACCGATGGCACGACCGGGACAACGATGTCTGGCCGTGGCTGACCTACTTCGTCAACGTCCTCGCCCGAGCCTACGAACGCTTCGAGCAAGGCGCCTCAAAAGAGCGCTCCGCCGGCAGCAAGCAGGACCGCGTACGCGAGTACGTCACCGAACACGCGCCCCAGATCTTCAAGATCGCGGACATCAGGACTGCTCTGCCAGGCATCAGCGACCCCACCATTCGTCTGGTTCTCGATGAGCTCAAGCGGGACTGCCGGATCCGGCCCGACGGGACCGGGCGCGCCGCCGTGTGGGTGCGCGCCTCCACTTGACCGCGAACTCGGCCACTAGGGCGACATGGCCCCGCCGCTCTCCACGATTTCTGCCGCACCGCGCAGGCGTCCCGCAAGACGAACCTCCACCGTGAACGACACCGGTCAGCATGCCTGGGCCTACCGCCGGTGCCCGTTTAGCCCGTCCGACGAACTTTCCGGGACAGGGGCGTTCTGCGGGTGCGGCCTTCTGGGCAAAGTGATGCGGCCTACGGTGAACTTCCCAAACCGAGGGTGCCTCGGTTGCTCACGGGGTAACTCCCAGCGTCAGCCCTATGCTGCACCCGCGAGGATCGTCGTCGGGGTAACCGACAATCGGTGGGCAGCGTTGCTTCGCGATCGGGGCGACATCACTGAGGCGAACTTCTGGCAGCCATCTCCGCATGGCTTCAAGGCGTTGTCCCCGGGGAGCCGTTTCTCTTCAAGACCAAGGACCCGAAGAAGTTCGGGGATGACGACATCCCCGGATATTCACTGGTCGGCGGTGGCTTCTTTGACGAGTACGTCGAGTTGAGGGTCAGCGAGGCGTGGACCATCTGGGGCCAGGGCAACGGCGTACTCACGGAACACGAATTGGCGGCTCGGGCCCAGGTCTATCGCGGCCGTACGGCGTCACCCATCGAGCCTGACCCGACCATCGGCTGCGTGGTGCTGCGGAACATCTTCTTCGCCGAACGGGACGATGAACTTCAGCAGCCTCCGAACTGGTCCGGCAACATCGTGACCTACACCGGCTACGACCTGGCTCAGCCGGCGAAGCGTCCATACACGGAGTACGTCCAGCACGCTTTCACTGCGCTCCAAGGTCGAGCGCGCGTTGATTTCGCCTGGGAGCCAGACCTCCGCGGTGTCACGTTGGAATGGGAAGGTCCGCGCTATGGCCCACCGATGCTCGTGCGGCCGCGAATGGGCCAGGGCCACTTCAAGCGGGCTGTTGCTGCGGCGTACGACAACCGGTGCGCCGTGACCGCGAGCGCGACCTTCCCTAGTCTCGAGGCGGCGCACATCAAGCCCTTCGCCGAGGGTGGCGAGCACGCGGTCTCCAATGGGCTTCTGCTGCGCACGGATGTTGACCGGTTGTATGACCGCGGCTACCTCAGCGTCGATGCCGACCTTCGCCTGCGGGTCTCCCCGCAACTGCGCGCTCACGGCTGGAACGGGGTGGAGTTCTATCAGCGAGAGTCTGAGGGCTACCGCATCCCTGCGCCGTACGACGCTCAACACAGACCCAATCGGGATGCGCTTGCTTGGCACTTCGAGACGAAGTTCCGAGCCGCCTAAGGCGGACGTTGCTGTCGGTTGGACGCCCTAGGAGCCCTGACGGCGAGCAAGGAGTCTGGCGGCATCCTCCGCGAGGAATCGGAGTTCGCGGTCCACGTCGTCGCCATCGACGATGAACTCCAAAGCGTGGAGGTCGGTGTAGTAGCGACGGATGTGTGCCTCAAGTTCGTCAGCGCCGGCGCTCTGCATGCCTAGACGCGTCGCGAGCGCCACCACATCCTCTGCGTCCTTGGCTCTTTGAGCGATCAGCTTGGTGGCGAGCAAGAAGGCGTCATCGGCATACGTGACGCAAAGCCCAGGTTGTTTGGGAGTGGCCAAGACATCATCCGGCAGCGGCGGCATCCACATGTTCGCGTTGGAGTTGAGCCAGTGCGCTGGTAGGCCCTGCTCCACAGCGAGAGCAGACGCCTCCTCGAGGACCACCTTTTGTCGAGTGATCGCGTCGATGTCCTGAGTGAGTCGGTCGCCTCGCACCCCAACTGCTGCGATGGCCGCGCCGCCTACGACAAATACTGAGGCAGCGATGCCGCGGCGTTTCAGCCGCCGGTCGAGTTCAGCGAGCAGGTTCTTGACGTCATCGCCGCTGAATTCAAACGGCTCGTGGCCGGCGCTCATGCAGTGACCAGGTCGCGGGCGGGGATGTAGATGTTGAGCTCGCGGAGCCACTCAGGAGTCTTGGCCATCGCTCGTTTCGGGCTTAGGAACGGGTGGTCGGGGATCCACGGTTCCGGCAGCGAGTCGATGTGGGTCCAGGCGGGAGCGGCTCTGTCGACGGTCTCGAATTCGTGTCGCGCCAGGGCGGCCAACAAGGCATCGAACTGAGTCGATTCTGTTGAGATCGGCGCCGCCTCCCAGGAACCCAGGAGTTCGCCATCCTGCCGCTCGAGCATCAATCGAAGGTGGTCGCGTCCCTGTAGCAGCATCCGCCAGCCCCAGTCCCGGTCACCGTCGCGCAAATGGCCGCGCATTGCTTCGGCTGTGGCGGGCGCGGACATGAGGCCAGCAGCGCTAGCGGTCGCCAGTGAATGCGCGATGCGTTGCGCGCGAATGAAGAAGTGTGCCGAGGGCCGTGTTGTCCCGGTGAGGTAGGTCGAGAACCGGGAGGGAGAGGTGCCCAAGGCGCGTGCGAACGATCCCTGGGACATTCCACTTGTTGCCAGCGCGGCCCGGAGTAAGGCGCTGACCGCCTGGGAGTCGACATCTTGTGCTTGCATCACGCTAGCACGATAGCATTATCGGATTAGATAACTTGTTGCGATCGCAAGTCGGATCCAGATGCGGCGGTCCGATGTCGAATCATCGCTCGTCGATGCGTAATCGTTCCGATCTTGCGACCCCCCAGTCCGCTTGCCTGCGCTAAATCCGCGTCCTCGCGGCAACATCCCGTGCTGCGGATCCCTCGACCTGGCAGGTGATCCGTTGACGTCGCAACTGTCAGCAAGTATTCCGCACGCGTCGCGGCAGACCTGGAGACGACTCTCTCGCTTCCGTCCGTCCGATGGCCACGGCCTGCTTCGCCTGGATGTGGCTGACCTGCTCCAGGCGTATGCCGCGGCCCTATACGTATCGCCATGAGCAACGCTCTTAGGACCTCAAGGACTGCACCGACGAAGCAAAGTGGCGGTTACGCCGTCCGACGGCTACGCATCTGTAGGTCGTAGGGCTCGCAGACGGCCCAACTGGGTCGTGCCGGGCAAACCACCATCGGGCTTGCGCGTGAACGTCAGGTGGGTGACGCCGCTGGGGGAAGAGACCGTCTCCACGTCATACGCCTCTTCTAGCGCTTCAAGGCCGTCCCAGAGGCGTACGCCGCGGCCGAGGACGATCGGGACCTGGACGATGTGCAGGTGGTCGACGAGGCCGGCGGCGAGGAAGTCGCGTACGACGGTGGGGCCGCCGCCGATCCGTACGTCCTGACCCTCGGCTGCTTCGCGGGCCGTCTCCAGTGCCTCGGCCGGGGTGGCTTCGAGGAAGTGGAAGCGTGGTGCCGCCTTCCATCTCGATCGAGGGCCGAGGGCGGTGCGTGAGCACGAAGGTCGGTGTGTGAAACGGCGGGTTCGGTCCCCACCAGCCCGTCCACTCCGGGTCCTCTTGCCAGCCTGGCGGGCCAAACTTGTTGGCGCCCATGATCTCGGCGCCGATGCCGGGCTCATGGCGCTGGGCGAAGGCGTTGTCGACACCGTCCGATCCGCTCGGGTCCCAGAACTTGGTGGCCATCATCCACTCGTGCAACGCATGCCCGCGTGGCCGAACGGCGCCTCGGCAGACTGCGGCTCCCCGGTGGCGAAGCCGTCGAGGGAGATGGACAAATTGTGGATCCTTGTGAGTGACAACAGTTCTCCTCGAATCGCAGTACGGTCAGCCCATCGAACCAGAGGCCTACCGACGAGGCCACCCACGTGACGAGGTCACGTGTCGTACTCTTCCCCGTCCCAGGGCGCGTAGTAGCAGATGAAGTTGCCTGGCTCGATGTTTATGAAGCTGCCATCGTCATCGCTCTCGAACCGCCAACCGAACTCGACGCCCTCTACTTGGGTGAGAAATGGCTCCACGGAGATCGGTTCGAGGACGTAATTCCCGAGGTCGGCCAAGAAGGCATCCACATGCTCCTGCGAACCAGCAACGGCACCTGCCTGCCCGGGAGGCAGTCCGCCGCGTCCTCTTCCCCCGACCCGGCGGGCCTTCACCTCATCGAAGGTCCCGTCCGCCTTCCACAGAAATAGCCCCACCCAGGAGCTCGAGCGATCGAATAACCCACCCCAGGAAGTTGAGCGATCGAACAACTCCTCGCTCAAGAAGAACCTTCGACCATCACCGGCAGTGCCGGCATAGGGGACGTGATAGTCGTCCGGTCGGATGGTGAATCGTGCGGGAGCTGCTTCCATGATGGCTACTTCGCCTCGAGAACGTCGATCACAAACCACAGGGTTGCATTAGGCGGGATGTCTCCGCTGCCTTGCGCGCCATACCCGAACGCCGGTGGGATCTGGAGCAGCACCCGGCTGCCGACCTTCACGCCAGTGAGACCGATCGTCCAGCCTTGGATCAGGCCAGTCAGCTCAGAGGTCAACGGATCCCCCGAGAAGCTCTCGTCGAAAGGACTTTCCGCGTCGTACGTCGCCCCTAGGTAGTTGATCTTCAAGGTGTCCGCTGCCTTCACAACGGCCCCGGTGCCCTCCTTCAAGACGACGCGCTGGACGGGAGCGTCGAGGGCTGGCTCCTCAATCCCGGAGAAGTCGAGACCAGTGGGCTTGCCCTTCTCCTCAACCACCTTCGGCTGCGTGCCCGGCTTAGCGTCATTCGCCTTGTCGTCCGTCGGTGTCGGTGAGACGGCCTGCTTCTCGACCAGATCGGCGACCACCACCACGGTGTCTTCCAAGCCGAGGCCGAGCTGGTTGTTCTCCGCGGAAGGCCCGAGGAGGTCGGTGGCTGTTGTCACCGCGACGACACGGGAGCCGTACGTCGCCCCCTCGAACAGGGCGCTCAGCACCTCACCGACCTGGTCGCTATTGGGGATCGATTGCGGGGCGCCGTTGGTGTAGTCGCTGTAGACGTCGGTCTTGCTGGTGCCATTGCCAACCCAGAGGAAGGTGCTGACCGAGTCGCCGTCGGCGATCACCTCACCGTCGCCAGCCACCAGGGTCGTCACTGTGGTTGACTCCGGGAGATCAACCTCGGCGTTCCACGTCGCGGTCAGTTCCTTGCCCACCTCACCGCTGAACGAAACCTCGTCCAACTCACCGGTGGCGGCACCAGTCGACGTTTCGGAAGCGTCGGAGGCACTGTCAGCAGTTTTGGTGGTCCCGTCGGAGCCGCAGGCGGCCAAGGTGGGAAGGAGCAGTACGGCGCACAGCGCCATCGCAGGGCGACGGAATCGTCGAATCAAGGGAGGTGTCTCTCTGATTGAGGGCAAGACTGACTAGGTTAGCGAGCGACTCTGAGAGGACTCTGTGAAGGCTCGGCAAATCGGGCTCATCCTCACTGGCATCACGCCACCCAACCCGTTGCTCTAGTGCTCTGGCACGCCCGTCGGTATGGTCGAGTGACCCAAGAAGGCCCGCGTCGCAGCAGAAGTGGACCGACAACTTGGGAAGGTCGTCTCGGGCGCCAGGCACAACAGCGCACGATGATCAGGGGACAACTCATGACCTTCGACCCAGCCCAGATCACAATCCGATGAGTGACCGCGGGGAGTTCAAGGTCGCGGCGGTGCAGGTGGCGCCGGCGTACCTCGACCGCGACGCGACCTTGGACATCGTCGTCCACCACGTGCGGGCCGCGGCGACCGAGGGGGCCAACCTGATCGTCTTCCCCGAATCCTTCGTTCCGGGTTATCCCGATTGGATCTGGCGTAGACCGCCGTGGAGTGACGGTGAGTGGTATGCCCGCTTCGAGCAGCAAGCCATAGACATCCCCGGCCCGGCGCTCGACAAGGTGCGCATCGCAGCCAAGTCCGCCAGCGTCTGGGTCGCCCTCGGGATCACCGAGCGAGGCCCGTCCGGAACGCTTTATAACTCCGTCGTCTATGTCGACAGCGATGGACAGATCGCCGGACTCCACCGGAAGTTGGTCGCCACCGGGGCCGAGCGGCTGATCTGGGGCAGCGGTCAAGGACCCATGCTCACGGTCGTGGACATCGGCGGCGTCAAGGTCGGCTCCCTGATCTGCTGGGAGAACTACATGCCACTCGCCCGGGCCGCCCTCTATGAGAAGGGCATCGACGTACTCCTCGCCCCCACCTGGGACAACAGCCCCGAGTGGGTGCCGACCCTGCAACACATCGCCAAAGAGGGCCGAGTCTTCGTCGTGGGCGTCACCGCCCATCTCAGCGGCAGTGACATCCCGCGCGACCTTCCCGGCGCTGATGAGATGTACGGCGGCGAGGGCGACCACCTGTCCGCCGGCAACACCACCATCGTGGCCCCGGGTGGCGAGATCATCGAGGGGCCGCTCCTCGGGCAGGCGGGCATCGTCATTGCAACCCTCGATCTCGACCGCATCGCCGCCAGCCGACGTGCGTTCGATCCGGTGGGGCACTATTCCCGGCCCGACGTCCTGTCCCTCACCATCCACGGGGACAGAGACGGTTAGCCGTCTGATGCGAGTAGTCGCAAGGCTGCCTTGCCGGCAAGCAGACAGGCGAAGTCAGTAGGATGCCGGTGCCGGCAGCGCTAGAGCTCGTGCGTGCCTTTGATGACGAAGAAGGTGCCGCGGATGGTGCCGGCCAACTTTGAGCGTTGACGGGCAAACTTGAAGCGCGTCGCCAACTCCTCAGGGATCTCCATCCCGTCGGACAACTTGAACCCGACGGCGCGTTTGCCGCCGTCCTCGACTGTATAGAGCACATTGATCGCCAACCCGGACTCATAGAACACGTAGGCCCATTTGATGCCCTCGACCTCAAACGCCGTCGCTTCGAGCGGTCGCGAAGCGATGACAAGGTCACGCTCCTCGCTCAGGATCCGGCGTACGTAGTCCTCAACGTCGCTCGCCGAATCTGCCGGTTCGACCGTGAAGGTGTGGTCGTATTTGTTCTTGAAGTAGCGCGCCTCATTGGCCCGCAGGCCCGCCAGCGCGTCGGCGACGGGGGACGACTCAAGGCCGACGGTGGAAACGTCGACGAAGTCGACAACGTAGGACATGTGGGCCTCCTGGCTCTAGAGCGGAACATCGAGGGCGCACTATTCTCTCGCGTATGAGCCGAATCTTCACCATCAGTTTCGCCTCGGTCTATCCCCACTATGTGGCCAAGGCGGAGAAGAAGGGGCGGACTAAACAGGAGGTCGACCAGGTCATCGAGTGGCTGACCGGCTTTGACGACGCGACCCTCAAACACCACCTCGACGTCGGCACGACGTTCGAAGACTTCTTCGCGGCGGCCACGCTCCACCCAAACGCCACGCTGATCACCGGCTCGGTGTGTGGCATCCGGGTCGAAAACGTCGAGGACCCGCTGATGCAGAAGGTCCGCTATCTCGACAAGCTCGTTGACGAACTCGCCAAGGGCAAGGCGATGGAAAAGGTGCTGCGCGCCTAGTCCTGTTGGAGTACGGCGGCCGCCACGACGGCAAGGTCATCGAACGCCGCGACCTGCTCGTTGTTGAGCGGAGCGGATGTGGAGTTCCACGCACACAACGTGCCCACGACCACCCCGTCAGCCATCTCCAGCGGAGCAGCGACGTAAAGCCGGACGCCCGGATCGTCGCCCTGAACGAAACTCGCATAGTCGAAGCGCGGGTCCTTGGTGGCATCCTCGGAGGCGACCGTCTGCCCTGAATCAGCAGCGACCGGGCACATCGCGTCCGCGCGTGGGTGGCCGGCCTCGGGAGCATTGTGACCCGATCTCTGACCTTCTCGATGATTAACCCTCCGAACTGCCGCCGCGATATATCCGGCCAGCCGGTGATCGCCCGCAACGTCGGATCGCCCATTGCTCAGCAGCCCGAGTCGCTCGATCGCCTGTGTCGCAGACTCGTTTGTTGGGTTTGCATTAGCCATGCGAGGCAAGTCAGCAGCCGGGTTGGTGGGCTCAAACCGTGGTTCCACAGAGGGTGGAGATCCGATGGCTATGTCGTACGACGTGACTCGGTTAGAGCTGCAGCGTCGCCGCGCAGATGAGGTAGGACGCCGACACAGCTTCCGCGTCATGCAGGTGCACCGAATCCGACTCCGAGGCTGAGCCCGACGCCGACTCCAAAACGGCCGCAGACCGCGCGCGAATAGCCCCACCAGGATCCTCAGCAACGAGGTCAGCGCAGAGCCCGGCGACCACAGCCGCGGTGTCGTGCTCATCCAAACCGTCCAACGCTAGCCCGTTGTGCAGCAGGGTCGCCGCCTCAAGGAAAACCTCCCGAGACATCTCCAGATCCACTTCCGGTCGCTCGGCCGCGACCGCGTCGGCGGTAGCCATAAAGGCATCGAGGAGTGGGTTGGCGGTGCTTGAAGTCATGTCGCGATGGTTTCAGGTGCCCGCTAACCCACGCAAGGGCGCATCGTTCCGGCCGGCTTCTCAAGATGGGGGAGTCCGTGACGCATGGGGTGCGCCACAGACTCCCGCATCATCCGTGGGTCTCGGCAGTGGTCTTTGGCGTTCGCCGCTCAGCAGTGGTGCCGAGCCCACCGAGTTAGTCGTTGAGTGACGCCGTGTCGATCACGAAGCGATACTTCACATCGCTAGCAACCACGCGGCCCCAGGCCTCGTTGACCTGCTGGACGGCGATGGTCTCGATGTCACAACCGAGCCCATGCTGGCCGCAAAAATCGAGCATCTCCTGGGTCTGCGGGATGCCGCCATTGTTGGTGCCGGCCAAGCGGCGCCGCGCAGCGATCAAACTGAAAGTGCTCACCGACAGCGGCTTGTCAGGCAGGCCGACGGTGACCATCGTGCCGTCGAGACCCAGCAGGGCAAGGTAGGGATCGAGCTCGGTGACAGCGCTAGCCGTGTTGATCACCAGGTCGAGGGAATGACGAGCCGCCTTCATCGCCGCCTTGTCACTCGACAACACAAAGTTGGTTGCGCCGAGGCGATGGCCGTCCTCCTCCTTGCCGGGTGAGTGGCTGATTAGCGTCACGTCGGCGCCCATGGCAGCGGCGATCTTCACGCCCATGTGGCCCAAACCACCGAGCCCGACGATGCCGACGCGCACCCCTGGGCCCGCCCCCCACTCGGCCAGCGGCTGATAGCAAGTGATGCCGGCACACAGCAGCGGAGCGGCCACGTCGAGCCCGAGGGAATCTGGCAAGTCGCAACACATAGTGCTGGTCGACGACGACGTGCTGTGAATAGCCGCCATAGGTCGGCGTCTTGCGGTCGGCTTCATAGCCGTTGTAGGTCGCCGCCACATGGCCGGTGCAATAGGACTGTTGACCGGCGAGGCACGCGGCGCACTCCCGGCAGGAGTCGACGATAACAGCCAACGCCGACCCGGTCGCCGACGGCGTGTGAGGTGACGTTGCTGCCAACCGCCGATACGACCCCCGCGATCTCGTGGCCCGGAACCATCGGGAAGATCGACGTAAACCATTCCTCGCGGGCCTGGTGAATGTCGGAATGGCAGATCCCGGCGTAGGCGATGTCGATGCCGACATCGTCGGGCCCGACATCGCGACGCGAGATCACAAACGGTTCGAGCGGGGCGTTGGGGGCAAGCGCGGCATAGGAACGAACGTCCATCGTGGATCCTTGGCTAGTGGGTGACTCCGCGAGGCGACCTCATCGCCCGGAGGTGACCACCCTAGCCAGCAGTTGGGTGCCTCAGCCGTTCAGCCGCAGCCGGCCCGGGTCCCCGCAGCGCGTCCGTCGACCAGTCACCCATGTGACCAAACACGCCGTACCGCAGGACGCGATTGACGGCTCGCGGGGGAAACGGGTCTCTCCCCGGTCATCGCCCGCCGCCCGGAATTGGGTCCGGCTAGTTGATGGTGATCGAGCCCGACAACTCTGGCTGCCAAGCGAGCAGCCCCGCGTTGGTGATGTGGGCGTCGAGACCGATCGTGCTAGCAGCCGGAAAAGCGGCAAGTCGGCGGGTCTTCAGATCCACATAACCGTTGAGAGCCTCCATGCTCCCCGCAACCTCAGCGCGGGAGTGATTGGCGAGATAACTCACCAGGTGAAGCAACCGTTCGTCACGCGAAACCAGGCGGAGGTGGACCGAAACCTCATCGCCGACTAGCACCTCGCGGCGATAGGTCAGGTGTTGCTCGAGGGCGAAGATGCCACCGATGCCCTCGCGGGCGTGCTCCTCGCCGAGCCCCAGCGCTTCAAAGATCGCCCATTCGCCGTCGTCGAAGATCCCCAGGTGATGGCGGACATTGAGATGCCCGTTGCTGTCGCCCCACTCCTTCGGCACGGTCATCCGCGGGCCGCAGGGAAGTTGCCGGACTTCGTCATACGTCGGAAGCGCGCGCATCAGACCAATCCCCTCTAGAGGCACTTCACCCAGACGGCCGCTTGATGTCCGCCACCGCCCGGGTGGGCGATCCAGAGGTAGCCCACTGCCACCCGCGCCTTTTCCAATGCCGTTTGCAAACAGGGTGGATCACCGGCTCCGCCTTGACTCTCTGATTCCCACCAGATGGCATCGGCGTGGAAGTTGAGTTGGGTGCCATCGTCAGCGTCGAACAACACGAGATCGGTTTCGGCGTTGGCTCGCAAGGCAATCCCGGCTTTGACCACTGGGTGCTTCATTCCCCAGGGCGACCGCAGCCCGGCGTACAGCCCAAGCCCAAGCACCAGCGCAACCGCCAACAATCCGATCAGGCCCACCCGCCGCGACGGCCGAGACAGGGTCAACGTCGAGTCGTTCATGTCCAGATCATCACACGTCGGTCAGCCTGCCAAGCCCGATGACGACCATCACGACCCAAACGGCGGAGGGCAGGCTGGGCGCCCTCGCCTACGATCGAAAACATGGAATACACCCAACTTGGCCGCACCGGGCTCTCGGTGAGCAGACTGTGCCTCGGCACGATGAACTTCGGCCCAGAAACGACCGAAGAAGACAGTTTCACCATCATGGATGCCGCCCACGACAACGGCATCAACTTCTTCGACACCGCCAATGTCTATGGCTGGAAGAAGGGCGAAGGCATCACCGAGCAGATCATCGGCCGGTGGTTTGCGACCGGCGGCGGACGTCGTGATCGCACCGTCATCGCCACCAAGATGTATGGCTCGATGAGTGATTGGCCCAACGACACATTCCTGTCTGCCCTGAACATCCGGCGTGCCTGCGACGCGTCGCTCAAACGCCTTCAAACCGACTACATCGACCTCTTCCAGATGCACCACGTCGATCTCAACACCCCGTGGGACGAGATCTGGGAGGCGATGGAAACCCTGCGCGCCCAAGGCAAGATCTTGTACGTCGGGTCATCCAACTTTGCTGGCTGGCACATCGTCAAGGCCCAGGAGACGGCCAACCGGCGCAACTTCCTCGGGCTGACCAGCGAGCAATCGATCTATAACCTGATGACCCGGTGGGTCGAGCTTGAGGTGCTGCCCGCGGCGATCGACTATGGCATCGGCCTGATCCCGTGGTCGCCACTTCATGGCGGCTTGCTGTCAGGGGCTTTGCGCAAGCAGGCGGAAGGCCAGTCGGGTCGATCCTCCTCGGGGCGATCCGCCGACGCCCTCGAGCAACACCACGACACCATCGCCGCCTACGAACAATTCTGCGCGGACCTCAACGAAGACCCGGCCAACGTTGGTTTGGCCTGGTTGCTTTCCCGCAAGGGGGTGACGGCTCCGATCATCGGCCCGCGCACCACTGACCAGTTAACCGGCGCCCTCCGATCCCTTGAGATCACCCTGGATGAGGCCGCCTTGGCGCGACTCGATGAGTTGTTCCCGCCCGTCGGCCCAAACGCCGACGCGAAATCCGGCTCGAAGCCCTCGCCGGAGGCCTACGCCTGGTGAAATTTTCGGATCGATAGGTGAGAATGGACCCGATGCTCGACCGGGCATCATGCGACGGGGGATAGAAAGTGACCAGCGGCAAGTCTCCGGGGCCACCACGGCCGACCGTGAGTCGACTCAAGTCTGGGTCCAAGTCCGAGTCCATCACCTGGGGCCCGGACCTCTCGCAGCAGAGGCACCCAATCTTGTGGGGCCTGGTGGCCATGGTCGTCGTTGGTGGGCTAGTCGGGACCTTCCTCGCGTTGGGTGCTCTCACCACCTCGCGATTGTTGGGTTTCGGCGGCGGTGGTTCGGGTTCGGCGCCCACCGCTGGGTCCTCGATGTATCTCCCCGAACCGGAGGCGACCGATGTCTCGCCAGGTGCGGCGGCCAGTTCGGACGCTCCGGCAACGCCGTCCTCGAGCGCGTCCAACAAGCCAAGCAAGCCCGTCAATCCGATCAAGCTCGTAGCCGCCCCGCTCAGTGTCGGCTCCTTCGGGAGGATCAACTTGACCGGAAACTATCCGGGCGGTGACGGTGCGATCTTGCAGGTGCAAAGAAAAGACGGTGGCAGATGGCTGGAGTTCAGTGTCACTGCTGCTGTCAACGGCGATTCGTTCGCGACGTACGTCCAGACCAGTCGAATTGGCGAGAACAGATTCCGGATGATGGACACTGATAGTAAGAAGGTCTCTAACGCCGTGACCGTCACGGTCGGTTAACCAGCCGCTGAAGGATTGCCCACGTGCGACGCTTCACCCTGCTCGTCTTGGGCAGTACGACGCTTGGCCTCGGCGTGACGCTGCTGCTCAATTCTCACCTGGGCTCGGACGGCTATTCCACCTTGTTGTCCGGCACGTCCAAGGCGTTGGAGATCCCATTTGTGGCGGCCACCGTTGGATGCGCGTTGCTGTTCGTCCTCATCGGCTGGGTTCGGGGAGTCCGCCCGGGCGTTGGCACCATCGTCCAGCCGGTCACGGTGGGCATCGTCGTGACGCTGGCGCTGCCGTTGTTCCCAGAGCCCGCGGATTTGGCCTTGCGGATCGCGCAGTTTGGCCTGGGCTTCTTGGTGCTGTGCGTCGGCATCGCGGCCTACCTCGCGGCTGATCTCGGGATCGGCCCAGCCGAGATTGTGGCCCGCGCCTTCGATCCTCCGTTTGCCTTCGCGTGGAGCTATTCGGTGTTGCAGGTCGCCTTTGCCCTGATCGGCTGGCGCCTTGGCGCTGACCTGGGTCTGGGCACTCTGCTGGCCAGCTTTGCGGTGGGGCCGGTCGTCACGGCCCTCTCCCCGCCCTTCCTCCACTTCGCCACTCCCACCCGGACCCCCACTCCATAGCGTCTATCTGGGTGGAGGAACCGAACCTAGGGGATCCAGTCGAAGACGTCGGGGTTGGGTCCGATCCGGCCAGCCTCACCCTGGTCGAGGGCGCTGATGGCGGCCATGTCCTCAGCGGACAACTCAAAGTCGAAGAGCGCGAAGTTCTCCTGCATCCGAGCGCGGTGACTCGATTTGGGAAACACGATGTCGCCACGCTGGATGTGCCACCGGAGAGTCACCTGGGCCGGCGTGCGCTCCGTTCGCGCTGCGATGGCAACAATGGTTGGGTCAGCCAGGGAGGCGCCCTGGCCAATGGGCGACCACGCCTCGACGAGTACGCCGTGGGCACGCGAGGCAGCGCGTGCCTCTTCGTTGCCGAAGTGTGGATGGACCTCGATCTGATTAACGACGGGCACCACTCCGGTCTCCGCGACGATTCGGTCTAGGTGAGCCGGTTGGAAGTTGGACACTCCAATGGACTTCACCCGACCGTCAGCCACGAACTCCGACATTGTGCGCCACGTGGAGACGTAGTCCCCGTCGTACAAAGTCGGCAACGGCCAGTGGATCAGGAACAGGTCGAGGTAGTCCAGCCCGATGTCAGACATGGTCGTTTCGAAAGCACGGCGTGCGTCATCGGGCTGGTGGAAGCCATTGTTGAGTTTGCTAGTGACGTAGAGGTCTTCGCGGGCGATGCCGGAGGACTCGCAGGCCCTCGCCGACGCCGACTTCGTTGCCATACATCTGAGCCGTATCGATATGCCGATAGCCGACCTCGAGTGCAGTCGTCACGGTCGCCGCGGTTTCGGCGGGCGGCACCTGGAACACTCCAAACCCAAGTTGGGGAATGGTTGTGCCATCGTTCAGCGTCAAGTCGGGAACAGTCATGATCCTTAGGGTACGGCGCCGACCTAACCCTCCCCACCCCACGTCAGCCCCGCCTCCGCCCTCCCACCTGCCGCCAATGTCAGGCGCCGAACGACCGCCGACCCGTCACTCAAGTGACCTAAATCGCGGCGTGTCGCAACGCCATTGACGCCTCGACAGGGTGGAAGCCAAGGCTCCGGCAGGAGAACGCCAGTCTGTCCGCTTGTGGAGTGACCGCAGCGAATGCGGCCACGCACCAGCGCCTGAACATCCCGAAGATCGACCCGTCAATGAGAGTTTCTGGTACGGCGTGTTTGCTCACTTGAGTGACTGGTCGGCGGTCTGCAAAGTTGAGTTGAACCCACTCAACTTACCTGCTAGTCTCGCTAGAGATGGACCAAAGATGTCCGTCATCCCCTAACCGGAGGTAGAACACTCATGGCACGTGCGGTCGGCATCGACCTCGGTACGACGAACTCCGTCGTGGCCGTCCTCGAAGGTGGCGAACCCACCGTCATTGCAAACGCAGAAGGCGCGCGCACCACTCCATCGGTGGTCGCGTTTTCCAAGTCCGGCGAGGTGCTGGTTGGCGAGGTTGCCAAGCGCCAGGCCGTCACCAACATCGATCGGACCATTCGCTCCGTTAAGCGCCACATGGGCACTGACTGGAAGCACAAGATCGACGACAAAGACTTCACCCCCCAGCAGATCAGCGCGTTCATTCTGCAAAAGTTGAAGCGCGATGCTGAGGCCTATCTCGGCGAGCCTGTCACCGACGCGGTCATCACCGTGCCGGCCTACTTCTCCGATGCTCAGCGTCAGGCCACCAAGGAAGCCGGCGAAATCGCTGGCCTCAATGTCAGCCGAATTGTCAATGAGCCGACCGCAGCAGCGTTGGCCTATGGCCTCGACAAGGGCGATGACCAGACGATCCTCGTCTTCGACCTCGGTGGTGGCACGTTCGACGTGTCCCTCCTCGAGATCGGCGAAGGCGTGGTCGAGGTCAAGGCCACCAGTGGCGACAACCACCTCGGTGGCGACGACTGGGACGAGCGCGTTGTTGAGTGGATGGTCGGCAAGTTCAAGAACGCCAACGGCGTCGACTTGGGTGCTGACAAGATCGCGAAGCAGCGTCTCCAAGAGGCAGCAGAGAAGGCCAAGATCGAGCTCTCCAGTTCGAGCGAAACCCAGATCCACCTGCCCTACATCACCCATGGCGAGTCCGGCCCGCTCCACTTCGAAGAGAAGTTGACGCGCGCGGAGTTCCAGAAGATGACCGCGGATCTGCTCAACCGCACCAAGGTGCCGTTCCAGCAGGTCCTCAAGGATGGTGGCGTTGCCGTTGCCAACATCGACCACGTCGTCCTCGTCGGTGGCTCCACTCGGATGCCCGCCGTCACCGAGGTCGTCAAGGAACTGCTCGGCGGCAAGGAGCCCAACAAGGGCGTCAACCCCGACGAAGTTGTCGCGGTCGGCGCAGCCCTCCAGGCCGGCGTACTCAAGGGCGAGGTCAAGGACGTTCTGCTCCTCGATGTCACTCCACTGAGTCTCGGCATCGAGACCAAGGGTGGCGTGATGACCTACCTCATCGAGCGCAACACCACGATCCCGACCAAGCGCAGCGAAATCTTCACCACGGCCGATGACAATCAGCCTTCCGTGGAGATCAAGGTCGCTCAGGGTGAGCGTCAGATGTGGGCCCAAAACCAGCCGCTCGGCAACTTCGAGCTCACCGGGCTGCCGCCTGCACCGCGGGGCATCCCCAAGATCGAGGTCACCTTTGACATCGACGCCAACGGCATCGTCCACGTCTCCGCCAAGGACCACGCGTCCGGCCGCGAGCAGTCGATGACGATCTCAGGTGGGTCGGCGTTGTCCAAGGACGAGGTCGCTCGGATGGTCCAAGAGGCTGAGCAGTACGCCGAAGAAGACGCCAAGCGCCGCGAAGGTGTCGAGGTCCGCAACCAGGCCGACGGGTTGGTCTACTCCACGGAGAAGTTCCTCGAGGAGAACGCCGACAAGTTGCCCGACGAGGTTAAAACCGAAGTCCAAGGCGACGTCGATGCGCTGAAGGCAACGCTGGAGAATGCCGAGGCCGCCACGGAGGAGATCCAGGCCGGCATCACCAAGGTGGGCGAGTCCAGCCAGAAGATGGGTGCTGCGATGTACGCCGCAGCCGAGGCCGAAGCGGCCGCGGCCGGTGGGTCGGATGGTTCGACCGGCGGAGCCGACGACGACGTCGTCGACGCCGAGATCGTCGACGAGCCGATTGCTGATGAGTCCGACCCGGGTGAGCCTGCTGAAGGTGAAAGCGACGTCAAGTGACCGACAAGTCAAGTGATAGGGGGTCGGAGGAAACTCCGGCCCCCCAGCCGGTGGTTGAGGAGCGAGCGTCTCGAAACCCGGGGTCGTTTGGCGATGCTGCCGGAGAGATGGCCAACGAGACAGAAGTGGAGAATGCCGCCTCCGACATGATCGAAGAGGGTGCGCCCATATCGGGTCCCGACCCGGTCGCCGACGAGTTGGTCACCACCCAAATGGCCCTCGCCGAACGCACTGCCGACCTCCAGCGACTTCAAGCTGAATATCTCAACTTCAAACGGCGGGTCGACCGTGACCGTGACCTGATCCGCGAGAACGCGGCATACTCCGCCTTGGCGCCGATCACCGAGGTCCTCGACAACATTGATCGCGCCCGTGACCACGCTCCGCTCGAAGACGGCTTTAAGGCTGTCGCCGAGCAATTGGAGCGTGTGGTCGCCAACCAGGGACTCACCAAGTTTGGCGAAGTTGGCGACGCTTTTGACCCGATGATCCACGAGGCTCTCTCCCACATCGGCGAAGATCCCGAGGTGGAGGTGACGACGTGCAAGGTCATCGCCAAGGCTGGCTACCGCATCGGCGATCGTGTTGTGCGTGCCGCCCAAGTCCTCGTCGTCGACCCCGCAACCCCGGTGGTTGAGGACTAGTCGTGAGCACACAGGATGGTTTCCGCGCCGACTGGGCCAACAAGGACTTCTACAAGGAGTTGGGGGTGGCCAAGGACGCGACTCAGGATGCCATCAAGAAGTCCTATCGCAAGCTCGCCCGCGAAAATCACCCCGACTCCAACCCGGGCGAAAGCGCCGCAGCGAAGGCCAAGCAAGAGAGGTTTAAGGCCGTCGCCGAGGCCTACGACGTGGTCGGCGATGTGGAGAAGCGCAAGAAGTACGACGAGATGCGCGCCTTGGTCGGCTCGGGCCGCGGAGGTTTCCAAGGCGGCTTCCCTGGCGGCAACAGCGGCGGGTTTGACCTCAACGACCTGCTGCGTCAAAGCGGCGGCATCGGGGATGTCTTCGGTGACATGTTTGGGGGTGGTCGAGGTCGCACCCAGCAGGTCAGGCGCCCACAAAAGGGCCAAGACACCGAGACCACGGCCACGATCTCGTTTGTCGATGCCCTCGAGGGTGTCACGATCACTCTCCGGCTCGCCAGCGAAGCTGCCTGCGCGACCTGTCAGGGGATGGGTGGCAAACCCGGCACCAAACCCCACATCTGCCGCGAGTGCGAAGGGGCGGGTTTCATCGTCTCCGACGTCGGCGGCTCGTTTTCCCTTAACGAGACCTGCCCGTCTTGCAACGGTCGCCAGTTGATCTATGACGAGCCTTGCCCCACTTGTCACGGCAGCGGCCGGGGCACTTCCTCACGAACGATTCAGGCCCGCATTCCAGCCGGGGTCAAGGATGGTCAGCGGATCAGGTTGCGTGGCAAGGGCGGCGCTGGCGCCAATGGCGGTCCAGCTGGCGACTTGTTCGTGGCCGTCAAAGTCAGCGGCCACCGGCTCTTCGGGCGCAAGCTCGACAACCTGACCCTTGACGTCCCCATTTCTTTCGACGAAGCCGCGCTCGGCGCCGAGATCAAGATCCCCACCTTGGGCGGAACGCCGGTGACCTTGAAGGTCCCGGCGGGCACGCCCAACGGCCGCACTTTCCGAGTCCGTGGCAAGGGTGCGCGCAAACCCGACGGCTCCCACGGCGACCTGTTGGCCACCGTTCACGTGCAGGTGCCAGCCGTCCTTGATCCCACTGCCAAAGAGGCGGTGGAGTCCTATCGCGCAGCCATGGCAGGCAAACCGTTGCGGGCCAATCTGTTTGAGGGAGCGTCATGAGTGGCTTCTCGGGACCATCCCCGGAGGCGGCCGTCTACGTCATCTCGGTGGCCGCCCAGCTCACCGGTCTCCATCCCCAAACCCTGCGCACTTATGAGCGAATCGGGCTGGTCACCCCTGGCCGCACGGGTGGCGGGGGTCGCCGCTATTCCGCCCGCGACATCGAGCAGCTCCGCGGGATCGCTCAACTCACCGCCTCGGGCATCGGCCTTGAGGGAGTACGCCGGATCATCGACCTCGAGAACCAGGTCGCGGCTCTGCAACACCGCAACGCCGACCTGGCCGCTGAGTTGGAGGCGACCAGAGTCGCGCTTCAGTCAGCCCTCACCGCACGGCGTACGCCGGACCCGCTAGGCCCCAATCTCCCGCGACCAACCAATAAGTTGCCGGTGTTGCGTGAGGCCGCGCCGTCCCAAGCCATTGTGGTTTGGCGTCGCTCTCGCTAAGGCCTGCGCCGGGGTGCTGAACGTGAAACCTGTTACGCCGACACCGCGATGGACTTTCGATAGACAAACGTCCGCGGGCCTAGTTCGCTGGCTACGAGTTTGAGAGAACGCAGGTATCAAGAACAACTTAGGTTCCGCGATCCGTCGATCGGTCGACTCGCCCCAATGAGTCAACTCGCGCGTCAGGGGATGGGGTCCCCAGTGAGAACATCCACTGCGGTGAACGTCAGCAGACCGAGATCGGCCACGATGACGTTGGTCCGCATCGAGAGATCGCAGCGAATCAGCAATTCGTCGGACGCCGACAAGGTGGCGATCGTGGAACTGCTGGCCAGAAAGACTCCGCCGAAGGTCTCGGCCACGGTTTCGGGGGCGCGATTCTCGCCTGAGATCAAGAGTCGGCAATAGCCGGAGGTTCCCGCATCGGTGTAGAGCCAGAGCGAATAGTCGATGAGGTAGGTCCCTGGTGGCGGGGTTTCGATTGCGGCTTCAACCTGATTCGTATTAATGCCGGACAGGTCGAAGGTTTCGACGCGAGTGCGCACGCCAAGGCGTGTCGAATCCTTGCCGTCTACGAAGTCCGCGTTGAAATTCGGGACTTTGGTGCTCCGGTTGACGCTGAGGGGAGGATGCCCGGGCCTGGTCTTGAGTGCGAGGGCCGGGCCATTGGCACTCTTGATCGTGGTCGTCTTGCTGGCTTTGTTGAGTTTGCCGAGGATCAACGGCTTGCCGGTCGCTGCCATGGCGACATAATCGGTTGCCATCACGGTGACGAGCACGATCGCGAGAGCGCTGACCAAAACCTTAAGAGCACGCATGCGCCCATTACATCCCGAATTTGCGGACAGCGGGACGAAATTACCCAAGACGCTCTGGGTTGAACATGGCGGTAGATCACAGTCACGGGATGACTGCGATCTACCGCCATCAATTGCCGGGCTCGCGAAGATCTAGCGGTCTGCGGGCGTCCCCCTGACCTTGCCCAGCTTGGGTGCCACTGCTCCGGTGCCAGAGGCAACGTCAACGCTGGTGAAGGAGATCCGGCCGTCGTACGTCGACACGCCTGTCGCCGCACTGAAGTTGCACCGAACCTGCAGAGTCTCAGTGCCTGCCAGTTTGATCACCGACGATGAGTTCGCGATGAAGAATCCTCCAGAAAGTCCGGCAACCGACGCCGGTGCCCGCGTGATTCCGTTGACTCCAAGCTGGCAGAAGCCGCTGGTGTTGGCGGCGGCATATAGCCACATCGAATAGTCGACCAGGTATGTCCCCGCTGGCATTGTGGGAAGGACATCGATGACTTCCGTAACTCCTGCCCCACTGAATGACAAGGGCTCCACACGCGTGCGCACCCCCAACTGATTGGCGCTCTTGCCATCGACTAGGTCAGCATTGAGGTTGGGGGCGACGGTCTTCTGGTTGACCTTCAGGGGCGGCTGGCCGACCTTGGTCTTGAGGTTTAGTGCTGGGCCGTTGGTGCTCTTGATCGTGGTGGTCTTGCCGGACTTGTTGACCTTGCCCATGATGATCGGCTTGCCGGTGGCAGCCATGGCCACATAGTCAGTGGCCATCACCAAGAGCATGACAACAGCCACAGCGGACGCGAGGGTTTTCAGATATCGCATGACGGGAACTCCTTGGTTGGGTAGTCCCCGCAGTCTTGCGCAGCGCGCAGCGCCACGGCATAGCCCAAAATGACTATGCGCAACTTAGTGCCAGGCGCGCCGAAAAGTGCTAGAGAACGGGCGTCAAGGCGCCACTCGTGACGGTGTCGATCGAGGTGAAGGTGAGCCGCAGCGGTGAGCTTTGGAAGGATGAGAGAGTTCCAGTGGTTTGGCTAAGGCAATCGACCAAAATCGGTTGGCTTGTGGTGATGCCGGCGACACTGGAGGCATTAAAACTGGCTTTGCCCTCCGTGTTTCCGGGGATCCATTGATCGATGTAGTAGGTGTCACCCGATTCCACACCGACCGTGCATTCAAGAGATGACCCGACGGGGACGTTCAAGAACCCGGAAAGGGTGATCAAGTAGTTGCCAGCCGCAATAGTGGGCGTCGTAACCGTGAAGAAGTTGGTGTTGATTGCCGCAATCTGCGCGGCGTACACCTTGGTGCGGATGCCGAATTGACTCGCGCTCTTGCCGTCCAACAGATCAGCGTTGAAGTTGGTGACTACGGTGTTCCGGTTGACTGACAGCGGCGGCTGTCCGGCTTTGGTCGTGAGTTTGAGGGCGGGTCCGGCGGCAGACTTAACAGTGGTGGTCTTGCCGGCCTTGTTGACCTTGCCGAGGATAAAGGGCTTGCCGGTCGCAGCCATGGCGACGTAGTCGGTGGCCATCAGCAAAACAAGTCCAACAATGAGGGCCGTAGCCGCGGTCCTGATCTGACGCATGTGCTGCTCCTGGGTCCAAAGGTCGGGCCCCCCGGAGAAATTGTCACCCAAATGTCTTGAGATATCCGCATTTCCGAATCTTCGGCGCTGGGAAGGCCCGCATAACATGGGCGTGTGGGTGATTCGGTGGGGATTTCCTCAAGACCAACGCCGGATCGCCGGTCGACGCAGTCGTGCGCGCCAATCGGCGCCAATTCCTGGTGCACGCGGGTCGCGGGTCGCTAGCGATCGCGGTTCTCGGGCTGGGTGCCTGCAGCACCTCACCAGCAAAAGAGCCGCCTGGAAAGGCGGATCAGACCTCTGGTCCAGACCCCCATCCGGCCGCCGCGGTGTGGTGGGAGCGGGTCAACCTAGGCGACGTCTCGGCCTATGTCCTGCTCCGAGGCAACAAGGCAGCCGTGGTCGACACCGGCCAGGCCGGCAGCGCTGAAGCGATTGCCGAGGCTCTCCGCTCGGCTGGCGCTGACTGGAACGCGGTGTCTGACGTCGTACTCACCCATAACCACCCCGATCACGCAGGCAGTATTGGCGAGGTGCTGTCCCGGGCGCGCAAAGCCACCGTGCATGTTGGCGAAGCCGACAGCGACCAGATTCCCGGAGCCGTGTCCGTCGCGGAAGATGGCGCCGACATCTTCGGTCTTCAAGTGATCGCGACCCCTGGCCACACCCTTGGCCACATCAGCCTTTATGACGAACAGATGCGCATCCTGATTGCTGGCGATGCCCTCACCAACACCGCTGGCCTGAGTGGCTCCAACCCGACGTACACCGCCGATGCCGGGCTGGCCGCGGCCTCAGTGAAGCGACTTGCGGAATTGGAGGTGCAGACCTTGCTCTTTGGGCACGGCTATCCCCTCAGACGCGGAGTCCAAGCGTCACTGCAGGAGCTTGCCGCCTCCCTCTAAGGATGCTCCGAGCGGGCGAACGCGATCAGCGCGCTGAGTGCATCGCCGCCGCCAAACTCATTGTCGCCCGAGGTGTTGAACGCCGGGGTTGACGCCTCCGCGCTGCACACCCCCACGACGCGAGGCCATTCTTCGCCTTCCCACCAGCCCCAGATCGGACCGCCCGAGTGTCCTCCCGTGGTGTCGTTAAAGTGCCCAAGAACCATCCCATCCTGGCCGTTGAGGTCGTGCTCAACTGCTGTCTCGATCACACAGTCACCCTGAAAACTGGGCCGCTCCCCGCTCGCGAGATCACCGGGGTAACCGACGTGTTGCCAGAAACTGCCACCATTCCAGTCGTCGCTATAGCGGCGATAACCTGGCCAGCCGACCAGGTCGCCGACCCGCTCGTTCATCACGAGTACGACGTAATCGAAGGCCGTCTCAAGATCGCTCAGGCCCCCGAGGGCGCGGTTCCACGAGATCACCCGAGTCGCAAAGAACTCGCCCCATGGCCCGTTGCCGCCGTCGTACGCCGGAGAAAACTTGATCCAGCCGACATTGCCGGTGCCGTCATCCCAGTTCACGCAATGGCTGGCCGTCAGCACGAGTCGCGAGCCGATCGTGCAGGCCGCCCCGGAGCCGGCGGCCGTCCAGATCCGGCCGGTTGTGCGCCAGGGGAAACTGCTGTCATCAAAGAGTCGACGATCGTCATCGGGAAAAACGTTGATGGGTCGGTCCTCTTCCTTGCCGAGCTCAGGCGTCTGGAAGCGGCTGAGATCGGGATGAAACCTCACCTCCGCATGTGGGACGCGCGCGCCGTCGAGTTCTCGCACTCGACTGAACTTTTTCAGCTCCCCGCGGTCCAAGACGATGTGTTCGCCAACTGCCGGCGCGCCGGCAATCTTGATGCCGTCGCCCCGAGCCTTGGCCCGGACGCGGTAAACACCGTCTTCCTGGACGAGCTCGGCGTCTGCACCCTCGGGGAGGGTGAAGATGGCTAGGTCGGCGGTGGTGCTGTCCGGCGGATCGGCAATCGCGCTGAGATTGTCGAAGGTCGCTAACTCTCGGGACTCAATCGGTTGCATGGTTCCTCCTCGGTCTGGTGAATGCCACTGAGGAGGGGGTTGCGCCGTGGTTGATACGCCGCCGCGCTCACCAACGCCGCGCCAGTCCGTACTATGCGGAATGTCCGAGGCTATCGATTGGTTGACATAATGACAGCCAACCGTTCGGGAATGAGGAGTCGAAGTGAGTCAGTTCGGAGCTGAAAAGTTCACCACCCGCAGTCGTGAAGTGATCGAGACCGCTCAGGTCGCGGCCACCACCGCAGGCAACACCAACACCGAGCCCCTGCATCTGCTCGTGGCGTTGCTCAAGCAGCAGGACGGCACCGCGCGCACGCTGGTTGGCAAGTCCGGCGTTGATGCGCTCGCGTTGACGACGCAGGCCGAGGCCGCCGCGAAAGCGCTGCCTGCCGCAAGTGGTACGACGGTGCAGCAGCCGGGCGCGTCAGCCGCGCTGACTCGAGTGCTCGCATCGGCCCTCGACCTCGCGAGCTCCATGAAGGACGACTTCGTCGCCACCGAACACCTCCTGATCGCGATTGCGACCGTCGAGAGCCCCGCTGCCAAGATCCTGAAGGACGCCGGACTCAGCGCTGAAGGTTTGCGCGAGGGCCTGACCGCCATCCGCGGCAGCCGACGGGTGACGAGCGTCGATGCCGAGTCAACCTACGAAGCCCTCGAGAAATATTCCATCGACCTCACCGCAGCCGCTGCCGACGGCAAGCTCGACCCAGTGATCGGCCGGGACGCCGAGATCCGACGGGTGATTCAGGTGCTGTCGCGGCGTACGAAGAACAACCCCGTCCTCATTGGCGAACCCGGTGTGGGCAAGACCGCAGTCGTCGAAGGCCTCGCCCAGCGGGTCGTGGCTGGGGACGTGCCCGACTCTCTCAAAGGCCGACGACTGCTCAGCCTTGACCTCGCGGCGATGGTCGCGGGCGCCAAGTACCGGGGCGAATTTGAGGAGCGACTTAAGGCGGTTCTCGAAGAGATCAAGGACGCCGGCGGCCAGATCATCACCTTCATCGACGAACTCCACACGGTCGTTGGTGCTGGCGCTGGCGGAGACTCGGCGATGGACGCCGGCAACATGCTTAAGCCCATGTTGGCGCGCGGTGAACTGCACATGATCGGCGCCACCACACTTGACGAATATCGCGAGCGGATCGAAAAGGACCCGGCGCTCGAACGCCGCTTCCAACAGGTTTTCGTGGGGGAGCCGAGCGTCGAGGACACCATCCAGATCTTGCGCGGCATCCAGGAGAAATATGAAGCCCACCACGGCGTACGCATCACCGATGCTGCTTTGGTGGCTGCCGCGACCCTGTCCGATCGCTATATCCCGGGCCGCCAGTTGCCCGACAAGGCAATCGACCTGATCGACGAAGCCGCCTCGCGACTGAGGATGGAGATTGAATCCTCGCCGGAAGAGATCGACCAGTTGCGTCGCCAGGTAGACCGCCTGACCATGGAGCAGTTCGCGCTCGAGAAGGAGACGGACGCAGCGAGCAAGGAGCGCTTGGCGGCGTTGCGCAAAGACCTGGCTGATCGCGAAGAGGAGTTGCGTGCGCTCGAGCTGCGTTGGGAGCGCGAACGCGATCAACTCCAAGGCGAGGGCGAGCTTCGACGGGCTCTCGACCAACTGCGTGGCGAGGAAGAGCGCTACCTCCGTGAGGGCAACCTCGAGGCTGCTTCGAAGATCCGCTACGAGTCGATCCCCAACCTCGAGCGTCAGATCGGCGAGATCGAAAAGGCTGAGGCTGTTGATCTCGAGCCGTTGGTTGGTGAAGAGGTCGGCGCCGAACAGATCGCCGACGTCGTCGAAGCTTGGACGGGCATCCCGACCGGCAAGATGTTGGAGGGCGAAACGGCCAAGTTGCTGCGCATGGAGGAGGTCATCGGCCAGCGGCTGATCGGGCAGAAGGCTGCGGTCAACGCCGTGAGTGACGCCGTACGACGTGCCCGGGCGGGCATTGCCGACCCCAACCGGCCGACCGGATCGTTCCTCTTCCTGGGGCCAACCGGCACGGGCAAGACCGAGTTGGCCAAGGCGCTCGCGGACTTCCTCTTTGATGACGAGCGGGCGATTGTCCGGATCGACATGAGCGAATATTCCGAGAAGCACTCGGTGGCGCGTTTGGTCGGGGCACCTCCCGGCTATGTGGGCTATGACGAGGGCGGTCAACTCACTGAGGCTGTGCGTCGGCGGCCCTACTCCGTCGTACTCCTCGATGAAGTCGAAAAGGCCCACCCCGAGGTCTTCGACATTCTGTTGCAGGTGCTCGATGACGGGCGACTCACTGATGGTCAAGGGCGAGCGGCCGACTTCCGCAACACCTTGTTGATCCTGACCAGCAACCTGGGCTCGAACTACCTCGTTGACCCGTCTCTATCTCCTGAAGTCAAGAAGGAGTCGGTGATGGGCATCGTCCGGCAGTCGTTTAAGCCGGAGTTCCTCAACCGGCTTGACGAGGTGGTCATGTTTGACGCTCTCACCAAGGATGAACTGGCCTACATCGTCGATCTTCAGCTGGCGCTGCTTCAGAAGCGGCTGGTGGGCCGACGGATCACGATCACTGTCACCGAGGCCGCGCAACACTGGCTCGCCGAGACTGGCTATGACCCGGCGTACGGCGCCCGCCCACTGCGTCGGCTCATCCAAACGGCCATCGGCGACCCGTTGGCCCGGATGCTGATCTCAGGTGAGGTGGCAGACGGCGGCACAGTCAACGTGGACGTGGCAGACGGCGCGCTCACGATCACCCCCTAAATCCGGACTATCTGATTGGGAGGACGTCTAGCCTTTGGTGGCACCCAGAGTCAGGCCGGACACGAACTGCTTCTGCAGTGCAAAGAACACGATTAACACCGGCAGGGCAACCAGGATTGACCCGGCAGCCACCAAGTTGGTGTCAGCAAAGAACTGCCCACGCAGGTTGTTAAGCGAGCTGGTGATCGGAAACTTCTCACCACGCCCGCCCAGCAGCACGGTCGCCCAGAAAAATTCGTTATAGATCCAGGTGAACTGGAGCGTTCCGAGCGCCGCCAAAGCAGGCCGCACGAGCGGCATCGTGAGTTGCCAATATTGACGCCAGACGCTCGCCCCGTCGATTTGAGCTGACTCGTAGATCTCGAAGGGGATGGTCTTCATGTAGTTGCTCAGCACAAACGTGCAGAAGCCCAACTGAAAAGCAACGTTGATGATGATCAAGCCCCAAAAACTGCCAAGCAACAATTCCGTATCGCTCATCACCGCGGGCAGCGGAATCCGCTCATAGATCTTGAACATCGGCACCAGCAATGCCTGGGGCGGGAGCAGATTGGCGGCTAGGAAAATCCCGAGCAGCGTCAGATTGAAGCGGTAACTGAACCGCGCCAAAACAAACGCCATCATCGACGCCAGCAGCAAGGTCAACAGCACGGCTGGAATCGTGATGATCATGGAGTTCTTGAAGTGCAGCCCAAACTCGGCACGATCCCAAGCCGTCACGTAGTTCTCAATCGTCCAGCCACCAAAGGAGAGGTAGCCGTTCCTCTGGGTGTAGGCGTAGGTCCGGAAGGAGTTGACCAAGGCCCACAAGAGTGGGAAGAGCCAGACCAAAGACAGCACGATCATGGCGATGGTCGCGACTCGACCGCGCGGCTTGCTCATCACTCCCCCCTCGGCTCGCCGAGGGGGTTTCCCAGCCTCAGTCACCGGGGTGGCGGCAATGGCACTAGTGGGACTGGTCATCGGGCCTCCTCCTTAAAGACGATCCTGAGATAGATGGTGATGAAGATCGAGGAGATAAGCATCATGATCACCGCCAGGGCTGAGCCAAAGCCGATCCGGCTGGTTTCACCCACCACGTTGCTCGTGACGAGCGCCGCAATAAGTTCCAAACCGTTGGTGCCCTTGTTGATTACCCACACGAGGTCGAAGGCGCGTAGTGACTCGATCACCAAGATGACCAACACGATCATGTTGATGGGCCGCATCACGGGAAAGATGACGCCAAAGAAGGTCTGCACCTCGGTCGCGCCGTCGACTGCAGCAGCCTCGCGCAGGGTGGAGTCGACGCCCTTCAGCCCCGCTAAATAGATCAACATGATGTAACCGGTATGACGCCATCCCGTGGCCACGAGGACGGCCCACAAGTTGATGTTGGAATCGCCATACCAGTCGACCTGGGTGCCGAAAACCTGGTTGATCAGGCCTTGGTCGCGGGAATAGAACAATTGCCAGATAAAGCCGATCAGCGCCAAAGAAAGCACGACCGGCATATAGAAGGCGGTCTGATAAAACCGACTGCCCTTCATCTCACGGTCGAGAACCACTGCTAGGAACATTCCGAAGGCCGTCACCACCGTGAGGAACGCCAGCCAGATCAGGTTATTGCGAATGGCCGGCCAGAACGGCGGGTAGATCTGGGTGACGTCCTTATAGTTCTGCAGCCCCACCCACTCGATCTGTTCGATTCCCCCGAATCCGCTCCACCGAGCGAACGACAGAATCAGGGACATGATCGCCGGGATCCACACGAGAAGGATCACGAACATGGTCGGGATCGCGACCATGGTGATGACAACTAACTTGTCTCGGATGGGCAGTTTGCGTTTGGGGGGAGCAGTGGCTTTCGCCACTGCTCCCGTCTCCAACGTAGGCGCACTCATCTAAATTCCCCTCGAGGGACTCCCTGAGAAAGTCGCATCAGACGAAGATCGACTCCTTCTGCTCCTGGATGCTGGCGAGCACCTTGTCGATGTCGCCGGGAGCCTTCAAGAACTCCTGGATCCCGGCAATGACGGCAGGCACGAAGTCTGAGCGGGTGTCTCGGTCGAGGAACTGGGCGATGTTTTCCGCCGCGCCCACCACTTCGGCCGACTTCTTCTGGAGTGCCGAATAGCTGTCCTGGCTGGCGCCTGAGTTGGCGGCAATCATCGGCGCATCGGCGTTGCTGTTGGCGACGTCGGCTGCTTCAGCAGAAGCCAGCCACTTCATCATTGCCTTGCCGGCCTCTTGATTCTTGCCACCCGAGGCAAGACAGAAGCCATCGATGGGAGCGTCAAGCGCGGTTGCGCCGACCGAGGCGTCCAGCTCGGGGAACGTGAAGAAGTCGAGGTCATCCACAACATCGGGAATGCCGTCGGCGACGAACGTGCCGAGGAGATACATCCCTGACTCATCTTTGCCCATCGACGTGGCAGCCTCCTGCCAGGTGCGGCCGAGGGCATCCTCTTGATGGAAGGGAAGCAAGCCAGCCCAGGCATCAAAGACGTTCTTGACTTCGGAGGAGTTCCACTCCTTCTCCCCAGCCATCAGATCCATGTGGAACTGGAAGCCGTTGACGCGCATGTTGAGGATGTCGAAGGTGCCCAAAGGTGCCCAGGCATCCTTCGCGGCGAAGGCGAAGGGGGTGATGCCATCGGCCTTCATCTTGGTGGCGAGGGCGGTGAGCTCCGCGAGGTTGGCCGGCGGTGCGTAGCCACCCTTTTCGAAGACTGACTTCTTGTAGAAGACCGCCCAGGGGTAGTAGTCCTTCGGCACGAAGTATTGCTTGCCATCAGTTGCGGTGGAAGCGACCTTGAAGCTGTCGTTGATGCCATCGAGGGGCCAGAGATCGCTGACGTCGCTGATTGCACCCTCGGTCGCGAATTGATTCATCCGGTTGCCTGCAAACCAGGTGAAGACATCGTCAGGAGTGCCCTGGAGGTAGGTCGTGATGGAGTCCTGGAAGGTGTTGTGATCGACATAGTTGCCCTCGACCGTGACACCGGTCTCCTTGGCGTAGGCCTCGGCCATGGCGATGAGGCGCTGAGCGGCCGGTCCGGACCCCTTGGCTTCGTTGACGCCGAACTTGACGGTCTTGCTGGCGGCCTCGCCGCCGCCGCTGCTCGAATCGCTGCCACACGCGGCGAGCAATCCGGGTGCTCCGAGCACAAGGCTGCCGAGGCCGGCAGAGCGCAAGAAGTTGCGACGAGTGGCGGCCATCGTGACGAGAGCCGAGCCGGGAATCTGCGACGACTGTGGCGCAGAACGGGAGTTGCGGGTCATGAAGAAACCTCCGATTAGGAAACAAAAAACGACACTACTGTGATCCTCGACACCAGAAACCACCATGTCAAGGGCACAAAGATCACGGTTTCGCACGACTTCAAACATTCACGGCCAAATTCTTGTTGATTTGGTGTTGACTCACCATCGTGTCGCACTTCACAGTGGGGACCATGTCCAACACCCCCCCTCGGGCAAATGTGGCGACCCTTCCGTGGATCGCTTTTGGAGGCGACTACAACCCCGAACAATGGCCCCGCGACATCCAGGTGGAAGACGTTGCCCTGATGCAGGAGGCCGGGGTCGACCTGGTGACCTTAGGCGTTTTCTCTTGGGCGCAATTGCAGCCAACGCCGGATCGCTTTGAGTTTGCCTGGCTCGACGAGGTGATCGAACGTCTCCACGCGGCAGGCATCCGGATCGATCTGGCGACCGCGACCGCATCGCCGCCACCCTGGTTGACCCATGGGCATCCCGAGATGCTGCCGGTGACCGCCGACGGAACCCAACTGTGGCCGGGCGGGCGGCAAGCCTTCTGCCCGAGCTCGCCTCGTTATCGCACGCATGCGTTGGCTCTCTGCCGCGCCATGGCTGAGCGCTATGGCCGGCACCCGGCCGTCGTGCTGTGGCACGTGTCCAACGAGCTTGGCTGTCACAACGCCTTGTGTTTTTGCGACACGAGCGCAGTCGCCTTCCAGGGCTGGTTGCGCGAGAAGTATGGCGATGTCGACCACCTCAATGAGGCTTGGGGGACGGCCTTCTGGTCACAGAAGTACGCCGACTTCGCCGAGATCCTGCCGCCTCGGTCAGCCCCCAACTTCCCCAATCCCACCCAGCAACTGGACTTTCGTCGGTTCTCGTCCGATGAATTGTTGGCCCACTTCGTCGCCGAGCGCGACATCCTCCACGAGTTGTCCCCTGGCATTCCGGTCACGACCAACTTCATGGTGATGGCCAATTGCAAGCACATGGACTATCACTCGTGGGCCAAAGAGATGGACGTCGTTTCCAACGATCACTACCTCACGGCGGACGATCCTGAGGGTTATCGCGAGTTGGCCTTTTCCAGCGATCTGGTTCGCGGCGTGGCCGGGGGCAAACCCTGGCTGCTGATGGAGACCTCCACGAGCGCGGTCAACTGGCAACCCCGAAATGTGGCCAAACTGCCCGGAGAACTGCTCCGCAATAGCCTCCAACACGTGGCCCGAGGTGCCGACGGGATCCTCTTCTTCCAGTGGCGCGCGTCGAAGGCTGGTGCCGAAAAGTTTCATGCCGGACTGGTGCCCCATGCCGGCACGGACACTCGGGTCTGGCGTGAGGTAGTCGCGCTCAGCCAGGCGCTGGACAGCATCGAGGAAGTCTCGGGGAGCACAGCCGACAATCAGGTGGCGATCCTGTTTGATTGGGAGGCTTGGTGGGCTTGCGAACTCGATTCGCATCCGAGCGTGGACGTTCACTACCTCGATCAGCCGCATTCGCTTCATCGTGAGTTGGTCGACCGAGGCGTCGGTGTGGACGTCGTACATCCCAATGCCGATCTCACTGGCTATCAACTCATCTTGGTCCCGACTCTTTATTGCGTCACCGACGAGGTCGCTCTGCGGATCGCCGATGCGGTGGCAGCCGGGGCCACCGCGTTGATCACCTACTTCAGCGGCATCGTCGACGAGCACGATCACATTCGCCTGGGCGGGTATCCCGGTGCTTTTCGCGATTTATTGGGTATTCGGGTCGAAGAGTTCGCTCCCTTGCGTCAGAGTGAGCACGTGCAACTGACGACCGGGGGGTCAGGCACGGTGTGGACCGAACATCTGCACCTTGCCGGCGCCGAATCACGTGGTGAATACAGCAATGGGCCGCTCCCTGGGGTGCCCGCCCTGACTCGCCACGGCCACGGCTCGGGATTCGCTTGGTATGCCGCGACCAAACTCGATCAACCCAGTGTGGGTTCGTTGATGGAAGACCTGCTGAGCGAGGCTGGCGTCGATTTTCATCCGCCCACGCCCGGGGTCGAGACCGTCCGCCGAGTTCGAGATGGGCGGGCCTGGCTTTTCGCGATCAATCACTCCACAGAGGCAGTTTCGGTGGCCGCGCGCGGTCATGAATTACTCGGCGACCGGCCCGTGAGCGGAGACCTTGTTGTCCCTGCCGGCGGCGTTGCTGTGGTGCGGGAGTCCTGATGCTCGCCGCGCAGAGGCGGGCCTGCATCCTCGCCGAACTCGACCGGGACGGGACGGTCAAAGTCAGTGACCTCGTCGAATTGCTCGACGTGTCCGATATGACGGTGCGCCGCGACCTCGTCGTACTCCAACGGCAAGGGCTGCTGGAGAAGGTGCACGGCGGCGCGATGGCCCGAGCCGAACCCTCCACGACTGAGCCCGGCTTCGAAGCAAACTCAGAGCGTCGGTTGGCCGAAAAGGCAGCAATCGCCTCGCACGCGGCGTCCCTGGTGCAACCGGGGTCGGCGATCGCGATCTCGGCCGGTACGACGACCCACGCCTTCGCTCGGCACCTGGTCGATATCCCCCGGCTCACGGTGGTGACCAACTCTGTGTGGGTGGCCGACGTATTGCACCGCAGTGGCAACGACACGATGTCAGTGTTGCTGACCGGAGGGTTGCGTACGCCGTCTGATGCGTTGGTGGGACCGCTTGCGATTGCCGCGCTCGACTCTCTTCATCTCGACGCGGTGTTTATGGGCGTGCACGGAATGGACGGCCGCGCTGGCTTCAGCACCCCCAACCTCCTGGAAGCTGAGACCAACCGAGTAATGGTGCGAAGCGGACGCCGCCTGATCATCCTGGCCGACTCCACCAAGTGGGGCGTCGTTGGCCTGAGTTCGATGGCCGAGCTTTCGGATGCTTCGTTGGTGATCAGTGACACGGGCCTCTCCGCCCAAGCTAGCGCCGTACTCACTGAGCAGGCCGACGAACTTGTGCTGCTTGACGCACTTCACAGCGCCCCGCCCACCGCCATCTGAGGTGGGGAAACTACGGAAGCCAAGCCAGCTAGGGCAACCATGATGGAATGGCCCCCGTGAGCGATCAGAAGACACATGCACGCCCGGCGCCGGTGACTCTTTCGGCGGGGCTGATCATTGTCGGGTCAATTTCGGTGATCGGCTTGGCCTTTACCTCCATCGCCAACCTTCGCTCCCTGGAAACGCGAACGTCCGTCGAGACGGCGCTGACTGAGTGGCCGCTGAACGGCTGGGGCTTGAGTCTTGACGCGGCCCTCAATGTGATGCAAGTGAGCTCCATGATCGCTGGCGCTTGTGCAGCCGCCTGCGCGATCTTGGGTGGCTATCTCTTTCAACGCAACCTGGCGGCCCGTAAGGCGCTATCCGTCCTGGCGTTGCCGCTGCTTCTCACCGGGGTAGCCACCGGCGGTTTCATGGTCACGATCGTCTTCGTCTCGATCATCACCTTGTGGCTTCAGCCAGCCCGTGACTGGTTTGCCGGGATCGCGCCACAACCGAGAGAGCGTCCAGCGGCGGCCGCCGCCCCAGTGACGACCGGCTGGCCACCGTCAGCAGTGACGACATCGGCCACTCCGCCCCAGAGCGCAGACGTGCGCCCCTCCGCAGTCACCGCCGCGTGTGTCGCTGCTTGGGTCGGCAGCGGCCTCACCCTGCTCACGATGGCCTTGAGTCTGGTGGTTCTGCGGGCTAGCCCGGATCAGGTGTTGGCCGAGTTGGAGAAGCAACAACCCGAAGTGCTCTCGCAGGAGGTCACCGGGGACATGGTGATCTCCGCCAGTTTCGCCGTTGGCAGCATCGTTCTCGTTTGGTGCGCCTTCACCCTGATCTTTGCGACGTTGGCATTTCGACGGGTGCCGTGGGCTCGGGTGGCTTTGGTGTTTTCCGGCAGCGCCGCCACGGTGGTCACCCTCTTCGGAGCGATCGGCGCCCCCTTGCTGTTGCCCCTGCTGCTGGCGTGTGTGTTGAGCGTTTCGATGCTGATTCGACCCGAGGTCCGGAAGTGGTACGCCGACTCGCCCCGCAGCTAGTCGGTGGCAACGCCTAGGCGAATAGGTCAGCCTTGGCCAGCCGATCCAGTCCCTGGTGGATCATTGAGGTGTCCTTGCAAAACGCCCAGCGCACGAGTTGGCGGCCCTCATCGATGTTGTCGTAGAACGCCTGACTCGGAATCGCCACCACCCCAGCTCGTTCGGGCAGCGCCAGGCAGAAGGCCCGGCCATCGGGCCAGCCCAGCGCGGAAATGTCGGTGGTGGCGAAGTAGGTGCCCTGCGGGATGGTCGCTGGCAAACCGACCTCGGCAAGCCCAGCGCACAGCAAGTCGCGTCGTACGGCGAGATCAGCGGCCAGCTCCTTTGGAAAGTCGGGCTCCTCATCCAGCGCCAACGCCACCGCAGGTTGTAACGGCGCGCCAGAGGTGAAACTCAGCCATTGCTTGGCGCCGAGCACCGCAGCCACCAACGCCGGCGGACCCGTCGCCCAGCCGACCTTCCACCCGGTGAAGGAGTAGGACTTGCCGACGCTCGACAGCGTCACCGTGCGGTCAAACATCCCCGGCAACGTGCAGAGTGGGAGATGAATGTTGTCGTCATAGACCAGGTGTTCGTAGACCTCGTCGGTGATCACGGTCAGGTCGTGGCGCTGGGCGACGTCGGCGATCGCGGTCAACTCGGCGCGAGTCAACACAGTGCCGGTCGGGTTGTGAGGCGTGTTGATCAGCATCACCGTGGCGCCGACGGCAGCAGCTTCCAACGCAGCCACGTCGAGCCGGAAGTCGGGAGCGCGCAGCGTCACCGGGCGTCGTACGCCGCCAGCAAATTCGATCATCGCGAGGTAGGAGTCGTAGTAGGGCTCCAACACCACAACAGCGTCGCCCGGATTGACCAGCCCCAGGATCGCGCCTGCGATTGCCTCGGTGCAGCCGGTGGTGACCACCACCTGGGTGTCCGGATTGAGGTCGATGCCGTAGTTGCGTTGCTGGTGTCGAGCTATTGCCTGGCGCAATTCGGGCTTGCCCACGCCTGGCGGATATTGGTTCTGGCCAGACTCAAGGGCGGCAATTGCGCGTAAGACAACGCTCTTGGGGCCGTCTTGATCAGGGAAGCCCTGACCGAGGTTGATGGCGCCGGTTTGCACCGCCAATGCGGACATCTCTGAGAAGATGGTTGGTGGGATACCAGCTAGTCGATTAGCGGCCACAGGCATGACGGGCACAATACTGCGAAGCTATTGCAGAAACGAGACGGGGAATCAAGGTGGGCAAACGAAAGGCGACGGGTGCGGAACTCAGCGCCACAGTGACGGATCGTCCACGCCAGAGTCCGTGGTTGTTCCGAACCGGACTCCTTTTCGTGGCCGTCGGCATCGGGCTGCTCGGCTGGGTTGGCTGGCAGATGTTCGGCACCAACTATGTGTCGGCGAAGAAACACGACTCGATCGTGGCCCAGATCGAGCAGCAATGGGTTGAGGGCGGCGACACCATTTCCGCGGCGGGCTCCAAGGCGGCGTACGTCGTCCGCATCCCGAAGTTTGGCAAGGACTATGCCGTGCCGATCCTCGAGGGCACCAGCGATGAGGTGCTCGCGGCCGGTTATGGCCACTTTGCTGGCGCCGCTGAGGCCGGCAAGGAAGGCAACTTTGCGCTAGCCGCTCACCGAGTCACCCATGGTGAGCCGCTGCGGCGGATGCCTGAGTTGAAAGCGGGCGACGAAATCATCATCGAAACCCGGAAGGCGACCTACACCTATGTTCTCGACACCGGCGGGACGGATCTGACGGTCGACTTCACCCAGGGCTGGGTCGTGGACCCGATCCCCCAGAATCCCAACGGTGGTTTGCAGCCATCGCAGGAGCCGGGTCAGAAGTTGATCACTCTCACCACTTGTGCGGAGTTGTTCCACACCGACGACCGGCTGATCGCGTTTGGCCACCTCGAAGAGACCAAGCCCCGCTCCTAGATAATCCGCCACTTTCCGCATGGAAATTCGTCGATTTCGAGGCTAAACACCTGCGGAAAAGTGGCGGACTATGTGTGTACGGCGTCGAGCTGGGCCTTGGTCAGCACCGGCCGCACCTCGAGGCCGACGTCTTCGAGCGGGTTGATGCCTTCGGGACTGCGGTCGATGGCGCACACCACCACGCTGACGATCGCCCCGCCCGCGCGGAGCGCATTGGTGGCATCGCGCACCGCGCCGCCGGTGGTGATGACATCCTCGATCAAGGTGATGCGACGGCCCTCGATCGGCGGGCCTTCGGCCAGTTTGCAGGTGCCGTATTCCTTGGCGTTCTTGCGCACAAACAAGGCAGGCAGGTTGGTGCGGGCGCTGAGGATCGTAGCGATCGGCACACCGCCGAGGTCGAGCCCGCCCAGCAATTCGGTGTCGCCGGGGAGCAGTCCAACCATCTGGTCAGCGACTCTGGCGAGCAGCGCCGGTTGGGCTTCGAAGAGATATTTGTCGAAGTATTCGCTGGCCACGGTCCCCGAGCGCAAGGTGAAGGAGCCGGTCAGCCGACAGCAGGCGTCGATATCGCGGGCAAGTTCGGGATCGTTGATCGCAGTCATGGCGTCAGGCTAATGGCTAGGCCGAAGGCTGGCGGTGTCGCCACCACTCCCACACCATGGGGAGCACCGAGAAGGCCACGATGGCCAGCAGAGCGGCCTCAAGGTTGTCTTGGATGAAGGGCACCCCACCGAGGAAATAGCCGAGCAAGGTGATGCCGGTGGCCCACAACACTGCACCGATCAGGGACCAGGTGAGGAAGCGGCGACGGTCCATCTTGCCGACTCCGGCGACCACGGTCACGAAGGTGCGCACGATGGGCACAAAGCGGCCGAGCACCAGAGCCCGGTTGCCGTAGCGTTCGAAGAAGTCGTGAGTTTTGTCGAAGTACTCAGCCTTAATGAACCGGCCACGTCGCTCATACAGCGTTGGCCCGACGGCACGACCGATCTCATAACCGACCACGTTGCCGGCGAAGGCTGCCGCGCTTAGCAAGGCGCAAGCAGCCCAAATGTTCATGTTGATCCCCGACTCGCCAGCCTCAAATCGGTTGATGAACAGGCCCATCGAGAACAGCAATGAGTCACCCGGAAGGATCGGGAAGAGCAACCCACACTCGACGAAAATGATGGCCATACTGACCCAGAACATTTGCTGCCCGAAGCGGTCCAGCAGCCAGTTGGGGTCCATCCAATCCAGGCCAAGCAGCATCGGCTGGAGTTCCATGTGAATCACCAGATAAGCCTACGGGAGCCACTCGTGATGAGTGGTTTCGAGACGGGCTCGTTCCTCGCCCTCCTCAACCAACGGGCTGAGCCGCTCGTGATGAGTGGTTTCGAGACAGGCTCGTTCCTCGCCCTCCTCAACCACCAAGGTGCTTTCGAACCAACTACCCTTCGGCTTATGCCAGACGAGCGGGACGACGAACGCGCGCCGTACGACCCGATGCCGCACGGCCCGCCCGAAGTCGGGCTCGGCCCGTGGATTGGGGATTTGCCGACCGGGGAGGAGTACGACGCGACGTTGCTCGCCGAGGGTGATCGTCGCAACGTCGTAGACCGCTATCGCTATTGGACGATCGAGGCGATCATCGCTGACCTCGATCTGCGTCGCCACGACTTCCATGTGGCCATCGAAAACTGGCAACACGATTTCAACATCGGCACCGTCGTACGCACTGCCAACGCATTCCTAGCTGCCGAAGTCCACATCGTCGGCAATCGGCGTTGGAATCGTCGCGGCGCTATGGTGACCGACCGCTATCAGCACATCCGACACCACCCGACGGCTGACGATCTGGCGGCCTACCTCCACGGCATCGGCGTGCAACTGCTCGGCATCGACAACCTGCCGGGCTCAGCCCACTTGGAGACGATGCCGATGCCACGGCGAGTGTGTTTCCTGTTTGGTCAGGAGGGCCCCGGGTTATCGGAGGGCGCCCGCGCTGTTTGCGATGGCACCTTCTCAATCGCCCAGTTTGGCTCGACCCGCTCGATCAATGCCTCAGCGGCGGCCGCCATCGCTATGCACTCCTGGATTAGGGAATACGCCGACCTCTCGGCCGACGCTGATAGCGCCGCCTGGCGCGGCTAGCTAACCTTCGAAGGGTGGTGTGGCAAGGCGGTGGAGCACGGACGGTTTGCCGTCGAGGTCCCTGACGCCATTAGGCTGAACGCTCACCCAAGTTTCGAGGAGACCACAGATATGCCCGTTGCAACTCCCGAGGTGTACGCCGCGATGCTCGATGCGGCCAAAGCCGGATCCTTCGCCTACCCCGCCATCAACGTTTCGTCGTCGCAGACGCTCAACGCCGCCCTCCAGGGCTTCGCCGAGGCTGGCTCCGACGGCATCATCCAGGTGTCCACCGGCGGCGCCGAATATTTCTCCGGCCCGACGATCAAGAACATGGTCACCGGCTCAGCTGCCTTCGCCGCCTATGCCGCTGAGGTTGCGAAGAACTACCCCATCAACGTTGGCCTCCACACTGACCACTGTCCCAAGGACAAGCTCGATGGCTTTGTCCGACCGCTGCTCGACATCTCACTAGAGCGGGTTAAGCGCGGCGAAGCACCCCTGTTTCAGTCGCACATGTGGGACGGCTCGGCGGTGCCGATGGACGAGAACCTCCAGATTGCGCAGGAGTTGCTGGCCAAGTGCCGCGCAGCCCACATCGTCCTTGAGATCGAGGTCGGCGTCGTCGGCGGCGAGGAAGACGGTGTCGAGGGCGCCATCGATGAAAAGCTCTACACAACTCCCGAAGATGCGCTCGCCACGGTGGCGGCGCTCGGCACCGGTGAGAACGGTCGCTATATGACTGCGCTGACCTTCGGCAACGTGCACGGCGTCTACAAGCCCGGGAACGTGAAGTTGCGCCCCGAGATCTTGAAGTCGGCCCAGGAAGCAGTCGTTGCTCAGCTCGGCTTGCCTGCCGGGTCGAAGCCCTTTGACCTGGTCTTCCATGGCGGGTCGGGTTCGTTGCCTTCCGAGATCGCCGATGCGGTTTCCTACGGCGTCATCAAGATGAACGTCGACACCGACACTCAATACGCGTTCACCCGCCCGGTCGCCGCCCACATGTTCGCCAACTACGACGGCGTACTCAAGGTGGACGGCGAAGTCGGCAACAAGAAGGCCTATGACCCCCGTGCCTGGGGCAAGGCTGGCGAAGCGGGCATGGCGGCCCGCATCGTCGAGGCCTGCCAAAACCTCAGCTCAGCTGGTACGTCGCTCGGCTGAGTTTCCCGCACTCATGATGGTGCAGGTTTTCAGTCGCCTGGTGACTGAGAACCTGCACCATCTGTGTTTTCCACCGGCTCCCGATCGCGGGTGGCGTTTCGAGGTCTGCCATCGCAGGGTTGACCCGTGGACGACGGGATCGAGGGATTGCTGCATCGCCAGGACGGCGTTGTTTCCCGCAAGCAACTGATGGACCTCGGACTCGGTGATCCTGACATCCGGCGTCTTATCCGACGCCGCTCGTTAGCCAGGATTCATCAAGGGGTCTACGTCAACCACACCGGGCCCGTGACCGATCGTCAGCGAGCGTGGGCTGCAGTGCTCTCGCTGTGGCCAGCAGCGTTGGCCCGCCAGTCGGCGATCTCCCTCGGCGGGCGGCCCATCCACATCGCGATCAGCCACACTCGCTTCGCGGCGCCACCCGAGGGAGTTGTGCTCCACCGAGTGAGGGGCTTCGAGGCCAAGGCCCTGTTGAACCTATCTCCACCACGAATGCGGGTTGAGGAAGCTGTGCTGGATTGTGCTGCCGAGGCCAAAGATGAGTTTGAGCTGGTCGCGCTGCTCAGTGGAGTCGTGGGCAACCGCGCAACTACCGTGCCAAGAATCCGCTCCGCGATGACACAGCGCACCCGGCTCGCTCGCAGATCCCTGATCGATGCCGTCCTGACGGACATAGCTGAGGGAACCTGCTCGACCTTGGAGCGGGCCTATCTGCACTACGTTGAGCGTCCACATCGACTACCTCGGCCCAAGCGTCAACATCGTCCGGAGGGGCTGCGCGTGATACGGGACGCCGACTATGAAGACTTTGGGGTGGTCATCGAACTTGATGGCCGGGCCTTTCACGACAACGCGACCGCCCGAGATAGTGACCTGGAGCGCGATCTCGATGCGAGGGTTCACGACGTCCGCGAAACCATCCGCCTGGGGTGGGGGCAAGTTGTCCGTCGACCCTGCTCGACGGCCGTCAAGGTCGGAGCCCTGCTGCAGCGAAAGGGTTGGCGAGGCAGGCCGACCCGTTGTCCTCGATGCTCGTGATGCGATGGTGCAGGATTTCAGTCACCAGATGACCGAAATGCTGCACCATCTTGGTGTCGCGGAGGTCAGACGTCGCGGGCCAGGAGGTCGGCCCAGGTTTCGCGGCGTACGACGAGGCGAGCGTGGCCATTGTCGGCAAAGACCACCGGGATGCGGCGATTGCCGTTGTAGTTGTTGGACATCGTGAAGGTGTAGGCACCGGTTGCGGGGACCGCAATCAGATCGCCCACCCGCGGATCGGGAAGGTTGATCTCTGGGATCAGCACGTCTCCGCTCTCGCAGTGGCGACCCACCAGCGTGACCGGCTCACCCTGCGCAGACATTCGGGTTGCGACGGCCGCTTCGAAGCGTTGGCCATAGAGCGACACCTCGAGGTTGTCTCCCATACCTCCATCGACGCCCACAAAAGTGAACTTTCCCCGCTTGACGGTGTTGACCCGATAAAGCGTGGCGGCGTTCTGGGCGACCATGCTGCGGCCAGGTTCGATGATGATCTGGCTCTCCGCCGGAAGGTGGGTGCGGGCGGCGCCGATGAGTGCATCGAGGTACGCCGCAACGGTCGGTGGTTGGTCGGCGTACGTGTAACGGGCGCCTAGACCGCCGCCGAGGTCATAGATCGGGAACTCGCCGAGCGCGGCAATGGGGGCGACGGATTGAGCAAAGGGTTCGACGTCGAGGATCTGGGACCCGACGTGGACGTGGAGCCCCATCATCTTGAGCTTGGGAGCTTGCTTCGATGCGGGCGATCAACGGGCGTGCATCGGCCGGCGAGAGCCCGAACTTGGAGCCGTCATGGCCGGTCAGGATGTCCGCGTGGGTGTCGGCAACGACCCCGGGAATGATCCGAACGAGGACGCTCTGTTGACTGGCCCGCAGGGACGATCGCCTCCAGTTTGTCGACGTCGTCGGCGTTGTCGACGACCACGAGGCCGACGCCCCCCTCGACGGCGAGCGTCAGTTCCTCGAACGACTTCGAGTTGCCGTGCAACACCAAAAGAGCGGGATCGGCGTTGGCGGCTAGCGCGGTGATGATCTCGCCGCCGCCGGCTACATCGAGGCCTAGTCCCTCTTCGATAATCACCCGCTGGATGGCAGTCGACGCGAACGCCTTTGACGCAAAGACCACCCGTGAGTTGGGCCATCGGGCAGCGAGTTCGGTGCGATATTCGCGCGCTCGTGCCCTTAAGGCAGCCTCGTCCACCACCAGCACCGGCGTACCAAACTCGCCGGCCAACGCGTCGGCCCGACACCCCCCGATCACCAAGGTGTCGTCGGCGTCGACCGAACTGCCAGGTGGAAACAATCCGAGCAAGTCGTCCATCTCGCCATGTTAGGCGTGGGAGTTCGGCACCGGGAGGTTGGTTTAGCCCAGGGGTGAGAGGGTAGGTGCATGAGCTACGTCGACCTGATGGCTGGTCCGCCCGCCACATTGCTGCCCATTGACCCCGCTGCTGCACTGTTGGCCGGGGGAGCCGCGCCCGAAGAGGTGGCGCGCAATAATCCCGCTTCGCCCTTCGCTTGGGCCGCGCTCGCCGAAGCCGCTCGCGACGGAGGTGCGGATGAAATGACCGTTTATGCGTTCGCCCGCGTCGGCTATCACCGCAGTCTCGACATGCTGCGCCGCAACGGTTGGAAAGGGCACGGTCCGGTGCCCTGGGAGCACGAGCCCAACAGAGGCTTCCTCCGCTGTCTTGCCGTATTGGCCGTCAGTGCACGCACCATTGGCGAAGAGCCCGAATGGGAGCGTTGCTCGCAGTTCCTCTATGACTCCAGCGAAGAGGCGTACGACGCGCTGCTGGGTGAGTCCTCCCAGTAACGGGGTTTCGAGACGCTCGCTTGCGCTCGCTCCTCAACCACCTGTCGTTGGTTGATTGAGGAGGCGCTCAACCACCTGTCGTTTGTTGGTTGGGAAGCTCAACCACCTGGCGTTGGTTGATTGAGGAGGCGCGTTAGCGCCGTCTCGAAATCTGCTCCTCAACCACCGAGTAGCGAGCGGACCTTCGCCGGGCCGAGCGAGAGCAACAAAGTCGGGAGACGGGGCCCCCGGTCGGCGTCGAGGAGCAGGTTGTAGAGGAGTTTGAAGAACTCCTTCTGATCGCCCTTCACCTCGTCGGTCGGATCAGCATCCAGGGTCAAGCCCAGGGCCAGTTTTGGTACGCCGTAAACCAGCGACGTTAGCGAAGCCAGATCTTCGGCAACGTCCAACTCAGCCAGGAGCAATGAGAGCCACTGCGATTCACGCTCGCTCAACCCTGCCAGTCGCGCGGAGTCGGGAGCAGCCCGCACGATCGTCCGGTCTTCCTCGGCGACATAGTCGCTAGTCCACGTCATCGCACGTGAAAGCCGAGGCTCCAAGTCCCCGACCGATGAGTGTGCATAGCCAGACGCCGCGACGATCCGCGAGATCTGAGATAGGTCGCCGGCGGTGATATCGGCGGCGGACTGCAGCACCCGGAAAGGTGCCACCACAAGAGGAGTGGGCAGCAAGCCAGCAGTCGACGTTGCGGCCGATCGCTCATAGGCCAGCACCTGTGCATCGCGTTTCGCCGGATCGGCAGCCTTCTTCGCAAGCGCGTCCCACTCGTCATAGAGCCGGATGACCTCGGGCCCAAAGTCGATGTTGAACGACTGCTTGGGCTGGCGGCGCACATAAAGCCAACGCAACATCGCCGGCTCCAACACCTGCAACGCATCCGATGCGGTCGGCACCCCGCCCTTTGACGACGACATCTTGGCCATCCCGGCAAAGCCCACGAACGAATAGCCAAACGACGACGGCCGCGGTCGGTCCCAGATCGTCTCGACCAGCTCGTTGCCGACGGTGAACGACGATCCGGGGGAGGAGTGGTCGGCGCCAGCGGGCTCGAAGTTGACCTTTTCAAACGCCCAACGCATCGGCCAGTCGATCTTCCAGACCAGCTTGCCCTCGTTTTCGGTGGACAGGTTGGTCACACCAACAAACGAGCAAACGGCGCACTCATAAGACAGCTCTGTCGTGGAGTCGTCGTACGCCGTGATCGTCGTCGTGTCGCGTGAACACTGACGGCAGTAGGGCTTGAACGGGAAGCGACTCAGATCGTCGCCGGCAGGCTCGTCATCGAGCGCGACTGAGTCAGCGAGTGCTGCCGCCTCCTGCTCGTTTTCAGCGACGGGAGCCTTAGTGCGATAGCGCCCGAGCACTGCATCGATCTCGTGTCGGCGTCGGACCACCTCGAGAATCTGTGAGCGATAGGCGCCCGATGTGTACATCTCGGTCTGGTTGATCTCGACCATCTCGCAGCCCATCTCCACGAGAGCCGCGCGCAGCGGAGCCTTGAAGTGTTCGCCCCAGTTGGCGTGGCATTCCCACGGGTCAGGCACGGCCGAGAGGGGCCGACCGATGTGTTCGTTCCACGCCTCGTCAACCCCGACCGGGACCTTGCGGAAGCGGTCGTAGTCGTCCCAACTCTGCAGGTGACGCACCGGCACGCCGCGTCGCCGGATCTCCTCGGCCACGAAGTGGACCGTGAGGAATTCGCGCAGGTTGCCGAGGTGAATCGGCCCGCTCGGGCTGATTCCCGACGCACAGGTGACGAGTCCGCCGGCCGCCAGATCCGGCTCGGCCTGCCGGATCGCCTGATCCGCGGCGCGGGTCACCCAGTCGGTGGGTTCGGTGCCTGGCCCGGATTCAGGTCGGGCGGATCCTCGGGCCATGGTTGACGTGCTCCTGTGTGGAAAGGGGGTGAAAGCGAAACGCTACCCGAATGCGCGGACACTCAGCCCCAGGATTGTGCTGGCCGAACTATTTGGGCAAGATCAGGGAGTACGCCGCCGGCTCAACATGCCACGTGCGCCGCCGCTCGGGTCCGTAGATCTCTCCGTCGGCACTGCACCAAAACTCCTGGCCGGAGATGCTGACCTGAGACCCACGAAAGTGCGAGACGTCGTCGCGCTCGGGGTGGCGACCAAGCTTGAGCCCCACGGCATACCCATAACGCGCGATCGGCCCGATGGCCCGAGAGATCAGGACGTCAATCTTGCCGGATTCGGGGTCAGCGTCCGGGTTGAGCGGAGTGCCACCACCCACGTGTGACCCATTCCCGAGGGCAACCATCAGCACCGGACGATCCCAATCGTTAACAACGACGCCGTCAACCTCCACACGCAGCCGGATCTTGGCTGGTCGCAGCGAAGCGACGAAGGCCCCGATCGGATAGCCCAGGCGGCCCAAGTTGATCTTGTCGGTCCCCAACTCAGCCAGTCGTGACTTCCACGTCGCGGCCTCCTTGCTCGCGAGCGCACCGGCCCCGGCATGCACGTTGTTGACCACCACCTCGCCAACTTCGTCCAAGAGGATGTCCACGGGGCGCACCTCGCCGTGCAGAATCAGCCGAGCCGCGGCCTCAACATCAAGCGGAATGCCGGTGCCGCGAGCAAAGTCGTTGCCCGTGCCCATCGGCAACAGCCCCAGCACCTTGGTCGACAACTCATTGCGCCGATGCAGTGCCGCGACGACGGCGTGCATGCTGCCATCCCCGCCAGCAACGACGATCCGACGCGACCCGGCACGGTGCAAGACGCCGTCCAGCTCTCCCGAGCTGGTGGTTGCCGCGATCTCCACGGAGGCCTCGGCACGCAGCACTTTGAGCGCCGCGGACAGCTTCTCGTCATCGGCGGTGCCAGCGTCGCCATTGGCAATCACCAAGATCGGGTCCACGCCGTGGACACTACCGAAGCGGCAATGGGGGTGGTGCGCCCTAAGGTTGGGCCGGTCACCAATAAGGGGAGGAACCCATGCCAGCGATCGTCATCCTCGGCGCGCAATGGGGCGATGAGGGCAAGGGCAAAGCCACCGACCTGCTCGCCACGAGCGATACGTCCATTGATTACTGCGTTCGCACCAGCGGCGGCCACAACGCGGGCCACACCATCGTGGTCAACGGCGAGCGCTTTGCCACCCATCTCCTGCCGAGCGGGATCCTGACCCCGGGGTGCACCTCTGTGATCGCCAACGGCGTGGTGATCTCGCCCGAGGCGTTGTTTCGCGAGTTGGATGCTCTGGCGGCCCGTGGTGTCGCGATCGACAATCTGATCATTTCGGCCAATGCCCATGTCATCGCGTCTTATCACTCCACGATCGACAAGGTCACCGAGCGGTTCCTGGGGGCCTCCAAGATTGGCACGACAGGGCGCGGCATCGGTCCGGCGTACGCCGACAAGATCAACCGCATCGGCATCCGGGTGGCGGACCTGTTTGATGAGTCGATATTGCGGCAGAAGGTCGAGGCCGCTCTCGACGTGCGCAACCACCTGCTGGCCAAGGTCTACAACCGCCGGGCGATTTCCCCCGAGGAGGCCGCCGACGAGCTTTTGTCCTACGCCGATCGCCTACGACCGATGGTGGCCGACACGTCACTGCTGCTCAATCGGGCGCTCGATGAGGGCAAGACCGTGCTATTTGAGGGTGCGCAGGCGACCATGCTCGACGTCGACCACGGCACCTATCCGTTTGTGACGTCCTCAAGCCCGATTGCGGGTGGTGTGTGCACGGGCGCCGGCGTGGGGCCGACTCGCATCGACCGGGTGATCGGCGTGATCAAGGCCTACACCACCCGGGTTGGGTCAGGCCCGTTCCCGACTGAGTTGTTTGATGCTGATGGCGAGAAGCTCTGGGACATCGGTGGCGAGGTCGGCGTCTCGACCGGCCGCAACCGTCGTTGTGGGTGGTACGACGCCGTGGTTGCCCGCTATTCCACTCGGGTCAACGGCCTCACCGAGTTGTTCCTGACCAAGCTCGACGTGCTGTCCAGTTGGGAGAGCATTCCGGTGTGTGTGGCCTATGACGTCGATGGCGTGCGCCACGACGAGATGCCGATGACGCAGACCGAGTTCCATCACGCCACTCCCATTTACGAACACTTCGCTGGCTGGGGCACCGACATCTCCAATTGTCGGACGTTTGCTGAACTGCCTGCCAACGCCAAGGCTTATGTCCGCGCCCTTGAGGAGCGGAGCGGCACGAAGTTCTGGGCAGTCGGGGTCGGCCCCGGCCGCGAACAAACCATCGTCGTCAACTCCTAAGCGCACGCGCCCAAACCGTGCCGAGCCTTGCCGACCCGTCACTCAGGTGACCAAGTCCTCGGCGTGTCGCGACGGATTTGACGGGTCAATCTCGGGGACCAGATCTCGCAAGCGTCGGATTGCCGCGTGGGCCTGCGATTTCACGGTGCCGGCTGAGACCCCCAGGGTGTCCGCGATTTCCATTTCGCTGAGTCCTTCGAAGTAGCGCAGCACGATCACGGCCCTCTGTTTTGGCGTGAGCTCGCCCAGTGCGTGCTGCAGTTCCAGCGCCGTGTCGGTGTCCGGCGTAGCGGCGGGCACATCGGGTATTGCGCCAGGTAACTCGCGCCAGCGCCGTCGGCGCCAACGGCTGATGTTCTGGTTGATCATGATCCGCCGGAGGTAGGGATCCGGATCTCCCGTCACCCGCTCCCACGCGGCTGCTGCCTTGATGAGCGTCGCCTGAACGAGATCTTCGGCGTCGTGGATATTGCCGGTAAGGAGGTATGCCGTGCGGACCAGCCCGACGCGTCGGGCCACGACGTACTCTGTGAAGTCATCGCGTGGGTCACCAGACGGCACGACGCCTCCAACCTAGAAGTCCGGCGACCAGGGCCGCCAAGACCATCAGCGTTAGCGCGCCGTAGTTGATTCGGGGATTCAGCGGCCAATCGGGCTCTCGAGTTGGTTGCACGCTGGCCACGAGGGCATCTTGGGCCACGATCGGCGTTTGGACGTTGTAAGACAGCCTGGTGAGAGTCGCCGTCTCCTCGGTGTTGACGTTGAAGGCCATCAGCCCGTACGCCTGTGGCAAAAAGGGATCCTGGGCCAACAGCAGGACCGTTTCCTCATCTCTCCACCCGAGGATTTCATAGGCCTCCGGAGCAGCAGGCGCAACGGCCATCTCGATCAGGTCAGCACTGGTGGGCACCGCTCCAACAAGTACTCTCCCGGGATCCATGTTGGCCTCGAGTCCGGCGAGATACTGGCCACTTGGACCAATGGCCAGCGAATCAAGTTGCTGGCTCAGCGGGTACGTCGCGCGAGGCTGTTGCGCATCAGGATCACCCTTGCGGAGTTTGCCGTTGCCCTGGATCCAGATGTCTGTCACAGGTGAGGTTGCTGGGAGGTTTTGGGTCGAGGAGGCTTCGAAGTCGGCGGATTGGACGGAGACGTCTACCGACCCACGAGCGAGTTTGCTGGAGTAACCGTTGTCACGAAGTTTGTCGATGACGCCATATTCAACCCACAGCCGTGTGCCGGTCCAACTGAAATCTCCAGTCGCGAGTCCCCATTGTCCGGGCTCGAGGAATCTCCTGACTTCTCCGGTTGTCGTGTCATAAACATTGAACCCCACCGCAACATCGGAGCGGTCCGCATACCGCTTGTCAGGGACCCAGTAGGCGAGATACCGCCCGTCGGGCGAGAGGGCCTTCGGCTTTCCGACGAAGAGTTCATTCATATCGGGGAGGTCAAGAAATCGATATTCCCCCGTGCGTGCGGCGACTCCGACAACTGCGTACCTCGCTCGGCTCAGGATCTGCCCGCGCTCGGCGTTCATGACGACGGAAAGCGGCCCAAGTGGTCCGGCATCTTTGGTCCCCTGTAGCCACTTCCCCGGAACGTAGAGGCGATCGGGCAGAAAGACTCGACTTGAATCCGCGACATCCGGTCGCCCGTTGGAGGATTGCCAAAAGCCCACCGCAGTGACCGAGCCAGCGATGAAGATGGCCACGGCGAGGGCTGTCGACGTGAACTGCCGACGGTGGCGCAGCAATCGGCCACGCCGCCACAGCTCATCAACTCCTTCCTCAGAGGTCTGTGCACTCTCAGCGATGCGTTGCAATTGCTCTTCTAGTTTGACGGTCATGGGTCCCCCTTCACCTTGTTCTACGCCGCGAAGGACTGTTGGGGTTGGGTCGCGCCATAAAATTGATCAGATCACATGTTAAAACCGTGCCGTGGGCATGGTTTGGGTGAGATTCGGGACCAATTGACCACCGCAACCGTGCCCAGGGCACGAATTGGTGCCCGTCAGTGCCGCGGCGTCATCAGTGTCCGTTGAAGGCGGGGACTGGCTATCGCTTCCTCCGACAAGGCGCTAGAGGCCGCAGCCAAAGTCGCGGGCGTGGAACGCTTCGAGCCGAACTAACAAATCACCAGCCGTTGGTGCCGGGGCCACCCTTAAACGGACCGACGACGCGACCGGTTATCCAGCCGCCATAGAACCCGCCCGGCTGGGGGGTCACCACCTCGCCGTTGACGACGCAGCGGTCCATCTGGGCAGGCATGACCGCGATGGCCTGCGCAATTGCGTCGTACGCCGCAACGGGCTGAGGGTAGGTCCACGCAGCGCGCCGAGCGGTCACGTCACCGGCCACCACGTCGAAGTAGGCGGCGGCGCCCTTCCACTCACACCAGGTGTTGCCCTCGACCGGTCGCAGCGTGCCGTCCACAAATGCTTCACGCGGGACGTAGTAGGTCGGCGGGTGACTGGTCTCCAACACTCTCCAAGTCGAAGCGGAACTCGCGATCAACTGACCGCCGAGGTAGATCTCGACGAGGTCGGTGCTGATTTCCAGGCGAGGTGGGCGGGGGTAGTCCCACACCGACTCTTGCCCGGGTTGCGTCGTTTGTGGCTCGGGTCGCCTGGCAGAAATGCTCACCCAGCCACGCTAGCCACGCGCAGCAAACCATAATGATGCCTAGCCATCATCATGGTTGATGCTATGCTGTCAAAATGCGAACGACTGTCACCCTCGACCCCGACACAGAGCAGATTGTGCGTGCCCGAATGACGGCCAAGGGCGTGAGTTTCAAGCGAGCCATCAACGATGCAATCCGCGAGGGCCAACGAGCGCACGCAAAGGTTACGCCGTACGTTGTCAAGCCACTGCGGATGGGCGTTCCGCCTGTTGATCTCACCAAAGCATCGCAATTGGCTGGTGAGTTGGAAGACGCCGAAGTCGTCCGAAAACTGCGCCTAGGAATGTGAGTTCGCACTGAAGATCGTCGATGCCAATGTGCTGATTAACACCGTCAACGCTGACTCTCCGCAGCACGACGCGGCGCGGAAGTGGATGGAATGGGCTCTCAGCGGAGGTTCGATAGTCGGCTTCGCCTGGCAGCCGATGCTCACATTCATGCGCATCGCCACCATGCCAGGGCTGCTGCCTCAGCCAATGAGCGTGCTTCAAGCGGCTGGATGGATCGATGAGTGGTTGTCACTCGAGCCCGCTCGCGTGGTGACGCCAACCAGCCGACACGCAGCACACCTGGCCGAGTTGATGATCCCACTAGGAGCAGGCGGCAACCTCGTCAATGACGCACATCTTGCGGCCCTTGCACTCGAAAACAAGGCAACGGTTGTCAGTTTCGACCGCGACTTTGCACGTTTTGAGGGCGTCCGCTGGGAACTGCCCACGGTTCGCTGACTCAGGAATCGGGGTAGGCGATCAAAGATAAGGTTGGCAAGTGAAGATTCTTGTCATCGGCACCGGTGGCCGCGAGCACGCGCTCGCCCGAGCGTTGAGCCTCGACCCGACCGTGACGGAAATCCACGCCGCGCCTGGCAATCCGGGCATAGCGACGGTGGCGACGGTGCACCCGGTCGACCCCCTCGACGGCAGCGCCGTTGCTGATCTAGCAGTCTTGCTGGGCGTAGATCTGGTCGTGGTTGGCCCCGAGGCGCCGCTGGTCGCAGGTGTCGCCGACGCAGTCGTTGGGCGTGGAATCGCGTGTTTTGGGCCCAGCCAGGAGGCCGCCCAGCTTGAGGGCTCCAAGGCGTTCGCCAAGGAGGTGATGGCTGCTGCGGCGGTGCCGACCGGCTCCTCGTTTGTTTGTCGTACGCCGGAAGAAGCCGCCGCTGCCCTCGACGCCTTTGGTGCGCCGTACGTCGTGAAAGACGATGGTCTCGCCGCCGGCAAGGGTGTGGTTGTGACGTCAGATCGTGACGCTGCGTTGGCCCATGCCGCGGCGTGCGAGGCGGTCATCATCGAGGAGTATCTCGATGGTCCGGAGGTTTCCCTCTTTGCCATCACCGACGGAGCGACCGTCTATCCCTTGCAGCCAGCGCAGGACTTCAAACGGATCTTCGACGGCGATGAAGGACCAAACACTGGTGGCATGGGTGCCTACACCCCGTTGCCGTGGGCAGCCCCGGACCTCGTCGACGAGGTCTTGCGCGACGTGCTCCAGCCGACAGTCGACGAGATGGCTCGGCGCGGGACGAGGTTTGCCGGACTGCTCTATGCCGGGCTCGCGCTGACCTCCCGTGGCACTCGGGTGATCGAGTTCAATGCGCGGTTCGGCGACCCCGAGACCCAGGCTCTGTTGGCGTTGCTCGACTCGCCGCTAGCGCCGTTGTTGCACGGCGCGGCAACGGGCACCCTGGCCGATGTCCCTCCGCCCCAGTGGAAGCAGGGCGCCGCGGTGGCGGTGGTGATGGCCTCAAACGGTTATCCCGAGTCATCGTCCAATGGTGATGTGATCGACGGCTTATCCGCTGCTGGGGAGCGCGATGGGGTGCACGTCATCCAGGCCGGCACTGCCGCGAGCGGCGATCAGATCGTCACTGCCGGCGGCCGAGTGCTTGCCGTCACCGCCGTTGGCGCCGACCTTGAAAAAGCAAGAGCCGCGGCGTACGCCGGCATCGCCGACATCACTTTCGACGGCGCCCAATGGCGCACCGACATCGCCCAAACAGCAGCCCAATCAGAGGAGTCCAACTCGTGAGTGGTTTCGAGACGGGCGCTGAGCGCCCTCCTCAACCAACAGTGGTGACGGGCGCTGAGCGCCCTCCTCAACCAACAGTGGTGACGGGCGCTGAGCGCCCTCCTCAACCAGTGGTGCCCAACGTCCTGGCAACGCGGTACGCCGCGGCCGACATGGCTGAGCTCTGGTCACCCGAACACAAGATTCGTGAAGAGCGCCGACTCTGGATCGCCGTGCTGCGCGCCCAGAAGCGGCTGGGGATCGACGTGCCGGATGGCGTGATCGAAGACTACGAAGCGGTGGTCGACCACGTGGATCTGGCCTCCATTGCGGCTCGGGAGCGCATCACGCGCCATGACGTGAAGGCGAGAATCGAGGAGTTCTGCGCCCTGGCGGGTCATGAACACATCCACAAAGGCATGACCTCGCGCGACCTCACCGAAAACGTCGAGCAACTCCAGATCAAGGCATCGCTCGCGCTGATTCGCCAACGGGGGATCGCGGCCTTGGCCCGCCTGACCCGCCTGGCTGTCGAACACCAGGACACGGTGATGGTTGGCCGCTCCCACAACGTGGCGGCTCAGGCAACGACGCTCGGCAAGCGCTTCGCCACGGCTGCTGACGAGTTGATGATCGCGCTTGATCGCCTCGACAACCTGATCGAGCGTTATCCCATGCGCGGCATCAAAGGCCCGATGGGCACCGCCCAGGACATGCTCGATCTCCTAGATGGTGATGCCGCCAAGTTGGCCGACCTCGAAGGCGACGTCGCCCAAAGCGTGCTCGCTAGTGTCGGGCAGGTCTACCCCCGCTCGCTCGACTTCGACGCCGTGTCTGCGCTGGTCCAACTCACGGCGGCCCCCTCCAACCTCGCCACCACGATTCGGCTGATGGCCGGGCTCGAGCTTGTCACCGAGGGTTTCAAGGAAGGCCAGGTCGGCTCGTCGGCGATGCCCCACAAGATGAACACCCGCTCCTGCGAGCGCGTCAATGGGCTCGCGGTCATTCTGCGCGGGCAACTCTCGATGGTCGGCGAACTCGCGGGCGATCAATGGAACGAGGGCGACGTCTCTTGCTCCGTCGTACGACGGGTGGCGCTGCCCGACGCGTTCTTCGCCGCCGATGGACTTTTCCAGACTTTCCTGACCGTGCTTGATGAGTTTGGGGCTTTCCCGGCGGTGATCCAGCGCGAGCTGGACCGCTACCTTCCATTCCTCGCCACGACCAAGGTGCTGATGGCGGCGGTGCGCAATGGGGTTGGTCGAGAAGTTGCCCACGAAGCGATCAAGGAACACGCTGTCGCCGTCGCGCTCGATATGCGCCAAGGGTTGGCGGTCAATGATCTTTATGTCCGACTCGCCGGTGATGCTCGACTGGGCTTGAGTCGGGACCAGATCGACGGATTAGTGGCCGATCCGCTCGGTTTCACGGGGGCGGCCCAGCAACAGGTAGCTGACGTCGTACGCCGTGCGCAGCCGCTGTTGGCCAGCGATACCGAAGCTGCCGCCTATTCACCGGGCGCGATTCTCTAGGACTCAGGAGATAAGAACGTCGACCTGACACATAAGTCCACCGCAGAAGCTGCTTATGAGTCAGGTCGACGAGTTTGCGTGCGGCTAACGCCTCAGCGAGGCGCTTTCGGCCTCGCTCAGAATCGGTAGGGCAGCGCTGGCTTTGCTGAGCAGATCGCCGACCCACTCAGCTGACGGCACCGCCTCACCACGATGGGGAAACGCGACGTAGGTCCCAACAATGGCAGACACGAACAAGATGGCGATCATGGCGATGATCACGGTCAACACGGCGGGCCCCTAAGCAGCTACTTCTCGACTGAGCGCACCAACTGCGCTCAACCACCAGACGTAGTTACGCACCCCGGATGACGCCAAACAGTCGACCCGGCTCTGAAATCGCCCAAAATCGCGTCGACCCGGCTCGAAACTTGGAAAGCTCGCCAAGTTTCGAGCCGGGTCGACGCGATCATGCGCAGTTTCGAGCCGGGTCGACGCGCTGGGGGGAGCGCCTCCTAGGCTGAGCACATGGCCGACCTCACTGCGCCGGGTTTGAACATTCCGGCAGCACCCTCGATCCTCGGCTCGACGCACCTTCATTCCGGCAAAGTCCGCGACCTTTATCGTCTCGATGAGGGCGAGCACGCGGGCCAACTGCTGATGGTGGCCAGCGATCGGATCTCGGCCTTCGACTTCGTCCTCGACACAGAGATCCCCGACAAGGGCGAGATTCTGACGAAGATGTCGCTCTGGTGGTTTGACCAACTGGCCGACCTAGTGCCCAACCACATCATTTCGGCTGACGTCCCCGACCAAGCTGCGGGGTCGAGCGGTGATCTGCGAGAGCCTCGAGATGTACGCCGTGGAGTGCGTTGCGCGCGGCTATCTCACCGGATCGGGACTGCTCGACTATGCCGCGACTGGCGAGGTGTGCGGAATCGCGCTCCCGCCTGGCCTCCTCGATGGCAGTCGCCTCCCCGAGCCGATCTTCACCCCCGCGACGAAGGCAGACCTGGGCGATCACGATGAGAATGTGTCTTTTGACGCAGTCGTTGACACGGTCGGCCCCGCGATGGCGGCCCAACTTCGAGACCTGACGCTAGCTGTTTATGCCCGGGCCGAAGAGACCGCCCGCGGCCAGGGAATCTTGCTTGCCGACACCAAGTTTGAGTTTGGCCACCGTCCGGACGGCACGACGGTGCTTGCCGACGAAGTGCTGACCCCCGACTCCTCACGCTTCTGGCCGGCCGACGATTGGCAACCCGGGCAGCCCCAGGCGTCATACGACAAACAGATCGTGCGCAATTGGCTGCTGTCCTCCGCGTCGGGTTGGGATCGGGCCGCCGGCGGCCCGCCCCCTGCTCTTCCAGAAGAGATCGTGGAACTGACCCGAGCGAAATACATCGAGGCCTATGAGCGACTGACTGGGTTGACCTACTAAGATGGCCTTCAGCGTCGTCGTGACCTTCCCGCAACCGCCCGAGGTGGTCTTTGCCTACCTCAAGGATCCCCGCAATCGGCCGGCCTGGCAGTCCAGCCTGCGTGGAGTCGAAGACGTCGTCGGCGACGGCGACGTCGGCACCACCTGGACCGACGTGACGATCCCCGGTCTGCGGCCGAAACTGCAGGTCACCGACTGCGACGCGCCATCTCTCTGGGCCGAGGACGGAGTATGGCGAGGGGTGAGGGCGCGCCTCGAAGTCCACCTCAAGCAGAACGAAACCGGCGGCACGACCCTCAAAGCCGTCGTGGACTTCACCACGCCAGGGGTCTTTACCCCGATTGGCTGGCTCCTGAGAGTCGCTACCCCTGCCGCTGTAAGAGCGGACCTCCGCAAGGCCGCACAACTGATCGGTTAGCCAGCCAGCTCCGATTCGGCCACCACACGCAAGGCCTGGGCCGCAATAGTCAGGGCTGGGTTCATGGCGGCGCTGGACGGAAAGAAGCCGCCGTCGATCACCCAGAGGTTGGCGAGATCGTGCGATCGACAGTGCGGATCCAGGACGCTGGTCGCCGGGTCCTCACCCATCACGACGGTCCCGCATTGGTGACTGTTCATCGAGATGTCGAAAGGCTGGGTTCCGATGAAGTCATAGCCACAGTTCCTCAGCACTCTTTTGGCCCGCTTCAACAGCCGAGCATGGGTGCTCATTCCGACTGGCACCCGGCGGGTCGCGATGCGACCACCGCTGATCGTCACCCGGTTGTCTAGGTGTGGCAGGTCCTCCGACATCACCAACCACTCGACACTGCGCGATGCCAAGGCGTTGAGCGCAGGCAGGGGCGTGCGCGTAGCCCAGCTCTTGATCATCACGCCCTGCACTTTGCCGATCAATTGCATGGTCCCCAGCGGGAAACCATCGCCACCGTCGAAATAGAAGTCGTTGACCGACAACGTCTTCTGGAACACCACGTCGTTGTGCCTATCGACAGCCACGGCCGCAATGTGGGTGTTGTTGTGCATCATGAAGTTCCGGCCCACCAAACCAGAGCTATTGGCGATTCCGCTGTTGAGCAGCAGCGCTGCCGACAAGACCGCACCCGCTGACAGCACGAAGTGATCGCCGCGCAGCTCGACCGGGCCAGCTGGACCTTCGGCGTACGCCGCGACGACGCGACCGTTCCTCACGTCCAAGCGGTCCACGGTCGTTCCAGTGAGCAGTTTCACGTTGCCGGTCGCCAGTGCCGGTGTGACCGCGCAGGTGTCGGCGTCCGACTTGGCCCGCACCCGACACGGAAAGCCGTCACAGGTCGCACATCTCACGCAGGCGCCCTCGGCGTCGATGCCCATCGCATTCGCGCTGGGGTGTACGCCGGCCGAGACAAGTCGCTCGCGAAGGTCGGCGATATAGGGCTCGTGTGGCAACGCGTCGAAGGGAAACGGAGTGCTTCGCGGCGGCTCGGTGGGATCTTCGCCCGTGTTGCCATGCACCTTGTAGAGCGCTTCCGCCTGACCGTAGTAGGGCTCCAGATCGGCGTAGGAGATTGGCCAAGCTGGTGACGTGCCTTCGTGATGCTCGACCGCCTCAAAGTCACACTCGCGAAAGCGGGGCAGGCTCGCGCCATAGACCTTGGTTGAGCCGCCCACGAAGGCATGAATTCCGGGTCGGAACGGGCGCCCGTTAGCGTCAAACCACTCGTCAGCCGGGCGATAGCGTCGCCTGATGAACACCTCTTCAGGAGACCAGTTCTCCGGCTCGCTCGGCAGCCAGTCACCGCGCTCGACCAAGATCACCGACACCCCGCGCTGGGCGAGCGCCCAGGCGGTCGTCGCACCGCCCATCCCGGACCCGATGATCACCACGTCGGCGGATTCTTGCGCTGTTTGAGGCATGTACGGTTTCTACCGTGACTGGGACCTTTTTGCCCGCGTTGACCGGCTCCTTCTCGCAACCGGCGGGGGAGAACCCGACCGTGGCGATCGTCGAGGCGGCGTACGCCCATCACGGCATTCACGCTCGCTACCTCAATTGCGAGGTTGCCCCTGAGGATTTGTCAGGGGCCGTCCAGGGGGCTTGGGCGATGGGTTGGCTGGGTTTCAACTGCTCCATGCCCCACAAGATCGAGGTCATTCCACACCTGGTTGGGCTGAGCGAGTCAGCGCGGCTGATCGGGGCGGTCAATTGCGCGGTTCGCAGCGACGGCGGGTTTCGTGGTGAGAACACCGATGGCGCGGGATTCCTCACCTCTCTGCGCACAATGACTGATCCGGCGGGCAAGCGGGTGGTGATGTATGGCGCCGGCGGAGCGGCTCGGGCGTGTTCGGTCGAGCTGGCCCTGGCCGGGGTCGCCGAAATCGTGGTCGTCAACCGCAATCAGAATCGTGGCGGCGAGTTGGCTCGCTTGATCACCGAGCAGACCCCTGCGGTCGCGCAGGCGGTCGGTTGGGACGACACTCACTGGGTGCCGGAGGGCACCGACGTGGTGCTCAACGCGACCTCGATCGGGCTGGCACCGAATGGGGATGCTGTGCTCGATCTCGACCCCGCGTCCCTCACCTCGGACCTGATCGTGGCTGATGTGATCTTCAACCCGTCGCAGACTCAGCTGTTGGTCGAGGCCGAACGCCGCGGCGCTCGCACCCTGAGCGGACGCGGCATGCTGATCAACCAGGCGGTCTTAGGGATCTCGATGTGGACCGGAGTAGAGACCCAGGCGTGGGTGATGCGCGACGAGTTGGATCGGCTCCTCGGCGACGGGTGACGGGTGACTGGTTAGTGGGCGAGTTGGTCGAGCAGCCAACTCGGGCTCATCACCCGCGCGCCGGCCGCTTCGGCGCGGGCGCCTAGCATCCGGTCGGCCGTGATCACGATGACCTGATCGCCCTTCTCAACCGCGGCTGCGGTGGCTTTTGCGATCGCCGAGTCGCCGTCTCTCGGGGCATGAAGGGTGCGCACGTGGGCATCCTTGCCTGGGCGAAGGCCAGCCTTGGCCTTGCCCTCAAGAACCAGCACAATTTCGTCGTACGGCGTGTCAGCAAGCAGCAGTCGCTCATGCAACTTGCTGGCCGCGCCGGCTCGGTCTCGCCACCAACCATTGGGTGTCGCGCCGACAACATTTGCCCCGTCGACCACCAGCACCCTGCGCACCCGGCAAGCCTACGTCTCGACGGCGGTCGGTCCACGCCAGGTTCTGGCTAGGTTGACATGACGCTGGCGCATGTTGGCACCGCGGCATAGGTTGACCAGATGCTGAATATGTCGTTCTTCCTGGAGGAGTCCGCCCGCAAATACCCTGCTCGTGAGGCAGTGGTTTTGGGGGCGACCCGGCTGACTTATGCCCAGGTCAATGGGGCTGCCAACCAAGTTGCCAACGCGCTGGTTGCTCGCGGAATCAAACCTGGCGACAAGGTGGCGTTCAGTTGCCTCAACCTGCCCTATTTTCCGATCGTCTACTACGCCATCCTCAAGGTCGGGGCGATCGTCGTACCCCTCAATGTGTTGCTCAAAGGTCGCGAAGTGGCCTATCACCTGGCCGACTCCGAGGCCGTCGCCTACCTGTCGTTTGAAGGCACCGAAGTGTTGCCGATGGGGGCTGAAGCGCACGCCGGATTTGAGTTGGCGCGAGCTGATGGGGCGCCGGTTTCTCAATTCTTCCTGATCACCGCCGACCCTGCCGCCGAGTCGCCGATCGAGGGCGTCGAGACCCTCGGGCAAGCGATGGCCGGGATGTCGCCGATCTTTGAATCGGTGCCTACGCAGGCGAGTGACGGCGCTGTCATCCTTTATACGAGTGGTACGACGGGGCAAGCCAAGGGCGCGATGTTGTCCCACAGCAACTTGGTGATGAATGCGATCGCTACCAACGACATGCTGGGCGTACGCCGCGCGCAAGAGACGCATCTGCTCGCGCTGCCACTTTTCCACTCCTTTGGCTCGACCGTGCAGATGAATGCTGGCTTCGCGATGGCGTCGACGATCGTGTTGTTGCCCCGCTTCGATGCCGCGCAAGCGGTCGCCTTGATGGAGTCCGAAGACATCACGGTTTTTGCCGGCGTGCCAACGATGTGGTGGGGGTTGCTGGGCGCGTTGACCGAGGATGTCGATGTCGCGCGCATCGCCAGCAATCTGCAGGTGGCGATGTCGGGTGGCTCGAGCCTGCCCGTTGAAATCATTAGCGAGGTCAAAGCCAGGTTTGGCGTGCAAATCCTGGAGGGATATGGCTTGTCCGAAACCTCCCCCGTGGCGACGTTCACTGATGCTGACTTGGCGCCACGCCCGGGATCGATTGGCAGGCCAATTTGGGGTATCGAGTGCAAATTGATCGACGCCGACTGGAACACCGTCGACGGTGCGGATGCGATCGGGGAGATCGCGATCCGCGGCCACAACATCATGCTCGGCTATTACAACCGACCGGATGCGACCGCGGCGGTGATGCGGGACGGTTGGTTCCGCTCGGGCGATCTGGCCAGGCGTGACGAGGATGGCTACTACTACATCGTCGATCGAGCCAAGGACATGATCATTAGGGGTGGCTTCAACGTCTATCCGCGCGAGATCGAGGAGGTGCTGATGACGCATCCGGCTGTCTCGTTGGCCGCTGTGATCGGCGTACCTAATCAGCAGCATGGCGAGGAGATCAAGGCGTTCATCATTGCCAAGCCGGGTGCGACCGCGACCGCCAGCGAGTTGGTGGAGTGGGGCAAAGAGCAGATGGCGGCGTACAAGTATCCACGTCTGGTTGAGTTCGTCGACGCGCTGCCGATGACTGCCACCGGCAAGATCCTCAAGCGTGAGTTGTCGTGATTCCTGCAGAGGAGAGCGGGCCGTCGAGGCCACAGCCAATCCATATGTCCTAGCCAGCCGACGGACAGTCCTGCGACGCAATGTGGTGATCAAGGAGAACCACAACGTCTAGGAGGACAAACTATGAGCAACCAAATCGAACCGACCCCGACGCGTGACGAGCCAAGTGCCGCACACGAAACCATCACGACGTACGACGCGACTCCACCGAAGCGGCGGCCGTGGATCAAAGCCGTCACCCTTGGTGTGGCGGGGCTGATCGCTGGGGGCGTGGCTGCTACGACACTGAGCGCTTCGGCCGATGAAACGACCGCGCAGAGCACCACCCGAATTGCCCAGGTCGCCGATGATTCGGCTGGGCGTTCACAACAGCTGGGCCCCGCCGAGGAAGCTCTCACCGGGGATACCAAGAAGAAGGTCGAGGCGGCTGTGCTGGCCGACTATCCCGATGCCACGATCGAGCGCACCGAGACTGACCGCGGTGGCGTCTATGAATCCCACATCACCACAGCCGACGGCGAAGCGTTGACGGTGTTGGTGGACGCGAAGTTCACGGTCACCGGCACACAGACAGGCCGCGGCGGCCCGGGCGACGATCATGGCCACGGCATGGGTGACACTCCACCCGCCGATGCTCCCGCGCCCCCTGTCGACGGCACGACCCCTGACGCCGGCACTACTGACTCCACCACCTCGACCAACTCGACCACCACCGACGGCTAACCCCTGGCTATGAGTTTCATCAAGGTATGTGGTTGGACCCCCACTCCCCATGGTCTGCAGAGGCCGGGAAGTGGGGGTTCGTCTGCATACCTTGATGAAACAACAGGGCCGGACACAGGGCCGCCGGGCAAGGAGGGCAGGCGGGGAGCCATAGACTGAGGTTCTCCACATCCTCAGCTGCCAAGGAGCGCCCCCGTGGCCAGAGTCGTCGTTGACGTCATGCCCAAGCCAGAAATTCTCGATCCGCAAGGCAAGGCCGTTCAGGGTGCTCTCCCGAGGCTCGGCTTCGACGGGGTGCTCGATGTCCGTCAGGGCAAGCGCTTCGAGATCGAGATCTCCGGCGAGCTCACCGAGGATCGGTTGGCCGAGGTACACAAGATGGCCGAAACCCTGCTCTCTAACCCCGTGATCGAGGACTTCGCAGTCCACGTCGAGCCTTCGCCGGAGTTTGACGCATGAGGGTCGGCGTCGTCACTTTTCCGGGTTCACTCGACGAGGTTGATGCCCAGCGTGCGGTGACCTTCGGCGGCAATGAGGCAGTTGCTCTCTGGCATGGCGATCACGACCTCCGAGGCGTTGATGCCGTCATTTTGCCTGGCGGCTTTTCCTATGGCGACTATCTCCGCTGCGGGGCTATCTCACGGTTTTCGCCGGTCATGACCGAGGTTATCGCCGCTGCCAACGCAGGCCTGCCAGTGCTCGGCATCTGCAACGGATTCCAGATTCTGTGTGAATCTCATCTGCTCCCGGGTGCCTTGATCCGCAATGATCACCGCAAGTTCGTCTGCCGCGACCAACGGCTGCGCATCGAGAACAACCGCACACCTTGGACGTCGGCGTACGACGAAGGTGCCGAGGTCACCATCGTGCTCAAGAACGGCGAGGGTGGCTTCGTCGCCGACACCGCAACCCTCGACCTGCTTGAGGGCGAGGGCCGGGTGGTGGCGCGTTATCTCGACGACAACCCCAACGGCTCGATGCGCGACATCGCGGGCATCACCAATCAGCGCGGCAACGTTGTCGGCCTGATGCCACACCCCGAACACGCCGTCGAGGCGTTGACCGGGTCAGGCACTGACGGCCTTGGCTTCTTCACCAGTCTGGCGCCCTACGCCAGCCTGGCCGCCCGCGTTTTCGCATAGGGCCACGTCGCCTTAATAACGCCCAAGGTGGAGTTGATCCCACGACTTCGCGGAAATGACCCCGGTCACCGGCACGCCGACCTGCTTCTGCCAGACGCGTACAGCGCGGACAGTTGGCCGGTCGTAGACGCCAGTGATCTCCAAGGGGCCCACCTGTGCGGCGTTCATTGACCGTTGAATCCGGCGTACAAACTTGCTGCCTGAACCAAACTTCAGTGTCGGTTCCTTGCCCTGGGAGAGCAGGCCGATCCAATTGCGTCGGGTCCAGTCATCCTTGACTGCCATCCCATGCCGGGCTTGCCACTTGTTGGCAGAGCGGATGGCCTTGGGTCCCCAGCCCATCGTGATCTTGCCTTTGTAGTAGCCGCGCTCCTTCATCAGACACTTAAACGCCTCCACTTGGGCCGGGCGCTTTTTGCTGTCCTTCAGGGTGCGATAAACAGGAAAATCAATCTGCTTGCCGTTGCAGTGAGTCTCTTTCCGGGCAACGGACCCCTTGCCAACGTCGAGGAAGTTGCGGTCGATGTTGATCGTCACGCCGCCCCACGTCTCGTTGTGACCGCCCATGTATTGCTTCACCCGGCGATGCGGCTGCCAGCCATCCTCGGAGATGTACGACGTGGAGGTGTTCGCGATTTCGTCCCAACGGGCGACCCAGATGTAGTCGGGCAAGGTCACGTTGGGGGTCTTGGCGGCGCGGGCTTGATCGAGCACCAAGATTCCCGAGCCCGCGCTCGAATAAACACCGGACACGTAGTTAAGCGCGTGCAGGCGGTTGGTCCAGGCGCTGAGGAACGCCAGCGCCGAATCCCGGCATTTCACCTGCGAGTGATCGTAAGCCTCGATGTCATACCAAAGCGTGCTGCCAGCCACGATGCCGAGAGCCTTAGCTGCATTGACCGCCTTGGTTGCCTCGGCCAATCCTTGGGCGCGCGCGTCGCGATAGAGCCCATCAGTGCCGGCGGTGTCATCGATCGGCGGGTCGCCGCCGTCGCGTGGGTAGCGAGTGCTGCACGAAGCCTGCGGGCCGAGCGTGATGGGCAGCAAACGCCAGCCCTTGGCCAACTGAGTCGAGACCCAAGCGGGCGTGAGGTTGGGTTGGTCACGGCAAAACCGTGAGTCGCCGGAGATATAGATCCCCGCCGCCAAGAAGGGGCTGTATTCCAGCCAGACATCCATCTTTTCCTGGGTGGGCGTGAGGCATTGGTCAAAGCCATAGCCGGTGAAGTTGCCGGGCGTCACCTTGTTTTCGGCGTACGCCGGAGCGCTGAGGCTGCTGGTTAGGGCCAGGCTGATCGTGGTGACAAGGACAGCAACGATTGCTCGGGGAAGTGAGCGCATGTGAATCTCTCTAGGGAATCTCGCAGGTTGCCAGACGTGCAGGCATACCTGGCTCGGGAACAGATTCAACCCACCATAACCCCACCAGCCACATCAATCCCATCTCCACGCCGTACGCCGGTTCTTTCGACCAATGGTGGATGTCGATGGAGCAAACGTCAGGTTTTCGCCGCGAGAGACGTGAGGAATGCTCCATCGAGCTAGCCTTGCGGACCTCGGACCTCGGACCTCGGACCTCGGACCTCGGACCTCGGACGCTCGGACGCGGTTGCTCTGCGTGGGTTATCCACAGCACGCGATTCATGGGTGGCAGTACGCCGGACGAGGCCGGAGAATTCCGACGTGGATAACTGGCAGCCCAAGTGTGCACCTCCTCGCGGCCTGGTGCGACCGGTGGCGATTGATCGCGAGGGCGCGGCCGGACCAACGCCGGGCAAAGCCCGCGGGCCACGTTGGCGACGCACCAGTCCCGGGCTTTTTGTTCCTGTCGACACGCCAATCTCGCCCGAACAACGCGTGTTGGAGTCGTGGGCTGGCGTGCCACATTCGGCGGTGACTGGCTGGGCTGCGCTCAGGCTTTACGGCGGTGGCTTCTTTGATGGCAGAGGCGGCGATGTCCGATCAACTATGGACGTCCCGCTTGTGATCGCGGCTTCGTTTCGTCCGCGACCGCGCGCTGGCGTGCGCATCCTCAGGGTGAAAGACCCACCAACCGCCTTCAGCAGACACGGCGTGCCAGTCGTGATGCCCGAACGAGCGGTTGTGGATGCCATGCGCTTGGTCAACGACGAACGAACGGCGACTGCGGTACTCGATATGGCGGCTGCAGCCGAAATAACCAGTATCGAACGGGTGCGCCGCTATCTACTCGACACGCCGCCCCGCACAGGCGGTGCTCAGGTCCACAGAGCCCTGGCGCTCGGGTCCGAGCGCAGCCGATCGCCACGCGAGACCGAGTTGCGGCTGATCTGGACTCTTGACTGCTCACTCCCCACACCATTGGTGAACCAACCTGTCTTTACGCCGGGTGGCGAGTTGATTGGCGTTGCCGATCTGTTTGACCCCTCGGCGGGTGTCGCTGGGGAGTATGACGGGGAGCATCACCGGAGCCGGGCCCGTCATCGGCGCGACGTTCAGCGGGCCGAGGGATTTCGCGATGCTGGCATCGAGACATTTGTCGTGGTCGCGGGCGATTCGCGGGCAGTCGTGGTGCGTCGAATTCTGGCTGCCTATGGCCGGGCGCGGGCACGCACAACTCGAGGTCGCGGATGGACGCTGAGCGGCGGTGATTGGGACGACGCGGGGGAACCAACGATGCGTCTCGACGACAAGCTCAACTATCGCGAGGAGATGGCCGCCGTTTATGCGGATCTCGATGCCCAGCCCTTGGTTGGCGCCTGACCAGCCCGAGTCTGGCAAGTGCTGGATTGTGAATGGAGCAAACGTCAGGAATCTCGCTCCCCTCACCTGACGAATGCTCCATCGAGACCAGGTGGAAGCGCCTGGACAGCTCCCCATCCGCACGTCGTTGCGCGGCATCCGGGTCGGCGCTACTAGATTGTGGGTGTGTCTGAAACCCCCTCAGTGAATTCCTCAGCCATGCCGGAGATCCTTGTCGACACCGTCACGCGGGCAGCCGCTGACCCGGGGCGTGAGCAGCCGTGGGCCGAGTTAGGGCTCAAAGAGGACGAGTACGCCGAAATCCGCACGATTCTTGGCCGGCGCCCGACCAGTGCCGAGTTGGCGATGTATTCGGTGATGTGGAGCGAGCACTGCTCCTATAAGTCTTCGAAGGTCCACCTCAAGCAATTCTCCGAGATCCCTCAAGAGACTCCGGCGGGCAAGATGCTCGCGGGCATTGGCGAGAACGCCGGCGTGATCGATATCGGCCAGGGCTATGCCGTCACGTTCAAGATCGAGAGCCACAACCACCCGTCGTACGTCGAGCCCTATCAGGGTGCCGCGACCGGTGTCGGCGGGATTGTTCGCGACATCCTCGCCATGGGCGCCCGCCCGGTGGCAGTGATGGACCCGCTCAGATTCGGCCCGCTGGATGCAGATGACACACATCGCGTGTTGCCGGGCATCGTGGCCGGCGTCGGGGGTTATGGGAACTGTCTTGGACTGCCCAACATCGGCGGCGAAGTGGTCTTCGATGAGTCTTATCTCGGCAATCCGCTGGTCAACGCCCTGTGCGTCGGCGTACTCCGCCACGAAGACCTGCACCTCGCCAAAGCAGTAGGTGCTGGCAATCTGGTGATCCTCTACGGGTCGCGGACCGGCGGTGATGGCATCGGCGGGGCCTCGATCCTTGCCTCGGTCACCTTCGACGAGGACGGACCCGCCAAACGACCTAGCGTGCAGGTCGGCGACCCCTTTATGGAGAAGTTGCTGATCGAGTGCACGCTCGAGCTATTTGCGGCAGGAGTGGTTTCGGGCATCCAAGATTTCGGCGCCGCTGGCATTTCCTGCGCTACTTCTGAGTTGGCTGCTGCGGGCGATGGCGGGATGCATGTCGAGCTTGATCGGGTGCTGTTGCGTGACTCCACCTTGACCGCCGAAGAGATCCTGATGAGCGAGAGCCAGGAGCGGATGATGGCGGTGGTCGATCCGGCCGACGTGGAGAAGTTCTATGAAATCTGCCGCAAGTGGGACGTCGAAGCGACCGCCATCGGTGAGGTCACCGGCAATGGTCGACTGGTCATTGACTGGCACGGCGAGACGATTGTCGACGTCAACCCGCGCACGGTTGCTCACGACGGCCCCGTCTATCACCGCCCGTTCGCGCGCCCTGAGTGGCAAGACGCCCTCCAGGCCGCAGGTCCCAACGATCTCGAACGCCCAGAGACCGGCGACGAGCTTCGCGACACGTTGCTGCGGATGGTGGGCTCGCCCAACTTGTGCGACAAGTCCTGGGTGACGGATCAATACGACCGCTATGTCCGTGGCAACACTGTGCTCTCCCAGCCTGAAGACAGCGGCATGATTCGGGTCGACGAGGGCACCAACCTTGGTGTTGCGATCGCGACTGACTGCAATGGCCGGTTCGCCAAACTTGACCCGTACGCCGGGGCGCAACTCGCCCTAGCGGAGTCCTACCGCAACGTCGCCACCACGGGCGCGACGCCGATCGCCATCTCGGATTGCCTCAACTTCGGCTCACCGGAGGATCCCGACGTGATGTGGCAGTTTGCGGAAGCTTGCCGTGGGCTCAAAGACGGCTGCCTCATCCTCGGGGTGCCAGTGACCGGCGGCAACGTCAGCCTCTATAACCAGACGGCGGAGACCCCGATCCTGCCCACGCCGGTGGTCGCCACGCTTGGCGTGATCGAGGATGTGACCCAGCGAACGCCGTCGGGCTTCACCGGCGAGGATGATGTCGTCTTCCTGCTCGGTACGACTCGCGATGAGCTGGCCGGCTCGGAGTGGGCTCATGTCGTGCACCATCACCTTGGTGGCCTACCGCCGAAGGTCGATCTCGTCGCTGAGAAGAGTCTGGCGCGACTCTTGATCGATTCGGCTCGTTCGGGATTGTTAGCCAGCGCCCATGACCTATCTGACGGAGGCTTGGCCCAGTCGCTTGCCGAATCGACGCTCCGAAACGGGGTCGGCGTCGAGGTGTCGGTCGACGACGACGCATTTGTTTCGCTCTTCTCGGAGTCAGCCGCCAGGGCAATTGTGTCGACGCCCGCCCAACACTCCGCGGCCTTCATTGCGATGGCGGGCAGTCTCGGGGTGCCTTGCCAAGAAATCGGTCGGACCGGTGGCACCGAACTCGTAGTGCGGGGCCTCTTCGGCATCCCCGTGTCGGAGTTGAGGGACACATGGACGGCCACTTTGCCCAACGCATTGGGATAGCAAATGATGCGAGCCCGCTCTGGAGTCGACGAAGCATCTTGGCCCTCTCTGCGCTCGCGGCCGTCGGTTGCGCTGCGGAGCAGGAAGTTGATGTGAGCGCCAGCAAGAAGATCCCGTATGGCGATGACCCCTCGCAGTATGCCGAGCTCTACCGGCCCGCGGGGGAGTCGCGTGGGGTCGTGGTCGTGATCCACGGTGGCTACTGGAAGGCGCAATACGACGCCTCGCTGGGACGCCCGCTGGCGGAGGACCTCGCTTCGCGAGGCTGGACGGCCTGGAATCTCGAATATCGCCGAGTGGGCAACGGAGGAGGGGTCCCGGAGACCCTGGATGACGTTGCCGCGGGCTTCGAGGCCTTAGCTGCCGTCCCAGGTTTGGATCTGAGTCGAGTCATCACGCTCGGGCACTCCGCCGGAGGACACTTGGCTGCCTGGGCTGCAGCTCGAGGGCGCTTTCCACGGTGGGCCGCTGTCAAAGTGCCAGTCACGCACGTGATTTCGCAAGCAGGTGTGCTGGATCTCGACGCGGCCTATCGCGCCGAGCTGGGGTCGGGTGCGGTGCGTGGGTTTGTCGGCTCCGAACCCGGTGCTGGCTATGCCGAAGTCGATCCGACGCGACAGCTTCCACTCGACGTACCCATTTGGTGTGTGCACGGCCGAGATGACACGACGGTGCCTTTCTCGCAGTCCGAGGAGTATGTCGCCCGGTCGGTCGCTGCGGGGGGTGAGGCCCACTTGGTGCCATTTGCGGGGGACCACTTCGAGGTCATCGACCCTGAGCAGGCGGCCTGGGAGCTCGTGCTGGATATCCTCGATTCGATTGCGCCAGCCTGATGCCCCCTCGCCTGCGACCTGCCGATCCGATTGCCGTCGAAGCGGCCCTCGCACGACTGGAGCTGGGGGACCCGCTCGATCTGCGCCTCCTGGTTAAGCACTTCTTGGGAGTCTTGTCCGAGCGCTCGCCGGGGCGATCAGTTGAGGTCCGCGTCCCGCCATATTCCGCAGCCCAAGTCATCCCGGGCGTGCGGCACACTCGCGGCACCCCGCCAGCCGTGATCGAGATGGATGCCGAGACCTGGATCGAGTTGGCAACCGGCGCGTTGGCCTGGGATCAGGCCGAGGCGACCAATCGCGTCCGTGCCAGCGGCGAACGTGCCGACCTCACGCCGTACCTCCCCCTCGTCTAACTCCCCCCGCCCCGCCCAGTCCCGCCCGCCCAGTCCCCGCCCGCCCCGCAGCCCCTGAAGTTTCATCAAGGTATGCAGGTGCACCATCACTTCCCCATGCGTGCAGACCCCGGGAAGTGTCGGCTCACCTGCATACCTTGATGAAACAACCAACCGGGCACCCGTAGGTTGGGGGACATGACCACACTGAGCACCGATGAACTCCGCGCGCGCCTCGAAGCTGAGATGCCAGGGGTACGACGTGATCTTGAGGCGCTGATTCGGATCGAGTCGATCAGTGCCGACCCAGCCAAAGCGCAAACGCTGCACCAGAGCGCCGAGGCCGTCTCAGCACTCTTCGCCGCTGAGGGATTCGACTGCCAGATCCTGAGCGCCGACGGAGGAGCACCCGCGCTGGTCGCCCACAAACAGGGTCCGCCAGGTGCGCCAACGGTCCTGCTCTATGCCCACCACGACGTGCAACCGGTGGCCGATGATTGGGACACGCCTCCGTTCGAGCCGACCGAGCGCGGGGCCAGGCTCTATGGAAGAGGCGCGGCCGATGACAAGGCCGGCATCGCTGCTCACCTCGCCGCCGCAAGGATCTTCAAGGACGACCTCCCCGTCAGCCTGATCATCTTCAGCGAAGGCGAGGAAGAAATCGGCAGCCCGACCCTCCCCGCCTTCCTCAAAGAACACCAAGAACTGCTCAGATCAGACGTCATCGTGATCGCCGACTCGACAAACTGGGACATCGGCGTGCCCGCGCTGACCACGAGTCTTCGGGGCATGGTGGGACTGGTCGTGGAGGTTCGCACCCTCACTCAGGGCGTGCATTCGGGGATGTGGGGTGGTCTCGTCCCCGACGCGCTGATCACCTTGGCCAGGCTGATTGCCACCCTCCACGACGATGAGGGCAACGTCGCTATCGCCGGCCTGTACGCGGGCCCAGCGGCCGACATCGACTACCCCGAGGATCGACTCAGGGCGGAGTCGGGCGCCGTTCCGGGCTTGCAGTGGATCGGTTCTGGCTCGGCGGTCGAGCGGCTCTGGACCAAGCCCGCGCTCAGCATCACGGGCCTCGACGCACCGAAATCAGCAGGCGCGTCGAACACCCTCGTGCCAGTGGCGCGAGCGATGATCTCGTTGCGTGTTGCGCCTGGCGATACCGCCGCCAATGCCTTGGAATGCCTGGTCCGGCACCTCGAGTCGCACGTGCCCTGGGGTGCCGAACTCCACTGCTCACCCGCTCGAAGCGAGGTCGGCGAGCCGATCAAAATCGACGCCACCGGACCGGCGTACGACGCGGCAAGGGCGGCTTTCCAGGAGGCCTGGGACGGTACGCCGCCGATCGACATGGGTGTCGGCGGCTCGATCCCCTTCATCGCCGAATTCCTGGACGCCTTCCCAGACGCGAGCGTTCTGGTGACCGGAGTCGAGGACCCGGACACCCGCGCTCACGGCCCCAACGAAGGTCTCCATCTAGGTGAGTTCAAGCGAGTGTGCCTGGCCGAGGTGTTGTTGTTGCGCAACCTGGTGAATTCGACAGTCGGCTGAAGGGTGCGGGAAGTCGGCGGGGCACCTCATCAGCGCATAGACTGAAGCAGTGCCGGTGCACCCCCCGAAAAGTTCCCGCCCCACTACTAACCGACGTGGCGGCGATGGTCGCCTGACGGCAGCCCTCGACCCGCACGACCAAGGCCCCCAAGACGCGTGTGGCGTGTTCGGCGTGTGGGCCCCCGGTGAAGACGTCGCGAAACTCACCTACTTCGGCCTCTATGCCCTTCAGCATCGGGGCCAGGAGTCGGCCGGCATCGCGGTCAGCAACGGTCGCCAGATCCTGGTCTATAAGGACATGGGACTCGTGTCCCAAGTGTTCGACGAGTCCACCTTGGAGGCCTTCAAGGGCCATATCGCAGTCGGACATTGTCGCTATTCCACGACTGGCGCCAGCACTTGGCACAACGCTCAACCGACCTTCCATCCGACCGTCGACGGCTCGATCGCTTTGGGTCACAACGGCAACCTGACCAACACTGCCGACCTGGCCCAGATGGTCCACGATCAGGGCAACCTCGAGGGTGAACTTGACCTCCAGGTCAAACTCCCCGGCCAAGCCACCAATGACACCAGTCTCGTGACCACCCTTCTCGCTCATCACCCCGATTCATCGCTCGAAGAACGGGCCGTCGAACTCCTGCCGACCATTCAGGGCGCCTACTGCTTCGTGTGGATGAACGAGCACACGCTCTACGCCGCCCGTGATCCACAAGGCGTTCGCCCCCTCGTGCTGGGTCGCCTGGAGCGGGGCTGGGTCGTGGCCTCCGAAACGGCCGCGCTCGACATCGTGGGGGCGTCGTACATCCGTGAAGTTGAGCCCGGCGAGATGGTCGTCATTGATGAAGACGGCCTCCGCAGCCGCACCTTCGCCGAGCCGGCTCCCAAACATTGCCTATTCGAGTTCGTCTATCTCGCCCGCCCTGACACCCGGATCTCCGACCAGCGAGTGCACAGCGTGCGCGTCGAGATCGGGCGCAAGCTCGCCAAGGCGTTCCCTGCAGACGCAGATCTAGTGATCCCGGTGCCGGAGTCCGGCACGCCGGCGGCCATTGGGTATGCCGAAGCATCAGGCATTCCTTATGGCATGGGTCTGGTGAAGAACTCCTACGTCGGCCGCACCTTCATCCAGCCGTCGCAAACCATCCGCCAACTTGGCATCCGGCTCAAGCTCAACCCGCTGCGCGACGTAATTGAAGGCAAGAGCCTGGTCGTCGTGGACGACTCGATCGTGCGTGGCAACACCCAGCGAGCGTTGATCCGGATGCTTCGCGAAGCTGGGGCCCGCGAGGTTCACGTGCGCATCTCGAGCCCGCCAGTCAAGTGGCCATGCTTCTATGGCATCGACTTCGCCACCCGCGCCGAGCTGATCGCCAACGGTCTCAGCAACGACGAGATCTGTCGCTCGATCGATGCCGACTCTTTGGGCTACATCTCGCTGGAAGACCTGGTCGAGTCAACTGCGGTGCCGATGGACAACCTCTGTCGCGCCTGCTTTGACGGGGTCTATCCGATTGCGTTGCCCGATCCCGAACGCCTGGGCAAAAACCTGCTTGAGATCAAGCCAGTCTCTAGCCCGCCCGTTGAGATCCCGACCGATGTCGACGGTCTGTTGGTTTCGCTGGGCAGCGCGGGCGCTGCCGACGCTCTGGATCGCCCATGAGTCACCCCACCGAGGACAACGCCTACGCCCAGGCCGGCGTCTCGATCGAGGCCGCCGACCGGGCCATCGAGCTGATGAAGGTGTGGGTCGAAAAGGCTCGCCGTCCCGAGATGATTGGCGGGCTGGGCGGGTTCGCTGGCCTTTTTGACGCCTCTGCCCTGACGAAATATCGCCGCCCGCTCCTGGCCACCTCCACCGACGGGGTCGGCACCAAAGTGGCGATCGCCCAGGCTATGGACATCCATGACACCATCGGCTTTGACCTGGTCGGGATGGTCGTCGATGACCTCGTTGTGTGTGGGGCTGAGCCGCTTTTTATGACCGACTACATCGCCTGCGGTCGGGTCTACCCCGAACGGATTGCCGCCATCGTCAAGGGCATCGCCGAGGCCTGTGTAGTGGCTGGTTGTGCGCTGATTGGCGGCGAAACTGCCGAACACCCAGGCCTGCTCGATCCCGATGACTATGACGTCGCTGGTGCGACGACGGGTGTTGTTGAGGCCGATGATCTTCTTGGCCCGGGCCTGGTCCGCCCCGGTGATGTGGTGATCGCGATGGAGGCGTCCGGCCTGCACTCCAACGGCTATTCGCTGGTGCGCCATGTGCTGCTCAACACGGCCAAGTGGCAACTGGATCGTGATGTGCCGGAGCTCGGCCGCACCCTCGGTGAAGAACTGCTTGGAGCCGACGCGGATCTACACCAAGCCCTGCCTAGATCTGGCGCGCAACACCCAGACTCATGCGATGTCCCACGTCACCGGTGGCGGGCTCGCCGCCAACCTGGAGCGAGTGATGCCGGTCGAGTTGTCGGCCACGATTGATCGCGCCACCTGGACGCCGCAGCCGATCTTTGACGTCGTACGACGTGTTGGCGACGTTTCTCAGCCCGACCTCGAGATGACACTCAACTGCGGTGTTGGCATGGTCTCCCTGACCGCCGCCGACGATGTCGACAAGGCGATTGCCCTGCTCGGCGAACACGGCATCCGAGCCTGGGTTGCCGGCGAAGTCAGTTCCACCCCCGATCCGAGTGCTGGCGGCAAGGTCACCCTCGTGGGCCAGCACCCCGGCTGGTAACCCCCCAGATAGTCCGCCGCTTTCCGCACCTCAAAGGCTCGAATGTGGCGTTTTGGGATGCGGAAAGTGGCGGAGTATCTGGATTGGACCAACTATTTTTGATCCCGCCGAGCAGGAACACCCAAGCACCGGGTAGCGTTATGCCCACGAGATACCTATCCAGTTAGCCCGGGAGCCCCAAAGCCCCGGCCAGGCGTATGAGGGGGTCGACCCTATGGGGCGCGGCCGAGCGAAAGCCAAGCAGACCAAAGTTGCTCGCGATTTGAAGTATCGGACTCATGAGACCGACTTCGGCGCGTTAGCAAAAGAGCTGCACGGCGACAGCAGTCCACCGATCCAGCCCACCCGGCTGGAGACCGAGGATCAGGATGACGAGTGGGCTGACTACGCCCAACGTCGCGACTGACCTCACACCCTTTGTTTTCCCTCACTGGATGCCAAGCCTGACAAGATCCAGCGAGTTCTCGTTATTCGCATAACTCGGGCCCTATCGCGTTGTTTCCCTCACGGGATGCCAAGCCTGACAAGATCCAGCGAGTTCTCGTCATTCGGACAACTGTGGAACTATCGCGTTGTGACGCGCCCGCGCTGAGGCAAAACCAAGACGCATGGGCCCGTGCAATGACCTTTGCTCGCTCTCGGTCGCCTAGTTGCGTCCAAACCGTGTCGGTCCCTAGTTGTGTGCCGAACCTACGCCCCGGGTCGGGTAACTCGCATGACCTCGCTGTTGACGCCCCATTCGTCACGGCCAAGGCGGGCGATGGGTTGGAGCAAGGCAAACTCGGGGTGCCCGTCGACCAAAACCTCGTCCTTGACGCTGATCGCGACGACAAGGCCGAAGATCATCACCGAGTTGCCCACGTCGTACGTCGCGTGAAGGACGCACTCGATCGCGGCCGGGGAGTCGGCGACCCGCGGCGGGCGGACTTTGACGCTCGGCTCCATGGCGATGCCGAAGGACTCCGCTTCGTTCACCCCAAACTCCAACGGCGTGCTGCTGGCATTGATCAGGTCCAGCTGGGTCCGGCTGGCAAAGTTGACGACGAACTCTTTGGTGTCCAGCACGTTCTTCAGGGTGTCCTTGCGCCCGACCGAGGTGAAACAAACGATGGGTGGCCGTGAGCTCGCGACGGTGAAGAACGAGTGCGGCGCGAGGTTGCCGACTCCGTCCGAAGACTCCGTGGACACCCAGGCAATCGGGCGTGGCACCACCAGCGCCGTGAGCAAGCGATAGGGATTGATCTCGGGATCGTCAGCCAGAAACGTAGTGCGCATAGGCCTAGTCTCGCTGGTCGGGCCTTAGCGCAGTCGGGCGACGTACGCCGCGGCGCTTTGTGCGTTTCGCAACCGGGCTTCCCACGTCACGCCAACGCCGATCAAGGCAGCGCCAGCGAGGCCGATCAGGACCCAAGGTGGCACGTTGCCGGTGTAGGGCGCCGCCTCCCACAGGACCAAGGTGCCACCGACCAGCGCGCCGATCACTACGGGCATGCTCCAGCGCAGTCGGACACCAACAAGCACGAGTGCCAGGCAGCCCACGCCAAGCAAGGCCGCTCGCAGCGAAATCGGCTCGGCGAAGACCTTGAGCAGCGAGGGAACCGTGGCCAACGCCAGCGCCGGGCCGAGCGCGAGCCGGGTCGAGGCCTCTGGGTGTGCACGCAGATGCCACAACCCGACCGCCAACAAGGCGAGCGCCGAAGGCATCGTGTAGGCCTCGGGGGCTTCAACGCCGAGGTCCCAAAGCCGCACCCAGGTGGCCATCGCCAATAGAAGGCCGCCAACCCACCCCAGGAGGCGACGACTCGCGTTCGCCAGCGACGAGGCGGTCACCAACGCGCCAGCCAGAGTCAGGTGAATCGCCAGCGCGGAAGCAGTGTCAACGGCGCTAAGGACCGACGCGGCGGAGCCCAGCAGGGCCACCACCGCGGCGGAGATCTCCAAGGCGACTCGTGGCCGCGCCACCGCTAACAAGCCCACACACACAAGCACTGGCGCTGCCCGCCAGACGACATCAATGGAGCCAAGCTCGGCCGCGGTCCACAGCAAGGCGCCTGAGCTGAGGGGAAGCAACGCCTGGCCGGTCCTGCGGATGATCGGGGAGTCCCCCCGCAGCGCGATCGCCGAGCCGCCGACGGCCGGGACGAGCACCGCGGCAGTGAGCCAGTCGCTGGGCAAAGACGTGATCAGGGCGGCCAGTCCGACAACGCCAGCCGCGCCGTACCCCAACGTTTGGCCCTCGCGGTGAGCCCACCAAGCAAGTAGCGCGACAACCGCAAGCAGGCCGACCACGAGTAAAGCGACGGGGACGGCATAGAGAGCCGTCGAAGCGACCAGAGCGAGCATCAGCGCAGCGAGGATCGGCATCGCCCAGGCGCGCGCCCGGACGAGGGCCGCCTGCCAACCCCCGAGAGCCAGCAGCAACCCGACCACGATCAGGGCTGCCACGATGGGTGCCGCCAGGAACGGGTTCACCTCGGAAGCGGTGGCGACATGGCGTACGTCGATCCCGCCGACCCAGACGCCGCGCTGCTCGTCGCCGAGTTTCTCAAGCACGGATGCGGCGGCCGCTGCCAGGATCCACCCGGCGGCCAAAATGGGTGCCAGCCCGGTCAGCAGGAGGGGAGCGTAGGCCACGGCGGGGGTCCACCGTGACCCTTGGAGCCACGCCAACAGTGCGCCCCAAACGAGAAGACCTGCTAGGCAACCCAGCACGAAGACGTTCGGACTCTCATCGGTCGTGGGCAAGATCGCAACGAACGTCCCGATGGTTGCGGCTGCAGAAACCGAACCGACCCGAGCGAGAGCGGGCAGCCACGGCACCACGCTGGCGATAGCCGCGAGTGCGGCTGCGGCGACCAGCGGCCACACCTGACCCTCGAGCCAGAGCCCCCGGAGACTGGCCCGCTCAAGGCCTTCGAAGACACCCAGAGTGAGCAGAATCAGCCACCACAACGCGGCTGCCGCCAGGGCTGGCCAGGGCACATACCGGAGGCCGAAGTGTCGAGTGAGTTGACTGAGCGCGAGGAACAGTGCAGAGGCTGTGAGGGCGGCGAGATTGTCGCTTTCGAGTGTGCCGACTAGGGCGGCAGCCGCGACCATCAACGCGATGACGGCCACCGCTTGTGGCGCGATCAACTCGGCCTTGGTCCGCATGGCAAAGGCAGTCGCGAGGGCAATGAATCCCGACGGTGAACCCACGAGCAAGAACACGCCGGAAGTGGTGAGATCGCCAAACAGTGGTGAGAACCAGCCGGCATCATCGGCTCCGAAGAGGTCCAGGGCAAGCAAACCGAAGGCGACCGAGAGCAGCGCCTCAGCGGCCGTCCGCAGGCCGCGACGGGCGAGCAACCAGCCGAGGCTGGCAGCCGCGAGAGTGAGTGCGACGAGCACCGCCGTACGCCCACCAACACCCAGGAATGACCAGGCCACGATCAAGAAGGTCAGCGCCGCGACCAGCAGGCAGAGGGCGCCAAGGCCAAGGAGGATTCGTTGGACCGAAAGCCCAGCGATTCCGTCCCGGATCGACGATCGGGCCGCAACTGGCACGCCTGCCGTCGAAGGGAGCGGATAGGAGTCGCCGGGAATTCGCGAGGCGGCCTGCGCCGGGGGAACGCCGCCGGCGGGGGCGTTGATGGGCGCTGATCGAAGCCGAGCCAACAGTTGATCGGCGCGAGTCAAGGTCGCAAACAGTTCGGTGGCGTCCGGCCCGATCAAGGGCAGCCCGCAGGACGTGCAGGTGACTAGGGGATAGGTCAGCGGTTGGCGGCAGTCGGGGCAGCGACGGGGGTCGGCGTAACGTGACATGACAACATTTACTCACTAATCGCCGACAACCCGTAGGGTCGTCCGACCTACGTGTGCTGAGTGCACCTACTCAACTCTGAGCCGAGGTGTTAGCCCCCGAAGTCCTGCACCCAATAGCGTCGACCATTGGCGTCCTTCTTGATGCCGAGCCCGACATGGCTAAATTGCGGTCGGAGCAGATTGGCGCGGTGGCCTTCAGACTTCATCCAGGCGCTCATGACCGAGCGGACCGTGGGATAGCCATAGGCGATGTTCTCGCCAGCCCAGCCGAAGCGGGGACAGGCGCGCGTCAGGGTGGACATCTGTTGGTGCGCAAAGTTGCCGGTGTTGGCCATGCTGCGCGCATAGGGCTGGGCGACCCGCTTGGTGAGGCAGGCATTGAGACGGACCGGCCGCAGTCCGTGGTTGGCGCGAGCGTTGTTAATTTTGCGCAGTTGCTTCAGCACCGCCGGACTGCTGGAGATGGTGCTTGCTTGAGCCTGCACGCTGGCTCTTTTGGCGGCGTACGCCGGAGCAGCGGAGGCTGGTGTCGCGATCATGATGAGTCCGATAGTGCAACTGATCAGGCACAGAGCGAGGGTTTTGAGGGCGGGTGTGGGGGCTGGGCCGAGAGGGCCGGAGCGGGGGGATTCCGGAGACATGCACTCCAACGTAGCGTCTAGACCACGGCAGTAGGTAAAGCCAACGTTAAGAGCGCAACCCGCCTCAGCCCGCGAAAACGACCGTCCTTGCGCCACAGAGGAAGACCCGGTCCTCCGCGTGCGCAGCGACGGCACGCGACAAAACTAGACGCTCGACATCGCGGCCGAGGGTCACCATTTGCTCAGCGGTGCGGGTGTGAGTCACCCTCACCACCTCCTGCTCGATGATGGGTCCCTCGTCGAGATCGGCGGTCACATAGTGGGCGGTCGCGCCGATGAGTTTGACCCCACGGGCATGAGCTTGGTGGTAGGGCTTGGCGCCCTTGAAACCCGGCAAGAAGGAGTGGTGAATGTTGATCGCGCGCCCGGCCAACTGGTGACACGCGGTGTCGGACAGCACCTGCATATAGCGCGCGAGTACGACGAAGTCGACGGCATGTTCGGCGACCAAGTCGAAGAGTCTTGCCTCAGCCTGGGGCTTCGTCTCCCGAGTCACGGGGACGTGTGCGAAGGGGATGCCGTGACCTTCGACCAGGGCCCGGGCGTCCTCGTGATTGGAGACCACCAAAGGGATGTCGACCGGAAGTTCGCCGCGCTGCCAGCGATAGAGCAGATCCATCAGACAGTGATCAAACTTGGAGACCATCACCAGCATCCGCCGACGTTGCTCCACGGGACGCAGCGACACGACCGGGTCAAACTTGGCAAGGGCAGACTCGACCGTGCGCAATAGCCGGGCGTGATCCGCCACGGGCGACTCAAACTCAGTCCGCACGCAGAAGAGGCCCGTCTCGGGGTCGGAGAACTGAGCGCTCTCCAGAATATTGCCTTCCAACATGCCCACGCCAGCAGCCAGCGCCGCCACAATGCCGGGTTGGTCAGGGCACTGAACGGTCGCAATGACGTGTGGCATGGGTCAAGTGTGGTTGACCCCGATATTTGCTGGTCACTCGGGAGTGCTTCGGTGACGTTTGTCTCAGCGTTGGCCCCTCTCTACACTCAGGTGTTGCTCAGCCCACCATGGAGGAATTCATGCTCATGCCCCGCAGTGTCTGGACGCTTCTATGTGCGGCGCTGGTCGCGGGAGTGCTGTCGGTTGGAACCGCCACCACGGCCACCGCTAGCGTGGCCCGCGCCGAGTCCAAGGCATGCTCAAAGAACAACGCGGTGCCCTTTGTTCCAGTCTCAGTGAGCATTGCCGGGATTGGAAAAGTGAGCGTCGTTGGGCGAGGGCGCACCAAGGCAGGAGTGCCGAAGTCCCTCCCGCTGACCGATTCAGGTAAGCGGAAGTTTGCCTGGGATCGAGGGGGAGTGATGCCGGGCTCGCTGTCGCGTCACGTGCTGCTCAACGCGCATGTGTGGACCGATGGCTCAGGCATTGGGGATGAACTCAACACAAGCCTCAAGCGCAAGATGATCCTCAAGGTGCGAGGTGCCGCCGGCCAAGTTCAGTGCTATCAGGTGAAGAAGCGCAAGATCGGCCCCAACGGCAAGCGGTTGGCCAAGATCTACTACGGGAACGCCACAAGCAAGCCCCGCCTGGCCATCGTGACCTGCACCGGCGTACGCCGTGGTCCCGGTGACTGGTCAAAGCGATCGGTGTGGCTGGCTAAGCCGATTCGCTGAATCGCCACCGGCGCTTCGTCACGGCCTGAGTTTGCCGAACCGCACCTGTGCCTTGCATTCTGTGGCCTTCCTCGAAAGTGCGGCTCGAACCTCGAGCGTCGCGCTTTGCTTGGGTCCTAGCTCCTTGACGTGGCTGTGGATCGCGCCAACCGATCGCGCCCCGACAGCCAAGTCACGCTGACTACGTAGTCGTGGCGCGGGGTCGTGGAACTGCTCAAAGTCCCGTTGGCCAGCACCGGACCCGGTCCCAGTGTGCAGCCAGTCAAGGCAAATAGTCGGTTTGCTTTGACCGCCTTGTGCAACCGAGGGAGATCAGCCACCACATCTTGTGGCAGCGGAGCGCGGGTTGCTGATGCGGGCTCACCCCCGGCGTCCTTGCTGGCCTCACTGCACCCTCCGAGGAGTACGGCGAGGACCAGCAGCCCGCCGGCCGCCAATCTGTTAGTCATCACAATGCCCACCCGGAAAGTGACTCGGATGTGCCGTCCTAGGCCTGGCGTCGACGTCCCACGAGCATGAGGGCGCAACCGGCGATGAGGAGGCCGCCGATTCCGCTCAGTGCCCAGCGGCTCACCGGTGAGCCGGTGTCGGGGAGCACAGTGGCCTCCACCAAAGCATGGAACGCGTCGTCGTCCTTGACAGGGCCTCCGAACAGCGCTCCAACAGCGGTCACCGAAGCTAAGTCCTTGTGCTTGCCTACGCGCGCAGCCAGATTTGCGGTGCAATCAAACTGCGCCGAGACCAAAAGGGGGCCGGCCCACTTGTTTCCCTCGGACTTATCTGGGAAGACACAGTTAAGGTCGGTGACCTTGCCGTTCTCAACCACGTCGTCGCTGACGACGAGGTTGACTAAGTCTTCGTTTCCGATGTTGACCACCGAGAACTTCAGCTTAAACAGTCCGGTGTTGCTGCCAGCAGCAGTTTCCGCCGTATTGGCATCGTTGTCATCGGCGTCCTTCTTGATGATCTGGATCGCCGGAGTTGGCGCGTAGAAGCCGAAATCGAGGGTCATGTCATCTGCCCCGTCCACGCTCACGTCGCCACTCTCAGCCGAACCTGTGGACGAGTCCAACGCCGGGTTGCCATGATTTGTCTTGGTGGGCAACAACCCCGCTGGCACGGTCGTCGGATCAAGGGTCACCGTGTAGTGCTGACCCTCCGGCAGAACCGGCAGATTGGCGAAGACGTAGTAGCCCTTAGCATCGGTGAGCACCGTTGCTACTGGGTTGCCGAACACGTCGGTGACGGGTTCCCCCTTGGGGCCAGTCAAGGTCAGCAAGATGCCTTCAAGCGGTCGTTCCTTGGCGTCTTGCTTGCCATCGTGGTTGGCATCGAGCCAGACGAAGTCGCCGACTTTGACCTTCGGGACGACGAACCCAAAGTCGAGGGTCAGGTCCTGTTCGCCGCCGCTGAGAATCGCGGACGTCGCGTTGCCCGAAGAGGAATCGACGTCACCCTCACCGGCATTGGCAAGCGTTGGAATGTAGCCAGCCAAAGCGGGCGCCGTCGACGGGTCGATAGTCACGATGTATTGGCCAGCGGGAAGGTCGTCGAACAAGTAGTGACCGTTCACATCGGTGGTCGCCGGGGGGACGGGCTTTCCGAAGATGTCAACCACGGGTTCGCCATCAGCCCGGGTGAGCGTGAGAGTCGCACCTTCGACGGGAATATCTGACTCGTCTTGAAGCCCGTCTCGATTGAAATCGATCCAGACGTAGTCACCTAGGCGCACCGGAACCACAACGGTGAGTGGAGCCTCGTCGTCGTTGTCGGTGGTGGACGCAGCCGTGTCAGTGTCGGTTGTCGGCACCTCTCCGAGGGGATTGGTTTCGACTCCGTCAGCCTCGGCCGGGGTGACGTAGGCGACGTTCTTGGTCTCACCTGCGAAGTCAGCGGCAATCATGGCGACAACGGTGATCGGCGAACCGGTCGTGCCAGCAGCCAACGGGGCATCGGCGGTGCAGATGTTGTCTGTGCACGTGTAGCCCGCGCCGGCCATCGAGACCAAGGAAAGACCCGCAGGCAGCACGTCTGTCACGGTCCACTCGGCAAGGGAGTCCGTCGGCCCCTCATTTGAAGGTGTCAACGTGAATTCGATGGTCTGGCCTTGGTAATACGGACCCTCAGTGTCGAGCGTCTTGTCCAACAACAGATTGTATTTGACCAGCCCGGCGTCGATTGTCGGGTCATCGGGGGTTGTTGCCGAGTTGTCTCCGGTGGTCGGTGTTAGGACTGGAGCCTCACCCGTCGCCGGGTTCGGATTGGAGTCCACCTCCGTGTCGGGGGCCACGGTCTGCAGGGTGAAGCTGGTGCCGTCGGGCGCAACGAAGACCACTGTGTACGCCGCGCCGGGGAGCAGATCGGTAAAGGAGTAGAAGCCGGTCGCGGTGGTTTCAGTGCTGGCGACTTCGTCGCCGTTGGCGTCTAGTAGTCGGACGGTAACGCCAGAGACAACCGGCTCCCCATCAGTCTGCGAGCCATCTCGGTTGATGTCTAGCCAGACGTAGTCGCCGATGGACACGGGGATGAGGTCCAAGGCAGCTTGGTCGTCATTGTCGGTATCGGTGAGACCTGTGTCCGTGTCTGTGGTGGGGATGGCCAGCGGGTTGGTTTCGGCGACGTCGTCCGTGTCGGGACTGACGTAGGCGACGTTGTGCAATCGTCCCGGAGTCGCCGCCACGATTTTGGCGACGACAGTGATGGGTTCGCCGTCCTCGCCCGCAGCCAATTGGGCGTCCGCGGTGCAGACGTTGGCCACACAGGTGTAGCCGGTCCCAGCCATGGAAACCAGTTCAAGACCGGCGGGCAGAACATCGGTGACCGACCAGCCAGCCAGCGCGTTTACCGGGCCGTCGTTGTGCGGAGTCAACGTGAACGTCACTTCCTGCAACGCGCTGAACGGTCCCGCGGTGTCCAGGGTCTTTGCGATGGCGAGGTTGTACTTCACGAACCCGGCGTCCAGCGTCGGGTCATCCTCTTCGGGAGTTGCGTTGTTACCGTCGGATGGGGTCGTGACCGCGATCTCGCCGGTGGCTGGATCCGGGTCGGAGTCCAACGTGTCGTCGCCGGCATTCTGAGTGGTGAATTCGGCGTCGACAGGCTTGGTGAAGACAACGGTGTAGTCCGTGTTCGGCTTCAGGCTCTCGAAGAAGTAGTAGCCAAGCCCATCGGTCGTGGTGGTGGCGATCTCGTTGCCGTTGCTGTCAAGAAGGACGACCACAACACCTTCGATGGGATCTTCGCCGGCATCTTGGAGTCCGTTGCGGTTGACGTCCCACCAGACGAAGTCACCAATCGAGACCGGCTTCACCTCGAGTGCCGCTTGCGCGTCGTTGTCAGTGTCTGTCCCGGTCGTGTCCGTGTCCGTCGTGGGAACAACTAATGGGTTGGTCTCGTCGATGTCCGCCGGGTCGGGAGAGATGTAGGCAACGTTCTTCAGGGAGCCAGTTTCCTCAGTGACGATCTTGGCCACCACGGAAATCGGGGGGCCGTTGGCCCCTTGCGCCAGGTCGGCGTTGGCCGTACACACGTTGGCCGAGCAGGTATAGCCAGCGCCGGTCATCGAGACGAGCTCCATGCCCGCAGGAAGCAGGTCCGTCACAGACCAGCCGGCCAGTGCCGCAACGGGACCGTCGTTGTGGGGGGTGAGCGTGAAGGTAACGTCCTGATCGCTGACGTAGGGCCCGGGTGTAGTCAGGGTTTTGGCCAGGTTCAGGTTGAATTGCATCAGCCCGGCATCGATCGTCGGGTCATCGGGCGACGATGCTGAGTTGTCGCCGCTGGCGGGAGTGACAATGTCGACTCGGCCAGTGACGAGGTCGGCATCGGAATCAGTGCCGTCGGAGGCTGGGTCATTCAACTCGGTGAACACCGTGCCGGTCGGTTTCACGAACTCGACGGTGTAGTTCGTCAGCGGCGAAAGGTCGGTGAACGAGTAGAAACCGTCGCTGTTGGTGGTCGTGGTCTTGATCAGGTCGCCGTTTTCGTCGAGCAGGTTGACGGTGACGTCACCGATGGGCGCTTCGTTGGCGTCTTGAACACCGTCACGGTCTTCGTCCCACCACACGAAGTCGCCTACGGAGATTGCGGGGATAACGACGAGGGCCTCGGCGTCGTTGTCGGTTGCTGAGCCTGCAGTGTTGCTGTCGAGGGTCGGGATCTCGAGCGGGTTAACCTCCGGCACATCTGCACCGGCGGGGGACACATACGCAACGTTCTTGAGTGACCCCGGCGTCAGCTGATTGATCGTCGCGGTGACGGTGATCGGTGCGCCGTCCGCGCCAGCGGCGAGTGGTGTGCTCGACGTACACACGTTGTCGGCACACGAGTAGGACGCCGGCCCGGTCATCGACACGAAAGTCAAACCTGCGGGAAGGAGATCGGTGACGGACCAACCGGCCAGGGAGTCCACCGGACCGTCATTGTGCGGTGTCAAGGTGAACTCAACGTTCTGGCCACCGGCAAAGGGGCCGGCGCTCTGGAGAGCCTTTGTCAAGGTCAGGTTGTACTTGATCAGGCCTGCGTCGAGGGTGGGATCATCCGGCGCGGTCTCGGAGTTGGCGCCGGTGACTGGGCTGGTGAAGGGGGCTTCTCCCGTGCTCGGGTCGGCGTCGGAGTCCGCGTTATCGGGGCCTCCTGCATTCTGCTTTGTGATGCTGGTGCCTTCGGGTGCCTCAAAGCTGATCGTGTAGGCAAGCCCGGGGTCCAGATCGATGAAGGAGTAGAAACCATTGGCGTCTGTGGTGGTCTCGGCGACCACGCCACCGGTCGCGTCCAACAGGAATACGGGTACGTCGGCGACGGGCAACTCGGCGTCGTCCTGGTCGCCGTCGCGGTTGGTGTCATACCAGACGTAGTCGCCAACCGACACGGGCAGTGGCACGGGCGTGCCAGGCGTGATGGCGTTGTAGGGGTCGGTGCGAGTTAATGTCCGATTGCCGGTCCCGGTGACGCGCCCAACGTTCTTGTGGGCTCCGCTGACACCGGTCAGATCGGCGGTGCATTCGAACTGGGTCTTTGCAGCGAAGGGACCGGCCCAGGTAGTGCCGGTGGTGCCGTCAGGGAAGATGCAGGTGAAGTTAGTCACCGCGGCGCCGCCGGTGGTGACAGAGTCGCTCACCGTCAGGTTGCGCATGGTCGTCGTACCGGTGTTGCGAACGGTATAAATCAGCCGGGTGGAGGCCGTGGTCTGACCCGGGGGTGGAGTCAGAGTCACCGACTGGGCTGCGGTGTTGGCGTCGAAACCGTTCTCGTCGCGCTTGATAATCCGGATTCCGTCTCCACGAGCTGAAGAGCCAAAGTAGTTTGAGGAGAAGGAGGTCGAACTAGAACTGGAGAATCCCTCAGCCGCGATATCGGCGGAGTTGCGGTAAGTAACCGCGCCACTCCCTCCGGGAGCCAAGGCAGAGGCGGCAACGGTCAGATACATCGATTGGTGCCCTGGGTCAGTCAAGGCGGTGTTATCCAACGTGACGACTACGCCGGTGGGAGAACAGCTCCAATTCTTCACTAACCCGGCTGCGATCGCATCTGCCAAGGTCAACGAGGCGTACGTCGTGAGACTGCTGTCAGCGAAGTCGGGGGAGGTTATTACGGTTAGTGAAACGACGGAGCAGTTGTAGGCCCAGCCCGGCTGAGCAGGGTCAGTGAAGGTGAACGCCTTAAAGTTTGCGGGCACATCTGCATACGGAGTGGCCAGTGCCCAGGTCAGACAGTCAGCGATGCTCGTGCGACACTGGTCGGCCTTGTTGAACCACCCGCTCTTGTAGGGCCCGTCCGGTTTTGAGACAGGCGTCGGGCCACAGTTGGGCTCGCAGCCGCCGCCGCCTTGGATCGTGATGACAGGTTTTGGAGTCAGTTCAACTCCCGAAATGGAGAAGCTCAATTCGTAGGTTTGCGTTTCGACCGAGGTGGCTGTGACACCGAGAAGGGCGTCGAAACAGACGGTGTCGTTGTCGTCAGAGGCGCCTTCTGGGGTCAGCGTGAAGGTCATGACCGCGGGCGAAACCGACTGATCCACAGTGACGTTGACCCAGGGAGTGCCGTCTTCAGCGTTAATCACGAAGGACTCTGGCCAGTTGGTGATCTGCGGCGGCAACGACATGTCAAAACTGTCGCCGGCCTGTGCCTCAGTGGGGATGCAAGCGGAGATGGTGAGGTCGACAGTGGAACCGCTGGGCACATTGTCTTGGTCTAACGTCACCAACGGCGTGGGTGCGAACCCGCCGGCACCGTCGGGCGGGCCCAAGGGAATGAAGGGTGCAGCCTGAGCCGGCGCCGCCAACCACACCAGGGAGGCCAGAAGCAATGCGCCGGCGCACAAGGTTGACACCAGTCGTACGTAAGCGCTGCCCGCTCTGGCGCGCAACCGAGTGTGTGGTGAGTGGTGGTGGCCCATTGTTCATCCTCAACTAAGGCATGACGTGAAGAAGCGCCCCGGTGTGGTTACACACCGCAACGCCCTAGCACGCGCGTTTGTTTGTTTGTCAATGTGCTTTGGACATCCCCGTCCCATGAGTCACTTGACGGAGAGAGGGTAACCCGGGCGAAGTAGGTCTAAGACGTTTCTCACAAATTCCGTAGAGAAATATCGAAACGATTCCCTTTGTCGAGGAATTATCTGCCTCTAGCTCAATACCAGAGGTTCTTTTCAGGTTTGATCCGGCGTTCGGCGCGCGACTCTCGGGGCCGGGTAGGAGGCCGCTGACCTGCGGGTTTGGTGGTGGCCAGGGACGGGGTCGAACCGTCGACCTTCCGATTTTCAGTCGGACGCTCGTACCAACTGAGCTACCTGGCCGTGCCCGCCGCATCTGAAAGTTTCTCAAGGTGGGCAGGCGGCAAAACCCTACCTGAGTGGGACGGTCCTCGCGAAACCGAGTGGCAGAAGGGCTCCGAAATCGATCGGCTAATCGTTTTGGAGCGGGAGGGCACTGGGCTCTATGCTTGCCGGGCTGTTCATCGCCGCTCACGCGCGTGACGTTCGGCGGGCCCCCATCGTCTAGCGGCCTAGGACGTCGCCCTTTCACGGCGGTAGCACGGGTTCGAATCCCGTTGGGGGTACTTCGTTGATATGCCGTCTGGCCTGCAGAAACGCAATTTTCATAGCGCAAAGAGGCACGATTTGTGTCAACACGGTGTCAACATTGCGTCCAGTTTTGTTTGGATAACCAGTCTAGGAAGGCTGGTTATCTGGTGACTTTCCTGCGCTACAACGTCCCTGAGACTTACTGGAAGCGTGTGTGCAGACTGCCGAGGAGGTGCCAATCGAGCACGCTTGAACCGACGCCCGAACAGTTGCTGGAAGTCCTACCCTTTGCTCGCGGGGACGATGATCGCTCGCTGCTGCTGGGTCGGCTGTCTTACTATGAGTTGCTCCCTCAGGAGTGGTGGCATGATCTGGTACTGGGCACGTCGAGCACCGATGAGCGATTAGCCGCGGTCGACCGACTTGATGGCCGGCACCCAGATGACGACCGGGTCAAGTTGTTGCTGCTGGCGGATCGCTCCCGATACATCCGACAGGTTGTTGGCAAAAGACTGTCGGAAAGTGGGGGACTGGAAATCGTTGAACCCATGTTCGCGTGGTACGCCAGGACACTCAGACCGCCCAAGCGGATCAAGTCCTACAGCTTCCACGACATCACCGGTGGGCTCGTCTACGGTCTGCGAACCGGCACCCTAGAACGAGCCCGAGAAGTGCTCGGCAAGTCACGTGCCCGACTTGACCGAGTCGAGATCGAGGCCATCCACTCCTGGTTCCCCGAAGGCCTCGATCACCCCTGGGAAGTGGACGACATTCCGGCGATGCTGGCGTCGGTTCGAAAATGGCGCGATCAAAGCACTGGCGGCGTATTCACTGGCCTTGGCCTCGGCCCCATAGATTCCTACACCCTGGACGCCTACAAGCGCGCTGACAAACGACGACTACGAGCCTAACCCTGTGGCAGGCGTCGGTGTGATGACTGCACAATCAGACGGCCGAAGCGCCCGGACCCGAAAAGGTAGTCGAGGCCCTAGGCGCGGGTCCCAATGCCTCACCCGCTCGCCGGGACCGTGTGCCTCCGAATAGCCCCCGCGCGATTGACCTAGGGTCCGAGCAGCGCGAGAGGGACTACGGCGACGCCATCTTGTCGTCGATAGGCATAGGAGCCTGTTGTGAGGATGACCTTGTCGACGAGTTGGTCTCCAACTTGGGCGGCGAGCCAGTTGAGATGTCGAACGTCGGTGGAGTCGACGTCTTGGGTGAGTTTGACTTCAATAGCCAGGACTCGACCATCGGATGCTTCGACGATCAGGTCGACTTCATGGTCACCGCGGTGGGTCCGCAGGTGTGAGACGCTCCCCCCACTGGGCTGGGCATAGACGCGCACACTCAGAGCCGCCAGCGACTCAAAGAGCGCGCCTAGGAGGGACTCCTTGCGAAGCCGTTGATAGCCCGGAACTCGGTCGCCCTCCCCTGAGGCTGTCAGGAGTCGCTCGCGATTGACTCTGAGTAGTCGAGCAGCCAACGCCGGATCAGCCAGTTGATGTTTGGGTGATTGACCGAGGCGACTCAGTTCTTTACCACTGGGCACCCAGGCGGGAATCTCGTCCAGAAGCCAGAGTTGAGTGAGGGCCTCGCGGTAGTCGATGATCGTCGCGCGCGTTGGCCGGACCTCTCGGGAGACGGCATCGGAAATTGACTCGAAGCTGGCCATAGACGAGGAGGCCGCCGCATACGACCTGAGCCACGCCAACAGGGCAGCGGGTCGTCGTACGACTGAACCCAAGGCGGGCACCTCACGCGAGAGCGCGAAGTCGAGGTAGGAATCGAGTTGTTGAGCGTGGGTGACGTGCGCGTCAGACCTGATGCCCGGAAGCCCCGAACCAAGAATCTCGGAGATGTAGTCGTCCAACGAGACTTCGGTGCGGCCGTCGATCGGTTCGGTGGCTCCACCCAACAGGTCGCGAAGGCTGACCGTGGGTCGCACCAGTCGGCGCTCGGCCAAGGACAGTGGCCGCATTTGCAGCCGGACGATGCGCCCCGCCCCGGAGTGGATATTGGTGTTCTTAGGATTCGCGCTGCCGGTCAGGAGAAATCTTCCAGGACTCCGATCAGCGTCAACGCTGCGGCGTACGGCGTCCCAAATCGGGGGATCGTTTTGCCACTCGTCAATGAGCACGGGCGTGGGGAGCCGGTCGATGCGATCCCGGTCTGCTCTAAGGACACTCAGTTCCTCAGGTCGATCCAGGCGCATTATGGTGCCTGCGAAGCGCTCGGCGGTCGCGGACTTTCCGATGCCCTTGGCCCCGTCAATAGCCACGGCGGGGAGTCCGGCGAGCGCCACCTTAAGCTCATCGTCGAGAATTCTTGGCAGGTAATCCACGCCTATACTATACGGTTTCGCTTGATCAAACTCTACAGTTTCAGCATCTCAAACTACACAGTTTCGCGCGAACTCCGGCGGCTCTGACGGACCATTGATCAGGAGGCAGCGAGGTGTCGTCGTCCCGGGTGTTGACACGTCAACAATTCGAGGCTCCCGGGGGTTCGTGGACGCTGGCGAGCGACCCCGACTTGGGCTCAGCGAGTGCTTTGAACGTAGAATGGTGAGCGGTCGAATCCCCTTGGGGGTACGACGGCCACGATTGGCAGCAGTCGAGGCCGGTGAGTTAGAGTTCCACCCGCTTCACCAGCACAAAAGCAACACTAAAGATGGCCCCGTAGCGCAGTTGGTTAGCGCGCCGCCCTGTCACGGCGGAGGTCGCGGGTTCGAGTCCCGTCGGGGTCGCCGACAACGCAACGCCCCAGATCATTCGATCTGGGGCGTTCGTCATTTTGTCGCGCACAACGGCCTATCCATAAGGGGGACCAAATGACAACGTATGTATCAATAGATACGGATCTGCTCCGCCGGGCTCGTGCATTGACCGATGAGCCTTCTGACGAGGCGGTCGTCACTCGCGTCTTGAAGGAGTTCATCGCTCGCCACGAGCAGGCCGTCAGGAACACCGGATGAAAGAGCTCTCCCAACTGCAGAACGAGTTGGGCTCATTGGAGTAGGTCTGGGTATTCCGCGTGGGTGTCTCAGATTGATGAATAGCCGAGGGCGCAGGCGCCGAGGGAGGCGACAACCGTGATGACGGCGTACGCCGCACCGCGCAGGCGTGAGTGATGGTCCATCAACCGGTCCGCGGTCTGCACGGCAAAGCTGGAGAACGTCGTGAGGCCGCCGCAGAACCCGATGCCTAGAAACGCCAGGCCCTGGTCGCTCAGTGACCAGGCGACGCACATCCCCAGCAGGAACGAGCCGAAGACGTTGACTCCGAGGGTGCCGAGGGGCCAGGAATGATCAAACCGGCGCGCGAGAACGTAGCGAGTGGACGCACCCAGCGCTGCCCCGGCGGCAATCAAGAGAACGATCACCACGCTCACGCATGCCTGGCTTGGATGAGATAGCGCCGGGCCAGCCAGACCACCGCAACACACGTCAACACTGTGGATCCGGCGTAGCTCAGCGCCAGCCACTCCTGTCCCGTCGAAAGCAGGCTGCGCGTGTGTTCGGAGTACGCCGACAGGGTGGTGAAGCCGCCGAGCAAGCCCGGACCCAGCATGGCCATCAGGTAGGGCCTGCCCAGTCCGAGCCAGTGCGGCAGCATCGCCAGCAGGAGGGAGCCACTCACGTTGATCGCGAAGGTGGTCGCGGGAAACCCGTCCCCATCGGGGAGTGCTTCAGTGCTGAGATAACGAAGGGTGCCGCCGATGGCGCCACCCAGGGCGACAGCTGCCAGCGTCGCGAGCCCTTTGGGCGCCTTGATCACGAAGGGCAGTTTGCCACGATCGGAACTCAGGAGACGTGTTGCCTGTGCTCCGATTCAAACCAGCGCTGGGAGACCTCGCCGCGGCCCTGACGGGCAAACTCCTCGAGGAACCAGTGACAGTAAGCATTCTGGTCGGGGGTGCGGGCGATCGCCAGGAACTGTTGGGCGCGGCAAAAGGCGTCGGCGAGGTCGAGGACTTCCAACATCTGGGGGATCAGCGGCGGGAGCGCGGGAGACATGTCCACCACAATGTCGAGCTCTGAGTCGCCGTTGTTGAGCGCAACTTCAAGTTGAGCCAGCGCCGATTGGGGAAACTCGTGCTCGAAAGAAATGATCAACTCGGACAAGCGCTGGGCAAGGGGATAGTCCTCGGCGTGGGTCAGGGCGAGCAAGCGGAGCTCGCGGCGCAGATCGCGGTAGTGCTTCAGCAAGGCATAACACGTCTGTGCATCCGCACCCAGGATAGTGATCGGGATCAGGTCGGTTGCCGGATCAGCCGGTGGCGCCACGTCGGTGAGCGTCAGGGAGTACGGCGGGTCTACGTGTGGGTGGACCTCGCTAGCGGGCTCAAACCAGACGATCTTGCGGTCTCGGTCGACCTCGGCCCCCCAAGCAATCGAGCACTTTGCGACGATGCTGAGACCGCGTCCCGTGGTGGACATTCCCCCCCGGTCGACCGGTGAAGCTGGGGGGCGGGGAGATCCATCGGACACTTCAATCCGAGGATGTTCGACCGTGCCGCGCACCGCGACGCTGATCGGCGGAGCGCCATGAAGCAGAGCGTTGGTGACCAACTCGGAGACTCCGAGGCGGGCGCAATCGACGAGATCAGGTCGGCCGATGTCAATGCAGACATCGGCAACCCATCGGCGCACAATGCCGACTGATCGCGGGCCGACCTCGACCCGCAGTTTGCTGTTGGTTAGCGTCACTGACTTTCCATCCCCCCACAGGATTGGTTCTTCTATGGTTCTACCCCAAGAAGCCGTCTTGTGGGCATTCGTCAAAGCAAAATCTCTGTTCCGATCGTATTTCGCTGAGGACTCATCTACATCACCTCTTCATGGCTAATCCGTGGCCCATTTGCGGTGACTGGTCACCGGATGGGTCATGCCGGATCATCCGTTTGGGTGACTGGCTGGCCCACAGCGCACCCCTAGGATTTACTTACCGTTACGAACTTGGCTGCCGCTATGGCCGCCGACCTGAGGTTGGGATCCTGTCTCGTGAAACGTCTGCTTTCTTCTGCCCTGCTGCTCGGCCTCGTCGCCGCCGTCGTTCCAAGCGTGGCGTCGGCAGAGACCTACAATGCAACGCCTACTCCAACCTGGATCCCACAGGGCGCGGGCGGTGCGGGTGGTGGCGGTCAGGTCTGGGCGATGGCCGTGACGCCGACCCGCATCTACTTGGGCGGCGACTTCACATCCCTCAGGAACCCGGCAACCAACGCGACCTTCGCGGCTAGCAACCTGGTGGCGATCGATCGCGCGACGGGCAATCCCACCAGCGCCTTTGTCGCGCCTGTGGTCGCCGATGCCTCGGGACTCGATGGCAATGGCTACCGCCTGAACCCGGCAGTCTCGTCGCTCGACGTTGCTGCTGATGGCTCCGTGTACGTCGGAGGCAACTACACCAGCATCGACGGTGTGGCCAGAGGGTACGTCGCCAAGATCAGCAGCGCTGGCGTGATGGATGCCACCTGGAACCCAGGCGTCAGCGGCCCGGTGCGCGACCTGGAGTTGTCAGCCAACGATGCCGACCTCTATATGGTCGGTCAGTTCCAGACTGTGGGCGGTGCAAGTCACGTGAGCGCTGCCAAAGTCTCCGCCACTGGCGTGGGTGCGCTCGACCCAGTCTTTGATGCGAACATGGGCACTGTTGGCCGAGCTTCGTCCATCAAAGTGACACCGAGCCTTGTCTACCTTGGTGGCGACTTCACGATGGTCGACGGCCAGAATCAACTGAACCTCGCGTCGGTGGATGCGACAACTGGGGATGTCACCACGTGGCGTCCCAACGCCGGACCAAGCGACACCATCTGCAACGGCAATGGCGTGGAGTTTTGCAAGGTTCTTGATCTCGATGTGGATGAGGCCGGCAAGGTCTATGCCGCCATCGCAGGAAATGGCGGTGGCTTTGCCGCAGCATGGGACAACGGTGTTGACGCCTACGACTGGCGAAACAAGGCCGACGGCGACATCCAAGCAGTGGACGTTTATGACGGCATCGTTTACTTCGGTGGTCACTTCGAAGCCAGCGTGACGGACTACTTCCCCACCATCGTCAGTCCGCGCAATCAGTTCTATGCGGCCAACCCCGCTGACGGCGCAACCCTGCCGTATTCCTTGCCGACGACTACCCCGGCAACCCCCGGCGTACGCGTGATCCGGGCCGACGAATCGGCGTTGCGGATCGGTGGCACCACCAACCTCAGTGGTGGTCTCTACTCCAACTTCCTGACCTTCGCCCAACCCAATTTCGTTATTCCCGGGCCCCCTCCCACGTCCCCGCCAGCAACCACCACCGTCACGGTGAAGCTCAAGGGCTGCCCGACCTGCAAGGTGCGCTTGACCCAAAAGCGCGGCTCTGGCGCTCTGTGGGACTCCAAGTGGAAGACAGCTTCGAAGGGCGTTGCAGTGTTCACCGTGCCGACCTCGAAGACTGTTGGCCTGACCGCCACGGTCGACGCTCCCTGGGAGAAGAAGTTCAAGAAGACCGCCGAGGTCGTGATGCGCTACAAGGGCAAGGCCGTCGGTGCCAAGGTGAGCGCGAAGGCTGCTGCCAAGATGAAGAAGGCGAGCTCCTGCTACGCCGGCACGACCGCTAAGACCCTCACCTTCACGGTGTCGGTCAAGAAGGCAAAGGCGGGCGCCAAGGTGGGCACCCGGGCTTGGGTTCAGAAGACCCAGCTGTTCCGCAACCCGACCCGAAAAGCACCAAAGGGTGTGCTGAGCATCAAGAAGCCCACCACGTGCACCTGAGTTAAAACGCAACAGAACCCCCGAATCCACCTTGTGGGCTCGGGGGTTCTGGCATTTCACCAAAGCGCCACTAGCAGCAGGCGGCCGCGGTCTCCTCAGGTGAGGCGGAATCGCTGCCGCAGCAGCCTGGGCCAGACTCGTCCTCAGCGCGGAACGTGAGGCTGTCTTCGAGGACGGTGTAGACCTCCCATTTTTCGCCCCCGGGGGAGCCCTGCACCCAGAACTTGTCCTGCTTGGCATAGCAACACGTCGTACCCCTCTCGTCGATCGAGGCCAAGCCGTCTGCCGCAAGCCGGGTTTGGATGGCGTCGACGGTGTCCACATCGGGCACCTCAACGCCGAGGTGATTGAGGGAACCGCCCTTGCCGGGGTTCTCCAAAAGCACGAGTTTGAGCGGTGGTTCGGCCACGGCGAAGTTGGCATAGCCCGGGCGGCGCTTGGCCGGTTCGGTGTTGAAGAGCTTGCTATAGAACGTCACAGCCTCGTCGATGTCGTTGACATTGAGCGCCAATTGAATGCGGCCCATATGAAACCTCCCAAATAGAAGAACAGATATAGATGAATGTCGATGTCTTGAGATTGCCACGAACATTGATGTCTGTCAATATAGACAGGTGCCTATGTCTGCCTTGGAGCTCACTCCTGTCGAAGCCGTCGCCTGTTGCTCACCCCTCCAGCGCGAGCCCCTGTCCCTCACGGAGGCCGAGCAGCTCGCCCCCTTGCTGAAGGCGCTCGCCGATCCGGTGCGGTTGCGGCTGGTCTCGCTCGTGGCCGCACACGAGGGTGGGGAGGCCTGCGTGTGTGACCTGACCGACGCCTTCGAACTCTCGCAACCGACGATCAGCCACCACCTCAAGGTGCTGCACGAGTCCGGGCTGCTGGATCGCAGCAAGCGCGGAGTCTGGGTCTACTACAAGGTGCGCGATGACACCTTGAAACACCTAGGCGCACTCATTGGCGGTGCCAGCGCGTGAGCACAACCCTCGGGAGGCGAGCGCTGGCGGAGTTCGTGGGCACCGCATTCCTCGTGGCGGCCGTGGTCGGCTCCGGGATTGCCGCCAGCCAACTCTCCCCCAATGATGTCGGCCTGCAACTGCTCGAAAACAGCCTCGTCACTGGCGCCGCTCTGGTGGCGCTGATCCTTGCCTTCCAATCGGTCTCCGCTGCCTTCAATCCGGTGGTGACACTGGTGGACCGGATTCTTCGTCGGATCGGCACCTTCGAAGCAATCGTTTTGGTGGTGGCGCAGTGCCTCGGCGGCGTCCTTGGGGCGATCACCGCCAACCTGATGTTCGACCTGGACGCAGTGTCCATAGCTTCGACCGAGCGCACGGGCGGCGGACTGTGGCTTGGCGAGATCGTCGCGACGGCAGGCTTGGTGCTGGTGATCTTTGGTGTGGTGAGAGCGGATCGCAGCGACCTGGTGGCCTTCGCCGTTGGCGGCTACATCACCGCGGCCTACTGGTTCACCAGCTCCACGAGTTTCGCCAATCCGGCCGTCACCCTGGCTCGGACCCTCTCTGACACCTTTTCCGGGATCGCGCCCGGCTCAGCGCCAATGTTTGTGCTGATGCAGGTTCTGGGGGCCCTCGTTGGCCTCGCCCTGATCGCCGCCCTCTATCCCAAACCTCCAGATCCCACCTCCCAAAGCCCGGCGACGCAACCCGTAGCCCACCCGACTAAGAAGGAGCACTCCTCGTGAGCAGTCAACCCACGGTTCTTTTCGTTTGCGTACACAACGCCGGTCGATCACAGATGGCAGCCGGTTTCTTGTCGCACTTGGGCGGCGATCAGGTGACGGTGTTGTCTGCGGGCTCGCAACCCGCTGACCAGATCAATCCGACCGCAGTCGCAGCAATGGCGGAGGTCGGCATCGACATCACTGGGGAGCAGCCCAAAGTGTTGACGACGGAGGCTGTGCAGGAGTCCGATGTGGTGATCACCATGGGCTGTGGCGACACCTGTCCGATCTTCCCCGGCAAGCGTTATGAGGACTGGGTGCTTGAAGATCCCGCGGGTCAGGGGATCGAGGCGGTTCGGCCGATCCGGGACGAGATTGAGGCACGCATCCGAGGGTTGTTGAGCGAGATCCTGCCCCCCTCGAGTTAGGCAGCCGAGCTAGGCAGCCGAGTTAATTCTTGACGTCGAGTGGGGTCACATCGGCGTAGCCGTCGGGGATCACCGACGACGGCACGTCAAAGACACGCACATCCCGCGCTTCGTCGTACGCCGGCCAACCGGGGTCGTCACCGTGGATGAAACTGACCGCAGCTGAATGCAGGTCGTCAGCCACCGACTGTGGCGGTGAGTCACCAAAACTGGTCTCGATTCGTTCGCTGTCGAGCAGGTCAAAGAAGAACGGCAAGTCATAACAGTGGCTGGCATAGCCAGTTTTAGGCGAGCGCCAGGCGAAACGGTAGAGCCAGGTCCGTGCCTCGGCCGCGATGACGCGAGCCTCGGCAACCTCTCGGTTGAACGCGCGGAAGATGAGATCACTGGCGCATTGCCCGACGAGTTGCGCGGTGTTGAGGCCGGGGTGAGAAGCCACGAAGGCCGCGGCTTGGCCGGGAGTGAGGCCAACTGCAGTCAGCATCTCCACACCATCAAACGCTGCCAACCCCGGCGCGGCTTCAATGACCTCGCGATTGAACTCCTGATCGGTGGCGCCGAGCATCAGCGGTTTGTCAGCGCCGACTCCCGCGGCGATGAGGTCGAGGACCGGATGGGAGATCAGGTCGCCGTCAGCGACAGGAAGCCATCGCAAGCCCTCGCCGGTCATCATGTGACGCAGGCCCGCGATCGGCGAATCATCCGCGGCCGGCTGACTGACTCGCTTCTGCACTTCGAGGACGGTGAGTTCGTCGAGTTGTGACAACCCGGCGCGCGTGTGCTCGACGCCCGCGCTCTCAGCGATCAGCCGGCCGTTCCGCTCCGCGTTGGTCAAGGTAGCAACGCCGCGGCCAGGGGCGGACAAGGCAATGACTCGGGCGAAAAGACTCTGAGCCCGGGGCATCCCGAGCAGCGTGAGCACGGCGGCACCACCAGCGGACTGACCGGCGATTGTCACCTGATCGGGGTCGCCGCCAAACCCGCATATGTTGTCGCGCACCCACTCCAAAGCCAGCACCCAGTCGAGGACACCCCGGTTGTGAGGTGCGTCGGCAATCCAGCCAAACCCGTCGAAGCCAAAGCGATAAGAGATCGTCACTGTGACGACCCCATCGCGGTTGAAGGCCTTCCCGTCATGCCACGGGCTCGCCGGTGAGCCGGCCTGAAACCCGCCCCCGTGGATATAGACCAACACCGGCAGCCCGGCCGTCTCCATCCCAGGGCTGGGGGTGAAGACATTGACGTTGAGCGTTGAGTCGCCCGGGATGGAGGGTTCAGGGATGGTCGTCGGTTCGTGGCCGTCGCCGCGTTGGGCAGTTGCGCCGTACGCCGTCGCATCACGGACCCCCGCCCAAGCTTGATGTGGAACGGGCGCTCCAAACCGCAACTCGCCGACAGGTGGCTCCGCGAACGGGATGCCGAGGAAGGCGGCGGACTCACCGCGCCAGAATCCGCGGACCTGCCCTGCCTGCGTGGTCACGATGGGGGCGGTGACGGTGGGAGGGTGTGCCACGACTGCTCCTGACTAAACCACTGCCTGCGCTCGGTCGCGGTCTCCCCTTTCGAAGGACCGCCGCTAGTTGAGTCTAGGGTCACCCCATGACGCCTGAGGAGTTTCGGGAAGCCGGCCACCAACTCATCGATTGGATCGCTGACTATCGCACTCGGATCCCCGAATTGCCGGTGGCCGCGCTGGTCCGACCAGGTGAAGTGGCAGCCGGATTGGCCGCGCGAGCCCCGGACCTTCCCGAGCCCTTTGTCGACGTGTTGACCGATCTCGAGCGCGTGGTCGTGCCCGGCATCACGCAGACCCAACACCCGGCGTTCTTTGGCTGGTTTCCGTCCAATGCGGCGTTGTCCTCGGTGTTGGGTGACCTCGCCTCGGGCGGCGTCGCCGCCTTGGGCATCACCTGGCAATCGGCGCCCGCGCTGACTGAGGTGGAGCAGGTTGTGACCGACTGGTTGCGAGAGTTGACCGGGCTGTCGCAGGCCTGGACGGGCGCGATTCACGACACGGCCTCGACTGCCTGTTTGGTGGCGATGTTGGCGGCGCGCGAACGCGCTTCGGACTATTCGGAGGCGCGTGGCGGGCTGCAGGCCGAGGCGGCACCGCTGGTTGTCTACACCTCGCCACACGCTCACTCTTCGGTCGACAAGGCCGTGCTGTTGGCCGGCTTTGGGCGCGACAACCTGCGCCTCGTCGATGTTGACCCCACGACGTACGCCATGGCGCCGGAGGCGCTGGCGGCGGCGATGGCGGCCGACGTCGCGGCTGGACGCCGTCCGGCGGCTGTCGTGGCCGCTGTCGGCACCACGGGTACGACAGCGATGGATCCGGTCGGCGAGATCGTCCGGATCGCCAAGGAGTACGGCGCTTGGGTGCACGTGGACGCGGCGATGGCCGGGTCGGCTTTGCTGCTTCCGGAGTGTCGACACCTGGTGGAGGGAGTGGAAGGCGCGGATTCGGTTGCCTGGAATCCCCACAAATGGATGGGCACGATCCTTGATTGCGCCCTGCTCTATGTGCGCGATCCGGAGCATCTGGTCCGAGTGATGTCGACGAATCCGTCATACCTCCGGTCGGCGGTCGACAGCGAGGTCACGCAGTATAAGGATCTGGGCATTCCCTTGGGCCGGCGTTTCCGGGCGCTAAAACTCTGGTTCCACCTTCGCCTCGACGGTGTCGAGGCGATCCGGGATCGGTTGCGTCGTGACCTGGCCAACGCGGCCTGGCTCGCCGAGCAGATCGAGGCCGAGCCGGCGTGGCACGTCCTAGCGCCCGTTGCTCTGCAAACCGTATGTGTGCGTCATGAGCCGGCTGGCCTTAGTGCCGACGAGATCGACGCCCACACATTGGCCTGGGCTGATGCGATCAACAGTTCGGGGGCTGCCTTCGTCACTCCGTCCTTGTTAGACGGACGCTGGATGGTGCGCATCTCGATTGGCGCGGAAGCAACCGAACGCGAGCATGTGGCCGCCCTCTGGTCCAGGCTGCGCGAGTCCGCGGGCTGAAGAGGGGCTTGACACCAAGTTTCTCGGTTAGCAGAATCAAATGAGCAACCGCGTCATGACTATGTCAATAGCGCGTTTGGACTATAAGAAGTGCCAAAAGTACTAGGGAGTCACAGTGAATCTCGAAGCAACGGTCAGCCTGATCTCGGAAATACTCGCCGTCTGGTTCGCGCTGTCATTTGTCCTAGTCGCACTCTTCGCTTTTTCCGGGTTTCGGTTGCAGCGACGCGCGCTCGGCAAGCAGTTGGCCGCGACTCGTGCAGGCGGCCAGTCTGACCGCGGGCAGCGTGCCGCGCTGGCCCTGACCGCTTAGGCCGACCGAACGGTTGTGCTCTGCGTTGTGCTGATCGGGATGCAACTGGCATAAGCCCGACGACTTGTTGACGGACCATTGTCCGACGAAAGCAAGGAACCGCAATTGCGGCAATGCACGAGGCCGGTCCCGACGCCAAAGTCGATTGGCTCCGCCGCTAAGTGACTTGGGTGGTGCAACACCGTTAGCGGTGCCCATGACGTGCCGAACATGACTCTTTCCTGACGCGACTTTTGACCAATTGCAATTTCAACAATGTGACGGCACCGATGACTGCCTATGACGGGGTTCGGACCGCAAGGTCCAAGTCGCTCTTGGCTAAACGGCGCCAAAGTGACCTACTTTCGCCTAGGCTGAGTGTCTGCTAAATAAAGGAGTAAGAGTCGGTCATGGATGTAGCTCGGGTTGAACATGGCGAAAGGCACACAGTGGAAATTGGTGCGCGGCTTCGCGCCGCCAGGCGTGCGGCTGGATTGAAGCAAAGTGACGTTGCGGGCGGCCAGGTCACGGCGTCGGCCATCTCGCGCTATGAGTCGGGGGCACGGCGTCCCGACGAAAAGACCCTTGTCTTCCTGGCCCAGCGCCTCGACACCACACCGGAAGCACTCATGGCGGGTCCGCTGCCCCAGCGTCGACCTGCGATGGAGCTCAAGTTGAGTTATGCCGGGCTGGCGCTGGCCGGGGGCGAAACCCACAACGCCCAGGGCCTGGCACAGCACGTCGTAAAGACAACCCACGGCACAGCCGACCAAGACCTCGCTGATCAGGCAACGCTGATCCTGGCCAGGGTCATGGAGGCCGACGGTGACGCAGACGGCGCGATCCTTGAGCTGGAAGACCTGCGCGCTCGAGTTTCGGGGGGGCCGCTGCTGGCCGCGATCGGCATCGCCTTGAGTCGGTGTTATCGCGAGACGGGAAGTCTCGACCTGGCGGTTTCCGCTGGGGAAGAGGTGCTGGCCAGCTTGCAGCAGCAAAAACTCCAGGGTCTTGATGACTACATGAAGTTGACGGTCACGGTCGCGGCCGCCTACTTCGAGAAGGGCGACACCAGCCAAGCCATTCGCCTGTGCCGCCGGGCTTTGGGCGCGGCCGAGGTGCATGGCTCGATGGAAGGTCGCGCCGCCGCACACTGGGAGGCATCGATCCTTGAGCGCACCCAGGGCAACATTCAGGAAGCAATCCGACTGGCAACCAAGGCTCTCGCCATCCTCGAAACCGGCGACAGCACCCGCAACCTAGGTCGGTTGCGCATCCAATTGGGCTTCTATGAGTTGGCCAAGCCCGACGCAGACATCGAGGCAGCCCGCTCCGTGTTTGAACTGGCCCGCCGAGAGATGGATTGGTCTTCGGCCAGCCCGATTGACGTTGCGCGGACTCTGATGGGACTGGCCAAAGTGCACTTTGCTTCGGGAATGACCGAGCTTGCGCTGGGCGCACTCGATGAGATCCCGTTTGAGGCCGAAGACCAATCGCCCTTCCTGGCTGCCGAGAAACTGGTCCTGCGTGGCCACATCTACCTAGCGGCCGGCCGCGAAGCGGAGGCCAGCAGCACCCTCGACCAAGCCGGCGACGTCTTGGTCATGCTCGACCGCGACCGCGGAGCAGCCCAATTATGGTTTGAAGTTGGCGAAACTAGACAACGCCTCGGACAGGTCGATGCAGCGCTCCACGCCTTCCGCTCGGCCAGCATGAGCCTGGGCGCCGAGTTGCCGATCAGCCCGCCTGGCCTCGAGACGTTCGTTTTCACCCGCCGGTAGGTGCGCGCAACACCGAAGCGTTGACGCACCCACCGGAAGCGGTCATGGCGTTCAGCAGCAGTGGCTGTGACCGGTGCCGCGAGCGGCCGGTCCGGCACTTGCTCCGGCGGTGACCAAGAGGGCGAGGGCGCAGGCAATTGCAGCGGCAGAGCTAACGATCTTCTTCATGGGGGACTCCAATTTCTGGGACGTAATCCATCTGGACGATGAATGTATGGAGTCTCCATGAGATATGAGGTGGCAAGTCCTGGCAACTCAAGAGTTGCCATCTTGGATGTTTGAGCGCAAATCCCGCTTGCCAACTGGACGTCATACTCTCCGGTCTTGCCTCTAACGAGTCATCGACGCGTAGGGATGATGGGAGGTGACGTCGAGCCCCGGAGCTCTCGATGGAGCAAACGTCACGGAATACGGCGGCAAACCCTGAGGTTTGCGCCATCGGCATTCGGGCACGCAAATGGCGACAATGGTAGGCCGTGTCGGGCTCGAACCGACGACCGATGGATTAAAAGTCCAGTGCTCTACCAACTGAGCTAACGGCCCGCGCACAGTCTGCCATTGCGAGGTCCGAATCGTGATTTCGGCCCCTCGTCACTCGACGAAGAACGGTTCGCCGGCCCCGGAGTCGGTGAACCGTAACCGTGGACTAGTTGAATTGCGACAAACCTCCCGTGATGATGGCCCTTGTGGGGATTGTCCGACCGGGGTCGCCCGCGCCTGTCCACGTGACGTACGGCGCGGTGAGTTCGACGACCCCGCTGGTGGTCTTGCTCCACGGTCGAGGCTCGAACGAGCGCGACATCATCACCTTGGCCCCGCTCTTGCCGCACGGTCCGGCGTACGCCGCCTTGCGTGCACCCATCCCCGAGGACAACGGGTTTGCGTGGTTCAACAACGTCGGCATCGGCCGCCCGGTGCCAGAATCACTCACCAACACGATGTCGTGGTTTCGTGCCTGGCTGGCTGACGTGGCACCGCCGCGCCGGAGGGTGTTCTTGATCGGCTTCAGTGGCGGGGCCGCCTTCGCCGGAGGCATCATCTTGGATCGCCCCCGCAGTGTTGCGGGCGCCGCTCTGCTCAGCGGCACGCTGCCCTTCAATGGTGGGGTCCCAACCGTTCCCGATCGCCTCGCAGGCCTACCCATCTTCTTGGCCCATGGCGATGCCGATGCGGTGATTCCCGCTGATCTCGTCGCGCGGACTTGGGCTTATCTGCTCGAGGACTCCGGCGCGGACGTGACCACCTGGCGCGATCCTGGTGCTCACGAAATCAGCAAGCACACGATTGAGCACCTCTCTGCCTGGCTGACTTTCCAACTCCATCTGCGTCCCTAACGCGGCGGGGTCAAGTGCATTTTGAGCACAATTGGCGGTTGAGCGGGTCGAGAAGTTGGCAATCTGGCTGGTATTGCTACAGTTGTTAGTGCAACAGGTGCAAGTTCTAGCAGGTACACGCCCGCGGAGTTTGTGATCCAACGGCGTTTCAGCTTCGTGAACCACTCACGTAAGTCGGAGCGACGATGTCACCGCATCTGATGTGGGGCCGTCGAGGTGATGGCCCCTATCGCACCGATATAGGAGTAACGAGCAATGGCTCAAGGCACCGTGAAGTGGTTCAACGCCGAGAAGGGTTTCGGCTTCATTGCGCAGGAGGACGGCGGCGACGACGTTTTCGTGCACTACTCGGCGATTCAGAGCCAGGGATACAAGTCCCTGGACGAGAACCAGAAGGTCGAGTTCGACGTCACGCAGGGCCCCAAGGGTCCTCAGGCGGAGAACGTTCGCGCCATCTGATCTCACCATCAGACGTCGAAAGCGAGGCCTCACCCTTCGGGGTGAGGCCTCGTTCTTGTTGGCTTCCATATGGGTAGCCGGAAAATGACTCTTAGGGACTATTTTCCGACCAGTTGGTCAGAATCGGACACTTAGCAGGCACACTAGAGACAGCGCCAGGGTTTCGGCGTGGGGCGGTCATCGAGTCAGAAGGGAGATTGGGGTGCACGATCAGTTTGATGTGACCCTTGAAGACGGCGACCTCCTTGGCGAGGTTGAACTGACGACCAACCTGATTATCGCCGCGAGCGCGATGGACCGCCCGCTGACCGCCGCCGAGATCGATGAACTTCTCGGCATCGTCGACGTCCAGCGGATCCCTGATCTGAAATCTTGATTTATACCCCCTGGGGGTATGCTGAAGTGCGTGACCACGACACCGCACCAGCACGGCTATATCCATCGCAAAGATGACTACCTCAAACGACTCCGCCGGATCGAGGGCCAGGCCCGCGGCATCCAGCGGATGGTGGAGGAGGAGAAATACTGCATCGACATCCTGACCCAGGTGTCCGCCATGACGAAGGCCCTCCATGCAGTCTCGATCGGCTTGCTCGAAGAGCATATGAATCACTGCGTCGTTGATGCCGCTCGCGTCGATGACGAAACTGCCCGTGCCAAGGTCGCCGAGGCCGTTGATGCCATTGCTCGCTTAGTCCGCTCCTAACGGCGCGAAAGGAACACATCATGACTGAATCTTCCACTTGGACTGGCACCGTCGTCGGCATGACCTGCGGCCATTGCGTGACGTCCGTGACCGAAGAGCTCAACGAACTCCCAGGGGTCGAATCGGTTGACGTCGTCCTCGCCTCCGGCCAGGTCACCGTCGTGAGCGAGGCTCCTCTGTCACACGACGACATCGCCGCTGCGGTCACCGAAGCGGGATATGCGCTCGCCGCATCATGAGCACTCAATCCGAGACCACTGCAAGCACCCGACGTACGTCGAATGAGGCCACCGATCTAGAGCTCGATATCTCCGGGATGACCTGTGCCTCGTGTGCGAACCGGATCGAGCGCAAGCTCAACAAACTCGACGGTGTCACGGCGTCGGTGAACTACGCCACCGAAAAGGCGCGGGTGAGGGTTCCGCCGTCGCTCGCAACCCGGGGTGTGATCGAAGCCGTTGAGGCGGCGGGCTATTCGGCTCGACTCAGTCAGCGTGATTCGGTCGACCAGCGTGATTCGGGTGACCGCGCTGAGTCCTTGGCCCGTCGGCTCACCGTGTCGGCGCTCCTGACGGTGCCGGTGATCGTGCTGGCGATGATCCCAGCTGTGCAATTCACTGGTTGGCAGTGGGTTTCCCTGGCCTTGGCGACCCCCGTCGTGGCGTGGGGTGCCTGGCCGTTCCATCGTGCTGCCGCAGTCAATCTCCGGCACGGTTCCACAACCATGGACACGCTCGTCTCGGTGGGGGTGTTGGCGGCGTACGGCTGGTCGTTGGTCGCCCTCTTCTTCGGCAGTGCTGGTGAGTTGGGCATGCAGCACGACGGCATGGCGATGGCCGGCGCTGACAGCGGCCTCTCGAACATCTATCTGGAGGCTGCAGCCGGCGTCACTACATTTCTCCTGGCTGGCCGCTGGATGGAGCAACGAGCTAAGCGCCAGGCGGGGGCCGCCTTCCGTGCGCTGCTAGAGCTTGGGGCCAAGGAAGTGAGCGTGCTGACCGGGCCCGCGGAAGCTCCGGTCGAAGTGCTGCGACCTGTGGAGTCGCTGGTGGTCGGCGACCAGTTCGTCGTACGCCCTGGCGAGAAGATCGCCACCGACGGTGTGATCGAGTCGGGATCATCCTCTCTTGATGTGGCCCTGCTGACCGGCGAGCCCGTGCCGGTCGACGTCGGCCCCGGTGAGGCCGTGGTCGGAGCGAGCCTGAATGTCGGCGGACGATTGGTGGTGCGCGCAACACGAGTCGGCGCCGACACCCAACTGGCCCAGATGGCCCGCCTAGTCGAGCAGGCCCAGCACGGCAAGGCACAGGTCCAGCGACTGGCCGACCGCATCTCGGGAGTCTTCGTCCCAGTCGTCATCGGATTGTCCTTGGCCACGTTGGTCGGCTGGTTGATCTGGGGGCCGAGTCCGGCTGCTGCTTTTAGCGCAGCGGTGGCTGTCTTGATCATCGCCTGCCCCTGTGCTTTGGGGTTGGCAACGCCGACCGCGCTGATGGTGGGCACTGGCCGCGGAGCCCAACTCGGCATTCTGATCAAGGGCCCCGAGGTGCTTGAGTCCACTCGTCACATCGACACGATCGTGCTTGACAAGACCGGCACCGTCACGACCGGTGAGATGACTCTCGTCGACGTGATCGCCGCCGCAGGCAACACCGAGCAAGAAGTACGCCGGGTCGCTGCCGCCCTTGAGGCCGGCTCCGAACACCCAATTGCGCGGGCCATCGTGGCGGGGGTTTCGAGACGCTCGCAAGCTCGCTCCTCAACCGCCAGCGATGGCTCGCAAGCTCGGTCCTCAACCACCGATGGTCAGGTCGAGGACTTTGTGAGTTTGGCTGGCCTTGGAGTGACCGGACGCGTGGAGGGCCATGAGGCAGTGATTGGCAAGCCAACGCTGCTTGCCGAGCGCGGGCTGGTGTTATCCGCTGAACTCGCGATCGCCGTGGATCAGGCTGAGGCGCGCGGCCAGACCGCGATTGCCCTCGGCTGGGACGACCAGGCTCGCGGCGTACTCGTTGTGGCGGACGCGATCAAGCCCACCTCCGCGCAAGCGGTGGCCCAGTTGCGCGAGCTCGGATTGCATCCGATCTTGCTCACTGGCGACAACGAGCGAGCCGCTCGTGCCATCGCCAACGAGGTCGGCATCGAAGAGGTGATCGCTGGGGTGCTGCCTGCCGACAAGGCCGCCACCATCACCCGGCTGCAGAGCGAGGGGCGAGTGGTGGCCATGGTTGGCGACGGCGTCAACGACGCGGCTGCTCTTGCGCAAGCTGATCTGGGCCTCGCCATGGGCACGGGCACGGATGCCGCTATCGAAGCGAGCGACCTGACCTTGGTCCGTGGGGATCTTCGTGTCGCAGCCGATGCCGTGCGGCTCTCCCGTCGTACGTTGTCCACCATCAAGGGCAACCTGTTTTGGGCCTTCGCCTACAACGTGGCTGCGATCCCGATTGCCGCCGCTGGCTTGCTCACCCCGATGCTCGCCGGAGCCGCGATGGCACTGTCGTCGGTCTTCGTCGTCACCAACAGCCTGCGACTGCGCTCGTTTAAGACTGCGCTGGTTTAAGTAGCGGCTGGTGGGGCCAGGTCGATCTGGCACCGAGGGCCAGGAGCGCGAGCAAGCCGAGCGTCCGCAGTCAGCAATGGGCAGTTGAGAACTTCAGCCAAGGCGACGTAGCAAGCTTCATACGACGTGATGTTGCCCCTCAACTCCCACGCTCGAGGCAGCATAGGGGCCGTGCGATAGATGTCGATTGGCATGGCCAGGAGGTTCTCAAATGCAGTCTCAGCGACGTTGAGTTCGAGTCGGCCACTGGCGGCCAGGCGTCTTAACACCGACGTCACTTCGACTCGCAAGAGGTCTGGTCCGGCCAGCGTCTGGCCGCGGAGAAGATCTCGGAGTCGGGCGCCTTCATCACCCGCATCAGTGAGATCCGGAGTTAGAACTGACGCGTCAACGACGAGCACGGTCAACGTCGAGGGCATCGATTGCGTTTGCGCTGGATAAGCTTCCCAGCGGTCCACTCTCGCTGCGTGTGATGACTTCATCCATCGTGGGCTTGGTCGCGAGTTCTGTCAGTTGAGCAGTGAGGTACTGCTGGAGGGACTGTCCTGCCACTGCCGCGCGTCGTACTAGGGCCTTGTGTATTTCATCAGGCACGTTCCTGATCTGCACATTGGTCATGCATGGGTAATACATGCATCGCGACTGGGCTCAGGGTCGCGCGCGAGGCCGTGGTGATGTGAGACTTAGGGCATGGCTAAGGCGCGGGTGAGACGGTCGTCTAGCTCCAAGAGTGCTGCAGCCCCCCAAGAGTTGCCCGACGTGTTGGCTGCGGGCGCCGTGGTGCGCAGCGGCAAGCGGGTGTTGTTGGTCCATCGCCCACGCTATGACGACTGGTCCTTTCCGAAGGGCAAACTTGATCGGGGCGAACACGCTCTCGCGGCTGCTGTTCGCGAGGTGGAGGAAGAGACCGGGCTGAAGGTGCGCTTGGGCCCAGCTTTGCCCGACCAGCGCTACTCCATGGGCAAGCGGATGAAGAAGGTCAACTATTGGGTGGGGCACACCCTCGCGGGTGATGACATCAGCACCTATTGGCCCAACACCGAGATCGACGACTTGCGGTGGGTGTCGATCGCGAAGGCACCCGAACTGCTGACCTACGCGCACGACCGTCGGACTCTCCGCAAGTCGCTGAGCAAATCAAAACCGAGCAATGCGCTGGTGATTGTGCGGCACGCCCGAGCCCGAGCTCGGCGCACCTGGAAGCAGGACGATTCGGTTCGGCCACTGTTGAAGGTCGGCTTCGAACAAGCCGATCGACTCAACCCTATGTTGGCGGCGTACGACGTGACACGGATCGTCAGCTCGAGCAGCCTGCGCTGCCTGCAAACCATGGCGCCGTACGCCGAATCGCACGGGCTCAAGGTGCGAAAGCGCAGCGAACTCACTGAGGAAGCGGGCACTCCTGACGGGATCGCCGCGGTGGTGGCTGATCTCCTGGGACGCACCGAAAACGCCTTGATCTGCACCCATCGACCGGTGCTGCCCGTGGTGTTTGAAGCACTCGAGATGGAGCCGGTCAGGCTCGAGCCAGCCTCGTTTGTCGTGATCCATCACCAACTGGGAAAGGTGCTCGCGACCGAGCACCACTGGATGCGCTGATTCTGTCAGTCTTCTGGCGACGAATTTCGTCAGAAATGTGGCCCACGTCACGGCTTCCGGGTGACCGCACAGAACTGACTGGGCCCGTTCATCTTCCGTTCACCTATGCCGGACCATTCAGTCACTGCGGGTCCCTACCTTCAGGTTTGTCAGAGTCCATAAACCTTCAGGAGAATCAAGTGACTCGCTCGACCAAGCGCTGGGCGCTCGCTCCCAGTATCGCGATCCTCGCCATTGCCCTAACGGCCTGCGGGGGCGGCCAGGAAACAGCCACCGATGATGGCGCCGCCGACGGGGCAGCAGTGTCCGGCAGCGTTGCCGTTGACGGCTCTTCCACCGTTTTCCCCCTCAGTGACGCGGCCGCAGAGCTGCTCAGTGAGGAAAACCCAGACATTCAGGTCACCGTCGGTGAAGCCGGCACGGGTGGCGGATTCGAACTCTTCTGCGCTGGCAAGACGGATGTCTCCGACGCATCGCGTCCGATCAAAGAGGATGAAGAAGCCCCGGTGTGTGCCGATGCTGGAGTGGAATACACCGAGCTCCAGGTCGCGACGGATGCGATGACGGTCGTTGTCCACCCGGACCTCGCCGTTGATTGCGTGACGACCGATCAGCTTGCCGCCATCTGGGGTGCTGACTCGAAGATCACCAACTGGAACCAGGTCGATCCGAGCTTCCCCGACCAAGAGCTCAGCCTCTATGGACCGGGCACCGACTCGGGCACCTTCGACTACTTCACCGATGTGATCAATGGTGAAGAGGGTGTCTCTCGCACCGACTACGAAGCCTCCGAGGATGACAACGTCATCGCGCAGGGCGTGGCTGGCACCGAGGGCGCGTTGGGTTACTTCGGCTACACCTACTACGAAGAGAATGCTGATTCGCTGAAGGCTCTCGAGGTCGATTCGGGTGCCGGTTGCGTTGCACCGTCTGCTGAAACCGCGGCCGATGGGACCTACACCCCGTTGGCGCGGCCGCTGTTCATCTACGTCAGCAACACGGCGTACAACGAGAACGCGGCAGCCAAGGCCTACATCGATTACTACATCGCCAACCTGGCTGACATCGCCGAGATTGCTCGGTTCATCCCGCTCAACGATGAGCAGTCGGCAGCCACCGAAACCGCCCTTGCCGGCATCGCGGGCTGACGGAGTCACTAGAAATGCCAACAGTTAGTAGCACGACGGGCTCGACCTCAGGGTCGAGCCCGTCGGGTGCGTCCACCAACGTTGATCTGGGCGGTCGTTCACGACCGGGTGAAGCGGTCATCAAGGGCATCCTGCTTGCCTCCGCGCTGGTCTCGGTCGTGACGACAGTTGGCATCGTCATCACGCTCCTCCTGCCGACCATTGACTTCTTCAAAGAGGTCAATCTTTTCGGCTTCCTGACCGGCACGGACTGGAACCCCAACGATTCGGCCAATCCGAGCTATGGCGTGCTGTCATTGGTTTTGGCCTCGTTCGTCATCACCTTCATCGCATTGCTGGTGTCGGTCCCTCTCGGACTCGGTGCAGCGATGTATCTCTCTGAATATGCGTCTCCTCGAGTGCGGAAGTTTTTGAAACCGACCCTCGAGTTGTTGGCCGGTGTGCCATCGGTGGTCTATGGGTTCTTTGCGCTTACCGTCGTGACACCGTTGATCCTTCAGGGTCTTCTTGGCCTTGAGGTGGGCTTTACTAACGCTTTGTCGGCGGGTCTGGTCCTCGGTGTGATGATCATCCCGACCATCGCTTCGCTGGCCGAAGACGCCATGAGTTCGGTGCCCTTGGCGTTGCGTCAGGGGTCATTGGCCATGGGTGCCAACCGGATGCAGACCACACTTCGGGTGGTCTTTCCGGCAGCCCTGTCCGGCATCGCTGCATCCATCGTTTTGGGGCTTTCCCGTGCTGTGGGCGAGACCATGATCGTGACGCTCGCAGCTGGCAGCCTGGCCAACTTCTCGATCAATCCGACTGAGGGCATGCAAGCCATGACGGCGTACATCGCGGTTACTGCCGGTGGCGAAAACCCGGTCGGCTCGCTGTCCTACAACACGTTGTTTGTGGTGGGCATGTTGCTGTTTGTGATCACCTTGGTGATCAACTCGATCAGCATCACTCTCGTTCGTCGCTATCGGCAGGAGTACTGAGATGGCTACCCCGACTCTCGCCAGTCCAAAGACCGCCGGCGAGGCGGCTCGACAGGCAGTGCTGTCAACCGGTCGCAGTCGCGACAAGACTCCAGGCTCGCTCGTCTTCCTTGGCGCCCTTTGGTTCTCGCTTTTCTTTGGCGTGATGGTCTTGATCTTCCTGATTGTCACGACGGCCTTGGACGGGGGCGGTCGGTTTGATTCTGCGTTGCTGACCAACTACTACTCCGGCATCCGCCCCGAGCAGACCGGCGTACGCGCTGGCGTCCTGGGGTCGATGTGGCTCATGCTTGGTACGGCGGCTCTAGCCGTCCCGCTGGGTATCGCCTCTGCGCTGTATCTGGAAGAGTTCGCCGATCGCAACCGGTGGTACAACCGGCTGATCGAGCTGAATCTCCAGAACCTCGCTGCTATCCCGTCAGTGGTTTATGGCTTGTTGGCTGTCGCGGTGATGTCTCTGCTCGGGTTCGCCAAGACCGGCATCGTTTTGGGCGGCGCGATCGCCCTGGCGTTGCTCATCCTCCCAGTGATCATTATCACCACTCGCGAGGCGGTCCGTGCCGTGCCCAGCGAGATTCGATTTGGGTCGTTGGCCTTAGGGGCGACGGTCTGGCAGACCACCTGGCGGCAGACCCTGCCTGCCGCAGTGCCAGGGATCGCGACGGGCACCATCTTGGGCCTGTCCCGAGCCATCGGCGAGGCGGCGCCGTTGTTGCTCCTCGGTGTGGCGATTGGGGTTCGGTTTGATCCCAACGGCTTCCTGAGCGCGTTCACGGCTCTGCCGATGCAGATCTACAGCATGACCTCACAGTCTCGTGAAGAGTTCCAAACAGCCGCTGCCGCGGCGATCATTGTGCTGCTCGTGATGATCCTAGGCATGAATGCGATCGCCATCGTGATTCGCAACAAGTTCCAGAAGACCTGGTGAGGAAGAACATGACCAGCAACTATGTTTCAGGCAATCACGTTTCGGCCGAGGCCCCGGCCAACCTACCCTTAGCAGGTCGGCCCGCTTCAGTGAGGATTGGTTCAATTCCTATGTCATCGATGCCCGATATCAATGTCACCACGGACCAGGACAAGCCCGAACTGGGCACCTTGGGCGATCCGGAGCGGATCGTTCCGGACCTGCCGCCGGATCCAGTGATGGAGGCGTTGAACCTCAACGTCCTGTATGGCGACTTCTTGGCGGTCTCGGGCGTCAACCTGTCATTCGGCAAGAACGAGATCACCGCGCTGATCGGTCCTTCGGGGTGCGGCAAGTCGACGGTCTTGCGCTGCCTCAATCGGATGAACGATCTGGTGCCCGGCGCGCGGGTTCAGGGTGAGGTGACCTATCACGGTCAGAACATCTATGCCAAGGGCGTCGATCCCATCGCCGTACGCACCAATATCGGGATGGTCTTCCAGAAGCCCAACCCCTTCCCCAAGTCGATCTACGACAACATCGCCTATGGCCCCCGGGTCACTGGCATGAAGGTCGAGAACATGGACGACCTCGTCGAGGAGGCGCTTCGTGGTGCTGCGCTGTGGGACGAGGTCAAGGACAAGCTCAAGCAGTCGGCGTACGGCCTCTCTGGCGGTCAGCAGCAGCGCCTCTGCATCGCCCGCACCATCGCCACCAAGCCCGACGTGATCTTGATGGACGAGCCGTGCTCGGCGCTTGACCCGATTGCGACCTCGCGAGTCGAGGATTTGATGCTTGAGTTGCGAACGGACTACACCATCATCATCGTGACCCACAACATGCAGCAGGCTGCGCGGGTATCGGATCGGACGGCGTTCTTCACCGCTCGCCCTGACGAGACCACCGGCAATCGGACGGGGCTTCTGGTGGAATACAACCTCACCAGCAAGCTCTTCACCAACCCCAACGATCAGCGCACTGAGGACTACATCTCCGGTCGCTTCGGCTAGGCCGCTGCCGGTTGTTTCCCTCGCTTCTGGTGTCACAGTTTCATCAAGGTATGTCGGTGAACCCTTACTTCCCCATGGTTGTGGGCCGTGGGAAGTGGGGGTTTCGCTGCATACCTTGATGAAACAACCATCCCGCTAAGGCGGCGTACGGCCCGGCAGGGTGTGGGGTGAAGGCTAGGGCAGGACTTCGAGCAGGAAATGCAGGGGCCAGTACGCCGCTGCGGCGGCGAGGGCGGCCATGGGCAGCGTCAGGATCCAGGCCAGCAAGATCGATCTGGCCACGCCCCAGCGGACGGCGGACATCCGTTTCGTCGCACCCACACCCACCACGGCAGAGGTGATCGTGTGGGTGGTGGAGATCGGCGCTTGGAGGATCGCGGCGGTGTAGAGGACCACGGCCGACACCGATTCCGCCGCGAAGCCTCTGGCCGGGTCGAGGGCGATGATCCGGCGGCCGAGGGTTCGCATGATCCGCCACCCACCAGACCAGGTGCCTAGCGAGATGGCGGCTGCGGCCACCACGACGACCCACAGCGGCAAATCGTCGTCGGCGGCGACGTACCCTCCGGTGGACAGCGCAAGAAAGATGACGCCCATTGTCTTCTGGGCATCCTGCAAGCCGTGCCCCAGCGCCATCCCGGCGGCCGATACGGTCTGGGCCATCCGGAAGCCGTTGTTTGCCTTGGCCGGCTGGGCGCGCCGGAAGCCCCACATAATCGCCAGCATCAACGCGAAGGCGATCCCAAACGCAAAGAGCGGGGACAGCACCAGGGGCAGGAGCACCTTGTTGACCACAGTCGACCAGTTGACCAAGGCGCCAGACGCGATCGCGGCGCCGACCAGACCGCCAATCAGGGCATGCGAGGAGGACGACGGCAGCCCGAAATACCACGTCACGAGATTCCAGGCGATGGCGCCGACCAGCCCGGCCAGCACGATGACGAGACCTTCGACCCCGCTCGGAGGTGCGATCGTGTCGCTCACCGTGCGAGCGACTTCTTGGCCAAGGAAGGCGCCGACGAAGTTCATCACCGCAGCCATGCCAAGGGCCACGCGCGGTGTCAGCGCCCGGGTCGAGACGGACGTTGCGATGGCGTTGGCCGCGTCGTGAAACCCATTGGTGTAGTCGAAGACGAGGGCAACCACGACCACCGCGATGATGATCGCAAGCTCCACCGTCAGGACTCCTTGACGACGATCTGCTCGACGGTCTGCGATACCGTTTTGAAGCCGTCGATGGCCGCTTCCATGGCGCTGATGATGTCTTTGAGTTTGATAACTTCCAGGGCCTCATAACGGCCATCAAAAAGCTTGGCGAGGATCCGCCGGTATTGCTTGTCGCCAGCATTTTCCAGCCTGCTGATCTCGGTCCAGTAGTCAGCCAAATCCTTGCGGGTGCCGAGCCGTGGCATGGCCATGGAGGTTAACTCGGCGCAACGCTGGAGCAGGGCTACCTGCTTGGCAAACTCCTTCGGGAGTGCCTCGACCTCATAGAGCAAGATCAGGTCGGCTGCTTCGTCCATTCGATCCATTACGTCGTCCAACCCTGTCGCCAGGGCGTAAATGTCTTCGCGGTCAATCGGGGTGACGAAGGTCTGGTTGACCTGCCGAACGATGGAGTGCGTGATTTCGTCGGCTCGCGTCTCGGCCTCAGCCAGACTCCGCGCGATCGCGGTGCGGTCGGAGGCATCGGCTAGCACCTGAGCAAGCAGGTCAGCACCGACCTCCAACTGCTGCGCCAGTTGAGTCAGTGACTCAAAGAATGTGCCGTCCACTGGACGGAACTTGAAGGCCATGGCGAAATCCTAGGGCGCTAGGGCAGAAAGTGACGGGTCGGCGTACTTAAGTGACTCCTCGGCGGGCCTGCGTGACTCCTCGGCATCAGGGGCGCCGGCGGCGGTGGCGCTCAACCATTTGGTCTTGCATGTGTACTTCGCCGTTGTTGGCGAACCAGTTGCCGTCGCTGTCCAACGTCCAGGCCTGCGTCGTCTCGGCGAAGGCGAAGTCAAGGATTGCGCCCACTTGGGCCACATTGTCTTCGCCTGGCAGGCGCACCAGCGCCTCAACCCGGCGATCGAGGTTGCGATGCATCATGTCGGCCGAGCCGATCCACACCTGCGGATCGCCACCGTTTTCAAACCAATTCACCCGGCTGTGCTCAAGGAAACGGCCAAGGATCGAACGGACTTCGAGGGTGTCTGAAAGGCCCGGCACTCCGGGGCGCAGCGCGCAGATGCCACGAACCAACAACTGCACGGGCACGCCTGCCTGCGAGGCGAGGTAGAGCGCGTCGATGATGCCCTCGTCGACAATCGAGTTGGCCTTCATTCGAATCCGCGCCGGTCGTCCAGCGTGGTGGTGTCGGATCTCGTGATAAATCCGCTCGATCAAGCCCTTGCGCAGCGAGTCGGGGGCTACCAGCAGTTGGTCATAAGACGCATTGCGCGAGAAGCCGCTCAAGTTGTTGAACAGATGAGCCACGTCTTCGCCGATCCGCTCATCGGAGGTCAAGAGCCCCAAGTCTTCATACATTCGAGCGGTCTTGGGGTTGTAGTTGCCGGTGCCGATATGCGTATAGCGCTTGATCCCCTCAGGCTCGTCGCGCACCACCAGCGCCAGCTTGCAGTGGGTCTTCAATCCGACCAGGCCATAGACCACGTGGCACCCGGCGTGCTCCAACTTGCGGGCCCAACGGATGTTGGCTTCCTCATCAAAACGGGCCTTGATCTCCACCAACACCAGCACCTGCTTGCCCGCCTCGGCGGCGTCGATCAGGGCATCGATGATGGGTGAGTCGCCCGACGTACGGTAAAGGGTTTGCTTGATCGCCAACACGTGGGGATCAGCCGCTGCCTGCTCGATGAACCGCTGGACCGACGTGGCAAATGAGTCATACGGATGGTGGAGGAGTACGTCGTAGCGACGGGCGGCCTCAAAGACGTCAACGGGCTTGGCTGACTCCACCTCGGCCAATAACGGGTGGGTGCTCGGGACAAACGCGGGGTATTTCAGTTCCTCGCGATTGAGGTCGGCGATGTGATGGAGCCCGCGAAGATCGAGCGGACCAGGAAGCCGGAACACCTCCTCGGGGCTGATGCCCAACTCTGAAATCAACAGGTCGAGGACGTGAGGACTGATGGAGTCCTCCACCTCGAGTCGCACCGGCGGACCAAAGCGTCGCCGCAACAACTCCTTCTCGAGTGCCTTGAGAAGGTTCTCGGCGTCGTCCTCTTCAACCTCAAGGTCTTCGTTTCGGGTGACCCTGAAGGTGTGGGCCTGGAGCACGTCCATCCCCGGAAAGAGCCGCTTGAGGTGTTCGCCGATGACGTCCTCCATCGGCACAAACCGCTGATTGCCGAGCGGCACAAACCGGCTAAAGGTCTCGGGCACCTTGACCCGAGCAAAATGCTCGGTGCGGGTCCGCGGGTTGCGCACGAGCACGGCAATGTTGAGAGAGAGCCCAGAGATGTAGGGGAACGGGTGGGCCGGGTCGACCGCCAGCGGGGTGAGGACGGGAAAGACGCGATCCTTGAAGAGCCGCTTGCAATACTTCTGCTCCTCCCGGTCGAGGTCGTCCCACCGCACGAGCACGATGCCTTCCTCGCTCAAGGCGGGGACGATGTCGTCACGGAAGACCAGAGCGTGCCGTTGCATCAGGTCGCCGGCAACATCCCAGATTCGCTCCAAGACTTCGCGCGGCATCATCCCGGAGGCTGCCCGCACCGCCACCCCGGCCGCGATCCGACGTTTGAGTCCCGCCACCCGGACCATGAAGAACTCATCAAGATTGCTAGCGAAGATGGCCAGGAATCGCGCCCGCTCCAGCAGCGGAAGGCCTTGATCCTCGGCCAGTTCGAGCACGCGCTGGTTGAAATGCAGCCAGGAAAGTTCGCGATCGAGGAAGCGGCCGGGGAACGCAGCAATGGCTTCGAGTGAGGCCGGATCGGGAACCACGGTCAGTGGCTCTGCATCAACAGTGGGTGGGGAGTCGACTTCGTCGTGAACAGCTGCTGAGATTTCGGGCACGGTGAGGGAAACGCGCTCTGAAGTCATGTCCCCAGTGTGACCTACTCGCGGTCGGTTCGCAGCCGCTGCTTCAACATATCGATCGGGTCTTGCTTGCGGGGTGTCAAGACGGTCGCTCGGCCGGATTCGAACTCCTCATCAGGGAAGGTCGCCTCGCCCCAATAGCCCTCGACGTACGCCGGTCCGCCGTCGGCCTCCCAGTAGTTGGCCCAACCTGGAACCCCGCCGTTGACACTGCGTGGCAGTCGGCGGATCGCCGGGCGTTGCCCACCTTCGATCTCGAGGGCGCAGTGGCTGCACACGGCGGCTTCGCGCTCGGTCAGTCCGGTGGGCGCAAAGGTCACGGTCGCGTCACTGGGCCCATGGCGGGGGTCGATGAAGCAGGGCGGTGTCCGGGTCGGCACACCCCGCCCCAGACGCAGAGCCTCGATCGCGCCCAGCTCATAGCGCAGATCGGCGAGCACCTGGACCACCGCCACGAGATCGTGGAGGGAGCGATTGCGCGAGCCGGCCAGCTGGATGGATCTCGCCTCGGCTGAGGTCAACAATTGGCGGATCTTGGCCGTCCGACTTGCCGTCTGCACGGTGCCCGCAGATCCCGGCTCACCATGGGTATCTTCGCCTCGGGGCAACGCCGCCACTCGATAGGACAGCTCGGAGACCTCGTCGAGAAGGACCGGGGCCATGGAGTCGACGACGTCGCCGTCTCGGGAGTTGTCGTCGACTTCGGGATCTGTACGTCTTAGCCAGCGCCACCACACTGCGACGACGGCGGCGATGAAAAGCAACAGCCAGAATGTCATGGAGAGCGCCCGGCTGGGGGTGTCCATCGACCGGGCCACGAGTTTATCGATCGCCGCGGAGTAGTCGCGCGTGCAGCATTCCTTAGCATCCTGGACGGCTTGCGCCACAGCATCCCTAACCTCGTCAGTGGCGTCGCTATCGGCCGCGGCGGCCTTGGTCGGCCAGTAGGCCGCAGCTAGCCGGGCGAAGCCCTGGTCATCCACGAGCACGGCGTACACCCCCGGCTCGCCGACCTCACGGTGCAGGATCTTGGTGAGCTCCGCCGGGTCGACTCGGTCGTCGCGAGTGATTGAGCCAGGGAGTACGGCGACCCGCAGCGGCAGCCGGGCTCCGGTGATGCTGGCCTTGAGGGCCTGGAATTCGGTGCCGCTCAGCCGGGAGTAGGGAACGTCTTTGGCGACATAGAGGCCGGGCTCGGCGAGTCGGTTGGCGGCTCTGTCCATCGCCTTGCTGCCTGCTGCAGAGAGCGGAATGGGGTCTGGTTGGTCGTTGGTCTGCAGTTGGATCAGGCCGAGGCCACCAACCACGATAGCGGCGCCGATCAGGATCACGCTGATCAACTTCGACGAGAGTTCAGGGACGTTCATTTGGTTGTCCGCGCTGGTCTGTGGAAGAGCACGTGGGTGTCACGATCGTCATGGGTGAAGCCAAGCGAGGCATAGAGCTTAAGCGCGGGTGAGTTGTCGGCCTCGACATAGAGCAGCACGTGCCGGGCGCCTTGCGCGGCTAGGTGCTGGAGACCTGCGTGCATCAGACTTCGGCCGACTCCTTGGCCGTGGGCTGCGGGCGAAACGCCGATCACATAGACCTCGCCAAGCAGTGGATCGGCCGGATCGAGCCTCGGGTGGAGCTTGGTCCAATGGAACCCGATGAGAGAGTCGGAGCCGTCAATCGCGACCAGCAACCCCAGCGGATCAAACCAGGGCTCGGCCATCCGTTGCGCCAGATTGGCGGCATCCATCGCGCCCTGCTCGGGGTGGGTGGCGAAGGCCGCCGCATTGACGGCGATCAGGTCGGCTGCGTCCGAATCTTGGTAGGGCCGAATGGTGATGCTGTCGGCCGGAGGGGGCTCGCCAAGCTCGGGCGCCGGGGACTCTTCGAGCGTCGGGGCCTGCTCGACCTTCATTCGCAGGACCCACAACTCGCGGACGTTGACGAAGTCGTGAATGGCAGCCAATCGCTGCGCTGCGGGGTGGTTTCCGTGGGACCACGCAAACCACCCGGCGGCGGCGTACTCCTCCGCGGATAGGCATTCGGCGAGAAGGGCGCCGGCCAGGCCCTGCCGACGTGCGGCAGGCAGGACCGCGAGACTCAGGTCGACCCGGCTCGAAACTGTGTCGGCGAGCGCGAGCGCAAACCCTTCGCGGCCGGAAACCAGCAGGTGGTCGGTGGCGCCAAGGCCGCGATGTTTGAGAGTGAGCCCGGTCGCCTCGTCGAGAGGGTCGGTGCCGTCAGTGGCGACACAGGCTCGGCGGACTATCTCGACCACCGCCACATCGCGGGTCGCCAACGTCGTAGTCACGTCTTCAGACTAGTGCGCGGGGCTGCGGAATTCGGTCAGGCGGAATGCGCTAGGTGTCAGCTGATCGAGCGCTCGCCCGCGGTTTCTCGAGCGCTGTTCGCGTCGTCCACGCGCTGTGCGGCGGTGTCTTTCGCCGGGAGTACGAAGCGATAACCCACGTTGCGGACCGTGCCGATAAGAGTCTCGTGTTCAGGCCCCAACTTGGCGCGCAGGCGACGTACGTGGACATCGACGGTGCGTGTGCCACCGAAGTAGTCATAGCCCCAGACCTCCTGAAGCAACTGCTGACGGCTGAACACTCGGCCGGGATGCTGGGCGAGGTATTTGAGGAGCTCGAACTCCTTGAAGGTCAGGTCAAGGGTGCGCCCGCCGATCTTGGCGGTGTAGGTCGCGTCATCGACCATGACTTCGCCAGAGCGAATCAGGTGAGACTCGGGATCGTCGGCCTCGCGCTGCGCGTTGATGCGGCCGATGGACAACTTGATCCTGGCCTCAAGTTCAGCCGGGCCACAGGTGTGCAAGACAACGTCGTCCATGCCCCAGTCGTGGGTGACGACCGATAATCCGCCCTCGGTCACGATCAACAAGACCGGGACATCGGCACCCGTCGTACGGATGAGGCGGCAGAGGTCGCGTGCGTGGGCGAGCTCTTGGCGACCGTCCACCAGCAGCAGGTCGGCGTCGGGAGCGTCCAGCAACGCAGCACCCTCAGGCGGCAAGACCTTGACACTATGGCCGAGGAGGGCCAGGCCGGGCAGGACCTCGGCGGAGGACTGAAGTCCTCGGGTCAATAAGAGCAGAGCACTCACGCTTGCTCCTCCCGTCGAGTGTGTGTGCGAACCGGGATCTGTCGACCGACGCTGGTCTAGATAGGGAAGGATATCCCGATGTGAGCATCAAGAGTGAAAACGCGGGTGGCGCCAAACCTTCGATTGCGACCGCCGTACCAGTGACCGTGACGTATTGGGCGGGCGCACGTGCGGTCGCTGGGGTGGCGACCGATGACATCGTTGTCGAGGCGGAAGTCACGCTGACTGAGTTGCGCGCGCTGGCGGTGGCCTTGCATCCCGACACTCGGTTGGCTCAAGTGCTCGCCGTGTGTGCGGTGTTGGTTGGCGACGTTCCCGTCTCCTCCGCCGATCCCGACACTGTGGTGATCCTGCCTGGCGCAACCGTGGAGTTCCTGCCACCCTTTGCCGGTGGCTAGCCCGGGAATTGCTGAGCCTCCGGCAACGTTAAGACGCTCGTGACTACTGGCCAATGGGTGCTTGTTGCGGCGCTCGTGCTCGCTGTTGGTCTTGGTCTCTATCGGGCCGCTGTTGACGGCCGATTCAGGGGGACACACCAAGTGCGCGGCGTTGCGACTGCTTCCGACTCCGCCCCCGTCTCCGCTGAACCGATAGTTCTCGCTGACACGGAGTACGCCGAGGCGCTAGGCGAGCGAGCAACGTTGCTGCAGTTCTCAAGCGCCTTTTGCGCGCCTTGCCGGGTTGCCCGCCGGGTGCTCGGTGACGTGGCGGCCGCCAACCCTGGCGTCGTACACCTCGAGATCGATGCCGAGCACCACCTTGATTTGGTCCGTAGGTTGCAAGTGCTCAGGACACCGACGACGCTCGTGTTGGACAGTTTCGGTCGAGAGGTCAGTCGGGCGGCGGGCGCGCCGACCCAACAACAGGTGCTTGCGGTCTTGGAGTCGCTGTGATGACCCGGCGCGCAACGAACCGTCGACCCGGCGCGTCCACTATGTGGTCACTATGTCCAGATAATGAGATGACAGTTTCCGCTAGCCCGGAGCCTGCCCCTACTCTCACTCTTGTGTTTACAACATTGCTGACTAAGCGCCGGGCGGTCGACCACTGCCTCGTGCGCTCGTCGCTGTGTTGCATGTCCTAACGGGACTGGCATAGCTCTCACTTTTTGCCACCAGCCCGTACTCCGCCTCCGGCTCTCTGTGTTCATTCACGCGGGCTCGTCGAGGCCAGCAGTTCCCACTTCTCGCCAGGACAAGAAAGCACACACCCCATGCCTCAGATCGATCCCCGCGGACCGCAGTTCACCGCCGCCGTCACCGCCGTCATCCTTGCCACCATCTTGTGGACCGCGCCCTCTGCCTTTGCGGTCGGGCTGCTTGCCGTGCAAGCGCTGCTCTTCGGGTGGGGAGCGTCATTCGGCGTGCAGACAACTCCGGTGGCCTGGGTTTTCCGCACTTTTGTCCGGCCGCGGTTGGCGCCACCGGCGCACACCGAGGATGCCGCCCCGCCACGCTTTGCCCAAAGCGTTGGGTTCGGCTTTGCCGCGGTTGCGCTGCTGGCCTTCTTCTTCGGCGCGAATCTGGTCGGGCTGATCGCCGTGGGTTTCGCCCTCGGCGCTGCCGTACTCAACGCGGTTTTCGGGTTCTGTTTGGGCTGCGAGATCTACCTGCTCTTCAAGAGGGTTAGCAAGCCCGCCGCCAAGGTCATCGCCACCGTCTAGCCCAAGCTTGGCCCTCCACTTTCGCAAGTCCCACCAACCGTCAACCGATCTTTCATCAATCAGGGAGCACCACTATGAGCCGCGAAACCTCTCTCGTCACCACCCAGTGGGTCGAAGACAACCTCGACAATCCTTCGATCGTGCTGATCGAAGTCGACGAGGACACCACTTCCTACGACCGCGGACACATCCGCAATGCGATCAAGCTCGATTGGACCACGGATCTGCAGGATCAGGTCCGGCGCGATTTCGTTAACCGTGCTCAGTTTGAGGCGCTGTTGTCCTCACGCGGCGTCGGCAACGATCACACGGTCGTGCTGTATGGCGGCAACAACAATTGGTTTGCTGCCTACGCCTATTGGTACTTCAAGCTTTACGGCCATCAGGACGTCAAGCTCGTTGACGGTGGCCGCAAGAAGTGGGAGCTCGATTCTCGCGAACTGACCGCCGAGGTGCCTTCGCGTCCGGCGACGACTTATGTCGCGCAGGAGCAGGATCTCTCGATTCGGGCGTTCCGCGACGAGGCCGTTGCAGCGATCGGCGTCCACAATTTGGTCGACGTACGTTCGCCTGATGAGTACGCCGGCCGCTTGATGGCACCGGCTCACCTGCCGCAGGAGCAGGCTCAGCGTGCTGGTCATATTCCGACCGCAGCCAGCGTGCCCTGGAGCAAGGCGGCCAACGATGACGGCACCTTCCGTTCCGATGCGGATTTGTTGGAGATCTATACCGATGCGGGCGTGAATTGGGACCTCGACACCATCGCCTATTGCCGGATCGGGGAGCGCTCGTCGCACACCTGGTTTGTGTTGAAGGAACTCCTCGGCCAGGAGAACGTCAAGAACTACGACGGCTCGTGGACAGAATATGGCTCCCTCGTCGGCGTACCCGTGGCGCTCGGTGACGAACCGGGCGCGGCCTGATGTGCGGCGCGGTTGAGGGCGGCTTGTCGCTCGCTGGCGTGAACGTGGCCAAGGAGGCGATTATTCAGGGTCGCGTTTTGCGTTCGGGGGAACCTGTCGGCACGGCGTACGTCCGACTGCTGGATCGCACGGGTGAGTTCACCGCCGAGGTGCCGACGTCTCCGGGCGGGGAATTCCGGTTCTTCGCCGGTGATGGTGAATGGACGCTGCGGACGCTGGCTCCCAAGGCTGACGCGGTGGACACCATCGTGGTCGCTGCCGTGGGCTCGGTCGCCGAGGTCACGGTCAACATCTAGCGTCGACCCGGCTCTAACTAGCCGAAATTCGCGTCGACCCGGCTCGAAACATCTCGCTCGGCGGGAGTTAAGAGCCGGGTCGACGCGTATTTCTTTGGCTTAGAGCCGGGTCGACGTGATTTAACGGTCGAGGATGACGGTGTTGGGGCCGTCGTTGATTGATTCGACCTGCATGTCGGCTCCGAAGATTCCACGCTCGACGTGGGCGCCGAGGCGTTCGAGTTCTTCACAGAAGGCGTCGTAGATTGGTTTGCTGATCTGGCCGGGGGCCGCCGCACTCCAACTGGGGCGTCGGCCTTTGCGCGCATCGGCGTACAACGTGAACTGGCTGACTACCAGGATCGGGGCGTTGATGTCGGAGGCGGATTGTTCGTCGCGAAGGATGCGCAGATCCCAGATCTTTCGCGCCATCCACTGGGTCTCATCGACGCCGTCGGTGTGGGTGACGCCGAGATAGACCAGCAGACCTGGGTGAGGAAGGGCGCCGACAATCTGCCCGTCCACCCGGACTTCGGCCCGGAGCACCCTTTGAACGACCGCCTTCATTGCCGATGTTCCTGTCGTCGGTGTCGATTGGACGCGAGGATTCTGACACGATGCGTCTATGTCTGCCGATGCCGCAGCGGTTCCCGCTGACCGATTGTTGATCACGGTCGCGCCGACCGGCGCCGAGACCAGCAAGGAGTCCTGCCCACAATTGCCGACGACGCTCGATGAACTGGTCGCCACGGCCATTGAGTGTGAGGCGGCCGGCGCCGCGATGGTGCATGTGCACATTCGCGATGGTGAGCATCAGCCGACTTTGGACTTCGGGCGGCTTCTCGCCACCGTTGAGGCCTTGCGCGAGCAGACTTCCTTGATCGTTCAGTTGTCGAGTGGTGGGTCGGTTCACGATCCGTTGACGGATCGGTTGCGGGTCTTGGATGCGGAGCCGGACTCCTGCTCGCTGACGATGGGCACGACCAACTTTGGCGACGACGTTTTTATGAACCCCTGGCCGTTTGTCTGTGAGCTCTATCAACTCAGCCAGGAGCGCGAAATCGTGCCGGAGTTTGAGCTCTTTGATCTGGGCCAGGTGCATGCCTTGAGTCGGTTGTTGGACAAGTTTGGCTTGCCGTACGGCGGACGCGTGCACTGCGATCTGGTGCTGGGGGTGCCGGGCGGGATGGACGGTACGACCGATGCCTTGGTCGCTGCTGTGGCTGCGCTGCCTGCGGCGACGACGAGTTGGTCCGCGACCGGGATTGGCCGCTCGACGCTGGCGGTGATGTTTGCCTCTTTGAGCAAGGGTGGTCATCTGCGGGTAGGCATGGAGGACGTGCTGACCTTGGCTCGCGGCGTACCCGTTGAAAGCAATACGCAGTTGGTCTCGCGAGCGGTGGAGGCGGGTCGGGTGTCACAGCGGGTGCCGATGACGACGGCAGAGGCTCGCGTCCTGCTCGGGGTGAAACAACGCTAGCGTCGGGGCATGCGTTCACTCGTCGTCAAAATTACCTGTGGCCCGGAAGCACCTGAGCGGTGCAATCAGGGCTTCACTGTCGCGTCTGTTGCGGTTGCTGCTGGCGCCGATGTGAGTCTCTGGCTGACCGGCGAGGCAGTCTGGTTTGCGGTGCCTGGCCGCGCCGAGGCCTTCGATCTGCCGCTCGCCGCGCCGCTGGCTGACTTGCTCGCCGGGGTTCTGGCCGGTGGGCGGGTGACGGTGTGTTCGCAATGCGCGGCCCGGCGCGAACTGGCTGAGGCCGACCTGTTGCCGGCCGTCACGATCTCCGGGGCTGCGGCCTTCACCGAGGAGATCCTGGCTGACGGCGTACAAGCCGTTGTGTATTAGCTCGTCGCGATTTAAGTCGGACTTCAGTGACCCCTGGGCGAGATTGCGTGACGCCTGGGCTGGATTGCGTGACGCCTCGCCGTAGACTTGGGGGGTGCCTTTTGAGATCCCTGACAACCTGCATCCCGACTGCGGCCCGATTGCGTGGCTGTTGGGGACATGGCAGGGCAATGGGCATGGGGACTATCCCACGATCGACGCGTTCGAATTTGGGCAAGAGATCATCTTCGCCCATGACGGACGACCGTTTTTCCACTACTTCTCGCGCAGTTGGATCGTCGACGCTGAGGGCAACAAGGTTCGCGATGCCGCTCTCGAAACTGGCTTCCTCAGGGCCCGTCCTGGCGGCCAACTCGAGCTCTTGTTGTCACACCCGACCGGCTTCGCCGAGGTTTGGTACGGCGAGGCAGACGGGGCGAAGTTTGAGTTGGTGACCGATGCCGTGGTGCGCACCTCAACAGCCAAGGAGTACGTCGGCGGCAAACGTCTCTATGGCTATGTCGAAGGCGATCTGTTGTGGGCCTTTGACATGGCCGCCATGGGTCAGCCACTGCAGCCACACCTATGGGCCCGGTTGCAACGCGCATGAACCAGGACGCCGATCATCACCACGACGCGGCCCGCGAAACAAGCCGAACCGAGGTCAGCCCTGACTGGCAGGAGCGCCTTCGCAAGAGTGGTTATCGGCTGACCCCCCAACGGGAGTTGATCCTGCGCGCGGTCGAGGCGTTAGGTCACGCCACGCCTGATGAGGTCTTGGCCCAAGTGCGCCAGCAGTCTGCGGCAGTCAACGTTTCCACGGTCTATCGCACCCTCGAAGTGCTCGAGGAGATCGGGCTTGTTCGCCATGCCCACCTCAGCGATCGCGCCCCGACGTACCACTCCAACACTGGTCACAACCACTTCCATTTGGTCTGTCGGAATTGCGACCGCATCGTCTCTGTTGATCCCAGTAGGGCCGTCACGTTCGTCGCCACTCTTCGCGCGGAGCAGGGCTTCGAGGCGGACCTCGGACACCTGACCGTCCATGGTCAGTGTGTGGAGTGCGCGGCTGTGACCGACAAGCACGAGGGGGAGTGACATGAGAAGCCCGTTGTTAGATCTCGACGGCGCGGTGAGCGGCGACGGCCTCGATGCTCCTGTCGCCGCGCACTATGGCTCGTTCAATGGCGAGCAGCGCACCCTTGTTTCCGGCGAGGGTTTCGTTGACCTCTCTCATCGTGACGTGGTCAAGATCAGCGGGCTGGATCGTCTCGACTGGTTGCACAATCTGACCACTCAACACTTGCTTGACCTGGCGCCCGGTGCCTGGACCAGCGGGTTAATTCTCAGCCCCCAGGGCCACGTAGAGCATGCCTTCGAAGGCGTTGATGACGGCGCGGCGCTGACCGTCCACACCGAACCCGGCACGGGTGAGGCTTTGCGCAGTTTCCTCGATCGGATGCGGTTCATGATGCGGGTTGAGGTCACCGACGAGACCCCGGAGACCGCTGTTGTCTGGCGACCGTCTGGTTACAGCTTCATTCCGCGCACACGTTTGACGGAGTACGTCGACGCGGTTGGTCCCGCGTGCGGAATGTGGGCGTTCGAGGCGCTCCGGATCGAGCGTGGTGAGCCGCGGCTTCATCTTGACACTGACCACCGCACCATCCCCAACGAGGTCGGCTGGATCGGCTCCGCCGTACACCTCAATAAGGGTTGTTATCGCGGCCAGGAGACCGTCGCGCGCGTCCACACCCTCGGCCGCCCGCCTCGTCGACTCACGCTGCTCCACCTCGACGGCACCGCCAATGCGCTCCCCGCACGGGGAGCGCCGCTGCTGCTTGAGGATCGCCAGGTGGGTTTTGTCGGGACCTCTGCGCGCCACTATGAGCTCGGCCCGATCGCGCTCGGTTTGGTCAAGCGCAACGTTGCCCTCGACGCCGTGTTGGACGCCGACGGGATTCCTGCCGGCCAAGAGGTGATCGTCGATCCCGAGGTGGGGTTGCACGTTCGGCCAAAGCTCTAGGTCCGGAGCTCTTCAATCATGGTGAACTCGCCGCATTGGCAGCATCGCTATGCCGTCGTCGTCGCCGGTGGCTCGGGCACTCGACTCTGGCCGTTGAGCCGCAAGGATCTGCCGAAGCAGATGCAGGCGTTGATGAGCGACAAATCGTTGATCGCCGAGACTGTTGATCGGCTACGCGGGGTGGTGCCGTTTGAGAACGTCTTCATCTCCACCACGGAGAACTACCGCGCCAAGATTGCCGAACTCATCCCGGACATTGCTGAGGCCAACTTCATTGTGGAGCCTGAAGCAAGGGGTACGCCGGCCGCGTTTGCGCTCTTCGCCGCCCACCTGCACGCGCTCGACCCCGATGCGGTGATCTTCAGCCTGGCTTCTGACCACGCAATCACCGAGATCGACAAGTTTCAGCAGACCATGCTCGATGCTCTCGACTACATCGATTCGGCGCCGGGATCTGTAGCGATCGTCGGCATCAAACCTACCCGCCCAGACACAGGCTTGGGCTACATCAAGGTCAGGCCAGCCGACCTTGGGCAACCGGTTCTTCGCGTTGAGAAATACATTGAGAAGCCGTCGTACGACGTGGCGGTGACCTACGTCGAATCGGGCGGCTATTTCTGGAACTCCGCCTACTACTGTTTCAAGGCCTCGACCCTGCTCGCGGCTTATCAGGAGGCGGAGCCCCTGCTGGTGGCGGCGACGGGCGATTATCTCAAAACGGGTGACCCAGCGGCCTATCTCTCGGCCCCGGTCAAGGCGCACGAAATCGACTTGATCAACACCGTGAAGTATCCGTTGGCTGTGGTCCCCGCTGATTTCACGTGGAGTGACATCGGGAATTGGGCGGCCCTGCATCGTTCACTGAGCGCACTGCTCGGGTCTGAAGTCGTGTCTGCGAACGCGCGCGATCACATCGACGTGCACAGCACGGGCTGCCTGGTGGTGAACGGTGATGACCGGGTGGTGGTGACTGCCGGTCTGGAGGACATCGCAGTGATCACCACCCAGGACGCAGTCATGGTGATCAACATGAAGCAACTGGAGGAGATGCCGGCGACGTTGCAGGAGTTGTTTGCGCGGCTGCGCGCTGAGGGCAAAGGCGGGCTGCTTTGACCGCCGTGCTCAGCCGTGAGTTGGGGGAGCGGTTGGCTCCTCAGGCGGGCCGAATTGTGCATGTCGTCACGATCGCGACGAAACCCGACATCATCAAGCAATACCCGATCTATCGCGAGCTTGTCGCCCGTGGTGAGTTGGCCTTGGTGTGTCACACCGGGCAGCACTATGACCATCGCTATTCCGGCGCGATGTTGGAGGAGTTTGGGCTTCCTGTCGACGTTCACCTCGGGATCTCGGGCTCCTTGACGGCCAAGACGGCGCAGATGATCGACGCGTTTGGTCTTGTGTTGGAGGAGTTGCGGGCGCTTGGTCTGACGCCGCTGCCTTATATCCACGGTGACACCGCGACATCGATGGGGATCGGGGTCGCGTCCTATCTCTCTGGGGTGGCGTGCGTGCACGTTGAGGCGGGCATTCGCACGATCACGCCGCGGCGCGAGGTGGTCTCGGGTTTCTTGGCCGCGTTCCGGGCGGGCTCTTTTGATTTCACGGCGTACGCCGCCGCGCACCGCGACCACACGACGTACGAAAAGGGAAGCCGGGAGCCGTTCCCCGAGCAGTTCAACACTCGAGTCTCGGACGCCGGGTCGGGCTATCACGCAGCGCCGGTGGGGTTGGCGCGGCAGAATCTGCTCGACGAAGGCTTTCCTGCCGACACCATTGAGGTGGTCGGCAACACGGTGGTTGACGCGACTAGGGACGCTCAGGCTGATGCGGCGAGCGCGACGATCTTTGCGGACTATCCGCAGTTGCGCGGGGGTCGGTTCATTCGGATCTGCATCCATCGGCGCGAAAACACCGAGGACGAGCGCCGCTTTTTGGTGCTTTTCGAGGCGCTGGAGTTGTTAGTACGCCGTGGGCAGCAGGTGTTGTTCATTCGGCTCTTCGGCACGGACGCGGCGATCGACCGTTTTGGGCTTCGAGACCGGCTGGTGGCTCTGGAGAAGGAGTTTCCCGAGTCCTTCATCTCCTCAGAGGTGTGGCCGCATTATCGAGACGTGATCGCGGCGATGATGGAGTGTGCGCTCGTGGCCACTGATTCCGGCAGCATGCAGGAGGAGATGAACGTCCTCGGCGTCGGCTGCGTGACCCTTCGCTTCGGCAGTGATCGTGGCGAGACCTTGCTCGCTGGTGGAAATGTCTTGGCGCCGCCGGTTGATGCGGAGTTTGTGGCGCATGTCATTGAGCACGCGGCTCAACACTCACCCGCCGGCGTACCCCTGTTGTATGGCGAAGCCGTCGCCGCCAAGATCGTCGACGGCGTTCTCGCCCGCGCCACCCCCGGCCCCGGGCTCTTCCGTACCGAAGAATCCCGCCTCGGCCTGTAGCGGGAGTTTCATCAAGGTATGTGGGTGAACCGCCACTTCCCGGCCTCTGCAGAACCCGGGAAGTGCGGGTCCACCTACATACCTTGATGAAACGTCAGTGCGGGGGGCGGAGCGGGAAGGATTAGCTGTCGAGGCAGGCGACGATGGCGACGGACGTCGCGGTTGCTTCAGTGTTGGTCAAGGTGAGGGTGCGGGGGCCACCTGCGACCAGTCCGGCCAACGCACTCGCGTTGGCGATTAACAGCGAACCCTCGACGGTGAGGTCGGCCCCGTCCGTGCCGTCGTTGGACGGGGTGAGCGTCACGGTCGCGGGGGTGCCGTCGCTGCCGCGGGCGGACACGGCCAGGAGACTGACGGTGCCGGTCAACGGCAAAAGTGGCACCTCGACGGTGACGTTGGGGCCGCCGACCGGGTCAAGGTCGGCGTCAGCGACGACGTACGAATCGGGGTTGAGCTCGGCCCCCACCGGCAGGATCGGACCGTCGGCAACGCTGACGGTGGCGCTGACAGAAACTTGAACCATGACCAAACTCCTCCGCTAACTGAGCAAACCGACCGACGTCCACCTGGACTGGGCAGCACCCAGAGTTGCGTGCAGCCGTCACCGGCTGATCACCGCTGCGTCAACACCGTCAGGTCAAGATCCGCGTGAGGTTGCGTGACGAGCCAGTGACGGCAAGGTGACGGAGGCCAGCGAGTCTGATCAGGCACGTAGTCGGCTGCTAAGGAGCACCCATGACCATCACGCCCACCTACCCCGGCGTCTATATCAGCGAACTTCCGAGCGGGAACCGAACCGTGAGCGGGGTCGCCACCTCCATCACCGGGTTTGTTGGGGCCGCCTTGCGGGGTCCCGTGGACGAACCGGTCGACATCAGCAACTTCTCCGAGTTCGAGCGCAACTTTGGCGGGTTGTGGCGCAGCAGCGGATTGGGGTACGCCGTCCGCGACTTCTACTTCAACGGCGGTGGCAAGGCGTTGATCGTCCGGGTGACGCACCCAGACGCCGCCACTGCCCGAATGGCCGTCGGCGGGCTGCAACTTGAGGCCGCAGGGCCGGGGGCCTGGGCCAACACCCTGGAGGTCGAAGTCACCCATCCTGACCCGCTGGACGCAGCCGACATTGCCGCTGGCCAGGGCGGCGATGTGGAGGCCGACGACCTATTCACTCTCACCGTGCGGGACGGAATCGCCGACAACGCCATGGTCGAGGTCTACCGAAACGTGACGATGGTTGATGGCCCCCAGCGTGTCGATCGGCTCCTGGAATCTTCCTTCCTGGTCCGGGTGGATGGCGCCCCCGCCGGCGCCCGGCCACCCGTCGGCACCACGACCGTGGCGGCCGCTGATCAGGGCGCGGATGGCGACTCGCTTGACGAAGATGACTACACCGGCGCAGGCTTCGAGGCCGGCAAACGAGGGCTCTATGCCTTGGAGAAGGCCGACCTGGTCAACCTCATCTGTCTGCCACCCCCCACGCCAGGGGGTGAGTTACCGGCCGCGCTATGGCCGACGGCGGCGACGTACGCCGTGAGCAGGCGCGCCTTCCTGGTGGTCGACTCCCCAGCAGTCTTGAGCGTCGATGACGCCGAAACCTGGCCCAGCGACAACGGGCTGGGTGGCCTCGCGATGCGTAATGCGGCGTTTTACTACCCCCGGATCAGGAAGCCCGATCCCTTGCGGGGAGGTGCGCTAGACACCTTCGCGGCCGGTGGTGCGATTGCCGGGGTGATGGCCAGGACAGACGCGACGAGGGGGGTGTGGAAGGCACCGGCGGGCATTGAAGCCGGGCTGACCGGCGTGATCGACCTCAGTGTTGGGCTCACCGACGGCGAAAACGGCAACCTCAATCCGGTGGGCGTCAATTGCCTTCGAAACTTCCGAGACATCGGACCGGTGGTGTGGGGTGCTCGCACTTTGCGAGGCGCGGACGTGTTGTCCGACGACTACAAATACGTCCCGGTCCGCCGGCTGGCGCTCTTCTTGGAGGAGAGCCTCTACCGAGGCACCCAATGGGTGGTCTTCGAGCCGAACGACGAGCCACTTTGGGCTCAGATTCGGCTCTCCCTGGGCGCCTTCATGCAGGACCTGTTCCGCAAAGGCGCCTTTCAAGGTACGACGCCTCGTGACGCTTTCTTCGTCCGCTGCGACTCCGAAACCACTACCCAATTCGATATCGATCGCGGAATCGTGAACATCCAGGTGGGCTTTGCCCCGCTCAAACCCGCCGAGTTCGTGATGATCTCGATCCAACAAAAGACCGCGGCCGCGGCGGTCTAGGAGGCAACCATGGCTGAATTCAGCGTCAACGCGACCCGCTTTGATCCCTACAAGAACTTCAAGTTCAGGGTGAAGTGGGACGGCAAATATGTCGCCGGGATAAGCAAGGTCGGATCGCTGAAACGAACCACCGAAGTGGTCAAGCACCGCAACGGCGGGGATTCGTCGAGCAGCCGAAAGTCTCCGGGCCGCTCGGAATATGAGCCAATCACTCTGGAGCGCGGCGTCACCCATGACGTGGACTTCGAGCAATGGGCCAACAAGGTCTGGAACTACGGCTCAGGGCTGGGTTCGGAATCGTCGCTCAAGGACTTCCGCAAGGACATCATCCTTGAGGTCTATAACGAGGCTGGCCAACTCGCGATCGCCTATAAGGTCTATCGCTGCTGGGTCTCGGAGTATCAGCCGATGCCGGAGCTCGACGCCAACGCCAATGGTGTGGCGATCCAGACCATCAAGTTGGAGAACGAAGGCTGGGAGCGCGACTACGCCGTCACCGAACCCACCGAGCCGTCCTTCGTCGAGCCCTAACCTCCGGTGTGCCCCATGGACGCACTCGACTTGTGGGACGCGTTGGGATCAACACCGTCGCCCACCCAGGGGGCCGCGCTGCTGTTGGCGAGCGGTCACGCACGCGACGTCGATGACGCGCTGGACCAACCGCTGGCCGTTTTGGCGGCGTACGCCGTGCGCGAGCTGGTCAGCAGGTGCCCCCAGCCCGCCGTTCCTTTGATCGACACCTCGGTCACCTGCCCGCTCTGTCACGAACTCCTGGAGGTGGAGTTGGATTTGGCAGCGGTGACCGAGACGTTGGTGCAAGAGCCGCCCTCCGAGCTGATCGTTGATGGCGTGGTCGTCCGAGCGCCCACGACCCGCGATGTTGTGGCCGCACTTTCAACGTCAGATCCAGAGTCATCCCTGCGGCGTGCGTGTCTTGAGTTGCCCGACGATGCCCAAAGCGACGGCTTGGGGTCGGCGATCGACGACGCGGCGGAGTTACTGACCGGCGCGGCGGCACTCACCGTCAACGTCACCTGCCCCGAGTGTGCCAACCCGCTGAGCGCAGCGGTTGACGTCGTTGCGTTGCTCGCCGAGCAGGTGAGCGATGAGGCCCACCGATTGTTGGCAGAGGTCGCTGAGTTGGCTGCGGTCTATGGCTGGTCGGAGCGGGAGATCCTCGCGCTGTCGAGCGGCCGCCGGCGGGCCTATCTCGAACTGTCGCGGGGGTGGCGCCATGACTGACGTCTTCGCCAACATCATCGCGCGCCAATCGGGGTCAACCCCCCGACTGAGTCTGCGCAAACCAGCGCGCTTTGAGGCTGCGCCAGCGTCGAACCGATCGTCTCTCCGTATCCCCGCGACCCCCTCGCCAAGCCGAGAGCCCGAGCAGGACTCCGAGGTCGAGGCGGAGCTTGGTGTGTCGCAGCCTCAAGTACGTCGATCGCACCCGGCGATGGACGGAGTCGACTCCCGCCGATCAGCAACCGTTGAGGAACAGCAGACTTCTCCGCCCGAGCCGACTCCGGGGATCGTGGCGAGCGCGGCGGCTGGTCCGAGCGCTGCCAGCGATGCCAAGGAGCAGCCCGATGTGGTGGCTGAGCCGGAGCGGCCGACCAACGACGGCCTAGTCGCCCTCGCTGAGCCGGAACCCTCTGGGCTTTCGGTGAGGCCGACTGACTTGCGAGAACCGGCGACGATCCCGCAGGCGTACGCCGCTCCAGAGTTGCCTGCGGCGTCTGCACCGAAGCTGGCACCGAGGCGTGACGATCGCGCGGCCCGCCAGCCCACCAGCCGGCGGCAGTTGAGCGCGCAGGAATTGCTCCAGCGCCACTTCGCCCCGGCGCTAGTCGCGGCCGGGCATTTGAGTCAGGCAGAGGCCAGCCGACTGGTGCCGGTCCCGACGGACCAACCCCTGCCAAGGGCTCGGCCAGGGCAACTGCCGGTTCGCCTCGACCCAGTGGATCTCCCCGAGCAGACTGGCCGACGCGGCGACGTGCACGTGCACATCGATCACGTGGAGATCAGCCGACCTCCCACGCCCGCCCCCGTCGCCCAGGCGGCTCCGGAGCCAACAAAGGTGGACCACACGGCGTACCTCAAACGCCAGGCACGACGGACCCAGCGATGAGCAACACACTGGCCATCGCTACGGTCACCTCCACCGTGCGCCACGTGCTGCACGAGGCGCTGTCCGGCAACGAGCCCGACCCTGTCGGCGGCGCCGACGTCACGACCTATCGCCCGACCCAACTCAGCGATGCCGACACGGTGGGCAACGACGCCTCGGGGCTCAACGTCTACTTGTTCCAAGTCACCCCCAACCATGCGTGGAACCTCAGCGATCTGCCAACCCGGCGCCCCGACGGTTCCTTGGCCCGACGGCCGCTCGCGGCCCTGGACCTGCACTACCTGATCACGGCGTACGGCGATGAGGAGGCGCTCGAGCCGCAGCGACTCCTTGCCCGGGGTGCCCTCGCCCTGGCTTCAACCCCGGTATTCACCAAAGCCACGATCGAGGCTGCCGTAGCGAAGTACGGCGCGGACGCGACGTCGTTCCTCAACCATGCTGATCTGGCCGACCAGGGTGAGCTGGTCAAGGTGAGCCCGACCCCTTTGTCGCTGGAGGAGATCTCCAAACTCTGGGGAGTATTGGGCACGCCCTACCTGTTGTCGCTGGCCTATACGGCCACGGTGGTGTTGATCGAGGCTTCGGTGACCCCACGCCAGGTGCTGCCGGTCCGGGAACGTGCGATCGAGGTGCGGCCGTGGACCCGACCGGAGCTCCTCCAGGTGTCGGTCACCGGTGGTGGACCGGCCGTCACTGGGGCGGAGGTCGTCCTCACTGGGAGTGGCCTGATTTCTGGCAACACCTTTGTTTCGTTCAGCGGCACTCGGCTCACTCCCGATGCTGCCTCCACCTCAAGTCACGTGGTGTGCACCTTGCCGGACGCGGTGCCCGCCGGCGTACACGCCGTGCAAGTGCTGCACGTGCGCCCCGCAGATCCGGTGGCCGGCACCCCTGAGCGGAGACTAGCCAGCTCTAACTCGATGCCGCTGTTGTTGCGGCCGACCGTTGGGACGATCACCAAGACGGCCGCCGAGGTGCGCGTCGCCTTGTCTCCGCCGATGACCGAGGGGCAGCGTGCTGGAGTGTCCTTCGCCCGGCTTTCTGGGGGTGCGCCGGGAGATCCGCCGGTGGTGGGTGCGACCTATCCGCCGGTTGAAGGGGCACCCGTTAGCCAACTCGTGATCCCCCGCGCTGATCTCCCCAACGGGACCTGGCTGGTTCGCGTCGAAGTCGACGGAGTCGAGAGCCTGCCGACGATGAGTGCGGATCGCTATGACCAACCCGCAGTGACATTGCCGTGACCGAACGCGATCCACGGCAAGCCGTGCTTGCTGAATTGGTCGGGCTGCGAGCGTTGATTCTGGGTCGGGAGGCAACTGCTGAGCCGATCCGCACCGCTGGCCCGACGGGGTTGGCGGAGCCGACGGGGTTGGATGAGATTGCGCGTGGCTTCGGGCTCTCCGACTTTGAGCGCAGCATCCTGCTGTTGGCGTGCGGGCCGGACCTGGTCGCCGAGGTCGCCTCTGAGTTGATGGAAGCCACCGGCAACAGTCGGATCACTTTCGGGACTTGTTTGGCTCGACTGCCGGCGGCTCACTGGGATGCGCTCACTCCGCAGGCGCCGCTGCGGCTATGGGATCTGGTCCGCCTGGCCGATACCGATTCGGTGCTGACGAGTGCGCTGATTCCCGCCGAACGGGTGCTTCACCACATTGTGGGGGCAGGGTACGTCGACGACCCGCTCGCCGAGATCAGTCAGCCGGTGGCGCAGACGACGTGGCTACCCCCAACCTTGCGAGAGTGTGCCGACCGGGTGGCGGAGCAGTGGCGGGAGGGAAATCCCGTCGTACTCACCGGCCCCCAGCCGGCCAACGTCGAAGCAGTGGGTGCAGCGGCCGCCCTGAGCGCTGGGTTGTCGCCACGGAAGATCGGGGTGGCCGACTTCCCGACCCATCCGATCGACCTGGCGGCCCAGTTGCGCCGGATGGTGCGCGAGACGGTCTTGGGTGGGGTGGCCTGGCTGATTGACCTGGAGAGTGGTGCGCAACCCTCAGACTCGGTGGCCCGGGCGCTTGCCGTTTGCGAGGCCCCGGTGGTGCTTTGTTCGGCATCGATGTCACCCTGGGTCGCGGATCTCACCCGGCGTGGAGTCACCCAGGTTTCGGTCGACAGGCTCAGCGTCGGCGAACGTCGTACGTCGTTAGCCTCGGCCTTGCGGCGGCAGGGAGCGGTGGCAGCCGAGCAAGACATCGATGCCGCGACCGGCCTCTTCGACCTCCCACTCACGGACATCGAGTTGGTCGCCCGCGAAGTCGCCGAGGGAGCGTCGGTGTGGTCGGCCAGCCGGCAACGGCCGCGTCGAGCGATGGGCTCCCTTGCTCAGTCGCGGCAACCTGAAGTCCCGTGGGAGTCGCTGGTGTTGCCGCCGGGTCAGCTGGATCAGTTGCGGGCGTTGACCAGTTCCGTGCGCCATCGTTCAACCGTGTTGGACACGTGGGGTTTTGCGGACCGGCTCGGCCGAGGATTGGGTACGACGGCACTCTTCGCCGGCCCCAGCGGAACCGGCAAGACGTTGGCCGCCGAGGCGATCGCCACCGAGTTGCGGCTCGATCTCGTGCAGGTCGACCTGAGTCAAGTGGTGAGCAAATATATCGGCGAGACCGAGAAGCAGCTCGCTCAACTCTTCGACACAGCCGAAGACGGGGGGATGGTGTTGCTGTTCGACGAAGCGGATGCGCTGTTTGGGAAACGCTCGGAGGTCAAGGACAGCCACGACCGCTACGCCAATCTTGAGGTCGGCTATCTCCTTCAGCGGCTGGAGTCGTTCGCCGGGCTGGCGGTGTTGACGACCAATGCTCGGGGGTCTCTGGATCAAGCCTTCACCCGGCGGCTCTCGGCCGTGGTCACCTTTCCCTATCCTGATCGGGCTGCCCGACTCCAGATGTGGCAACAGATGCTCCCCGAGGCTGCCCCCCGCGAAGACTGCGACTTCGCCAGGCTGGCCGATGCCGACCTGTCGGGTGGCGGGATCGCGTCCGCCGCACTCCAGGCGGCCTACCTCGCAGCCAACGACTGCGGCACGATCACCATGGACCACCTCCACCAGGCCGTGCGCTGGGAGCTCGCCAAGTCGGGCCGGTCCACCCCCTCAGCGAGACGCTGACTCTTCCTGGGTCGACGCTGGGGCTCAATCGAACCTTCCGCACGCGACACGCCGGGCGTTGTCAAGAGGTCGGTGCCTTGGAGACGGGCTGGTCCTTGCCGAACCAGCGGCCGGGTGGGTCTGCCACCTCCGCGCGGCTCGGAGAAGAACAGGGCTCTAGTTGAGGGCGAAGCCGGCGAGTTGTTGGCCGCCGTGCACCACGGAGATCATGATGATCTGGACCGTCTTCCCGCCTGGCAGATTGAACAGTTGGCGAAACTCGGCCAGCGCAGTGATACGCAGCCGCACCGCCGATTCCAACTGTTGTCGGTTGGTCAAGGCGGCTGGCATCTCGCCGAGGTCAATCCGTTCGTTGCCCGGGAGACCGCTGATCAGCACGGCGTGATTGTTGGCGATGATCTCCACGGCGTACTTCTTGACGGACGAATTGGTCGCCAACTGGGCGGCGTACTCCGCCTCAAGTTTGTTGCGGATCTGGGCGGTCGCAGCCTTGGCGTCCTTGGTCGCCGGGGTGACCCGGGAGCGCTCGAACTGGCCACGGAACACCATCCCGGTCAGTTGCGCCCCGAAGATCGCGTCATTGGGCACCGGTTCACGCAACTCACGCAACAACTCTCCGAAATAGACCTCGTCTCGCCGGGCGTCGATCTCCTGCTGAAGATCCTCGCCCTTGGTCATTAGCGCCGGTTGGAGTGACCGGGCGAACGCAACCTCTGCTGCCCGGTCCTGCAACACGTGGGCATATTCGTGCAGCATGTCGACCGCGACCATCGTGCGCTGCGCATCACCGGCAAACGCACGAATGTGCATCTGGTTGTTGGCGAAGTCGTACGCCGCCGCGCTCCTCGCCGCCGCCGGGTGGTCGAAGCGGATTGAGATCGACGGTCCCACCAGGTCGGCGTTGAGTTGGTCTAACACACGCAACGCGCTCGCGATGAAAGGATTCTGTGCGGTCAACCACGGTTCCTGCGGGTTGCCGGCCGCTAGCAGTGCGGTCAGCCGAGGAGGGAGCGCTGCCAGATAGGTGCGGAGGTCTGCGAACATCGCTCGGTCAGCGGGGACCACCCGCACCGCATGGTCGGGCAACCGGGCTGCCGCCGGAGGACCGGGCGGGATCGTTAGCCGCTGGGCCTCGCGATAAGACAATGTGCCGCGGCGGCGACGCCAGGGCTTGCGCTCCTCCTCCAGGGCATCGCCCTCGAAAGTGTCGCCATCAAGCGTCCCGTCCAGCAGGTCGTTCGGTCTGCGTTGCACCCGGGCGGGACCCTGCCGCTGCTGCACGACGTGGGTCAGTTCGTGGGCCAGCAGTTGTTGACCAGCCACCGTCTCGGGCTGATAACGCGAGCGACCGAAATAGATGTGCTGCCCCACCGTGAATGCCTGAGCGGACAGGCCCCGCGCCGACTGCGCCGCCGACTCGTCGGCATGCACTCTGACCTGGCTGAAGTCATGCTGCAAACGTGGTTCCATCTCGGCTCGGACCGGTTCGGGCAACGGCACTCCGCGATGTTGAGCCGGCTCGACGGACCCACTCTTTGTCGAGGTTTCACCGAGCCGGAGCATCGTGCCTCAGCCTTCCTCGTCAAGGTCGTGGGTGCCGTTCGTTGGCCTCAGCGACCAGAGAAACTCCTCCAGGGAGTCCGACAGAAAGGCGACGTGTTCGTTGCTCGGGGCATCGTGGATGTGCTGATAGACGGCGCCGGTCTGCAGGTGCACGCATAGGTGGTTGTCGGCGCCGTCGTTCTCGATTGGCAGCAACGCGGCCGGGAGACACTCCCGGGTGTCCTCCCAAGCCTCGATCAACTCCGCCGGATCGAGCAGCCACCCCAAGGCGTCGTCGTCATCGGAGGTGTACGCAGCCCCGTTGGCGAACGATGCACCCGCAAAGTGGTCAAGCAGCCAGCGAGCAACATCGGCGATCTCGGCCGGATCAAGCCCGAGCGCCTGCCAGGTCGACTCTTCTAACGGCGAGGACCGAGTCGTCGCCCCAAGGCTGATCAGGTGTGCTGCCAACTTGTCATCACTCATGCGATGAATCCTTCCTCATCTGTGCAGCGGTCGAGGTCACTCGATGTCGTATAACCCCATGTCGGTGTGCTGGACCTTGTGCACGTCCTTGGGGACCAGTTGCACCCGACTGCCACCGGCGTGATGTGGACGTAGGCCGGTGCCGCCAAACCCGTCGTCCACAGTTCGCATCCAATCTCGTGCCGCGTTGATCCTGGCCGTGCGGCTGCCGCCAATCGCCAGCCCTCGCTGCTCGGCGATGGCCAAGAAGATCTTGCCCATGTCCTCTCGATGAGATCCGATCAGCCCGGGCACGCTGACCTCTTGCCGGGTCCACTGGCTGAAGTCCACCTCACCTTGCCGATAAGGGACCGGGTTAGCCTGGCCATCGGCACCCTGCTTGACCACCCGAATCACCTCCGGCCGGTCATCGATCCAGCCGGAGTTTCCGCGCACCCCCGACCACTTGCCGTGATTGGCCGGACCGTTCCAACTCTTCGGCGGCGTCCACGCTCCGCCTTCGGTCACGGGTTTGCCCGCCCGCAAGGTCGTCATCTCGCTCAGTACGTCGTCGACGGTGCCGGTTCCGCGCTTGGCCCACGTTTGCAAGACCGTGTCGACGTCCTCGACACTCATCCCGAGTTTGCGCCCGTGGGTGGCGATGCGTTGGAGATCGTCGACCGCCTTGCTGTAGAGCGCACGCACTTGAGCCACTTGCGCTGGCGTGAGCTTGTTGATGTCGCCGATCAGATCAGCGGCCTCCGAGGTGAGCCGCCACTTGGTGAAAGTGTTGACGCCACGGCGCAGGTTCAACTGGAGGGAGTAGGCGAACTTGCCGATGTATTCGACAGCGAAGTCAGCACCAAAGATGCTCACCCGCGGTGCCCCCGGAGGCATCACCTTTTCCCAAATCGCCTTCCACCCGGTGCGGGAGCGCAACTCGATTTCGGCGCGCGACAAGATGCTGAGTCGGATGTTTTCATCGACGGTCGCCAGGCGCGCCTCAAGAGCCGCAAGGTCCCCGGTTTCGTTAAACGCCGTGAGTGCTGGTCGCAGGGGGCGGATGATCCGGGCCACCATGCCCAGATCAGCCACCACGCCAACGATGGCCAACACCACCCAGATCAGGGAAGGTTCCTCGGCAAGCAGTTGGGCCCCGTAGGCGTCGTTGCGGAGGGCGTAATCCTCGTAGGTCTCCAACGCCAGATAGGAGGACACCCCAACCGCGAGGATGGCGGCGGTCGCGCTGCCCATGCTCAAGATGCTTAACCCGATGGCAAGCACGCCGAGCATCAGATCCCGCTCCATGTCGGCGAGGGTTGGCGCCTGGTGATCGCTGATGATCTTGTCCCAGATCGAGTCCTTGTCGATGCCGAGCGCTGGCTTGGTGTGGGCGACCAACACGTCGAGTTTGTAAATCACCTCCGCGTCGCCGTTGATCCGGTTGCGGGTTTCCGTGACTTTGCCAAGGCTGCTGGTGATGTAGTTGGTCAGGGCCGCACTCGCTGCACCCGCGTCAGCGCTGCGTGCCAGCGAGTCGATGGGGGCGTTGGCATAGCCGAGCAGCGGATTGGTGTCCGCGAGCCCGCGGACCTGGTCCCGGCCGACCTCGATCTGACGTTGGTATTCCGGCCCGGCGGCGTACGACGCGTTGATCGCCTCCGGACTCCACCCGCTGTTGGCACTCAAGGCATCGGCTTTGTATTTCTCCGCGGCCGTAAAGGTGTCCCGGGCCGGCTGAAGGTCGGTTGAGAGCGCGGCGGTGGCCGCGCTGCCGGCGGTGTAGCGTTCGCGTTCGCGGATCAGCACATGTTCATAGCGGTCGAGCAGTTCGCCCGCCTTGAGCACTGCCGTCGCCCGAAACGACACGAGGAAACGAGTGATCGCGTCCTCGAAGGCCCGCAGGTTTTTATAGTTGTGGGCGGCGAGACTCTGCCGCATCCTCAGGTAGAGCAGGTTCATGCTGCCTTCGACGTCGGTCGGCAGTTCTTCGGCTGGCAGAGCCTCCCATTGGGCGATCCAGCCCGGAGGATCACCCATCAACAGCCCGTGCCCCCACGCGCGATACATCTCGTAGATGGCATCCATCCCCAGCAGCGCGGACGTCGCCTCGTCAGCTTCTTCATGGGTCTCAGCACGCCGCTCGAGGGCCGCAATCCAAGCGTCGATGCTGGCCTCGAAGTCGAGGGTGTTCGTCGTCCCTCCGGTGGTGCGTTCGGCATATTCAGCCAACTCGGCATCCGACAGCGCCGCTAGTTTGTCTGCGATTCGCAGCATGATCAGGCAGGTCGGCGGCGCTCATCGGCGGCGACTGGGAGCCAGTGGAAAACAACACGGCCTTGATGCGGTCGGGCAGTTGCGCCAATTGGCGCCTCATCTCGGCCTCCGGGTCTGCGGAAGCGGCTCCGCCGCTGAGCCGGCCTCGCTGTCGGCGGTGACCGTGAGCCGCACTCGCTGTCGGCTCTTGGTGATCGCCAAAACGAAGCGGCTATTCGCCGCCTCGGCTGGGATGTCGAAGTAGTTCATCTGAGGAAGTGGGGTGCCGTCGTCGTTGCTGACGACGATCGCGGCCCCGTTTGATTGCGCCCAATAGTCCCCAGCGGGGAGGTCATGGACCGAGCCACTCGCGGTCGCAGACCCACCTCCCTCGAGGGCGGCCACAAAACTGGCCGAGCCGCCAGGGTGCGGCGTGAGCATGATGGATACGGCGTCACCGCGTTTGAGATGACGGGCCGGACGGGGGGCCCCGCCAGCCGCCAACGCGACGGGACGCCCGGTTTCGGCGGCTGCGGCGGCTTCCTCCAAGCGCCTCGTCGCTCCCGGGGGTGCCGAGATGAAGTTGGGCGATATGGGTCAACTCGTGGGTCAGCAACCGGACGACCCTCGGTGGTGTCTGGGCGATAGGCGCCTGACGAGAAGTGCACTCCCCACCCCTCGGCGTAGGCGACCGAACCCTGGTCGCGGTTGTTCCGGCCAGCCGCCGCGTCGTCGTGCAGGTCAACCTGGCTGAAGTCGAAGCCGAGTTGGGCTCCGACTGACGCGGCGATATCCGCAGGCAAGGCACGGGTGGACACCCCTTTCGCTGGGGTGGCAACGTGGCGAGCGGGGCGCCGCCTCTCGGTCGCCTTCGGCGCCGTCGGCCGAGTGGTCGGAGCGACCTTGCCGCTCATCGAAACGGCGGCCGCTCATCGACGCCGATCGTCGCGCTAGGTCGAGCCCGCGGCTTCGATTTGGCGCCGCCGAAGAGATTCACCAACTCGACGATGTCCACGTTGATCATGATGCGGGTGTCCTGGACGGGCGGGGTCTTGAAGAAGTCCGGGATGCTCTTCTTGCTCGTGATGATGTGGCCGTCGGCCTGGTCGGGATAACCGATCGGAGTGGGGGGCAACACATCGGCATACCTCCCGCCCGAAATGCTGACCGCTTTCCCGATGCCGACGCTGGCATTGAGATTGGGTCGGACGTTCGGATTCAGCCCCAATTCATAGCCGCCCTTGATTTCGACCTCCCCCACCTTGAGTTTGAGATGTGCCGCGCTGACCAGTGGGCTGTCGGTATCGACGTCGTAGGCCCCAGTGACATCGAAGGCCAAGCGGGAGTTGACCAGGATGGGTGGGCAACCCTTGAAGAAGGTCAGCCGCAGTGGCACGTCAAAGCCGAGTTTGACGCCGAAATGGTGGCGCTCACCGATCTTCTCGCTGGGCAGCACATAACGAAGGTCGGTCACGATGGAGTTGGGGACCAAAGCGAGGGGAGCGACGAGGTTGACGTCGGAGAGCATCACGCGACCTTTCGGATCACTCAAGAGTGATCCGGCACTCAGCACGTAAGTCCCCGCCGCCCAAATGATCAGCGCCTTCTTGTCAGCCGGGTCGATTAAGTCGAACTGAGCCTTGGCCCGCTCCTTCAGTGGTTCGATGATCTTGGCCTTGACCTGTTCGTTCTTGGCCAACTCCTCGCCGACAACTTGGAGGCCCCCGGTGAGTGGGTCTTCAGGCTTCTTGGCCGGGACCGGAGCATCGCCGGTAGGGCTGTTTCGATCCTGGCACTGCACCCCCGAATGTGCGTGCCTGATCGGAGTACGCCGGTTAGCCAGGCCCGCTCTGCCACTCCCCGCCACGACTCGAGCGGCAGTGGCATCGGCCTCCCGCTCCGCACCGGGGTTGGCGCCGAGGTTCAACCCAGTGCCGTGTCCCGTGACTCGGGGAGGCCGATCGCTGCTGCACCACATGCGTCAACTCGTGCGCTAGCAGATGCTGGCCCCGAGGTGTGTTGGGCTGGAGCTGTGAGGAAGCAAAATAGACGTGCTCCCCTTCGGTGAAAGCCAGCGCCGAGAGACGGTCTGCTTCGGCGGCGGCGTTCCGGTCCGAGTGCAGGCGGACGGCGCTGAAGTCGTGCCCGATCCCCGCCTCCATCACCTGTCGGACGCGCGCGGGCAGGGGACTCCCAGACTCGGACTCCCGAGAGCTCCGTCCCAGAGGTCCCTCCAACAGGGGCGCTTTCCTAGTCATGAGGCTTCCTCTCTTCGGGAGGATTGGCTGGCGGAACTCCGGTGGGTGGTTTGCCAGCTGGCGGCTTCTCACCGAGTGTGATCACGATGTCGAAACCTGACAACACTTCGGTCATCGCGGCCTTCGCCCGGGTCAGGCCAAACTCAGCCAACAGGGCGTCATGCCGAGCGACCATATCGGGCGGTGGGGTCTCTCCCTCCCAGATCTTCAGCAACTCGGTCAGCATCAAGCGCTGCCCAGAGCCCGGAACCACCTGCGCCCCCGAAACCTGACCCCCAGCCCGAGTCACAGCGTCGACATGGGTCGTCACGGTTTGGGTTGCTGTGAGCGGCTTGCCTAAGTGCAGTTGCAGAACCGTCCGGACATTCTCGACTTCGTGGATCCGGACTGTTTTCAGACGCCCCATCGCGATGTCGAGCAACCGCATGGCACGAATCGTTAGGTAGTCGCTGAGCGGGACTCGCTTTCCGGGGCCAAGCTCGACCACGCGTTGGGCAGCCGGAATGTCGGCAAGGTTGATCTGCAGCGAGTGCAACTCACCAGTGACTGGGTCGTAGGCTCTCGTCGCCCACCCGAACCTGCCGTCTGGGAGCGTCACCTCAACTGTGACGGACTTCGACCCCGGGGGAGCGGTGACGCCTTCCGGAAGTTGTCCAACGTTGTCAACGATGGACAGTTCTCCCACTTGACGAGCGCTTAGGTCGATGGTTTCTGGAGCAAGTTCGCCTGGGGTTGGTTGCGAGCGCGCGTTTGGCGCGGGCTCGTTCAGAGTCTTGGGGCTCCCCCGGCCGGCACGCGCACCTTGCCCGACGAATTCACCGGCTTTGTAGGCGCGACTTCCGATCAGCAACGTCGTGACGGTGCCGCCACCAGTGCCCAATTGGGTTGAGCGCCCTTCGCTGCCTAGTGCTGCCGCCGTGCCGAGCCGTTCACCGGTAATCCCTTCCACGAGTTGGCTGACCCCAACGACGTCGCCGGCCGAATGCACCAGCGTGGCCGACACGGGAACCTCGTAGCCGGAGCGTTCGATCTCCTCGCGGCGGGCGCCGTACGACGTGATTCCGGCGTAGCCGGCGACGCCGACCAGGATCCACGTCGCCTGCCCGAGAGTCAGAACCTCGGCTCCCACGAACAGTCCGACGACGGCGACGACGAGCAGGCCCTTGGCGACCGTCTCTCCGAAAGAACTCGCCACCATACCCGGCAGGAGCTCATTGCGGTCGATGGTCTCGCTCTCCAAGGGCTGCGTTTGGGCCGCCGCGATCCGGGTCGAATACCCGCCCTTCAAGAGTTCGAGCAACACCCCATCGACAGAAACAGATGCATAGTTGTCGTCGCCAAAGTGGTCGCTGGACCACGACAGCAACGCGCCGCCGAGATCGTCCAGCACTCCCTTCATCGCGGGATGACCGGTCACCAGGATGTCTTTGCCCTGGGCGTCGAGCGGGATCGTGTAGGGATAGTTGCGGTTGGTGAATCCCCACAGGACCATCGCCTTGGCAAGGAACTCGTCAAACTTGCGGCCGCGCGCAGCCAGAGCCTCCGGAGACGACTCGGCGTGACGCCGGTCCGAATCCAGTTTCGAGGCGATGTCGGCGTCGATCTGGCGACGCAGGCTGGCCACGGACAAACGGGCATAAACCTCCGCCGGATCCGCTGCCGCGAACTCGGGTGTGTCCTTGTGAACGTCAAACCACGCGATGAAGGCGGAGAGCGTCTCCGTGTGAAGGGAAAGTGCCTTCTCCTTCAGCGAGGCTCCCTCGGATTGTCGGTCCTTGATAAACCTGAGCCACAACGCGATCCTTTCGCCCTCGGGGTCAGGTTTCTGGGCTGGTTCCCTCAGGCTCTCTGCCCACAGTTCCTCAGGCTTCTTCGTCAAAAAGTCCGGCTGGTCGCGGTGTTCGCTCACCCATTGCCAATAGCGGGCGATTGCCGCGGGCGGCTCTTTCGTCGTGGCTAGGTATGACGTGAAAGCGGCGTGGGCTGCCAGCACCGCTGGTGAGGCAGCAGTCTTGGCATTGGCGTAGACAGGGGCTGCTCCGCCCACACTGACTCCCACGCGGGGCCCGCGAAAAATTTGGGCCGAGACGAGTCCATCTGCAATTCGTTGTGCTGCCTCGACCGGGGAGACCGTTCCTACGGTGAGCTTTGCCGCACTGTCGGGTGGGCCGAGCGTGATAGCCCCTGTCGAGTCGAGCCGCGCGCTACCGGAATAGTGACGATCCGCGACGGTGTCGTTGGGCAGGCCATAGACAGTGATGACTAGCTCGTCCCCAGGTCTGACCGTGGCATTGCTCGGCGGGATGGTCGATGTGCGTGGCTGCCGTTGGATCCACGGAGTGCCCCCGGAGTTCCGCTGCTGGACAACGTGGGTCAACTCGTGGCGCATTGTCTGAGCGCGTTCGCCAGGTGTGGAGTCGCCCACTTCCGCACCCAGCAGAATGTGTTCACCCCACGTCAGAGCCCGCGCAGAAAGGGCGTCGGTGAGGTGTTGCGAACTGCTTCCAGAATGGACCCGGACCCGTGAGAAGTCGTGTCCCAACTGCCCCTCCATCGAGGCACGTTCGCGGGCTTCCAGCGGGTTGCCACCGGTCTCGATCCGCACCCACTCTTTGGACGGCGCTGTTGCCTCCAGTGCCCCGCTCGGACTGCGGCGTTCCGAGGCCAATCCGCTGGGCTGCAGACTGGTTTGCTGAGCCGAGGACTCCATCGGGTCATGGCAAGCGCCAAGGAGAGGCGCCAATTCGGCCCCACGGGCTCCGGTCATGGTGACCCCCGCACTCGTCCCCGATCAAAGCCCATAGCTCATCGCCCTGCTCCCCGCGCGACCCGGATCGTGAACGACTGACCAGGCATCAGCCGGGAGCCGGCCGCCGGAACCGTGCCGAGCACAGTGTTGCGTCGTACGCCGGGAGCGTCTTCCTCAACAATGAGCACCGCCAGCTCCGCATCGCGGGCGAGCCGTTCGGTCCGAGCCAGGGTCGCCCCGATGAAATCCTCGACGATGAATCGGCGGAACGGCGGACGAAGCCGTCGTGCGCCGTAGCCAAACCACATCTCGAAGCGGCCGCCCGGGAGGTCGTCATTGGTGGGCAGCGCCAGCACAGTTTGCCCGTTGACTGACACCCGATCGGCAGCACCATTGAGGTGGCGCGATGGGTCCCTCTCATCGATAACAGCCCAGCCGTCGATCTGGAAGCGACCCCGGATCGGAAGCGCCGGCCGGGCCAGCAAGCCGTCGGCCTCCAGACTGATCATGCGGTCGCGGATCATCGTCAACACATCGTGCGTGGCGTCGTCGGGCACCCAAAACAGGATGTTCTCCTTCACGTCGAACTCACCGAACAACTCGACCCTTTGATAACCGAAGGACCGGCCGTGGTGCCAGTTGTCACTCTCGGGCGGCAACGGCCACTGCACGTCGAGCAACACCCGGCCGATCGGTTTGCCCTTCACGCTCTCCGCGAGAGGGCGTCGGTCCAGGTGGAGGAAGATCCCGGAGCTGAGTTCGTCAATGGTGATGATGTCGTCGTTCTCAAACTCGTCTTCGGTGCCGAACAGGACCTTCAACACATGCATGCCCAACTTGCCTTCGGCGGGCGGGTCGAGTTGGGCGTGCACACGTACGGCCCCTTCGGGGCTGCCTCCCACGAGACTGATCGACAACGTGTCGCTGCGATCAATCTTGAAACCAGGCTGCCAGACGAAGGTCGCCACCCCGAACGCGTCGGTGATCACCTCGGCTGTTTGCGTCGCCCCAGTGCCGACCAAGGTTGGCGGCACCAGGTCGCCCTCTGCTGCGCCCAACACAAGAGCCGAGTCAGTGCCGACCGCCTGCACCCGTGCTTTGACCGGCCCACAAGGGCTGTCCACGACAACCCGGACGTGTCGAGGCACGGTGAGTCCTTCGGCCGTGACCTCCTGCCCATCTCCGCCGAGCAACCGCAGCATCGGGGTCTGCACCAACTGGCCAAGCGCATCCTGAACCGTGCGGGTGCCGTCGAAGCCGCTGCATGCCGGAGTCCATTGCACCTGGCTGGCAATGCTCAACCGACCGGTCACGATGACCTGCACGTCCAAGCCCGCCGCCAGATCGTCGAGGCGTTGCGCCACAAGGGTCTGGGTGGGATTGCCTGCGGGATCGAGCAGCCAGTTGACCGCAGCCACACCGTCGGCACCGGTCATCACGACCAGCGGACTGGTCAACCCGAGCCCACTGCCAGCCGGGCGTACGCCGCCGTCCTGCGCGGTGAAACGGACCGGTGCCCCAACGACGGGGAGGCCACCGTTGCGCACCACGACTCTCACCGGCTCGGCCAACTCATCCCCGGGCATTGCCTCTTGGCCATCGCCGCCGACCAGGTCGATAGTGACCAAGGCGGTCAGCGGCGGGAAGAGATTGCGACAATCCGACTCAAGGGTCCACGTGGCCCCCGTCCGCGCCAGAATGCCGAGAGGTGCCGTGCTGGTGGACCGGACCCAGCGGCGGCAACGTGGCGGGCACACCGGGGGAGCGCTCAGGCCATTCGATGGTGCCTCGCAGCGCCGTGGTCCCGTAGGCCAATCGGACCGTCCTGGCCGGGATCAGCCAGTGGTCACCGACCGCTGGGGTGCCGCCGCTAGGAAAGCGGACCACGATGCCTGCCTCAAGATCAGTCGCGATCGTGGACAACGCGGTGGGTCCCCCTTCCCACCGGCGTACGACGGGTGCGGTGCCCAAACTGGCCACCGAGGTCGGGGAGCCATCGGTCCACGCGATCTGTACGACGAGGTCAATGACTGGCCCTGCGGTCGCCAGGAAACCGGGCAGACCACGCAACTGGCGGTCGGTGCTGGTGACCTCCACAACGTCGCCCTGGCGGATCGACAACTCCTCGTCGCGACCTACCCGGTCGAGGGTAATCGCTGCGTCCATGCCGGCGACGGTCGTGGTCGCGATGGTCAGCAACCGGGCGGTGACGGACGCGTTTTCTCGAGACCAGAGGAACCGCGGCGTGGGACTGACGTCGTGGATCTGCACGCGATAGAGCTGATTCTCCAGGCGTTGGTAGCCACCAGCAGCGGTGATCTGACAGGGGTCGGCGGCATCGGTGGGGGGACGGAGGGCAGCAGCCATCAGCCGGGGAGTGCGTTCGCCGACGCCGTTGGCGCTCAGCGTGGAGCACACGTCTGCCGCCGCCAGCTCGCTCAGCCGCACTTGCCAGATGGTGCGTTCACGGGTTGCGGTGTCGGGGCCACCGAGGGCCGACTCCAACAACTCGGGCCGCTCATCAGCGGTCACGAGCGCCGAAAACACGTCTAGGTAGGCGGCATAACGACCATCACCATCGGCCGCCGGAGGTTCGGTCAGACCCGGGTTGGCGGTCACGCCACTGCCTATCGTGCGCAGATGTGGCTGATTGGCCAGCGGCCAGGCGCCCCCGCCAGTCGCATTGTCGGGGTTGGGAAAGGCCTCGGCCAACACTCCGTCGACGTAGTAGTCGCCAGGGCTGATGCCCAACTGGTCCCAGGCCACGCCGCCGGGCACGGTGCCGTCGGTCACATTGATGATCGCGAAGGGTCCGGGGCCACCGTCAAGTGGCGCCGGCCCTCCCGCCTCACCGATGATGTCGCGGGCTCGTGCCTCGTCGTGGTGGGCGGTGATCGCCGTCTGCTCATTCCACTCCGCGTCCAGCAGGACTCTGCCTTGCTGCATCAACACGGACCGGAACGCCAGTGACTGTTCATAGGTCCAACGTGAGAAGTCTCCGTGCATGTCAGCTCCCAAACAATGCGAGGTTCATCCCGGCCGGGACGTATGGCGCGACGAGGCGGTTGGCCGCATCGATCCGTGGTGGCCGGCGTAGGTGGTGGTGGATGCCCATCTCGGCCCCGAACTCGCCACCGCGGCGAATCGAACTCGGGGCAGTGACAGCCAAACTGGGGTAAAACGGTGACCCAGGGGTCGTGTCGGCATAACTAGGTGCGTCGCCCACCGCGCTGTCGCTGGCTGGCACGCACCGATAGCGGCGAGGCACGCGAGATCCGGGACCGAAATAGCTGAAGCGGACACACCACCGCTGACGATCGACCACCGTGACCAGCCCGTCGCAGATGCTGGATGTGACGACGATGGTGCGGCAATCCACCTGCCCGAAGAGGGTGCTGCCGGTGATGTCTACGTGGGTCTGAGGGGCGTTGATCGCCGCGCTGGGTGGCCCGAGCGCCGGGGCGAGAGCCGGGTCAAGAACCGAGTCGGTGATGCGGATCTCCGGCACGGTCTCGACGACCTCGATGCCGCCCACCTGGCTTCGCCAACAGGTGACGGTGAGCTCCCGGTTGCCATCGGTGGGGGTGCCTTCGACCCGGATTGAGCCCGCGATCGTGCATTGGCTGATGGTCAGCGATCGCAGCGATCCGGGCGCCACGACGACGTCTCCCTCGATGACCAGGCCGTCCAACAACACGCCACTCCCAAGCTCGCCAGTCACCGTGATGTCTCCGGTGATCCTTGGCCGGAGCCCGCCGGGGGTATAGCTGCCCGGCACCGGGGCTTCGATGTCGCCGTTGAGCAACACCCGGCCACGCCACTCGGCGGCCACGATGATCAGTCGGCTCTCGGCGGGGATGTCGACGGCTAGGTCCTCGACGTAGGCCTCACTGTCACCCACCGACAACGCTTGGCTGGTGCCCACCAGGTTGAGCAGTGGGTCACCCCACCGCGCGTCGATCTGGGCCCAGCCGTCAGCCAGGCTGGCCTCCTCGCCGGGCGCTACCGAGTCGAGCCGCACATGAGTCTGGGCCCCCACCGAGCCCTCGGCTCCGGGAGCCGCACCGGCCTGAACAGCGTCAAGATCGCCGGCATACGGATCGAGCGCCAATGCACTTGCGTGGGCCAGACTCCGATCATGGGTGCCAGCGCCCACATCAGCGCACGCGCCATAGGCGTAATCGACGTGCAGCGACAGCGGTTCCGTGCGTACGCCGTCCAGATAGGGCCGCAGCCGACCACGCACCGCATCAACCAGCACCTGCCAGCCGGGCAGGGGATCGGGAGGGTTGGCTGGATCTCTTGCCAAATCTTCGAGGCCGCACACGCGCACTCGGTCGGGCGTCAGCGGATCACCGCCATCCACTCGCACCTTCACCGGAACGACTTCAGCGGCGGGGTCGCCGCCAGCCCGTGCTGACTCGAGGGCAGCGAGCAGACGGCGCGGCCGCAAGGGCACCGACAGGTCGGCTTCTTGGGCCAAGTGTTCGATGCTGTCCTCGGTTCGAGGGACGACGAACAACGGCTGATCCCAGCCCAGCGGGTGGGTGGCCCACCACGTCGACACTGCATCGGATTTAATCCGGGCTGGGGCTGCGGTGGCTTCATAGACCTGGACCGGAAAGACGAACACACCGATGTTGCCGATCGAATAACGCCCCCGCGGGCCGCGGGACGCCCGGCTCGACGTCGAGGGCACCGGTGGGGTCTGGATGCGGCGTACCTCTCCGCTGTGGGCCAGCGTGGTCAGCGCCCCAGAAGCCAATCGCGGTGACTCAAGCTCAACTGCGGCGGCGTGACGCAGCGAAGCAAACGTCGGCCGGTCCAGTCGAGGATGGTTCACGTGGGTGGTGGTGCCCAAGAGGCGGTAAAACTCCACCGCACGAGTTGGCCAACCGGTCACGTCGCGGACCACCTGCTCGATGACCGCGACCGTGCCTTTGCGTCGGCGATAGGCGACGGTGTTGGCCACAACAGCCCGCCGACTCACGCCCGATTCCTGGCCCATCTCCTGCTCGGTCGGCAAGCCGACGACGCCCACGAGATCGGCGAGATAGGGGACGACCCACTCGGGGCAGGTCTCGATGAACCAGGAGTCATAAAGCTCCTCAAGATCACCTTCGAGCAGCTCCAACTCGCTGCCGACCGCTTCCAGCAGGGCTCGCAGCAACCCTCCGGCCGCCTCATCGCGCGCCAATACATGGCTCGGGAGCAATGTAGTCAGATCGGTCATCGGGTCACCTCCAGATTCAGGCCTTCGGTGTGCAACTGCAGGGCTTGCGCAGGCAGCACCACCGGGTTTGAGATCGCCGGGTTTGAGATCACCGGGTCTGTTTCAGTCCCTGCCCAGCGGGCGGGGAGGGCAATCAGGAGGTCCTCCGAGGCCTCAGGCAAGGCGACCGCCGACAGCACAGGCATCGTCACCGAGACCACGCCAGGCACCGCGGCGACGATCACCAGCACGCCCGAGGCTGGCAACGGGGTCGCGAAGTCCATCGAGCCAAAAGCTGACAACAGGGCGGCACGGACGGCGTCTCCCACCGGCACCAGTTCGTACGTCGGGTCGACGGCAATGCTGCACTTGACCTGCACTGCGATCGCTTCCCCGGCAATGACCAGCCGGGGGGTCCGGGCCTCGCGGGCTGTGTCCAAGGTGGCCTGCAGACTCGACAACAGCGACTCCGACGCCGGGGCGCTGGTTGCGTCCAACACCGAAACGACCACCGTGTCCCGGTGGCCATCCCACACCAAGTCCGCTCGCGCAGCGCCCACGCCGGCATAACCGCGCGCGAAGTCTTGATAGTCACTGACGGAGACCGCTCGGTCTAGGGTGCGCACTCGTTGAGGCGCGTTGACCCTGGCCTCCTCAAGTGACTCCTCAGGCGCCCAATCCCGGCTCGCCGCGGGGTTGGTGACCCCGATCAGTCCGCGCGGTTTGCGCACCGGCAGTCGGATTTGATCAGCCGCTGCGGCCCCTGACTCACCAATCCCCACGCGATAGGTCGTCTCGACGTTTTCGCTGCCCGTGGGCAAGCGGGATCCGTGCACCCCATCGCCAAAGGTGACGCTGGTCTGACCCCCTTCGCTTTGTCGTACGACGTAGACCTGATCGCTCTGGCTGGCCCCATCCAGATGGGGAACCTCGGCCCAAGCCACCCCCTCGACCCGGACTTCCAGTGCCGCCGCGGCGCCCGTCGCATTGGTCGTGGTGCGAACGTAGGTCAACGGAGCGCGACGCAGGGTGAATCGGGGAAAGGGGTCTCGCCCGTCGCCGCTGCCCAACACGTGAGTCACCGTCTCCCCATGGGTCGACAAGGCAGTGTTAGCGCGCACCCTCACCGAGCCGGCAGAGTAGGTGCCCGCCAGGGCGGGCTCCAGCGTGCACATCATGGTGGCGCCATCGGGCGAGGCGACACAGCTCACCACGGTGCGGGCCTCAACGGCGGCTTCTCCGCTCTCAGCGTCCATCCCCGTGACAAGGACGAGTCGGCCTGCTGGCAACACCGGATCGGTGCCGATCAGCTCCAACTCGTGTCCGCCCCCGATGGGCTCTGGTAGTGGCATGTCAGCCGCCGGCAGCTCCTCGCTGACGGCGTACACAAGAGCGCGCCCGCGGTCGAAGTCACCGAGATGCTCGGCAATGTCGACCTTGACCCGGGTCACCTTCCCGGAGAGGGCAAACTGAGTGGCGCCGTCGGGGCGGACGGAGGTGACCTGGAAAGCTTCGGTACGCCCGGACTGCTCCAAGACCACCCACGAGTCCTTGACCAGCGCCGACAAATCGCCGTCGATGTCGATATCCCGAGTGCCCGTGGGCAGGTCATAGCCGGAATAGATCGCGTTGATATCGGGTCCGGCATCCCGCTCCAGCAGTCGTCGATCAGGGGCGTTCCAGCCGAACAGATTGGCACGTTGGGTCAGCCGATAGACGCGGATGTCCTCGACAGCCACGAGTTCGCGAGTGCGTTTGTAGCCAAGCGGCCGGTCGATGGTCAGTTGGGTCCAGCCGGGCGCCTCATCAGGGTTGACGGTGATCGCGACGATCCGGCGGAAGTCCCACTTTTCATGGTCGTCACCATGGGGGTCACTGACCTGCACTGAGCGTCGCTCCTTGCCGACGATGAGGATCCGGTCGTCGATCGCCAACCCCGACGACGTCGTGTCGAGCCAGACCACCTCGGCGCCGAACTCGAAGAGTTGCCGCGTGCGGTTGGCCGCCGCAATGGTGTTCCAAAGTCCCCGGGCCTCGATCTCGAGGAGCGTTTCAAAGGTTTGCGGCACCTGCCCGGGCTCGGGAATTGTCTGCACGGGAGTGCCAGCCGGAATGAGCACGGAGTCGGGGGCATCCGAACCCGGGTGGATCTCGAAGGCCAGCTCCGCCTCGGCAGCCACGCCGGGTCGAAGTTCATAACCCAGGGTGCGGGCATGCAGCCGGACCGACTCGCGCTCGGTTGCGGTCCGCAGGAAGCCCTCCTGGGCGATCCGCTCGGTGTAGAACGACACCACGTCTGCCACCACGGCCCAGGCGTCAAGCAGTGCCACGGAGGCTTCGTCGGTGCCTTGCCGGGCCAGCGATCGGATGGGCAGGGGCTGCCCGTCGGTATCCAGCCTCTCTCGCATTCGGCCCAGCGACTCGGCATGTGGCGCGATTCGCCAGGACAACTCGCGGAGTCCCGGGCGATTGGTGATTTCCGCGCTTTGGTCTTGGGTTTCGGTCACGACCCACCTCCCAATCGGAGGTCAACCCGACCGGCCTCGGGGTTATTGGGATCGCTGTCGCAACGCAACACCTCGCGGGGGGCCATCAGCAGACGGCCGGCCGTTAGGGCATCCTGCGCATCCCGACTGCTAGCACCCATCCGGGAGAAGCGGGTCAATTCTGCCCAGGCCATGCCTTCAACGGACATCACGAGGGCCACCACATCAGAGAGCACCAACGACTGCCCGAACGTGAAGTTGTCGAAGTGGAAGAAGCCGCGGCTGTTGTCGGTCAAGTTGCGCGCCGAGAGCAGTTCCCGCAAACGCGTCTCGACGTCAGCGCGCCGGAAGCCCGGTTGCACACACCCGAAGATCGCCAAGTGAAGGGGGACATAGATCGGTCGCTCGAACTCCACATCGACGCCAGCCATCCGGCGTACTTCCAACTCGGCGGCCAATTCCTCAAGCAACGTGGTGTCGGTCCCGCGAATCGCCACCGGGTCAACGGTGACCTCCTCGGCGTACCACGACCCGGCCCAACGGCGACGGCTGACGGAGCGCTGGACCCCGGAGTTGCGCTCAGCGATGGCGGCATAGTCGGCAGAGGTCACGGCCCGAAGTTGGACCCGGAAGGCGGAGGGTGCCAGTTGCCGGACCTGCTCGAGCAGCTCGGGCTCGCTGCCGCCGACGGCCGACACTGGATTCCACACCGAAACGACGGCGCCGGCACCCACCGGTGCCCGACCATCCGCGAGGGTGAGCAGCCGGTTCAACCGGTCTGGTGCGAGGTTTCCGGTGGTGCCACCACCGAGGCGGTATGTCGCCAACGGCACCGAGCGCAGCGCGGGAGCCCGACCGTTGATCCCGTCGCCGAAGCGCAGGCGGCTGAATCCGCCGGGCTCCGGCTCCACCACGACGTGGGTGGACAGCCGGCCGCTGGCTAAGAGGTCCGGCTGCGCGGTCCACGTGCGCTGACCGTCATACAACTGCAAGGCCGCGCGAGCCCGACGGGGATCAGGGCGCAGCATCGCAAAGGCCGAAAGATTGGCGTGGTCAGTGGGCGGGTCGACATAGGCGACAGCGGGGTGGGCCAAACGCGGCTGAAAGTCTTCGGTGACGGTCGGCGGCACCAAGGCGACGTCGAGCATGGTGGCCCCCTGATCGGCCAGCACTACGTTGGCCAGCGCCACCGCCAACGCATCATCACTGCCCGACTGACGCACGTTCAACGTGGTCGGCAGCGCGTCGGCGGCGGCCCAGCGCAACTCCCACACGTTCACAGTCGGCGTCAACGGATCCAGATGGTGACGAGCGTCTTCGATCAGCCGGACCGGGTGACGCCGGGCCGGGTCCCCCTGCTGTGGGATTCCGTTCACGTCCTGATCGGCCAGGATCAACACGTCGCCGGCCCTGAGTTGGGGATCCACACCGAGCGGGGTGCTCACAAACGCGGCCGTTGTTCCCGCGGGCAGGACATGATCGGCGTCACCCCAGGAAAACAACGGCAGGGCATTGCGCTTGGGAGAGATGGACACCGGGCCGCAGGTTTCAAAGACACTGGCGCCGAGTTCGACTGCTGATCGAGCCGTTCCGTCATCAGCGTTGATGACTGAGACTGGAAGGTCGGTGATGGGGGTGCCTTGCGCCACGACGAGGTCCGTGTCGGTGGTGAAGGCGAGCCAGGTCCGTGCCGAGCAGCCTTCATGGACGTCGTAGTTCAGCAACCGGGCGTGCCGACGCACCGACGTACGCCGTCGCGCGGTGGCGAGATAAGCCTCGGCGGCGACGGCGTCCTGCCAGAAAGCGAGACGATCTCCCTGGGCGGCGAACAACTCCAACAGCATGACGCCGGGATCCGCCGGGTTGCGGTCGGTCCAGTCCGGAATCAGCGAGGCCAACCGGTCAAGCAGACGGGTGCGGAGGGCTTCATAGTCGCGGGCTAAATAGTCACCCGGCAGCAGCGTCTCGGGCACCGGCGGCGTCTCGTGGACCACCTTGCAGTCGAGATCGGAGGGGCAATCCACGGTGAAGGTGAACTCCTCGGTGGCCAGTGGCACGTCCATTCCGGCTGGGGCCAGCGCTCCGCCAAGACCCTGCAGCTGGAGGACGTACGACGACCAATCACCGGATGAACTCGTGCGGATCACAAACGCCCGCTCGCGCTGCTCATCACTGACCAGGGCTTGGTCGATCAACTGTCGGTCGCCGGGCGTGACCCCCTCCAGTGGGTTGGTCGGCGGTGTGCCGGACGTCCCGACGAGAGCCTGAGCAGGGTGTGCCCACACCACAGAGACCGGGTTGAGTTCGGGGTCGTCGCGGACGCCGCCGACGATGCGCGGCACCAGTCGATCCCAGCCAACGGGCACCGGCCCGTTAAGGAGATGCACCACGAGGGTCCGTTGCTCGGGTGCCGCCGGGAGGTGCCCCGGCGTGCCCACGTGGTTGGACAACACTTCGACGAAGTCGATCCCGTCCAAGCCCGGTCGACCGCGCACCCGTCCGCGCCGGGCCTCGCGATCGATGTCGGCGAGGAACGGAATCGACGCGTCTGCCACGATGCTCATCCGCCCAACCCCGACCCGGTTGCTCCGGCGCCGATGGCCGAGCTCACCCGCAACGTGCGACGTTGCTCGGCGCTGGACGCGCGCAGGGGGAGATATTCGACGACCACCTCGAGGGTGGAGTCGACGGCTGTGACCGTGACGTTCTCGACCCGGATCAGGTCGCCCAACCACTGCTGGAGGGCGCCATGGACCAGCGCCTGCGTCGAATGGGCCACCGCGTCATCGGTGGCGGCGAACACCAGACGGTCGACGCCGCTGCCAAAGTCGGGGCGGTTGACTCGTTCGCCAGGCCGGGTGAAGAGCACGTTCTCGATGAGCCCGCGCAAATAGTCCTCATCGGAGACCAACGCGGTGCGCCCGCGAGCATCGAGCCGAAGTGGAAAACCGAGGTGTTTCATGTCGCGCGCACCTTGCTCTGGGTCTGGGTTGCCGTCATCGGAACGCCGGTGGGGACACACGTCCCGGGTGCCGCCATCAACGCAAGTGGTTGCTTGTTGGCGGTGACCCGGGTGCTGCCGGAGGTCCATGTGCCGGTTGCGCAAGGGCCGCCTGAGTTGGGCGGAAACGGGCAGCCCGAAATCGTGTAGGGCGTCGGCTGAAGCACCACGGCGGAACCCCCCAGCTTCACTCGCGGGAAACCGGCACCCGGCTTGGCCGTGCCCTGGTGGGAACACGAAACCGAGGAACTCTCGGTGAGGATGAAGCCGGGCATCACATCACCTCCAGGGCGCCACTGTTGATTGACACCGACGCTGGGGAGATCACGATCTTCTGGGAGCCCAACGACATTTCCAGGCCGCTGCTGGTCATCGCCAACGTGACTGTCGCCGAGACAGCCGGGGACTCGACCGAAATCGTCAACCCACCCGCGCCCGGCAGATCGCTCAGCTCGACCGAGATTGCATCGGTCTTGAGCATCTTGACCTCGGCCAAGGCGGGCGAAGCGGGCACTTGGCCGGTTCCCCAGAAGCATCCGCCCACGATCGGGCTGCGGGGATTGCCGGCTTCAAACTCAACCCAGACGTTTGCGCCGACCGGTGGGACCAAGAACAAGCCGACACCGTCGCCGGCGTACGGCGTGCACGGCATTGCCCAGCTCAAGGTGCCGGTGCCGAACACGGCCGGGCAATCGACCTGGACCCTCCCCATCTGCAGCGGATCGACGTTGTTCTGCACCGTGCCGCGGTATTTGCCAAAGAAGCGGGTAGTGGCCATGTCAGAACGCCATCGCTGGGAGGGCGGGCACGGTTGGCAGATAGCCCTCGCGCGAGATCGTGAAGGCCGTGCTGAAAGCACCGGCGCTGAGTTGGTGCACGGCCTGCTCGACATACCACAAGCCGTCGTTGGCGAGGCCGGCTCCGCGCATCCCGACGAGGCCTCGCGGGCGCAGAATGGCGCCATACTTCGCGCCATCGAGGGTGCCGGACGCGACCACGCAATTGGCACTGTTGTTGGTGATCGCCTGCGCGCGGGCCAGGGCTGTCATTGCGCCAATTCCCGACTCTCGGATGATCCGGGTGCGCACGTTCGGCTGATGCAACACGGTCAGCGGTGCCGCAGCCAGCGGCGGCAAGACGGCGGCGAAGGTCTGGACTGGTACGCCGCCCATTTGTGGGTCTTGAACCTGTCCACTGACGAACTCCGGACCCAGTGCGTCCTCGCGGAAACTGGGCGATCCGGTGACATTGGTGTGCGGTCCCATGTCGACGGTGATCGGTGTTTGGGGGAGACCGACCCGTACCGCAGGTCCCCAATAGAGGGTGCTCATGCCCGGCAGGGGGCCGGGAATCATGTAGCTCACATACCCGTGGGTCGTGGCCAAGTCCTGAATGTGGGACCAATCTGTCGCCTGCTGAGTCGGCGTACGTTCGATGGGCAATGGCGGGTCGAGGCTGACCGGGGGAATCACGGTGGGGACGATGCCGTCGGCGGCATAGGGCCCGGCGATGGCTAACACCTGCAGGGAGTCTTCGAGACCAACATGCTCGGTGGAGACCTCGTGGCGGTCCATCAGCAACGACACGTCATGGCCGGTGACTTTCAGTTCGGCTGGTCGCGAGGCGCTGGCAGGGGTCAGTTCAACTTCGCTGACAATGCCGTCCATCAACACAGTCGGCACCGGCCCCATCGTCACAACCAGGGAGATCCGGGCGTTCGCACGCAGGGTCGAGGTCATCAACGGGGAGTCGACGATGCCCTGGGGCCCGGCCCTTCCCGCGTCGAGGACGATGGTGAACGCGGATCGTTCGCGGTCGTTCTCGGTCACGGTCACCGACCTGACCTGCGCGCCGAGTGGTGGCGGCAGCGGCAGCGGGATGCTCGGGCCCGCCATGACGGTGAGATAGGTCCCTAGCCCCGCCATTAGGGACGCACTCCCGGCGCAAGAACCACCATTGGGGTGCCCACCGCTTCCGGTTCGACCAAGGTGTCTGGGTCGAGGGCGTCATTGGCCTCGGCGATTCGCCAGAAGCCGTAGGGGTCCCCGGAATAGCGGGCACTGATCAGGTCGAGTCGGTCATCGGGGGCCACTACGTGCGTGACTACGACAGACGAGATCAGCACTGGTGGCGAGACCGTCAGGCGGTAGTAGCGCACCAGCCTCCGCGTGCCGTCCGGCCCAAGTTCCTCAAAAGTCGCGGTCGGTGCGTTTGCATAGCGACCCATGTCAGCCCCCTACCGTCAGCGAGACGCCAGCCGAAACTGTGCTCGCAATCGCGGCGACCCCGGCGACCGTCGCCATCGTCTCCTTGACGACCTGGTGCACCAGGAAGAGCGCGAACCCCGGATCGGTCGGCGACAGGTCGCCGTACGACAACACCTCGAGGGTCACGTCCACTGAGGCGCGGATGGGTGTGAGCGCGGTGTTGAAGGCTTGCTCGCGGATGGTCAGGCTGTCGAGTTTGACGGGTACGGCGCGACCAGGCCCCCAGATCAGCACCACGAGCGGACCTTCGGGAGGCAGGATCTCCAGGGTGCCGGCCAGCAGCAGCGCGGTGTTCTTGATAACCGACACACTGCTGGGATAGAGCAACATCTCCAGCGCGGCCAATTGTCCGGCGACGCCCAGGGTCATCGCCAAGGGGTCGCCGGTCTCCAACCCGTCGGTCGCATCGAACTCGACTGTCATCGAGATGTTTTCCGTGGGCGCTCCCCAGATCCGGTGGGCATCCGAGCTCCCGCCGCCGCCGGAGCTTCCGCGAGGTCGCACCGTACGGGTGACCTCGTCGGGGTTGTATTGGAAGAGCACGATCCGCGACAGCGGACTCAGCGGGTCCACCGCAATGATGGCGCCCGGAAGCGTGCGCGGAGTGCCAGGGAAGCTGCCCATGCTCTGATCGTGCGCGGATGACGTCACCGGCCTGTCACTCGCTCGTCAATCGAGTTGTCTTCGCGCGGTATCTCGGCGCTGCCTGCGTGCTCCTCTTTCACATCCGACCGACGAAGGAGTGTCGTGGTGACCAAGTTGAGAGATCAAAACCGAGTCGTGTTGCCGGCCCCGCGCAGCCAACCCCGGGTGTGCATCCAACTCCTCGGCACCTTTGGGTTGACCGTGAACGACCATCCCGTTTCATTGCCGACCGGGGCTCAACGCCTAGTCGCGGTCCTCGCCCTGCGGGGCCGGATGGGCCGGAGTCGGCTGGCTGGCCTGTTGTGGCCGGAGACAACCGAACCGCGCGCCCTGGCGAGTCTTCGCACCGGAATCTGGCGGGTGAACCAGGTCGCCAACGGTCTGGTGAACTCTGGGCAGGGCACGGTCGAGCTTTGCCTGCTGCCAAGCATCGATGTTGCCGAATTGATCGCGGTGTCGCGGACGGTGCTCGACGGGGCCGAATCGTCAATCCAGCCCTCCGCTGAGTCGCCAGGTCCGTTGCCAGTCCCGTTGGTTGCGCCTGGCGAGGCCGAGGTCGGTGAGCTACTGGCGGACTGGGACGATCCGTGGCTAGAGCAAGAGCGCGAACGACTGCGGCAACTCCGCCTCCACGTGCTCGAGGCCACCGCTGCGCAGCTCACCCGGTCGGGCCGCTATGGCTTGGCGCTGGAGTCAGCGTTGGCAGCGCTGCGCATCGACGAACTCAGAGAGAGTGCCTACCGATCCGTGATGGCGATCCACCTCGAAGAGGGCAACTTCTGCGAGGCCCAACGAACCTTCGAGCGGTGCCGACAAACTTTCCTCAGCGAGTTGGGCATCGAGCCCTCCTCCGAAGTGCGGGACATGGTCAGCATCCCTGCCCAGCGCTCGGCTCTCACCGCCCAACGCGGCGCCGTACTCACCATCCACACCGGCTAACCCCATCCCCGCTCCCCGTCCCCGCGCCCCGCGCCCCGCTCGCCGTGTGGTTGTTTCATCAAGGTATGTAGGTGAACCCACACTTCCCATGGGCTGTACGCCGTGGGATGTGCAGGTTGGCCTACATACCTTGATGAAACTGCAGGGACCGGGAGGGACCGGGAGGGCAGGGGAGCCGGCAGGCGGTCGCAGAGGCTAGTTGCCGGAGTTGATCATGCCGGCACCGACGGTGACGCCGGTGGCCTCATCGATCAGCACAAACGAGCCAGTGGTGCGGTTCTTGGAGTAGGGATCGCACAGCAGCGGCACGGTGCAACGCAATTGCACGCGGCCGATCTCGTTAAGGCCCAATTCCTTGGTGTCCTGGTCGCGGTGGAGCGTGTTGACGTCGAGGCGATATTGGATGTCCTTGACCAACACCCGACCCATCCGAGTGGTGTGCTTGATGGCGAGTTTTTGGCGCGGACGCAGCGGCTCGTTGGTCATCCAGCAGATCATCGCGTCGATGTCTTGACTCGGCTTGGGCGCATTGTTGACGCGCGCAATCATGTCGCCACGAGACACGTCAACGTCATCGGCCAGTCGCACGGTGACCGACATCGGCGGGAAGGCCTCGTCGATCTCCTTGTCGAACAAATCGATGCCCTCGATGGTCGACGTCATCCCCGAGGGGAGTACGACGACCTGGTCACCCTTCTTGAGCACGCCACCAGCAACCTGGCCGGCGTACCCGCGGTAGTCGTGGTATTCCTCCGACTTGGGACGGATCACGAACTGCACCGGGAAACGGGTGTCGACGAGGTCGCGGTCGGACGCCACATGCACATGCTCAAGGTGATGCATCAGGGTCGGGCCGTGGTACCACGGCGTGTTCTCGCTGCGGTCCACCACGTTGTCGCCGTCGAGCGCGGAGATCGGGATGACCTCCAGGTCAGGCACGTTGAGCTTGGTGGCGAATTGCGTGAACTCCGCATGGATCCGCTCGTAGACCTCTTGTGACCAGTCGACCAGGTCCATCTTGTTAACGCACAACACCAGGTGAGGCACCCGCAGCAGCGAGAGGAGTACGGCGTGGCGACGCGACTGCTCGGTGAGGCCGTTGCGAGCATCCACCAACACGAGCCCGAGGTCGGCCGTCGAGGCACCAGTGACCATGTTGCGGGTGTATTGGATGTGGCCCGGGGTGTCGGCGATGATGAACTTGCGGGCCGGCGTCGCGAAGTAGCGGTAGGCCACATCGATGGTGATGCCCTGCTCGCGCTCGGAGCGCAGACCGTCGGTCAGCAGCGCCAAGTCGACGTAGTCATAGCCCTTGGAGGTGCTGGTGGCTTCAACTGACTCAAGTTGATCGGCAAAGATCGCCTTGGAGTCGAGCAGCAGCCGACCGATCAGGGTCGACTTCCCGTCGTCAACAGAGCCCGCCGTCGCGAAACGCAACAGGTCCATCGATCCGGTGGTGGGCACAACAGGTGCACTAGTCATTAGAAGTAGCCTTCCTTCTTGCGGTCTTCCATGGCTGCTTCGGAGAACTTGTCGTCGCCTCGGGTGGCACCACGCTCGGTCATTGTCGCCACAGCGATCTCGTCGATGATCTCGGCGATGGTGGCCGCCTCGGACTCGACGGCGCCAGTCAGGGTGAGGTCACCCACAGTGCGGAAGCGCACCGTGCGTTCGGCAGGAACTTCACCTTCGCGGCAGGGATTGAATTCGGATTCGGTCATCCACATGCCGCCGCGCTGGAACACCCGGCGTTGGTGGGCGAAGTAGATCGAGGGAATCTCGATGCCCTCTTGGCCGAGGTAGTGCCATACGTCGAGCTCGGTCCAGTTGGACAGCGGGAAGATCCGCATGTGTTCGCCTTCGTGGATGCGGCCGTTGTAAAGGCTCCACAACTCGGGGCGCTGCATCTTGGGATCCCACTGACCAAACTCGTCGCGGTGGGAGTAGACACGTTCCTTGGCGCGGGCCTTCTCCTCGTCGCGGCGACCACCGCCGAAGGCGGCCGTGAAGGCACCTTCCTCGAGGGCGTTGAGCAGGGTGCCAATCTGGAGACGGTTGCGACTGGTCTTGCCGTCATCGACCACGATGCCGTTCTTGATGGCGTCTTCCACGCCAGCAACGATCAACTTGAGGTTGAGCCGGTTGACCCAGGAGTCGCGGCAAGCCAAGACCTCGGGGAAGTCATAGCCGGTGTCGACCTGCAACACCGGGAAGGGGATCTTCGCGGGGTAGAACGCCTTCTCGGCTAGGCGCAACATGACGATGGAGTCTTTGCCGCCGGAGAACATCAGCACCGGCTTCTCAAACTCGGCGGCGACTTCACGGAAGATGTGAATCGACTCGGCCTCGAGTTGATCAAGCTGGCTCAACTGGTAGTCGGCGTGCGTGGGTGGTGCAGTCATGGGGTGTGGTTGCCTCTCCTAGGAATAGCCGTGCTAATGGTATCGGCCAGCGGCCACGGCTATTGAATTACGGAACGTTTGGGGTGGTTCAACGTGACGCGAGACCGTGACAACGTGATCAGACTCACGTGTGGAAGCCCTCGAAACCACTAAGGCGACGCCTTCGGCGGCCCGTCGTACGTCGAAGTGTCGAGCTCGGCGACATATGGGGCGCCACTGAAGGGCAGTCCGTGATGCCGGCGGATGAGGCCCCACACCAGCGGCACAAGGAACAGCATCGCCAGGCCAACTCCAGCGACCAACAGTGGATAGGTCTCGTCTTCCCCGGCGCCCAGAGGCGCCCAACCGGCCTTGTCCAACAACGCGACGCCCGACATCGTCAGCACCACGATGATGCCGCGCCGGATGATGGACTGCTTCACTCGTGGTGCGATCTTGGCGCCGAGGATGGTCCCTGGGACTGAGCCGACCACCAGGGGAATCAATAGGCCCCAATCGAGACCGTGGAGATAGATGTTGGAGATCGCCGCGGCCATCACCAACGGCACAGCTTGGACTAGATCGGTGCCGACTAATCTCACCGCCGACAGGGTGGGATAGAGCATCAGCAGCGCGATCATGATCACGGAGCCTGAGCCAACGCTGGTGATGCCGACGAGGAGGCCGCCGAGCGCGCCGACCAACATGGTTGGGATCGGCCGAATCACCGGATCCGAGGCGTCCATCACTGCGCCACGAGTCCGAGCCAGCAAGTTGAGATAGATACGGAAGGCATAGGTGCCGGCCGCGATGAACAGGGCAAACCCGAGACAGAGCTTGAGCGTTGAGTCGAGGTTCTCCGGGTCGGTGAATAGTTTGACGAGGAAGGGGCCGAGCAGGGCCATCGGGACGGAGCCGATCATCAGCCATTTGGCGAGTTGCAGGTTGGGCGAGCCCTCGCGCTGGTGAACGATCGCCCCACCGGTCTTGTAGATCGCCGCGGCGGTGAGGTCTGCGGTGATGACGCTCGCGGTGTCCCCCACCCCAAGCAAGACCAACGCTGGGGTCATCAGCGCGCCGCCCCCCATGCCGGTCATGCCGACGACGATGCCGACGAAGAAGCCCGCGGCAATGATCGAGAAAAAAGCAGTTGTGATGAGGTCGTCCACTGACCAGAACCCTTCGAGTGCGAGCGCACTCCTCCGGCGCTACCGGGCGTTAGTCTAGTGAATTGAGCGAGTTTGTCTCAAAAACTCGAGAACTTCATCGCGGCAGGCGTCGATGGTTCGACCGGTGGTGTCGATCCGCACCAACGCGTCCTCAGGCTCTTCATACGGCGAGGAGATTCCAGTGAATTCGGGGATTTCTCCGCGGCGAGCCTTGGCATAGAGGCCCTTGCGATCGCGGCGCTCACACTCGGCCAACGGGGTCGCAATGTGCACCAAAACAAACTCGCCACCGGCCTGGTCCACCATCTCCCGGACCTGTTTGCGAGTCTCGTCAAAGGGTGCGATCGGACTGCACACCGCCACCCCACCGTGCCGCGAAATCTCGGCGGCCACCCAACCGATGCGGCGGATGTTGGTCTCTCGATCAACCTTGCTGAAGGTGAGTCCTGCGCTCAGATTCCGGCGTACGACGTCTCCGTCGAGGCTCGTGACTGTCCGCTCGCCCTGCTCTAGCAGGGTGTCCATGACCGCCTGAGCAACGGTTGACTTGCCACTGCCCGACAGGCCCGTGAAGAAGAGCACGAGTCCTCGATCACCGGGTGCCGGCTGATCGAATTCGACAATCGCGGCCACCGACTCCGGCAGCGGGCCGTCGTCATCGCCAAGTCCCTGAATGGGGTCGCTGGCGGCGTAGTTGCCGACGACCTGGACCCCCAGCTCGTGGTCGATGGTCGCGTCGCCATGACTGGCCAATGGCACGGCCACCACGGCCGCCTCAGACAGCAACTCTGCGGCCGCCAGCGTGGCACGAATCACAGCCACCGACGACAGGTTGGGGGTGCCCACACCCGTCAGAACCAGCAGCACAACCGGCCCTAACCCGTTGATCTGCTCAACCTGGGCGAACGTCAACGCATCGGCAACCGGCACGAAAGTGCGGCCGGCGTACTGCTCACGCGCCTGGGCTGGCGTCAGGTGCAAGCGGCGGAAAGGCCCATATTGGGCCGCAGTCAGCGCCCGAACCCCCCACCCCAAACCCGCCGAGGAGTCACGAAGAACGCCCGAGGAGTCACGTAATCCCGCCGACGCGTCACCAAGATCGGCCGAGGGGTCACGAAGAACGCCCGAGGGGTCACCTGGGATCGTCACCCTGGCCAACGGCAGTCCTTCGGGGTCCACCAACTCAACCTCCGCGGCGTCGGTCAGATCATCCGGCAACGAGAGAGTGATCGGGCTGCCCGGCTCGTTGAAGCCAACAATCGGCGCCAACGCACCGCCCACGAGGAGCTCCAGATCGTCCAGCTCGCGTGGCGTGGGGCAGTGCTGTGGTACGGAACCACCAGATGTAAGAGTCACGTGCACATCCTCTCAAAACGAGGGCGTGACTCCATTTCTCCGTAGGCTTGCGGACGTGAACCTTCCTGACGTCAGCGACCTGGTGGCCGACTGGACCAGGGTGCCGCTCGCGCTGGGCATTCTTGCCGCCATCTTGAGCTTGTTGCTGGTGGTCAGGTCATTGGGCCGATTCGGTGCCATCGTCTTGTTGCTCCTGGCAGTGGCCTGGCTGCCCTTTAACAAGGTGATTGAGGGGCCGACGCTGATTGAGTTCAATGACGAACGCGGTCTGACCTTGGCTGACGTGCTCACGCTGATCGCGATGCCACTGGCGGTCTGGCGTTTCGGTGCTGCTAGCAGAAGCGAGCGGGCTGCTACGAGCGATTCGAGCGTGATTCAAGGTTTGTGACCGAGGTCACGCTAGCCAAAATTTGAGTTTGCTAACTATTGCAAGCACAATGGAAACATGGTTCGGAACAGCGTTGTCAAGACAGTTGAATCCTTGGGTGACTATCTCAAGGAACAGCGTGTTGAGGCTGAGTTGTCCCTGCGCCAACTGGCCGATCGGGCCGGAGTTTCCAACCCCTATCTCAGCCAGATCGAGCGAGGGCTTCGTCGTCCGTCGGCTGACGTTTTGCAACAGATAGCTAAGGGTCTGCGCATCTCTGCTGAGCAGCTCTATCTTCGCGCCGGCATCTTGGACCCTGACGACACCGCAGACGATTCAGTCGAGATTGCCGTGCTTGGCGATCCCCGCCTGACCGAACGACAGAAGGCATCTCTGCTGGACGTCTACTCATCCTTCCTTGCCTTGAATCGAACCCCAGTGGCCGATCAATCACAGACCAACCCAACAAAGGAGACACCGAAATGAACCGCAAGATCACGATCCCCGAGAGCGTCAGCAAGCGCATCTCTGACCTCAAGTTCCCTGAGCTCACCGTCCCCAAGGTGACCATTCCTGACGAAGCCCGTCGGCCGTTCTACGCCACCGTTGGTGCGGCCGAAATCGCGGTCGAGCGCGTTCGCGGCGCAATGTTGACAGCCCAGGACCGCGTCGTCGAAACCCAGAAGGACCTCACCGAAAAGGCGTCCACGGTCGTCGGGCACACCAAGGACACCGCTTCTTCGGCGTACGCCGACTTCACCAAGCGCGGCGCAGCCGTCATCGGTCGTGTGTGGCCCGAAGCCGTTGAAACGACCCCAGTGACTGTGAAGAAGCCTGCTTCCAAGAAGTCAACCGCTCGCAAGCCTGCCGCGAAGAAGCCGGTTGCTCCGAAGGTGGCGGCAGTCAAGAAGCCGGTGGCTCCGAAGGTGGCCGCAGTCAAGAAGCCAGTTGCTCCCAAGGTGGCGTCCGCTGAAAAGCCCGCTCCTGCGACACCGGTGGCCGTCGCTGTGACGGCTGAAGTCACCAAAGAGTCCTAACCTGCTCGGACTCCGAGCTGCTAACCCGGTCCCCACCGGGTGGTCGGCGCCCGTCACCCCCGGCGGGCGCCGGCTCTAGAGCCGGGTTTCCCAGGAAGGCCCCGAGAGGCCTCGGCGTGACTTAGGCCCGCATTGTCCACTCCACCGAACGGATGGCGGCTTTTGTGGTCACCGGGCGGCGGCTACTCTTTGATCACCATGCCGCACGAACACGGACTCACCGACACCAACATTCTTCCGATCTTTTTGATCGAGCATTGGGTTCTCTATGCGATCAGCGTTTCGTTGATTGTCATCAAGGCCTATGCACTTTTCTATGCGCTCAGGTTCTCCACGGAGTCCTATCCCGCGGCCGACAAGTTGACCAAAGTCCTGTGGACGCTAATTCTCTTCTTCGGCTTCGTCACTGCGGTGCTCTTTTTCTGGGCTGGCGGTCGCCCACACGGCATCATCCAACTGATCTTTACCACTGCTGCGCTGGTGTTCCTCTGTGACGTGAAGCCGGCGCTCTCAGACCTCAGGCGTTAACTGCGCCACATAGCGCGCCAAGGCTGGTAAGACCGGCTCTGGATCAAATCCAGTGGCTCTGAGTTTGTCCAGGGACAGAGCGCTGTTGAGCGGTCGCGGAGCCAAGTCCTTGCCCTCGCCATACTCCTGCGATGACACCGGGCGTACGTCGTCGGGTGATCGCCCGCACAGCGCGTAGACCTCTCGCGCCAAGGCACACCACGACGTCGCGGGCCCCGCATTGGTCACGTTGTAGGTGCCGAAGGTGGCGGCCGAGTCCAACAGATGCCTGGTCGCCCGCGCCAGTTCGTCCGTGAAAGTCAGTCGACCGATCTGGTCGTCGACGACCGCCGGGGCGACCCCGCGCGCGGCCAGGTCAGCCATCGTGCGGACGAAGTTCTTGCCCTCGCCAATCACCCAGCTCGTGCGCACGACGTAGTGCCGCAAGGCCGTCGCCACGGCCAGATCTCCAGCCGCTTTCGACTGCCCATAAACCCCGAGAGGTGAGAGCGGCTCCGCCTCGACGTGCTCGTCAGCCTCCCCATCGAAGACGTAGTCCGACGAGTAGTGCACGAGCGTCAGCCGGTGTTCGTTCGCGGCTCGCGCCAGCAACGCAGGCGCCTTCGCATTGGCCGCCCAGGCAGCAGCCCGACCCTGCGCAGTTTCGGCGGCGTCAACCGCGGTGTAGGCCGCCGCGTTGAGCACCACGTCGTAGTCCCGCCAGGGCCAGTCGGCCACCGCAACCGGGTCAGTCAGATCAATCTCATCGAGATCCACGCCGTGGGCGTCGGGAAACTCGGCGGCCAGCGCTCGACCAAGTTGTCCGCGGCAGCCGAGAATCAGAGTTTGTTTGGGGGCCATGCCGGTGACTTCACTGAGTTGTGGATTGGCCCGGTCCTTCTCCGAGATCTCCGCATCCGCGAGTGGAATAGGCCAGGGGATCGCTGCGTCTGAATCGCCCAAATCGAGGGCGGGATAGGAGACCCCGGGTCGCCAGTGATCGTTGACCAGATAGGAGTACGCCGTGTTGGCCTCGAGGCATTGATACGAATTCCCCACCCCGCGCGGGACGAAAACAGCAACCGAGGGATCGATCTCGATCCAGAAGGTCGTGCCAAACCAAGCGCCAGCACGCATATCCACCCAGGCCCCGAAGACCCGTCCAGAGGCGACGGTGACCAGTTTGTCCCAAGGCTCGGTGTGAATGCCGCGGGTGGCACCTCGGTGGCTGTTAAACGACATGTTGTTTTGCACGGGACCAAAGTCGGGCAACCCCAGCGCAATCATCTTTTCGCGTTGCCAACTCTCCTTGAACCAGCCGCGGGCATCGCGATGAACGGGCAACCGCAGCACGACGAGCCCCGGAATAGGGGTGACCTCAAGTGCCAGCTCGCTCACGGTTACTGGCCCTGCGCTGCATAGGCAGCCTCTGTGGCGGCCTTGGCGGGCCGCCACCAGTCCTGGTGTTCGTCATACCACTCGATGGTGCGGGCAAGGCCCTTGCTGAAGTCGCCGAACTCCGGTTGCCAGCCCAGTTCAGTGCGCAGCTTGGTGGAGTCGATGGCATAGCGCAGGTCGTGTCCCGATCGGTCATTGACGTGTTCGAAGTCGTCAGTCGCCCGGCCAAAGTGGGCCAAGATCATTTGCACGACTTGCCGGTTGTTCAGTTCCCCGTCGGCACCGATCAGATAGGTCTCGCCGATGCGGCCGTCGTTAAGGATTGTCCACACCGCCGAGGAGTGATCATCGGCATGAATCCAGTCGCGGACGTTCATCCCGGCGCCATACAACTTAGGTCGCTGCCCATCGAGGATGTTGGTGATCTGGCGGGGAATGAACTTCTCAATGTGTTGCCAGGGACCGTAGTTGTTGGAGCAATTCGAGATCGTCGCCTGCAGCCCAAAGCTGCGTGTCCAGGCGCGCACCAAGTGGTCCGAACCCGCCTTCGAGGCGGAGTAGGGGCTGCTCGGCCGATAGGCAGTGGACTCGGTGAAGCGGGCCGGGTCATCAAGCTCAAGATCGCCGTAGACCTCATCGGTGGAGATGTGGTGAAAGCGAACGCCGGCCTTTCGGGCCGCCTCCAACAACACAAAGGTGCCAACGAGGTTGGTGTGAATGAACGGGCTGGGATCGGTCAGCGAGTTGTCGTTGTGAGACTCGGCGGCATAGTGCACGACGGCGTCATGCTCGCCAACCAGTCGGCCCACCAAATCAGCGTCCGTGATATCGCCGACCACCAGACTCACGCGATCGGCGGGCAGCGCGGCGAGGCTCTCTCGACTAGCGGCATAGGTCATCTTGTCGAGCACGGTGACCGTGGCGTCGGTGTGGGTGGCGAGGTAGTGGCAAAAGTTCGAGCCGATGAAGCCGGCCCCACCGGTAACCAAGAGGCGATCCATGCCGCCCACCCTATGACCACCGCTCAGGGCGCCGACTCCTCACCTAGGATCGACGCCATGCGAGGAATCATCCTGGCCGGGGGTACCGGATCGCGACTACATCCCATCACCCAGGGCATCAGCAAACAACTGATGCCGGTCTACGACAAGCCGATGATCTACTACCCGCTATCGACGTTGATGCTGGCTGGAATTCGTGATGTCCTGGTCATCACCACGCCCCATGAAGCGGAGGCGTTTGCCCGGCTGCTCGGCGATGGTTCCCAACTCGGGGTCAATCTGACTTTCGCCGTCCAACCCTCACCCGACGGTCTGGCTCAGGCCTTCGTGATCGGTGCCGATCATGTCGGTTCCGAGGGTGCCGCCCTGGTGCTTGGCGACAACATCTTCTACGGCACGGGACTGGGCACACGCCTCAGACAGTACGTCGACATCGATGGGGCCGCCGTCTTCGGCTATCGCGTGGCCGATCCCACGGCGTACGGCGTCGTCGAGGTCAACCCCGACGGCATGGCCGTGTCCCTCGAGGAGAAGCCCAGCCACCCGCGCAGCAACCTGGCGGTTCCCGGGCTCTATTTCTATGGTGACGACGTGGTCCCTCGGGCGCTGTCGCTGAAGCCGTCGCCGCGAGGTGAATTGGAAATCACCGACCTCAACCGCACCTATCTCGAGGAAGGTCGCCTCCACGTCGAGGTGTTGCCGCGAGGCACCGCCTGGCTCGACACGGGCACTTTTGACTCTCTCAACGATGCCAGCAACTTCGTGCGCACCATCGAGAGTCGACAGGGCACAAAGATCGGAGCCCCTGAGGAAGTTGCGTGGCGGATGGGCTGGCTCAGCGACGACGAGTTGGCCGCGCGAGCCGGCCCGTTGCTCAAGAGTGGGTATGGCGAATATCTGATGGGGCTTTTACAGCAACCGAGGTAGCGACCAAGTCGGACTAGAGGCCAGCCTGACGGGCAGTCCAGGCGCTGCGCACCATGTCCTCCAGTGAATTGCGCATCTCCCAATCGAGATCGCGCGCTGCCAGTTCACCCAGGGCCACAATTCTGGCCGGATCACCCGGCCGCCGATCATGGATCTCCGGCTCGAAGTCGATGCCGGTGACTGTGGCCATCGCGGTCATGATTTCGGCCACCGACACCCCACTTCCGCTGCCCAGGTTGTAGACGGGCTGAAGCGGCTGACCCGCCGCGAGCGCCTTCGCAGCCGCCACATGGGAAACCGCCAGGTCGCTGACGTGGACGTAGTCGCGCACGCAGGTGCCATCGGGGGTCGGGTAGTCATTGCCATAGATGCGTGGCGTTTTGCCGGCCACCAAGGCATCGAGCACCAGGGGGAACAGATTGTGTGGGCTGGTGTCACGCAGATCGGGGGTGGCCGAACCAACGACATTGAAGTAGCGCAATGAGGTGTGTCGCAACCCCACTGCGATGGCTTGGTCGCGCAGTAGCCATTCACCAATGAGCTTGGTTTCGCCGTACGGCGACTCCGGCGAGGTTGGGCTGGCTTCGGTAACGATCTCGGTGCTGGGAGTGCCGTAGGTCGCGGCGCTGGAGGAGAAGACGATGGCATCGACGTTGCAGGTGGCCATCGCCGAGAGCAGGCGAGCAGTGGCGGTGACATTTTGCTCGTAGGTGTGCAACGGCCGCTGGACTGAAACGCCGGCGTACTTATAACCGGCGACGTGCACGACGCCGGTTACGCCGTGTTCGGTGATGACCTTCTCGAGGAGCGCCTCGTCGAGAATGGTGCCTTCGATAAACGGCACGTCGTCGGGGACAAACGCGCGATGTCCACTGGACAGATCGTCGATGACCACCGGCGAAAGCCCCTGCTCAACGAATGCCCGCACCACATGCGCACCGATATAGCCCGCCCCGCCAGTCACCAACCAAGTCATAGGTTCCACCCTAGACTTTCGAAATGCTCTCCTCCCAACTCACCCGGACACTCGTCGCTGCGATCACCATGTCGGCGGTTGGGCTTGGCGCGGCTCCGAGTCACGCAGCCGTTGACAGTGATGAGCTGGCCGGGCGGATCGTCGTGATCGATCCCGGGCATCAGCTGGGCAATCACAACTATCCCGCCCAGATCAATCGCCTCGTCCCGGCGGGTGGGTTCACCAAGGCGTGCAATACGACAGGGACGGCAACCAATGGGGGATACCCCGAGGCCACCTTTGCCTTCCAGGTGGCTCGACGCCTCCGCAAGGGGCTCGAGGCCCGTGGTGCTCGGGTGATCATGACGCGCACAACCAACCGCGAGGACCGATGGGGTCCGTGCATCGACAAACGCGGCCGCAAAGGCAACAAAGTTGAGGCAGATCTCAAGATCAGCATCCACGCCGACGGTGGACCAGCATCGGGTCGGGGGTTCCACGTGATTGCGCCGAAGGATCGGGCCCCCTGGACCGATGACATCTACCGACCCTCGCGGCGGCTCGCTCGGGCCGTGCGAGCCTCGATGGAACACAAGGGCCTGGTGCGCGCCGATTACATCGCTGGCGGTGACGGGCTGGATTTCCGCAGTGATCTCGGCACCCTCAACCTCTCCGACGTGCCCACGGTGATGGTTGAGTCCGGCAACATGCGCAATGCATCCGATGCAGCAGCGATGACCTCCAAGGCGGGGCGCAGGACCTACGCCGCCGCGTTGCTGCGCGCCGTACGCAATTACCTGACGAACTAGCGAGGGCTCAACCCCTGACCTGCTAAGAAGGGAGCATGGACCTCAGCTTGACCGAAGAAGAACGCGAGATCCGCGATTGGGTGCGGAACTTCGTCACGCGTGAAGTCATGCCCCTGGAAGCCGAAGCCTTGGCGCGAGAGCGCCGAAACGAGAAGGCATTTGCCCCCGGACAGTTGGAGGCTTTGCAGGCGAAGGCACGCGAGTCTGGGTTCTTTGGGGTCAACACCCCGCAGGAGTACGGCGGGATGGGGCTGGGCGCCGTCATGTCGGTGTTGCTGGAGGTTGAATTGGGCCGCAGTTTCGTGCCTTTCCGCTTCGCCGGCGACGCCGACAACATCCTCTATTTCGCCAACGACGAGCAAAAGACGACCTATCTCGTCCCCACCATCGAGGGGACCCGGAAGAGTTGCTTCGCGATCACTGAGCCCGGGGCCGGATCAGACGCGCGCGCGATCCGCACTGCCGCCGTACGCGATGGTGATGAGTGGGTTATCAACGGCGAGAAGACCTTCATTACGGGTGGTCACGAAGCTGACTTCTGCATGGTGTTTGCGGTGACCGATAAGGAGAAGGGCGCCGATGGGGGTGTGACGTGCTTCCTCGTCGACCGGGCTCAGGGCTGGACTTCGCAACCCATCGACACGATGGGCCAATGGGGCCCCGCTGCGCTGTCCTTTGTCGACGTCCGAGTCCCTGAGACGTCAATTCTTGGTGAGGAGGGCCGTGGCTTCGAACTCGCGATGCGCTGGATCGGCAAGGGTCGCTACATCCTCCCAGCGCGCGCGCTGGGCGCCTGTGAGCGGCTTGTCGAAATGGCTATGGAACATGCCCGCACCCGGGTGACCTTCGGCGAGCCCATCGCCGAACGCCAGGCCATTCAATGGATGATCGCCGACTCGGCGGTCGAGATTGAGGCGTTGCGTTGGCTGGTGCTGACTGCGGCGTGGCAGGTCGATCAAGGGCTTGACTCGAGGCAGGCGCAATCCATGGCCAAGCTGTTCGGTGGCGTGAAAGCCAACGAGGTGGTTGATCGAATGCTGCAGGTCCATGGCGGCATGGGATATACCCGTGAGTTGCCGATTGAGCGCTGGTATCGCGAACTCCGTCTCCTGCGTATCTATGAAGGCACCGATGAGATCCAGCGGCGCACCATTGCCCGCAATCTCCTCAAGGGCCACGCCTCCGTGCGTGGACACCTAGGTTGAGCGTGTCGCCTGCTGGTTGAGGAGGCGCGCTAGCGCCGTCTCGAATACCTGAGCGGGGCCCGGTGGTTTGTTGGTTGAGGAGGCGCGCTAGCGCCGTCTCGAAACCCCGTCAGGTCGAGTGCATAAGGTTGGCCCGTGACATCACCCCAACGCGATGACTGGTTCGCCACCAACACTCATCACTGGGATGACTGGTCGCGGGCAGAATTGCTTGCGGCCAAGCAAGACACCCGGGTGAGCCTGGTCGTGCCAGCTCGCAATGAAGCGGCAACGGTGGGTGATGTGGTCACTCGCGTCCGGGAAGCCCTAGTCGACACAGTGGCTCTGCTCGACGAAATCGTGGTCATCGATTCCGACTCAACCGATGACACTTTCGCGATCGCTCAAGATGCTGGGGCGGTGGTGCATCGCTCGTCGGAGATTCGCCCTGACCTCGGGAGTTATCCCGGGAAGGGCGAAGCGATGTGGAAGTCGCAGTTCGTCACGGTGGGCGACGTCTTGGTCTTCATGGATGCCGACCTGCTGGACTGGGACACGCACTTTGTTCCCGGCCTGTTGGGACCACTGCTGACTCGCCCCGAAATCTCGTTGGTCAAGGGGTTCTATGAGCGGCCATTCGTGAGTGGGGCCGACACCGAGGCCTTTGAAGGTGGACGCGTCACGGAGTTGGTTGCTCGGCCGCTGATCGCTCTGTTGCATCCTGAGTTAGCCGGGCTGATTCAGCCGCTGGCCGGTGAATGGGCGATTCGCAGAGAGCTCTTTGAGTCGCTATCGGTCCCGACCGGGTATGCCGTGGAGTTGGCCGCGCTGGTTGACACAGTGGCTGATCGAGGGGTGTCTGCGATTGCGCAAGTGGACCTGGGCCGTCGGGCGCATCGGCACCAGGCGCTCCGGGACCTCGGTGGGATGTCAACTCAGATCATGGCGGCAATGTGGTCGCGTGGTTTCGAGACGCTCGCTTCGCTCCCTCCTCAACCAGCGACAGAGACGCTCGCTTCGCTCCCTCCTCAACCAGCGACAGAGACGCTCGCTTCGCTCCCTCCTCAACCAGCGACAGAGACGCTCGCTTCGCTCCCTCCTCAACCAGCGACAGAGACGGTCACGTTGCGGCAATATCACCCGGTGCCCGGAGGAGTGGGGCCGACTGATCGCCTCGTCTCGACCACCGAGCGTCCGCCCGCACAAACGGTGAACCCATGACGCTGAAGCTTGGTCGGCATGAGTTTGACGACACTGCCACGCTGATGATGGCGATCGTCAATCGCACTCCTGACTCCTTCTATGACAAGGGCGCAACGTGGGCCGAGGACAAGGCCTTTGAGCGCGTCGCGCAGGTGGTTGACGAAGGCGCGGAGATCGTCGACATCGGTGGCATCAAGGCGGCCCCCGGCGTTGAGATTGGCGTGGTGGAAGAGATCAGCCGGGTCGCCTCCTTCGTGGGTCGCGTGCGTGCTGCCTATCCCAACCTCGTCATCTCGGTCGACACGTGGCGGGCCGAGGTTGCCCGCGCCGTGTGTGCTGAAGGGGCCGACGTACTCAACGATGCGTGGGGCGGCGCCGACCCGGCTCTTGTCGACGCAGCCGCAGAATTTGATGCCGGCTTGATCTGCACTCACACCGGAGGAGTTACTCCACGCACGCGTCCTTATCGCATTGACTATGACGACGTGGTCGCCTCGGCAATCGCCGACACCACGGCGTACGCCGAACGAGCAGTGGCCGCTGGTGTCCCACGCGAAGGCATCGTCATCGACCCGGCTCATGATTTTGGCAAGAACACCTTCCACTCGTTGGAGGTCACCCGCCGACTAGCCGAGATGACGGCGACGGGCTGGCCGGTGCTGGTTTCGCTTTCCAACAAGGACTTTGTCGGAGAGACCCTCGATCTGCCGGTCGGCGAGCGACTGAACGGCACCTTGGCCGCCACTGCGATCTGTGCCCTGGCGGGCGCTCGGATCTATCGCGTGCATGAGGTGGTCGAAACCAGGCAAGTGGTCGACATGGTGAACACGATTGCGGGCCGACGACCGCCACAACGAGCGATTCGAGGTCTGCAGTGAGTAGACCGCTGCGCCTCGCGCTCATCCCAGGCTCGCCAGCACTGTTGGCTAAGAATGCCAGCCTCGATGACCCCATCGTTGAGTTGCGGGCGGCTTGTCGAGCCGCGGTCGGATGGCTGGTTGAGCCCGGATTGCCCATCCTCGTTCGGGGCAGCGGCCACGGCGCCGAGGTCGCCCGCCAACTGATCGCTGAGGCGGGCGGCGTACTTGCAGGTAGGGGTTTCGAGACGGCCGTGAACGGCCTCCTCAACCAACAACCTCTCGGCGGACAACCGCTGGGCCAACAACCTCGGGTGGTGCTTGTGGTGGGGAACGGCAGTGCTTGTCGCACCGAGAAGGCGCCAGGGTTCTTCGATCCTCGGGCGGCGGCCTACGACGAGGCGCTCGGCACTGCCCTCAAGGGGCCGATCGGATCGCGCTCGCGAACCTAGACCGCACGTTGGGTCGAGAGTTGTTGGCAGACATCGAGAGTTTGCGTTGGCTCGGGAGTGAAGTTCTTACTGCCGCGCATCGCCCGACCGTGCTCTACGACGACGACCCCTTTGGTGTTCAGTATTGGGTGATGAGTTGGGAGTTGTCGGATGGCGACTGAGTTCCGAGTGTTGGTCGCCCCCGAGGGAGTCGACCCCACCGATCTGGGGGCGCTATATCGATCGCCGGCCGCTCCTTGGTTTCGGGCCAACATGGTCAGCACCATCAACGGCGTTGCGGCGGGGCCGGACGGCCGCAGTGGCTCAATCAACAACGACATAGACCGTCAGGTCTTTGCGCTTCTTCGCTCACAGGCAGACGCGATCCTGGTGGGAGCAGGCACGGCGCGAACCGAGGGTTACCAGCCGACGGATCGCCCGATCGTGATCGTGACGAAGCAGCGGCGCGATTCCGCCGACAACTGGCGGCGCCCCATCGGGTTCGGTCGTGATCGCCACCCACGAACGGCGCGGTCATACCAAGACGCAGACTCGCACCGAACTCGGTGAGGAGAACGTGCTCCTCCTCGGCAAACGACGCAGTGGACCTGACACTGCTCAGGGCGATGCTCATCGACCGTGGCTGGGGAAAGGTCCTTTGCGAAGGTGGTCCCGGACTGCTGACGTCTGCGCTGTCGGCAGGAATCATCGACGAAATCTGTCTCACCTGGGTCCCCCGACTATTCGGTGCGGGAACCCAACCGCTCTTGACGGGAGCAGACTTTGACCTGACACTGAAGTTACGGATGTTACTGGAGAGAAATGGCACGTTGCTTGGGTGCTGGTGGATTTAAGGCTCACAAGGACAGGTCTGAGGCTGCGTGCACGTCGGTCAGCGGGCCGACTATTTTCTCCATCGCGTCATGGGTGACTTAGACTGCCGTCGGGGTAGTAGAAGGATTCATCGCCAGAGCGGTGTTTCGAGCCCGGCCTAGATGAGCGAGTTTCTCATCGGGGTCGGATCTGAAGGGGCGAAAAGTGGTAACTAGGCGAGAGACGGGGTTCGCGCGCGTGTTGCGACGCCTCGTTGCTGGCCTCGTGATCGTTGCCTCGCTGACCCTGTTGCCCGCTCCGCCGGCTCCGGCGTTGACGGTCACCCCCATGGATCTGACCTACAACGCAATCGTCAATGGCGACTATCGGATGGTCGGCAACGGGGTTCTAAACTGTGACCCCAATCGACCGACGCTCTCTGGAAACTTCACCTGCGCGCAGTTGCACGATGCCACGGCGCAGAACAACCTCGTTAACGACTTCAAGTGGATGGGCCAGGTCGACGTTGACGCCAACGGAGCCACCGCAAACTCCAGTCGCGCTGTCGTCAACATTCCGGCAGGTTCGACCGTGGTCAAAGCTGTCCTCTATTGGAGTGGCAACACCGGAAACTACAAGAACGCCAACGGCACAACTCGCGTCAATGCCTGTGGTGGCAACGCGATCCCTGCCGGGAATGACTATGTCACTCCGGCTGGTTCACCCAGCACTCGAGACGTGACCGTTAACTTCGGCGCGACGACGTTCAATGCGACCCCAACAAATTTTGCTCAAGAGGCATTGGGCACCCTGGCAAATAGCAATCCACAATACTATTCTGCGCAGGCAGATGTGACTGCACAATTTGCCTCTTTGCCTGCTGGCAGCAATCAAACGATTACGGTCGGAAATCTTTGGGCAATGCAGGGTTACGGGTGTTATGCCGGCTGGTCGCTAGCCCTGGTCTATGACTTCGGGGCTTTCGATCCGTTAAATGCAGTCGCGACGAACGCCCGCGAAATTTTCCTCTATGACGGCCATGTCAGGAAGTTCGCCGCTGATCCGGCCCCCGAAGTTATCCCGATCACTGGTTTCGTCGTGCAGGCGGCGGGGTCTCGCGGTGGATTCACGCTGCACGAGGGCGATCGGAACATCACGGGCGACTTTGCTCAGTATCAGTCAAACACTGCCGCAGCTCCGACACAGATTCAGAATGCTGTGGGCGGGTTAAATAACATTGGCGTTTCCAATGCGGATGGTTCTGTGCCTTATGTGACGCCCACCCCAGCCACCTTTACCAACGCTAATACCGATGTTCGCAACACTAACCTGACCGGCTTGGCAACCGGGGACACATCGATGAACTTCAGCCTCGACACCACGGGCGACAGCTACCTGATGCAGAATCTGGTGTTGTCGGTCCCGAGTGCCGCCATCAAAATTGACAAGCGATTCCAGGGAAATCTCGACGAACAAACCGTTGCCGTTGGGGGGACGCCCACTTTCACCATCACCGTGACCAATGCGGGCGGCGTCCCGTTGAGAAACCTGGTGATAACGGATCCGTTGGCGCCGAATTGCAATCGCAATATCGCTGGACCCCTGGGTGTGGCGCCCGCAGCTAATTCGGTGCTCACCTATACGTGCACTGGCCAGCCCGCCACCGAAGCGTTTACAAATACCATCTCGATCGACTCCCGCACCGATCTTGGGGGAAGTTTCGGCGATGACGACACCTCCGTGGTCCATGTGCCGCGGATTGAGGTCACGAAGGCTGCGTCGCCGACCATTGTTGACCCAGGTGGCTCGACCACCTGGACCATCGTCGTCACCAATATTGGTGACGAGACTCTCTCTAATGTGGCGACCACCGACCCTATTGTTCCGGACTGCGACCGACCCAACCTGGGAACGCTCAATCCCGGTGCTTCGACGACCTACACCTGCACGAGCAACAACATTTCTGCCGGCTTCACTAACACCGTCAACGCCACTGGGGTCTCGCCGATTGGGGTTGGTGCATCAGCCACCGACTCCGCCACAGCAGACGTCCGAGTGCGCAGCATTTCGATCGTGAAGTCAGGCACGCCAGTTGCGCTGACCGCCGCAGGGCAAACGGTGAATTACTCATTCCTGGTGCGCAACACGGGCGAAGTCCCACTTTCAAACGTTGTCGTTACCGATCTGCCCGTTGCGCCTGCCGCTCCCGCACCCACGGTGACCTGTCCGTCAACCACTTTGGCGGTTGGCGCCCAGATGACCTGCACGGCGAGTTATGTGGCGACCCAGGCCGACGCCGATAACCGAGCGATCACAAACACCGCCAGAGTCAACGCTACGGACGCCAATGGTGGCGCCACGGTCGCTACTTCCAATCAGGTCGTCATTCCGATCAACGTCACTTCGAGCTTGGCCCTGGTGAAGTCCGCTGCCCCCACGACATACGTCCTGGGCACGACGGTGACCTATACATTCCGCGCCACGAACACCGGCACCTCCTCGCTGAGCAACGTCTCGATCACCGACACCGGACTGACCGGGCTGAGTCCCCTGAGTTGTACGCCGGCCGCCCCGGCGACTTTGGCCCCCAACGCAGTGATGACCTGTACGGCGACTAAGACGATGACTCAGGCAGACGCGGACGCTGGCGCCGTGCTCAACACGGCGACTGCAACCGGCACCCCGCCGCCCGGCGGCGGCGGACCGGTGACGGGCACTGACAATGAGACTGTGACGTCGGCTGCCACGGCGGCGATTGAGCTCAACAAGACGGCGTCGCCGTCGACCTATACCGCTGGCACCGTCGTGTCCTACCAGTTCACCACTCGCAACGCTGGCACAAAGACCCTCACCAATGTGTCGATCACTGACACTGGCCTGACTGGCCTGAGCCCCCTGTCATGCACGCCCGTGGCACCTGCGACGTTGGCACCCAACGAGACCATGACCTGCACGGCCACCAAGACCATGACTCAGGCGGAGGCCGACGCGGGGGCGGTGCTCAACACCGCGACGACCACTGGCACTCCTCCTGCCGGTGCCGCACCGATCGCAGACACCGACAATGAGACGGTGATTTCGTCGGCGGTCGCGGCAATCTCATTGGTGAAATCAGCCTCGCCTGCGACCTACAACGGCGGCGACGTGGTGACCTTCACCTTCACCAGCACCAACAGCGGCACCAAGACTCTCAACGGCGTGACCATCACCGACACGGGTCTCACCGGACTGAGTCCGCTTTCGTGTACGCCCGCCGCGCCATCCTCGCTCGCACCCAACGAGACCATGACCTGTACGGCCACCAAGACCATGACTCAGGCCGAAGCAGATGCTGGCTCCGTGACGAACACGGCGCAGACCTCGGGCACCCCAGCCGGCGGTGGAGCACCTGTTTCGGCCACTGACAACGAAACGGTCACCTCGTCCGCCACTCCCGCTATCGACCTAGTGAAATCCGCCTCTCCGGCGACCTATCTCGCTGGCACGGTGGTCACCTACACGTTCACCACCACCAACACCGGCACCAAGACGCTCAACAACGTGTCAGTGGCCGACTCGGGATTGACCGGCTTAAGCCCCTTGAGTTGTACGCCGGCCGCCCCCGCAACCTTGGCTCCCAATGCGACACTCACCTGCACGGCCACCAAGACTGCCTCCCAAGTTGAAGCCGATGCCGGTGCCATCATCAACACCGCTCGAGCGACGGGGACCCCTGTCGGCACTGCGACACCGATCGAAGACACCGACGGCGAGACGATAACGTCGGCGGCCGCGCCGGCGATCGATCTCGTGAAAGGCGCTTCGCCGGCCACTTATGTGGCGGGCGACGTCGTGACCTACACCTTCACCACCACCAACACCGGCACCACGACGTTGTCCGGAGTAGGCGTCAGTGACACGGGGCTCACGGGACTGAGTGCACTGACGTGTGTGCCTGCAGCCCCAGCGTCGTTGGCTCCCGGCACGATCCAGACCTGCACGGCCACCAAGACGATGACGCAGGCCGAGACCGACGCGGGTTCGGTGACCAACACGGCGACCAACACTGGCACACCCCCGGGTGGAGGAGCCTCGGTCACAGACACCGACGATGAGACCGTCACCAGCTCGGCGACTTCCTCGCTCAACCTGGTTAAGACTGCTGCGCCGACCACGTTCCTCACCGGTGATGTGCTGACCTACACCTTCGTCTCCACCAATACCGGCACGACCTCGTTAACCGGTGTTTTTGTCACCGATACGGGTCTCGCCGGCTTGAGTGCGCTCGCGTGCACCCCCGCCTCGCCCACGACCTTGGCTCCGGGCGAAGCGCAGACCTGCACCGCCACCAAGACCCTCACCCAGGCCGACACCGACGCAGGCTCTCTCACCAATACGGCGACGGCCACGGGCACGCCACCTGGTGGCGCTCCGCCGATCACGGCAAACGATGACGAAACGGTCACCAGCAGCGGCCAAGCCGGAATCACGCTCGAGAAGTCCGCGAGCCCGGCTTCTTACATCGCCGGTGATGACATCACCTACACGTTCGTCACGACCAACTCGGGCAGCCTGACTCTGAGCGGGGTCGGAGTCACCGATACCGGCCTGACTGGTCTTAGTGCGCTTTCCTGTACGCCGGCTGCCCCGGCCACGCTGGCGCCGGGAGAAGTGCAGACCTGCACGGCCACCAAGACGGCCACCCAAGCAGAGGCTGATGCGGGCACCATCGTCAACACCGCCACGGCCGAGGGGACTCCCCCCGGTGGTGGCGCACCCGTTACTGACACCGACGACGTCACGGTGACCTCCGCCGGATCGCCGGGCTTGGTGCTCTCCAAGACTGCGGCGCCGACGTCGTATGTGGCCGGCGACGTCGTCACCTACACCTTCACCGCGACCAACAACGGCACCGTGTCTTTGAGCGATGTTCAGGTGTCCGACACTGGCCTCACCGGACTGTCTGCTCTTGATTGCACACCTGCCGCCCCCGCCACCCTTGCCCCGGGCGAGGTGCTCACCTGCACGGCCACAAAAACGATGAATCAGGCCGAGACCGACGCCGGTTCGGTGACCAACACGGCAACAGCGACAGGCACTCCACCCGGCGGCGGCACACCCGTGACCGACGAAGACGACGAAACCGTTGAATCCGATGGCGCTCCGCAGTTCACCTTTGCCAAGACGGCCTCACCGACGACCTACCTCTCCGGCGACGTGGTGACCTACACCTTTACGACTACCAACACTGGCACCGTGTCGCTGTCCGATGTCGAGGTCTCTGACACCGGATTGGCGGGTTTGTCGGCGCTATCCTGCACACCCGCTGCCCCGGCGGCTCTAGCGCCCGGTGAGGTCCAGACCTGCACGGCCACCAAGACAATGACCCAAGCCGAAGCCGACGCGGGCGCTGTCACGAACACCGCCACCGTGACGGTGACTCCACCGGTGGGTGGACCCCTCACTGGCACCGACGACGAAACCGTGACGTCCACCGGCACGCCGGCGCTCAGCCTGGATAAGTCCGCGTCGCCGTCGACCTATGTCGCAGGAGACGTGGTCACCTACACCTTCACCACAACCAACTCCGGGTCGGTGACGCTGAGTGATGTTGAGGTCTCTGACACAGCACTCACCGGGTTGTCGGCTCTTGACTGCACTCCGGCGGCCCCGGCCACCTTGGCCCCGGGCGAGGTGCTCAGTTGCACGGCCACCAAGACGATGACTCAAGCGGAGACGGACGCCGGTTCGGTGCTCAACACCGCCAGCGCGACGGGCACCCCTCCGGGTGGAGCACCGCCGGTCACTCAGACTGACGACGAGACGGTGACGTCGACTGGCACGCCTGCGCTTGAGCTTGTTAAGTCCGCATCGCCCCTGACCTACGTCGCTGGTGATGTCGTGACTTACACCTTCACCAACACCAACTCCGGAACCGTCACCCTCACCGATGTCTCCGTCACCGACACCGGCTTGGTCGGCCTTTCGGCCCTAGATTGTGCGCCGGCCGCCCCTGCAATCTTGGCTCCTGGGGACGTGCAGACCTGTACCGCAACCAAGACCATGACTCAAGCCGAGACCGACGCTGGTTCGGTGACCAACAACGCCACGTCCACGGGAACCCCGCCGGGTGGGGGAGCACCCGTCACAGGCACCGATGACGAGACGATCACGGGCCAGGGTTTGCCCAACATTTCCTTGGTGAAGGCCGCTTCCCCAGCGACGTACGTTGCTGGCGACGTGGTGACCTACACGTTCACGACAACCAACACGGGCACCGTCACGTTGAGCGACGTCGAGGTTTCTGACACGGGTTTGACGGGGCTCTCAGCCCTGGATTGCACGCCTGCCGCGCCGGCGACGTTGGCTCCCGGTGAGACCCAAACGTGCACGGCGACCAAGACCATGACCCAAGCTGAGGCAGATGCTGGTTCGGTGACCAACTCCGCGACCGTGACAGGCACGCCACCGGGCGGCGGGACCCCGGTCACGGCCATCGACGATGAATCCGTGACTTCGGCAGGCAGCCCGGCGCTCGAGTTGACCAAGTCCGCAACGCCGTCGACCTACCTCGCCGACGACGTGGTGACCTACACCTTCACCGCAACCAACACCGGGACGGTGACCCTTGACCTGGTGCAGGTTTCCGACTCTGGTCTGACTGGACTCTCAGCCCTTGACTGCGCGCCGGCAGCCCCCGCGACTCTTGCTCCCGGCGAAGTGCTGAGCTGTACGGCGACCAAGACGATGACGCAAGCCGACGTGGATGCCGGCGCGGTGACGAACACCGCAACCGCAGAGGGCACGCCTCCCGGCGGTGGCGCTCCGGTGACCGACACCGACGACGAAACCGTCACCAGCGACGGCATTCCTAGCATCAGCTTGGTGAAGACGGCAGCTCCGGCGACCTATGTTGCCGATGACGTGGTGACCTACACCTTCACGTCAACCAACACGGGCACAGTGACGCTGAGCGACGTCAGTGTTGCTGACTCGGGCCTAGTGGGACTTAGCCCGCTCGACTGCACCCCTGCCGCGCCGGCGACGCTGGCTCCAGGCGAGACACAGACGTGCACCGCAACCAAGACGATGACGCAGGCAGAAACCGATGCGGGTTCGGTCACTAACACGGCCACCAACACGGGCACACCTCCTGGTGGGGGAGCACCCGTCACCGGCACCGATGACGAGACAGTCACCAGCACGGGCAGCGCGGAGATCACGCTCGCTAAATCGGCCGATCCGTCGACCTACATCGCCGGTGACGTCGTCACCTATGCCTTCACCGCGAGCAACACCGGCACGTTGACCCTCAGCGACGTGTCCGTCACGGACACCGGGCTAGTGGGACTCTCGGCCTTGGATTGCACGCCGGTTGCCCCGGCGACGTTGGCTCCGGGGGAGTCCATTACCTGCACGGCGACCAAGACCATGACGCAAGCCGAAGCTGACGCTGGCTCCGTCGTTAATACGGCTGCCACGACGGGCACGCCGCCGGGCGGTGGTGCTCCTGTTGAGGACACTGATGACGAGACCGTCACGAGTGCCGCCACTGGTGCGATCACGCTCGTCAAGACGGCTTCACCGCTTACCTATCTCGCGGGCGACGAAGTCACTTACACCTTCGTCACCACCAACAGCGGCACGTTGACCCTCAGCGACGTATCCGTCACCGACACCGGGTTAGTCGGCCTTTCAGCTTTGGATTGTGTGCCCGCTGCGCCGGCCACGTTGGCGCCGGGTGAGACCCAGACCTGTACGGCCACCAAGACGATGACCCAAGCCGAGGCTGACGCCGGCTCAGTGGTGAATACTGCGACGACCACTGGCACTCCGCCCGGCGGTGCTGCTCCCGTGACGGGCACCGATGACGAAACGGTCACGAGCGACGCAGCCCCGGGCATCGAGTTGGACAAGACCGCCTTGCCGTTGACTTATCTCGCCGGCGACGAAGTGACCTACACGTTCGTGACGACCAATACGGGCACGCAGACGTTGAGTGCGGTTGAAGTCTCGGACACGGGTTTGACCGGGTTGTCTGCTTTGGACTGCACTCCGGTGTCGCCGGCGACGCTGGCTCCGGGGGAGGCTTTAACCTGCACGGCGACGAAGACGATGACACAAGCCGAAGTTGATGCTGGTTCGGTGGTGAACGTCGCGACGACAACTGGCACTCCACCGGGTGGTGGCGCCGCGGTGACGGACGTCGATGACGCGACCGTGACCAGTGCTGGCACACCGAGCCTGTCGCTAGTGAAGACGGCCGATCCGCTGACCTACCTCGCCGACGATGTGGTGACCTACACGTTCGTGACGACCAACACCGGCACGCTGACCTTGAGTGATGTGGCCGTTGCTGACGCGGGCTTGACCGGGCTCTCGGCCCTGGATTGCACGCCCGCTGCCCCCGCGACGTTGGCTCCGGGTGAGGTCCAGACCTGCACGGCAACTAAGACCATGACCCAGGCCGAAACCGATGCTGGCTCGGTGACCAACACGGCTACTGCGACTGGCACTCCGCCGGGTGGGGCGGCTCCGGTGACGGGCACCGATGACGAGACGGTCACCAGCGACGGTGTTGCTGGGATCAGTCTGGCCAAGACGGCTGCCCCGTTGACGTACCTTGCTGATGATGTGGTGACCTACACGTTTGTGACCACCAACACCGGGTCGCTCACGTTGAGCGACGTGAGCGTGGCTGACACAGGTTTGGTTGGGCTTAGCGCGTTGGATTGCGCTCCCGCTGCCCCGGCGACGTTGGCTCCGGGTGAGACTCAAACCTGCACGGCCACCAAGACGATGACTCAAGCCGAAGTTGATGCTGGTTCGGTCGTGAACACTGCTACGACAACAGGCACACCCCCAGGCGGTGCGGCCCCAGTCACAGCCACCGACGACGAGACCCTCACCAGTGCTGGGGTCGCCGAGATCACTCTCGTTAAGGCGGCGGATCCGCTTACCTACCTTGCTGGCGACGTGGTGACCTATACCTTCACCACCACCAACAGTGGCACTTTGACCTTGAGCGATGTCGAGGTCAGTGACACCGGGCTCACTGGACTGTCGGCTCTTGACTGCACGCCCGCTGCCCCGGCGACGTTGGCGCCCGGTGAAACCCAGACTTGCTCGGCCACCAAGACGATGACGCAAGCGGACGTGGATGCCGGTTCGGTGACCAACGTAGCCACCACGACTGGCACGCCTCCCGGTGGCGCTGCTGCTGTGACTGACACCGACGACGAGACGGTCACCGGCAACGGCGTGCCGGGGATCTCGCTGGCTAAGACCGCGGATCCGGCAACCTATGTCGCGGGCGACGAAATCACTTACACGTTCGTGACGACTAACACGGGCACTCTGACGTTGAGCGATGTCGAGGTGTCAGACGCAGGTTTGACCGGTCTCTCGGCACTCGATTGTGTGCCTGCTGCGCCGGCGACGTTGGCGCCAGCTGAGACTCAGACGTGTACGGCGTCCAAGACCGCAACCCAGGCGGAGACCGACGCTGGCTCGATCACGAACACGGCAACGACCACGGGCACTCCGCCGGGTGGTGTAGCACCGGTGACGGCGACCGACGACGAGACCGTCACGAGCATTGCCGAGCCCGGCCTCACCTTGGTCAAGAGCGCTGATCCCACGACGTACGTTGCTGGCGACGAAGTCACCTACACCTTTGTGGCGACCAACAGCGGCGGGCTCACGCTCAGTGACGTCGACATCACCGACACCGGTTTGACTGGGCTCAGCGCGTTGGATTGCACGCCCACTGCACCCGCCTCCCTCGCGCCCGGTGAGGATCTGACCTGTACGGCGACCAAGACGATGAGCCAGGCTGAGACTGACGCTGGTTCGGTGACCAACACGGCGACTGCCACCGGCACCCCGCCGGGCGGAGCTAACCCAGTCACCGCGACCGATGACGAAACGGTCCTCAGCGTTGGCGCTGGTTCGATCGACTTGGTTAAGTCGGTGTCTCCGGGCACATTCGTCGCGGGGGACGAACTGACTTACACCTTCGAGGCAACCAACACTGGTGGCCTCACGTTGACGGGCGTGGAGATCACCGACACCGGGCTCGATGGCCTCTCCTCGCTGGAGTGCACGCCGGCTGCCCCCGCGACGCTCGCACCGGGTGAGAACCTGACCTGCACGGCGACCAAGACCGCCACTCAGGCTGAGACCGACGCTGGTTCGATCACCAACACCGCAACGGTTGTCGGCACGCCTCCAGAGGCCTGTGGCTGTCCTTCGGTCACCGACTCTGCTGATGCGACCGCTTTGTCGGCGGGTGTGGGCGCACTCTCGCTCAATAAGACGGCAAAGTTGAAGGACACCGACGGCAATGGCAAGGCCAACGTTGGGGAAGTGATCGTCTACTCCTTCGAGGTCACCAACAGCGGCACCCTCACCCTCACCAGCGTCACGGTCAACGACCCGATGCTGGGTGGAGACATCAGTTGTACGCCGAGCACGCTGGCTCCCCAAGGGGTGGCGAGGTGTGGACCCATTAACTACACGGTGACCAAGCAGGACGTGGCCGCGGGCTCAGTTAAGAACTCAGCCACGGCCAGCGGCAATGACGGCAATCCGGGGACCAAGAACCCGACCACGGGTGATGGCACCACCACTCCGGCTGACCCCACCAAACCAGTGATCCCGGAGACTGGAGCCAGCACAGCCATCACGACCAACGCTTTGCTTGGTGCGAGCCTATTGCTGTCCGGGGCGCTGTTCATGGCCCTCGGCCGGAGGCGCCGTACGGAAGACGATATGAAGGCAACGGAAGGAAGTTCCTGATCATGCGTACGTCGAATCTTCGACGCCCCATCCGACGATTGATTGCTGGGGTGGCCGTCATCGCCGCCCTGAGCACTACGGCGGCCTGCTCCCTCGGCGAGGACGAGCCAGCCGCAGACCCAACGTCGTCGACCTCTGCGTCTGCTGAGGAAACCGGTGGCGATGAGGAGCCCGAATCCACGCAGGTTTTCCCCGACATGGGGGATGATTTCGCGGGCGTTCTCGCCGACGTGACTCAGGATGCTTGCCCGGTTGAAAAGGGTGCCGTGGAGGCCAAGGGCACCGTGGTCAACTCCGCCAAGAAGCCTCGCGATCTGTTTATCGGCGTGATCTGGCTGAAGAAAAATTCCGGTGACTCCGTTGACGGCGGACTGGGCGAGTGGACCGCAAAAGCGGTGCCTCCCGGCGAGACTGTCGAGTGGTCAGTCAAGGCCGATCTGGATTCGAAGCCTGCCCGCTGTGTGCTGCAAGCCAAGTCAAATAAGGTCGGCACGCTCAAATAGGGGCTGCTTAGAGGTGGCGGTCGATCGTGATGCCGATCGCGTACGCCGGCTCAAAGTTGAGGATGGTCGGTGACGGGGTTGGCGTGGCTTCGCCATACCGCACCAAGCCATAGCGATCCCATAACTCGTGCAACCACGTTGGCGCATCGGGAAACGTGACCCAGGCCGGCAGACCCCGGGCAGCAGCCTCGAGCACACCGGTCGAATAGGCGCTGACCACCGGTCCGTCGAAGGTGCGGATCGGTGTCTGGCTCTGGTCCAAGGAAATGCCAAGCCGAACAAAGCGCTCGTGCACCGATCGGGTACGCCGATCGTGTTCCGAGGGGTGCGGCCGATAAACCGCGTCGTGGGTCATGCAAAAGTCTTCCGCGGCCTTAGCCATCGACTTGCTGCCCAACGCGGCTTCGTGGAGTTGACCGAGGTACGTCGTTGCGGCCGCCTTGTTGACCTCTTCGATGGGGTTCTGTGCCGCTGTCCACAGCAGTTGGGAACCGACCACCGTGTTGGTGGCCCGCTTCGCCTCGGCGCTGCCTTCGCGCCAAAAGGCGATGTCTCCCTCCGACCAACTCAGGAGGGTGGCATTGGGGGGCAACGGTGCGCTGTAGGGAGAGATGAGCGTCGACTGAACGACATAGAACGGGCATTTGAGGGACTGGCTGAAGTCATAGGCCGACGCGCCCACGTCGGTATGGTGGCTGGTGGCCAGCACGGCATTCATGCTGTCGAAATAGCGCGGCAGCTCTTCGGGAAACAGGATCTTGGTGATCCACGGATGCTGCGGCAACGACGGACCTGCGCCCACGGGGGCAAGGATCGCAACCTTGGTCATGTCGACATGCTTCAACGGAGCAAGCACCGCGGTCCGGTCGGCCACCGTCGTCGACTCCAAAGCCACGAGCAGCTTCGGCTTAGACCCACCGATGAACAACTCAAAGCGTGGATCGTGCGTTAGTTCGCGCAGCCCAACCGCGAATCGGCCGAGGGCAGGTCGAGAACCTCGGGCTCGCCGCCAGGCTGACAAATCGTCAGGATGAAGGAGTCCCACAGGCACATTGTGACCGATGACTCACCGGTTGTAATCAGCGAGTCTGCTTAGTGGCCGCCGTACTGAATTATCGGGTGCCTTTGCGCGCCCGCGCGGCAGTCCTGAGCCGGTCACTAGCGCTCAAAACCAGCTTGCGGATACGAACGTGATCCGGGGTGACTTCGACGCACTCATCCTCTCGACAGAACTCGAGGGATTGTTCGAGGCTGAGCTTGCGCGGCGGGATCAACTTCTCGAAGTTGTCGGAAGTGGCCGACCGGATGTTGGTCTGCTGCTTTTCCTTGGTGATGTTGACGTCCATGTCATCGGCTCGCGAGTTTTCGCCGATGATCATGCCTTCGTAGACCTCCGTTGTGGGGTCGACGAACATCACGCCGCGTTCCTGGAGGTTGGTCATGGCGTACGCCGTCGCGGCGCCGGCCCGGTCGGCGACAAGTGAGCCTGATCCCCGGGCCCGAATCTCGCCCGCCCAAGCCTCGTATTTTTCGAAGACGTGGTGGGCGATGCCGGTGCCGCGGGTCTCGGTGAGGAACTCGGTCCGGAAGCCAATCAGGCCGCGCGCCGGGACGAGGAACTCCATCCGCACCCAGCCGGTCCCGTGGTTGGTCATCTGCTCCATGCGGCCCTTTCGGGCTGCGAGCAACTCGGTAATGGTGCCCAGATATTCGTCGGGGGCGTCGATGGTCAGGCGCTCGACCGGTTCGTGCACCTTGCCGTTGATCTCACGCGTGACCACCTGCGGCTTGCCGACGGTGAGCTCAAAGCCTTCACGGCGCATCTGCTCAACGAGGATCGCTAGGGCCAGCTCACCTCGGCCCTGGACCTCCCAGGCATCGGGGCGCTCGGTATTGAGAATCTTGAGCGACACGTTGCCAACGAGCTCGCGGTCGAGCCGATCCTTAACTAACCGAGCGGTGACCTTGTGGCCCTTGACCCGGCCGACCAGCGGCGACGTGTTGGTGCCGATGGTCATGGAGATGGCAGGCTCGTCGACGGTAATCAAGGGCAGGGCCACCGGGTTCTCAGGATCGGCGAGAGTTTCGCCAATCATGATCTCGGGGATGCCGGCAATAGCTGCGATATCGCCGGGCCCGACCTCGGTGGCCGGCACGCGCTCTAGGCCCTCGGTGATCAGGAGTTCGGTGATCTTGACGTTCTTGACCGCGCCGTCGCGCTGCATCCAGGCCACGTTCTGGCCCTTGCGGAGAGTTCCTTCGTGGACGCGCACGAGGGCGAGACGACCCAGGAACGGCGAGGCATCGAGGTTGGTGACATGTGCCTGTAGTGGTGCGCCCTCGGTGTATTTCGGGGCTGGCACCGATTCGAGGATCGTGCGGAAGAGAGGTTCGAGGTCGGGCGCGTCGGGGAGGCCGCCGTTTTCGGGCATCGTCAGGCTGGCGCGACCGGCCTTCGCAGAAGCGAAGACCACAGGAAAATCGAGCGCATCTTGGCTATGGGATTCATCGAGCAGGTCCATGAAGAGTTCGTAGGTCTCGTCGACAACCTCGGCAATGCGGGCATCCGGACGATCGACCTTGTTAACCACCAGCACGACCGGCATATCTGCGTTGAGCGCCTTGCGCAGGACGAACCGGGTTTGTGGCAACGGCCCCTCGGAGGCGTCAACGAGCAACACGATGGCGTCCACCATCGACAGGCCGCGCTCGACCTCGCCACCGAAGTCAGCGTGACCAGGGGTGTCAATGATGTTGACGGTGACGGGTCCACCGGTGAGCTCGAGGGCCGCCGGCCCTGCGTAGTGCACGGCGGTGTTCTTCGCGAGGATGGTGATGCCCTTCTCGCGTTCGAGGTCACCTGAATCCATGACCCGCTCGGCCACACCTTCGGCTTGGTGTTCGGTAAAAGCGCCGGCTTGGTGCAACATCGCGTCAACAAGCGTGGTCTTGCCGTGGTCAACGTGCGCAACGATCGCCACATTGCGGAGGTCGTTGCGGGTGATCTGGCCAGTGGTGGGCGTCGTGGTCTCAGACATGCGGGAACGGCTGCTTTCCTTCAAGGGCTGCCTCGGTCTCGTGACCGGGCGTGAAGCGGCGCAAAACGCCAGCCCCCAAGTCTCTCATCCAGCCCTCGTCACCCCGAAATCACCACCCGGCCCGAAAACATGAACAACCACGTCGACCCGGCCCGAAAACATGAACAACCACGTCGACCCGGCTCGAAAACAGGAGACCTCCTCGGGTGTCGGTGAGGTGTTGTAGACATATCCCATGAATCTCGGACACCCCAACGCGGACGACCTTCATCGCTGCCAGTTCATCCCTCCCTACCTGATGGAGGCGTTGGCTCGGGCGTGGCCAGCGGAGGCCGACGCCTGCCTCGAGCAACTGCGCCGGGATCAGGAGTTTCGGGCGGCGCGTGAGACGGCCGGGGCAACCGCCGCTGCCAGCGTCGCGCCCGGAGATGCTGCCTGGACCGTCTTCACCGCAAATCAAGGCACCACCCTGCCGGGGTCACCCGTACGAAAAGCCGGCGAGCCAGATTCCGGGGACATCGCCGTGGACGAGGCCGCCGTCGGCGGTCAAGCCGCCCTGGACCTATTCGCGCAGGTTTTCGGCCGCGACTCCTATGACGATGCTGGCGCGCCAGTGCTGATGACCGTTCACTACAACAAGGCCTACAACAACGCATTTTGGAATGGCGCCCAACTCGTTTTCGGGGATGGTGATGGGCGCGTCTTCGAGCGCTTTACCAAGCCCATGGATGTGCTCACTCATGAGTTGGCTCACGCGGTCACCGAATACACCGCTGGTTTGGTCTACCGAGGGCAACCGGGTGCGCTCAACGAGTCGATGTCTGACGTCTTCGCTGCCTGCGCCAAGCAGAGATCTCTTGGTCAAACCGCGGCCGATGCAGACTGGCTGATTGGCGATGGCATCTTCAAGCCCACCGTCAGAGGGCGCGCCCTGCGGGATATGGCAGCCCCCGGCACGGCGTACGACGATCCAAGCCTCGGCCGCGACCCGCAGGTTGCCCACATGGATGACTACATCGTCACGACGGATGACAACGGAGGGGTGCACCTCAATTCGGGCATCCCGAACAAGGCCTTTCAGTTGGCAGCCACCACCATCGGGGGAAATTCCTGGGACGGCGCCGGGGCCATTTGGTATGCCGCGTTGACGTCAGGTGACGTGCGACCAGCCACCAACTTCGCTGACTTTGCCGCGGCGACGATCACCGCTGCAGGGGAGCACGTCGACCAGGTGGCGGCCGCCTGGCGAGCGGTGGGTGTCACCTCGACAACGGCTGGGCCCACGCCTCGCCCGCCGACCCAGACCTCGTCAACGGCAGTGGAAGTGGTCCGATCTGGTGGACTCCTCGGACAAACGGTCACCGGCACGCTTGACCTCGACACCGACGACCCACGGGTCTGTGAGGTCGCAGATCTCATCGAGCGGATTGATCGCACGGCAGTGCCGCGTGCGACGCCTTACCCCGATATGTATATCTACGTTTTCTTCATCTTCGACTATGAGCCGATCAAAGTGTCTGAGCAGCAGTTGACCGACGACCTGCAGCGGCTCGCCCAACTCGTGCTCTGGGTTGACGATGAAGGGGGTGGTGACTGACCCGCCGCTAGGCGTCCGGAAACACCCGATGAACCTTGTGTTGCGCCGCCTGCGCGACCGGGCGAAGCACCATCTCATCGACGTTGAAATGGCGTGGTCGAGTCACCACCCATCCGATGGCATCCGCGATGTCTTCGGCGACTAACGGTTCGGCCACCCCCGCATAGATCGCGTCGGCCTTGGCGGCGTCGCCACCGAACCGTTTCACCGAAAACTCGTCCGTGCGGACCATCCCGGGCGCGATCTCGCAGATCCGGATGGGCTCACCACACAACTCCAACCGCAAGGTCTCGGTCATCACCTGTACGGCGTGTTTGGCGGCGGTGTAGCCGCCACCCCCTTCATAGGCGATCCGGCCCGCCGTGGAGCCGAGATTGACAATGACTGCGTCACCGCTGCCCCGCAATGCGGGCAGTAACGCCTGAGTCACATGCAGGGTGCCCAGGACGTTTACCTCATACATCGCGCGCCAATCCGCCGGATCAGCAGTCGCGACTGGCTCAGCACCAAACGCGCCACCGGCGTTGTTGATCAACACATGAACAACCGGCCCGGCCACTGCGGCGAGCTTGGCCACGGAAGCCACATCGGTGACATCGCAGGTGACCGCGTGACCGCCAATCTCGGCAGCCAAAGCCTCGACGCGGGCTGCTCTTCGAGCGGCGCAGACCACCAAGAATCCCTCAGTGGCGAGCCTGCGTGCTGTTGCTTCGCCGATCCCGCTGCTGGCGCCGGTCACCACCGCGATCTTTTGTGAAGTCATGACGTGATTCTGCCTTTACTCACCTTGGGGTTACCACCGACGGCTCACCATCTCCGGGGCTCCCGGGAGATGGCATACCAGGCGCCGGCGGCGACCGCAGCCCCCAACAACGCCACCATCACCACCTGGACCAAATAGGCCGGGCCGGCGAAAAACGCGATGAAGACCACGAGCCCAATAACCAGCAGCATCAACGACCCGAATAGGTAGATCAGCACTTGAGTGACCCGCGCCTTGTGCCTGCTTAAGCCGGGTTTTGCCATGACGCCAACGATAGTGGCTGGCTAGAGGAGGCGACTAAGGGTGCGGGCCGTCGAGGCGGCAATTGTCGGTGCCGCCGGGGAGCTGGTAGCGATGGTCGGCGATCCATTTGTAGGCAGGTCGCGCAAGCGGGGCCACCACTCGGGTTCCCAACACCCGGCCAATCACCCGAATCGGGAAAAAGCGCGAGGTGCGCAACGCTTTAGCGATTGCCTCGTGACCGCGCCAACGGCGCTCGCCTTCGGCATACCAAGCCGCTTGTTGTACGTCGTCCTCGCTTAGCCCGAAGGCCACCATGTCGAGGCTCTGCCACGAGGCGTTGTCGCAAGTGATGCCGAGTTTGATCGCCCACCCAAGGCTGCGCACGCAAAAGCCGCAGTCGGCGTCGTAAATCAGCAGTCCAGTTGTGTGCACACTCCGAGTATGGCGGGCTCGTCCAATGTCAATCTTTTTGGGACCGGTTGGGAATCGATCACAACTGCGCGCGGTTCTGGTGCTGTTGGCGATGCCTGTCTGGCCTAGGTTGGGCGAAGGTCTGGCTGGTTGGTCGAGCCAGTAGAGACCACGAAGGGAAGGAGAGTTGTGGACGCACTTAGTCGGGTCGCCATGATCAGCCTCCACACTTCCCCTCTGGATCAGCCCGGAACCGGCGATGCAGGTGGGATGAATGTCTATGTCATCGAACTGTCTCGCCGACTCGCCAGGCGCAATATTGCCGTCGACATCTTCACGAGGGCGACGTCATCGGCGCTCCCGCCAATTGTCGAAGCCGCTCCGGGAGTGGTCGTCCACCACATTCATGCCGGTCCGTTTGAAGGACTAACCAAGGCTGAGTTGCCGGGCCAATTGTGCGTGTTTGCCCGAGAAGTGTTGCGCACCGAAGCCGGCGAAGAGCTTGGCCACTATGACGCCGTGCATTCGCACTATTGGTTGTCCGGTCAAGTTGGCGCTCTCGCCCGCGACCGTTGGGGAGTGCCGCTTGTGCACACAATGCACACGATGGCCAAGGTCAAGAACAATGCCCTGGCCGTCGGTGACACCCCAGAGCCTCTCGCGCGGATAATCGGCGAGGAGCAAGTGGTCGAGGCGGCAGACATGCTGATCGCGAACACTAGCCTCGAGGCCAGCCAGTTGGTCGATTTGTATGACGCCGACCCGACGCGGGTGCAGGTGGTGCATCCAGGGGTGGATCTATCCGTCTTCCGTCCGCTCGATCAGGCTCAGGTTCGTGTCGAGTTGGGGCTGCCTAGGGACGCCGCAGTGTTGCTCTTTGCCGGCCGGATCCAGCCACTCAAAGGACCCGACGTGTTGCTCAGGGCCGTGGCGGTCATGCTCTCCCAACAGCCCGAACTCCGCTCCCGACTCGTGGTCCCCATCGTCGGTGGTCCGTCCGGGAGCGGTCTTGAACACCCGGAGTCGTTGGCCCTGCTTGCTGCCGAACTTGGGCTTGGTGACGTGGTCAGGTTTGTGCCACCCGTCGCCCAGGCTGAGCTGGCCCGGTGGTGCGCGGCTGCGACTTTGGTCGCCGTACCCTCCTATAACGAGTCGTTTGGGTTGGTCGCTGTCGAGGCTCAGGCCACGGGCACGCCGGTAGTTGCCGCGGCAGTCGGCGGTCTGACCACCGTGGTTGACCATGAGGTGAGCGGGCTCTTGGTCGCTGGCCATGACGCACGCGGGTGGGCCGCAGCCCTCACCCGTATCGTCGACAGCGAACCGTTGCGGGCCAAACTGGCCGACGGAGCTCTGATCCACGCGAGTGAGTTCTCTTGGGACCGGACCGCTGATCGGACCCTCGAGGTCTATCAGCAAGCGCGGGCAGCGATGTTCACACCTGCGGGCTGACAAGGTTCCGGCGATCGGCGATAAGGTCTGCCCACCATGAGCGCTGTCGACGTACTCCGCGACTATCTAGCTGCCAGCGAGCTCGAACACGCCGAGCTAGGTGGGGGCAGTTTCACCTGCGTGCTGCCAGGGGATAAGAAGCTCGCGACCCCGGTGCGGCTCGACGTCGGCGAGCACGCCCTTGCCGTCCACGCCTTCGTCTGCCGCAACCCCGACGAGGCTCATGAACGCGTCTACCGGTGGCTGTTGGAGCGCAATCTCAAGATGTACGGCGTGGCGTTTGCCGTTGATCGCCTCGGCGACATCTACCTAGATGCCAGGTTGCCGCTGAGCGGAGTCAACCCGGAGGACCTCGACCGACTGCTCGGATCCTTGTTGACCTATGCCGACGATTCCTTCAACACGATCTTGGAGTTGGGCTTCGAGACGTCTATTCGTCGCGAGTGGGATTGGCGTCGCTCGCGCGGCGAATCCACGGCTAACCTGGCTGCCTTCCGCGGCTGGCTCGAAGCTCCCCACGAGGGGTAGTCAGCGGGCCAGGAGTACGGCGGCCAGGGCGAGGGCGGCTGGGACCGCCTGCACATACAGGATCTTGCGGCTGACCGTTGCCGCGCCGTACACCCCAGCAACGATGACGCACCCCAGGAAGAACACCTGCACGTCGACCCGGCTCGAAATCACACCCCAGACGAGCCCGGCGACCAGGAAGCCGTTGTAGAGACCCTGATTTGCGGCCAGAGTCTTGGATTGCTGAGCGAACTCCTCGGTGAGGCCGAAGGCGCGCCGCGCACTGGGCGTTGTCCAGAGGAACATCTCCAACACCAAGAAGTAGGCGTGCAGCCCAGCCACGATCAGGACGAGGACGTTTGTCACCAGATTCATCTGGCGAATTCTGTCAGTCAGATGGATGATCCCGAGGGATGCGGGAGGTTGCCGCTCAGGAAGTCGAAGCCGCAGCGATCAACGGAGCGCGTATTCGCCGAGACGACGACGAAACCGCGGGCGCCATCCCGGTTGAGCCCTAGCCAGGAGCGGAATCCGCCGGTGCCGCCGTTGTGCCAAGTCACCTCGCCAGCGGGTGTCGACAGGATCATCCAGGCGGCGCCGATCTTGGCCGCCTTGCCGGCAAAGTTGCACACCGGGTCGAGCGCGGACATGCCAGGCGCCGAGCCATCCAGCAACGCTGCAGTGAAAATGGCAAGGTCGCTGATCGATGAACGAATGCCTCCGGCAGGACCGATGGCGACGTTGGCCCAGGGCTCGGTGGGATGACCGTTGCGGCTCGTCCCTTCGACCGCCCCGGGCTGAATCTCACGCGGACTTGTCGGAACGTAGGTCTTGGTCAGACCGAGCGGCTGGGCAATCCTGATCCGAAGGAGTTCGGCATACGACGTCCGAGCCGCGGCAGCGAGGCCGTGGCCCAGCAACTGGAACCCGAAGTTGGAGTACGCCGGCCGCGCGGGGCGAGTCTTTGGTCTCGCCGCGAGGGCGCGGGAGAGCAGAGTGGGGAGGTCGTCTCGATAGGGATTGGTGCCGTGGCGCCACAACTGCCACGTCCCCCGGATGGCCGCCGAGCCTGGCGCGAGCCGGGGGAGTCCGGACGTGTGGGTGGACAGGGAGCCCAGCGTGATGTCCGCGATCGGAGACTCGTTCAGGGGCAGCACCTCCGCCAACCGCGTCTGAGCGGTGACTTCTCCACGCGCCACCGCTTCGGCGTACAACAGGCCGGTGAAGCCCTTGGATAGGGAGCCGATCTCGAAGTCAGCGTCGAGGCTGACGCCACTCGCACAGAGCCGCACCTCATGCGAAACGCTGGCAGCGGCCCACGCGCCTGGTCGGTTTCCGAGCGCACTCCCGATCATTCGCGCGAGGTCATCGTCGCCGACTACTTTGCACATGATGGCCACAGTGCCCGTCCCGGGCGCGACGTGCAATGAACTTAGGTCGATGCCGACGGCACCAAAGTCTTAGGTTTGTGCCGTGCGATCGCCACCCCGACAAGTGCTAGCGCACCGCCCACATAGGCCATCGGGACCGGCACCTCGCGGAGGAGCACCCAGGCCAGAGCGATCGTGATGGGCGGCACGAGATAGGTGGTAACACCCAGTCGGCTCGCGCTCATGTGCGCGAGGGCATAGGCGTACGTCGTGAAGGCGATGGCCATCGGAAAGACGCCCAGATAGACGACCCAGCCGAGGTCTGAGGTGGAAGCGTTGCCGACATCGCGAACCAGTTGCCTGGCGAACGGCAGGCACACGATCAGCCCCACCGTGCAGGCCAGCCAGGTGACCTGGATCGCCGGCAACCGCCGCAACAGCGGCTTTTGCAGGATCACGCTGATGGAGTACGCCGCGGCGCAGACCAGGCACAGAACCACCCCGACGAGCGGGCTGCCACCGTCGAGGCTCTGATCGGACGGGCTGGTCAGCCCGATCAGCACAACACCGGAGAAGGCGACGAGGAGACCGATCGCAAGTTGAGCTGTGAACCGCTCGCCAAGGAACACAGCCGCCAGAAGAGCGATGAGCAACGGTGACGTCTGCAAGATCATCGACGCGGTGCCGGCGTCGACGGTCCGCTCAGCGGCATTAAGGGCGACGTTGTAAAGGCCGAACCAGAGCACCCCGATCGCACCGATCGAGGCCCACTCACGCCGAGTCGGAGCGACCCACCCGCGCATCAGACTCACCGCTCCCAAACACATCGCGCCCACGCTGAGGCGCCCGAGCGAGAGGGCGCCAGCCGAGAAGCTCTCGCCGAGGTAACGGATGCCCACAAAGGCGGATGCCCACAGGGTCAACGTCACCCCAACTGCGGCGAGGGGAAGCCAAGATCGGGTGGGCACTCGCGCAAACCTACTAGCCGCCGAACTCTCGTGCCGCCGAGATAGCTGTTGCCTAAAGATCCAGCTTGTAGCCCAAACCCCGAACGGTGATGAGCTGGGTCGGCTCGGAGGGTTCGAGCTCAATCTTGGCGCGTAGGCGCTTGACGTGTACGTCGAGGGTCTTGGTGTCGCCGACATAGTCTGCGCCCCAGATCCGATCAATCAACTGACCGCGGGTGAGCACCCGACCTGGGTTGCGCAGGAAGAACTCAAGCAGCTCAAATTCTTTGAGCGGCAGTCGCTGCTCGGTGCCATTCACCGTGACGAGGTGCCGCTCGACATCCATCCGGATGCCGCCAGACTCAAGCACCAAGGGAGCCAGGTCGGGCTCCTGTCCGCGCCGAAGCACGGCCCTGATCCGGGCCAATAACTCACGCGGAGAGTAGGGCTTGGTGATGTAGTCATCGGCACCCAACTCAAGCCCGACTACCTTGTCGACTTCGTCGTCCTTGGCGCTAACCATGATTACCGGCACGGACGAGGTGGCCCGGAGTTGGCGACAGACCTCGGTGCCGGGAATCCCGGGCAGCATGAGGTCGAGCAACACGATATCGGCGCCATGGCGCTCAAACTCGGCCAGCGCCTCGGGACCGGTCGCCGCGATAGCCACGTCGTACCCCTCCTTGCGCAGCAGGTAACCCAACGCGTCGCTATAACTCTCTTCGTCTTCAACAACCAACACTCGCGTCACGAAAACATCTCCTTTTGGGGCGCAACTTGGGGTGGCTCGGCAATCTCTGGGTCGGTGCTATCTAGCGCGGAACTGTCTAGGTCGTGCGTTGGCCGATTTTCGTGCGCCCGAGGCAAACTGAGCGTAAACGTCGAGCCTTGGCCCTCGACCGACCACGCGCGCACTGCCCCGCCATGGGTGGCAGCGACATGTTTGACGATGGAGAGTCCAAGTCCAGTGCCGCCGGTGGATCGGTGCCGAGCGGGATCCACGCGATAGAAACGCTCAAAGATGCGGTCGATCTCGGTTGGCGGAATTCCGATGCCCTGATCGATGACGCCCACCTCCACGGTTTGGTCATGACCGGTGACGTGCACGACGACTCTAGAACCGACTGGAGAGTAGGACACCGCGTTGGCCACCAGATTGCTGACCGCAACGATGATCTGGTCGTGACTGCCGAGCACCTCACAGGCTTGATCGCCATCGACAATCACCTCGATGTTCTTGGCCTCAGCGTCAATCACGTTGGCGTCAACCGAAGCCGCGACGACCTGGTCGATATGCACGACCGTCGGGACCGCGATCGGGTCGTCTCCCTGCAGTCGGGAGAGCTCGATGATCTGTTGGACAAGTTTGGAGAGCCGATCACTCTCGGTCACGATCCGGCCGGCAAAGCGGTGGACGGCAACTGGGTCGTCGGCACCATCTTGCGAAGCCTCGGCGAGCAATCGGATCGCGCCTACGGGGGTCTTCAGTTCGTGGCTGACATTGGCGACGAAGTCACGACGTACGGCGTCGAGCTGACGCTCCCGGGTCCGGTCCTCGACCAGGGCGAGCACGAGTGAGCCGCCTAACGGTGTGACGCGGGCGGCGACCGTTTTCACGGGCAGGTTGGCACCACGCTCCAGCTCGAACTCTTCTTCGCGGATCTGTGCATCGCGACGTACGTCGTCAATCAGCTTGCGCAGGGTCGGATTGGTCACCGCGTTGCCGTTGACCAGACCGAGCGCATACGCCGGCGCAGAGGCCTTGAGGACGACATTGTCGGGATTGACCAGCACTGCGCTGCTGCGCAACACCGACAGGACTGAGGCGACCCCGGGCGGAATGACGGGTTCGATCGACTCAGGTTCGCGGGCGAACTGACGTTGGCTAATCTGCCAAGCAAAGACGGACACCACAACAACTAGGGCAGCGGCAACGGCCGCGACCAGGATTTGGGGCGTGTCCACGTCTCGATCGTACGCAACCGCGCGGCCGATCACGCTTCCCGAGCGCTCGTGCGCGCACTGTTCACCTCGCGTTTACCGCCGGTCGCCGGTGGTTCATCGGCTTTGTCTAGGCTCGATGCCATGCGAGAGGCCTTTCACGATCAATTGGACGCAATCTTCGAAGACCTAGCCAGCATCGCTGACGCTGTGGAGGATGCCGTACGTCGGGCAACCGATGCACTGCTCACCAGCGACGCGGCGATGGCCGAGCAGGTCATTAGCGACGACGCGGTTATTGACCGCGCGAGCGAGCGAGTGGAGGAGAACGCATTTGCGTTGTTGTCCTTGCAACAACCTGTGGCAGGCGACCTGCGAACGCTTATCTCAGCGTTGCGGATGGTTTCCGAGCTCGAACGGATGGGCGACCTGTCGGTGCACGTTGCCAAGATCGCACGGCTGAGATTGCCGAATGTCGCGGTGCCGCTTGAGGTTCGGCCGCTGATCCTGGGTATGGCCGACGTGGCTCAGGAGATGGTGCACCGAGTGTCCGGTGTGATCGCTGGCCGCGACGTTGCGGCCGCGTTGGCGATGCATCGGGTCGACGATCAGATGGACTACTTGCGACGTTCGTCCTTTAGCCAGTTGCTGGCTTCCGACTGGGCACACGGCGTCGAAGCTGCGGTGGATATCGCGCTGCTCGGCCGCTATTACGAACGGATCGCCGACCACGCCGTCTCCATTGCCGACCGAGTCGTCTTTATCGTGACCGGCGAAAACCCGGTCCCTGCCAACGCCTAGTTCGCGTCGTACGCCGTCTCCGTCGTACGCATTCTCCGTCGTACGTCGTGTCCTGGCTCGTCGTCTGGGCCATGTCCGTTGTTTCATCAAGGTATGTAGGCGAAGCATCACTTCCCGGGGTCTGCAGACAATGGGAAGTGCGGGCGCACCCACATACCTTGATGAAACAACGGAGGCCGCGGGCAACCAGGGTGGCTGTGGGCCGGGATTTCGCGGCTAGCGGCCCTGGCTGGCGACGGCAGCAGCAGCGGCTTCAGCTGCTTCGGGGTCGAGGTATTCGCCACCCGGTATGACGGGGCGCAGGTCCTCGTCGAGGCGGTAAACCAGCGGCATGCCAGTGGGGATGTTGAGGCCAGCGATGTCGTTATCACTGATGCCATCAAGGTGCTTGACGATTCCCCGCAAGCTGTTGCCGTGGGCGGCGATCAAGGTCGTTCGGCCCGCCCGCAGGTCAGCTGCAATCGCTGACTCCCAGTAGGGCAGCATCCGGGTGATGACGTCTTTGAGGCATTCGGTGCGGGGCATGTCAGTGCCGAGATCGGCATAGCGAGGATCGCCCACCTGGGAAAACTCGTCGTCGTCCTCGATCGGCGGTGGAGGCACGTCAAAGCTTCGGCGCCACAGCATGAACTGCTCTTCGCCATATTCGGCCAGCGTCTGCTTCTTGTCCTTGCCCTGGAGTGCGCCGTAGTGGCGTTCGTTGAGCCGCCAGTTGCGGCGCACGGGGATCCAATGTCGATCAGCTGCGTCGAGTGCTAATGCTGCGGTGTTGATGGCGCGGCGCTGAAGCGAAGTGTGTACGACGTCCGGCAGGATTCCGGCAGCCTTGAGTTGTTCGCCACCGGCCACCGCTTCGGCACGCCCCTTATCGGTCAGCTGAACATCCACCCAACCCGTGAACAGATTCTTTGCGTTCCACTCGCTCTCGCCGTGGCGCAGCAAGATCAGGGTATGGGTCATCCGTGGCTCTCCTCAGACTCTTCTTCACTTTCAACTGCGGGCGCGGGGCCATCGAGGTCAGCGAAATCACCAGCGTTGGCAACAACGGGGACGTTGATCGGGATGCGGTCTCCGTTGTCAAAGGTGACGGCTAGTCGGACGAACTGGCCAGCCTCAAACTCGCCGGTGACCTTCACGGCGCCTTCATCAGACAAGTCAACGAAAGAGTTTGGGGCGGCGGTCTGCGGCGCGAACTCCGCCGACGTCACAGCAGCGCTCTCTTCGATGCCGGCGACTCCGATCAACGAGATCGCCTTAGTGGATGACTTGTTTGAGATCACCGCGATGAGAGTGCCTGACCCGGGCTCGGTCGACACGATGCCTGCCCCCAGCACGGCGACCGCAGTGTCGGCGGGGTTGTTGTTGGCGCCATTAGCTGGGGTGTAGTTGCGCTCCGTTGCGTCGTAGAACCCGCAACCCGACAGGAGCCCGCCAGCAAAGGTGGCGGCGATCAAACCGGTCGTCAAGCGACCTAGGAGCGGAGTCCTCTGATGCATTCTGTGGAGCATGTTCGCCTCGCGTCGAAGGGGAGTTCTGTGGCCCATTCTAGTGCCGGATCTACTGTGGCACGAACTCTGCCAACTCCCACCTCCGGTGCCCAAATTGAGCCGAAACAGGCACAGGTTCACAATTCTGTCAACCCCGAAATACGGCTCTGACCTGCACAAACGCGTTCGGAGGGGGTCAAATCGCGTGTTAGAATGGTCACCTAGAAAGGGGTTTTTGACATATGAGTTTTATCGTTGGCGAGACGGTCGTTTACCCAAATCACGGGGCTGCCGTCATTGAAGACATTGAGATGCGCACCATCAAGGGGGAAGATCGCGAATACCTCGTGCTGCGAATCGTCTCCCAGCAAGATCTAGTCGTGAGGGTGCCATCGTGCAACCTGGACTTGGTTGGGGTGCGCGACGTTGTTGACAAAGCCGGCCTGGATCGCGTCTTTGACGTTCTCCGTGCCGCCCACGTCGAAGAGCCGACCAACTGGTCGCGTCGCTACAAAGCGAACCTCGAGAAGCTGCACAGCGGCGATGTCATGAAGGTTGCCGAAGTGGTGCGTGACCTCTGGCGCCGCGAACGTGATCGTGGCCTGTCGGCCGGCGAGAAGCGCATGTTGGCGAAAGCCCGTCAGATCTTGGTCTCCGAGCTGGCACTTGCTGAGCACACCGAAGAGGAAAAGGCAGAAGCCATCCTCGATGAGGTGCTCGCCTCCTAGTTTCACTCTTATTTGCCAAAACCCCCGCCCATCTGGCCGGGGGTTTTGTCATTTCGCGCCGGGTCGAGCGTCGGATGGCGGCTTAAGCGCCGGGTCGACGGGGGAGAGGTGTGAGGGCGGATGGCGGAGGGCGGAGGGCGGCTACAAACTAGTGAAAGCGACACTCCCCACAGAGGTTCTGTCAGACTTCCTGCGTGATGCAAAGCGCGGCACCGGTGTTGCCTGCGAACAATGTCGCCGAAGCGGTGGCTTGGTATCGAGATGTGCTCGGATTCTCTGAAATCAGGTTCTTTCAACACGAGGACTACGCCATCGTGAAGCGAGAGGGTGTGGAGATCCACCTATTCCACATGGAGATCGATCCGAAGAAGAGCGACTTCATGGTCTATGTCCGGGTCGTCGAGATCGAAGACCTCTACGCGGAGTACTCCGCCAAGAACCTCATCCACCCAAACTCGCCCCTGCAGTTGAAACCTTGGGGGCAAACCGAATTTGCGATCCTGGACACCAACGGGACGTTGCTGACATTCGGTGAGCAATCGCGGGTCTAGTCGAGATCGGCCAGTCTGGATTTGCTTAACGCACCAACTCGACGACGGCAAAGATCACGGCCAGCGCAACGGCGACAGCAGCGGCGACGCGCAGACCAGTTGCTTCTTTGGCGGCAGCATCAAGCAGTTCGGATTCGGACTTGGTGGAGACGATGAGCTTCGGGCTGCCTTCGGGCTCGACGATGGCTAACTCGCCGCCGCCATCAGAGGCGTCGCCTTGCACAAACACCTTCGTCCCTAGCGGCAGGATCCACTCTTCGTACTGATAACCAATGGTGTTGTCTCCACCACCCAGGTTGAGCTCAAACGGCCCTAGCGACACCGAAGCCGATTCATCATGGGTCGAGGGCTCGCGAAACTCCGAGACAGACTTGCGGGGGCCTTGGACGACCCGAGTCGGGATGATGGTGATGGAGCCATCGGCATCCCGCACCAAGAACGGTTCCTTGCTGGTGTTCTCCGTCATCACCTCTTCGCGGGTGCTGCGCGTCTCATTGCCTTTCGAATCCCGCTCCAGGTGGTGGTAGCGACGCGTCACCTTGTGTCGATGCCAAACGCACTCGGTCTTGGAAAGTTCACTGATCAGCGGGCCCGACTCAGCAGGTTCGATCACGCCAACCACCTCAACCTGCTGCCGAAACGCACCAGGACCCGCTGCCGCCGCTGCAGCCTCCGACAAGGCTTTGATAGTGCCGGTCGTCAAGGTTTCCACGCCCAAGAGTTGGGTACGCCGCCTCCTGGCACGCTCGCCCCACCAGGCCAGTCCGCCGGCAATTGCGGCGGACGCTATTGCCGCAAATCCCCAGCCACCCATCACAAGCCCACTTCTGAGATAAGAGCCGTGGCGATGGCAGCGACGCCCTCTCCGCGGCCAGTGAGACCAAGTCCGTCCGTGGTCGTCGCCGAAATCGTGACAGGCGCCCCGATCGCCTCGGACAGGACTGACTCTGCCTCCGCCCGCCGTGGACCCAACCGCGGAGCGTTGCCGATGACATTGATCGCCACGTTGCCGATCTCAAAGCCCGCCGCCCGAACGCGTGAGGCTGTCTCGACCAGGAAACTTACGCCGGAGGCGCCCTCAAGCAGCGGGTCCGCCACCCCAAAATTGCTGCCGATATCGCCCAGACCCGCTGCTGACAACAACGCATCGACCGCAGCATGGGCCACCACATCGCCGTCCGAGTGGCCCGCCAAACCTTGCGCGGAGTCCGGCCACGCCAAGCCAGCCAAATGCAGAGGTACTCCGTCCACGAGGCGATGCACGTCAGTGCCGATGCCGACTCGGGGCAAGGGGGGCGAAGGGGTCACGGCCACATCATGCCGGAAATTGGGGCAAGTGTCGGAGCAGTCCTTACGGAGTGCTCACAGGTCGGTGTTTGAGAGGCCTCAAGCCTTTCGTGGCGGTTACGCGCGAGTACATTAGAACGATGAGATCAACTCGTGGCGCGTGGGCTTCGGCTGGCGTGTTGGCTGGCCTCGCCGGGCTGGCGGTCAGCCACGCGGTCGCGTCTGCTCTGAACATCCGCGAGTCGCCCATTGTGGCCGTTTCTGAAGGCATTATCCGAGCGACGCCGGGCTCGGTTGTGGAGCCTGCGATTGCGTTGTTGGGCCACTGGGACAAGCCCGTCCTGATCGTTCTCGTGGTGGCCGGCATGTTGGGCGCTTTCATGATGGCCGGTCTCACCTCCCGGCGTTCGACCTGGTTGCCGATGCTCATCTTTGGTGCCTTGGCCGCAGCGGCGCTGGCCTCAGTGTTGACCTCTGGTACGACGGCTACCACCGGTTTGCTGCCGGTCGCAGCTGGCTTCTTGACCTGGGTGGTCACCCTGTCATTGTTGACAGAGCCACTGCGCCGGATGGTCGCTCTCGAGGCTTTACCTCCCCGTGAATCTGACCCTTCCGGTGGGAGTGTTTCGGCGGCGCGAGAGACCAATCGGCGGGGCTTCCTGATCCGGGCGGGCGGTGTTGGTGCGGCGACGCTCGCGGCCACCGGTCTCGGCGCTCTGCTGGGCCGCGGCCGGGGAAAAGTGCAACAGGCCCGCGAAATGCTGAAGCTGCCTATCACGCCGCCGATGCCGCCTGAGGGCACCAAGATCGGCGTGGCCGGCATTGCGCCGTGGCGCACCCCCAATGAGGACTTCTATCTCATCCACACCGCGATTGCGGTCCCGGCGATTGCTCCAGACGACTATGTGTTGCGCATCCACGGGATGGTCGACCAAGAACTCACCTTGACCTATAAGGAGTTGTCCGCTCGGCAGTTCACGGAGGCCTGGATCACGCTGAATTGTGTGTCCAACGAAGTCGGTGGCGACTTGATCGGCAACGCCTGGTGGAGTGGTGTCAAGATCTCCGACGTGTTATCCCAGGCTGGTGTGCAAGACGGTGCCGATGCGGTGTTGCAAACCTCGTCAGATGGTTGGACTTGCGGCACCCCGTTGTCGGCTCTGACCGATGATCGAGCGGCTATGTTGGCCCTCGGAATGAATGGCGAGCCGTTGCCTGTGGAGCACGGTTTCCCGGTGCGGATGGTCGTGCCTGGGCTCTATGGCTTTGTTTCGGCCACCAAGTGGTTGGTCGACATTGAGGTCACCAAGTTTGATGACATCACTGCTTACTGGACGTCGCGCGGGTGGTCGGCACAGGCACCGGTCAAGATGGCCTCGCGCATCGACGTACCCGAAAATGGCGGTGAGGTGGCCGCAGGCTCGGTCCGTTTTGGCGGTTCCGCTTGGGCGCAACATACGGGCATCAAAGCCGTCGACATTTCGGTCGATGGTGGCCCCTGGACGCCGTGTGACCTCGGAGTTGTGCCCCACGAAGACACCTGGGTCCAGTGGGCCGCGACGATTGACGTTGAGCCCGGCGAACACCGTGTGCAAGTCCGGGCAACTGACATGACCGGCCTAGTGCAAACCAGCGTCGAGCGTGACGTCATCCCCGATGGAGCCACCGGCTGGCACTCCATCCCCTTCCGCGCGTCCTGATCGACCGATCTCGCCTCACTTCCGTCCGCGTCCCCGGGAGTTTCATCAAGGTATGTCGTTGAACCGACACTTCCCCATGTGTACAGACCCCGGTAAGTGATGGTTCACCTACATACCTTGATGAAACAGCGGTAGGGCGGGCGCGGGGCGCGAGGATGAAACAACCACGGCGACCACTCTCTAGACTTGACCGGTGACTCTCCGGCTTTATGACACCGCGACCCGCGACGTGCGCGACTTCGTGCCCCTTGTTGAGGGCAAAGCCGGGATCTATGTCTGCGGGTTGACGGTTCAGTCGGAGCCACATGTGGGTCACGTTCGCTCAGCGGTGAACTTTGATGTGTTGCGCCGGTGGCTGATCGAGCAGGAGTACGACGTCACGTTTATCCGCAACGTCACCGACATCGACGACAAGATCCTCACCAAGGCCGAGTCGCAGGGCCGCCCCTGGTTCAACCTGGCCTACGAGATGCACCACCAACTCGGTGTGGCGCTCGCGTCAATCAATGTGATGCGGCCGACGTATGAGCCGGCGGCCACGGGGCATGTGCCGGAGATCCTGGAGCTGATTCGGATCCTGATCGAGCGCGGCCATGCCTATCCGGCCGCTGACTCATCCGGCGATGTCTACTTCGATGTTCGCTCGTGGGCGTCCTACGGCGAGCTGACCAGGCAGGGTGTCGACGATATGGAGCCGGCCACCGACGCCGATCCGCGCGGCAAACGCGACCCCCGAGATTTCGCCTTGTGGAAGGGTCGCAAGGCTTCCGAACCGGAGACCGCTTCTTGGCCTTCGCCCTATGGCGCAGGTCGGCCCGGCTGGCATATCGAGTGTTCGGCCATGGCCGGCAAATACCTCGGCCCCGCGTTCGACATCCACGGCGGCGGCGTAGACCTTCGTTTTCCCCATCATGAGAACGAGCAGGCGCAATCGCGAGCCGCCGGACACCCTTTTGCGTCCTATTGGCTGCACAATGCCTGGATCACCACAGCTGGCGAAAAGATGTCCAAGTCGCTTGGCAACTCGTTGCTCATCCCCGAGGTGCTCAAGCGGGTTCGTGGGATCGAGTTGCGCTTCTATATGGTCGCCGCTCACTACCGCTCCCACGTCGAGTTTTCCTTCGAGGCGCTTGACGATGCGGCCGCCGGATTCAGGCGGATCGAGGGATTCCTGGAGCGTGCCGACATCGATGAAGAAGCGGTTCCAGACCCGGCCGTCTGGACGCAATTCGCTGCTGCCATGGATGACGACCTCGGCACTCCAGCCGCCGTTGGCGTGCTTTATGACGCCGTGCGCCAGGGCAATCGACTGCTGACCGACGGCGATCAGGGCTCGCTCGCCTCGACCGTTGCCGTCGTACGCCGCATGCTTGGTGTGCTCGGGTTGGACCCGGCTGATCCCCATTGGGGATCCGCAGGGGGCGATGATGCCACGTTGACCGCCGTCGTGGATGCGCTCGTGCAAGGTCTGCTCTCGGAGCGGGTCACCGCCAGGGCCGCCAAAGATTTCGCCCGCGCGGATGCCATCCGCGACCAACTCGCGACTGCCGGAGTCGAGATTGAGGACACCCCATCCGGGCCCCGCTGGAATTTAGACACAGGGAGTAAGTAAATGGCCGGCAATTCACAGCGCAAAGGCTCGATTCGCAAGACCAGCAAGAAGCCCACAGCGGGCTCCGGCGGTCGGGTCAAGCGCGGCCTGGAAGGCCGGGGACCGACGCCGAAGGCTGAGGATCGTCCCTATCACAAGACCCACAAGCAGAAGGTGAAGTCGGATCGCCAAGGGCCCACGCAGCGACCTCGTCGGCGTACGACGTCCAGCGATGCGGAGTGGGTGGCTGGCCGCAACTCGGTGGTCGAAGTGCTTCGCGCGGGAATCCCCGTTTCGGGGGTCTACGTCGCTGAGGGCGCCGAACGCGACGGCCGCCTGCGGGAGGCCTTCCAGTTAGCCGCAGAGAAGGGCATCTCCCTGCTCGAAGTGACCCGCAACGAACTCGATCGGATGACCGCCGGCGCTGTGCACCAGGGCTTGGCCTGCCGGATTCCGTCTTATGAATATGCTCACGCGGATGACCTGCTCGTGCGCGCCGAAGAGATGCGCGAGAAGCCGCTGATCGTGGCGCTCGATTCGGTGACCGACCCTCGCAACCTGGGTGCAGTAGTGCGTTCGGCTGCGGGGTTCGGTGCCCACGGCGTACTCATCCCCGAGCGTCGAGCAGCGGGCATGACCGCCTCAGCTTGGAAAACCTCGGCTGGTGCTGCGGCCCGCATCCCGGTCGCTCAAGCCGTCAATCTGGTGCGTGAGCTGAAGAACTATCAGGCTGCCGGATGCATGGTGATCGGGTTGGATTCTGACGGCGAAGTTTCGTTGCCTGACCTCGACCTGGCGACCGGGCCCTTGGTGCTCGTGGTGGGCTCCGAGGGCAAGGGGCTCTCGCGGCTGGTGGCCGAGACGTGCGATCTGCTCGTGTCGATCCCGATGGCCAATCAAGTTGAATCACTCAATGCCGGGGTCGCTGCTTCGGTGACCCTGTTCGCCATCTCACAGGCTCGCGCCTAGCTCTCGACAGCCTCAAGCTCGTCATCTGGGGTGTTGTCCGGGTCGTCGGGTATGTCGGCGATCGAAGCAATCGCCTCGTCCTTGCGGGCGGCCAACTGATTGGCGATGTAATCCTTGGCGGCCTCAAGGATCGGCACTTCGTAATTTTCCCGCTGCGAGAGATACCACCGATGAACCAGGATCTCGTGATAGATCTCGGCCTGCTCTAGTTTGCCGCGGAAATCCGAAGGCACGAGCGCCATGATCGGTTCGTAGATGGTGTTCATCCACCTGGCCGCAACCAACATCCGATCTTCGCGCCCCAGGTCATGGGAGGCTGAGAAAGACGCTAGATCATTGAGCAAACGGCGGGCCTGATTGTCCTCGACAGCCAGGCCGGTGAGGCCCTGGAGTTCGCGACGATGGTGACCCGACTCGACAACCTTCGGTTGAATGCGAATCGAGTCACCGTCAAAGTCCGTGACGATATCGAGCTCGTCAACGTCAAAGCCCAGGTCATTTAGGCGCTCGATCCGCTGCTCGATTCGCCACATCTCCGAGACGGTGAAGGTCTCTTCGGCGGTGAGCTCGTTCCACAAGGTTTCATAGCGCTCCTGAAGCATTTCGATCACCTCAAAAGGCCCGAACTCGGCCTCGATGGAGTCGTCTGCGGCGACATCGAGCAACTCGGCGAAAACGTTCTCGGTCGCAACGGTCACGTCGTGGCGACGCATGCCGTCTGACAACTGAGGTCGCAACTCGCCTGTTTCGGCATCGACTAGATAGGCGGCGAAAGCTCCGGCCGCCCGTCGAAAGAGCACGTTGGAGAGGGATACGTCGCCCCAAAAGAAACCAGCCAAGTGCAGACGCACGAGCAGGACGACCAGGGCATCGACTAGTTGAGGCACGTTGTCGGCGCTGAAGCCGCGGGTGAAGAGGCTGCGATAGGGGAGCGAGAAGGCGAGGTGTTCGGTGACGAGTGCGGCGGGCAACTCGCGACCCTTCTTGTCCACCCGCCCGGCCACGACGGCTTGGGGGACCACGGCTGGGAGTCCAATTCGCTGAAGATCGCGCAGCAGGCGGTATTCCCGCCTGGCGATCTCCTCCTGCGTCTCCTTGACGGCGTACACCTTGCCGCCGAGGCTAATGATTCGCACGATGTGGCGCGACAAACCGCGGGGGAGCGGAACGACGTATTCGTCCCCCCACTTCTCGAGCGGGGTCGACCACGGAAGGCCGACGATCGCAGGATCGGGGCGACTCGCGGAGATCCTGAGGGCCATAGGTCAATCATTCCCCAGAACCGCGTCTGGATTCTTATTGGCTCGCAATTGTCCCAGTTTGTGGGTCGACAACGAGCATGACCTCGACGCCGACTCGTTCGTAGGTTTCACGCGCGCGGGCATCCCGTGTTGCTAGCGGGGTGCTGTGCTCAAGGGCAGCCATGGCTACGAGCGCGTCATAGACAGCGCCGCCCGCGATACCAAGTTCGGCCAATCTCCCAGGTAGGCGTCGTCCGACCTCGGTGGATAGCAGCAACGGTGGAGCAAACCGGCCTGAGATGAGGCGTGCGGCATCTTCTCCAGAGAGCCGAAGGTCGCCAGGCAGCCGAGTCAAGACTGAGTATGTTTCGGCTAGGGCGTGGCCCGACAGTGCCACGGTCTTACCGCCCCACCAACGGGTGACCATTGCATGCTCGGTGTGAGTGGCAACCAGCAGCGGGACGGCAACGCTAGTGTCGAGCGCGAGGAGCGAACTAGCGACGCCCGGCATCAATCAGCCCGAACATGGTGTCATCGTCGATCACCGTTTCGCCAGTCGCGACCAGTGCGCCATCTTCTTCGACGATTCGTGCAGTGCGACCCGTCGCAATGATGTGAAGACCCGCGCCATAGCGCGAGATGTCGATTGTTGAGCCCGGGACTAGGCCTAAGGCGTCCCGAAGAGCTTTGGGCACGACGACGCGCCCAACGGAATCGATGACTGCCTGCATGGGATTAATCTACCAGTCACTTCCCAGTTAGCCGATGGGGGACGACACCAAGCACTCGCCCGTCGCCGGGATCGGGTCTTCGTTGGACGCCTTCCTTGGCTAATTCGCCGCTGGTGACGTGAACATCCGGTTCCTGACCGCCTCCAGATGCGCAGTCATTGCTTGGCGAGCCTCGTCGCGATCCCGCAGCAGGAGGGCTGCGGCAATCGCATGGTGTTGGGCGCGATATTCGGCGCACGAAGTTTTCGAGAAGCTACGTCGTTTGAGGCCGCCCCACTGGGGATCGTTTCGGGCGGAAAACAGCAGATCGAGCAGCTGAACCACGAACGCGTTGTGGGTGGCAACAGCGAAAGCACGATGAAGGGCGATGTCCCAGGATTCGAATTCCTCATAAGTTCTGGCCCGATCTCCACCCGCCAGGCAACGCTCAATCTCAGTGAAGTCGTCGCGGGTCGCACTCAATGCGGCCAAGTCGGCGATCCGAGGCTCTAGGTTGATGCGGGCCACCATCAGTTCGATCGGACTCCCGCTTACCTCTGCTGCTGGCGACTTTGTCGTCAAGAAGGTGCCGCGCCCGACATGCCGGGTGACTCTTCCCGAAGCCTCTAGAAATGCGAGCCCGCGGCGTACCTCAGCACGACTGCAGTCAACCAATTGGGCGAGCTCTCGCTCCGTGGGCAGACGACCGTCTTCAGAAACCTCGCCGCGTTCAATCATCGCCTCGACTTGGTCGACCGTTGCCTTGGCGCCACCAACCGGCAGCTCGAGCGTTGTCATTGTTCGCAAGTCACCTCCGATTGATGATCTTAGACCAATCCGACCAATCGATCGATCCCTTCACTTTGGCAATTGCTCACCGACGCAGGGTTGACGGTGCTGGCTCGGCGATTCATACTTTGAAACCAGACGCAACCAATCATCTAGATTGGTTCAAAGAGGTTACGGATACCACCACGTCGATGAAGATCCTTCGCTACGTACACGCAGGCGTCACTCGGACCGGGGTGCTCGTCGACGGCGGTGTCCAGCCGGTGAGTTGGTCGCTGCGCGATTTGCTGGTGCTCGCGGCGGCCGGCCAACTTCCGATGATTGAGTCGGCCTCGACTCCGGTCCCGTTGGCTGAGGTGGGCTTGCTGCCGCCGGTGGATCCGAATGCTCGTGTCCTCTGCATCGGCATTAACTATGCCGCTCACCAAGCAGAGTCAGCTGACGTGTTCGTCGCTGACATTCCGCGCGCCCCGATCGTCTTCGCCAAGTTGTCCTCTGCGTTGTGTGGGGCCAACGCGGACCTGCACCTGTCCGGGGAAGCTTCGGTTGAGTTCGACTACGAGGTGGAGTTGTGTGTCGTCATCGGGGCGCCCGCTCGCGATCTGAGCGTGGAGGCGGCGCAGTCGGTGATTGCTGGCTACACGGTGATGAACGACATTTCGGCGCGAGATGTCCAGGTTCAGCATGTGCAGTGGACGCTAGGAAAGAACACTGAGCACGCAACTCCGATCGGGCCCTGGGTGGTCACCGCCGACGAATTCGACCCTCACCCGACTTTCGACCTTGAGTTGACGGTGAACGGCGCCCAGAAGCAGAGCGCCAGCACAGCCCAGCTCATCTTCGACGTGCCGAGACTGATCTCCGAGATTTCGCGCTCGATTCCACTCCAGCCCGGGGATGTTATCGCTACCGGAACGCCGGCTGGGGTTGGGTTCAAGCGTCATCCCCCAGAGTTCTTGACGGCCGGTGACGAGATAGTCGCAGTAATCTCGGGTATTGGGTCACTCCACAATCACGTCACGTGACCTCACGAACCCTTTCAACGCCATCGCGCAAGGAGCAGCAAATGAGTGCACTGAGTTTGGTTCCGCCGGATCGCCGTCAGCTCTTTATCGGCGGTGAATGGGTCCCGGCGCGTGGCAAAGCGGTGTTTGAGGTCATTGACCCGGCCGACGAGTCCGTCATCTGCGAGGTTGCCGACGGCTCACCGGAAGATGCCATGGACGCGCTGGCTGCGGCCGCCGCCACACAAGATTCGTGGGCCAGTACGCCGCCACGCGAGCGCGGCGAGATCCTTCGCCGGACGTTCGAAGCCGTGATGGATCAAGCAGGAGACATCGCCGAGCTGATCAGCCTGGAAATGGGCAAGCCAGTGGCCGAGGCTCATGGGGAAATCATCTTCGGGGCGGAGTTCTTTCGATGGTTCGCCGAAGAGGCTCCGCGCATCAACGGGAGTTGGCTCACCGCTCCCGGTGGTGGCAGCCGCTTTCTCACCATGCGCCGACCGGTGGGTCCGTGTTTGTTGATCACACCGTGGAACTTCCCGCTGGCGATGGCCGCTCGCAAGATCGGTCCGGCGATTGCCGCCGGGTGCACGATGGTCGTCAAGCCCGCGGAAGCGACCCCCTTAACTACCTTGGCGGTGACCCACATCCTGACCGAGGCAGGACTGCCGCCCGGGGTCCTCAACGTCGTCACGTCCATGAATGCTGCGGGCGTTTCCGAGACCCTGATGAATGACCCTCGACTTCGCAAGGTGAGTTTCACCGGCTCGACTCGGGTCGGGAAACTGCTGGTGCAACAGTCAGCCAGTCAACTGCAGCGGCTCAGCATGGAGCTCGGCGGCAACGCGCCGTTTATCGTGTTCGACGATGCTGATCTAGACGCTGCGGTCGAGGGTGCGATCATCGCGAAGATGCGCAATATGGGCGAGACCTGCGTCGCGGCCAATCGCTTCTTCGTGCATGAGTCCCTGGCGGCGGAGTTCGCCGAGCGCCTTGGTGCCCGGATGAGCGGTATGCCGGTCGGACGTGGGCAAGAGGCTGGGATCCTAGTTGGCCCCCTTATCAACGCGTCGGCCGTGACGAATGTGGGTGCTCTTGTTGATGAAGCCATCCACGACGGTGCTCGCGTCGTCGCCGGGGGCGGTCCCGTCGACGGTCCGGGCTACTTCTTCAAACCGACCGTTCTCGCTGACGTCCCGCAGACGAGTCGGATCGCCAACTCGGAGATCTTCGGACCGGTCGCTGCCATCACCACCTTCGCCACGGAAGCAGAAGTGATTGCCCGCGCGAACGACACCGAGTATGGACTTGCCTCCTACGTTTACACCAACAACACCGCACGAACGATCCGGATGGCTGAAGCGCTGCACTTCGGCATGGTCGGCTTCAACACCGGCCTGATGTCAAACGCCGCAGCCCCCTTCGGCGGCGTCAAGCAGAGTGGTTATGGCCGCGAAGGCGGGTTCGAAGGGATCGACGAATACCTCGAAACCACGTACGTACACCTGCCTGTCTAGGGTGTCCGGCCCAGGTGCTGGGGGCACCTGAGCACGGGTGAGGTCGGGTATGCGTACGATGGGCGCGCTCGCTTTGGCGTGCTGGCCGGTGTAGCTCAGTTGGTAGAGCGCTTCACTTGTAATGAAGATGTCGCGGGTTCGACTCCTGTCACCGGCTCCACACCCCCACCAGATGGAAGACCGATGAGCAATCGCCAAATGGCTAGCGAGTTGGTGGTGTCACTGCTCGGCCGGTCGCTGTTGGCGGGCCTCAAGCTGGTGCGAGCGGCCGGCCCCGACACAACGAGGGACCAATCGGCCCGCTGAGTCGCGGCTTCACGCTCAGCAACAGTCGGTGATCAGCCGTTCGGTCCACAGTTGTGCAGCCAAGGCGTCCTAACCTGAGGTTCGCATGCTCCGCTCGAAGCGGACACCAGGCTCAGGGCCTTGGCTAACCTGGGCCGGTGAGCCCAGATAGCCTGAGCAAGTCCGTCGACGGGGCGACTATGCCTGGTCGCCTCGCTGGCCACCTGGGGTGTCCAGGATGCGCATTGGCTGCCTGATCGCGATGGCGCCCCGGTGATTTGGTTGCGTACCCAAACGGATACGCAGCGGGTGGCTTTGCAGTCTCAGATCTGGCTGCTGCCTCAGGTTCAAGTGACTCTCACCCGCTTTGGGGTGCCCCATGACATCGTCTGGCGGTTGCGTGTCGAGATCACTTCCACCGAGACCGAGGCCCAGTTGTTCACCGAATGAGCATTCGACGGCTCTAACCTGTCTTCATGGCAGTGAGTCGCACTCGGCGGGCCCGGGCAGCCCGCAAGCGAAAGCGACGGATGGACAGCATTGAGCACGATCTGACGGACGCTCAGTGGGCGGCTCTCAAATTGTCATGGGGAGGATGCGCCTATTGCGGCGTGAGCGACAAGCCACTCCAGCGCGATTGCGTGTTGCCGATCTCCCGGGGTGGGCGCTACACCTTCGACAACGTCGTACCAGCCTGCGCTTCTTGCAACGCCAGCAAGTGCAATGACGAAGTCACGGGATGGTTGCGCCGCAAGCGGCTAGATGAGCGGGCTTTCCTCGTGCGTCACTTCGAGTTGATCGCAGCTCAATCACCCGCGGAGTGAGCGTCTCCGGAGGGACCTCCTCACTGAGTGCGGAATCGGCAATGATGTCGTTGTGACTTTCGTGATCCTGCCGCCAGCTCGCGCCGCAGAGCTACGCGCAACGGACTTCTCGTACGACGCCGTCGGGGCGACCGCTGGTGTGCCACCGAGCGGATTCCACTCCTTCACGCAAAGTCGGGTGCTCAACCACGGTGACTTCGACGCGGCCGTCGAAGTCGTGATGACGTGGCGGATGCATCAACGAGCGGGCCTCAAAGTCGCGGCGTCATCGGCAAGGGTCGAGGCCGATTCGGTGGTCGAGATGCGGCTAGGGATTGGACCCGCGTCGTTGAAGATCCCGTGCCGTGTCGTCTACGTCGTCGACCAAACCGACCTTCGTGGCTTCGCCTACGGCACCCTCACCGGGCATCCCGAATCGGGTGAGGAGCGATTCGTGGTGCGCCGCCTCCCAGATGGTCAGGTCGAGGCCACCGTCTCGGCGTTCTCCCGAGCGGTCACTCTGTCCGCACGGCTAGGTGGCCCCATCACCGGCTGGTTCCAACGCAAGATGACCGATCGCTATCTGATGGCTTTGGGTCGCTGACCCACCTGGATTAATCTGGCCGACGATCTGGGAATCGTCGTGGACAATGTGCCGGGTGTACCTAACGATCACCTCCACCGCGACCGACGCGACGGATCTTGGCTATCTGCTCCACAAACACCCCGACCGAGCCCAGCAGTTTGACGTCTCAGCAGGCAAGGCACACGTGTTCTATCCGGAGGCGACTGCCGAACGCTGCACTGTCGCGCTGATGCTCGAAGTCGACCCGATTGCCCTCGTGCGCGGCCGGCGATATGGCGCCGATGCGTTCGCGCTCAGCCAATACGTTAACGATCGGCCGTACGCCGCTTCGTCGATGCTTGCCGTCGCCCTGGGCAAGGTCTTTCGGACCGCGCTAGCCGGCAAGTGTGACGCCAAACCTGAGTTGGTTGACCTGCCCTTGCCCTTGGCAGTTCACATCCCAGCACTGCCCAGCGTGGGCGGCCCTACGATGGTGCGCGATCTCTTTGGGCCACTGGGTTGGGCAGTCGAAGCAACGCCGATCGCGCTCGACGAGACGGTTCCTGCGTGGGGGGATTCTCGCTACGTCGACCTTACTTTGCGCGGGACGATGACGCTCGGCTCGGCGCTCTCCCATCTCTACGTCCTGCTCCCTGTGCTCGACAACGCCAAGCACTATTGGGTCTCTTCAGACGAGGTCGACAAACTGATTCGCGCGGGCGGTGAGTGGCTGGCTAGCCACCCCCAGCAGGAGATGATCACTCGGCGCTACCTTGCTCATGACCGCACTTTGGTCGCCTCGGCCGTTGCTCGCCTGGCCGCGATTGATGACCTAGAGCCAGAAGAGATCGATGGCGACGGGCCAATTCCCGTTGCTGAAACTGACGGCAAGGTGCTGACGCTCGCAGCCCTCCGCAAACAGGCGGTGCTTGCGGCGCTGCACCTGGAAGGTGCTTCCCGCGTCGTCGATCTTGGTTGCGGTGAAGGCGCTTTGCTCCGCGCGTTGATCCAGGATGCCCGGTTCGACGAAGTGGTTGGTGTCGACGTCTCGCCGCGCGCTTTGGAGATCGCCGAACGACGACTCAATCTGGATCGCATGCCCGACTCCCAACGAGCCAGATTGAGGTTGTTGCAGTCGTCGCTGACCTACCGCGACGACCGGTTGGCGGCATACGACGCGATCGTGCTGATGGAGGTCCTTGAGCACCTCGATCCCGAACGAATTCCCGCTCTGGAGGCCACCGTCTTTGCCCACGCCCGGCCACGAACCGTCATCGTGACCACGCCCAATGTCGAGCACAACGTTCGCTATCCCAATCTTGCGCCGGGTGCGATGCGGCATCGGGATCACCGGTTTGAGTGGACGCGTGCGGAGTTCGGTGAGTGGGCGGCCAAGGTGTGCGAGCAGTCGGCGTACGCCGTTCGATTCGCGCCCATTGGCGAGGACGATCCCGACGTCGGCCCTCCCACTCAGATGGCCATCTTCACCCGCGTCGACCGTCACCAACTCGACCAACAGCAAGGGAAGGCATCGTGACCGAATTGGCCATCCCCGAACTCTGTCTGGTCGCCCTCGTTGGCGTGTCCGGATCAGGCAAGTCCACCTTTGCCAGCGAGCACTTCGGCAACTTCGAAGTGATCTCTAGCGACTTTTGCCGTGGCCTGGTTTCCGACGACGAGAACGATCAAGGCGCCACCAAGGACGCGTTCGAAGTGTTGGACTTCATCGCAGGCAAGCGTCTGGCCGCGGGTCGACTGACGGTCATCGATGCAACGAATGTCCAGAAGGACGCCCGTCGCAAACTGGTCGAGCTCGCCAAGGCCCACGATGTACTCCCCGTTGCAATCGTCTTCGATCTGCCTGAGCAGCTCTGCATTGAGCGCAATGCGCAGCGCCCCGATCGCAACTTCGGAGGAGCCGTCGTACGCCGCCAACGAGACCAATTGCGACGGTCCTTGAGAGGGCTGGCCAAAGAAGGTTTCCGCAAGATCCACGTTCTCCGCAGCGTCGTGGAGGTCGCTTCCGCCACCGTCGTGCGTGAGAAACTGCTAAACGACTATCGCGACCAGCACGGCCCTTTCGATGTGATTGGCGACATTCACGGCTGCCGTTCCGAGTTGGAGACCCTGCTGACGACCCTTGGTTATGCGCTCATCCGCGACGAGGCGGGCCGACCGATTGATGCGACCCATGCTGAAGGTCGCCGACCGGTGTTCGTCGGGGATCTCGTCGACCGTGGTCCGGATTCACCCGGCGCGCTCCGCCTAGTGATGGGCATGGTGAAGGCCGGCCATGCGCTCTGTGTCCCCGGCAATCACGAGAATAAGCTGATTCGGGCGCTGGGGGGTCGCCAGGTCCAGGTCACCCACGGGCTTGCCGAGACCCTGGCCCAACTCGCTGTCGAGACCGAAGAGTTCCGCAAGGAAGTGGCGGAGTTCTGTTACTCGCTCGTGTCTCACTTGGTCCTCGACGACGGTCGGTTGGTCGTTGCCCACGCCGGACTGAAAGAGGCCTATCACGGCCGAGCCTCGGGACGCGTGCGAAGTTTTGCGCTGTACGGCGACTCGACAGGGGAGACCGACGAGTTCGGACTGCCGGTTCGCTATCCGTGGGCCAACGACTATCGCGGCAAGGCGATGGTGCTCTACGGCCACACCCCAACTCCGCAGGCGGAGTGGGTCAACAACACCATGTGTCTCGACACCGGCTGCGTGTTTGGTGGCAACCTCACAGCGTTGCGCTATCCCGAGAAGGAGCTCGTCGCGGTGCCGGCCGAGCGAGTTTGGTATGAGCCGGTCAAGCCGTTAGCTGTGGAGTCGGTCGCCGTTGCCACGCGCGACCGCGATCAACTCGACATTCAGGACGTTCTCGGCAAACGGGTCGTCGAGACCTCCCACTTGGGGATGATCAGTGTGCGCGAAGAGAACGCTGCGGGCGCGCTCGAAGTGATGAGTCGGTTTGCCCTGCACCCGAGATGGGTCCCCTACCTCCCACCCACGATGGCGCCCGTCGCCACCTCCAAACGCGCCGACCTGCTGGAGCATCCTGCCGAGGCCTTCACTGCGTACGCCGCCAGCGGGATCACCGATCTGATCTGCGAAGAGAAGCACATGGGTTCGCGCGCGGTGGTTCTGGTGTGTCGCGACGCGGCTGTCGCGGCGGCCCGTTTTGGGGCTACCGGTGGTGAATTGGGTTCGGTCTACACCCGGACCGGCCGCTCCTTCTTCTCACCTGCTTTGACCGCCACGCTGCTGGGGCAGGTCGCCGCCGCGGTTGAGATAGCCGGGCTGTGGGGTGAGTTGGAGTCCGATTGGATGTTGCTCGATTGTGAGTTGCTGCCATGGTCGGCCAAAGCGGAGGACCTCCTTCGCAACCAGTACGCCGCTGTCGGGGCGGCGGCGCGAACGGCGTTGCCGGCTGCGCTTGCTGGCCTTGGAGCAGCCCTGGCGCGGGGCGTTGACTTGCAGGCACTTGTTGACCGAACGAGTTCTCGGGCGACCAACGCCGACGCCTTCACGGCGGCCTACCGCCGCTATTGCTGGCCCACCGACGACCTCGATGGCGTGAGCATCGCGCCGTTTCAGGTGCTTGCGACCGAGGGTCAGACGCATCGCGAGCGCGACCACGGCTGGCATCTCGGCGTGGCGGATCGGCTGGTGGTGGCGTCGCCGAAGTTGTTCCGGCAGACGCAGCGTCTCGTCGTTGACGCCGCCGATCCGGAGTCTTGCGCGGTCGGTGTCGAGTGGTGGAAAACTTTGACCTCCACAGGCGGGGAAGGAATGGTGGTGAAGCCACTTGCCAACCTGGCCCGGGCCAAACGAGGGCTTGCCCAGCCGGGAGTCAAGGTTCGCGGGCGCGAATATCTTCGGATCATCTACGGCCCTGATTACACCGAGCCTGAGAACCTGTCCCGACTGCGTGACCGCAACCTCAATCACAAGAGGTCGCTAGCCCTACGGGAGTATGCGCTTGGCTTGGAGTCCCTTGATCGCCTTGCTCGTGGTGAGCCGCTGTGGCGGATTCACGAACCGGTCTTCGCCGTGCTCTCCCTCGAATCCGAACCGGTCGACCCGCGGCTCTAAACGCTTCTGGCTCAACCATGGTTGGCGCTAGAGATGGACCACGACTCGGAATTGGGGTGGCAATTCGGCCCGGAGGCGCTCGACCAACTGTTGAGCTTCAGCCGCCCCCGCCAGATCCCGGGCGGCATGCTGTGCGGCCGTCAGGCGAAGTTGTGGTGCGTCCCATTCCGCGCCCCACTTGGCCAGATCAGCCACCAGTTCTGGGCTGAGTCCAAGCGCGCGGTTGAGCCACTCAGGATCCTCGGAGAGGTAACCCTCTTCATCCCAGAGCGGCACTGTCACGCCGTACTCCGGCATGAACCGGATCATCGTGCCGGCAATCTCGTAGGTCTCTTCAACCTCTGCCGAGTCATCACCAATAGGGACGTAGGCCGACCAATACGGTCCATTCGGATAGTCGCCAAAGTAGGGATTCGGGGCTTCACGTGGAGGATCAGCCATGGTTGGCGACGTACTCCTCCAGGGCCGCGCGCACAACCTGTGCCGGACGTACGCCGTCGCGCGCGGCGATGGCATCAACTGCCCCACGAAGTTCGGGCGTCACTCGCGAGCTCACCTGAGGCGAATGGACCCCCGGCGAGGTCAGAGAAGGGCGTCCACGTCGGCGCTCAGCGGCGCGAGCGGCGACTTCAGCGCCATACTCGGCAGCTGCCTTCTCATCCAGCACCCGCCCAGAGGGCAGGATGATGGGGGTCTCGTCGAGGTCGATGTCCCCGATGATGGTGTCCTTTGTGAATCTCGGATGTTCGTTAATCATTTCCTACTCCGGAAGCCAGTGGGCATTGCGTGGATGATCGAGAAGCGGTCTTCCCGCCGATCGTCGGGAACGACCACGACTTCGAGCTCTATGCCACGGTCATCAAGGCCGATGTAGATGCGGGCGTCTCCCTCCAATTCCGGCTCGCCAGCGCTGAGGATGGCCGCCAGTGCGTGCCTCTTGCCAACCTTGTGCTTGCGCGCCGTCCTGGTCATACGGGCATCCAACATGTTGCCTTCCGAGAATCTTTGTGTCAACAGAAATACTTGGGCGGCTGGGGTAATGCAGCCGCTCGAAGATCCTCAACCCGTCTGGGCTGAAGTTGAAGTGCTGTGGCAGCGCCTGTGGATAACCGCAGACCCCGCGCTCAATTCGCCGCGCTTGAAGCACTTGGTGAGGCCACGGTTGGTGGGGAGGATTTCCTCACCTACGTGTCCAGCATCAGTGGGATCGGCTGATCGAACTCGCCAGCATCAAAAAGCGCACTCCTGTGACGACGAAGAATTGGAGGCAACCCGACAGATCGCGACCGACCACGAGAAGACCAAGATCCTCGTTTTGACGACGGTCGAGGTGGATGAGGTCGTCTACAACGCGCTGCGCGCCGGGGCCAGCGGTTTTCTGCTGAAGAGCGTGACGCGGGAGCAGTTGTGGCGCGGCATCGAGGCGGTTGCAACAGCAACAACACGAGACTGTTTTGGTGCCTGCACCTGCGGTGTGGTCGTCAGCTTCCTCAATGGGGTCAGGTTCGGATGAAGCCGGTGGCACGACGGGTTGAGGAAGAGGGCGTTCACTGCCAGTGGCGCCAACAAGGACCTGAACGACAGCCAACAAAGCCAACACGAGCAGGAACGACCACATCAACCGGTTGGGCGGCATCTCGTTGCCCCACGCCAGCACCACGACACCCACTCCGAAAATGAGGTAGCGCACCAACTTGGCGTGGTTGGCCACCCATTTGGCGGGAGCAGTGATGGGGGCCACCCGGAATGGCTGCGCCAGCACTCTCCAGAACACCGGCAACTGTTCCTCTAGTAGCGGTGCCGGTCGCATTAGACCCGGCAAACCAGCCTGCTGTCCCAGCGCCCGCACGCCTGCTGCAGGTGGCTGTGGCGCACTGGGTGCGCCGCAGCCCACCATTGTCTTGGCTCCGGCTCGCCATACGCACGTTCTGATGGTCGCCGAGGCAAGGAGTTGACCGGCCCTTCGAGGGTCAGCCATGGTTGGCGACGTACTCCTCGGGGCGGTGCGAGCAACCTGTGCCGGGCGTGGGCCGACGCGCTCAAGCAGCTGCACAAGGGCACACTGTGGGCGTGACTTCCTCGATCTTGGCCCCTTGGCGTCGTTCCCGCCGCGACGGTCGGCCGCCCGCAGAAGGACTCGGCAGCACCGAGCCAACGTCGATCTTGGACTGGGAGACAGCCTTAGTCAGGGGCTTGCGTGCGCAGACTCTAGACGGCAACGACCAATTGGAATCGTTGCGGAGTGCGCACGGGCTCTTTGCGGCGACGATTCGTCCCGTGCACCAGAACAGTCAGTCTGTGTTCACGTTGTTGCCCAGGCGAGGACGACGATGCCTCTGTCCCCGATCGAGATGGGCAAGCAGGGTCGAGTAGAAGACCGAACTGGCGCGACCAAACGGCGTACCCGCAAGTTCGTTGATGAAGAGGTCCGACCAGCGGTGATCGCGAAGGCAAGGATCGCTGCGTTGAGGATGAAAGCCATCCCGATTGCGACCGCCATCCGTGAGCGTCGACGGGCTAACGCAATGGCCGCCACAAACAGCACGAAGACCAGTGGGAGCAGCCACTTTGCAACCGGATTGCCGAAGGCGTACGCCGTGCGGGCTTGGCGCAATTGAGGCGGCATCCAACAGGACGATCTGGCGATCAACTTCAGGGATCGGGACTCGATCAACGATGGTGAGGCCGCGCTCCACGAGACGGAACTTGACCTGGTCGATGACGTCGGAGACGTCGAGCACGACCTAGTCGCCTTGCAACGTCACCGCCCCAGATTCCTCCCCGCGGAGCAGCGCAACCATGGTCTGCTGAGCCCGGGTGTTCGTTCGGACCACACGTCGGCGAAGGCGTCTGACGCGATGAATTAGCGGATCTGCTGATCGATCAGCGAGTTGATGGTTGCGGCCAATGGGCGCTGAAGAACGGCAAAACGAGCAGGAAGAAGACCCAAAGAGCCTTTCTCGCTCCGGCGATGTCCTCGGAGCGGAAGATGTCGATGACAATCCGAATCATGATTACGAAATAGGCCAAGATTAATCACCGCGTGATCGTCAGCCAGAAGACTTCCCAGAACGATATCCACAGTGGACCGCACGTTCACACTGGCGCGTGAGGCATCCAGCCTGAGCCCGCCCCAAGCCGCCTTCAGGCGCTTATGGGGAGTGCGGCTGTCACCAGGTGGCAACCGGATTCCCCATAAGTAGGCCTAGTAGCCGGGAAAGACCTTGCGCAGATCGTCAAGGGTCACGTTTCCCTCGACGGTGACCGAGGCCGGCGTATAGAGGGAGGTCAGTCGGCCGCCGAGTAGACGGACCAGGGCCTCCGCTGAGCCGGTCATGGTCGCGGTGGCGTCGCCAGACGAAGCCACCAGGGCGACGCCCTCGCCAATCACAATGTCCACGCCAACATTCGCAACGCGTACGACGGCGGGTTCGGAGACCTGGTCCGCCTTGCCGGTGAAGCCCAGCAGGAAACCCAGCTCGCCTGAGAAGTGCTCAACGACGACGGCTGCCGCAGCATCGCCGATCACCGCAGCCGGGTCCAGAGCCACGTTGACGTCCCACGTGTGCTGGGCCGATTCGTTGAGCCGCATCCCTAGCGCGGCAGCCAACGACAGCGGCATGGGCAAGAAGCCCAACTTGATCTGGAGGCTTTCGCGTTGCTCTGTCGACAGTCTCTCCACCAGGGAAACCAGTGCTTCATCAGCCGCGAGGAAACCGGCAGCCTGCTCGATCGGAGTCATTGCGTTCCAGCGATCCCACACGCCCTGGTTGAAGTCGCCTTCGGGCGCTTCGGTGCCGTCGATGGCAGCGGCGTACGGCGCCTGACTGATCTCGGCGCCGCTGCCTAGGTGGGACAACACCTGGGCGACCGACCATTCGGAGGCACCCGACGGTCCGGTCAATTGCTCCTCGGTGAGGGTCGACACCTTGGCAGCCAGCTCATCGTGGGTGGTGCGAAGGGCAGAAATGGTGCGATCAGCGAGGGAGGACATAGGTCTACCTTTCCAGGGAGGTGGTTAGGCAACTTGCAGGGAACGCTTGGACAGGCCCATCCAGAAGCCGTCGATGACCTGGATGCCCGGCTCGTCAGGTGTCGTCGCCGCGCCGAGGGTGACGAAGAGCGGCGAGTAGTGCTCGACCGTTGGGTGGGCATATGGCATACCCGGCGCCTTGGACTTGTACGCCGCCAACTCATCGACGTCACCACGTGCCATCGCTTCGCCGGCCCAGGCATCAAAGTCGGTGGACCAAGCCGGCGCCTCCGCCTCAATCCGGAACTCCTTGAGGAACGGCAAACCGTGCGTCAAGAAGCCGGACCCGATGATCAACACACCTTCATCACGCAACGGCTGCAGTCGCTTGCCGATCGCCAGTAACTTCTCCGGATCGTGTGTCGGCATCGACATCTGCAAGATCGGGATGTTGGCCTCGGGATACATGATTTTCAGCGGCACCCAGGCGCCATGATCGAGTCCTCGAGAGGCGTGTTGATGGACCGGTTCAGTTGCCGGCATCATCGCCGCGATGCGGGTGGCCAACGCCGTCGCGTCAGGGGTGTCGTAGCGCATTTGGTAGTAGTGCGGCGCGAAGCCGCCGAAGTCATAAACCAATTCGGTGTTGGACGCGCTCAGCATCAGCGGGGCCGACTCCCAGTGAGCACTAACGATGAGGATCGCTTTGGGTCGCGGCAGATCCTGGGCCCAAGCGGCGAGTTGCCCCGACCAGATCGGGTCATCGAGAAGCGGGGGAGCGCCGTGACCGATGTAGAGAGCAGGCATTCGGGAGTCCGTCATACTGCACATAATAGTTGAACGTTGGACTTTATTCCATCCCTCCAGATCGTCAGGTAGGCAGGCGCCAGTTGACCGGCGTACTGCCTTGGGAAACCAAAGATTCGTTGGTCCGCGAGAAAGGTCGCGATCCAAAGAAGCCGCGTGAGGCAGAGAGGGGTGATGGGTGTGCTGATTGAACCCAGGGAATCGGGCCGAGTGCTCCGGTCAGTGTCTGGGCATCGCGGCCCCACAGGATCGCCGCCAACGGGCCACCGCGACCGGCCAAGGCGGCTATCGCGCGATCGGTGACCTCCTCCCAACCTCGACCCCGGTGCGACGCGGCCTCACCGGGCCGCACCGTGAGGCACCGGTTGAGCAGCATCACGCCCTGATCTGCCCAGGCACTCAAGTCACCATGAGGTGGAGGGTCAACGCCAAGATCAGTCCGCATCTCTTGATAGATATTGGCCAAACTGCGCGGCACCGGTCGTACGTCGGGTGCCACGGCAAAGCTCAGCCCGATCGGATGGCCCGGTGTGGGATAGGGGTCTTGGCCGACGATCAACACTTTGACCTCAGCCAGTGGACGTTGGAAGGCCCGCAAGATGTGGTCCCCGGCGGGGAGGTAGCCGCGGCCAGCGGAAAGCTCGTCCCGCAAGAACCGACCCATGGCTGCAATCCGATCATCAACCGGAGCCAAAGCCGCAGCCCAATCGGCTGCCACCAGGCCCTTTTCCACCAGCCCAGCCAGCGCACTCATGCGGCGAAGTTTGGATCGCGCCGCAATCCGTAGACCAAGAACGCAAAGATGCGGGCCAGCCAGCCAAGCGGATCCATCACGATGTCGAAGCCGGCCCGTGACCGAATATCGATGACGACGATCCGAAGCCAATCGACAGGTGTGCGAGTGGTGTCATGAAGGCAAGGATGCCTCATCGCGTTTCAGTCCCCGCCTCATCGAGCGAGCCGTTCGCCAAGCCCAACTCGCGTTCGGCCAGCGCCTTGGACCACGACATCACCGAATCGCGTTCGATCAAAGAACTGTGGGCGATTGCCTGCAACGCCAGTCCGTCTAGCAGCGACAAGATCCGCCAGGCCGCGTCGTCAGGGGAAGGGCAATCCCACGAGCCAGCGTCGACACCGCGCGTGATCAGGTCGCTCAGGAGTTGCTGCCACTCGATGTTGACGCGCCGCGACGTCGCTTGCACGGCCGGGCGACGGCTTGCCTCGGCCCAGGCATCTAGCCACAGTTGAAAGCTCCAATCCTCGTCGGCTCGGGTGTACGACGTGAAGAAGAGGCGCAGTTGAGCCAGCGGCGTACTCCCCGAGCGAACGGCCTCGTGAGTCAGCGCCAAGTCGGCGGTGGCGGCGACGTCGAAAGCCTCGGCGAGCACATCGTCCATGGACGGGAAGTAGTGATGGATAAGGCCGGACGAGGTGCCCATCCGGTCTGCGATGTCGCGGACCGTCGTTGCCGCCAAACCCTTCTCGAGAATCACCGCGAGCGTTGCTGCGACGATCGCTTCGCGTCGTTCGAGGGGTGACATCCGGGCCATGAAGCAAAGCATAGTCTATTGCGCGTTTGTCCAATAAGGATCTAGGCTGAGTCCACTGATCCTCAATCGCTGGCGGTGCCGATGTTTCTCACCTCTCCGTTTCACCCACGTTTGGCCGAGGCCAACACCACTGGCCTGTGGGGTCGCTGGGCGTCTTATGTCTCGGCTCCCCGCTATGACACGTCCGCCAAGCACGAATACTTTGCGATCCGCAACAGCGTTGGCTACTTCGATTCCTCGCCGCTCTTTAAATACTGGATCCGCGGCGCTGACGCGGAGAGGTTCCTTGCCGGCGTACTCGCCCGCGACATTCGACTCTGCCCGCCTGGCAAGGCGCAATACACGTTTTGGTGCGATGACCGCGGTTATGTCCTCGAAGACGGAGTGATCTTTCGCCACTCGTCAACCGAGTTCTTCCTGACTGCCGCCGAGCCGAATGCCGGCTACTTCGGTGATCTGATCGGCAAGATGGACGTTGAGATTGTCGATGTCACCAGTGACTATGGCGTGCTGGCCGTCCAGGGTCCACGCTCGCGCGAGACGTTGGCCGAGCTGACCAAAGACGTGGCGAAACTCAAGTTCTTCGAGCACTGCCAAACCAAGATCGGCACGGCCGAGGTCACCCTGTCCCGCACTGGCTTCACCGGCGACCAGGGTTATGAAATTCTGGTGGCCAAGGATGATGCCCTCGGCGTACTCGACGCGGTGATGGCTGTCGGTGACCCCCGTGGTGGGCGTCTCTTCGGCGAGGAAGCCTTGTTGATGGCCCGGATCGAGGCCGGCCTCATTCTGATTGACACGGAGTTCCACTCCAGCCGCTATGCCTACACCGACCATGACCGCTCAAGCCCGGTTGAGCTCGGCTTCGGCTGGATGTTCAAGAGCATCGAAACCACTGATCGGGCCTTCATCGGCAAGGAGGCCATCCGCCGCGAGATCGCCGACGGCACCTCGCGGTGGAAGTTGGTCGGGCTGACCGTCGACTGGCAACACTGGGACGATCTCTTCCGCAAGGCTGGCCTGGTCACTCCCAAGGATGAGACACCTCTCGACTACGAATCCATGTTGTACGACGACTCCGGCGAGCGGATCGGCTATGCCACGAGTTTGATGTATTCCCCCGTTCTGCAGCGCCACATCGCGATCGCCAAGGTCCGGCCCGATCTGGCCGTTCTCGGCACAACTGTGAATCTCGAAGTCACTATCAATCACCAATACTCCACAGTCCGTGCGCTGGTCTCACGACTCCCGCACTTCAACCCCGAGCGAAAGACGGCGTGACAGCGATGGCAACGCGCAAAGCCCCAGCAAAAGCTGCCGCGAAGGCACCAGCCAAAACATCCGCGAAGCGGGCAAGCAAGAAGAAGGATTCCGGAGTGTATGACGCGATCGTCATCGGCGGCGGCCACAACGGCCTGGTCAACGCGGCGTACCTCGCGAAGTCGGGGCTGAAGACGCTTATCCTGGAGCGCCGACACCTGGTCGGTGGTGCTGCCATCACCGAAGAGTTGCGTCCCGGCTTCCACTTCACAACGTTCTCCTATGCGTTGAGCCTGTTGCGGCCCGACATCATCCACGATCTGGAGCTCACCAAACACGGCTTCCTGCCGATCCTGATGCCCTCGTCGTTTGCGCCGATGGCCAATGGGGACTACCTCTTGTTGGGTCCGGATTCCGACGACAACACTCACGAACTGATGCGTCATTCGCCTCATGACGCCGATGCGATGCACCGCTATGAGCACGACATGGAGCGGGTCTGTCAGGCCGTGAAGCCGCTTTTCGACAAGATGCCGCCCAACCTGTTTGGCTCCTCTCCCCAGGACCTGCTGGAGATGGCCGAACTGGCCTCACATTTGCGAGGTATCGAGCCCAAGGTCATGCACGATCTAGTCCGATTGCTGACCGGCAGCGCCGCCGACTTCCTCGATGACTATTTCGAGAGCGACATCCTCAAGGCCTACCTCGCGTCCTCCGGCATCATCGGGACCAAGGTTGGGCCGATGTCCCAGGGCTCAGGGTTGGTCTTGCTGTTCCACTCGATGGGCGAACACGACGGCGCGTTTGGCGCGTGGGCCTTCCACAAGGGCGGCAACGGTGGCTTCACTCAGGTGTTGGCGCGGGCCGCCGAGGCGTTGGGTGTTGAGATTCGTCTCAACTCCGCAGTGTCCAACGTGATCACCAAGGACGGGCGCGCCACCGGCGTCGCCCTTGAGGACGGCACCGAGTTTTACGCCGACACTGTCGTCAGCGCGCTTGACCCACGGCGTACGTTCTTGGAGTTGGTTGAGCAGCGCGAACTCCCGACCGAGTTGGTCGAAAACATCAACCGCTTCCGCTTCCAAGGCACCTCTGCCAAGGTCAACTTCGCGCTCGATGGGCTGCCGAAGTACCCCGCGCTTGGCGACCGCTCCGATCAATACCGCGGCTTCATCAACATTGCCCCGTCGATGGAATACCTCGAGCGGGCCTTCGACGAAGCGAAGTACGGCTGGTATTCCTCCAAGCCCTACATCGACGGTGCAATCCAGTCGATCGTCGATCCCGATATGGCCCCGCCCGGCAAACACGTGATGTCGTGCTTCATCCAATATGCGCCTTACCACCTGAAGCACCCAGACGGTACGCCGGCCAGTTGGGATGACGAGCGCGAGCGGTTCGGTGACACGGTGCAAGCGGTATTGGAATCCCACTTCCCAGGCTTCGGTGACCTCGTTTTGCAGCGGGAGGTGGTCACGCCCCTCGACATCGAACGGGTCGTGGGCTTGAGCGAAGGAAACATTTTCGCGGGCGAGTTCCTGGCTCCACAGATGTATTTCTTCCGACCTGCGCCGGGCTGGAATCAATACCGCACCCCGATCAATGGCTACTACCAATGCGGTTCCGGCACCCACCCCGGTGGCTGCGTCATGGGCGCCCCCGGCAAGTTCGCCAGCCAACAGATCCTGGCCGACCGCAAGCAATAAGCCCCCAGCAACGTCGACCCGGCTCAACTTGTTGCGCAATGCGCTCGACCCGGCTCTTAGCCCTCGCAAAGCGCGAGGCTAAGAGCCGGGTCGACGCGCATTTTGCGCAGGTTGAGCCGGGTCGACGGTTAGTTGGTGGTGAGGGCGTCGAGATCTTTCAGGAAGTCGGACGCCCACCTAGCCACATCGTGTTCCATGATCTGGCGGCGCATCGCGCGCATCCGCCGGGAGCGGGCTCGGGGGTCGGCATTGAAGGCGTCCAGCATCGTTTCCTTCATCCCGTTAATGTCGTAGGGGTTCACGAGGTAGGCCTGCCGCAATTCTTCGGCGGCGCCGGCAAACTCTGACAACACGAGAGCGCCATCGTTGTCATAGCGGCACGCGACGTACTCCTTGGCGACTAGGTTCATTCCATCCCGATAAGGCGTGACCACCATGACGTCGGCGGCGCGGTAGAGCGCAGCCATCTCCTCGCGCGGATAGGAGGAGTGGAGGTATGAAATCGCCGGACGACCAATCCGGCCTTCGTCGCCATTAATCCGGCCCACGAGCCGCTCGATGTCGTCGCGCAGGATCCGATATTGCTCGACCCGCTCCCGTGAGGGCGTCGCCACCTGCACAAACACGGCGTCCTCAACATCCAAATGTCCATCGCGGACTAACTCGCCGAACGCACGCAACCGGGCATAAATGCCCTTGGTGTAGTCGAGACGATCGATCCCCAAGAACACCTTGCGAGGGTTGCCAAGCTGTTCACGGATTTCGATGGCACGTGCAGCGACTTCCGGGCGACGGGCCAGGGCTTCGTAGTCACGAGCATCGATTGAAATGGGGTAGGCCGTGGCCCGCACATCGCGGCCCTCGGGAAGATGGATCCGGTCGCGATAGGTGCGGTGACCGATCCGATGACGGACCATCCGGATGAAGTTGTTGGCTGCACCAGGCAGTTGGAAGCCAACCAGATCTGCGCCGAGCAACCCCTCCAAAATCTGACGACGCCAGGGCAACTGCGAAAACAATTCAGACGGCGGGAACGGAATGTGGAGATAAAACCCAATCCGCAGATCAGGGCGCAGCGCCCGCAACATCCCCGGCACCAACTGCAGTTGATAGTCCTGCACCCAGACTGTTGCGCCCTCGGCGGCGATGGCGGCGGCCTTCTCGGCAAACCTACGGTTGACGATTTCGTAGGACTCCCACCATTCGCGGTGAAACTCAGGCTTGGCTACGACATCGTGGTAGAGCGGCCAGAGGGTGCCGTTGGAGAAGCCCTCATAAAACTCCTCGATCTCCTCAGCAGACAACCTCACTGGAACTAGGGTGAGGCCCGCGTCCTCAAATGGATCATGCTCAAGATCAGGAACGCCCGCCCAGCCAATCCAGGCACCGTCTGCGGCTCGCATCACAGGCTCAAGGGCACTGACCAAGCCGCCGGGCGAACGCCGCCAGGATTCAACTCCTTCGGCGTCAACAACACGGTCTACGGGAAGTCGGTTGGCAACGATCACCAAGTCTGCGGATCCAGAGAACGTCACGCTTGCACCCTAGAGGGTCATCGCTGACCTAGGTGTCGTCAGCGGCGTAGCGGACGCCGATCTGGGTCCTGATGTTGTCCATCTGCCGCATTAACGACAGCGTTTGTGCGTGTGGAACTAGCGGGCTTTCGAGCAGGCCAGCACGCAGGCAGCGCATCACCTCGGCGGCCTCGTTGCCCAGCCCAGTGCCATAGAGCGGTTCGACTCCTGTGATCGTGGTGGGAGCTGAGCCGTCGACGGGTGTGAAAGTAATGTGGTCGGGGTGGTGGAAGCCATTGGGCAACTCGATCAGGCCGCGATCTGTGGCAATGGTCGCGTTTCGCGGTGACATCGAGGACATTGACGAAGTGAGTGCCGCCACCGCGCCCCCGGCGTACGTCCCAGCAATCGCGAGGTCACGGTCAACTCCCTGCTCGCTTAGGCTCGCGACGGCCACCAGCGCCTCCGGTTCGCCGAGGACCAGGTGGGCAAGTGTCAGTGGATAGATGCCCATATCGAGAAGAGCCCCGCCACCCAGTGCGCGATCCAACGTGCGATCTGTTGGGGGCCGTTCGACGATGAAACCGAGATCGGCGTGCACCTGCTTGGGCGTGCCAAAGCGTCCCTCCTGCAGCCCAGCCAGCAAGGCGCGGATGACCGGGTTGCAAGCCATCCACATCGCCTCCATCAGGAACAAGCCGTGCTCGCCCGCCAGCCTCACCATTTCCTCGGCCTCGCGACTGTTGAGGGCCAGGGCCTTCTCGCACAGCACTGGTTTGCCAGCGTCGAACGCCATGCGCGCATGATCGAGATGCATCGAGTGCGGACTCGCGATGTAGACCACGTCGACTGACGGGTCAGCGACCATTTCGGCGTACGACACATGCGCGCGCGTCTCGGGCTCGGCGTACTCGTCGACAAAGGACTGAGCGCTCTCCAGGGTCCGCGAACCCACCGCCGCGATCCGGGCTCCGGGAGTCTGTCGCAAGTTGCTCGCGAAGCCGCGCGCGATTTTGCCCGTGGCCAGGATGCCCCAACCGATGGTGCCCGAGCCGCTGGTTTCAGTCATGGGCTCGACCCTAACGCCCCCACCTTTTGGATAGTCCGCCGCGAAAATCACGGAAAATCCCCTGCTTTGGCCCCGGTTGAATGATTTTCGCGGCGGACTATCTCGAAACCGACTCGTCGGCCTGTTCGAATGACATGGGTGTAGTTCGTGGCTTACAGTGGAGTTCAGTGGAAGAAGACCGCCACTCCTGAGGGGACAACGCATGGACGCCGCAAAAGCACAGGCGGAATCGGTCGGCAACCAAGCCGACCTCGCGCCGAGCCTGAGCGACCGCGATCGAGCCATCCTCGAGTTCGAGCGCCAGTGGTGGAAGTACGCCGGAGCCAAAGAGACTGCCGTGCGCGAAAACTTCGACATGTCCGCCACTCGCTACTACCAAGTTCTTAACGCACTGATTGACCGCCCCGAAGCGTTGCAAGCAGACCCCTTGCTCGTACGACGTCTGCGGCGGCTGCGCGCGACCCGCCAGAAGCAGCGCTCGGCCCGTCGGCTGGGCTTCGAGATCTGATTCCGGTGGTCTCGACACGCTCCACCAACGCTCGACGCGGTGACCCTCGCGGCGAGCGTGGCACTTTGTTTCCTTCGCCGATCGTGATTCTGAGCATCCTGGCGGTGACCATGGCCGCCGTTGCGTTTGTAGCCACCCGAGGCGACGGCCCCGCCATCCGCGAGATCGACACGGTCGCGAAACCGGCCGTGTCGAGTGCGCCCGAGCCGGCGACATCCGCTGCGCCGGCCGAGCCTAAGGCGCCTCAGGTCAAGCGCGGCGAGGTCTTTGTCGAGATCTTCAACAACTCCGGCGTGACCGGCTTGGCTGGGGAGACCGCTGCCAAGGCCACCGGCGCCGGCTGGAATGTTGTCGGCTCCGACAATTGGGTCGGCACCATTCCCGGCTCCACGGTCTACTACCCCCCTCGGCTGAAAGCAGCGGGCAAGCTGCTCGCCCGCGACCTCGGCATTGACCGGGTGAAGCCGGCTGTTGATCCGATGGGCCGGGATCGGCTCACAGTCATCCTCACCACCGGGTGAAGCCCTGAGCGACCCACGGCGTCGAGCCGGCCGAGACACCTGTTGGCCTGATTGACTATCCCTGTGAAGTTCACCTCAGCACTAGCCGAGCAGCGCTATTCGCGAGTCGTGGAGACGGCTTCACAGACAGTAGTTGGGCTCGATTTCGACGGGGTGCTATCGCCGATCGTCGCTGACCCCACGCAAGCGTTCATCCATCCGGAAGCGCCCGAAACACTATTGGCGTTGGCTGATGTGGTGCTGGCCGTCGCCGTGATTACCGGTCGTCCGGCGCGCCAGGCGTTGGCCCTGGGCGGCTTGGAAGAAGTCGGCGCGACTCTTGGCGATCGCGGACGCGAGCTCTTCATCTTTGGCCAATATGGCAATGAGCGCTGGTCCTCAACTGATCGTCGGGTGATCTCTCCGCTGCCGCCGACGGGTTTGGCGGGTTTCTTGCGCGACCTCCCGGCCGCTCTGCGCCACGCCAACGCAGTTGATGCGTTCATCGAGGAAAAAGGTCTGGCTGTTGGCGTGCACACGCGTCGGTTGGCTGATCCCGATGGCGCTTATGCGCGCTTGTTGCCCGTCCTGCGCGATCTTGCGGGCCGCCATGAACTGTTGGTTGAGCCGGGTCGACGGGTGATCGAGATCCGAGGACCGGGCAAGCACAAAGGCCACGCCGTGAACACCCTGGTTGAAGAACTGGGGGCGGGCGGATTCTTGTACGCCGGCGATGACCTGGGTGACCTCGAAGCTTTCGATGCCGTTGACGCATTGGCGGCGAAGGAAATGGCGACCCTGTTGGTTTGTTCGGCTTCCGATGAGCAGAACGTTTTGGCTGGTCGGGCCGACGTGATCGTTCCGGGCCCCGCCGGCGTACTCCAACTGCTTCGACAGCTCACCGCCGACGCCCGCTGAACCAAGGCCGGACTAAGCTCACACGGAGTCCACATGGTGGACTCGATGTGCACATAGTGAGACGACCGGCCTACGCTAAGCGCAACTCATCAAGAGGGACTGAGGGTACGGCCCATCGAAGTCCCGGCAACCGCCACGAGCCTCCCGGCACCCGAAAGGGAATTGTCGGTCGTGGAAAAGGTGCTAATTCCGGCCCACGGCGAGAGTCGACGTGGGGAAGATGAGAAGGAGACGATCAATGAGTGCACCCGCCATCGAGGCTCTAGAGAGCCTCCAGAGCTTCGAGCCAGTAACGCACCCATCCCCATTGCGTGAGGGCGCATTTGGCCATGCCCGAGGCTTGGCCTGCCGCGAGTGCGGTCATCAAGTCCCGCTCGGCCCCCACTACGCCTGCAGTGAATGTTTCGGTCCGCTTGAGGTGGCTTATGACTTCCCAGCCATCACCCGGGAAGAGATTGAAGCCGGCCCGGCCAACATGTGGCGCTACAAGGCACTGCTGCCAGTGCCGACCGACATTGAGGACAGCCCCAACATGGAGCCCGGATTCACCCGGCTCCTCAAGGCCAACAACCTTGGCGCCACTCTCGGCATCGACAACTTGTGGGTCAAGGACGACTCGACCAACCCAACTAACTCATTCAAGGACCGGGTCGTTGCGTGCGCGTTGAGCGCCGCCCGCGAGCTGGGCTCGAAGGTCTTCGCCTGTCCGTCCACTGGCAATCTCGCCAACGCCGTCGCCGCGGCCGGTGCGCGCGCAGGCATCAAGACGGTGGTCTTCATTCCCGCTGACTTGGAGAAGCCCAAGCAAGTCAACTCGGCCGTCTACACCGAGCAACTCGTTGCAGTGAACGGCAACTACGACGACGTCAACCGGCTTGCCTCTGAGATCGCTGGCGAAGAAGAAGGCTGGGCGTTCGTCAACGTCAATGTTCGCCCGTTCTACGCCGAGGGCTCCAAGACCCTGGGCTTCGAGATCGCCGAGCAGCTCGGCTGGCGCCTGCCCGATCAGGTTGTGATCCCGGTCGCTTCAGGTTCCCAATTGACCAAGGTCGACAAGGCCTTCCAAGAGTTGATCAAACTCGGGCTCGTCGAGGAGAAGCCCTACAAGATCTTTGGCGCGCAGGCGACGGGCTGTTCGCCGGTCTCGGCTGCCTTCAAGGATGGCCACCAAATCATTCGACCGGTCAAGCCGGACACCATCGCAAAGTCGCTGGCCATCGGCAACCCGGCCGACGGGATCTATGTGCTCGATATCTGCCGGCGCACAGGTGGCGCGATCGAGGACATCACCGACGACGAGGTCCGCGACGGCATCTTGCTGTTAGCACGCACCGAAGGCATCTTCACCGAGACTGCGGGCGGCACCACCGTCGGTTGCCTCAAGAAGCTCGTCGACACTGGCCAACTCGACACCACGCTTGAGACGGTGGTCATCAACACCGGAATGGGCCTCAAGACCCTGGACGCCATCTCCGACCGCGTTGGACCGGCTGCCACTATTGACCCGTCGTACGCCGCCTTCACCGCCACCGGCATCGCCTAAAAGGAGCCCCCATGAGCGTTAGTGTCCGCATCCCCACCATCCTGCGCAGCTATACCGGTGGCTCATCCGAAGTGTCGGCTGAAGGCGCCACCCTTGCGGAGGTGCTGGATTCACTTGACTCGTCGTACGCCGGCATCAAGGGCCGCATCGTCGACGAAGCCGGCGAACTGCGCAGGTTCGTGAATGTCTACGTCGGCAACGATGACGTCCGCTTCCTCGAGAACCTCGACACCGCCACTCCCGCTGGCACGCAGATCTCCGTCATCCCCGCCGTCGCCGGCGGTTAAGGACTAACAGGAGAAAATTGCGCACTGGGTGCGCCTTTTCCTCCACCTTGTTCACGGGCGGCTAAGTGGCATTGATCACGCGCGCCTGGGGACTTAGGGGATCCAGGTGGGAATGACGATCGCACCACCAATGCGGCATGTAGTTCGTTGGTAAGCCGGGGTGAAGAGTGAGAAACGTGCGCCCCGGCTGGTCTTATCCGACGCCAACCACATCACTCGACCGTCCACCCTGCCAGCCATCCCCGATCCGGTGCCTCGGCGGTTCATGTGAAAACGAGGCCATCCACACCCGATGGGGCTGCCCTCGGGCGGCGAGGTCCAGATAGCCCCGAATCTTGCTCCAACTGGGACGCGACCGACAACCAGACGCGTCTTTCCGCGCATGATGGTGGCTCGAGACGTCGGATAGTGACCATCAGAAACCCGGCTTATCCGACCGAAAGCCCGCCTCAGTTTGTAGGCCTCAAGTGGTCGGATGGCGCATGCCTGACGAGACCACGGGCTAGTCACCTGAAAACTGGTCTGACGAATTCGCACGCAGAGAACTGTCCCGCTCGAGATCGGAACTTGGATCGTTTCGCCAGCGAGTCGGGCAGCGAAAGGCTGCCAGTTGGCTTGGGTCTGTGCGCGCATTCCTGAGCGACTCACTTGAACTTCGAAGCTTCGGTCCTCAGGCCCCACCGGTGGCGTGTCTGTCCAGGTCACATACGACCAGTTGATGACAAAGGAAGTTACCTTTTGAAACGGCGATGGGGTGAATTTCTGCCGGAAACCCGACCGACGGCGCGTCCGGCAGCGTCACCTCTGCCTGAGCCTCGTTAAAAGGAACGACGAGTCCTACGCCGATCAACAAGATCACGATGATCGATCGGGTCAATGGTGATGGGATACGACAAACCGAGAGCATCGGGCAAGGGTAAGCCAAACAAGGTGGAGGAAATGGCGCACCAGGTGCGCCATTTCCTCCACCTTGTTGATTCGAGGGGTGTGAAACTCGCGATAGGTTAGAGCCATGGGTGACTCAAAGCCGCCGAAGGCGACCTTCGACCTGATCGACAGTTATGCCAATCTGGACGGTGACGACGTCCGGATCGTGCTCAACGACCCGCAGTTCGAGATTGATGAGCCGGCCCATCTGCTGCTCATTCACGGCATGATGCGTCGCCGTGCCGAGGCCGTGGTGGGCGAGGGCCCGTCGGGTCGGCAGGTGATCGCGAAGTTTCCGCGACGCGCGCTCTCAGACGGCACGTGGCGGGTCCGCCTGCGCTCGGGCGAGCGCAACAGCCGACTCAACGTGCGCTTGCTGGTGCAAGGAAAACGCCCGCTGGTCCTGCTCTGGGGCGCAAAAGCATTGCCGTCGGAGTTGCCGGCGCCCCATCCCAGGCCCGCAAGCCCGGCGGTCAAAGCGGTCGCTACGGCCAGCGCGACGGGGCGAAAAGTTGGTCGCAAGGTCTTGACGAAGCTTCCCGAACAGCCGGCAAACGCCCTGCGCCGCGTCGTACGACGTGTGGAAGCGCGCTTCTAACTCACCAAGCGGGCATTGGCACGGACCAGGTCGGCGAACGCCGATCGCACGGCAGCGTCGTCTCCAGGCTTTGACTTGGCGCGCAGATCGGCCAAGGCAGCCCAGCCGGGGCTGGCAAGGAGTTGAGCAGGCTCCATGGCCCGCGAGCGCGTGAGGATTTCGGCGGGCACGGGCTGCGGATCGGGCGTAATTGCGGTGCTCACCCACTCGTCATACCCGGGCAGCACGCCATCCCGCGTAGCGTCGGGAAAGAGCACGACCACAGTGCCGCTCATCGTGGTGTTGACCTCGATCACCAGCAGATCGGGTCGCAACAGTCGAAGCGCTTCTGCGGCCTTGTAGACGTCGCCGGTCCAGGCGGAGGTGGTGCGCTTGCGATTGGCCATCGGGACGTTAATCGGGAGCATGTCGTCGATCACGATCACGCTGGTCGGCAGGGTGAAGCGCTCGAGGGCGATGATGTCTCGGAGCGCATACTCGGCCAAATGCATGCCATCAATGAAGGCCAAATCCACCACCGGATGTGGCAGGTGGGCCATCGGGTCTTCGCGCGCGAAGAATTCATCGCTGCTGGTGCGGGCGAGGTAGACATCAGCCTGCAGCTGCTCCACAACGGCGAAGTCTGGGTCGATGCCGATGCTCGGCACTCGTGACAGTGTGAGGCTCTGACCCTTATGGACGCCGGTCTCGAGATAAGTCCGCGGAGCAACCTGGGCATGGAGCGCGGCGATCAGTTCGTGGCGGTTCATGTCGCCTTTCGGGTCGTTGGCAGGGCAGGGATTAGGTTACCGGTCCAACGCCTTTAGCCGATCCACCTACGACGTGCGCCAAGCGCCCACGACTTCGCGGATGTGTCGGGCGTCGGTGCCACAGCAGCCACCGACCACGGCCAAGTCAGGAAGCAATTCGCGCAAGGGCAGGTGATCCTGGCCCAGTTGGTGGGGATCGCCGATGTCGAGGGTTTCTGATTCGTCCAGTTCGGCGTGGCTCATCTTCGAGGCGTTGGCCCGCAACCCTCTGATGCGCGAGGTCCATTCGCCGCCTTGTTGGATCGAGTTCAAGAAGTGAGTCGGGTGGGCGCAATTGATCATGAAGTATGCCGTGGCGCCTTCGGTCTGCTCGTCCACCTGCGTGATTGCCTCTCCCAGTGGCTGCCCGCTGGGCAGCCGACCATCGGTCTCGACGGTGAAGGAGATGACGACCGGCATCTGCGCCGCGACGGCGGCGCCGACAACCCCGAGCGCCTCTTCAACATTGGTCATCGTGATGGCCGAGACTAGGTCGGCCCCGGTGTCGGCAAACACGTTGACCTGCCGCGAGTGATAGGCCTGGGCTTCGACGGCCGTCATACTCCCGGCCACATAGCCGTCGTGCCACGGGCCGATGCACCCGCTGATCACTAGGTGTGGCAGATCGCTAGCTGGGCCGGCGCGCAACGCCTCGAGATAGCTCACCGAATCACGGTTGAACTGGTCCATCTGTTCCAGGGAATAGCCGATCGAGGTCGCCCAATCAGGGTTGGCTCGCCAGGTGAAGGTTTCTAGCAGCAACCCGATCCCGTTGGCGCGCGCAATATCGAGGTAGTCCGCGGCGTAGGCGTCCAGCGCCGCTCGCCCGGCTTCGGAAGCGAGCAGCGGAAAGCTAGCGAACGCTGGGAGGTCCCAGCCGCGGTTAAAGATGAGGTCGGTCTCGATGCCGCCGTCGGTCATCACGAAGGTCTCCAACTGGGGGAGTGCGGTTCTGTACTTGGCAGGCATAGTGGTCTCCTTCGCAGTGAACCGATCATGCCACCTGCTGGCGCCCCTGGCACCGGACAATGAGGTCGAGAACTGGCCGCATGGCTCTCTAGGGTGGTTCACATGAGCGAAGAAACAGACACCGCATCCGCCTTCGACTGGAATGCCGCCCTCCTCGATCAACTCACGTGGCATTGGGAGAACCACCTGCGGCCACGACTGGACGGCCTCACCGATGATGAGTACTTCTGGGAGCCGGTGGCCGGCTGCTGGAGCGTCAGGCCTCGTGACACTTCCACCGCGCCAGTCCAGGCCGGCAGCGGCGCAATGACTATCGACTTCGCCTTTGAGGAACCATCACCGGCCCCGGTCACCACGATCGCCTGGCGTCTCGGCCACCTTCTGGTCGGCGTACTCGGTGAGCGAAACGCCTCACACTTCAACGGACCGCCGTGCGACTACCAGAGTTATGACTACGCCGCTACGGCGGAGCGGGCACTTGCACAACTCGACGCGGCGTACGCCGTGTGGGTGCGTGGCGTCCGCGGCCTCGGTGGTGCTGATGTGCCGGGTGAGGGCCTGATGCGCGCCTGCGGTCCCGCAGAGGGTCCGTTTGCTGAGGCCACCATGGCCGAACTCGTCATTCATATCCATCGCGAGGTGATCCACCACGGCGCCGAGATGGCGCTGCTTCGAGACCTCTACGCACACCGCTCTCAGTGATGATGTGGGTTTGGGGTCACCAGGTGACTACAAACCCACATCATCAGAGCGTTTCGGTCAGGGTGCGCTGACATCTATGAGTGCCGCGTTGCCGCGGCTGTCGACCCGCACGGTGGCGATCGCCGTACCCTCGCGGACGGCATCCTCCATAGCCTTGGCGGAGTCCTGGGGCAAGAACAGGCTCTCGACGCCACACCGGATCCGGAAGTCGCTGTCGTTGCAGGAGAGGTAGACACCCGCCTCAGGGCGAGTCCGACTGAAACTCTCTGCCTTCCAAACGTTGCCGTCTTGGGTGAGGGTGACAAACACATCGCCGCCGCCATCGTTGGCCCCGTCGCCACCATCGAAAGGATCGGTGACCGAGCCGTCGGTGTTGACCTGTTGGATGTCGGGATAGGCAAGGTCGACGTAGGCTCCGCGCCAAGGCTCGATCGGATCGAAAGGGGACACCCTGAGTTGGATTTCATCCCCAGTCAAACGAGCAGTCAATTGGGGAAAGACGGCGACGGCGACGAGAACGAGCGAGACGAGTACGACGCCGACCAGCTTCGCGGTGATCGTGGCTGGAGTATCGGTGTGGCTGTTCATGACTCTTCTCCCAATGATTCGTGCTGAAGGTCGTCTTGCAATGTGACGGCCAATTGGCGTCGGGCTCGATCAAACAAATATCCGGTGGCCAGGAAGATCACGCCCAGCACCACGAACAGCCAGGCACCTTGGATGATCTGCGCAAACACCGCGAAACTTTGGAACGTCGTAAAGATGACGAGCGCTACGAGGGCGACTGCTGTGAGACGACCGCTGTCGCGCAGCAAACCCATCACGGCGACGCCAGCGGCTGCGGCGACGTACGCCGCGACGGACACGCCTGCGTGCAACCAGGATTGGGCGTCGACCTGGCTCGAGTCGTTGCCAGCCTCCCAGAGCACCAGTCCCACCGCGATCGCGCTGAACAGCAGGGCCCCGACCGGCTCCAGCCGGGCCCGCCCGCAGCCGAATGCAATGGCGGCTACGCCGACAATGCCCGCCACGATGACGCCGCCGATCAATGCGGGAGTCCAACTGAAGTCGTTTGTGTCAACGCTGGGGATGGCTGCGGCGAAGAGGCCAATGAGGAGCAAAACAACGCCGATTTCACGCCACGGCACCGAAAGTTCAGGCAACCAGCGCTCCTGGATCGCGGCCAACGAGATGGCGAAAACAGCAGCAACTAACAACGCTAGGACCACCCCTAGACCGCTGGCCTCGTCGAAGACAACCTCTGTGACATACCAAACGGCGGCGGCGAGTACGCCGATCACGAGTGCGCCCAGACTGCGAACGGCGTAGGCATACAGGAGGGCCCCCAGTGCCCAGCAGCCGATCAGCCGGGGCTCGAAGGCAGGCACCTGCAAACTCTGGGCGGCTTGGAAGATGACCGCACCGAAGGTGAGCGCCGTCAGGATCCGCAGAGCGCCCACGACGGGAGAGGGAATGGCGCCACCGTGCTCACGACGGCTCGCGAGGAACTCTGCGGCTGCCAGGAAACCGAGCCAGAACACGACCACTGCGCTGAAGCGCAGCACCGGGGATAGCTCATCGAGGTTGGCCGCCACCAGCCAGATCAACCCGAACCCAACGAAGGCGGCGCCGAGGGTGAGCAGCAATTTGGCCAAGGAAAGTCCGTTGGTCGCGCGGTAGCGACCAGTGATCGCCTCGGCCTGAGGTGGCTTAACCAGGCCCTCGGATTGCCACGCCGCGAGTTCTGCTTGGAGCCACTCGAATTGGCGAGGTGAAATCGGTGTGCGGCGGTCGCTCAGGGGCGCCGCTGGCGCAGTAGGAGCCTCCGGAATATTCGTCATAGTCCAATGATGGCGTCGGGGAGACCCATACGCATGGGTATAAGGACTCAACTTGCCCGATCCCGCGTTTGCACTCTCAGGGGTCGAGTGCTAAACATGAGGCTGGCACTCTCGCTATGAGAGTGACAGAATCTGGGCTGGTGAGTTGAGGTCCGAAGCGTCGGCGGGAAGGGTTCGCCGAGTCAGCCGGGCCGTCCGTCGCGGGCAACGAATCGGTCCATCCCAGACTGTGAAGGAATCGCGAGAGTTATGGCGAAGCTGATTGCTTTCAACGAGGAAGCCCGTCGCGGCCTAGAGCGTGGCATGAACACGCTCGCAGACGCCGTTAAGGTCACCCTCGGTCCCAAGGGCCGCAATGTCGTCCTTGAAAAGAAGTGGGGCGCGCCCACCATCACTAATGATGGTGTGAGCATCGCCAAAGAGATCGAGCTGGAGGACCCCTACGAAAAGATCGGGGCCGAGCTCGTCAAGGAAGTTGCCAAGAAGACTGACGACGTCGCCGGTGACGGTACGACGACCGCTACGGTCCTCGCTCAGGCAATGGTTCGCGAAGGTCTGCGCAACGTCGCAGCCGGCGCCAACCCGATGAGCCTCAAGCGCGGCATCGAAGCGGCCGTTGCGGCTGTCTCCGCCGAGTTGCTGTCGATGGCTAAGGATGTCGAGACCAAGGAGCAGATCGCGTCCACCGCGTCCATCTCCGCGGCTGACACCACGGTCGGCGAGATCATCGCCGAGGCCATGGACAAGGTCGGCAAGGAAGGCGTGATCACGGTTGAAGAGTCCAACACCTTTGGGTTGGACTTGGAGCTCACCGAGGGTATGCGTTTCGACAAGGGCTACATCTCTGCCTACTTCGTCACCGACCCCGAGCGGATGGAAACGGTCCTCGAGGACCCCTACATCCTGATCGCCAACCAGAAGGTGTCGTCGGTCAAGGACCTCCTCCCGCTGTTGGAGAAGGTCATGCAGTCAGGCAAGCCGCTGCTGATCCTGGCCGAGGACACCGACGGCGAAGCGCTGTCGACCCTCGTGGTCAACAAGATCCGTGGCACGTTCAAGTCGGTTGCCGTCAAGGCTCCTGGCTTTGGCGATCGTCGCAAGGCGATGCTGCAGGACATCGCAATCCTCACCGGTGGCCAGGTCATCTCCGAGGAAGTCGGCCTCAAGCTCGAGTCGACGGGCATCGAACTGCTCGGCCAGGCCCGCAAGGTCGTCATCACCAAGGACGAGACCACCATCGTTGAAGGTGCGGGCGACGCTGACCAGATCGCTGGTCGGGTCAACCAGATCCGCGCCGAGATCGACAAGTCGGACTCTGACTACGACCGCGAGAAGCTGCAGGAGCGCCTGGCCAAGTTGGCCGGTGGCGTTGCAGTTATCAAGGTTGGGGCAGCGACCGAGGTCGAGCTCAAGGAGCGCAAGCACCGCATCGAAGACGCCGTACGAAATGCAAAGGCGGCCGTCGAAGAGGGCATCGTCGCTGGTGGCGGCGTGGCTTTGGTGCAGGCTGGCGCGGCCGTGTTTGGCGGACTCAACCTGACGGGTGACGAGGCCACTGGCGCCGAAATCGTCCGCAAGGCGATCGAAGCCCCGCTTAAGCAGATCGCGATCAACGCCGGCCTCGAAGGCGGAGTTGTGGCCGAGAAGGTGCGTAACCTGACTGCGGGTCACGGCCTCAACGCGGCGACTGGCGAATACGTCGACATGATCGCGACTGGCATTATCGATCCCGCCAAGGTGACCCGCTCGGCGCTGCAGAATGCAGCCTCGATCGCCGCCTTGTTCCTCACCACCGAAGCAGTCATCGCAGACAAGCCCGAAAAGGCTCCCGCGATGGCCGGTGGCGGCGACGGCGGCATGGGCGGCATGGACTTCTGATCGGAGTTCGCACCGCTGGTTGAGGAGATCGCGCAGCGACCGTCTCGTAACCAAGCTCAACGGCAGGGCCCCCGCTTCGGCGGGGGCCCTACTGCATTTGGTCAGGGGGTGCGCATGAGGACCGAGTAGCCATACCCTCCGTGCACCGAGTCCACGCCGGTGATGTTGCTAATGGAGAGCGGGCTGTTGCGCGGCGCGCCGGCTCGGTCGCCGAGTTGGCCAAAGTTGTCCAGTCCCCAGCCGTAGAGCTGTCCGTCGGTGGTGACCGCAAGCGAGTGGTCGCGACCGCAGCCGATCAACTTCATGGCCGGGATCCCCGGAATCTGGGCCGGGGTGGTGCGGTTGATCCGGTTGCCGAGACCCAGTTGGCCGTTGTTGTTGCGACCCCAGGTCCACAGGCTGCCGTCGGCGAGCAGGGCGACGGAGAACTCCGCTCCGCCTCGCACGGCGATGGCGTTGGTCAGCCCGGGGACCCGCACAGGAACGTTTCGATTAGCCGTGGTGCCGTCGCCGACCTGTCCATAACTGTTCTGGCCCCAGGTCCAAACGCTCCCATCGTCGCGGATCGCCAAGACGTGATTGCGCCCGCCGGCGATGTGGGTGACACCGCTCAAGCCAGAAACTGCGACGGGCCGCGTTGCCCGAGCGCTGAAGGTCCCGTTGCCTAACTCTCCGGCCGCCCCTCGGCCCCAAGTGCGCACGGTGCCATCGTTGAGTCGTGCCATCGCCATGTCGCGCCCGGCTGCCACTTCGGCCACATCGCTCAGCGGCGAGACCAGAATGGGCGTCGATCTCGTGGTCGTCGTGCCGTCGCCCAGTTGGCCCGAGGCGTTGAAGCCCCAAGCCCGCACCGTCCCGTCTGTGAGCAGGACATAGCAGCCGTAGTGCGCGGTTGCGACCTGAACGCCGGTGGAGATGCCGGCGACCTGCCCCGGCGTACTCCGATCAGCGAGGTTGCCTTGCCCAAGCGCTCCCTTAGAGCCGTCACCCCAGGCCCAAATCCCGCCGTTCAGTAAGGCCATCGCGTGCTCGCGCCCCCCGGCGACATCGGTGAGGTCCACGAGACCAGGAATCTGCCCGAAGGAAGGCCGGTTGGTGATCGTGCCATTGCCGAGTTGTCCATCGGAGTTGAGACCAGCCGTCCACGCCGTGCTGCCTAATGCGGCAAAGGCCGGCTTTGGGATGACGAAACCGCCAACGGCGAGCGCCAGCGACGCTTTCAGGAAGGTATTGCGCGTGATCTTCGGTGTGTCCATCATTGACCCCCCAGGCCATGGAGCGCCCCGAGTACGCGGTGTAGTTCGAGGCTAGCCCTCCACAGCGTTGGGCGGGAGTGATTCGATGGATGAGTTAATGCTGAGTTGGTTGGTTGTGTCTGTGCTTGATGAAACCGGATAGCCGGTGTGCGCGTCAGACAATGGAAGGCGCGGCATCCCAGGGTGATTGAGGAGAGCGGAGGAATCGTGGCGAACTCACCAACAGCGTCGCGTGGTACGAAAGGTCGGATGCTGGTGGCAACGATCGCCGGCTTGCTGGCAGGCTTCACATTATTCGTCTTCTTCGGGGGTGACTCTTCGCCCCAAGGGGAGCCAGGCGGTGGCGATGCCGCACAGGAGTCGAAGTCTGGACCGGGCAGTTCGACGGCGGAACCTGGGAATGCACCGGCGCCCTCGGTCACCGAACTCAGCCTTGGTGATGAATCCACCATGAAATGTATGGTCCCGAATGTGGAGATTCTCAAGCAGCAGTCGCTCGCCTTCGAAGGAACCGTCAACACTGTCGACGGACAGCAAGTCACGCTTGACGTGAAGACCTGGTTTCGGGGCGAGCCGACTGACCAGGTGATCGTGCGCGCTGCGAGCCCACAACTTCGGTTAGCCCTGAGCGGCGTGGAATTTAAGGAAGGGCCGACCTACCTCGTGTCGGCCAACGACGGACAGGTCACCATGTGTGGCTTCAGCGCCGAAGCCAACGCCGAGTTGGCTGCCCTCTTCGAAGAGGCCTACGCCGAGTGACGACCTATGGCCTCGTGCTGGCGGCCGGAGCCGGTTCGCGGATGGGGATGCCTAAAGCGCTCAAGCACGATGCCGACGGAACCTCGTGGTTGCGCAGAGCGATTGTCGCCGTGCGTTCTGGTGGGTGCGAGAGGGTCTACGTCGTGCTGGGTGCGGCCAGTGAAGAGGCCACCCCGCTGTTGGCTGGCTTGGGAGTGGACGTGGTTGTGGCTCACGATTGGGCAGCCGGGATGAGCGCCTCGCTGATCACGGGCTTAGGCGCCTTGAGCGAGACCGACGCTGAGTCCGCCCTCATCATGTTGGTCGACCTGCCTGACGTCACCGGCGAAGTCATCGCACGGCTCATCGATGGCGCGAATGCACACTCCCTTCGCCGGACGTCGTACGCCGGGGTCCCCGGCCACCCAGCTTTGATCGGCCGGGTTCATTGGGGGAGCGTGATGGAGGTGGCCCGTGGCGACCAGGGCGCTCGCCCCTACTTCCAAACAACCCCACATGACCTCATCGAGTGTGGGGACCTCGCTACTGGCCTCGACCAGGACGTGGAGTGACCTGCCTTGACACTCGGACCGCTTCGGTTAAAACCATCCTCAGGGCCTCAGAATCGCCGCGCAAACTCGACCAACCATGGGCAATTCTGACGAGCGCGACGGCCTGATGAACACCCAGACCATTCTGGAAGTCTTGCTCGTCAAGCCCCACAGCTGCGGTGTAGGAAGCGACGAACTCATCACCGAGTGCCCAGGCATCCTGATGAGGGTTCGTTGAAGTCATGGCGGTCACCCAAAGCCACGCCTGCCAATAGGCCACGTCGCGCTCGGGGTCGCTGGCTTGAAGGCGGTCAAAATCGATGAGAACCAAGCCACGAGGGCTCGCGAACACGTTGCGAGGGGAGAAGTCTCCGTGCGAGGGAACCAGTTTGGCGGGCTCCTGCGGCGCAGTCCAGGCTGAAGAAATCGCATGAAGAGCATCGGCGAACCAAGGGCCTGCCACTCCGTTGCGACGCTCCTGAACTTTGCGGCTCGTTGAACGAACAAGTGCGCGCTTTCCTCGCCTCCGCGGTAGCTCCACGGCGCTGAGATGCAGGTCAGCCAATAGTCGGCCCACCTGCCTGCTTTGACTCAGCGCGTCTCCGAGCGTGCCACGAGTCGCCAGGGCTTCGCCTGGCACGAACGCCATCGTCAGTTCGCCGACCGAATGGTCAAACCCCACTGGCTCTGGCATGCCCGGACCACAAGGGCGCCCCAGTCCGAATTGCGATCGCCAGAGCTCCCCCATCTGCTCGTACACCTGCGCGCCGTTGCCTAGGTTGTAACGCTTGATGACTCGAATCTTCCCCTCTGGGTCCTCCTCGATTCGAACCGGCCGATCAGCATGACCGGTGGAGACGATAGAGCCGAGGTTCGCCACGGCTGGAGGTGCGGATCGCGGGGGTGGCGCCCCATCAGGTGCGGCCAGCAGTTGCAACAGCCCATCACGTTCGGCGGTATTCTCGTGACGCGTCTGCGCGAGGCCGGCCAATCTCACCAAAGCCAGCCGCTCCCAATGGGCCAGATCAGGGGGGACGGAGCCGTAGCCGGCGAGGAAAAGCTCTCGGGCGGCCGAAGCGACCCTTTGAGTACGCCGCCCGAGCACGACTTCGCGCTGAAGGTGCGCGAGCATGTTCCCCACATCGAGACCAGATGGTGCCAGTGCGCAGTCGTCGAGGTCGATCAGGGAGACCTCGTCATCGACGCCGAGGATAACTTGGCGTGGATGGAAGTCTCGGTGGGCGGGGCTGAGTCGGACCGGCCCCGCAGTCGACGCGAACTTCATCGCAGCTTCGGCCTCAGCAACAACCTCGTCGCGCACCGACTCGGGCGCTCGGCGGGTCAGTTGTTCGATTTCATCCGCCAGCGTCCATTCGCGATCAAGAATGGCGCCACAGGTATGCAACGTGGATAGTGCCCGCCCGACCCCGAAGGCGGCGCGCTCGAACCGCTCATCGGAAACGCAATCCAGGGTGGTGCCGCGCCGATACGACAGCAGGCCGACGTGACCATTGGCGGACACCTCTAGCCCGGCGGGGACTAAGGGTGAGAGACCCGCTGCGGCCAGAGCCAGCAAACGCCGATGATTACCGCGAGCCCGGGGTGAGCCGAAGATCTTCACTATGACCGGGCGTCCGTTCAGTTCACCGGATCCGGTTAGCCGTCTGCGGGGGACGTGACGCAGCATCGTGAGGCCGTGGATGCGGCTCAGGAACGTGGCCACTTCGGGATCCTCCAATAGTGGGCCGAGGCGGGGATCATCGGTGGTGATGGTCATGAGTGGCTCAGCCCTGAGTTGTGGAAGGTCAGAATGTCGCGGGCTCGCGCACGCCAACCGCACGTCGCGAAAGCGAGATCTCGGGCGACTCGCGAGCGGTGCAGATTCTCTGGGTCGGCCAGCGTCTCCATGATGGCATCAGCCAAGGCGACGTGGTCTCCGGGCGGGACCAATATCCCGGTGCGATAGACATCAACCACGTCTCGAATCTGTCCGACGTCCGAGGCCACGAACGGAAGCCCCGCGGCGAGGTACTCATAGAGTTTGAGTGGGGAGAAGGAGAAGTTGTCTAGGGCTGGATAGGGCGCTATTCCGACATCCGCAGCTCGAAGTAGATCCACTACCTGTTGATGTGGGCGTTCGCCAAGGAACACCACCCGGTCGCGGACGCCGAGAGACTCGGCAAGGGCAACTAGGGAGGCCTCCAAGGGGCCCGTTCCCGCGATCACCAAGGTCACCCCGGGTGCCAGGTGAGGCACCGCCCGGATGGCGTTCTCGACACCGTGCCAGGCTCGCAGTGAGCCAGCGAAGACGATCAGCGGTCCGGTTGCCGACAATCCGAGAGAGTCCCGCGTCAGCAGGGGGTCCACCTCAGTGGAAAAGGCCTCCTCGTCGAACCCGTTCGGGACTACCGAGACGTTGGCCGCAGCCGTGGAGGCGCCCACCGCAGCAGCGAGTTCGTCGCTCACCGCAATGACGTGATTGGTGCCGGCCAGGACAGTTGCCTCGCGGTGCGTGGCCTCATCCTGCAGGTGCAAACCCCGCCATTGAGCCTCCTCGCGGGCGAGCAGTGCATTGACCTCGAGCAGGTGCGGTAGGTCCAAGGAACGAGCGATTTCTAAGCCCGCCGTACCGAACAACGCGAGTCGTTCATAGACGAGGTCGGCGCCAAAGTGCCCCACCGCCTGAAGACCCTCGGTTGCGAATCGCTGCGTGAGAGCCAACTTGTTGTGTTCGCGGGCCAAACCCTCAGCCCGACCAGGATGTGGTAGCAGGAAGGTGCGCACTTGGGTGGGAGGATCACCGTGGCCAGCGACACCCACCATAAGGACCTCATGACCGAGTTCGACGAACGCCCTGCTGATGGCGGCCAGATGCAGTGAGGCCCCCTTGGCCCCCGGAATCCGAACGCCTTGGTCAGTGCAGACAACGGCGATTCTCATAGCCGAACCTCGTCCCACACTTCGCACAACCTGATGGCAGCATCCGCTGGGTCGAAGCACCGCGCGACCAGCGTCCGTCCTTCGTTTCCCAGCTCGCGAGCCAAGGCTGAATCGCTGCGGATCTTGGCCACGGCCGCGGCCAGTTCAGGCGGATCGTTCGGGCCCACCAGAAGGCCCGTGATTTCGTGGCGCACCAGCTCCGGGATGCCGACTACGTCCGTGGAGATAACGGGAATTCCTCGCGCTAACGCCTCCACCAGAACAGTGGGCAAGCCGTCCCTATCACCGTTGGCAGCGATACGACACGGCAGAGCGACAAGGCCGCAGCGCGCGTAGGCGGCCTCGACGACCGAAGAGGGCTGAGGGCCATGAAAGGTGACGATCGTGGCGATGTCGAGGTCGATAGCCAATTGCTGGAGTTGGTCGCTGAGCGGCCCTCCGCCGATGATCTCTAACCGCAGTAGAGGGTCGGCGCGTGAGGCCATGGCGATGGCTTCCAGCAGGGTATCGAGCCCTTTCTTGTCGACGAGTCTGGCCACGCACAGCACCGGACCTCGGGCGGAACCAACTCCGGTGGCATTGCGCGGACCCAGAGCCACCCCGTTGGGGACATGACGCAACACCGGCCCCACCTCGCCGATCACCTGCTCGAGGTGCGCCAGGTTGTAGGCCGACACCGTGACGATTGCCGAGGCTCCTCGCACTCGTGCACGCAAGCTACCTTCGTTCTCGGCGTGATAGATGTCCTTGGCGTGCGCCGTAATCGACACCGGAATGTCAACTAGGTCACCAGCTGGCACGGCGACTTCGGCAGCCCCTGTGGCGAAGTGGGCGTGAAGGTTAGTGGCTCCTTCCCGGCGCGCACGATCAGCAACCAGCAGGATGTGCCATAGCCTTCTCCACGCCTTGGCGTCACCGGCCTTGACAGCCAACCTCGTTCGCCGAATCAGCCGCAACACTTTCATTGGGTGTCGCCAGCCCAAGCGCACCAGCAGGCCAGCCTTGATCTGCGATTCCGGGTGTCTGGGGAGATAGCGAACCGGAGCTTTCACCAGGCTGAGGCTTTCGTGTTGTGGTTCGTCTTCGGGGGTCATCAGCGCATCGATGGCGATCGAAACCCCCTGCAGTTCGCAGTTGAGAATCTCGCGAACGATAAACGTCTCGCTCAGTCGGGGGTAGCGCTTCAAGACATAGTGGACCTTCATGGCGTGAGCACCCCTCCTGCGGCTCCAGAGGCAAGAGTGAAGTCTCGGTAAAGACCTGGGGTCAGGGCCAATTGCTCTGGACTACCTATCTGAACCAACCGCCCTTCTTCGAGTACGGCGACACGATCGACCCTCCGCACCGTGGAGAGCCGGTGCGCGATCAGCAAAGTGGTGCGGTCCTTCGGCAGGTTGGCGAAGGCCTGAATCAACAGTTCCTCAGACTGCGGATCTAACGCCGAAGTAGGTTCGTCCAGGATGAGAATCGGGGCGTCCCGCAGTATCGCCCGAGCGATCGCAATTCGCTGGCGTTGCCCACCTGAGAGGCTGGCCCCCCGCTCACCGACCGCAGTGTGCAGCCGATCTGGGAGCCGATGCGCGAATTCATCGACAAGTGCCAGTTTCGTGGCCCGACGCAACTGCGAATCGGTCGCATCTGGGTTGCCGAGCAGGATGTTCTCCCGGAGAGTTCCGCGGAACAATACGCAATCCTGGAGCACCATTGCCACCTGCTCACGAATGCCATCAAGGTGCAGGTAGCGCGCGTCGCGGCCGTCCAGTCGCAGCGCGCCGTGGGTGGGATCGATCAGGCGCGGAACCAACGAGACCAAGGTGCTTTTTCCCGCACCTGTTGGGCCAACCAGGGCAACCGACTCCCCGGGTGCGATGCCCAGCGTGACGTCGCGAAGGACGAGCGTTTCGCCATAGGCAAAGGTGACGTCGTCGAACTGGATCCGGCCCTCCAATCGCCCGGTGAGCTCGGCACCTGGGAGGTCTCGAATTTCTGGTATCTCGGCCAGAACAGCGCAGACCCGTTCGGAGGCAGCGGTGCCTTTGGCGAAAGTGGCGCTGAGTCGGGAAAGAGCCTTGAGTGGCTTGTAGAGAGAGCCGAGATAGGCCACGAAAATCAACAAAGCCCCCAGGCTCAACTCACCCGAGAGCACTCGCAGGCTGCCAAACCACAGCACCACCGCGGCGGAGAGAGCTGCCGTGACATCCACCAGTGGACTGAAGCGGGCTTGCACCCTGGCCGATTCCAATCCTGCGTCCCGGCTGTGCTGGGTCAGCGAGTCGAACCTTGCCCGCTGCACGCGCTCAAGGTGGAAGGCTTGGACGACGTTCATCAATCCCAGGCTCTCCGTCGCAGCGGCGGCTACTTGACCATCGGCCTTGCGCGCTCGACGGCTGGATGCCTTCAGTTGCCGGGTCGAGCGATGGACCGCCCAGGCCAGCAAGGGAGAGAGGGCGAGTGCGACCAGGGTGAAGGTCGGGTCCATGAGAAACATGACGACGAACATCCCCACCACCATCATCACATTGGGTGCGATCACCGCTAGGGCCTGGACGATCATGTCTTGGGCGCGGTCCACGTCGCTGGTGACGCGAGCAGAGAGGTCTCCAACCTGTTGGCGACCATGGAAACCGAGGGAGAGTCGATGCAGGTGAGTAAAGACGGCCCCTCGCACATCGGTGGCGAGTCTCACTCCTGCAGATGCCAATAGCCTCTTGGCCCAATAGTCCAAGCATGCGGCCACGGCCACGATGGCAACCAGCGAGGCCACCGCCACTGCTAGGAGCAGTCGGCGGTCGTCGATTCCCCACAGTGTGGGCGCGTTGTCAGCCACGACGTAGTCCACGACCAGACGCAGAGGCCATGGTTCGGCCAGCCGAACAAGTACTTCAAGCAGGGCCAACGAGCCGCCCAGAATCAATAGCCCCAAGTAGCGCCGAGCAAAGGTCCGAAATGCGATCAAGGTCCTGATCATGCGACGTCCCTCTGATCCGTCCCTGTCAACTCAAGGAGGCAGGATGTGGCCGTAGCAACGCCCTCGAGAGAGATACCGCGATCAATCGCTGCCCGGGCGGTAAGCCTGCGTGGTTGACGCAGCAACCACGCGACCTCTTCGGTGGTAGATCCGAAATCCACAAGGTCCGCGAGACCCAAGGAAGTCAACCGGGTTGCTCGAATCGCTTGCTCACGCCGCGGCGATCGGCGTGGGACCAGCACCGGCCGAATTCCGGCCACAATGGCTTCATACGTCGAGTTGTAGCCGGCCATTTGGACGGTTGCGGCGGCCCCGGCATACAAGTTTGCACAATCGGCAACTTGCGGGTGGACGACTAATCCGGCGCGAGCGTTGGCCGGACCAGGCGTTGCTGACGGCCCGGACACGATGACGGTCTCGGGAAACGGGGTCAACCCGACCAGATCTCGGCCGAGTTGGGAGACGGCTCGGCCGTCCGCACCTCCCCCAGCGGTTATCACGAGGCGCTGGGTGGTCGTCCTGTGTTCGGGGGGATCCACCACGATCCCGCAATAGGTCGCAGAGCCCGGCAATCCATATTCGAGCTGGTGATCACAGAGTGCCTGATTGCCATATACCAGGATCTGATCAAGTACCTGACCGGCGCCGAACCAAGCCTCCGAGGCAAGTTCGCGGCGAATGACACCCGGTTCATCGAGAATGTCTCGAAGTCCGAGGACGACTCGGGCACCGTGTTGCCGAGCCAACGCGAGACCTGGTCGCAACTCGCCAGCAATACCGAAGGGGTGTCTATCAAGAACCACGAGCTGAGGCTGGGTCTCGCCGACGATGACCTCAAAGGCTCTCCTGCGAGCGTCGAGGGCTTGGCGCGGCGAAAGCGAGGAGTGGCGGTAGTTCCCCTGATTGTCCTTGGTGAGGGAAGGTAGGCGATGCACCGTCAATCCGGGGTGTGTCAGCCAAGGATGAGTTGACTTTATGCCGGTGAGCAGCCAGACCTGAGCGTCGCTAACTCGCCTGAGCAAAGCGGCGGCCAACCTCGCGTTGCGGCGGGTGTGGCCGAGCCCATAGCCGTCGTGAGACGCGAACAGCACTCTGAGGGTCATCGGAGGGCGCCGACCAGGCCATGAACTTGAGCTATCGGCTCGTTAGCGGGCGGGTCTTGGACGCCTCGACCGACCTGCATCACGGTGAAGCCCTGGGTCCGCAATGACGCTGCATCGAGTGCGTTTCGACCGTCGAAGATGAGCTTTCCACGCATCGTCGCGGCGAGTTGTACCGCGGGGACGTCGCGATATTCGGACCACTCGGTCAGATGGACGAGCGCGACCGCCCCCCTTGCTGCGCCGAGCGCAGTTTCAGCGCGCTCAACCCGTCCGCGGCACCAACTAGGAAGGGCCGCGGCCGGGTCGTGAACGGTCAGGCTGGCACCCGCATCCAGCAGATCCTCAACCACTCCCAGCGCTGGAGAATCGCGGATGTCATCGGTGTCGGGCTTGAACGTAAGTCCCCACACAGCAATGCGGGCCCGACGAAGGTCGAGTCGGCTGGCCAACTTGCGAACTGCCAAGCCGCGCTGGCGTTCGTTGATATCAATCACCGCATCAAGGAGCGGAATGTCGATCCCATGGGTGTGCGCTGAGTGTCGCAGAGCCAGCAGATCTTTGGGGAAGCACGACCCTCCAAAGCCGACTCCCGCCTGGAGGAAATGTGGCCCGATCCGCGGGTCGCTGGCCAAACCTCGCCTGATGTCCTCAACGTCTGCGCCGACCTGATCGCAGAGCTCGGTGATCTGGTTCATGAAACTGATTCGGGTCGCGAGCATCGCGTTGGCGGCATACTTGGTGAGCTCGGCGGTGGCCGGGTCGGTGGTGAGGACGGGTGCGCCGGCGGCAATTTGGGTGCTGTAGATCCGCTCCAGGGTGGTGCTAGAACGTTGATCGCGCACTCCGAAAATGAGCCGGTCTGGGGCCAAGAAATCGGCGATTGCCCGCGATTCTCGTAGGAACTCGGGATTGGAAGCGAGACTGACCGTAAGGGCGCTCCCCAGCTTGAGAATCCGCTGCTGGGCTCGTCGCTGCAGGCCATCGTTGGTGCCCACCGGAACCGTACTCTTGACGACAATCACTAGGTCCGTCTGAGCTTCATCGATCAGTTCATCTAAGGCGGCCTCAACAAATCTCAGGTCTGCTGAGCCGTCGGGCGACGAAGGCGTTCCCACCGCAATGAAAGCGGCTTCTGCTCCCCTGAGGGCTCGGGCCACCGACGTGCCAAAGGTGAGCGATCCGTTTGCTATACACGAGCGAAGCAGGGGAGCCAGACCGCGCTCGTGGATGACCGGATCACCCGAACGAAGTCGATGGATCTTACTCAGATCGACATCCACCGCCTGGACCCTTAGCCCGAGGTGAGCTAGGCCGACGGCGGTGACTAAACCCACGTAGCCGGTGCCGAGCACGGCCACCCGAGGGGTGGATCGCTGAATTGTCATGGCTCGACGTTAGGGAGATAGCGGTACGAGTTTGAAGTTGTTCAATAGGGCTAGGACCTGGTGCGAGGCGTCAATTCTCCAAGGACGGGCGAGAGGGGCGGAAGTCGCTGGCATGGTTGAGCAGCATCGCGTCTTCGGGTGAGAGCGCCACGTCGAGTCCGCGGAGTACGTCGACCAGTTGGGCGGGCGTATTAGCGCCGATGATGGGCGCGGCAACCATCGGTCGAGAGCGCAGCCAATTGATCGCGACCCCGGCGGGGGTGCCCCCGGAGCGGTTGGCAACCTCGATGACCGCTTCCACGATGTCGAGGTTGGTCTCAGACAGCCGTTTCGCTTGGTTTTCGCTCGCCCGCTGGCTGTCGGGGAGCGCCTGGCCGCGGCGGTATTTCCCGGTCAGCACCCCACCGCCGAGCGGGCTGTAGGGGATCATGCCGACGCCGTACTTTTCACACGCGCCAGTGAGCTCGGCCTCGACATCTCCTCGGGTGGGTGTGAGCAGGCTGTATTCGGGTTGAATGCTGACGAAGCGCTCCAGCCCAACACGGTCGGACGCCCACAGCGACTCCACGAGGCGCCAGGCGCTGAAGTTTGAGCAGCCGAGATAGCGAACCTTGCCTTGCCGTACGAGGTCGGTGAAGGCTGACATCGTCTCTTCGATCGGAACCAGGGGATCGATGTAGTGAGCCTGATAGAGGTCGATGTGGTCAACATCCAAGCGACGGAGACTGTCCTCACAAGCCTTCATGATCCACCGGCGCGAGAGTCCTTCGCGCTGTTTGATGGTGCCGCGGTGGTCGCTGAACTGTTCACCCATGGCTGCGCGAACCTTGGTGGCGACCACGACGTCGTTTCGATTTCCGCGAGCCTTGAGCCAGCGCCCGATGATCTCTTCGGAGACGCCGCCAGCGTTGTCAGGCCCCCAGGAACTGTAGCAATCAGCGGTGTCGATGAAGTTGCCGCCGATCTCGAAATAGGCGTCCAACACGTCGTACGACGCCTGCTCATCGGCCGTCCACCCAAACTGCATGGTGCCAAGCCCGACCCGATAGACGAAGAGTCCGCTGTCGCCGACCTGGACATAGGGCTCAGTGTTGGGCGTCATGACCCCAGTCTTCAACCTCAAGTGCCCTCAAGGTCAAGTCGCTGCCAACCTTGGGACAACCTGCCCGCCGTAACATCGTGGCATGCCCGCGCTCTCCGCTTCCCCGGCCGATCTAGCGAACCGGTTAGCCGCGACGGGCTACGTCGGTGACGATGCGCTGGCAACCATCACTCACTTGGCGTTGGTGATGGAGCGCCCGCTCCTGTTGGAGGGTGAGCCTGGGACGGGCAAGACGGCGCTGGCTGAGTCGATCGCCGAGGCGCTGTCGCTGCCACTGATTCGGCTGCAGTGTTATGAAGGCATCGATGCCAGTCAGGCTCTCTATGACTGGGACTTTCCGCGCCAAATCCTGCACTTGCGCGCTTTGGAAGCCACCGGCGGCGCCGATGTCGAGGAGGCCGAGAAGTCGTTGTATGACGAGCGGTTCCTCCTTGCGCGCCCTGTGCTGGCCGCCTTGCGGCAAAGCCCAGCCGTGCTGCTGGTTGACGAGGTGGACCGAGCCGACGATGAGTTTGAAGCGTTCCTGTTGGAGGTGTTGTCGACCTATCAGGTGACGATCCCGGAGTTGGGCACCGTGAAAGCTGTCACGCCGCCCATCGTCATTCTGACTTCCAACCGCACCCGCGAACTCCACGATGCGCTCAAGAGGCGCTGTCTCTATCACTGGATCGACCACCCAGGGCTCGACCGTGAGGTGGCGATCGTCCGCTCTCGGGCTCCGGAGATTTCGGAGCGATTGAGTCGACAGGTCGTCACCGTGGTGCAACAGTTGCGTGGGCGATCTGACCTATTGAAGCCTCCGGGTGTTGCCGAAACCCTGGACTGGGCCCGAGCCCTGGATCGGTTGGGCGCCGACACTCTGGATCTCGAGTCCGCTTCGCTGACTTTGGGTGCGCTGATGAAATATCGCGAGGACTCTGACCGGGTGAAGCAGGCCCTCGACCGGATTTTGGCCGTGTGATGGTCTCGAATGGCTCGACCACCAAAGCGACAGTCTCGACCCCCGGCCACGCGGCGGACGAGATTTTGGTGGCATTCGCCAACGCTGTGCGGGCCGCCGGAGTGGGGGTGACCATGGACCGAACCCAAACGTTCCTGGATGCGACCGCCAACCTTGGCGCGGACCAGCGCCGCGGCGTCTATCTCGCGGGCCGGGCCACCTTGTGCAGTGGGCCTGATGACCTTGACCGCTATGAACAAGTCTTTGACAGTTGGTTTGATGCGCGCGAGGCGCTGCCGCGGACCATCGAGAAGCAGCGTGACCCAGTCAAGTCGATTCCCTTGAATCAGGACGAGGGATCGGGGTCTGGCGATGACGATGCCGAGGATGCGATGCGCGTTGCCGCGAGCGACCACGAAGTGCTTCGCCACCGGGACATCGCCGCGATGACGCCGGCCGAGAAGGCGTTGCTGGCTCGTCTGTTTGATGCCCTTCATCCGCGGCCGCCGGTGCGCCCGGCTCATCGGCGTACTTCTTGGCACCGCGGTGAACTCGACCGCCAGCGCACCTTGCGGCGAACGCTGCGGCAGTTGGGGGAGCCGGGGCGAGTTGAGTGGCGACGACGAGGGGTTCGGTCGCGACGGCTGGTGTTGTTGGTGGACGTGTCCGGCTCGATGAGTGGGTACGCCGATGCGTTGCTGAGGTTGGCGCATCGCTTCGCGAGTGTGGGTGGCCGCAACCATCCGGTGGAGGTTTTCACGATCGGGACGAGGCTGACTCACCTCACCCGCGCGATGCGTCAACGTGATGCAGAGCGCGCGATCGTGGCGGCGGGGCAGACCGTGCCTGATTGGTCTGGCGGAACTCGGCTCGGCGAGACGCTGAAGTTCTTTCTTGACCGATGGGGTCAGCGCGGCATGGCGCGCGGTGCGGTGGTCGTGGTCTTCAGCGATGGTTGGGAGCGGGGAGACTGCACGCAACTCAGTGAACAGATGTCGAGGCTGCATCGGCTCGCGCATTCGGTGATCTGGGTCAATCCCCACCGGGGTCGCGAAGGCTATGAACCCATCCAGCAGGGAATTGTCGCCGTGCTTCCGCATGTTGACCACTTTGTCGCCGGACATTCCTTGGCGACGTACTCCGAATTGACCGAGGTGATCGCCAATGCGTGAAGTGCTGCCCGAACTATTGGAGTGGTGGCGTGCTGGCGAAACCGTCGGCCTCGGGACCGTGGTGGCCACTTTCCAATCCGCCCCCCGTCCGCCGGGCGCATCGATGATTGTTGGCCCCGGCGGTGAGGCGGTGGGATCGGTGTCCGGTGGCTGCGTCGAAGGCGCGGTCTATGAATTGGGCGAATCAGTCGTTGCCTCGGGGGCACCGGTGTTGCAGCGCTATGGCGTCTCGGACGACGACGCCTTCGCGGTGGGACTGACCTGCGGCGGCATCCTGGATGTCTACGTCGAAAAGGTGAGCCAGGCCGACTTCCCTGAGTTGGGGGCGATCGCCGAAGACATCGCGGCCGAGCGTCCAGTTGCTGTGGCCACTGTGGTTGATCACCCCGACGCCTCCTGGATCGGCCGTCGCCTGATCATCCACCCTGACAACCCCGACACCCCCCACACCCCCGCCACGGAGATAGTCCGCCGCGAAAATCATGGTTCGGAGCCAGAAAAGGATGATTTTCGCGGCGGACTATCTGTCCTGGGGACGTTGGGCAGCAAACGCGCAGACGCTGCGGTGCGTGATGATGCGCTCGGGCTCCTGGCCGCCGGGCACCACGCGACTCTGACCTACGGCCCTGACGGTGAGCGTCGCGGCGAGGGCATGCGGGTCTTTGTCTGGGCTTTCGCGCCACCTCCGCGGATGTTGGTCTTCGGCGCCATCGACTTTGCGGCAGCGGTGGCGAAGGTGGGGGAGTTCTTGGGTTTCCGCGTGACCGTCTGCGACGCCCGGCCCGTTTTTGCCACCGTGTCGCGGTTCCCGGCCGCCGACGAGGTGGTCGTCGACTGGCCCCATCGCTATCTGGCCAAGGAAGCTGACGCTGGCCGGATCGATCGCCGCACCGTGTTGTGTGTGCTCACCCACGATCCCAAGTTTGACGTGCCGTTGCTGGAAGTGGCGTTGCGGTTGCCTGAGGTGGGGTACGTCGGGGCGATGGGCTCGCGGCGTACACACGAGGACCGGCTCGAACGACTTCGGTCGGCAGGGCTCACCGAGGAGGAGTTGTCGCGCTTCTCTTCGCCGATCGGACTCGATCTTGGGGCCCGTACTCCCGAGGAAACGGCGATCTCTATTGCCGCCGAGATCGTGGCCCTGCAGTGGGGTGGCTCAGGGGAGCGACTAATCGGCACGGAGGGTCGAATCCACCACGAGACTGACGCACTCCCTTTGTGACCTCACCGGTCGATCACTTCCCAGATCGGAAACTCTGACCTTGGCGGTTCCCCGCCAACCGCGCCTGGGTTACGGTTACGGCGAGTCAACACGTGACCTCGATCACATAAATCGCGGACGGACATTGGGCGGTCTCACATGAATGGTCGGAGCGCGCTGCAGGCGCGGCGCCTGGAAGCCGTGCGGGCGTGGACGACATTCGTCGAGCGTGGTGACGCTGCTGAACCGCTGATTCGGCCGGAGATCTTGAATAGTTGGCGGAGATCCGGCGCTGCCATCGAGCCGTCGGTGGTCGAGGCGCCGATGACCGACGAGTCCGATACAGCGTCCGTCTTCAAGGGCTCGCCCTTGCAGATCGCTGTGGAGCGCGTCGAAGACGAACTCCGCCGGACTGCCGAGGATGGCGACTTGGTGTTGGCCGTGACAGATGCGGAAACTCGCATCTTGTGGACGTATGGCGGGCGGGTCATGCGTCGCAAGGCCGAGTCTGTGAACTTTGTGGCCGGCGCCCGCTGGGACGAGGCGTCAGTTGGCACCAACGCGCTCGCTTTGGCGATGCGAGATGGAGCGCCCTCGATGGTGTTCTCCGCTGAGCACTATGCCTCGATCGTGCACAACTGGGTCTGCTGGGCAGCCCCGCTGCGAAACCCGACGACGGGCGAACAGATCGGCGTGATCGACCTGTCGACCACCTGGGATCGCACCCACCCGATCGGTCTCGCAACCGCCCGGATGATGGCGCGGATGATCGAGACGGCGATGCCGCATTCAGCTTGGCGGCCGCCCCAAGACACGGCGTACACCTCAGACCCGGCGGGGCTCTCCTTGACTCTGCTGGGCACCGCTGAGGCGCGCCTGGACGGCCAGCGGTTGCTGCTCAACAGACGCCAAACCGAGATCCTGGCGCTGCTCGCTTTGCACCCGGAAGGGCTATCGCTTGAGCAACTGCATGCGTTGGTTTATGGCGACTCAGCCGTCACGCTGTCGACTTTGAAGTCGGAGGTGTCACACCTGCGTCGTTCGCTGGGTGGGCAACTGGCCTCGCGGCCGTATCGCCTAATGATGCCTGCCGACACAGACGTAGATCGGGTCCTCACGCTGGTGCGGCAAGGCCACACTCGGGCGGCCGTCGATGCATATGGCGGCGACCTGTTGCCCGGCACCAACTCGCCTGCCTTGTGCGAACTCGCGGACTATGTCGCGGTTGCCGTCCGAGAGGCTCTGCTGGCCGACCCGCAACCGGGCGCGGTTTTGCGCTATGCCGAGTTGGCGCCGTACGACGTCGAGGTCGTTGAGGTTGCGCTGGCTGCATTGGGCGAACAGGCTCACCCGGAGAAGCCACTGCTCAAAGCCCGACTGGCTGCCGCCACCCGCTAGCCCAGGAGTCACGGAATCCGGCCGAGGAGTCACTCAGATCGGCCGACCCGTCAATCGCCGTCCGACACGCCGCAAAAATCGCGACATCAGTGACGTGTCGGCGGGTTGGGGAGCCACCGCCCCCACCTTTCGCCAACCTGATGTGACTAGCGTCACTCACATCCGCCAAATCTGTCTTCGCGGTTGGGTGCTTGCTGATCCAACCCTCGACCCACGGGAGTCACAAGTCCATGGCAAAGATCGAACTCACTGTTGACGGGGCGCGCGTTTCTGACGACGTCGAACCCCGCATGCTGCTCGTGCAATATCTGCGCGAATCTCTCGGCAAGACCGGCACCGTCATCGGTTGCGACACCAGCAACTGTGGTGCGTGCACGGTCCATCTCAATGGCAAGAGCGTGAAGTCGTGCAACGTGCTGGCCGTGCAGGCCAACGGTGCCGAAGTCACGACCATCGAGGGACTCGCCCAAGACGGTGTCCTGCACCCCGTGCAGGAGTCGTTCCGTGAGTGTCACGGACTCCAATGCGGATTCTGTACGCCGGGCATGATCATGCAGTCGATCGACCTACTCAACGACAACCCCCATCCGAGTGAGACCGAGATCCGTGAGGGACTCGAAGGCAACCTCTGCCGCTGCACCGGTTATCACAACATCGTCAAGTCCGTTCAGCATGCCGCCGAGCAAGGAGCAACCCAGTGACCGCCGTAGAAGACGCACCGGCACGAGAGATAGGTCGGGATCGACGACGCAAGGAAGATCAGCGGCTGATCACCGGTCGCACCCGTTGGACTGACAACTTCACCTTCCCGGGCATGTTGCACATCGCTGTTGTGCGCTCGCCGTTTGCTCACGCCAACATCACTAACATCGACACCGCTGAGGCTAAGAAGGCTGTCAACGTGGTGTCCGTGCTGACCGGCGCCGACCTGGCCGACGTACAAGGTGGACTCCCATGTGCCTGGCCGATCACCCCTGACCAGAAGGCCCCCAACCACCCGTCTGTCGCGGTTGACAGAGTCGCGTTTGCCGGCGAGGTCGTTGCTGTTGTGATTGCCCGCAGTGCGGCTGAAGCGCGGGACGCGGCCGAGTTGGTTGATGTCGACTACGAACAACTGACCCCAGTCCTTGGACTTAAGGAAGCGCTCACCGACGAGGTCCTGGCTCACCCCGAACTCGGCACCAACAAGTCGGCGTACTGGAAGTTTGATTCCGAAGACGCCGGCACCGGCGGCAATGTCGATGCGGCGATCGAGGCTGCTCGTGTCGACGGCATCGTCATCGAGCGCGAATATCGCCAACAGCGCCTCATCCCTGCCTTCATGGAGCCACGCTCAATAGCGGTCGACCCGACGGGTGAGCAGATCACCATCTGGTCTTCTACGCAGGTGCCTCACTTTGTGCGGATCTTCACCGCAGCCGTGCTCGGCATCCCTGAGTCAAAGGTGCGGGTCATCGCTCCCGACGTCGGCGGCGGCTTTGGTGGCAAACTCCAGTTCACCCCCGAAGAGGTCATCACCGTGCTGGCCGCGCAGCGGACCGGCAAGCCCTGCAAATACACCGAGACCCGCTCGGAGTCCCTCGTGTCCGGCCATCACGGCCGCGATCAGGTGCAACGGCTCACGCTGGCTGCCACCAAGGACGGCACTGTCACCGGTCTCAAGGTTGATCTGCTGGCAGACATGGGCGCCTACCTAGGTCTGGTGACTTCGGGCGTACCAGTGCTTGGGGCGTTTATGTTCAACTCGATCTACAAGTTCCCGGCCTACCAATTCGCGACCACGAACTTGTTCACCAACAAGACCTGGACTGACGCCTATCGTGGCGCCGGGCGGCCGGAGGCGACGTTTGCCATCGAGCGCTTGATGGATGAGTTGGCCGTCGAAGTGGGCGTGGATCCGTTGGAGATCCGGGAGAAGAACTGGATCAAGAACACCGAATTCCCCTTCACTACGGTTGCCGGAATGACCTACGACTCCGGCAACTACGAGGCCGCCACGGCTCGGGCCAAGGAATTGTTGGGGTACGACGCGTTGCGGGCCGAGCAGGCTCAGCGCCGCGCCTCGGGCGACAAGGTGCAACTCGGCATCGGCGTCTCGACGTTCACCGAGATGTGTGGCCTCGCTCCGTCGCGGGTGCTGGGTGCGCTCAGCTATGCGGCCGGTGGCTGGGAGCATGCCTCGGTCCGGATGTTGCCCACCGGCAAGGTCGAAGTCGTGACCGGAGCGTCGGCGCATGGCCAGGGCCACGAGACGGCGTTTAGCCAGATCGTGGCCGACCGACTCGGCGTTGCGTTCGAAGACGTTGAGGTCTTGCACGGCGACACCCAGGTGGCGCACAAGGGTCTCGACACTTATGGCTCCCGGTCCTTGGTGGTCGGTGGCGAGGCGTTGGTGCGGGCCGCTGACAAGGTGATCGAGAAGGCCAAGATCGTCGCCGCACACCTGATGGAAGCGTCGGTGGATGACATCGAGTTTGCTGCCGGAACGCTGTCGGTGCGCGGCACGGATCAGAGCAAGGCCTTGGCCGAGGTGGTTTGGGCGACGTTCGCCGGACACAACCTGCCCGACGGCATGGAGCCCAACCTCGACTCCGAGGCGACGTACGATCCGATCGACTTCAACTTCCCCCATGGCACGCACCTGTGTGCGGTCGAGGTGGACACCGAAACCGGCCAGGTCACGTTGCGCAAGTACGCCTGCTGCGATGACATCGGCAACATCATCAACCCGCTCATCGTGGCCGGCCAGGTGCATGGCGGACTGACTCAGGGCATCGCCCAGGCGTTGTGGGAGGAAGCGATCTATGACGAGGCGGGCACGCTCGTGAGCGGCTCGTTCGTGGATTACTTGCTGCCTTCGGCGGCGGACACGATCTCCTACGACATCGACCACACGACCAGCCCGTCGACGACCAACACGCTCGGCACGAAGGGGGTGGGCGAGGCCGGCACCATCGCCTCCACCCCGGCTGTGGTCAATGCCGTGGTCGACGCGATTCGTCAGTTCGGCGTCAACGACGTACAGATGCCGTGCACTCCGGAGCGCGTCTGGAGAGCCATCAACAGTTCGAAGGGAGCAGGCGCATGATCCCCACCCAGTTTGACTATGTAGCCCCAACGTCCGTCGCGGATGCCTTGTCGGCGTTGGCTGCGGCGGGAGATGAAGCGAAAATCATGGCGGGCGGACAAAGCCTGTTGCCAGTGTTGCGGATGCGCCTCAACGCACCCGAGCTGGTGATTGATCTGGGGCAGATTCCTGGGCTCACTGGGATCAGCGAAGACGGCGACACCTTGGTGATCGGCGCCCTCACGACCCATGCCGAGGTGGCTGGCTCTGCGCTCGTTGCCGAGCACGCATCGCTGTTGGCGAAGGCCGCTGCGCATGTGGCAGACCCGCAGATTCGACACCGCGGCACACTGGGCGGCGCGCTAGCGCACGCTGATCCGGCTGGTGACCTAGGTGCCCCGATCTTGGCGCTCGGCGCTTCGATGGTGATTGCCGGACCCTCGGGTTCTCGAACGGTGTCTGCCGACGACTTCTTCGTCGACTTGTTTGAGACCGCGATCGGCGAGGACGAGATCCTGACCGAAATCCGGATCCCGAAGCACACCGGTTGGGGTGCCCACTACGAGAAGTTCGTGCGGGTGGCTCAGCAGTGGCCGATCGTCGCCGTTGCTGCCACCGTGCGGATGGCTGGCGGCGCGATTGCCGAAGCCCGTGTCGGCTTGACCAACATGGGTTCGACGCCGTTGCGCGCTCGTGGAGTCGAGACGGCATTGGCTGGCGCTGCGGCGACTGAGGCTGCGGTCGGTGCTGCCAGTGCCGGTGCTGCCGACGGCACGAATCCAGCTTCGGATCTCAATGGCGACGCGGCGTACCGCAAGCACTTGGCCACGGTCTTGACCCGCCGTGCGGTGCTGGCGGCTGCGGGAGCCTGATTCATGGAGCTGGCTCACCGGTTTAATGTCCCCACTTCGGTCGAGGAGACCTGGGCGCACTTTAACGACATAGCGTCGGTGGCGGAGTGTTTCCCAGGGGCCCAGGTCACCGAAACCGACGGGGACTCCTTCTCGGGGTCCGTGAAGGTCAAACTCGGTCCGATCGCGTTGGTCTACAACGGGTCCGGCACCTTCGTCGAGAAGGACGATGAGGCCCACCGCTTTGTCGTCGATGCCAACGGCAAAGACAAACGAGGCAACGGCACGGCCGGCGCGAAGATCACCGCGTCGATGGTGGCGGCCGACGGTGGTTCAACTGATGTCGAGGTGCTTACCGACCTAGCTATCACCGGCAAGCCCGCGCAATTTGGCCGAGGCGTCATGCAGGACGTTTCTGACAAGCTGCTCAACCAGTTCGTGGCCTGCCTTGAAGCCCGCCTCACCGCAGACCCCGCGCCTGATCCCGCCGAGGCGTCACTTGGAACAGTCGAGGAGTCAGGCAATCCGGCCCAGGAGTCAGGTAATCCGGCCCAGGAGTCACCTGGATCGGCTGAGGGGTCAAGTAGCCCAGGGCCGAGTCGGGCCGGCCCACGTCGATTGCCTCCGCCACCGCCTCAGGACAACTCTTTAGACCTCGGGGCGGCGGTCATTCCGGTGATCTTGAAGTCCTACTGGAAGCAGGCAGCGGGAGCCATCGCTGGGCTTTTCATCTTGCGGAAGATCTTTAAGCGTCACTGACCTGCTTGGTGACTCCTCACCGGTTCCACGTGACTCCTCACCGGTTCCACGTGACTCCTCGGCAGTCCTGAGTGACTCCTCACCGGTTCCACGTGACTCCTCGGCGATTTGGGGGACGTGGGCAAGGCGGGATCGATAGGGTCTTGGCATCATGGCGCGATTGGCGAGAGGCTTATTGGCGACGATTGTCCTCGCCTTGGGCATCATCTTTCCCGCGTTCACCTTTGATGCCACTCCGCCAGCCGAGTCAACCTACGAAGAAACGCGGATCACGGAGTACGACGCTGACTTCGTCGTCGCTGACAACGGCGATTTGTCGGTGACAGAGATACTCACGGTTCAGTTTCCGACCGGAAACAAGCGCGGGATCTTTAGGTTCTGGGATCCCATTGATCCGACCGATCCATACGTCCGTCGAGAGCCCGAAGACATTCAGGTGCTACGGGACGGCGAGGAGGAGTCATTTGATCGCACCCATGACGACAACAGGCGGTTTGTCGTCGCCAAGATCGGCGACGAAGACGTCTACCTCAGCCCGGGCAACCACATCTATGAGATTAGCTATCGCATCGAAGGTGTGCTGGGCAGCGCTGAGGCTGGGACGCAGTTCTATTGGAATCTGATCCCGGGAGGCTGGCGGCAGTCCATCGACTCAGCCAAGCTGACGGTGACATTACCGGCGGTTGCTCAAGGCGTGCGCTGCGCGCAAGGAGTGGGTACGACGGATGGTTGCGAAGCCACGGGTGAAGGCACGCGCAACCTCGAGATCAGCACCGGAAACCTGCCACCAAACACACCCGTCACCCTTCTCGCGACCCTCGACATGCCGACCCCGAAGGCCGGCAAGACCCTCCCCTGGACGCCACGGTTTGATCGCGTACTGGGCCGCAGCGTCCCCGGCTTGGTTGTGATTCTCGGGCTAGCCAGCGCCGCCGGGCTGATTGGTCTGCGCGCGAGTTGGCAAAGTTATGAACCAAAACCTCCTTACCCGCTTCAATATGCTCCGCCGGTCGGCATCGGCCCGGCACAAGCGGCCTACATCTTCACCGAACAAACCGGTCGCGAAGCATTTGTCGCCTCGATCATGCATGCCGCCGAGAAGGGGGCCGTGAGCATCAGCCGACATGGCAGCGACTGGACCTTGGTCGATGAGCGAGGGGCAGAGGGCTGGGCCGAAACCGACGAGATCACGGCGCGAATTGGCCGTCTTGTCGGCAAACCCGGCGGCAGTTTTACCGCCGCCAGCCGCGAGGTTGCTTCGGGCAAACTGCTGCAAGAGCAGTTGATGGAGTTTGACTCGCAGACCCAGGCCTGGGCCAAGCGCGCCGGGCTGATGACAACCGCGGGCATCAAAGGCCTCGGCGGCGGCCTAGTCGTGATGGGCTTCGTGGCGGCGTTTGCCATCATCATCTGGAAGCCGTTTGACCTCACCGTCTTAGCGGCAATCCCCGGGCTCTTCGCGGTCTTGGGGCTGCCGCTGCTGCGGACCGGGTCAGGCACCCGGCGCACAACTCGCGGCCGCGATCTGTGGTCTCGAATCGGCGGATTCCACCGAGTTTTGTCGACCCGTTCTAGCAAGGAGCGCTTCGATTTCGCCGGTCGCGAGGAGCTCTACACCGCCTATCTGCCGTGGGCGGTTGCGCTCGGTTGCGCAGCTGAGTGGGCGCAGAAGTATCGCACTGAGGTCGGTGTGGAGCCGCCGGTGCCGACCTATTTCGGTGGCTATTCAGGGGCCTCGACCGGCGCGTTCGTGACCAAAGCAGTCAGCGACTTCTCCTCGACCGTCGACTCGGCGATCGCTTCCTATCAGGCCACCCAGAGCTCGAGTTCGAGTGGTGGGGGAGGCGGAGGCGGCTTCTCTGGGGGCGGTGGAGGCGGCGGGGGCGGGGGCGGTTCGTGGTGACTGTCCCCGGCACAAGTGAGATCGGCAAGACTGAGCACAACCCGGCAAACAAATCCTGGCAACGAATGGAGTCCAAATGATGTGGATCGTGATTGCGCTGCTGACCGCGGCGGTTTTGTTTGGGGTAACGGGCTTCAACATCCTGCGCAAAGCCGACATTGGCGCACAGGAAGCCCTCGGGGGGATCGACGTACAACTCACCCGGCGCGCCGACCTGATCCCGAATCTGGTGGAGACAGTGAAGGGGTACGCCGCGCACGAGAAGGGGGTTTTCGAGGAGATCACCGCAGCTCGGGCCGGCGTACAGAAAGCTGCCGCCGGGACGGATGTGCCCGCAAAAGCAGCTGCCGACGCAACCCTTGCCGGAGCCTTGGTCAACCTCAATGCGGTGGCGGAGAACTATCCCGACCTCAAGGCCAGCGCCAACTTCTTGGATCTTCAGGCCCAATTGGCCGACACCGAGAACCAGATCTCTTTCGCCAGGCAGTATTACAACGACGCCGTCTCCAAACTCAACCAGCTGACCCAGACGATTCCGTGGATGTTCTTCACCGGAATCGCCGGGGTCAGCAAGCGAGAGTTCTATAAGGCACCCGAGGGTCAGACGCAACCACCCGCTGTGAGCTTTTAGTTGTGATCGTTCCCCAACCGAGGACTGGGGCCCGCAGTTAGCCGGTGATCACCACAGCGTTGCTCGGCAGCGACCGGATGCCGGCTCCGTCGATGGCGGTCACAGTGACGCTGATGGATTGGCCGGGCGCAGGTTTGATGATCGGAGTGCCCGTCGTGCCGAAGCAATAGCTAAAGCAGGTGGGTACGGCGGTGCGTTGCGGATCGCCAGCGACTGTGTAGACGTATTGAAGCTGAGTCTCGGTGGACACGTTGTCCGTTGATGGCGCCCAAACGAGGTACGCAATAGTTGAGGTTTGACTCGCTATTGAGATGACCGGCTTGGAAGGGCGCGTCGCTGCCAGCGTGGGCGTCGTAAAGGAGAAGGTGGTGGGCGCCGACAGCACGTTGACAACCTTGTTGGTCCTTGAATCGTAGAAACGGTGACGGAACACCGTGACGGTGTACGCAGTCGCGGGAAGAAGCCCGGTCAGCCGCCCTTCGGTGCCCGCCACGTAGCCGTTGGTGGTCACGCCCGGAAAGTCAGGCACCGGGAATATTGGGGGGCCGACGATCTGCACGATGTAGTCCACACCCAGTTCGTCGGGGTTGGTGACGATGAAACCCCCTTGGGTTGCTTCATTCACGACGATGTTTGTCACCACCGCGGGTGCTGGCGGCGGCAAGGGTTGTGGCCTCGGCCGGGCAGCAAGTGACGGCGCGGCAATCGTCACAGCGCCGAGAAGGCTAACCACAAGGCTGATCATGAGCAGCCTGAGATGGACAATTTTCATCGATTTCTCCCTAGATTTGAGTGTTTCCTCGACTCTTGTCTGCGGTTGCGCGCGACTCAAGCAACGCCTGCCCAAGACCTCATAAACAGCTAAGAAACGACACGAGGCCGGAGCCGTGGCAACTCGACAATCACATCGCCGCCCGGCCCGGGACCCAACCGAATCGAGCCCCCGTGCCGTTCCACGATGGAGCGGCAAATGGCCAGCCCCAGGCCCGATGCACCCACCCGGGTGCGCGCAGAATCGGCTTGGGAAAACGGCTCGAAGGCCGCGCTGCGAAAGCCATCAGGAAAGCCGGCTCCGGTGTCGGAGACCCTGACGACAACAGAATCAGCCCGCTCTTCGACCGAGGCAGCCACCCGACCTCCGGAGCCACCATGGCGAATCCCGTTGTCTAGGAGGTTGCGCCACACCCGCCCCAGATCGGAGGGTTCGCCGTTGACGAGTCCGGGGCAGGTCAGCTGCGCGGAAAGGGTGACCAAGTGCCGCTCGGCCACTGGCCCCAATGACTCCATCGCGTCGTCGAGAAGCTCAGCGCAGGAGACTGGCTCGCCAGCGAATTCGGGCGGGGCGGAACCGACCCTCGCATAATCGGCCAACTGCTCAAGGAGTCGCTCGCAGGTGTACAGGTGAGCGCCGGCCAACCCGAGGTAGCGGTCGGTGTCGATGGCCACGCCATCGCGCACACTCTCGATCGCCGCGCGTGCCGCGGTCAGTGGGGTGCGCAGGTCGTGACTGACGCTGGCCAGCATGGTGTCGCGCGCAGATGTGAGCACCTTGCGTTGTTCGTCAGCCGCGCTGAGCCTGTCGACAAGCTCGTCAAACGCGTTTGCCGCGCTACCGATCTCGTCCCTTCGGGCAAGATCGGCATGCACATTCAACCGACCCTCACCCACCCACGCGATGGTGCGGACCAAGTGACCCAAATCGCGAGTCAGCGACCGCGTGAGATCGCGACCGATGACCACGCCGGTTCCGCAAGCCAAGGTCATCATCACCAGAAACATCCGGAAGTCATGGTCGCTGACGAACATCGCCTCGGACGCCGCTGCGCTGACGGCGAGGCCGAAGATCAGGGCTGCCACACCAGCTGCGATGACGACGCCCGCGACGCGTTCGCGGCGAGCAACCCAGCGGCGTACGAGTGGCAGGGCAAACGCGGCGAGAACTGCCGGAATCGTGAGTACGACGGCAAGGTCACGCGACTGCAAACGATTGGGCTGGAGCAGGATCTGGGCCAAAGCAATGCTGGTGACGGCCACCAACGCCAACGCCAGCAGGGTCGGCGCGATCGGCGGGTGGTTAGGCGGAGACGGCACTGGGTTCACGCTCAAAGCGGTAGCCGACGCCAAACACAGTGTGAATCCAGCGTGGCTGCTCGATATTGGACTCGATCTTGTGACGAATCCTTCTGATGTGGACCGTCACCGTTGCCGGATCTTGGAAGAGCACTGACGAGGCCCACACCCTTTCCAACAGCTCAGCGCGGGTGAAGACCTGGTGCGGATGAGCCGACAGAAAGTACAGGAGGTCGAACTCCTTGGCCGTCAGGCGCACCTCGTTGTTCGACACAAAGACCTGGCGCGAGCGAGGGTCAATCGAAAGCCCGTCCACGATGATCTGACCACCATCGGGCTGCGTTGAGCTCAGCCAGCTGCTGCGCACCGGACCGTCGCAGGACTGCTCGCACGCGGGCCACCAGCTCTCGGGGGGAAAAGGGCTTGACGACGTAATCATCGGCGCCAAATTCCAGGCCAAGGATCCGGTCCGTCTCGTCGGTTCGGGCCGTGAGGAGAACCACCGGGACGGTGGAAGTCTGACGAATCCGTCGGAGCACTTCGAGCCCGGAAACCTTCGGCAACATCAGGTCAAGCAAAATCAGATCCGGATCGAAATTCGAAACCTGGCTCAGTGCACCCGCGCCGTCCGAGGCCTGGGCCACCTCATAGCCATCCTTAGTGAGGTAGGAACAAACGACCTCGCGCACCGTGGGTTCGTCATCGACCACCAGCACACGCTGTCTGGAGTTGGGCTCAAGGGGGTCAAACACGATTCCAAGGTAGGCCAGCAAACGGTGGTGAGACTCCGAAGAGACGCACTGTTTCGCAAACGGTAAGACCTGGCTAGAAGCGACGCCACCAGAGGTTGATGGCGTAATCGACGGTGAGCCCGGGGTGCTCGGCGATCAGAGTCTCGGCAAGTTCGATGGGGAACTCGATCCGGAGGACGTCCTCGAAGTCAGGGCGGTTGTCGAACTCCCAGCGCATGTCGAGCGACTCGCGCTGCCAGCCCAACTTCGTCCAAAACTCCGCAATGGGCTGTGGATCGCGCGATGGATAACCGCGCTGCAACCACGAGCCGAAGGTGGAGCGCGTGGCGTCGTTGTCGATCACGAAAGCCGTGCCGCCAGGTCGTACGACGCGGTCGAGCTCAGCCAGCCCAGGCTCGCAGCCGGGGCCGAAGAAATAAGCCCACCGAGCATGTACGACGTCCACGGCAGCATCTGGCAGTGGGATGGCCTGAGCCGTGCCAAGCAACACCTCAACCTGTGGGAGTCGCCGAACCCGACGCCGTGCGATGGCCAGCAGATCCGGATGGGGCTCAACACCGACCACCTGGGCAGCGGAGTCGGCAAAACGGGGGAGGTGAAAACCAGTGCCACACCCAAGATCCAACAACGTGCGCCCTCGCCAAGGAGCAAGCGACTCCATCGCGGTTTCGATCACCCGATCGGGGTCAACCGCGTGGTTCTCAGTCTCATAGAGCGCGGTGTTGCCCCAGATGTTGGGGCTAGGCCGGGCACCTTCAGGCAGATCCATCAGGCGAAACTAGATGCGGACGAGGCCGTTCGGCGTCTGGAAGTGTGCAGCCGTGATCCCGGGCGTCCCGTTGACGGCGACCCACTCCACCTTGACGTCTTCCAAGGGTGATTCGACGCTCTCGCCCAGCCACTCACTCACCCGCTGAGGGTCGCCGGCGATCTCCAGGCAGGCCAAGGAATAGGAGCCATTGGCTCCCGCGCTGGGGTGAAGACCGGGCGCGATGTCCCATTGGATGAAATATGGCAACTGAGGATCGTGGATCAGATCGGCCACACCGATCTGCCTCCAGTTCAGTTCGGTGCCGTCCGGGCGATGCCGGTGACCCGGAGCGCTCTCGCGTCCCAGGCGGGCTTCGACAACGCTGATGTCTTTGACGGCTACGACCCAACCAAGCCAGCCGCCGCCCGCAGCGGAGCGCGCGCGCACCGCCTGGCCAAACGGAGCTTTGTCAGAGGCCGGGTGGTCAAGGACCTCCACGATCTCAAAATAGGTCTCGTCGGCCATCGGCAGAATCATGTTGCGAGTGCCGAAGCGTGGATGGACGCCCCCATCGGTGAACTCGACGCCGAGAAGCCCCCCGATGCGCTGGGCGGTGCTGGCAAGGCCGTCAGGTCCGGCGGCGAAGGAAACGTGGTCCAGGCGCATGCAGACAGTCTGAACGGTGCACGTTTGGGTCCTGACCCCGGGGTCGGGATTAGCCCTCGCGGGGGCGCGAGTGGCGTAGTTTGAGCCCATGCGTTTGGGAGTTCTCGACATCGGATCCAACACCGGCCACCTCCTGGTGGTCGATGGTCACGACGGAGCCGCACCATTGCCGGCGTACTCCTATAAGGAGCCCCTCCGCCTAGCCGAGCACCTAGACGAGGCAGGTGCGGTCACCAACAGCGGCGTTGAGGCGTTGACCGACTTCTGTGCGCAGGCCCTGGTTGTTGCCGAGGACAAGGGCTGCGAGGAGATGTTGGGGTTCGCTACCTCGGCGGTGCGCGACGCGACCAACAGTGATGAAGTTCTTGCTCATGTCGCGAAGCAGACCGGTGTGGCGCTCACCGTGCTCTCTGGCGAAGACGAGGCCAGGCTGACATTTTTGGCTGTCCGCCGCTGGTTTGGGTGGTCGGCTGGCCGGTTGGCTGTCTTCGACATTGGCGGCGGGTCCCTTGAGATCGCCGGCGGCACCAATGAGTCGCCCGACATCGCGTGGTCGCTGCCGCTGGGGGCCGGCCGGTTGGCCAGGGCGTGGTTTGGTGGCGGAAAACCGACTGAGGAGGAGATCCGAGCGCTGCGCAAGCGGATCCGCTCAGAGATTGCCCGCGACGCCGGCCACCTGCTCCGCCCCGGCCTGCCTAATCGAGCAGCCGCGACCTCGAAGACATTTCGCTCACTCGCCCGGATCTGTGGGGCCGCCCCCTCGGCGGAAGGCAGGCTTGTCCCACGCTCGCTAGCCGCCCAAGACTTGTCGGCCTGGATCCCGAAGCTCATCGACATGGCCCCCGAACAACTCGCCATCCTCCCGGGCGTCTCCCTGAGTCGCACACATCAGATCGTTCCCGGCGCCTTGGTTGCCGAGGCCTGCATGGACATCTTCGGGCTCCCCGAATTGGAAATCTGTCCCTGGGCGCTCCGCGAAGGCGTGATCCTTGAGCGCCTCGACCGGTTCGGCTCCTAGCCCGTGACCACCGGCGGCGCAGTTGTGGTTCAGGTCGACGACTTGTGCGTACGCCGCGGCGGCACGGAGGTGTTGCCCGGACTGTCTTTCACGCTCAGTCCGGGTGTCACCGGCCTGCTAGGCCCGTCCGGCTGTGGCAAGTCGACGCTGATGAGGGCCATGGTCGGCGTACAACAAGTCAGCTCTGGCACGGTCACGATCTTTGGCCAACCCGCTGGCAGCGTCGGGCTGCGCGATCGGGTCGGTTATGTCACGCAGGACGCCAGCATCTATGACGACCTCAGCGTCGCCGAGAATCTCAGCTTTTTCGCCAAAGTGCTCGGCACGGACCCCTCGGCGGCCGAGAAGGCACTCGACCTTGTCGACCTCCTTGGCCACCGTGATCAGGTCGTGGGAAAACTCAGTGGCGGGCAGCGCTCAAGGGTGAGTTTGGCCGTCGCCCTGCTTAATGAGCCAGACCTCCTGGTGTTGGATGAGCCGACCGTTGGACTTGATCCAGTCCTTCGTCAAGATCTATGGGGGCTTTTCCGTCGACTGGCCGATGACGGGGCCTGCGTGTTGGTGTCGAGCCATGTGATGGACGAAGCCGAGCGATGCGAGCGGCTGTTACTCATGCGCAGCGGCGTGCTCATTGCCGACGCCACTCCTGCCGCGATCAAGGAGCAAACGGGGGCTGCTGACATCGAGGGGGCCTTCTTGAGATTGGTCTCGACAAGCTCGATGAACTCGACCGAAGACGACGCGACCGACGAAGCCGGCTTGAGCGGTGGCGCATCATGACGCCGCGGATCACGCTGGCCATTGCCCGACGGGTCCTCACGCAACTGCGTCGGGATCACCGCACGATGGCGATGTTGTTGTTCCTGCCATGCCTGCTGATGTCGCTGTTCTGGTGGATGTTCAAGGACTCGCCTGCACCGGTCTTCGACCGCCTGGCCCCGGGTCTGTTGGCAATGTTTCCATTCATCATCATGTTCCTGGTCACTAGCGTCACCACTTTGCGCGAACGCTCCAGTGGCACTCTCGAGCGACTGCTGTCTATGCCGATGGGCAAACTCGACTTCCTGATCGGCTATGCCATCGCCTTTGGCCTGATCGCGGCCATCCAATCGACGCTGGCCGTGGGTCTCAGCGTCTGGCTGCTCGGGCTTGAGATTGCCGGGCCTGTGTGGCTGCTGGTGGTCGTGGCGATCGCCGACGCGGTCTTGGGCACCGCACTGGGGCTCTTTGTCTCGGCTTTCGCCCAGTCGGAATTCCAGGCGGTGCAATTCATGCCGGCGCTGGTGATCCCACAGATCCTGTTGTGCGGCCTATTTGTGGCGAGGCCAGACCTGCCTCCCGTGTTGGAGCGGATCAGCGACGTGCTGCCGTTGTCATACGCCGTGGATGCGATGAAGCAACTGGTCGTGAGCGAGGACACCGGTGAGGTGTGGCGCAACTTGGCGATCGTGTTGGCCTTCTCGGTGGGGGTGTTAGGGCTGGGAGCGGCGACCCTTCGTCGGCGTACCCCGTAACCTTCACGATATGTCCTGGCTCCGAGCGTCACTGACGGCAGTCGCCAGCAGTGCCCCGATCAAGAACTTGGTCACTTCATCCCCGATCTCGACCGGGATCGTGGCCGATTATGTGCCCGGCGAATCGATTGACGTCGCGTTGCGCGCCACCGAGACGTTGATCGCCGATGGGCTGAGGGTCACTGTCAATTGTCTGGGTGAAGACACGGTTGAGCCTGACCAAGTCGAGGCCACCGTCGCCACTTATCTCGAGCTTCTCGATGCCCTTGCGGTGCGCCAGCTGGCTCGCCACACCGAAGTGTCGGTGAAGTTGTCGGCCCTTGGCTTGGCTGTGTCTGGGGTTGATGCCGCGGCATTGGCCCTGACCAATGCCCGGCGGATCGCGACCGCGGCCCATCACGCGGGCACCATGATGACCATAGACATGGAGCAGCACGACGCAATTGACGAGACCTTGTTGATCCTGCGTGAATTGCGCACGACATTTCCCGAGACAGGAATCGCTCTGCTCGCCTACCTTCACCGCACCGAAGGGGATTGTCGGGCGCTCGCATTTGAGGGTTCACGAGTCCGGCTTTGCAAGGGTGCCTACGCCGAGCGTGCCGAAGTTGCTTTCCAATCCCGACTCGATGTTGACCGGTCTTATGTCCGCTGTCTGAAGGTGTTGATGAGTGGCCAGGGCTATCCCATGGTTGCGAGCCATGACCCCCGAATGATCCAGATCGCGTCGTCGCTGGCCAGCCGTCACGGCCGATCCCGAGGGAGTTATGAATTCCAGATGCTTTATGGCATCCGCACCGAAGAGCAAAAACGCTTGGCCAAGAACCACGAGACCATTCGGGTCTACATTCCCTACGGTGACCATTGGTATGGCTACCTGATGCGACGACTCCTCGAGCGGCCGGAGAACATGTCCTTCGTCCTCAAATCCTTGACCTCAAAGAAGTAGGTGTTCCGTGACAGTTACGGCCATCCTGGGCGCCGGGGTGATGGGCGAGACAATGCTCGCGGGGTTGTTGCGCAGCGGTCGCGCTCCTCACGACGTGTTGGTGGCTGAAAAGCGGTCTGAGCGGGCCCGCGAGCTTGAGGAGAAGTACGCCGTGCGCGTGCGGTCCAATGTGGAATGCGCAGCCGAGGCCGACACCCTGATTCTCGCGGTCAAGCCCCAGGATCTTGGCGCACTGCTCGCTGAGATTGCCGCTGTGCTTCGGCCGGGGCAGTTGCTCGTTTCCCTGGCCGCCGGACTGACTATTGCGTTCATCGAATCCCACGTGCCGACGGGGGTGGCTGTTGTGCGGGTCATGCCCAACACTCCGGCTCTCGTGGGTCAGGGCATGGCTGCGCTGGCACGAGGGGCCGCGTGCACCGATGCGCTGTTGGACGAGGCCGAGTCGTTGGTGTCGGCCACGAGCCACGTCGTACGCATCCCGGAGGCGCAGATGGACGCCGTGACAGCTGTCTCGGGCTCTGGGCCGGCGTACGTATTCCTGGTCGCCGAAGCGATGATCTCGGCAGGACTGGAGTTGGGGCTGCCGGCAGAGATCGTGCCCGAGCTTGTCATCCAGACTTTGTTGGGCGCGGCCACCATGCTGAGCGAAACCGGCACCGATCCGGCCGTCTTGCGTCAGCAGGTGACGTCCAAGGGGGGTACGACGGCCGCCGCCATCGCCGAATTCCAGGCCCAGGATTTCAGCGGCCACTTTTCTGGCCGCGATGACCGCCGCCCGCGACCGTTCCATCGAACTCGCCTCCGGCGCCTAACCGTCGACCCGGCGCAACCTCGCCGACCGGTCACTCATGTCGCGATTTTTGCGGTGTGTCGCACCTGTCATTGACGGCTCGGCCGCGGGTGAGCCGCCGCGGCGTAGGTCGGCGGGGTTCTGGTGAGGTCGACGGACTGGAGTAGCGTCGCCACATGCATTGTGAAGGTCCTGCGACGGTCGTCTATGAGCCGAGCCTGACGGACTATGACTTCGGTCCTGACCATCCGATGGCACCCGTCCGGGTTGAGCTGACGATGCGTTTGGCTGAAGCCGTCGGCGTGCTCGGCCCAGACTCCGTCGCTGGGCTCACCGTCACACCAGCGCCGATGGCCAGCCGCGAACTCATCGCCACAGTGCACGACCAAGTGTTGATCGACGCGGTGACCGAGGCCGGCTCGACGGTCGGCTACGTCAATCACGCGCTCGGTTTGGGCACCGAAGACAACCCAGTCTTTGCCAATATGCACGATGCGTCGGCCCACGTCGTGGGTGCCACCGTCGAGGCCTGTCGTCAGGTGTGGACTGGAGAAGCGCTACACAGCGCCAACATCTCTGGCGGACTCCACCACTCCATGAAACACACGGCGAGCGGCTTCTGCATCTATAACGATGTGGCTGTTGGCATCCAATGGCTGCTCGACCAGGGCGCCGAACGAGTCGCCTACGTTGACGTCGACGTGCATCACGGCGATGGTGTGCAGGACATCTTCTATAACGACCCGCGGGTGCTGACGATTTCGTTGCACGAGACCGGGCGAATGCTCTTTCCCGGCACTGGCTTTGCCACCGATATCGGCGGTCCGGACGCTCTGGGCTCAGCGGTCAACGTTGCCTTGCCCCCCGGCACCGCTGACAGCAACTGGCTGCGGGCGTTCGACGCGGTGGTCCCGCCCTTGCTCAGAGAGTTCGCCCCCGACGTCTTGGTCTCCCAGCACGGGTGTGACTCCCACCGTGAAGATCCGTTGGCCCATTTGATGTTGACCGTTGATGGTCAGCGCGCCACCTACCTCGCGCTCCACGAGCTTGCCCACGAAGTCTCGGGAGGCAAGTGGGTGGCCACTGGCGGGGGAGGCTACGCCGTGGTGGACGTCGTACCCCGTGCTTGGACGCACCTCTTGGCGATTGTCGGTGGCTTGCCACTGGATCCGGCAACTGAGGTGCCAGAGTCTTGGCGGACCTATGCGCAGCGTGAGGTAGGGCTCCCGGCGCCCAAAGTCTTCACCGATGGGAGTACGCCGACCTTCCGCAGATGGACCGACGGCTACGACCCAGAATCTGCCCTTGATCGGGCGATTGAAGCCACCCGAACCGCCGTGTTTCCGTGGCACGGATTAGACCCACAACCCTAGTCGCGAGAGCGAAATGTCTAGTCGGATCAATTCGACACGCCGCATTGCGGGAAGTTTCTTGAGTCACACCCTTCCCCAACAGTCACTTTAGGCTCTATTCTCACCCTTGCGCGGTGCGTGATTGTCCGGTGGGGAAGCCGGCGGCGAACTGCAAGAGAGATCGGTGTGTCATGGCTGGGAACAACCCTTCGGAATCGACTGCGGACAACAGTGATATCAAGTTCCGCACGGTCGCTGAAGTGGCGGCAATGATGCGCGTCTCGAAGATGACGGTCTACCGCATGCTCCACAACGGTGAGATCCCCGCGCTGCGGGTTGGGCGGTCGTTCCGGGTGCGCGAAGAAGACGTCAACGAATATCTGCGCAAGAGTTTCTACAACGCCGGCTGAGCCCTCTTGGCTGCCTCAAATTCTGCGTGTTCGCCGATGCCCGATAAGGTGTCGGTCGAAGGGCTGCAGTCTGTTGCCCGTCTGTCCGGCACAGCACTGTGAGCATTCGAAAGGTTTCCCGTGGGTTCTGTCATTAAGAAGCGTCGCAAGCGCATGGCCAAGAAGAAGCACCGCAAGCTGCTCAAGAAGACCCGCGTTCAGCGTCGCAAGCTCGGCAAGTAGTCACACCAGTTCGAGCACCAGTCGGTCAACGACCAATTGAGAGAGGCCGCAGCCATTGGCTGCGGCCCCTTTGGTTTTCACTTGCCGATCGCCGCACCCAACGACTAGTCGCCTTTTCGACGGTGAGCTAGCCCGGCCGCGATGGCCCCACCTGCGGCACCGAGCGCCGTACTCGCCGCGATCCCGAGCCGGGCCGCCTTGCGCCCGGTGCGGTAGTCGCGGATCCGCCAGCCCGCCGCGCGAGCGTGTGCTCGCAGTTTGGAATCGGGATTGATCACGCACGGGTCGCCGACCAAACTCAGCATCGGCAGGTCGTTGATGGAGTCGGAGTATGCCGAGCAGCGGGACAAGTCAAGCCCCTCCTGCTCGGCGAGCGCCGAGACGGCCATCGCCTTGGCTGGGCCGTGGAGCAGATCCCCGACCAGGCGGCCGGTGTAGATGCCGTTCTCCTGCTCGGCAACGGTGCCCAGAGCTCCGGTCAGACCGAGTCGTCGCGCGATGATGGCGGCGACCTCGATCGGCGCAGCCGTCACCAACCACACCCGTTGTCCTTGGTCGAGGTGCATTTGAGCAAGCGCACGAGTGCCTGGCCAGATCCGCCCGGCCATGGCCTCGTCGAAGATTTCCTCGCCGATCTCTTGGATCTCGGCGACGGAGTGTCCCTCGATGATCTTCAACGCTGCGGCCCGCGCGCCGGCGACGTGGTCGGGGTCTTCCTTGCCGCTGAACCGGAAGTAGAACTGCATCCAGGCCGCGCCAATGAGATAGCGCGTGCTGAAGAAATCGCGCCGATGCAAACCCCGCGCGAAGTAGAAGATGCTGGCGCCGCGCATCACCGTGTTGTCTACGTCGAAGAAGGCGGCAGAGGTCGGGTCGGCGGGCATAGTCAGGGCGGCCTCCACCGCTGCGGCCGCGGCTGAGGCCTCACCCGCCATGCTCGACCGGACGCGCAAGTTCTGCGGTTGCGGCGTACGGCGTGGCGACGCGTCGCTCCCAGATCTGCGGCTCTTCACACCGCCAGCGTAGAGGCCGGATCATTGGCGTGCCGCTGTGCGACGATGGTGTGGTGTCCGTTTCCGCTGATCATCCCCGCGTCACCATGCTGGGTCGGGTTGGCTGTCACCTCTGTGACGAGGCTCGCAGCGTGATCGAGAGAGTGTGTGCGGAGCTAGGGGAGACCTTCTCAGAGGTCGACATCGACACTGATCCAGCCCTGGTCGAGAAGTATGGCGCCGAGATCCCAGTGACGCTGGTCGACGGCAGGCAACACGACTTTTGGCGAGTCAATGAAGCCCGCCTGAGGGCCGCTCTACTGGCCTAATACCACGCTCAACGTCGGTGTGACATTCTCCACGCCGCAATCGCTCCGGCTCAGTTTGTGCTTGCGTTCACAAACTTCTAAAGTGTGAAAGCCGTCTCGCGACAGTTCGACTCCACAGGGTGCCGTCCGGTGAGGCTCGGCAGCTGGGAGAAGAGCATCGTGACAGCACGAACGCCCGCTGAAACTCCCCGGGAACTGCCTGGGGTTCGGGACATCCCCGACGCAACCATCGCGCGCCTGCCGGTTTACCTCCGCGCTCTCACCACCCTCGCTGACAAGGGCACGGCCACCTGTTCGAGCGAAGAACTCGCCGCCTCGACCGGTGTCAATAGCGCCAAGTTGCGCAAGGACCTCTCCTATCTCGGTAGTTATGGCACCCGCGGGGTTGGGTATGACGTGGCCTACTTGCGGTCTCAGATTGCCCGCCAGATCGGTGTCACTCACGACTGGCCAGTGGTCATCGTGGGCATCGGGAACCTCGGGCATGCGCTGGCCAACTATTCCGGCTTCCGCAGTCGCGGGTTTCGTGTGGTGGCCCTGCTCGACGCTGACCCGCATCGTCAGGAGGAAGTCGTCGCGGGCGTCGACGTACGCCCTTTTCGTGATCTCCAGCAGATCGTGCGCGAGCATGGCGTCGCTATCGGCGTGATCGCCACCCCTGCCATCGCCGCCCAGAACGTCGCCGACCAGATGGTCACCGCTGGCATCACCAGCATCTTGAACTTCGCGCCCACCGTCTTGGCAGTGCCGGACGGAGTCGACGTACGCAAGGTCGATTTGTCGATCGAACTGCAGATCCTGGCCTATCACGAGCAGCGCAAGACCCCCCAGGTCGAGGCCACTGGGGAGTCAGCGTGAGCGTGTTGGTCGTGGGCGTGTCCCACAAGTCTGCTCCGGTGTCGATGTTGGAGCGGCTCGTGCTCGACCACGATGCCACCGGCAAGTTGCTCTCGGACGTCGCGAGCGTGGATCACGTCGGCGAGGCGACGGTGATCTCCACCTGCAATCGGGTCGAGGTGTACGCCGACGTCGATCGTTTCCACGGCAGCGTCGAGGAGGTCTCCCGTTTGCTGGCCGAGCGCGCGGACCTCCCGCTCTCGGAAGTTGTCGACCACTTCTATGTCCACTATGACCAGGGTGCTGTGTCACACCTGTTCCATGTCGCGGCCGGTCTCGACTCGATGGCCGTCGGCGAAAGTCAGATCCTTGGTCAGGCGCGCGACGCGTTGCGGCTCGGTCAAGAGTTCGGCACCGTTGGGCCGTCGCTCAATCTGTTGTTTCAACAGGCCTTGCGAGTCGGCAAACGGGCCCACGCCGAGACCGACATCGATCAGGCAGCGCCCTCGCTGGTCACCGCGGCGCTCGGCTTGGCCGTCGACACTGTGGCTGAGAAGAAAGTCGTCATCGTGGGGGCGGGTTCGATGGCTGGCCTAGCCGCAGCCACGATCGCCCGCCTGGCCCCTGCCGACCTCGTCGTTGTCAACCGCAGTGACGGGCATGCCGAGCAACTCGCCACGGCGTACGACGCCCGTTGGTCGCCTCTTGCCGACCTGGCGCTCGAGTTGGCCAATGCCGACCTGGTCGTCACCTGCACGGGCTCGCCTGGCGTGATCATCACCCCCAGTTTGCTCACCGAGGCCCGTCGCACCACGCCCGAAGCGGCTGGCCTGTCCACTGGTCTATCAATCGTGGATCTCGCCCTGCCGCACGATGTTGATCCGGCCGTCGACAACTTGCCCGGCGTAACGCTGGTCAATCTCGCGTCCCTGGCCGAGCGCCTGCCTGATCACGAGGTCAGCGGTGACATCGAGTCGGTGCGGGCCATTGTCATGGACGAGGTGGCCTCCTTCATGGCAGCCCGGCGCCGGGCGAGCGTGACTCCAACGGTCGTGGCACTGCGGTCGATGGCAACCACGTTGGTGGAGGCCGAGATGGCGCGGCTCGACACGCGACTGCCTGACCTCGACGATGAGGCCCGCGATCAGGTTCTCCAGACCGTACGCCGCGTCGCCGACAAGTTGCTGCATCAGCCGACCGTGCGGGTGCGTGAACTGGCTGATGCCCAGGGTGCGGTGTCCTACGCCGCTGCCCTGGCCGAGTTGTTCGCACTCGACCCAGAGGCTGTCGCGGCCGTCACCCGTGTTGAAGGCCTCGAATGAATTCGCCCCTTCGGCTCGGCACCCGGGGCTCGTTGTTAGCCAAGACACAAGCCGAAACGGTGGCACAGGGCATCCGCGATCAGCTGAGCTGCGAAGTAATGATTGTGGAGATCATTAGCGAGGGTGATCGGCTGACCGGCAGTCTGGCGGCCATGGGCGGCACCGGCGTGTTCGTCGGCGCCCTGCGCAACGCCCTGCTCGCCGGACAGGTCGACGTCATCGTGCACTCGCTCAAGGACCTGCCCACCGCACCGTTTCCCGGCATCGAGCTGGCCGCCGTACCCCTGCGTGAAGACCCTCGTGACGCCCTCGTGGCTCGCGACAACTTAACTCTGGGCGAGCTTCCTGTCGGAAGCCGCGTGGGCACCGGCTCACCTCGGCGAGCAGCTCAACTGGAGGCGCTCGCCTTGGGGCTGATCGTCAGCGACATCCGTGGCAATGTGGATTCACGGGTGGCCAAAGTCCATTCCGGAGAGTACGACGCGGTGGTGCTCGCGCGGGCCGGTTTGGCCAGGTTGGGACGGCTCGACGAGATCACCGAAGTGCTCGACCCGTTCCAGATGTTGCCCGCTCCAGGACAGGGCGCGTTGGCCGTTGAGTGCCGCTCCGGAGACGACGATCTAGCGCACGCGCTGAGCGGGCTTGAGGATCGGTCGAGCCGGGTCGCCGTCGATGCCGAACGTGCTTTGCTGGCCGGTTTGGAGGCCGGCTGCTCGGCCCCAGTTGGCGCCTGGGCCGAAGTTGCTGAGGGCGACGACGGCCCCGAACTCTGGTTGAGGGCTATCGCGATTTCACCCGACGGCGTGTTGAGCGTCAAGATGTCGGTTACCGGTTCCCCTGACGACGCCAAAGGTGTGGGAACCCGCCTAGCGAACGAAATGCTCGCGGATGGCGCTGTCAGCGTTATGGCAAGCCCGGCCACGACGGCGGAGGTTGCTGCGATAACACCAGCGAGAAGGCATGAGGCATGACGGCATGACGCAAGCTAAGAGTGATTCGGTGCTGCTCAACGGAGGCCGGGGGGACACACCCCTTGGTGTCCCGTTTTCGTCGCAACAGCGCGGCTGGGTTTCCTTCGTCGGCAGCGGGCCCGGCGATCCTGGGCTGTTGACGCTCCGAGCCCTTGAGTTGTTACGCCAAGCCGACGTCATCATCACCGAGTCTTGCGAGCACGAACCCACTGTCCGAGCACTGCTCGAATTGCCGATGCCCCACGTTGTGGTCGATGAAGATGGCAACGAAACGATTGTTGCGGTCGGCCCCGAATTCGTGGACGGCGGCTTCGGTCAAGATGGCCAGGTGCTCACCCACGCTGCCCGGGCCAAGGTTGTCGTGAAATATGCCAAAACTGGTGCCCGCGTCGTACGCCTGATGGCTGGTGACCCCTTCCTTTATGCCTCCGGGCCCGAAGAGGCGCAAGCATGTCTCAAGTCCGACATCGGATTCGAGTTAGTGCCCGGAGTTTCCGCGATCAATGCGGTTCCGGCGTACGCCGGCATCCCACTGACCACACAGCACCACCGCGAAGTCTCCGTCGTTTCCGTTGGTCCCAAGATCGACTGGTCGATGTATGCCGATGACCGAACCCTCGTGTTGCTCTCCGCCGTGGGGTCGCTGGCGATGATCGCCGAGGAATTGATTGCGGCTGGTCGCTCAGCAGATACCTCGGTTGCGGTCACCCGCGTCGGCACGACCACCAGCCAAAGCACCCTGACCTCGACGCTTGCTCGCATTGGCGAGGATGTCCGCAAGGCGCAAATTGAGCCGCCGGCCGTGGTCGTGGTTGGCCCGGTTGTGGACCTGCGCCAGGCATTGTCCTGGTTTGAGACCAAGCCGTTGTTCGGCTGGCGGGTGCTGGTGCCTCGCACCAAAGAGCAGTCTGCGTCGCTATCCCAACGGCTGCGTGGGTTTGGTTCGGTGCCCGAAGAGGTGCCGACGATCTCCGTTGAGCCGCCGCGCAACCCGCTGCAGATGGACAAGGCTGTTCGTGGTCTCGTCGAGGGCCGCTATGAGTGGATCGCCTTCACCTCTGTTAACGCGGTCAAGGCAGTTCGGGAGAAGTTTGAGGAGTATGGCCTCGATGCTCGGGCCTTCTCGGGTCTCGAAGATTGCTGCGGTCGGCGACAAGACCGCTGAGTCTTTGTTGGCTTGGGGATTGCGTGCCGACCTCGTGCCTTCGGGGGAACAGTCTGCGGCTGGTCTGCTGGCGGAGTGGCCCGAGTTTGATGACTCTCTCGATCCGATCAATCGGGTGTTTTTGCCGCGCGCCGATATCGCCACGGAGACCTTGGTCGCTGGCCTGATTGATCTGGGCTGGGAGTGCGACGACGTCACTGCCTACCGCACGGTGCGGGCAGCGCCGCCGCCGGCTCCCGTGCGCGACGCCATCAAGACTGGCAAGTTCGACGCCGTGGTTTTCACTTCGTCCTCGACAGTTCGAAACTTGGTGGGCATCGCTGGCAAGCCCCACCCGTCCACGATCATTGCCGTGATTGGCCCGGCCACGGCCAAGACGGCCATGGAGCACGGCCTGCGCGTGGATGTGTTGGCGCCTTCGCCGTCGGCCGAGGCGTTGGTAGACGCCTTGGCAGACTTCGGAGCACAGCGTCGGTTGACGCTGATCGACTCTGGTCAGCCGGTCACGAAGCCCTCCGAACGCAAGCCGTCAGCCCGCCGCAAGGCAACTTCGAGTTGATCTGGGTTGATTCGATTCGGCGTCTGCCAGTGATCCCTCCCGCGTCATGATCATTCGCCCCCGGCGGCTGCGGCGTACGCCTGCTTTGCGACGCCTGGTCGCGGAAACTAGCTTGCACGCTGGGCAATTGATCTTGCCGTTGTTTGTCCGCGAGGGTGCTGTCTCCGCTCAGCCGATCTCGTCGATGCCTGGCGTCGTCCAGCACTCGCGCGACTCCTTGAAGGCGGCGGTCGTTGAGGCTGCCGAGCTCGGTTTGGGCGGGGTGATGCTCTTTGGCGTGCCTTTAGTGAAGGACGCCGATGGGTCTGGGTCGTTGGATCCTGATGGTGTTTTGAATCTCGCCATCGCCGATGTCGTGGCCGAAGTGGGCGACGCCGTCACGGTGATGTCTGACCTGTGCCTTGACGAATTCACCGACCACGGGCATTGCGGTGTGTTGGGCGCCGATGGGGCGGTGGATAACGACGCGACGTTGGCGGTGTATGCCGAGATGGCCGTGGCGCAGGCCAACGCTGGCGTTGCGATGGTCGGCCCAAGCGGAATGATGGATGGCCAAGTGGGCGTGATCCGGGGAGCCCTCGATGCTGCGGGTTACCTCGACGTGGGCATTTTGGCCTACTCCGCGAAATACGCCTCTGCCTTTTATGGCCCCTTCCGCGAAGCAGTTGACTCCTCGCTGATCGGCGACCGGCGGACCTACCAACAGGATCCCGCGAACGCGGTTGAGGGCGTGCGCGAGGCGCTGCTTGATGTGGAACAGGGCGCCGACATCGTGATGGTGAAGCCCGCCCTTGCCTACCTTGACGTCGTACGACGTGTGCGTGACGCCGTGGACGTGCCGGTCGCGGCCTACAACGTGTCAGGGGAGTACGCCGCCGTGGAGGCGGCCGCGGCCAACGGCTGGATTGATCGCGACGCGGCCGTGATGGAGACGCTCCTGTCGATCCGTCGCGCTGGTGCTGATGTGATCCTCACCTACTGGGCCACCGACGCCGCCCGCCTGCTCCGCTGACCCACACCCCCGTCGACCCGTCACTCATGTGGCAACTTTTGCGGTGTGTCGAACTGCGATTGACGGGTCGACATCGACTTGTGGCTTGGCGCACCCTCCGTGCCAGGGTGTGTGGGCTGAGCAAAGGTCTTATCCACTGCAATCATTTGTAACGCTTTGCAGCCCTCATCCGCTCCTTGGTTGTCACGCCCACCGTGGGCGTTCCAAGGAGGAAAAATGTTTCAGCCTTCTCTTCGCCGGCTAGTGAGTGGTCTGGCGGTGGTTGCAACAGCATCTGCGTTGGTCGCCACCCCGGTCTATGCCCAGAGCGCCGACCAGTCGGCCGCCACCAGTCTGTCCATCCGGCTCGCCAAAGCTCGGATCGAGCCTGGCCAAACCGCCCGCATCACCGGCCACCTTGCCGTGGTAGGCGACACAGCCGCCGGACGCACGGTGCTCCTCGAGGCCAAGCCCGTCGGCACCACGGAGTTCGTTCCCGTGGCCGAGGTCGTCAGTGCTGAGCGAGGCAGCGTGTCCACGGTGGTTGAGCCCGAAGTGACGACGCGCTACCGCTGGCACTTCCTCGGCGACGCAGACACTCGTCCGAGCCGCAGCGGCGTCGCCGCCCTGCGGGTCGGCGCCAAGAGCCACGTCAAGAAGCGCCTCGGAACTTCACTGTCGATCAGGACGGTATTCCGAAAGAGTGCGGTTGGTGGTCTCGACATCGTGAAGGGCCGGCTCCGGGCTGGCCGGGTGAGTCTCGCTCATCGCCCCGTGATCCTGCTGGCGCGGGCCCAGGGTTCGACCGACTGGACCTATGACGGCGTCAAGAACACTCGGCGCAAGGGCGCGGTGAAGTTCGTGGTTGACCCGGCCGTTCACACGTCGTACCGCTTGGTCTTCCTAGGCTCGAAGTGGCTGCGGCCGGCGCGCAGTGCGGTCGTGCGGGTTCCACATCGTCCCGATGTCGCGATCACTGCCTCACCGACGGAGATTGTCCGCGGCGAAACCGTCACGATCACCGGTCTGGTCACTGATTCCGGCATGCCGGTTGCTGGCGCGACGGTCGTTCTCTGGAAGACAAAGGCCGGTCACCCCGCCAGCGCCCGACGTGTGGTCGAGCGTGGGGTGAGTGCTGAGGATGGAAGTGTTGTGTTTGCGCAGACGCCGAGATTCTCGACGAACTATCGTCTTCAGGTGTTGCCCGCCGAGGGCAATGGGCCTGCCTTGAGTGGGATCGCGCGAGTCGTCGTCGTGCCCGCGTCGGCGTAGCCTGCTGCTCGGAATCCCAGATCACAGAAACCGGCAAGGGAGCAACCGCTGGACACGAGTCCTGAGACTGCCGCCCACCGGCCCGACCTCACGGGGGATCGGGCCGGTGGGCTGCCGCCTGCCGTCATCGAGGCGGAGTCGGCTCTCGAGAATGCCTTGATCCGCGCACAGAGTGGTGATGAACAGGGTTTCGCAATTCTGTGGCGCACCCTGCACCCCCCGCTGCTGCGCTACCTGACCTCGCGTGGCGACTTTGCCCCAGAAGACGTGGCTGCAGAGACCTGGCTCAGCGTGATTAAGGATCTTGGTGGCTTCCGTGGAGGGGTGCCTGAATTTCGGGCGTGGTTGTTCACGGTCGCGCGCAATCGCGCGATCGATCAGGGCCGTGCTCGGGCCGCGCGGCCTGCGCTTGCCGCCGCCGAGCCAGGCGTGGCCGGCAAGGTGCCGCTTGCGCCGAGTGCGGAAGAGGCTGCAGCGGATCGCGCGGCAACAGGCGCTGCCTTAAGGCTCGTCGGGACCCTCCCACCTGATCAGGCGGAAATGGTCATGTTGCGGGTGGTCGCCGGGTTGGATGTGGCGGCAGTTGCCACGTTGGTCGGCAAGACCCCCGGTGCAGTCCGAGTTGCCGTCCATCGAGCACTGAAGTCGCTGTCGAAGTCACTGCCCGAGGACCCACGCATTCGATCAGCCAGAGTGGAGTTATGACGTGAGTAAGCAAAACGAGAACGACGAAGTTGACGGGGACGATTTGGCTCCCTTCGACGATCTCGTGCGTGCCCTGCAGGGGCCGGGTTCTGCGGAGGAGTTGGTTGACGAACAACGTTTCCTGGCGGCCTTTCGAGAGACTCAGGCGCCGGTCGCGCCGGTTGTCTCCCTGCCACGCCGGTTGGCCACTCGGCTCGGTGCCGGCGGAACTGCCCTCATTGTTGCTGCCGCGGTGAGTGGCGGTGGGGTCGCCGCTGCGCTCACTAACAACCTGCCGGATCCGGTCCAGGAATTCGCCCATTCTGTGTTGGGGGCGCCCGCTCCCGAAAAACCCTCACCAGTGGTTTCCCCGGCGCCGGCTGTCATCGAACCGATCGAGGAGCCGGAAGTCGCAGATCCTGATCCGGAGGGCGATCCAACCGCGCCGGCAAGCCAATTGTCTGACCCCGATGAGGCCCGGCCAAACAAGCCTGACCGGACCTCGCCGTCACCCTCGCCGACATCATCGACTGAACCGTCGAGGGCACCCTCTCCCTCGGCTGAGCCGACGGAGCCGGGCCTAGAACCCACCCAGCCACCGAGCCCCCCGACTACCGTCCCGGCGCCAGCGTCCCTGGCCATGTCGGCTGAGACCCATTTAGTGTCGTACGGCGGAACCATCACCCTGCTGGGACGGGTCACCGACCTTGGCGGCAATCCAGTGGTCGGGCGAAGAGTGGTCTTGCAGGTGCGCGGCCCGGCGGGTTGGCGTCCGGTGATTCGGCTCAGGTCTGACTCAGCAGGCGTTGTCACCGCCACAAGTGCCGCTGTGACTGGGCTCAACCGCTATCGCTGGCGAGTCGGGCCGTCGCTGCGCAGCCCGGTGTGGCGAGTGCGCGTGCAGGCAACGGTTTCCTCGTCGTACGCCATCGAGGGGGACCAAACTACGGTGACGGTGGCCACGTCAGGCGGTCGGCCGGGAGACCTGGTCAATCTCTACGTCGTCTTGAAGAAGCGGCTGACTTTCGTGGCTGGGTCACAGCTGAGTGCTGAGGGTGAAGCTGAATTCAGTCTGCCCACGCCACCGCGACGCCGCACCGTCGTCGTACGACTAGAGCGAACTCTGGATCATCCAGCCGCGAAGACGAGGTTGACCCTGTCGCCTCCCGCCTGAGCCGCTCGACCCGTCAATGGCTGTGCGACACGCCGCAAAAATCGCAACATGAGTGACGGGTCGGCGGGAGGGCGGAGCCCGACGGGGTTAGTTGGTGTAGTCGTCGACGCAGAGGTCGAAGGCATCGCCGGTGCGCAACGGGTTGTTGACCTTGCCCTCTTTGGTGCATTGAGCGGCAGCTTCGGGGGCACTGAGCACGGTGCCCTCCGGGGGCGGAGTGACGGTGGGGAGGGGAGGCCGGTTGGGGTCGTTTCCAGAGGCCGGAGTGGGAGCGGGTGCCGGCGAGGGCGACGGTGACGGGTTCGGGCTTGTTGGGCTTCTTGGTGCCCTGGACCGGTGAGGGGCTAGGGCTGGTGAGTGGCGGAGATCCTGGAGTCGTCGGATTGGGGAACGACACCGGAACCGAAGTGACCGCGCTGCTGCCATAGTCAGCCATGATGCTCAGCACTAACGCGACGTACGACGTGCTGTGGTTGTAGCGGTAGATCGCGCTGCGCTGCCCATCGGTCGTCGACAGGTCACCAGAACCCGAACAGAGATAGACCGCGGCCGCCAGTGCGGCGTCATCGATATCTTGCGGATTGCGGATGTCGTCTCCATCAGCATCGACACCCACCGAGGACCAGGTGGCGGGGATGAACTGCATCGGCCCGACCGCCCGATCCCATTGAGTGTCGCTGTCGAGCGAGCCATCATCGGTGTCGGCAATCGTGCTAGTGCCAGACGACCCGTTGAGTGGGATGCCGATGATTGAGGGTGTCACCACACCGTTGGCGCCAACGGTGCTGCCGCCAAATTGTCCGTGATCCGACTCGACGCGGCCGATGGCTGCCAGGAGTTCCCAGGGCAGGCGGCAGCCAGGGTCGGCTGCGTTGATCACGGTCTCGGCGCGCTGGTAGGCCGCCAAGGCGGGAGCCGGGATCCCCAGTTGGTTGGCTGTCGAGGAGGCCACCGCATCATCGATGCCAAGCAAGGATCCGCCTGTGTCCGCACCCGAGTCAGCCACCACGACGCCGGGTTGAAGGGTCCCGTCGCTGATTGTTGTGGAAGTGGAGGGAGGAGTCGCCAGCCATTCGCCGACACTACTCACGCTGGCGGGAGCCAAAAGGGCTGAGACCGGCATCAGCGACCCGTCAGGGAGTACGCCGACCTCGGCAGCGTTGGCTCCACTCGTGGCAAACATGCCTGAGGACAACGCCCCAGGGATCAGCCCAAGAGCCAGCGCGGCGACCGCCAAGCGGCCACCGAACGAAATTCTGGCCACCGAGGGAACTGCCCTCTTGTTGGTGACCTTCTCGTGCGTGCCCATGCATTTCTCCCCCGACGCTGATCCCAAGGACCACCCTTGGCTATGCAACGCCACTTGCTACTTATTCGACGCAGATACTGGTCCGGACTGACGCAATTGCAGAAACTTTGCCTGACTTGTTACAGGACCACCCATGAGTTGTCCGGATACATGCCTGGTGTCGGGTCTGGATCAGCCCTTCCAAGGTACCCCCGCCGTGGTCGTTCTGTGGTGCGTTCAGGGACAATGATGAAGTGATCGCCACGAGCAGAACCGCGCTGCCAGTTGCTTCCTCGGAGGCCTGGTTCAAGAGGGCGCTCGCGGTCACTCCGGGCGGCGTGAATTCCCCAGTCCGGGCATTCAACGCCGTCGGCGGCAGCCCACGCTTCATTCGGTCGGCCAAGGGCGCCTGGTTGACCGATGTCGATGGCAACAACTACGTCGATTTGATCTGCTCCTGGGGGCCAATGCTGCTCGGTCACGCGCACCCCGGGGTGCAGGAGGCAGTGGCGCAAGCGGTGTCTCGCGGCACTTCATACGGCACCCCCACCGAGCCTGAAGTTGAGCTCGCCGAGGAGATCGTAAGCCGTACCCCGATCGATCAGGTCCGCTTCGTGTCCTCCGGCACCGAAGCGACCATGTCGGCGATTCGGCTGGCCCGCGGGTTCACCGGTCGCGACCTCGTGGTGAAGTTCGCCGGTTGCTATCACGGGCACGTCGATTCGCTGTTGGCTGCCGCTGGCTCCGGTCTCGCCACCCTGGCCGTGCCAGGCACCCCCGGGGTCCCCGAGTCCTCCACCGCATTAACGATCGTGTTGCCCTACAACAGTCGGGAAGCAGTGGTTGCTGCCTTTGCGTCGTACGGCGACCAAATCGCTTGTTTGATCACTGAAGCAGCCCCCGGCAACATGGGCGTGGTGCCCCCCGAGCCCGGCTTCAACGGTTTTCTTGCCGAGATCTGTGGACGCCATGGTGCGCTGTTCATCTCCGACGAGGTGATGACCGGCTTTCGGGCGTCTCGCGAGGGCCAGTGGGGACTAGATGGGGCGATTGAAGGCTGGCGGCCAGACCTGATGACGTTCGGCAAGGTGATGGGCGGAGGATTCCCCGCGGCCGCCTTTGGGGGACGTGCCGACATCATGTCGCATTTGGCGCCCATCGGGCCGGTCTATCAAGCAGGAACCCTGTCAGGAAACCCGATTGCGACCACGGCTGGTTTGGCCACCCTGCGATTGGCGACCGATGAGGTCTACACCCACCTCGACGACGTCGCCGACCAACTCAAGTCGGCCACCACCGATGCACTCACCGCGGCCGGCGTGCCACACGTCATTCAAAGTGCTGGCACGATGTTCTCGGTCTTCTTCACAGCCAAACCAGTCCACAACTTCGACGAGGCTTCGACACAAGACGCGAAATCGTTTGCAGGCTTCTTTCGTGCCATGCTCGATCGCGGCGTCTATCTGCCACCGTCTGCTTTCGAATCGTGGTTTGTGTCGTCAGCGCACGATGACAAGGCAATCCAAACGGTCCTTGACGCGCTCCCGGCGGCTGCGTTGGCGGCCTCGTTGCACAGCAGCGATTCACCCGCTCAGGAGGGAAGTTCATGACCGATCTCACGATCGTGCACGTGTTACGGCACGGAGAGGTCTACAACCCCGAAGGTGTCCTCTATGGGCGACGTCCGGGCTATCACCTGTCGCAGTTGGGCACCAAGATGGCCGAACGCGTCGCCGAGCACCTGAGCGAACGCGATGTCGTGCACGTGGCCTCCTCGCCGTTGGAGCGGGCCCAGGAGACTTCCCGTCCGATCGCAGCGATCAAGGGTTTGGAGATCGTCACCGATGACCGCCTGATCGAGTCGGAGAATGTCTTCGAAGGTCAGCAGTTTGGTGTCGGCGATGGTGCCCTGCGCAAGCCATCAGCCTGGATCCATCTGTGGAATCCGCTGAGGCCATCGTGGGGTGAGCCCTACGTTGAGGTGGCTGCCCGGATGCGCGCCGCGATCCACGCTGCTCGCGACGCTGCCCGGGGACACGAAGCTGTCGTGGTGTCCCATCAACTCCCGATCTGGGTCGCGCGGTTGTCTGCTGAAGGACGCCCGTTCCTGCACGACCCGCGCAAACGGCAATGCACCTTGGCGTCCCTCACCTCATTTCTCTTCGCCGATGATCGGCTCACTCGGGTCGACTACTCCGAGCCCGCAGGCAACTTGATCCCTCCGCGAGACCGAGGCGCCAACTTCTCTGCTGGCGGTGCACCCGAGGAGCATCGCCCCTGATGTTCGGGCACTGGTCGCGCCTCAAACTGGGTCCTCCTGTTGCTGCGGTCATCTTGGCGTTGCTCGTGACCGGTTGCACTTCCGTCGAAGGCACCGGCAACGTGGACTACGTTTCCGGTGACGGCCAGATCCGCGAGATCGCTGTGCCCGATCGGGGTGAACCGGTTGAGCTGTCCGGCAAAGATCTTGATGGGAAGCCCTTGTCGCTTGGAGACTTCCGCGGCAAACCCGTGGTCGTGGCGGTGTGGGGATCGTGGTGTGGTCCGTGCAATAAGGAGGCCCCGGAGCTGGTGAAAGCAGCCAAGGAACTCGGCGATTCGGCGCAGTTCGTCGGCATCAACATTCGCGACGCGAGCCCGACCAATGCGCAGAGTTTTGTGCGGAAGTACGACATCCCGTATCCGTCCTTCTATTCGTCGGGCGGGGTCGAACTCCTGGCCTTCAACCGCACCATTGGTCCACGAAGTGTCCCGGCCTTCGTGGTGCTTGATGCAGAGGGTCGGATCGCTGCCAGCGTTATTGGCGAGGTTGGGTCCAAGTCCACCCTGCTGGGTTTGGTAGAGACGGTGCTGACGGAGTCCACAGATGGGTGATTGGTTCGAGACGACCGCTTATTCAGGCGCCCTCGCCCTCGCGATCCCGGTGGCGCTGGTGGCCGGACTAGTCTCGTTCTTTTCGCCCTGCGTGATTCCGCTGCTGCCCGGTTATCTCTCTTACGCGACTGGCTTGACTGGTGCCGAACTTGCCGACGGTTCGCCGCGCCGCGGACGCATGGTCGCGGGATCAGCATTGTTTGTGCTCGGTTTCACTGTCGTCTTCATGTCGTACGGCGCGTTGTTCGGAGCGCTGGGTTTCTGGCTCTATGAATACCAGCGTCAACTCACCATCGGACTTTGGGCTTTCTGACGATCCTTTTTGGCTTGATCTTCATGGGGGTGTTGCCCTGGTTCCAACGTGACGTCCGGTTCCATCAGGTTCCAGCCGTGGGCTTGCTGGCGGCGCCATTTTTGGGGGTGTTGTTCGGCCTCGGCTGGATCCCGTGTGTCGGCCCCACCCTGGGGGCGATCCAGACGCTGGCCGTCCAAGAAGCCAGCGCGCAGCGGGGTGCCCTGTTGTCCCTTTTCTATGCCCTAGGTCTCGGCATTCCATTTATCGCTGCGGGCCTTGCGTATCAGCGCGCCCTGGGCGCGTTTGCGTTCGTCAGGCGCCACCAAGTCTGGCTGATGCGTTGTGGTGGGCTGATGCTGGTCCTGGTTGGCGTTCTGTTGGTGACGGGCTGGTGGGATTACGCCGTGCAGTGGCTTCAGATTCAACTCATCGGTTCGTTTGAGACGAGTCTGTGATGCCCGACACCATGGTGGAAGACCCCCCCGACAACCTCGAGCGACGGCCGGGCGAACTGACCTTCGTCGAGACTCTGCGCTGGGCCTGGCGCCAACTCACTTCGATGCGCACGGCGTTGCTGTTGCTGTTGTTGCTCGCCCTTGCGGCAGTGCCAGGGTCGATCATTCCGCAGCGCGGGGTTGATGCCCTGAAGACTTCTCGCTGGCAGGCCGACCACCCCGATCTGACGCCGATTTATGAAAAGCTCCAACTCTTCTCGGTCTACAACTCGATCTGGTTCTCTGCTATCTACGTGCTGCTGATGATCTCGTTGGTCGGCTGCATCATTCCGCGTCTCGGCGTCTATTGGCGGGCGATGCGCAAACAGCCGCCACCGGCGCCACGCAACCTTGAGCGACTTCCCGACCACACGTCATACTCCACGGTTGATTCGCCCGGTGTGGTCATCGCTCACGCTGCCGAGACCTTGCGACAGCGTGGCTATCGGGTGGTCTCCGACAGTGCAGCTCGAACGGTGAGCGCGGAGCGGGGTTATCTGCGCGAGGCGGGCAATCTGCTGTTCCACGTCTCGGTGCTGATCGTGCTCGTTGGCTTCGCCATGGGGGGCCTGTTCGGCTACAAGGGTGGCGTGATTTTGCTGGTTGGCAAGGACTTCGCCAACAACCTCACGCAGTACGACGACTTCGTGCCCGGGAGCATGTTTGACCCCGACGTGATGGAGGACTTCTCATTCGACACTCAACGGCTTCGACGTTGAGTGGATCGAGAGCGGCCAAGGCCAAGGGATGGCACGCAAGTTTGTCTCGTCGATGACCTACCGCGAGTCTCAAGATGCCCCGGAGCAAAGCTATGACCTGAGGGTCAATCACCCGCTGGCGATCGGCGGCACCGAGGTGTTTTTGATCGGGCATGGTTATGCCCCGGTGATCACGGTCCGGGACGGCAACGGTGACCTTGCTTGGTCCGCGCCGACGATCTTTCTGCCGGAAAATCAGAATTTCCTGTCCTTTGGGGTGGTGAAGGCCACCGGTGCGAAGCCAACGCAGATCGGGCTCGAAGGCTTCTTCTATCCGACCTATCTCAAAGTCGATGGCGACCCTGTCAACGTGATGGGTGACGATCGCAACCCGACGTTGTCGCTGTTGGCCTACACCGGCAACTTTGGCATTGAGGATGGCTCAGCCCAGAGCGTTTATGTCCTGGACAAGGCCAATGCGGAGCAGGTCCTGAAGGCTGACGGCAAGCCCTTCCGGCATCGACCTTCAACCAGGGCAAACCGTCACCCTGCCCGATGGCTTGGGTTCGGTTTCGTTTGACGGAGTCGAAAAGTGGAACAAACTTCAACTCAGTCGTACGCCGGGCAAGCGGATCGCGCTGGCCGGCGTGGTGCTGTGTCTGGTGGGTTTGCTTGGCTCGCTCTTCATCCGACCGCGCCGGATTTGGCTGCGGCTCACACCCGCTGATGACCGCGACGGTGACGGTGGGACCATGGTTCAAGTGGCTGGACTCGACCGTTCGGGCAATGGCGATATGCCTGCTGAATTGGCAGAAGTAGTCGCCGCCCTGAATCACGAACCGAGTGCGAAGCAGAAGGAGCAGCCGTGACTGACAGCCAATGGGAGGCCTTGAGCAACCAATCGGTAGCCGCCTGCGGAGTCCTCTACTTCCTTGCTCTCTTGGCCTATCTCGTGCAATGGAGTGCGTTGCGAAGTGTCCCGGCCAGCGCGGAGCGTAGTTCCACCGCGGCCGGCGCCGATGGCTCAGTGGCGCTAGCGGTTGGTCCACCCGATTCGGAGGCCGTGGCAGCGAGCGGCGCGCGGGCGGAAATGACCGGCCGGCTGGCGTTGATCCTGACGATCTTCGCCACGACCTTGCATGGCGTCAGTTTGATCGCTCGAGGAATGGCCGCCGACCCCAATCGGGTGCCGTGGGGCAACATGTATGAGTTCGCCCTTGCCGGCACGTTCTTTGTGTCGCTGATCTTCTTGGTCAGCTATCGCAAGTTGGCGCTCGACTGGATGGGCCCGCTGGTCGTCGGCTTTGTGGTCACCATCTTGATGGTGTCGGTGATCTGGCTTTATGGCCCGGTGACGCCCCTGACCGAGGCGCTCAACTCGCCGTGGTTGGTGATCCACGTTGTCTCGGCCATTATCGCGACCGCTGCCTTCACCCTGGGCGGCATTGCCTCAGCGCTCTATCTGATCAAGGAGCGACAGCCAACGGCCGCTGGCTATCTCGCCCGGGTGCCGGATCTGCGCACCCTTGACCTCGTGGCCTATCGGATTCACGCCTTCGCCTTTCCGGTGTGGACCTTCGCGGTCCTGATCACCGGCCCGATCTGGGCCCACCAGGCCTGGAGCAGTTATTGGAACTGGGACCCCAAAGAGGTCTGGGCCTTCATCACTTGGGTGATCTATGCCGCTTATCTCCACGCTCGGGCAACGGCCGGATGGAAAGGCCGCAAAGCCGCCTACATCGCGCTGTTGGGGGTGGCGACGCTGTGGTTCAACTTCATCGTTATCAACTACTTCTCCACCAGCACCCAACATGGGTACGCCGCGCCCGTCGTCCACGCCCTGACCAAGTTGGTCGGGGCGTGAGCTCGAAACTCATCGCAGGACCGCCGGGGCACGGATGGCGGTAGATCGCAGCCACCTGGTGGCTGCGATCTACCGCACTACCCGACAACTCAGATCGAGACGGTGCCCTTGCAGATCTCGCCACTGGCGGGATTGACCGCTCGGAAGGTGAACGTGTCGACACCAGCGCGATTGGTCAGTCGTCGTTCGACCGAGAATGACCCGCTTGGGGCCACGGTCTTCGCGCTGCCGGTGGCCTCGATCGTGCCGTTGTGCACGATGCGCCAGTTCCACGTTTGACCCACCTTGTTGGAGTCGACTTCACCCTCGACTTCGAGCTTGCCGTCGTCAGGCTTAACTTTCACCTTCCAGTCAGTGGACCCGGCGCAGTTTCCCTCACGGATGACTTCGCCGTCTTTAGCCAGGGCGGGGGCACCGCTGACGAGGGGAAGCGTGATGCCCACGAGGGCTGCGGTGACAAGTGCGGTGCGGATATTCATGGTGTCTCCTAAGCTAGGTAATTGAATCTTCTAGGGATGACACTGTCGGGGCACGAGGGCAGTTCGCCATTGGATCAACGTGCTAGGACCATTGGGCCAGTTCGGCGTCGGTGCCTAACGCGTAGAGTTCGGGATCATGCCCGGTCTATCCCTGCCCACGCGCCGACCTCGGCTTGGAGCACACTCCCAGACCCTCAGCACGAGGTGGCTGCTGATCCGGTTTACAGGGGCTGGCTTGGCCGTGCTGGTGTCCCTCGCTGGATTGATTGGTTACTCGGCCAGGCAAGCTGGCGTCGAACAGGCCACTGAGTCTGCCCGCGAAGCAACCTTTGTGTTGGCGCGTGCGGTCGCCGAGCCTCGTCTCACCGAGGGTGTCGCCTCGGGTGATGATGCTGAAGCGTTGGCCGCCTTTGATACGGCGATGCGGGAATTCGCGCTGCGTGGCTCCTTGGTGCGCGTCAAAGTGTGGGATGAGTTCGGAAACATCGTCTACTCCGACGAGCCTCGCTTGATCGGTGAGAATTTTGCTGTCGGCGACGAGGAGCTTGAGGCGCTGCACACCCGAGGCAGCAACGATGCTGAGGTCAGCGACCTCACCAGGCCGGAGAACCGGTTTGAGGTCGGGTTCGAAAAGTTACTTGAGGTGTACGTCGGGGTCGAAAGCACCTCAGGTCAGTCGCTGTTGTTTGAGGCCTACTTTCTTTATGACGCAGTCACTGAGGCCGGTCGCCTGGCTTGGCTGCGCTTCGCGCCGCCCTCGCTGGGAGCGCTGTTGGCGCTCCAGCTTGTCCAAATCCCGTTGGCCTGGTCCTTGGCGAGGCGACTCCAGAGGCAACTCGCCGACCGCGAGGGACTGCTCCGTTTCGCCGTGGAGTCGTCCAACGCCGAGCGTCGTCGGATTGCCGGCGATCTTCACGACGGCGTAATTCAAGAGCTCACCGGGCTCAACTATGCCTTGGACGCAATGCGTTTGGGCGACCCCAGTGAGTCGGACCGAGCATCCATGATTGCCACGGGTGCCGCGCAACTCCGGGGGAGCATTGGGAGTTTGCGCACCCTCATGGTCGATATCTATCCGCCCGACCTAGCCGCGGTCGGTCTCGGCGGAGCACTGACAGAGCTCGCGGCCAGCCTCGAACAGCATGGCATGGTGGTGAGCCTCGACACAGACGTCCCGAGCGAATTGCCTGTTGACGTCGCAGCCCTTTGTTTTAGGGCCGCCCAAGAGGCGGTGCGAAACGTGATCAATCACAGTGGAGCCGCAAGTGTCAGCATCAACGCCACTGTGGACGACTCGAAAGGCTTGATCCGACTCGTTGTCGACGATGACGGTCGAGGCTTCGACGAAGCCACCATCGTCGAGCGAAGAGGGATCGGTCATGTTGGCCTGCGTTCGCTTGGGGACTTGATCTCCAACGCTGGTGGCATGCTCACCGTGCACTCGGCACCCGGCCAAGGCACCAGAATTGAGATCGAGGTGCCCTATCGATGAACGACCACACAGTCGGTTTGGAAACATCCGTCGCGTCCGGAAGCAAGATCCGGGTGATGATCGCCGACGACCACGCATTGGTTCGTGCGGGCTTGACGCAATTGCTGGCAACAGCCCCGGACCTGGAGCTCGTTGCCGTCGCCGAAGACGGGGACGAGGCTGTCGCTCTGGCGGCCGAACATCACCCAGATGTGGTGCTGATGGACCTATCGATGCCAGGCACCGACGGTGTGGCCGCCACCCGCCGCATCGTCGCAGAGACTCAAGGAGTGCACATCTTGGTGCTGACGTCGTTCAGTGATCGGACCCGAATCACGGACGCCATCGCAGCCGGCGCGGAAGGGTATCTGCTCAAGCAGAGTGAGCCGGAGGCAATCCTGACTGGCATCCGCGATCTCGTCCAGGGTGGGTCGCCGCTCGACCCAACGGCTGCTCGAGTGCTGCTCACCGAACACCGCACCAAGCGAGACCCCGAGCTCACCGCGCGGGAAAGAGAGGTGCTGATGATGGTGCGAGAAGGGCTGCCCAACAAGTTGATTGCCCGCCGTCTCGGCATCACCGAGCGGACGGTCAAGGCGCACCTAACGAACACCTTTCAACGCTTGGGTGTGCCGGACCGCACCCAGGCGGCGCTATGGGCCGAGCGCAATCTCTAGTGACTCTCAAGGGGTACTAGTACCAACGGACAACTTCTGCTCGCGCAGTCACCGCATCACAATCGTGGGGTGGATGAAACTCCTGACCCTCGGCAACGTTCAGTCGTGCTCCAGGTGAGCGGCGCCCTCGGGCGCGACCAACCGCGCACTGCGGGGAGGGTTGTCTGGTGGGTCGGCTCGACAGTGGTGATGGCCTGTGCCGCCACCGGGTTGCTGGTCGTTGGCTCCTCTCTGTGGGCAAGCCTTGACCAACCATCCAAAGGTCAGTTGTCCACCATCTGGCTCGCCCCACCGGCTGATGCTTCGATCCCGACCGAGAGCCCCTCTGACCGGCCCTCCAGCGACTCTTCGCCATCCAAGGAGGCGACTCCCCAGTCAGACCGTCCATCACAACTCGATCAAGACCTGGACGACAACAGCGGCTCAGGCAGCCGCGGGTCTGGGCCACGTTCGTCCCCCAGCGATGGCCAACCGAGCAAGGGTCCTGGTGACCGGAGCGGGAGCGATGAGGATCGTGACTCTGGGAAGAGTGGTTCTGACAACAGCGGTCCTAGCAACGACGCGAGTGACGATTCCGGCGACGACTCCAGTGGCTCGGGTAAAGGAAGTGGGTCCAGCGGCTCAGGAAAGGGCAGCGATGATCCCACTGACGATCCGAGCGATGATTCAGACGAGGACACGGATAACTCGGGCAAGGGGTCCGGAAATGACGACCCAGATGACTAGCGCAGGCTGCGGGCGACAGTAGTACTAGCACCTTTGTCCCACGTGTTCATCGGACGATTGAACATCTATGAACTCGCTCCCTGGCCCTAGACAATGAAGATACGTCAACCAACAGGGAGCTAAGATGAGTATCGCAGCCGTTTCGGTCCCCACCGATTGCGAATCGATCGATTCAGCCTACTTACACGAATCGTCGGTTCGAAGTTACGCGAGAAGTTTCCCGGTGACTTTTACCAGGGCGCAGGGCAGTATTCTTGAGGATAGTTCCGGTCGTTCCTATATCGATTTCCTCTCGGCGTGCTCCTCGATGAACTATGGTCATAATGATCCGGATATGCGTGACGATGTCGTCAACTATTTGACTTCCGGCGCAATGGTTAATGCGCTTGACTTGCAAACGCCAGCCAAGGCGATGTTTATCCAGGTTTTTCAGGATGTAGTGCTGAAGCCACGGGGCATGGCCCATAAGATCCAGTTCACTGGGCCAACGGGAACCAACGCCGTTGAAGCCGCGCTAAAGATCGCCCGCAAAGTGACGGGCCGAACGAATGTCATTTCCTTCACCAATGGATTTCACGGGGTTTCGTTGGGCGCCCTGGCGGCGACCGGCAATGGCTTTCACCGCATGACACCGCATGTGCCGCTCTCGGGCATCACCCGGGCGATGTTCGATGGCTATTTGGGCGATCGCGTCGATACTGCGGAGATCCTCGCCAAACTCTTGGCGGATCCTTCGAGCGGGGTCGATCCGCCAGCCGCGATTCTGCTTGAAACCGTTCAAGGCGAAGGTGGGCTCAACGCCGCCTCACCGCAATGGCTGCGACGCATTGCCGAGCTGGCTGCGCAACATGGCGCCCTGTTGATCGTGGATGACATCCAGGCTGGGTGCGGGCGTACTGGAAACTTTTTCAGCTTCGATGGCATGGGCTTTGAGCCGGACATCATCACCCTCTCCAAGTCGTTGTCGGGTTTCGGGCTGCCTTTGTCAGTGGTCCTCATCCATCCAGATCACGATCGCTGGCAGCCGGCCGAGCACAACGGCACCTTCCGAGGCAACAGCCTTGCGTTCGTAACGGCGACCCGAGCGTTGCGGAAGTTCTGGGCAGACGGCCGGTTCCCAAGTCACATCGCCAGTCAGGCCGAATTAGTGGAATCCGTTCTCGGAGAGGTGGCGCTGAAAGTGCCGCAGTGGCGTGTCACCGGACGCAGCATGATGCGCGGATTGAACGTAGAATCCGGTCACGTTGCCGCGACAATCGCCCGCCGGTGCTTCGCGGCTGGACTGGTCATTGAGACTTCTGGCCCGCACGACGAAGTGGTCAAAGTCTTGGCCCCGCTCACCACTCCTGAGGAGACCCTTTCGCGGGGTCTGGAGATCTTGGCGCGCGCCAGCCACGAGGCAAGTAGGGGCCTTGGATTGGCGTGTGCGAGATGACTGCTCCCGTGGCTGAAACTGCACGACTGAACCGAAGAGTCCCGTCTTGGCGGGTTCACGAAGTCCCCGACCTGATCAGCGGCAGACCAGGCGTGGCGGTGCTGATGGCAGACAATTACGTGCGAGCCGACGGCGTGGGCGCGGTTGTTGGCCCTGGGAACCATTCGTCCACGTTTCATGAATTGTTGGAGTCCCGCTGGTTAGCCCACGGCCGGCGGGCCGCGGACCGAGCCGTCGCTCTGGACTTCGGCGACTACACCTTCAGCTTCGGTGACTTGATCGAGCGGTCAAGCAAGTTGGCGGCGTACTTCCGCGCCAACGGCGTCAGGCCGGGTATGACGATAGGCGTACTACTCGAACGGTCCCTTGATGCTTACGCCGTACAACTTGCGGTTTCAAAGGCAGGCTGCACGTTCGTCCCGCTTGATGCCGCGTTTCCCGCCGAGCGTGTCAACTTTATCCTGCGTGACAGTGAGGCGGCGTTCTTGGTGACGACCGGCGATGTCGCCAACTCGACCGCAGAGGCAGCTGTCACGGTCATCGCGTTGGATCAGGTCCACGCAGACATCGAAGCGTGTGATCCCAGCAATCGGCCGCGAGTAGCCGAGGAAGGTGTCAAACCCGCCTACTTGATTTACACCTCCGGGACGACGGGTCAACCTAAGGGTGTTGTGGTGACCCACGCGAATATCTGCAACTTCATCGAGGTCGCATCGGATTGCTATGGCTACGGCCCCGGTGACCGCGTCTTTCAGGGATTGAGTCAAGCTTTCGACTTCGCTGTCGAAGAGACGTGGGTGCCACTCGCCGCTGGTGCAACGCTGGTGCCGGCGCCTCAAGGAGGCTCCTTGATTGGCCAAGAGCTTCACGAGTTTCTTGTTGAGCGGAGAGTCACTGCGCTGTGTTGTGTGCCGACCTTGCTGGCCACCTTGCCCACGGACCTGCCGGGTCTTGACTTCCTCTTGGTTTCCGGCGAAGCCTGCCCAACAGACGTCATTGCGCCCTGGATCTTGGACGGACGCCGGGTGCTCAATGCGTATGGGCCCACTGAGACAACTGTTACGGCGACCTGGAGTGCCTTGGAGGCGAACCAGCCCGTAACGATCGGGGGGCCGCTCCCGACCTACGCCGTGGTGGTTGCTGAACCGGGGCAACCGTTGGGCCTGCCACGGGGGCAAATCGGCGAGATCTGCGTGAGCGGTCGGGGTGTTACTGCTGGCTACCTCAACCGCGCCGAACTCACTGCGGCGACGTTCGTGCCTGACTTTGTTGGCCTTGATGCCACGGACTTTTCGACGTGGTATCGGACTGGAGACCTCGGTCGCATCAACGAACAGAATCACCTGGAATTCCTCGGCCGCATCGACACCCAGGTCAAGATAAACGGATATCGAATCGAGTTGGCCGAGATCGAGACGGTGATCCGCAAGGTGGCGGGGGTTGCCCAGGTCGCGGTCCAGCCCTTCGACCCCGAAGGCAGAGGCTCGGTGTTGGCCGCCTACGTCGTACCCGAACCGCTTGGGAATCTGGACTTTGATCTGATTGATCGCAGCCTCCGGCAGTCGCTGCCGGGATACATGGTGCCGGTCTACTACGAGACTCTTGAGAGTTTGCCGATGTTGGCGAATTCCAAGTTCGACCGAGATCGACTGCCAATCCCGACGACGGCCCGCTGGACTTCGAACGCCGAGCGCTATGTCGAAGCATCCACCGAGACTGAAGCAAACCTGGAGAGGCTGCTGTGTGGAGTGCTAGGAGTCGAGAGGATCTCGGCGGAAGCGGATTTCTTTGATGACTTGGGCGCCAACTCGCTGACTATGGCGGCCTACGTAGCTGAGCTGCGAAAGTCGATTCGAGTACGGCGCATGTCCATGAAGTTGATCTATCAAAACAGTTCGATCCGGAAACTTGCAGCACGAATCGATGAGCTGCTTGCGGCAGCGGCAATCCCCCCAGCTGAGGCCGCTAAAGAAGCTGTCGTCGCGTCAACAGTTGAGGTAGCGCCGGACAGTGTGCCGGCGCCCGCACCGCGGGACTATTCCCCAACGGCTCCCGGTGCCGCGGCTGCCGCTGCCCGGGTTGGGGTGTCCCGGCTTCAACACTTTGGTTTTGGCTTCGCGCAGGCGATCGTTATGGGGTGCTTCACCTATGTAGGTGTGCTTTCCGCGGTCATCAGCCATCGCTGGGTCGTGGCGGCAGACGGGTTCGTCTCGGCGTACCTAAGAAGCACAGTCTCTGGTGGCACTCTCTTCGTTGGTGCCGCATTGGCACTCATCGCAGTCAAGTGGCTGGCCGTGGGCCGCTTCGATGCCGCGGTCATACCGCTCTGGAGCCTTCGTCACCTGAGATTCTGGGTCGCCCGCCTGGCGATCCACGTGAACCCCCTGAATCTGTTCCGTGGTTCTCCCGTCTACAACCTGTTTCTTCGCTCACTAGGCGCGCGGGTTGGCCCCCGGACCATAATTCTTTCCGCCCCACCCACCTGCACGGATCTCGTCACCATTGGCGCCGGGACCATCATTCGAGAATCTGCCCAGTTCCTGGGATACAAAGTCCGAGGAGGGCTTATCCACCCTGGACCGATCCGAGTAGGCAGCCGTGCAGTCATCAGTGAAGGCACCTATCTCGACATCGATTCACGGGTGGGTGATGATTCCCAACTGGGTACAACTTCGGTCTTGCTAGCCGGCCAAGTTGTGCCACCGGGCGAGATCTACCAGGGGTCACCTGCCGAGCCGAGCCCCGACAATTTCTGTCAGGTCGAGGCGCTCGAACCCTCCCCGCTTCGCCGCGGCGCTTTCACATTTGCGACGCTCGCGTGGGCCTTGCTAATTAGTGCTCCACTGCCCTTCTTGCTGAGTGACTGGATTGCCGGAGCCAACTTCACAGCCACTGAGTTCGGTCCGGCCACTGGCTCACTGAGTCAGGCGGCTTGGCTGGCCATCAGCGCTGCGGGGGCATACTTCGGTTCCTTACTGGCAGCGTTGCTGACGGTGACTGTGGTGCCTCGGGTGCTTCATCGCTTTGTGATCTCGGAGCGAGTGCACCCACTGTTTGGGGTGCAGCACCTGTTGGCCAACGGGATCGCCAGAATTAGCAACAACAAGTTGTTGAACACGGTGTTCGGTGACAGTTCGATGATCCTCGGCTACCTACGCCTGGTGGGATACGACCTGAGGGCAACCACCCAAACTGGTTCCAACTTTGGCGTTGATCAACAGCATCACACTCCCTTCCTGTGCGTCTTCAATCGCAACACGCTGGTTTCCGATGGGCTCAGGATGCTCAACACTGAAACATCAGCCACGTCGTTCGTTTCCCGGAAGGTCGTCATTCCAGCAGACACCTATTTGGGCAACGATGTCTTCTATCCTGCGGACGCGGCGGTCGGGGACAACTGCCTCATCGCGACCAAGGCGGCAATCCCGCTCCACGGCCCGGCCCGGACAAACGTTGGGATCCTCGGGTCTCCACCCTTCGAAATCCCGAGATCGGTTAAACGAGACCAGCAATTTGACCATCTGAAACAGCCGGGAGTCATCGAGAGTCGACTGCGTCTGAAACTGCGCTCGAACCTGGTGACGCTGGGCCTGTATTTCTTGCGCTCGTGGCTGCTGGTTTGGGTTGCCCTCGCCGTCTCGGCGATCGCCCTGAGCGTTGTCCCTGGCGAGAGAGTCCTAGCGCGGGCGGCCGCCCTGACCCTAGCGGCGGTGATCTCTTTGCTTGCCGCGACCCTCATCTCGATTTTCGCTGAGCGACTCGTACGAGGTTTCCGGCATCTAGAACCCCAATTCTGTTCGCTCTATGATCGCGAGTTCTGGAACCATGAAAGGTTCTGGAAGTTGAACTACAACGCTTTTCTTCAGGTTTTCGACGGAACCCCAATGAAGCCGATCTTCTTGCGTATGCAAGGCGCTCAAGTGGGGGCCCAACTCTTTGATGATGGCTCCGGATTAACTGAACCCAGTCTTGTCGCAATAGGGGACTACTGCACGCTGAATTTCGGTTCTGCGATTCAGTCCCACTCGTTGGAAGACGGGACATTTAAGTCCGACCGAATCCGTATCGGTGATGGTTGCACGGTTGGTGCCATGGCGCTCGTCCACTATGGGGCGCAAGTCAATGACGGAGCGGTGATTGAGCCGGACTCATTCATAATGAAAGGCTCGCAAGTGGAAGAAGGCTCTCTGTGGCTCGGAAACCCCGCTCGGAATGTAGGTGCGTCTTCAGCATAGGAATGCTCCATTCGAAACCAGATGATGTAAGGAAGGAACAGTTATGCGCAACAATATCGAAGTAATTGAGATGCCCAGCCGCGAGGAATTTGTCGAGAAGTATGTCGCTCACAATCAACCAGTGGTAGTGAATGGCCTTGACTTTGACCCGGCAGCCTGGACCCCGGAAGCCATGTCTGAAGATTTGGGTGACCTTTCCGCGCTCATCTACGGCTCCTTGTTCGAGCTTGATGATGTTCAGACCCTTGATGACTACCTGCAGGACTGGTTTGGCCTTGACGGAGTTGAGGACGGTGAGCCAATTCCCTACGTCCGGTGGTACAACAAGCTCCGCGACGTCGAATTCGCTTGGGGCGACGAGGCGTTTGCGCGACGTTCACGTTCATGGCGCTCGCCCGCGTGTATTCCCCACGACGAACTGTTATTGCCCGTCAGCGCCGCGGGGGTGGGAGTTGATCCAGTCGTGGATAGGTTCCCCTACCGAGGAATGCTGGTCGCAGCAAAGGGCGCTCGGACCCGCCTGCATCGCGACCCCTTCTTTAGCGACGCCGTGGTCTGTCAGTTCCATGGTGTCAAGGAAGCGGCGCTCTACCGTCCTGATCGCGCACAGGAACTCCTGAAGTCAGCCGAAGAGTCATCCTTCGGCGGGTTCATCGATGTCCGCGACTCGAGGGATGGCGACTTATCGGTGGAGCCTGACTTGCATGGTTTCGTAGGCCCGGGTCAGATGATCTACATCCCCCACGGGTGGGTGCACGACGTCATCGTGGCGCAGGACTCGGTCTCGGTGACCTGGAACTTCATCCATCCGCGCGGTGCCGAAGAGTTCGGGCACTATCTGGCCGACTCCCCAGAACGAGATAGCGAGTTCGAGATCCTGAAGTTTTACCACGAGCTGGCTGGCCTCCCGGATGTCTCTGGGGCCCAAATGCTGTCCCGGCACTTCTCCTCGAGTTCGGTCTAGGCACTTGACTCTGATCCGGCGGGTTTTGGCGGCCCTGAATGTTGCGGAAGTCGCCGGATCAGAACTCAGGAGACAGCCTGGCCCTACCAGGTTGCTCAGTGCTAGCGAAGCAGCACGGCTCAGGGCGATGTCGCCGCGAAGAGCAGCCGAGTTTGCCCGTGGTCGCGATTGTGCCCGGATGTCCTTGGAGGCACTCGGCCTAGGGTGCTCCGTGGTTGAAGTGGGTGAATCACGAGAGCCCGTCTGGCCAAGTGGCGTGCTGGGGTCGATCACACACACTGCGGGTTACACCGCTGCCATCTCGGCTCGGGGCGAGGACTTTGTGGGCAAAGGGATCGGCATCGATGCGGAGCGTCTTGGCGCCCTCACGTCGCAACATGTCCCCCAAGTGATCTCAACGTCTGAGGCGAGGTGGGTTTCGCGGCAGCCGTCCCCTCTCGCGGCGGCCACGCTCTGCTTCTCGGCCAAGGAAGCCTACTTCAAGGCACAGTTCCCAACTCGAGGCGAGTGGGTTGAGTTCCACGATCTCCACGTGGAACTTGTCGGGAAAGGCAAGTTCCGGATCTTCTCCACCTTGGTCGCTCCGTGCGAGCGACCACGCCCAACGCTCGCTGAGGGCGCGTTCATCATCGAAGACGGTCTTATGGTTGTGGCGGCCATCGCTTAAGGCCTTGTGGACACCAGTCGCAACGCCAGCTGCGGACACATCCGGACGGCTTCACGAGCGTCCGAAATCAGCTGTGGGGGTACGGGTCCGCTGACGATCGGATATCCCCAGTCATCGAGTTGGATCAGCTCGGGCAACACACCGTGGCAGATGCCACGCCCGGTGCAGCTGGGCCAATCCACGCGTAGCGCAGACGTCTTTCGGGTGCTCATGCGTATTCCTTCTGTGTGGCCGCGCAATGACCTTGCGCGTGTGCGGTGACCTCATGCGGGAAAGTGCTCAGGAGCGAGGCAACCAGACGGATCGTTCCGTCAGGGTGGGCGCAAGCTCCGCGCCTGGCGACCATCGCCGAGAGCCGCTCCACCTCGGCGGTACCGCCGGTTCCGTCGCGCACGGCTCGCAGAGCATTCGCTAGGGCAGGCAACCCGTTGAGGCATGGTCCGCACCTGCGAGCGCTTTGATCAGCTAAGTAGTCAGTGACTCTGGCGGTGAAGGCGAGCGGGCAACCATGCTCAGGCAACGCGATCATCGCCCCCGCACCTAGTGGCACACCGAGTTCGCGCATATTGTCAACGCTGACGTTCGGCGGTTGACAACGTCTCCCAGGTTGCCCACGTGCCGTGGAAGCCACCGACGAGGTGAGCGCGGCCGTGGGCCCGTTCTGGGAGTACGTCGCGCCAACTAGTCCCGAACTCAACTTCGGTGACCTGTGCGATCCACCCGGGCTGATTGTGGGTGATGAGCGTGGTGCCCGGCTCCTCAACCGTGCCAAGAGCACTGAACTTGGCGTCTCCGATCAACGCCAGCCGCCCTAGTTGGGCCCAAGTCTCGGCGTTGGAAAGCAGGGTTGGCCGCCCTTTGTGGCCATCGATCGCCTCGGGTGCCCAAGAGGTGACCGGCTTATTCGGCCGCTCGGACATCAACTCGATCACTGCTCGAGACTGACCCGCCACGAACCTCTGCTCGCCGGTGTGGATGCGCCAACGGGTCCGATCCTGGCGCTCGTCGATCGCTTGCTGCATGTGTGTGGCAGCTTGGGGACGTTCCCCGGGAAGCACGACGTGGACTTCGCGAGCCCCCAGAGCACGGGCGGCGACTATCGCGCCGTCAAGGATGAGATGTGGCCGGGTCATGGCCAGGGCCGTGTCCTTGCTGCTCGCTGGTTCGCCTTCACTGAGATTGACCACAACCACCGGTCTCCCCCGTCCATTTGCCGTGGCCTTCAACTTGGTGGCAAAGGGGAAGCCGGCTCCGCCTCGGCCCCGGACACGCACGCTTTCGGTGAGTGCGATCAGTTGCTGCAGAGTGAGTGTGGGCAGGTCGCCGTACTGCTTTCGGTGCGCACTCAACGTCGGCCCATTTCGAAAGTCCGCCAGAAGTCCTGGCCCTTCGTAAATGTGAATCTCGTCCGGCACGGGCACGGGCGATGCGATGGATCGGGTCGAAAGGATCATGCCGAACTCTTTTCAGTCGAGGATCTGCGCAGCCGCGCACCCGCCAATCGGATCGTGCCCGCAAGCATCACAACAGCAGCGCAAGCCAGGCTGAAAGTGACGCCCCAAGAGTCCAATCCGGTCATGTCGGTGCCGATGCCTAGACCATGGACCACTCCTAGTGCCCAGGCGGCGTACGCCGAGAGGTGGATCATCCACCACGGACGATGCTTCAGCCGAGCCCTGATCACGCTTGTGAGAACAACCAGAACGATGAGGTCCAAGGAGAGTGCCCCCAACGCCATCCAAAGTGGCTCGTAGGTCGCGCCAAACGGTGAAAACGCTTGCCACCATCGAATGTCGACGTAGGTATCGACGACGGCAGTCACGACGTGGATCGTCAGCATCAGCACGGAGAGCAGCGAGATGTTGCGGTGGAGTGCCTGAGAGGCAAACCGCCGCGGCACATTGCCGCCTTCGCGACCCACCGTGGACAGGATGCCGAGCAAGGTTGACAGGGTCAACAAGCCGAGAATCACAAAACCAGTGCTGCGGTTAAGGAACCAGAGTGTGGGCCCTTCGAGGAAACTATCCAACATATCGTTCTCCCAGAGAAGTGGCCGTGGCTGCGCCCTCGGCTGTTGAGGGTGGCCACTGGCCGATGGTGGTGACGGAACCGTCCGCTGCCACGAGCCGAGCGTCGATGCCATGGTTGTGGAGCCACCCCGTTGCCTGCTCGCCCAGCACAATGGCGACGGTCGAAGCAGTGTTTGCCGCAAGGCAAGTTGGCGCACTGGCAGTGACGGTGCGCCACACTCCTTCGCACGGCAACCCGGTTCGCGGATCAAGCAGGTGATGACGCAGTACGCCGCCGCGCCGCCACTGCCGCACTTGGGTGCTCGAAGTGGCCAGGCCGCCAGAGATCAAGGAGATAGTCTGCTCAGTTGGACAATCTGGCCGCTCGGAGATCGCAATCTCCCAAGGCTCGGCGGCTGAAGTGTTCTCTGGCAAGGCAATCGCGATGTCGCCGCCGAGACTGATGAGCGCTCCGTGGTGAAGCTCGTCCTCGAAGGCCGCCGCGATCAGGTCGGCTCCCCACGCCTTGGCGGTTGAACCCAGATCGAGGGCAGTGTTTGCCGGGATCAGGACCGCACCGACCAGGTCGAGTTTGATGTTCCGCCAAGATTCGGTCCCAGGGCCAGGGCCGAGCAGGCTGGGCGACGGGTGGTCGCTCTCGGCCAACAAGCCAAAGTCGCGGTCATAGCCCAACTGGATCAATGACGCTCCCAAGAGTGGATTGACGAGCCCGTCGGTCTCCTCAGCTGCCTTGCAGGCAGCCTGGATCGCGTGAACCAGCAACGGGTCAGCCTCAACCCAGACTCCGGCATGTTGGTTGACCCTCATCAGATCAGAGTCGTCACGAAAGCGCGAACACGTTTCGTCGATGTCCACCAGGATCTCCCGGGCTATCTCCTCGGCGGCGTCAAGTTCGGCAGCAGACCGCGTGCTGAGGTGGACGTAGGTGCCCAGCGCTTCAAAACGAGTTGTGCCCGTCAGCACTTGGCCCGCCAGCGAACTCATGATCCGGACGTTGGTGCGGGGGCTGGGGGCGGGGGCGGGGGAGCTGGGGCTGCTCCGCCGCCACCACCGCCGGATTGTCCGCCACCGCCGCCACCGCCACTGCTGGAGGAACCGCCGCCGCTGGAGGACCCGCCCCCACTTGAGGACCCGCCACCTGAACTAGTTGATGAGTTGCCGGATGCTTGGACGTAGCGGACGCTGAACCTCTTCTTGACGGGCCGCTTCTTCCAGATCACTTTTTTCGCCTGAGAGGCCGCGAGCTCGGCCTCATATTCCGCGAGTTCGGCTTCGTAGTCGGCGGTCGCTTTGGCCTCGGCGGCCTTCTGTTCGGCTGCCTTCTGGGCGAGGTCGCCGTTGTGGTCGGTCGCGGCAGCGCCGGCGATCCAACCCGAGGCGGAGAAGGCACTGACGGAGGTGACTCCGGTGACGACGGCGACGGCTAGTCGGTAACGGTCTCGGTTGCGAGGGCTATAGCTCATGGGGTCTAACCTGCCTGATTGAGGGGCGAATTCACATCAACTCAACCTTAAATAGTCGCTCGATGCGAGTTTATGAGAGCATTCTCACCCACCCTTGAAGTGGTTAAGAAAACTAAGAATGAGAAATCCCTCACAAAGACAATTGTTGATATCGGCTTAACACAATTGTGTGCATAGTGGGCTCATGAAAACTTTCACTATGGCCATATCAGCCGCCGCAGTTGTGATCGGGTTAGGTGCAGGGGCAACTGCCTTCACCCTGGCCGCATCACCCGCCCCGGCCCCCGACGAAGTAGCGGTCGTCCAGACCAGCGCGGTCACCCCCACCGCGTCGGCAACTCCTGAGGCGCCCAAGGTTAAGTTCAAGCCTTGCCCGGCGCCTACCCATCGCGAGGGCAAGCAGTGCATTGAGGATGTCGTGCAAACGATCGTGCTCCCGGCACCTGCCGCACCTGAGCCGAAGGTTCGTCAGAAACGCGACCGCGATGACGACTCCAAGAATCAGCAGAATTCTGGTCCCAAGGATGACGACCGCGACGAAGTGAAGTCTGATGACGACGATCATGACGATGAGGATCATGACGAAGACGAAGACGAAGACCATGACGAAGATGACGATGACGAAGGCGATGACGACTGATCGCCTAGCCGCGACTTAAGCGGCAACCCTGATCTTGGCCGGCGTACCGTTCGTCGCAGATTGTCCCTCCCCCACGGACTCTGCGAACGGCACGTCGGCCAAGGCCTATTTGTGGGTGACTAGCGATTAAAGAGGTAGCCGACGCCGCGTATCGTGCTGATCGACCGGACGCCGAACTTCTTGCGCAGATAGCCGACGTAGACATCGACGACATTAGAGCCGGGGTCAAAGTCATAACCCCACACGTGGGCAAGCAATTGATCGCGTGATAACACATTCCCTGCGTTACACATCAGGACCTCCGCCAAGGCAAACTCCCGGGCGGAGAGTTCCCACTCTCGATCTCGGGCGATCGCCCGTCTCGTTCGGCGATCCAGGCGCACGTCTCCAACGGTCATGACGTCGTCGGGGCCGGGCGTGATTTGGCGGAGCCTCAGTCGCACGCGAGCCAAGAGCTCGGCAAAAGAGAACGGCTTTGACATGTAGTCATCGGCGCCGTTCTCGAGCGCCGTCACGGTGTCGGCGACCGAGCCGCGAGCTGTCAGCACGATCACTGGCAAATGTGAGCCAGCCGCGCGCATCCGTCGGAGCACTTCAAAACCATCCATCAGCGGCAAGCCAATGTCTAGGATCACCAGGTCGAAGGATTCTGAAGTGATCAAAGCCAAACCAGTCTCACCGTCGGCTGCGATCGTCGTTGTGTAGCCCTGGTCGGTGAAGCCTTTGGCCACAATTGAAGCAATTCGTTCTTCGTCTTCAATGATCAGGAGATCGGCCATGACGCCTCCAAAGGCAGGATCAACGAGAACTCGGCGCCGTGTGGAGTTGCATCAGAAACCGTGGCCTGACCGCCATGGGCGTCGGCGATGGCTTTCACAATCGACAGCCCCAATCCGAACCCTTCGTCGCTGGGCCGGACTCTACTGCGGCCGAAGCGCTCAAAGATCAGCGCCCGATCCGGCACGGGAACTCCCGCTCCAGAGTCGCTCACCCAGATCCGGAGATTGCCCCCCTCGACGTGGGAGCCAATGCTGATCATCCCGTCTTGGTCGGTGTGTTTGACCGCGTTGTGAGCCAATTGGAGCACGGCTTGGGTCACGCGCTGCTGGTCGAGGTGCGCCGACCCAGTCGCGACCGCGCCCAACTGCCAGTCGCGCTGGCCCAAGGCGACGGCTTTCGCAAACGCCGAACGCGTCAGTTGCGCCACATCCACCGACTGCAACCGAAGAAAGTCTGGTCGATTGCTTTTGGCGAGCAGGGTCATGTCCTCAACGAGTCTCGACATCCGGTCCACTTCGTCCAGCAAGAGGTCGCGGGTCTCCTCCACCTCGCTTGGATCATCCAGCGTGAGCAACTCAAGATGGGTGCGCAGCACCGTCAATGGCGTGCGCAGTTCGTGGCCAGCGTCGTCGAGAAACGTGCGTTGGGACGTGAAGGAGCCCTCAAGTCTGTCGAGCATGTCATTAACGGTCTGGGAGAGTGCCGTGATGTCGTCGTTGCCGGTTTCACTGACCCGCTCTGAGAGATCGCTGCTGCCAATCTGTCGAGCAGTTTCGTTGAGATCTCGCAGCGGTGCCAATAGTCGGCCAGCCTGCCAGCGCGCGATGAGGGTGATGGTGCCCAAAGACAGCAGGGCGACCATGGCATAGGTGCGCATGAGACTGGTGAGTTCCTGGCGCATGTCGTCAATAAAGCTCACCACAACCAGTGCCTGGGCGTCCTCAGGGGTGGGCTGGTCGGCGGACGAGGTGAACTGGGTGATCGGCTGGACGGTCAACATGATGTTTCCGACCGAGGAGGCAATGCGGGTAGATCCGCCGTCCTTTGCCAACTGGGCCACCTCATCGCGGAACGCCTGTTCCTCGGTGAGATTGAAGTGTTGGTGGGTAGAGACGTAGCGGGGTGCGCCGTCGGTCCAGGCGACGAGCATCTCGTTATCACTGGCCACGTTGCCGTCGAGAAAGGAGTAGAGGAGTTGGTCGGCATCCGTGAACTCCCCTTTCTCTTGGAAGGTCGCGAACTCGGCGAGCTCGTGTTGGGCGAGGGCGACAGCAGAGGACTGGAGGCGGGCTGCTTCGAGGAAGTAGATGATCGCTCCGGCGGCGGTGAGGGCGACGGCCACCATGACTGCAAGCGCGACCACGATCCTGGTCCGAACCGAGAGTCCGGTGCGCCGACGTACGACGGCATGGCCGGGCGTTGAGGAGCGGGTGGGCTCGTCGGGACTAATCCCTGGACTCGGACTGGTCGGGCTTCTCCGCACCGTCATCTTCGTCGGACTCTGGGTCATCTTCGTCCTTGTCGGAGTCGTCTTGGTCTTCTTCGTCCTTGTCCGAACCGTCATCTTCGTCGGTGTCGCGATCCTCGTTGTCGGTGTCGCTGCCGTTTGGCTGATCGTCTTTTCCACCTGACGACCCGTTTCCGCCGCCTGAACCTGAGGACTCGGACTGCTCGCCCTCGAAACTGTCATCCTCGGCGGAGTCGTCGGAGGACCTTTCGATCACCTCGGGCTTGGGCTTTATCTCGAGAGTGCGACGCGGCCGAGTCTCAGTGGGCCGTCGTGCACCAGCGTCGCTCGGCGACGCATTAGTCGGGCGCAAGACGATGGTCTCTGGTTGTGGTGACTCCAGTCGGGTCGCGCTTAATGCTCCAGCAACGTAAGTAATCATGGGCAGTGCGACAGCCAAGCACAGCAGAAACTTCCAAAAATTCTTCATGGCGTAACGATCTTCCCTCACAATGAGCGGAGAATGGTGGCCGATAAGAACATTCTCACAACGCGCCGTGTTGCCAGCCCAAGCATGTTGGGGTGAACGGGCAGCAAAGCGACCTGTTGGCTAGAGGCCGCGCAAGAAGTCAGGGTCGTCGTCTGGGCCGAGTGGCCGACGTGGTCCAGTGCCTTTTCCTTTGCCGCCACCGAGGCCGCGACGCTTCGTGGCCATCCGCACCCCGAAGTAGAGCGCGGCAATGAAGATCAGCAAGAACGGCAGAAATCTGAGCACGATTCGAGACTATCTCGCGGGCCCTAGCCGCTTATTCGTTTGCCCACTGAGACCGACTAGAAGTCGGTGTTCGGGCGCTTGGTGTCGAGACTCCGCAAGAACTCAATGTCATCGTCGGGGGCAAGTTGACGTGCGCGTTGTTGGGGTTGTTGACGCGGCTGACGAGGTTGCCGTTCGGCGCGAGGCTGCCGTGCCGGGACGGGCTTGCGAGCCGGCTTCGGCTCGGTCAACACCACTGGCTTCCCGAGCGAACGCACGACCATCATGATGGTGAAGGCGACGGCCAACCCGATGATGATAACGACGACGGTGAACTGATCATTGGTCACCCGGTCAATGTAGGTCACCAGCGCGGACTTAGGCTTCCCTTTGTGAAGGAATTCGTGGTGTATACCGCCCTACGTGTGGGAATGTTCGCTGGTTCCTTAGCGATTGTGGCCGGAATCTGGGCGCTGGTGTCGCCCGACAACTCTGTGCCGATGATCTGGGCCGTAGTCATTGCGTTCGCAGTTTCTGGGTTGGCGTCGTACAAGTTGCTCAACGCCCAGCGCGAAGCTTTGGCCAGAAACGTCCAAACCCGAGCCGGTCGGGCGTCGGCGAAGTTTGAGCAGATGAAGGCGAAAGAGGACGACGTCTAGACGCCCCCGGCCGCTGTTGCTTCGTTGTTTCATCAAGGTATGTGGACGAACCGCCGCTTCCCATTGTGTGCAGACCCCGGGAAGTGACGCTTCGCCTGCATACCTTGATGAAACTCCCCGAACGAGCAGCCGACCGACCGACCGAAGGCCCGAGCAGCCGGCCGAACGGGTGTGCTGCAGGATGGCTAGACGACCACCGGCACGTTGGCCATCGCCGAGGCCATGTCGGCATCGGACAAGGAGTCGTCGGCGAGACGGTTGCCGAGATAGGCGTCGTAGGCACCAAGCTCCAGCAGGCCGTGGCCCGAGAGTCCGATGACGATGACCTTGTCTTCGCCGGTCTCCACGCATGCCAAGGCCTCGCGCCGAGCCTGAGCGATGGCATGGGCAGACTCGGGGGCAGCCACGATGCCTTCGGTGCGGGCAAACTCGAGACCGGCATCGAAGCACTCGCTCTGCGACAAGGCACGAGCTTCGATGTAGCCCTCGCTGACGGCATGTGAGACCAGTGGAGCCATGCCGTGGTAGCGAAGCCCGCCAGCGTGAATCGGAGAGGGCACGAAGCTATGGCCGAGGGTGTACATCTTCATCAGCGGTGTCAGGCCAGCAGTGTCACCAAAGTCGTAGCGGTATTCACCCCTCGTCAGTGTTGGGCAAGAGGCAGGCTCGACGGCGATGATCTGCGCCTGCTGAGTGCCGGCCAGGTTGTCACGGAGGAACGGGAAGGCGAGGCCAGCAAAGTTTGACCCACCGCCCGCGCAGCCGATCACCAGATCGGCCCCGGTCTCGCCGGCCTTCTCCAGTTGCAGGATTGCTTCTTGGCCGATGATCGTCTGATGGAGCAGGACGTGGTTGAGCACCGACCCAAGGGAGTACTTCGTGTCCTCGGCTTGGGCGGCAACTTCGACTGCTTCGGAGATGGCGATGCCGAGCGAACCCGGGTGGTCCTCGGGAAAAGCGAGTCCGGACTGCGTCATCCGACTCGGTGACCGATGCACCTTGCCGCCGAAGACCTCGATCAAGGTCTTGCGCTGCGGCTTTGTGTCAAAGGAGGCCCCGACTTGCCAGACCTCACACTCGATGCCGAACAGGGCACACGCATAGGACAGCGCGGTGCCCCATTGGCCGGCCCCGGTCTCGGTGGTGAGGCGGCGTACGCCGTGCAGGGAGTTGTAGTAGACCTGCGGCACCGCAGTATTGGTCTTGTGGGAGCCCGCGGGGGAGACACCTTCGTATTTGTAATAGATGCGAGCCGGCGTACCGAGTTTGGTCTCCCAGGTGCGGGCGCGAATCAAAGGCGATGGACGCCACTGCTTGTAGACGTCGCGGACGGCTTCGGGGATTTCGATATAACGGTCGCCGCTGACCTCTTGCATGATCAACTCGATTGGGAAGAGCGGCAGGAGGTCCTCGGGACCAACCGGTTGCCGCGTGCCGGGGTGCAACGGCGGTGGCGGCGGAGTGGGGAGATCTGCCATCAGGTTGTACCAATGAGTCGGCATCTCCGACTCGTCGAGGGTGAATTTGCGCTGGCTCTCGCTGGGGGCCACTTCAGTCCTTCTTCCGATTGATCTGCCGGTTGACGCGCGACTCCGATTGACCCAAGACCTTGGCCATGATCGGCACCCGGAACTTGTAGACGACGAAACCGACGACAATGAGTCCTAGAAACCACCACATGGGGAAGAACCCTAGTAGGCGGACCTAACCGATGAATAGGGCCAGGGTGACAAGTCCAGCCCACACAAGTTCGGCAAGGCCCGTCTGTTGCAACACCGGGATCAGTGCCGGACCGCTGGCCCTGCTGAGCACGGTTCGAAGAGGGCGGATCGCGATCGCCAGGAAGCCGAGCCCCACCAGCGCGCGCCAGGTCGTGGCGGATCCGACCGCCACGACCGCGGCCGCAGCGGTGAGGATGAGGAGGGCATAGAGGCCCCTCGTGCGGTCTTCACCAAGCAGCACGGCGAGGGTTCGCTTGCCCACTCCACGGTCACCCGCGATGTCGCGCAGATTGTTGACCGCGAGGATGGCGCAGGCCAACGCGCCAATGCCGATACCGGCATACCAGGCGGCTTCCGGCGCTCGTTCGATCTGGACGTACGTCGTGCCGACGACGGCGACGAGGCCGAAGAAGACGAACACCATCAGTTCGCCGAGAGCGAGATAGCCATAGGGACGTTTGCCGCCGGTGTAGAACCAGGCCGCGATGATGCTCGCTGCGCCGACCGTGAGTAGCCACCAGTTGGTGGTGGCCGCGAGTGCCAGACCGGCTGCTGCTGCGATGCTGAGAGCGATGGCCGCCGCGATGAGGACCGCCTTGGGCGTGGCTCGGCCGGAACCAACCAAGCGCATCGGGCCAACCCGATCGTCATCGGTGCCACGGATGCCATCGGAGTAGTCGTTGGCGTAGTTGACGCCGACTTGCAGGGCCAAGGCCACAATCAGCGCGAGACCAGCCTTCCACCACACGGGGCTTGCGACGTACGCCGCGATGCCGGTGCCGGTGATCACCGGCGCGAGCGCCGCCGGGAGAGTCCGTGGGCGCGCACCGGCGAGCCAATCTTGGGGAGTAGCCACGACGGACCATCCAACCACTCCACACACCAACCGCCACGTCGACCCGGCGCTTGTGGTTGCGTCTGGCGCTCGACCCGGCGCTTTCGTTAGGTAATCGCTTTGACCATCACCAGGGTGGGGCCGTCCCACTCCAGTGCCACAAACTCCTGCAACGGGGCGAACCCGCATGCGACATAGAACTGCCGAGTCTGGGCGTACGCCGCGTCGTCGTACGAAGGCCCCACAGTGTGCACCTGGAGATACTTCACCCCGTCGGCCCGCAAGTGCTCCTCGACAAAACCCAAGAGTTGGGTGCCGATGCCCTGCCGGTGGTGAGTTGGGGCCACGGCCATCAGCGACACTTCGGCAGATGCTGAAAAGTGGCGCGCGACGAGGACGACGCCGACAACCTGCTCACCTTGAGTGGCGAGGTAACTCGGCTGCTGGCCCGCATGCTCGACGTAACTGGTGATCGCGTCTTCGATCCCGAACCATTCGGGCAGGTCTCTTAGGATCGCGCCCACTGCTTGCGGATCCTGACGGACATTGATCTCGATCGTTGGCACCCGCCCTGTCGTGGGCGAGCCTTTCGGGCGATGCAACTGAGTTAAGAGCCGGGTCGAGCGTCTGACGCAACACAATGAGCCGGGTCGACTAGCGTTTGGGGGTGAGTCTGAGACCGGTGCGTGGCAGCAACCGCGAGATTGCCGATGAGTTGCGGGTCTGGCTCCGGCAGCAAACCGAGCCCGAGCCGCTGATCATTGAAACCTCTGGATCGACAGGCAAACCCAAGCGGGTTGTGCTCACCCGATCAGCGATCCTGGCCTCGGTCTCCGCGACAACCAAGAAACTTGGAACCGAAGGAGTGTGGCTGCTGGCGCTTCCGGCCACCTACGTTGCGGGGTTGCAAGTCATCGCTCGCTCGCTGATCGCCGGCCACGAACCAGTCTTCGTTGGGGACCATGCGTCATTTGCTGCGGCGTACGACGCAGCGCCAGATGCTCCGCGGTTTGTGTCCCTGGTGTCGGCCCAGCTCGCGAGATTGCTGGACGACCCGGAGGACCTCGCCGCGCTCCAGGGGTGCCACACGGTCCTGCTCGGCGGCGGACCGATTGATCGCGCGGCGCGCAACCGCGCGGAGGCAGCCGGTGTCAACGTGGTCGCGACCTATGGCAGCAGCGAAACCGCGGGCGGGTGCGTGTATGACGGGGTGCCGCTCGGGGGAGTCGCGGTGGCTGTGGCCGAAAATGGTCAGATCCGAATCGCGGGCCCGATGCTCTTCGCTGAGTATGACGGTGATCCGACGTTGACTGCGGCCGTGTTAAGCGATGGCTGGTTCCACACCTCAGATCGCGGGGAGTTAGAGGATGCCGGGCGATTGCGGGTGCTGGGTCGCCTCGATGATGTGATCATCAGCGGCGGCGTGAAGGTGCCAGCCACTGCGGTTGCCGCGCGCTTGCGCGAGCATCCAGGTGTCGAGCGAGTTGAAGTGGTCGGCGTACCTGATGAGCGGTGGGGGGAGAGGGTGGTTGCGGTGGTGGTTTCGAGACACTCGGCTGCGTGGTTCTTGAGGAGGCGCGTCAGCGCCGTCTCGAAGGGCTCGCTCCTCAACCACCCAGACTCTGGCTCGCTCCTTAACCAACAAGAACTGCGCGAGTTTGTGTCCGAGGCTTTGCCGAGGGCCTGGGCGCCACACCAGCTCGTGATCGTTGATGAGATCCCGCTGACCCCTTCGGGCAAGCCAGATCGCGTCGCGCTGCTGCAGCTTGCTCAGGTCCAACTGTGAGGTTGCACGTCGTCCGCCTCCCGCTCCGGACGCGTTTCCGAGGACTCGACGTCCGCGAGGTCGCGCTGATCGAGACCGAGCACGGCTGGGGTGAATGGAGCCCCTTCGCGGAGTACGACGCAAGCGAGGCCGAGTCGTGGCTGCGCTGCGCCGAGGAGGCCGCTGCTGCGGACTGGCCAACTCCGCTCCGCAGCCAGGTCCAGGTCAATGTGACGGTCCCGGCCACCGATCCGGTGAGCGCCCACGCCATGGTGCGCGCGGGTGGTTGCACCACAGCCAAGGTCAAGGTCGCCGAGCGCGGCCAGACGCTGGCCGACGACCAGGCCCGCGTCGAAGCCGTCCGAGACGCCTTGGGTTCGGCCGGGAAAATCCGAGTCGACGCCAACGGTGCCTGGTCAGTCGAGGAGGCCGTCGAGGCGATCAGGCTGCTGGATCGTGCGGCGAACGGGCTGGAGTATGTCGAGCAGCCCTGTGCGAGCGTCGAGGAGTTGGCCACCTGCCGCCGCCGAGTCGACGTACCCATCGCGGCCGACGAGTCGATCCGGCGAGCCGCCGATCCCTATCGGGTGCGCGATCTCGAGGCGGCCGACATCGCGGTTCTGAAGGTGCAACCACTCGGCGGCGTTCGGGCCTGTTTGCAGATCGCGGAAGACATCGGGCTGCCCGTCGTCGTCTCCTCCGCGTTGGAGTCGTCAGTAGGGATCGCCGCCGGGGTCGCGCTCGCCGCGGCGCTGCCGGAGCTGCCCTATGCGTGCGGCCTCGCGACGGTGCAATTGATGGCCGCCGATGTGGTCACCGAGCCCTTGCTTCCGGTGGGCGGAATCTTGCGCACGGGTCGACCGACCATCGACCAAGCCGCGCTCACCCGGCTCGCGGCTTCACCCGAACGACAGGCTTGGTGGCAGGACCGGCTGAACGCCGTGGTGGCCTTGAGGCAAGATCAACTCTCGTGACCCCTCCACCGCCGGCCAACCCGTCGACCCAACTGGCTCGCGCGATCATCACGGGCCTGGTCGAAGTTGGGGTCACAGAGATTGTGCTCGCCCCCGGATCGCGCAGTGCCCCCCTCGCCTTCGCGGCGTACGACGCAGCCCAACGAGGTCTACTGCGACTGCACACTCGCCTTGATGAGCGCTCGGCAGCTTTCCTTGCGCTCGGTCTAACCAAGGTTGGCAAACGTGCCGCCGTGTTCTGTACGTCGGGCACTGCGGTAGCCAACTTCCATCCGGCCGCGCTGGAAGCAGCGCACGCAGGTCTGGGATTGGTCCTGATCAGTGCCGACCGTCCGGCCCGCTTCCGCAACACGGGAGCCAATCAGACCACTGATCAGGTCAGCATTTTTGGGCCGATGATTCCAACTGCTGACCTGGCCGCCGGCGCCGCATTTCCGTTTGGATTCCTTGCCCGACCGCGACCGGTGCACCTCAACGTTCAGTTCGACGAGCCGTTGCTGCCCAATGCGCCGTGGCAGCTGACCCCTGAGGAGCCAGACGCCGCCACCAGTCCACCGAGGGCACTCGAAACGATGCTCGATCTCGGCCCGCGCACCGTGGTCGTCGCCGGGGACGATGCCGGACCACCCCCGAGGGTATTGGCGCAAAATGCCAATTGGCCGCTGCTTGCCGAGCCATCGTCGGGTTGTCGCACTGGCGACAACGTCATCCGCACCTATCGACTGTTGTTGGCCGGCCCACTCGGGCGCCGAATCCAACGCGTGATCGTGGCGGGTCACCCAACATTGTCGCGACCAGTCACGGAGTTGCTCAACCGGCCAGATGTTGACGTGGTGTCGCTCAAAGCTCGGGGCGCCTGGCCGGAGCGGCCCTTCCACGTCGGCACCGAATTGGATCACATCGGCGTCGGTGCACCCGACGATCTCGGGTGGCTGGAGGAGTGGCGGCACGATGATCGTGATGTTTCGCGGCGGCTCGACACGCTGCTGGCGGGGGAGCCACACCTGACGCCTCACCAGGTCGCAGGCGCCGTGAGCGCCGCCGTCCCCCCAGAAGGGTTGCTGTTCCTGGGCGCGTCCAACCCGATCCGCGACCTGGATCTGATGGTCGCGAAGTATGCCGTCGGTGATCGGCGCAAGGTCATCGCCAACCGAGGTCTGGCTGGCATCGACGGCACGATCTCCTCGGCCATCGGCGCAGCCCTCGGGCGCGCCCACAGTTCGCGGAGCCTCGCGCTGATGGGTGACGTGACGTTCCTCCACGACAGCAACGGGCTGATTCTCGGGCCGGACGAGCCGCGCCCAGACTTGATGATCGTCGTGGTTAACGACGATGGCGGCTCGATCTTTGCGACGCTTGAGCAGGGCGACCCGGCGTACGCCGACAAGTATGACCGCCTCTTCGGCACGCCGCATCAGGTGGACATTGCGAGTCTGTGTGCAGCGACGCGCACGCCCCATCTTCGCGTCGAATCGCTGCCTGAGCTCCAGCAAACGCTGGCGAATCCCAACGGCGGGATCGAGGTCATCGAGGTCAAGGTGCTGCGCGACAATCGCCGGCAGCTCGACGGGCGAATCCGCGCCCTCGTCAGTTCTTAGCGGCGTACCACGTAGACGAACTCGGAGAGTTAGTGCCAGCGAGCACTGGGCCTCGTTCGCTGACCTATGCGCTCTTCGAGGTCGCGCACCTCGGACATCACGTCACCCGCCACCCACACTCGGTTTCGACTTCGGCCGGTGATCTCGGTGAGCACCCCGTGCTCGACGAGTCGATCAAGTGCCTCGTAGGTTCGGACGCGAGTCGAGTGCGTTAGGTTTTGCGCCCTCGCGATGTCCAGAACTGGCTCCTGGACGAGACGATCGATGATGGATATGGCCGAGGAACCTCGCCGGGCCTTCACAGTGTCGCGCCAACGTTCGGGGAGTTCGGCCAGGCGAGATGAGGTGACGCGCGCAGCTGCCGAGGCTGTGACGGCGCTCTGAGCGACATAAGAGACGAGCGCATCGACATTTCCGTTGCGGTAGTCCTTGAGCCTGAAGAAATAGGTGTCGACGTCGGCGAGCATTGCTGCTGCGATTGGCACTTGCGCCGATCTGGTCAGTTTGCTTCGCCTGAGCGCGGCGCCGATCAATGCTCGCCCCACTCGCCCGTTGCCATCGGTGAAGGGATGGATGGCTTCAAACTGCGCGTGCACGATCGCCGCCTGCGCAACGGCGCTGGTGTCGTTGCGATTCGCGAAGCGCATCAGGTCAGCCATCAGCTCCTTCACGATGTCCTGGGGTGGCGGGACGTGGAGGGCGCCGAGTGGGGTGAAGTCGCTCCCGCCGATCCAGTTTTGTTGCTGTCGGTAGCGACCAGCCCATTGCTTTTCCAACAAGTCGTCGGCCATCAGATCGCGGTGGGCCTCGAGCACGGATTGCTCTGAGAGTGGTTTGTTGTTATCGCATGAGCTGGCGAGCCGGGCGATCGCCAGGGAGGCAGCGAAGGTGCTCCGAGCGTTGTCTCCAGCGTCCACGCCGACACTCGCTCGCGCAACGTCGTCGAGGTCTGCGTAGACGCGTTCGATCTTGGACGAGGCGACGGCTTCCGATCGCACGAGGATGTCTCCGACACCGGCTAGGTGCTCAGATCGTGTTTCAAGGCGAACGATTTCTGCTGCTGCTTGCTCACAAAGGGCGTGCGTTTCGGGGCTGATGGTGACGGGCACATCGCTGATCATCGCCGGAATCTCTACGCGGATTTCCGTAAGCGTTCGGTCGGCCTGTCCTGGCCGAGCACCATTGGCCCCCCGGAGGTTGGGATTGGTTAGCCAAGGGCGAGTCTCGACTATCACTCGTGGCCACTGCATCGACGTTTCTCCCTCGTATCCGATGGTTGCTCCAGCGATAGTATCAATTGATGTACATAAACGATACTAACGTGCGGGCGAGTATCGGTTAGGTCGATGTCTCGGTGACGTACGACGTCAGCGCGGCGAGCACCCGCTCGATCCCGAACAAATAGGCATGGGCGGCGGAGTAGGGCGATTGCATGGAGTGCTTTGAGGTGTGAGCTTGCCTAACTTGAAACCGGCTTTTTGCCCAATACGGTGGCAAGTTGGCTCGGCGTGAACCTGATCGGGAAGCGGATTGCCCCGGTGTTGCCAGAAACGGGCAGCCACTCGCCAGGGCCGTCGGGGACCGCGTCCAGCATCCGTCGAGCTAACAGTGGCAGCGCAACGGCCATGTCCGTTCTGGCCACGAAGTGACCCAGGCAGTGATGGACGCCGGAGCCAAAGCCGAGGTGCGGCGTGCGCAGTTGGGTGATATCGAACGACGGATCTGGGGTAGCCAGTGGGTCGGTGCCAGCGGCGTGGGACAGCACCTGGACGATCGTTCCGGCTGGCAATTGGAGTCCGTTGAGGTCGACGTCGCCAATTGCCTCACGCGTGATCCAAGTGACGGTCGGATTGACGCGCATCACCTCTTCAACGGCCTGCGCACCCAGCCCAGGCTGCTCACCCAGCAGCCGCCACTGATCGGGATGTTTCAGCAGGGTTTGGAGGGCGAGTCCCAATTGGTTGCGGGTGGTCTCCATGCCGGCGAAGGCCAGAAAGACCAGGGCCACCTCCAACTCGTGGCGGGACAACTGATCGCCTGCTGACGCGGTGACCAGGGTGCTCACGAGGTCGTCGCGAGGCTCGGCAATCCGCTGAGCGATGACGTCGCTCACATAGCCACGAAGCCCGTCCAACGCTGCCTCGATGAGCGGGAGATCCTCAAGGATGCCGATGCCAAAGGACTTGCCCAGCTCATCAGCCCATTGCGCCACTTGTGGCCAGTGCGCATCGGGAAGGCCCAACAGTTGGCAGATGATTCGGGCGGCGTAGGGCTCGGCGAATTCACTGATAAATTCCACCTCACCGCGTGCCGCGAACCCGTCGATTAGTTCATTCGCCAAAGCCACAAACTGCGGCTGCATCGCGGTGATCGTCTTGTTGCGAAAAGCAGGCATCAGCAAGCGGCGCAGCCGGGCGTGATCGTCGCCCTCCAAGCTGAGCAACACCTCGTGCCACCAGTCGGAGAACAACCCCGAATGGATGCCGTTCTGAGCCGGCCATTTGGCATTGCCTTGGCGAAAGCGCCGATCTTTCAGCAGCGCTGACGCCTCGGCGTACCTCACAACGGCGAAGCCGTAGTTGGTCTTCACCCACCAGGCGTCGTCGCGAGCCGCGTGCACAACGTCCGAGTTCACATCGAAGCTGGGGTCAGCGAGGTCGAAGTACGTCGTCATAGCCCCTATCGTCGGGCACCAGGCTGAAGGCGCCCTCCTCCTCCTGGGCATTATGCAGCCGAAGCACTGCATAGAGCCCGTAGAGAAGCCGCCGCAGTTCAACAACGTCCTCTGCTTGGCTGGTGTCGGCGTCGATCCCGACCAAGAGTCGCCGGAGTTTTCCGACCTGATGCTCAATCTCAGCGTGGGTACGGCTCAGCGCAGCCGTTGCGTCGGTGCCACCGAGGGCCCGGGCAACCAGCGGCAACAGCAATTCCTCTTCGGCTTGTTCGTGGGGCAGGAGTTCGGTCTCCAACCGGCCGAGCAGGGTGCGCGCTGGGAGCAAATCGCACTCCGTCTCGGACAGCTGGTCTGCACAGGACCGGATCTGCTCGATGAGCGGGAGGACACCGTCGTGCTCGGCACGAAGCCGACTTGCGGTCGCGATATCTCCGGGGGTCATGACGATTGTGTGTGCTTGGCCAGGGAGTACGGCGCGCAACGCAATGCCGATCGCCAAGACATCAATGACTTCCTGAATGATGGCACCGGCCGCGGGCGGCAGCAGGCCGGCAGCGGCCACGACCATCGCCATGCAGCGAGAGGCCCATGCCCACGCTCACGGCTTGCAATGCGATCCGCTTGGAGCGGCGGGCAATCAGAATCGCATCGGCCAGCGCGTCGATCCGGTCGACCGTGAGCACGACGTCGGCAGCCTCGGAGGAGGCCGTCGCCCCCCGCGAGGCGAGAGCCACCCCCACGTCGGCGGCTGCTAGCGCCGGCGCGTCGTTGATGCCGTCGCCGACCATGATCGTGGTGCCCAAGGCTGACTCACGTTTGATCGCCGCGAGTTTGTCGCCTGGGTCGCAGTCGGCCAGCACCTCGTCAACCCCGACGATGCGGCCCACCATGTTTGCGATGTCGGCGCGGTCCCCGGTGACTAGCAGCACACGCTTGATCCCAACCTCGCGCAGTGTGCGCACCATACGGGGCGAGTCCGGTCTGATTGCGTCCTCGAGCAGGAATGCGCCTGCCGGTACGTCGTCCACGGCCACGAAAACCGTTAGCGAGCCATCGAGATCGGCACGTCTCCGCACTTGGCGCACCCAATCAGCAGACCCGCCAGCAACAATCCACGCCGCCTTACCCAGTTTGACTCGATGCTCGCCGACTTTCCCTTCAAGGCCATAGCCATGAACCTCTTCAACGGACTCAGGCATCTCCAGGGCGAGCCCCCGTCGGGTGCCGCCGGTGACGATGGCGCTCGCGAGGACGTGTGCGGAGACCTGGTCAAGCGAGGCGGCGAGTCGCAGGATCTCGTCGGCGTCGAACCGGTCGCTGGCGGTGACGATATCGGCGAGGACGGGGTGCCCCTGGGTGAGGGTTCCGGTTTTGTCGAAGAGCATGATCTGCCCACTAGCCAGTCTTTCCAGGGCCCCTCCGCCTTTGATAACCACGCCGATGTGCGCGGCCCGGCTTAGCCCGGACATGATCGCGATCGGGGCGGCCAGCAACAGGGGGCAGGGGGTTGCGACCACGAGGACCGCGACCGCCCGGACAGCGTCGCCGCTGAGAGCCCAGGAGGCCCCCGCCAGGATCAGGGTCAGCGGCACAAAAGCGATGGCGAATCGGTCAGCGGCACGGACGAATGGGGCTGACGAAGCTTGGGCCTGCTCAACTAGCCGGACCACTCCGGCGTACGTCGACTCGGCCGCTAGTGCGGTAGCCACCAGTTGGAACGCCGCTCCCGAGTTGACCACGCCACTGCGCACGTCGTCCCCACTGAGGCGTTCAACCGGCAGCGCCTCGCCGGTCAATGCCGACTCGTCCAGCACCGCGTTGGTCTGGAGTCGACCGTCAACGGGGACCACCTGGCCAGTCCCCACGACCAGGACGTCGCCCACGGCGACGTCCTCAACGGCAATCTCGACGAGACCCCGGTCCGTCAGGCGTCGCGCCGTTCGCGGTGCCCGGTCGGCCAGCAGGCTGAGTTCGCGCCGGGCCCGCGCGGCCGCTCGGGCCTCCAGCAGTTGGCCGCTGGCCAGCATCACGGTGATCATGGCGCCGGCAAATGGCTCGTTCACGGCAAGGGCGCCAGCGAGAGCGAGTACGGCGATGATGTCCACGCTCAGTTGACGACGCCGGATCGCGACAATGGTCCATAGAGTGGAGACCGCCAGTCCGAGCGCGTTGCCCATGGTCCACAGGATCTGAGCCAGTGCCGGGGTGGAGGAGAGCCACGCCAGGCCGCCTGCCAACAGCAGCGCTGCGGAGACGACGAACAGCAGGGTCTGCTTGTTGGCATACAAACGGGTCACATGACTCAGTCTTCGTCTCGCGTCGGGACGCAGACAGGGGCGAAAGGCCCGAACTAGCGCACGAGCCGGACTTCCCAAGCTGCTAGCCGATCGTCGTAGTCCTTTTGACCGTCGGGCTGGAAGCCGTTGCGGGCATAGAAAGCGTGGGCGCGCGGGTTGTGTTCCAACACCCACACCGAGCACGGCAGATCACCAACGGTGGCGTCCAGCAGAGCCTGCCCAACTCCGGTGCCATGCCAGGCCGAGCGGGCATAAATGGCATACAACTCAATGCCCAACAGTCCGCTCACCGTGCGATCCGGGCCGGCGCAGGCAAAACCGATCAGTTCGCCGCCACCTTCAGCTAGCCAACGCGGGTTGGTGGGCGTCAGTTGGTCACGCCAAGCAGTCACCCAACGGTCCACGTCGGCTGTCACCTCGGCCAGCCGAGCGGGCTCCAGCAGGTCGGCGTAGGACTCGCGCCAACACGCCAAATGCAGCCTCGCGCCTGCCTCCGCGTCGTCGGGCACGGCGAGCCGCAGTGAGTACGCCGTCATGACAGGAGCGTACGCGTCGGCACGCCTACTGCAACGGCTGCAAAGCTGAACTGACTGTAACTAGGCCCTCGCCGTAGGCCGCGTCCACCCAAGCCTGCAGCGAACCGTCGTCGTAGACGACCCCGACCTCCACGTGGTCATGCGACGCCCCTGCCGAGAGCATGCCTGGCAGGTCTGTCAGTTGGGTTTGGATAGCGAGCAATTCTGCCTCAGTGTGCTCGGCCCGGCTCACGCAGAGCATGCCTCCCCAAGTCTCGCGGAGAATTCTCTCGGTCTCCGCAGAGTCACCGGTCACTTGGATGTTGAGGATGAGCAACCGAGGGTCATTCATGGCTCCTTCCCATTCTTCCGAAACCGGGTCATCCGCCGCCGGGTTCATGGACTGATCGAGCCAGGCTCCGGCATAGCCATCGAGTCGAGCGGCACGCGAGAGCGTGCGCTGCATACTCTCCTCAGTGGTGAGCGTCGAGTCGAGAACGCGCCAGCCGCCATCGGGTTCGGAGCAGGGCGTGGTGGGTTGATCCTCTGGTGGTTCTGCTGCGGCGTCATACAAGGCCAACGGAATGGGATCTTCGGTCTGGGTCAAGGTGCTGCCGTCGAAGGTGCCGGTGACCACGAACTCGCCCCAACGCACGCCGGCAGTTTCCTCGAATGCGCCGCCAGTCTTCGCCCACTGCCAGTTGGTGATCAGTGGCCCCCCGCACTGTGGAGGGAGGCTCTCAGCGACACCCCCCAGGCACAGCTGGGGTCCGCCGTCGGCCTCCAAGACGGTGGCGATAGCGCGCACCTGCCCCAAAGCGGCAGGAGTTGCCGTTGGCATCAGACGCTGCCGGCTATCAGGGGGCTCGTTTTGCACGTCTTTGCCGCTGGTCGGGGTGGGCGGCGGATTGCCGCATCCGGCGAGCAGCAGCGTGGTGATCCCAACCGCTAGGAGAAGTTTCATGGGACTGGGACGAATCCAATTTCATCTCGGTTCCGGCATGGGTGTTCGTGCGTCTCGGAAACACCGCCCTTCAGGGTTGTGCCCGCGGCGCCACGATTTTCTGAGAGTGGTCAAGGTACCTATGCCAAGAGCGTACGCACGGCGAGCGCAGCAATGAGCAGACTCGACAGGATCCCCAGGTTTCGGTGGCCGCGCGCTGAGGTCGCGAACCGGGAGAGGGCAGCGCCCCCGCCGACAAGAGTCAACTGCCAGGAGGCTGACGCAGCGAAGGCAGCCAACACGAAGACGGACCCTTGGAGAGCGCCCGAGACGAGCTCACGGTTGCCGAGCACAATGGCCGCGAAATAGATGACCGTTGCCGGGTTGATGGCCGTGATCGCCACAAAGAGAAGGAATGCTCCGCGCGGAGAGATCGGCGTGTCATCCCGTGCCGAGGCTAGGCGTGGCTTGAGCGCTCGCCACAAGGTCAAGGCGGCAATCGCTAAGAGGATGAGCCCCGAAGCGACCCGCAGTGGCTCGGCGACCGGTGCGATGACTGCAGTCAAGGCCGCCCCACCAATGACAGCTGCGGCGGCATACACCCCATCAACTGTGGCGACACCCAACGCGGCCGCGACCCCCACCCGGAGAGTGCTCCGGGCGGTGAGGGTGACAAGGAAAGTGCCGATGGCGCCTACCGGAATTGCGATCGCCCAACCCGTCACGAGGCCCGCGAGCACGACATTCAACACCGGGTGATTGTTGCTGGCTTGCGGCTGACGTGCCACTTGTTTACGGCTGTCCGGCTGGCCTGGACAAGGATGGCCAGGGGTGGCCAGGGGTGGCCACAACTTCTTTTTGGGTCTTCAACATGCCTGACGGCGTGACCTAGCTTGATACCGCTCGTGGGTCAACAAACAAGCCTGTCACACACAGCGACGTAGCAGGAGTGACCTATGGCGGCTCATGGCGGTTGCCGACCGGCTAAGTCCCCCTTCGGCACCTTCGTTGACCCCGCCGAGATCGACCGCGTCTTTGAGCTCTGGCGGGATGCGGTCGGCACTGCCTGCTGGTTACGCTGGACTGATGCGGATCACGAAGTTTGGCCATGCCTGCGTGCGGATTGAGCACCAAGGTCACGTGCTTGTCATCGACCCCGGTGGGTGGACTGCGCCAGAAGCGGTGGATGGTGCCCACGCCGTACTCATCACGCATGAACATGGCGACCACTATGACCCGGACAACCTGAGAGCGACCGATGCTGCCATCTTCACGATCGCAGCGGTCGCGGCGCAGATTCAGGAGCACGCCCCGGACATCGCTGAGCGGGTGGTGGTGGTGAGCGCCGGACAGGTCTTTGGCGACCACCTCAGCATCCGAGTCGTCGGTGAATTGCACGCTGTGATCCACCCCGAATATGACCACCGGTTCGCCAATTCCGGGTATGTCGTGACGGCCGGTCAGACCAAGATCTACCACCCCGGGGACGCACTCACCGCGCCTGGGGAGGCAGTCGACATCCTCTGCGCCCCCGTGTCGGCTCCCTGGCTGAAGGCCTCCGAGGCCATCGACTTTGCTCGCGAGGTGGGTGCACCGCGCAACCTCGCCATTCACGATGGCATCTACTCCGAGCGGGGCCTCGTCACCATCGACAGCCACATGGGCCGGTTCCTGTCTGCCGCTGAGCAAGAGTATTGCCGGATTCCCGAGGGCACAGACTTCTGAGAAACCGGGTGGTTGTGGCGGCGCACCTGGTGGCTGTTGCACTTTGAATCGGCTCCAAGTCGTGGCCGGAAGATTCCCTACGGCCCTTCCGCCGGGAACACCTGTTGCGTTGTTCCTCCCCACCAACGTCGGCTCGGAGGTATGCCGCTAAGGAGGCAAACGCCTCTGATTTAGTCCCTTTTGCTGCTCTCGGGCGGTGTTTGCCTCCTGGTGCGTACCTACCTGGCCGACCTTGTTTGCAACAGACACCCGGTGCGATGCCGCAACCGCGTTGTCGTCCGCGCCCAGAACCTGTCAAGGTGAAGGCATGGGTCGTTCCACGCGCGTTCTTGCCATTGTGTTGCTGATCGCGCTCGTAGCGCCGGTTGCCTGCTCGGTGTTGGCGAGCAGTGGCGACGCCACGAGTCGCGCTTCGAGCAGCAGCCCAACAGGGGTGAAACCGGTCGCTGCCAAGCGGGCGGGCCACTCGATCGCCGGGTGTCAGATCTTCCCATCAAGCAACTGGTGGAACACCAAGATCAAGGACCTGCCGCTCCATAAGAAGTCGAAGGAGATCGTCAAACTTCAAGCGGCTGGTCACGAGATTCATCTCGATTTGGGTGTGACAGAGGAGTACTACGGCATACCCATCAATGTCGTCGCCTCGACTCACCCAACCTTGCCATTGCGCTTTGGCGTTGGGGGCGAGAACTACCGTGACGAGAGCGACACCGGCCCAGTTGCGATCGCTGCCAATGCGAGGATCGAGGGCGGCTCAACGGCAGATCCGGATCCCACATCGGGTGATCGCCACGTCATCTCTGTTCAACAAGGTACGTGTGAGCTCACTGAGTTGTACGCCGCCGAGCGAGTGCGTGACTCCACCGGCAAGGTCGTCGCCTGGCGCGCGGCTTCGGCCGCACGCTGGGACCTCAACTCCAACAAGTTGCGACCCAAGTTTTGGACGTCAGCCGACGCTGCTGGTTTGCCGATCCTGCCTGGATTGTTGACTTACGACGAGGCCGCGACGGGCAAGATCACCCATGCCTTGCGGTTCACCTTGCCGAGCGCCAGGGCAGCCTTCATCAAGCCAGCCCGGCATTGCGGGCCCAACAAGGGCAAGCAGTATCCGGCCTATGGCATGCGGTTCAAGCTGCGCAAGGGTTTCGATGCCACGCGCTACACGGGCCCGGCCAAGGCGATTGTGAAGGCGATGAAGCAATACGGACTGATGTACGCCGACCAAGGCTCCGCGATGTTCGTCACCGGCACTGCCGACCCTCGCTGGGAGAAGACCCTCAACCAATTGCGGAAGAAGCCGATCGATGGCAAGAACTTCCGCGTGGTGAAGACTGGCAAAGCCACCGTATGTCGCTAGCGCCACCTCAGGGCGCTTTCGCGCCCGGGGGTGAGGGTTGGTTCGTGTGCGTGTGATGCCTTTGGCGGCAATAGTCAGCGCTCCGCGCCTCCTATTGCCCGCCTAAGGCATCACGCACAGGCACAAACTTTGCTTGCGATTCGGCTAGTTCAGCCTCGGGGTCCGAATCAGCCACGATGCCGCAGCCCGCAAACAGCCGAACCGTTGAGCCAGTCAACTCGCCTGAGCGCAGGGCGATACCCCATTCGCCATCGCCGCTGGCGTCGATCCAGCCGACGGGTCCCGCATAGCGGCCACGATCCATGCCTTCGATCTGATCGATCAACTGCAGCGCCGCCACCGTCGGGGTCCCACCCACTGCCGCAGATGGGTGCAGGGCCGCTGCCAGTTGTAGGGAGGAAACCGTCTCAGCGTCATGGACGACACCCGCCACATCGGTTCCGAGGTGCATCACGTTCGGCAGGTGCAACACGAAGGGTGCCTCAGGCACCATCATCGATGAGCAATGCGGCTCCAAGGCCTCGGCGACCGAGCGAACGGCGTACTCGTGCTCCTCTAGATCCTTCGATGACCGCGCCAAGGTTGCGGCCAAGGCCAGGTCACGATTGTCATCGCCGGTGCGGCGGATGGTTCCAGCAAGGACCCGCGATGTGACGAGTCCGCGCTCGCGACGCACCAACATCTCGGGGGTTGCGCCAAAGAGCCCATCGACATGGAAGGTCCAGCACATCGGGTAGTCATCGGCCAGTCGTTGCAACGCCCACCGCACATCGATCGGCGACTTGGCGGTGGCTGTCAGATCTCGCGCAAGCACGACCTTCTCGAGTTGGCCTTGCGTGATCCGGTTGACGGCATCGGCAACAACCGACATCCAGGCTTCGCCGTTGAGTGAGCCGTCGGCAAAACTCAAGTCGACGGGGGCGAGCGGTGCCTGGGCCAGCCCCAAGACGGGGGTGCCAATGGCGGTGCCCAGCGTGCTCCCAGCTAGCGGCGCGACGGTGGTTACCCACGCAAGATCGCCCCGGCGCCCGACCACGATCTGAGGAACGGTCAAGACCGAGTCACCGGGCTCGTCGGCAAAACCAAAAGCGCCAAAGGCGACCGGACCCGTGCCCGGCTCACCCACGTCATCGCGTACGACGGCTTGAGCGACCGTCTCGGCCCACCACTTATCAGCGTCGGCAAAACGGGTAGCACCGTTGGTGCGGATCTTCGCTGCCACACCCCAGCCGATCAGGCCGGTGCCTCCGCGCAACCAGCAGACGGGGTCCTCAGTGGGAAGAAGGGAAAGGAGCGACTCGGCTTGGCCAGCGGCCAAGGCGTGCGTGCGGACCACCAGTCCTGGCACGCCATATTCGAGCGCATCTACTGCGCCCAGGCTGGTGCTCATGATGGGTGACACTACTCGCGGGTTAGTTGAATCTTGGGATCGGGAGGCCCGTGAGAATCCTGACTCCGAGCCGCGAGATGTGGAACTTTCGCTCGATGGTCTTGCGATGCTTGCTTCGTGAACGTGAGTGCGCGCTGGAGCAAACCGACTCTGATAGGTGAGTTGGTCACTTTGAGGCCATTCGTGGCCGGGGACGCCAAGGCAGCTTGGGAGATGCTGAACGACCCTGTCGGCGCCGACCTCACGGCCACCACCGAGAGCTTTGATCGGGCGGCGATCACCGAGTGGTATGCCACCCGCAACGACCAGGAGGAACGAATCGACCTCGCGCTCGTCGAGAACGCGACGGGCCAGTGGGCAGGTGAGGTCGTGCTCAATGAGTACGACGCGACGTCCGAGTCGGCGAACTTCCGGATCGCCCTTCGAGGGCCGGCCTGGTTTGGTCGTGGTCTCGGCAGTGAAGCGACAGCCCTGCTGATCGAGCATGGTCTGCGAGTCGTGGGCCTGCGCACCATCACCCTCGGCGTACTCGCTCGCAATCCGCGGGCCCGTCGTGCCTACGAGAAGGCTGGCTTTGTGGTCACGAGTGAGTATGTCGAAAACGGCGAGACCTGGATCAACATGGAAGTCAGCTCAATCGGCGTTTGATGCCAAGCGTCCCGTCTGGCGCAACGGCCCGTAGGCTTGGGGCGTGGCTCGAGCGGATCTAGATAAGCAACCGACCGACGTACGACGCATGTTCGATGCGGTCGCCAAGAGGTATGACCTCACCAACGACGTGTTGTCGTTGGGCCAAGACCGCCGCTGGCGCACGGAGGTGTTGAAAGCCGTTGAGGCGCAACCGGGGGAGTCGGTCCTGGACCTTGCAGCCGGGACTGGCACGTCGAGCCAACCCTTTGCTGATGCAGGGGCTTTTGTTGTGCCTTGCGACTTTTCGCTGGGGATGTTGACCGTGGGGAAGAAAGCCCGCTCGGCGCTGCCGTTCACAGCGGGCGACGGCACGAAGTTGCCATTTGCCGATGACACGTTTGATGCGGTCACGATCTCGTTTGGGCTGCGCAATATCGTGGACCCGCTGGCCGGCCTGCACGAGATGCGTCGGGTCACCAAGCCGGGCGGGCGATTGGTGGTCTGCGAATTCAGCCATCCCACGAATGGCCCGTTTCGCAAGGTCTATCTCGAATATTTGATGAAGGCCCTGCCGCCAATCTCACGCGGAGTGTCGTCATCTCCGGACGCTTATGTCTACCTCGCCGAGTCGATTCGCGCCTGGCCAGACCAAACCGGACTTGCCTCGATGCTCGGCGAAGCTGGCTGGAAGCGGCCTCAGTGGCGGAATCTGTCTGGCGGCATCGTGGCACTGCATCGCGCCACTGCCTAACGCCTCAGCTTCAAGACCGACACAACTGTGGACCGATGGGGCGGGCAGCTTGACGCTTTGCGCTCAGCACCAACCTCCGGGGGGCCGATCGGTCCACAGTTCTGCGGGCCGTTCGCCGGAAATGTGTTGCGGGAACTGTGGCTGGCGTTGGGTGACAGCCGGAGTGCCGCGGCCCGGAGATGCGCCAGAATTTGGATCGCTCTAGACTTCTCGCAATGCGTTCGTGAACGCATTCACAAAGCAGGCCCCGTCTCGCTGGACAGGCAGTTAGGGCCACCTAAAATGCGTCCTGACTTAGGGTCGTGAAACAGTGTTTGCTGAGCGTTTTCCGCTCAGTGTCGAGTTGAGTAGTTTCTTAGTAGTTTTTGGGCGACGGAAGGAACGCGATGGAGCTCTACACCCCCGTTCTTGCGTTGACTGTCCTCGCCGCCGGCTTCGCCATCGTGTCGCTGATCATGAGCGCCCTCGTCGGCCCCAAGCGCTATAACCGGGCCAAGCTCGACGCCTACGAGTGTGGCATCGAGCCCACACCTCAGGCCGTCGGCGGCGGTCGAATCCCGGTGAAGTACTACATCACCGCCATGATGTTCATCGTCTTCGACATCGAAATCGTCTTCCTCTACCCCTGGGCGGTGCAGTTTGAGCAACTCAAGTTGTTCGGGCTGGTCGAGATGGTCCTCTTCATCGCCACTGTTTTTGTGGCCTACGCCTATGTCTGGCGTCGTGGCGGATTGGATTGGGACTGACGTTGACCCATCAACTGAGTCTGCTTGCGCATGCGCCCCACGGGCGTCGCAATCCGCGGTCCGAATTCGAAGGAGCACAGCATGGGAATTGAGGAGAAGCTCCCCAGCGGCGTACTCCTGACCACTGTCGAAGGCGTGGCCGGATATTTCCGCAAGGCATCGTTTTGGCCAGCGACCTTTGGGCTGGCGTGTTGTGCGATCGAGATGATGACGACCGGTGGACCGAAGTATGACCTCGCGCGCTTTGGCATGGAGGTTTTCCGAGCCAGTCCTCGTCAGGCCGACTTGATGATCGTGGCCGGCCGGGTGAGTCAGAAGATGGCACCCGTGCTCCGCCAGATCTATGACCAAATGCCTGATCCCAAGTGGGTGTTAGCGATGGGTGTCTGCGCCAGTTCTGGCGGCATGTTCAACAACTACGCGATCGTCCAAGGCGTGGATCACGTGGTGCCCGTTGACATGTATCTCCCCGGCTGCCCCCCGCGTCCCGAAATGCTGATCGATGCCATCTTGAAGTTGCATGAGCAAGTGCAGACGACCAAGTTGGGTGCTCACCGCCAGACCGAGATCATCGAGCTTGAAACGGCCGCTCTCAAGGCACTGCCGACATCGGAAATGCGAGGGATGCTGCGATGAGTGACGTCTCGACCGGAACTGGTGACTCCTCGACCGAACTTGCTGACCCCTCGGCCGACCTGGGTGACTCCTCGACGAGGGTGGAGGCAGCAGTCGGCGCCCGCACTGGCATGTTTGGTGTGGCTGGCACGGGTGACACGTCCGGCTATGGCGGGTTGGTCACGCCGATCGTTTATCCCGGGGCGGCGGAGCGACCGTACGGCGGCTATTTCGACGAGATCGCCGACGTCCTAGAAGCACGTCTGAGCCAGATCGGCCCAGACGGTGCCACATTGACTCAGGCGGTCGAACGCGTCGTTGTGCATCGAGGCGAGATCACCTTCCACGTACGTCGTGAAGACATCTTGACGGTGGCGCAATTGCTGCGCGATGACCCGGCACTTCGGTTTGAGTTTTGCAGCGGTGTGAGTGGAGTCAACTACCCCGACGACGCTGGTCGCGAGCTGCACGCGGTCTACCACCTGTTGTCGATGACCCACAACCGTCGGATCAGGCTTGAAGTCAGTTGTCCCGATGCCGATCCCCACATTCCGTCGATCGTTGCGGTCTACCCCACCAACGATTGGCACGAGCGCGAGACCTGGGACATGTTCGGAATCATTTTCGATGGACACCCCGCGATGACCCGGATCCTGATGCCCGACGATTGGCCGGGCCACCCGCAGCGCAAGGACTACCCCTTGGGCGGCATCCCTGTTGAATACAAGGGCGGCACTGTGCCCCCGCCAGACGAGCGGAGGTCCTACAACTAATGACCACCTCGACAGACGACATCTACGCCGGATCGACCGAGACCACCGAAGGCACCGTCTTCAATGTCTCCGGCCAAGATTGGGACGTGATTGCCGCTGGGCTGAAGTCCGGTGACGACGAAGCGATGGCCGAGCGCATTGTCGTCAACATGGGCCCCCAGCACCCCTCGACTCACGGCGTACTCCGGCTGATCCTTGAGCTGGACGGCGAGACGGTCACTGAAGCTCGGTGCGGCATTGGCTATCTCCACACCGGCATCGAAAAGAACATGGAATACCGCTCCTGGGTCCAAGGCACGACGTTTTGCACTCGGATGGACTACCTCAGCCCGTTCTTCAACGAGATGACCTACGTCCTCGGCGTCGAGCGGTTGCTCGACATCGAGGAGGACATCCCGGAGAAGGCCGAAGTGATGCGGGTTCTGCTCATGGAGCTCAACCGGATCTCCTCTCACTTGGTGTGCATCGCCACCGGTGGCATGGAAATCGGCGCGCTGACGGTGATGACCATCGGATTTCGCGAGCGCGAGTTGGTGCTCGACCTGTTTGAGCTCATCACCGGCCTTCGGATGAACCACGCGTTCATCCGCCCTGGCGGCGTCGCTCAGGATCTGCCCCCGGGCGCCCTTGACGAGATCCGCGACTTCACCAAGCTGATGAAGAAGCGACTTCCCGAATATGCCGCCCTCTGCAACGCCAACCCGATCTTCAAGGCGCGGCTGGTCGATGTCGGTCACTTGGAGCTCGCTGGTTGCTTGGCGCTAGGCCTCTCCGGTCCGATCATCCGCGCTGCGGGCTACCCCTGGGACCTGCGCAAGACTCAGCCCTACTCGGGCTATGAGGACTATGACTTCGACGTCCAGACCTGGGACACCTGCGACGCCTATGGTCGTTTCCGCGTGCGTCTCAATGAGATGTGGGAGTCGATCAAGATTGTGGAGCAATGTGCCGATCGGTTGGCCAAGCTTGAGGGTGCGCCGGTGATGGTCGCCGACAAGAAGATCGCCTGGCCCAGCCAACTCGCGATCGGCAGCGACGGCATGGGCAACAGCATGGACCACATCCGCCACATCATGGGCGAGTCGATGGAAGGCCTGATCCACCACTTCAAGTTGGTCACCGAAGGTTTCCGAGTGCCGCCGGGCCAGGCCTACGTGCCGATCGAATCGCCGCGCGGCGAGCTTGGTGCTCACGTTGTCTCCGACGGTGGCACCCGCCCCTTCCGGGCACACTTCCGTGATCCGTCGTTCACCAACCTGCAAGCGACCAGCGTGATGAGCGAAGGCGGAGCCGTGGCTGACGTCATTGTGGCTGTGGCGTCGCTCGATCCGGTGATGGGAGGTGTGGACCGCTAATGATCGATTCCACGACGTACGCCGAACTCCTCGAGATCGCCGGGCGCTACCCCGAGAAGCGTTCGGGGTTGCTGCCGATGCTCCACCTGGTGCAGAGCGCCGAGGGCCGGGTGACGCCTGAAGGCATTGAGGCCTGCGCTGAGATCCTCGAGATTTCTGCGGCCGAAGTGAGCGGCGTCGCCACGTTCTACACGATGTATAAGCGTCGCCCCGTCGGCGACTATCACGTGGGGGTCTGCACCAACACCCTGTGTGCGGTGATGGGCGGAGACGAGATCTTCTCGACGTTGAAGCAGCATCTCGACGTCGGCAACGACGAGACCACCGATGACGGCAGGGTTTCACTCGAACACATCGAGTGCAACGCGGCTTGTGATTATGCACCGGTGATGATGGTCAACTGGGAGTTCATGGACAACCAGACTCCCGAGTCGGCAATCCAGTTGGTGGATGACCTGCGCGCCGGGGTTGAAGTCCACTCCACTCGAGGTCCCAAACTTTGCACCTGGCGCGAGGCCGAGCGCGTCCTTGCCGGCTTCAATGATGGACTGGCTGACGAAGGCCCTTCCGCTGGTCCGGCCTCCCTCGTGGGGCTGAAGATCGCCCGCGAGCGTGGTTGGACGGCGCCGGGATATCAGGCGCGTGGCGGGGCTAACGGCGTAGACGCTGAGACGAAGCAAGAGGCCGCAGATCTGGCCGACACCTCGCGTGCTGCTTCCGAGACACAGATCGAACAGTCCGAAGGCGACGTGCAACATGTCGACAACCCGGATAATCCAGGGCCCAACAGTGATGGGCCAAGTAAGGGAGTTTCGGCGGATGACTGACACATTGACCCCGGTCCTCACCGACAACTGGGCCGATGAGCGCTCGTGGACCCTGGCCGCCTATGAAGCACAAGGGGGCTACGCCGCACTCCGCAAGGCCTTGGCGATGGCACCTGGCGACATCATCTCGGCCGTCAAAGACTCCGGGCTTCGTGGTCGCGGCGGGGCTGGCTTCCCGACTGGTCTGAAGTGGGGTTTCATCCCACAAGACAACCCGAAGCCCAAGTATCTCGTCGTCAACGCCGACGAATCCGAGCCCGGCACTTGCAAAGACATCCCATTAATGATGGCGAGTCCCCACACGCTGATCGAGGGCGTCATCATCTCCTCCTTCGCCATCCGTGGAAACCACGCGTTCATCTACATCCGTGGCGAGGTCCTTCATGTGATCCGCCGGATGCAGGCGGCCGTCACAGAGGCGTACGCCGCTGGTCACCTCGGCAAGAACATTCACGGCAGTGGCTACGACCTCGATGTGGTCGTGCATGCCGGTGCGGGCGCCTACATTTGTGGGGAAGAAACGGCTCTTCTCGAGGGCCTCGAAGGCCGCCGGGGTCAACCGCGGTTGCGCCCGCCTTTCCCCGCCGTGGCTGGCCTTTATGCCTGCCCGACGGTGATCAACAATGTTGAGTCGATCGCATCCGTGCCGAGCATCGTTGAGCACGGTGCCGACTGGTTCTCCTCGATGGGCACCGAGCGGTCCAAGGGCTATGGCATCTTCTCGTTGTCAGGTCACATCACCAACCCTGGCCAATACGAGGCGCCCCTGGGCATCACTCTGCGTGAGCTGATCGATCTGGCAGGCGGCATCCGCGAAGGCCACGAACTCAAGTTCTGGACTCCCGGTGGCTCGAGCACCCCTTTGCTTACCGCCGAACACCTCGACGTACCGCTCGACTTTGAGGGTGTTGGAGGCACTAAGCAGATACAGCCCGGTGAACCCGGCTATTGGCCTGGCGCCGAGACGGCCGTCCCCCCCAAATCGATGCTCGGCACCCGCGCGCTCCAGCTCTTCGATGAGACCACGTGTGTTGTTCGGGCGACCCTGCGGTGGACCGAGTTCTACAAGCACGAGTCTTGCGGCAAGTGCACGCCCTGCCGCGAAGGGACCTGGTGGCTCGTGCAAACGTTGGCCAACTTGGAAAAGGGTAAGGGCTCCGAAGCCGATCTTGAATTGTTGCTCGATCAGTGTGACAACATCTTGGGCCGGTCCTTCTGCGCGCTTGGCGATGGCGCCACTAGCCCGGTGACGTCCTCAATCGAGTTCTTCCGTGATGAATACCTCGCCCATTTGACCCACGGCGGCTGTCCGTTTGACTCGGGAGCCTCCACGCTTTTCGCGAAGCCCGTGGGCACTGAAGTAGGAGTCGGGGCATGACCGTAGTTTCGACAGGCTCAACCAACGAGCAGCACGTCGATCTGGTCACCCTGACCATCGACGGGGTCTCGGTCAGTGTCCCCAAGGGCACCCTGGTGATCCGGGCAGCTGAGCAGATCGGCGTTGAGATCCCGCGTTTCTGCGACCACCCGTTGTTGGCGCCGGTGGGTGCTTGCCGCCAATGCCTCGTTGAGGTGGCGCTGCCGGGCCCCGATGGCTCCATGCGCCAAATGCAGGGCCCTCCCGGACGCATGAAGCCACAGGCCTCCTGCACGCTCACCTGCTCTGAGGGCATGGAAGTCAACACCCAGGTCTCCTCGCCTGGCGCCGACAAAGCCCAGCAAGGCGTGATGGAGTTTTTGCTGGTCAACCACCCGCTCGATTGCCCAGTGTGTGACAAAGGCGGCGAATGCCCGCTGCAAAACCAGGCCATGTCTCACGGCCGAGGCGAGTCGCGTTTCTCCGAAAGCGGAGGCATCAAGCGCACCTATCCCAAGCCGATCAACATCAATTCCCAGGTGCTACTCGACCGGGAGCGGTGCGTTTTGTGCGCCCGCTGCACGCGCTTCTCCGAAGAAATCGCCGGTGACCCCTTCATCGCGCTGATCGAGCGTGGAGCGCTGCAACAGGTGGGCATCTATGAGAAAGAGCCCTTCGAAAGCTACTTCTCCGGCAACACCATCCAAATTTGTCCGGTCGGTGCCCTGACGTCAGCTGAATACCGCTTCCGTTCACGCCCCTTCGACCTTGTCTCTAGCCCGGCCATCGCCGAACACGACTCTTGTGGGTCGGCCATCCGCGTTGATCATCGCCGCGGCAAGGTGATGCGCCGGCTCTCCGGCAATGATCCCGAAGTTAACGAAGAGTGGATCACCGACAAGGACCGGTTCGCCTTCCAGTACGCGCAAGTGGAGGACCGCTTGCGTCACCCGCTGGTCCGAGACGAGGAGTCTGGGGAATTGCGCCCGGCGTCTTGGCCAGAGGCATTTGCTGTCGCCGCCCGCGGGCTGCGCTCGGTCAAGGCGAGGGCCGTCCTGACCGGTGGCCGGTTGATAGCCGAGGATGCCTACGCCTACAGCAAGTTCGCTCGGGTGGCCCTCAACACCAACGACATCGACTTCCGAGCCCGACCGTACGCCGCCGACGAGGCCGCCTTCTTGGCGTCCGAAGTGGTCCTGCACGGGCCGGGCGGAAACGGCGTAGTGACCTATGCCGGGTTAGAAACTGCCTCCACGGTCGTCCTGGCTGGCTTGGACCCCGAAGAGGAGGCCGGCGCGATCTTCTTGAGATTGCGCAAGGCGATCCGAACAGGCACCAAGGTCGTCGCCATCGCGCCCTACACCACGCGGGGCTTGATGAAACTCGATGCACACCTCGTGACCACGGTGCCGGGGGAAGAGACAGCCGCGTTGTCCACTCTCGGGATGGAGCCCGCGGTCACGTTGGACGCCAACTCAGTGGTCCTCGTCGGAGAGCGTCTTGGCCTGACTCCCGGTGCCCTGGCCGCGGCTAAGTCCCTGGCAGACGTTGCCGGCGCCAAGTTCGCCTGGGTGCCGAGGCGGGCCGGGGATCGCGGTGCTCTCGAAACGGGCTGCCTGCCCAACTTGCTGCCCGGTGGTCGGCCTGTCGGCGATGCTGCCGCCCGAGTTGATGCGGCCACCTCGTGGGGAGTCGGCTCCTTGCCCGAAAAGGCCGGTCGCTCGAGCGACGAAATCATCGCCCTGTTGGGCGACAGCGAGCTCGACAACTCCACGGGACACGAGATCGGCGCGCTTGTCATCGCTGGCGTGGATCTCAATGACCTGGCTGATCCTGCGGCTGCGCGGGCTGCGATCGCGCGAGCTCCGTTCGTGATCAGCCTCGAACTCCGCGAAACCGAGGTGACTCGGGCCGCCGACGTGGTCTTCCCGGTGGCGCCGGTGACTGACAAAGCGGGCATGTTCGTCAACTGGGAGGGCCGCCCGCGCACTTTCGACGCGGTATTCAGCAACCCCAACTCTCTGCCGGATCTGCGGATCTTGGCTGGCATCGCCGAAGAACTCGGCACCCCGCTGGGATTCCGGACGGTGGCCGACGCCCGGGCCGACATGATGTCCCTCGGACCGTGGGACGGCCCTCGCGAATCGCCCAAGCGCGTCGCTAAGGCAACCAAGGTCAAGGCCCTGCGCAAGGGGCAATGGGCACTTGCAACCTGGAAGCAGATGCTCGATAACGGCAGCCTCCAGGTCGGCGACGAACACCTCAGAGGGACCGCACGCGCGGCCGTGGCGAGGGTTAACCAAACGTCCCACGACGCGCTGGGTGCACCGAGCGCAGTGACCATCACTGGAGATCGCGGTTCAATGACCTTGCCGGTCGAGGTGGCGGATCTGCCAGATGAAGTGGTCTGGGTGCCAGCTAACTCCGTCGGCAACGGCGTACTCGCTGATCTCGCTAGTCCGCACTCTGGCGTCAGCGTGAAGGGAGTTCAACAGTGAATGGGACTGTTTTGGCGGTCGATGACCTGAGCGCCTTTGGCCAAGACCCCCTGTGGCTGGTGATCTTGAAGGCGGTGCTGATTTTTGCGCTGCTCGTCGTGTTGACCCTCTTCAACATCTGGGCCGAGCGTCGAGTGGTGGCGCGCATGCAGCACCGGCTCGGCCCCAACGTGCACGGCCCGTTTGGTCTGTTGCAGTCGTTGGCTGATGGCGTGAAGTTGGCGCTCAAGGAAGACATCATCCCGAAGGCCGCCGACAAGGTCGTCTTCTTGATCGCGCCAGTGATCGCCACCATCCCGGCCTTTGTGACGTTTGCGGTGATCCCGCTTGGCCCCGAAGTCAAGGTGCCGTTTAGCGACATCACGACCCCGCTGCAACTGACCGATATGCCCGTTGCCGTGCTGTTTGTGATGGCCATCGCCTCGATCGGGATCTATGGCATCGTGCTCGGCGGCTGGTCTTCCGGCTCGACGTACTCCCTGCTCGGCGGCATGCGCTCCAGCGCGCAAATGATCTCCTATGAAGTCGCGATGGGGTTCGCGCTGGTCGGTGTCTTCTTGTACGCCGGTTCGATGTCGACTTCGGAGATCGTCGAAGCGCAAACCGACTGGTGGTTTGGCCTGCTGCTGATGCCGTCGTTTGTGATCTATGTGATCTCGATGGTGGGCGAGACCAACCGAGCGCCCTTTGACCTGCCCGAGGCTGAAGGCGAGCTTGTCGGCGGCTTCCACACCGAATATTCCTCGCTGAAGTTTGCGCTGTTCTTCCTGGCCGAATACATCAACATGACCACCGTCGCGGCGTTGGCAACGACGTTGTTCTTGGGCGGTTGGCATGCGCCGTGGGGGATCGTGAATATCTGGCCAGGCTCAGAAACCGGCTACTGGCCGGTCCTGTGGTTCCTAGGCAAGGTGCTGTTCTTCATCTTCATCTTCATCTGGCTGCGAGGCTCGTTGCCACGACTGCGCTATGACCAGTTCATGGCCTTTGGCTGGAAGCGGCTCATCCCGATCGCGCTGCTGTGGATCGTTGCCGTGGCCACGGTGAAGACCCTTGTTGATGGCGACCTGCTCGGGCGCCGCGAACTCATCATCGGTCTCGGCGTCCTGGCCGCACTCTTCTTGGTGCTTTCGCTGTTTGGCGCTGCGGCTTCCAACGATGACGAGACTGACGACCGAGACGCCGACGCCGAAGTGGATGCTTTTGCTGGCGGCTATCCCGTGCCGCCGATGCCCGCTGGCGGCGCCGTCCGCGGGGCGGCCCAATCTTTGAAGTTTGAGGAGAGCTGATGGGCACCATCAAAGAGGACTACTGGGACCCCATTGCGGGTTTCGGGGTCACCTTCCGGACGATGTTCCGCAAGGTGGTCACCGAGCAATACCCGTTTGAGAAACTTCCCACCGCACCGCGCTTCCACGGTCGACATCAGCTGAACCGTTGGCCCGACGGGCTGGAGAAGTGCATCGGCTGCGAGTTGTGTGCCTGGGCCTGCCCGGCCGACGCTATCTATGTCGAGGGTGCCTCTAACACCGAGGACGAGCGATTCAGCCCCGGCGAACGGTATGGCCGGGTCTACCAGATCAACTACCTGCGCTGCATCCTGTGCGGACTGTGCATCGAGGCCTGTCCCACCCGGGCGCTGACGATGACCAATGAATATGAGTTGGCTGACAACAATCGAGCCGATCTGATCTACGAAAAGTCCGATCTGTTGGCGCCACTGTTGCCGGGCATGGAACAACCTCCCCACCCGATGTTGCTGGGCGAGGACGAGGGCGCTTACTACCGAGGCTCCTTCGCACCTGAGGCATTGGTGACCGAAGTCGAGGTGACCAAGTGATCGCGTTCTGGCTCCTCGCACCTGTGATGGTGGTCTCCGCTTTGGGGATCCTGTTCGTGCGCAAGGCTGTGCATGCTGCATTGCTCTTGGCCGTGGTGATGATCAGCCTGGCGATTCTGTACGCCGTGCTGGAAGCGCCCTTCTTGTTTGCGGTGCAGATCATCGTCTACACCGGCGCCATCTTGATGTTGTTCTTGTTTGTCTTGATGTTGGTGGGCGTTGATGCCTCCGACTCGGTCGTGGAGACGATCAAGGGTCAACGGGCGATGTCAATCGTGGCTGGCTTGACCCTGGGCATCCTCTTGGTGACCGGGGTGACGCAGACCGCGTTGGGCGCCGCTGTCGGTCTGAGCGCCGCTAACGAGGACGGCAATATTCAGGGCCTAGCCAACATCATGTTCAGCCGCTATGTCTTCGCTTTTGAGGTCACCAGTGCCCTGCTGATCACCGCTGCGCTTGGGGCAATGGTGTTGGCCCACCGTGAGCGACTCGACCCCAAAGAGACTCAAGCCTCGGTCGCCCGCCAGCGGGTGCGTGACTACGCCGACACCGGCAAGCCGCTGGGTCCCCTCCCTTCGCCGGGTGTCTTCGCCCGTCACAACGCGGTGGACACGCCCGCGCTGTTGCCTGACGGCACGGTTTCCGAAGCCTCCATCTCCCGGGTGTTGGCGGCTCGAGGATCAGTTCGATCAGCGCCGGCACTCGCCGAAAACATCGAAGGCATCGAACTTCAACTGGCGGGCGGCTTGCCGAGCCCCTTGGTGGTTGAGGAGGTTGCGCAGCAACCGTCTCGAAACCAGGACGACGATGGTTTCGAGACGCTCGCTGCGCTCGCTCCTCAACCAACGGAGTCGGGCGAGCCCGTCGAGACCAAGGAGGACGGCGAATGAGCCTCACTCCTTACATCGTGTTGTCTGCGATCTTGTTCACGATTGGTTGTGTCGGGGTGCTCACCCGCCGCAACGCGATCGTCGTATTTATGTGTGTCGAGTTGATGTTGAATGCGTCGAACCTTGCGCTGGTGACCTTTGCCAAGCAGCACGGCAACCTCGACGGTCAGATCGCGGCCTTCTTCGTGATGGTCGTGGCCGCCGCCGAAGTTGTGGTGGGGCTAGCCATCATCATGACCATCTTCCGATCTCGTCGCTCGGCCTCGGTCGACGACGCGAACTTGCTGAAGTACTGAGGGGCCTCCGTTGTTGAACTTTTCTCAGGCGGCAGCAATCCTCGCTGCCGAAGGAGCCGGACACTCCGAACACTCCATCCCGGTGATCGATCCGAGTGCCGCCGACGGTGTCCTCTCGCTGATGTGGCTCGTGATCGGCCTGCCGCTGGCGGGCGCCGTGATCTTGCTCGTCGGTGGGGCGCTTGCGCCCAAAGCGGTCAACTCTTGGGGCCATTTTCTGGGCTGTGCGACGTCCCTCGGAGCTTTCGTTATCAGCACGCTGATGTTCGTGCAGTTATGGGGCCGCGACGCTGAAGACCGCTCGATCAGCCAGCATCTGTTCACCTGGTTTGAGACTGGCGACTTCACCGTCGGACTCGATCTGCTTTATGACCCGCTGGCTGCACTTTTCCTCATGTTGATCACGGGCGTGGGCTCGCTGATTCACATCTATTCCATCGGCTACATGGAACACGACGAACGTCGTCGACGCTTCTTTGGTTATCTCAACCTCTTCGTTGCCGCAATGTTGATGCTCATCCTCTCGGCCAACTACCTCGGCTTGTTCCTTGGTTGGGAGGGTGTCGGCCTGGCGTCGTACCTCTTGATCGGCTTCTGGCAACACAAGCACTCGGCGGCGGCCGCAGCCAAGAAGGCCTTTGTGATCAACCGGGTCGGCGACATTGGCCTGTCCGTGGCCATCATGGTGATGTTTGTGACCTTCGGGACCACCGACTTCGCGGTGATCAGTGGAGCGGCTGAGGAAGCGTCCTCCTACACCCTCAACCTGATCGGCCTGCTGCTTCTCCTGGGTGCGTGTGGCAAGTCGGCGCAGGTGCCGTTGCAGGCGTGGCTGCTCGACGCCATGGAGGGCCCGACTCCGGTGTCGGCGCTGATCCATGCGGCCACGATGGTCACGGCCGGCGTGTATCTCATCGTGCGCTCCAACTTCATCTTCGAGCGAGCCGAAGTTGCTCAGACAGTGGTCGTCATCGTCGCGGTAGTCACCCTGCTCTGGGGCGCAATCATCGGCTGCGCGAAGGACGACATCAAGAAGGGCCTGGCTGGCTCCACGATGAGTCAGATCGGCTACATGATGCTTGGTGCTGGCCTCGGCGTGGCTGGCTATGCGTTCGCCATCTTCCACCTGCTCGCGCACGGCTTCTTCAAGGCCAACATGTTCCTTGGCGCCGGCTCGGTGATGCACGCCATGGATGACGACGTCAACATGCGGCACTACGGCGCGCTGCGGAAGGCCGTGCCGGTGACCTTTTTGACGTTCGCCATGGGCTACCTCGCCATCATCGGCTTCCCCGGGTTCTCCGGCTTCTGGTCCAAGGACAAGATCATCGAGACTGCGTTTGCCGAGAACATCTTCGTCGGTTTGGCTGCGCTGCTCGGTGCTGGCATCACGGGCTTCTATATGACCCGGATGATGTTGATGACCTTCTTCACCAACAAACGCTGGGCGGACGGCGTACATCCCCATGAATCGCCCAAGGTGATGACCGTGCCGCTGATGGTGTTGGCGGCGATGTCGGTCCTGGGCGGCCTGATGTTGCTCGGCGATTGGATCGTCACCTGGCTTGATCCGGTGGTGGGTGTTGCCGAGCATCACGAACCCCCCGTGCCGGCGCTCGTGCTGACGTTGATCATTACTTCAGTTGTTGCGTGCGGCGTGGCCCTGGCCTGGTATCTCGTCGGTCGTCAGGACGTGCCTCGCGAGGCGCCGAGGGATGTTTCCTTCGCCACGAAGGCAGCACGTGCCGACCTGTATGGCGACGCGATCAATGACCGGCTGATTGTCCGTCCGGGCACCACGACGGTGTGGGCTATGACGCACATGGACAAGGTGGTCGTTGATGGCACGGTCGAAAACGCCTCGCTGTCGATCGCTGGCCTCGGCACCGTATTCCGCAAACTCCAAACCGGCTACGTGCGGTCCTACGCCCTCTCAATCCTGATCGGTGTGCTCATTGTTGTCCTGGCTTTGCTGGCGGTGAACCTGCGATGAACACTCCCTGGTTGACCATCCTGATCCTCATTCCGCTCATCGGCACGGCTGTTACGGCGTTCTCTCCTCGCGGCGTGGCACGCCAGGTGGGCCTGGCCTTCGCCGGTGCCACGTTTGTGGTCGCTGCCGTGGTGGGCGCCCAATACAAGCTCGACGGCGGGTGGCAGTTCGAAGAGCAACACACCTGGATTGAAGCCTTCGGAGTGAACTACGCCGTCGGTCTCGATGGGCTGGGCCTCGTCATGGTCCTGCTGACTGCGTTGCTGGTGCCGATCGTGATGCTCGCTTCGTGGCACGACGCCGACGACTCCAACCCGGCGGCGTACTTCGCGTTGATGCTCGGCCTGGAGGCTGCCTCGTTGGCGGTCTTCATGGCCACCGACGTGTTTATGTTCTACGTCGTGTTTGAGGCCACGCTGATTCCTGCCTACTTCTTGATCGGTGGCTACGGCCGCGCTGGGCGAGGTCGCGCCGCGGTGAAGTTCCTGGTCTATCAACTCGCCGGCGGTTTGATCATGCTGGGCTCGGTCATCGGGCTTTACGTCGTGGCGGCCAACCAAGGCGAACCGTCTTATCTGCTGTCAGATCTCGCGGCAATGGACATCGACCCGATCACTCAGCGCTGGTTGTTCCTCGGCTTCTTCGTCGCGTTTGCGATCAAGGCGCCGATGTTTCCCGTGCACACGTGGCTGGCCGACACCACTGCTGAGGCCACACCCGGCACTAGCGTGTTGCTGGTCTGCGTGCTCGACAAGATTGGCACGTTCGGCATGCTGCGGTTCTGCCTGGGATTGCTCCCCAACGCTTCTGAATGGGCGACCCCCTTCGTGGTGATCTTGGCGTTGATCTCGATCGTCTATGGCGCGATCGTGGCTATCGGCCAGGTCGACATGCTGCGGCTCATCGGTCTGACGTCGCTGTCGCACTTTGGGTTCATCGTGTTGGGCATCTTCGTCTTCACCCCCCAAGGTGGTGCGGGCGCGATCCTTTACATGGTCAACCACGGAATCGGCACTGCGGCCTTGCTGTTACTCGCCGGCTATCTGGTGAAGCGCCGCGGGACTCCCGCCATCAAGGCGTATGGCGGTGTCGAAAAGGTGACGCCGGTTTTGGCTGGTCTCTTCCTTATCGCCGGGCTTGCGGCCGCCGGACTTCCAGGGCTGTCGCCGTTCGTTTCCGAAATGTTGGTCATGATTTCCGCCTTCGACTATGCCTGGTGGGCTGGCGCTGTGGCGGTCTCAGGGATCGTCTTGGCCGCTATTTACATGCTGTGGCTCTATCAGCGGGTGATGACCGGTCCGACCGCTCCCGAGGTTGCCGACTTTAAGGACCTCAATCGTCGCGAAGTGGGTGCGATCGCACCGTTGATGTTGGCGTTGGTGCTCTTCGGCTTCTATCCGATGCCTTTGCTCGACGTCATCAACCCGACCGTTGACACGATTCTCGAACAGGTCGGAGTCAGTGATGATGGCCCAGTCGTTGAGTCCGCTTCGACGGAGGGGGACCACTGATGGAATTCGTGAAGCCTGACGTTCAATACTTCGAGATTGCGCCGATGCTGATCGTCTTCGGTGCCGCGTGCCTCGGCGTACTCGTGGAAGCTTTTCTGCCGCGAGCACAACGTTTCTCCGCGCAACTGGTGATCACCCTCGGTGGCTTGGGAGCTGCCTTTGTGATGACGATTTTGGTCGCCCTCGACCTCGAAAGACTGGCCGACGGCAGGGCCTTTGGGTTGCTCGCCCTGGGTGGCACGCTGGCGATCGATGGCCCGACCGTCTTCCTGTGGGGGCTGCTGTTGCTGCTGGCGATTGCTGGAGCGCTCTTGTTTGCCGAGCGCTCTCTTGAGGGTGGCCTCACTGCTTTCTCCGGTCAGGCAGCGGCCACGCCGGGCAGCGAAACCGAGCGTCAAGCGTTCGTGCGCGGCCTTGAGCACACAGAGACCTTCCCACTGTTGCTCTTTGCCGTGGGTGGGATGCTGATGTTCCCCGCGTCCAATGACCTCCTCACCATGTTTGTCGCTCTGGAGGTCCTATCGCTCCCGCTTTACCTGCTCTGCGGCCTGGCTCGACGTCGGCGCCTGCTGAGCCAGGAAGCCGCGATGAAGTACTTCCTCCTCGGCGCGTTCTCCTCCGGCTTCTTCCTCTACGGCGCGGCGCTGATCTACGGTTTCGCTGGTTCGATGGGCTTTGCCGAAATCAACGAAGCCATCCGCAATGACGTCGGCAACCAGGCGCTGCTGCTCACGGGTCTTGGATTGTTGGCCGTCGGCTTGCTCTTCAAGGTGGGGGCAGCGCCCTTCCACGCCTGGACCCCCGACGTCTACCAGGGTGCTCCGACTCCGCTGACGGCCTTCATGGCTGCAGCCACGAAGGCAGCTGCTTTCGGTGCCTTGCTGCGGCTGTTCTATGTCGCGTTTGGCAACGAACGTTGGACCTGGCAGCCGATGCTGTGGGTGATTGCGATCCTGACCATGTTGGTCGGTGTCGTGTTGGCTATTGCGCAAAGCGACATCAAGCGGATGCTGGCCTATTCCTCTGTCGCGCACACCGGCTTCTTGTTGACCGGTGTCATCGGGTTGCAGAACGCGGGCCAACTGGCCGAGGGCCAGATCACGTCGCTTCAGGCGGTGTTGTTCTATCTGGTGACCTATGGATTCTCGACTCTTGGTGCGTTTGCCATCGTGAGTTTGGTCCGTGACGCCAGCGGCGAGGCGTCTCACCTGTCGCGTTGGGCGGGTCTGGGCAAGGAATCACCCTTGGTGGCCGGCACGTTCGCGCTGTTCCTGTTGGCGATGGCGGGCATTCCCTTGACCTCGGGCTTCATCGGCAAGTGGGCGGTCTTCGCGGCCGCCCTGTCGGCTGGTGCCTGGCCGGTGGTCGCGGCGGCGATCGGGGCTAGCGTGATCGCCGCCTTCTTCTACGTCCGAGTCATCTTGTTGATGTACTTCTCCGAGCCAGTTGGCGACGGGCCTTCGGTGACCAAGCCTTCGTTGATGACGTCAGGGGTGATCGCCGTGGGCGCCATTGTCACGGTCGTGTTGGGCATCGTGCCGGGCCCGGTGTTGGACCTGGCGGCGCGTGCAGGAGAATTCATCAGGTGAATTCAAGCCTGGCCCTGCCCGTTGTTGATCCGGGCTTGGCCGACCGTCTGCAGGAGCGCCTGATCCACGTTGAAACGGCGCTCAGTGGGCATGTGCAAAGTCGAGCACCGTTTGTCTCCGAGGCGGCGAGCCATCTGCTGGACGCGGGTGGCAAACGCTTTCGCCCGTTGCTGGTGCTGTTGGCGGCGGAGGCTGGCTCACACCCTCACGTCGACGATGTGATCACGGCTGCCTGCGTGGTCGAGTTAACCCACCTGGCGTCGCTCTATCACGATGACGTGATGGACGAGGCCGCACTGCGTCGTGGCGCCGACTCGGCCAATGCCCGTTGGGACAACCACATTGCGATCCTCACCGGCGACTTCTTGTTTTCGAAGTCCTCGGAGTTGACCGCCGAGTTGGGTGCCGAAGCGGTGAAGATCCAGGCGCAAACGTTCTCCCGACTGGTCGAGGGCCAGATCATGGAGACGCAAAAGCCGATTGCTGGCGAGGATCCGCTGGAGCACTACCTCGATGTGGTCGCTGGCAAGACTGGGTCGTTGATCGCTACCTCGGCGCGCTACGGCGCGATCTTTGGGGGAGCGACTGCTGAAGTGACCGCTGCCTTGACGGCGTACGGCGAAATCGTGGGGGCCGCCTTCCAGCTCTCCGACGACATCCTGGACATCGCCTCAGACACTGACGAATCCGGGAAGACTCCTGGCACCGATCTGCGCGAGGGCGTGCCGACTTTGCCGGTGTTGATGGCTCAGGCAACTGCGGATCCGGCCGACGCCCGATTGTTGGAGTTGCTCCAGTCCGACCTGACCGAGGATGACCTGCTCGCCGAGACGCTCTCGCTGCTGCGTCCTCACCCCGCCATGGCCCAGGCCCGCGACTATGTGGTCGCCCAAGCCTCAGAGGCCAAAGCATTGCTGGTTGCCCTTCCCGAGGGGCCCGTTCGCTCTGCCCTCGAAGACTTCGCTGATCTGGTCGCCTTCCGCACCTCCTGACCGCCGACCAGTCACTCAAGTGACCAAATTTACGGCGTGTCGCACTCCAATCGACGGGTCGGTCAGGCGGGAGGGGTGAGAACGGCTGCGCGAGACTGGTCACGGCGGTGCTTGATACTTTCGGCGGTGAAAAGGATCAGGGCCAACCACACCAGGCAGAAGCCAACGAGTCGACTCGTCGGCATGGGTTCGTGGAACCACCAGATCCCAAGGAAGAACTGGATCGACGGGGCGAGGTATTGCATCAGACCCAGAGCCAAGAGCGAGATCCGCGTTGCTGCCTCGCCGAAGCAAATCAACGGGATAGCGGTGATCACACCCGTGAAGGCGAGCAGCGCCATGTGCGTCACGCCGTTGTGGCCAAACTCCGCACGCCCCTGCAAGCCGAGCCATAACAGGAAGGCCGCCGCCAGCGGGGCGGAGATCATCGTCTCGAAAGCAAGGCTTTCAACGCCGCCCACGTTGGCCTGCTTCTTGAGCAGGCCGTAGGTGCCGAAGGAACATGCCAACACCAGCGCAACCCAGGGCAGGCGACCATACGCGACGGTGAGGACCACGATGGCTGCCGCGGCGAGCGACAGTGCCGCCCACTGCAACCGACGCAGTCGCTCACCGAAGAGGAAGACACCTAAGACCACCGTTAGCAGCGGATTGATGAAATAGCCCAGCGCCGTCTCGATCACGCGGCCGTTGTTGACACCCCAGATGTACGTCGCCCAATTGAACGTGATGATCAGCGCCGCAGCGACCAGTGGCCAACGCGCGGCTGGTGTCCGCAGGATGCTCATGAACTCTGCGCGTCGCCGCATCACAAAGATCAGGGGGATCATGGTGACCAGCGACCAAAGGATGCGGTGGCCCAGGATCTCGAAAGCCCCCGCCGGCTTCAACAGCCCCCAGTAGAGCGGGAAGAGACCCCACATGACGTAGGCGGAAACCCCGTAGGAATAGCCCACTCGCGGATCCGTGCCCCGCGAGGTTCCGCTGTCCACCACCGAGTCAGCATAGGTTCCGCGGTGCAATGTCCCTGCATTGTGCTTTCATGGTGCAGCGACCTCGCAAAGTGCGAAGGTCTGCTTTCATCAAGGGGGATTCATGGCTCGTGCAGGCGTAAGTCGGTTAGGCATTGTCGGGCTAGTCGCCACGGCACTATTCGGTGGAGTGCTGGGCCTCGTAGGGCCAGCTTCGGCAGGTGCCAGCTCCACTGTCGCAGGGGTGGCGGTCGCCGCGGACAGCGTCGCTCGTGCGCTGCCCAAGCGCAATCTCAACGACAAACTCGTGCAGAAGCCCCGTGGGCTGTTCATGAAGGGCAATGTTGCGCCTGGCTATGGCAAGAAGGTCATTGTCCTGCAACGCGCGAAGTGCAAGACGTGCAAGTTCAAGAAATACGACACCACGCGCACCGACAAGGCTGGGAAGTTTTCGTTCCGCCTCGGTGCCCCGGCAAAGGGCGCTTGGTTCTGGAAGGCCTTTGCTGCGAAGCAGGGCGGTTACGGAAAGTCGTGGAGCAACTACATCTACAAGACCTACCGCCTCTGAGGCTGGCTAAGCCCGAATCACAGCACCGTCCAGGTGTCCCCGCCGCCGATGAGCGACGCAAGTCGAGCGGTGGGGGCAGCTGTGGTTGCTGACTTGGCTCCCGCGACCTGTGCACGCGCCTGATCGTCGTACGTCGGCCGCTCGACCTGGCGGAAGATACCAATCGGGGCCTGGTGGAGATAGCCCGCGTCGGTGAGCCGGGAGATGGCAAACGCTGTGGTCGGGTCGGGATTGTGGGCGTCGTGCACCAACACGGCGTCGGCTCCAACCTCGGCTTCGTTGGCCACGGCAACTCCTCCTGAGGAGGAGTCCCGGACCAAGCAGAGACCATCACCAAAGCGGATCGGCTCCCCATGCACGAGAGGGATGATTGCCCCACCCGTGTCGCGGCCTTTGATGGCATCAAATGCGCCGTCGTTGAAGATCGGGCAGTTCTGGTAGATCTCCACCAGGGAGGTGCCCCGGTGGGCAGCTGCGGCCGCCAACACTCCGGTCAGGTGCTTGCGGTCGGAGTCGACGGTGCGGGCCACAAAAGACGCCTCAGCGCCGAGCGCTAGTGAGATCGGATTGAATGGGTGATCCACCGAGCCCATCGGTGTTGACTTGGTTACCTTCCCTGGCTCGGACGTGGGCGAGTATTGACCTTTCGTCAGGCCATAGATGCGGTTGTTGAATAACAGGATCGTCATGTTCACGTTGCGTCGAAGGGCGTGAATGAGGTGGTTGCCACCGATGGATAGGGCATCACCATCGCCGGTCACGACCCACACCGACAGGTCTTCCCTTGCCGTGGCGATGCCGGTGGCGATCGCCGGTGCTCGACCGTGGATCGAGTGCATGCCGTAGGTCTCGAGGTAATAGGGGAAGCGCGAAGAGCACCCGATGCCGGAGACGAAGACGATGTTTTCACGGCGTAAACCCAGTCCGGGCAGGAAACTCTGCACCGCTTTGAGCACGGCGTAGTCGCCGCAACCCGGGCACCAGCGCACTTCCTGGTCAGAGGTGTATTCCTTGCCGGTTTGCGGCGAGTCATTGGTCGGGATCAAGTCGATCCCACTGCGGAATTGGGGCACGTTGAGGTCAATGCTCACTTGGTTGCTCCTTGGCGTTGGGTCGCGCCTTGTCGTTCGGTGGCGATGCCAACGTGCTCGAGAGTTACTTCGATGCCTTCAGCTTGTGACACCACTTCGCCGATGGCATCAGCCAGCACAGCTGCCTTCAGTGGCATGCCGCGGACGTCGTTGTAACCGATGATGTCGACCAAGAATTTGGCTCGCAGCAACAGGCTCAACTGACCGAGGTTCATCTCCGGCAAGAGGACCTTGTCATAGCTCTTGAGCACTTCGCCGAGGTTCGACGGGAAGGGGTTGAGATGGCGCAGGTGTGCTTGGGCGACGTTGTAGCCAGCCTTTCGCACGCGGCGTACGCCGGCTCCGATCGGGCCGTAGGTGGAGCCCCAGCCAAGCACCAGGACCTTCGCTTCTCCGGAGGGGTCGTCTACGGTCAGCGGCGGAATCGAGTCGGCAATCCGATCGACCTTTGCCTGCCTGGTGCGAACCATGAAGTCGTGGTTGGCGGGGTCGTAGGAGATGTTGCCGTGGCCGTCGCCCTTCTCGAGGCCACCGATGCGGTGCTCAAGTCCTGGCGTGCCCGGGATCGCCCACGGTCGCGCCAAGTTCGCCTCGTTGCGGAGATAGGGCCAGAAGTCGGCTTCACCCGAATCGGTCTCATGATTGAGCTCGGTTGCAAAGGCCGGGTCGATGATGGGCAGATCGGCCAACTCGGGGATCCGCCAGGGCTCCGAGCCATTGGCGAGGTAGCCGTCGGAGAGCAGGATGACCGGGGTGCGATAGGTGATCGCGATCCGAGCGGCCTCCAGTGCGGCAGTGAAGCAGTCGCCGGGGGATTGGGGCGCGATGACGGGGACAGGAGCCTCGCCGTTGCGGCCAAACATGGCTTGAAGGAGATCGGCCTGTTCGGTCTTGGTGGGCAAACCGGTCGACGGCCCACCGCGTTGGACGTCGATGATCAGCAGCGGGAGCTCGGTCATCACAGCAAGCCCGATGGTCTCCGACTTCAGCGAGATGCCTGGACCGGACGTTGTGGTGACGCCAAGTTGTCCGACAAAGGACGCCCCGAGGGCGGCGCCAACACCGCCGATTTCGTCCTCGGCTTGGAACGTCGTAACGCCAAACCCCTTGTGCTTGCTCAACTCATGCAGGATGTCGGAAGCCGGGGTGATGGGGTAAGAGCCCAGGAAAACGGGTAAACCTGATTGCACCCCAGCGGCGATCAGCCCATAGGACAACGCCAGGTTGCCGGTGATGTTGCGGTAGGTGCCGGCCGGCATCGGCGCAGGCTTCACTTCATAGGACACGATGAAGGTTTCGGTGGTTTCCCCGAAGTTCCAGCCAGAGTTGAAGGCCCGCACGTTGGCATCGCGAATGGCGGGCACCTTGGCGAAGCGCTTCTCGAGGAAGGAAATCGTCGTCTCGGTGGGGCGGCCATACATCCACGACACCAGCCCCAGGGCAAACATGTTCTTGGCCCGCGACGCGTCCTTGCGGGTCAGCCCGAACTCCTTGACTGCTTCCACCGTCATGCCGGTGAGGTCGAGTGGGTGTACGGCGAACTCGGCGAGGCTGTCATCTTCGAGCGGGTTGGCGGAGTAGCCGGCTTTGGTCAGGTTGCGGGCGGTGAAGTCGTGTTTGTCGACGATGATGCTGGCGCCCTTGGGCAGGTCTTCTAGGTTGGCGCGCAACGCGGCCGGATTCATCGCGACCAGCACGTCGGGCGCGTCACCAGCGGTCAGAATGTCGTGATCGGCAAAGTGCACCTGAAACGACGAAACGCCCGGAAGTGTGCCCTGAGGCGCGCGGATCTCCGCAGGGAAGTTGGGGAAGGTCGACAAGTCGTTGCCGAGGGCGGCAGATTCTTGAGTGAACCGGTCACCCGTCAACTGCATGCCGTCACCTGAATCGCCAGCGAATCGGATGATCACCCGATCCAACTGCTGGACCTGCTTGCTCACTTCGACGTGCCCCTTCTTAGTGGCGCCCCAGATGGGGTCACGATCTCCAACGATAACTCGGCAGAGGTTGTTTCCCCGGGTGATCTCCCCGGTTGGACTGGTGCTGCGCGGTCACAGTAGCGACCCGTTGACGCTGCGCTCGCGCGGCCTCCCGGCTAGGCGGACGGTGGGGGACCCAGCGACAGGCTCAGCAGTTGGTCGGCTGTGGTGTCTAGTCGCTCCAATGTCGTGAGCACCTCGCGCAGCGCAAGTGCGGGTTCGCTGCGGGGGGCCGTCAGTTCGGTTTCGGTCACGATGAGGGCCGCCGCCAGGGGGGTGCGTAGATGGTGGGCGACGTACGCCGCGAACGCGCGCTCACGGTCGATGACCTGTTCGACTCTCGCCGACGACTGAGAGAGTGCTTGAGACAACTCGTCGATCTCGGCAATCCCGCTTGATTGCGGAAGGATCATTGCTTCACCGTTGCCTAAGCTGGAAGCCGCCCGGCGCAACGCGATCATGGGTCGAGACAACCTCGCCGACAGGAATGCGCCAGCTGCGACCGCTAGGGCAAAGACAGTCAGTCCCAACGCCCCGAGAAGAAGCAATTGGCGATGAAGGACAACTTGGGCGTCCCCAATTGGTTCAGACACTCGCAGGGCGGCACGTGGCGAACCAGAGCCAGCGAGCGGAATGGCGGCGATGTATTCGTCGCCGTTGGTGCCATGGGACACCTCCCCGCTCAGGGCCGCAAGGATCTCGGGTTCGGCGTAGGCGGGGCCATCGCCGTCGATGAGAGTCCCGTTGGGAGCGTAAAGCGCCAGCAGGTGCGGCTCGTCGCTGTCGACGGGCTGCATTGAGGTGATCACTAACGGTTCGGTTGAACCCAGTGTGGCGGCCGCAATGAAAGCCTCCTGCTCCAGCTCCAGGGCCGACGCATGTCGTTGCAGGCTCTGCAAAGCAAGCGTCGCCGGAATGGCGAACGCAGAAATGGCACTCAGGGCAACGACTGTCACCAGCAACGCGAGCTGGCGTCTCATCGCGAGTTCTCCGCACCGTCAAGTCGGTAGCCGACACCCCGAATCGTTGAGATCGGGCTCGGACAACCTTTGCCAGCGACGAGTTTGCGGCGTAGTCCGTTGATGTGGACGTCGAGGGTCTTCGTGGGCCCCCACCAGTTCTCGTCCCAGACGTCTTCGATTAGTTGTTCACGAGTGACCACGGATCCGGCGTCGACCGCCAAGCGTCGAAGCAAGTCAAACTCCCGTGGCCGGAGCTTGATGGCTAAGCCTTCCCAGGTGACTCGACGTGAGGAAGTATCGATGGTGAGCGCGCCAACCTGGAGTGCGTCGGTTTTCGCCCAAGCATCGCCAGCGCTGCTTCGGGCAGCCAACTGAACTTGCCGATCGACGCGAGCGAGGAGCTCCGCGAGCCTGAAGGGTTTGGCGACGTAGTCCACGGCGCCGCGGCGTAGCGCCCCCACCACATCGGCTTCGCCAGTGCGAGCGGTCAACATCACGATCGGTAGGTCAGGGAACGTGCTGGCGAGCTCACCGCAGAAGTCGATGCCGTCACCGTCGGGGAGCGTCACGTCAAGCAGGACCAGGTCGGGAAGGCAGTTGGCGATCGCTTCCCGGGCGCCTTCCAACGTCGTCACGTGGCGAGCAACGTAATCAGAAGCGCCTAGGGCGCGACACAGACTGGAACCGATCAACTTGTCATCTTCGACGATGAGAATGTCGGCGGAGTCCACCGGCTGAGGCTACCTCTCGTCGTGACAGCGTCCGGCTGAGGAAGAGCCGAACGCTGTCGAAGCGGTTAGTCGGATCAACTGAGCGTCGTGCAGATCGCGTTGGGGCCTGCGGGCACCGACGTGGGCCACGGAAGAATGTTCGCTCGCCAGGTCAGCGCGGTGCCGGCGTTCTTCGACACCTGGAAGGCACCCGCCCAGAACACAGGCGTGGGGGAGATCGCCCTGGTCATATAGAAGTCCCAAACCTTAGGGGTCTTGGTGTACTTCGGTCGGCTCGTCGACAAGGTCCCGGGACCGTTGAGGTTGTAGATGACGCGATAGTCCATCCCGGTCCCGCCATGGATGACCAGATTGCTCGGCTTCCCTGTGCTATCGATCTCACCGGTGGCTCGCGGAATGGTCGGGTCCCAGGCAATGGCACAAGAAAACGTGCGCACAACTGGGGTCGCTGCCGAGGACTGGGTCGCTGGCACCATTGTGCCGACCAACAGGAGGGCGCTCGCGACAAACTTCAGTTTTCGATTCATAACCGCACCCTAGGAGCCATCGGGTTAGCGGAAGGTTAGCGATGCGAACGTCAGCGGTAGTTGGTGAACTGGACTGCGAAGTCGAGTTCTTGGGACTTGACCAAAGCCTGGACTGCTTGGAGGTCGTCACGTTTCTTGGAGGAGATCCGGAGTTCGTCACCCTGGATCTGCGCCTTGACCCCCTTGGGCCCTTCATCGCGGATCAGCTTGGAGACCTTCTTTGCGTCCTCCGAGGTGATGCCTTCCTTCAGCGCGATGGTGATCTTGGATTGCTGACCCGAGGCGCGAGGCTCGCCAGCATCGAGGATCTTGAGACTCTGGTTGCGCTTGATCAACTTGCCCTGAAAGACGTCAAGCACGGCAGTGGCGCGGTCATCGGCGGACGCGGTGATCTCGATCGCGTTCTCGCCCTGCCACTCGATGGTGGCGCCAGTGCCCTTGAAGTCATAGCGCGTAGCGATCTCTCGAGCAGCCTGCCCAAGCGCGTTGTCGACCTCTTGGCGGTCGATCTTGCTCACGATGTCGAACGATGAGTCAGCCATCTGGCGCTCCTATCTGGAATCCGAATGCACGATTGCGGCGGGCGATTTTCGTCCCTGTGGGTCAGACGTTATCGTTCTCCTTGCCTCTCCTCCATTTCGTTTCGATGAGAAGCAACGGCAGGTTGCCCGAGCGGCCAATGGGAGCGGACTGTAAATCCGTCGCGAAAGCTTCGAAGGTTCGAATCCTTCACCTGCCACCGCAAGATCAAGGGCCCCTGGCCAGCGCTGAAACGCTGGCCGGAGGCCCTTCCTGTTTGTGGCGCCCGCCCATCCCCCAGAGCATCGACCTGACTGGTGGTGAAGGGTCTGCGTGACTCGGTCAGTCTCGCCGCTAGAGCGAGCCACGGGAGAGGTGGCTATTCGCGCCCACCGGGTGGGCCAAGAGCAAGGAGTACGACGAACGTTGCTACGACTGCGGCCACACCCACGGCGACCAGCAAATATGGCCGGGCGAGGAACCAGCGCAGGAGCCGGTCGTGCCATCGTTGGTCGCTGGCATCATCACTTTCAGTGAGCCGCCAATCTCCGTCGAGATTGCCACGTCGCTCGGAGCCTCGGTCGAAGGGAATCGTCGCATAGGGCAGGAAGGCCGAGCCCACTCCCAGCAGCATCGTGGCAACCCGCCACCGTTGATTGAGCCCGACGATGACGACCGAGACGGCGTAGGCCAGGAAGACAAAACCGTGGATGGCGCCACCGATGGTGACCCCAAGCCCACCCAGCCCGGAGGCGCGGGCAACCAGCCCGGCGATGAGCAGAGTCCAGGTGACGGCCTCGGCATTGGCAACGGCTCTGAAGTAGGTGCGAGGAGTCACGAGATCTATTCCACCAGACGAGGCCTCGGTAGGTTGTCGGCGGTGTGAGACTGTTGAAGAGACTCAATTCAGCCCCGGGATAGCGAGAGCGAAACGTGACAGATGTTGACCAGCCAGCTGGGCCGTTGTCAGGAGTGCTGGTTGCTGACTTTTCACGCATCCTGGCCGGGCCCTACGCCACGATGCTGCTCGCTGATATGGGAGCTACGGTGATCAAGGTCGAGTCACCCGGCGGCGATGACACCCGAATGTGGATGCCTCCCATGCGCGATGGCATCTCGACTTACTACCTCGGCATCAATCGGAACAAACGATCCATCGCCCTTGACCTCAAAGATCCCGACGATCTGGCCGCCGCCCACGAATTGGCCCGCCGAGCCGACATCATGATGGAGAACTTCAAGCCTGGCGGACTGGCCAAGTTTAGGCTGGACTACACCTCCGTGGCCGCCAGCAATCCGGGCGTGATCTATGGCTCGATCAGCGGCTTCGGGAGTGGCCCCAAGGGACGCGACCTGCCCGGTTATGACCTGATCGTGCAGGCCATGTCGGGACTGATGAGCCTGACCGGCGACCCGGACGGCCCGCCCTTCCGCTCCGGCGTCTCGGCCTTCGACATGATGGCTGGGCTGCATGCCACCATCGGCGTACTCGCCGCGTTGAACTCACGGCAGAGCACAGGCCGCGGCCAGCACATCGAGGTCAACTTGATGTCCTCGGCGCTGTCCGGGCTCGCTGGCCACACCAGTGGGTACGTCGCGGCCGGCGTGGTGCCGTTTCGAATGGGGAATAGCCATCCCAGCCTCTTTCCCTATGAGCCGTTGCCGTGCTCGGACGGAGATCTGATCATCACCGCAGGCAACAGCGGCCAGTTTCGCAAGTTGGTCGAGGTGCTTGGCATTCCTGAGGTGGCTGATGACCCGCGGTTTCAACGCACCGAAGACCGCACTGCCAATCGCGAGGAACTGCGCCCGATCTTGGTTGACCGGCTCAAGCTCCGCACCAAACAAGAATGGTTTGCTGCCATCATCGCGGTCGGCGTGCCGTGTGGGCCGATCAACACCGTTGACGGCGGAGTGGCATTTGCCGAGGAGATCGGACTTGAGCCGGTGGTCGAGGTCGGCGAAGGTGATCGGGCCATCCCTTCGGTTCGCCATCCGATCCGGTTCTCTGCCACCCCTGCCCACTATGTGTTGCCGCCGCCCGCCCTCGATGAGCACGGTGACCTGATCCGACAATGGCTCGCCGAGTCGCCCGATGGACCGATCGATCAAGAGGAGCTTTCACAGTGACCCACTCGTCAGATCCCACCTTTCCGACCTCGCTAGGAACGTCCTCGGCCGATGAGATTCGGCTGCTTGGTCAGGATCTGACGGCCGACCTGATGGGCAAGGTCGGTTTCGGCGAACTCGCCTTTTGGCTGATCGCGATGCGTCGCCCAACTCCTTCGCAGACCCGAGTGTTCGAAGCCGTGCTGGTGGCGCTGGCCGATCACGGGTTTACGCCGACCGCCATTGCCGCCCGGGTCACCTATCTGTCGGCGCCCGACTCTCTTCAGGGCGCACTCGCGGCGGGACTGCTCGGGGGCGGATCGCGTTTCTTGGGCGTCACCGAAGAGTGCGGTGCCTACCTCCATGAGGCGCTGGCCCGACATGAGGGTCCGTTGCCCACTACTGAGGAGCAATGGGATGCCCTCGCCTTGGCCGCAGTGAGCCGAACTCATGCGGAACGCCGATTTGTGCCGGGCCTTGGCCATCCGGTGCACAAAGTGCAAGACCCGCGGACGCCTGTGCTCATCGCTATTGCCGATGAGGAGGGCCTTCGGGGCCCGCATCTGCGTCTCTTTGAAGCAATTGGTCGAGTGCATGAGCAGGTCCTCGATCGGCGGCTGCCACTCAATGGGGCTGGCGTGTGCGGGGCTGCCCTTGCCGACCTCGACCTGCCCATCGGCCTGCTCCGGGGTCCTGCCCTGCTGGCCCGCGCGGCGGGGCTGCTCGGCCAGATCGCGGAGGAAGAACGTCGCCCGATCGGCATGGACCTTTATCGCAGCGTGGAGCGAAATGCGGTTTACGTCGACCCCGAAAGCTGACCCGCTAGGACTCCGTCGGCGGTGTCTTCGGGCTCGTCAACGGGTGCGGTGGCAATGGTTCCTGGGGGCGGCGATATTGGATGTGCGGGATCGGGATGGGCTGAGCCAGGCGCTCGGCCCCAGGTGTCTCCCAGCCCCGCCAGACCGAGGTCAGCCGGATCGCAAAGATGGCGGTGATCGCGGCGACCTCACAAACCACACTTGGAGCGTCGAACTTCGCCAACACGACGTACAACCAAGCTCCTAGGAGTGCTGCTGCGCCATTCCAGGTGCCTCGCCGGACGAGTTCGATGGGACGGTTGCAGGCGATGTCGCGAATCACACCACCGCCGACGGCGGCCGAGACGCCGATGAAGATCGCGGCCGTGCCGGCGAGACCATTGAGGAGTGACTTTTCGACCCCCACCACGGTGAAGAGACCGAGCGCAAGGGCGTCTAACACGATCCAGACGTTTTTAGCACGGCCCACGATCCGAGCCAGGATTACCCCGGCGACCCCGGCGATGACGACGGCCGGCAAGTAGGCCTCGTTCGTGAGAGCAACCGGGCGCAGGCCCAGCAAGATGTCTCGAATAATGCCGCCGCCCAGTCCCATCACGACGGCCAAGAACAGCAACCCCACCACGTCGAACTTCTCTTCCACGGCGATGGTGGCGCCTGCCAAGGCGCCTACAGTCAGCGCCACCAAGTCAATCCAGAGCGGGACTTGCAGCGGATCGATCACTTCTCTTGTCCCAGCACGGTCTTATTGTGCCGTTGAGCGGCCTGCGCGCAAACCTGAGCTCTCCCCAGCAACCACTCACCCTTCTTTGCGCCGATTATTGAGCCCATCCTGCGCACCGGTGTGGACGCGCTAGTTGCGGCCGCCCACGAATGGCTGCCCGTGACGTGACTCTGGCATGGTGGAGATGTGGCAACAAATGTGGAAATCAAGCCGGAAACCCGACATCGGGTCGTCATTGTTGGATCGGGCTTCGGAGGTCTGTTCGGAGCCAAGGCCTTGCGGCGCGCAAACGTCGACGTCACGCTGATCGCAAGGACTTCCCACCACCTCTTTCAGCCTTTGCTCTATCAGGTCGCGACCGGGATCTTGTCGCAAGGCGAGATTGCCCCGGCCACCCGGGAGATCCTCTCTCACCAAAAGAACGCAGTGGTTTTGCTTGGCGAGGTGACCGAGATCGACCTGGCCGCCAGGACCGTCACTCATCAGGTTTTCGGCGGCACCAGCGTCACGGCGTACGACTCCCTGATCGTGGCTGCCGGAGCCGGCCAGTCCTACTTCGGCAACGACCACTTCGCCGACTTCGCGCCGGGGATGAAGAGCATCGACGATGCCCTCGAGCTCCGCGGGCGGATCTTTGGTGCCTTCGAGTTGGCGGAGGTTGCGGCCACGCGCGGTGAGGATGTCTCGGCGCGCCTCACTTTTGTCGTGGTCGGCGCCGGGCCAACCGGGGTGGAGATCTCTGGTCAAATTGCCGAACTTGCCCGGCGTACGCTTAAGAAGGACTTCCGGGCGATCCAAAGCACGCATGCTCGAGTGATCTTGATCGACGGAGTGGACCAAGTGCTCCCGTCTTTTGGGAACAGACTTGGGGCCAAGGCTCTCTCTGAGTTGACCAAGCTCGGGGTCGACGTCCAGCTGGGCACGATGGTGACCGACGTGGACGAGAGCGGGATAGAGGTACGCCGTGCCGACGGTTCCACCGAACGCATTCAGGCCGCCACCAAGATCTGGGCTGCGGGCGTGCAGGCCAACCCGCTTGGCAAGAGTTTGGCTGCGCAGTCGGGGGCATCGATTGACCGTGCTGGCCGGATTGGGGTCAATCCTGACCTGACGTTGCCAGGCCATCCCGAGGTCTTTGTGGTGGGCGACATGATCGACCTAGACGGGCTGCCGGGCGTCGCACAGGTGGCGATCCAGGGGTCGAAGTATGCCGCCAAGGAGATTCAACACCGGCTCAAGGGTGAGCCTCCCCAAGCGCCGTTCCGCTACTTCGACAAGGGCTCAATGGCGATCATCAGTCGTTTCCGAGCGGTGGCCATGGTCGGCAAATTCCGGTTCACCGGATTTGTTGCCTGGATCATGTGGCTGGCGTTGCACCTCATCTACATCACCGGCTTCAAAAGCCGTGTCACCGCGCTCGTCGCCTGGTCGGTGGCCTTCGTTGGCCGCGGCAGCTCGGAGCGAACCACCACCGAGCAACAGACGATTGGCCGGGTGGCACTCAAGGCCAAAGCCCAGAACCAGACCTGAACCTCGACCCGGCTCTTATACGTCAAAAGTCGCCTCGACCCGGCGCTTAAACGTCAACAATCGCGTCGACCCGGCGCTTGTTACTTGTCCGCTCAAGTGTGTTGCGCCGGCTCGACGTGCGCTTTTGCCCGTTTGGGCCGGCTCGACGCGTAGATTCAACATTTCGCGCCGGGTCGACGAGGTCGGTTAGGTGTGGCCGAGCTTCGCGCAGGTGGGGCAGGTGCCGAAGAGTTCGATCGTGTGGCTGACGTCTGAATAGTCGTGCTCAGCGGCCATCGCGTTGGCCCAGCGTTCGACTGCTGGTCCCTGGATCTCGATGGTGCGGCCGCACCCGCGGCAGACGAGGTGATGGTGATGCGAAGCGCTGCACTGGCGATAGACAGCCTCGCCCGAGTCGGTCTTTACGACGTCGACTAGACCGTTGTCTGCCATCAACTGCAAGGCGCGATAAACCGTGGCCAGGCCAATGGATTCTCCTTCGCGGCGCAAGACCTCGTGGATGTCCTGGGCGCTGCGGAATTCGTCGGACGCGCCGATCGCGGCCGTGATCGCTCGTCGCTGGCGCGTGGGGCGAGCGCCGTTGCCGGGGCGGATCTCCGAATCCTGGGCGTTCATTGATCCTCCTTGAGCCCCGGCGGACTTACCGAGAACGATTATCAATCGTACCTCTGAGGGCTGATCCAACGGCAGTAGGCTGGGCCGGTGCAAAAAGCTGATGACGAACGCCCGACCACGAGGCTGGCGGGCGGTGCCGTTTTGCGCTCTGCCGTTGAGGCCGACGTGCCCGAGCTGCTCCGACTGGTGCGTGCCTTGGCGACGTACGAAAAGGAGCCCGACGCGGTCGAGGCGACCGAGGACAGTTATCGAGCGATCCTCTTTCCGCCGGACGCCACCCCCACCGGTTTCGCAGAAGTCGCCGAGCTCAACGGACGGCTGGTCGGGATGGCCTTTTGGTATGTCACTTTCTCCACGTGGAGCGGGCGAAACGGGATCTGGCTTGAGGACTTCTTCGTCGAGCCGGCGTCACGAGGTCAGGGTCTCGGTCATCACTTGTTGTCCCGCCTGGCGAGGATCTGCGTGTTGCGTGACTACCCACGCCTGGAGTGGTGGGTCCTTGACTGGAACCAGAGCGCCATCGAGTTCTATCAGTCGCGAGGGGCTCGCGGGATGAGCGAGTGGACCCACTACCGACTCGACGGTGCAGAGCTCGACGAGCTTGGCCAGTCGTGAGCGAAGACGCTGCCGAAGGGCCCAGCGAGCGGTTCAGCTTTGAGGCGGAACTGTGGAGATGGCAAGGAGCGACCGGGACAGCTTGGATCTTCGTGACCCTGCCCTTGGAGGTCAGCGAAGAGATCCGCGAGACCCAAGCGATGACCGGGCCGCAGCGTGGCTTTGGTTCTGTGCGCGTCGAGGTCCGGATCGGGAACACCACATGGCGCACATCTGTTTTCCCTGACAAGAGCAGCGGTTGTTACGTCTTGCCCGTCAAGAAGGCAGTGCGCGCCGCTCAGGACCTTGAGGTCGACGACACGATTTCAGTGCAAATCAGAACGGTGTAGGTGACGGTTGTGGAGATCATCCCGGCACGAGAGGTACCGCTTGGCGGCCCACGCGGCTTGACCGTACGCCGCACCTTGCCGTCGAGACAGCGAACCCTCGTTGGCGCATGGTGCTTCCTAGACCACTTCGGACCAGATCCGATCGAGGTCGGAATGACCTTTGCCCCTCACCCCCACACTGGCCTGCAAACCGTGAGTTGGCTCTTCACCGGGGAGGTCGAGCACCGTGACAGTGCCGGCAACCACGCGATCATCCGGCCGGGCGAACTCAACTTGATGACGGCTGGTCGCGGCATCAGTCACTCGGAAGTGTCCCTACCTGAGTCAACCACCCTCCACGGAGCTCAACTCTGGATTGCGTTGCCTGACCACGCACGGCACACCGATCCGACGTTTGACCACTATGCGCCCGCCCAGATCACCGGCGACGGATGGACCGCGCAGGTGTTCGTTGGGTCGGCCTTGGGTGACACTTCGCCTGTGAAGACCCACACCCCCTTGGTGGGTGCGGAAATCCTTCTGGAGCCCGGCGCGTCGCTCAACGTGCCGGTGGATGCGGCGTTTGAGCACGGCTTCCTCGTTGATCAGGGCCGCCTGACAGTGAATGGTTCTGTCGTCCCGATCGCCGATATGGGGTACGTCGGACCCGGGCTCACCAGCATTACGTTGACGGCGTACGACGAACCGGTGCGCTTGCTGATGCTCGGTGGACCGCCTTTCGGCGAGAAGATCTTGATGTGGTGGAACTTCATCGGACGCACCCACAACGAGATCGTCCAATATCGCACCGATTGGCACACTCAAATCGTCCGCGAGGGTGACCTCGTGAGCGGCGGCCAAGAAGTTGCACCAGGGCGGTTTGGCATCGTCGAAGGCGAATGGCGTAGCCCGATCCCCGCGCCCACCCTGCCCAACTCACGCCTCCTGCCCCGAAATTGAGACTCGGCAAAACGGTTTCGCGCCTGATGAGGCTGGAGTCGATGGATGACTGGAGTGACTCTCGGCCACGACGGTGTTTGGCGGTGCCCTTGGGGAGCCGGAGACCCGGTCAATCTGGCCTACCACGACACCGAGTGGGGGATGCCGGTGTCGGGAGAGGCGGCCTACCTCGAGCGGCTGACCCTGGAGGCTTTCCAATCCGGACTGTCGTGGCTCACGATCCTCAACAAACGGGAGGCGTTCCGGGAGGTCTTCGCGGGTTTCGACGCCGACGTGATCGCGTCGTACGACGAGGGGGATGTGCAGCGGTTGATGGGGGATCCCCGCATCGTCCGCAACCGGCTCAAGATCAACGCCACCGTCATCAATGCCAAAGCGACCGTTGCCCTTCGTGAGTATGGCGGCCTGCCGGAGTTCGTCGAAACCTTTCGCACTGAAGCGCGGCCAGCGCCAGTCACGACGAGTGATGTGCCAGCTCAAACAGCCGAGTCGCTCGCCCTCTCGAAGGCGTTGAAACGACAGGGATTCACCTTTGTCGGGCCGACCACGATGTATGCGTTGATGCAGGCAATCGGCCTAGTTGATGACCATCTGGCCGACTGCCATCGACGCGAAATGGGCGGCGAGCGAAAGCACCATTAGGGGGCCGAGCCTGCGGATGCCAACCGATTTCAGGAACTGCTCAAGGACTGTGTATCGTTGCTCGCTGCTTGCCCCTTTAGCTCAGTCGGTAGAGCGTCTCCATGGTAAGGAGAAGGTCTTCGGTTCGATTCCGTAAAGGGGCTCAGGGTGGGAGCCCCGCCGGTTAACGCCGGCGGGGGCCCCTTTCTGATTCGGCGGGGTAGCTCAGGTGGTTAGAGCACACGGCTCATAATCGTGGTGTCGCGGGTTCGAGTCCCGCCCCCGCTACAGGCATACTTGATCAGACGCTTTACCTAACAAAGGATTCACCGTGGCCAGCAAGAGCTCCGACGTTCGCCCCAAGATCACGCTCGCCTGCACCGAGTGCAAGGAGCGCAACTACATCACCAAGAAGAACCGGCGTAACGACCCCGACCGCATGGAGTTGGCGAAGTTCTGCCCGCGCTGCCGCACTCATCAGCCGCACCGCGAGACGCGCTAGTCCAAGCCGCGCACGCCAAAAACGCACGCAAAGGGCGGTCACCCGTTGGGGTGACCGCCCCTTTTGCATGTGTTTCAGTGCAGTAGTCCCAGACCCTTGTGCCCTGGGCCTGTCTCTTTACGTGGGTTCGCAGCACCGGATGGGGCCACTCGGACCAGCTAAGGGCCGGGAAATGCCCCGAAGTACGCCGAATCGGCACCGTTAACCGGTTTGAACGGCCCTTTTCGAGCGGGCGAACGAGAAGTTGCGATGTCTAGTTCATGTGACGACGATAGATTTGAGAGTTCGCCAGTTGGGTTTACCTGCGTAGAGGAGTGCTCGGATTCGGTAGTTACGGAAGTTGGTGAAGCCGAACCCGATGCGCTTGATGCGTTCGATCAGGTTGTTCAACGCTTCGGTGAGGCCGTTGCTGATCTTAGCGTAGTGATAGTTCACGATCTTCTCGAACCATTTCTTTAGTGTAACCGCGCCATTCTGCGGAGCTCGGCAGGCATGGCTGGCTTGGCGCAGTGGTCGATGAGATCGGCCAGCATCTCGCGGGCGGCCACGATGTCCGGGCTGCGGTAGAACTCCCGTGTCGTTCTTTGACCCGGTACGCGAGTGCGACTTCCCCGGCTGGGTCACCGAGTTCTAACAGTGTGGTGAGTCGCTGGCTAGCGGCTTCATCTAGTTTCTCCTCACCGGTGAGGAGCACCCTGCGGATCCGGTAGAGCGGGTCATCACGCCTGCCACGGTGCCCAGTTTGTTGTTGCTGGACCCGACGCCGGATCTGGTCTAACGCCCGGTTGGCGAGTTGGACACAGTGGAACGCATCCACGACCTGCCGGGCCCGCGCAGCACCACCGTGTACACCGCTGCGTAGGTGGCCGACATGTCGAGTGCCCCGTATTCGATGCGGTCCTTCCATCCCTGGGGTTGGGCCCTGACCCACGCGGCGACATCGGTAAAGCTCTGGTGGGGAGGATTTCGATGATCTGATGGTTGGCCACATCCGCGACCGTCGTCGCATACGACTTCGAGATGTGGTGGCCGTGTTTGACAACGATGTTTCGTCCAACCCGATCGCAGTCGTGGCGTTCAACCGTTTTCGAGCCGCTGTCTGTAACGCCTCACCATAGGTGCTGACGGCATCGTTCACAGTGTGCCAATCACACGCGAGTTCCTTGGCCACATCCGACACGGCCCGGCCTTTGCCGACCTGCTCGGTCACCCACTTCGCGCACCGGTCGTCAACAAGCACTGGGTGGCTGCGATCCGATGATCGGTCCTCGTCCTGGACCCTTCGGGGTACCGGCGTTGTGGACAGATCAGTCGGTGTTTAAGCCTCCCCGTCGCATCCGTTGGCCATAGACCGGGAGATCGACATACCTGATGATCGGCCACTCCTTCAGATGAGCTGTCGCCCCGCACGAGGGCAGAAGTTCACCGGGTGTCTGCTCGGTCAACAGTTCGACATCGCTGCGGTCACGTCGATAAGCCAAGACCTGGACGTCTTTGAGCCCGACCAAGGCCTGGAGAATCTCGCTAGGATCATCATGAACGAAGGTGTACCGGACTTTTTTCTTCACACATCAAAGACTGACGCACCTTCGTTCACCACATCAGCCCTAGACCCCGCCAATATCCGAAGAGCCAGACGTTGCGCTGCGCGCTAGTCACCTCGATAAGGAAACCGCCGGGCACCTGACGGAAACTCACCTTGGAACCCTGCATCGGGAACGCAAGTGGGCGCGTGCCTTGGCCACGATCAAGCGCCTTTGGTCCTCAGCCTCGGCGAGATCGTCTTGCCGGTCTTGGCCTTTGTTAGGTTGACGTAGGTCGTCCGGCCATCGCTAGCCGAGGCTTGCACCATCGGCGATGTTTGGGTCGACGCATGAGCTGTGAGGGCCAGGCACGAAGACAGTGCGGTGATGAGCAAACCCGTGATGAACACTGACGCGATGTTCCGATGACGCACGGTTCCCCCTCGACAGTGAAGCGGTGGGTCCCCCTGTGAGACCCACCTAGGAGAAGGTTGCGCTGGGGTGGCCACTGTGTCGATGGGGTGACCGACCCATCGGTGTAAGTTTCGGGCATGCCTGTTGACCAATCACTTGTCGGTCGAGAGTTCCCCGCGACCGCGCCCTACACCGTCAGCGCGGAGAAGATTCGGGAGTTTGTGACCGCCAGTGGGGCGGCGTACGACGCGGGGCCGGCGCCGGCGACTTTCCCCATCGTCCTGGCCTTCGACGCGATGTTCTCCTTCCTGGATGCCGAAGAGATTGACCTCTATCGCATCGTCCACGGCGACCAGAAGTTTGCCTATGAGCGGCCGGTCGTCCCCGGCGACGTCCTCTCGGCAACGCTGACCGTCGCCAGCCTGCGCCAGATTGGCGGCGCCGACATCATCGGCACCAAGAGCGAGATCCGCGATGCCGACGGCAAGCTGGTGTGCTCTACATCGGCCACTTTGGTACACAGAGGAGCCGAAGCATGAGCGCGCTCATCAGCTTGGCTGTGGGAGATCTTCTCCCCACCCAGACCTACACCGTTCGCCGCGTTGACCTGATTAAGTATGCCGGCGCGAGTGGCGACTTCAATCCGATCCACTGGTCGGATCGGGTGGCCGCGAGTGTCGGGTTGCCTGGGGTCATTGCCCATGGCATGTTCACGATGGCGCTGGCCGCCCGGGCCGTGAACACGTGGACCAATGGGGCTGAGGTTGTCGAGTTTGGCTGCAAATTCACCAACCCGGTGGTGGTGCCTGACGACGATGCGGGGGTCGATGTCGAAATCGGTGGCACCGTGAAGTCCGTTGACGATGGGCTCGCCACGATCACCCTCGAAGTCCTGTGTGCGGGCACCAAGGTGCTGGGCATGCCCAAGGCCGTCATCCGTGTCTGAGGTCTTGTTGCGTGATCACACCACTCTCCGGCTTGGGGGACCAGCAGGGCGTTTCCTGTCAGTAGACAACGAGCCTGACTTAGTCGGGGCGATTCAACGGGCAGATGAGGTCGGCGACGAGCTCCTGATCCTGGGTGGCGGGAGCAACCTCGTGATCGCGGATGAGGGCTTCCCCGGCACCGTGGTGCAGGTGTCGACCAAAGGCATGGAAGCCGACATCGACGACGAAGACACTCTCGCCTCCTGCAGCGGTGTCACCGTGAGAGTGGCTGCTGGTGAAAATTGGGACGCGTTTGTGGCCCATGCGGTGAGTCATCGTTGGGTCGGTGTTGAAGCGCTCGCCGGGATCCCGGGCTTGGTTGGCGCCACCCCCATCCAAAACGTGGGCGCCTATGGCCAAGAGGTGGCCGACACCATCGCGGCCGTCCGCACCTGGGACCGGGTCGATCGCTGCCAACGGACCTTTGCCATGGCCGATTGCGGTTTCGGCTACCGCACCTCGCGGTTCAAAGTCGACCCAGACCGCTACGTCATCTTGGAAGTCAGTTTCCAACTTAAACTTGGCACCGTGGGCAGCCCCATCGCGTACGCCGAGCTGGCGCGCGCCCTTGGGGTTGAGATCGGGGAACGAGCCCCGATTGAGGAGGTGCGAGCCGCCGTACTCAAATTGCGGGCAGGCAAGGGAATGGTGCTCGATGACACCGATCACGATACTTGGAGTGCCGGCTCATTCTTTACGAACCCCATTCTTAGCGCCGACGAGGCCGCCGCCCTGCCGGTTGATGCCCCTCGATGGTCGCAACCAGACGGCACTGTGAAGACCAGTGCGGCCTGGTTGATTGAACAGGCTGGTTTTGCCAAGGGCTATGGCAACGAACGGGTCAGTCTGTCCACCAAACACCCTCTCGCGTTGACCAATCGTGGCGGCGCGCGCACCAGTGATCTGCTGGATTTGGCCAATGAGGTGCGAGCGGGAGTGCTCATGCGGTTTGGGGTCCTACTTCACAACGAGCCGATCCTCGTGGGTGTTGAGCTCAAGGCCTAGTGGGATGTGCTCAGACGTTGGGCTCGTAGACCGCATCGTCGAAAACTCCACTCATGCCCAGGCCGATCAGCAAGGCAATGGCCAACAAGCCAAGGACCAACAGCACCGTGCCGATGATGCCCATAATCCGCCCTGCTTGGGCCTGATCGCGGCCGGAAAAAGTCTGCGGTGACGCATCGATCTCTTTCACGGCCTTCCCGCCGATCACCCAAGCAATTGGCGCAAGCAGGATCGGGAGCAGGCAGATGAAGGTGCCAACCAGGCCAATGATGCCTAGGACCAAGGCCGTGGTCGCCTGTGGGTGTTTAGGAGCGATGGGGGCATAGCCATATCCGGGTGTCCCGGCGTAGCCAGGCGGAGGGGCGTATGACGGTTGGACCGGAGGCTGCCCGTAGCCAGCCGGCGGTTGATCTCCATAGGGGTTAACGGGCGGTTGCTGGCCGTAAGGATTTGGGGGAGGTGTGGGGGTGCCGTCGGCGGGTGGGGTGGCCCAGGGGTCGTTGGAGTCGCTCACAGTCTCATCTTCTCAAGTTGAATCAGACGGTCCAGGGCGGGGTGTCGAGAGCCACTGCTCGACATCGTGCAGGCACTCGGCTTTAAGCGTGCCCGGTGCGGTTGAGGCCTGAATCGACATGGTGGCCAACTCCGCCAACTGGTGGTCGGTGAGTTGATGGGCCGACCGCACCGCTTCGTACTGCGCAGCCAACTGTGAGCCAAACAAAAGCGGGTCATCGGCGCCAAGGGCGACTCTCACGCCGGCCTGGGTCAAGGTCGGCACAGGGACCGCGCCGAGTGTGCTGAAGACGCCTAGCGAGACGTTGGAAGTGGGACAGACCTCAAGCGCGACTCCAGCGGCGGCGAGTTCGTCGAGCAAGCGCGGATCCTCGACAGCTCGCACACCGTGTCCCAATCGCCCCGCGCCCAGGGCCAGGCTGGCCCTCACACTCGCCGGCCCGAGCAGTTCGCCACCATGCGGCGTGAGCAGCAAACCAGCCCGTGCGGCGATCGCGAATGCAGGCGCAAAGTCTGCTGTGGTGCCGCGCCGCTCGTCGTTGGAGAGGCCGAAGCCAACGACGCCCTGGTCGGCGTATGACGCGGCCAACCGAGCCAACGTCCGAGCATCCAAGGGGTGCCGGATGCGGTTGGCGGCGATGATTACGCCAATGCCTAGCCCCGTTGTTTCAGCGGCCGTTCGGGTCGCATTCAGCACCAACTCGGTAAAGGCAGTGATGCCACCAAAACGCGCGGCGTATCCGCTGGGATCCACCTGGATCTCTAGCCATCGTCCGCCATCGCGGACATCGTCTTGGGCAGCCTCCAACACCAATCGCCGTACGTCATCCTCGGTGCGCAAGACCGAGCGAGCGATGTCGTAGAGCCGCTGGAAGCGGAACCAGCCCTTCTGATCGGTGGTCGACAACTTGGGCGGCCAGTCCTCCACCAGCGCATCAGGAAGGTGTACGCCGTCTCGCCGAGCCAACTCGATCAGTGTCGCGTGACGCATCGAACCGGTGAAATGCAGATGCAAGTGCGCCTTCGGCAGCGTGCGAACGTCTCGCCCGGTGGTTAAGGAGTGAGCGGAGCGAACGTCTCGAAACCCGCTCAAGCAAGCAACTTCTGCATGCGAGCCACGCCTTCGGCCAGATCCGCATCGCCGAGGGCATAGGACAGGCGCAAATAGCCGGGCGAGCCAAACGCCTCACCCGGAACGACGGCCACCTCAGCCCGTTCGAGGATCATTTCGGCCAGCTCCGCCGAGGTTGTCGCAACGGCCCCATCGGCACCCGCGATCGGCTTGCCGAGGAGACCCTTCACCGAGGGGTAGGCATAAAACGCGCCTTGTGGAGTCGGGCACACCACGCCAGGGATCTCGTTCAACATGCTGACCATCGTCTGGCGGCGGCGATCAAAAGCAACCTTCATCTGCTCCACAGCGGTGAGATCTCCGGTGACAGCTGCGATGGCGGCCCGTTGGGAGACGTTGGCGACGTTGGAGGTGGCGTGGGACTGCAAGTTGGTCGCGGCCTTGATCAGGTCAACCGGGCCGATCATCCAGCCCACCCGCCACCCGGTCATGGCATAAGTCTTGGCAACGCCATTCACGATGACGCAGTTGTCGGCAAGCTGGGGGCATAACACCGGCATCGAGCCAGTCTCGACACCGTCGTAGACGAGGTGTTCGTAGATTTCATCGGTCAGCACCCATAGTCCGTGCTCTTCCACCCACGCGCCGATGGCCTTGATTTCGGCGGAAGTGTAGACCGCGCCGGTCGGGTTGGAGGGGGAGACGAACAGCAGCACCTTGGTGCGTTCTGTGCGGGCTGCTTCCAACTGCTCAACGGTGACTTTGTAGTCCTGGGTTTCGTCGGCCAGGACGTCCACAGCGACTCCGCCGGCGAGTTGGATGGCTTCGGGGTACGTCGTCCAGTACGGCGCCGGCACGATCACTTCGTCGCCCGGGTCGAGCATGACTGCAAACGCGGCGTAGATCGCTTGCTTGCCGCCGTTGGTAATCAAGCACCTGGGCGGGATCGATCTGATAGCCGCTGTCGCGGCGGGTCTTGGCCGCAATGGCCTGCTTGAGCTCGGGCAACCCACCTGCGGGGGTGTAGCGGTGATTCTTCGGGTCCCGGCAGGCCTCAATGGCGGCGTCAACGATATAGCCGGGCGTCGGAAAGTCGGGCTCGCCCGCACCAAAACCGATGACAGGGCGACCTTCTGCCTTGAGTGCTTTGGCCTTCGCGTCGACCTTGAGCGTCGCGGACTCAGCGATGGCACCGATGCGCCTAGAGACGCGCCGATCGCGGGCGGACGTGGCACTGGTTTGTGGAGTCGAACTCATGACTCCATCGTAAGGCCCGAGAGCAGGGGGTTTGGTCTTGACGTAGTCGGACGGTTTGGACGCGGCGACCGTGTTCCCCGTAGACTCGCTTTTGGTGGTTCGCCCCCATGCTTCGCCATGCCCTGTGCGCTTCTTTTCGCGGCGCTCTGTGCTGTGGCGAAGGGGAAGAGCCACCGGAGGGCACTAGCTCAACTGGCAGAGCGTCGGTCTCCAAAACCGAAGGTTGGGGGTTCAAGTCCCTCGTGCCCTGCGACACCTCACGGTGTGGCAACACATTGCTAGAGCAGCATCATTTGATTGGCACTAAACGAATCAGGGAAGTAGGACGAGCAAGGTGGATGGTGGGGCAGAAGGCAGCGTCGCACGCGGCTCTGGCGACGGCAGCAACACCCCACGGCGAACCAGCCCGATGGTGTTCTACCGTCAGGTCATCGCCGAACTCCGAAAGGTGGTGTGGCCCACGCGCGAGCAGTTGGTCACCTACTTCATCGTCGTTTTGGTGTTCGTTGCCGTGATGATGACGCTCGTTTCACTGCTCGACCTGGCCTTTGGCAAGTTGGTCCTCACCTTGTTCGGTGGAGCCAGCAACCAATAGGCGCCCAGATCTCATCGCACCACAACCCTATGGAGCATTTCCGTGTCGGAACTGAACGACCCGTTCGAATCCACGCTGACCGAACCCACTTTGGCCGACGAGCCTGAAGTGGTCGAGACAGCCACCGAGGCTGACCTCACCGACGAGCCCGAAAGTGTCGAAACCGCCGAGACCGCCGAAGAGGCGCCCGCCGACGAAGTTGTCGACCCCTTGGAAGCCTTCCGCGATGAGCTGTGGGCCAAGCCCGGTGATTGGTTTGTCGTGCACACCTATTCCGGCATGGAAAACCGAGTGAAGGCCAACCTCGAAAACCGGATCCACTCCCTCAACATGGAGGACTACATCCACGAGATCGTGGTCCCGACTGAGGAAGTTGCCGAGATCAAGAACGGCCAACGCAAGCTCGTACGCCGCACGGTGCTGCCGGGCTACGTCCTGGTGCGCATGGACCTCACCGATGAGTCCTGGTCGGCTGTTCGTCATACCCCTTCGGTGACTGGGTTCGTTGGCCACAGCCATCAGCCTGTCCCGCTGAGCATGGCCGAAGTTGAGAACATGCTGGCGCCGGGAGTTCTGGCTGCCGCCGAGGCCGAAGCCGTTGCCGCGGGCAAGCCTGCTAGCAAGACCGCCACCGGCAAGAAGACCGTGGAGATGAGCGACTTTGGCGTCTCCGATTCGGTCATGGTTGTCGACGGGCCCTTCGCCACGCTCCACGCCACGCTGACCGAGATCAACGTGGAATCCCAGAGGGTCAAGGCCCTCGTCGAAATCTTCGGCCGGGAAACTCCGGTCGAGTTGAGCTTCAGTCAGATTGAAAAGGTCTGAGGCTCAGGCAGCAACACCGCACCACAAGCAGTGAGATCAGCAACAACCAGGTGGCAGGGACCGAGTTGATCGTGCCCATCAAGACCACGACGTACGCAACAGAAAGACCGAAGAAGAATGCCTCCCAAGAAGAAAATCTCTGCGCTCGTTAAGGTGCAGTTGCAGGCTGGCGCAGCAACCCCGGCCCCGCCGGTCGGCACCGCGCTAGGCCCCCATGGTGTCAACATCATGGATTTCTGCAAGGCCTACAACGCCCAGACTGAAGCCATGCGTGGCAACGTGATCCCGGTCGAGATCACCATCTACGAAGACCGCTCCTTCACCTTTGTCACCAAGACGCCTCCGGCGTCTGAGTTGATCAAGAAGGCCGCGGGCATCAAGAAGGGTTCTGGCGTCCCGCAGAAGGACAAGGTCGGCAAGCTGACCAAGGACCAGGTGCGCGACATCGCCACGACCAAGTTGCCTGACCTCAACGCCAATGACGTTGAAGCCGCGATGAAGATTGTAGAAGGCACGGCGCGCTCCATGGGCGTCACCACCGAATAGTCCCTCAGCCCAAGTCAACACACCTGTGGCAGGACCGCGCTGGTCCATATCGACCACAACCTCAGAAGAAGAGAGAACCAGCAATGCAGCGCAGCAAGAATTACCGCTCAGCAGCGGAAACGATCGACAAGGACGCGCTTTACGCGCCGCTGGCCGCGATCCGGCTCGCCAAGACCTCTAGCAAGGTCAAGTTCAACGAGACCGTGGACGTGGCGATGCGCCTTGGCGTTGACCCCCGCAAGGCCGACCAGATGGTCCGCGGCACGGTCAACCTTCCCCACGGCACCGGCAAGACCGCTCGGGTCTTGGTGTTCGCCAATGCGGAGAAGGCCGAAGCCGCTCGTGAGGCCGGAGCCGACATCGTCGGTGGCGACGAGCTCATTGAGAAGGTCAACGGCGGGTGGCTCGACTTCGATGCCGTCGTCGCAACGCCCGACATGATGGGGAAGGTCGGCCGACTTGGTCGAGTGCTTGGCCCCCGTGGTCTGATGCCGAACCCCAAAACCGGCACGGTTACGCCCGACGTGGCGAAGGCCGTTGCCGACATCAAGGGCGGCAAGATCGAGTTTCGTGTCGATCGCCACGCCAACCTGCACTTCATCATTGGCAAGGCCGCGTTCACTGAGATCCAGTTGGTCGAAAACTACGCTGCTGCCCTCGAAGAGGTGCTTCGTTTGAAGCCGTCCAGCTCCAAGGGTCGCTACCTCAAGAAGGTCACGGTCTCCACGACGATGGGCCCCGGCATCCAGGTCGATCCCAACAAGACCCGCAACGTCACCGAAGACGACGCCTAGCCCGTCGACCCGGCTCTTAACTAGCAATAATCGCGTCGACCCGGCTCTTAGTTGAGCCGGGTCGACGTTTTGTTTTGGGTTGTCGGGGATTTGGGCGTACGCCGCCACGCGTCGTACGCTCTCTCACGAACCAAAGACCGCCGGTTGCCGGATTGCCTTGAACCTGAGGCAGTTCGACCGAAGGTCCGCATCAGCGGACGGCCTGCGCAGGTGTCAGAGCTAGCACTCGAACCGGGTGCGATTCACGCCCTGCGGCCTGCGGCCCAGGGCGTCTTGTTATTTGCGGGCTCTGGAACGGACCGGATCTCCACAAACTGAAGTTGGAAGGAGACTCATGGCACGGCCAGAAAAGACAGCCGCCGTCAACGAGATCGCTGAATCATTCAGCGCATCCGCCGGTGCTGTGCTGACCGAGTACCGCGGACTCACCGTGAAGCAGTTGCAGGATCTGCGTCGCTCACTCGGTGACAACGCTGACTACGCCGTGGTCAAGAACACGCTCGCCAAACTGGCGGCCAACGAAGCCGGCATCACCGACTTCGATGATCTCCTGACCGGTCCGACAGCCATCGCCTTCATCAAGGGTGACGTTGTCGAAGCGGCCAAGGGCCTGCGTGACTTTGCCAAGGCAAACCCCGCTCTTGTGATCAAGGGCGGTGTCTTGGACGGCAAGACACTGACTGCGAGTGAGATCGCCAAGCTGGCCGATCTTGAGTCGCGTGAAGTGCTCATGGGCAAGCTCGCGGGCGCCATGCTCGCGTCGCTGTCGCAAGCCGTCTACCTGCTCAACGCCCCGCTCTCCCAGGCTGCCCGTTTGGTGGGTGCCCTGCAGGCGAAGGTCGAAGCAGACTCGAACGAAACCCAGACCACCGACGCCTGATCCAGGCCGACGTACTCAAACCAATCGGCCTCACACTGGGGCCACAGAACGGAAGGAACCGCCACCATGGCGAAGCTCAGCACCGATGAACTGCTCGAAGCGTTCAAGGAAATGACCCTGATCGAGCTCAGCGAGTTCGTGAAGCAGTTCGAAGAGACCTTTGGCGTCACCGCGGCCGCCCCTGTTGCTGTTGCCGCCGCTCCTGGCGCAGCCGCTCCCGGAGGCACCGAAGAAGCTGCCGAGCAGGACTCCTTCGACGTCGTCCTCGAAGCCGCTGGCGAGAAGAAGATCAACGTCATCAAGGAGGTGCGCGCCCTGACCTCCCTCGGTTTGAAGGAGGCCAAGGACCTCGTTGAGGCCGCTCCCAAGGCTGTTCTGGAGGGTGTCGACAAGGCAGCCGCCGAGAAGGCCAAAGAAACCCTCGAGGCCGCTGGCGCCAGCGTTTCCCTCAAGTGATCTGTTGCTTTAACTAGTACCTCGTAGGAAGGCGGTCATCCCGGTCTGTGCCGGGGTGGCCGCCTTTCGTCATGGACCCCTAGGCTGGCGTCCATGATTGATGAGTCGCGAGCCTTCGAACTTGACCGTGCCCACGTGTTCCATTCCTGGTCTGCCCAGGCGAAGATCAAGCCGTTGGTGTTAGCGCGGGCGGAGGGGTCGCGGGTGTGGGATGAGTCCGGCAAGGAATATCTCGACTTCACCTCACAACTCGTCTTCACCAACATCGGTCACCAGCATCCGCGAGTGGTCAAAGCGATCCAGGACCAGGCGGGGTCTTTGTGCACGATTGCTCCGCAGTTCGCCAACGCGGCTCGGTCTGAGGCTGCTCGACTGATCACCTCGCTCGCGCCAGACGGTCTCGACAAGGTGTTTTTCACCAACGGTGGCGCGGATGCCATCGAACACGCCGTACGCATGGCTCGGCTGCACACCGGCCGCAACAAGGTCCTGTCGACCTACCGCTCCTATCACGGTGGCACCCACCTGGCCGTGAACATGACCGGGGATCCGCGCCGCTGGGCCAGCGACAACGGAAGCGCGGGCACGGTGCACTTCTTCGGGCCGTTCCTCTATCGCAGCGAGTTCCACGCCACCACCGAAGCCGAGGAGTCTGAGCGCGCGTTGGCTCACCTGGAGCAGGTCGTGGCGTTGGAGGGTCCGGCCGGGATTGCGGCGATTGTCCTTGAATCAATTCCGGGTACGGCGGGCATCATGCCGCCTCCGCCTGGCTATCTCGCGGGCGTGCGAGAGCTCTGCGACAAGCATGGGATCGTTTACATTGCCGACGAAGTGATGGCTGGGTTTGGTCGAAGTGGTCGCTGGTTCTCCGTCAATCACTATGACGTCACCCCTGATCTGATCACCTTCGCCAAGGGTGTGAACTCGGGCTATGTACCGCTTGGTGGCGTGATCATCAACGGCCCGATCGCGGCGACCTTTGACGAGCGGGTCTATCCGGGTGGGCTGACCTACTCAGGTCATCCGCTGGCGTGTGCCGCCGCCGTCGCGACAATCGAAACGATGCTAGATGAGGGCATGGTGGAGAACTCGGCTCGGTTGGGTGAGGAGGTCTTCGGCCCGGGGCTCGCGAAGCTGGCGGCCAACCACCCCAGCGTGGGGGAGGTCGCGCGGGCTCGGTGCCTTCTGGGCGATCGAGTTGGTCGCCAACCAGTCCACCCGAGAGCCCTTGGCGCCGTACGGCGGAACGAGTCCGGCCATGGATGCCACTGCTGCGGCATGCCGCGAGCGAGGGTTGCTGCCGTTTGTGAACTTCAACCGGATGCACGTCGTACCTCCGCTCAACATCTCAGATGAGGATGCGCTGGCGGGGCTGGCGATCATCGACGAGGCGCTCTCGGTCGCGGACTCCCACGTGACCGGCTGAGTTCTCTTCACCCAATATGGGCGTATGGGTTGCCTGACATGGTGACCCATATGAAGACCACGATGGACCTGCCCGACGAGTTGATGCGGGAGGTCAAAGCGCGCGCTGCGGAAGACGGCGTACCCATGCGGGACCTGATGATCGAGGGACTGCGTCATGAGTTAGAGCGCCGCTCCGAACCTCGACCGCGGGTGGGCTTCGTGTTCCCCGTGAGTGACGGCGGGGGAGGCATGGTCGACGGTTTGACTATGCAGGAAGCGATCGAACTGTCCTACGGCGACCGTCTGTGATCGCAGTAGATACGAACATCCTCGTCTATGCGCATATGCCAGAAAACGAGTTTCACCTTCGTTCGCGAGAAGTGGTGGCCGATTTACTGGAATCGGGTGAGCGCGTGGGGATTGTGTGGGCCAGCGTCCATGAGTTTCTCTCGACGACCAGCAATCGCCACGTGTATCCATCGCCAAGTTCGCCGGGCCGAGCATTGGAGGCGATGCGGAGCATCATCGATCTCCCGCAGGTGTCCATGCTCGGCGAGACACGCGACCACCTTGCCTTGCTTGATGGGCTTATGGGGCATGGACCTGTCCGTGGGCCGAAGGTGCATGACGCACGGATTGCTGCCATCTGCATCGGTCACGGCGTGAGCGAACTGTGGACGGCCGATCGTGACTTCAGTTTCTTCCCGGCCCTGACGACCCGCAATCCCCTGGTCGAATAAGTGCCGGCGGCGTTCCAAGCCCGCGAGACTAGGCTGGGGCGTGGCTTCATTCGGGGTGCAACCGAGGACGATCGTCGAAGCGTTGCCCAACCGAGCCACGATATTGCGGGTTCCCGGACGCGAACTAACTCTGCAATTCAGCACACATCTCGTCGTCGGTGTCGTCGCAGACGTGGGGCCCGGGCCGGCGTACGCGCATGGCGAAGTCGATGGCGAGGTCTTCCCTGTCGGCTACGACGATCCAGCTGCCAAGGAGCGATCGGTCATTGTTCGCATCGCTGTTGACGAGTTGTTCGACGGTGAGGGTCACGCAGTTCGTCGCGGTGTCGCTGACTTTCAGTGGGGTGGTCTTGGCTATCTGGATACCGAGACACGACAGAATCAAGCGTCGTACTGGCGCGAGGCGGGCCGCGCAGTCATCTTCCTGAAGACTCTGGAGACCCGAGAACCCCCGGTCACGATGGTTGCGATGCAGGGAAGACTGTGGGGCTGGGTGACACCGGGTGATGAACTGAGGTTTCCGAGATTCCAAGACGACGAAGCCCAGCCGTTTCTCGGTGAGATCCGGACGCTGACCCAATTACGTCGGATCGCGGCTGAGCCGAAGATTGTCGTAGATCGGTTCTTGGCCGGCTGACTTCGGTTGCCGAGCCGTCAATGGCTGTTCGACACGCCGCGAAAACGCGACGATGAGTGACGGGTCGGCGGGGTTGGGCGGGGTGGGGGAGGGGGTACTTGACCGGAGCGGGATCGTGGTTCATGCTTTTGCGCATCCGGGTGGGGATCCCGCCGCTGAAGTTTTCGCGGGGATCTTGACACCGGTGTTGAACTATGCCCGCCTTTGGGCTAGGCTGATCCTTCACGCCCTCTCTCAAATGCCCTTTGGCCTGCCCGGTGGCCTATGCGGTGGTGGTCGGCGTCATCGAAGTAAGTGATCGCCGAAGGACACGTTTTGGCCGCGCGCAGCACCACTGGAAACCCCCGCCGCATCTCATTCGCAAAGATCACCGAGCCTCTCGAACTCCCTCAGCTCCTCAGCCTCCAAACCACCAGCTTTGACTGGCTCGTCGGCAACGACGATTGGAAGGCCGTTGTTGCGCGCCGTCAGGCCGCGGGCGAGGACGTTTCGACGAAGTCGGGTCTGACCGAGATCTTTGAAGAGATCTCCCCGATTGAGGACTTCTCGGAGACGATGAGTCTGTCGTTCGAGAACCCGGTCTTCTACGACCCGAAATACTCCGTGGATGAGTGCAAGGAAAAAGACTTCACCTACGCCGCCCCGCTTTATGTGTCGGCTGAGTTCACGAACAACGAAACCGGTGAGATCAAGGGCCAGACCGTCTTCATGGGTGATTTCCCCCTGATGACGCCCAAGGGCACCTTCGTGATCAACGGCACCGAGCGTGTCGTGGTTTCCCAGTTGGTCCGCTCGCCCGGTGTCTACTTCGAGCGCACCGCCGACAAGACCTCCGACAAGGACATCTACACCGCCAAGCTCATCCCGAGCCGTGGCGCCTGGTTGGAGTTCGAAATCGACAAGCGCGACATGGTCGGCGTACGCCTCGACCGCAAGCGCAAGCAAAACGTCACCGTCCTACTCAAGGCCCTCGGCTGGACCAACGAGCAGATCCGTGAAGAGTTCGGCCAATACGAGTCGATGATGCTGACCCTGGAGAAGGACAACACCCAGGCCCAGGACGACGCGCTGCTCGACATCTACCGCAAGCTGCGTCCGGGCGAACCGCCCACACGTGAAGCCGCGCAGACGCTGTTGAACAACTACTACTTCAACCCCAAGCGTTATGACCTGGCCAAGGTTGGCCGCTACAAGGTCAACAAGAAGTTGGGGTTGACCGAGGCGTTTGATCAGCAGACTCTGACCATCGACGACATCGTTGCCGCCATCCGCTACATCGTGGCGTTGCACGACGGCCGTGAAGACATGGTGGCGCCGCAGGGCACCATCGAGGTCGCGGCGGACGACATCGACCACTTCGGCAACCGCCGGATGCGCACGGTCGGCGAGCTGATTCAAAACCAGCTCCGCACCGGCCTCGCCCGGATGGAGCGGGTGGTTCGCGAGCGGATGACGACCCAGGACGTTGAGGCGATTACGCCCCAGTCCTTGATCAACATCCGCCCAGTGGTGGCGGCGCTGAAGGAGTTCTTCGGCACCTCGCAGCTGAGCCAGTTCATGGACCAGACCAACCCGATCGCCGGTCTGACGCACAAGCGTCGGCTCTCGGCCCTCGGCCCTGGTGGTCTGTCTCGTGACCGGGCCGGCATGGAGGTCCGTGACGTTCACCCGTCGCACTACGGCCGCATGTGCCCGATCGAAACTCCTGAAGGCCCCAACATTGGCCTGATCGGTTCCCTCGCCTCTTATGGGCGGATCAACCCGTTCGGTTTTGTCGAGACCCCTTATCGCAAGGTCGTCAAGGGCAAGGTCACCGACCAGGTCGATTACCTCACTGCAGACGACGAAGACCGTTATGTCATCGCTCAGGCCAACGCCGTCATCGACGCCAAGGGTGCCTTCACCGAAGATCAGGTCTTGGTGCGCCAGAAGCGCGGCGAGGTTGACGCTGTTGCTCCTAACGATGTCGATTACATGGACGTTTCGCCCCGTCAGATGGTGTCCGTCGCTACGGCTCTGATTCCGTTCCTTGAGCACGACGATGCAAACCGCGCGCTCATGGGCGCCAACATGCAGCGTCAGGCTGTGCCGCTCATCGTGAGCGACTCGCCCCTCGTCGGCACCGGCATCGAATATCGCGCGGCGGTTGACGCAGGCGATGTGGTTGTCGCGGCCAGCGCCGGCGTGATCAAGGACGTGTCTGCGGAGCTCATCGAAACGATGAACGACGACGGCACCTACACGACGTACAAGTTGGCGAAGTTCAAGCGCTCCAACCAGGGCACCTGCATCAACCAGCGCCCGCTGGTTTCGGTGGGCGACCGAGTTGAGGTTGGCTCGCCGATCGCTGATGGTCCCTGCACCGACAAGGCGGAGATGGCGCTGGGCACCAACCTGCTCGTCGCGTTTATGCCTTGGCAGGGTCACAACTACGAAGACGCCATCATCTTGAGCCAGCGTCTCGTGCAGGAAGACGTCTTGACCTCGATCCACATCGAGGAGCATGAGGTCGACGCACGCGACACCAAGCTCGGCCCTGAGGAGATCACCCGGGATATCCCGAACGTCTCCGAAGAGATGCTGGCCGACCTCGACGACCGCGGCATCATCCGCATCGGCGCCGAAGTCACCACCGGAGACATCCTCGTCGGCAAGGTCACGCCCAAGGGCGAGACTGAGTTGACGCCGGAAGAGCGCTTGCTGCGAGCGATCTTTGGCGAGAAGGCGCGCGAAGTGCGCGACACCTCGATGAAGGTTCCCCACGGCGAGTCCGGCACGGTCATCGGCGTACGCGTCTTCGATCGTGAAGACGGCGACGAGTTGCCCCCGGGCGTTAACCAGTTGGTTCGGGTGTACGTCGCCCAGAAGCGGAAGATCTCGGTCGGCGACAAGTTGGCCGGACGCCACGGCAACAAGGGTGTTATCGCCAAGATTCTGCCGATCGAGGACATGCCGTTCATGGAAGACGGCACGCCCGTCGACGTCGTGCTCAACCCGCTGGGTGTGCCGCGACGGATGAACATCGGTCAGATCCTCGAGCTCCACCTTGGCTGGTTGGCCAAGCAGGGCTGGGACCTTAACCTGCATGAGGACAAGAAGTCGGCCGACTGGAAGAAGCGGTTGATCGACATCCATGCCGACCAGGCTGACCCCAACACCAAGGTCGCGACCCCGGTCTTCGACGGTGCTCGTGAAGACGAGATCACCGGCTTGCTCGGTGCGACCTACCCCAACCGTGACGGCGTACGCATGATCGGTGACAACGGCAAGGCCAGCCTGTTTGACGGTCGCTCCGGCGAGCCGTTCCCACAGCCGGTCTCAGTGGGCTACATGTACATCTTGAAGCTCCACCACCTCGTTGACGACAAGATCCACGCTCGCTCCACGGGCCCCTACTCCATGATCACGCAGCAGCCCTTGGGCGGTAAGGCCCAGTTCGGCGGCCAGCGGTTCGGCGAGATGGAGGTCTGGGCCATGGAGGCGTACGGCGCCGCTTATGCCCTGCAGGAGTTGCTGACGATCAAGTCCGATGACGTGCCGGGCCGGGTCAAGGTCTACGAGGCGATCGTTAAGGGCGAGAACATCCCCGACTCGGGCATCCCCGAGTCGTTCAAGGTGCTCGTCAAAGAGATGCAGTCGCTCTGCCTCAACGTCGAGGTGCTGTCGCAAGACGGCACGTCGATTGAGTTGAAGGACGCCGAGGAAGACGTCTTCCGTGCGGCCGAAGAGCTTGGCATTGATCTGTCCCGTCGTGAGCCCAGCTCCGTAGAAGAAGTCTGAGCCGAAGAAGTTTTAGAAAGAGGAGCAACAAACAGTGCTTGACGTTAATTTCTTCGACCAGCTTCAGATCGGCCTGGCCAGCGCGGAAGACATCCGCGGTTGGAGTCATGGCGAGGTTAAGAAGCCCGAAACGATCAACTACCGCACGCTCAAGCCCGAGCGTGACGGCCTGTTCTGCGAGAAGATCTTCGGTCCCACCAGGGACTGGGAGTGCTACTGCGGGAAATACAAGCGCGTGCGCTTCAAGGGCATCATCTGTGAGCGCTGTGGCGTTGAGGTGACTCGCTCGAAGGTACGCCGTGAGCGGATGGGCCATATCGAGCTCGCCGCGCCCGTGACCCACATCTGGTACTTCAAGGGTGTGCCGTCGCGACTTGGTTACCTGCTCGATCTGGCGCCGAAAGACCTCGAGAAGGTCATCTACTTCGCTGCCTACATGATCACTGCAGTCGACCAGGATGCCCGTCACCGTGACCTGTCCTCGCTTGAGGGCAAGGTTGGCCTGGAGCGTGAGCGGCTGGAGAAGCGTCGCGATTCTGCCCTCGAAGAGCGCACCAAGAAGCTCGAAGAGGACATCGCCGCACTCGAGGCCGAGGGCGCCAAAGCTGATGCCCGTCGCAAGGTCCGCGATGCGGCCGAGCGCGAGATGAAGCAATTGCGCGACCGTTCACAGCGTGAGCTCGATCGCCTCGAAGAGGTCTGGAACCAGTTCAAGAACCTTGCTGTCCAGGATCTGATGGGCGACGAGTTGCTCTACCGCGAAATGAAGGCGTGGTTCGGCAAATACTTCGAAGGCCACATGGGCGCCATGGCGATCCAGAAGCGGTTGGAGTCGTTCGACGTCGAGGCAGAGGTCGAGACCCTGCGCGAGATCATCGCCACCGGCAAGGGCCAGCGCAAGGTGCGCGCACTCAAGCGACTGAAGGTCGTTGATGCGTTCCGCCAGACCGGCAACAAGCCGCAGGGCATGGTCCTTGACGCTGTACCCGTCATTCCGCCGGACCTTCGTCCGATGGTGCAACTCGACGGTGGTCGTTTCGCGACGTCCGACCTCAACGATCTCTACCGCCGGGTGATCAACCGGAACAACCGCCTCAAGCGCCTGCTTGATCTCGGTGCTCCGGAGATCATCGTCAACAACGAGAAGCGGATGCTCCAGGAGGCCGTTGACTCGTTGTTCGACAACGGTCGTCGTGGCCGTCCGGTGACCGGACCGGGCAACCGTCCGCTCAAGTCGCTCTCGGACATGTTGAAGGGCAAGCAGGGTCGGTTCCGTCAGAACCTCCTCGGCAAGCGCGTCGACTACTCCGGTCGCTCGGTCATCGTGTCGGGTCCGCAGCTGAAGCTGCACCAGTGTGGTCTGCCCAAGCAGATGGCATTGGAGCTCTTCAAGCCGTTTGTGATGAAGCGTCTGGTCGACCTGTCACACGCTCAGAACATCAAGTCCGCCAAGCGGATGGTGGAGCGTGCTCGCCCGGTCGTGTGGGACGTCCTCGAAGAGGTCATCACCGAACACCCTGTGCTGCTCAACCGTGCACCAACGCTGCACCGTCTCGGCATCCAGGCCTTCGAACCGCAACTCATCGAAGGCAAGGCCATTCAGATCCATCCGCTCGTCTGCACGGCGTTCAACGCCGACTTCGACGGCGATCAGATGGCCGTGCACCTGCCGCTGTCAGCTGAGGCCCAGGCCGAGGCTCGGATCCTGATGTTGTCGACCAACAACATCTTGAAGCCGTCTGATGGTCGCCCGGTGACGATGCCGACCCAGGACATGATCATTGGCCTGTTCTTCATCACCACCGATCGTGATGGTGAAGTTGGCGAGGGTCGTGCGTTCTCCTCGGTGGCCGAAGCGATCATGGCCTATGACCGTGGCGAGATTGCGGTGCAGAGCAAGGTCAAGATCCGTTTCGACGAGCTCATCCTGGCCACCGATGGTGATGCCGCTGGCGCCACCATGTCCGAGAGCTCCGTTGTCATGGACACCACCCTGGGCCGGGCGCTCTTCAATGAGACCCTGCCTGCGGACTACCCCTACGTGAACTACGAAGTGGGCAAGAAGGCACTGGGTGCGATCGTCAATGACTTGGCCGAGCGCTACACCAAGGTGGAGGTTGCTGCTTCGCTCGACCGCCTGAAGGACGCGGGCTTCTACTGGGCCACGCATTCCGGCGTGACGGTGTCGATCGATGACGTTGTGACTCCGGCATCGAAGGCGACCATCCTGGCTGGGTATGAGAAGCAGGCTGCGAAGGTGCAGACCCACTTCGAGCGCGGCTTGGTCACCGATGACGAGCGTCGCCAAGAGCTCATCGAGATCTGGACTCAGGCCTCTGATGAGGTCGCCAAGGCGATGGAAGCCAACTTCGATCGCACCAACCCGATCTACATGATGGTCGACTCTGGTGCTTCCGGAAACATGATGCAGATCCGTCAGGTTGCGGCCATGCGTGGTTTGGTGGCCAACCCCAAGGGCGACATCATTCCGCGCCCGATCAAGTCCAACTTCCGTGAGGGCTTGTCGGTGTTGGAATACTTCATCTCTACCCACGGTGCTCGCAAGGGTCTCGCCGACACCGCGTTGCGGACGGCCGACTCGGGCTACCTCACGCGTCGTTTGGTCGACGTGTCGCAGGACGTCATCATTCGTGAAGACGACTGTGGCACCGAGCGGGGTCTGCCTAAGCGGATTGGTGAGCGGCTCGAAGACGGGACCGTCATCAAGCACGAGAACGCTGAGACCGCGGCGTACGCCCGATCGGCGGCCGTTGAGGTGGTGCACCCGACCACTGGCGAGTTGTTGGCCGGTGCTGGTGAAGACCTTGGTGACGTCAAGATCGCGGAACTGATTGCAGCCGGCATCGAGGAGGTCAAGGTCCGCTCCGTGCTGACCTGTGACGCCAAGACCGGCACCTGCGCGAAGTGCTACGGCCGCTCCCTGGCCACCGGCAAGCTTGTCGACATTGGCGAGGCCGTTGGCATCATCGCGGCTCAGTCGATCGGTGAGCCCGGCACGCAGTTGACGATGCGTACGTTCCACACCGGTGGTGTGGCCTCGGCCGACGACATCACGCAGGGTCTGCCCCGCGTGGTCGAGTTGTTCGAAGCCCGCTCGCCCAAGGGCCGTTCGCCGATCGCCGAAGCTGCTGGTCGGATTGAGGTCGAGGACACCGACAAGAGCCGCAAGGTCATCTTGACCCCGGACGATGGTTCCGAGGTTCAGGAATACCCCGTCTCCAAGCGGTCTCGTTTGCTGGTTGCCACTGGCGACCACATCGAGGTTGGCGAGCAGATCATCGTTGGTACGCCGGATCCGCAGGACGTGCTTCGCATCCTCGGTGTCCGCAAGGCGCAAGAGCACCTGGTTGACGAAGTCCAGGCGGTCTACCGCTCGCAGGGTGTGTCGATTCACGACAAGCACATCGAGATCATCGTGCGGCAGATGCTGCGCCGGATCACGGTCATCGAGTCCGGGGAGACGAACCTGCTTCCCTCCGACCTTGTCGATCGGACGCGCTTCGAGAACGAAAACCGTCGGGTTGTCTCCGAGGGTGGCAAGCCGTCCTCGGGTCGTCCGGTGCTGATGGGCATCACCAAAGCCTCGTTGGCGACCGAGTCGTGGCTGTCCGCTGCTTCGTTCCAGGAGACCACGCGAGTGCTCACCGATGCCGCCATTCACGGTCGCTCCGACTCGCTGCGCGGGTTGAAGGAGAACGTGATCATCGGCAAGTTGATCCCGGCTGGCACTGGCCTCGAGCGCTACCGCAATATCCGGGTGGAGCCCACCGAAGAAGCTCGCGCTGCGGCGTACAGCGTCGTCGGTTATGACTCATATGACTATGAGTTCGGCAACACCGGTGGCGGCCAAGCCGTTGCGCTGGACGACTTCGACTTCGGGTCTTACCAGCACTGATAGCAGCTACGAAGGTCCCCGCTTGGCTTCGCCAAACGGGGACCTTCGTGCATTTGTGGTGGTCTTGTGTAGGTGCAAAAGAATGCCGCGTGGTGGACGCTGTGCTATCTCTTTGGCATCCGTATCAAGTCGACGTAGTGCCAGCACCCGCCGACCGAGGCTACGAGTTGGTTATCACTGATGTCGGCTTCTTCGACCCGGTCCACGCCCTGGCGATTCGTCAAGAATCGGGCTGGATCGGGCGCATGGCCAACGACCAACGAGCGAGGGGGGCGTCCTGGGACTGGACGCAGAGGAGGGAGTGCGCAACGCGAAGCGCCGGGTCGAGGGGTGGCCTGAGACAATTGGCGGGTGAGTGCCGCCCGAACCCAACAGACTGATGTGTTGGTCGTTGGTGCAGGTCCGGCCGGGTCGGCGGCGGCGGCCTGGGCGGTGAAGGAGGGCCTCGACGTACTACTCGTGGATGCGGCCACCTTCCCGCGGGACAAAACGTGCGGGGATGGCCTGACCCCCCGTGCGATCCATGAGCTAGCCAAGCTGGGCATGGAAGATTGGCTCCGGGCCCACACCGTCAATCAGGGGCTTAGGCTCCACGGTTTTGGCGAGACGCTGCAACTGCCGTGGCCTGGTGGGAACCTGCCGGACTGGGGCTCTGCTGTGGCCCGCACGGAGTTGGACAATCATCTTCGCGAGGCCGCGATCTCGGCTGGGGCTCGGGCCATCGACGGCGCCAAAGCGGTCGGCGTACGACTCGGAGCCGAGGGTGTCGAGGCGGTGACCTTTGAGTCCGGGGGGCGAGGCCCAGCCGCCGAGCAGTTCGAGGTCGCCTGCAAACGGCTTGTCGTCGCCGACGGGGTCCGCTCGCCACTCGGCAAACTGCTCGGCCGGGAGTGGCACCGCGACACGGTCTATGGCGTCGCCGGGCGCTGTTACCTCGACTCCGAGCTGAGCGATGACCCGTGGATCAGTTCTCACCTCGAACTGCGCGACGAACAGAACACCTTGCTGTCGGGCTACGGGTGGATCTTTCCGCTTGGCGGCGGGCAGGTGAACCTCGGCGTCGGGACACTTGCCACGGCCAAGCGCCCCGCCAACATCGCCATCAAGCCACTGATGGCGTTTTACGCCGATCAGCGACGCCGGGAGTTCGCCCTCCACGGTGACCTCAAGTTGCCGACCTCTGCGCTCCTTCCGATGGGTGGAGCGGTGTCAGGGGTAGCCGGACCCAACTGGGCGCTGATCGGGGATGCCGCCGGGTGCGTCAACCCGCTGAATGGCGAAGGCATTGACTACGGGCTCGAGACTGGCCGTTTCATTGCCGAATTGCTCGCTGACAAGCAGCCACTCGAGGACGTTTGGCCAGAGCTTCTCAAACGCCACTATGGCGAAGCCTTCTCGATCGCACGAAGGTTGGCGGGGTTGTTGACCGTGCCGCGGTTCCTGCCCACGTTTGGACCCAGCGGCATGAGGTCAGACTTCGTGATGACGCTGGCAGTGCGCTGGATGGGCAACCTCGTCACCGATGAGGATCGCGACCGAGCCGCCAAGGTGTGGCGCTGGGCTGGGCGACGCTCGTTGGCTCAGGACCATCGGCCACCCTTCTCGTGAGGCCGGGGATCAACTGGTATGCAACGACCGTTGGCCTCGGTCGGGTGGCCACAAAGGCCTTCGATGCCCAGTTGCGAATCGATGGCGAACACCACATCCCGGCGACTGGCCCGGTGATCTTGGCTGCCAACCATGTGTCGTACGTCGACTTCATTCCGCTTGCTGCGGCGGCCGAATTGAGAGGGCGGGAGGTGCGGTTCTTTGCTCGACACGATGCTTGGCACCAGCCGGTTGTGCGCAGAGCGTTGACGGCAATGCGACACATTCCTGTTGATCGACAGGTGCCGGCCGCTGCTTACCTCCGAGCGCGCAGCCTGCTCAAAGAGGGCGAGTTGATTGGCAACTTTCCTGAGGCGGGCATCTCCTATTCGTTCGCCGTGCGCTCCCTGATGAGGGGCACCGCAGCACTCGCTCTGGAGACGGGTGCAGTCGTGGTGCCGGTCGCGCTATGGGGGACTCAGCGAATCTATAGTGTCGGGCGGCCAATCAACGGCAAGCCGAATCGTCACGACCTGACCCGGGGGCGACCAATTGACGTGTTGTGTGGTGCACCGCTGAGGGTCGGTCCCCGTGATGACCTCACCGAGTGGACCCGTGGTCTTGGGTCCGTCTTGACCGACCTTTTAGAAGAGCTCCAGAAACGGCCCCACCATCAGCCCATGCCGGGCGAATATGCGCCGTGGCACCCGGCACATCTGGGTGGACATGCTCCGTCACCGCAGGAAGCGCGGGCCTGGGACATCGTTCCCCGTGCTGCTGTGGCGCCGACGTGGGGGCCCACCTCAGAACCTCTTCCGTAGGCTGTCTCGATGACTAAGCCGCCTGACGAACTACGTGGTCCTGCGCCGGCTGACGCTGAGCTGCCCATCGTCCAGCGAGTGGCGGCGTACGCCGTGATCGTGCGGGATGAGGAAATGCTGCTGTCACGGCTGGCCGAGCACATCAGCGCAGGCGAGCTGTGGACGCTCCCCGGCGGAGGGCTGGATCACGGCGAGCACCCACGCGACGCGGTGGTGCGCGAAGTCTGGGAAGAAACGGGATTGCACGTAGTGGTGGAGTCGACCGCACGGATCTATTCGAATCACCTCAAGAATCTGTGGCGGGACGGTCGGCGGGTTAACTCGCATGGGGTGCGCATCGTCTACGCCGGGTGGGTGCCACCAAACTCGCCCGAGCCGCGCGTCATCGAGATCAATGGGTCAACCGAGGATGCCGCGTGGGTGCCGATTGCCGACATCCTCGCGGGCACGGTTCCGGTGGTGCCGATGGTCCGCGAGGCTCTCAACGACGTCCACCTAGCAAGACTTCAGCGGGTCGCGGCGTACGCCTTGATTCGGCGTGACGACAACGTCCTGCTCACTCGTTTGTCGGCGATCGCACCGAGCGCGGGCAAGTGGACACTGCCTGGTGGCGGCGTCGATCACGGGGAGTCGCCTGAGGACGCCGTACGTCGTGAGGTCGTCGAAGAGTGCGGGGTGAATTGCACTGTGGGATCGCTGATCGGAGTCAACGACATCCACTTCGTCGGCACCGGGCCGGACGGGCAGCGCGAGGACTATCACGGGATCCACATTGTCTATGCCGCCACGGTTTCTCCAGAGGCTGAGCCTGTGCTGGCCGAAGTGGGCGGCACTACTGATGCCGTGGCCTGGGTCTCCGAGACAGACATCGCTATGGGCGCTGTCGAGGTGCTCGACGTCGTCCGATTTGCACTCGCGCAGACCGTCCCGCAATAGGGAACGCAGTCGGAGTGCTGTCCTGCCCGAACCTACATTGAGCGTGTGACTGACGAGCCCACCCGCGCCTTGCTGTTGGACGTGGGCGTCGTGCTCTTGAAGTCAGCGTGGGAAATCGCTGATGAGTTCGAACGGATCAATGGGCTTGCGCGCAGGACCATTCCCGGGCGAGGGCCGTTTGACCCCGGTGGGGATCCATTGTGGGATCGCCATCTCGTGGGTGAGTTGACCGAACGCGAATATTGGCTCGGCAATGCCGATGTCGCGGTGGCTAATGGGGCCCCGCTGCATGGTCACCCGCAGTTGATGAGGGCGATGTTCCAGCAACCCGGGATCAATCCGGCTCGCCCGGAGGCCGTTGAGTTGCTGCGCCGAAGTCGCGACGCGGGGCATCTGAATGCCGTGTTCAGCAATGAACTGATGGACTTCCAAGGCCGCGCGTGGGTGGAGTCGCAAGAGTGGTTTGGGCTGTTCGACGTCATCGTCGATGCCTCCGAGATCGGCATTCGCAAGCCTGATTCGGCGGCCTACGACTATGTGATCAAGGCGGTTGGCTTGCCAGCGGAGTCGTTGGTCTTCGTCGATGACAATCCGTCGTACGTCAACGGTGGGATCCGGTCGGGGATGCAGTCGGTTTTGTTGGATGTCCTCGATCCGGCGTCCGCATTTGACGAGGCGGCTCGGTTGCTCGCGCTTGAGTGACTCCTCGCGCGATCCACGTGACTCCTCGACGCAGATCCACGTGACTCCTCGACCAAACTGAGTGACTCCTCGCGGTCGGGTAGTCTCAGTTGGTGTCCCCGGCCCCGAATCCCAATTTGTGGGTGCGCCTTTCTCGCCGGCCGGGACAATTTGTGTGGGTCATTCCGGTCGCACTGGTCGGCTTGTTGCTGATCGTGATCGTCGCCTCGGTGGTGGGTTGAGCATGGGCGCCGAGTCACTTGAAGCCGCGCACGCGCGGATCCGGGAAGTGCTCCTTGATGACCAAGGTTTGGTGCGTGCAGTCGGATCTGGCCGACGTCGGGCTGCCGCCATTCCGGAGCCCACCTGGCGCCGGGTGGACTTGCGTTACGTCGATCTGAAGGCCGGTCGCCGCCTGCAAGTCACGGCGTACGACGACACGCAGGCGCACACGTCAAACCACGAGGTCGGTGCGGCGGCGGCCGCTCAGGTGGACGCGCTACTCGCCGAGCCGTTCAGCAATTGGCATATCGAGACGACCGCCGCGGTGCACCAATTGCGGGTGACCAAAAAGGGCCGGGCGTTGCTGGGGGTGACTCGAGCCCAGATCGCGGAGCCGGTGCGACGCCACGACAAAGCAAAAGCACGGCTATTGGCGGCCGATGATCCCGTCCTGGTCGCACTTGGCATCTCGACCGCGGAGGGCCAAGTGAAACCCTCTACCCAGGCAAAATATCGCCAGGTGGAAGAATTTCTTCGGCTGCTGGATTCGTCGATCACCGACTCCTTGGCAACGGGGCATTTGCGGCAGCCCAGCCCGGAGGACCCATTGCGGATCGTTGACCTTGGCTGCGGCAACGCCTATCTCACCTTTGCGGCTCAGCGATATCTGACCACAGTTCGTGGATTGCCGGTGCGGTTGATCGGTGTCGATGTGAAGGCACAGTCACATGACCACAACACCGCGCTCGCGACGACCCTGGCCATGGACGCCGAATTCTTGGTGGCATCAATTGCTGAGGCTGAGTTGAGCGCCGCCCCGGATGTGGTGTTGGCCCTGCATGCGTGTGATACGGCAACCGATGAGGCACTCGCGCGAGCGGCTCATTGGCGCTCCCCGCTGGTGTTGGCCGCACCCTGTTGCCATCACGACATTGCCGCCCAGTTGCGCAGCGTCGATCCTCCCGAGCCCTACTCCTTGCTCACCAAAGACGGCATCCTGCGTGAACGATTTGCCGACACGATGACCGATGCGTTGCGAGCGGGGATGATGCGCGGCCAGGGTTATCGGGTCGACGTCGTGGAGTTCGTGGAGAGCCAACACACTCCTCGCAACACGTTGATCCGGGCCGTAAGGACGGGTCCTGCGAAGGTGGGAAAACATGTGCGCTCGGAGTATGACGAACTGGCCGCACTGTGGGGGATACGGCCCAAGTTGGCGCAGCTCTTGGGTTTGCTCGGTTCGTGATTCTGGGCGGGTTGTCAGCGGCCCTGGCCTTGACGTTGAGCGCTGCGTGGTTCGGTCAGGCCTCGCTGTCCTCTGCTGATGAGGCGCTCCGCTTCGAGGACCCAGCGATCACCGAGTCGAGCGGTTTGGTTGTCGTCGGGGATACCTTCATTACAACCAACGATTCCGGCGATAGCGGGCGACTTTTCGTGGTGGACCGAGATTCGGGAAAGACCCTGCGCCAAGTGAAGTGGGACGACAGCCCGGAGGACGTCGAAGCTCTCGCTCCGGCTGCGCGCGGCGGCGTGTGGGCGGGCGATATTGGCGACAATGGCGCCGACCGGGACGACGTTTCAGTTTCTTGGGTGGACCTGGCTGAGGTCGCTCCGACGCGAACCTATGACGTGAGTTATCAGGCTGGACCAGCGGACGCGGAGGCGTTGCTCAGCCACCCGCAAACGGGCCAATTGTTCATCGCTACCAAGTCAGTGTTTGGCGGAGAGCTGCTGGCCCTGCCCACCGAACTCCGCAAACGCAAGTCCAATCTGGCGACACCGGTCGGGCGCGTGAGCGGCCTCATCACCGACGGCGCCTTCTTCCCTGACGGCAAACATTTCATCTTGCGCAACTACACCAAGGCGTTTGTCTATGCCTACCCGACCGTCGAACTTGTGGGTGAGTTCGACCTGCCCGAAAACCAGCAGGGTGAGGGTCTTGCCGTGGGGGCCAGCGACCGTATCCACCTGTCTTCAGAAGGCATCCAGGCGCCGATTCTGGCTGTTCGCGTGCCGGCCGATCTGTGGGCCGCTATGAGGCCGGACTCGACAGCGAAAGCGCCTATCAGTGAGGAACCATCGCCGAGCCCCCATCGCGCAACGGCCCTCCCGGACCCGAAGGCCGAGGAGCCGAGCAGTCCGTCCGCTAATGACCAGGAACCGAAACCCCCATGGCTGTGGATCGGCGCGTTGGCGCTGCTCGGGGCGGGCTCCCTCTTAGCCGTTTGGGTGAATGTCAGGCACCCCGATCGCCGTCGACGGTAGCGGGCTGACGGGACCTGGAGGGCCTAGGTATCAGGCTGTGTGGGTGACGATGTAGTCGATGCACGCAGTGAGGGCTTCGACGTCAGCGGCATCGACCGCGGGATACATCCCGATCCGTAGTTGGTTTCGGCCGAGTTTCCGGTAGGGCTCGGTGTCCACGACGCCATTAGCTCGCAGAGTGGCGGCGACGTCGGCAGCGTCGATCGAATCGTCGAAGTCGATGGTGCCGATGACGAGTGAGCGGTGGCTCGGATCTACGACATAGGGCGTGGTGTACGACGTCCGCTCGGCCCAGCCATAGAGCGCACCCGACGACGCCGTGGTCCGCTCGACCATCCCCTTGAGGCCACCTTCGGCGAGCATCCAATCCAATTGCTCGGCCATCAGGAAGTAGGTGGCCAACGCTGGGGTGTTGTACGTCTGATTCTTCGACGAATTGTCGATCGCAGTCGGCAGATCGAAGAACGGCGGGATGTAGCGATCTGAGGCCGCGATCTCGGCGGCACGATCGAGGGCAGCCGGGGACATGGCGGCAAACCAGATGCCACCATCGGCCGCGAAGCACTTCTGCGGCGCGAAGTAATAGACATCAACGTCTGCCAGGTTGACCGGAAGCCCGCCAGCACCTGAGGTGGCATCAATCAGGACGAGTGCGCCATCGTCGGCGCCCGCAACCCGATGGACGGGTGCCATCACGGCAGTGGAGGTCTCGTTGTGAGCCCACGCATAAGCATCAACACCCGCCTCAGCCGTGGCAACGGGTCGAGTGCCTGGATCGGACTTGATCACCGAGGGTGGGTTAAGCCAGGGAGCGGCCGACACCGATGAGGTGAACTTGGAAGAGAACTCGCCGAAGGACAGGTGTTGGCTCTTCTCCCGGATCAAGCCAAATGCTGCGATATCCCAGAAGGCGGTGGCGCCGCCGTTGCCCATCACGATTTGGTAGCCATCGGGGAGGTCAAAGAAGGTGGTTAGTCCATCGCGGACCCGCCCCACCAACTTCTTCACCGGGGCCTGACGGTGCGACGTACCCATGAGCGAAGAGCCGGTCGCGGCCAGAGCATCGAGGTGTGAAACCGACACCTTGGATGGGCCAGCGCCGAAGCGGCCATCCTGGGGGAGGAGATCGGTGGGCAATTGCAGAGCGCCGGTCACGAGGGCACCTTTCGACAATTCTTCAGTGGGCCCTGACGACACTGTCTGGGTGCGATATGCGGTGGCCCTATATTCTGGGCCTGGATCAGTCTGACACCGAATATTCTGACACTCATGCTCGAGACCCGCCTATTCGGCATTGGGGTCACGGTTGCTTTGGAGGGGAATTTCCCATGACGCAGGCACACCCAGGTTCTTCGGATCGTCCCAGGAAGCCTGCCAGCAAAACTGCCGCCGAGAAGGAGGCCATTCGGGCAAAGCTCCGCCGAGTTGGTCTTGGTTGCATCCTGGCGGGGTTGGTCTTGACCGCGATCGGGGTGATGGATGTCGTGCTCGCTAGCGGAGGGTCGAGGATCTGGATGATTCTCGCGGGTATTCCGCTCGCTGCCGTGGGAGGGCGCATGCTTCAGTTGTCCAACGTCCAACCGAAGGGTAAGAATTGGTCGTGACTTCGCCCGTGAACAATCCTGAAGAGCCCGCCGTGTCTGATCCATACGCCGCGCTGCCCGCTTCCCAGCGCCCGGTTGACGCTGTGCCTCCCTTCGGGAAGCCCCCGAAAGCCAAGAAGAAGCGAAGTTATGATGCCGCTCCCGATCCGAATAAGCCGGTCCGCGACAAGCGGTGGTTCCTGCGGATCATCGCCTGGATGGTCTTGGCCTTTGGTGGAGCCATTCTCGCGTTTGGCGTGATGCCATCTGAACGGCAGGTCACTAATCCAGGTGATGTGATTTCGACGGCTCAAATGATGATCTTGGCGTCGTTGCCGTTCATCTCGTTTGGTCTCTTCCTGGTCTGGTGGGGTTATAGCAGAGTGGGCGAGCCGATGATTGCCTGCAAGCAGTGTTTGCACATCAATAAGCCACGCAGCACCGACTGCAAGAAGTGTGGAAAGCCGCTTGGCTGAAAGTGTGTCGAAGCAAGGGGTGCACCTCAGGAGCATCCCGTTCTCCCATCCGGACGCCGCGAGACTGGTCGCGGACATTCAGGCCGAATACGTCACGATCTATGGCGGCGGGGATGACACGCCGATGGCTCTGGATGAGTTCGATCCTCCGAGCGGTGACTTTCTTGCGGCGTACGCCGAGGATCTTCCCGTTGCGATGGGTGGGTGGCGGTTCCGGCCAGATGTTCAGGTCTTTGCGGGAGCGCGGGCTGCAGAGATCAAGCGGATGTACGTCGTGCCTTCAAGACGTGGCACCGGCTTAGCCCAACTGATGCTCACCAGCCTCGAAGACTCTGCGCGAGCGGCCGGTGCCGACGTGATGGTGCTGGAGACGGGCCGACCACAACTGGCTGCGGTCGCACTGTATGCACGGGCCGGCTACACCGACGCTGGTGCTCGGTTTGGACACTACGCCGACTCCGAACACGCGATCTATTTGGCCAAGCGACTGTAGGGCTCACCTGAGCGCGGGGTGGGAGACGAGATCAGCGAAGTCGGCGTTCACGATTTCCTGATCCTCAGGATCGGCGACTTGCACCTGGCTAGCGGCCGCCCAGTCAGCGCGGGCAGCCTCGATCTGGCCTAGCGCTAGGAACGATCGAGCACGCGCTTCGTGGGCATAGGCAAGATCAAAGTCAGCCAGGCCGTGGCTGTGGCAGACCTCCAAGCAATGATCAGCCGAGACCAGAGCTTGGGCGGGTTGCTCGGTGGCGAGCAGGGCCTTGGCAATCATGTAGGCAGCCCGGGCTTCATTCTCCGGTTTGGCAGATCCCGTGCGCTGCCAGTGGTACGCCGCGGCGTAGGCGCACCTGAGCAAACTTTCGCTCTCCTCGGGCGTGCGATCGGTCTTGCCGAGCAAGGCCCAGGTCGCATTGTTCGCTTCCACGCCTTGGGCCCGGTGCCAATCCGACGCCACTTCCTGCGCTGTGGGACTGGTGGGCCCACTGGCAGGGAGCACTTGGCCACTTTCAAGTGCAGTCTTGAGCGCATCTAGCGTCCAACGCCAGGTCTGTTTGGCGTGGGCCCAGGTGAGCGGGCTGAAGGCGAGATCGCCATGGACGACACGAACGACGGTTAAGCCGGGGCCAGCCTGCTCGACCGTCCACACCACCTCGCTGGGCGCCTCGACGGCCAGTGCGGCATCGGAAAGCACCCTCCACGTCTGAGAGATCCGCCCTGGTTCCGAGTCGCTCGGCGCGGTGAATTCGATGGCTCCCGTGGTGTGCAGGTGGTTTTGAATCCATTCGTCATCGCAGACGAGATCCCATACTTGTTGAACAGTTGCGGCGATGTGGACTTCAAAGACATGAGTGGTGATTGCCATCAGGTTGCCTCCCTGGCTGATTCGGACCGGATTTTCAGATCGACCAACGCCGAGGTGAAGCGCGCGGCGTACTTGCTGATCCAGCGGTTGGCAACCTCTTCGATGGGCACTGGGTTGAGAAAGAGTCGTTTGGAGCGGCCCTCGCGCACGGCGATGATCAGTTTGGCTTCCTCAAGCACGGTGAGGTGTTTCATCACACCGAAGCGACCCATCGCATCCTCAAACTGGACGGTGATTTGGCCGACCGTTTGCCCGTCCCGGTGATAAAGCAGGTCGAGGATCTCGCGCCGCGTCGGATCAGCCAAGGCCTTGAAGACTGCATCATCGGTCGAGGGCATCTGGCCAGCATAGGTGACTAAAAGGTCACATGTCTACGTGACTCCTCGACCGACTTACCTGACTCCTCGGCCAGGTTTTAGGCGGACCAGTTGACGTTCCAGCCGGGGACATCTGTTGCCGGGCGGGCAGCCGGGCCGGTGTAGATCGCGGAGGGTCGAATGAGTCTGCCGGTGCGCTTCTGCTCAAGGATGTGAGCCGACCAGCCAGCGCTGCGGGCACAGGTGAACATCGAGGTGAACATGTTGGCCGGCACCTTGGCAAAGTCGAGGACGATCGCGGCCCAAAATTCCACATTGGTTTCGAGAACTCGATCGGGTCGGCGTTCACGCAACTCGGCCAACGCAGCCTGCTCGAGGGCCTCGGCTACTTCATAGCGGGGGGCAGCCAACTCCCGAGCAGTACGTCGCAGCACGCGGGCGCGCGGATCCTCGGCGCGGTAAACCCGGTGACCGAAGCCCATAAGGCGTTCGCCTGAGTCGAGCAATTCCTTGACATAGGCGCGGGCGTCTCCACGCTTTTCGACTTCTTCGATCATGCCGAGGACCCGAGACGGGGCGCCGCCATGAAGTGGGCCGCTCATCGCGCCGATGGCACCAGAAAACGCAGCTGCGGCATCGGCGCCGGTTGAGGTGATCACGCGCGCCGTGAAGGTTGACGCATTCATGCCGTGCTCGGCAGCCGAAGACCAATAAGCGTCAACCGCCTTGACATGCGCCGGATCCGGATCACCCTGCCAGCGAATCATGAAACGCTCGGCCAAGGTTTCGCCGCGATCGACCTGCTTCTGGGGGACCATCGGCCGATTGAGACCGCGCGCAGCCTGGGCGACGTACGACAGCACCATCACCGCAACTCGGCTCAGATCGGCTCTGACCTCCTGGTCCGTCGAGTCATAGGCAGCTTTCATTCCCCAGACGGGCGCGAGCATGGCGACAGCGGCCTGGACATCCACCCGGATGTCGCCGGTGTGCACGGGGATAGGGAACGGTTCGGCGGGAGGAAGCCCTGGCTCATAGTTGCCGTCGATGAGGAGGCCCCAGACCTTCTCAAAGGGCACCCGCCCAACGATCTCTTCGATGTCGACGCCGCGATAGCGAAGCGCCGAGCCTTCTTTGTCGGGTTCGGCAATTTCCGTCTCGAACGCGACGATGCCTTCAAGCCCGTGATGAACGTCAGCCATGCTCGCATTGTGCCCGGTCAGTACTTTGTTCATGCGTTCAGGTCACTGGGGTGAGACGACAGATGCACGAAGGCATAGAGTCTCGCTATGGATTTGGGTGACCTCTTTGGGCGAATAGATGCCGATCAAATAGCCGACTTGATCGACTTGGTCGGGAAGAACAAAGGATCTTTGGAGGCACTGGGCCAACTGCCCGAATACCTCGAGAAGATCGCGACCGCGCTGGGTGGGGCAGGTGAACAAGCGAAGTCGGCTGCCTTTGCGCTCGTAGGTGAGGATGGCAAGTCTGGTGTGCGCGCCACGCTGGGGGGATCAGCCGAAGCGCTCAGTGATATCGCCACCTCGATCGGCAAGGGGATCGACCGGATCGCCGATGCCGCCGAGGGTATTGGCCGGGTGCCCTTGATGGACGGTCCCGCTGCCAAACTGTTGTCGGCAACCAAAGAGATGGGCAACACCACGGAGCGGCTGTCGGAGTTAGCCGAAGCGATGGACGTCATCGGAGACACCCTGGCCAAAGTTGGCGCCGCGCTAGCCAAGTTGGGGGACCACCTCGACGACTCTGGCGGGGCTGCACGTGGTTTCGCTGAACTTGGGCGATGACCGGCGAGAGCGCAGGGGATTCGCGCGCAGAGACGGGTGCGTCGATCAACGTCGCGAATCTCCGCCGCAACTATTCGAGTGGCGGCTTGGTTGAGGCCGATCTGCTCGCTGACCCCTTTGAGATGTTCCAGCTCTGGCTCGCCGAGGCATTGGCAGCGGACCTTTATGAACCCAACGCCATGGTCGTGGCAACGGTGTCTCCTGACGGACAACCCTCCTCGCGGATGGTGCTGCTCAAGGGTGTGGACGAGGCTGGCTTCGTCTTCTTCACGAATCTCGGCTCTCGCAAGGGTCAAGAGTTGCAAGCTGAGGGGCGATGTTCGCTGCTGTTTCCCTGGCATCCGCTGGAGCGTCAGGTGCGAATCGACGGCGTTGCTTCGTTGGTTTCCCGCGAGGAAGTGGCGGCCTATTTCGCTAGTCGGCCACGCAGATCTCGCCTAGGAGCCTGGGCCTCGCCGCAGTCTCGAGTGGTCGCTGGGCGCGACGCCCTCGCTGCGTCGTACGCCGCTGCGGAGGCACGCTTTCCAGACGATGTGCCGGTGCCGGAGGAATGGGGCGGCTTCCGGGTGCGGCCTGAATGCATCGAATTTTGGCAGGGTCGGCCGGGCCGGATGCACGATCGGCTGCTCTACCAGCGTGAAGGTGTCGGCTGGCGCACCGAGCGGTTAGCACCGTAAAGTAAAGACACGACGTTGGTCAATGGCGATCAACCCTTTTGCATTGCTGGGCCCGTGGGGGTGCTCAGCCCGATTTAGGAGATTGGGCATGATCCCCACCCGAGGCCGGTTTCTCATTTCTTTTGCCGCAACGCTGTGCACCCTCGGCGTCTGCGTGGCGCCGCCCGCCCAAGCGATGCCGACAGGGGCCGTTGCGTTTGCGATGACCTTTGACACGGCATCAGCCGCGACGTGGCTGCACACCTCGATGACGACCGGCAAACCAGTGGGCTCGGTGATGGGGGCCCCGATTCCCCAGGGAACTCGGACGGGTGGCACCGAGATCATCCCGGCCGACGTTCGTGCGGTCCCGGGGGTCGTGTCCACGGACCAGTTGGTCGGGACCTTCCCGGCCTACTCCGCGTCGCCCACCAGCTTCTCGGCGTACGTCGTGAAGCCGACGGTCTTTGGCGCCACTGAGGCACTGGCGCCTGGCACCCGAAAGTTTGTCTTCGGCGCCGATCTTCGCCTGAACTCGGGAGCCACCACAGGCGTGCCAGCCGACAACGGCAACAACGTTGTACAGCGGGGCTTGGCGGGCGGGGATCAATACAAGATTCAGGCCGACGTGATTGCTGGGGTCCCCAACGTCACCTGTGTCATCCGCGACGAGGGCACGGTCACCGCGGAGACGCCGCCAGTGGCCATTCAGGCGGCGCTGTGGGTGCGGGCCCGATGCACGCGGGCCGTCACCGGAGGCGGACAGCACCTCACCCTCAGCGTGACTTATCCCGGTGGAGAGGTGGCGAATCCGCCAGCCTCGGCGGTGACGTTCACACCGGTGGCCAATCTCAACTATGCGACTTCGACGGCGATTTACCCGATTCCGTTGACGATGGGCGCCAAGGTCAACAATGAAGCCACCGGTGTGCTCTCGGCTGACTCGGACCAGTTCAATGGCCAACTCGACAACCTATTTCTAAAGATCTATTAGTCGACCCGGCCCTACTTGTTGCGCATCGCGATCGACCCGGCTCAAGTTGCTTGAACGATCACTGAATATGAGCCGGGTCGACGAGAAATCGTGCGAACAAGAGCCGGGTCGACGGGACTCGGGTTGTGAGTGAGTGCTCACTCAGTTAGTATGACGGAGTGCCCCGAGCTCCCAGACTTGCCCCAGAACTTCGCCGCGAAGCCTTGGTGGCGGCCACGCTTCCACTGTTGCGTGAGCTTGGCCGCGGGGTCACTACCAAACAGATCGCTGAAGCGGCAGGTGTCGCCGAGGGCACGATCTTCAGTGTCTTCGACAGCAAGGATGAGCTGATCGAGGCGACTCTTTCAGCGGAGTTTGACCTAGGGCCATTTGAAGGGGCGCTCGATGCCCTGCCTGCCGACTTGGATCTCGAAGGCCGGCTCGTCGCCTATGTCGAGTTGTTGCAGGGCCGACTGATCTCGATCTTTGGGTTGATGCGTTCGATGGGGATTGTGGCGCCGCCTGAATCAAGTCGGTTTCATTCGCCTGATCGGCAGCGGATCAATGCCAAAGCCGCGGCGTACGCCGATCCCGGTGATGAAGTCAGCGTCACCACCGAGGAGTTGCTCCACCTCATTCGGCTGCTGACGTTCTCCGGCAGTCACTACGAGATTGCTCACGGCCACCTATTGAAACCTGAGCAGATTGTCGCGGTCGTGCTCAACGGCGTTGGCACCAAGAAGGGTGAGTCCCGCTGATGCTGCTTCGACTGATTCGTGATTATCTGCGGCCCTACCGCGGCACCGTTGCGCTCATCGTGCTGCTGCAATTCACTGCCACTGTCGCGGTCCTCTATCTTCCCAGCCTCAATGCGAAGATCATCGATGACGGCGTTGCCAAGGGCGACACTGACTACATCTGGTCGGCTGGCGCGATCATGCTGGCCGTCGCCTTGGTGCAGATCGCCTGCACCATCGCAGCCGTGTGGTTCTCAGCAAAGCTGGCGATGAGTTTTGGGCGCGATTTGCGGACTGCGATTTTCCACCGTGTCGGGTCCTACTCTTCTCGCGAAGTCCAACTCTTTGGCGCGCCGTCGTTGATCACTCGCCAGACCAATGACGTTCAGCAGGTGCAGATGCTGGTGCTGACTGCGGGCACCATGTTGGTGTCGGCGCCGATCATGATGGTTGGCGGCATTTTTATGGCGATGCGTGAAGACCTTGGATTGTCCTGGTTGCTCGCCGTCGCCATCCCCGCGTTGATTGGCTCTGCGACGTACGTCGTCACGCGGATGGTGCCGGCCTTCCGCTCGATGCAAGAGCGGATCGACGATGTCAACCGGCTCTTGCGGGAGCAGATCACCGGTGTACGCGTGGTGCGAGCCTTTGTCCGTGAACCCCACGAAACCGCGCGGTTTGCGACGGTGAACGGTGAGCTGACCGAGGTCGCTGTGCGGGCTGGACGCTGGCAGGCGTTGTTGTTTCCCACCGTGATGTTGATCCTGAATCTGTCTTCCGTCGCGGTCATCTGGTTTGGCGGGCAGCGGGTCGATAGCGGCGACATGCAGGTGGGTGCGCTCACAGCATTTTTGGCGTACCTCGTCCAGATCTTGATTTCAGTGATGATGGCAACGTTCACCTTGATGATGATTCCGCGAGCATCGGTCTGTGCGGATCGGATCAGTGAGGTGCTCGACACCGAAACCTCAGTGGTGGTGGCGCTGCAGCCGGTGATGTCATTGAGCCAGCCCGGGACGTTGGTGCTCGAAGGGGTGGAATTCACCTATCCCGGTGCCGAGGTGCCGGTTCTCCAGGACATCAGTTTTGAGGCCCACCCCGGCCAAACGATTGCCCTGATCGGCTCCACCGGCGCCGGAAAGACAACCCTGGTCAACTTGGTTCCCCGGCTCTTTGACGCCACTGGCGGACGCGTGCTGGTCGGTGGGGAGGACGTGCGCGGGCTTGACCCGGACTTGTTGTGGTCTCAGATCGGGTTAGTGCCGCAGAAGGCCTATCTGTTCTCCGGGACGATTGCTTCGAACCTGCGTTATGGCAATCCCGAGGCCACCGATGAGGAGTTGTGGGCGGCGCTTGAGATTGCCCAGGCTCGGGACTTCGTTTCCGCCATGCCCGAGGGTTTAGCGGCGCCGATCGCGCAGGGCGGCAGCAATGTCAGTGGCGGACAGCGGCAACGGCTGGCGATCGCTCGGGCCATTCTGCGGAAACCACAGATCTATCTCTTTGATGATTCGTTCTCCGCTCTCGACCTGGCGACTGATGCCCGGCTTCGGGCCGCGCTGGCGCCGCTGACTCGGAACTCGACGGTCGTGGTGGTGGCTCAGCGGGTTTCGACTATTCGCGATGCCGACCTGATCTTGGTGCTAGATGACGGACAGATTGTCGGTCGGGGCACGCACGACAAGTTGCTTGAGCACTGCCCGACGTACCAAGAGATTGTTTCGTCTCAGTTGAGCGCGGAGGAGGCGGCATGAGCGGGGCCTCCACAGGATCGACCAACGGACAGTTGAAAGAAACCGAACGCGTCCAGGCCGGCCCGGGGCCCGGTCGCGGCCCGATGGCCGGCGGCTTGGTGGCGGGCAAGGCGACGTCGTTCAAGACCTCAGCACTCCGATTTATTCGTCGGATGCGACCCCAGCGGACAAGTGCCATGTTGGTGGTGGCCCTAGCCCTCGGGTCCGTGGCGCTGAACGCACTCGGCCCCAAGATTCTGGGGCAGGCTACTGACTTGGTCTTCTCCGGATTCGTCGGCGGCAAACTCCCGGCAGGGATGACGAAGTCAGCGGCCGTTGCGGCCGCTCGGGCCCGCGGGGACGACAGCATGGCTGACCTGCTCTCCGGCATGGCGGTCACCCCAGGCGTGGGTGTCGACTTCGGGGCGGTGGGCGAGGTGCTGCTCGTCGTGCTGGGTCTCTATCTCGTGGCATCGCTGTTGGCCTGGGTCCAGGGGTATCTCCTCAACGACGTGGTCCAGAAGACCGTCTTCCAGTTGCGCTCGGACGTCGAAGACAAGGTCAATCGGTTGCCCTTGAGCTATTTCGACCGACAACCCCGCGGGGAGTTGTTGAGCCGGGTCACCAACGACATCGACAACGTGAGTACGACGCTGCAACAGACGCTGAGCCAAATGCTGACCTCGCTGCTGACCGTGGTCGCGGTGCTCTCGATGATGGTGTGGATCTCGCCACTGTTGGCGCTGGTGGCGCTGATTTCCGTGCCGCTGTCGATGTGGGTCACCAGTGTCACGATGAAACACTCGCAGGGCATGTTCGTTGAGCAGTGGCGCCGGACGGGCACGCTCAACGCCCATGTTGAAGAGGCTTTCTCGGGCCACGCCCTCGTGAAGGTTTTCGGCCGCTCGAAAGAGGTCGAAGCGGTTTTCGAGGTCGAAAACGAAAAGCTCTACAAGTCGGCGTTCGCAGCCCAGTTTGTGAGTGGGTTGATCATGCCGATCATTAACTTCATCGGGAACCTCAACTATGTGTTGATCGCGGTGCTCGGTGGCTTGCGGGTGGCGTCCGGGACGATGTCGCTGGGCGATGTACAAGCCTTCATTCAATACTCCCGCCAGTTCACTCACCCGTTGATGCAGGTGGCCTCGATGGCCAACCTGCTGCAGTCCGGGGTGGCGTCGGTGGAGCGAGTCTTCGAATTGTTGGACGCACCCGAGCAGACACCAGATGTAAGGGTCGCCAGGAGTGACACTTCTCCGGCCGGTCCCGAGCGCCACGGCGAGGTGCGGTTCGAAGATGTCAGCTTCGCGTATACCCCCGAACAGCCGCTGATTCAGGACCTGTCCTTGGTGGCCAAGCCCGGTCAGACGGTGGCCATCGTTGGGCCCACGGGGGCAGGCAAGACGACGTTGGTCAACCTGATCATGCGTTTCTATGAGCTGGACGGCGGTCGGATCACCCTCGATAGTGTCGACATCGCATCGATGCCACGGGCTGAACTGCGCTCGCAGATCGGCATGGTGTTGCAGGACACCTGGCTCTTCGCCGGGTCGATTCGCGACAACATTGCTTATGGTCGACCGGGCGCCACCGAAGAAGAGATCTTGGAGGCCGCGCAAGCGACCTTCGTGGACCGTTTCGTGCATTCCTTGCCCGACGGCTATGACACCGTGATCGACGAAGAGGGCTCCAACCTGTCTGCTGGCGAACGCCAACTAATCACCATCGCTCGGGCCAGCCTCTCCGACCCGGCGCTGCTGATCCTCGATGAGGCAACCTCCTCGGTCGACACTCGCACGGAGTTGCTGTTGCAACACGCGATGGCAGCGCTGCGCAGCGACCGGACCTCGTTTGTGATCGCCCACCGCCTCTCCACGATCCGCGACGCCGACCTGATCCTGGTCATGGAAGACGGCGCCATTGTCGAGCAGGGCACTCACGAGTCGCTGCTGTCATCCGCCGGCGCCTATGCCAGGTTGTACGACGCTCAGTTCAGCGCCGCAGTCCTGGCCTGACGCCTCGACCCGTCAAACTTCGCCCCGTTCGGTCGTCGGCCACGTGACCAAGATTGAGGTTGCTGCGGCGTACCAGGCGTGCCAAGAACGCCTCTATGCGTACCTGGGAGCGTGATCGTGTGGCCGCACGGGACCGAAGTTGCCGATTTTCGTTGCGCATTGAAGTTGGTTTCGAGACGGTTGCTGCGCAACCTCCTCAACCACCGGGGGACGGTTTGCTGCGCAACCTCCTCAACCACCGGGGGAGGGTTGGTGTGCAAGCTCCTCAACCACCGAGAGCTGTAAATGGGGCGACCCGCAGGCGCTTGATGTTCCACTCAGCGGAAGATCTCGGGCTTCCTAGGAGTGGCATCGTCTCCGGGGGACTAACTCCGGAGCGCCTGCGGGCCGGGTGACTGCTGTGGATTTGCCGGCAGCTAGCGAAACGCTGCGCAGGTAACCCTGTCGGCAGTGGAGCTGCTAGCGAGCAGCCACCTCACAAGTCCCGAAAGAACTCATTCTTCGAACCACCTCCTTTCCGTGTGTCCTCACGGTACGACGCCAGGCGAGGGCGAACAAGAGGTTTTTCTGATCTGTGGATATCGGTGGCTAGACCCGCAACCACACTGCGGCATTGGGTGGAAGCAAACCTGCAGACGGTGCGGGAGCGTCCAGCAGGGCATCGCTGGTTATCATCACCTGGCCAGTCGGCAGGGGCATCAAAGTGGCGCCGCAGTTGACGACAACCAGCACGCCACCTCGGCGGAACGCCACCACGTCGGCGCCGAGATCGACGAAGTCGACGCGGTCGCCTTGGAGCGTACGCCGCTCACGCAGCGCCTTGCGATAGAAGTGCAGCGTCGAGGCCGGATCGGCCTCCTGCGCCTCCGCTGTGAGGTGACCCCAACCGGCCGGTTGGGGAATCCAGGGAGCGACACCTCCGTCGGGCCCAAAGCCATGGGGAGCAGAGTTGCCAGACCAGGGCAGTGGCACCCGGCAGCCGTCGCGGCCAGGCTCCCCCGTGCGGTGCCACACGGGATCCTGTCGAAATTCGGGAGCAACCTCGACCTGCTCAAGGCCAAGTTCTTCGCCTTGATAGAGGTACGTCGACCCTGGCAAGGCCAAGGTCAGCAACGTGATCGCTCGTGCGCGGGACTGTCCAATGGCTCCGCCACCGAATCTCGTGGGGTGTCGCACGATGTCGTGATTGCTCAGCACCCAAGTCGGCATCGCACCCACGGCCTCCAGTGCCTCGAAGGTGTCGGCGATGATGCGTTGATAGGCGCTGGCCACAAAGGGCGCCTCGGTCCACGCAAAGTTGAAGGACTGGCTGAGCTCATCGGCGCGGACATACTTTGCCATCGACTCCCGAGTGTGCGTCCAGGCTTCGGCGATGGTCATCCGGTCACCGTCGTACTCCGCCAACACTTTGTGCCAGTGCCGGTAGATGTCGTGAACCTCGGGTTGGTCCCACATTGGCCCGGTCTCGGCGTGCTGATCAAGCAGAGCGCCGTCCTCAGTGAAGGTGGTCGGATTTCGCTCTTCCTCCGTGCGGGTGTCTTCCGGGAGCCCCTCTGCCTTATAGAGCGAATGAGCGACGTCGATCCGGAAGCCATCGACACCTCGGTCGAGCCAGAAGCGCAACACGTCCTCGAACATGTCGCCGACCTCAGGGTTGCGCCAGTTGAAGTCGGGTTGGGTGCTGTCGAAGAGATGGAGATACCACTGGCCGAGCGAGCCGTCGGCCTCCGGGACACGGCTCCAGGCAGCACCACCAAAAACCGATTGCCAGTTGTTGGGTGGAAGTTCGCCGTCGGTGCCCTTTCCGTCAGCAAAGAGGTAGCGGGCGCGAGCCGCACTGCCAGGAGCGGATACGAGGGCCTCTTGGAACCACGCGTGCTCTGACGAGGAATGGTTGGGGACGATGTCAATCAGGATTTTGAGTCCAAGCTCATGTGCCGCGGCGATCAGCGCGTCGGCATCGGCGAGAGTGCCGAACAGCGGGTCAACTTCGAGATAGTCGGCGACGTCGTAGCCATGGTCATGCTGGGGTGAAGTGTAAAAAGGCGTTAGCCAAATCGCGTCGACCCCGAGGGCGCGAATGTGTGGCAGGCGAGCCGTGATGCCCGGCAGGTCGCCGATGCCGTCGCCGTCGCTGTCCGCAAAACTTCGAACATAAATCTGATAGCAGACGGCACTCTTCCACCAGGGAGCGGAGGTACTTGGATCGTTCATAGTGGGCATTTAGAAATCATCAGCCTTGCTCGGGGACCGGTCAATTTGCCGCTAACGGATCGCTTTCCAACGCTCCAAGGACTCGGTGCGTTCTGCCGCGTGATCAACGATCGGTTGGGGATAGTCGGGCGCATCGAACGGTTCGTGGGGGTCGATGGCCGCGGCGATCTCTGGAATCCAGCGCCGAACGTAGGTGCCTTTGGGATCAAACTTGCGTCCCTGGCTGGTCGGGTTGAAAACCCGGAAGTAGGGCGCTGCATCGGAGCCGCTGCCAGCCACCCATTGCCAATTGAGTTGATTGGACGCCACGTCGCCATCGATCAGGTGGTCCATGAAGTGTCGTGCGCCAAGGCGCCAGTCGACATGAAGGTCCTTGATCAAGAAGCTCGCGACAATCATCCGGACGCGGTTGTGCATGATGCCCGTCGCGAGTAGTTCGCGCATGCCGGCGTCGACGATGGGGAAACCGGTCTGACCTGCTCGCCAGGCGTCGAACTTCGCTCCGGGTTCGTCAGTCTCGATGCCGTCGTACTCCGGTCGAAGTGGTTGCCACCGCGCGGAGGGATGGGCGTTGAGTACGTCGGCATGGAACTCCCGCCAGGCCAGTTCCGCGCGAAACTTCGAGTCTGCCGCCGAATCGCTGAGATCAGCCAGCAGGGTTCGGGGATGGATCTCACCCCATCGCAGGGCGGGGGAGAGGCCGGAGGTGGCGTCGAGGTCAGGACGGTCGCGGTCGGCGGGGTAGGTCATGAGTTTGGGTCGGAAGGCTTCCCAACGGGACAGCGCCGCAGCCTCGCCGACCTCGGGGAGGTCGATTTTGATGTCTCTCGCCGGGAGGGTGTCACTGCGGAGCTTGACCCACTGCTGATCAGAGTCTGGTGAGCCGGCCGGTGCTCGCCAGCCGTGGGCCTGCCAGGCACGAAAGAAGGGAGTGAAGACTTTGAAGCGCTGCCCGGCACCGGTGAAAACACGCCCGGGTGCGACGGCGTACGGCGATCCGAGTGGCTCCAGTGAGATCTCACCCAGCGCTTTGCCGACCGCGGCATCGCGAGCCAAGCCATACGGCGCATAGTCAGCACTGATGTGCACGCTGGGCGCAGCAACTTCGCGGGCGACTTCGGGCAACAGCTGGGCTGGATCACCCAGCCGAATCGTCAGTGAGCCCCCGAGTTGGTCATTGAGCGAACGCAACGATGCGGCGAGATAGGCGCGGCGCGGCTCGCCGGAGTGGGACCACAACAACGGGTCGATGACATAAAGCGGTACGACGCCGTCGGTGCTCGCTGAGATCGCCGCAAGAAGAGCAGGATTATCGTGGACTCTCAGGTCTCGGCGGAACCACATGACGGACGGCATTGGCTTCAGCCTAGGTGGTGTCACAATGGCCGAGTGAGCGACCTGATTGACACCACTGAGATGTATCTCCGCACCATCTATGAATTGGTGGAAGAGGACATCGTTCCGTTGCGCGCACGCATCGCCGAGCGGCTGCACCAAAGCGGACCAACTGTCTCGCAGACCGTCGCCAGGATGGAGCGCGATGGGTTGCTCACAGTCGAGGGCGATCGACACCTCGAACTGACCGAGGAAGGCCAGCGTCTGGCCACTCGGGTGATGCGCAAGCACCGCCTTGCGGAGCGACTACTTGTCGATGTGATCGGGCTCGACTGGGAGTTGGTTCACGCCGAGGCCTGCCGCTGGGAGCACGTGATGTCAGAGACCGTCGAGCGACGGCTCCTGGAGTTGCTCGGCCACCCCACCGAGTCGCCCTATGGAAACCCCATTCCCGGTCTGGAGGAATTGGGCCAACAGCGCGGCGAAGAGTTTATGGACGGTGTGCAGTCGCTGGCTGAAGTGGCTGGTCCGGAGCCGTCACGAGTGCGCGTGCGACGGATCTCGGAGGAGATGCAGAAGGACCAGCAGTTGATGGTGACGCTGCGTCGGGTTGGTGCGGGCCCAGACAAGACCATCGTGGTGACTGCCTCTCGAGATGGTGTCTTGATCGGATCCGGCGGTGAGTCGGCTGAGATCGACTTTGAGGCGTCCGAGCACATTTTCGTGCGGGTTCTCTAGCCGAGCGCGAGGGGATTGATCCAGCGAAGCTCAGGAAACCGAGCGAAGTCGTAGTCTGCGGACGCAATTGGAACGCCATGCTCTATGGCTAGAGCAGCGAGTTGGGCATCAGTCGTCATCCCCGAACCCAGGTGAAGCCCTTGCATGAGTCCGCTAAGGATCTTCACAGTTCGTTCGCCCGCCGATGGCACCCAAACGGTGGGTGCGGCCAGCCACCCATCCACGATCTCCCACGCTTGTTTGATCGACACTGGAGACCGGCTTGCTCGTGGATTGGTGACGATGCGCACAAAGGCACCAACGGTCTGCAGCGGTATGCCGACGTTGACATCGCCGTTGAGCGTTTCAGTCAACCACTCTGTAGCACGGGGGTGGAACGGCGAGCTTTGGTCGGCGGCATAGATCAGCAGGTTTGCGTCGAGGATCATCGAGGCGCAGCAATTGTGGCGCTGGCGTCGTCCGCAGCGTCGAGGTCGTCGAGCAGTTCCAGCGCCTGCCCGATGTTGCTGACATCAAGGGTGACCTCCATGTCAAAGGTGATGGGGGTGAACACGAAGTCGACTCTCCTTGACAGGATGCCTCGGCGGGCAAGGGCGTTAACAGCTTCTGATAGGCCAAGTCCCTCACGCTGGAGTTGTTGGACGCTGGCAAGAACGTCCGTGTCCAGATTGATGGTTGTTCGCATGGTGCCAACTATAACGCATCATGATGCGCCATCCTACGCATGATGATACAGTCCTGTTCGCGGTGCTTGCCGTCACGCTCTCCTTCTTGATCATGTTCGGGTTCAATCTGTCGCCCAGCGCTTTCCGCTTGAGTGCACGTTAACGAACATCCGCGGCGCAAAGCCTTTCGAGGTCGGTCAGGAATTCGGTGCAGCCGGAGTCGATTTTGTACGTCGCTAGCGGGTCGCCCCGGGTCTCGCCTCGATTCACGATGACGACGGGCGTGCCTTGCTTGGCGGCGGAGCGCACAAAACGTAGGCCGCTCATGACAGTGAGCGACGAGCCTGCCACGAGCAGGACTCCGCTGTGAGCAAGGGTCTCGACAGCCGCATAGCAACGCGCGACCCGAGCGGCAGGGACGTTCTCGCCGAAGAACACGACGTCGGGCTTGATGACGCCGTCGCAGATCGGGCACTTTGGGAGGACGAATCCATCAGTCTCGTCGAGCGCTGCGTCCCCGTCTGGCAGGGCTTCGACCGAGGGAAAACGGTCGAGAAAGCCCGGGTTGAGGTCTCCGAGCAGTGCTTGGAAGGCGTCCCTTGGCGTCGTACGCCGACACTTCAGGCAGATCACATCGGCGATCCGGCCGTGCAGGGCGACGAGTGCGCGGGAAGCCGCTTGCTCGTGAAGTCCGTCGACATTTTGGGTGATCAGCAGAAGTGGATCCAAGGCGGCAAGGGCTCGGTGGCCATCGTTGGGTTGGGCGTGTGCCATCCGCGACCAACCGACGTAACTCCTGGCCCAGTAGCGACGCTGTTGCGGCTCTCCGGAGACGAACTGCTGATAAGTCATCGGACTGCGCGCGACTGACTGCGGGCCTCGATAGTCGGGGATTCCCGAGTCAGTGCTCAGACCTGCGCCGGTCAACACCACCACCTGGCGACGAGCGAACGCCGGCCCTAGCAACTCCAGTGCGGCGTCGTACGGCGTGACCGGGGTGGGTGTCACGTTCAGCGGGCGAAGCGGGCCTGAGACCGCGCTTTGGCTTTGATCGCTTCGGCTTCACGATTCTTCGGTGGCGCCATCGTGATCAGGTCTTTTAGGAGATGCTCGGTGATGTGGGCGATCTCGGCGACTGCGTGATCAAAAACCGCCTGATTCACTGATGACGGCTTAGTGGTGCCGGCCACTTTTCGCACGTATTGCAAGGCAGCGGCACCCACCTCATCTCGGGTCGCGGGAGGGGCAAAGTTGTTGAGGGGTCGGATGTTGCGGCACATGCCCCCGAGATTATCGCGCTGGGTTTAACGGTGGGAGTGGTTTCGAGACGGGCTCGTTCCTCGCCCTCCTCAACCACCGGGGCTGCGGGCTCGTTCCTCGCCCTCCTCAACCACCGGGGCTGCGGGGCTCGTTCCTCGCCCTCCTCAACCACCCATGCCCAGCTGGTTGAGGTGGGAGTGGTTTCGAGACCCCCTCGCTCAGATGCTGAAGAAGCGGAGGTCGTCACCTGTCACGAGTACAACTTTGCCGGAGGACGGGCCACTAGTGAGCGGGACGAGGCGGACTTCCGACACCTCATCGCCGTATTCCACCTCTACCATCCGGTTTTGAAACTCGCCGTCCACGAGTTTCAACACCGAGATGAAGCCGGTGCGCGAGTCATATCCCTTTGCGACGACCGTCAGCGCGGTCCGCTGGTCCGGCAGCCAGGTGAATTGGCGGGGATCCTCACCGGCTAGAGCCTGAGCGCGTGGGCCGTAGGTGAGTTTGCTGACCAGTCGCGGGTTGGCGATGTCGGCGAGATTGAACAGGCCAGCTTGCGCGCCTCTAGTGCGTCCGCGAAGGGTCGCGTCGACCCCCATGCCAATGATCCGCTCGGGGCCGATCGGGTGGAGATAGTCGGAGAAGCCTGGGATCTTGAGTTCGCCGAGCAGGCGCGGTTGGCGCTCGCTGAGATCAATTGCATAAAGCGGGTCAACCTGGCGGAAGGTCACCATGATCGCCAGCGAGTCAAACCAACGCATCGATTGGATGTCTTCGTTGACGCCGAGTTTGTCGAGGCGACCGACCTCAGTAAGTTGATCGCCCTCGAGCGCCAGAGTCACCACCGAGTTGAAGTTGCCGGTGGCGTTGGTGGCCCCAACCGCGACTCGGAGTACGCCGTCCGACTCGTCCATCGACCACCGATCGGCAATACGTCCTTCGACCTCGCCCGATCCGACGTACGTCGTGGCGATGCCGTCGAGTGCGAAGGCGTGCAGATCGGTGACGCCATCGGCGCTCGTCGACTGTCCCCGCATGCCCCAGTCTTCCCAGCAGCATTCGTCCGACCAACCGGCTGTCGTGGCGAGATAGAGGTGGTCGCTGGACGCGTAGGCGATCTGACTCTCAGTCGTCACTGCTGCGACGTCCCACGACTCGGGTGAATTGACGTCAAACCCGACGATCGACAGCGTGCCAAGTCCTGAGTCTTCCTCCGGGATCGCCACGCTGGTGCACAGCGACACGGGCTCGGTATCAGCGACGTCGCCGTCGCTCACATTTGGCAGCCAGTCCTCGATCTTGCTCTCACGGACAACCTTCTGGTTGCGTTTGAGGGCAGCCTTTTCGTTGCGCCATCGCCGAGGTTGGGTGAAGTTGAGATCCGGCAAACCCTGGCTCATGGTGAGCCGCACGGTGGTGCCGTGTTGGGTGGCGCTGACCAGAGCCGAACTGAACACTTTGGTGTTCGTCACCACAGGCGCCCCTGGGTCGCTGACGTCTAGTTGGATCATGCGAGTGCGGTTGGTGAGGTTGGCCGTCTGATCGTCCTTGCCCAGGACCACGAGGTAGTCGCCAACCAGGAGCATCTCAGCCTCGGTGATGTCGGCTAGATGGACGGACGCGAGTTGCTCGGGCGCGGTCCCAGTGACGTCGTACGTCGTGAGTCGGTCGTCCTTGATTCGGGCCACGATCGTGCCGTTGGTTTTGACGACATCCGGCTCGTCGACCCCGGCTTCTTGCACGTTGGTGCCGGTTGCGCTGGCTATGGCCGCTTTCTGGGAGCTCGAGGCTTGCGCTCGGCTGGCCGTCATCGCCGTCGGCGCAGAGTCCTCGAACACCATCATGTCGGTGTTGTTGTAGATCAGGGAGTCCCAGCCATAGGGCCCAACGCGTTTGATTCCCTCGGCGACGTACCACTTCAACAACTCGTCGCAGGAGGTTGCGGACGTCAACGCACCAGCGAGGACAGCCGGCTGGGAGCCCGTAGGTAGGCGCTTGATTCCCGCCGCCACGGCGACCTGATCTCGACCTTTGGGCCGGGCGTCATCGCCGACGGACACTCCGGCCGCAAATGACGTGCCCAGCGCAGCAAGCGACGCGATGCCAACGGTGACCTGACGAAGAGTGCCCATGGTCCTCAGACGCTGGGCGTGCCTGCGAGGTTCCTCCCGTCTTGGGGATCGCTAACGATGACTCGACGGCGTCCGCGGGAGTGTTTGACAGGTGTGCCGGCGGCCGTTGACCTGTCGAACGCTCCCGCCACGACTTTTCGTGGGACCCGGCACCTACTTCTCCAGCTCGTCAAGCGCCCTGCGCAGAGCCTCGACGTCATCAGCAGAGGCGTCGCCGACGAAGGCCACCAATGCCTGATTGCGATCTTCGGAGGTGAAGTCATCGAGGGCGTTGCGCATGAGCTCGGCGGTCATCTCAGCGCGACTGGCTCGAGCCCGGTAGAGATAGGCGCGCCCCTCGCGCTGCTGGGCCACCAAGTCTTTGCGCGCAAGGCGGTCCATCACCGTCATCACGGTTGTGTAGGCGAGGTCACGCGATGACGCGAGAGCGGCATACATCTCGCGAACGGTGAACCATTGCTCGGGCCCCGCTGCCCACAACTGGTCCATGATGGCCCGCTCAAGCTCACCCATTCGGGACGAAAGACCCACGCGGAGGAGTCTAGTTGCCCTGCCGCTGGCCATACTACCTCTCGTAGTATTACCTACACTGCGTAGTAGATCTGCGCGACAAATCCGGCCACCGAGCGACGAGCTCGGAACGCAAATTGAGGGGGATCCGCTCGTGGACGTGCTTGACATCGCACGCTGGCAGTTCGGCATTATCACCGTCTACCACTTCATGTTCGTTCCGATCACCATCGGTTTGTCGGCGATCATTGCCGGCTTCGAGACCGCTTGGGTTCGCACTGACAAGCCGGAATACCTTCGACTCACCAAGTTTTTCGGAAAGCTCTTCCTGATCAACTTCGCACTCGGCCTCGTAACCGGCATCGTCCAAGAGTTCCAGTTCGGCATGAACTGGTCGGACTATTCGCGCTTTGTGGGGGATGTCTTTGGGGCACCCCTGGCGGTTGAGGGTTTGCTCGCCTTCTTCCTTGAGTCCACGTTCTTGGGTCTCTGGATCTTCGGTTGGGATAAGTTGCCGCGGGCCTTGCACGCCTCCACGATGTGGATCGTGCACATCGGCACGTTGGCGTCGTCGTGGTTCATCTTGGCCGCCAACTCTTGGATGCAGAATCCCGTGGGCTACGCCTTCAATCCGGACACCGGGCGTGCGGAGCTCATCGACTTTTGGGCAGTCATGTTCAACAAGGTGCAGTTGGTGACCTTCCCGCACGTGGTGTTCTCGGCCTACATGACCGCTGGTGCCTTTGTGCTCGGCATCGCGACGTACGTCTATCTCAAACCGCGGTTCGTGGAGGATCAGCCGCTCTATCGCAAGGCCATTCGGGTGGGAGCAACGGTCGCCCTCATTGCTGGCATCGGCGTGGCGGTGACCGGTGACTTTCAGGCCAAGATCATGACTGAGGTGCAGCCGATGAAGATGGCCGCGGCCGAGGCGCTCTATGACACCGAGCAGCCTGCTTCCTTCTCGGTCTTCACGATCGGGACTCCCGACGGCAAGACCGAGAAGTTTGCCATCAAGATTCCCAAACTGTTGTCCTTCCTGGCCACCGGCAGTTTTGACGGCGAGGTGGTGGGCATCAACGACCTACGTCAGGAATATGAGGAGGAGTACGGCGTCGATCCTGGCGCGAAGTACTACACAGCAGGCGACTACACGCCGGTCATTCCGGTCACCTACTGGGCCTTCCGTTTCATGATCGGATTGGGTGTCGTGGTGGCAGCCGGCTCCGCGGTGATCCTGTGGTTGACCCGAGCCGGCCGGACCCCAGCAAAGTGGGTCGGGATGCTGGGCCTGGGGTTGCCGATCACGGCGGTCGCGGCCAACTCGTGGGGCTGGATCTTCACCGAGATGGGCCGCCAGCCGTGGGCGGTTTTCACGTTGATGACGACCGATCAGGCGGTGTCTCCTGGGGTCAGTGTCTTTGAGGCCGCCACCTCGCTGACCGTGCTCACTTTGTTGTACGCCGTGTTGGCGGTGATCGAGGTCGGGTTGCTCGCTGAAATACGTCAAGCGGGGGGCAGATCCGTTCGAAGAGCCACCGAACGTGCCCCTTGGCGGTTCGGAAGAAGACCGCGACGCCCCCATGACGTTTGCCTACTGAGCCTCGACAGGCTCGACGGGCTCGACCACCGAAAGGAAGACCATGGAACTCACAACCATCTGGTTCGCGCTGATCGCGATCTTATGGATCGGCTACTTCACCTTGGAGGGATTCGACTTCGGCGTCGGCATGCTGTTGCCGATCCTGGCCCAGAACGAGAAAGAACGCCGAGTGATGTACAACACCATCGGCCCGGTGTGGGACGGCAATGAGGTGTGGGTGCTGGTTGCTGGCGGGGCGACCTTCGCCGCGTTTCCGGAGTGGTATGCCACGTTGTTCAGCGGCTTCTATCTGCCGTTGCTATTGATCCTCGTCGCCCTGATCGTGCGCAATCTGGCCTTCGACTATCGCGGCAAGAAGGACGACGACACGTGGCGGCGCAACTGGGACTTCGCCGCGATCTTCGGGTCCTACCTCCCTGCGGTGCTGTGGGGCGTGGCCTTTGCCAACATCGTGGCCGGAGTGCCGATCGATGCCGACAAGGAGTTCACCGGCAGTCTTTTCACCCTGCTCAATCCCTATGGGTTGCTCGGCGGGTTGGTGACAGCCTCGCTGTTCTTGACCCACGGTGCGATGTTCCTTGCCCTTAAAACCGATGGAGACATTCGCCACCGCGCCCGTGCGCTTTCGGTCCGGTTGGGTCTGGGAGCCGCGTTGTTGGCCGTGCTCTTCATTGTGTGGACGCTGGTGAAGGCCGACTGGGAAATCCCTGCGTTGGTGGCCTTTGTTGTTGCTGCGGTGTCGCTGCTGGCAGCTGTGCTGATGGCATACCGTGGTCGCGAGGGCTGGGCCTTTGTCGGCACCTTTGTCACGATCGCCACGGCGGTTGCCGGTCTGTTCTTGGTGCTCTTTCCTGATGTCATGCCTTCCTCGACCAACCCGGCGTACTCCCTCACGACCACGAATGCTGCGGCCACTGCCTACACCTTGAAGGTGATGACCTGGGTCGCGGTGATCTTCACACCGTTGGTGTTGCTCTATCAGTCGTGGACCTATTGGATCTTCCGCAAGCGGATCGCGACCCATCACATCCCCGAGCCGGTCCCTGAGCTGGTTGATGGACCCGTCAGCACGTCATGAGGCCGCTCGACCCACGGGTTAGACCGCTGCTTGCGCCTGCGCGTGGTGCGCTGACGGCGCTCGTCACCGCGGGTCTGATTGCTGGGCTGTTAACGGTCGCGCAGGCCTTCGCACTCGGCACGCTCCTGGTGGAGGTGGTGAGAGAGCCAGCCGGGACCGGCTGGCAGCGGGCGGCGTTGTGGTTGGCGGGCGCGATCCTTGGCCGGGCGCTGGCCAGCTATGCCGTCGATCGTTGCGCAGCCGCCGCCGCACAGCAGGTGTCGGTGCCGTTGCGCCGAAGAGTGGTGGAGTCGGCGCTGAATCTCGACGCGGTATCGCTGGGCGGCCACCGGGTGGGGGAGTTGACCGTGTTAGCGACTCGCGGGGTCAGCGCGGTGGAGCCGTATGTCACGCGCTATCTGCCGACGCTCGTGACTGCGACGGTCCTGCCCGTGGCGACCGTTGGAGCGATCTTTTGGCTCGACTGGCTCAGCGGCCTCATCGTGATCCTTACCTTGCCCTTGGTGCCCATGTTTGCGGTGTTGATCGGACTGACCACGCGTGATCGAGCGCTTCGTCAGTGGCGCGCCCTGGCCACCCTGTCGGGTCACTTCTTGGACGGCGTACGCGGTTTGCCGACGCTGGTGGGCTATCGCCGCGCTGAGGCACAAGTTGACACGATCCGGGCGGTCACTGACCGCTATCGCAAGGCGACCAGGGAGACCTTGGCGATCGCGTTTGCCTCTGCTGCGGCCTTGGAACTGATCGCGACGATTTCGGTCGCCCTCGTGGCCGTGAGTGTGGGGTTGCGTCTGGCTAGCGGGAGTGTGGACTTCTGGACCGCGTTGGTCGTGTTGCTGCTCGCGCCCGAGGCCTATTGGCCGTTGCGGCGCGTGGGCGCGGAGTTTCACGCTGCCGCCGAAGGTGCCGCAGTGCTGGGACAGATTGCTGAGTTGGATTCGTTGGCCCAAGGTGACCGCGGGGTTGGAGGTCCTAACGGCCCCGGCGGCCGGCGCGTTGCCGGGGGTGCCATTGAGCTGGAACACCTGACGTTGCGCTACCCCAATCGGCTGATGGCGACCGTCTCAGACCTCACGGCCTCGATTCCTGCTCAGGGTCTGACCGCAATTGCGGGGCCATCCGGGTGTGGCAAGTCGACGCTGTTGAATGCGTTGGTCTTGGAGCTGAAACCCGCCAGCGGGCGGATCCGGGTTGGTGGCGTTGACCTCGCGGAGGTGGATGTCGACTCGTGGCGCTCAAGCTTGGCGTGGGGTCCTCAGCGTCCCTGGTTGGTGGCCGGCACAATTCGGGAAAACTTGTTGATCGGGCGCCCGGACGCCGGTGATGCCGACGTGTGGTCGGCGCTATCCCAGGTCTCGTTAGCGGGAGTCGTGTCAGGTTTGCCGGGCGGGCTCGACGCCGTGCTCGGCGAGGATGGGACAGGGCTGTCGGCGGGTCAACGCACTCGGCTCGCACTAGCCCGCATCGTGCTTGCCGACCGACCGTACGTCTTCCTCGACGAACCCACTGCGCATTTGGACGCCGAGACTGAGGCGATTCTGCTTCGCACTCTCAGAGACCTGGCTCGCAATCGCTGTGTGGTTGTTGTCGCTCATAGCCCCGCCGTGCTCGACCTAGCCTCACAGATCGTGGCCTTGCCCGTCGTTTCATGGTCTCGGCCGGCGTCGTCTTGGCCGCCCGTTGTGGGGCCAGCCCAGTTCGAACGAGGGGTGATTGATGCTGCCTTCGGAGGCTTGACTCCCGGTCGCCGCTGGGCAGGTCGTCGGTCGCTGGGCACCGCGCTTGGAACGTTGTCTGTGGCGGCTGGCGTGGCACTAACCGCGACCGCCAGCTGGCTCATCACGACGGCTTCGACCCATCCGCCGGTCCTGGAGTTAATGGTTGCCATCGTGGGAGTCCGAGCCTTCGGGCTTGCTCGCCCGGCGCTGCGCTATGCCGAACGGCTGGTGTCGCATGACGCTGCTTTGGGGCTGCTGGCCGAGCAGCGAGCCCGGGTCTATGAGTCCCTCATTCCGCTGGTGCCACGCGGGTCCGGAGCGCGCCGCGGCGACGTGCTGGCCTCGGTCGTGGATGACGTCGACTCGCTCGTCGATGATCAGCTGCGAGTCCGACAACCGATAGTGACGGCGGCTTGGGTGGGTCTAGGGGCCTCCGCATTGGCAGCTCTCATCTCCCCGCGCGCGGGGATGGTCTTGTTGGCATTCTGCGTCATCGCGGGGGTGGGAGGCTGGCTGGCTTTCTACGGCGTACGCCGTAGCGAACGAGAGTTCGTGGAGCGTCGGGCCGAGGTCTCGACCAAGACCGAGGAGGTTCTGCAGAGTGCGCGAAACCTCGTGATCTGGCGGGCCGATCGGAGCGCCCTGGTCTCGCTTGACCGGGTGGGTGAGGCGCTAGGTGACACCAACCGGCGCTCTGCTGCGGCCTTGGCTCGTGGACGGCTGCTGATCTCTCTTGCCAGCGGTGCGGCGGTGCTTGTGCTGGCTGCTTGGTTGCCTGGGGCTGGCGTCTCTGGCGCGATGTTGGCTCTCCTCGTGATGGTGCCGGTTGCGTTGGCCGACCCTTTGGGAGGTTTGCCCGACGCGGGAGTTCTGGCAGTTCGCACCCGCGCAGCACGCGCACGGCTCGAGGCGTTGTCGTCGACTCGACCACTGGTGAGCGACCCCGTCGGTCCGCGGTCACTTGCTGTCGATCACCCGAGATCGGTGGCCCATTCTGTGACGGCGGGCTGGGGCGATACGAGTGCCCTGGTCAACTTCACCCTCGAGCTTCCCCCAGGCGCTCGAGTTGGTCTGGTGGGGGCATCGGGCACCGGCAAGTCGACGTACGCCGCGATCATGATGCGCTTCCTTGATCCGCTGGCGGGTCGACAAGTTCTGGGGGATATCGATCTGCGCGCGTTGGCCCTTGACGACGTACGCCGAGCCACAGGGCTCGTGGATGACGACCCGTATGTGTTCGCCTCCTCGATCATGGAAAACGTCCGGTTGGCCCGGCCCGAAGCGACCGATGCCGAGGTTCTCGAGGCCCTTGCGGCGGCGGCCTTAGGTGACTGGATTGCTGCTTTGCCGTTCGGGGCGCACACCCACGTCGGCGACGGGAACGCGAGTGTCTCCGGAGGGGAACGGGCGAGGTTGGGGATCGCCCGCGCGCTGCTTGCCGATCAGCCGATCTTGGTCTTGGACGAACCCACCGCCCACCTGGATGCTGCAACCGCCCGGGCCGTGGCCGCCGAAGTGCTCAGTCGCGCTGGCGTCTTTAAAGTGCGGGGACGGGGGCGGAGCGAGGGGTCGCCGTACTGTCCTGTGGATCACCCACGGCACGATCGGCCTGGACCTCCTCGACCGCGTCGTCCACCTTCCCCACCCCGCCGAGACGTCACGTAATCCTGCCGAGGAGTCAGGTAGAAGTGCCGAGAGGTCACGTGAAAGGGCCGAGGGGTCAGGTATTCGGGCGGCGGACTACGCGGCGAAGTCTGGGATCACAGCAAGTTCGACTCAGACAGCAAGGTCGCGCTCGTGTGAGATTCGCTAAATCCCCGATCGACGCCGTACGAGTCGCGAGGCAATCGGAGTACTTCGTCGTGTTTGGCAGCGCCGAGAAGGTTGGCGCCGCCTCAAAGTTCACCGTTCTGCCGTTCGAAGCCGTCAGCGGCGTTGTGGCTGATGCCTACTGCTCAGCGGAATTGCTTGACTCCTCACCGGTTCCGCGTGACGCATGGGCGAGATTGCGTGACTCCTCGGCGCGATTACGTGACCCCTCAGCGGGATTGCGTGACGCCTGGGCGGGATTGCGTGACTCCTCGGCCTTGGTGGGTGCCCCAGGCCAGAGTCGAACTGGCGACCTTTCGCTTAGGAGGCGGCTGCTCTATCCACTGAGCTACTGGGGCCACCGATCTGCTCCAATCCTGCCATGTGTGGGTCTTGTGAAAGCAACTGCGCTGATGGTCATATCAGCCCGATGTTTGGGAAGATCGTTAAGCACGCGAGAGACTTGGCCCAACGGCTTGACTATCTCGGCTACTTTCGAGTGGGCGCCGTGTTGGACGACATATGGTCTTCCCAACGCCAACCGCCGGCACAGGACGACAACTGAGGAACCACGTGAGCGACGCTGACTCCATCTCCATCCGGGTATCTGGCCCAGATGACGGGGCACCCGTTCCTGCGTCGAGTGGTGGACCCAAGCGACGTGCACCAGTGCGCAAACGACACACGGTTGCCAAAGTCCTGACGAGTACGACGGTCGTGATGGCGTTGATTGTCGGCTTGAGCGTCGCCTACTTCTATCGACACCTCAACTCCAACATCAACGTTTCCAGTTTCACTTCGGAACTGATCAACCGCCCGGACGAAGTTGTGGTGGAGGGGCCAAAGAAGCCGCTCAACATTCTCGTGATGGGAGAGGACTCCCGCGATTGTGAAGGGTGCGCAATCGATGGCGAAGGCGCAGGTGGGTCCGACACGACGATTCTCCTGCACGTATCCGCCAACCGAAAACGTGCTTACGGCATCAGCATCCCGCGCGACTCCATGGTCAATCGGCCAGAATGCAAGCGCAAGGGGACGTCTTACCCCGCCGCTAGCTATCAACAGTGGAACGCAGCCTTCGGTGTTGCTGGTGCGGGCTGCACGATCAACCAGTTTGAGCAGTTGACGGGCATTCGGACCCAGCACCACGTCGTGGTCAACTTCGCCAGTTTCAAGGCCATCGTGGATGCCATCGATGGCGTCGAGGTCTGCATTCCCGAGGACATCGATGACGATAAGGCGAATATTCAGTTCACCGCGGGCACCCAGATTCTCGGCCCTCAAGAGGCGCTTGACTATGTCCGCGTCCGCAACACAGGGGACGGCTCGGATCTGACGCGGGTGAAGCGCCAACAAGCCTTCGTGGCGTCGATGGCCAACAAGGTCCAATCCGCCGAGACACTGACCAATCCGACCAAGGTCGTCAAACTACTCAACGCGGTGACGGCGTCGCTGACGGTCGACAAGGGCCTTGGCAGTGTCTCCAAACTGAGCGACCTTGCCTTGCAGTTTCAGAACACGGGGCTCGACAAGATCCAGTTCTTCACCATTCCGATTGTCGAAGACCCGCAAGATCCCAACCGGGTCGTCTGGGCTCCCGAGGCCGACGAGGTCTGGGACCTGATCAAGAAGGACAAGACGATCCCTAATCGGCTCAAGGCTGGCCTGATTCGGGCCTCCAACGTGCCGGGTGGATCGTCCAACGAGTCCACCGATGATCCGTCCGCGTCACCGAACTCCCCGAGCGCATCACCCGAGGAGCAGGCGGAGGCGGAAGCGGAAGCTGAGGCCGCTGCGGCGGAGTTGCGGCGCAGCGGGCTGTGCGCATGAGCGACAAAGAGGCTGAGCCAGAGTGGGTACGCCGCAAGCGCATCGCGGCAGTGTTTGGCGACGTACTGCCTGAGTCGACCGCCGACGACTTGGTTGAGCAGACCCCGGCCAAGTCGGAGTCAGCCTCTGACGAATGGCTGCGAGCACAGGTCCCCCCTCACCACGGTTAGGTCCCGACAAACAAACGAAGGCCGCCCCAACGGGACGGCCTTCGTTTTGTTTGGTTTGACTAGCTCTTGGCGAGCAGATCGCGGATCTCGGTGAGGAGGGCGATGTCGGCCGGATCGCCAGCCTCGTCTTCGGGGAAGAACTTCTCCTTGGCCTTGATGTAGGGCACCACGACGAAGAAGTAGACAACGGCGGCCAAAATCAAGAAGGCGATCGTCGCATTCAAGAAGGCGCCAAAACTTTGCGCTGCAGTGCTGAACAGGTTGTCCATGCTCTTAGGCATGAGACCAGTCAGCCATTCGGTGAACTTGGTAACGACGGCACCGAAGGCGGTGCCGATGATGACAGCAACGGCCAAGTCGACCAGGTTGCCTTTCAGGACAAACGCTTTGAATCCAGACATGGGATCTCCTCATATTCCGCACCCCGAAAGTCGGAGACGGTGTCTTAAGTCAGCTCTATGGTTCGAACAACTGAGAACTCTAGGGTGAAAACGCGATGCTGAGAAAATCCTGAATGGCAGCGGTAGCCACATTTTTGGCCACCAAGGGTGTGGTGCCGATCACGATTAAGGATCCAGATATTCCGATTGAAGAGGAGTCCGGCGCCGTTTCGGGGATTGCAAGGACAACTGCGTCCGCAGCAATGACGCGAGTGCCGGCCCCTGCTGGGTCGGTGGCCAGGAGATCAAAGGTGTCGCCCACCCGCAGCAGATCAACCACGGCCGGATCGGGAATCCGCACTGGCACTGCAGTCAATCCGGCATGTCCTTCGAGAAGCCCTGGTCCCACCAAACGTGCATCCGTGACGGGCTCACCCTCACGAAGTGGTGAGGCAAGCACTCGTCCGACCGGAGTCAGGCTGAGGCCAGCGGGCACGGATTCCGGAGCCACTTGAGTCAATCGAAGATCGCTTGCGAGGAGCACAGCCCCACCGGGGAGATCTCGAGCAGCCAGCAACACGCCTTGGGTTGCGGGAGGGGGTCCCATGGTCGCCTGTAACCCAGCCGCGACAGCAACGCCGACAAGGAGCCCGGCGAGCCAGCGCCGACGAAGCAGGACGCGACGGCGTATTCGTCCAAGACTCTGGGTGACTTTCGTCAAGGCAGATCGAGGATTAGTGGGGTGAGACATCCCGCGAGGCTATTCGCGCGAGAGGGTGGCTGCCTGGGTTATCCACAGGGGTGGTTTCGAGACGCTCGTTCCTCGCTCCTCAACCAACAGGACGACGCTCACTGCGCTTGCTCCTCAACCAACAGGACGACGCTCGCTGCGCTTGCTCCTCAACCAACAGGACGACGCTCGCTGCGCTTGCTCCTCAACCAACAGGACGACGCTCGTTCCTCAACCAACAGGCGGCGCTAACTAGCCAGCGGAGGAGGCGCTCGGCGTCTTGGTGGACGTGCCTGAAGACGAGCTCGAGGCGCTCGACGAAGAACTGTCGGATTTGTTCGGGGTCGAGGTGGGGGTGGTCGATGCAGCGGGAGCCTTATCGGATTTGTCCGACTTTTCCGCGGCAGCGGGCTTGGAGTCCTTCGCAACGGCTGAACGCTCAGCGGAGGAGCGCGAATCGGTGCGGTAGAAGCCAGATCCCTTGAAGACGACGCCGACTGCATTAAAGACCTTGCGGAGCGAGCCCGCGCAGACCGGACACGTGGTCAGTGCATCGTCGGAAAACGCTTGGACCTGCTCAAAGGCGTGCCCGCACTCTTTGCATGCGTATTGATAAGTAGGCACAAGTTCCTCCGGCTAGCACTCACAGGCTTCGACTGCTAATCCTACAGATGACTCAGAAGCGAGTCACACCGTCGGGTGTTGCCACCGAAGTGACCGCTCGATCATGCGCTTCGAACGGGACGTCGAGACCAACCTCGTCGGCGTACAGCAGCGCGCACAGCGGTGTCCCAAGCGGCACTCGACTCAGCGCGCGGTCATAACAGCCGGCACCCTTCCCGATCCGCATTCCTGAAGGAGAAACCCCGAGGCCAGGCACCAGCACCACATCGGCAGTGGCGATGGCGTCCACGCCGAGTCCCTGCCCGGGCGGCTCGAGCAGACCAAATCGGGCCGGCGCGAGGGAGGTCGGCCCGTGATAGAGCGCCCAGTCGAGATCCCAGCCGGGATGGCCATCGTCAGCGCGAATGAGCTGGGGCAAGAGCACTCGCTTGCCCGCATCGATCAGTGCGTCGAGAAGCAAACCGGTGCCAGGCTCGGTGCCAATCGAGACGTACGCCGCCACGGTGGCGGCCCGGCGTACTTCTGGCAGCGAAAGCACGACCTTGGCCAACAAGGTGCCTGATTCGGCAATCTCCGCCAACGACATGCGCCCCCGCGCGGTCGTTAACTGATCGCGCAGCGCGACCTTTGCGAGATTCGATTGGGGGAGTGTCACCGGTGAAGCCTACGATCTTCCTATGACGGTTGGTTTGGAGATGGCTCGCAACACGATGCGATCTGCTGGTGTCGACGACTTGGCAATCGAGGTTTTCGCGCACTACTACCGTCTCCTAGAGCGCGGCGAAACGGGCATGATCCCCGAAAACTCGATCGAACCTGTTGATATGGAGTCGTTGGCCGACGTCGAGGTCAGTGACGAGGTTGCAGCTCAAGCGATTCGCACCACCGCGATAATCAAGCTCAACGGTGGCCTGGGCACGTCGATGGGCATGGAGCGCGCCAAGTCGTTGCTCTGCGTGCGCAAGGGGCTCTCGTTCCTCGACATCATTGCTCGACAGGTCCTGCACCTTCGCAAGCAGTACGACGCCACCTTGCCGTTGATGTTCATGAACTCGTTCCGGACCTCGTCTGACACCATGGCCGCGCTAGCTCGCTATGAGGACCTGCCCGTGGAGGGTCTGCCGCTGGAGTTCTTGCAGAACAAGGAGCCCAAGTTGCTCCTTGAATCGCTCGAACCGGTCCGTTATCCGCGCGAGCCAGACCTCGAATGGTGTCCGCCCGGGCATGGCGACCTCTACACCGTGCTTAAGTCCTCGGGGTTGATCGACAAGCTCTTGGAACAGGGTTTCGAGCGAGTCTTTGTGTCAAACTCCGACAACCTTGGCGCCACGCCCGACCCGAGGGTGGCGGGTTGGTTGGCGGCCACGGGCACGCCGTTTGCGATCGAGGCTGTGCGACGTACTCCCTCAGACCGCAAGGGTGGACATTTTGCTCGTCGCAAGGCTGACGGGCGGATCGTCCTTCGCGAGAGCGCCCAAACCCTGCCTGAGGATCAAGAGGCGCTAGCCGACCTGAGCCGACACCGGTTCTGCTCGACCAATAATCTGTGGTTTGACCTCGCCGCGATGCAGCGAGTGTTGGAGGAGCGCAACGGGATCCTCGGACTTCCGCTGATCCGCAACGTGAAGCCGGTTGACCCGGCGCGGCCGAAGACGCCGATGGTGGTCCAGATCGAAACTGCGATGGGTGCGGCCATCGAGATCTTTGAGGGTGCCCGCACAATCGAGGTGGGCCGCGATCGCTTCGTGCCCGTCAAGACGACCAACGATCTGCTGGTTTTGCGCTCCGACGTCTATTCGCTCACCGCCGATTATTCGCTCGACTTGGCTGTCTCGGAGGTTCCGTTCGTCGACCTCGACAAGACTCACTACGCCTTGGTCACGGAGTTTGACCGCCGGTTTGGTCAAGGCGCTCCCTCGCTCAAGGAGGCAACCTCCCTGCGCGTGGAGGGTGATTGGACGTTCGAATCCGATGTCCGACTCGTGGGTGACGTCGCGTTGTCCTCGCCGAAGGCCGCCAAGCGGGTCGCGGCAGGCTCGGTCTTGGGTCCTGATGCCTGAGCCCTCGCCAGCAAGTCATCAGCCCATCCAGGTCGAAGAGCTGCAAGCCAGAATTTCGGGTGCTCTGAGTGTGCTCCCGGCTCGGCAAACCCCGCTCGCTGACGCGCGAGGTTTGATTCTGGCCGAAGACGTCGTCGCTGGCGTTGCCTTGCCGCCTTTCGCCAACTCGGCGATGGACGGCTACGCCGTGCGGCTGGCCGACGTGGCGTCGGCATCGGCCGAATCGCCGGTGCGGTTGCCGGTCGTCGGCGAGATCGGCGCTGGCAATGCCGGGGTTCGCGCCATCGGCGTGGGCGAGGCAGCGAAGATTATGACGGGTGCCCCGGTCCCCGCCGGGTGCGACACGGTGGTGCCCTATGAGTGGACCGATCGCGGTGCTGTTGAGGTCATGATCACCGAAGCCCCCACCGCAGGACAACACATTCGGCGGGCCGGCGAGGACGTCAAGGTTGGCGATCTGATGCTCACTGCGGGCACCCGCCTCGGTCCGCGGCAATTGGGTCTGTTGGCGGGGCTTGGGCGAGCCTGGGTGCTGGCTCATCCACGTCCGCGCGTCGTGGTCATCTCGACGGGGTCCGAGCTGTGCGAGCCGGGCACTGCCCTGGCTCCCGATTCGATCTATGACGCCAACTCCCACCTCATCGCAGCGTCGGCGGAGGCCATCGGAGCCACGGCTCGGCGGGTCGGCATCGTGCCAGATGATCCGGCTGGCTTCCTCGCTTCGTTGCGGGCCGAATTGGCCGAGGCCGACCTTGTCGTCACTTCGGGTGGCGTGAGTCAGGGCGACTTTGATGTGGTCAAGGAGGCACTGATCGCCAGCGGCTCGATGTGGTTTGGCCCGGTCGCGATGCAACCTGGCAAGCCACAGGGATTCGGCACCGTCGAGGGCGTGCCGATCTTCACGCTGCCCGGCAATCCCGTGTCGTCCTACATCTCTTTTGAAGTCTTCGTCGTGCCAGCGATTCGACAATTGATGGGGATGGCTGTGTGCCATCGACCACGGGTCGATGCTGTGCTCACACAGGCCGTGAAGTCGCCGGCCGAGCGTCGGCAGTTCATGCGAGCGGCGTACTCCGTCAAGAAGGGTGTGGCCACAGTGACCCCGGTGGGTGGGCATGGTTCCCACCTGCTCGGCAGCCTGGCCCACGCCAACGCACTCGTGGTGATTCCCGAAGAAACCACCGCTGTGCCGGAGGGCACCATTGTCTCGGTGCTTGCCCTGGACATCGATTTCTGAGACACCGGCCTAGGATCGGTGCGTGGATCGACTAACGCATACTGACGAAACCGGCGCGGCGCGCATGGTTGATGTGTCGGCGAAGTCCGTCACCACTCGTGTCGCAACCGCTTCGGGTCGGGTGTTGGTCTCGGCTCAGGTGGTCGCCTTGCTTCGTGGCGAGGGAGTGCCTAAGGGCGATGCGCTGGCCGTGGCCCGAATCGCCGGCATCATGGGCGCGAAAGCCACCCCGACTCTTATCCCGTTATGTCATCCGCTGTCGCTCTCGGGAGTCACCGTGGATCTGATCGTCACCGATGACTCCGTCGACATCGTCGCCACGGTGCGAACCAACGACCGCACCGGTGTCGAGATGGAAGCCCTCACCGCCGTGTCCGTGGCTGCTCTGACGATCGTCGATATGGTGAAGGCCGTCGACAAGGGTGCGGTGATCACCAAAGTTAGGGTCGAGACGAAGACCGGCGGCAAAAGCGGGGATTGGGCTCGATGACAAAACTCCCAGCGGCCGTGGTGGTGGCATCAAATCGTGCGGCTGCCGGCGTTTATGAAGACACCACTGGGCCCTTGATCGTGGAGGCGTTGCGGGGCCTGGGCTTCGAAGTGGGCGATCCTCATGTCGTGCCTGATGGGCAGCCCGTTGCCGATGCGATCACGCGCGGCCGTCGCAGCGGGTGCTCGCGTGCTGCTCAGCACCGGCGGGACAGGCCTGACGCCAACCGACCGCACCCCGGAGGCCACGCGTCCGTTGCTCGATCGGGAGATCCCGGGCATTGCGGAGGCAATTCGGGCGTATGGCGTGGCCAACGGCGTGCCTTCGGCAGTGCTATCACGCGGGCTGGCTGGGGTGATCGGGCAGTGTCTGGTGGTCAATCTGCCCGGGTCGCGCGGCGGCGTACGCGATGCGCTGGCTGTCTTGGAGCCGATCCTGGTGCATGCGAGCGAACAGATTGTCGGGAGCGACCATTGATCGGCCAAATAGTTGGCTGGCCAGTTCGGCTCACGCACGGTGAATTGACGCTCCGACCCATCCACACCCACGACGCGGCCGCGTGGCGGGAGGTGCGGAGTCGAAACAACGACTGGCTGAAGCACTGGGATGCGACGCTGCCCCCTAACACCATTCAACGGCCGAGCACTTTCCCCCAGCTCGCACGCCGTCTGCGACGGATGGCTCGGCAAGGGACCGCGATGCCGTTTGCGATCGAGGTTTCGGGAGTTTTCGCAGGACAGTTGACGGTCAACAACATCGTCCGGGGGTCGGCCCAGTTTGCTTCGGTGGGCTATTGGATTGATCACGACTTTGCTGGTCGCGGCTTGATGCCTCAGGCGGTCGCGCTTGCTATCGACCATTGTTTCTTCACCGCAGGGCTCCACCGGATGGAAGTGGCTGTGCGTCCGGAGAACACCAACTCGTTACGCGTCGTCGAAAAGCTTGGCCTGCGTGAAATCGGTTACGCCCCGAAATATCTCCACATCAACGGCGATTGGCGCGACCACCGAATTTTCGCCATCACCGCTGAAGAGTGCCCCGAAGGCCTGCTGGCTCGTCTGGCCTGAGGCTGGCAATGGCGCGACCAGTCGGCTTGGCCCCGTCGGTCGGCTTATGTCCGCCGGTGGAACGTGATGACGGGCAGGTTGTTGTTGCAGCGGGTCTCTACATGGGTGTAGTCGGGGTCGTGGATGCGGCGGTGGTGGAAGCCGCAGAGTGGGATGGCGTCTTTGAGGTTGGTGGTGCCGCCGTGGGACCAGGGTTGCCGGTGGTGGAGTTCGGTCCAGGCGTAGGGCCGTTGGCAGCCCGCTGCCGCGCAGGTTGTGTGGCGGGTGGCTAGGGCGATGCGTTGGGGTTCGCGGAAGAGCCTGGAGATGCGGCCGAGGTCGAGCAGGTGTGACTTTTTGCCGAGTACGGCGGGGAGGAGTCCGGCGTTGCAGGCGAGTCGGCGGGCGGCGCTGGCGGAGATCGCTTCGCCGGTGTCTACGCCGGCGGCCTTGAGTTTGTCTTTCAGTTGCTCGAAGGAGATCGTGATGACGATGGTGGCGGCGGTTGTGCCGTTGAGGTGGTCGGTGGGGAGGCGTTCGATGAGTTCGGTGAAGGCTTGCCCGAGCCGACGTTGGTAGGAGTCGCCATCGGCTAGGTGGGTGTCGCCGGTTTGTGCATGTGGTGGCACCGAACTTGCCGCGTCGGGGTGCGGCCATGGCGTCGAGGATGCGGGAGAGGATGTCGGCGGCGAGGCTGGGGATGGTGAAGTGTCCGGTTGCGGTGCCGTCGCCGTTGTCCCGTAACGACAGGTGGGCGCGGTCGTAGGCGCGGGCTTCTTCGTCTCCCAGCACTTCGTCTTCGTGTTCGTCCACGACGTCTTCGTTGGGTTCGACCTTTTTGAGTGCCCGGCGGGCTCGACGGCGAAGGGTCAGTGGGTCGGTGGTGGCGGCTTGCTCGATGAGGTCGGCTTCGATGCGTTCGAGTTGTTCGGTGGAGAGGCTGCGGGGCAGGGTGCGGGTGACGTGCTCGATCACCGCGGCGTGTTCGCGCGACAACTCACCGGCCGTCAAAGCCTTGATGGTGGCGGGCAGTCGTCGGTGGAGGCTTTCGGTGAGTTTCACATCGGCTCGTGCGGCTGCGGTGGGAGCCGGTGGTCGCGGCGGCGACCCAGGCGCCGGTGTCGGCGAACCCGTAATGCCGGGCCACACCGCGTTGTTGGGCCACGGCGATCAGCCCGAGACGCATCCCCTCGAGACGACGTTGGACGTGATCAAGGTGCTGCAACAGCCCGTCGTACTCCGAAAGCGGAAGCGTCTGATCAAGCCCACCAGCAGCATCCAACGATGCCTCGACCTGGCTGATCGCCGACGGCCATGAGGAAGAAGCGGCGGTCGGCACAGCGCGCAAAGCCACCGAAATCGGGGCCTCGTCAACGCGCTGGATGCTCATGAAAAGAACGCTAGACGGCAGCGCCGACATAGCTGGCGCGGATCCGATTGGTTGAGGAGCGAGCTTGCGAGCGTCTCGAAACCCACTTTTCACACCAGTCACACGAGTTCTTTTGCGACACACCTAGCGAAGTCCAGCCCGATGCGCTAAGGCGACCTACGCTCGATCCCGTGGAGAATTTGAGTGCGCTGATCTTCGTGGCCCTTGCGGTTGCTTGGGCCGCCTATCTCATTCCCAAGGCGCTGCGACACCACACCGAAGCTGAGGAGACTCGCTCGGTCGAGAAGTTTTCTTCGCGGCTGCGAGTGCTCGCCCGACGGGAGCCGGTCAGTCGAAAGGCCACCCGTCTGGTGGTCAACACCCCTTCGAGTGCCGACGAAAAGCCCTCGCTTGCCGAGATTCGATCACGTCGCATGGCCACCAAGCGAGCCACTGAGCGTCGCCGGAGAGTGCTGAGTCTGATCCTGGTGACGTGCGTTGTGGTGGGTGGCTTGGCTGGTTATGGCACCATCGCGCCGTCGTACGCCGCGATTCCGGGCGCACTCCTTGTTGCCTGGCTGTTTGCTTGCCGGCTGATGGTGAAGCGTGAGCTCGTTGTGTGGACGTCGTTGGTCGAGCCTCCTGCCGCAGTCAACCCGGAAGTTTCGCTCGACGAGGCCGCGACCGAAAACATCCCGCGCGTGGGTGCCGATGCCACTCCAAGTGCCGATCCGAGCTTGTGGGACCCGGTGCCAGTCACACTGCCGACCTACGTCACGAAGCCGGCTGCTGCCAGGCGTACGGTCCGCTCTATCGACCTTGAGTCGAGCGGCGTCTGGACCTCGGGCCGCTCGGAAATCGCCTCCCGGATCGCTCGCGAAGCTGACGAGGCAGCATCCGCCGCGAAGGCAGCGGAAGCCGAAGAAGCCGAGTTGGCCGACCAGCCCCACGCGGTGGGTTCCTAGTCGGTCTTCGGATTCGAAGCCACCCTGTGTGCGGTGTTAACGTTCTTCCGGTCAATCACTGTGTGATGGACCGCTTGGGTTGCCGATCGTGTCGGCGTCCCGGGGCTGTGGCGCAGTTGGTAGCGCGTCTCGTTCGCATCGAGAAGGTCAGGGGTTCGAATCCCCTCAGCTCCACCGTTTGTGTCCACATTGATTTCACACTCCGTTCAGTCGGACTGCTGCAATGGCAAGCATCGGGGTTTAGGCGGCGCTCATACAGAGGCACCAGCATGTGATCTCAGGAGCGTTGGCAGGTTCGAGCGCTTGGCAGCGCCTTCTGACAGACTGGCGACGTTCGACGATCCGGGAGGTTCGATGCGTACTGTACCGACGGCATTGGCGGGGATGCTTTGTGCGGGATTGCCGCTGCTACTTCTAACGTCAGGGGCCACAGGCGCCGTGGGTGCCGCTGAGCCCCTGGTTGCGGTGGTTGACCTCGAAGCAGTGATCGATGAGATTGTCTCTGGCGCCAAGGCCGAGCCGGATCTTGCCATCGCCTCGCAGCTCCTTGAGAGTGAGCCTGGCGTCACGGCAACTGTTTGGGTCGAAGAGAAGTCCAGCCAATTGACCGTTGGCGTCTCGGGCCCGGAAGAGTTGACCCAGGTTCTGGCTCTGTTCAAGGAACGTGGTCTCGACGCTGTCGGTGAGATTGTTGAGCGAAGCCAGGCTGATCTCGATTTGATCGTTGCGGAAGTCTACGACTATCCGGGGATGGAGGCGGTTTCTTCTGCCATGCATGACTATGCACGAAACCGCGTGGTGCTGACGACGGCTAAGGCTGTTACCGACGAACTCAGGCGGGCGGCCTTCAAGAACTTCGGAATGTGATGAGTCGCGACATAGGTCTCTCCTGAGTCGCGTCATGTGTCTCTTTTCAGAGGGCTCTAGGCCATCGGCCTGGGGCTCTTTGTTGATTTCGCCAATAGGTCTTCGTGGGCTCGATGATGTGGGTGGAGAGGATCTCGGCGGTTTCGAGTTCGATGACGGTGACGGTGGTTTCGTCGGCGATGGCGAGGACTCGTTTGCGGGCGTGGGCGATGCCGATGCCGATGCCGAGGTGGTTCATGCGGCCGGCTCTACGGAAGCTCATCGCGCCGGCGCGGTCGAGGCGGTCGTAACGCAGTCGGTAGTGCCCTGGGCGTGGGTCGCCGGTGGGCTCAGCTTTGGGGAGAGCCGCGTAGGCCGCTGCGGGGGTACGCCGGCCGAGTTCTCGGTGAGGTCGGTGGTGCTTGTAAAGGTCCCGGAAACGGTCGAGCTGGGCCTGGAGGTCGACCAGATTGGCCCCGGCGGGCTGTTGGGTCAGCCACTTCTTGAGGGTCTGATGGAACCGTTCCACTTTGCCTTGGGTCTGCGGGTGGCCGGCTGGCGGGGTGGCCGTTCTTCTGTTGGATCCCGAGCATGGCCAGGAGGTATTCGAAGGCGTTCTTTCCGCCACCGAAGCGGGCGGTGTACACCCTGCCGTTGTCGGTCAATGTTGAGGCTGGGAAGCCATGTTCTTCGCTGGTAGCGAGGAATCTGGTGGTGACGGTTTCACCGGTGACCGGAGTGTGGGCGGTGCAGCCCAACAGGTACCGGGAGTGGTCATCGAGCCAGTTCAAGATCTCAACGTCGGTGCCATCGGCCAGGCGCCAGTGGGTGAAGTCTGATTGCCAGCACTCGTTTGGTTGAGCGGCTTCGAACCGACGGTAAGAACTGCGGGGTCGTTTCCTGGGTTCGGGGGTGATCAACCCCGCAGTGTTCAGGATCCGTCGGATCGTCGAGTCCGCCGGTGGGTGCTGGCCCTGTTGTTCGAGGTGCCAGGCGATCGTGACCGGGCCAGCATCGAGGCCTTGCCCGGCCAGATCAAGGCGGATCGCGATGATCAGTCCACGCATCTGGTCACTCGTCGCGGCCGGGTTGGTCCGCGGTCTACGTGATTGAGGATCAACGGCATCGAGACCACCGTGGTGGTAGCGACGCAGCAGCCGGTGCAGGTGTCTACGGGAGTAGCCGTACTCGGCTGCTGCCGCCGTGACGGTGAGTTCTTTAGTGATGACCTTGAGGACAGCGACCCTGGCTTTCGACATGCCCGCGACCGTGACCTATGTCGCGACTCACCAGAGACCTATCAACTGAGACCTATGTCCTGAACCCAGGCACCCTCAGCTCCACCATTGCGATGAGTCGCGTCATCGTTGAGAGCCTGGCCATTGGCCAGGCTCTTTGTTCTTTTTCACGCGCCAACAATCTTTCGCGGGAACCTCTTGTCAAACCTCCATCCCGTGTTGGCCTTGCTATTCCAATTCGTTCACGTGGGGTTCGGGCGGGGGCTTTAGAAATAGTGGTGGCCGGGGCGGTGACCCGCCGAACCGGGTCGACATCCACATCTGGAACTGGAGAACCCCCAATGTATTCAACTCCACGCCTCCGAAGGGCGCCCATCTATGTCGCGGGCCTGATGGCCGCGACGACACTGCTGTCTAGCCATTCCGCGTTCGCAGACGACGACTCAGAGTTCTCGGACTACACGCCGCTCGCCACGTCCGCCGGACCCGCGGCGGATGAGTCGATGCCGATCACGCTCGGCAACACGGACTTTGTGCAACGATCCATCGCGTCGCGGCAAGAGCAGCTCGCCGCTGGCAGCCCGAACTCCGGGAACTGGGACATGCTCACACTCAATGAGACCGGTCGCAAAAAGGGTGACTTCCTCTTCACCGTGTTCGAGACGGGCCGCTCTGGCGTGCAACGCCAGAACGTGGAGACAGGTGTCACCGAGACGATTTGGTATAGCCCGCAAGACCTCGGGCACGTGGCTTTCGACGCGTCGTACTGGACACCTTGGGGCACCTTCATCACCGCCGAGGAGTCGTGGTGCACCGCCCCGACAGGTTGCACGAGCAACTACGGCCGTCTCTTCGAGCTGCGCAACCCACTGGCCGCGCCCGGGATCAAGGAGCCGTTCTCGGCAACGAGCAACGACGGTGCCGACTTTGTGCACCGGAACGTGATTCCTCGCACGTCACATGAAGGCATCCAGTTCGATAAGCGCGGCAACATGTACTTCATCGATGAACTCAACGGTGGCGCGATCTACAGGTACACGCCCGCCGCAAGTTGGTCGAAGATCAAGTCGGGTCGCGCCGACTACTTCGCTGCAGGTATGACGTCGGTGCTGCGAGTCGGCGATGGCGCTACGCCAAACGCCGTCGGCGCCTACACCTGGGTGCCGATCACCGACTGGACCGGAGCCGCGCTACCTGGCGCGTTGACGATCACAGACGGCAATGGGGTGACCTCGGTTGACGGTCGCAACACCACCGACATCGCAGCGTTCAGGGGCACCGACTACCAGCGGCCCGAGGATCTGCAGATCGTTGTCGAGAAGGACGATCGCGAGTACCTGTACGTCGCAACGACGACCACCAACGAGGTCTACCGTCTTGATCTCCGCAGGAACAAGATCTCCGTGTTCGCCAATCGCGCCACAGTTGATCTGGCGACCGGCGCGGCCGTCGATGTCGGCCTGACGAGCCCTGACAACCTGGCGATCGACCACGACGGCAACGTCTACATCATCGAGGACCGCAATGGTGGCGTCGATGACGACATCTGGTTCGCCAAGGATCGCAACCATGATGGCGACCTGCTCGACTCGGGTGAGGGAATGGGTCGTTGGGCTTCCAACGGAACTCCGGGTTCTGAGTTCACCGGGTTGTACTTCGATCCGTTCAACGAGGAGCGTGCCTGGGTGAACATCCAGCACCCCACCAGCGCGAACGATCGCACCATCGAGATCACCACTCGCTGAGTTAGCTCACGCAGCCCCAGAGACGCGACAGGGTGCACCCGGAGATCCCTGGTGCACCCTGTTCGCGCGTGGCACAAGCCCAAACGAGGAATTGTTACTTCAAGCGGGGGATGATCCGTTCTTGGCGCAGGGTCCTAGCCGTCGACGTGGGAGCCCAAGGAGTCGAGCGCTTTCAACGCGATCCAGATCTCGGCAAGGTCATCCATATCGTCGAGTGATCGTCCGAGGATCGCTTCGATCCGCCTGATCCGGTAGACGAGGGTCTGCTTGTGCAGATGCATCTCCTCAGAACATCGCTTCCAGGAGCGGCCGCACTGGAGAAAGCTTCGCAGGGTGCTGAGCCACTCCCTGTGAGCTCCGCTCTCATGCGCCAGCAGCGGTCCTAACACCTCGTCGACGACTCGTTGGGCTTCGGCGAGGCTGCGAGGCTGCAAGCCTTTGCCCGCCTTGCCATAAGCCGTAACGCCGGGTCGATCCGTCGTGGCGAGCGCAAACAAAGCCTCGGCCGTAGCGTCAGGGACACGACGCAGACCCACGAATGGCGCACTGAGCCCAATGTTTCGCTCGCGGGTTTCGCTCTCCAACACCGATACTGATGCCTCGTCATTGCTGAGCATGATCAGGCACCGATTGCTGTCCTGGCAGAAGAGGTGGGGAACGCGGTGATCGACCAGTGACTGGATCAGGTCGACGTCGTTGGCTGTCGATTGGAGGGCTGCGAGGACCTGCTCTCCGTCAGTCTCTATGCCGAGCATCTGGATCGTTTGGGCCGCAACACTTGTATCGACCATCCTGTGGATCAAGCGGAACAAGACGTCCGTTGCGATAGTCGACGTCAATGCATGCCGGGTTGTGTCGCGCTCCAATTCAAGGGCGACGAGCATGCCGATATGGGTCAGGACAACTACGTCAGAAGGAGTCGTGAGCGGCTCAACGACGAGTAGGGCCGGTCGCCCGGCCGGTAGTGGGAGAGCAAGGGTGCCCGGGCGAGCGTTTCTTAGTCGGATGGCAGCCGGGAGTCGATGTCCACTCCTGCGCGCGGCTTCGTCATGCAGTTCGGCTTGCAGACCCGCTGAGATCTCGGGGGTGCCAAGGAGAGAGTGGCCAAGGGGGGTCGTGACGGAGATGCGGGAAGAAACCAATTCGCCAATAGACGTCAGGGTATCGACGAACTCACGACTACCGGCCGAAGAATATCGGGCGCGGTCATAGATGCGGGACACCAACCGCAAGTTCCGCTGGTCGTGCGAACGGTTTCCGCTGCCGACGTACTTCGAGATCGAAACGAACGCAATCTCGTAGTCGATGCGAAGGATCGGAAACGTCAGTTCGTCCGCTTTCTGGAGCATCTCATTGCTGAGCGTAGGAGCAAACGCATGCTCGGCGACGCCGAGCGCTGACATCCCAGCGCTGGCCAAAGCAGACACGAAAGCCGCCTGAGCATCGGGCGCCACGGGAATCCGGTGTCCGTTGACGAGAAGAAGATCACCGGCGTCAAGCCATTCCCAAGGGTTGTCCATTTCGCAGGTCGCGGCCCAGGTGATGGAGCGTCCGGCACCATCCGAACCAGCAACAAGGCGGGTGCCCAGCGTTGGTTCCTGGACGATGTCACGGACAGTGATACTCATGGCCGGATCGTGTCATACGTGTTCTCAATGTTCTCTAGCTAAGAGCTGGTGTAGAACAGGTGATGGCCCACAAGCTCCGCGAGCAGCGTGTCCACGAGAGGCGCAACCTCCGGATCCAGATCGTCGGGGAACCGAATTGCGCTATTGGCGCGGGAGTCGTTGTGTCCCCAAGACAGAACCTTTGAGCCACGGGCCGTTGTCCACTCAAAGATGTCCTTAGCGTTTTGGCTCGCTCCCAAAAGCACGAGGCGATAGTCAGTGGACTTCGTGAGGTAGACATCGACGTGTGCCCAGTCAGCGGCGTCGCAGCCGGTCGAGTGGCGCCGGGCGAGCTCTCTGATCAAGAGCGCTGATTGAGCGCTCGATGCCGAACGCTGGCTAGCCGCAACAAAATGTACGCCGTCCGGCGAGTCCATCAGGTCCACGACCGCTGGCAGCCACTCTTGGCGCGTGCCGAGAAGGTGCTCAATCGCGGAGGCAGCTCGTTGCGCCGTGGCGGCGTGATCGCGCCGTCTCCCGGTGAGCTGATCCGAGAGGGATGCGAGCGCAAGACTGGTGTGAATCATCGAGGCCGTGACAGCGCCGGAACTCTCTGAACCCGCACACACGATCACAGTGGCGTCTGCGAACTCGGTCAGTGGACTCCGCTCAACGTTAGTGACGGCCAAGACCTGCGCTGCTCGGCCGGCTTGCGCAGCCAGAACGGTCTCCGGGGTCGCGCCACTAGCAGAAATAGCGACCAGAAGTGTCTCACTATCAAAGGGACCAAGGGGCGCCGTACTTAAGTCACACCAAGCGCGCACCCCTTGGGTTCGAAGCTCCCGAGTCGCGTCCATCGCCGCATAACGCGAAGACCCAAGTCCCGTGAGGACGACGTTCTTGACGCGGGCAAAGTCAAGGTCCATCGACAAGCCAACTGCTAACTGTCCTGCGAAGTTTCGAAGCAGGGCGGGTTTGGCTTCCACATCGTCGAGGAAACGCGAGGGATCCACTGGCACTCCTAGGTTTCGTTAGGCACTGTTGCCGGTCGACAGAAGACCAACCTCTTGCAATTTCTCGATTAAGCCCAGGGGTGCGTAAGCCCAGCCCGGAAGAACTTCGGCTGAGTAGTTGAGCTCGGCTGAGATTTGTTCCGCGATGAACAACTCCAACAGCGGTCGGCTGAAGATCTGGGCCAAGCCGTACTCCGCTAGCGCCGACTCATAAGTCCGGAGGAATGCCTGACACGTACGTCGAGTCCAGGTGGTGAGGGCTGCCGACGGGACGCCTTCGCTCGCGCCAAACTCACCAACCAACGCGAGGCTGGTGATCAGGTGAGCCGCATCGCGCAGGGGGGATTGCCAGAGCCCGCGGTCTAGGGCGAGTGGATCACCCTCAAAGTCCACTAGGAATAGTTCACCGTCGGGTGTCTTCAAGATCTGCCCTACGTGAAGGTCGCCATGGGTGAGTGTCGTGTAAGACGACTGCTCCGGTGGGAGCGCCTCAAGAAAGCCGTTCAGGAATCGCCAGTTGCCTAACAGGCCACGATCGCGCAAGTCTTCCGCGAAGTGCCCGTGCGCTCGGTTCATCCGAAGTATTGCGGCTTCCTGCCAGCCCTGCACCTCGGTTGGCGGGGCCACTTTCAACGGCGTCGTGTCCGCTTTGGTCGGGGTGGCCATCGCTCGATGTAGGTCGGCCAGGAGTTGGGCCAACTCTTGGCCGACTGCCTCTGGCTGAATCTCGGCTGACGTGTCGTTGTCGACGTATCGTTGCGCGGCATTCAGGCACCATTCCCAGCCATCAGCCGCTCCCGAAATGTAGTGGTCGACCATTGCCAGGATGGCTCGGTGTCCGTCATGTTCCCAAACGAGATGGCCGTAGTGCCGCGCCATTGATTCGAAACCCACATCGGTCAGGTGCTCCTGTCGGAGCAACTGATCGCCTCTCAGGTCCGGGCGGATCAGCCACTTAACAATGAGATTCCCAAACACCACGGATTGGTGCGTCTGCTCAACCAGAATCGGGATCTCATCTTCAGTCGAGAGCAGGTCCACGAGGGGCAGAGTGGCGACGAAGGAAAAGGCGCGAGTTGACCACGAGCCTGCTAGGGAGTGTTGGAGTAATTGGGTGGTCAGCCCATCACCGGCGACCGCGCCAGCCCAAGCGTCACGTCGCACGACGCACGCAGCGGCGAACTGATCGGCATCGTCTCGGGTGAGGCAGACAGCCCCTAACACGCCACCTGGCAAGGGCAATTCGAGGGCATCGATCACCTCGCCGCTGAGCGCTGGATGGGTCAGATAACCGGACCGACCCAGCGCTCCCGGGGGCCAAGCCGACCTGAGGTCATCCACAATCGACAAGCGCTCTCCCTTTGATGGTTGGCTTTGAGTGTCCTGCACGGGCTAGCCAGCCTCCCAGCGTTCTGATTCATACAAAAGTATGAAGAAGCTCTCAGGGTTCGTTCTCTGGTTGCCACTCAGCCCGGCGACAGGCAGGGCTGGACCTGCGTACGTTGACGAACATCTCCCGGGGTGTCAACACCAACGCAAGGGCAAGGAGTGCTCCTATGACTGTCAGAACCGTCGCGTTTTTCCCCGAACCAGGTGCCTGGGGCCCGACCAACAACCTTGTCGCTATCGCGGAGGTGCTTCGAGACCGCGGCTGGCGATGTGTCTTCGTGATCGAAGAGTCATTCCAGGGCGAGTTGGCCAAGCGCGGATTCGACGAAGCGCTGATGCGCCTGAGCCCTGCTCCGGAACAACCAGAAGCCGTGGGCGAGGGATGGGCTGAGTTCATTCGCGAGACTGCACCGGAGTTTCGTAAGCCAACGATTGAGCAACTCACCACGGTCACCAAACCCATCTGGGAGGAGCTAGTAACCGGGGCCAAATATGCTCACGACCGGCTGATGGAAATCTGGTCGGACGTCCGCCCCGACGTCATCGTCTCTGACAACGTGGCGGGATTTGCCGCCGTACCGCTGGCCGGCGTGCCCTGGGTTCGGATGGTCTCAGCCAATCCCCTCGAGATGGAGGATCCGGCGCTGCCCCCGGCGATGTCGGGATTGCCGACCTCAGACCGCTCCGAGTGGGCGGAGTTCGCGGCGGAGTTCCGCAGGCTCCATGATCCCCTCATCGCCGAACTCAGCGACTTCAATGAATCCGTTGGTGGCGAGGCGTTGCCCGAAGGGCACTTCCAATATGTGTCGCCGTTCGTCAACTTCTACCTTTATCCAGAGGTCATGGACTACGAGCGCGAACTCCCCCTGGATTCGACCTGGCATCGCCTTGACACCACAGTCCGGGTAGGGGATCAGCCCTTCGATGTCGAGGAGGTGCTCCCCGGCAGTGGGAAGGTCATTTACCTCTCGATGGGCAGCCTAGGGTGCAACGACATTGGCTTAATGCAACGACTCATCGATGCCCTCGATCAGACCGAACACCGAGTGATCGTCAGCATGGGCCCCCTCCATAACCAACTCCGGCTCGGCCCAAGGATGTACGGCGAGGAGTTCCTCCCGCAGCCCTCGATCTTGCCCCAGTGCGACTTGCTCATCACCCACGGCGGCAATAACACGGTCGCCGAGGCCTTCCACTTCGGTCTGCCCACCATTGTCTTTCCCCTGTTCTGGGACCAGTACGACAACGCCCAACGCGTCGACGAACTCGGCTTTGGTCGAAGACTGGGCACGTATACCGCCAGCGGTGAGGAGATCGCAGCCGCGGTTGAAGAGCTCTTGGCGGACGAAGCGCTCCGTGCCCGGTTGAGGGTGGTTTCCACTGACCTCAGAGTCGAGCCAGCCCAGCACAAAGCCGCCAATGTCATTGAGCAGTTGATTGAGAAAGGAACTCCATGACTGAGCATCTCTGGCCCACAAGTCTGAGGCAAGCCGCACAAACATCGAAGGAGAAGGCATGAACATCCGTACTCGATCAAGGTCCATTGCGGGGGTGGCCGGCCTCGCAGCCGGGTGTCTCTTGTTGGCCGCCTGTGGAGGCAGTGCGCAGGATGAACCGGCGGCTGAGTTGGATCCCGAAGCAGACATTACGAAACAGAGCATCGTCGTCTCCAACTATGAGAGTTATATGCCCGAGGACATGCCCGAGCGCTTCAACGAGGCGACCGGGTCCACGATGGATGTCACTTACCACGCGAGCAATGAGGAAGTCGTGGCAAAAGTGACGACGGGAGCAGATTCCGGCATTGACGTTGCCTTTATCAACGGCACCTACGCCCAGGCGCTCGCCGAACAGGGCCTGCTTGAGCCGATCGACCCCGAGCTCGTCCCCAACCTCAAGTACCTCTACCCCGAAGCCACCGAACTGCCCTACGACCCCGGCAACAAGATTTCCGTGCCCTATGCCTGGGGAACGACCGGGCTCTGCTATCGATCGGACCTCATCGACTTCACTCCGACCAGTTGGAACGACTTGTTGGACCCCCGGCCAGCACTAGTGAACAAGACAACCATGACCGCGACCGAACGATGGCTGGTCTTGCCAGCCCTCAAGTCGCTGGGTTATTCGGCCAATACGACCGATGAGCAAGAACTTGAGGAGGCCAAAGAACTGCTAATCAAGACCAAGCGCACTCTGCTTGCCTATGACGACGCGACGTTCTATCAGCGGCTCATTTCCGGTGAAGCGTCATTGGTGGAAGCGTGGGACGGCTGGTGCAACTTCGGAATTGCCGAGAACAAAGACATCAAGTTCGTCATACCCGAAGAGGGCAGCGACCTTTGGGTTGATGTCATGGTGATCTTCAAGACCTCGAAGAACAAAGAAGCGGCACACGCCTTTATCAATGAGATCCTGAACCCCGACACGCACACGTGGGTTGTTGAAAACATCCTCTACAAAGCCCCGAACCAAGCGGCTATGGAGCAACTCCCTGCGGAACTGTATGAGCAGTATCCCAACCTGAACATCACCGTCGAAGAGCTCTTCGAACAGGAGGCGCTGGTCGACGTTGGTGATGCGGCTCCGCTCTACACCCAGATCTCCACTGAACTATCGGTTGCCGAGTGAGGTGAACCTCCCTTCCAGCCCGGAGATCAATTCCAGGGTTGCGCGGAGGAGACGATGGACTGAGCGCGCCGTCCTGCTAGGCCCAGGTGTCCTGCTGATGGCGGCTCTGTCCATCGCCCCGCTGCTCCTCATCGCGGCCTATTCCGTGCTGACCCGAGGTCGATTCGGGGGAGTGGAGCGGCCCGTCAACTTGGACAGTTACGCCCGCCTGGCTGAGCCCACCTTCTTCAACGTCTTGGTGGACTCAGTGCAGGTAGCGTCGCTGGCGACATTGCTGGGACTCGTCATTGGCTTTCCCACCGCCTATGTGATCGCGGCGTTGCCTCCCAAGTGGCGAAGCATCGCTCTGCTCGCCGTGGTGCTGCCGTTTTGGACCAATTTCCTGATCAGGACGTATGCCTGGATTGTTCTGCTGAACACTGCTGGACCTGTCAATCGTGGTCTGGTCAATCTCGGGCTGCTCGCTGAGCCCTGGACCATTCTCTACACCAAGCCGGCCGTGGTGATTGGGCTGCTCTATGCCTATCTGCCGCTGATGATCTTGCCGATCTATGCGTCGCTGCGCGGCCTCGATCCAGAGTTGGGGGAGGGGGCCACCGATCTTGGTGCCCAGCCGCTGCGGGTCCTTCGAGATATCCACATCCCGCTGGCGATGCCAGGGATCATCACCGGTTCCATCTTTGTCTTTGTGCCGAGCCTGGGGAACTTCGTAGTGCCGGAACTGCTCGGGGGCGGAAAGACCATTCTGTTGGGCAACCTTCTTCGCGATCAGTTCCTCAAGGCTCGGGATTGGCCGTTTGGTTCGGTTCTCGCGATGACGATGGTGGCCATCCTTGTGGCGTTGTTCCTTGTCCAGGCAACCGTCAGCCGACGCGTGAGCGAAGGTGTGCGCCGATGAGGACAACATTTAGGCTCATCGCCGCTGTCGCGATGGCGTTCCTCTACATTCCCATCATCACACTCATTGTTATGTCGTTTAACGGTGGCTCCAACCCCTACCAAATGGATGGCCTCAGCCTTCGCTGGTACGCCGAACTGTTCGGTGACAAGGAATTGTTCGTCGGCCTAAAGAACACCCTGATCGTTGCTTTCAGCTCCACCGCCATCGCCGTCGTCGTGGGCACCCTCTTGGCGTTGGGCCTAGCTCGGGCGGTCAATTCCCGGTTCCTAGACGTCGCCGCTGTGTCCCCGGCAATCATTCCGGATGTTGTTCAGGGCATCGGGTTGCTGTCGCTGTTTGCGCTCTTGGCGGTGCCACTGGGTCTGCTCACCGTCATTTCCGGCCACGCGGTGTTCACCACCGCATTTGTGGTGGCTGCCGTCAGCGCCAAATTGGCAACCCTAGATGGTTCTTTAGAGGAAGCCTCACGTGACCTTGGAGCAAGTGGGCCCACGACATTTATCCGTGTCACACTGCCCACCATCGCGCCAGGGATCGTTGCTGGTGGGCTCCTGGCCTTCACGCTGTCCATCGATGAATACGTCATGGCATTTTTCACCAACGGACCGGCCTCACCCACCTTGCCGATCATCGTCTACTCACGGGTCAGGTTTGCGTTAACACCCGAAATCAACGCTCTGGGTGCTCTGTTAGTGCTGGCTAGTGCCGCCACTTTGCTGCTCTGCCTGCGCTTTATCGATGTGCGAGAAAGGTCTCGTCAATGAATGGCCTACTGGAGGTGCGCGGGCTCACTCGTTGTTTTGATGGAACTGCCGCGCTCGACAATGTGTCCCTCTCCGTGCGCGACAACGAGTTTTTCGCTCTGGTGGGACCGTCCGGGTGTGGCAAGACCACCCTGCTGCGGACTATCGGCGGCTTTGAGACTGCTGATGCGGGCTCAGTCCTGCTCGGTGGGTCTGACTTGCTATCGATTCCGGCCAGCCGCCGCCCAGTAAATCTGATGTTTCAGTCCTATGCGTTGTTTCCCCACATGAGCGTGGAAAAGAACATTGCCTACGGCCTGGAGCGCGAACGGTTGCCTCGGCACGAGATCCAAAGCCGTGTGCAAGAGGCGCTCGAAACCGTCGGCCTTCTTGCGCTCGCATCGCGACGCCCTGCACAACTCTCGGGCGGCCAGCAGCAGCGGGTCGCGCTAGCGCGGGCAATCATCAAGAGACCAAAACTGTTGCTCTTAGATGAGCCCCTGTCCGCCTTGGACCCCAAGGTGCGTTCGGAGATGCAAATCGAACTCAAGAGGCTTCAGCATGAGGTGGGCATCTCCTTCGTCATCGTTACTCATGACCAACATGAGGCGATGTCGATGGCTGACCGAATCGCGGTCATGGCGGCGGGTCGAGTGCAACAGGTTGACACCCCGGTCGCGCTTTACAAGTCGCCTGCGAACCTCTTCGTTGCTGACTTCATCGGCACCAGCAACCTCATCCCCGGTCAAGTTTTGGGGGGAGTCTTTAAGTCAAAGGTCGTCGAAACCAGACTGGCGGGGCCCGTGTTGGAAGACACGCAGGCTGCACACTTGGTCGTGCGACCTGAGGACGTTCAGATCGGCCATGTGCAGCATGGCGAGATAGTCGGATCCGTTATCGGCACGCAATTTCATGGTGCCGTCTCCACAGTCGTGGTGGACGTTCAAGGACTGACTGAGAAACCTTTTGTGGCAACCATTACTGGGGTTGCCGACTTCAAGATCGGCTCTGAGGTGGGACTCTCTTGGCGGCAGTGTGTCGCTGTGCCGGATGAGCTTCGATGAGGCACGAGCAACTCGCATTGACAGATGCCTCCCCAGTCCCGGTTTGGTGGGACGGCCGTGACCACCCCGCACCAGTCGAAGCCTTAACCGAGGTCGTCGCATGTGATCTTGCCGTGGTGGGAGGCGGTTTGACTGGGCTCTGGGTCGCTATTGAGGCCTTGCGCCGAAACCCCACCCGATCTGTCGTGGTGATCGAGGGTGCCCGCGTCGGCTCGGGAGCGTCTGGACGCAATGGGGGCTTTGTATCAACCTCCTTGACTCACGGATTGGCGCACGGTTTGCAGACCTGGCCCGATGAAATGGACCGCCTTGTGGAAATGGGGGAGGTCAACGCAAAGGAGATCGGTGACTTTTTAGACACCGAAGGCATTGATGCGGACCTGCGTTGGTGTGGCAAAACAGTCATTGCGACGAGACCCCACGAGCAAGCGTGGCTGCACGACCTGCACTCCTTGCACTCCCGCTTTGGCCAACAGTCGCATCTCCTCTCCCAAGACGAGATGCGGGCCGAGGTGCACTCGCCCCAATTCTTAGGAGGGCTCCGCATCAAAACGGGGGGCTCGTCGATCCCGTCGCGCTCACCCTAGGTTTGCGCAGCGCGGCCACCAAACGGGGTGCACTCGTCTTTGAAGACTCTCCAGTCACCGCGATCAGCACCGAGGGTTCATCAGTTCTCCTGACCACCCCCGACGGAAAGGTGCGGGCCCAACACGCGGTTCTGGCCACCAATGCCTTCCGACCACCCCTTCGCCGGCTGCAGAATTACATGCTGCCGATCTGGGACCACGTGCTTGCGACCGAGCCGTTGACCGCCGGGCAATTGGAATCGATCGGATGGGATGAGAATCAAGGTCTCACCGACTCTGGGAACCAATTTCACTATTTCAGGCGCACAGTCGATCACCGCATCCTCTGGGGTGGGTATGACGCGGTCTATTACTTCGGAAATAATCGCGGCGCCCATTTGGAGCAACGCGAGGCCTCACATCTGATCCTTGCGAAGCAGTTCTACGAAACGTTTCCACAGCTTCGAGACGTGAAAATGTCGCATCGATGGGCGGGGATCATCGACACGACGTCACGGTTCACTCCGATGTTCGGCACCTCGCTCAAAGGGCGCGTCGCGTATGCGATCGGCTTCACCGGTTTGGGTGTCGCTTCCTCCCGATTCGGCGCGGAGGTGGCCCTCGATCTATTGAGCGGACAGTCAACTGAGCGAACCCAATTGTCGATGGTGCGCCATCGGCCGCTGCCTTTCCCCCCGGAGCCGGTGAGGTGGCCCGCCGTACAACTCACAAGGGCTGCGCTAGCCCGTGAGGATGAAACTGGCCGCCGCGGCGCCTGGCTGCGGCTGATGGATCGCCTCGGCATCGGCTTTGCGAGCTAGGAGATAGGGGAAATCACGTGGAACGTCTGGTTGATCGGACGCTCTCTGGGTCCACATTCACTCAGGGAAACGCAAAGCCGCCTCCTGTGAGGGCAGAGACAGTCGTGATCGGGGCGGGGATCGTAGGAAGCAGCGTCGCCTACCACCTCACCCAATTGGCTCACACAGACCTGCTGATGATTGAGAGCAATGTCATCTCATCTGGCTCGACCTGGCACGCAGCTGGACTGGTCGCGAGCCTTCGCAGCACACCAGTCCTCACCGAGCTCGCGGCATACAGCATGGACCTCTACTCGGGTCTGCAGACGGGGACTGGAGTAGACGTTTCCTTCAATCGATGTGGGGCCCTGCTCGTGGCTCGCACCCCTGAGCGGCTCGAAGAGTTGCGCTACGTGGCGGACGTCGCGCAGCAGTGTGGGGTCGACGCGGAGTTGGTCTCGAGCGAACGGGTGGCCGACCTGTGGCCTCTCGCTGACATCCAAGGCCTTGTTGGCGGCCTCCATCAGCCGCTTGACGGACACGTAAATCCGGGGCACGTTGCACTCGCGCTCGCCAAACTGGCCTGTGAGCAGGGTGCTGCAATCCTGGAACACGTTGCCGTTGAACGGATCCTGACCAACGACGGCCGGGTGTGCGGAGTTGCCACCAGCCAGGGCGACATCGAATGTGACCGCGTCATTCTGGCCGCGGGGGCGTGGACGCGTGATCTGGCTGCGGCTTGCGGAGCAACTGTCCCGCTCTATGCCGCCGAGCATGTGCACGCCAGGACCGAACCCATCGTCGGAGTGAACATTGATCTCCCTGTTCTGAGGGACCTAGATGGACACTTCTATGCCCGACATGAACTCGGTCGGCTGTTGATCGGTGCCTTCGAGCCGATCGGCAAGCCTCGCCGCATGGCGGAGATTGATCACGCGGGCTTTGCTGAGTTTCCGGCCGATTGGGAGCACTTCTCAGCAGTCCGTTCACGTGCGGAAGAGAGAATTCCGAGCCTACGTACGGCTGGCTATGATCGCTTTCTCAATGCTCCTGAGAGTTTCACGCCAGATGGCAACTTCTGTATCGGCGAGACGGCCGAAGTAGAGGGCTTGTTTGTTGCTGCAGGGTTCAACTCCCAAGGGATCATCTTTGCTGGTGGGGCGGGGCGAGCGCTCGCCGAGTGGATCGTCGAAGGTGCTCCGACGTTTGACTCGTCCTCAGTGGACGTACGCCGCTTCCCGGCGGTCGCCAGAAATCGGCGCTTTCTCCACGAACGCACCAGGGAGCAGCTTGGCCGTCTCTATGCGATGCACTGGCCGTACTTGCAACCAGAGCTGGCACGCAACGTGAGGCGGACTCCCTTGCACGAGCGCTTGAAAGAGGCGGGTGCGTGTTTTGGCGAGACTGGCGGTTGGGAGCGTGCGAACTGGTTTGCGAGTCCGGGGCAATCGGCGACTTATCAGTACACCTTCGGACGAGGTAACTGGTTTGAGCGGGTAGGCGAAGAGCATCGTGCGGCACGCGAGGCAGTTGCCATTTTTGACCTGAGTTCGTTTACCAAAGTGATTATCGAGGGTCCGGACGCGCTCGAGTTGCTTCAGCAACTGTGTACGGCGAACGTCGACCGCCCCATAGGCAAGGTTCAATACACATTGATGCTCAACTCTCGGGGCGGAGTTGAGCTGGACGGCACAGTAATTCGTCAGGACCTGAATCGCTTCATGCTCATCACCCCGGCAGCAGCGCAATCAAAAACGTTGAGCATGGTCCGGCGGCTGGCCAAGGGTCGTAGCGTTGCTGTGTTTGATGCAACGTCTGGGCTGGGCACGATTGCTGTCATGGGGCCGCGTTCCCGTGAACTGATGTCACGGATTTCCCCTGATGAGTGGACCAACGACGCCCAGCCTTATGGGTGGGCGCGGGAAGTGGAGGTCGCAGACACAATTGCCACAAGTCTGCGGGTCAGCTTTGTGGGGGAGCTTGGTTATGAGTTGTATCCCACCTCGGATGCCGCGAGCAATCTTTTTGATGCCCTTCTAGACGCTGGCAGGGACTTGGGGGTTCGTCTCGCTGGCTACCACGCCCTGGACTCCCTGAGATGTGAGAAGGGGTTTCGCCACCTCGGGCACGATCTCGTTCCCGACATGAATCCAGTAGATGCGGGACTCAGCGCCTTTGTGTCGATGAAGAAGGAGTCCGGGTTCCGCGGACGCGAGGCTGTGCTAGGCGCCATGTCGGACGGCCCGTCGCGCCAACCGGTGTTCATCGCTCTCCGAGACCCCAAGCCGCTGATCTGGGGCGACGAACCGATCGCCGTTGCAGGCAACATCGTTGGCCGAGTTACGAGCGGAAACTACGGCTACACCCTCGGTCGGGCCTGTGGCATTGGCTGGATCAAGGGAGACCTGCCAGCAACGGGGATGGCGCAAGTAACTTGTGCGGGCAGCGTCGTGGACGCCGACCTCGCGACGACTCCATTCTATGACCCGACAAACGAACGCATGCGCGGCTGATCTGTAGACACCTGAAATGTCCTGGGCGGACCATCTAATTGCGATACCCCCAGCCGCGACACAACGGGTAAGTCAACAGAAAGTCCACACCAAGTCGATTCGCGGGGTTGGTGCTCGGCTTGTTTCGGCCGACATCCAGCGCGTTGGCCGGCGCGGAAAGTTGCGGCCCGGTTTTAGAGCGTCCGTTTATCGAATCGTGCGGGCCTCGATTTTGATCACGTTGGACCAGGCCGGCTCGTAGGGTTGAGCGATGGAGCCCATTCAGACGGTCGCGTTTGGAGTCCAGCTCCATCTCGTTGCCACGGAAGCTGGTGGCCGCCACTCCTGCTTGCTTGGCGGCACAGCGCCCGAGAGCCGCTTCACGTATCGCCCCAACTGGGGCCTGCCCGGTTGGGCGGATGGGGAACTGACAGCCGGCCCAATCTTCGGATTTGCTCATAACGACATCCGTCCGGGGGCTGACACGCGGGCCGTTGTCGTCGCGCTGTTCATCGAGAACGTCCCCGCTTGGTATGACGTGCGCGTTGGTGACGAACTCCGCATGTACGAGGGTTCAAGAATCTGCGGCCGTGGCCTCGTCGAGTGGATCAGTCCGGCAACCTGGCCGTCCACGGACTCTGACGCGAGCAGGTTCACGTCATGGCTGGCAGAGCCCCGATGGGACCGCGCGTGACTGCAGCAGTCGGACACATGATCTTTGCCCGGCACAGGTGCGAGCCGAGTTCTAGACGCGCGTCTGGATCGGACCCGACGTCCACGACGCGCACGGCCCAAGGTCGCGGAGCTAGGCAGCGGGATCTTCCAGTCAGGGCCCTGTGCCCTCGACCGTGAAGGGAGACCAACTCTGGTCGAGGGCAACCACGCTGAGTTCGTCGAGGCGCTCGCCACAACCTCAAGCAGCGACCTCGGGCTCTGACCGTCTCGGGATTGGCTTGATCGCTCTTGTGCGATGATCGCAGAAATGCGATCATCGATGAGTGGCAGAGATTGAGCTTCACGACGAAGTCGTCGAGTGGCTCGACACACTGTCTGACCACGAGTGGCGACGGGTCGTGGTGATCGTCGACCGTCTGGTCGACCTCGGACACCAAGCACGGATGCCCTTGTCCCGCAGTCTGGGGACGGACTGTTCGAGCTGCGGTTCACCCTCGGCCCGACCGCACGACGCATTACCTACCGCTTCACCAACGACAACCGAATCATCTTGTTGACCACGTTCCGCAAACAACGCAACAACGAACGCCACGAGATCGCCCGAGCACGCACCGCCGCCACAGAATGCGCCCAACGCTATCCATGAAGCCGATGAAGGAGGAGACCATGGCCAACTATTCCCGCTGGAGTGATGCCAAGGACAAACGTCCCGCGCCAAGTGCGGAAACTCGCGTGGGCATCGAACAGGACCTCGCCCTCGGCCAGCTCATCTACGACCTGCGCACCGACGCTGGCCTCAGCCAGCGCGAGCTCGCCGCACGCATGGGCACCACTCAGTCGGTGATTTCGCGCCTCGAGGAAGGTGGTGGAGCCCGCAACCGTATCGACACGCTCGCCCGGGTTGCCACCGCCCTCAATCGACACCTCGTCGTGTCCTTCCCCGAGAAACTTCCCGCGAAAATGAAGGATGCCGTGCACGTCGCCTAACGGCCGGGACTCGACGCTGCACCCTTGATCTGACAGACCTAAGGTGTGCTCACAACTTGGCTAAACTGTGGGTTTCCCTTCCGTGGGTAACCGGCGTGGACTTCGAGACGATCGGCACTCTGCGTGAACGGCACGCGGGATGGCGCCTCCTGCCCGAGGCAGGCAGGTCCACACAAAGTCAACAGAAAGGTCAGCCCGAGGTTGGTCGAGATTGCCCGAGATTCACCGGTAGCGTTGGTGGTCCAGGGTGGTTTGATCCGTGGCGGCACGCTCAGACCGGCCGAGTTTGTTGGGGATGCTTCGAGATCTGACGAGATGTCGAGTCGGGTTGTCGATCTGAGAAGGTCAGAGGCTCGAATCCCCTCAGTTCCACCATTGTGATGCGTGACCCGCGATGAATCGAACCCACCCCCAAGGGCTTCGTGACATCCGAAGCAGGCAGCGGATAGTGTCTGGCGCTGAGCGCTCGTAGCGTCTGAAAGACAACTGGCCCGCCGACCGAGGAGCCCACGTGTCACTGAATGCGCCCGTGTCCACCGAACTCGAGACCTTCGGGCTGTTCATCGACGGCCAGCAGGTCGACGCCCTTTCCGGCAGAACCTTCGAGTCCCAGAACCCCTACGCCGGTGAACCGTGGGCGGTCATCGCGGACGGCGGACCCGAAGACATCGACCGCGCGGTTGCCTCGAGCCGCGCGGCCTTCGAGGAGACCTGGCGGCCGATGTCGGGCTTCCAGCGCGCGGCGATCCTGCGCGACGTTGCGCAGGCGATCACCGCGAACGCCGAGCGACTGGCGCTCCTCGAGGTCCGCGACTCCGGAAAGCTCATGCGCGAGATGCTCGGCCAACTGCAGGGCCTGGGCACCTGGTACTCCTACTTCGCTGGCCTGGCCGACAAGCTCGAGGGCCGAACGGTCCCGGCGCTGGCTCCCACGACGTACTTCGGTTACACCCTCCGCGAGCCTGTCGGTGTGGTTGGCGCGATCACCCCGTGGAACAGCCCACTGCTCCTGCTGACCTTCAAACTCGCCCCGCTGCTCGCTGCGGGTTGCACCTGCGTGGTCAAGCCGTCCGAGCATGCCCCGGCATCGACAGTGGCGTTCGCCGAGGTGCTGCACGAGGCCGGACTTCCCGCCGGTGTGCTCAACGTGGTGACCGGGTGGAACCGCTCCACCGGCGAGGCCCTCGCCGCCCACCGGGGGGTGGACAAGGTGGCCTTCACCGGCAGCACCGCCACGGGTGCCAAGGTGGCACAGGCCGCCGTGGCGAACATCAACCGGGTGACCCTGGAGCTGGGCGGCAAGTCACCCCAGGTGGTCTTCGCTGACGCCGACCTCGATGCCGCGGCCAACGGGTTGGTGGCCGGGGTCTTCGCCGCGACCGGCCAGACGTGTATGGCCGGGTCGCGCCTGATCGTCCACGAAGACGTGCGCGACGAGCTCGTGGCCAAGGTGGTCGCCCGGGCCGAGCAGATCAAGCAGGGCGACCCCACCGATGCGGACACCGAGATGGGACCGGTCGCCAACCGTCCGCAATACGAGAAGGTGCTCGGCTTCCTGCAAGGAGCCCGCGACGAGGGCTGGACGATCGCGACGGGCGGCGAGCCCAACGAGGACCTGGGTGGCCTGTTCGTCCGGCCGACCGTGGTGCTGGCGGAGCCCGAAGCCACGATCGCGCGGGAGGAAGTGTTCGGCCCGGTGCTGACTGCCTACACCTTCCGCGACGAGGATGAGGCCGTCCGGCTGGCCAACGACACGCCGTACGGCCTGGCCGGTGCGGTGTGGACGAAGGACGTGCACCGGGCGCACCGGATGGCCGCGGCTATCCGAGCCGGCACGGTGTGGATCAATGCCTACCGCGTAGTCGCCCCCAACATGCCGTTCGGAGGTTTGGGACTCTCCGGCATCGGGCGCGAGAACGGCTCGTCCGCCGTCGACGACTACCTCGAGAACAAATCGGTGTTCGTGGAGCTCACCGGAGGCACGCGGGATCCGTTCAAACTGGGGTAAGTGCCTCCGAAGAGGTACGACGCCCGATGGATCGGGGTACACGACAACTCGTGGCGAGTGCTTGTCACCTGCGACGGCAACACGGTGGCCGAGTTCGAGTGGAACCCCGGGTCCTGGCCAGCTATGACGCCGCTCTCGATGGTGCAGGCATCCTCGCGTAGATTGCCCATTGTCGAGCAACTTGCTTAAGTCTAGAACCTAGGGCAGGCCGACCTGGTCCTCGCCCTCATGATCGTGATCTTGATTATCGGCATGTTGGTCGATGCGATCTTCTCCTCGTTCACCCACCGGATTCGTCGCAATCGGGGCCTCACCGGCCTGGAAACGGTTCCGTCCTGACATTCTGGCAAGCGCGGAAGAATGGGTGTTGTCGCGGTAGACCTAGTGGTTCACCGCGCGTCCCACCGGCAGATGGAACGCGTCCGGAGGCAACAGCGTCCCGAAGGTCACGATGGCGGCCGACAGAGCCTGTTTGCACCGTTAACTGACCCGGTGTAGACGGGCTCTGCCGGCCAAGGTGTGGCGGGTTAGTCGCCCAAGCGGCTCCGAATCGCTTGAAGGATCACCCGATCGCTGGCCACCGCAGCCGTGTCGCCAGCCGCCCGGTCGATGCTGAGTTGAAGGCGCCAGGCATCGAGTCGATCCCTGTCAACGTCGTCGCCATCGTCATAGCGAAGTTCAACGTCAAGGGTGGCCAACTCCAGATCGATCGCAGCCTCGCGCAACGCACGGATCTTGTGACGTCGGACTGCGGACTTGAGGTCACCGATCGCAGAGTCGATCTCGTCTTGGACCAAGGGCGGCACCACGCCGGACTTGCGGAGCTTGGTCGCATCTCGTTTGGCAATGTTGGCCAACCTTGCCAGACGTGCCCAGCGGTGGTGGGGTGCCGCCCGGAAGAGTTTGTCGGCTCCCTCCGATAGTCGATCCATCGCCCGAGGCTCTCGCCCCGCAGCAAGATCGGTGGGCGCGGCCACGGCCACGGTGACCAGTTCCTCGGACTCCGCGACAATGGCCTGGAACTCGCCGTAGCCGGGTGCATAGAACTTGTCCTCCACGGACCCGTCTTGCAGTTCTTCGAGGACCTTGATGGCGCCCGAGACCGGGCCGGTCGGGCCGTTGACTGTGAGGTCGACCTTCTTCACCGTGACTTCTTCGAAGACCAACCCAGGGATGTTCTCGGGTCGGAAGGTGTCGCCGACCTTCGGGTGCGCGGGCATGATCATGCCCGCGGGCCCATCACGTCCGGCCAGCCAAGTGCCGTCGTTGTCGAGCACCTGGCCATCCTCATAGTTGGTGACGTCTTCGCCGAGATACCACACAGAGCCGTCATCAGCTTGCGCGAAGTAGTCGGTGGCTATTTCGAGGATCTCACCGTCGCCATAGGCCACGAACTGTGACACCACAGCTTCGATGTCGACGCCGTTCCAGTTGATGACCTTGGTCTCTTCAAGTTTCGTTACGTCGTGACGCAAGGCCACGTCGCCTTCGGCTCCGAGTTGGATCACTTGGTCGAGATCACTCATCGGAAACAGCGGGTTGGTGATCGCGGTCGGGTTTGTGAACGTGGGCGGGTCGAGGTCGACCCTGCCCTTCATGGTGGGTGGGGCACCGGCTGAGGCGGCCCCAGTGGATATCGTGCCGGCCAGTGCCGCCGCCAACACAACAGCCGTGAATCGTTTCGTTCTCATCTTGGTCTCCTTAGCTGGTGCGGAACGAGGTCGATCCGCGTGTTGGCTTGAGCATGGGGAGACAAGGCTGAAGGCAAACTGAAGGCAACGAGCCGATTCAGCGTGGTTTCAGGATGCGATTTGCATGATGGGTCAAGCGGGTGGTCGAACCCATTGCCCGTGTGCATAGACCCGAGGGTCCAACCGCATACAAAGGAGCGAAACCGTGAACAAGCGCAGCGTGAAACTAGGCTCTTTGGCAGCCGCAGCGGTGACCGCCGTTGTTGGAACTGCCGGATACGCAGCCGCAAGCAGCGACGACGACGCCTCGGACACAGCCATCACCGGGTCGGCCTTAGAGAGGGCGTCGGCCGCGGCGCTGGCCCACACCAATGAAGGAAAGGTGACCGGCACCGAGGTGGACGACGAGGAGAGCTACTACGAGGTCGAGGTCACTCTGGCTGATGGCAGCCAAGTCGACGTACAACTGGACAAGACCTTTGCGGTGGTGAGCTCGGACGCGGACAAAGAAGGCGACGAGTGAGTGGTGCCGCTGAGTGCGGTCACCCTAGTGACTGTTCTCAGCGGGCTCTCATCTTTCGACTCCTACACTGACCAGCATGCGCGTCTTGGTGGTCGAAGACGACCCCGCGGTGGCGGCGGCGATGGTCCGGCACTCGATCAGGTTGCGGACGGCAGCGGCAGGCGGGCAGCGTTCCGAAGTGCTTGGGGAAGGTTGCCACGTTGGAGCGCATCAGGGACCGGATCAACCTCGAGCCGAAACGAGCCCTCGAGGTCGATCAGCAACTAGCTCAACTGCGGGCAGCCGCGCAGTCCGGGTCTATGCCGGGCGCCGCAGAATTGGCGGTGCAACTTGCGTTCCTGATCCGATCGTGAAGGCATTGACGCCAATGCGCCTGAGGCTGCCGCTAGAGCCTCACTAGTTGTCCTGATTGGTTCCTGTCGGTGGGAGTTGCGGTCCAATGCGGCCGTAAGTTGGTTGCTTAGGTCGTGGCGTTGCGACCGCAGGGTCGCAACTTCCGAATCATTCAGCCCGGTGGCGCACGCGACCTCGTCGGCCACGCCGTAGGCCTTGCGTTTCAGCGCCTTGCCGGCGGGCTGCAGAACCACGTCGGTAACCCGTTTGTCGGTGGAGTTGGGTCGTCGCGTGACCAGCCCGGCGCCCTCCATCCGCTTCAAGATGGGCGTTAGAGCGTGAGCAGGCAGGTGCAACTGTTCGGCTAGGTCGCTAATTCGACGTGCGTCCTTCTCCCACAACGCCAACAGAACCAGATATTGAGGGTAGGTGAGCTTCAACCGGTCCATCAGCGGGCGGTAGGACCGGGTTTCCGCACGATCAAATACCGGGACAAGGTCAAGCCAGCCTGATGTTGCAGAGGGCTAGTTGAGCGCACGGTCACTTTCACGCAATTCTGAGTTCTCGTGTGTGGAGGGTCCACCCGCTAGCGTCGGTCCGCGCCAGCCGCGGGGTATAGCTGGTGCCCGTAGTCCGACGACGACGGGAGTGGCGGCCGGTCCTCAGGGCTACAGTAAACCGGTGACCGAGGGACGAAAGTTGCTTCCGTGAGTTCGGTCCTGACCGTTTTTGCTCCAGATGGTGTCCCGGAGGTAATACCCGGCGCGGATCTCATCCAGCTGTTGGCCGATGCACTCGACGGAGTCTTGACGTTGCAGGACGGCGACATCGTGGTGGTCACCAGCAAGGTTGTTGCGAAAGCCGAGGGACTCCTCACGGCAGACTCGCGAGAAGCGGTTATCGATCGTGAAACCGACCGCATCGTGGCCACCCGCGCAGGCACGCGCATCGTGCGACACCGATTGGGGCTGGTGCTGGCCGCCGCAGGCGTGGACGCCAGCAATGTTGATCCCGGACTCGTCCTTCCGCTGCCTCGGGATCCGGACCGTTCGGCTCGCCAATTGCGGGCTGTGCTGCTCACCCGACTGAGGTGCAACGTCGGGATCCTGGTGACAGACACTGCCGGTCGTCCATGGCGACAGGGCCAAACCGACCTGGTCATCGGCGCGGCCGGCGTCCGGCTGATTGACGACCACACGGGCGTGGAGGATGGATATGGGAACCTCTTGGCGGTGACAGCGCCCGCAGTCGGCGATGAAATCGCTGGAGCGGCGGAGTTGGTTCGGACGAAAGTTGGACGCCGGCCATTCGCCGTCGTACGCGGTCGTTCAGATTTGGTTTTGCCTAGCGGTGAGGATGGTCTTGGCCTTCCCTCGCTTATCCGCTCGCCCAGTGAGGATCTTTTTGGTTTTGGAGCCCGCGAAGCGGTGCTTCGCGCCTTGCTTGGGCGAGCCGAAGACCAGCCCGTCTTTGGTGCACCCGGAACCCTCCGCGAGGTCCTGGCGGCAATCAACCAGTTGGCCGACGTTACGGCGCACCAAGTCGATGAAACAATCGAGGCAACCGGATCGGCGGTGGCGATCACAGCGATTGCTTTTGCGCACGGATGGCTGACAGCCGGCGTAGAGGATGGCACTTCGGATGGACCTTTCCCGAAACTCACACTCAGCCCGCGGCGCGCGAGTGGCGCGCACGAACTGTGAGCCGAGCACCAACTCACTCAGTAGCGGTCAGCATCGATCGCAGGCTGTCGACGGCCGCCTCTCGGTGTGCTCGTAGGAGCTCGACGGCGAGTTCGGTTTCTTGATCGCGCAGGGCGGCGACGATTTGTCGGTGCTCGTCGTTTACTCGGGTGCGATGCTCGCCGTTGGCGTAGTAGCGGAACCGGTAGGCATCGGTCGATTGCCACAACTGTCGGATGAAGTCGGTCATGCGTGGCATGTCGGCGGCGGCGAAGATCGTGAAATGGAACAGCCGGTTGGATTCGGTCATCGTGACGAGGTCGGCTTTGGTGGCGGCCGACTCCATCACCAGCAACTCGCGATCAAGGATCTCGTAGGTCGACTCGGTCAGCCGTGGAACGGCGAGCCGGACGGCCTCGTCCTCCAGCAGCTCGCGCAGCCGGTACGTCTCGACCAACTCGGGGACCCCCAGTCGTCGTACCTGGTAGCCACGATGGGGTTCATAGACCACTTGCCCCTCTGCCTCTAGCGTCTTGAGGGCCTCGCGCACGGGAATGACGCTGGAGCCGAGGTCGGCTGCCAGCTGTTCTTGGCGAATGCGTGCGTCGGGGGCCAGGAAGCCGCGGGAGATCAGGTCCCGGATGTGTTCGAGGGCAAGCTGCTGGGCCGTCGTACGACGCGAAGGCTGGGGTTGAGAGGTCATGGTGGACGCACTCTAGCGGTCGCGAGCAAGCCGGTTTGACAGATCTTACAATTTATAAGATTCTCGACTCACTACAGAGGAGGGGCCATGACCGGGCGCTCGGACACCAGTCACGCCGACGAAGTTCGACCGTTGGACGGCGTCGTCGTCGCCGACTTTAGTCGCGTGCTTGCCGGCCCCCTGGCCACCGTGACCCTCGCCGATCTGGGCGCGACTGTGATCAAGGTCGAGCACCCCCACGGTGGAGATGACACCCGCCGATGGGGACCACCATGGACTCCGGAGGGCTCGTCGTCGTACTACGCGGCGGCCAACCGGACCAAACGCAGCGTGACGCTCGATCTGGGGGACCCCGCCGATCTGGCCCTGGCACACACCCTGGTGGGCCGCGCGGATGTACTGGTGGAGAACTTTCGCACCGGGAGCCTGGAGAAGTACCAACTCGATGCCGCCGCGACGTTGCGTGCGAACCCCCGACTGGTGCACTGCTCGATCACCGGCTTCGGCAGCGGGGCGGGAGCCCAACTCCCCGGCTACGACTTCGTGGTGCAGGCGCTAGGCGGGTTGATGAGCATCACCGGCGAGCCGGACGGCGATCCGCAGAAGGTGGGGGTCGCGTTGGTCGATGTGCTTACGGCCAAGGACGCGGTGATCGGCATCCTGGCCGCCCTGCGGCACCGCGAGACCTCCGGCGACGGCCAGCACGTCGAGGTCAACTTGCTGTCTAGCCTGCTGGGTTCGCTCGCCAATCAAGCAAGCGCCTACCTCGCCACAGGCCAGGCGCCCGTGCGCCTGGGCAACCGGCACCCCTCCATCGCCCCCTATGAGACGTTGCGTTGCTCGGACAACCTGCTGGCGGTCGCTTGCGGCAACGACCGACAGTTTGCCCGGCTGGTTGCCGCTCTCGGAGCGCCTGAGCTTGCCACCGACGCACGGTTTTCATCGAATGCGGATCGGGTCGAACATCGCGAGCATCTCGTCGTCCTCCTCGAAGGACTGCTGGCATTCGGGACGGCAGCGCACTGGCAGAGCCGGTTGATGGCGGTCGATGTGCCCGCCGGCGCGGTCAAGGACATCGCCGCGGGCATTGCGCTGGCCGAGTCCCTGGGTCTCGATCCGCTCATCGAGATGGAGGGGACGCAGCCCCAGATTTCGCATCCGATCCGCTACTCGGCGTTTCAGCCGACCAAGGCCACCAACCCGCCGACCCTCGGGCAAAACAACGAAGAGATCCGCGACTGGCTCAACCGCCCGTCAGAAACTAATCAGGAGCAACCATGAGCAGCACCGCCAACCGTCCCTTTTCGCCCGCCGATCCGGCCGGCATCGACACCCTGCTGTCCCAGGACGAGCGCGACATCCGCGATGCCGTGCGCCACTTCTGTGACGAGCGGGTCGAGCCGTACGTCGCGACCTGGTTCGAGGAGGGCACCATCCCGGGTATTCGTGATCTGACGCTGGAGTTGGGGTCGTTGGGAGTCTTGGGGATGCATCTGGACGGCTACGGCTGCCCAGGCATGTCCGCCACGGAATACGGACTGGCTTGCCTCGAACTGGAAGCCACCGACTCCGGCCTGCGCTCCCTCGTGTCGGTGCAGGGCTCGCTAGCGATGTTTGCCATCCATCACTGGGGGTCGGAGGAGCAGAAGCAGCAGTGGCTCCCAGACCTGGCGGCGGGACGCGCCATTGGCTGCTTCGGCCTCACCGAACCCGACGCCGGCTCCGACCCTGCTTCAATGCGCAGCCGGGCCCGTCGAGACGGTGACGACTGGATCGTGGACGCCCGCAAGATGTGGATCACCAACGGTTCCATCGCCGATGTTGCGGTGGTGTGGGCACAGACCGACGAAGGTATTCGCGGGTTCGTCGTACCCACCGCCACTGTGGGTTTCAGTGCCCCGCTGATGAAACACAAAATGTCGCTTCGCGCGTCGGTTACGAGCGAACTCGTGCTCGAAGGGGTCCGGTTGCCCGGTGATGCCGTACTCCCCGAAGTCGTCGGCTTGCGCGGGCCGCTCACCTGCTTGAACGAAGCGAGGTACGGCATCGTCTGGGGTGCCATCGGTGCGGCCCGTTCGTCCTTGCAGGCCGCGTTGCAGTACGCCGGACAGCGCACCCAGTTCGGCAAGCCCATCGCGGGATTCCAACTCACCCAGCAGAAGATTGCCGACATGACGTTGGAGGTCGTGAAGGGCACGCTGCTGGCTCTCCATCTCGGTCGCCTCAAGGATGCCGGTGGGCTGCTGCCGGCCCAGGTGAGCATCGGGAAACTCAACAACGTGCGCGAGGCCCTTGAGGTGTGCCGGACCGCTCGCACGATCCTCGGCGCCAATGGGATCAGTCTTGAATACCCCGTGATCCGACACATGAACAACCTGGAATCGGTGTTGACCTATGAGGGCACCTCGGAAATGCACGCGCTGACGATCGGGCATGCCATGACCGGGTTGCCGGCGTTTCGATGAGCGAGCTGACAACAACACGACTCCACCACATCATCGGTGGCGAACGGATCGAGGCTGGCGCCGCGCAGCTTGACCTGAGCCCATCGGACTCGGCAGACGTCGTCGCTGAGTGGGGAGCGGCCGACGCGGAGCTGGCCGAACAGGCGGTTGCGGCTGCCGCCGCGGCCGCCCCAGGGTGGGCGAACACCCCAGGCGCGCGGCGCGGCGAGATTCTGTCGTCAGCGGCTCGGGAATTGGATACTCGTGCGGACGAGCTCGGTGCTGTGTTGGCGCGGGAGGAAGGGAAGACGCTCCCCGAGGCTGTGGGAGAAGTACGTCGAGCGGCCCAGATCCTCCAGTTTCAGGCCGGCCAGGCCGTGCGGAACGGTGGTGTCTTGATCGACTCGATCCGGCCAGGTGTCGAAGTCGCGGTGACCCGCGAACCGCTGGGCGTCATCTCGGTGATTGCGCCCTGGAACTTCCCCATTGCCATTCCCGCCTGGAAGATCGCCCCAGCGCTGGCGTACGGCAACACGGTGGTGTTCAAGCCAGCCGAAGCGGTGCCGGCGTCGGCCTGGCATCTAGTCGAGATTCTGCATCGGGCAGGTTTGCCGGACGGAGTTTTGAACCTGGTCCTCGGTCGAGGTCGCGACATCGGTGACACGCTGACGGGGTCTCCTGACGTTGCGGCAGTCACATTCACCGGTTCGGAGACCACCGGCAGGCAAGTGCTGAAGCAGACCAGCGCCCACGGCACACGCGCTCAACTGGAAATGGGCGGGAAGAACCCGCTGGTGGTGCTGGATGACGCCGACCTAGACGTGGCGATCACCCAGGCCCTGGCCGGGGCGTTCGGATCGACGGGGCAGCGATGCACGGCATCTTCGCGCCTGATCGTCACCCCGGGCATTCACGACGAGTTCGTCGAGCGGCTGATTGGGGCGATGAGTTCATGGAAGGTGGGGAACGCCTTAGAGCCCGGTGTCGACATGGGCCCGGTGGTCGATCAGACCCAACTTGACCAGAACTTGCGCTATCTCACCCAGGCAGCCGAAGGTGGTCGAGAGATTGTCGGCGGTGAGCTCGAGTCTGGGCGTACGCCCGGCTTCTTCATGCGACCGGCGTTGGTGTTGGACAGCCTCCCCGCCGACCCCATCAACTGCGAAGAGGTGTTCGGCCCGGTGGCGTCGATCATCAAAGCCGACGACTACGACCACGCACTTGCGGTGGCCAACAACACGCCGTACGGGCTGGCGGCTGGCATCATCACGAGGTCCCTTGCCGCCGCGACTGACTTCCGGCGCCGGGCCCAGGCAGGCCTGGTGATGGTGAACTTGGCCACGGCCGGAGTGGACTTTCACGTCCCCTTTGGTGGCCGAGGCGCCTCCTCCTTTGGCCCGCGCGAACAGGGCGAACAAGCGCGAGAGTTCTTCACCCAAACCAAGACCGCCTACATCGCGGCCGGACCTGTCTCGTAACAAGACGAGCCAACCCGCGACCGGGTTGGCTCGTCTCGCTAACTTGGGGCTAATTCGGGATGGCGTCATTGAAAGGCGCATCGGTCTGATCGACCGGGTGCACCAGCATGATCACCAGACCCACCCCAATGACTAGCGCGGCGGAGAGTGCGACCAGCCAGTTGTCATACCAAGCCAATTCGGGTGTCCGGGGCCACGCCATGTTGATCATGGCCAGGACGCCGTAGACCAAGGCGGCGATGTTGACCAGCAGCCCCCAAGAGCCCAAGGAGTATTTCCCACTCGGGACCCAACCCTTCAACCGTGCCCGCAGGGCGGCCAACACCACGAGCTGGAACGCGATGTAGATGCCGAGCGCCGCGAAGCTGATGATCTTCACCACGGCGTCCTCCGAGAAGTACGACCCGGCGACGATGAGCGCAGGCACGATGGCCGAGAGCAGCAGGGCGTACGGCGGCACGTGCCGCGTTGGCGAAAACTGCTTGAGCAGGCTTGAGCCGACGATCATGTCATCGCGGCCATAGGAATAGGCCAACCGTGAGGCAGCCGCCTGGAGGCTCATCGCGCAGGAAACAAACGACAGCAAGACAACGAAGAAGACCACTCGTGCTCCGGTCTCCCCGAAACCAGCCACCATCAAGGTTCCGACCGGATCGGGATCCTCACCCGCCAGCACGGCGGGCATGTCGCTGATGGCCAGGATCAAACCGACGCAGACAAAGATCGCGGCGGCGCCGCCGATGTAAATGGTGCGACGCATCGCCTTGGGAATCAGTGTGCCCGGATCGCGCACCTCCTCGGCCACGTCTCCACAGGCCTCGAAGCCGTAGTACTGGAAGAGCCCCAACAGGGCGGCGGCCATGAATGCGGAGAAGTAGTTGCCTTCGCCCGCCCCGAAGCTGTTGGTGAGGGCCGAGAAACTCTGCTCCCGGTGCGCGATGAGAAGCCAGCCCCCGACGGCAAGCGCGCCGAGCAATTCCGCTGCGAATCCCACGATGGCGGCGCGGGCCAGCCACTTGGTGCCCATGAAGTTGATAGCCGTTGCGATGGCCAGCAAGCCGAGCGCCCCCCAGATGATGTTTCCGGTGGTGAGCTCAAAACCTAAGGTCGGTGCGACGTAGAAGCCGCCGGTGTAAGTCACCGAAGCGATGGTCGTGAGCAACGCGATGAGGTAGATCCATCCCGTCATCCACGCGTACTTCTTGCCCCAGAGACGGCGCGCCCAGGGGTAGACGCCACCCGCGACGGGGAATTGGGCCACGACTTCGCTGAAGACGAGGGCCACCAACAATTGGCCGAACCCGACGATGAACAGGCTCCAGATCATCGGTGGCCCGGCGAGCGGGAGGAGGAGTCCGAACAGCGAGTAGATGCCGACAACTGGTGACAGGTAGGTGAAACCTAGGGAGAAGTTGGCCCAAGGGCTCATGTCTCGCTTGAACTCGGAGGAGTAGCCGAGCGATTCAAGGTGAGCGGCATCGTCCGCGTGATGGCTGGCGTGTGTTGAGGTCATGAGGGCTCCAGTAATGCGATGGGCGACGCTTCTTGCGACGCAGTGTGCTAAAAACTACAAAACTATGGGATATATGGCAAGAGGCTGTTTGCGCGAGTGCGCCATGACGCGGCGCGAACAAGAATGGAGAATGGCTCCATGAGTTCCCTCGCCCCACTAATGGGCCCCGCCCTCGGAGTCGGTCGCGCTGAGGAGATCGCCCAGCGCCTTGCGGAGGCGATTCACCTGGGGATCTTGACCGATGGTGAGCAGTTGCCCGTCGAGGTCGAACTCGCCAAGCAGTTCGGCGTTTCGCCGATGACAGTGCGTGAGGCGCTGGCCCAGTTGCGCCGTCAGTCGCTGGTGTGGACCAAGCGTGGGCGCAGCGGAGGCACCTTCGTTCGCCGAGCGTCCGGCCCGCCGCTTGATGAGCTGCTCGCCCGGCTCAGCCAAACCTCCATGGCCAAACTTCGCGACCTCGCCGATGAGCATGCAGCTGTTAGCGGCCACGCGGCCGAGCTCGGCGCCGTACGCGCCTCCCGCGTCACGGTGCGCCGACTGTTCGCCTTGACCGATTCGCTGGCGAAGGCAGGCAATGTCAGCGGCCGAATGCGGGCGGATTGTCGGTTTCATATCGAGGTGGGCATCGGGGCGCAGAGTGAGCGGCTGACCCGGCAGGAGGTCGCGCTCCAGGGTGAACTGGCCGGGTTGCTGTGGCTGCCCGGGTCAACCGACGACCTGGACCGACACGTCTCGGAGCATCAAGAAATCGCCACGGCGATTGCCTCCGAATCGCCCGCGGTCGCTCGGGAACTCGCTCAGCGGCACAGCTACAACAATCTTCGACGCCTGGTCAGCGAGCATCTGAGGTTGCTGGCCGCTAATGGCGCGGTCGAGGCAGAAGCGACATGAAATCGCTGACTGGACTGGTCGAGGAGATCAATCGCTACTTCATTCCCATCCTCGACGCCCTTGACGAGATTGCGCAGGCAACTCCCCAGCTCAAACGGGCTGGGACGCTGGCCGCTCGAGACGTGGAGGACATCGAAAGTGTGTGCCGCGCCCAGCTGGATGCCCTGCCCATGGCTGTTGGTGCGGGATTTGTTGCTGCCCCCCAGATGGTGGCCGCGCACGAACGTTTCCTGGCCTGGTGGCAACGGTCGGGAGACGAGCACGTCCGCCTGAGGTTGAACTTCGATGTGAACAGCATCGACGTCTACGACTACATCCAAATGGACTGGTTTCGGTTGGCTCGCGACTCGATGCGGCCGAGCGCGTATGGCCCGTACGTCGACTACACCGGCGCCGGGCTGTACGTCATCACCTGCGCTCGCCCGGTCGTGCGGGCCGACGCTTTCGTTGGGGTCGCCGGGATCGACCTGGCAGTGGACGAAGTGGAGTTGGGTCTGGCCAGGAAGTTGCTCGCGAGCACTCGTCCCGCGGCCGTGGTCAACGCCGAAGGTCGGGTCGTGTCCACCAATACGGCCGATTGGCTCGTGGGCACTCGCGTCGGCGAGGGCGAGGCAGTCGATCATGTGGAGTTGGTCGGGCCAGACGGCTGGCGCCTCGCCTGCGCGACGGGCTAGCCCTCTTGACTTAAAAACTCTATGTGTGGAGTATTACCTCCCATGGAGGTAGCGATGTCACCCAATGTGCCGCATCTGGACGTCACCGAACCCACGTTTGCCATCACCTCAGACGAGGTACACGCAGCTCGAGAGCAAAGTTGGTATGCCACCACGCCGTACGGCCTCGCCGTGCTGCGCTACGAGGAGTTGAGCAAGATCATCCGGCACCCGAAGTTGCGCCAGGGTTCTGTTGCCTGGCCCGCACACAATGGGGTGACCGAAGGGCCCTTCGCGCAATGGTGGGCCAGTTGGGTGCTGAACAAGGAAGGTGAAGAGCACCATCGCCTCCGGAGGTTGATGAACCCTGCCTTCTCGCCCAAACTAATTGGCGGCCTGGTGCCGCGTTTCCAGGCGCTGGCCAACGAGCTGATCGACGGCTTTGCCCAACCCGACCAGTGTGAGTTCGTCAGCGAGTTCGCCGAGCCGTACGCCGCGCGGGTGATCGCCATCATGCTGGGCATCCCCGAATCCGAATGGCGTGTGATCGCTCACGAGTCCGCGACGGTCGGTCTCGCCCTCAGCGTCGGCTTCAAGGAGCAGCTGCCGGCGATCGAAGCTTCGCTGCAGACCCTCTATGACTACGCCGATGACCTGATCGCCCAGCGGCGCGCGAATCCCCAAGAAGACTTCGTAACCCGGTTCGTCCAGGCCTCCCGCGATGCCGACGTGATGAACGATCGTGAACTGCGCGACGGTTTGGTGTTGCTGATCTTCGGCGGCTACGACACCACCAGAAACCAACTGGGCCTGGCCATGCAGACGTTTATGCGGCACCCCGACCAGTGGGCGCTGCTGGCCGATCGGCCGGACCTTGGCGCGAAGGCCGTCGAAGAGGTGATGCGGGTGAACCCGACCGTGCGTTGGGTGACACGCGAGGCGGTCGAGGACTTTGAGTTCGAAGGTCTCAGCATCGCGGCTGGGACGACCCTGCACCTCTATAGCGAATCGGCCGGGACGGATCCCAGGGTGTTTAGCGGCGGGTTCGACATCACCGCCGAGCGGCAGCCGCACTTCGGCTTCGGTGCCGGGGCGCATCACTGCCTCGGGCACTTCGTCGCTCGCTCCGACATGAGCGAGGCGCTACCACTGCTGGCTCAGCGCTTGCGAAACCCGACCCCGCTTCCTGGGGACGAGTGGTTGCCGGACTCTGGCAACACCGGGCCGATTCGCCTTCCGATCGCGTTCACCCCACGGCAAATCTGACTGCAACTGAAAGGAACCACCATGCGTGTTCTCGTCGACCTCGCCCTGTGTCAAGACCACGGACAATGTGCCATTGCGGCCCCTGAAGTGTTCCAAATCAATGCCGAAGGCCGCCTCGAGTTTGACGCGACTCCGTCCGAGGAACATCGCGACTACTGCGAAGAAGCAGCCGATGTTTGCCCTGTCCAGGCGATCACGATCGAGGACTAAACAGGCATGTCACAAACGGTCGCAATTGTCGGAGCGGGCTTAGCAGGATTACGCGCCGCCGAGCAGTTGCGCGCCGTCGGGCATCTCGGGCCGATCAACGTGTACGGCGCCGAGCAGCACGCGCCGTACAACCGACCGCCCCTGTCCAAGGAGTTCCTCAAGACGCCCGCAGGGGAGCACGGGCCGAGCCTGGAGTTCCGCAGGAGGGCTTCGGTCGAGGATGTCTCGTTCCAGCTCGGGGTTTCGGCAATTGGCTGCGACCTGGCTGGCGGTGTCCTCGAGCTGAGCACGGGAGGGTCAGCGCCGTTCGATGGCCTGGTCATTGCCACCGGGGCGGCCAGCCGACCCAGTGTGCTGCCCGCTGGGACCACGGACAGCTATCACCTGCGACGTCTTGATGATGCGCTGCAAATCGCTGCTGCACTCACCGAACTGCGCCGCGTCGTCGTCCTGGGCGGGGGTTTCATCGGCTGCGAGGTGGCCGCCACTCTCGTCTCGCTCGGCCATCAGGTGAGCATCATTGAGGCAGGCCCCAACTTGTTGCAAGGTCCGCTGGGGTCCGACCTGGCCAGTGCGATCACGGATTGGCACCGCAACAACGGGATCCAGGTGCACACGGGGGTGACGCTTACCGAGGCGGAGGTCGTCGAGGGCCGACTTCGTTCGGTTGCCCTCTCCTCCGGCGACACCATCGACGCCGACCTCATCATCGAGGCGATCGGCTCGCGCTGCGAGTTGGGCTGGCTGGGGGAGAACCATCTCGACCTCAGTGACGGCGTACTCGTTGCAAATGACCTGTCCGCCGCCCCCAACGTGGTGGCGGTGGGGGACGTGGCGAGGTTCCCCAATCCACTTTTCGACGAGGTCCCACGACGAGTGGAGCACTGGTCGATGGCGTTGGACACGGCCAAGCGCGCCGCGCGGACGCTCGTCGCCGGGTTGGGAACCGCCGTCGCGGACGAGTCGGCCTTCGCGCCGATCCCCTCGTTTTGGTCCGACCAGGGGGAGTTGCGGCTGCAGAGCTTTGGCATGCCCGCGCTGGCCGACAGCACCACGATCACCCACGGCAGCCTTGCCGAACCAAAGGCCGGCGTCGTCGCGACGTACACCAGGAACGACGTCCTGGTCGCGCACGTGGGGCTCAATGTTTCGCCTCAACTCGTGCGCCAATTGCGCGTCGAGTTCGTTTCCCACCAGCAGCACACCAACTAGTGAGGACACCTGCATGACATCACCACTGCAAGCCCATCGCGACCGCAACACGGCAGGCTCGGACCTGGAGAACGCGCTGCAACTCATCGAGACCCATGGCGTTGAGTACATCTACTATCAGTCGGCCACCATCACCGGCCGGGTGGTCGGCAAGGTCATGCCCGCCCGGCATCTTCGGCGGACGGCGGCCAAGGGGATCCAACAGCACCGCACCGCGTCGGCGAACCTCCAGTCGACGCGCGAAGGCGTGCTCCTCGGCGGCGGCGTCAACGCGCCGGAATACACCGCCGTCCCCGATCTCGACACGTTCAAGGTGTTGCCGTGGGACACCTCGGTGGCTCGCGTGTTCTGCACGCTGTATGAGCCGGACCACCTCGCCGAGGGAGCGGGGGAGTTTTACGCGTGCGACTCGCGTGGACTACTGAAGCGGGTGCACGCAGGCTTCACCGAGCGCACAGGCCTGGAATTGCGCACCGGAACTGAGCCCGAAATGACCTGGCGTGGAGAAGGCCTTGAGGCGACCTTCCGCACCGATTCCTCGCCCGCCTATCACATCGAACACCTCGAAAAGGGGCGTGCGATCTACCAAAAGGTGATCCCCTACGCCCAGGCAATGGGCCTCGACATGATCGAAGGCGACTATGAGGATGAGGGTCAATTCGAACTCAATTGGATGTTCGACAACGCGGACACGACTGCGGACAACCTGATCACCTACCGGCAGGTGTGCAAGCAGGTGGCGCGGGAGTTGGGTATCGAAGCGTCGTTCATGCCCAAGCCGGCCACCGGCATGATGGGCAACGGGTGCCACCACAACTGGAGCCTGTGGCACGGTGACACCAACATCTTGATGGATCCGGACATCGAGGAATTGCACTTGTCCGAACGAGGACGGCATGCGTTGGGGGGACTGCTGACGCACACCCGTGGGTCGATGCTGGTCATGGGCAGCACCGTCAACTCCTACAAGCGCTATTGGGACGCCGGACAGTTCGCTCCGTCGCGGATTGATTGGGGACTGGACAACAAGACGTGCACGGTCCGGTTGTCGGCCAACGGTCGTCTGGAATTCAAGGTCCCCGATGCCGCCACCAACCCTTACTTGTCGCACGTGTTGATGTTGGCCGCCATCGAGGACGGCCTCAACCGGCAGCTGGATCCAGGACCGCCGACCGTTGGTTCGTCGTACGCCAGCGGGCTACCTGAGCTCTTCGGCAAGTTGCCGCTCTCCCTTGGCGAGGCGTTGACGGGCTTCCAAGCCGATCCGGTCCTTTGGGACGCACTTGGTCCGGAACTGTCGCAGTTGCTCGTTGACTATAAGTACGACGAGTGGGCCCGGTTCTGCTCCAGTGTCACCGACTGGGAGTTCGCGACGTACTGGGATGACACCCCATGAGCGCCGGGAAGTTGCGGTTGGCCTGCTTGGACTCCGAGGCGCCTCCGCTGTTCAGCCTCTGGACGCCCGAGCGCGGCCGAGTCGGCTTCGAGCCGGCGGTCGGCCAGTTGCTGGCCGACGAGTTGGGCCGCGAACTGGAGTGGGTGCGGGTGCCTTGGACCGACATGGTCCCGGCGGTGCAGCGTGGGGAGGCCGACGCTGTCCTCTGTGGGCAGGGGATCACGCTGGCGCGCCAGCAGGTGATGGACTTCACCCGCCCGTACGCCGTCTTCCACGAGGGCGTGCTGATTCGCCGAGGTGACCTCATCACTGGCCCGGCCGATCTGGTCGGGAAGCGAGTGGCGGCCATCGAGGCGAGCACCAACATGAGCCTGGCTGAGACCTTCGAGGGCGCCATCCGGGTGCCCTTCGGGGCCGGCTCGGATGACGTTTATGCCGACATGCTCGCAGCGCTCCTTGCGGGGGAAGTCGACGCCGTGGTCGATGACGATGTGGTCTTCGTGCCGCTGGGTCAGACGCACCCGGACTTCGAACTCGCCTTCACGGTGAAGACTGCCAACCGCTGGGGTTTGTCGGTCGCTCAGGACCGACCCGACACGCTGTCAGACCTCGACGGAGCGCTCGGCCGAATCATTGCCGACGGTCGACATCGAGCCGCGTGGAGCGAGTGGTTGCCCACCTTGGAGTACCCGTTCGCATGAGCATCACCCTGACTCCGGCAGACGTGACGGCCGACTGCCCACGACCAGAGGCGCCCAAGGCCATCGTGGGGGTGATCAAGGGCCTCAACTATGGCGACATGACGCCGGAGATCGCCGAGTTGAGCATCCGCTTCGCCCGTGTCGCGCTCCAGCAAATCGCCGACCTGGACTGCGACTACGACTTTGTCGACGTGAGTGATCCGGATGCGCAACCGGACCTCGACCGGTGGGATGGCGTCCTGCTCCTGGGCGGCGGCGACATCCACGGCTCCCTCTACGGCGGCCCGACCTCCGGCGTACCGCATTCTTATGGGGTGAACCTGGCGGCCGACGTGGCCAGCCTCGAGGTCATCCACGGTGCCATCGATCGGGACCTGCCCGTCTTCGGGATTTGTCGAGGATCACAGTTGATCAACGTGGCGTACGGCGGCACAGTGGTCCCCGACCTGGAGGACTTCACCCTGCACCACGGCGGGCCTGGCGAATCGTTGTTTCTCGATGAGGACATCAATTTGATGCCAGGGTCACGGGTGGCGCAGGCCTTGAGCAGCACGCGAGTGACCGTGCGGTCGGGTCACCATCAGGCGGTAGACCGACCTGGAGACGGGCTGGTGGTGACAGCCCAGGCCGACGACGGCGTGATCGAGGGGTTCGAGGATCCGCAGCGGTGGGTCGTCGGTGTCCAGTGGCACCCCGAGGACGACGACGGTTCGGCCGAGGATCGGCGTGCGCTGTTCGCCGCGTTCACCCACCAAGCCATCTTGCGAAACTCGACCCTGCCCGCCCCCTGACCACCACAAGAGCTCGTCGTCGATGGCGGCAACACCTTGCAGGAACAGAAGGTCCAGATCGAGTAAGTCGAGTTAGCCAGAAGCCCCTCACCTTCACCTCACGCGTCTCGCCAGCAGCGGGATTGATCGGTGCAAACTTAGAACTGGAAACGGGTTCGTCAACGTGTGACGGTTCGTTCCCAAACTCCCTGAAGAAGTTGCACAACATTCGAACGCTCCCCGAAGAGCTTCCCGCGAAAAGGAAGGACCCCGTCAGAGTTGCGTAAAACAGGTATCCGCATATGTGCAAAAGTGGCATGTGCAAGTGCGTGAAACTGGTATCTTGTGCGGGTGGGCGAGACTAACCGGACGTACAGAGGCCGGCTGATCGACCCGGCACTCGCTGACGCGATGCGCTCTTTCGCTGCTGTCATGTTGGTGGGGCCCAGAGCAGTGGGCAAGACGACAACGGCGGCTCAGCATGTGAATCAGATCGACCGGCTCGACATCCCTGATGTCGCGGCGACCTATCGGGCCGACCCTGATGCGGCGTTGCGGCGAGCGGCGCGTCCGCTGTTGCTTGACGAATGGCAAGAGGTCCCCGAGGTTTTGGCTGCCGTCAAGCGAGCCGTCGATGCGGATCGAAGTCCTGGCCAATTTCTCTTGACGGGAAGTATTCGGGCGACCACGGACTTGTCGACTTGGGCCGGAACGGGTCGGGTTGTCCGATTGGCGATGTATCCGTTGACGGAGCGAGAGGTGATTGGTTTCACGCCAACCGCGGACGTTGTGACCCGGCTCGCGAACGAGTGGTTGGCCGCAGTTTCAAATCAACTTCGCCCTTATGACATCGACGCCTACGTTGCCCTGGCCACTCGGGGTTCGTTTCCTGAGTTGGCTTTCGCCAAAAGGACGCGAACTCAACGGCGTCTCTGGTTGGACAGCTACCTTGAGGACCTGGTCACCAGGGACATGGAGTCAATCGGGGTCCACCGCGACCCCATACGTATGCGCCGATACGTCACCGCGCTCGCGTTGAATCTGGCTGGTCAGCCCAGCGATTCGACGCTGTTTCGTGATGCGGGGATTAACGTCAAGACGGCAACAGCGTATGACCACGCTCTAGAGAATCTCGCTGTCCTTGACCTCGTGCCAGCATGGAACTCCAGTCGACTCAAGCGCCTAGCAAAAGGCGCGAAGCGCTATCTGATTGACACCGCGCTCGCTGCCGCAGCAGCAGACATCACCGAGCGAGAGATCCTTCACGAACCAGATCTGCGTGGTCGTTGGTTTGATGCCTTTGCTGCTATGCAAGTGCGGGCAGAGTTGGCAAGCGCTATTCCGCGTCGCCAAATGCATCATCTTCGTGTGGAGAGCGGCCGGCACGAGGCTGATCTTGTGATTGATCTCGGCAGGGGAAGGCTCTTTGCGTTTGAGTTCAAAGCAGGAGCGTCACCGCAACTCAATGATGCCCGGCATCTTATGTGGTTGCGCGACAGATTGGGCGGCGACTTTGTAGGCGGTGTGGTCGTCCACAGTGGTCAAAGTGTGATTGAGCTTGATGAGCGGATTGGGGCCATTCCGCTCAGCGCGCTATGGCAAATGGTCTCTTAATGGGACCTACTTGCGTGACGTGTCCTCGTGAGCCGTCGATGCGTCGCCAGCGCAACGCCTCCTGGCCGACCGCGATGGCGACGGCCACACCGATGCGCCCGGGGTGGATCTGCCGATACTCGTGCAGGCCCGGAGTCGCGGAAATGTTCACTGAGTGAGGGCTTCCGGAATGATCATCACGCACTATGGGCGGAGCTCTTCAGAGGCCAGTCGGGGTTGCTATCAGGGATTGCCCTGATGTGTAGCGTCGGCGTGTCCGTCACGCTGCCATCGATGACGACTAACGAAACGCGAGAACGAGCGAGTCGAGCGCTATGCCGAATCGGATCGACGACGGCGGCGGTTTACTTCGGCACGCAGGTGGTCGTTGGCCTCATGACGGATAGATACAGCTTTCTGCGCGATACGGCGAGCGAGCTCGGCCAGGACGGCGCACCGCATGCGACTTGGTTTGCCGTTGGTGCCGTGAGCACGGGCATTGTCACGATGATGACCGCGGTTGGCGTGTTGCTGGCGCTCAGGCCGAGCGTTGCGATGCGGATCTTGAGCGCGGCCGCGCTGCTATCGGCCGGACTCGCCAGCGTCGCGGCGGGCATCTATCCGATGCCTGACCCACGTCATGGTGGGGGTGCGATCGGCGCGGGGCTGTTCCTGCTCCCGATCTTGTTGCTTGTGGTCTCGTGGTGGACCGCGCCGAACTGGGCACGAGCCGTTCTCCTGGGTGGAGTCATGTGGTTCATCGTCGCGGGTGTAGTGATGAGCGGCGCGACGCCGGTTGACCAGATCGCCTACGAAGGCATCTGTCAACGCTTCCTCGCCGTCCCCATCTTCGGCGCGATCAGCCTGAGCGCCTACCTACTCGGCAGGAAGCGATTGGTTCGGAGTTGATCCGAAGGGACCGGCACGATACACACTGCCAGGGGCGGGTCGATGCGAAACGTGCTGCCTTCCTTTGGGCTACTGGTGCAGGTGATGGTGCCGCCGTGCGCTTCGGTGAGCGACTTGACGATGGACAGCCCCAACCCCGACCCACCGTGGTCGCGGCTGCGGCTCGGGGTCGACCCGATAGAAACGGTCAAACACCTTGCTCACCGCTTCGGGCGGGATACCTGGGCCGGCGTCGCGCACGGCGACGTGGACCCGCTCCTGAACCACGCCGACGCTGACCCAGATCGGCGAGGTTTGCGGTGTGTGCACCAGCGCATTGGTCAGCAGATTGGCCAGGATCTGGCGTAGCCGAGCCTCATCGCCGATGACGACCGGGGCAGCCGGACCGGAAAGGCCCTCAAGGTTGATGTCACGCTCCGGCTGTCTTGCCTGTGCATCGAGCACAGTCTCTGTTGCCAGTGTCAAGGACGGCGTCTGGGTTGTCGAGGACCTCGGCGGTGAGCGACACGAGATTGTCGTGTCAGTTGACACCAAGTTGACCCGCGAGACGTCCTTCACCGCTCAAGACATCAAAGCGGGAGACCGCGTTCAGATCACTGGCACGAAGCGAGACCAGCAGTTGCAGGCAACCGACGTCACCCAGCGGTGACGAAACCCCGAAATGGAGCCGAAGATTTCATGATTAACATGCGTATGGCGGCAAGCGCGGGCGCTTTCACAGTGCTGCTCATCCTCACTGGGTGCGGTTCGGACACAGCCACGAGTGGGGAGCCCGCAGCCAGGGCAGAGGCCTCGGCGGCGGCACCAGAAGAGCAGTCCGGTGGTCGACCCGGTGGATTTGATCCAGGCCAGATCGAAGCGATTAATGAGTGTTTGGATGCGGCGGGTCTCGACATCGCCCTGCCTACTGACCTGCCTACTGCCTTGCCTACTGACCTCCCCACTGATCGACCTACAGACCTGCCAGAGGACTTCGATCCCGAGAATTTCGACCCCGAAAACATGCCGGAAGGCATGCCGTCGGGTGGCCCAGGCGGTGGCGCTGGATTCGGTGCGTTGCAGGACCCGGAAGTTCAAGAAGCACTGGCAGCCTGCGGGCTTGACCTACCTCAGCGGTAACAGGTCCCGAGTCGGCAATAGGTCCGAGTAACGTGAGGCGCATGTCCAAGGGTGCACCCGAAACCGTCGAAACCTTCCTGGCGAGCGTTCAGCACCCACGACTGGCGGAGGTGCAGCATCTCCGCCGAGCGATTCTCGAATCTGGTGCTGAGCTCACCGAACAGATCAAATGGAACGCGCCCAGTTTCTGTGTTGACGGAGATGACCGAGTGACGTTTCGCCTGCAGCCGGGCGATCGGGTTGATTTGATCTTTCATCGCGGCGCCAAGAGACGAACTGACACCAACACGTTTGAGTTCGATGACCCCACTGGTTTGCTGCGCTGGCTGACACCGGATCGTGGCGTCATCGAGTTCGTCGACCAGCAACACACCGAGGGCGAGACGGGTCGCGTCGTACAACTTGTCGAGGCGTGGATCGTGGCCACCCGCGACGGTGCGACACCTCTGAGCTGATCTTTCGGCGGACTATCTGGCTCGGATGTGGCTACCGCCAGCGATGCCAGTTCGAAACTCCTGCTCGCTCGGCGACCGTGGCGGGGCAGATGACGGATGGGTGCAATCGACCCGCCGCGATGCGGTGCGAGAAGTGCTTGTCCCGCCCATGGGCACATCAGTGGACGAGCGATTGGATGGCTTGTACGGCGCGCTTGACGTGGGGTTCGGTGCGGTCGGCGAGGTGGGCCACGGCCAGACTGGTCACGGCGCCCGGATCAGTCAGCGGCCGATAGACCACGCCATCCAGCTGAAGGGCCCTGACCGGTTCGGGTACGACGGCCACGCCTAGCCCTCCGGCAACCAGAGTGATCAGCGTCGAAGTCTCGTCGACCTCGTGCCGGATGGTCGGCTCGACCCCAGCCGCTCGGCAGAGCTTCACAACCGAGTCAAACATCACCGAGTCGCGCCGGCCAGAGTGCACGATGAACGGTTGATCGCGAAGATCGGCCATTGCGAGGGTGGGTTGGCCGGCGAGGGGATGCTCGGCGGGAAGTGCGACCACCAGGCGCTCTGTGCGCAAGAAGTGCACTGTGATAGCTGGGTCGGCTACCGGCGGACGGAGGAGGGCGATGTCGATCTCGCCCTCGCGCAGCGAGCGGACCTGGGCAGGGACCAACATTTCACCTCGGAACGCGAAGTCGATGCCCGGCAACTCTTCGGTCAGTGCTCGGGCCAGTGCCGGCAAGAGGCTGTAGGTCGCGGAGCCAACGCAGCCGATCGCCAATCGACCCACCGAGCCGGCGGCCACTTGGCGAGCCTGATGACCTGCCTCCTCGACCGAGGCCAGAATCTCGCGGGCCTGCACCAGATAAGCAGCCCCTGCCTCGGTGAGGTCCACTCGCCGCGTCGTACGCCGCAACAACTGCACGCCCAAGTCATCCTCAAGATTGCGGATCTGCTGGGACAGCGGCGGTTGGGCCATCTGCAGTCGGGCGGCAGCCCGACCGAAGTGGCGCTCCTCGGCCACGGCCACGAAGTAGCGCAGGTGACGAAGGTCCATTGATATTCAGATCGTCTCTATTAGGCAACAAACAAGTACTTCAGAATATCAAAGTTCACCCGTAGCCTCGCAGATGTGACAACTGTCGAACCCTCCTACGTCTATGCCGCCACCCGCACCCCCTTCGGCCGTTTCGGCGGCGCGCTGGCCGGCGTACGACCCGATGATCTGGCCGCGGTCACCCTCAAAGGTGTGCTCGCTAAGGCACCCGAGCTTGATCCTGCCGAGATTGGGGAAGTGATGTGGGGCAACGCCAACGGGGCAGGGGAGGACAACCGCAACGTTGGTCGGATGGCGGCCCTGCTGGCTGGGCTGCCTGTGAGCGTGCCGGCCACCACGATCAACCGGCTCTGCGGCTCGTCCCTCGACGCGGCCATGACGGCGTCCCGACTCCTGGAGACCCGGGATGCGGAGGTTGCGATTGCCGGCGGAGTCGAGTCCATGACCCGCGCACCTTGGGTGCTGCCGAAGCCGTCTCGCGGGCCTTCCCCGCTGGGGATATGACCGCGGTGTCGACAACCCTCGGGTGGCGACTGGTCAACGAGCGGATGCCGAAGGAGTGGACGGTCTCTCTGGGCGAGGCCAACGAACAGTTGGCCGAAGAACTGGGGATCACGCGGGACCGTCAGGACGAGTTCGCCGCCAACTCCCACCAACTCGCCGGGAAGGCTTGGGCTGAGGGTTTTTATGACGACCTCGTGGTGCCGGTCCCCGGCGCCGATCTCACCCGCGATGAGTCCATTCGGGAGGGAAGCACCCCCGACACCTTGGGAGCGCTCAAACCGGTGTTTCGATCGGAAGGCACCATCACTGCCGGCAACGCGTCGCCCCTCAACGACGGCGCCTCTGCGCTGCTGCTCGGCATTGAGGCTGCCAGCGAGCGAATCGGTCTCGAGCCACTCGCTCGGATCGCCAGCCGCGGCTCCGCTGCGGTTGAGCCGCAACGCTTCGGCATCGCGCCAGTTGCGGCTGCCAATCAGGCCTTGACTCGTGCTGGGATCACCTGGGCTGACGTTGGGGCGGTGGAGCTCAACGAGGCCTTCGCCGTGCAATCACTCGCCTGCCTGGACGCCTGGGGGATCGACCCGGAGATCGTCAACGCCAAGGGTGGGGCGATCGCCATCGGTCACCCGCTCGGGGCGTCAGGGGGCCGGATTATCGGCACGCTGGCCCACCGACTCCGAGATTCTGGTGACCGCTGGGGTGTGGCCGCGATCTGCATTGGTGTTGGCCAGGGCCTCGCCGTCGTACTCGAGAATGTGACCGCTCGGAGTGTCGGATGACGCTTGTGTGCGACTCGGCCGACGCGGCTGTTGCGGGCATCGAGGACGGGTCAACTGTCCTGATCGGTGGCTTCGGGATGGCGGGCATGCCGGTCGAACTCATCGATGCGTTGATCCGTCAGGGGGCAACCGGCCTCACTGTGGTGTCTAACAACGCCGGCAACGGCGACACCGGCCTGGCAGCTTTGCTCGCCAAGGGGCGGGTCCGGAAGGTTGTCTGTTCCTTCCCTCGGCAATCGGACTCCTGGGTCTTCGACGGCCTCTATCGGTCCGGCCAGATTGAGTTGGACGTCGTACCCCAAGGCAACCTGGCCGAGCGCCTTCGCGCAGCGGGTGCTGGGATCGGCGCGTTCTTCTGCCCCACTGGTGTGGGCACGCCACTTGCAGAGGGAAAGGAGACCAGGGTCATCGACGGTCGCGCCTACGTTCTGGAATATCCGATCAAGGGTGATGTCGCGCTAGTGAAGGCGTACGTCGCTGACCGGATGGGCAATCTGATCTATCGCAAGACTGCTCGCAACTTCGGCCCAGTGATGGCGACGGCTGCCACGACAACGATCGTTCAGGTGCATAGCGTGGTCGAACCCGGTCAGCTTGATCCTGAAAACGTGATCACGCCCGGGATCTTCGTGGATCGCATCGTGGCCGTCCCGACGCCGGAGGCAACGCAATGACGACACAGCTTCGCGAACACACTGACCGTGGCCCCTTGAGTCGAGACGAGATTGCTGCCCTGATCGCTCGGGACATCCCGCGGGGTGCCTACGTCAACCTCGGGATCGGCCAGCCGACCTTGGTGGCTGACCACCTCAGCGCCGACTCCGGGGTGGTCCTGCACACCGAGAACGGCATGCTAGGCATGGGTCCGGCGGCCGTTGGTGATGAGATCGACCCCGATCTGACCAACGCTGGGAAGATCCCCGTCACCGAACTCCCAGGGGCCTCCTACTTCCACCACGCCGACTCCTTCGCGATGATGCGCGGCGGTCACCTCGATGTCTGCGTACTCGGTGCCTTCCAGGTGTCCGCGACCGGCGATCTGGCCAACTGGCACACCGGTGCGCCCGATGCCATCCCGGCCGTAGGTGGCGCGATGGATCTCGCCATCGGCGCGAAACAGGTCTTCGTGATGATGACGCTCTTGGCGAGGGACGGCACGTCCAAGTTGGTTCGCGGGTGCACCTATCCGCTCACGGGCGTCGGGTGCGTCAATCGGGTCTACACCGACTTGGCGATCTTTGAACTTGGCCCGGAGTGGGCTGTGGTCACCGACACCTTCGGCATGACGTACGCCGACCTGGCCGATCGGCTCGACGTACCGCTGCGCTCCGCCTGATCACCCAAAGCAGCCTGCAAACCAAGGGTCTGAGGTTGAGCCCGATGAGTTGAACCGGCAACGGATCTACCGTGCGCACTTGTTGTGGCCTGGGTGGCAGAGGGTGACCAGAGGAAAATTGGCCGCTGCCTCTGTGGGACCTGCTGGGGGAAGGTCCATAGCCGGAGCCTCCAGCGTTCCGCCGCAGGCTGCTAACGACAGGGTCAGCAGTGCGCTGAGGATGAGAGTGAGGGACTTGTTCATGACGTTCTCCTGACGGTTTGGCTCCGCCTAGTGCGGTGCCGATGGGACCGTTCTGCACCCACCTGGTGTCGCTGGGCCTCCGGGGCGGTAACGCCGCGGTAACGCGGCATTGACGAGGGGATGGGTGAGGTCAATAGTCGAAAGATGGGCATCCAGATTCTGGGCCCTCTCGCCCTCGACGGCGTCGAAGGCCTGGGCCTTCGAGACCGCGTCGTACTTCAGACGCTCGTCGTGCGCGCCGACCAGACCGTCAGCAAGGAGGTCCTCGCTGACGCTCTCTATGGCGACAACCTCCCCGCGACCTGGCCGAAGGTCGTGCAGGGCTGCGTCGCGCGGCTCCGCAAATCGCTAGGGGTGGAGGCGATCCAGACCACGGCCTATGGCTATCGGCTGGTGGTGCACGATGACCAGCTCGATTCCCGAACTTTCGAGCGGTTGCTTGGGCGGGCGCGCGACCACTTGGCTGATCGCGATCCGGACCGCGCGTCGTATGTGCTCACGGAGGCGCTAGCCCTGTGGCGCGGCCCGGCGTTGCCTGACCTCATCGAGTGGGAGCCCGGTCGGGTGGAGGCAGAGCGGCTCGATGGGCTCCGCATGGACGCCCAGGAGCTCCGGATCGAAGCCGAGATCGCGGCCGGCCGATCCCGCAACTGCCTCGACGAGGCGCGGACGCTGGTCCAGGAGGCTCAGTTTCGCGAACGTCGGTGGTGCCTGTTTGCGCGCGCCCTCTATGACTCCGGCCGGCAAACGGAGGCCTTAGACGTGCTCAGTCGTGCCCGGCGCATGTTGCGCGACGAATTTGGGCTCGACCCAGGGGCCGAACTCCTGGCCTTGGAGGAGGCGATCCTTCGTCAGGACCAGGGGTTGTCCACGCTGGCGCCAACCGTCGCCAGCCTGGTCTGCCCCTATCGTGGTCTGCTTCCCTACGAGGCTCAGGACGCCGAGTCGTTCTTCGGCAGGGACGCGGACGTCTCGGCGTGTCTGAAGCGGCTTCGCGACACCGGCGTCTTGGCGGTGGTGGGTCCGTCTGGCACTGGAAAATCGTCCGTTGTCAGGGCGGGTGTCGTCGCTGCGCTGGAGCGTGAGGGCGTCAAGGTCCTGATCACCACTCCGGGGCCTCGGCCACTCGATTCGCTGGCACCGCTGCCCACGCACGGCCCGCTTCCTGTCCTTGTAGTCGATCAGGCCGAGGAAGCGGTCACCTTGTGCGGCGAGGCCGATGAGCGGACGGCGTACTTCGAAAGGCTGGGGACGTACGCCGGCCAACTCGTCATCGCCTTACGCGCGGACCGCCTCGGTGACCTGTCGAACTATCCGGCGTTCGCACGACTCTTGGATCGCGGCTTCTACCTCCTTGCCGCGATGAATGAGATCGATCTGCGCGCGGCCATCGAAGGGCCGGCTCGCCATGCCGGGCTTCGCCTCGAGCCCGGCCTTATCGACCTACTGGTTCGAGAGGTTGAAGGCGAACCCGGGGCGTTGCCGATGCTCTCCCACGTGCTGCGCCAAACCTGGGAACATCGGGAAGGTGCCACCCTGACGGTCGAGGGTTATCGATTGACCGGGGGGATCCGGAACGCAGTCGCGCAGTCCGCAGAGCGCCTCTATGAGGGGCTCGAGGAGAGGCAACGCAGTCAATTGCGGTCGCTGTTGCTCCGTCTCGTGATGCCGGGGGAGGACGGCGAGTCGACCCGGGCCCGGGTTTCTCGCGATCGGTTGGCCGTCGACCCGGCCCATGACAACCTCGTCGAGGCTCTGGTGAACGCGCGGTTGCTCAGCAGCGATGACCACGACGTGCAAATCGCTCACGAAGCGCTCGTCCGCGAGTGGCCCCGGTTGCGAGACTGGCTGGACGAGGACGTCGAGGGCCAGCGAACCTTTCGTCACCTCGCGGGTGCGGCAGAGGCGTGGGACGCCGAAGGTCGGCCCGACAGTGAGCTTTACCGTGGCGTCAGGCTTGCTCGCGCTGTTGAGTGGGCGGACCCCAGCAGCACCCAACTCACCGCCACCGAAACCGCGTTCCTCGATGCAGCGCGAGCTCACGCCGACGTCGAGCGCCACGCTGCTGAGGAGCAATTGCGCATCCAGCGCCGCTCGAATCGACGGCTACGCATTGCTCTGGGGGGCATCGCCGTTCTCCTCGTTGCGGCCCTGACTGCGGGCGTTTTGGCAGTGAACGCCGCCGACCAGTCCGAGCGCGATGCGGCCGTCGCGGATGCCAGCGCCGTCATCGCTGACTCGCGCCGACTCGCGGCCCAGGCTTTGACCGTGACCGAGCCGGACATTTCCCTCTTGCTGGGAGTGGAGGCCGTGCGCCTCGACGACTCCCTAGCGTCCCGCTCCACGTTGTATGACGTGCTGGGCAAGTCCTCGCAGTTGTTCGGGGTTGCGCGACCCCGAGGCGTGCCTGAGGACGTGGAGGTGAGTCCCGACGGTAAAACGATCGTTGTCACGTCAAGCGAGGGAGGTGAGTTCGCGACGTACGACGCCGCCACCTTGGCGAAGACCGGCACCCAGGACGACCTCGGGGGATTCGGCGTCGAGTACAGCCCGGATGGGCGCACCCTGGCAGTTTCTGTTGCGGAACTCGATGAGTATCAGGGCGTTGTGGTGGGCGACAAGCCGCTGCAGATCCTCGATGCGGCCTCGCTCGAGACCGTCGGCGAGTTCAGGGGTGTCGGGCCGGGTGGGTACGCCGGCAGGCTGGACTTCAGCTCCGACGGAAAGCGGTTTGCGGCCGTGGAGTGGCGCAAAAGTGGCACGAGCCATCTTCCATTCGCGGCGCTGGTCTGGGACGTCGCACGACCGGAAGCGCCGATCCTCCGGGTGCCGATGCCAGGCCACAACGGCAACGTAGAGCTGAGTCCCGACGGGCAAGTGCTCTACATAACTCAGCGGACCGAGCCTATTCGCGCAATCGATGTCGAGACCGGAAGGGAAATCGCATCTCGGCCGGTTAACTCCGGCGGCGAGAGGGGAGTGGCGCTCGCGCTGAGCGAAGATGGCGCGACCCTCGCGAACGCCAGTGTCGAAGGCATCCAGATCCGCGACTCAAAGGACCTGAGCCTGCGCACCACTCTGGTTGGCGCCTCCGAGGGCGTCTCCACTCTCAATTTCACCCTAGACGGCAGGAGGTTGGCAGCGGGCTACTCCGATGGAAACACGATCGTGTGGGAACCGGCGACACCGAAGCCGTTGCAGACCCTGCGCGGGCACGCCCAGGAGGTGTGGGAGGGAGCATTCAGTCCCGATGGTGGCACGTACTACACAGTGTCTAGGGACGGTCAGTTGATCGGTTGGGACCTGGCGGGCGCCCGCGGCTTCCCTCCGTGGCGTGGCTACCCAACCAATCCGCACGTTGACAACCCGTTCCGGGCAATCCCATCACCGGACGGCCAGACGATTGCCTACGTCGGCTACGGCAGCCCAGACGGCCGAGGGGGAGCGCAACTCAGGTTCCGAGATGTTGCCTCGGGCCGGCTGACCACCCTTCGGTACCTACCGTTCTACGGGGAACCCAATGTCTCCTGGAGCCCGGACTCGCAACTCTTCCTCACCGGCGGCGGCTTCGAAACATTCCCGAGCCTCGGCATCACGCACACTCGTGTCATCCAGACCTGGAAGCCATCCGGGGGTGAACCCGAGCGCGAGCGGCTAGACACGGATGTGGTCTGGGCGGCATTCACAGCGCAAGGAACGATCCTGGCGATGTCTGAAGGGCCACCGAATGAACCAGGTTCAGTCACCCTCGGCACTCTCGATCCCAACAGCCTTCAGCCGGAAGGGCCAACGGTCCGATTCGAGAAGGGCCCCACAGGACACTGGCCCACCCTTCCTAGTTCCGACGGTCGTACCGTGATCATGGGCAACGAGAACAAGCCCGGCGGTTTGGTGGTTGACCTGGTGGACGGCACGGCGACGCCGTACTCCACCGAAGTCCCGGCGGTTTGGGCAGCGGCGCTTTCTCCCGATGGTGGCCGGCTGGTGGTGTATGGCCTCGATCGGCAATGGGGTGTTATCGACGTGGACAGTCTGAGTGAGGACCACTTGCGGTGGCTGGTGCCCCAACGCCCGCACAGAGGTATCGAACCATGGGAGCTATTTTGGAGCGCGGGCGGTACGCAGATCTTCACGACCGGCAACGGCAGCGTCGAGATGTGGGATGCGGCAACACTGACCCACTTAGGCAGCCTGAGCGCCAGATCAAAGGACAACATTGCGACCGTCACAGCCCTTCCCGACGGCCATTCGGTGATGATGGCTCATCCGCAGGGCGAGGTACTTACTTGGGATCTCCGCCCTCAACACCTGCTGGATTTGGCCTGTGCACTCGCTGGGCGCAACTTCACAAAAACGGAGTGGACCGACTACATCGGAGAACGGCCCTACCGCGAGACCTGCACCCCAGCCTCGCTGGAACCCAAACAACTCTGAGCGCTAGAGCCCGCCGTTACCGCGGTGTTACCGCCACCGTCTACGACGGTCGTACCGGGCGGAACTCCCTGCCGCTGGTGGCCCAGAAGGAGAAGTCGTGACTATTTCAAAGCATCCCCGACCAGGTTGGATCCTCGCGGCCGGACTAGCGCTGGTCGCGGTGGCCACTCCCGCAGCCCAGGCATCAGGCACATCAGCGAGCGCCGTCTCCGACACCGGATCGGGCGCAGACCAATGGCAATGGTCGGTGGGTCAGGATATGAACGAGGAACGGATGGCACCGGCCCGCGCGCTGCTCAGCGGCAACCGGGTGATGGTCATCGGCGGCTTCGGTGGCGACGGCTTCAGTGGTGGCAATACCGCGGAGATCTACTACGCGGACAGCGACGAGTGGGTCGAGGTGGCCCCGATACCCCGCGAGCACGCCGGGGTGGGCTATGCGGCCACCCTCCCCTCGGGCAAAGTGCTCCATGCGGGCGGCGATGTGGTCGGACCGGATGGCGTGGACCTCAGCGAAGCCAACTTGGCGTTTCTCTATGACCCGAATGGCCGGACCACACTCCCCGACGGCCGCGTCCTGCCGGGCAGGTGGAAGCCAACAGGATCTCTGCCCGGCGCTGGTTTGGGCGACCTGAACCAAAACGCCGTAGTCACCGGAGGGACGGTTGTTATCGCTGGCGGGGCCTCGGACGACTCCGAATCGGGACCAGATGTTGACGCCTGGACCTCAAGCCGCCACTCCTACGTTTACACGATCAAGTCGGGGCGCTGGCAACAGATCGAACTCAACCACCCGCGGTCCTTTGCACCATTGGCCAAACTGCCGGACGGTCGCATCTTTGTTTCCGGTGGTCGGCAGATCTACTTCGAGGCGAACGGCAACGATCGTTACGCCAATACCGCTGAGATCTATCACCCCAACCTCCGCGCCTGGAAGCCGGCAGCGTCGATGCCAGCCATCCTTGAGGAGGACGGCGCCGGCTGTCTGCCGAGCAGCAGCGATGAGTGCGTCAGCCTGGTGCCCGGCTCGCGGTATGGCCACGTCCAGCACGTCCTGCCGGACGGCCGGATCCTGGTTGCGGGCGGTTTCTTCACCACTCCAGAGAACCCGGTCAACTCGCGAACCAGCGTCCTGATCTTCGACCCTCGCCGAGGCACTTGGACGCGCTCGCGCCACGATCTGCCCGTCGATCTCGCATTTGCGGTGGCAACCGACCTGCCGGATGGCCGAGTTCTGATTGCCGGTGGAATCTCTGGGCCGGCCAGGCTTGATTCACATCGTTCGTGGATCTTCAACCCGCGAAACGAGAGCTGGACTCGCGGGCCAGGCCTGCCGTGCATCGAGTTGGACCCGATCGTCGCCGACGATTACGGCGTCCCGGTTGGGACCACGTCGCTGCCGTCTTCGATGAACAATCTTCAGACGGGCGCGACGCGTCTCACTGACGGGCGGCTGATCTTTTCTGGTGGTTTCACCAACGAGGTCGTGGACGGCAATTGGGCACTCTGGAGCAAGCGGACCTACGTCTTCGATCCTCGGAAGCCGGATCGCCCGACAACGTGTCCGGCGTCCGCGCTGCCCGAGGATGTTGGCTAGTCGAGGGCCTCGGGGGCCGCGAACTCGACATCCTCGCTGAACTCCATCTCCGGGGGCGGGGTGCGGAAGCCCTTCGTCAAGAAGGCGAGGTAGACCACGCCGATCGCCAGCCAGCCAAGGCCGAGCGTGATGGCGTTGCTGTCCAGTTTGGTGAGCAGCCAGATGTCGATGGCGGCGCCCAGGGCGGGGACGACGACGTACGCCCAAGGATTGAGCGAGCGCCCGGCCTGACGTTCGCGCAGGAAGTAGCCGATCACCGAGAGGTTCACGAAGGTGAACGCGGTGAAGGCGCCAAAGTTGATGAAGGACGTTGACGTGGCCGGGTCGAAGTAGAGGGCAAGAAGCCCAACGAGCCCGCTCAGGATCAGGTTGATCACCGGGTGCTGGCATCGATTGGCCGATGGCCTTCGCGACCGGAATCGGCGGTTTGGTTGTGGGCGGTTTGCTGAGCAGTCTGATCGCCAAGGATGGCTTCGCCCTTCGCCCAAGCGGCATCATCGGCTCGATCGTGGGCGCGGTCATCGTCTCAGCCGCCTGGCGCTGGTGGCAGGGCAAACAAGCCAGCTCGGCCTGAGATCTCTCCCCACGCGGCGACTTACTGTTGCCTGCTTCGGGCCTCCTCGGATGCGCCTACGACTTCGTCTTGCGAGGAGTAGTCGGTCGAAGCAAGGGTAGATGGTTCGAGGTCGCTCGATCCTGGGAGTGCTGGCCGCAACTTCGGTGGTGCCGCTGCCCATGGGCGAAGCGAACCAAGCACGTCCGCGTAAAAGGTGTCCACGGCGCCGAGCACCGAGTCGATGAACGCCCCTCGCCCGCGACCACGTTTTGGTCCGAGCGTGGTTGAGGTTGCAATTCTGAAGGATTTGAGTTCCCGAGCGGGATCAACGATCAGGGCTGTCGGATTCTCCCGGATAGTACCGAGAAGTTCAGCCGACGATGCTCCTCGGCCGCGTGCGACGAACGCTTCCAATCGAACGCTGTCTGGAGCGTCCTTGAGTTGGCGGACCAACCAATTAACGCGCGTCGAGGGGCGCCCTTCGCCGGGAGCGTCGACATCAACGTGACAGATGACTTGAGCAGCCCGGAGATCCGCGGTGACGACTAGGTTTCCAACCGTCCCAGGAATTGCTATCGCACCACGGATGACGCCGTCTTCGCAAAGTGAAGTGGCCAGAGACTGCGTTCTCGAAGTTGGCTCGGCCAATTCCTTTCGCGATAGAACTGGAACAACCTCGGTGCCCAGTTTTCGACCCAGTTGAAGGCTGGTGAAGCGAAGGAGAGCGTCGAATCGAGCGGCTACTTCAGCGGCGCCCTGGTCGGTCGTCCGAAGTGTCCCAGACGTGACTGACTCACGGACGCTGACCCAAGAGTCACCCATATCGTCAAACTCCAACGCGCCCGACTTGCCGTGTTCTAGGTACCGAATCAATTCGCCGAGAATCCAGGCTTGGTCTGGGTCAGCGACGCCACGGAATTCTTTCTGGAGCACTGCTTCAGCAAGTACTTGCGACCATGAGATGTGATGAAGCGAGACTTTGCGAAGTTTTCGTTTATCGACCTTCGTCGGGTGTTGACCGGCCACACTGGGAATCTCGTTTGAAATGGTGATGACCGCATCGAAACCATTTTCGCGCGCTATGTCGAGATAGTTCTCGAGCTGTTCTGTAGCAAGTGGATTCTGTCCCGTCTTGACCTCAACGAGCGCCGTCCAAGCCTTCGCTCCTCGGGAAACACGGATAAGTCCGTCGGGGTACAAGCGCCTATCCCCGAGGATGAATGGCACCTCGATGTAGCATTCCGCAGACCCAGCAGGCGCACCGAATGGCTTCAGAAAGGCACGCCCGAATTCCTTCACAGCGCCAAGGACGGCCAGCAAAGCTGAGGTGGCTCTACGTTCTTGTTCCTCGGCACCGTTAATTCCAGAAGTGGGAATGAGCCGCGCCTCGTGCCAAGACTCTTCAGCCATTCGGAAACTCCCCTGATTGGGTGGCGGATTTGTCCCGCTGCGTCATCACTGGTGGTTAGGAGATTAGTCCCCGGCGCCCAATCTGGCAGGTCATTGTGCACAATGCGGCATCGATCAGCTCACGCCTGCGCCTGCACAACTGTGGACCGATGGGCCCAGTGGACTGCATCGGCGAGCGTGGGCGCCAGTTCATCGAGGCTGATTGGTCCCCAGTTCTGCGATTGCTTTCGCAACTTCGCAGAACGTGCCAAGGTGACGAGATCGGACCACGACGGGGGTAGACATGTTCACCAGATCAATGCTTGGTCCTGTCGCCGTGGGGGTGCTGTGCTCTCTGATATTGCCCATGCCCATGCCCACCGCCACAGCAGCCACGACGTGCGACGGTGACGCAGCCACGATTGTCGGCACGGTGGGAGAGGACCGGCTCATCGGCACTCCGGGCCGGGATGTGATCTCCGGTCTCGACGGGAACGACTTCATCGATGGCCGCGGCGGAAACGATGTGCTTTGCGGCGATAACGGTGGAGATGTGATCTGGGGCGGCAGCGGTGCCGACCGGTTGCTGTCCGGGCGTCCCCGAGTCTCGCCAGGTTCGGATCACTTCGGTCTCCCGGACGTGCTCAGCGGTGGAGCTGGCGACGATCTCTTGGTGGCCGATCCGCGACGTGCTCGCGACGACGCCGTACGAATCAGCTTCGGGCGTTCGCCCAGTGCCGTCACGGTGGATCTCCGCGCCGGCATCGCCACTGGCTGGGGTCACGACACGATTAAGGCCAGTCGGAGCATCGTGATTGTGGGCTCCCCGTTTGCTGATCGACTGCTCGGAGGAGCGCGCGGTGACGTGATCGAAGGAGGCTCGGGTCCCGATCTGATCGCTGGTGGCGGCGGCCGAGACGATCTCAACGGCGGCAAGGGTTCTGACATCGTCAAGGGCGGCCCGGGAGCCGACAACATCACCATCTTTTCCGGCGGAGACACGATTCTTGGAGGTCGGGGCGCTGACTCGGTCTACACCGATGCCAAGCAGACAACGCGGGTTTTCGGTGGCTCCGGCAACGACGAGGTGTGGCACGCACGCGTTCGGCTGATTGCACACATGGGACCGGGCCGGGATCGCCTCGAGGGCTCGAGCCGAGACGACCTTCTTGACGGTGGGCCGGGTCAGGACAAGGCACGAGCTGGCGGTGGCGACGACACCTGCGTTTCGATCGAGAAGAACCCAGGCCGTGACTGCGAGACCAACAGCCCCAGTTGACTTAGAGTGCGCTCGAAGTTAGAGACTGGTGGGATGAGCGTTGACACGGACGTTGCCCTCACCATTGCTGAGGTTGCTCAGTTGACCGCTTTGAGCGCCCATACCTTGCGCTACTACGAGCGCGACGGGTTGCTCCTCCAGGAGGTTGGCCGGGCCCGCTCGGGCCACCGGCGATACTCCTCCGATGACCTAGGTTGGATCACGCTCATCACTAAACTGTGCGTGACCGGCATGCCGATTCGCGAGGTCAAGAAGTACGCCGACCTCGTGCGGCGCGGCGTAGGCAACGAAGTCGAGCGTCTTGCGCTGTTGACCGCCCACCGCGTCCGGGTGGAAAAGCAGCTCACGGAAGTGGCCGGCCATCTGCGTGCCATCGACTACAAGATCGCCTTGTATGAAGGCCAGATCGCCACCATGTGAGCACTCGCTTGACTTGGAGCGCACTCTAAGTTGTTGACTCGACGACATGGCAACCACACAACGAATCCTCGGCAAGACCTCCCCACTCACTGTTTCGACGATGGGCCTCGGCTGCATGGGGATGTCTGAGTTTTATGGGGCACCCGATGAGGCATCGGGGCTCGCGACGATCCACCGTGCCCTCGACCTCGGCGTCACCTTCCTGGACACCGCCGACATGTATGGCCCCTTCACCAACGAGCAACTCGTTGGCAAGGCAATCGCCGGTCGTCGCGGTGAGGTGCAACTGGCGACCAAGTTCGGCAACGAACGTCTTCCCGACGGCTCGTGGGTCGGCATCAACGGATCCCCCGATTACGTCCGCGCAGCCTGTGACGCGTCCCTCCAAAGGCTTGGCGTTGACCACATCGACCTCTACTACCAACACCGCGTTGACAAGTCGGTGCCGATCGAGGAGACGGTTGGTGCGATGGCGGAACTAGTGGCCGCCGGGAAGGTGACGCACCTCGGGCTCTCGGAGGCGAGCGCGAGCACCATCAGCCGAGCCCACCGGGTCCATCCGATCACTGCGCTCCAGACGGAGTACTCCCTATTCACCCGCGACCTCGAAGACGAATTCTTGCCGACCTTGCGTGAGCTTGGCATCGGCTTGGTGCCCTACTCGCCTCTCGGTCGCGGTCTGGTGACTGGCGCCGTCACGGCCGACGGTGTGGCAGCGGGCGACTTTCGAAGCATCTCGCCCCGCTTCCTCGGCGAGGCGCTTGACGCGAATCTGGTGCTGGTGGCCAACGTTGCGAGACTTGCCGCAGATAAGGGCTGTACGCCGGGCCAACTCGCGCTGGCGTGGGTGCTCGCCCAGGGCGACGACGTCGTGCCTATCCCTGGAACGAAGAGGGTGAAGTATCTCGAGGAGAACGCTGCCGCGGTCGACGTCGTACTCACGATGGAAGACCTGGCCGCGCTTGATGAAGCGGTGCCGCGCGATGGGGTGGTCGGCGCCCGCTACGGCGACATGTCCAACATCGACTCCTAGCCCAGCCACGAGCCCCCGGCCACGTCCCCCTCGGTTGTTTCACCAAGGTATGTAGGCGAAGCGTCACTTCCCATGGGTTGTACGCCGTGGGAAGTGAGGGTTTTCCTACATACCTTGGTGAAACAACAGGGGGGCTTGAAACGCCGGAATATCCACGGCAGGGTTGAAGGTCACACGCGGAAGGGATGGCATGGAGCCGATCAAACCGGTCAAACCCATCAAACGGGCGACGCCCGTCAACAGCGATTGGGTCGGGCGTCATCGCACGCTGGTTCGCGCGACCGCGGTGGTCGCCGGCGTTATCGGTGTGATCATGAACGTCGTCCACGAGGGCGGCCATCGCAACATCTTCAGCATGGTCATCGGCACCGCATTTCTGCTCTTCGCCGTCCTAGCGTGGAATGCGCCAAAGCGGATCCCGCGGCCGCCGAAATATCCCGAGCGATTCGATAAGCCGCGTCCAGAAGCGAACTAGATCCAGCGCTCAAACCACATGCGTGATGCCCACTCGTCATGGGTGAGGAGTACGTCGGTCCAAATGGGCCAGAACCACGCGAAGTTGACGAGCACCAACACCAGGAATGAGCCAGCCGCGATCACTCCGAGGGTGCGTCGGGCAGACGGCACTTGCGAAGGGCCGATTAACTTCCCGATCAGCAAGGTGATGGCAAGGATGGTGAAGGGCAGGGTCGCGATCGCATAGAAAAGAAAGATCGGTCTGTCGTCATATCTAAACCACGGCAACCAGGTTGCGGCAGCGCCCACCACACACAGCCCGAAGCGCCAGTCACGGGCCCCGATCCACTGTCCAATGGCATACAACAACGCGATCGCTCCGCCCCACCACAGGACCGGGGTCCCGATCAGCAGCACCTGTCTCAGACAGTCAGAACCAGCGGGAGCCGCGCAGCCCTGCTCACCGGGTTGGATGCCCAGTTGGGCATCAACTCCCACCGGGCGATTCAACAACAACCAGCCGCGGGGCTTGGAGCCATAGGTGTGGGTGCTGTCATTGAGGAAGTGGGTGTGGAAGACAAACGCATCGCGGTGATAGGAGGCCAACGATCGCAATGATTGGGTGACTTCCCCGAGGCCTTGGGCGTCGGGTTCGGTGGCCGTTGGCCAGATCTCCCGGCCGTCATAGGTGGCGTACTGCGAGTCCGAGAGCGCCCGCTCGTATTGATCGGCGTGGATCAGCCATCCCGTCCAACTGGCGCCATAAACCAGACCCGCGACGACGATGAGCTGCAGGAACGCTGGGATGCCGTCGATAAATGCCGACTTAATCACTGCCCCGCGGACGCCAAAGGAGCGTCGCGCTCCGGCACTCCAAACCCACACCAGAATGCCGAACGCGGCCAACGGGATCAGGGCGGTCCACTTGGTGCCAACCGCAAGGCCAAAAGCCACCCCCGCAGCCACTAGCCAGGGGCGCCACAGCGCGGGACGGATGGGTCCCCATCGCGGGTTTGTCCCGACCGTCGAGGCGAGCCGCTCGCGGAACCATTGGCGATCCGCCACCACACAGTGCACGCCGCACAACATGAAGAGGGCCATGAAGATGTCGAGGAGCGCTAGGCGGGACAACACCAAGTGGAGGCCGTCGAAACAGAGCAGCAAACCCGCGACACAGCCCAGCATCGTGGAGCCGGTCAGGCGTCGAGCCAGCCGGCACATCACCATGACCATCAAGTGCACCAGCGATGGCGGCGGCGATCCGCCAGCCAAATGGGTCCATCCCGAAGGCCTTCTCGCCCAGCGCGATCAACCACTTACCGACCTCGGGATGAACGATCATCGAGGGGTCCGGACCCCAGAGTCCGGTGGTTTGCCCACCGAGGATCTTGTCGTCCGCGCCCTCGGTGTATTCCTTGACGTAACCAAAGTGCAGCAGCGACCACGCGTCCTTGGCGTAGTAGGTCTCATCGAACGAGAACGCGTGTGGGCGTCCCAGTTTCCAGAGCCTGAGCAACAGCGCGAGGGACGCGATCATGATCGCCGTAGCCCAACCCCAAAAAGGATCTGACCAGCCCAAGAAGTCGCCCTTGGCAGCTGGGCGCCCTATTGCCCGCTCCGCGGCGAGGGGTACGCCGCGTCCGCTCGCGGTTTGTGAGAGGCCGACTTGCTCGCGCTCGTCGGTCGGGGTGCTCACCCGTTGAACTTTACGGGGGTTTCGAGACGCTCGCTGGCGCAACCTCCTCAACCAGCAAACCCACTGATGGTTGAGGAGGCGCGTCAGCGCCGTCTCGAAACCACGAAACCACGGGCAAGGGGCGGTTGCTTCGCAACCTCCTCAACCAACAAGGCGTGCGAGCCTGCGACAATGAGGGATGCTCGGTGTCTTGGTGTTGGCCGCCACCCCAATCGGCCGAGTCACTGACGCCTCGGCGCGGTTGGTCGAGGAACTCCAGAATGCCGATGTCATTGCTGCCGAAGACACTCGGCGCTTTCGCCGTCTCGCCAACGACCTCGACGTGACCGTGACCGCCTTGGTGGTGTCCTACTTCGAGGGCAATGAAGTGGCTCGCACGCTGTCCCTGATGGATGCGCTGCGCGAAGGTTCGCGGGTGCTTCTGGTCACGGACGCAGGCATGCCAAGCGTGTCCGATCCGGGTTTTCGCCTAGTCGCCGCTGCGGTCGCGGAGGACATTGTGGTGACAGTGGTGCCGGGACCGTCCGCCGTACTCGCAGCGCTAGCTGTCTCGGGACTTCCCGTCGACAGGTTTTGTTTTGAGGGTTTTTTGCCGCGCAAAGCCGGGGAGCGCGCCCGCCGGCTCGATTCGCTCGCCCACGACCCCCGCACGATGGTCTTCTTTGAGGCGCCCCATCGCACCGAGACGGCCCTCCGCGCAATGGTCGAGGCGTTTGGTGCCGACCGCGCTGGCGCGGTGTGCCGCGAGTTGACCAAGACCCATGAAGAAGTACGCCGTGGTTCCCTGCAAAGCCTTGCCGACTGGGCCGCCTTGGGCATCCGTGGCGAAGTGACGATCGTGGTGACCGGATCGTCGGGGGAGGCCACCGTGGCCACCGACGCGGAGAGCCTTGGACTGGCGGTCGCTGATGCTGAAAGCGTGGGGATGACCAGGCGCGACGCGATTCTGGATGTGGCGAAGCGGTCGGGTCTGCCCAAACGTGACGTCTATAACGCGGTTCATCGAACACCTGAGGAAGTCGATCAAACAGATGGCTGACCGCATCCGCCCACCTATTCCTGAGCCACTGCCACATCCGGTCGTCGATAATCACTGTCACCTCGACATCTCGCGAGGGTCCGGCCAACGCCAATCCCTGGACGCCGTGGCGGAGGCGGTGGCGGCCGCGAAGTCGGTCAACGTCCCGCGCATCGTTCAGATCGGCTGTGATGTCGAGGGTGCGACATGGGCAGTCGAAGCAGCCCAGGCGTTCGACGAGATTGTGGCTGGCGTGGCGATCCATCCCAATGACGTGCCTCGCCTGGCCGCACTCGGCGAACTCGACGAAGCGTTGGCCCTGATCGAACACCTCGCCAATGATCCAGTCGTGCGGGCCGTCGGCGAGACCGGGCTTGACCACTTCCGCACTCCCGAGGGCCACGCTTGGCAACAACAAGCAGAGTCCTTCAGCTGGCACATCGACCTGGCGAAGCGGCTCAACAAAACCTTGGTCATCCATGATCGCGACAGTCACCAGGACGTCCTGGATGTGCTCGATGTCGAAGGGGCGCCTGAGCGTTGGGTGATGCACTGTTTCTCTGGCGATGCGGCCTTCGCGAAACAGTGCCTCGACCGAGGCGCCTACCTCAGTTTCGCCGGCACGGTGACGTTTGGAAATGCCAGGGAACTCCGCGAGGCGCTAAGCGTTACCCCGCAGGATCGGGTGCTCGTGGAGACTGACGCTCCCTATCTCACCCCTCACCCGCATCGAGGCGCTGACAACGCGTCATACCTCATTCCGCTGACGATGAGGTTCATGGCTGAGGTCCGTGGCGATGACCTCACGGCGCTCTGCGAGGCCGTGGAAGCGAACACCAACGAGGCCTTCGGTGGTGCTTGGTAGCGTCCGAGACCGCGACTGCCGAGTTGTGATCCCCACCGACCCCCGTTATCGTTTTGTGATTGTTAGCCGGGTGGGGGACCTGGACAGAACGACGTTCGGAGAAACGTGCCCAGCACGCAAGCAAGCGCAGGACGAAAGTTTTTGGCCCGGTTGATCGCTGGCAGGCCCTCCAAGAGGGTGACTGTCGCGCTGTCTGCGGCCCTTGCGCTGACCCTGGTTGCCGCCGCCTTCGGCCTTGGCGCCTTGTCCAAATCCGTGATTGTGTCCCTCGATGGCAAGGACACCGAAGTGCGCGCCCTGGGCAGCACAGTGGCAGACGTTCTCGAGTCGCAAAACATCACGTCGGCGAGCATGACGCCGTCGCTCCTGGACTCAACGATCCGGTGGCCGACGGCACCCGCATCAGCGTTCGGTTTGGTCGCCCCTTCGAGGTGACCGTGGATGGCCAACCCACGACGTATTGGGTTAAGTCGACAACCGTCGCCGGTGCCTTGGCCGAGATCGGTGAAGGTTTCGATGCCGCGGAGTTGTCGGTCAGCCGGGGCTCTTCGATCGACCGCTCGGGGATGGACCTTGAGGTTGTCACTGTCAAGGAATTCCGGGTGCGCGTGGGCGCCAAGAAGGGCAAGGATCGCAGCGTGGCCGCCATCACCGTGCGTGAGGCGTTGGCCGATCTTGGCATCAACCACGATGCCGATGACCGCGTCAAACCGCCCCTAGATTCGCTGGTGACCGACGGTGCGCGAGTCGTCGTGACCAAGTTCCGGATCACGGAAAAGAAGGTCAAGAAGGAAGAGATTCCGTTCAAGACCATCGAGGCCAAAGACCCCGACCTTTTCAAGGGCGAAACAGTCGTTGAGCGTGAAGGCTCGGTGGGTTTGCGCAACGTGACCTATCGACTGACCTTCCGCAACGGCAAACTCAAAGACCGGGCAGAGATCAAGGCCAAGCTCAAGCGTAAGCCGGTCGCTAAGCGGGTGCGTGTCGGCACCAAGGAGCCGGTGGCGAACTTCGCTGGCGGCAACACGGTCTGGGATGCGCTGGCTCAGTGCGAGTCCGGCGGCAACTGGGCAATCAACACCGGCAACGGTTACTACGGTGGCTTGCAGTTCAACGCCGGAACCTGGCGCGCCTATGGCGGCACCGGCCTGCCCCACCAACACAGCCGGGAGACCCAGATCGCGGTCGCCACTCGCCTGCGGAACGCGAGCGGTGGCTATGGGGCCTGGCCCGGTTGCGCGGCAAAGTTGGGCCTGCCTCGCTGAGCCAGGCTTCCCTGCTGCGCGATCCTCGGTCAGTCACGCCGGGAGACTAGGCTGCTGACCATGTCCGAACCCCGACTGCTGGGGGCAGCCGAGATTCGCGACCTGGCGGCCGAGTTAGACCTGCGCCCGACCAAACAAATGGGTCAGAACTTCGTTATCGACCCCAACACCGTGCGCCGGATCGTCCGTGAGTCCCAGATCACCTCCGCTGATCTGGTGATCGAGGTGGGGCCTGGTTTGGGGTCGCTGACGCTAGCGCTGTTGGCGGTCGCCCGGGGCGTGGTCGCCGTTGAGTTGGATGGCCGGTTGGCGGATCGTTTGCCCGCAACCGTCGCGAGTTATGCGCCTTCGCAGGCATCCGAGCTGAGCGTCGTACACGCTGATGCGATGCGAATTGGCCTCGACGAGCTCGGCGGTGTGGCGCCGACTGCGTTGGTGGCCAACCTGCCCTACAACGTGTCGGTGCCGGTCTTGCTGCATCTGATGGCGCTATTGCCCAGCTTGGAGCGGGGTTTGGTGATGGTGCAGGCCGAAGTCGCGGACCGACTGGCCGCCCGACCGGGCTCGAAGATCTATGGCGTCCCATCGGTCAAGGCAGCCTGGTTTGCCGACGTACGCCGCGCTGGCACGGTCGGTCGCAACGTCTTCTGGCCAGCCCCCAACGTCGACTCGGGTTTGGTGGCGTGGACACGCCGCGAACCGCCCATCACTACCGCCACACGGCAGCAGGTGTTTGCCGTGATTGACGCTGCATTCGCCCAACGGCGCAAGACCTTGCGGGCGACCTTGCGTGGCCTGGCCGGTTCGTCGGAGGCCGCGACGCAGGCGCTCGAAGCGGCCGGGATCGACCCGATGACGCGCGGTGAGGCCATCGGCGTCGCTGACTATGCGCGCATTGCTGAATTGCTGGCGGCGCAGGCTGACTCCGCCGAATCTTTGGGCGCGCTCGACACCAGGCAGGATGGGGCGGGTGAGTAAGTCCTTCACGGTCCGAGCGCCGGCCAAGCTGAATCTTCACCTGGGTGTTGGCGCGCCTAGAGACGACGGATTCCACCCGCTCGACACCGTCTATCAGGCGATCGGGATCTATGACGACGTCACCGCTGAGCGGTCTTCGCGATGGCAGGTGGCGGTCCAGGCAGCCGACTACATCGATGCCAAGTCGATCCCCTTGGGTGGGGACAACATCGTTGACCAAGCCTCACGCTTGCTGAAGTCGGGCAAACGGCCAGCTACGAGCGTCCGGATCCGTAAGGACATTCCGGTCGCGGCGGGGATGGCCGGCGGTTCCGCCGATGGGGCAGCAGCTCTTGTTGCGCTGGACCGGCTGTGGGATTGCCAGACCGCCGACTTTGACCTGCTGGACCTAGCGGCCCGACTTGGCAGCGATGTCCCCTTCGCTTTGGTGGGGGGCACTGCTCACGGCACCGGTCGGGGCGAGTTGGTTGAGCCCGTGCCCGATGCCGGATCCTGGTGGTGGGTCGCGGCGTTGTCGTCGGTTGGTCTCTCGACTCCCCAGGTCTATGCCCACTGGGACCACCTCTTTCCCGAGGCGTCTGCAGAGCCGACCAGCGCCTTGCCAGTGCTGACGGCGGTGGCGTCGGGCAACGCGAAGGCGCTCGCCCGAGCGATGCACAACGATCTCGAAGCTGCGGCGTTTGATCTGCGCCCCGATCTCGCTGCCCTGGTGGCACACGGCGAGTCTGAAGGAGCGCTTCGCGGCATGGTGACGGGGTCAGGTCCGACGTGTGTCTTCCTCTGTCTTTCGGCCGAGCACGCTCGCGAGGTTGCTGGGGCTCTCAACACGCCCGAACGCGTCGTACTCGTTGCGAATGGGCCGGTTGCTGGAGCACATTTGGTGAGTTATCAGTGAGTAACCTGTGAGCAATCTGGTCAACCTGGAAAAGGTTTCGAAGGCGTACGGCGTCCGTCCGCTGCTGAGTGAAGTGTCGCTGGGCATCGCGGCCGGACAACGCATCGGCATCGTTGGTCGCAACGGGGACGGCAAGACCACCCTGCTGCGGATCTTGACCGGCCAAGAAGAAGTCGATGGCGGTCGGGTCTCGACGACGCGCGGCGTACACATCGGCTATCTGCGGCAAGGCGACGAACTCGACGACACGCACACCGTGCGGGAAGCGGTTTTGGGCGGACGATCTGACCACGAGTGGGCAGCCGACTCGCGCACCCGCGAAGTTGTCGAAGTGCTGCTCGCCGGGGTGAGTCTTGATCGTGCCGTCGTTGGGTTGTCCGGCGGTGAACGTCGTCGCTGTGCCTTGGCCGAACTGCTGTTGGGCGACCATGACTTGGTTGTGCTCGATGAGCCCACCAACCACCTCGACGTCGAAGCAGTTGCCTGGCTGGCTCAGCACATGAGGTCGCGGTCATCCGCGCTCTTGGTCGTGACTCACGACCGCTGGTTCTTGGACGAAGTGTCCCAGTGGACCTGGGAGGTCCACGACGGCGTAGTTGACGTTTACGAGGGGGGCTATGCGGCGTTTGTGCTGGCGAAGGCGGAGCGTGAGCGCCAGTCCTCGACACTCGAATCCCGGCGACAGAATCTGATGAAGAAAGAGTTGGCCTGGCTTCGGCGTGGAGCGCCGGCGCGGACCGCCAAGCCGAAGTTTCGGATCGAGGCCGCGACCGCCTTGATCGCGGATGTGCCGCCGCCACGAGATCGCCTTGAATCTGCAGCGTTTCGCCACCCAGCGACTGGGCAAAGACGTCATCGATATCGAAGATGTCGACCTGGCGCGAGGCGAGAAGGTGCTGCTCACCGGCGCCACCTGGCGCTTGGGAGCTGGAGACCGGGTCGGGATCGTGGGCGTCAATGGCGCTGGCAAGACCTCGTTGCTTCACCTGGCCGCCGGCACCCTGGCACCATCGGCCGGGCGGGTGAAACATGGTCGGACGGTCGTCCTCCAACACCTGACTCAACAGCTCGATGATCTAGACCCGCAGGCGCGAGTGTTGGCGACCGTTGAGTCGATCAAGCGGGTCGCGAAGACGGCAGACGGCGAGGTCTCCGCGTCGTCTCTGCTGGAACGCTTCGGGTTCACCGGCGATCGCTTGACCGCGCGGCTGGGAGACCTGTCCGGTGGTGAGCGTCGACGCTTCCAGTTGCTGCGGATCCTGTTGACCGAGCCCAATGTGTTGTTGCTCGATGAGCCCACCAACGATCTCGACATCGAAACCTTGAACGTGATGGAGGACTTCCTCGACACCTGGCCGGGGACGCTGATCGTGGTCACGCACGATCGCTACTTCCTAGAGCGCGTGACCGACTCCGTGTGGGCCCTTCTGGGCGACGGCCAGGTATCGATGCTGCCGCGGGGGGTCGATGAATACCTCGAACGTCGCGCTGCCTCGCTGGCTGTTGCCGCCAAACCGTCCGCCTCGACCACCACGTCGGCTGCTGCCAGCGGCAAGGCCAAACCGGGCAGCGCCGAAGAGCGGGCCGCGCGCAAACAAATCCAAAAGCTAACCAAGCAACTCGCTCGGCTTGCTGCGCAGGAGCAATCCCTCCAGGGTCAGATCGCTGAGCAGGCTGGGGACTACTCGCTGATGGCCAAGCTCACCGCAGAACTCGACGTACTCCTGGCTCAGCGTGAAGATCTTGAGTTCGAGTGGTTAGAGGCCTCTGAAGTCCTCGACTAGTCGCCTGGTTGTGACGCGTCTGCGGACTGGCGACGACGCCGTGTCTGCTTGCGGTATCTGAGACCCGCGATCAGTGCGGCCGGGAACGCGAAGAGTCCGAGGACGCCAACCCACGTGGGGTGAGGCGGGTCTGCCCCGGTGAGGCCGTCAGCAGTGGGTGATCGCCTGTCGCTCGGTTCGCGCATCATCGTTATCTCGTCGCCCTGACAACCTCCGATATCGAAGTTCTCCGACGTGATGATGATGTGTTCCTGCCCAACCTCCAATTCCGCGTCGAGCGAGCCACTGACCGTGACTACGAAGTAGAGCGGCCACGCGGCCTGCTCTTGCCCGGACATCACCCACACCTCCTCAGCGAGCTCGGGGCCCGCCCACACCTCCTTTACACGCAATCGCGAATACCCACGGCGTTCCTCCAGCATCGTGCCGATGAAAATCACATCGGGGTCGCTCGGCCCGCTGTCTGCGGCACAGGAGGCGGCCGACGAGGTCGCGAGCCCCGGGCCGGTGAGGAGCCCGACCAGCAGTGCCAGCGCGGCGTACCGACTTGCGGCCTTCATGAAAACGGGACGAGGAGTCGGCGCAGGGATGTGGCCAATTGGTCGCGATCGGCGGAGGATAGGTCTGCGAGCAAGGCCCGCTCCGCCGTGAGCAAAGCGCCGAACGCGCCGTCGACGCTCGCCTTTCCAGCAGGGGTCAGTCGCACGAGTACGCCGCGGCGGTCGGCCGGGTCGGGGAGTCGCCCGACGAAACCGCGGGATTCGAGACGGTCGACCCGGTTAGTCATCGTGCCGCTGGTGACGAGAGTCTGGCGTAGCAGCCGCCCAGGCGTTAGCTCGTAGGGCGTCCCTGCCCGACGCAAGGCTGCCAGCACGTCGAACTCCCAGGACTCGATCTCGTGAGCCGCGAAGGCCTCACGTCGAGCCAGGTCGAGATGACGAGCCAGCCGGCCGATTCGGCTGAAGATTTCGACTGGTCCCAGATCCAGATCGGGTCTCTCGCGAGCCCAGGCGTCGACTAGGTCGTCAACTTCATCGCGCATGGCTTCAGTCTAGACCCGTCAAGATTCTTGATGTCGAGATTCATGTTGCGATAGTGACGGGGTTCGCGCAGGCCGTCGCGAGTTTGGCGTTGTGCCCGACTACATTGGGCACAGTTCCTGCGGCACTGGTCGCGCCGGAACTACGCCTGCGCCAAAGCAACCACCCACGACGGTTAAGGAGGTCGGCTTGGACACCCAGGTGACCCTCGCCGCGCTCTATGCCTTGGCGTCCGCAGTTGGGTTTGCCTTGTCGACCTCGTTGCAGCACCGGGTTGCTGGTGGGGCCCCAAGCGGCGGCGGAGTTCTGGGGGTCTTCCGGTTCGTGCTCACCCGCAAGGTGTGGATCCTTGGCGCAACTATCGGGTTTCTCTCCCTGATTTTGCACGCCCTCGCCCTCAACAACGGTGCTATCGCACTGGTGCAACCGATCATGATCAGCGGCGTAGTGCTGGCGGTCATCTTCCGGGCGGCGCTCGATCGAGAGGTGCCGCCACGCAGCGAATTGGCCGGGGTGACACTGACCGCCGCCGCGTTGGGATGCTTCCTCGTGGTCGCCAATCCGACCGCCGAGTCGGTCTCGGACGACCGTCAGGCCTTCATCTTTTGGTTGGTTGGGCTGGGCGGCATTGGTTCGCTGGTGCTGATCGCCAACCGGATTGCCAACCGATACGGCGCGTCGTTCCTGCTCGGCTGCGCCAGCGGCGTGTGTTTCGGACTCACTGCCGGATTGCTCAAGATGCTCAGCAACGACTTTGGGGCCGACGGCATCATGGGTGTGCTCACCTCGTGGCACTTAGTCGCTCAAGTCTCGACGGGCCTCCTCGGCATCGCGATCAATCAACGCGCCTACCAACTGGCGCCGCTGGCGGTGTCGATGCCCGTGCTGAACGTCGTCAATGTGCTGGTGGCACTGACTTTTGGGCTGATCGTCTTCGAAGAATTCCCCGCCCGGCATCCTGTTGGCATTGCCGTCTTGGCCTTATGTTTGGTGCTGATGGGGGTTGGTTTGCGTATGCTCGCCACTGTCCACCCAGACGCCCCGAAGTCTGAACTACCGGATGCCTCCACCGAGGCAGACGACACACAGATTGGCAACCAGAGATGACTTGGTTTCACGGCGTACTTCTTGGCTTGGCTGTCGGGACCCACGTGTCGACGTGGGGTGCCTACAAGGACTCACCATTTGAGGGCTTTCACTGGAGTCGTTTTTTGCGCACCATTGCCCTCGCTGTGTTGATTGGCGCACTCCTGAGTGGGGCCTTCGGTTTTGACCGCACCGAGTCGATGATCGTCTTGTTGGGTGTGATTTACGGGGCCGAGCGACTTCTCACGGAATTCTGGAAGTTGTTCTTTCGCGGTCACAAGGCCGAAGCCTTCACCATCCCCATGCGGTTTGGGATCTTCGGCCGCCCCGTTGATGCCCCCGCGGTGCGATACGCGATCGGTATGGGGATCATCTCCCTGTGCATCGCCGCGATCGCCCTGGTGAGTTGGATTCAGGCGGCCTTGCCGGCCCAACCGCAATGGTTCCTCATTCTCTTCGCGGGCATCAGCGGCTGGCTGACCGCCGTGGGTGGTGCCTGGAAGGACGCACCCATCGAAGGCTTCAGCGGGTGGAAGTTCTTGCGCAGCCCGGTGGTCGCCACGGCCTGGGCGATCCCCTTGTCCTTCCTCACCGACAACTGGGTGCTGATGTCCTTGTCGGCTGGTGGCTTTGCCGTGGCCTCAATCGAGACCTACAAGGCGTTCCTCGTGCGCAATCGCCCGCCGGGGAAGTTCGACGGCAAGCCAGTGCGATTTCGCTACGAATATCGGCGAGACGTGCTGGCCGGCGTTCACGCGCTGCTCTGGGGCGGGTTAGCAATCGGCCTTACCTATGGCCTGATTGGACCTGCTTCGCCACCGACGTTCGACGCAGCCGCGCTGGCGCAGGCTAGCGTGGCGATCTTGGCCGCGATCGGCTCAGTCCTGGTCATTAGCCGAGCCCTCGTGATGCGACCGGTCACTGTCACTGCTTGACCATCGATCTTGATGGGCCAAATCGACTGGCTCACTCACTTCGCCGTACTCTGGGCAGGCTATGACCGCTCCCTTCGCGAATGCCCCAGATCAGACTCGGCGCACCTACGAAGTCCGCACTCACGGATGCCAGATGAACGTCCACGACTCCGAGCGTCTGACCGGTCTGCTTGAAGAGGCTGGCTATGTGGCGGCGCCTTCCGATGAGCAAGCCGATGTCGTGGTCTTCAACACCTGTGCTGTCCGCGAAAACGCCGACAACAAACTCTATGGAAATCTCGGCCAGCTAGCGCCGGTGAAGGCCTCGCATCCAGGCATGCAAATCGCCGTCGGGGGATGTCTCGCGCAGAAGGACCGCGACGTCATCACCAAGAAGGCTCCGTGGGTGGACGTGGTTTTCGGCACCCACAACATTGGCTCCCTGCCGGTGCTCTTGGAGCGCGCACGGGTGTTGGAGGAGGCCCAAGTCGAGATCCTGGAATCCCTCGAGGTGTTCCCCTCGACTTTGCCGACACGGCGCGAAGCGGCGTACGCCGCCTGGGTTTCGGTCTCGGTGGGCTGCAACAACACCTGCACGTTCTGCATCGTGCCGGCGCTGCGTGGCAGCGAAAAGGACCGCCGGCCCGGCGACATCTTGGCTGAGATCGAGGCCTTGGTTGCCGAGGGAGTCACTGAGATCACCCTGCTGGGGCAGAACGTCAATGCCTATGGCGTGGAGTTTGGCGATCGTCAAGCCTTTTCCAAGTTGCTGCGCTCCTGTGGCCCGATCGAGGGGTTGGAGAGGGTGCGGTTCACCTCGCCTCATCCGGCCGAGTTCACCGACGACGTCATCGACGCGATGGCGGAGACTGCGAACGTGATGCCGTCGCTGCACATGCCGCTGCAGTCCGGATCAGACAAGGTGCTTCGAGCCATGCGCCGGTCCTATCGACAATCCCGCTATCTGGGCATCATCGATCGGGTGCGCGCTGCGATCCCCGATGCCGCGATCACGACAGACATCATTGTCGGCTTCCCCGGCGAAACCGAGGAGGACTTTCAGGCCACCTTGGACGTAGTGCGCACCGCCCGGTTCTCGGGGGCCTACACATTTCAATACTCCAAACGTCCCGGGACCCCGGCTGCCGACATGGAAGACCAAGTGCCAAAACCGGTCGTGCAGGAGCGTTATGAGCGACTGGCCGAGTTGGTCAAGCAGATCGCCTGGGAAGAAAACTTGGCGCTAGTTGGCCGACAGATCGAGCTGATGGTGGCCGAAGGCGGCGGTCGCAAGGATGCGGCCACGCACCGCCTGTCGGGTCGTGCTCCAGATAACCGCCTTGTGCATTTCACCCCCACCCCTGGTGGTTTCGAGACGAGCGCTAGCGCGCCCTCCTCAACCGAGCTCATTCGGCCTGGAGACATGGTTACCGTTGAGATCACCTATGGCGCTCCACACCATCTGGTTGCGGACGGTCCGGTGCTTGCTGTCCGGCGCACCCGCGCTGGGGATGCCTGGGAGTCGCGAATCACACCTCCAACCCAGTCGGTCGGCCTAGGCATGCCCGCCATGGGTGCCCCCGCCTGATTCGCAACACAACTGGGGACCCGTTGCCGCCCAAGCCTGCTGAGCCAGCTCAGGCAGACCCTTCAGGAGTGCGATTGGTCCCTTGTTCTGCGGCCTGTGGAGAGCCAACCGCATGAGTTCGTAAACTGCGGCACGCTTTCGGTGTGGCCGTCACCGAGATTCTTGAGCGACTCGGTGGCGTTGCATCCTGGTCCACATTGGCGCGTCTTACGACGCGGCCGGAGATTGACCGGGCGGTGATGATGGGTGACGTCGTCCGGGATGCTCGTGGTAGGTATGCGCTGCCTCACGCGGATGACGCTTTGAGGGCCGCCAACCGCCTGACCGGGTATGTGTCCCACCGGAGCGCGGCCTCCTATTGGGGCTGGGCCCAGAAGACTGTTCCGCCGAAGCCGGAGGTCACGGTGCCGAAGAACCGGATCTTGAGTGACCTAGTCAGGCGTGAGGTGAATGTTCACTGGCGTGACCTGCCAGCTTGTGATGTTGATGGCCGGGTGACCACTCGATCGCGCACCATCGTCGACCTGCTGCGAGTGAGTGAGCCTCTCGAAGCGATTGCGGTGGCTGATTCCGCGCTCCGTGCGAGGGACTTCACTAGCGAGAGTTTGGCGCGCTTGGCAAGGGACCTTCGAGGGCCAGGCTCTGTGCGAGCGCGCTCATTCGCAGCCGCCGCAAGCGCGCTCGCGGCGAACCCGTTTGAGTCCGTATTGCGGGCTCTTGCTCTGGAAGCTGGGCTCGACGTGCGCCCACAGGTCCCCCTATATGGCGCCGACTTCCTCGGCCGGCCCGATCTAGTGGATGTCGAACGACGGCTCATTCTGGAGGCGGATTCCTTTGAGTGGCACGGGAATCGCGCGGCCTTGGTTCGAGACACGAGGCGATACAACGCGTTCGTTGTGCATGGCTGGACCGTTCTGCGGTTCTCGTGGGAGGACGTGATGACGCGGCCCCAACTCGTCCTTGAAACGCTCCGTGCCGTCGCACAACTAGGGACCAAAGCGGTCTGACCGTCACTTGATCGCGCATGCCCCGCCGCAGTTATGGGCTGATTGGTCCCTACTTCTGCAGCCGGTCAGAAGCCGAAGGTGGTGTACGGCGCGACGCCGCCGGCCTGGAGGCCGTCGAGCACGGTGCGCTCGTGGGCTACGACGGGCACGGGGAGTGAATCGAGGGGACACCAGCGGAGCTCGGCACACTTGAGGGGCTCCATGATGCGCGGCACCCCCGTCCACGATCGCGCCGTGAAGAAGAAGTCGACGCGCTCGTCGATCGGCTCGGCATGGCGGGTGCGATGCATCGAGGTGACGAACGCGAGGTCGAGTGCCGTCACTCCCAGCTCCTCGGCGGCCTCACGCTGAGCCGCGTCGAAGGCTGTTTCGCCGCGCTCGACGTGTCCGGCAGCGGCAGCCGCCCAATGGGCATCCATATAGCCGGTGTTCTGGCGCAGCTGCAGCAGCACTTCATCGCCCGAAGGCCCGGTCCTAAGGAGGAAGACGTAGGCCGCCGGGACCACGACAAATCGTTGCGTCCCGGCGGCCACGTTTGGTGACTCAAGTTCCACGGGGAGACTAAGAAAGGTCGTCGTTCTTGCCGTCGAGGGAATCCAGCGCATCCTTGGCTTTGTCTGCACCCAGGTCGACCTTGTCGCCCAACTTGCCGCCAGTCTTATCGTCGATCATCTCGGCGGCCTTATCGACGGCGTCAGCAATCTTGTCGCCGTGTGAGTCAACGGCCGCGGACAACTTGTCCTTGGCATCATCAAGCAAACCCATAGTGATTCCTTTGTCTGTGAATGGCCCGCATCGGAGCCTCGAACGATATTCCTGGAAGACTAACCCGCGTGTCTAGCCGAGTGATCGTCGCCGTCGTGGGTCCGACAGCCGCCGGCAAGACCGACCTCTCCTTAGATCTGGCTGAACACTTAGACGGTGAGATCGTCAACACAGATGCGATGGCCATTTATCGCGGGATGGACATCGGAACGGCCAAGGTGCCAGTCCATGAACGTCGGGACATCCCGCATCATCTGCTTGATCAACTAGCCGTCACCGAACCAGCCACGGTTGCTGAGTTCCAGGGCTGGGCGCGCTCAGCAATTGACGAGATCAGGGGAGCCGGCCACAGCCCGATCTTGGTGGGTGGTTCGGCGCTCTACACGCGGGCTGTCATTGACCGGTTTGACTTTCCCGCCACCGACTCGTCGGTCCGTGAGCGCCTAGAGGTGGAAGTTGCTAGCGTTGGATCCGCGGCCTTACATCGCCGACTCAGTGAACTCGACCCGGCATCGGCGGCCAAGATCCTCCCAGATAATGCGCGGCGCGTCGTGCGAGCGCTGGAGGTTATCGAAATCACTGGGGAGATCTACAGCTCTTCCCTGCCGGACCCGGAGTACGTCGACTCGCAAACCGTGCAGATAGGCATCGACATCGATCGAGTGACTCTCGATGCACGCATTGAACGCCGTGTCGCGAAGATGTTTGAGGACGGATTGGTCGACGAGGTCGAGCGACTGTTGACGCAGGGTTTGGCGGCTGGCCGGACGGCGAGTAGGGCGATTGGCTATCGCGAGGTTGCGTCGTACCTCATCGGTGAAATCACTCTGGCTGACGCCGAGGAGTTGACTGCTCGGGCGACTCGTCGCTTTGCCCGGCGTCAAGCCAACTGGCATCGTCGTGATCCGCGGATCGTCTGGGTGAAGTGGGACGACCCAAGCAGGCTTAACCGGGCGCTTGACGCGGTGCATCAACTCGAAGGGTGATTGATGGCAACGCAGTACTACACGGCCGCCAGCATCGACGGCTTCATCGCGGACGCGGAGAATTCTCTGAGCTGGCTGTTTCCAAATGACATCGACCAGGCGGGCCCGATGGCGTATCCCGCGTTCATCGAGAATGTGGGAGCCCTGGCGATGGGGGCGACTACTTATCAATGGCTGCTGGATAACGCCGCCACGAGTGGTCTAAGCGAACCGTTCTACGAGCAACCCGTGTGGGTCTTCACCCATCGCAGCTTTCCCGACGCCGTGGGTGATGTGCGCTTCGTTGCCGGAGAGGTTGCGCAGTCGCATGCCGAGATGGCGTCGGCGGCTGGAGAGCGGAACATCTGGGTCGTGGGTGGCGGTGAGTTGGCCGGGCAATTCGCCGACGCCGGCTTGTTGGATGAGATCTGGGTCCAATATGCGCCGGTAGCGTTGGGCTCTGGCGCACCGGTGCTGCCGCGACTGCTGGAGTTGACGTTGCTGGACGTCGCTCGCAACCGAGACTTCTGCTGCGCGAAGTATGCCGTCGGTCGCGGATTAGAATCGTCTCTGTGAGTTCTTCTGGTGTGAGTCCGATGAAGGTGAACTACCCCTTCCTCAAGGGGCACGGCACCGAAAACGACTTCGTTCTGCTGCCGGACTATGACGGCCAAACTCACGGCGACCTCTCACCTGACCGGGTCTCAGCGTTGTGTGACCGGCGCGCTGGCATCGGTGCCAACGGCGTACTCCGAGTCATCCGATCTGCTGCCCTCCCAGCAGGGCACGCTCAGGCTGCGGAAGCCGAATGGTTTATGGACTACCGCAATGCCGACGGTTCGGTCTCCGAAATGTGTGGCAACGGCATCCGAGTCTTTGCCCGCCACTTGGTTGCCGAGGGACTGACGAAGGCGGGGGAGTCGCTGCGCATTGGCACCCGTGACGGAATCAAGACCGTGAGCGTGAGCGAGCATTCCGCGGCGGCAATCACAGTCGACATGGGTGAGCCCGAACTCCTGGGCGAGAGCGTCATCGGCCTCGGCAAGTGGTCCTGGCCCGCTCGCAACATCTCGATGGGGAATCCGCACGCAGTGGTGTTCGTGGATTCTCTCGACGAGTTGGGTGACTTGAGCAACCTCACCTTTGACCGCAGTGTCTACCCGTCGGGAGTCAACGTCGAATTCGTGCATCGCCGTCGTGATTGGTATCTCGCCATGCGTGTCCACGAACGCGGAGTTGGGCGAAACCCGCTCCTGCGGAACGGGGGCCTGCGCAGCGGTTGTCGCGACCGCCTCGATGGATGGCGTGGGGCCAGGCTCCGAATATGACATTGACGTGCCGGGCGGGCGTTTGACAGTGACCTGGACCGAATCCGGAAGCGGTGTTGCTCACCGGACCGGCCGTCATCGTGGCGCAGGGTGAAACCGCGCTTTAGGCCGGTCAGAGCGACGGGCATATCCGGAGCGTGCAGCCTGCCCTTTATGCTCACGCCATGGATATCACTGGATCGTCGGCCATCGTCACTGGCGCTGCTTCTGGGATCGGCGCGGCGGTGGCTCGGCAACTCGCTCACCAGGGTGCGCACGTCATTGTCGCCGATCTTCAGGCAGAGACCGGCCAAGCCTTAGCCGCTGAAATTGGTGGGACCTTTGCGCAGGTTGATGTCACCAACACCGACCAGATCCTGGCGGCCGTCGAGTTGGCCGTGAGCATCGCACCCGCTGCGTGTGCTGGTGAATTCCGCGGGCATTGGCTGGGCTCAGCGAACTGTCGGCCGCGAGCCATCCTTTGAAACGCGCCGCCGACATCGATGCCTTTAAGAGAGTTGTCGCGGTGAATCTGGTTGGCAGTTATGACTGCATTCGCCTGGCCGCTACGGCGATGGCCCACAACGAGCCTTCGGACACCGGCGAGCGGGGGGCCATCATCAGCATGGCAAGCGTGGCGGCATTTGATGGCCAAATCGGCCAGGCGGCGTACTCCGCGTCAAAAGGTGGCATCGTCGGGATGACCCTGCCGATCGCGCGCGACTTGGCTGTCATCGGCGTGCGCGTGAACGCGATCGCTCCGGGACTGATCGACACGCCGATCTATGCCTTTGGTGGCGATGCTGAAGCGTTCAAGGCCAAACTCGGTGAGAGTGTGCTGTTCCCGAAACGCCTAGGTCTGCCCGAGGAGCTCGCGAGCATGGTCGCGGAGTGCGTGCGCAACCCCTACGTCAACGGCGAGGTCATCCGCGTTGACGGCGGCGTACGGCTCCCGCCGAAGTAACCCCGTTAGACGGTTGACAACAGTAGAGCCCTCTTGCTAACTTAACAATCATGTTAATTAAGGAGGTGGTTAAGTAATGGAACGAGACCCCCTCAGTCGCGTTTTTGCGGCTTTGGCCGATCCAACCCGACGCCACATCCTGGCGAGGTTGAAGGAAGGGCCAGCGACGGTCACCGAACTTGCCGAGCCACTTCCCATGTCAATGCCAGCCGTTTCCCGGCACCTTAAGGTCCTTGAGGCCGCAGGGCTGATCAGCAGGGGACGTGAGGCGCAGTGGCGTTCCAGTTCCCTGGAAATCGAGCCCATGCGTGAGGCGATGCGGTGGATGGAGCAGCTCGGCATTGTCTGGGATCAGCGTTTTGACCGACTTGATGAACATCTTGCTGCACGCCGTGCGGCTACCAACACCAAAAGTGATGCAGAGGAGTAGGACCTATGACCGACACGACAACAACTAACCCGCAAGACTCCACGTATATGAGCATTTCCCGCTACTTCGCAGCCCCGCCGTCGGACGTCTTTCAGGCATTCGTCGACCCAATCCAGCTGGCGCAGTGGTTTGGTCCGCTGACCTTTCACGTCCCAACCGGCTCGATCGAGGTCGAGGCTGTGCCGGGCGGGCGCTACAAGATGGACATGGTGAACAACGACGACTCCTCGGTGGTATCGCCTATCAACTCGACGTTCGAAGAGGTCATCGAGAACGAGCTGCTCGTGGGCTATGAGATCGTCAACGGGTTCCCCGGGATGGAGGACGGCGCAAAGTTGACGATGCGCATCGAGTTCCACGCCGAAGGTGACGGCACGCGCTTAGAGCTCACCCAGGGGCCGTTCCCCGAGTTGATGAGCGAGATGAGCTCGGTCGGGTGGAATCAGTCCTTCGCCAAACTCGACGGCCTGCTCGCCACGCCAGCGAAATGGCGGACCACGGAAGCCATGGCCTAACCGCTCCCGAGGGGTCACGTAATCCGGCCGAGGGGTCCCTAAGACCCGCCGAGGGGTCACGTAAACGCGCCGAGGGGTCACGAAATCGGGCTGAGGGGTCACGTCAGACCTCTGACACCACTCACCCACGTGACTCCTCGGCCGATCCGCGTGACTCCTCGCGCGCCGGGTGGGTTAGGCGCGGATCCGGGCGTTGGTGGGGTCATACATCGGGCGGAGGGAAACCTCTGCCCGATGTCGCGTTCCAGCGATATCAACTTCCCAATTCCCGGAGTTGAGCCAGGCCTGCGTCACGATCGACCCCCCACCGGAGACGAATGCGAGCCCCACGGCTGCGCCAAGCGTCCAGCCGTAGGACGCAGCGCGGACGTAGCCCACCGGTTCCCCATCGCGATAGACGACCTCGGCGTGATACAGCAATGGCTCCGGGTCGACCAGTTTGATCTGGATGAGGCGCTGAGTCATCCCGCCGGCAGCCGCGTTGGCCGACTTTCGAGCGAGCAACGCTTCACGTCCTCTGAAGTGGGAACCGTCCCAACGAGGAGGCCGATCGAAGTCGACGGCGAAGCCAAGTCCGACCTCCAGGGGGCAGTCGGTGTTGTCGATGTCATGACCGAAGTCGCGATAGCCCTTCTCCATTCGCAGTGACGAAAGCGCCTTGAGGCCCACCGGTGCGAAGTCGTACGCCGCGCCAACTGCGGTGATTGCGTCGTACACCTCAAGCGCCCGATCGGCCTCGACGTAGACCTCGTAGCCAAGCTCGCCGAGGTAGGTGATCCGTACGAGCAGGACCTGTGTGCCGGCCAGCTCGATCCACCGCGCAGTCCGGAACGGAAAGGCTTCGTTCGACAAATCTTCAGTCGTCAGCGTCGAGAGCAGTTCCCGAGATTGCGGACCTTGCACGTTGAGTTGGGCATGCTCGGCGGTGATGTCTGTGATCAAGGTGTCGTCTTCGTGCCGGTCAGCCCGGTGGATCAAAGCGGCGACATGACCGCGGGCCGTATCTGAAGCGATCACCCAATAGCGCCCGGGATAGCCGGTCTCCAGGGAGATCACCGTCAGATCGGCTTCGATCCTGCCAACGTCGTTCAGCAACTGTGTGTAGGTGATGCGTGCGCCGCCCTCGAGCACATTCCCGGCACAAAGCCTGGCGAGCAAGTCGTCAGCATCAGAGCCGTCAATCTCGAACTTCGACATGAAGCTCATGTCCATCAGCCCGACACCTTCGCGGATGACGCGATGTTCTTCGGCCCATTGGTCGAACCAGGGAGCGCGGCCCCAGGTTGGTGTTGCTTCGGGAGTGACGCCCGGACCGGCAAACCAGTCAGCACCCTCCCAACCGGAGACTTCACGCATGAACCCGCCTTGGGCGACCAGGCGGTCGTGCACGGGGGAGAGCAGTTGGCCGCGAGCCGAGTGAAGTTGTTTGCCGGGTGTGTGCGCGGCATAGACCGTGCCGAGAATCTCAGTTGTACGAGCTGCTCGGTAGGTGTCCTCGGCCTGATAGGGCTGGAACCGGTTGACGTTGAAACCTGTGACGTCGACGTCGGGGCGACCATTGACGATCCAGTGCGCCAGCACCCGGCCGAGGCCTCCCGCGGACAGGATGCCAACAGAGTTCATGCCAGCCGCAACGAAGTAGTTGCGAATGCCGGGAGCCTCGCCAACAGCTGGCGCGAGATCGGGCGTGAAGGATTCGGGCCCGCAGAAGAACGTCTTGACGCCCACTTCCAAGGTGACGGGCACTCGGGCCATGGCGGTCTCAAGGAATGGCATCATCCGGTCCCAATCGGGCGGGATCTGGCCGAAGGAGAAGTCGCTGGGGATTCCTTCGACTCTCCAGGGCGCCGCCTTGGGCTCGAAGAGACCGACCATCAGGCCGCCGCCCTCTTCGCGGTAATAGCCATACGCCGCCGGGTCTTCGAAGACCGGTCCGTTGGGGTCCAGGCCTTCGATGGTGTCGGTGATGAGGTAGTAGTGCTCGGCGGCCTGGTTGGGGATCACCAGACCGTTCTTGGCGCCGAACTCACGCGCCCACATCCCCGTGCAGTTCACGACGTACTCACACGCGATGTCGCCGGCATCGGTGCGCACACCGCGTACTTCGTTGGTTGAGGAGCGAGCGTCAGTGAGCGTCTCGAAGCCACCGCTTGTCACCACGTCGGTGACACTGACCCCTTCAATGATGCGTACGCCGAGTTGCTTGGCACCCTTCGCGAGCGACATGGTGACATCGACCGGATTCACCCTGCCATCGCCGGGAACGTAGAACCCCGCCTCAAGATCGTCGGTCTTCGCCCAGGGGAATAGCTCGCTCATTTCGCGCGTAGAAATCTCTTCGACCTCCAAACCGAGGTGCCGCTGGAAACTGGCAACGCGGCGATATTCCTCAAGCCGGTCGGTGTCTGCTGCTGCCTCAATCAGCCCAACTGGGCGAAACCCGGTGGGCTGACCGGTCTCTGCTTCCAACCGAGCGTAGAGATCACGTGAATAGAGACGGATCCCGGTGCTGGTTTCGGAGGTCGACCCAAAGCAGGTCATCAGCCCAGCGGCATGCCAGGTTGTGCCCGAGGTCAGTCGGTCTCGCTCTAGGACCACCACGTCGGTCCAGCCTTCGTGAGCTAGGTGATAGGCAACCGAACAGCCGATCACCCCACCACCGATGATGACGACCTGGGCTCGATCAGGAAGGTTCGCACTCACCCGACCAAGATAACGCGCGCGGAGGGGGCAGCAGGGACCTCTTTTGGCGGACTGGTCAGGCGGCTCGACCCAAAAGCCCAAGCAGCTTGACTTGCCTTGAGGCATCGCCAGGAACTTCGACGGCGGCCTTGCAGACGCCCTCGGTGTAGAGCGCAGCGCCAAACCCGGCCATTGCCGTTTCTACCTGGTCCATCTCGGCCTGGGTCCAGTCGTAGCGCTCGTCTGAGGCGGAGGCGATGTCCCAACCATGAACCAGCAGATCGAAGCCGTAGAACGTCGATAGCGTCTCACCCACGGTTGTTGGCCCGAACCACCCGTCGTAGGCCGTCGCTAGCCAATCCTCATCAAGCACATGCGGCTCGATCGCCGCGCGATGAACCAACCACAGCTCCTCGGGTGTCCCGGCCGCACGCTGCCCGAGGTCACGGCCATGCTGCTGAAAGAGTCCCCGTTGGGTGTCGATCACATGGTCGAGGGCCTGGGCAGCTGTCCAGTCTGTGCAGGCAGACGGGGCATCCCAGTCGGGCACCCCACTCACAATGAGCGTGAATCGATCGGCATTCGCCAGAAACTGCGCGCTGTTATCACTCATGGCTCTCACTGTGCCACGTTGCGCCGACAACGTCGCGGGCCTAAAGTCACTCGCGTTGTCACCGGCGCCCGCCTAAACTGTGTGACATATGACGAACGCACCCGAATTTGATCTGGACACCGAACTCGCTCTCACCGACGGTTGGGACGGCGATGCCGACGCCTTAGAGCCCGATGGATTTCTGTCGGGCTATCTCGATGAAGTTGATCCCGAAGAGTTGACGGTCGGCGCTCAAGACCTCGCTGAGCGCCATGCCCTGCGACGAGTCGCGGGGCTATCGACCGAACTGGAAGACATCTCCGAGGTTGAATACCGCCAACTTCGCCTCGAGCGAGTGGTCCTGGTCGGCGTCTGGACGACCCACTCGATTGCGGATGCCGAAAACTCCCTCGCTGAGTTGGCACTCCTTGCCGAGACGGCCGGATCGGAAGTCCTGGAAGCGATCTATCAGCGGCGGCAAAAGCCCGATCCGGCCACCTACATTGGTCGCGGCAAAGTCGAGGGCTTGGCTGAGATCGTTAAATCAACCGGTGCCGACACCGTTATCTGTGACGGGGATCTCGCGCCTTCTCAACTCCGCAACTTGGAGGACCGGCTCAAGGTCAAGGTCGTTGACCGGACCGCACTGATCCTCGACATCTTCGCCCAGCATGCCAAATCCCGCGAGGGCCAAGCCCAGGTTGAGTTGGCCCAACTGCAATATATGAAGCAGCGGCTGCGCGGCTGGGGCGGCAACCTCTCCCGTCAGGCTGGTGGCCGCGTCTCGGGCGGTGAGGGCATCGGTGGCCGCGGTCCGGGTGAGACGAAGATCGAGACCGATCGGCGTCGGATCAACACCAAGATCGCCAAGCTTCGTCGTGAACTGGCCGCGATGAAGGGCACCCGCGACACCAAGCGTCAGGAGCGTCGCCGACACCAGGTGCCGAGCGTGTCGATTGCGGGCTACACCAATGCCGGCAAGTCCTCCCTGCTCAACCGGTTCACCGATGCGGGGGTGTTGGTCGAGGACGCCCTGTTCGCCACGCTCGACCCCACCACGCGGCGTACGACGACAGGTGATGGGCGGGTCTACACCCTCAGCGACACGGTCGGCTTCGTCCGGCACTTGCCGCACCAACTGGTGGAGGCTTTCCGATCAACGCTGGAGGAAGTTGCCGATTCCGATCTGGTGCTTCACGTGGTCGACGGATCACACCCAGACCCGGAGGGTCAGATCGCGGCCGTGCGCGAAGTGTTTGCCGAAATTGGCGCCGACAAGGTGCCGGAGTTGATCGTCATCAACAAGGCTGACGCAGCCGATCCGATGGTGTTGGCCCGCCTCCTTCAGCGTGAACCGCATTCGATGGTGGTTTCGGCCAAAACCGGCGAAGGGATCGCCGAAGCGCTGGCACAGGTCGAACGAGAACTGCCCCACCCCGCAGTCGAGTTCAGCGCCCTGGTTCCCTTTGCTCGCGGAGACCTGATGAACCGCCTCCACCAGCACGGCGAGATCGACTCGCTGGAGCACACTGCCGATGGCACGCGTGTCTCCGGCCGGGCCCATGCCGACTTGGCTGGGGATCTCATCGCCTTTGCGGTCTGAGTGCGCATGCTCGTTTGGCGAACGAATTTCGCCCTCCTCATCCCTGGTCGGTTGCCTCATGAGATCGAGTCGGTGGCAGCGAGTCGGCGGATCGGCTGGTGGACGACGGGTCTCAGGCTCAAGGTGTCTGACGGCGCGGTGTCCGCAAGGTACAACGAGAACTCCCGCATTTCGCATGCTCCATTGCTAAGAGCCAGGCTCGAGGTCGACCCTGAAGGGACTCACATTGTTGGTCGAATCCAGTGGACAGTTCTCCTTGGTGCGTTGTGGATCTCCGGCGCAGCCACGGTGTGTTTCGCTGCCTTGGCTGCGGTCTTTGTCTGGGAGCGCGAGTCTTTCTACGGCGCCTGGCTCGCGGCTGTGAGTGCGTTTTGGGCAATTCTCTTCATCACCGAGGTGCGGTTTGAACAGGATTTGCGCGATTCGGAAGTGGAACGATTGCGCTTTGAGTTGCTCCGTCGACTCGGTCGGCGGGCTAACTAGATCACCATTCGATGAGGTGCACGTGGTGGCGATCGACCGCATCCAGAGAACGCACGAGTGAACCGTCAAATGTCGCAAGTTGCACGCCGTGTTGAGCTGCGAGATTAACCAATTGAAAGTCGGTGACCTGCTTGAGACCCACCAATGTGCCGAGATCAATATGCGGTGAGGCCAGACTTGAGTCATCGGCCAAGAAGTGGTGTGCGTCCAAAGCCCTCATGCCGGCCAGCGCGGCGATGGCACTGCTTAACGAGATCTCGTAGCCAGCGACATGCACGTTGCAGAGAAGGCGAACGAAACCCGACTCGGTCAAGGGCGTGGTTGCCCAACCGTCAACGCCAGCGAGCCACCTGTTGGCTGACACGTGACGGTGATGTGTGTCCAGCGCCAGGGCTAGGAGAACGTTGACATCCAGGAGAAAGGTCATGCGTCTTCGTCGCGGTAGCGAGCGACGAGATCGTCGGTCACCACAGGTGAGCCGGGGGGAGCGTGGAAAACCGGGAAACCTGACTTGCTCACCTCGAAGGTCGGTGGCGTGTTTAGTCCGCGTTCGATTAGTTCAGACACTGCCTTGCCAAGCGAGATGTCCTGTTCGCGGGCACGAACACGCGCGATGGACAGGAGACGGTCATCAATATCGAGGGTCGTTCGCATCACCACATCATAGCATCAACGCATCACTTTCAATATCGAAGTGGGTCATGGCCAGGTGCGCACGCAGAAAGAACCCCAGGCAGGAAGCCTGCCTGGGGTTCTCCGTCGCTCAGGGTGTCAGCGCTTGGGTGCGCCCATGCCTGGTGCGGTGGGGCCGAGGGCTGAGGTGGCTACCTCGTCGGAGACCTTCTCCATCCCTTTTCGGGTGAAGAATTCGTGGCCGTTGCCGGACAAGAACCTCGCGAACATTAATGCGACGCCGACCAAGAACAAGATGATCGCGATGGCCATCGGCATGCCGAAGCCCAAGACGGAGGCCCCGGTGTAGGAGTTAGCCGGATCTGAGCTGTCGCGGATGGCGAAGAGAAGCAGCGCGAAGAGCGTGACGGCACCGATCATCGGACCCACACCTACGAGCATGGCGCCCTTGACCGATCGACCCAATTCGTTGCGCCAATAGATCACGCACGCCAGGCCCGTCATGGCGTAGTAGAACGCCACCACGATCGCCAGCGCCGACAACGAGTCATAGAGGAAGTTGTCAGAGATGTTGCTGGTGACGACGTACCAGACACACGAAGCGATGCCGATGAACCAGGTGCCCTTAGCAGGCGTGCCATGTTCGGGGTGGACCTCGGCAAAGTAAGACGGGAACGCCTTCGAGGTCGCCATGGAAAGCGAAACCCGGGAGGCGGGCAGAATCGTCGTCTGCGAGGACGCCATGCACGAAACGATGATCGAGATCACCAGCAGCGGCCAGAGCGGGCCCATGACCTCGCGAGCGACCGCGCCAAACAGGCCAGCGTCGTCGTCGTACTCCTGGATCGTGGTCAGACTGGCCACGCCGAGCACCGCGATCGCGGTGCCGATGTAGACGGCCAGCAAGATCACTGTGCTGACCACAGCAGCCCGACCCGGGGTGGTTTCGGAATCGGTGGACTCCTCGGTCAGGTTGACCGCAGACTCCCAGCCCCAATACATGAAGACGCCGAGCAGCATGCCGGAAATCAGTTCGCTGGCGCCGAGGCCGCCGCCAAACGGGTTGAGCCAACTGAAACTGAAGGCCTCACCCTCGGCAACTCCACGGCCCATTGCCACAAAGGCCAGCACAATGAACAGACCGACGGCGCCGATCTGCATGAGCACCATGACTCGCTGCACCTTGGCGGAGAGTTCGGTGCCGACAACACAGATCCAGGTCATTACCATCGTCAATCCCACTGCCAGTGGGATGCGGACCCACACGGCTGCCTGGGGATCGTCGACTCCGAGCAACTCCAGGATGTAGTAGGCCGCGACATCGGACTGCGCACCCACCACGATGACTCCGGTGGTGAAGACGGCCCAGCCGCCCATCCAACCGGCCCAGGGACCCATCGCCCGAGTGACCCAAGAGAACGTCGTGCCGCAGTCCTGATCGGCGCGGTTCATGTAATAGAACGCACCGGCGATCAGGAACATCGGGATGAATGAGACCAACAGGACAGCGGGAGCTTTAACGCCGGCGATGACAACCATCGAGCCGAGGACGGCGGCGAGGGAGTAGGCCGGGGCAGTGGAGTCGAGCCCGATCGCCAGTCCGTCCCAGAAACCGATCGCGCCTTCTTTAAGGCCCTTGTCGTGGTGGCCGGCTTTTTCAACGACTGCGTCGCTGGGTTCTTGCATCTGGGTCTCCTCATTGCGGGTAACGATGTGCCGAGACGGATATTCGCTGGTTCACTCTAGGTGAGTTAGATCACAGCCATGTTAATGGTCCGGTCCACTAAACGGTGGAGCCGCACAGTTTTTGGAAACATTTGGTGCTGATCTCGTTGCGGAGAGCCGAGTTCATCGCCGTTTGGGTCACCGGGACGCTGCGACACCCTCGTCGGTGCCCGCCAATTTTTGGGCCAGCCAAATGGGTACGACGGAGAAGAGGATGAGCGCGGCAGCGACCACGTTGACCACCGGGGCCTGGTTGGGACGAAACAGGTTGGCCAGGATCCAGTTGGGCAGCGTTTGTACGCCGGCCCCTGCGGTGAACGTCGTCACGATGATCTCGTCAAAGCTCAGCGCAAACGCGAGTAGCCCACCGGCCAGGAGCGCCGAGCGCATCATTGGCAAGGTGATCAGCCAGAACGTCATAAAGGTCCCAGCACCAAGGTCCATCGAGGCCTCTTCCAGGTTGGCGCCCATCCGCCGCAGCCGCGCGATCGCGTTGTTAAACACCGTGACGATGCAGAACGTCGCATGCGCGATGATGAGTGTGAGCATGCCGAGTTGGATGCCGATCATGGTGGTGAAGGCGTTGGCCAGCGCAATGCCCGTCACCACCCCCGGCAGGGCGATGGGCAAGATGATCAGCAGGGACACTGTGTCGCGGCCATAAAACTTGAAGCGATGCAACGCCATCGCCGCCATTGTGCCGAGCACAAGAGCGATGGCGGTGGCCGCCAAGGCGACCTGCACCGACGTCCACAACGCGGCACGGGCACCCTCGGATTTCCAGGCGGCTTGCCACCAGATCGTGGTGAAGCCGTCGGGAGGCCAGCCAAACGTCCGCGAAGTGTTGAACGAATTCACCAGGACCAACATCAAAGGGACGTAGATGAAAGCGAGCGTCAGCCCCGTGAGGCCGCCGAGGACTCGGCGAGTTGCCGTGGAGAGTTTCATCGTTGTCTCATAGTTGGGGCCTCATAGGTTTTCCAGCGCGCCACTGCGGCGGGCCGCAGCTAAGTAGACGAGCATGATGACAACGGGAATCGTCGAGAGCGCCGCGGCAAACGGCAAGTTGTTGCCGGTCAAGAACGTGTCATAGACGGCGTTGCCCAACATCTGGGTGCCACCTCCGACGATCTTCACGGCGATGTAGTCACCGAGCGTCAACGAAAAGGTAAAGATCGAGCCAGCCACCAGGGCTGGCAACAGCACGGGGAGTACGACGCGGCGCAGGGTTGTCGCGCCACTCGCGCCGAGGTCGGACGACGCCTCCAGTAAGGAGTTCGGCAACCGCTCGAGGCCGGCGTACAACGGCAAGATCATGTAGGGGAGCCACAGATAGGCCAAGGTGATAACCGTCGCCGCGAGCCCATAACCGGGGCTGCTGAGCCCGAAGGGGTCGGCCACCCAGGCAATCGGACCGGTCCCGGAAAACATCGCCCGCCAGGCGTAGGCCTTCACGAGGTAAGACGCCCAGAGTGGGGTGAGGACTGCGATCACGAGCCACTTCTGCCACCTCGGCTTGGCGACCTTGGCCATGTAGAGGGCGATCGGAAACGCCAGCAAGGCATCGATCACGGTCACCGCCACCGCGATCAGCAGCGTGCGAATAGTGATGGCGCGGTAGACCTCAATCGCAAAGAGATCACGAAAGTTGTCGAGATTCCATTCGCGCTTGATCGCGCCCGTGAACGTGTCGACGGTCCAGAGTGAGGTGATGAACAGTGCCGCTAGAGCACCGAGATACGCCACCCCCAGCCACAGCATTGGCGGGCCCAGAAGGCCCGCCAGCCGTAGCCGAGGGTGGCGGTGCAGCAATCCACTCATAACGTCCTTACGTTGGTGGTTGAGGAGGGCGAGGGACGAGCCCGTCTCGAAACCTCCTCAACCAACGGGTTAGCCCTTGATCTCGGTCCAGGCTTGCTGCCAATCGGCGTACGTCGTGCACTTCACGTCCGTGCGCCCATCGAGGCACTGCTCAATCGGGGTATTCCAGTAGTGAAGCTCGTTGGCGAAGGCTTCGTCGCCAGCGTTGAACGCTTCACAGTGACCCTCGGTTGCGACCTCACAGGCTGCCGAACTCGAAGGTGCCTCACCGAACCACTCGGTCGCCGCAGCGTTGGTCTCCGGGCTGGCGATGTGGTCGAGCCATGCGTAGGCACAGTTGCGGTTCTCGGTCTTCGAGCCAACCATCCAGGTGTCCGACCAGCCGGTTGAGCCCTCTTCAGGAAGCACCACCTCAACGGGGGTCTTCTCGCCCTGAGCCAGGTTGGCGATGATCTGCCACGACGTGCCGATCACGGAGTCGCCGGACTTGAAGGACGACAACTGCACTGTGTAGTCAGACCAATATTCGCCGATGATCAACTTTTGCTTCTTCAGCAAGTCCACCGCCGCCGCCAACTGATCAGCGTCCAACGCATAGGGATCCTCGATGCCCAGATCGGGCTGCGTCTTCATCAGATAGAGGGCCGCATCGGCGATGTAAATCGGCGAGTCATAGGCCGTGACCTTGCCAGCGTACGGCGAGTTCTCGTCAAACACTGCCCCCCAGCTGGTCGGCGCGGGGCTGACCGCTTCGGTGTTGTACATCAAGAGGTTGGCGCCATAGCCGTGCGGAATGCCATACATCTTGCCGCCCGCAGAGTTCCACGCCTGATCCTTCAGGAAGGGCCAGATGCTGGCATAGCTCGGGACGAGATCGGTGTTGACGGGCTCGACATCGCCTGCCGCGATCAGGCGCAGTGAGGCATCACCGGAGGCCGACACCACGTCGTACTCGCCCGACTTCATCAGTTGGATCGCTTCGTCGGAGGTACCGAAGGTCTTCACGCTGACCTCGCAACCGGTTGCCTCCTCGAAGGGGGTGACCCAGTCGACGGCCGGGTCGGTGGTGCCGTCTTCGACGTAACCCGGCCACGCCAAGAGGCTGACCTGGCCTTCGTTCTCGCCGAGTTCGGTAGCCATGGGAAGGTCGGGCGGGACGAAGCCCGCGTCGGCCGTTTCCTCGGCTGCTGGCGTCTCCGAGTCGCCCGATTCCGTGCCGCAGCCCGCGACCACGAGCGCAAATGCTGCGCTCGCGGCAAGGGCTCGGACACTCTTAGCCATCCGGTTTGTCGTTCTCATTGTTTCTCCTTCAGGTGGCCGGTGCGGGTTCCGCAGCCGGAGTTTGGGTGAGGTTGATGACGTGCTCATCAGCCCAGCTAAGCGCAACACGATCACCGCTCTGGCTCATCGCCTGATCGGTGGTGCCGTGCAGGTTCTGTCGCAGCACGGTGAGAGAGCCACCGCCATCCAGCGCGACAAGATAGTGGTTAACGGAGCCGAGATAGACGACCGTTTCCACAACCCCCTGCGCTTTCGTCCGTTCTCCTCCCGATTGGAGATCGATGGTGCTCAAGTGGATCTTTTCGGGTCGAATGCTGAAGGTGCCAACGCGGCCAAAGACGGTGCGCGCAGCCTCACCGGTCAGCAAGTTAGAGGTGCCTACAAAGCCGGCGACGAAGGCCGTCGCGGGGGCTTCGTAGAGTTCGGTGGGCGTGGCGACCTGCTCAATGCGGCCCTCGTTGAATACCGCGATCCGGTCGCTCATCGTGAGCGCTTCCTCCTGGTCGTGAGTCACGAAGACGAAGGTAATTCCGACCTCGCGTTGAATCTGCTTCAACTCGATCTGCATCTCGCGCCTGAGTTTGAGATCAAGCGCGCCCAAGGGCTCGTCGAGCAGCAGCACCTTGGGCCGGTTGACGAGGGCACGGGCGAGTGCGACTCGTTGACGCTGTCCGCCCGACAATTGGGTCGGCCTGCGATCGGCGTACCCCTCAAGGCGGACGGCGCGCAACGCCTCCGCGGCCCGCTCCCGACGCTCGACCTTGCCGACCTTCTTGACTCGCAAGCCGTATTCGACGTTGGTTTGCACATCCATATGGGGGAACAGGGCGTAGTCCTGGAAGACCGTGTTCACATCTCGGGCGTACGGCGGCTGGTCGGTCACGTCTTGCTCGCCGAGGAAAATCCGCCCGGTGGTGGGCGCTTCGAATCCAGCGATCATGCGTAGGACAGTTGTCTTGCCAGAGCCAGAGGGGCCGAGCATGGAGAAGAACTCGCCGTCCTGGATGGTCAGGTCAACCCCATCGACGGCTTTGACTGCGCCAAAGTGTTTTGCCAGGGAAGCGAGCCGGATCGCGGGCACTGATGAATCGTGTGGCCCTGGGGAAAGGACTAGCCCTGGTGATGGGCTCGTCCCTGAGGATGGGTTTGGCACTGGGGAAACGTTTGGCACTGCTGAAACATATGGGACGCGGAATTGCTGCGCCAGGAGTGTCTAGATACCGATTTCGTTGCAATCCTTCGTCGACCCGTCTTGAAAACACCAAATTCTTCGTCGACCCGGCTCGAAATATTCAACCTGCGAGGATTTTGAGCCGGCTCGAGCACGATGCGCAACAAGTTGCGCCGGGTCGGGGGCGGTTGACCGGGAGCGGAGTCACCTAATACGTTAGGGTCCTAACGAGTTTTGAGAAAAGGAGCGTCGATGGGCCAGTCAGACCCTGATCTGCCAACCGTGGTCGAGGTCGCCGGAGTGCCGGTCGACATGCGGCATTGGATCGGCGGCCAGCGAGTGTCCTCGGCGACGACCTTCGCTGACATCTCGCCCATCGATGAGACCGAGATCGCTCAGGTCCACGCGGCCGGGGCGGCTGAGGTCGATCAGGCCGTCGCCGCGGCTCGAGCAGCTTTCCCGGCGTGGTCTGGTCTCCCGGTGGCTGAACGTTCGGCCATTCTGCGCCGGGTGGCTGACGGAGTGGAGGCGCGGGTTGAGGACCTATCCCAGGTCGAAACCCGCGATAACGGTTCGTTGCTTCGAAGCCATCGACGCGGAGTCATGCCGCGGGTGACGATGAACTTCCGGTTCTTCGCTGACTTTGCCGAGCAGGAATTGGCTCACCCGGACATGGAGATTCGCGGTCACCGCGAGCGAGTGTCGTACGACGCAGCCGGCGTGGTCGCGATCATCACACCCTGGAATGCCCCGCTCATGTTGGCCACCTGGCGGATCGGTCCGGCCCTGGCGGCGGGGAACACCGTCATACTCAAGCCCCCAGAGTGGGCGCCCCTGACGGCAAGTCTGCTCGCCGACATCATGGCCGAGGCTGGGGTGCCTGCGGGCGTCTTCAACGTGGTCCAGGGCTCCGGTGTCGAGGCGGGCGCACCGCTGACCGCTCACCCCGGGATCAATCGCCTTTGCTTCACCGGATCGGTGCCCACCGCGGGGATCATTGCGGCCGCTGCAGCTCCCAACGTCGTACCCCTGTCCTTCGAACTCGGCGGCAAGTCACCCTTCCTTGTGTTCGCCGACGCCGACTTCGACCTGGCCGTTGACCTCGCCGTTGAGCAGTTCGACAACGCCGGTCAGGTCTGTCTCAAGGCGGCGCGCATCTTGGTCGAGGCATCGATCGCTGACAATTTCACTCGGGCGGTGGTCGCCAAAGCTGCGACCCTGACACAGGGCGACCCTCGCGACGAGGCCACCGATGTCTCGGCGCTCATCCACCGCCGTCACTTCGAGCAGATGGCTGGATTTGTGGAGCGGGCGATCGCTGACGGCGCGACGGTTGAGTTGGGAGGGGGCCCCAACGAGGAGTTGGGCGGGCTGTTCTTCCGACCCACGATCCTCAGCCACATCAAGCCAGGGGCCGAGATCTTGACCGAGGAAGTCTTCGGTCCAGTCATCACCATCGAGACCTTCGAGACCGAAGAGGAAGCCGTGCGGCTCGCCAACGACACCCGATTTGGGCTGGCCGCCACGATGGCGACTGGTGATCCGGAGCGTGCCGAACGGGTGTCCACGGCCCTCAATGCGGGCACCGTCTGGGTCAACTGCTTCTTCGTCCGCGACCTCGGTGCCCCCTTCGGTGGCAACGGCAAGTCAGGAATCGGTCGCGAGGGCGGCATCTGGTCCTTTGATTTCTATACCGACATCAAGAACAGCGTGTTCAGCCCGAGCGGCTGGCGGCAATGACCGGTTTCGAGACGGCCCTAGCGGGCCTCCTCAACCACCGAGGAGAGGAATGTCATGGGTGAAGTAGTAGGTGCTGGACTGGTCGCGCATGTCCCGACCATCGTGCTGCCCGAGGAGGTACGACGCGAGCTCAACAACGGCGAAGACTTCACGCTCGTGGCTGGCCTGGAGCAACTGCGTCGAGAGGTCTTCGACGTCGTGGATTACGACACGGTTGTGGTGCTCGACTCCCACTGGGCCACCACCGTGGAGTTCGTGGTCACTGGCCATGAGCGCCGCCAAGGTCTGTTCACCTCGGAGGAACTGCCTCGGGGGATGAGCCAGCGACCCTATGACTTCCGGGGTGACCCCGAACTGGCCAGGCTGATCGCCAGCAAGGCCGACGCGAACTCCACCTGGATTACGTCGATCGATGATGACGAGCTGCCGATCTTCTACGCCACGACGAACGTCTGGGAATTCCTCGGTTGTGGGCTGCCTGATAAGCGCTGGATCACCATCGGGGTGTGTCAAACCGCAGATGGTGAAGACAGTGTCAGGCTCGGGCGAGCCCTTGGCCAGGCCATCGCGGAGTCTGATCGCAAGGTGCTGTTGATCGCCTCGGGTGCCATGTCACACACCTTCTGGCCGTTGCGCCAACTGCGCGATCACGAGTCCGCTGGCGGGGAACATATCTTCTCCCGTGAGGCTTACGATGCCGACCAAGAACGCATCGGTTGGTTCAAGGCCGGCGATCACGCTCGAGTGCTCGACACCATGCCGGAGTTCTTGAAGTTCCGGCCCGAAGCAAAGTTCATGCATCACCTGATGATGATGGGCGCCATCGGTGAGGGTGATTGCACAGCGCCCGGGCGGCAGTACGCCGAATATGAGAACTCCATCGGAACGGGTCAGGTAGTGCTGTGGTTTGATCGCCCCGAGGGTGGTTTCCCCGCGCCGCACACCACACCCGTTGACCCGGAATACGTTCGCCAGATGGCGGGCCCCGACCTCACAGCCGCCGGCTGACAGCTCCTCAACCACCGAAAGAGAGCCCATGAGAGAGACCCGCCGCATCCTGTTGGACGGAAACCCCGTCGACGTCGTACGCCGTGACGAGACGCTGGTCGCGGGCGACGGCCGTGAGGTGGCTATCGCCGATGCGATCCACCTGCCGCCGGTGACGCCGTCCAAAATCGTCTGCGTCCACCTCAACTACGTGAGTCGGGTCAAGGAGATGCTCCAAACCTTGCCTGCCGCGCCGACCTACTTTCACAAGCCGGTCTCGGCGCTCAACTCCCATGACGCGGCCGTGGTCCGACCAGAGCTCTGCAAGTGGCTCAACTATGAGGGCGAGATCGCCATCGTGATCGGGCGCACCTGCCGCAATGTTTCGCCGGCTGAGGCAGGCGACTACATCCGCGGCTACACCGTGGCCAACGACTATGGGTTGCACGACTTCCGTGAAACCGACTCAGGCTCGATGCTTCGCGTCAAGGGCGCCGACACGCTATGTCCGGTCGGCCCTGGTGTGGTGGAGGGTTGGGACTTCCGTGGCAAGCAGATCCGCACGCTCGTCAATGGTGAGGTGAAGCAGGACGGCAACACCGACGAGATGGAGTGGGATATGCACTACCTCGTCGCCGACATCGCCCGCACCATCACCCTCCAGCCCGGCGATCTTTTGCTGTCAGGCACGCCCGCGATCTCGCGCACCGTCTATCCCGGCGACGTCGTCGAGGTGGAGGTCGAGGGCCTCGGCACCTTGCGCAACCACATTGTGTCTGGCCCAACCCCCATTCGCACCGATGTCGGAGCCCAACCCACCGAGACTGAAGAAGTGCTCTCGACTGCGCAGGGCGGAGACTGGGAGTTCCGCGGCATTCGGCCACCGCTACCCCCGGGCAGTGAGGTGTAGGGAACCGGTGAACCGTCCACTGATCGCGATCCCTTCGCGCTTCTCGACCAACGCCTCAGCACTGCGTAACCGGGCCGAGGTGGGTTCGCACAACCTCCTCTCCGTTGTGTACGCCGCGGGGGGCGAGCCCTTGCTCGTGCACCCCAGCGCTCCCGGCGGTGTGGTCACGGACGACGAAGTTGCGGATCGCCTCGAGTGGGCTGACGCCGTACTACTGCCCGGCGGCGGGGATATGGCGGCCCACTGGGCCGGACAGCAGCCTCATCCCAGCCTTTATGACGTCGACATCGAACAGGACGCGTTTGATCTGGCGGTTGCCCGGGTGAGCCTCGCCGCCGGTCGTCCACTCCTCGCCGTCTGCCGCGGGCTTCAGGTCGTGAACGTGTCCCTCGGAGGCACTCTGGTCCAGGACATGGATGCGGAAGGTGGAGGCATGGTCCATCACCGCAACCACGTGCACTCCGTGACCGCAGAACCGGGCACCCGGACGAGCGAGATCCTGGCGGGCGCGATCGAGTCGTCCTGCTACCACCACCAATGCCTCGCGACGCTTGGCGAGGGCCTCGTTGTGACCGCCCGCTCGGAGGATGGCGTGATCGAAGCGGTCGAACTGCCCGCGGCCCCGGGATGGTTCCTCGGGATCCAGTGGCATCCTGAGGACAACTGGGCCGAGCATCCCCAGCAACTCGCCGTGGTGAGGGCATTCGTGGACGCCGCCAGAGCAGCCGGTTAGGCCCCAGAAGCCGGGAATTGGTCGGGTGAGAGCCCGGCCAGCAGTTCATTGAGACGTGCGACGGCCGCGCGCGTGGCCTCCGGACCACGGAGTGTCACCTGTTGAAAGACGAGTCCGTCCAGCGCGGCGAACACCAGGTCCGCCACCAACGGGTCCGTGATCCCTTGGGCGGCGAGACCGGATGCAGTGGCTTCGCGATACGTGGCGTAGAGCTCCTGCGCCATGGGGAGCAGTTCCGGGTTTCTACGTGCCTCGAGCACCAATTCGAACTGGAACGCCTGCAACTCCGGATCGCCTGCTACGAGATCGGCCAGGGACACTGCGAAGTCCCCTGACGCGACCGAACCCTGGGCGCTCGCTGGCGCCAGAGTGTCGCTGACGCTCCGCGCGACGGCGTACCGCATCGCTTCGGTGATCAGCGTCTCACGGGTTCCGAAGTGGTGCGCGACCAAGCCGTGGGTTACTCCAGCTTCGGTGGCAACAGCCCGATACGTCAGGTGTCGCAAGCCTTTCGCGCCCACAACGCGGATCGCCGCCTGGATGAGGGCCTCGCGACCCCGGCCGTAGCCGGGGTTCCGCACGTCGTCGCTCTCGGTAGTGGTCACCCTCTGAGCGTGTCTGGTTCGACAACCATTGACAAATTATCCATATGGATAGATTCTACGTTACGTGGCGCACTTCACAAGCCGCAGGAGACCGAAAGGCGCGAAATGAGCCAGACCACCCAGAAGCCGCAAGAACACCAACTCCAGAAGAACGCGATCTCCGCAACGGGGGTCGTCTTCTTCGTACTCGCCGCGGCCAGCCCGCTGATCGGGCTGACCGGTGCCGTTCCGGCAGCCATGGTCATTGGCAACGGCCTTGGTACGCCGATGGCCTACATCACCATCGGCGTCATCGAATTGATCTTTGCTTCGGCGTACGTCGCGATGTCGCGGCGCGTGACCAACGCAGGTGCTTTGTATGCGTACGTCGGTCGCGGTCTCGGGATCCCGTGGGGGGTCGGCGCAGGTGGTGTCGCCTTCTGGGCATATCTGACCGTCCAGGGCGCTGTCTATGGGTTCTTCGGCGCTGTTTTCTCCGGCGCACTGGCCGAGTGGTTCGGGATCAGCGTCAAGTGGTGGGTACTATCGCTCCTCCTTGTCGCGCTCGTGCAGGTCTTCGGGTTCCTGCAGATCGAGATCGGCGCCCGCGTCCTCGGCGTACTCATGGCTCTTGAGTGGGGCCTCATCTTGCTGATCTGCTTCCTCGTGCTATTCCAGGGTGGTGGTCCCGAGGGTCTCGCGGTCGGTGAGGTGTTCTCGGTGGACAGCCTGATGTCAGGTGCACCGGGCATCGCGCTGATGTTCGCAGTCGCTTCCATGTTCGGTTTCGAGGCGACTGCGCTCTACTCCGAGGAGGTGCGTGACCCGAAGCGAGCCATTCCGCGCGCGACGTACCTCTCGATCGCAGCCATCATGGGCTTCTTCGCGTTCACCTCGTGGATGCTAATCGCAGCGTACGGTCCGAGCGCGGCCATCGACGCCGCGGGCGCGGCACTGAGCACCAATCCTGCGAACTACACCTTCGACGTCGGGGCGGAGTACCTCGGCAGTTGGGCGCCGGATGTCCTCACCATCTTCGTCGTGACGTCGATGTTCGCCTGCTGTCTGGCATTCCACAACTCGATCGCTCGCTACCTGTTCACCTTCGGCCGCGATGGGCTGCTGCCATCGGCGTTGGGCAAAGTGCACCCCAAGACCAAGTCCCCGTACATCGCATCGATCGCCGAGACCGTCCTCGTCGTCGCCCTCCTGGCACCGTTCATCATCTTGGGCAAGGATCCGGTGTTGAACGTGTTCTTCTGGCTCAGCGGCATCTCGGTCGTCGGCATCATTCTGCTCTGGCTGCTCGTGGCAGCTGCGGTGTTCGCGCACTTCGTCAGGGAGCCGTCCGATGACGTCTCGCTGTGGGGGTCGAAGATCGCTCCGGTTCTGTCCGTGCTCATGCTGGGGTGGGTCGGCTACCTCGTGCTGACGAACTTCGGCACGCTCGTCGGCGCGGAGGGTGCGACTAAGTGGCTGATGATCCTGAGCGTCCCGATCGCTTTCATCGTCGGCCTCGGACTGTTCGCCGTACGCCGATCCGCCCTGCCGCCCGAGGCTCTGCAAGACATCGAGCACGAGCTCACCTAGTCGTTCAACCAGTCCGAAAACACCAACCAGTCGTTCTCTCGAGCGGCGGGAGGAGCGAGTCATGCCTCGTGAAGCCAAGTACGACGTCCTCTTCGAGCCGATCCAGCTCGGTCCGAAGACCCTGAAGAATCGGTTCTGGCAGGTACCGCACTGCAACGGCGCGGGCTCGGACCGACCGGGATTTCAGGCTGAGTTCCGCGGAATGAAGGCCGAGGGCGGCTGGGGGGCAGTCTTCACCGAGGTCTGTTCGATCGCTCCCGGTGGGGACGTCATGCCGTGGGTGGCGAGCAAACTGTGGGATGCTGGCGATGTCATCAACCTCAGGCAGATGACCGAGGCGATCCACCGCCACGACGCTCTGGCCGGGGTGGAGTTGTGCCACCCGGGCGGGCTGTCGCACAACGCCGAGAGCCGGGCGCCGGCCAAGGCCGTCTCGCAGATCGCCAGCGACATCAACTTCATGGCCAACGGCAGAGCGTTGAGCAAGCGCGAGATCAAGCAACTGCGTCGCGAGCACGTCGACGGCTTCAAGCGGGCGAAGGAGGCCGGGTTCGATCTGCTGACGTTCTACGCCGGGTTGGGCACGTTCCCGATCTTCTTCCTCTACCCGTTCTACAACAAGCGCACCGATGAGTACGGCGGCAGCTTCGAGAACCGGATCCGCTTCACCAGGGAGGTCCTCGAGGACCTACGCAGCGAGGTCGACGACGTCTCCATCGGGATGAGATTCGTCATCGACACCCTCGAGGATCCGTACGGGTACGGCGACCTCGGCGTACGCGCCGGTGAAGAAGGCCGAGACTTCGTTGCCGCGCTGGACGAGTACGTCGACTACTGGGATCTCAATGTCGGAACACTCAACTGGGGTGAGGACGCCGGATCCAGCCGCTTCTTCGAGACCAATCACGAGGCGGAATACACCCGAATCGCCAAAGAGGTCACCACGAAACCGTGCATCAACGTCGGAAGGTTCACCGATCCCGACGTCATGGTCGGCGCCATCAACAGCGGACAGTGCGACATCATCGGCGCTGCACGGCCGTCGATCGCGGATCCGTTCTTGCCCAAGAAGATCGAAGAGGGGCGCTTCGAGGACATCCGCGAATGCATCGGCTGCAACGTCTGCGTGTCGCGGTGGGAGATGGGTGGGCCACCGATCTGGTGCACCCAGAACCCGACGAGCGGAGAGGAGTACCGCCGCGGTTGGCATCCCGAACGTTTTACGACTGCGGGGAACGCGGACAAGCCCGTCCTGATCGTCGGGGCCGGTCCGGCAGGCATGGAAGCCGCGATGGTCCTGGGCAAGCGGGGTTTCGAGGCAGTGCATCTCGTCGATTCGCAGAAGGAGATGGGTGGCCACCTGAACTGGATGACGACGATGCCGGGACTGTCGGTCTGGCGTCGCGTCACGGAGTATCGCGAACGCCAGATCTCGATGCTTGACAACGTGACGTTCATCCCGAATACAGAGATGGATGCCGATGCCATCTGCGACTACGGCGCCGAGATAGTGATTATCGCGACGGGATCCTCGTGGGCGGGGGACGGCATGCTCCCGGCGCTGCACGACAACATCGCCGGCGCGGACTCATCGCGCCACGACGTGGCCACGCCCGAGCAACTCGTGCTCGAGGGCAAGGAACTCGGTGAGCACGTCCTCGTGGTCGATGGGGACGGATATCACATGGGATCGACCATGGCCGAACTTCTTGCGACCCAAGGTCGTCGGGTCACGTATGCGACTCACTGGGAGACCCTTGGCCCCTACCTCCGATTCACGCTCGAGGAACAGCGGATGTATCAGCGGCTCACCGAGTTGGGGGTGACGATCCTGTCCCAACACCTCGTCACGGCGTACGAACCAGGCAACGCGAGCCTGGTGCATCTCTGGGGAGGACAGGACGTGTCACTCGACGTCGACTCCTTGGCTCTTGCTACGGGGCGCTACAGCCGCAGCGCGCTGTACGACGAACTGGCCGATGACGACATACGCCGTGAGGCTGCCGGGATCACTCAGCTGCATCTGATCGGGGACGCGCATGCGCCCGGAATGATCGCGCAAGCGACCTTCTCCGGGCATCGGCTGGCGCGCGAGATCGATTCGCCGGATCCGGACGTGCCACTGCCGTTCATCCGTGAACGCCGCCTGGTCGACGCCACCGAGGCCGACTATCAGCTTGGAGCCAAATCCTTGCTGCCGCTCATGGTGATCTGAGAAAGACCAGAAGATGACGACAACGCAAGTGAATCTCCCGGCCGACCTGCGCGAGACGCCGTTCACGGACCGCTACCCCGAAGGCGTTGAGGAGTGGATCGACGTCTATGGGTACGCCGTGCCTCTCTGGTTGTCCGATCCGATGACCGAGTACACCGCGATCCGGTCGGGCGCCGCGATGTTGGAGTACTCGATGCTCTACAAGTGGTTCGTCGAGGGTCCCGGTGCCGTTGCTGCTGTCGATGCTGTGTTCTCGCGTGATGTCACGGCTCAACCCGTCGGTCAACTCGCATACGGCGTTGTCACCGATGTCGACGGCCTGATGATCGACGACGTCACCGTTGCCATCCGCAGCGCGGAGTCGGTGTTGGTGGTCGGTGGGAATCCGATCACCGAAGGGTTGTTGCGTGACGCCGCGGACGCCTCCAGGGCGACGGTGGTCGAGCGCCGCGATGACTTCGCGGTCCTCTCGCTGCAGGGGCCTCGCAGCAGGGAGGTGCTTCAGTCCTTGGTTCCGGCGGACATCTCCAATGCCGCCTTCCCCTACTACACGTTCCGAACTGACCTGACCGTGGCCGGAATCCGGGCCGAGGTCAATCGGGTCGGATTCACGGCGGAGTTGGGGTACGAGATCGTCGTACCGCGTCATCGTGCAACGGAGCTGTGGGACGCGGTCCTCGAAGCAGGCCAGGACAAGGGCGCTCAGGGGATCGGTGCTGCGGCGCTGATGATCGCCCGGATCGAGGCGGGCATGATCATGGGCGAGTTGGAGTATGACCACACCGTGAGCCCTTATGAGTGCCGGTTGGGCTGGGCAGTGGATCTCGAGAAGTCACCGTGGCTCGGACAGGACGCACTGCGGGCGCTCAAGTCCTCAGCGCCGGGCCGCGTCGTGACCGTGCGCGTGGAGGCGACACCCGAAACTGCCGAGGGTTCAGCGTTGCATCACGACGGCACCGAAATCGGCCGAATCACCATGGCCGTGCCATCCCCGCAAATCGATGGCGCGACGTTGGCGATGGCCCGCATCGCGAAGGTCGCCGCTCCGGTGGGCACGATGCTCGTCATGCGCACAGGAGAGGGCGATGAGGTCGAGGTCGAGGTGCTTCGAACACCTGTCTATGAGCCGGAGCGGACCCGCGTGCGCTCCTGAATTGCTTGCAGCCGCGAGCTCAGTCTTAAGAATGTGCCTCGGCAGTGGTGACGATCGTCCGCAGCGAATCCGTCAGCGACGCGAGGTCGTCGATCGGCAGGTGCTCGACCAACTCGGCCTCGGCGGCGTTGAATTCGGGGAACAGGTTGGCCATCAACTCCTGCCCCACGTCGGTGAGACGCAGCTCAACCAGCCGTCGATCGACTTCGCTCGGCACCCGTTCAATGAGGCCGCGCGTCACGAGGGTGTTCGTGACGCCGGTCAGTGTCGCCTTGGAGATGCCGACGTTCTCGGCGACGCGGCGGGTCTCCATGCTGTCCCAGATCCACACCAGCCACAGCACCAGGAAGCCGGTCCACGTGAGGTCGTGTTTGCGCAACACCGAGTTGGTCAGGTGGCTGCGAGCGGCGTTGGCGGCCCGATAGAGGCTGGACACCGCGTGTGCTGCGCGAAAGTCCATCGCCAGATGTCCCACTCGGGCATTCATCGCCCGTTCGGTCTCTTCCAGAGTGTGTTGATCCGGCATGTCGCAACCCTACGGGTCAAGCGAGTGGGTTGACGATCTTCACGCCGCGGAGTGTGGCCCCTGTGGAGAGGTCCTCTGTCCACAACTCTTTGCAGTCGCCGGCCACAGCCGCCTCAATCATGGCGGCATCCCAGATCGAGACTTGGTCTCGAGCAGCGGTGTTGATTGCCCGCAAGGCCAAGCGTGAATCCGTCACGACCACGGGAAACTGGGCGAGATAGCGGGCCGCCTCGGAGGCAACAGACTGAGGCAAAGCAGGTTGGAGCTTGCGGGATACGACGGCGTAGAACTCGAACAACACCTGAGTGCTGATCACGATGCGGTGCTGGGTGTTGGCCAATACCTCAAGCGCCTTTAACCGCTTGGCTTCATCACCGACGTCCAACGTGTAGACGAAGATGTTGGTGTCGACGAAGACGTTCACCGCGTCAGGCGCTCTTCGTAGATGTCCTCACGCGTCCAACTTCGCTCTACTCCAGGTGTGCCGATGCGGTGCCTCTCGGCGAGGCTAGCAAGCCGGGCGATCGCCTCAGCTTGGCCTGGATCGTCGGCGTACTTCCGCAGTTGTTCAGCGAGGTAGGAGTTGACCGACTCGCCGCGCTCGATGGCCTTGATGCGAGCGCGCTTGAGCGTTTCCTCGTCAACTGTGATCGTCAGGTTCGCCATCAAATCAGTGTAACACCGAACCCGTGCTACACGGGACGTCGCAGCGGTCTATCCACCGCCACCGTCTTGGGATGCTCGAATCGTGCCCGTGGCACGGTTTGGGACAGGTTTGCTGCCTCATGCCCTCCCAAATCGTGCCGAGGGCACGGTTTCAGAGGCGGCTGCGCGCACGCATGGGTAGGGCTAGACGAGCCGTTCGAGCGAGGTGCCGCCGTCCCAGACAACCCCCACCTGGCGGTAGTAGCCGCCGATGATCTCGTCGACCGTGAGGCGAGACAGTTCCTCGGTTGGGGAGTCATACAAGTTCACGTCGACGTCGCCCTTCCAGGACTGGCCACCAGCAAACTCGGAGCCGCCCGAAGCGATCAACTCCGAATAGGCATCTCCGCCGCCGGACATGTTCGGATAGACGCGGTGGTGGGCCATCTTGTGGCCGTTGACGAAGCCGTTGTGGTCTGACTCTTCGCGAAGAGTGAGTACGACGTCCGCCAGCCGCCGATCGCCAGCAGCGAGCGTGGCGCCGAACATGCCGCCGGGACCAATCACGGGCGAGGCGTGTGGGAAGGCGTGGGGCCGGGTCTGCCACATCTGCCCCAACTTCTTTGGGTAGCCCTGATGCATCCCACGGGCGATGGCGAAGTCCTTGTCGACCCAGATATAGACGCAACGGGAGTAGGTCTGGCCTTCGAAAGAGCAACGCACGACCACGAACGCTTCCTTATATTGCGAGCGCACCGGATCGAGGAGCTCTTCACGGGAGGACGAACATGACTGCCAATCGGCCCAGATGAGTGCGACTGCGCCGGGGTCTTCCTCGGCCAGCGACAGCGGCTCAGGAAGCAACTCCGCTACCCGAGCCGGGTCGGTGCGATATTCGATCGTCAGGAGATCGCCGGAATAGAACCACGGCGGGTTGGGAATGATCGCAGCCTTGCCGCTGGCGGTCCGGGGGTAGAAGAACCCTTGCATCTCCGACATGCTGAACTCCCTCACAGATAATCGTTTGGATCCGTACGATACCGGTCAACTCGTCTCCGCGGAACCCTTGCCGAGCCTAGTTCCCGTCGGTATTGTTCGGACCCAAACGATTATCTGTCAGAAATCGTGGATCGATGGGAGAAATGCATGGCGCACTTCGACACCTCCGGACTTCAGCCCGCCGCTGACCAGCTCGCGGCTGACGGCATTGATGTGGTCCGACTCGGTTATGCCGACTTAATTGGCACAGATCGCGGGCGCGATCTCCTCGTCAGTCGATTTGCGCGTACGGCGGGTAGCGGGGTTGCTTTCTGCCGCTCCGTCTACGGCACCACCCCACGTGGCGGGGTCGTGGACATGGAAGGTGGCATGTCCGATGGGCTTCCGGACCTCGTGGCCTTCCCCGACCTGTCTACGTTGCAGACCATCCCCTGGGAACCGGGCGTCGCGCATTGCATCGCCGACCTCTTCAACCCCGATGGCTCACCATCCCAAGAGAGCCCTCGGATGGTGCTGAAGAATGTCGTGGCGCAGTTTGCCGAGTTGGGGATGAATCCCATCGTCGGCCCCGAACTCGAGTTCTACATTCTTGATGAGGACCCCCATTCCAAGAGTGGTTGGAAGCGTTATGGCGAGGCCAGCGGCAACGTCTACGTCTCCGGCTACAAGGGCGACCCCGACAACGTGTTACTGCGATACCTTCGCCAACTAGGCGATTATGGCCTCGAAGTAGTGGCCGGCAACCACGAATTCTGTGCCGGTCAGTTCGAAATCAACATGTGGCACGGTGATGCCCTCAACGCGGCTGATCGTGCGCACCGCTTCAAGGGCGCGATCAAGGAGTTGGCTCGGCGCGAAGGCCGGATGGCCACGTTTATGCCGAAGCCCTTTAATGATGAGGGTGGCTCGGGCTATCACCTGCATTTCTCCACCTGGTCCGATGACGGTCGCCCGCTTTTTGATGATCCGACCGGACCGGGCGGGCTTTCTGCGACCGCTCGCCACGCCGTCGCCGGCATTTTGGCCCACGCCCCGGCGCTGGCCGCGATCTCGAACCCGACGGTCAACTCCTATAAGCGATTTGGCCCCGACACTCTGGCTCCCTGGCTCATCGATTGGGGCATGGACAATCGCAGCGCCATGGTGCGCATTCCACCGGAGCGGGGGAGCGCCTCGCGCCTAGAACTCCGCCTCGGCGATGCGAGTGCCAACTCCTATCTCGCGATCGCCGCGCTCCTGGCTGGGGCTCTGATCGGGATTCGTGACGAACTAGAGCCGCAAGAGCCTTTGGTCGGCTACGGGTATGACGTGACAAAGGCCGCGAAGTTGCCGACCAGTCTGGGTCAGGCTCTGGATGCGCTCGAAGCAGACACCGCCGTTGCCGACGTATTAGGGAAGCCCTTTGTCAACGCGTTCACGGCCTACAAGCGCGATGAGATCGATCGCTTCAATGCCTGGATAACCGATTGGGAATTCGCCGAATACACCTATCACATTTGATTCTGGCCACATTCAGATCCGGCAACACCTAAGGAGTTCTTGATGCCCCCCAACACCCCGGTCGCACGTCCACACATTCCTTTGGCTGAGGTGGACCTTAATGACATCGACGGATTCGCAGACGGTGGCGGCTTCGCCCAGTTCGACACGTTGCGCGCCGAGGCGCCCGTGCACTGGAACCCGGAGCCGGCGCCGAACGCTGGCTTCTGGTCGGTGACGCGGTACGCCGATATCTGGGAGGTCGACAAGGATCCTGAGACCTTCACATCGACGAAGTTCGTCAACATCGAAGAGGTTGACGATGACCTGATGGCCGCTCGTCGATCGATGTTGGAGACCGACGGGGTGCGGCACCAGGCGCTGCGTCGGTTGGTGCAGCGCGAGTTCACGCCGCGCAACCTGATGAAGAACTACGAAGCGTTCCTCCGTGAGTTGACCCTCGAAACCATCGCGAACGCGTTCGCAGCCCGTGACGAGAACGGCGAAATCGATTTCGTCGAATCGATCAGCGCGGACTTCCCAATCCAGGTGCTCGCGCGACTCCTCGACGTACCCCGTGAGCACACGGGCCAGCTAATCGCGTGGGGCAACGAATTTGTGGCCAACACCGATCCGGACTACGCGAAGGTGAGGGCCGACCTGGCGGAGAGCGATAAGTACAAACACCTGCCGTTCCGCTCACCCACGGTCCTGGACGTGTGGGACTACGGCACCAACCTTCGTGATCAGCGGGTCGGCGGGGATGGCACCGATCTGATCTCGATCCTGGCCAACAAGATGCCGGAGGACGGCGTACCCCTGTCGCAGGAGGACTTCAATAACTACTTCACGCTGCTGGTGATCGCCGGCAACGAGACGACCCGGCACTCGATCAGCAACATTATGTTGGGCCTGATCGAGCAGCGCGATCAGCTGCAGCGGCTCCAGGATGACCCATCATTGATTCCTGGCGCTATCGAGGAGTTCTTGCGGTGGGCCTCGCCGGTCTATCACTTCCGGCGTACGGCGACCCGTGACACCGTGTTGGGTGGCCAGCAAATCAAGGAAGGCGACAAGGTGGTGATGTGGTTCGCCTCCGGCAACCGCGACGCCGAAGTTTTTCCCGACCCCTACAAACTCGATGTCACCCGGGCCAACGTCGATCACATGACCTTTGGCAAGGGCAGTCCGCATCTCTGCCTCGGCAACAACCTGGCCCGGATGGAGATCCGGTTGATGTTTGAAGAGCTGATCCCGCGATTGGCTGATATTGAATTGGCGGGCGACGTACGCCGGGTGCGCAGCAACTTCGTTAATGGGATCAAGAAGTTCCCGGTCAAGATCACTCCAGCCTAGTTTCCCGGTCTAGCGCACGGCTATCCGTGCTCCCTTAACTAGCCCTAGGGTGGGGCCACTCAATAGGGGGGGCAGATGAAGAAGCTCTGTGTGATGGTCGCGGGTGTAATGCTCGCCGTTCTCGCGGTGCTGCTGGTGGCGAGTGGGCCCGCCGTTTCCGCAGAAGAAGAACCGATCGAGGTCCATGTCGGCGCATACGCGATGACCATTCAAGAGTTGGATCAGCAGAACAGTTCCTTCTACGCCGACTTCTATCTGTGGTTCCGCTGGGAAGGCAAGGATTTAGACCCCTCTGCAACGATGGAGTTCGTCAATAATCTGGAACGGTGGGGGCTGACGCAGACGCCGGTTTATGAAGAACCTAAGCTGCTGGAAAGCGGCGAATACACCCAGCAATATCACGTCCAGGGCAAGTTCTTCTCGGCTCTTCAACTCGGCGATTATCCGCTCGATAGCCACCGGCTCAGCATCGAAATGGAAGATTCCCAGGGCACGGCGGACAAACTCGTATATTTGCCAGACACCGAACAATCCGGCCGTGATTCGGGCTTGAAGATTCCGGGTTGGGCGATTACGGGGGATGACATCGTGGTCTCCACGCACACCTACACCACCAAGTTTGGTGAGGCTGAGGGCGAGCAAGACACCTATTCGCGGGCGTCCTTCGGCATCGAAATCGAACGGCCTAAGAATTTCTTTGTGTGGAAGTTGATGCTGCCGCTACTGATCGTGGTGTTGATCGCGCTGAGCATCCTGGTGGTGCACCCGAGCATGATCGAGGTCCGGCTCGGTGCGCCTGCGACCGCGCTGCTCGCGTTGGTTTTCCTGCAACAGGCCTACACCGGGACCCTGCCAGAAACCGGAAACCTGGTGCTCTTGGACAAGATCTATGTGCTCAGTTACGGCCTCGTCGTGGCGCTAATGCTCGTCACGATCCTCACTTCACATTGGACCCGCGAAGGAGATGTCGGTGCGACCGAGCGGGCAATTCGCCTGGACCGCGTCGCTGAGGTGGTCCTCTTCGTTGCCTTTGTGGGCGGTGTCTCAATCCTGATTCTGCTGAGGTAATGGTTTCGAGACGGCGCTGGCGCGCCTCCTCAACCACCAGGTACGACGGCCTGGGGTTTGTTGGTTGAGGAGCGAGCGCAGCGAGCGTCTCGAAACCTGCCGCGCTAGCGCGCCTCCTCAGCCACCAGATTCGTCGGCGACGAGGCGGTCCATGATCTTGCGCACTTGGCTCCCGGCGGCATCTGCGGCCAGTTGCACCTCGGGTGCCTCGCCGTCGGTGTCTAAGACCTCTTGCATCAACTCCAGGGCGGCAGCTACACGCCCGTAGTAACGCTCAAACATCGGCGCCAGCGTGCCTTGGGCCGCTGCGCCGGCCGTGAAATTGCGGCTCACCCTCCAGAGGTGACGGGTGGACGTCGAGTTGATCGGGCTGAGGGCATGGGTGAAGACGAAGGCATGGCGATCGCCGCTTTCGGTGACCACCGTCCAGTGGTCTACCCAAAGCCCTGGCGAGCAGAATTCGCCTTCCTCGATGTGAGCGTGAACGGCTTCGGGATCGAGTCCGAGCAGTTCAGCATGCCAACTGGCAACCGGCGCGGGCGGAAACTCTCGACGAAAGGACACGGTCGTCTCGGTGACCCGCACCTGGAGCGGCGGGGTGCTGGCATTGAGCGCTGGTGGTGCAATGTCGGGATCAACCAGCGCCACGTGGGTGATGTCGGCGAAGTTATCGTGGTGCAATCTCAGCGACGCTCCGGTGTCGAGGCTGCCGCCGAACGAGTGCCACTTCGGATCAACCAACCAGGGAGTGCTGGGAGGTGGGTGTAAGGCCGCAACGCTTGAATCGCCCCGCCACACCCAGACGAACGTTCCGTCCTCGTGCACTGGAAACGCCCTCACCTGAGCGCCACGCGGCACATTGTTTTGGGTTGGTACGCCGACACAGCGACCGTCTGGGGCATACCGAAAGCCGGTGTAGCCCGCAATGATGTCATCGCCCTCAACCCGCCCGCCGGTGAGCGGCACCGGTCGGTGAGAGCACCTATCTGCAAGGGCGACGACAGTGCCATTAGTCGTGCGATAGAGCGCCAACCGCTGGTTGAGAATGGTGCGGGCCAGCGGAGTGCGGCCCACTTCCTCCGCGGCAGCAGCGACGTACCACTGATTGAGGGGCAACTTCATGACAACCTCGCGCTCACGCATCGATGACCAGTTGGGGGGACAGTGAGCGGGAGACGCACACCATCAGACAGTCGTTCTCGGCCTGCTCGTCCTCGTCCAAAACCGAGTCGCGATGGTCGACCTCACCCTCCAGGACCCCTGTTTCACACGTGCCGCAGATGCCTTCCAAGCAGGAGCCCAGGACCGGAGCGCCGACGCGACGCATAGCCGCGAACACCGATTCGTCGCTAGCCACCCGAACCGTGACTCCCATCCTCGCCAGGACAAGGTCAAAGGCCCCGTCCTCGCCCTCGCTCTCCCGAGGTTTAGCAGCGAATCTCTCTAGGTGCAGCGAGCCGGGGGGCCAGGATGCGCAGGCGCCTTCAACAGCGGCGAGCAATGGTTCGGGGCCGCAGCAATAGACCAGTGTGTCCGTGGCGGGTGTCCCCAGAATCGCGATGAGGTCGAGCATGCCGACCTCATCTTGAGGCACGAAGTTCACGTGGTCGGCATACTGCTCCAGATCTGAAATATAAGCCATCGACTCCCGGGACCGACCGCCATAGTGCAGCGTCCAGTCGGCCCCGCGGGCCTGGGCGGCTTCGATCATTGGCAACATCGGCGTAATGCCGATGCCGCCCGCGATGAAGACGTAGCGAGCTGCGGTGGCGAGGGGGAAGTGGTTGCGGGGGCCGCGGATCTTGATGGACTCGCCCTTGAGCAAGGCGTGCACCCGCCGAGAACCACCTCGGCTGTCAGGTGAGAGCAACACCGAGACCTGATAGCGCTCGCGTTGCCCGGGGCTGCCGCAGAGTGAATACTGCCGGACGTTGTCGTCGTCCAGGATCAGGTCAATGTGGGCGCCGGGCGTCCATGGTGGGAGTGCTGCGCCGTCGGCCGCCAGCAAACTCAACTCGACCACATCGGCCGCAATGTGATTGACCGACTCAACGACGACCTCGGTTTCCACTTCGGATACTTGGGTCTCAGTCATCGATTCGGTCATTGCCACCGTCCACAGCCTTGGGGTCGCGCGCTAACCACGCAACCGTTAGGCTCCTAACGATAGTTGGCCGACAGCGCTGAGGACAAGAGCCGAAGCCAGCCAAACCAAAGTTGCCACCGGCGAAAATCTCGCGCGATCGAGACAACGCCTAATGAGAGGATGACACCTATGCGCGCCCTGGTCATTCAGCACGATCACGTCTCCCCACCGGGGCCGATCGGCGAGAGGTTAGCCGAGCGTGGCTATGACCTGGTCCTGCAGCAGTTACTGACCAAGGAGCAGATCGCCGACCCTGCGATAGAGGTCGAGTTTCCGCCGGCTGGTGACTTCGACCTCATCGTCCCGATGGGTGCGGTCTTTTCGGTCTATGACGAGGAACGCATCGGCTCGTGGCTCAAACCTGAGTTGGGTCTGCTCCAAGCGGCGGATGAGTTGGGCGTCCCAGTGCTCGGAATTTGCTTTGGCGGACAGTTGCTGGCCAAGGCCCACGGCGGATCAGTGGTCCGCTCCGACCACCCCGAGATTGGCTGGACCGACGTTGACTCCGACGATCCAGCCTTGGTGTCGCAGGGCCCGTGGTTTGAGTGGCATTACGACCGGTGGGAATTGCCCCCAGGCGCCCGGGAGATCGCGCGTAACGCCCGCGCCTCGCAAGCGTTCGTGCTTCGCCGCAACCTAGCGGTCCAATTCCACCCCGAGTTGACCTCGATCACCCTGGAGGGTTGGTTGGGCTTCGACGGCCTCGCAGAGGTAGATCGGCTCGGACTCGATGCCAAGCAGATGTATGCCGACACAGTGGCCGAAGACCCCGCGGCCCGACTCCGCGCCCATGCCTTGGTGGATGGTTTCTTGGCTGGACCTGCGCAAGGTTGACCGCTACTGCTACTGGTACTGCTACCGCTCACGATCGAGACGCAAGGCGAGTTGGGGGCACGCTCGGACGGCTTCTTTGGCCCTCGACGCCAATTCATCGCTGACGGGTCCGCGGATGAGCGGAAAGCCCCACTCGTCGAGATCGATCAATTCAGGCAGTACTTCATGGCAGACACCCCTGCCTTTGCAGGCCTGCCAATCAACCTCCAGTGTCCGGCTTCGCACACGTTGAGCGCGGGCTTCACTCATGACGGCTCGCGATTGTCGCTGAAGCACTCGCCGTTGGCGTGAGCGGTGACTTCCTCCGGAAATGCCGACAGCATGGACGCAACCATCCGAACCGTCCCATCCGGATGTGAGCAGGCGCCCCGACCAGCCACGAGGGCGCTCAGCCGCTGCACTTCTTCGGCACCCCCCGTGCCGGCAGCCACCCGGCGTACGGCGGTGGCCAACGCCGGGAGCCCGTTGAAGCACGGGCCACACTTTCGAGCGCTCTCACTGGCCAGGTAGGCGGTGATCTGGGCGGTCAACTCAAGCGGGCAATCGCCGACCCGAGGGGTGAGTACGACGCCGGCACCCAAGGTCGCGCCCAGCGACCGCAGGGCATCAATCGATACTTCCCTTGAGGCCAGCTCTGCCCAGGAGACCCACGTGCCGTGATAGCCGCCGATCAGGGAGCCACGTCCCTGAGCTGGCAAGGGCAACACGTGACGCCAGGGTGTGCCATAGTCCACTTCCACCACCTCGGGCGCCGTTCCGAATCCCCCAAGGCCAAATTCGCTGTGGGTCAGCAAGGTAGTGCCCGGCTCCTCTGCCGTGCCCCGTTGGCAATAGGCCGTCGCTCCCTTGAGCACCAGGAGTCCGAGTTGTGCCCAGGTCTCCGCGTTGGACAGCAGAGTTGGTCGACCCCGGTGGCCTGTCGTTGACTCAGGGGAGGTGGCGGTCCTCGGTTGGTTCTTTCGTCCGGACAGAAGTTCGATGACGGCCCGAGACTGGCCCGACACAAAGTCGGACGATCCCGTGTGCTCGTGCCAGGACAAGTCACTATGGCGCTCGGCGATCGCACGTCGTACGACGTCGCCCGCATGGGCGCGCTTGCCCGACAAGGCGACGTGGACCTCGCTGGTGCCTAAGGCGTGGGCGGCGGCGACGGCACCATCGAGAATGAGGTGTGGTCGCATCATCGCGAGGGCGGTGTCCTTCGCGCTGCCCGGCTCGCTCTCACTGAGATTGACCACCACCACGGCACGCTTGCGGCCCTGGGCAGTGGCTTGCAATTTCGTGGCGAAGGGGAAGGCGCCGCCACCCCTGCCACGCAGTCGCACCCGCTCGGCTAGGTCCGTCAGTTCCGGCAGAGCCAGCTTTGGGAGTGCGCCGTACTGCTCACGGTGAGCTGAGAGCCCAGCCCCGCGCTCGATGCCGTTGAGCAGTGCCGGTCCGGGCCGGACCATGATCTCGTCGGGAATGGCGACGGGAGAACGTGCGGCGCGGGTGGGCGTCACGCTGGCGTCACCTGGGATCGCCTTCTGAGCACCCGAGTCAGGCGCCAGAGTCCGACGACTGCCACCACGGCCAGGCAGCTGAGGCTGAGCGCCACTCCCCACCCTCGACGGTCGTTGTTGTCGGTGCCGATGCCGAGTCCGTGGATCAGAGCGAGGGTGATGGCGAGATAGGACAACACATGGATCATTCGCCATGGCCGGTGCTGCATCCGCCCGCGCAGCAGGCTGGTGACCACAATGACGGCAATCAGGTCGAGGGCCACGGTGCCTAGTCCCAGCCACAACGGTTGATAGGTCGCGCCGAAGGGGATCACTGCTTGCCACCAACGGATGTCCACGTAGGTGTCGATCACGGCGCTCGCCACATGAATCACCAACATCAGCCCGGCCAACAACGACAGATTGCGGTGGAGCAACTGTGTCGCGAAGGTCGGCACCCCCCGCTGGGGTCGGCTGGAGGTCGAGAGAACGCCGAGGATGGCCGAAGTGGTGAGCAAGCCAAGCAACATGAACCCGGAGGCTCGGTTGAGATACCAAAGAAAGGGTGCGTCGAAGAGGTCAGCCACGGTGGCCCCGGTGGTCTGCCCAAGCGCCAACCGGCGTGACGCCACCATCGCTGTCCACGAGGCGTGCGGTCACCGAATGAGCACTCAGCCATGCGAGGGCCGCGTCGCCCAGGACGATGGCGGCGGTGCTAGCGATGTTCGCCGCCGTGCAGGAAGGCCCAGTCGCAGTGACGGTTCGCCACTTACCTTCACACGGGAGTCCGGTTCGGGGATCGAGCAGGTGGTGACGTCGTACGCCGCCGCGAGTCCAGTGCCGCACTTGGCTGCTTGAGGTGGCCAGCCCCCCTCGCGACAGCGTGATGATCTCTTCCGGCGTCGAATCGGGATACTCCGAGATCGCAACCGGCCAGGGGTCGTGCTGTTCCTCGGACTCCGCAGCGGCAATGGCGACATCCCCGCCCACGCTGACGATTGCGCCTGCGGTGAGTTCTTGGCGAAACGCAGTCGCGATGACGTCGGCGGCCCACGCCTTGCCCGTCGCTCCCAGATCAAGCGCGGTGTTGACCGGAATGCGGATCGCGCCAGCGGCATCGATCTCAATGTCGCGCCAGGCATCAAGAGGTGGTGCGGGTGGCAACGGGGTGGGCGTGGGGTCGCTGTCATCGATGGCGTGGAGTCGCTGAAAGTCCTGGTCGTAGCCAAGTTGGACGATGGGTCGCCCCAACAAGGGGTTGACCAGCCCCGCGGTTTGCTCGGCAGCTGAGAGGGCCACTCGTAGCGCAGCGATTAGCAGGGAATCAACTTCGACGAGGCGCCCAGCGCGGCGATTCACCAGGCTCAGATCGGAGTCAGTCCGAAAACGTGAGCAGGTCTCGTCGATATCCGCGAGGATGCCGGCGGCCAACGACTCGGCATGGGGAAGATCCTCAGGGCAGCGGGTGGCTACATAGACGTAGGTGCCGAGGGCTTGAAAGGTTGCGGCGGCGCCGATCCGATCGGTCGTCCCGGGGTCACCCATCGGACGGCGACCGATCACGACCCGCTGGACGGCGGAGGGGGTGGCGGGGGAGGAGGAGGGGCGGGCGGTGCCGGTTGTGGGTCTGAGTTGCCACCACCTCCGCCAGCATTTCCGCCGCCAGAATTTCCGTCTCCGTCTGAGTTTCCGCCACCGGAGCCGCCGCCACTGCCAACATCTCCACCGGCACCGACAGCCGTTTCAACAGGCTCGACATAGCGATCGCTAAGCCTGGTTTCCGGTGGTGGGATGCGGGTGATGACTTCTGGTTCAGGAGCTAGTTTGGCGGTGGAGGGGGTGGCTTCTTCGACGGCTGCCTGGGCAGCGCGGAACGCCGCCAGGGACGCTTCGTAGTCTGCCTGCTCTTGGGCATGTGCCGCTGCTGCGGCATCGTGGGCGGCTTGTTCGGCGTCCTGGGCAGCCTGATGGTCGCTCGCCCCTGACGCAGCCAACCAACCGGTGCCAGCGAGCACACCAATCCCCGTGATGCCGGTCACCGCACGCACGGCGAGGCGATAGCGATCGCGTCGACGCAGAGGGTCCCCGGAGCGTGGCATGTTCCTAGCATGCCGGATCGCGGGACAAGGTGTAGTCATCGCGGTGTTAAAACCAGATCATATGAGCTTGCGCTGCAAGAGGTGCCGGTCGTGGCTACCGCTCGACCAACGGCATCCGGACATCGACGCGCGTGCCGCCCAGTGGTCCGGGCCCACTGATCAGGGAGCCTCCGCAGCCGGTCGCCGTACGCCTGGCGATGTCGAGCCCGAGTCCGGTGCTGCCTTCCTCGCGCGGACCGCTCGGACCGGGGGTCTCGCCCGGCCGCAATCCCGTCCTTGGTCCCGGACCAGCATCGTGAACGGTGAGGAGAACCCGATCAGCAGCCCACCCCAAACGCACTTCAAAGGTGGTGCCTTCTGGGGTGTGGTCGAAAACGTTGTCGATCAGGATGTCGACGACATCAGCCAAGTCCCCAGCCGCCACTGGGACAGGCAAGGGGCCAGTGGGGAGTTGCACCCGCATCTGTCGGCCCTGATCCTCGGCCAAGGCGCCCCAAAAGCGGACCCTGCCGGAGACAACCGACGTGGCATCGCTTTCAGCGGTCAGATCGGTGCGAACCGGGCGACGCGCCTCGCGGACGATCGCATCGATGGTTCGTTGCAACGCGGCGATGTGGGATTGCAGTCGGCTGGCGAGCTCTTCATCTTCGACGGCCTCGACATCCAATCGCAGCGCCGTCACGGGTGTTCGAAGTCGGTGGCTGAGGTCAGCAACAGCCGCTCGCTCCGCGGCAAGCAATTCTTCGGTTCGCTCGGCGAGCCCGTTGAGCGCGCGAGCCAATTCCTGGGTTTCCTCTGGTCCGCTGACGCTCGCCCGCGCCGAGAGATGACCCTCGCGCAGTTCGTGAGCCACGTTGGCCACGCCCCGCAACGGGCGGCTGACTCGGCGCCCTAGCCAGACTGCCAGCAGCAGCGCCAGGGCGAGGAGTACGACGCCTAGTCCGATGATGCTGGCCCACGCTTGGGCCACACCTTGACGTACGTCTGCTGGGGGGAGAAAAGTTCGGACGACGGCGGTGCTGCCGTCTGCCAACGCGACCGGCAAGAGCACCCGCAGGCCACGCTCGTCGAGCACGGTGAGCCCAGTCCGACCTTGGGCTCGTTCCAGCTCGGCGGTCATTTTCGCATCAAGTTTGGGAGCGGAGTCGCCGAGCCAAGCGCCATCTGGCCCGAGCACCGTCGTTTGTGGCTCTCCGTCTTTCGCCGAGCCGATCACGAGTGAGTCGAGTTCGCCATTGCCATAGGACTTCGCCACGTTGAAGGCCACGTTGCGGGCTTCTTGGTCTGCAGCGGCAGTTGCTCGGTCAACAGCAAGGGCTTGGACCAACAGGCAGAGGGGAATAACAAAACAGACCACGATTGTCGAGCTTGTGGCGACGACTAACCAGGCGATCTGGCGGCGCATTAGGACTCGTTGACCTCGTCAGCAGCACCGGAAGCGCCAGCTGGCGTCGAGGCTGATTGGGCATTGGGATCCACGAGACGCACTCCCACACCGCGGACGCTTAAGAGATAGCGAGGCTCGGCGGCAGTTTCCCCTAACTTGCGCCTGAGCCACGACAAGTGGACGTCGACCGTGCGGTCGGAGCCGCCGTAAGCCTGCTGCCAAACATCTGCCAGCAGTTCGCGCTTAGTGACTACGTCGCCGCGGCCATAGGCGAGGGCCAGCAGGAGGTCGAATTCTTTGCGGGCTAAGTCAAGGGGTACGCCGGCCAAGGTGGCGCTCCGAGTGCCCTCCTCGATCTCCAACTCTCCGACGCGAATCGGCTCAGACCCGGAGGCTGCCTGGCCGCCGCGCCGCAACACCGCTCGGATCCGAGCTGCGACCTGATCCGTGCCGAAGGGCTTCACGACATAGTCGTCGGCGCCGGCGTCGAGAGCGCGCACCATGGTCGGATCGTCGTCTTGGGCGGTGATCACAATGATCGGCACGTCACTGGTGGCCCGGATCATCGAAATCACCGTGAGTCCATCCACGTCCGGTAAGCCAAGGTCGAGCAAGACCACCTGCGGGGTGTCTTTCAGAGCGAGTTCGAGGCCAGCGAAACCGGTGGCAGCTACTGCCACGGCATGTCCACGCTCGGTCAGCCCACGGCGGATGGCGGCACGGATGGCGTCATCATCTTCAATAACAAGCACGCTAGGCATGGGTTAAACATATGCCTCGCCGGATCTTTGTCTTGGCCGAACTAGTGCAAGAATGAGATTTATGAACCGTTTTCGAGGCCCCATCGGCATGCTGTCAGCGTGGTTGCTGGTAGTCGCCGTGGGCTCTGCCCTCGTTTGGACGGTCATCTCGAGAGCCGGTGACGAGCTCGCAGCGGCGGCGAGTCCGCCTTTCCAAGCGAGCGCTCCCTCGCCCACCGAAGCCGAAGTCGCAACACCTTCCTCGCAGGCGCCGCAAGACACTCGCAAGCCAACGGTGATCAGGTCCAAAGCGCCGTCGCCGACTGCCAATGACTCGTCGACTTCATCGATTCCTGAGAGCGTGGATGAGACGCCGCTCCCTCCGTCTTCACCACCGGCTCCCTCCGAGCAGCCGGCCAACCACTCTGACGATGATGATCATGACTGGGACGACGGCGACAAGTGGGACGACGATGGCGAGAATTCCCCGGTGGTCCGCGCGACCTGGCAAGGTTCGGGCGGCGTGGTCACCGCCGAATGCCAGGGCTGGGCTATCAGTCTGCTGAGCGCCCAGGGTGACTCCGGCTATCACGTTGAGGTGTGGAGCAAGGGGCCGCGTCGGGTCGGCGTAAACTTTGAGGCCCAAGATGGCAGTGGTCAACGCACCGAAGTGTTCGGCGCCTGTTATCGCGGCACACCGAAATTTTATGCGCGCGATGGGTCCGAATCCGACGGCGACGATGTCAACGAGTGACCGCAGCACCGTCGGCGGCTGACCCCGCACCATCCCCTGAACCGGCACGACCAGCCCATAGCGGCGATGTTAGGCGGGTTTTGGAGAGGGCTGTCGAGGCCCTGGGCGGGCAGGAACGCTCTGGTCAAATTGAGATGGCCGAGGCAGTAGCCGCGTCCTTCCAATCGGGTGAGCATCTGCTCGTTCAAGCCGGAACCGGCACCGGAAAGTCATTGGCCTACTTGGTGCCTGCGCTGCTACATCCCAGGCGGGTTGTCGTGGCGACGGCGACGCTGGCGCTGCAACACCAACTGGTCGAGCGCGACTTGCCCGCTCTCATCGCGGCCGTGACCGATGAGCTCCCGAAGCCACCCACCTACGCCGTGCTGAAAGGCCGGTCCAACTATGCCTGCTTACACCGGATTCGCGAGGGAGTGCCCGACGAACAAGGCGTCCTGGTGGAGGCACCGGCGGGGTCGCTAGGCAAGTCGGTCCTGGCGTTGCGCAAGTGGGCCGAAGCCGAGGCCTCAGCCGGCGGGACTGGAGAGAAGGACAACGCGCCCCATCACACCGATCGGGTCTGGCGCCAGGTCAGCGTTAACCATCGCGAGTGCCTAGGGGCTGCCAAGTGCCCTTTTGCAGGCGAGTGTTTCGCCGAGCGGGCCAGGGAACGGGCGCAGAAGTCGCAATTGGTGGTGACCAACCACTCGTTGTTGGCGATCGATGCGATCGAAGGCATACCGATGATCCCGGAGTACGACGCCGTCGTGATCGATGAGGCCCACGAACTCACCGCGCGTGTAACGCAGGCTGCCACCGATGAACTTTCTGTGAGCGATGTCGAGCGGGCGGCTAAGCGTTCTCAGCGACATGTCGAAGGCGAGGAGGCTGATGCGTTGTTGGACGCCGCTGATGCCCTTTCGGCAGCGCTTACTGAGACCGATCCGGGTCGCATCGATCACCAATCCGAGCATTTGAGGGATGCGTTGGTGTTGGTGCGAGATGCCGCACGGGCTTGTCTGTCGGCCTACCCGAAGGAGTCCTCCACCGACGGCGCAGCGGCTGATCCGGGACGGACTCAGGCCAAGGGCATGGTCCAAGAGGTCTTTGTCACCGTCGAACGGATGGCAGCCGAGAAGGAGTCAGATGTCATCTGGTTGACAGAAGGGCGGGAGCGGATCCCCGCTCGACTTTGTGTGGCCCCACTTCAGGTGTGGGGTCCGATGCGCGACAAACTGCTCAGCGACAAGGTGGTCGTGTTCACAAGCGCGACCTTGCGTCTGGGTGGCGATTTCGCCACCGTTGCCACCTCGCTCGGACTCAAGCCGAGCGAGATGGTCTTGTCAGGCTCGATCCACGGAAAAAGCCCGACGGTGGCCGATTCGGATGCGCGCCCGTGGCGCGGACTCGACGTGGGGTCACCCTTTGACTATGGCGCCCAAGCCATCCTCTACGTCGCTAAGCACCTGCCGCCGCCCGGGAGAGACGGTTTGGGCTCGGCCCAACTGAACGAAATAGTCGAGTTGGTGGACGCTGCCGGGGGCCGGACTCTCGGGCTGTTCTCTTCCAAACGTGCGGCGGAAATGGCCGCCGAGGCGGTGCGCCAGCGGCTGCCCCACTTGACGACCCTGGCTCAAGGAGATGCGCAACTTCCGGAGTTGGCGAAACAGTTCGTGGAGGATCCCTACACCTGCCTGTTCGGCACCCTTAGTTTGTGGCAGGGCCTTGATGTGCCCGGCAAGACCTGCCAGTTGGTCATCATCGACCGGATCCCGTTTCCGCGACCCGATGACCCCCTCATGTCGGCGCGCCAACGCGCGGCAGACCAAGCTGGCGGAAACGGATTTATGCAAGTGGCAGCCACCCACGCCGCGCTCCTTCTCGCCCAAGGCTCGGGTCGTCTGATTAGGACGACGACAGATCGCGGCGTTGTGGCCGTCCTCGATCCGCGGCTCGCGATTGCTCGGTATGGCGAATTCTTGCGGGCAAGTCTGCCGCCCATGTGGCCGACCTCTGACCCTGCGCTGGTGCGCAACGCTTTACGGCGCCTGGCCGAGGACTAGTTGGTCGGCGGTATGGGTGTTGGTTGGCACCGACGAGGATCCGCCTTAGCGGAGATAGGCATAGGCGGTGTAGGCGATCATCGCTAGCAACACGACCAGCACGGTCACGGTGGCCCAGGCCGGCGTGGCCGGAAGTTCTCGGACGGCATTGCGGCCGGGGTCTGTTGCTGGGTCAATCGGCCCAGTGCTGGTCATCGGCACGTGCAACTCCGAAGGGAGGTCGAAGCCGCGCTCCAGTTCGTCGTACGGCGCCGGTGGCGGCGGGGAGGGCTGGGCGGCAACGGTGGAAGCAGGCGACTCATGGACCGTCCCGGAACTCTGGTTGTCACGCTGGTCAAGTTGGTTCGCCACGGTCTGGATCCACTGATCGACCTGCTCGGGCGCATAGCCAGGACGGACTGGAATGCTCCGGAAGCGGATGCCGCGCATGCCTGCCCCGGTGAGCCCAGCTGGATTAGACGCCAGGACCGAAAAGAACTGATTCAGCAGGGCATCAACGTCTTCGACGGCATACCCGCCTCGTTCCATCCGAAACCTGGGTGCTGGAATGTCCACCCGGTGACGCTAGCAGTGAGTACGACGCAAAGCGGTTCACATCCGCCGGAGCACGGCGGTGACCTTGCCCAGGATCGTGGCATGGGTGCCGTCGATCGGGTCGTAGGCGTCATTGTGTGGCAGTAGCCACACGTGGCTGCCCTTCTTCTGGAAGGTTTTCACGGTGGCCTCGCCATCGATCATGGCCGCCACGATCTCGCCGTTGTTGGCAGTTGGCTGCTGCCGGATCACGACGTAATCGCCGTGGCAGATCGCGGCGTCGATCATCGAGTCGCCGGAGACCTCCAACAAGAACAAAGTGCCGTCGCCGACGAGGCTCTTCGGCAGCGGGAAGATTTCTTCGATCCGCTCTTCGGCCAGGATCGGCCCCCCAGCGGCAATTCGCCCGACCATGGGAACGTAGGCCGCAGTCGGCATCGCATCGCCCACGCCGGTTTCGTCGTACGTCGTCTCTTCAGCCGCCGAGATCGAACGACGTGCGGCCATCACCTCGGGGAGGAATACCTCCAAAGCGCGAGGACGATGAGGGTCTCGTCGCAGAAATCCCTTCTCCTCAAGCACGCGTAGTTGGTGCGCGACCGAGGACGAACTAGTGAGACCAACCGCCTGACCGATCTCCCGCATTGACGGGGGATAGCCCTTCATCTCGATGGCGTCCTTGATGTGAGCTAGGACTAGTTGCTGACGGGGAGTCAAGCCGGTGGCGTCGGGAGGGCCGTCGGGCAACTCGGCGACCGAGGCGTTGCCACCGACCGTCTTCTGCGAGCCGCTTTTGGTCGTTGCCATGGGGTGCCTCCGCTGCGCGAGTGATGAGTGTCCAAGTAGTGAACTTGCCGTGACGCTATCCCCAATCCAGGCCACTTTCAAACACCTGTTCGATCAGGCGTGTCGCAGGGAAACCCCGCGCGCGAGGTTTGCTTCGGCGTCTGAGCAGGCCATCTGCGACGCTCTGAACAATCGAACAGTTGTTCGGCGTGTTGCTTGATCCGCTCGAACAGGTGCTCTAACTTCGTACATGTGTTCGATCGAACGTTTGATCGAGAGTCTCTGTTCAGGCATTGGCCGATCGTTATTGGCCAGGTCTGTCGGTGGCAGTCGATAGACATAGATCTACCGCACCAAGCAGCACATCGACCAGCACGGCTTACCAACGCTTCACTACTTCCCCAGGAGTCCCGATGAGCACCTACGTCATCACCGATCTTCGTCCTGTTCGTCCGACGGTTTCGCGTCGTGAGCAACATCGAGTCACTCGCGTTCGAGCAGCTTCAAGCGGCCAACTGCGGTTGACTCGGCGCGGACGGGCTGTCGTCTTTGCCTTCGCGGTGGCTGTCGTGCTCGCACTGTCGGTGTTGGTGATGGGCGGCTCGGTCGCCACTAGCGAAAAGGGTGTGCCTGCGCCGACGGAGACGATCACGGTTGGTCCTGGCGACACACTGTGGGCGATCTCGAGCGACATCGCGGCCGAGACCGGGCAAGACGACGTGCGCGAGGTGATGGCTCAAATCGAGGATCTCAACTCGCTCGACTCAGCAATGCTGATGGCTGGCCAGGAGCTTCGCATTCCGCTGATCGACTAACTCCCGCCCACCGCTTGTGGGCCACAATCTTTCCGCCAGTCGACTCGACCCCGACTGGCGGAAACCGGGGAAGACAAAGGGCGGGATTGCGCTAGCACCTGTTGTGGGTGCACCCGTGGGGGGAGCGCAGTCCCGCCCTTTGCGGCAAACTGGGGTGATGGCTGCTGGAGATTCGGGGAGTGCTGGATATTCAGGCACACCCTTGCCGCGAAAGCTGGGCGTGAAGGACGACCACCTCGTCTTCCTCGACAATTTGCCCGAGGATGTGATGTTGGGAGATCTGGGTGCGGCCACCCTCACCGCCCGTCTGCCAGCAGAGATGGATCTCACGATCACTTTCCAGACGTCGTACGCCGCGCTGGCTCGTCGGCTGCCGGTGCTGTTTCAGCGGACCTCAACGCACGGGATGGTGTGGGTGTGCTGGCCAAAGAAGGCAGCGCTGCGTCGGTTCCTCGCGACGAATCCGGGCTTGCGTGTCGACTTAGACGATGGCCGGGTTCGCGAGCTTGGACTCGATCTGGGATTCGTGGATGTCAAGGTCGCTGCGATTGATGAGACCTGGTCCGGACTGAAATTCGTGAGACGCCTCAAAGACCGCAACGAAACGCCACACCACGCCGGCTAGTTGTCAGGACGGATGCGGCGCCCACCACCGGGAGCCGCAGGCACTTCAGGCAGGTTGCTGGGGGCTTTAGTAAGACCAGTGACGCGCATCAGGCGAGCGGTCAGCATAAAGCCGATGAAGAGCGCGAGCACTGCTCCAGCACCTGTGGCCAGGGCCAACTGCCAGGCAGTTTTGTCACCGGCGCGCATGTCCTGGCCATGAAGGATGGCTAGGTAGACGAGATATCCCCAGGCAATCACAGCGAGGGTAATGCCTGCCGCTAGAACCAGGCTGACGGGCTGAAATGGGGTCTTCGACCTTGCTCCCTTGCGGGTGCCTGCTCGTTTTCCCCCGGCCGCTGTCACCAAGTCATTGTGACTGATCGGACCCACCAGTCGCGACACGCCGTGGTCGTGGCGAGAAATCGTTCAAGAAATCTTGTCGTCCGATGTCGCCTGAGCGGGGAATCCCTAGCTCACCCGGTCGCGGCTTAGGGGTGCCGACAAATCCCTATCGGAAGGCCTTGCCAATCCCCAACCCCGCGACGTACGGTTACCACTACATCTAGTAGTTACACCGATGTAGTTATCCACATCTAGTTCCACAGTTTTTCGAAGTTGCTCACAAATATGGATGGTTCGCTCACAGAAAAGCGTTCTATCTCCACAGGCGTTGTTCGCTCAAAACGGGGAGGAGACCCACGGTGCACTGCCCTTACTGCCGCAACACCGACACCAGGGTCCTCGACTCTCGAGTCGCCGATGACGGGACCGCCATCCGGCGGCGTCGCACCTGCAGTCCCGATTCCGGTGGCTGCGGCAAGCGATTCTCCACCGTCGAACTGATGCAGTTAAGTGTGTTGAAGCGGTCAGGCACCACCGAGCCCTTCAATCGTGAGAAGGCCGTTGCTGGTGTCCGCAAGGCCTGCAAGGGTCGACCGGTGTCCGAAGATGACTTGGCGCGGCTCGGCCAGACCGTCGAAGACACTCTGCGCAGCGAAGGTTGGGCCGAGGCGCCAGCTCACGAGATCGGCATGGCCATTCTTGGCCCGCTTCGTCAGCTCGACGAAGTTGCTTATCTCCGATTCGCCAGCGTCTACCGAGCCTTCGAGTCCGCCGAGGACTTCGAGTCTGAGATCGCCACTTTGCGCGCCGAGCGCGCACTCCTTCCGGTGCCAACCGGATAACCAATTCCACCCGGCGCGTAGTGGGGAAGCTGCGCGTCGGGTGCACAACCTGCAACAACAACGACTCTCAATCACAAAAGACGATGACAAATGCAAGGAATCGAAGGAGCTTCCATGACCGAGACGGTGAGTGCCCAGACTAAAGGGGCTCAGGCCAACAAGAACGCCAACAAGTCGGGAAGCGGTGGCGGTCTGAGGATGGAACGGGTGTTTTCCACCGAGGGTGTTCATCCCTACGACGCGATCACCTGGGAGCGCCGCGACGTCGTACAAACCAACTGGCGCACGGGTGAAACGGTCTTCGAGCAAAAGGGTGTTGAGTTCCCCGACTTCTGGAGCGTTAACGCCTCCACGATCGTGACCACGAAATACTTCCGCGGCGCGGTGGGCACTGAAGTGCGCGAGTGGAGTTTGCGCCAACTCATCGATCGGGTGGTGAAGACCTACCGCAAGGGTGGGGAAGAGCATGACTACTTCGCGACCCCGGCCGACGCGGAGCTTTTCGAACTCGAACTCACTTGGCTCCTGGTCAACCAATACTTCTCTTTCAACTCTCCGGTGTGGTTCAACGTCGGCACGGCGTCTCCGCAACAGGTTTCGGCCTGTTTCATCCTGTCTGTCGATGACTCGATGGACTCGATCCTGAACTGGTACAAGGAAGAGGGCTTCATCTTCAAGGGCGGCTCAGGCGCCGGCCTCAACTTGTCGCGCATTCGGTCATCTCGTGAACTGCTGTCCTCTGGTGGCACCGCCTCCGGCCCGGTCTCCTTCATGCGTGGCGCCGATGCCTCGGCAGGGACGATTAAGTCCGGTGGGGCGACTCGTCGGGCAGCCAAGATGGTCGTGCTCGATGTCGACCACCCGGACATCGAAGAGTTTATCGAGACAAAGTGGCGCGAAGAGGACAAGATTCGCGCCCTTCGTGACGCTGGCTTCGATATGGACCTGGGTGGTCGTGACATCACCTCTGTGCAGTATCAAAACGCCAACAACTCGGTGCGGGTCACGGATGAGTTCATGCGCGCGGTCGAGGACGGGACGTCATTCGGGCTCAAGGCTCGCGGCACGGGCGAAGTGATCGAGTCCATCGATGCGCGAGGCCTTTTCCGCAAGATCAGTGAGGCCGCGTGGGCTTGTGCCGATCCGGGCTTGCAATACGACGACACCATCAATGACTGGCACACCAACCCGGAAACCGGCCGGATCACCGCATCCAACCCGTGCTCGGAATACATGTCGCTCGATAACTCCTCATGCAACTTGGCCTCGCTCAATCTGTTGAAGTTCCTCAAGGACGACGACACCTTCGACGCGGCACTGTTCGCAAAGGCAGTTGAGGTGATCATCACCGCGATGGATATCTCGATCTGTTTTGCCGACTTCCCGACCGAGCCGATCGGCGAGACCACCCGCAATTACCGCCAATTGGGCATCGGCTACGCCAACCTGGGTGCGTTGCTGATGGCAATGGGTCTGGGTTATGACTCTGAGGGGGGCCGGGCGATGGCGGCCACCATCACCTCGCTGATGACGGGTCAGTCCTATGCTCGCTCCGCCGAGTTGGCAGGTGTTGTCGGTCCCTATGCCGGTTATCCGCGAAACGCCGATGCTCACAAGCGAGTGATGCGCAAGCACCAAGCGGCCAATGATCAGGTGCGCACCCTGGGTGCAGTTGATGGCGACATCCACAAGTTGGCCACGGCTGCTTGGGATTCGGTCATCAAACTTGGCGAGGTCAACGGGTTCCGAAACGCGCAAGCCTCTGTGCTCGCGCCGACCGGCACCATCGGCTTCATGATGGACTGCGACACCACGGGCATCGAGCCTGACTTCTCCTTGGTGAAGTTCAAGAAGTTGGTTGGTGGCGGTTCGATGCAGATCGTCAACCAAACCATTCCTCGGGCACTCGTGAAGATGGGCTATCAGCCTGAGCAGGTTGAGGCGATTGTCGACTTCATTGCCGAGAACGGTCACGTGATTGATGCACCCGGGTTCAAGTTGGAGCATTACTCCGTGTTCGACACCGCGATGGGTGCGCGGTCGCTAGCGCCGATGGGCCACGTGCGGATGATGGCGGCGTGCCAACCGTTCCTCTCCGGCGCGATCTCCAAGACGGTGAACTTGCCTGAGTCAGCCACGGTGGAGGAAATCGAAGACGTCTACATGCAGTCGTGGAAGCTTGGCCTCAAAGCCACGGCGATCTACCGCGATAACTGCAAGGTCGGTCAGCCGCTCTCCGACGCCAAGGCCAAAGGCGCCGACTCAGCGTTTGATCCCAACGCGCCGTTAGCGGTTTGAGGAGGGCGACGCAGGAGCCCGTCTCGAAACCAAGATCGTCTACCAGCCGACCCGCAAGCGGCTGCCGAAGTCGCGGGTTTCGCGCACCACCTCATTCACTGTGGGTGGCGCCGAGGGTTATATGACTTCCGGGGCCCATGACGATGGTGAACTCGGCGAGGTGTTCCTCAAACTTGGCAAGCAAGGCTCCACGCTGGCCGGTGTGATGGACGCCTTCTCGATCGCCGTCTCGATTGGCCTGCAATACGGCGTACCCCTGGAGACGTATGTCTCGAAGTTCAGCAACCTTCGCTTCGAGCCGGCTGGTCTCACCGACGATCCGGATGTCCGGATGGCACAGTCGTTGATGGACTACGTCTGGCGCCGGCTGGCGCTCGACTACATGTCCTTTGAAGAACGTTCGGGCCTCGGCATCTACTCGGCCGACGAGCGGCGCCGCCATCTTGAGACCGGCTCCTACGAGCCGGTGGTCGAGGAGACTGGGTCTGCAGACGAGTTGATCGCAGGACTGCCGATCGTCGAGGTTGTCGCTAACGAGCCCGCCGCACCGACCCCGGTGGTTGAGGAGCGAGCGGAGCGAGTGTCTCGAAACCTGGGCGGCGCCAAGACCAGCGCTGAGCTTTTGGAGCAGATCACCGGCCACGCTGTCGACAGCCCACTGTGTCTCACCTGTGGCACCAAGATGCGTCCGGCTGGCAGTTGCTATGTCTGCGAAGGCTGCGGCTCCACCTCCGGCTGCAGCTAACCGTCAGAACGCAAACAACGCGGTTGTTGCGGCGCACCCAGTGCGCCGCGGCAACCGCGTTGTTCTGCGTTCACCGGCAATGTGGAGACATCGTGAATGGTCGCGAGCCTCCCCTTGTAGCCAGGCACACTTGACGGGTGAGTTCCAGTGCATTGAGACCGGTGCGAGAATCGTTACGAGGCCGAGGTCCACTCGTTCTCGGAATCCAGTTGGCTTTGTTCGGCCTCTATTCCGCGTTCTGGTTCGACCCAAGAACATCGGACGACGTAACCGTGGACTTCGCCGTGTTCTTTGTTTCGCCGATTATTTTCGCACTTGCACTGGCAGGTGGGCTCCTGAGCACCTGGACATCATCAGATACCCCAGCTAATGCCCTGCCCGCACTTCTTGGAAACCTGCTAACTTCGCTGTGCCTCTCCGCTTCTGTCGGCTGGCTACTCCTGCTGGTGCTGGCGGAAGTTGCCTTTTCGGGCATTGATTGAGCGGAATCGGCTAGGTGCCGCAGTAGGTGAGGTAGCTGTCGGTGAAGGCGACTGGTGCGGGGGAGGCGTAGGCCTCCAGCTCGGGCTGGTCAACGTAGGGTTTGGTCACCACAGCGAGCAGCGCCTGCACACGTGCCAGGTCTCCCTCACGGGCAGCCTCTAGGGCGTCCTCAACGAGGTGGTTTCTGGGGATGTAGGCAGGGTTGACGCGGTCCATCTGCTCGGCAACGGCAACGAGATCCGCGTTGTCCAGCCGGGCGACCCAGCGTTTGCGCCAATCGTCGTACGCCGTCAGGTCGAGGAGTTCACCGCGGACCGCGTCGGCCTCGCCACGCAGGTCGCGCGCCAGCCCGCGCCAGGTCGAAGTGAAGTCGATCCGCGCCAAGTTCATCAGAGCCAACAGATCCTCGATCAGGCTCCGATCACCCTCGTCTTCGCCGCTGAGCCCGAGCTTGGCTCGCATTCTGCGCAGCCAGGCGACGTCGTAAGAAGTCCAAAACTGCGCAATCTCGGCATTGGCGATCTCAATGGCCTGATCACTTTCCTCCGCCAACAAGGGCAGGAGCGTCTCGGCGAAGCGGGAGAGGTTCCACGCGGCGATCGCTGGCTGATTCGCATAGCGATAGCGACCAGCGGTGTCGATGGAGCTAAATACGGTCTGATCGTCGTAGCGATCCATGAAGGCACAAGGCCCGTAGTCGATGGTCTCGCCGGAAATCGTCATGTTGTCCGTGTTCATCACCCCGTGAATGAACCCCACCGACATCCAGGCTGCGATCAGCTCCGCTTGTGCGGCCACCACAGATGACAGCAGTGCGCGATAGGGGTTCGGGGTGCTCGCGGCGTGGGGGTAATGTCTGGCGATCGCGTAGTCCGCCAACTGCCTAAGTTGCTCGATCGTCCCGCGAGTTCGGACCAGTTCGAAAGTGCCGACGCGGAGGTGACTGGCGGCTACTCGAGTGAGGATGGCGCCGGGCTCGGGCCGCTCGCGGCGTATGCTCTCGCCGGTGGAAACCGCAGCGAGTGCTCGCGTTGTCGGAATTCCTAGGGCATGCATCGCCTCCCCAACAACGTATTCACGAAGCACCGCCCCTACCACCGCTTTGCCGTCGCCGCGACGCGAGAAGGGGGTAGGTCCGGAGCCTTTGAACGCCACATCCCGGCGTCGGCCGGCAGAGTCGATCACCTCTCCGAGCAATAGGGCGCGCCCATCGCCCAGCACGGGACTGAACTGCCCGAACTGGTGGCCGGCGTATGCCTGGGCCAATGGAGAGGCGCCAGCGGGCACAGCGTTGCCAGCCAATTGCTCCACGCCAGCCGGCGACCTGAGCTGGTCGGCGTCGAGTCGCAACTCGTTGGCCAAACCAATGTTGAACAACAGCAGCGTGGGGTTGGGCACGCTGACCGGCTGCCACGGCACGTAGAAACCTTCGAGGTCGCGGACGTAGGTATTGTCGAACTGCCAGGTCACGCCTCGACTGTAGTTCTCCGGACCTACTGGCGTTGCTTCGCCTAGTTTGAGATGAGTGTTTTCATTCGGTCAGGATCAAGGCATGATCGAGACGTTCCAGTGCGTTAGGTCTTGGGGGCCGAAAGAGAGGTCGATTCAACAGTGCGCGAAGTAGTAGGAGCGGGCCTCGGGCCGCAGATCTCCTTCGTGGGCCCCTTTGGAGTCGGCAAAACGACTGCCGTGTTGAGTGTGTGCACCACGCAGGTCCTGATGACCGAGGTGTTTAGTTCCAACGCCCAGTCTCAGATCGGCAAGCACCTCAAGCCGACCACGACGGTTGGACTTGAGATTGGTGAATGGGTCGCACCTGACGGCCGTGTTGTGTGCGTGGTTGGGACGCCCGGACAAGAGCGCTTTGACATGGTGCGTCGCTCGGCGATGCCTCGGAGCAACGCTGTTGTGCTTTGGTTGTATGGCGGGCACGACGAAGCGCTGATCGATGCGGACTTGTGGTTGACCTTCGTTACGCGGGAGATCCCCAAGCGGAAACTGGTTGTGGCCGTGACTCGTTTGGGTGACGATAGCGCCGCCCTTGAGCCATTTAGACACATTGTGGATAAGTTCGACAGCAACATCCCGCTGGTCAGTGCGGATCCTCGGGAAGGGACTTCGGTAGCCAATGTGTTGGAGACAGCCTTTGCACGAAGCATGCAACAGGGGATGACAGGGTGATGGCCACGCACCGCCAGGGATCCGTCGAAGCGGCCCTCAGTGAGCAAGAAATAGCCGAGCAGGACGTGGCTGGCCGGGACCCAGCCGAATTGGACTCACCGGACTTTGACCGTGGAGAGGTCGCGATTCCGCAAGCCAGAGGGACCGAGGAAAACAGTCAGCATCCCGCGCATGGCCGCAACGAATTGGGCCTTGACGACGATATCGCTGCCCACTGGGATATGTGGTCTACCCAAATCGGTCGGGCGCTTATGCCGACACTCCGCGAACTCCGGCAAACCATCAAGGGCTTCTCCTGCGCGATGATCTGCACGGCCGATGGCTTCAACCTGTGCACTTTGGGCGTAGACGAATCCGGCGTACTCCGCTTGGCTGCGCTCACTTCTTCGATGCATTCAATTGCTGATGCGGTCACGCAGGCCGTGCACGGTGAGGAAGATCGTCGACTTGATCTTTTGACTCTCACCGACCAAAACTCCACGATCGTGGTGCTTGCTATCCGCGACCTCATCGTGGGCAAGTTGCTGTTATGGGTAGCGACGGAAGACGAAACGCTGGGAGCCTTGCTGGTGCGGTCGCAGCGCGCGGCCTCTCAGGTCCGGGGCCTTCTTCAAGTCGACTAGGCCGCTGGTCGTCCAACTAGCTGATTTCTCAGAACTTGTCCTCACCCCCCTAAGGAGAGAAATGCTCGACATCGATATTGCCAAACTGGAAGAAACCGTGGCCAACACCAAGTCGCTACTCAAAGACGGCTTGCTCGCCACCGACGTATGGGACAAAGAGACCGGGCTGAGCCTCGCCGGGGTCAACCCCCAACCCGAGGCCACTGCGCTGTTTAATCTCCTGACGATCGAGATGCAGAGCACGCTCACCGGTTCTGGCTTCCCCGGGTTGGCGCGCTACTACATTCTTGATCTTGAAGACCACAACATGGTCGTCGTGCAGCGCCACGGGGATGACCTGATGTCTGGGATGCTGCTTGACGCAAAACAGACCAATTTGGGGGTCTTGGTGAGTGTCGCGATTCCGCGCTATGCCTTGGGAGTCGAGCAAGCCCGAGGACACTCCGGCTAGCAGGCACTCTCCTCGGTGCTTCGCAAGGCAAATCCCCGGTCGGCCGAGACCGTCTTCGTGTGCCGCGCCATGCTCACTTGAGCCGATGGCCAGGCCGACGTGGAAAAGGTGTCGCCATCGATGCACCCTGAATCACGGAACTCGTAGGCAATGTTGATCTGCAGTAGGTCGCCCGCCGCCAGATCCTGATCAACGGAGTACGTCGCGTCCTCGCCGTCAAGCGTTGGTGCGAGGCCGTCGACTTCAACGGCTTGAATGGGTAGGCCGGAATCTGGGCCAATGCCACGGGCCACGACTTTGTTGAGGTGGAGGTTGGATTGACCAGGATTGACGATGTTGACCACCACTTCGCATCGCATTCCCGAGACGACTTCCGGGGCCCCTACTGGGGTCCCAGCGACCTCAAGATCGACCACTTCGGTCTCTGTGCAGAGCGGACTGCTCGCCTCGATGAAGACTTCTCGCAGCGCTTGTGAGGTTGTGAACCACCAGCGCACCCCAAAGACGGCCACTAGGAAGACGAGCGCAAAGACGATGAATCCGAGTCGCTTGGGTGGATTGGCTCGCGCGTCGTGAAGTGGGTCGCTTGGGCTTTCGGACGGGTTCGTGCTCTCGGGCTGGATGTCGGACATGGCTGCATGCTACTGACGGCAATCACCCAGTTCGGCCTGCTGGGGTCGAAACACCGAGCTCGTCCCACGGCATCGGGAGGATGTCCTCGTCTGAGGCCAGATGCACGGTCTCGCACGGAATTCGCGCCGTCCTACAGGCGGCGTACACAAACTCCGCCCAGCCTCGATCGCGAGCGGTCAGTCGAGCTCGTCCGGGTCGTGAGCGTAGTGCGGCAAATCGGGCGTTGGCGAACTGAAACTCACCCATGATGTCGGCCAAGAAGGCGCCGAACTCGGACGCCTTCTCCAACGGTTGTGCCTCATCCAAGTCGGTGATCTCCGTCAAATGAGGGAAGGGCCGGCCATCCTCTGCGATAAACATCAGCCAAAGGCTCTCGCCTCCGAACCCAAGGGGTTGCATGAGTTCTCGCCAGGCGTGCTCGAGATCGGTCTGGGTATCGATGATTGGTTCGAAGGTCATGCGGTGAGCCTGCCGCGAGTTGCAGCCGGGCGACGGTCGTCATCCACAGCCACCCTTTGCCCCTTCACCTGTGGACAATCACTGGGTCTCGCGAAGTTGCCAGGCTGGCCACCTCTGGAAGGCTGGCCTCATGAGTGCGCCCGATGAGACGAAATCTGCCAGCGAGTTCAACGTGTTGGGCGAGGAGCTGCTGCCGTGTGGCACGGACCCGCTCACCGGCTTCTATCGCGATGGGAGCTGCTCCTGCGGGCCTCAAGACGTGGGCTTGCATGCGGTGTGCGCGGTCATGACCGATGAATTCCTAGCCCACCAGTTCGCCACCGGCAACGACCTCTCCACTCCGCGACCGGAGTGGAACTTTCCAGGACTCAAACCGGGCGACCGATGGTGTGTGGTCGCGGCCAGATGGTTGCACGCGGACTCAGACGGTGTGGCGGCACCTGTGGTCTTGGCCTCCACCAACTTTCGCGCTCTCGAGATCATCCCGATCGAACTTTTGCGGCGACACTCAGTGGATGTGCCAGCGGATCCTGGGGCGTTGGCTTGATTCGATGTGGCCGCTCAAGCGGAGCACTAGCATGCGCGTGGCTACCGCTGGGTAGCGGTAAAGACCAGTCCTCAAATGTCTAGTCAGTCGGAGAATACGTCGTTAGGTTTCGATTCAGCCACTACTTGGGAGGAGCCGGGATGGAAACCGCAAAGGATTCTTTGCTACGCACAAAACCGCTGCCGCGTGAAGGGGCAACATCGGTTCTCGAACGTAGCATCGGCACATTCCAACTGACGATGTTCGGGGTTGGTGCGACCGTCGGCACCGGCATCTTTTTCGTTCTGCCCGAGGCGGTGCCGGTTGCCGGGCCAGCGGTGATCATCGCGTTTCTTCTGGCCGGGCTCGCAGCTGGCTTATCAGCCCTGTGCTACGCGGAGTTGGCCAGCGCGATTCCGGTGAGTGGCTCGACCTTCTCCTACGCCTATCACGCACTGGGGCAGGGCCCCGCGGTGGGAATCGCTGGCTGTGTGCTCCTCGAATATGTCATCGCCACCGGAGCGGTCGCGGTTGGTTGGAGTGGGTATTTCAACGAACTCATTGACAAGTTGTTTGGCGCGAGCCTGCCGAACTCGTTGTCGTATGGCCCGTTTGCTGCAGAGGCTGGTGACACAACCGGTTGGCTGAATCTGCCCGCTGTGGTGCTGGTGATCATGTGCGCGATGTTGCTGATCCGTGGTGCGAGCGAATCCGCCATGATCAATACGGTCATGGTGCTGATCAAGCTGTCGGTATTGGTCCTTTTTGTCGCAGTCGCCCTCACCGCTTGGGAGAGCTGACCGGTTTGCCGGCTTCTGGGACAAAGGCATGGCCGGTATTAGTGCTGCGGCCGCAACAATCTTCTTCTCGTTCATCGGCCTGGACGCGATTGCCACTGCGGGTGAAGAAGTAAAGGACCCCCAGAAGGCGATGCCTCGGGCGATTCTCGGAGCGTTGGCCATCGTGGTCACGATCTACCTCGCCGTTGCCGCCTCGGGGGTGGCTTCGCAAGACATCGCACGTTTTGAAGATCCGGAGCAGCAATCGGCTGGCTTGTCGGTGATCCTCGAAAACATCACAGGGTCGCCGGTTCCGGGGACGATCCTGGCCGCTGGCGCGGTGATCAGCGTGTTCTCGGTGACCCTGGTGTCTCTGTATGGCTCTACCCGGTTGGTGTTCGCGATGTCTCGCGATGGCTTGTTCCCCGCGAAATTTTCTGAAGTGAGTCCGCGCACCTTGACGCCGGTGTGGAACACCATCGTGGTGGCCATCGTGGTCGCTTGTGTCGGTGGCCTGATGCCTTCGGGTTGGTTGTGGAATCTCGTCTCAATTGGCACTCTCTTCGCCTTCATCGTGGTCGCCATCGGGGTGATGGTGTTGCGTCGTACGGCGCCTGACCTGTATCGGCCCTATCGGGTGCCGGGCTATCCGGTGACGCCGATCCTGAGCATCGTCGCTTGCCTTGCCGTCATGCGAGGTCTGGGTGCGCTGGCCTGGACCCTGTTCGCCCTGACAATGGTGGCGATGTATGCCCTGTACTTCGTGTGGTCCCGGCGCCGAATGAACGCTTTGCTGGACGCCGGGCAAGACGCAAGCGAGGTCGGCGCATGAGCATCGTGGTCGGGTTCGCTCCCGACAAAGAGGAGTACGGCGGCCTTGAGCTTGCTGCGCTGCTGGCTCGCTCCTCAGGTCAGGACATCGTGTCCGTGACAGTCGTGCCGGCGCCATGGCCAACCCCGGTCGCCGGAACTGTCGACCGGGAGTTTGAGGCCTGGGCGGCTGCACGCGGCGAGGCAGCGGTGGCTCAGGCGACAGCAGCGGCCCTCGAGCATTGTGTCGGCGTTGGTTTCACCGCGACTTGGCTTCATGGTCGTTCGGTGGCTGGAACCCTGCTCGATGAGGCCGTACGCCGTGAGGCATCGATTCTGGTAGTCGGATCCGGACATGACGGGCGCTATGGCTACGTGAATGTCAGTTCAAGCGCGGATCGCCTACTGCACTCCTCCGAAGTTCCCGTCGCTATTGCCACCCGAGGTTTTGAGGTGGGCGGTGACACAACTGTTTCCCGGGCGACGTGCGCGTTCCGGGGAGATGAGGCGTCACGCCGCACCCTCACGGCCGCTGCGCGGGTGTGTGCCGAGGTGGGAGCTGACCTGCGGATCGCCACCTTCGCTGTGCGCGGTCGGACGATGTATCCACCCGACGGCTCGGGGGTGCAGGCAGAGGACATGATCATGGACTTGTGGCTTGCTCAGGCTGATGCCGCTCAAAAAGATGCCGTGGCCAATCTCAAGGAATCCACCGAATTGCCGAAGGTGCTGACATCTGAGGTGGCTCGCGGTCGCTCGTGGGCTTCGGCGCTCGGATCGTTGGAGTGGCGAGAGGATGAAGTTCTGGTGATTGGTTCCTCTTCGGCGGGTGCGCTAAGCCGGATCTTCCTCGGCTCTTCAGCTGCCAAGATCATCCGGCACTCACCGGTCCCGATCGTTGTCGTTCCCTAAAGCATCACGCTGAGCAAGACATCGTTTCGTCTTTCGATGACGGGTAATCTGGGGCTCGTGACTCCCGGACTGCCCGTCATCGGTGCGCCAGCCACCCGCGCCTTTCAGGCAGCCGGAATATCGACGCTCGATGATGTGACGAAGTGGACCGAACAGGACCTGCTCGCCCTTCACGGAGTCGGACCAAGGGCAGTCCGCACCCTGCGTGCGGCGATGGAGCCGCTCAGCCTTGACTTCAAAGCCCAGTGACTTCTCGGCAAGATGCGGCGGTGACCTCTGGTCGGTTTGCCCCGAGCCCTTCTGGAGATCTCCACTTGGGGAATCTTCGGACAGCGCTGATCTCTTGGCTCTGCGCGCGGTCCACGGGGCGACAATTCTTGGTGCGAATGGAGGACCTGGACCGCGAGCGGACGCGTCCTGGTGCCGATGTTCGACAACTCGCAGATCTCGCTTCTCTTGGATTGGACTGGGATGGCGAGGTGGTCTACCAGTCGAAGCGCTTTGAGTTGTACGACGCTGCGATGGACAGTCTGACGGCGAACGGCCTGGTCTATGAGTGCTTCTGCACCCGCCGCGAGATTCGGGAGGCGTCCTCGGCCCCGCAGAGAACGGAGGAGCTGAGATACCCCGGCACCTGTCGAAAGCTGAGCGCCGCCACGCGGGCCAGGATGGTCAGGGAGGGACGGCGACCCGCGCTTCGGTTGGCGGCCAAGGGCAATCCCGTCGTCATCGAGGACGCAATGCATCCCAGATATCAGGCAACGCCGGATGACATCGTGCTTCGTCGCAACGACGGGTTGCCGGCGTACAACTTGGCGGTCGTCGTGGACGACGCCGAGCAGAGCATCGACCAAGTGGTGCGCGGTGACGACCTCTTAGCCTCGACGCCGAGCCAGGTTCATTTGGCTGATCTGTTGCATCTCCCTCGGCCCACCTACGTCCACGTGCCGCTGGCACACAACCAGTCCGGGCAGCGACTCGCGAAACGGGACGGCGCCGTAACGCTCGCCGACTTGGCGACCCAGGGCGTTCGGCCCGAGCGGGTTCTAGCGTGGCTCGCTGCGTCACTGAACCTGGCGGATATCGATGATTCAGTGACGACTGCCGAACTGCTCCGCCGCTTTGATCTTGACCGGCTGCCCAGAGACGCTTGGCGGGTGGGCAACGCGGCACAGGAGCGGGGAGTTAGCCGCGGGAATCAGCCGGAGATTTAGTCCTGACGAACTAGCTCGGTGGGGCGAAGAATTCCAACGGCAGGTTGTCTGGGTCCCGGAAGCTCAAGCCCGAGCCGTAGCCCGCATCGACAACGCCGCCATGTGCGATGCCAAGGCTCTCAAGTTTGCCCTCCCAGGCAACAAGTTCGGACCGATCTGCGCAGCCGAAGGCCACATGGTCAAGTCCTAGCCGGCGCTCATTGAAAGTGGGCGTGCTCTCACCGTCGGGGAATTCGTGCAGGCCCACTAGGGTCCCGCCTAAGGCCCAGACGACATGCCGAAACGGACCGGTGTCTTCATCGAGGACCGGCTCAGCACCGAACAATTGGGTATACCAAGGAACGCTTACGCTGAGGTCTTTCACGGTCAGAGCGACATGGGCAACTGCTGGGAAACTAGACAAGGTGGCCTCCGCTGAAGAAAGTGGTCGCCGTCGGTGGGGACCACTTTGCAGAATCCTCACCCGAGAAGGTCCAAGTCAAGGAGTGCGATGAACGTCGCCGACCAGGGTGGAAAAGTCGGCTCACAGCGAAAGGAATGTGCCAAATGACCAGCCTGTCTACCCAGGTCGTTGATGTTGCGTTAGGGGTGCCGGCAGCGCGGCTTCGCGTCAAACTCCACGGTTCGGGAGGAGAAGTCGCCAGGGGAAAGACGGATGCTGATGGCATCTTCCACTTCGAAGCCGAGGTCGAGGCCGGTCCCTATGCATTGGAATTCGCCACGGCGCGGTGGTTTGCATCCACCCACCGGCCAACGTTGTTCCCGGCAGTGCAGGTGATGTTCACCATCGAACCCGGTGAGGAGCACGTGAACATCGGATTGCTGCTGAGCCCCCATTCCTACACGACTTATCGCGCGACCTAACGGCGGCCGATGCAATGGATTCGAGTCTCACCCGGTAACATCATTCACAGCAGCCCGCATAGTCTTACCTCGGGCTCCTTGCGCGGAACCACGATCGCGCTCCCTACTTCCGGGTGGGGCACGCTTCATCTTCCGCCGCCGGCGGAACGGCGACCAAGATCTTTTTCTTGGGGTGAGACACCGACCGATAGCGAATCAATTCACTTGTCTTCTGCAACGTTTCCTTCCCTTGGCGTGCCCGCAAACCTGACGGCCGTCCTTACTTCTCTCAACATCACGACCCCGACCCCGATCCAGGCAGCCACCCTGCCTGACTCGCTGACCGGGCGCGATGTCCTTGGCCGCGGCCGCACTGGCTCGGGCAAGACGTTTGCCTTCCTGCTCCCGCTGGTCTCGCGAACCGCGGACTCGGGCCACATGACGCGCAAGGGAGCGCCGCGCGCGCTTATCCTGGCGCCCACCCGTGAACTTGTTGGCCAGATCCACGCAGCCTTGGAGCCCTTGGCTCGGACTGCTGGGCTCTCGACGATGACGATCTTTGGCGGCGTCAGCCAGAACCCACAGGTCGCCGGGCTGCGTCGCGGCACCGACATTGTCGTGGCCACTCCAGGCCGACTGGAAGATCTCATCAAACAGAAGCAGGCAACTCTGGCCGACGTTCAGATCACCGTGCTCGATGAGGCCGACCACATGGCCGATCTTGGTTTCTTGCCGGCGATGAAGCGCATTCTTGATCAGACTCCGCAGTCGGGTCAGCGGATGCTCTTTTCGGCCACGCTCGACAAGGCCATCGATGTTTTGGTCAAGCGTTACCTCTCCAATCCTGCGGTTCACGAGGCTGACTCGGCCCAGTCGCCGGTCTCTTCGATGAGCCACCACGTCCTGCACTTGGATCGTTCGCATCGCTTGCCGGTGTTGGTTGACCTGACCAGCGCCCCTGGCCGGACCGTCGTCTTCACCCGCACCAAGCACGGCGCCAAGGCGCTGGCCCGCCAGCTTAATCGCGAGGGCGTGCCGACGGTTGACCTGCATGGCAACTTGAGTCAGGGTGCGCGCACCCGCAACATGGATGCGTTCCACTCCGGCAAGGCCACGACGTTGGTCGCGACCGACATCGCCGCACGAGGCATCCACGTCGACGACGTGGCACTCGTGGTCCATGCTGATCCGCCGGTCGAACACAAGGCCTATCTCCACCGCTCGGGGCGTACGGCGCGAGCCGGCGCTGAGGGCACTGTCATCACGCTGATGACAGATGAGCAACAGCGCGACGTTCGGGCGCTCACCAAGGCGGCCGGAATCACGCCTCAGATCACCCGCGTTGACGGTGGCAGTCATCCGATGCTGCGAACGTTGGCACCCGGAGATCGGGTCAAGTCGGGCGGACTAGCTGTGGCTGAGGACAAGCCACAAGGCGGGGGCCGCTCCGGCGGCGCCTCCGGGTCACGTCGTCGCTCTGGTGGTGGCAAGTCAGCGGGCAGCAACTCTGCGAGTGGCAACACTGGCGGCCGCAATCGTCGGGGCACAGCCAAGCCAAGCAATGGTGGTGGTCAGGCCAGCTCGCGTCCCGCCAGGGGGGCTGGCAGCAAGCCGGCCGCCAACGCGAGTGGTCGCAGTCGCCGTCACAGCGCGGCAAGTTTCAGCTCAGGTCGCTAATCCCCGAGATTGAGCCTGCGTAGGCTTCGCTTATGAATCAGCGCTTAATGTCCATTGCCGGGATCTTTCTCATCCTGATGGGCCTGCTTTGGACGGGACAAGGGCTGGGGTTCATCGGTGGCAGTTTCATGAGCGGCTCGGCCACTTGGGCGGTCATCGGTCCGGTTACTGCTGCCGTTGGGGCCGTTTTGGTCTTTAACTCTCGCCGCGACCTCTAGCGTCGGTTTCGATGAGGTAAGCGGCGCCGGCCGCCAACAGATTGGCCGGCCCACGAGCGGCCAGACCGGTGGCGGCTTGGCCGTGCGCGTCTAACAACACCCGACGCTGCACGCGCAGACCTTCTGCGACGATCAGTTCCTCTAGGTCAGCCAGGGTGGCAAGGTGGATGTTGGGTGTCTCGAACCAGGGGTGTGGCAACTCAGTCGATACCGGCATTCGACCTCTTGTCAGGAGTGCGGCCCGGTGCTTCCACAATCCGAAATTGGGGACCGAAACGATACCGCGCCCAGCGATTCGTGCGATCTCCCGCAGCATGGAGTCCGGACGCCTGGTGGCCTGAAGTGTTTGCGAGACGATGACGAGGTCATAGGAGTTGTCCGCAAACTCGCTGAGTTGTTTGTCGACATCGAGTTCGATCACCGGAACTCCTCGTCGGATGGCGGCCACCAACGCGGCGCCGTCGTGATCAACACCTGTCCCAGAGCACCCGTACGCCTTCATGAGATGCGCCAACAGTTGCCCATCCCCACAACCCAAGTCGAGGACTCGTGAGCTGGGGGTGACTAGCCCGGCGACCACCTGCAGATCAGGTCGCATCGGCGAGCCCAACGGCTGCTTGGTCGAGAAAGGCGCGCACAGTCTCGATGTAGTCAGGCACATCGAGCAGGAATGAATCGTGGCCGTGCGGCGCCGAAACTTCGCGAAAACTCACCGGCACGCGGGCACGCTCAAGTGCCCGGACAATACGACGCGAGTGGGTGGTGCCGAACCGCCAGTCGGAGTCGAATGAGATGGCGAGCACTCGAGTGTCGGCGGCGGCCAACCTGTCCGTGGCGCCGGGATCTGCGAACGGATCGAAGTAGTCCAAGGACCGGGTGAGGTAGAGATAGGACAACGCATCGAATCGATCGAGGAAGATGTTTCCTTGGTGATGGAGATATGACTCGACGGCGAAGTCGACACCTAGGCGCCGCGCAGGTGCGTCGCCATCTTGGTATTTGCGGCCGAACTTGGCCGCCATCGCCTCCTCAGAGAGATACGTGATGTGCGCCATCATCCGGGCGATGGCAAGCCCCGTGCGAGGTCCGGCAACCCCTGCTTCGGGGTCTGGTGTCACATCGGCATAAGCCCCGTCAGCGAACTCCGGATCCCTCATGATGGCCGATCGCGCGACGGCAGAAAAGGCGATGTTTTGGGCGGAGAGGCGACTAGTCGCGGCGACCAGCACGGCGTAGGCGATCTCATCGGGAGCCCGCAAAATCCAGTCGAGAATCTGCATGCCGCCTTGTGATCCACCGACGCCGGCCAACAACCGGTTGATGCCGAGGTGGTCGAGTAGTCGGCGATGGACATTGACCATGTCGCTGATCTCAATAATGGGGAAATCCAACCCATAGGCGGATCCGGTGATTGGGTTGGTCGAACTCGGCCCAGTGGTGCCGCGGCACCCACCCAAGAGGTTGGGACAGATGACGAAGAAACGATCCGTGTCTACGGGCTTGCCAGGACCCACCATGGTGTCCCACCAGCCGGGTTCGGTCGCGTCTGCGGAGGCGTGAGAGTCCCCGGTGAGAGCGTGGGCGATAAACACGGCATTGCTGCGGTCAGCATTGAGCGTGCCCCACGTTTCGAAGGCGACCTCGACCTGAGTCAGCACCTCCCCGCCAACGAGGGTCAGCGGGTCGTCCTCGGTGAAGAGAACGACCCGCTGCACCGTCTCACTAAGCACCGGCAGCGGCCAGCGCCTGCTCGATATCGGCGATGATGTCCTCGGAATTCTCGATTCCGATGGATAGCCGGATCATGTCCTCCGGCACACCTGCCGCGGCTAACTCTTCAGGGGTCAGTTGCGAGTGTGTGGTGGTCGCATTGTGGATCGCCAGCGACTTTGCGTCCCCGATGTTGGCCAAGTGGCTGAACAACGTCAGCGCCTCGACGAACTTCTTGCCACCATCGCGTCCCGACTTGATGCCAAATGACACCAGGCCGCCGTAACCCTTTCCGGTGAAGAGTCGATCGGCAACTGCCTTGTTGGGATCCGTTTCGAGCCCCGGGTAGTTCACCCAAGCCACGGACTCATGGGCCGCAAGGTATTCCGCGACTTTTTGGGCGTTCGCACTATGTCGCTCCATGCGCAGGTGCAACGTTTCAAGCCCTTGCAGGAACAGCCAGGAATTCATCGGAGTGATGGCGGCACCGGTGTTGCGCAGCAGCACGGTGCGAGCCCGAATAATGAAGGCGAGGTTGCCGACGGCCTCGGTCCAAACGACGCCGTGGTAGGCGCCATCGGGCTTAGTGAGACCCGGGAATCGATCTGCGTGTGCCGTCCAGTCGAAGTTGCCTGAATCGACAATCACGCCGCCAATCGAAGTGCCGTGACCACCGATGTATTTGGTGGCGGAATGGATCGACACGTCGACACCGTGGTCGAAGGCCCGACAGAGGTAAGGCGTCGGTGCGGTGTTGTCGACGATGAATGGCAGGCCGTGGCCATGCGCGGCCTCGGACCAAGCATCCAAGTCGATAACGTTGATCCTCGGGTTGCCAACGGTCTCGCCGAAGACTAGACGGGTCTTCTCATCGACGTACTTGCTCAGGTCTTCAGGCTTATCGGGATCGACGAACCGAACCTCGATGCCGAACTGAGGAAGGGTGTGTGCGAACAGCGCGTAGGTGCCGCCGTAGAGAGTCGACATCGCCACGATGTTGTCGCCTGCATAGCAGAGATTGAGCACGGCGTACGTCACCGCGCTAGATCCCGAAGCCACCGCCAGCGCCCCCACGCCGCCTTCGAGAGCGTTTATGCGAGTCTCGAACACTGACTGGGTCGGGTTCATGATTCGGGTGTAGATATTCCCGGGCGCCCGCAGCGCGAACAGGTCAGCAGCGTGGTCGGTGTCGTTGAAGACGTAGGACGTGGTCTGGTAGATCGGCACCGCTCGCGCATTGGTGGCGGGATCGGCCTCCTCCTGGCCAGCGTGGACAGCGAGGGTTTCGGGCTGATAGTTCATCGGGGCGCTCCTGCGACATTGGGGAGATGTGACTCGCTCACGCTAGTGCCTTCTCGCCAAAGCTGCGCGGAACCTTTCGCCTGCCGGACTGTCTTGTAGCTGCCGGACTGTCTGGTAGGTGTGTTGCCGCCCGATAGCGGGGTGTCAATCGCGTCGAATCGGGTATGTACCCAGTCGAATCGGGCGGAGCCGATCTGTGGAGAATTATCTAGCCGCAGGTAGGGTGCCGGTGAGAAGCCAACAAAAAATGAAGCGGGCGAAGTGAAGTCGGACAAGTGGGCAAAAGCGGCCAAGCAAGGTGCAAAGTTGGTGGTGCTCTATGGCCCACAAGCCAAGATCTTGTGGGACAAGGGCGGCAAACAAGCAACTGCGGCAACGCTTCAGCGAGCCCAAACCCTCAACTTGCGGCGCAAAGCCATGGCCCATGGAGTTGGTTTGGTTGACGGTTCGATCCTCAAGATCGCACCCGCTGGGACCACTATGTATGTCGTGTTCGCCGGTGACCAACCCATCGCGACCTACCCTTCACAGCAGCTGCCCTACGCCGTACTCCTCGAGCATGCCGATCTGAGCAAGCGCATTCCGGCGGAGGTCAAACCGAAGCGAACCAGGGCTAAAAGCAAAGCCATCGCTCGCACCGATGATTGACCTCCAGCTTCTCAGGTCGGATGCGCCGCGTGGAACCTGAGTCATTCGGCACGCACAACACGTTCATCGAGGGGGACAACCTAGATGTCCTGCCGACCTTGGCTGCGACGAGCTTCGATCTGATCTATATCGATCCGCCCTACAACACCGGCAACGACTTCGCCTACGTAGACGACTTCAGAGACGGGAATCGTCGTACGACGAAACACCAGGCGTGGGTGGCGATGATGCGGCCCCGGCTCATTGCAGCGAGGCGTGTCCTGAGCACGCAGGGCGCCATCTTTGTCAGCATTGACGACAACGAGGTTGCCTATCTTCGGCTACTCATGGATGAGATCTTCGCTGAAGAGAACTTCATTGCCCAGATCATCGTCAACCTGAATCCCAAAGGGCGCCAGCTGGGCGGCGGTTTCGCGACCAGCCACGAGTACCTACTTGTCTACGCGCGCGAACTCGCTGACTGCGCTCTTGATGCCGCGACCACGGAAACGGTGAACCCCGCAGACTTCCCGCTGGCCTCGACAGATGGCAGGCGTTTTCGGCATCTGCCCCTGCGAAACACCAACAAAAAGTTCAATCCCGTGACCGCCCGCACACTGCATTTCCCACTTTGGGGGGACCCCGACACGGGTCGAGTGAGCGTGGTTGAGTTTGCCGGCGGCACGGAAATCTTCCCCATCTTTGGCGATGGAACCCCAGCGGTGTGGCGGTGGTCTCGACCAAAGATCGTCGCGCAGCCTGACGATCTCGTCTGCCGACAGGTCAACGGGAAACTCGGTTTGAGGCTCGACGTCTATCAACGCGATTGGCTCCACCCGGGGCGACGGAAGAAGCTCCAAACCATCTGGTCGGCCGAAGAGGTGGGATCAACCGACACGGCCGTGGCCGAACTCAAAGAAGTGTTGGCGCACGTGTTCGAGTCCCCGAAGCCGACCGGCCTCATTCGACGAATCCTGACCACGATGCCGGTTGATGCCCGGGTGTTGGACTTCTTCGCAGGCAGTGGCACGACCGGTCATGCGGTGGCGCTCCAGAATGCTGAAGATGGCGGCACTCGCACGTGTCTGAGCATCAATTCTGGCGAGCCGACGAGGCCCGGTTCGAACGCCCAGTTGGCTGGTTATGCCACCGTCGCGGACATCACTCGGGCTCGACTAGCGGCCGTTGGCGACCTCTAGCCGACGGTGCGCTCTAGAGCGCGTAGTTCGGTGTCGAGATGGTGCAATAACCGCTGGAGATGCGGAACCGTCCGCCGGCAGCCGGTGAGACCAAACGCCATCTTGTCGACGTACGACGTGCAGGTGATGTTGAGGGCCATCCCGTCGATGGGGATCGACAGAGGGTAGGTGCCTAACAACTCGGCTCCGTTGAAATAGAGCGTCGATCGCGGGCCCGGCACGTTGGAGATCACCAAGTTGTAGGCCGGCCGCATCACGCCAGTCATTTTGAAGTCGGCCAATTTTAACAGAGTGGGGAGCAGCGCTGGGACCTGGCCAAGTGCGCTCATCGCCTGCACCTGAAGTGGAGTCATCGCGGCGAACGCCTCCTTGCCATCGAGCATTGACACGTGGATTGCCTGCAACCTGGCCGCCGGATCCTCCAAATCTGTGCCGAGCCGGACCATCACCGAACCGATGGCGTTGCCGCCGTTTGGGCGTTTTCCGCGCAGGGCAACCGGCACCATCGCCACGAGCGACGTCTCGGGCAATTCGCCCAGTTCGCTGAGATAGCGGCGCATGGCGCCGCTGCACATCGCCAAGACGACATCATTGACGGTGGTTCCGGAAGCCTTGCTGATGGCTCGCAGACGTTCCAGTGGCCAGTCTTGTGCTGCGAATCTTCGCGATCCGGTGATGGGCTGATTGAGCATCGTTTTCGGGGCATAAAGCGCCAGCGCTGACGGCTCGTTGCGAAGCGAGCGTCGTACGGTCTCGATCAGCGCACCCGGCAAACCAGCTGCCTCGGTGGTGATGCCGATTGCCTGGCGCAGAGCGGCACTAGAGATGGACTCAACCTCGGCCGACGCCGTCGGCTGCGCGGGCTTGGCGAGCTCGCGTAGAGCCCACGGCGGTGGCAGGTCTCGGCAATTGGGATCGGTCGACAGCGAACTCTGGAGCAACCGGCTGGCCCCGATGCCGTCGATCAGGGCGTGGTGCACTTTGGCATACATCGCTATCCGACGCCCAGTGAGTCCTTCGATCAGAAACCACTCCCACAGCGGACGCTCGATGGCCATCCGCTGGCTGTGAAGGCGGGATACGAGATCCAACAGTTCGCGCACTCGCCCGGGCTTAGGCAAGGCGCTGTGCCTGACGTGATAGTCGATATCGAACTCTTCGTCCTCAGTCCAGACCCAAGCTCCTGCCGTGCGCGCCGACCGCGCGGGATGCTTCAAAAAGAAGGGGTCGATCTCCTCGGGCGTCCGGAGGCTTTCGAACAGATCCCGAACATAGTTGCGTCCGGCATCCGACGGCAGCTTGTAGAGAGAAAGGCCACCCACGTGCATAGGCATCCGACGGTTCTCGGCTAGCAGGAAGCCAAGGGCGGTGGGATCAAGCGGGGTGACCATGCCTGCCAGTCTGGCAGGATCAGTGCATATGGAGCCAAACCCGCGCGCACGGGTTCCTTTGGAGCGTGCTTGGCGTCACAGCCGGACCTCATTTGCCAGTCGTCGTCGACGGTTAGCCGATAAGTCCTTCCAGATCCTCCAATGTGCCCTAGCCGCCGGAATTGCCTGGTTCATTGCCTCCGATCTGCTTGGGCATGACACCCCGTTCTTTGCTCCGATCGCCGCCGTCGTCGGTCTGGGCACGTCCTATGGGCAGCGCTTTCGACGGGTGCTTGAAGTCACGCTAGGGGTTGCGATCGGTGTGCTGATCGCTGACTGGTTGGTCATCTCGATCGGCGCCGGATGGTGGCAACTCGCGCTCATTGTGGGCCTGTCGATGTCTGTTGCCATCCTGCTTGATGGAGGGCAACTGTTCGTCACCCAAGCTGCGGTCCAGGCAATCGTTGTGGTGGCCTTCTTGCCCAATCCAGGCGAATCCTTCAACCGCTGGACCGACGCGTTGATCGGGGGAGCGGTTGCCTTGGTGGCGGCAACGATCGTGCCGGGTGCACCGCTTCGAAAGCCGTGGGAGCACGCGTCGCGAGTGCTCCGAAAGGAGTCTGAGTTGTTGCGCGCGACGGCGATGATCATGTTGTCCCCAGACGCGGAGGGCCAGTCGGAGCGGGCCCTCGACCTGCTTGCGGACGCCCGGTCGACCGACTACCTGATCCGCGAGTTACTCTCGGCAGCAGATGAAGGTTTGGATGTGGTGACTTCGTCCCCGTTTCGGCTCCACCATCGCACGCATCTCGAGCACATTTCCCAACTCGTCGAACCACTGGATCGGTCGCTGCGGAGCACCCGGGTTCTGGTGCGTCACACCGCGATCGCCGCCTACCACCAACGTGACATCCCAGAGTCGTACGCCGGCTTGTGTCAGGACTTGGCCGACGCCACCGACGCGTTAGCTGAGGCACTGATGCGTAGTCGCACGGCCGAGTCGGCCAGGCCGGGGTTGCTTCTCTTTGGCCAGTCAACCGGGCTGGTGGTGCGAACGACTGAGCTTTCGGCGGAAGTAATCTTGGCCCAGTTGCGGTCGATCACCGTCGATCTGTTGATGGTGACCGGGCTCGGTCAATTCGAATCCACCAACGCGCTGCCTCCGCCGCCGAGTTAGTCATGACACCCAAAGTAGTCAGCCAATGGGTGTGGCACGTGGACCTTGACCAGTTCATCGCGGCCGTCGAGATGTTGAGGCGTCCCGAGTTGGTAGGGCTGCCGGTGGTGGTCGGCGGTCGGGGTGATCCAACCGAGCGTGGCGTCGTCGCCACCGCGTCGTACGCCGCCAGAGCCTTTGGTGTTGGTTCCGGAATGCCGCTCCGGATCGCCGCCCGAAAGTGCCCCGAAGCGATCTTCTTGTCGGTTGACCACGCGGCCTACGACGCTGCCTCGGAATTGGTGATGACGACCCTACGGGCGCTGGAGTTTCGCGGAGCACAGGTTCATGTGCAGGTGCTGGGCTGGGATGAGGCGTTCATCGCTCTTGCCGACCCCGACACACCCGTGAGTGATCCGGAGGAGTTTGCGCAACAGATCCGCGACGAGGTCTTTGCTGCCACTCACCTCACCTGCTCCGTGGGCATCGGAGACAACAAACTTCGAGCGAAGATGGCCACTGATTTCGGCAAACCGGGCCAGGATCCGCCGCCGATATGCCCGGGTATCGGCCGGCTCACTGAGGCGGATTGGTTTGAGGTGATGGGCGATCGACCGACAACAGCCATTTGGGGTATCGGCAAGCAGACCGCCAAGCGGTTGGCGACCCTTGAGGTCCACACAGTGCGGCAGTTGGCCGAATGTGACGTCAGAGTGTTGGCCGCCGAGATCGGGCCCACGATGGGTCCGTGGTTTCACCGCTTGGGAAGAGGCGTCGATACCAGTGTCGTCGATCCGGTGCCTTGGGTGCCTCGGGCCCACGGGCGCGAGGAGACCTATCAACAAGATCTGGAAGACTGGGACGACGTACGACGGGCCATGCGGTCGCTGGCTGAGCGGGTGTTGGCCGACATCGATGCCGAGGGCCGAGCGGCCGTGCGGGTGTTCATCAAAGTGCGGTTTCGCCCGTTCACCACAGTCAGTCGCAGTCGAAAACTACCCGCGCCAACCAACGACCTGGCCACCCTTGCGGACATCGCTGTCACGCTGCTCGACAGTCTCGCGCCGCGCCGCCCGGTCCGACTCCTAGGCGTGCGCCTGGAGATGGTCGAGCCTGGCTAACGCCCTGATCGATGTTTGCTGACGTAGGCGACCACATCTTGATAGCGCGCTCCCGAAAACCGAGCAGCCTGATGCAACACATGCGCGTCGGCGCCCACGAGGACGCGCGGCTTGTTGGCGAGCACTCCTTTCACGATGATCCGCGCCGCAGTGGCCGGCTCCATTCGGGCCAGGTGTTTCTCAAACGTCTCCACCGTCCTCGACAGGTCACCGCCCGCACCGACCCTGCCGTTGGCAGCAATCCCAGTCTTGATGCCACCGGGGTGAACACACGTGACCTGAACGGGATGTCTAGCGATCAACATTTCCTCTCGCACCGACTCCGTGAGCCCGCGGACGGCGTACTTCGTGGCGTTGTAGATGCTTTGGCCCGGTATCGAGATCAGCCCGAACAGGGAGGAAATGTTAACGAGGTGCCCGTCCTCAGACGCGATCAGAGCAGGCAAGAAGGCCTGGGTGCCATGGATCACGCCCCACAGATTCACGCCGATGATCCATTCGATGTCGGCCTGGGAGAGTTCGCTGAGGTTGCCGGTCAGGCTCACCCCGGCGTTGTTGATGAGCACGTTCACTCGACCAAAGTGCGCGCCGAGCTGCTCGGCGTACGCCAGCACGGCGGTCCGGTCAGCAACGTTCACAACGGCCCGGTGAACCTCACTGGCTGGGCCGAGCAAACGGCAGGTTTCGGCCAAGCCAGCTTCGTCGATGTCGGAGACCGCAAGGAGCGCCCCACGACCAGCGCAGTCAAGGGCTAAGGCCCGACCTATTCCTGAGCCGGCGCCAGTGATCACCACGACTTTGCCGTCCAGGGTGCGCATGGCGCCAACGCTAGTCGCTTCTGGGACGTAGATTCGGGTCGTGCCCTTCGTGAGCGACTACCCGATCTTTTCTGTCACCGCCGATGTCGTGCTCTTCGCCGGCAGTGGTGCTGACCGGGCGGTGCTGCTGATTCGGCGCGGAAGAGACCCGTTCCTGGGCTCTCTGGCCTTGCCCGGCGGCTTTGTCGACATCGACGAGGACCTGCCCGCGGCCGCACTTCGAGAACTTGCCGAGGAGACGGGTGTGAGCGGTATCAGCCTGCGTGAGTTGGGCGCCTACGGCGTTCCGGGTCGAGACCCTCGTGGTCGCACCGTGAGCATTGTCTACGTCGGCCAAGTGCCGGCTGAACTGCCAGTGATCGCGGGTGACGATGCTGCTGAGGCGGGTTGGTTCTCGCTTTCTCGGATCGTGGCCGGCGCCGAGGTCCTCGCCTTTGATCATGCTCAGGTCATCAAGGATGCGCTGAGCCGTCTGGCAAACGCAGACTGATCAGGGTGTCTCCAGGTTGGCTGGAGAGCGACACCGAGCCACCGTGTTCTTCGACGATTGCCTTAACCAGCGCCAAACCCAACCCTGCTCCCGAGTCGGCGCGAGTGCGGGCTGCGTCGCCCCGAACAAACCTCTCAAACGCTTGAGCCGCGATCTCGGGGGCGAAACCAGGACCGTCATCGTGAACATTGATGACGCATGCGCCGGGAAGACGGCGGGCAGACACCGTCACCGTTGAGCCAGCCGGGGTGTACTTCCGGGCGTTCGTCAGCAGGTTGGTCACCACCTGATGGAGCCGTGCTTCGTCGCCGGTGACTTCGACGACTTCGTCAGGCAGATCGAGGCGCCAGCGATGGTCGGGAGACACGACTTGAGAGTCAGCGACGGCCTCGAGGAGCAAGCGTGTGAGGTCAACTGTCGCTCGCTCGAGTGGCCGTCCGGAGTCAAGCCGAGCCAGCAGCAGTAGGTCTTCGACCAGCGCAGTCATGCGGTCTGACTCGTTCTCCACTTTGGCTAAGGCTAGGCGGGCTCCTTCCACGTCGTCTGGTCGTTTGCTGGCCAATTCGGTGTAGCCCGCGATGGTCGCGAGCGGTGTGCGCAGCTCGTGGGAAGCGTCAGCTACAAACTGGCGGACTTGTTGCTCGCTGCGATGTCGGGCGATGAGCGAGGATTCAACGTGCTCGAGGAGGCGGTTGAGGGCTGAGCCGACTTGGCCGACTTCGGTGCGTTCGTCGGTGAGATGGTCGGGGACTCTGGCATTCAGGTCGATCTCGCCTTCGGCGAGCGGGAGTTCGGAGACAGTGTGAGCTGTGGCCGCGACTTCTTGGAGCGGTCGCATTTGGCGGCGTACGACGTAAAGACCGAGCCCCGTTGCTGCGCCAACACCCAGACCAACCAGCAGGAGTTCCCACCCGATAAGCGCGGCGATGGTCTCGTCTACGTCCTTGGTGGGTAAACCAGCCACGATGGCCGTTCCGGTGCCAGTGCTTCGCCCGGCAACGCGATAGTTGCCATAGCCATCGAGATCGACGGCATGGGCGCGACCGTCTAGGGGGACCTGCTCCAGTTGGGTGAGCGCCCGATCAGTGAGGTCCCGCTGATCCTCGTCTCGCTCGCCTCGGATGATCCCGGACGAGGAGACTCCGAGCTGGGCCTGCAGGGTGCCTGGGCTGAAGTTGCCTTCGGACGAGCCTCTTCCGGGGCCTCGGCCGTCACGGTCTTCATCGCGACCGAAGTCGTCGCCGTCGTCGCCGAGTCCGAGACTGACCGGTGGAGTTCCTCGCCCGAGCGAGGACTCGACCTCTGCATCCAGTTGAGAGTTGAGAGATGCTCGGAGCGCGACGATCGTGGCGCTGCCAATCAGCAGTGAGGTCATTGCCACCAAGAGCACGACCGTGAGGACTAGCCGTGAGGTGAGTGAGGCGAGTCGGTTCACACCTCTGCCTCTTCGGAGAGGGCCTTTGCTGAAGTGGACGACTCAGCCGCTGCGGGCTTGAGAACATAGCCAGCGCCGCGCATGGTGTGAATCATTGGCTCGCGGCCGGTGTCGATCTTCTTGCGGAGATAGGAAATGTAGAGTTCGACGACGTTGGCTTGACCGCCGAAGTCGTAGTTCCAGACTCGATCGAGGATCTGCGCCTTCGACAGCACCCGCTTGGGATTGCGCATCAGGAAACGTAATAGCTCAAACTCTGTGGCGGTGAGCATGATCTCGATGCCGGACCGGTTGACCTCGTGGCTGTCTTCGTCGAGGGTCAGGTCCCCGACCGTGATCACGTTGGCGGCGTCGGCTCGAATGGCGACGCTGCGCCGCATTAAGGCCCGCAGACGAGCCACGAGTTCTTCCAACGAAAACGGTTTGGTGACGTAGTCGTCGCCGCCAGCGGTGAGCCCGGCCACCCGATCCTCGATGGCGTCACGTGCGGTGAGGAACACAACGGGCACATCGGGGTCGGTGGCGCGCATCCGGCGGAGCACTTCGAGGCCGTCGAAGTCGGGCAACATCATGTCGAGCACGACCGCGTCGGGCCCAAACTCGCGGGCGGCGTTGACGGCCTTGATGCCGGTGTGAGCTTGTTGGACCTCGAAGCCTTCATAGCGCAGGGCCATCGAAACCAATTCGGCCAGGTTGACCTCGTCATCAACGACGAGCACCCGTAGTGGGCTTCCATCAGGTCGGGTCAACTCCATGGGCCCACTCTGCCCGGCTTGTCTGTGAATTTCCTGTGACAGGCCTGTCCACTCGCTTCCGACCTCTCCTCGGGGATTGGGAGTTTCATCAAGGTATGTGGGCCGAGCCTCACTTCCCGGGGTCTGCACACCCCGGGAAGTGGCGGTTCGCCTACATACCTTGATGAAACTCCGGGGCGTCAAGGGACAATGGGCGAGACATGATTACGCCGGAGATCGACACGCCCTCTGGGGTCGGGCCTGATGAGGCCCCGCCTGTCGGCGTCCAATCTGCTGAGTTCGTGATTTCCTATCCCAGCCAGTTGCCGGTGTCGCAGCGTCGCGAGGACATCGCTCAGGCTATTCGCGATCACCAGGTCGTGATTGTCGCGGGGGAGACGGGGTCGGGCAAGACGACCCAGCTGCCCAAGATCTGCCTTGAGTTAGGCAGGGGGGTACGCCGCAAAGGCAGCGGTGGTCTGATCGGCCACACCCAGCCCCGCCGGATTGCGGCCAGAGCAGTCGCCACCCGCATTGCCGAAGAACTGGGCACCGAACTGGGCGATCTCGTGGGTTACCAGGTGCGATTCACCGATCAGACATCGCGCAACAGTCGAGTGAAGCTAATGACCGACGGCATCTTGTTGGCCGAGTTGCAACGCGACCGACAACTGCGCAAATACGACACGATCATCATCGACGAGGCCCACGAGCGCAGCCTCAACATCGACTTCCTGTTGGGCTACCTCAAACAACTTCTGCCCATGAGGCCCGATCTCAAGCTGATCATCACCTCGGCGACGATCGATCCCGAGCGTTTTGCCGCCCACTTCGCGGATCGGCACGGCAAGCCAGCACCCATTATCGAAGTCTCAGGACGAACTTTTCCGGTCGAGGTGCGCTACCGCCCCCTAGTTGCCATCGCCGAGGCCGATGAAGACGGTGAGCCGGTGGTTCGAGACCAGACCGAGGCCATCGTCGACGCTGTTCGTGAGGTTTTGGGGGCCAGCACTGACGGCGACACCCTGGTCTTCCTGCCGGGCGAGCGCGAGATTCGCGACACGGCCGACGCGCTGGGTGCGACGTCGGCAAACATCAGCAGACCTGGGCGGAAACTCGAAATCGTGCCGCTCTACTCCCGGCTCTCGAGCGCCGAACAGCAACGCGTCTTCAGTTCACATCCGGCGAGCGTTCGCCGAGTCGTGTTAGCGACAAATGTTGCTGAAACGTCCCTGACTGTCCCCGGCATCACCTCGGTCATCGACACTGGAGTGGCGCGGATAAGCCGCTACTCCGTGCGCACCAAGGTCCAGCGATTGCCCATCGAGGCGATCAGCCAGGCCTCGGCCCAGCAGCGCTCGGGTCGCTGCGGACGGGTGGCTGCGGGCATCGCCATCCGGTTGTACGCCGAGGAAGACTTTGCTGCCCGCCCCGAGTTCACTACTCCCGAGATCCTGCGCACCAATCTCGCGTCGGTGATTTTGCAGATGGCGTCCCTCGGCCTGGGAGATGTGGCCCGCTTCGGATTCATCGACCCGCCAGACAGGCGAGCCATCGCGGCCGGCGTACAACTGCTGGAAGAGTTAGGCGCCCTTTCGCCACAGGGCAGGCTCACGAAGCTCGGCCGAAGATTGGCCCGGCTCCCCATCGATCCGCGGCTGGGTCGCATGATCCTTGAAGCCGAACGGCTCGGTTGCGTGCGCGAAGTGCTAGTCATCTCGGCTGCGCTATCGCTTCAGGATCCTCGCGAGCGGCCCGCCGAGCAGCGGCCCAAAGCGGATCAGTTCCACACACGATTCACCGACCAACGCTCGGACTTCATGACCTGGATGAACCTATGGCGCTATCTCACTGAGCAGCAACAGGAACTGTCCTCGAGTGCTTTCCGACGGATGTGCAAACGAGAATTCCTCAACTACTTACGTGTGCGCGAGTGGCAGGACTTCGAGTCACAGCTTCGCCAGGTGGCCAAGGAGATGGGGATCCGCCTTGGTCCCAAAGCGGATCTCAAAGCAGGTATTGCCGAAGACGCCGTGCATCAGGCACTCCTGAGCGGTTTGCTCAGTCAGATCGGCACCCTTGAAGAGCGCGAATCCACGCGACCGGGTGAGCGGAAAGCCCAAAGACCGGCACAGCGCGAGTACGCCGGCGCCCGCGGCACGCGCTTCGCAATCTTCCCGGGCAGCGGTCTGCGCGGCAAGAATCCACAGTTCTTGATGGCCGGTGAGCTTGTGGAAACCTCGCGACTTTGGGCGAGGCAGAATGCCGCGATCGAGCCGGAGTGGGCCGAGAGGATCGGTGCCCACCTGGTCAAACGAACCCATTCGGAGCCGCACTGGTCGGCAAAACGCACCGCAGTGATGGCCTATGAGCGGGTCACGCTCTATGGCGTCACGCTGGTGGCCAACCGCCTCATCAATTACGCAACGATTGATCCTCCACTAGCCAGGGAACTCTTTATCCGACACGCGCTGGTCTATGGGGACTGGTCGCCCGACGAGCGCGGACGACACTCCTTTTTTGCCAAGAATCGGAGGCTTCTCGAGGAGGCCTCCGAGCTAGAGCATCGCGCCCGACGCCGAGACATCGTGGTCGACGAACACGCCCTTTTTGACTTTTACGACGCGCGGGTTGGCAGCGAAGCAGTGAGTGGGGCTCATTTCGACACCTGGTGGAAGGCGGTACGGCGCGAGCAGCCGGAATTCTTGACCTTCAACCCAGAGATGCTCACGCGAGACACCGCTGATGAGATCAGCGATAGCGACTTTCCCATCCGCTGGTCCTCGGATGACTCGCTTAACTTTGCGCTGAGTTATCACTTTGAGCCGGGTGCCGCCGAGGACGGCGTCACCATCGACTTGCCAGTCCTCACGCTCAACCGAGTTGAAGCCGACGAGTTTTCCTGGAATGTGCCGGGGCTGCGCGAAGAATTGGTCACGGCGCTGATTCGCAGCCTCCCCAAGAGTCTGCGGGTGAACTTCGTCCCGGCGCCCAATCGGGCGAGGGAGTTCCTTGGGGCGGTCCCGCCGGGTGAGGAGCCCCTGCTCGCTGCCCTAGAGCGCTATTTCCGGGCGACCACCGGTGTGCATGTGCCTCGGGAGGCCTGGGATTGGGCGAAGGTCCCGGAGCATCTGCGTCCCACCTTCAGGATCATCGATGACGCAGGACGAGAGACAGCCAAGGGCAAGGATCTGGATGCTCTCAAGGCGCCTCTGAAGCCGCAGTTTGCCAAGGCCCTGACCGAGGCAATGACACATGCCATGGATAGCGTGGCGGGTGTGGCTGGCGCGGCTACGACCGGCCAAACCACTTGGACTTTCGGCGTGCTCGAAGAATCCTTCGTCACGGTGCGAGCCGGACATCAAGTGGTGGCCTATCCAGCCCTGACCGATCAGGGCAAGTCAGTTGGCCTGCGCGCCTTCGGCTCGGCCGACGAAGCCCTCGCGCACCACCGTGAGGGTGTCCGACGGCTGCTGCTGCTCGCGTTGGCTGACCCTTCCACGAAGATCATGAGCAGTCTTTCCAATGCCGAGAAACTCGGCCTCGCCGTTGCGCCGTACCCCTCAGTCGTTGACCTGCTCCAAGACTGTCGCTCCGCAGCGGTGGTCGACGTGCTTGATGCCTGGCCAACTGTCCGCACCCCAGCGGCGTACGACGAGTTGTTGCGGTCGGCTACCACCGACCACGAAACTTCAACCCGGACCGTCCTGGCCACGGTGATTGAGGTATTTGCTGCGTGGAGGGCTGCCGAGCGACTGCTCTCTGGCCGCGCAGAACTGAGCCAACTTCCGGCGTTGACCGATCTGCAGTCCCAGTTGGCGAGGTTGGTCTATCCGGGCTTCGTGGGTGACTCAGGATTGCGCAATCTACGCAACTACCCGCGCTACCTCAACGCATTAGCGCATCGGCGCGGCCGCTTGGACGAACAGGTCAATGCTGACCGCATCCTGATGGACCGCGTGATGGAGGTGAACACCGCCTATCTCGATCGCCTAGCCGCACTCCCTCCGGGTGCCCCAGCCACCGAGTCACTGCGCAAAGTCCGTTGGCTGATTGAGGAGTTCCGGGTGTCGCTCTGGGCTCAACACCTAGGGACGGCGCAACCGGTGAGCGATCAACGGATTCGGAAGGCGCTCGTAGGGTGAGGTCTATGGCGCCAGAAGTGTGCCAGGAAGATGGGTGAGCTAGGTGAGTGACTACAGGCACCATCGGCCAACGACGCCTGGCGCGCTTTTCTTCGAGTCGTTGACCGGTGGGGACGACCCTTCGCTGCTCAGTGAGGCAGCCGATCGGGCCGCCACCCTTCTCGTCCGCGGCGCGCGGTCCAGCGCCGATGACGACATTGCCAACAAAGTCCTGCACTTGGCTGAAAATGAGGGCCTCGACGCAGTTGCGCAGGTGTGGTCGAGCGCCCCGGCGGACTCGCTCGCTGGCTGCCTCTGGCGGCTCTATCTGCTGCGCGCTTGGGTGTACGCCGACCCGCTGGGGGCATCGGCGGAATACGACGCGGGCCGCGCCAGAGCCGAGGTCGCGAGGGTGATCTCGGGGGTCGCCGAGCCACCAGGACCAGAAGAGGTCAAAGCGATGATCGATGAGGTCTTGGCGGGGATTGCCCACCGAAACTTCGCCGACGTACTCCTGCGGGCTTCGGCGTTCGCCCGCGTCGTCGCGGCCGGACGCGCCGAGCGACGCTCGGTGAATGCCGAAGACGCAGCCCGAATGCTCACCATGGCCGAGCAACTCAATGCCTCCGCGCGCCTCGAACTCGACGGCAAACTCGCCTAACCCAGATACTCCGCCACGAACGGCACGATCGCGGCGCTCGGATTGGTGCCGTCCGGGGCGGACCATCCGGGTGGAGGTGGCGTCAGACCGAGTTTCTGGGCAGAACTTTCCCCGGCGGATTACACTGTCCACGTGTGCCGGACCGCGGCAGCCCCGGGTCCCAACATAAGCCGCTTCGAGCGGCCACGCGCCGTGAGGCGCTCCCGGTCCGGCACACTTAGACAGTGACGAATCCCCCGGCCTATGCCCCAGAGCCCGACGGTTTGCCTGACCCTGGCGAGATTGTTTGGGCGTGGGTGCCCTTCGAGGACGATCCTTCGCAAGGCAAGGATCGTCCAGTTTTGTTGCTGGGCCGAATAAGTCAGGTTGGCGGCGCCGCGGGTTCTGTGGCGCCGTGGGTGGGCCTGCAGTTAAGCAGCCAAGATCATGATCGAGATGCCGAAGACGAGGCGAGCTATGGACGCTTCTGGATGGATATCGGCAGCGGTGACTGGGATCCTGAGCGCCGACCCAGCGAGGTGCGCCTGGACCGAGCAATCCTGTTGTCCGATGACCTGATCCGTCGTGAGGGCGCGGCCCTTGATCGGGCCACCTTTGACGCCGTCTTGGTGGCTGCGTCAGCCCATCACCGGCTTCCGCACTAAACCCTCACCGCTTTGACTGCGACGACGGTGCCACGGGTCGCTAAGGTTGTCGGAGTAGGTGCCGCCGGAAGGGATGGCACAAAACGGGACGGGGGCTGTGTGCGCTGGGGTTACGACGCCGCTCGGCGCATCTTCCGCAGATCTGCAGTCAGGGCGATGGTCGCCGCGCTGACAGTCGCCGTTTTGGTCGGGTGCACCTCTGCGGGCGAGACGCCCTCAGGCGCACCATCCGGTTCGCCCACCGCATCGACCGCGCCAATCCCAATGATCACTCTGGGGGTCTACGGCCCGCCAGATGAGTTAGCTGCCTGGGATCAGGTGGTGGAGACCTTTAATGCGACCTCGGAGACCGCCCGTGCCGAGTTGGTGACCTGGCCAGATCGTGAAACGGCGCTCAACGTGCTGGAAACTACCGAGCCACCAGACGTCTTCTTGAGTTCGATGCAGGAGTTGGACCGCTTGGTCGAAGAGAAGGCCATCCAGCCCGTCGGAGAACTCCTCGATGAGCGTGAAGTCGACTTCGGAGATGGCTTTGAGCGTACGTCGTTGCGGGCCTTCGGCCGGGAGAGCGCCCTGCAATGTATGCCGTATGCGATGTCCCCTCAGGTGATCTACTACAACACCGAGTTGGTCGACTTTGAGCGGATGGCGGTGCGCGGCCTCGAAGTTCCGGAGTTTTCCGACGACCGCGCTTTGTCCTGGAACTTTGATCAATTCACGGCTGCAGCCGAGTTTGCGGCTCGACCTGCGCGACGGATTCGTGGCTTTTACTTCGAACCCACCTTGACGGGCCTCTCGCCGCTGCTTTACGCCGCCGGTGGGCCGATCTTCAATGACGATGAACTCCCACCCACGTCGACGCAACTGTCTAGCGAAGACAGTGTGGAGGCGCTGGAGACACTCTTGCCGGTCTTGCGCAAAAGCCAACTCAATCTGTCGCCGACCCAGTTGGAGAATGCCGAACCAATCGAGTGGTTCACTCGGGGACGATTAGGCATGATCGCCGGAGACCACAGCTTGGTGCCGCTCCTGCGCCGCACCGATGACCTCTCCTGGGACATCTTGCCGATGCCGTTCATCGAAGAATTCGCTACCGCGGGTGATATGTCTGGCCTCTGCATGTCCGTCGATGCTCCAGCCGAAGAAGCGGCCGATCTCATCGTGCACGCGATCTCAGCGGAGTCGGTGACGACTGTGGCGGGTGCCGGCTACTTCTTGCCCACCAATCTGGAAGTGGCCGAATCCGAAGAGTTCCTGGCCGCCGGTGACCCGCTGAGCGAAAGAGTCTTCAACGACAGCATTCGCCGCCTCAAACTCGTTCCCTCGGTCTACATCAGCCCGGAGTTAGAAGAGGTCGCCCAACCGGGCCTGGTGGGCTTGCTCAACGTAACCTTGCCTGACATCGAGGCGATGACTCTGCGCATTGACGAAGCATCTCAAACTGTGTTGTCGCCGCCGGAGCCCTCGGAATCCCCGTCGCCTTCACCCTCGGGCTGAGCCTGGGGTACGTCGGCAGCCAAGATCCCCGCAACAAGCACTGGCGAGACGAGGTCGATCTGCCACGATCTGGCGCCAAAGTCGAGCAGTTGGGTGCGAAGTTCGGCCATCAATACGACGGGATCACGACTCTCTGGAGGATTCCAGAGTGCCCTGCGCAGATGATCGGGAGTCATTAAGTTTTCGACGGGAACGCCTTGCTCCTCGGACAGCGCACCAATCGCCTCGCGCGTGATTGAGAGTCGGCGGGCCGCAATCGGATCCTTATCTGCCCACGCCCGTGGCTGCGGTGGACCTGCCTGACGAGGCACGCGTGCGGGCAAGTCATCTTCGGCCAGAGTGTCAACGGCTCGGAGGGCGGTCACCCAGCGGGCGGCGTACCGCTCGGCTCCACGGCCATGAAAACCGCGGACGGACAACAAGGTGCTGCGGTCTAGCGGCATCGTTTGTGCGGCCACGATGATGGCGGAGTCCGGCAGGATCCGGGTCGGCGTGACATCACGTTCTTGCGCCAGCTGGTTTCGCTGTTCCCACAGCGCCCGCACGGCACCTAGTCCGCGTCGTCCGCGAACCTTATGGATCCCCGTCGTGCGCCGCCAGGCCTCCTGCCGCACCGGGGGCTCAAAGCTCAACAACGCCTCGAACTCCTCCTGCGCCCACGTCCATTTGTCAGTGGCGATCAATTCTGCATGTAGGGCATCACGAAGTTCGATCAGGACCTCGACGTCGAGGGCGGCATAGATGAGCCATGGGGTTGGCAAAGGACGGGTAGACCAATCAACCGCTGAGTGCTCCTTGCGCATCCGTTTGCCAATGATGGTTTCGGTCAGGGTGGCTAAGCCGACCCTCGGATAACCCAGCAGGCGACCGGCCAACTCGGTGTCAAAAAGTCTCTGGGGTCGCAAACCAACCTCGGCAAGGCACGCCAGATCTTGGGAGGCGGCGTGCAGAATCCACTCGGTGTCGGCCATCACGTCGTGCAGCGGCGCCAAGGTGCTCAAGTTAATGGGATCTATCAGGTAGGAGCCAGCGCCTTCGCGCCTGATCTGGATGAGATAGGCACGGGAGGAATAGCGATAGCCACTGGCTCGCTCAGCATCGATCGCGGTAGGGCCAGACCCAGCCGCCAACTCCGAACACACTTTGGCGAGCTCCAGGTCTGTGGTGACCACCGCAGGCAGGCCATCGCGCAGGGTGAGCAATGGCGCGAGCGGAACCTCTTTCTCCGCGGGGGAGGAGGCTTCCTGTTCCGCCGGTGGTTCGCCCGACACTGCCATAGTCATGAGATACCTGTCAGCGCCCGCGTTGTCCTCGGCGGGTCGGCATCGCGGTGACACCTTCTGGCAGCGGCTCGAGACCGGCTGCGGTGCACATCAACTCACCCCACGCTTCGACATGAGGAATTGAGTCGAGCGCACCCATCAGGTCGGTGAGCGGTGTCCAGGAGGCCCGAATCTCGACCTGAGCGGTCCGACCTTCATCGGCCATGGCTCCAAAACTTGTGGTGGCCACCACGGTCACGGTGCCCGAGGGAGATCCATAACTTGCGCCATGCGCGTCGAGTGCTTCAGTCAGCCAACTCCAGCCGACGTCAGCGAGCATTTCCTCCGAGACTGCCTCGGGCTCGATGTCGGCGCGGACATAGGCGACGCATCGGAAGGTGCCTTCCCAGGCATCGTTTCCAGCCGGATCGTGGAGCAAGATGATGCGCCCAGTGCCGAGTTCGAGATCATCGACGGTGACGTCGGCGGAGAGCGCGGCGGCAAACGGAGCAATCCGCTGCGGCGCGGGCATCTCCTCGCAAAAGAGTTCGGGGCGCAACACTGCTGATCGCATGCCCTCGACAGCGGCCTGAAACACAGCAGGGGGGGCGCCATCAGAACGCATGCCTGAAGAGGCACCCTGACGGACGACCATGTGCTCCACAGTAGGTCTGACGTCAAGAAGGCGATGTGCCAACACGCCGCCTGACCTGCGAGGATTCGTTGGTGAGTGACCTTTCAGTGAGCCCCTCTTCCGGAGTGGAGCACACCCGGGATAGCCCTTTCTTGCGTGCTGCCCGTGGCGAGCGCCCTCAGCACACGCCGGTTTGGTTCATGCGGCAAGCAGGTCGGTCCTTGCCCGAATATCTCAAGGTGCGCAGCGGGGTCGGCATGCTTGAGGCCTGTATGTCGCCCGAGCTGGTCGTGGAAATCACCATGCAGCCGGTCCGCCGCTACGGCGTTGATGCCGCCATCTTGTTTTCCGACATCGTTTTGCCGTTAAAGGCGGTGGGGGTCGATCTCGACATCGTCGCTGGCGTCGGCCCAGTCGTGGCCAACCCGGTGCGGACTTTGGCCGACGTTGAGGCGATCGCAGACTTGACCCCTGCCCACGTCGAGTTTGTGAGCGAAGCGGTGCGCCTGTTGGTGGCCGAATTAGGCCCGGTGCCCTTGATTGGCTTCGCTGGCGCGCCGTTCACCGTCGCCTCCTATCTGGTGGAAGGTGGTCCATCGAAGGAGCAAGCGAAGACCAAGGCAATGATGTTTGGCGCGCCAGAGGTGTGGGAGGCGTTGATGCGCAAGATCGCTGGCATCGCCTCGACCTACCTAGAGGTGCAGGTGAGTGCCGGTGCAAGCGCCGTACAACTCTTTGATTCCTGGGCTGGCGCACTGGCACCCGACGACTATGCCGAGCACGTGATGCCACACTCGGCCGCCGTGCTCAGTGCCGTCGGCGCTTTAGGCGTGCCGAGAATTCATTTTGGCGTCGGCACTTCTAACTTGTTGCCGCTAATGGGTGCGGCTGGCGCTGACGTTGTCGGCGTGGATTGGCGTACGCCGCTGGGGTCGGCCATCGCGGTGGTCGGGGATCGTGCAGTTCAAGGCAATCTCGACCCGACGCTGGTCTTCGCGCCAACCGAAGTCATGAATGCGCGAGCAGCGCAGGTCATTGAGGCGGGAAAATCAGCCAAAGGCCACATCTTCAATCTTGGGCACGGCGTTATCCCCAGCACCGACCCGGATCAACTCAAGCGTCTGACCGAGTTTGTGCAGAGTTACTCGATCGGCTCCTGAGCCCCGGCAGCTTGCACGCGTCGGGTCGGCAAGCCCCGGCTGAGTCGTCGTCCGACCAGCCACAGTGGATAGCCGACGATCGCGAAGGCAAGCGCAAACGGCAGCACCGCGCCGAGGATCGTGAGCAACCCGACCGTGGCACTGCCTAGGGCGTTCCAGCCCGAGCTGAGCCCGGCCAGAAAGCCTGAATCGTCGGTAGGCTCTGGCTCGTCACTGCCGAGCCGCTCCAGATAGACCGTGATCGTCGACATGGAGGTCTGATCACTGAGGTAGGCCTGCTGCGCTTTCAGCGACTCCAATTCGGCTTGCCGACTGGTGAGTTGGGACTCGATGGCGACGACGTCCTTGAAGGTGGTGGCTTCGGCCAGCAGTGCCTCGATCCGGGCCAAGCTCTTGGTTTGAGCGCGCACCCTGGCCTCAACATCGATGACTTGGGTCGTGACGTCTTCTTCGCCTGTCGTCACACTGCTGAACTTGGTGATCTCTTCAAGATCAACCATGGCCTCGCTGAAACTGGCACTTGGAATCCGAAGCACTAGTCGGGCGAAGACCAGCTCTCCCTTGCGGTTGCTCTCGGTCTCCTGCTGGGCGATGGCGCCCCGGTAGGTGTCAATGACTTTTCGGACGGCCCCCCGGGTTTCGGCGACCTCTTTGGCTCTCAGTGTCACTGTTCCGGTGGAGATAACCGCCCGGGTCTGAGCCTGCGTGAGCGCCGTATTGCTCACGCCGACGTCGCCGTCAGCCGTCGAGGCGGCGTCATCGCGCAGGGCTCCCTCAGGCGCAGCGGCTGCTGGCTCCGCCATGGAGGCCTCAGCGTCTCCGCCACTGTCCGTGTCTGACGACTCGTTAGTCCCACCCGAACAGCTCACAAGAAGCAAGGCCAGGGGGAGGCTAATGAGTGCTACGACGACTCTCGACGATCGGGTCTTCATCATGGCAATCCGACGCGCCACTGCGGCAATTGGTTCCCGCTGTCGGCATGCCCAGGGGAGTTTGCGAGGCTGGAGCCATGAGCGAGGCGAAGCAAGGCCACCCCGTCCCTCGCCGACGATGTCTGGTCATCGGTGGTGGTGTGGCCGGTTTGACGGCGGCCTACACCCTCGGTGTCGACCCCTCCTACGACGTGGTGCTTCTTGAAGCGACTCGTGATGTGGGCGGAAAAATCCGTCGCGCAAACATCGCCTCCATTGCCGTTGACGTGGGTGCGGAAGCCATGTTGAATCGGCGGCCCGAGGGGGTGGCCTTGGCCCGCGAACTTGACCTGGAGGTGATACATCCGACAGCCGCGCAGCCAAGGCTTTGGTCCCACGGCAGGTTGCGGCCCTTGCCGCGGACGTTCATGGGGGTGCCTCAAGACCTGGATTCACTCGCGGCAGCCGGTGTGCTCACCTCGGCGAGCTTGGCTCGGGTAAGCGCGGAGGAGGATCTGCCGCCCAGCACGATCGAAGAGGATCTGTCGGTTGGCGCTTTAGTTGCCGCGCGAATGGGCCGCGAAGTCGTCGATCGGCTGGTCGAGCCGCTGCTGGGGGGTGTGTACGCCGGTCGAGCAGATGAGCTCTCTGCGTGCGCGGTCATCCCCGGTCTGGTTGATCAGGCCCAACGAGGTTCCTGGCTGAGGCAGGCACCACCCCCTCCGGTTGGAGCGCCACCCGTGTTTGCGGGGATTCCCGGTGGGATGGGGCTGATCACGGAAGCATTGGCACAATCTGGACGCTTCGCCGTACGCACGGAGGTCGTGGCCCGGCGAATCTCGAGAAACCAACACGGCTTCGAAGTCGAAATCGCTACCCCCAGCGGCATCTCGATCGAGTTGGCTGATGATCTGATCCTCGCGACGCCCGCTGCGCCCACCGCAAAACTCTTGCAGAGTGTGGTGCCGGTCGCCTCGGCCGAGCTGGCCGAAGTCGAGTCCGCTTCGGTGGTGATCGTCACGCTCGCCGTCCCACACTCGGACGTCGCGACGATAGCCGGATCTGGGTTTCTGGTGCCACCAGTGGAGACCTTAGGCATCAAGGCCGCAACTTTCTCCTGGGCAAAGTGGGACTGGGTTCGCGCGGCGGGAGGTGGCCAAGTCGCGCTGCTGCGCGCGTCCTGGGGTCGACATCGCGAAGAGTCGGCATTGCAGCGCACAGATGAAGAACTGGTCGCCCTCACCGTGGCTGACCTTGAAACAGCCGGCGTCTCCGCACCTCTTCTCGACGCTCACGTGCAGCGCTGGGGTGGCGGATTGCCGCAATATGCGGTGGGGCATCTCGAGCGCGTACGCCGCGTTCGGGCCGCCATTGCGCAAGCCAATCTTGAGTCCTCAGCCACTCACGGCGGCCGACTTGCTGTCTGTGGGGCGGCCTACGACGGAGTGGGGATCCCAGCGGTGATCGGCTCAGCCCAATCTGCCGTTTCGGAGATTGCGGCACAATAGAACTATGACCACCCAGGCGGCCAAGACACGAGAGTTGAACGACACCATCCGCTACACCATGTGGTCGGTGTTTCGGCTGGATACTCCCTATCGGCTTGACGCCGGTCTGCGTGCGGGCGAGGCGGACGAAGTGGAGGTGCTCTTCGCCAAGTTGGCTAGCGACGATGTCGTGCTCCGCGGGATGTATGAATTGGCTGGAGTGCGCGCCGATGCAGACGTGATGTTGTGGTGGCATGCTGAAACTGTTGAGCAACTCCAAGATGCCTACAACCGCTTCCGAGCCACGGAGTTTGGCCATCGACTTGCACCGGTCTGGTCCCAGCTTGCGCTCCACCGCCCGGCCGAGTTCAACAAGAGCCACGTCCCGGCGTTTCTGGCCGACGAGGACCCGGGTGCTTATGTCTGCGTCTATCCGTTTGTGCGGTCCTATGAGTGGTATCTCCTCGAGGATTCCGAACGCCGGGCCTTACTCGCCGAACATGGGAAAATGGGTCGCGGATATCCCGATGTGCGGGCCAACACGGTGGCGAGTTTTGCACTCGGCGACTACGAGTGGATGCTGGCTTTCGAGGCCAACGAACTACACAGGATCGTCGACTTGATGCGTGAGTTGCGAGCCTCAGGGGCCCGGCGACATGTCCGCGAGGAAGTTCCGTTCTACACCGGTCCGCGGGTCGCCCCGGCGGACCTGATTGCGAGGCTGCCATGAAGTCCGAGCCGACGGAACCGCTGGAGACGCTGAGGCGTCATACCCCCATGAACAACACAACGCGCGCCGGACTCGCTGCCGGTCTTGTCGCAGGGCTCATCCTCACTCTCAGCGCCTGTGGCGACTCCACCCCAAACGCCGCGTCGGATGCTGACCAATCAGCCGAGGCGCCAACCGCCCCAGCTTCCCCGCAGGGAGAAGTGACGGGTTTTGGCATGGTCATCGATCAGGGCGAGGGCACCTCCCTATGTCTGGGTCCGATCGCGGAGTCTTACCCCCCGCAATGTGAAGGCATCCCTCTTGAAGGTTGGGATTGGGCGGGCAGAGAGGACTTCGAAGACATCAGCGGCGTGAAGTTCGCGATGTACGCCGTGACCGGCACGTTCGATGGAACCACCATGACGGTGACTCAAGAGCCCATCTCCGGCGCTCTCTATGACCCGATGCCCGACCCGATGGCAGCGCGTTCCACCTCAACCAGATGTGAGGTGCCGGACGGCGGCTGGGTGATCGTCAACCGAGCCAAGTCCAACGCGAATGCGCTCGACCGCGCCGAGCGGACAGCCGCGGCCTTGGACGGTTATGTCACGCACTGGGCAGATCAATTCTCTGGGCTGGAGATTGCGGTGGATGATGAGACCGAGCCGGATCCCGATCCTGACATGGGCGATGACGGCACGCTGGATCCGTTGAAGTTGGTCTTGAATGTTCAGGTCAGCGGCGACGTTGACGAGGCGACGCAGTTGATGCGCACGGTGTGGGGCGGCGCCTTGTGCGTGTCGAACCCCCTCAATGAGCAGGCCCAACTCGACGAGATCGTCGCCGAGGTGTCCGAGGTGGAAGGCGTTAGTGGCGCCTACGCCATCAACGACCGGGTCGTGGCTGAGGTGCTCTTTGACGATGGTTCCTTGCAGGACTACGTCGATGAAACGTTTGGTGCGGACACGGTCGTGATCATCTCGTCGCTGCGAGCAGCCGGCTAGGGTCGCGGGCGCGTTACTGCTTGGGTGCCAACGTCAAACTGACGGAATTGATGCAGTAGCGATCGCCGGTGGGCGTGCCATGGCCATCGGGAAAGACGTGACCCAGATGCGAACCGCAGTTTGCGCAGCGGACCTCGACGCGTTTCATCCCGTGACTCTCGTCGGTGATGTATTCCAAGGTGTCCGTGATCGGTTGGTAGAACGATGGCCAACCACACCCCGAATGGAACTTCGTGTCGGAGCGGAAGAGCTCGGCATCACAGGCTTTGCAGGAGTAGACACCCTCGGTTTCGGTGTCGGTGTATTCGCCGGTGAAGGCACGCTCGGTGCCAGCTTTGCGTAAAACGTCATACTCTGCCGGGCTGAGTTGCTTGCGCCACTCGCTGTCGGACTTTTCGACCTGATATCCCATGACCCCAAATTAGCCGGGGATGGACCGCGGCCCAAGGGGGCGGCCTTAACAGTGACTTACGGGGGCCTCGAGTGGGAGCACATTAGGGTGGGTTCGTGCCCAAAGCCCCAGCAGCAGAGGTCGAAGCTGACGGTCGCGTTGTTCGAGTCTCGAGCCCGGAGCGAATCATCTATCCCGCGACTGCTCGCACTCCCGACGTGACCAAACTCATGGTGGCGCAATACTTCGCTGACGTGGGTGACGGCTTGATGCGAGCCCTGCGGGAGCGACCCACCGCGCTCGAACGATGGCCCTCCGGAGTGCACCCGGGCATCACTTTGGCGACGGGCCGTCCCCCAGCCAAAGGTGCACCCAAGGACGGAGCTTTCTATCAAAAGCGAGTGCCGATGGGGGCTCCTGACTACTTGGAGTCGATCACCGTCACTTTTCCTTCCGGTCGGACCGCCGCGGAAGTGTGCCCGACCGAATTGGCCGTACCAGTCTGGTGTGCCCAGATGGGCACGCTGACTTTCCATCCGTGGCCGGTCCGGCGAGCCGATGTCGATCGGCCTGACGAACTGCGGATCGACCTTGACCCACAGCCGGGCACCACGTTTGCCGATGTGGTGCGCGTGGCTGGGGTGGCCAACGAGCTCCTTACTGACCTTGGCATCCGTGGGTTCGCAAAGACCTCCGGCAACCGAGGTGTGCATATCTACGTGCGGATCGAACCCCGCTGGGACTTTGTCGATGTCCGGCATGCTGCCATCGGCTTCGGACGGGCGCTGGAGCAGCGTGACACTGGGGTCACCACGGCTTGGTGGAAAGAGGAACGCGGAGCGCGGATTTTTGTGGACTTCAATCAAAACTCGCGCGACCGCACCATCGCGTCGGCCTACTCACTGCGACCCAAGGACGGGGCTCCGGTCTCTACGCCGCTGACCTGGGACGAATTGGCCGGGGTGCGCGACCCAGCTGACTACAACCTGTTCACCGTCCCCGAGCGGCTCTCTGACGGTGACCCGTGGTCCGAGATTGACGCGGTTGCACACTCCCTCGAACCACTGCTGCGCCTGTATGAAGAGTCGGGTTTGGGTGAGATGCCCTACCCCCCGGACTATCCGAAGATGCCTGGCGAGCCGCCACGGGTGCAGCCGTCAAAGAAGAACGAGGCCAATTGGGAAGTTGACGCCGACGGTGCTGAGAAGCGGATCGAGCGCTGACCCGGCCGTCTAACGTTCCGCAATCACCCGGAACAAAATAGGGTCCTCTTCGCCATAAGGTGAGAGGCCCGCTCGTTCTTCTTGATGTCGGACTGTGAAGCCGTAGGTGTCAGCTAGCGCATCGACAAACTCCTGCGCATTTTGATAACGCCGGTAGTGCTTGGTGTGGACCTTGAGGTTGTCCTTGTCTTTATCGGTGCGGAATTCTGCGGCGAATCGGTCGCCAGTCCGGGCCTTCGCCGCGATCGTCTGCATCAACCCGTCTTGGAGGTCAGCCGGGATGGCATGCAGAAAGAATCGCAAGTAGAACATGATTGGCCCCGACGTTTCGGCGATGACCTCATCGATTGCTGAGCCCAACGCCACGGTGTCGGCCACGTCGCAGACTCTGAATCTGGCGGTGGCAGCGACCGACATCCGCTCGGCGTGGCCGTTGGCGTGCTCAATGCCGACGGCCGACTGATCGAGGCCGATAACCGAGCGCCCCGACCGTGCGAAGGCGCAGGCGTCCCTTCCATCACCGCAACCGATGTCGATCAGGGTGCCTGGTGTGTCGGGGTGCTCATCGATGAAGGTGGAGAAGGTTGAGCCGGTGGTGTATTCGTGCGCTGCGTAGAAGTTTGCCCAGTAAATCTCGGTGCGAAGCGAGGGTGAGATCAGTCCGTCTCGCGCCCAATCCAGACGGTCAACATTCCAATTGAAGCCGCGCTTTGGTCGTCGCCAGTCGTCGCCATAGATGTGTTGGACGAGTTGTTCCGAATTCACCGGGATGAGCGCCCGGCCACCAGGGAAGTCGATTTCGTGAAGTCCTCGCCAATCGGCCTCTGTGACTGTCGTCGTGCCCGCGATGCCGAAGGGAAACTTCAGTGCGCCGGAGTCATCGAAGAACAGGTGGAAGAGATCAATGCGGTGGGCCGGATTCTCCCGATCGTGAATGTGCAGGCAGGCGCGCACCGCGACAACTTCCAGGCCAGCACTGATCAAGAGAAGGGCGATGTCACGAAGTTCGTTGGTGGCAGCTTCCCCACCACGATGGTGGGAGACGTACGCCGCATCGAAGTCGGCGTCGTGACCGAGATAGCCACCTTCACGGACCGCGCCGAGCAGCGTTCCATAGACCAAGAAAGGTTGATATTCGGTCTCCGCTTCAAGGACCTCCCGCACTCGCTGATAGAGCCCCATTACGGTGCTCTGCCATTGCATGTCGAGCTTTTTGGAGAGCATGATGCCGCCCATTTGGGTGATCACGTGGCCTTCAGCAAGCCGCGCCCGCAGTTCTGGGAGACTGCGGGCCCCCCGTCGTGGGGGCGTCAGATAGAGGCCATGGCCATGGATCGGGAGTGGGTGGCCATCCACCCGGACCGTAATCGGATTGCGGGGTTTGACATAGGGCCAAATCCCCGCGATGCGGAAGGAGAAGGTGCGAATCTGCTCTCGACTGTTTCGCCGATCCTCGCGGGGTCCGCGAATCGACGTGGCGCGATTACGACGCTTGGGACGGTGCACGAACCACCACACATCTTCATCCACGCCTGACATGCCACGGTCTTCAGTGGCGTACGTCGAGGTGATCTCGAGGTTGCCTAAGTGCAGGGTGACCCTGGTGGGGGCCGAATCGGCGGGTGTGGAAATCCACCCTTTGATCAGGTTGGGGGAGAACTCCTCGACCATCCCGACCGGTTGCGGTGGGAGCACGATCGGGTCCGGTGCCCGGCGCTTGGCCAGGGATCGCACTTGGCCGATCAGCCGGTTCGCGCGTGTCGTGACCGAGTTCATTAATCTCCAAACTTCTTCTTCGGCCAACCATCACGGGCCAGCAGGTCTTGTGGACCGCCATCTTTGCGTTGCCCGAGGGCTACACCCTAGTCAGGCGCAACGCCTGCCAGAATTTCTCCCAGGTCATAAGACAGTGGCTCGTCCAGTTGTTCATAACCACACGATTCCGGATCACGGTCCGGGCGCCAGCGCTTGAATTGGGCGGTGTGGCGAAATCGTCGGCCCTCCATGTGGTCATAGCCCACTTCGAGCACTCTCTCTGGACGCAGCGGTGTGAATGACAAGTCCTTGCCACTGCTCCAGCGTGACTGGGTTCCGGGCGCCCGGTCGGGGTTGGCGACGGCCCATTGCGCCCATTCACCCCAGGGGTGTTCGTCGATCGGGCAGATCAAGGGCGCCAATTCGGTGATGAGTTCAGCGCGTCGTACGGCAGTGAAAGACGCCGAGACCCCGATGTGTTGCAACCGCCCGTCGGCATAGAGCCCGAGCAGGAGCGAACCCAACAACGGAGCCGCAGGGGTCGAATTCTTGTGTAGCCGGTATCCCGCAACCACCACATCGGCTGTGCGCGCATGCTTGATCTTGAGCATGCTGCGAGCGTTGGGCTGATAGGTCGCGCCGAGGGGTTTGGCCACCACGCCGTCAAGTCCGGCACCTTCGAATTCGTTGAACCAGCGCGTTGCCAGCTCGGTGTCCGTGGTGGCGCGGGTGAGGTAACACGGTCCGGTGAGACCCAGGAAGTGCTCCTCGAGGGCGCTACGTCGTTCGATCAGGGGACGACTCAGGTAGGACGTGTCGCCCAAGGCGAGCAGATCGAAAGCGACGAATCCGGCCGGGGTTGTTTCGGCAAGGAGTTTGATGCGAGAAGCAGCCGGATGGATTCGTTCTTGGAGGACTTCGAATTCGAGTCGCTCTTTGCCGCTGGGGTGTGGTCGGGAGACAAACAACTCACCGTCCACAACGCAGCGCTGTGGCAGTTGATCCAGCACGGCGGAGACAATTTCGGGAAAATACCGCGTCAGCGATTTGGTGTTGCGAGAAGCCAACTCAACCTCGTCCCCGTCGCGGAAAATGAGACACCGGAAACCATCCCACTTGGGTTCGAAGGAGAGGCCGGGAATGCCCCCCACTTCATACTTCGCTGGGTCTGGCATCCCGGCGACACTTTTGGCCAACATTGGCAGGACCGGGGGCATGACGGGAAGATCCACACGCCGAATCTAGCGCCTCCATGCGTGCCCAAATCGCATCCAACGTGGCCTCGGCCTTAGGCTTGGTCGTCTATCCCCGGTTGGTCTGCCGGTAGGGCCCGCCTGACTTTGAATCAGGATTAGCGACGTAGGTTCGACTCCTACCCGGGGAGCTTTTAGTTTTAGAGCACGCAACGCCGCCCAGCATGCGTCATTTGGGCACGACTACCTTGGGGGAGCCCGGTGCCCAATAACCTGACCGTGATTGTGTTGGCTGCTGGTGGCGGCACCCGCATGCGCTCCAAGACCAACAAAGTGCTGCATCGGCTGGGCGGCCGCAGCATGGTGGAGCACGTTCTGAACGCTGTCGTCGAACTCGACCCAGAACACCTCGTTGCTGTGATTGGCGCTCAGCGAGAACAAGTCGGTCCACACATTGAAGCGGCCAGTCCTGACTGTGTCCTGGCGGTTCAACACAAGCAGGACGGCACGGGGCACGCTGTTCGCGTAGGCGTTGAGGCGTTGTTGGCAAGCGCGCCGCGAGCGCTCTTCAGTCGTGGCGCACAGCCAGCCACGGTCCTGATCGCCTACGCAGACACGCCCCTGCTGCAGGGAACGACCCTGAAGAAGTTCCTATCGGAGCACATTGGTTCCGAATCCGCTGTCAGCATTTTGAGTGGCATCGTGGACAACCCGACCGGCTACGGCCGGATCGTCCGCACTCGCGCGGGTGAGGTTGTCGGGATTGTGGAAGAGAAGGACGCCGACGCTGGGCAGCGGACGATTCGCGAGATCAACTCCGGAATTCTTGCCTTTGACGCGGACTTCTTAGTGGACTCGTTGCCACGATTGCGAAACACCAATGCTGGAGGTGAGTTCTATCTCACTGACTTGGTGTCGATGGCTGGTGCGGCCGGACTGATCGTTGGTGCGTTTCCGATCGAGGACCAGATGCAGATCCAAGGGGCTAATGATCGCGGCCAGTTGGCAACGCTGGGGCGTGAACTCAACGATCGGCTGCTCGCGGCAGCGATGCGCGATGGTGTCACTGTTGTTGATCCCCACACGACCTGGATTGATGCTCAGGTCACCTTGGCCGCCGACGTCACCTTGCTGCCCGGCACGCAATTGCTAGGCGCCACCACCGTCGCCGCGGACGCCGTCATCGGACCAGACACAACGTTGCTGGATTGCCAGGTGGCAAAGGGTGCCACCGTGGTTCGCAGTCACTGTCTCGGCGCCGTCTATCGGGGAAAACGTGACGGTGGGTCCGTTCTCCTATCTCCGTCCTGGCACCACTTTGGATGCCGGCGCGAAAGTCGGTGGATTCGTCGAGACTAAAAACGCTCATATCGGCCCGGGAGCGAAGGTTCCGCACTTGTCCTACGTCGGGGATGCCGACATCGGTGAGGGGGCCAACATCGGAGCGGGCACCATCTTCGCCAATTACGACGGAGTGAATAAGCACCGCTCGACAGTCGGTCGTCACGCGCGTACGGCGTCTAACAACACATTCGTCGCCCCAGTGGCGATCGGCGATGGCGCCGCCACCGGCGCGGGTGCTGTCATTCGCCGCGACGTACCCCCTGGGGCGCTAGCCGTCTCGAGCGGACCACAGCGAAATTTGGTGGGCTGGGTCGCCCGCCGGTGGCCCGGGAGCAAGATGGCTAAGGCTGCGGAGGCGCGAGTGTCCGCAGGTCGAAACACTCAAGTTGGGCCCAGCGCCCTCAGTGAGTCACAATCAGACCACCCTGCGGCGGACGGGGCGGTGGACATGGCCGGGCTGGACTCGCCATCCGGACCAACTAGCGACTGAGGGGCAGCCCAGTGGGCCGAATGAAGAAGACCACCAAGAAACATCTCATGGTCTTCAGCGGCCGAGCGCATCCCGAACTCGCTGATGAGGTTGCCCACCAGCTGGGCACCGTCATCGTGCCGATGTCGGCCTATGAGTTTGCCAACTCGGAGATCTTCGTGCGTTTCGAAACCTCCGTGCGCGGCTCCGACGCCTTCGTGATTCAGAGCCACACAGCGCCGATCAACGAGTGGATCATGGAGCACTTGATCATGGTCGACGCGCTTAAGCGGGCCTCGGCCAAGCGCATCACAGTGGTGATGCCGTTTTATGGCTATGCCCGCCAAGATAAGAAACATCGAGGGCGTGAGCCAATATCAGCGCGCTTGATGGCTGACCTTTTCAAGACCGCTGGTGCAGACAGACTGATTGCCGTCGACTTGCACGCCGACCAGATCCAAGGCTTCTTCGATGGTCCGGTCGATCACTTAATGGCACTGCCGATCCTGGCCGACTACGTCGCAGAGAAGTACTCCGACCAATCACTGGCAGTTGTTTCCCCTGACGCCGGCCGCATCAAGGTTGCCGAACGCTGGTCTGCTCGGCTGGGCGGCGTACCCCTTGCCTTCATTCACAAGACCCGTCGAACCGACATGCCCAACGAGACTGTCGCCAACCGGGTTGTGGGCGACGTAAGTGGCCGAATCTGTGTCTTGGTCGACGACATGATCGACACTGGCGGCACCATCGTGAAGGCGGCTGAGGCGATCATGGCCGAAGGAGCGGCCGGAGTGGTGATCGCGGCAACCCACGCGATTTTGTCTGACCCGGCGGTGGATCGGCTCAAGAACAGTTCGGTCATTGAAGTCGTTGTCACCGATACTCTTCCGCTGACCCCCGACCGGCAATTCGACAAACTCACGTGTCTGTCGATCGCCCCGCTGCTGTCGAGGGCCATCCGGGAAGTCTTCGAAGACGGATCGGTCACCAGCATGTTCGAGCCACATCTTTAGCCCTGGTTGCCCACCTCGCTGCTTCCGCCATTTTCACCTCTGGAGGCCTGGCGGGTAGGATTGAGCGGTTGCCTCGGCGAGGGAGTTCGCCCGAATCATGACTCCGTAATCGACAAGGCCGGCTGTTGACGCCGCGCTGACTTGGTCACGCGGCGTTTTTCTTGCCCGGCACACCCGCAAGCTTTCGACAACCACGTTGGCCAGACAATTCCGAGGAGCACGCACCATGTCCGCCGAGAAAATCACCGCAGAGTCCCGCACCGAATTCGGCAAGGGTGCGGCCCGCCGCATTCGTCGTGACCACAAGGTTCCGGCCGTCATCTACGGTCACGGCGGCGACCCGATCCACGTGAGCCTTCCTGGCCACGACACGATGATGGCCCTCAAGCACGGCGGTGCCAATGCGCTTCTTGAATTGCTCATCGATGGCAAGACTCAGCTGGCGTTGACCAAGCAAGTACAGGTCGATCCAGTCCGTCGTACGTTGGAGCACATCGACTTCGTGGCGGTCGTCCGCGGCGAGAAGGTCACCGTCGACATCCCGATTCACTTGGTCGGCGCGGCCGTTCGCGAGGCCCTTGTCGTGACTGAAAACTCGACGGTCGAGGTGGAGGCTGAAGCCACCCACATCCCTGAATACATCGAGGTCAACATCGAGGGCGCCACGGTCGGCACTCAGATCCTGGCCGCAGATCTTGAGTTGCCCAAGGGCAGCACCTTGCTGGGTGACCCAGAGATGCTGATCGTCAACGTCACTGGCACACAGAGCGCCGAAGCCTTTGAGGCTGAGATGAGCGGTGCTGAAGCCGACGCAGGCATCGCGGCAACCTCTGACCCGACGGCGACGCCCACTGATGGTGACGACGACGCTGCAGAGTGATGGCCGCGGCGATCAAGCCTGGCTGGTGGTTGGCCTCGGCAACCCCGGTGTGGCTTACGCCCGGCATCGCCACAACGTCGGCTATCTCGTAGTCGACGAACTCGCCTCCCGGATGGGTGGGCAGTTGCGTGCCCACAAGTCCCGTCGGGCCGACGTCCTCGAAGGTCGGGCGAGTTCACTGAGTGGTGCTCAGCCCGAGAATCCACGGGTGATCTTGGGCCGCTCTCGGGGGTTCATGAACGAGTCCGGGAGTGCTGTCGCAACCCTGGTCAACTTCTACAAGATCCCTGTTGGCCAGCTCATCGTGATCCACGACGAGCTCGACCTGCCCTTTCCCACGCTGCGGGTGAAACTGGGCGGCGGCGACAACGGACACAATGGTCTGCGTTCCCTTCGGGCCGCTTTGGGCTCTGGGGAATTTCTTCGGGTCCGAGCAGGCATTGGGCGACCAACGCACCAACAGGTCGTCGCGGACTATGTGTTGTCGCCCTATTCCAGCGCCGAACGCAGCGACTTGGCCACTCAACTAGACCAGGCAGCTGACGCAGTTGTGAGCCTGATCACGGTTGGCCTGGCTGACACCCAAAACGCTTTCAACTAGTGCGTGGCGCGGCAGCGCACTCGGACTATCGGACCCCTCGTTGAGTAGTCCGAAGTGACTAGCCACGACTAGTTCATTTCGGCCCCCCCGCTAGACCTGTTGGCCGAATATCACGCTCAAAACCCCTCAATGCCCACTTTGGGCGTCATTCGTAGCAGAAAACCGCGTCTTGGTATTCGAAGTAGCCGCAATTGCCTTAGCCATTTGTAGGGGACATCTGGCGACCAGAGATGGACAGTTCGGGCGATTGCCGGTGAACGGCGGGGAAACAACAATTGAGGCCAACAGTCTCGTGGGGGTATGAGGACAAACTATGGAAACAAGTGCCATGCGCGGTGCGGATCTGCTGGGGGCAGATCACGTCACTGGTGAGCAGTCGGACAGCCGACCCGCCATTGATACACCTGTCGCGCCCACTCGTCAGGCAGGTCTTCGCCACCGGCGACACCTCGGTCTCGAGATTCTGGCTGTGTGCTTGGCGGTGGCTGCCACCGCTTGGGCTGCGAATGCTCCCTGGGCCTTGACGATCTCAGTGCTGATGATGTGTCTGGTCGTCAACTATCACGCAGGCCGCGAGACGGTGCGGCCAGGGCTGCCACACATCGGTCGGATCCTCCGTGACACGGCTCTGCCAATCGCGGCAGTTTCGGTGGGCGTCTCTGCAGGAGTTGTCGATCGGACTTTGCTTACTGACGCTCTACTGCTGGTGGCGGCCGCCTCGGCTGTTGGCGTCGTGTCGAGTTTGGCTCGACGGTTCATCAATGGGCAGGTCCGCCTGTTGGTGGTCGGCGACCAAATGGCTATCGCGAGTGCGGCCACTCGGTGGGCTGACGAGCCGGGCGTCAAAGTTGTCGGCGCATTGCTGTTGGAACCTGAGGCAACCCAGGAGCTGGCCGCGCCGGAGGCCTTTGGGGTCCGGGCGATCGCTGGAATCGACGAAGTTGACGCTTGGGTGACCGCCTGGGGTGCCGACATGGTTGTCGTCGCGCCCGGTCCTGGGATTACCTCTGCTCAGGTTCGCGAGTTGAGTTGGCACCTTGAGGGCTCTGGCGCCTCCTTAGCCGTCCTCGGTGTGCTCGACGCAGTTGCACCACACCGGATCGACTCGACTCACTTTGCTGGTGTCACATTGATCCATGTGCGCTCGAGCCGTCCGTCGGGGTTTATTCGTCTCGTCAAGCATGCGATCGATCGAGTCGTCGGGGCCGTTCTGCTGGCCCTCGTGGCTCCCATCCTGGGGATGCTTGTTCTGGCAGTGCGGATGGACTCCAAAGGCGCGGGCATCTTCACCCAAACTCGTGTCGGCATCGACGGTGTCCCTTTCACGATGTACAAGATGCGCACCATGCATACGAATGCCGAGGAGATCAAGGCCGAGTTGGCTGCGATGGACGAAGGAAACGGTGTTCTCTTCAAGATGCGTAAGGATCCTCGGATCACACGCATTGGTGCTGTGCTGCGCAAGACGTCACTCGACGAGTTGCCGCAACTGATCAACGTCGTCAGGGGCGAGATGTCCTTGATTGGTCCGCGACCGGCCCTGCCTCAAGAGGTTGCGCAATACAACGCCAAGGAGCGTCGTCGTTTGGCTGTGCGCCCCGGTATCACGGGCCTATGGCAGGTCAGTGGCCGATCAGATCTCGATTGGGACACCTCGGTTGACCTGGACCTGCGGTATGCCGACAACTGGCGGCTTGACCGATGACGTGGTTATTGGTCTGCGGACTGTTGACGCGGTGCTGCGCTCGAAGGGCGCCTACTAGTCAGTGAAGTGACCAAGCCGAAGACAAGCAAAGACGGACTGTGCCGCAGGGCACAGTCCGTCTTTGCTTTCGCCTAGATGCCGCGTCCCCGGTGGTGGAGCATCTCCATCACTCGTGCTGGGCTCACCACGCCGAGGGCAACCGCCGTCGCTAAGGGGGCCCGCAACTCCTTGGGATTTTGTCGCAGCGCCTTGGCAGCCCAGCTAAACGCCTCGCGGCGTTGCTTCTGCGCTGCATGCGCAAAGGCGATCTGACCCTTGATGCGGGCGGCGCCCTGTGGTGAGGTCTCAAACTCGGGATAACGTTCCAACATCCAACTCAGACCCTCGATCATCGTCTCCCAGCGTCGGAAGAAGAACGACTGCTTCCCCCAACGTACGACGGTGACCGGGACGGTGATGTTGAGTATCGGAGAGACCTTGGCGGCGCGAAGCAGAAATTCGTAATCCTCACCGAAGCCCCCGGGGACCTCTTCCGAAACCAGGCCGATTTCTTCGAGCAGCACGGAGCGGCGCATCACGAAGGTGGACGGGTGAAGTTCAGTGTGACGGTCACGGAGCAACTCCGTGAACTCGACTTCCTGCAGGTCGAGAACCCGGTCGAAGTCTTCCCCGTCGTACTTCACAGTGATGCCGCCTGTCGCCATACCCGCCCGCGGCTTTCCTTCGAAGAGCGCCAGTTGAAGGCGAAGCTTGTGGGGGAGCCAATAGTCGTCGTCGTCGCAGAAGGCTACAAACTCACCGGTAGCCGCTTCAATGCCGCTATTGCGAGCACCGGCCAAACCGGTTTGACGTGTGTTGGTGATGACCCGAACCGGGCGCCTCGGGTCTGCGTGAGCCAAGGTGAGATCGGGATCAGACTGGTCAAACACAATGATCGTGTCGATCACAGCGTCTAGGTCCTGGGCGGCAACTGCCGCAATCGCTTCGCGGACCATTTCTGGGCGATCACGGGTGGCGATCACAACGGTGACCTTGGGTGTGGAAGGCGCCGCTACAGAGGTCTCCGGAGACGCTGTTGGTTCGGACACGGATGGGCTCCTTGGTTAGGTGATAGTGGGTGAGTGTGGCGAGGGCACCAATGGCTCGCGCGGTTAGAACGGATGGGGAAGGGTCGACGAATTGTGTGTTCCCAACCGACGACGCGGTGCGCCTAGTCCGTTGATTTCGGGGGCAAGGTCAGCCCACACTGCCTCTGAGGTGGTCTGCGGGCTAGGGGCAGTCACGGGGATCAGTCGATAACGGAGCAGCAAGCGGGTGCTGGCACTGCGGGCACCCAGCAAGACTGCGCGCAGATCAAGGTGTCGGTCGTGACTGAGGCCGAGCGCTTGGTCGCGGTCGGCAGCGATCACGGCAGCGGGTGCACCCGAAAGTTTGAGGGCGGCCCGCACTATCCCAGTGACAATATTGGCTTGCGCGAGCAATTCTTCCCGCCGAGCTCGGCCAGGATGGCGTCGTCTCGCCGACGCCCAGGGAGTGGCGGACAGGTCCGCGTTCGCCTTCTGGTAGTTGCTCACGGAGCCGGCCGACTCGGTTAACAGCGCAGCCCAGGTGGCACAGTCGGCGAGTTTCTCTCCGCACTCGCAGCGGAGACCCGATGCCTGCGGCTCGGCCAACTGGGCTAGTTCGCCCAACCACACCGCTCCACGAGCCTGCGCAAGCCCCGCGCCAAAGCTAGACCGCTGTGCCGGGTCGGAACCCACTGCGGCGAGCACGAGCGGTGCTTCGAGCGCAACCGGCCGCCGGTGTCTACTCGAGCGGGGAGCGGAGGCAACTAGTTCGCCGAAGCGGCGTACTGCGGCAGCCGTTTCAGCGCTTGCTTCGGACATTTCACGGGTGCCGTTGGTGCCCAATTTCTCGAGCCAGGGAGCCAATTGATCGGGTTCGGTGATCAGGCGGATCAGATCGCGCTTCTCGCACCAATCCGCAAACTGCATCTGGTGCTGGTCGACGTGCTCGCCATGAGCAGGATTGCGGGCCAGGACGATCGGTCGATGGCCAGCCTTCTTGACGTCCATAATGGTGCCCGGGCCGCCGTGGGTCACCACGATGTCGGATTCCTCGATCAGCGCGATCATGTCCTTGGGCGTCATCACCGAGTCACCCTGCGCCTGGTCAGGCGGACGAGTGAAGCCGTGTTGGACAAAGACAAGGTCGTCGGGGTTGCTGGTTTGGTGCTGATCAGCCCAAACAACCAGTCGCTCGAACGGATGATGGTCTGTGCCCACCAAGATCGTGATCTTGCGGCTCACAGGAGTGGGCCAATCTCGATGGCGTCGTCGTAGAGAACCTTCTGCTCGGGCCATTGAGTCAACATGAGATCCGTGAAAGGTCGGACCAATCGCCCAGTCATCGTGGGCGAATCGATGCGGTCATAGACCTCGATATAGACGGTGCGGCGCCTGGTCAGTCGGCCAAGAACAAAGTAGGGCACAGCGACAGCAGCACCCGTCGACACGATCACATCTGGTTTGAAGCGGCGGATAACGCCCACCGCCTGCCAAGTGTTCCGCAACAGGTTGGGGATGTTGCGAGTGGTTGGCCGATAGGCCCAGGTGACATCGGTTTCCGCTTCGAGCTGCCCAAGGGCGTCGATGGTGTCGAAACAAACCCAGGCGCGCACCGTTGGCTCCCACCACGGACGAAGGGTCATCAATTGAGCTAAGGTGTCCGCCACTGGAGCCGACGAGCAGGATGCGAGGGAGAGAGGACGTCGCCACTAGTGAATTCTCGCAGATGGCGGCAGTACTTTGGACACGGTTTCGTCCGTCTCTACCCGGACAGCTAGCGCGGCTGCGACCATCATGATCGGCAAGCCGTATGGAACAACCCCGTAGTAGGTCAATTCGAAGAGGGCGACAAGCAGCACGGCGTTGGCCGTCAGTCCGACCGGATCAGTACGTCGCCAAGAACGGAAGAAGCAACTCAAGAAGAACAGAAGGAACAACGCTGTCGCGATCGGGCCATGCGACACGAGCAGCATCCAGAATTGACCTTGTGTGCCAACCGGCGCGGCTTGCGGCTCAGCACTCGGGTAGGGGCCGCCGTGACCCAAAAATGGCGATCTAGGCACGCTCTGCAGCGCCTCGGCGTAGAGCAACGCCCGAGTGTCGTTGCTCGTTCGCTGGGCGGTATCGCTGAGCCGGCTGCCTAGACGTTCTTCGACTGGCAGCGCTGAGAAGATTGCCCCAGCCAGCAGGCCGGCGATCACGAGGCCGATGATCGGCGCGATTCGCTTCATTAGCGCGAGTCTGAATGCGATGTACAACATAGAGACTCCGATTCCAAGGAACATTCCCACGGTTAAGAGTCAACATCGCCGGGACAGTTGAAATCGGCAGCAGCACCGCTATGGCTTTTGACTGCCAGCTTCCTCGAGACTCGAAGAGATAGACAATCACAAACGGTAGCAGAAGTGAATAAACATTTCCCCAATTGTTGGTATATAGAAATGGTGCGTTTGGTCGGGGAGCCACTTGCAAGAAAGAATCCGGATTGAACTGCGAGAATCGACGAATCACCATGTAGTTCACGAGTTCGTTTCTCAACAGGCCACCGGGAAGCACATAACTCATCGGGGTTCGCCAGCTCCCCGTGGGCACAAACACGCCTAAATATCCACCTGCGACCGTCGCGACCCAAAGTGAACTGAGGCAGCCGGTGACGTAACGCACGTTGAGTAGTGGGCGGCCGTTGTAGACGTAAAGAAACAGAATCGTGACGGACAGATAAATGCTGTAACGGTAGACGAAACCGAAGAGATCACCGCCGCCACGAAGCATGATAATTGAGAATCCTGCCCAGGCTAAAAACAGCAACCAGAGTCCGAATCCATGCGGAGCCTGAAAGTCTTTCAGGCGCAGCAAGTAAATTCCCATAATTGCCGCCATTGGGACCCAGATAAAATCGACGACACCCAATGCCCACCAGATGGGAAATCCGATAAAGAGGGCGCCCAGTGGCCACCTAGGCAGAGCCATGGGCGGCGGCGCTTGCGCGGGCGCAGCCACAGGTTCTGAAGTGCTGAGGGTCACAGGCTGCGCTTCCTTGGTCAAATGAAGAAAAGTCCCTTTGGGTTGCTAGTATATGGCAATTCTGTCGTCGCAGAGTTGCATGCTCTGCTGGGGGTTGGGTTGTCAAGCACACAGTCGCAAGTCACGTCCTTGGACGCTGGTCGCTACCTACGCGCGCTACGCATTGGTTGGCCTTGGGTGGTCACCTGCACAGTGTTGGGCGGCCTACTCGGAGGGCTCTACCTCACTGTCAGTCCCGGACAGGCCACCGCTACGACCTTGGTCAACATCAACGTCGTCACCGCTGAGCCCTTTTCCTTTCAGCGCAACCCGTCGTCGCTGATCGACTCGCAGACCGAAGTTCAAATGGTCCGCTCATCAGCCGTGGTTTCTCGATCTGCCGAAGAACTGGGCGCTGCTTACACAGCAAGTGACGTCCGAACTGCCGCTTGGCGCGGCAGTCGAAGCCAACGCCACCGTCGTGCGCGTCAACTACACCGCAACTGATCCCACGGACGCGATCATTGGCGCTGACATCGTGGCCGAGCAATATCTCACCTATCGCGGGGAACTTGCCGGCGCCAAGGTTGACAATGTCGCCGACCAGTTGACCAAACGTAGAGACCTACTGCGAGACGATCTGCTGCGACTGGATGCAGTGTTGGCGAGCACCAAGGAAGACACGACAAAGTTTTTGACCGTGACCAACGAGCGAGAATTGCTGACCACGGAATTAGACAACGTCCTGCAGCGGCTCACCGCTCTCGATGGCATCGATACCTCTGGCGGAAACATTCTCACCAGCGCGGTGGACATGGGTGCGTTCGTGCGCCCGGGTCGGATGTTGGTGATCACCACCGGCCTGATCCTGGGCTTCCTTGTCGGCCTCGTGGCCGCATTCGTCAGGATGTCGACCAGTCGTCGAATTCGCAGCGCGGCCGAGGTGGATCAAGCCGGGGCAGGGCCCGTGCTCGCAGAGATTGATGCCGACCAAGCGGCATTTGCGCTTGGGGGATCCGAACCCGACGAGGTCCGAAGCGCTCGCGAACGTGTGCTGGCGACATTGCCTCGGACCGTCAGGTGTTGGCCCTCATCGAGTTTCCCCCGATGGCTTCAGCGTCAAGCCTCCCGGTGGGAGTCGCCATCGCCGACTGTGAGCGTGGCCGCACCGTTGAGTTGGTGATCACCGATCCGCGAGCCGAACTGTTCGAACGGATTGCCTCCGGTCTGGACGCCAAGCAGATTCACGACTCCGGTGACTTTGTGCGCTACCAAAGCAGTCACTATCCAGGTCTGTTCCTGACTCGAGTCGGACACGCCGAGACGCACGGCGACACCGCCAACGAATTGCGTCGCTTCCTCCTTGAGGAACAGCGCGAAGTCGACACGACAATAGTTGCGGTCACGGCCTCGTCCGAACGCTCAACCCGATTGGCTGCCGGACGTCTCGCAAACACCAGCATCTTGATGCTCTCCACGCACCACTCCACTAAGCAGGCGCTTGCCGAAGTCTTGGGAGACCTCGAGGCAGTGGGGGCTGTGGTGGGCGGATCCATCCTGATCGGGGGCAATGGTCCGGCTCATGTGCCGGTCAGCCCAACGACACCCCCCGCTCCTGTCATGGCGGACGAGGCGGACGCGCAGTCGGATGCGGAGAGGCTATTCCGTCGACGAGATCGATAACGCGTCGGCTGACTCCACGTCACTCGAAGCAGATGATGATTCAGGGGACACCCAAGGCCAAACGGCGGAAGCCGCAGAAAGTCCTGAGCAAAGCAGCGAAGCTTTGTCGGTGGAGCCTTCGGGCAAAACCCGTCCGAACTCAGGCAGGCCCGTGCGAACCAGGCGCGGCGCCGCGAATTCACGGAATCGGCCGGGTGGGCAACCCAGCGCCAAGTCCGTGAGTGTGGTCAAACCAGACGTCGCTGAAGGACGCGAGTCGGCGGACTTGGCTGCCACCGTGGAACCAGCTAACTCCGAGGTCGTCGATCAGAACCACGAGCAACACGAGCAACACGCCATGGGCTCCTGAAGTGGTGCGCTCGTTGGCCCGGCTGCCTTTGGCGCGCCTGAAAGACAGTTCGCCACGCTGGATCAAGGACGTCGCCAACTCAACGACGCGGACGATCGGCGTGGCAACCACGCCTCTGCGACCGGTCCCCGATTTCATGATCATCGGCACAAAGCGCGGTGGCACGACTTCGCTATTCAACTACCTGATGATGCACCCGGGTGTTTTGGGCCTCTTTCCGCAAAACAGAGGCAAAAAGAGCACCGACTTCTTCTTCGCTGATGAGGAGCATTCGACAACCTGGTATCGCTCTCACTTTCACACCTCGGCCTACCGGTGGGGCAAGGCCCGACGGTTGGGTTATCAGCCGGTGGGAGGCGAGGCATCCCCCTACTACGTCTGGGACCCGCGCATCGCTCGCCGTGTTTTTGAGGTTGCCCCTAGCGTGAAGGCCATCATGTTGGTGAGGGACCCAGTTGAGCGAGCCTGGTCGCACTACCTCGAACGAAAGGAGAACGGCGTCGAACCGCTCTCCTTCGCGGACGCTCTCGACGCTGAGGCTGACCGCACCGAGGGCGAGTTGGAGCGAATGCTGACTGATCCTGGCTATCACAGCACGGCGCACGACTGGTACACCTACCGTGCCCGGGGCGTCTACCTGCCGCAGATCCAGAACTGGCTGTCAGTGTTTCCTGCCGAGCAGTTGTTGATTTTGCGCAGTGAAGATCTCTACGCCGACGTTCAGGGCGTCTTTGACCAGGCTTGCGAATTCCTTGGTGTGGATCAATCTCAGCTGCCGACGACGAAGACGTTCAACGCCAGCTATATCAAGTCCTCAGTACCCGAGCCCCAGCGAAGCGAGCTAGCGAGCTATTTTCGGGAGGCCAATGCCGAGTTGGAGGCCTTCCTCGGGCGCCCGCTTAACTGGAGCGAGTGACCGAAAGTCAGGCTCTACCTGACCCGTTGGGGTGGTGCGGTCTGGTCATTTGGTGCGTTCGAATCGTCCAGCCGGAGCATCAATTCCCCCGCAGATGCTATGTCGCGTCATGATCTACGTTCAGTAGCGTTGAGACAGCGTAAAGGTGTGTCCTCTGGGTAAGCCGGAAGACGACCTGGGGTCAAGGGGATGGAAGCTAATCATGCGGAAGATGTTGTGCGCCTTCATTAGTGTCGGACTGATGGGCCTGACCTATGTCGCCGCCGGACCGGCCGGTCCAGCCTCGGCGGCGTTAGATCCCGTACTGGCTGGGACCACTCAGGAGCAGGCCGCTGGTTCTTGCTGGGAGATTAAGCAACTCCGCCCCAGCGCGACTGACGGCGCCTATTGGCTGCTGACCCCGAAGATGGCCGCGCCAGCGCGCTTCTATTGCGACATGACCACCGATGGCGGTGGCTGGGTGATGATCGGCAAGGGCCGTGATGCCTGGATCAACGACTACGACGGTAAGGGCGAAGCGGACCAGCTCCTCACGCCTGACACCGCACCGATGTCGGCCACGACCGTGCAGTTGGCCTCCGACAAGGTCGATGAGCTGCTCAACGGTGCCCGGATGGACTCCCTAACTGAGGGTGTCCGCCTACGCCGGGCCCGGGACACCGCGGGGTCGACCTGGCAAGAAACTCGGATCAAATACGCTTCGCGTTCGCGCTGGGCCTGGACCTTCGGCGCCGAATGGCCGCTGGCCAGTTATTCGTTCAATGGCACGGCGGGCACCGGCGGCACCTCTCCCAGTTTTGGACTCGACAATGCCTACAACCGCGTGGTGAACACCACCAGCACGGCGATGGGCAATCGCGTGGGTTTCGCTTATGGCGGCCAGGTCACGGGCACTAACACCGCGACCACCTTCCTATGGTCCTCCACTAACGGGGCCGGAAACGCCATTCCTTACACCACCGTATGGCTGCGGCCCAGGGTCACTTCTAGCGACGCTGGCTTCACCGCGATTCCCGACAATGGCACCGCCGCAAAGTTGCAGCCCAAGGGCCCGCGTTCAACTGCGCTTGCCTCGCCTTGGGGCGTGACCGGGACCGCCGGGTCGACCGCAGCGGAAGGAAACGTTGAGGTCCAAGCGTTCACTCAGTCCGGCAACACGATGTATGTCGGTGGCAACTTCCGCTACGTGCAGCAGGACGAGGCTGGCACTGGGCGGGTCGAGCAACCCTTCCTCGCTGCCTTCGATGTCACGACCGGAGAATGGATCAGCACTTTCCGACCTGTGCTCAACGAGCAAGTCCGAGCGCTGGCTACGCTTGCCGAATGGCGAGATCGTGGTTGGCGGCGACTTCACCACCGCTAATGGTGCGGCCGAGCCCGCGTTGGTGGCGTTAAACGCCACGACGGGCGCCAACAGCACGACCTGGAATGTCAACATGGAGAATCGTGTGTCGCGGCGAGGTGCTGAAGGTCAGGACGATCAAGGTCAACGGCGACGCTGTCTACTACGGCGGTCTTGTCTCACACGTTTCGGGCGGCACGCGCGCCACGGCCACTTACATGCGTGGACTCGGCCGAGTGTCCACAGCAAACGGCACGCCGAGCACAGGGTGGAACCCCAACTTCAACGGTTCGGTTGCCGCGATTGACTTCAATGCCGACGGCAGCAAGGTCTACGCCGGAGGCAGCTTCACCACCTCCAACGGCGTGGCTTCCTACAAGGCCGCCGCAATCTCCACGGCTGCTGGCGCTGCGGCGACCGCCTGGACGCCGACTTGGGCGCATGCCACTCGGAACTTCCAGCAGGCAACCACCTTCGCGGGCGGCAAGATTTGGATGGGTGGCGCTGAGCACGGGCTCTTCCAGTTCGATCCGAGCACGCTGGCGCGGACCATGGGCAACATCTTCAAGTCGCATGGAGACATCCAGGTGCTCGCGAACGACCGTGGCGTCGTTTACGCCGGTTGTCACTGTGATCAGTTCGACTACTCCAACGCCTACACTTGGTCGACGCTCTCAGCGGGCTGGACCCAGGCTGACGCGATGGGCTGGTTCTCTGCCTACGACGCCGACACCGGAGCCCGGTTGCCCAAGTTTGTGCCGACCTTCAATATGCGTCTGAATCAGGGCATTTGGGCAATCAAGGCGGACTCCGAGGGCACCGTGTGGGCAGGCGGCGACATCCTGAGCGTCCGCACCAACGCCCAAGCTGCTCGGTGGTCGGGCGGCTTTGCCCGGTTCCCGTTGGCTGACACTGCTGCACCCAACACGCCCACCAACTTCAAGGTCGAGAGCGAAACTGCCGACACCGTGACGCTCAGTTGGGATAGCGTGAGCGATGCCAGTGGCGGCGTTCGCTACCAGGTCCTGCGCGATGATCGCGCTCTTGCGAGCACTGAAATCACCACCATCACGGTGCCAAAGGGTGGCAGCAACCGCTTCTTCGTCCGCGCCACCGATGCAGTAAACAATGTCTCAGCAAGCACCGAAGTGGTGACCGCTGGTGCCAGCGGGGTGCTGCCGAGCCCAGCGTTCACCTTCACGACAGCCTATTCGCGGGTCGACCTGGATGCTTCAACGTCAACTAGCCCCAACGGCGATATCACTTCGTACGTCTGGGACTTCGGTGATAACTCTGGTGCCCTGGGTGCGGTCTCTTCGCACACCTATTCGGCTGCTGGTGCTTACATCGTGAAGTTGACCGTGACCGACAGCACGGGTGCCTCCGCGATCCTCTCCAAGACGGTCACAGTTGGTGCACCTGCCAACGCGGCGCCCAGTGACGTCTATGGCAAGGAAATCCACCGACTGACACCTTATGGCTACTACCGGTTGAGCGAGACCAGCGGCACGGCCATGGTGGACTCGGGTCCGGATGCCCGGAACGGTGTCTACAACGGCACCTTCGCCACCGGTCTGCAGGGGGCACTGACGAACAGCAATGACGCGGCCCGCTCAAGCACGAGCACAGGTGGATTTGGTGTCACGCCGAAACTCATCGCGCCACCCAACGAGTTCACCACCTCGATTTGGTTCAAGACCACCTCAACGAGGGGAGGTCGCTTGATCGGTTACGGCGCGTCTAACACCGGCTACTCCAGCCAGCACGATCGATTGCTTTACCTCGGCAACGACGGCAAGTTGGTGTTCGGAACTTACTCAGGCTCCGAGAAGCGGGTCACCTCGACCTCGGCCTACAACGACGGCAACTGGCACTTTGCGGTTACCTCACTATCGCCAACTGCTGGCATGAAATTGTTTGTCGACGGTGCTTTGGTCGGGACTAGTGCCAACACTCTTGCGGAGAATTTCCTCGGTTATTGGCGAGTAGGTTCAGACACAGTGTGGTCGGGCGCCTCAGACCGTGCTTTGACCGGCACCCTGGATGAAGCAGCCATCTTCACTCGTGCATTGAGTGCGGCCGAGGTGACCGAGCTCTACCGCCTTGGTTCGACGGTGATCACCCCGCCGACGACCGTTGCTCCGACCGCATCGTTCACTTCCAGCGCCAACAACCTGGTGGCAAGCTTCGACGGCAGTGCCTCAAGTGACTCCGACGGCACGATTGCTTCCTACACCTGGGACTTCGGTGATGGCACCACCGGCAACGGCCAGTTGGCCAGTCACACCTACGCTAGCGCCGGCACCTATACCGTGACTCTCACGGTGAAGGACAACCTTGATGCACTCGGCTCGACTACCGGGGAAGTCACCACGAGCACGCCCCCGGTTGACACCGTTCCCGTCGACAACGGCCAATCCTGGAGTTGGCGATATGTCACTGGCGCAGCGCCGGCGGGTTGGAACACCCCCGCGTTTGACGCGAGTGCCTGGAATCAGGGCAATGCGGTGTTGGGCTTCCCTGCGGCGGGCGTGGCTACCAACATCAACACCTACGCGACCACTGCGGAACGACCGATCACGGCCTACTACACCAAGAACTTCCAGGTGCCGGATGCCACGAAGGTCGTCAAACTCGTGCTGCGGACGGTGGCCGATGACGGAGTCATCATCTACGTCAACGGCACCGAGGTGACCCGCTCCAACATGCCAGCTGGCAACGTCTCCGCCACGACGTACGCTTCGTCTGCGCGACGCACCAACGTGGCTAATGCGGCGCCAGTTGTCGTGGAAGTTCCGGTGAACCTCCTGGTGACCGGGACCAACGTAGTGAGCGCGGAAACGCACCTCAACTATCGCGGAACAGCGGACACCAGTTTCGATCTGAAGGCAACCCTCACCGCCTTCGAGTAACCAATCGATTGACCCTACAGATGGTCCGTTGGGCTAGGCCCCCTAGCCCCAATGGGCCATCTTTGGATTTGGTCGGTCAATTCGCGACATTCTTCTGCGCTTGGAGCGTTACAAGAGCAGAATCGAACTACCGGTTCTTTACTTTCTAGTAGTTGATGAGGCTCATTGTGCGTCGATTGATTTCCTCCGTGTGCGCCCTGGTTGTCGCCTCGGTTGGCTTTGGCATTGTCGGGGCGTCGCCCGCATCCGCCGAAGTATTGGTTGATGGCACTCCTGACCCTTCGTGGCGGCTCGATGGCATCGTCTATGCCACCGAGGTGGTCGGTGACACCATCTTTGTGGGGGGCCAGTTCAGTAACGCCTTGACCACGACGGGAACAACCGTTCCTCGGAAAAATCTCGCAGCCTTTTCCATGTCGACCGGAAACCTGATCACCAGCTGGCAGGCGGACGCCACCGGCATCGTCCGAGTCTTGGAGTCCGACGGCACGTCCCTCTATGTGGGTGGGAGCTTTCCCCAAATCAAGGGCGTTGCTCGCACCAGGCTCGCCAAGTTGAGCGTTGCGACCAGCGCTGTTGACACCGCTTTTGCCCCGACGGCTGACAACACTGTGCGGGCCCTGGCGATGGATGGCACTGATCTGGTAGTCGGCGGTGCTTTCACGTCCATCAGCGGCACTTCGAAGTCCCGAGTGGCGAAGCTCAACGCGGCCACGGGTGCGCTTGTGACCGGATTCGACGCGCCCGCCAATGGCACGGTCTATGGCTTTGCGGTGCATCCGACGACGCGCCTTCTCTACATCGCTGGCAACTTCACCACGGTGAGTGGATCTTCGCGATCGGGCATGGCCGGTGTAAATGCCGACACGGGGGCTCATTAACTCGACGGTGTTCGCTTCGGCAGCCAGGCCGACTTTTGGCCTGAGCATGAATGAAGATGGCAGTCGCCTGTTTGCGGCGGGCGGCGGCAGCACAAACGCGGCAGCTGGCTGGAACACTACGACGGGCACACGTCTGTGGCGGCAGGTCGCGATGGGCGACGTGCAAGCAGTCAAATACTTTGACGAAACTGTCTACTTCGGCTTCCATGATGGGTTCCAAAGCGACAACACCATCAAGTTGTTGGCCGCCGACTCAGAGACTGGGTCCCTGGAAACAGGATTCGCCCCGGCAGTGATTGGGTTCTGGGGGATCTGGGCGCTGGACGTGACCGCTGCAGGAGTAGTTGCAGCTGGTGACTTTGAGCGCGTTGCAGGTGTGCAGGCTCAGGGATTCGCCCGGTTCAAGGCGCTTTCTGTGCTGCCCACCCCGCCGCCAGCCCCTGAATTGTACGTCGGCTCAACCTCGACCTGGAAGTATTGGGATCAGGGCACTCGGCCCGCGGGTTGGGAGACTGAGTCGTTTGCTGATGGGACCTGGCCGTCGGGTTTGACGCAGCTTGGCTATGGCGACGGGGACGAGTCGACCGTCATTGGCTATGGCCCGTCCTCGACCAGCAAATACCTTGCTTATTACTTCCGCAACCAATTCACGGTCGGATACGTTGCCGGACGGTCTGGAGTTGAACATTGCTGCCGATGACGGCGCCGTGATCTATATCAATGGCGTGGAGGCGGGGCGGGACAACATGCCTAGCACGGCAATCAGCAACACCACGAGGGCCTCCAGCGGCCGATCGGGTGGGGCAGAGAACGAATTGCGGGTGTTTAGCCTGAATGCGGCCCTGCTGCATACGGGCACCAACACCATTGCGGTGGAAATCCACCAGGACACCCCAACTTCTAGCGATTTGACCTTCGATGCAGATCTGAAGGGGACGTTCAGTCCGCCAGCGAATACAGCTCCGACTGCTGCTTTCTTCAGCCAAGTTGCCTACCAGGACGTGCACTTCGACGCCACTGATTCGATCGATGCTGAGGGTCCGATTGCGCACTATGAGTGGAACTTCGGTGACGGCGAAGAGGGCTATGGCGCAGTGGTGGATCATGTCTATGCCGAAGCCGGTGACCATACGGTGACCCTTCGGGTGATCGACGACAACGGCGCCAGAAACACCCTGGTGCGGACGGTCACAACCGAAACCGCAACCATTACTAGCAAGCCAATCACCTACGCGAGTCCCTGGAAGTGGCGCTACGCGCAGACCGCACCGGATGCCAACTGGACAATCAATGGCTATGACGACGCTGCTTGGTCTGAAGGTAACGGCGTGCTTGGTTTCGGTCACTCGACAGTGGTGACGAACATCAACACCTACGCAACGACCGCGGAGCGTCCGCTGGCGTCATACTTCCGCAAGACCTTCGCGATCACGGACGTGGCGAAAGTGCAGTCGCTGTCGCTTCGCACGGTGGCTAACGACGGCGTTGTGGTCTATGTCAACGGCACCGAGGTGTCGAGGAGCAACATGCCCACGGGAACGATCGGGTTCAGCACGTTTGCCTCGAGCGGTCGCTCGACGACCACAGCCAACGCTAACCCGCTGGTGATCACGGTGCCGTTGAATCTGTTGGTTGAGGGCACCAACACGATCTCAGTGGAGACGCACCTCAATGCTCGATCGACCACCGATGTCACCTTCGATCTTGAGGCGACACAAGTCAGCGCCCGCTAAGACAACAACGAACCTGTCAGGGTCGGACTCTCGTCTGGTTCTGGCAGGTTTGTTGTTTGTGAGTGCCTACTTGAGGAGTGCGTAGACCGGGTTGGTGATCCAGCCGTTGAACTGGTCGGCGGCATCCTGCAGGATCTCGCCGTCGGCGCCGATCTTTCCGCCAACGGTCAACGGCGTGGTGTTGGGGTTCATGTTGACCGCACCCATGGGGCCAGATTTGCGGCTGGCATAGGTCCGGGTGGTGCCGTCTTCGGGGTTAAATTCGGTGACATAGACAGCAAGCTCGTCGCCGACACGTTCGCAGCGCACCCGATACCACCAGTCGGGAGTCAGTTGCTCGCTGGCGCGGACGGTGACGCGGCCAAGATCACCCAAGACCGAACAGGCGGCCCGATCGTTATCGAGCTCAGCCTTGAACTGCGCCGGGTGAACGAAGAGGCCACGCTGGATGACGTTGTCACCGTTGTCGATGGTGCTGCCGAAAGAGAGTGGGTCGAGTTTGAAGTCGGCTCCCCACATGAAGTCACGATCTCCCGGGCTCAAGGTGTCTCGTGGGCCATCGTTCTCCACCAAGATGACAGCTCGGGGATAGGTCTGCTCGAGCACAAATTTGGGGAACCTGATCACCGGTTTGCCGTTGAGTCCAGGCTCAATCTGCACCGCGCCCCCGTCTCGGGTGACCAGCCGGATCTTGACCTTGGCCGAACCGCGTTGAACGGCTGGGATCGCGCCATCGTTGGGCTTGAGCAGAACTAGCGGGTTCGCTGGCAGATCCAGGGCTTCGACATCCGGGTCGTTAGGTGCCGGTCTGGTGGCCTCGATTCCGGGAGGGATGACCGCGCGATCAGGTCCACAGGCGGTTGTCAGAGTCAGCGCCAGGCCCAAGGCCAATGACGTAGATACAAACCGCCCTGTGGTCGGCATTGACTGAGGTCGGCCAAGTCGACGAACGGGTTGAAGCCGCGGCACACGAACTCCTCAAATCTCGGTCTGCAGGGTGAATATCTAGGCTACGTCGGGTTCTGGCTGGACAGGAATCCACGGGCGGTGTCGAGAATGTCGACCAGGTCTCTCGGTAGCACCCAACCGGCCTCCCAGCCTCCCGCGCCTTCCGCGAGGGCGCAGGCCCGTTCAGCCATTGTTGCGGCATACACTCCCGCGATGACCGCCTCGCCTGCTCGAGGGACCCTAGCGGCGACCAGCAACGGCCGCGCGGCCACCAAGGCGTCGCTGAGGCACTTGCCGTCGAGTCGCCCGCCAGCCTCTACGGTGACGCTCGTGTGCCAATGGATCGCATCCATTCCGGCCAGAGCATCAGGCTCGCTCGACTCCCAATCCCAGCACCACAGGTGTCCGTCGCCATCACGAGCGGAGTTCCAGGGAGTCAGATCGCCGTGCCAGCGGTGCACGATGGGGAGTTCGACAGGAATCCGGGCAAGCGTGGTGAGTAGTTCTGCCGCTCGGCTCCGGATGGCGGAGACATCGGCGTTGCTCGCCGGGCGATCAACCTCGGCCACAAGGTTCTGGAACTGAGCAGTGTTGCCGACCTGGTCGCGGCGAACGAGCGAGGTGAGTGAATAGAGCTCTTGGGCAGTCGGAGCGGGCACATCAGCGCGCACTCCGCGACTGCTCAGCGGCATGGGAGCAGTGACGATGTAAGGCCAGCCGAAGTAGTCACCGCTGTGAAGCAGTGCTGGCGCTGAGGCACGCATCTTCCCCACGGAGTCTTGATCGAGGTTGGCCAACGCCTCGCCTTCACGAAGGACGCCGACGCGGCTGGAGGGATCCCAGGCGAACTTGGCGAAGCCCTGCGGAGAACCGTCGGCGCCGACGAGTTGCAGGGTGGTTTTGCGATTTGCTCCCGTGCGGATTCCGATGGCGGCTTTCAGGGGGCCACTGCCGAGTGCGCTTGCCACGTGCGCCAAAGGGAGCAGCGGCTCAGTGATGTCGCGGCGACGTTGGAGGGACAGGGTGGGAAAGGGGAGGGCCACCCCAAATCGGCCGGGGGCGCCAAGGATGGCTCGTTGCAGGTTGGGTTTGCGTCGCCGCAGGCCCCGGTAGTTCAGGAGCGCGCCCTGCAAGGCGGGTTGTGGGCCGGTGGGCAAAAGCATGCTTGCTTTAGCCACCGAGGGTGCCAGGAGGTAGGCCTCCTCGGCGATCCAGCCGGGCTCGGCTGAGTTGGCGAGCGAACAGCGGACCGAACCCCCCGCCATCGGTCCTGACCACAATTGCTCGACCAGATAACGCACGGGTGAAGCGGCTAGGGCAGGATCAAGTTGGGGGCGGGCTTGTGTAGGCAACAGGGCATCCTCGCAGGTGCGGTGAATCAAGTCGGGTCAGCGGGGAACTGGTCCACCGGTGAGCCCCCATCCTTTCATGATTCTCATCCATTCACGAAAGAATCCTGGTGTTCGCAAAGACAAGGATCAGGGCGCTCAGCCGGTAAGATCTAACGGTGACTGACCCTGCACCGGTGCCACAGTCGGGCCAGTCGGATCTGCAAGGCACCGCTCGTTCTGGTGCGTTCACCTTACTGGGATCAGGCGTCAGTGCCGCCATGGGTTTCGCGCTGACGTTCGTGCTCGCCACCCGATTGGGCACGAGCGGATCCGGTGTGGTGCTGCAAACGATTTCGATGTTCATGATCGGTCTGAGCGTCGCGCGCCTGGGCATGGATACGGCTGCGGTATGGATGGTGCCGAGGCTTCGCAAGGAGAACCCCACGGCGATCCGCGGCGCCTGCACCGACATGATTGTCTCGACGTTCCTGGCTGGCGCAGCGGTGAGTGGGCTGTGGTGGCTCTCTCGGTGGCTTCTCGGCCCGCCCGCCCAGGAACAAGAGCGCACGATCGCCGCGATTTCGGCAATCTCTTGGGCCTTACCCATTGCCTCGGTGATGTTGGTGGCCCTTGCCGCCACCCGCGGTTTTGGCGGAGTCATCCCGTTCAATGTGATCGGCAGCATGCTCGTACCCACTGCGCGTCCGGTGGCGATCTTGGCAGTCACAGCGCTGGGTGGGGCAACGTTGGCCTCCTCGGTCGCCTGGGCTGCGCCCTTTGTTGGGGGAGCACTGCTCGCGCTTCTCGTGCTCGGCCGGCGAGTCAGGAGATTTGAAGGCAACGCGGGAGTCTCGGGCCGGTGGGTGCCGGAGCGGACCACCCACCGGACACTGATGGGCTTTGCCTTGCCCCGCACCCTTTCCTCAGCGCTCGAGCAGTCAATTGTCTGGTCCAGCGTGCCTCTGGTGGGGTTCTTGGCTGGCGAGGCCGCCGCGGGGGTTTACGGAACCGCGGCCAGGTTTGTCGGCGCTGGAATGATCGTGCTGACGGCCTTGCGCATCGTGGTGGCTCCTCAGTTCAGCGCTTTCTTGGCCGACGGCGACAACGAGCGAGCCCAGCGCCTCTACACGGTCACTGCAGGGTGGATCCTGCTCTTTGGAGCTCCCATCTATGTGATCGCGGCGGTGTTCGCGAGCACTGTGCTCGGGTGGTTTGGTGAAGGCTTCGTGGAAGGAGCCTTGTCGATGCAGTTGCTTTGCATCGGCGCTCTAGCTTTGCTGGCGGGCGGCAACGTGCAGTCAATGTTGCTGATGTCCGGGCGTAGCGGTTGGGGCGCGATCAACAAGAGCATTGTCTTCTCCGCCAACGTCGCAGGGGTGTTCTGGCTAGTTCCGCAAATGGGCTATCTGGGTGCTGCGGTGAGTTGGGCGGCCTGTATGACGCTCGATACGACGCTGGCGTTGCTCCAGGTCTATCGCTTCACCGGCGTGCGCGCCTCGCTGTGGCGGATCCTCGGTATCTTGGCGCTGGTGATCGGCTGCGTTGGGCTGCCATCACTCATAATTGCCGTCACGCTAGGCAACACGACAGCCACCTTTGGCTTGGCCCTAGTTGCCAGTGGCGTGCTGCTGGCCGGCGCTTGTTGGTTGCTTCGGGGGCCCTTGCATCTCGCCGAACTGTTCGCTTTACGGCGAAGCCCGACGGCCCCGTCGGGATGGCGCAAGAGACCCCGGTTGAGGCTGGCAAGCATCTAAAGCCAGGGCGCCGAGGCCGGCATTCCTTGTAGAACATCGCGTAGAGCATCGGCATCCTGGGCGTAGTACGCCGTGAGTTTGCTGCGTATCTCAGGCGAGAGCTCCGGCGGGCGACCTTCGTCAAATCGACTCAAGACCACTCGGTCCAGACCCACAACGGCTGCATTCCATAGCCAACCGGGCGGAGTCTGCTTGCGTGGCTCCCGGCGATCAAGGTTTGGGGTGTAGCGATGGGTGAAGCGATTCTTCGTCCGGAGCAGACGCAGTCTGGCCGGCGAATAGACGCCCTTGTTGGAGACTGATGCGGTGCTCTCAGGCGCGAAGGTGGGGTCAACGCCAAGAAATTCAAAGGCCTGGCGAAGTGAGCCGAGCGGATCGCCGGTGAGCCCCTTCTGCTCGAAAACCAAGAGTTGGTCGCGCGAGAAGTGCTCGAGATAGCGGGAGATGTGCTTGCCGTAGAGCCCATAATCCAAGATCTCTGTTGATCGCGGGTAGGCGCGGGCCCACGTGTCGTTGAGCAGCAGCGTGAAGGCTTCATCGAGCGGACGAACCGGAACAAAACCGTGCCGAACATAGTGATAGTAAGCAGAGATCGCCCGCGCGATGGGCTCGCGAATAACCACGAAGAGCTTTGCGTTCGGTAAATGTTCCGCGAGTCGACCGGCTACGTCGGGCTGGCCCAAGTAGTCGGGCCGCTTGATGCCGCGAGTCAGCGTCGGATCGCCTTCGAACAGGCCGGGAAGCATCGCGACAGCCGCTGGGGAGTAGTGCGGATCTTCGAAGGTCCGCACCTCCCCAACGGCGATCTCAATGCCCGGATGTTGGGCCATTTGATCCTGCAGGAACGTTGACGCTGACTTCTGTGCGCCGAGAACGACGAAGTCGGGTAAACCTGATGTCAAGGTAGTCCAAACCTTACTGGTTGGGGACCCACGTCCTGATGTAGTCGACCATCATCGTTGTCTTGTCGCCACTCCAGTCGGTGGTGGCGTCGGGAAGACCACCCCAGCTGCCGCCAATCTGCAGGTTTACTCGCAGTTCCCAGCGCTTGTTGGCTTCATAATACTGATTGAACCAGGATGGGTCGCCCTGGGTCCAACGCGCGGTTTGCACTCCATCGGTCCACATGGTGATCGATCCTGGACGTTTCTCCACGACGTAGGTGTGCCACTCGGTGCCGGTCGCGTCATCAACCACGGAGTAGTAGGCAGGCTTAGCCGAGAACTCGTGGCCCGAGCCATAGTCGGTGTGAATCGTGTGGTGGATCTTTGGTCGGGCGCTTTCTTTGCCGTAAGTCTCCAGCAGGTCGATTTCGCCGCCGGAGAAGTCCGCCGGGCGCAGCCAGAGCGGGGCGGCCCACATGCCCTGTTCCATGGGGACTTTGGCCCGAATCTCCGCACGGAAATAGTTTGGCAGCGAATACTTACCGTTGGTATCGAGGTAGCCAGAGGTGTAGTTGCGGCCACCAGCACTCTCGTTCTTGCCCTGGATGCGCAGGATGCCGCCTGCCGTCGAGACGTTCTTGGCTTGCAGAAAGCTGTGCTCATTGGCGTTCGCCTTGCCATCGCGGACATCCCAGATCTTCTGATCGATTCCGTCGAAACTCTCATTGAGATCTTGGGTCCACCCCGTGACAGGCTCCGGGGGATCCGTAGGCGTAGGAGTGGGTGTCGGTTCCGGAGTTGGCGGCTGAGTGGGTGTCGGCACGGGCGGCTCCGAAGGCTCGGTCGGCGGCGGGGTGGGCGCCGGAGTTGGGGCCGGCGGATTGGGCAATTGTACGCCGCCGAGCCAGGGCCGCTTCTTGCGCTTCTTGGCGAGTTTGCGCTTAATCGTCTTGCTTGCGACAACGGAGGGTTCGTCCGATGCCGCCTTGGCGCCGGTGACCTTGCCAGCGGCGGGCGAGGCGTTGGCCTCGCGGAGCACGTCTGTCTGAGACAAACCGGCAACGGTGACAAAGGTGGCCACCAAAGCCAGGACGAATAACGGAACAAGCTGACTGAAAACCAGCTTTTTGGTGATGCGGATCAACGTCCGCCTCCCTACATGTGTCGATGAAAGCCCACCCGGTCACACTGCGCGGGGGTCCCGGCAGGGGGTGGGCTTCCAGCATGCATGAGGCGAGCACAAGGCTTGGTTATCTCTGCGTTAAGTCCATCTCATGTAGGCCGAGATGAATGCCGAAAGGGACGGTGTGGGGCTGTAGCAGCCCCACACCGTCCCTTTCTTGGTTAGCTAGTCCTCGCTGACGCCGGCCGCAAACATGGTCTGCACCTGCGTTGCGGTGAGGGCGGTCGGGAACACAGCCACTTCGTCGATGCTGCCATCGAGGTAATAACTCGATGGCCACTTGTTGTTGTAGAAGTTGCGACCGAACACCAACAGGAGTCCTGACATGTCGGCGTATCCTGCTCGCACATAGCTGGTCGGCATCCCGTTAGCCTGCGCGAGCGGATCAAACGGCGTCCCGGTCGCGCTCTTTTGGAGCCAGCCGTCGACGTAAAGCGCCGCATTTCCGGCGCCGTCGTAGGTGCCGACGACGTGGTGCCACTCGCCGTCGTTCCAGCTCGGACCTTGGTTGCGCATGTTGATCGTGCCGACACCAAATGAGCTGCCAACTCCGGACTTTGCGGCAAACACGATGTTGCCGTTGTTGTCCATCACTAGAACTCGATCCGTGTTACCGCCGCTGCCCGTGGCCCGATCACTCTGAGCCAGGATGACGCCGCCTCGGTTGGTCGACGTCTTGAACCACGCGGACTGGGAGAACGCGTTGGGCACACTGATGGGGGTGTCCGAAGCGACATACCCGGTGCTGCCATCCAGCGTCACGGCATCGTCTGCCGCGAGTTGGCCCGGCTGGCCGGTCGTGACTCCACCTTGGAAGGTGCCGCCGTTGGTCCCGGTTGCGCTGCTATCAGCAGCGGTTGAACCGGAATCGTTGAGCCGCCACCAAGCCGTCGGGTTAGCACCGGCGTACGTCGTGGCGAACACCGGTGCCGCTCCGCTCCGGACGGTGCCGGAAACCGCGGTCGAGAGGGCGCTGGTCAGCGTGCCGTCACTGGCTGTGACGCGGTAGGAGTACGTCGTGCCGGCTGTCAGCCCGGTGTTGTCGAACCGGAGGACTGGACGTGTCCAGGGCCACGAACGGGCAGTAACGGTCCCGACCGGGGTAGTGCCGTTGTTGCGGTAGATCCGATAGGTCAGCAGGCCGCTGTCGTTGTCGTTCACCGCTGGGAATTCGACAGTGAGTGTGTTGGCTGCGGTCGGCTGAACTGTCACGCGCAGGTTCATCTGCACTGTGGGCACCGTGTTGGGCCAGGGATCGCCGTTGAAGGAGCGGCCGGGAACCTCTGGCCTGGCAGTGTTGCCGCCGTTGCGGAATCTGGCCAGGCCCTGCTGGTTGGCTCCATTGACCCTCGTGAAGTCTCCGCCGACAACCAGGTTGGTGCCGTCAGCGGCCATCACCTGGGGGCCGACCGAGGTCGTTCCACCCGTGCTGGTCGCGTTGGTCTGTGGAGTCCAGTGCACGAAACTTCCGTCAGTGACGTCCTGACCCGCTAGGTAACGGTGGATGAAGGCGTCGCGAGCGGTGCCACCAACGAAGCCACCGAAGGCGCCGCCCTCAGAGAAGGCACAGTCATGCTGGTGCGAAGCCTTGAAGAGAACGCCGTTCATGACTGCCAGACCCTGCGTGGCACCAAGGCATTCGGAGTTCCACAACATGGCTCCGTCAGAAATGCTGGCCGCGTAGGTGCCTTCGTAACAACCCGGGGGGTCACCCTCGGCGGTTACGAAAGCGGTGGTGCCATCCGAGACGATGTCGGTGACTCGGCCACCACAGTTGGTGTTGATGGGCTGGCTCGCCGAAGCGGCCCAGGGCTGCACGTCGCCGTTGGTCGGATCGAACGAAACGAGACCACCCGTTGCTGCGCCATCGACGGCGTTGAAGCTGCCGCCGGCAAGCACGCGGCTGCCACCCGGCAGAATCTCGATCGCGTTCACTCGAGGCGAGTAGGTCGCGAACGGGGAGGCCGGCGGAGCCGTCAACACGGGGTTGAAGGCTGCGTTCAGAGTGCCCGCGGCCGCGCTCACTGAGGCGAGGTTGCCGCGCGTCCCACCGCCGATCGTGCTGAAGTCGCCGCCGGCGTAGACGGTGGTTGCCGTGGAGTCGATCGACATAACGGTGCGGTTGGGATTCGGGTTGAAGGCTGTGATCAGGGTCGCGTTCGCACCCCCGGCAACTCCGCTGATGTTCAATGCCGCGAGACGGTTACGGGTCGCCCCGCCCACCGTGGTGAAGTTTCCGCCAAGGTAGAGGCGGCTGCCGTCTGGCGAAACGCTCATTGCCCGAACGCGCTGGTTAACCGCGACGTTGAACGTGGTGATGAGCGCGCCGGTGTTCACGTTGAAGGCGGCGAGGTTGGTGCGGTTGACAGCGGTGCCGGTGCCGGGCGGACGAGCCTGTGTGAACGGGCCCCCCACGTAGACGACGCCGTTGCTGATCGCGAGCGAGTCGACTTCGCCATTGACCTGCCACATGGATGACGTCGTACCGCTGAGCACGTTGCCAGTGATGACGGCTGATGCTGGTGTGTTGGGCAGGACTCCCAAAGCCGCCGTGGAGAGAACAAGTGCCAGCGATGACGCGCCAATGGCCCGCCTGCGCGGACTGGACATCGGATTTGTCGCGAGGCGCTCGGAGCGCGCGCGGCTAGAACGTAATTTCTTCATTGTCTAAAAAGACCTTCCCCAAGGTTTTGCCCTGAGGTAGTCGGAATGTGCCTCAGGAGTTCTTCCACGCTAGCGAAGATTGTGACCAGGGTCTCTAGAATGCTGATGGGCTCATTGGATGGTTTTCCGCCACCCGTTCGGGCCATGCCCACTGCCATCCGTGCTTGGGATTCGAAAGGCTCGCTCGCGCTGTGTCAAACTCGTCGAGTGCTGCAGACCCCATCTTCGAGCGACCAAATCGTTGACGACCATGAACTGGCCACCTGGCTCGCCACCACCGCTGGCACCCGACTACTGGAAGTACGTGCGCAGGGTCTCCAGGGCAAAGAACTGAAGGATGCCGGAGACCGCGCGGCGCACGAGTTGTTGATGACGTTGCTGGCCGAGCATCGTCCCAACGACGCCGTCTTGTCGGAGGAGGCGCTGGAGAGTAGTGCTGACACTGCGACAAGACTGGCTGCCCGACGAGTGTGGATTGTTGATCCGCTCGATGGCACCCGCGAGTTTTCTGAGCCCCCGCGTGACGACTGGGCGGTGCACGTTGCGCTGTGGGAGGACGGTGAATTGATCGCCGGTGCCGTTGCGCAACCGGCGCTGGGCGAGACGTTCAATACCGGACAGCCACCAGTGGTGCCGACCCGCACCTCAGTCCGCCCCCGGATTGCCGTCTCGCGAACTCGACCGCCCGCCTTTGTCCAAGCGCTAGCTGAGGAGATCGGAGCGGACCTCGTGCCGATGGGATCGGCAGGAGTCAAGGTGCTCTCGGTGGCTCGCGACATAGCAGATGCCTATGTGCACGCCGGTGGACAATATGAGTGGGACAACGCCGCCCCAGTGGCGGTCGCGCGAGCGGCCGGCCTCTTCTGCTCGCGGGTAGACGGGTCTGAGTTGAAGTACAACCAAGAGAACGTCTCCCTGCCAGACCTCATTGTCTGTCGCCCAGAGTTGGCAGAGCAGATCGTTGACTTTGTCCGCCGACACGGCACGGACTAGCCAACCCCTTGACTGAAGGCTCGTCGCCTCCCAGCGACCATGCGAATTCACACGTTCTCGCGGAGTTCGCGACAGCGTTGCTAGCGGACCTGGCGCTAGCCGAAGCCCTTGAGGGCGTCAGTGACACGCCCGTCCTCGACATCATCGGGCCGGCGGCGTTGCGCCCGTTTGTGACAAAAGGTCTGGCCGATCTGGGGCGGACGATTCTGGTCGTCACTCCCAACGCCCGCGACGGCGAAACCCTCGTTGCGGCCCTGCACAGCTTGGTCGACCCCGCAAGTGTGGCGTTTTATCCGAGTTGGGAAACCTTGCCGCACGAACGACTCAGCCCGCGCAGCGACACTGTCGGCAAGCGACTCGCGGTGTTGCGCCGGCTGTGCCACCCGGGGGACGACGTCGACAACGGACCGTTGCGCGTCGTGGTTGCGCCCGTTCGCTCACTGTTGCAACCACAGGTGGCCGGTCTGGGCGATTTGGCGCCGGTCGAATTGGTGGCCGGACAGAGCGCTCCCCTCGAAGACGTCGTACGCCGACTCAGCGATGCGGCCTATGTCCGGGTGGACCTGGTGGAGAAGCGTGGAGAGTACGCCGTTCGAGGAGGCTTGGTCGATGTCTTCCCGCCGACCGACGAGCACCCACTGCGGATCGAGTTCTGGGGCGACGAGGTGGAGGAGATTCGCACCTTCGCGGTCGCGGATCAGCGGACCCTCGCCAAGGTGGATCGGCTCTGGGCCCCGCCTTGTCGCGAACTGCTGTTGACCGACGAGGTGCGTGCTCGCGCAGCAGCACTCAGCACAAGCCATCCGATGCTCGTGGAAATGACCGAGAAGCTCGCCCAAGGCATCGCGGTCGAAGGGATGGAAGCCCTCACGCCAGCACTGGTTGACGACATGGAACTGTTCGTGGATCTGTTTCCGCCCAACGCCCATGTGTTGGTTCTCGACCCCGAGCGAGTGCGCACTCGCGCTCTGGATCTCGTCTCCACCAGCGAGGAGTTCCTCGCCGCCAGTTGGGCGGTGGCGGCCGGTGGTGGAACCGCCCCGATCGACCTTGGCGCTGCCTCTTATCGCACGCTGGAAGAGGTACGCGACGGAGCCCTAGCCAGAGGGCTGGGTTGGTGGACACTCAGTCCGTTTGGCATCGCGGACGACGTCGAAGACAGTGCTCGCTCCGGCAGCGTGGTCGAACTTGCCCAAACCCCAGCGCCCGAATATCGCGGCGACGTTGACGCGGCTGTTGCCGACATTCGCGCGTGGTTCGACCAGGGCTATCAAGTTCTGGTGGCCCACCCGGGTGCGGGTCCCGCGCAACGGATGGTCGAAGTTTTGGCCGAACACGACCTGCCAGCGCGTCTCAACGGGTTGGGGCGCGGCGTGGTCACGGTGACCACTGCGGACCTGGAGCATGGGTTCGTCGACACCAGCAATCGTCTCGTGTTGCTTACCGGTGATGACATCTCGGGTCAGAAGTCATCGACTCGGGATATGCGAGCCATGCCTGCGCGTCGGCGCAAGCAGATTGACCCCCTTGAGCTCAGCGCGGGCGACTACATCGTCCACGAGCAACACGGTGTTGGCCGATTCGTTGCGATGCGGCAACGAGAGGTTGGCGGCGCGGTCCGCGAATACCTCGTTGTCGAATACGGCGCCTCTAAACGTGGCGGCCCTCCAGACCGGCTGTTCGTGCCGGCGGATGCACTCGATCAGGTCACTCGCTATGTCGGTGGTGAACAGCCAGCCCTCGACCGCCTGGGCGGTGCCGACTGGGCCAAACGGAAGGGTCGGGCTCGACGCGCGGTCCGGCAGATCGCAGCCGAGCTGATCAAGTTGTACGCCGCCCGCCAGGCCACTCAGGGTTATGCATTCGGACCGGACACTCCCTGGCAGCGCGAACTCGAGGACGCTTTCCCGTTCACGGAGACCCCTGACCAACTCAGCACCGTCGACGAGGTTAAGTCCGATATGCGCCAACGCGTGCCGATGGACCGCTTGGTGTGCGGCGACGTTGGCTATGGGAAGACCGAAATCGCCGTGCGGGCTGCCTTTAAGGCGGTCCAGGACGGCAAACAGGTCGCCGTACTCGTCCCCACGACTTTGCTGGTGACGCAGCACCTCTCAACTTTCAGCGAACGAATGAGCGGCTTCCCGGTCGTGATCAAGGCGCTCTCCCGTTTCCAAAGTGAGTCCGAGGCCAAACAGGTCATCGAAGGGCTCAGCTCCGGGGCCGTTGACATCGTGATCGGCACCCACCGCCTGTTGAACCCCGACATCACCGTCAAGGATCTCGGCCTCATCGTCGTCGACGAAGAACAGCGCTTCGGGGTCGAACACAAAGAACAGATGAAGCGGCTGCGGACCAGCGTGGATGTCTTGTCGATGAGTGCTACGCCGATCCCGCGGACCCTCGAGATGGCCATCACCGGCATTCGCGAGATGTCGACCATCACCACACCGCCCGAGGAACGGCACCCGGTGTTGACCTACGTCGGTGGTTATGAGGACCGCACGGTCGTGGCCGCCGTACGCCGGGAACTCCTCCGCGACGGCCAGGTCTTCTATATTCACAACCGGGTCTCGTCGATCGAAAAGGCAGCAGCGAAATTGCGCGAGCTGGTGCCAGAGGCGCGGATTGCCACGGCCCACGGGCAAATGGGCGAACATCAGTTGGAGCAAGTGATGCTCGACTTCTGGGAAAAGCGCTTTGACGTCTTGGTGTGCACCACGATCGTCGAGTCGGGCCTGGATGTCTCCAACGCCAACACCATGGTCATCGAGCGCTCCGACATGCTGGGGCTCTCCCAATTGCATCAGTTGCGTGGGCGGGTGGGACGAAGCCGCGAGCGCGCCTACGCCTACTTCCTCTATCCAGCCGAGAAACCGCTCACCGAGACGGCCCACGAGCGGCTCGCGACCTTGGCCCAGCACTCGGATCTGGGCGGCGGCATGGCGATTGCGATGAAGGACCTGGAGATTCGTGGAGCCGGCAATCTCCTTGGTGGCGAACAATCTGGCCATATCGCCGAGGTTGGCTTTGATCTCTATGTGCGGCTCGTCGGGGAAGCCGTTTCGGAATTCCGTGGTGAGGTGGAGGAGGAGTTGCGTGAAGTGCGCATCGAACTGCCGGTCGACGCGCACCTGCCACACACCTATATCGGCTCGGAGCGACTGCGCCTGGAGATGTACAAGCGGCTCGCTGAAGTTCGCCACGATGAGGACGTTGACCTGATCCGTGACGAGCTGATCGATAGGTATGGCGAGCCGCCTGACGAAGTTGCCTCACTCTTGCTCGTGGCGCGATTTAGAGCCCGCTCCCGCATGGCCGGCGTTGGCGAGGTAACTATCGCGGGCAAGCACGTTCGGTTTGCACCGGTTGAATTGCCCGAGTCACGCACCTTGCGGCTGGGTCGGCTCTACCCAGGGTCGATCGTCAAAGCCCCGGTCAAGACTATTTTGGTGCCGCGGCCACAAACTGGTGTCATTGGCGGGCGGCCAATCTCTGGTGTGGCCCTGCTTGAATGGGCACGCACAGTCATCGACAGTGTCATCGATCCGCCAGAATAAGTTCACCAGCGTAGGTTCAGCGACAAATAGGTTCAACACCTTCTCTAAGGAGTTCAGCAGTGGAACGGTTCCATGCCAGCGCCCGTCGTTCTGGCCGAACGAAGCCTGCAGTCCGGCGCCTCTGGAGCATCACGTGTGCCCTGCTCGTCGCGGCCGGATTGGTCAGTGGCTGTGCTTCGGCCAGACCCGGTGTGGCCGCGCAGGTGGGTGACTCGCACGTCACGTTGGCTGCAGTCGATGAGGCAACGGCTGACTTGTGCACTGCGTTCATGCCCCAGATCCAGGAAGAGGGCGCGACCTACCCCCTCAAGGTGCTGAGTGTTTTCGTAGCCGGGTCGTTGACTCGGCAAGCGATTGCTCAGCAGGTCTCGCGAGACGTATGACGTGCCAGTGCCGGCTTCCTATCAAGACGCTGTTGACGCCGCTGAGGCTCAAGCGGAAGAGATTCCTGAGGAGGTTCGGGCCTCCTACATCAAACTCTCCCAAGCGGGCCCTTATGCCGACGCTATCCAGGCAGAGGTCGGCCGCCGCGCGCTCGATGAGGAGGGCGCCGACTCCTCAGTGGCGGAGGACCAAGCAGCCCGTGGCGCGCAGATCTTCGCCGACTGGGTGGCGGACAACACCGTCGAGATTGATCCTCGCTATGGGCTAGCTATCGTCGACGGTCAAGTCACCCCAACCGACACCTCGGTATCTCTGGCGCAAAGCACTGCTGCCGTTGCTGGCGCTGCTGAACAAATGGATCCGGCCGCAGCCGCCGCGCTGCCGCCATCGCAACGCTGCAACTAAGCATCTTCAAATGTCCGCAACCGGAGATCAGCTGGAGCAGTTCCTCCAAGTCATGCTCCAGTTGCGAGCCGAATGCGCCTGGAAGTCAGCACAAACGCACCGCTCGTTGTCCCGCTATTTGCTAGAAGAGACTTACGAGACACTCGAAGCGATCGACTCGGGCGACGCGGTGCACTTGAGAGAAGAGCTCGGCGACCTACTCCTGCAGGTGGTCTTCCACGCAGTCATTGCTGCCGAGAGTGACGAGTTCACTTTGGCCGACGTGGCGGCCGACATCACCGACAAGATGGTGCGCCGCAATCCGCACGTCTTCGGTGACCGTTCAGGGACACCGCGCCCCCGGCTGGAAGCCGAGGCCATCAACGAGGCGTGGGAATCGATCAAGGCCACCGAGAAACGGCGCAGCTCCGTGTTGGAAGGGATCCCGGCCCAGTTGCCGGCGTTGCTCCTCGCCGACAAGGTCTTGGACCGACTTGAGCGGGCTGGCAGCCACCAAGCCACGGGCTATGCGGACAGCGATGGATCGGCTGATGACATCGGCCAGCGACTGCTCGCCTTAGTGGACGAAGCCCGGGTTCAAGGTGTTGATCCGGAACAGGCTCTGCGTGACGTCGTACGCCAGCGGGTGCAGGATGCTTTTCCGCTTGCCGATGACTAGTCTGGGACCTCACCCGTTCCCGCCTTTGTTGAACAATCAGGAGTTTGCTTATGGCTTCGATCGCCGCCGTTGGTGCCCGCGAAATTTTGGACTCGCGTGGCAACCCCACTGTTGAGGTGGAGGTACTCCTCGATGATGGTGCGTTTGCTCGCGCCGCAGTTCCCAGTGGTGCATCCACCGGCGCTTTTGAGGCGGTCGAGCTTCGAGATGGTGGCAGCCGTTACCTCGGCAAGGGTGTGGAGAAGGCTGTCAGCGCAGTGCTAGACCCGATCGGCCCAGCGATCGAGGGAATGGACGCTGATGACCAGCGACTGATCGACCAGACGATGCTTGACCTTGATGCCACGCCTAACAAGGCCAACCTCGGCGCCAACGCCATTTTGGGTGTCTCGTTGGCCGTGGCCAGGGCGGCTGCGGACTCTGCAGGACTGCCCTTCTATCGCTACATCGGTGGCCCAAACGCCCACCTGCTACCCGTGCCGATGATGAATATCGTCAACGGCGGATCACACGCCGACTCCAACGTCGATGTCCAGGAATTCATGATTGCGCCCATCGGTGCGCCGACGTTCCGTGAAGCGTTGCGTCAAGGCGCCGAGGTCTACCACGCGCTTAAGTCGGTGCTGAAAAAGAAGGGCTTGTCGACTGGGCTTGGTGACGAGGGCGGCTTCGCCCCCAACCTCGATAGCAACCGGGCTGCTCTCGATCTGATCGCCGAGGCTGTCGAAGCGGCCGGGTTCGTCCTAGGCACCGACATCGCCTTAGCCATGGATGTTGCCGCCAGCGAGTTCTACACCGACGGTGCCTACACCTTCGAGGGCAGCCGGATGAGCGCTGGCGAATTGATCGCTTACTACGCCGAGCTGTGCGCGGCCTATCCCATCGTGTCCATCGAGGATCCGCTCAACGAAGACGACTGGAGTGGTTGGGGAGCGATGACCCGCGACCTTGGCAACAAGGTGCAACTCGTGGGCGACGACCTCTTCGTGACCAATGTTGAGCGCCTGCAGCGGGGCATCACCGGTGGCCAAGCCAACGCGCTGTTGGTCAAGGTCAATCAGATTGGCTCGCTGACCGAGACGTTGGATTCGGTTGACTTGGCACACCGAGCGGGTTACCGCTGCATGATGAGCCACCGGTCGGGAGAAACCGAGGACACCACCATCGCCGACTTGGCTGTCGCGACCAACTGTGGCCAAATCAAGACGGGTGCGCCAGCACGGTCGGAGCGAGTGGCGAAGTACAACCAGCTTTTGCGCATTGAAGAGCAGTTGGGCGACGCGGCACGCTACGCCGGGGCCGGGGCGTTCCCACGATTCGGCGCCTAAGCCAGGCACACTGGTGCCCGTGGGGGCATCGAAGTCACGTGACCGGAAACCACCAGGCAACTCCGCAGGAAGGGGTCCTGGTGGCCGTCGAGGACCCAGCACCAGTCAACGGGCCACGACGAGGCAGCGTGCTGCTTCGAGCAGCGCTGGCCCCGGGGGCTCACGATCCGACCGACTAAGCGCGAGTTCGCGACTTCGGTCGGCGGGCTCGCCTCGCAAGACGTCGCGGATCACGGGGCGAGCGGCCATCTTGGTGCTCGTCTTGGCCGTGTTGACGGTCTCGTATGCCTCCTCGATGCGTGCCTATCTCCAGCAGCGCTCGCAGATCGCCAACATCAAGGAACAGATCTCTGAGCGGCAGGCGGATCTGAAAGCTCTTGAGCGGGAAAAGCGGCGCTGGGAGGACCCGACGTTTGTGCAAATCCAGGCGCGCAAGCGATTCGGCTACGTCCTACCTGGCGAGACCGGCGTACAAGTGATCGATCTTGACGGCAAGCCGCTGGGAAGCGAAGTGTCTATTCCTGATGAGTCCGCGAGTGGCCAAGTTGTGCCCACCGCCTGGTGGGACGCAGCGTGGGAGTCAGTGGAGATTGCTGGCAATCCTCCCAAGCCAAGCGATGCGCCCGCTGACAGAATCACCGCTCCTGCCGATGAGCGACCCGGCGGCTCCGAATCTGATGGGGCCGAAACCGAGGATGACCAGTGATCGATCCGCTTGACGAGGCGGCGATCGAAGCTCAACTTGGCAGAAGCCCTCGGGGGATCCACGAGGTGGGCCATCGGTGCCCGTGTGGCAATCCGGATGTTGTCACCACCGAGCCCCGACTGCCCAACGGCACACCCTTTCCGACCACCTACTACCTCACTTGTCCGCGGGCTGCTGCTCGGATCGGGACCCTCGAGGGATCGGGGTTGATGGGCGAGATGGAGCAGCGGCTTGCCGAGGATCCTGCGTTGGCCGCGGCCTACGCGCGCGCGCATGAGCGCTACCTGTCGGCTCGTGCTGAGCTCGGTTCAGTGCCCGAAATCGACGGAATCTCCGCAGGCGGCATGCCGAATCGGGTGAAATGCCTCCACGTGTTGGCTGGCCAGTCGTTGGCCCAGGGTCGGGGGGTCAATCCGTTGGGTGATGAAGTCCTTGACCTCTTGGGTGACTGGTGGCGTTCCGGGCCGTGTCGATGACTGACGTGATTGCGGCGATTGACTGCGGCACCAACACCATCAAGCTGTTGATCGGCTCGCCCGGGCGGCCGCTGGTGCGGGAGAGCCGGATTGTTCGGCTGGGCCAGGGGGTCGATGCGAGCGGGCGGCTAGCCGATGAAGCGCTGGTGCGGGCGTTTGCGTGCCTTGATGAGTACGCCGCGTTGTTGGCGGCGCATCCCGTGGCGCAGATTCGTTTCTGCGCCACGTCTGCCACCCGCGACTCCTCCAACGCGGCGGTCTTCGCGGCCGGCGTCGAGGCGCGACTGGGTGTGCGACCCGAGGTGTTGTCGGGTGACGAAGAGGCAGGCCTTGCCTTCGCTGGCGCCGTGGCAAACCTGCAGACCCCCCACGCAGCACCAGTCCTGGTCATTGATGTCGGCGGAGGGTCGACAGAAGTCATCCTGGGTTCAGTGGCGCCCGAGTCCGCTTGCTCGATGGACATCGGTTCAGTGCGATTGCACGAGCGGCATCTGCGATCCGACCCGCCGACAGCAGCGGAGATCGAGGCCTGCGGTGCCGATATTGATCGCGAACTCGACGCGTGTGGGGTCAATCTCGCCGATGCGGCCTCAGTGGTCGGCGTAGCCGGCACCTTTTTGACGATTGCGGCCGGTGCGCTTGGGCTTGCGGCGTACGACAAAGAGGTGGTTGATCAGGCTTCCATTCCCACCGCCGCTGTGCACGAACTGACCGAACTGCTGCTGGCCAAAACCGTGGCTGAGCGGATCGATTTGGGCTTCGTCGGAGCCGGTCGGGCGGACGTCATCGGGGCGGGTGCGCTGATCGTCTCTCGCATCCTTCGGCGTACGACGGTGTCGTCCGTGACCGCCTCGGAGGCAGACATCCTCGACGGCATCGCCGCCTCCCTGAGTTAGTCCGGGGCGGACTAACTCTAGGCGGGGGTGAGGGCTGGCGTGCCGAGGCCTTGGGAGCCTGGGGACTTCGGTGACACGAGGTAGGCGGCCAGATAGATCAGCGCGCACAGGATGAGCAGGGACTGATAGCCCGTGGCGAGGGCGAGGTATTCCAAGCAGCCGCCGACCATGGCGCCTAGAAGGTTGGCGCCAAACGCGACCGTGGGGTCGGCCGTCGTCGCGAAGCGCTTGGCGAAGATGACGTTGGCGGCCATGATCGGCACGAACGCAAGCGTCATCGCCACCACCAGTCGGGGCCCGAAAGCAAGTCCTAGGACCCACGACGAGGGCACCAGCCAGGCCAGTGCCAGGCCGCCGAACAAGACGACGTACATCGTTCGTAGCGGTGGCGTGGGGAACCTTCGGGTCACTTCGACCGCAATCAGGACTGCTACTAGGACGCCAGTAAATACCAGCGCGTTGACCAGCCAAGTGGTGCCAAAGTAGAGCGCAAATCCGGTGACGCTCTTGGTTTCGAGAAGCAGGAACGCGACCCCCAATAAGAACAGGTCTCGGTAGTGCCACATGGTGCGCAGCTGGGATCTGCCGACCGCAGCAATCGCAAGCAGGCTTGCCAACAGAATCAGACCGACTGCCAACACGTAGGTCGTCGGAATACCGAAGAGGCCGGCATCTTCCTTCACATAGAGGAACGGGTGATTGTCGGTGGAGGGGGCGGGGGCTGCAGCGGTCGGCGTCCATGTCGTCTCGCAGGTCTGATCAGCTGCGGTGCGCCCGACGACCAACACGGCCAAGGAAATGGCCTTGGGATAGGACAGCAAGCAGGGTGGATGGCCGAACGACTGGTCCAGGGTGTTGGCGAGTCTGTCAACGAGCCAGGGCTCGCGATAGAAGTTGTACATCGCGAACGCGCCGCCGGGATTGAGGTGAGCTTTGGCGGACTGCATTGCCTCGGCCGTGAACAGATAACTCTCCAGCCTGAGCGCGCTCGCTCCCGACACCAGGGTTAGTGAGTCGGGGAGGGCAAACAGGATCAGGTCGTACTTCTTGTCGCTCCGCTCCAAGAACGCCCGGCCGTCGTTGACGTGAGTCGTGACGCGAGGGTCTTGATAGGCCCGGTCCGGGTTGTTTTCCCGCCCGAACTGCAGCAGCCGCGGGTCGATCTCAACCGCGTCAACGCTCTCGACACCTTTAGAGAGAGCGATCGACACGTCTGTCCCGGTTCCTGCCCCAACGATCAGCACGGACTTGGGTGGGTTGGTTGCCCGTGCGTAGGGCTCACCGTAGAAACTCTCCTGCGAGAGCCGGGTCTCCGCGGTCGTGAGCCGCTGGTGGGGGATGCCATTGACATAGACCTGGAACTGCTCGCCTCCCTCGCCGTCGGGCTGGGCGAACGTCGTCACTTCATAGTACGGCGACCAAAACACGCCCTCGTCGGTCAGGAAGGGGTAGGCAAACATCGCCACTAGCGCGATCAGCACCGTCACCGAGACCGACTTGGCCGCCCCTCCGAGCAGCACGACGTACAGCGCCCCGACAATGGTGAACCACACCACAGGGGGAAGCCCGAGGAAGGAGCAAGCGGTGAAGGCGGCAATGCCCAACAGTGAGCCGATCAGGTCAAAACGGTAGGCATCGAGTCGCTCGAGGTCGTGGAAGCAATCGGCGACGAGCTCGCCGGGTCCGGCCAGAATCGCGGCCACGGTGAGGAAAATGACCGGCAGCGTCACCCAGATCGGAGGTCCGGACGTGCTGAGGCTGGTGAAGAAGATGATGGAGGCGTCTTGGCGGTCGACGGTGACGGGATAGGCCGACACAAACGCGACGAGCGCCAAGAGTGCGACGGGGGAGTAGAGGGGCTTACCCCGGTCGCGTCGGCCGGCTCGCAGGAAGCCCAGGCCGATGCCCAAGAAGGAACCGAGCAACACAAAGTTGCTGAAGTAACTCAGGTGCACCACCTGAGAACCCGCCCAGCGGATTAGCGCCAACTCGAGGAAGAGCATCAAGAAACTGGCGAGAACCAGCCGCACCCTCGTTGTCACCCGGACCCCCTGAAGTTATCGGTGGACAGTGTGACATGAACGCGGCGACGGAAGTTTGTCGAGGGCGAGGCTCGTTCATGATCCAATCGGTGCTGTGAGCGAAGATGAGATCGGTGCCGCACAGCCGCATCCGATCACCAGGGTGGGTTTCGTTTCGCCGGTTCCGGCTGGTTCCGGTTGGCCCGACGATCCGGCCGTTTCCGCCACCGCTGTTGCACACGACCTTGAAGACGTACGCCGTCTGTCGGCGGAAGCCTCATTGCTGGAACTTGAGGCCCGAATGAGCGTCTGTCGAGCGTGCCCGCGATTGGTGACCTGGCGTGAGGACGTTGCCCTGGCCAAGCGGGCGTCGTACAGCGAAGAGCCCTATTGGGGGCGCCCCATCCATGGCTGGGGCTCGGCAACTCCTCGAGTTTTGATTGTCGGATTGGCCCCCGCGGCGCATGGTGGCAACCGGACCGGGCGAATCTTTACCGGCGACCGGTCCGGGGATTGGCTCTTTGCCAGCCTCCATCGGGTGGGACTGGCGAGCCAGCCGACGAGCGTCCATGCGGGTGATGGACAGCAACTGATCGACTGCCGGATGGTGGCCGCTGTGCGGTGCGCTCCGCCGCTAAATAAACCAACGACCGACGAACGCGACACGTGCGCGCCGTGGCTCGAAGCTGAATTGCGACTGGTGTTGCCCTCGGTGCGCGCTGTGGTGGCCCTCGGCTCTTTTGGTTGGGACGCATCGCTGCGGGCTCTGGCTTCGGTTGGGTATGCCGTGCCACGTCCGCGCCCCCGTTTCGGTCACGGCAGCTCATCCACCTTGATCTCGGAATCGGGCCACGAGCTCACGCTGTTGGGCAGCTATCACCCCAGCCAGCAAAACACCTTCACTGGCCGCCTCACCGAGGTGATGCTCGACGACGTACTCGGTCGGGCAGCGAGCCTGGCAAGATAGGCGCTCGATCGCTCGTTTGATCGCCTGCCCCCGTATCCCAATGGCAGAGGAAGTCGACTTAAAATCGATTCAGTGTGGGTTCGAGTCCCACCGGGGGCACCAAAGTCAATTGCTTGAGCCGCTATCGGCGTCTGGCTCGGTCAGCGAACGCATCTAAGGCGGTGACAACGTCCCCGGCGATCCACACGACGTAGCGTTGGACTCCGCTGGCCTTCTGCACGATTCCAGCGTCTGCCAACTGCCTCAGTGCGTTGTCGGCGGCGGGCTGCGACACGCCCAACTGTTGCTGGACGATCGTCGATGTGATGGCGGGTTGGCTGAGTAGCCGCGGCAGCACGGACCAAGCCGCTGCCCCCCGCCGTGCCTCCAGGATTGTGGCCCACCGCTGTTGCAGCGCCCTCATCTCAGCGGCCAGTTGTCGCCCATTAGCGATGGCCGAGAAGGCGGCTTGGCTGAACTGAGTGATGATGGGGTTGGGGTCGCCTTCCCGGTAGGCGGTGAGGGAATCGAAGTAACTATTGGTGTCGCGTAGCAGACCCGCAGATACGGGGACGGTGCTGCGGGTCGTGGCTCCGCCGTTCTTCAAGATGGCGTGGACGAGCGCTCGGCCGGTGCGCCCGTTTCCGTCGTTGAACGGGTGGATGGTTTCGAATTGTGCGTGCGCGATGGCCGCTTGAGGCAGTAGCGGGATGTTCGTACGACGGGTGAAGGCGCACAAGTCCTTGATGGCTGCGAATACCCGAGTCTGGTGTGGGGGAACAAACGCCGCTGAGTGGGGAGACAGTGCACTGCCACCGATCCACACTTGCTCGTCGCGATAGGCACCTGGACTCGCGTGGTTCTGTCCCCGCATGAGTGCCTCGTGGATGGCGAGGATCGTGTCAGGGGTGACGTCGTTGGCGAGGTCAAGGGCTCGGCTCATGGCGTCGACGTTTGCCGTGACAAGGGCGGCGTTGCTGCCGTACTTGACTATCCCGAGCTCTGCGAGAGCCAAGGATCTTGCGCCAGCGGTAATGTTTTCGATTTGCGATGAGGACGATGACTCGGTGCGCAGGAGCACCGATTGGAGGGGCGCAAATTCTGTGCCCGGTATGACTTCTGAGAGTTCTGCGTCGAATCGTGCGATGGCGGCCCGTGCGTCATCCGCTTGGGCAGACACTTCGGGAGTGATGTGCAAGATGAGGTTGTTGATGGTTGCCGGTATCGCTGACTTGTAGGTCTGTCGTGCGGCATCGCGTTGCGAACGGTTTTCAATGCCCGTGACGATTCGAGGCACCCAGGGGTGTGTTTCCCAGTTGATAACTAGGTCCGTGTGTGGCTCTGGGTTCTCTTTCCGGGCGATGCGCTGCTCCTCTGCGTGTGGTGATGCTCCGAAGTGTCCTTGGATCCGTTTCTTCCAGCAAGTCTAAAAGAAGGTTAACACGTTTTCCTTATCTTAAACCAGTCTCGAGCGAAGGCGCTTTGTCGGCTCGGCCCGCTCTACACCACCAACCCAGGAGACTTCGACGGACTGGAAGTGATCGTTGAAATCGTTGCTGTTGGTCGGCCAGACGTCCAGTGAAGTGGGTTCTCGACAGGCTCTGCCAGCCAGAGAATTCATAGGATCTGTTTAGGTTCGGCGGAACAGGCAGCGGTGATCGCACGTTGACATAGATGTGGAACCGGTAGACTCGGTGTCACAAGGTGAGCGCCCAAAGCAGGACGCCACCATAGGTCTCCAAGGAGGAGTCCAACATGCGAAGCAACAACCCGATTTTTAATCGGTCGGAGCAGTTCAACCCGCAGGCACAGGCCGCGACATACCCCGGTGGCACTCCGGCCGCACCGCAATACGGCCAGCCAGTCGGCACCGACCCCTCGACGTGGGGCACCGGAACTCCGGGCCAGCCCGCCGTCGGCGAGAAGATGACGATCGACTCCGTCGTCCAGAAGACCGCGATCTCCCTTGCGATCGTGATTGCTACGGCGATCGCGACTTGGGTGTGGACGGGAGATCTGAACACCGATTCAGCGGCTTATGGCAAGTTGATGCTCGCGTTGATGGTCGGCTCGCTAGGTGCCTTCGCGCTCTCGATGTTCATTTCGTTCAAGCGCGTTGTCAGCCCAGTGCTCGTGATCATCTTCGCCGTGCTGGAAGGTGTCGCGCTTGGTGCCTTGAGCAAGTTCTTTGACGCGCAGTACGGCCAAGACAGCCACCTCGTGGTGAATGCCGTGCTGGGCACCTTCGCTGCGTTTGCTGGGACCCTGGCTGCCTACAAGTACTTCAACATCTCGTTGGGTTCCAAGGCTCGCAAGATAGTCATGGGTGCCGTCCTGGGCATGGTGGCGCTCTCTGTTCTTGAGCTGGGCCTGAGCATGTTCGGCAATTCAACCGGGCTGTTCGCTGTCTCCGGCCTCGGCATGGTGACTGCGTTCCTGGGCGTCATCCTCGGCGTCTTCATGCTGATCATGGACTTCGAGTTCGTCGAATATGGCGTGGAAGCCGGCCTCGACGTCAGCGAGTCTTGGCGTGCCGCGTTTGCGATCACCGTCAGCCTGGTGTGGATCTACACCAACCTGCTGCGGATCATGGCGTTCTTCGGCCAAGACTGATCTCACTATCCAAACGAAGGCCCCGGGAAACCGGGGCCTTCGTCATTTGCGACCTCGGGGGACGGGCTAGATTGGCCCGGTGGACTACGTCACCTCGCTTCTGGAACTGATCGGCAACACCCCCCTCGTCCAACTCAACCGGATCCTCGATCGGCCAACTGGCGCGCTTGGGGGTCCACTCGTATTGGCCAAAGTTGAATATCTAAACCCCGGTGGGTCCGTCAAGGACCGGATCGCCCGGCGGATGATCGAGGCGGCCGAGAAGTCGGGCGCGCTCCAACCCGGTGGCACCATCGTCGAACCCACCTCAGGCAACACCGGCGTCGGGCTTGCGATGGTCGCCCAAGAGAAGGGTTATCAGTGTGTCTTCGTCTGCCCCGACAAGGTGAGTGAAGACAAGCGCAACGTCTTAAAGGCGTACGGCGCGGAAGTCGTCGTCTGCCCCACGGCGGTCGCTCCCGAGCATCCCGATTCCTACTACAACGTGTCGGATCGGCTGGCCTCTCAGCCGGGTGCTTGGAAGCCGGATCAATATTCCAACCCTCAAAACCCCGTCTCCCACTATGAAGACACCGGCCCGGAGATTTGGCGACAAACCGAGGGCAAGATCACCCACTTCGTGTGCGGGATGGGCACCGGTGGCACTATTTCCGGCGTCGGTCGCTTCCTCAAAGAGCAGAACCCCGACGTCCAGGTCGTCGGAGCCGATCCAGCCGGCTCGGTCTATTCGGGTGGCACCGGACGGCCCTACCTCGTGGAAGGCGTGGGCGAGGATTTCTGGCCCACGACCTATGACCGTGACATCGCCGATCGCGTGATCGAGGTCTCGGATGCAGATTCCTTCGCGATGACCCGTCGCCTTGCCCGAGAGGAAGCCATGCTGGTGGGGGGATCCTCGGGCATGGCCGTGGTGGCCGCTGCTCAGGTCGCGGCTGAACTCGAAGGCACGCCCGAAGGGGACGCCGCAGTAATCGTCGTACTGCTCCCTGATTCCGGCCGTGGCTATCTCACCAAGGTCTTCAACGACGACTGGCTCGCGCAGTATGGCTTCAGCACCCCGGGCGAATCAGGCCCCGGCCAGAGTGTGGGAGAGGTGCTGCGCGGCAAGTCGGGTCAGTTGCCGGCGCTGGTGCACACCCACCCCAACGAAACGATCGCCGAGGCAGTCCAGATTCTTCAGGAGTACGGCGTCTCGCAGATGCCGGTCGTGCGGGCTGAGCCACCGGTGGTCGCCGCTGAGGTCGCCGGTTCGGTGTCTGAGCGGACGCTCCTGGACGCACTGTTCGCAGGTGCTGCTCGATTGTCTGACCCAGTCGAAGACCACATGTCGCCGCCGCTCCCAGTAATCGGGGCCACCGAGTCCGCCCAATCAGCGGTTGCCGCTCTCGAAAGCGCCGACGCGTTGCTCGTGCAGGAGGACGGCAAACCGGTAGGTGTCGTCACTCGCCAGGATCTGCTGGCCTATCTCGCTCGGCGGTAGGCACTCATGGGGATGCCCGAATCGTGCCGGGGGCACGGTTTTGACATCGTTTGCCGCGAATTCAGAGCAACAACCGTGCCCACGGCACGATTTGAAACGAGTTGGTGGCGAGGGGGTCCTCAACCGGCAGTGGGGCGGCGGGCGTGGAAGTGCAGGATCCCCGCCAGCTCTTCGACACCATCGAGGAGGCGGGTGCCGGGTCGGGCCCAGGAGGCGTTGGCGTCCACGGCGTACGTCGGCACTCCGGGGAGCTCGTTTGAGGCGACCACTTTCTCGGCCAACAACTGCGCACCAGCCAGGTCATAACCACACGGCGAGACGATCAGCACGTCCGGTTCAGCCGCGCGAACGTCATCCCAGGTGATTCGTGCCGACTTTTCGCCGGCGGTTCCCAGCACGCAGACGGCACCAGCGAGCTCAACCATTTCTGGCACCCAATGGCCGGGGGAGTAGGGCGGGTCGGTCCACTCTAGAACCGCCACTCGAGGCTGTTTGCGTAAAGCGACCGATCTCATGACCCCCAGCATCCGCATCCGCTGGTCCAAGATGAGCGACTCCGCTTCGACCTGCCGGCCCGTCACCACACCCAGCGTGCGAATCGTGGACAACACGTCTTCCAGAGAATGTGGATCCAACGTCACGACCTCGGCGGAGCAGCCCAGATGCTTGAGCGCGTCGTCCACCACCGAGACGTCTACGGCGCAGACTGCACAGAGATCTTGGGTGACGATCACGTCAGGATTGATCTCCGCTAGGGCGCCCTCGTCGAGGTGATAGAGGTCCTCGCCTCGCGAAACGGCGGCAGAGACAAACGCGTCGATGTCGGCAGAGCTCAGGCCTTCGGGCAGCGCTGACGTGGACACGACGGTCCGCGAACGCGCGGCTTCGGGAAAGTCGCACTCAAAGGTCACCCCGACCACGTCGTCACCAGCGCCGATGGCAAACAAGATCTCCGTGGCTGAAGGCAGCAACGACACAATCCGCATGCGGTGAAATCTACTTCGACCAATCACCATGCGGCGGCGTACCCTCGCCAAGCATGAGCAAAGTTGTGGAACTGGATGAACTTGAGCAGACGTTGGCCGAGTATGGCGTTGGCTATCTGTTGAGCTGGAATGCCGATGGTCGAGTCAAGGTGGTCAGCATCCCCTCAATGTCGGGAACAGGCGCCTACGCCGAGGGAGTCTTCACCTTGATCAACCCCGGTAGAGGATCCTGCGCCAATGCGGCGGCCAATGCCCAAGTGACGCTGTTGTTTGCGCCGTTGACTCAACCTGGGTTCTCCCTGATCGTCGACGGCACCGCCAGCTTGTCGGGTGATGACGTGATCGTGGCGCCCACCAGCGCAATCCTGCACAGGCCGGCCTTATGAGCCAACGCGTCACGTGGCTCGCGGCCTTCGTGGACTGCCGGGCAGACGCCTACGAACCGACTGCGGCGTATTGGTCGCTGGTGACGGGTTTCGCAGTCTCCGAGCCGCGGGGAGAGAGCGGCGAGTTTGTCTCGCTCATGCCCGCGCAAGGGGACAACTATCTGCGCATCCAGCGTCGGACGGAGGGTGAATCACGAATCCACCTCGACCTCAGCGTTGCTGATCCCAGGCTTGCCGCCGATGAGGCAGTGGGCTTGGGTGCGAAAGAGTTGGTCGACAACGGCACCCATGTTGCCTTGAAGTCGCCCGGCGGGCTGGTCTTCTGCTTTGTGTCCCACGGCGGTGCGATCCGTCCGGAACCGGCGATCTGGCCAGGCGTAACCAGTGGGGGGCATCGCTCGGCGGTCTATCAGGTGTGCGTTGACATCCCGTCGCAGCAGTATGACGCGGAGGCGCGATTCTGGGCCGAGGTGATGGGGGCATCGATGGAAGTGTTGCCCGCCCGACCCGAGTTCTCCTGGCTTCGAGGGGAGCATCAGTTCGCTCTCGACGTGCTTCTTCAACGATTGGACTCGCCCAGCGGGAAAGTCACCGCCCATCTCGATCTTGGCACCAATGACCGAGCCGCCGAGGTGGCGCGGCACGTCGTTTTGGGCGGCGTACAACTTGTCACCGAACAGTTTTGGACGACGATGCGCGACCCCACTGGGCTGGTCTATTGCATCACCGGTCGTGACCCCGCGACCGGACGACTAGTGGCAGCTAGGTTGAAACCATGACCATCGAACGCAGCAATCCACCCCATGCTGAGGATGAGATCACCACCCTTCGCGCCTTCCTCGACTATTTCCGCGACACCATCCGGATCAAGACTGAGGGTCTGGATCAGGCGCAACTAGCAACGCCGCTAGCACCCTCAGATATGACGTTGGGGGGCCTGCTCAAGCACCTGGCCTACGTCGAGGTCTATTGGTTCGTGGAATGCCTCAAGGGCGAGGCGCCAGGAGAGCCCTTTGCCTCAGCCGATTGGGAGGCAGATGAGGACTGGGAGTGGCATACGGCCAAAGATGATTCGCCCGAAGAGTTGAGGCGACTCTTCGATCAAGCAGTCGAGGGGAGCGATCACATCCTGGACGGCGCGCTAGCAGGGGATGGGTTGGACACGTTGTCGGTCAAGCCCAGCCACCGCACGAAAGAGCCGTTCAGTTTGCGCTGGATCATGGTGCACCTCATCGAGGAATATGCCAGGCATGCCGGTCATGCCGACCTGATGCGACAGTCGGTCGACGGCCAGGTCGGCGACTGAATGGCGATTTCTTGGGGCGTGACCATTGGCTGAGCTGTCTGAACGCCGCACGCGCTATCGAGTGCCGTCGGGCCCTGCGTTCGCGGAGATCGAGGTGAAACGCTCCCGGTTCTTGTGTCAGATCGAACGAGTGGAGAGCCGGGACAACGCTCGCGCGGTCATCGAGAACGTACGCAAGAAGCACCACGATGCCCGTCACCACTGTTCGGCTTTCGTTATCGGCCCGGATGCCGATCAAGAGCACTCCTCAGATGACGGAGAGCCGGGGGGCGCCGCTGGCGCACCGATGTTGGATGCCCTGCGCGGCAGCGAGTTGGGCGACGTGATCGCAGTTGTCACCCGCTGGTTCGGCGGCGTACTTCTTGGACCCGGTGGTCTGGTGCGTGCCTACGGCGACGCCGTGCGGGCGGGGTTAGCTGTGACGTCGACTCAACAGCGCCACCTCTTGGAGGAGTACGCCGTGGACTTGGACCACACGTCAGTGGGTCGGATCGAGAGTGACCTGCGGGCCCGCGGAGTCGCGGTCTTAAGCGTGGACTATGGGCAACGGGTGCGGATGGTCTTTGGTGCCACGCCGGGTGCAGCCGACGCTCCGATCACTCGGCTGAGCCAGCTCACCGGCGGTTCGGCACGCGTCGAGATGGTCGGTCGACGTTGGGTGGATGCTCCTTCTCAGGTTGCTGGTTAGCCAAGCCCACCTGTGATTGGCTGACCCGATGATCAGGACCGCCAACGCCGAGGACTGGTCGGCCATCTGGCCGATCTTTCAACACATCGTGGCCGCCGGTGATACCTATGCCATCGATGCGGGAATCAGTTCGCCCGAGGCCCAAGAGCAGTGGCTGTCGCCGCCTCCGAACCACGTCATCGTTTATGACGCTGCTGATCGCCAGGATCTGCCCCCAGCTTCCCGAATACTCGGCACCGCCAAAATGGGGCCAAATCGTCCAGCCAACGGAGCCCATATCGGCACCGCGTCCTTCATGGTTTCGCCCGCAGCTCGCGGTCTCGGAGTGGGTCGGACGTTGGCCGAGTGGGTGATCGGTTGGCACCGAGATCAGGGATTCCTGGGGATTCAGTTCAACGCCGTGGTCGAAAGCAACACCGCAGCGGTGCGGCTGTGGCAGGACCTGGGCTTCCAGATCATCGGCACCGTTCCTCGAGCTTTCCGCTCACGCAGCCACGGCTATGTCGGACTTCACGTGATGTTCCTGAGCCTCGAGGACTGAGGGAACAATTCCGTGGGCGTCATTTCAGCGGGTCGGTTAGCGTGACGAAGTGAGCCACGATGATTCGATGAGCAATTTGCCTGCCCCCACGATCGCCCCCAAGATCACCACTGTCGCCGAACTGCGAGCCGCTGGTTATGTGCATAAGCCATTGCGGGTCGAGATCCGCGACAATCTGCTGGCTAAGTTGGCCGCGGGCATCGACCCATGGCCGGGCCTGCACGGATTCGCCAGCACCGTCATCCCACAGGTTGAGCGGGCGTTGCTGGCTGGGCACGACGTCGTACTCCTTGGCGAGCGCGGTCAGGGAAAGACCCGGCTGCTGAGGTCGCTTGTCGGCCTGTTGGACGAATGGACTCCCGTTATCGCCGGCTCCGAATTGGGCGAACACCCCTATGACCCGATTGCCCCCGCCTCCAAGCGTCGAGCGGCCGGGTTGGGTGAGGAGTTGCCCGTGGAGTGGCGCCACCGGGAGGAGAGGTACGCCGAGAAGCTGGCCACGCCGGACACCTCCGTTGCCGACCTCATTGGGGATGTGGACCCGATCAAGGTCGCTGAGGGGCGGAGCTTAGGCGATCCGGAGACGATCCACTTTGGGCTGATTCCACGATCGCATCGCGGCATTGTCGCGATCAACGAGTTGCCGGACCTGGCCGAGCGGATCCAGGTCGCGATGCTGAACGTGATGGAAGAGCGCGACATTCAGATCCGGGGCTACATCCTGAGGTTGCCGCTCGACGTGCTCGTGGTTGCGAGCGCTAATCCCGAGGACTACACCAACCGCGGACGGATCATCACTCCGCTGAAGGACCGCTTCGGGGCCGAGATTCGCACGCACTATCCGATCGCCCTCGAAGACGAGGTTGCGGTGATTCGGCAAGAAGCCGACTTGGTCGCGGAGGTGCCGGAGGTGCTCATCGAGATCTTGGCGCACTTCACTCGGGGCTTGCGCGAATCCAACGCCGTTGATCAACGCTCAGGCGTCTCGGCCCGTTTCTCGATCGCCGGCGCTGAGACCATCGCTGCCTCGGCTCTCCATCGCGCCACCATTGGGGCAGAGTCCGTGGCGGTGGCCCGGGTGGTCGACCTTGAGACCGCCATTGACGTGCTCGGCGGCAAAGTGGAGTTTGAGTCCGGCGAAGAGGGCCGCGAGCGCGAGACGCTGACGCACCTGTTGCGGCAAGCCACCGCCGCCGTCGTACGCGATCGCTTCCGTGGGCTCGATCTGGCGGCATTGGTTGCGGTCATGGAGGACGGAGCCTTGGTGACCACGGGGGAGCGCGTGACAGCCCGTGACTTCTTGGCTGGCTTGCCGGCGCTGCCGCCGGACCAAGCGGGCGAGTCCGACCTTTATGACCAGATCACGGATCGGCTAGGGGCAAGCAACGACGGTGAGCGTGCCTGCGCTATCGAGTTGGCGTTGGAGGGGCTTTATCTGGTGCGCAAGATCGGCAAAGACTCGGCCGACGGAGAGACCGTCTATGGCTAGTTCGCGCTATAGCAAGTATGCCGGGGGTGATCCGCTGGCGCCGCCGGTTGATCTGGCGGAGGCGTTGGATGCCATCGGGGCTGATGTGATGGCCGGCTATTCCCCCGAACGCGCGATGCAGGAGTTCCTGCGACGTGGCGGTCAGGGGCAGCGCGGACTTGATGAACTGGCGGCCCGAATCGCCGAGCGACGACGCGAACTGCTTGACCGCAATTCGCTAGACGGGACTCTCGCCGAAGTGCGCGAATTGCTCGATAAGGCAGTGCTAGCCGAGCGTCAGCAGTTGGCGCGAGATCTCGATGACGACGCTCGGTTCGCCGAAATGCGGATGGAGAACTTGCCCGCATCTACCGCGGCTGCGGTCACCGAGTTGGGTGACTATCAGTGGCGTAGTTCGCAAGCGCGCGAGGCCTATGAGGAGATCAAAGATCTCTTGGGTCGTGAGGTGTTGGATCAGCGGTTTGCTGGCATGAAGCAGGCGCTCGAGGGGGCAACCGATGAGGATCGAGCCGCGGTAAACGAGATGCTGCAGGATCTCAACGGTCTTCTGGAGGTGCACCGCCGTGGCGAGGACACGACCGCTGCGTTTGCCGACTTCATGGCCAAACATGGCGACTTCTTCCCAGAGAACCCACAGAGCGTTGACGAGTTGATCGACGCTTTGGCGCAGCGCGCTGCGGCCGGTCAACGGATGATGAATTCGATGTCGCCGCAGCAGCGACAGGAGCTGATGGAGCTCTCCCAACAGGCATTTGGTTCGCCGGCACTGATGGGCGCGTTGAGCCAACTCGACGACAATCTCCGGGCGCTTCGGCCGGGTGAAGATTGGTCTGGTGGCGAGTCCTTCGACGGCGACAATTCGACCCCCGGACTCGGCCTGGGTGACGGGACTGGCGTCCTCCAAGATTTGGCCGAGCTCGATGCCCTGTCCGAGCAGTTGTCTCAGTCTTATGGCGGCGCGCGGATGGAGGACGTTGATCTGGATGCCTTGGCCCGCCAACTTGGCGCTGAGGCAGCAGTCGATGCGCGTGCGTTGGCTGATCTCGAACGTGCCTTGCGTGACTCCGGCCTGCTCAAACGAGGCACGGATGGTCAGTTCCGGCTTTCTCCGAAGGCTATGCGTCAGCTCGGTCGGGCCCTGCTGCGTGATGTCGCGAAACAGATGTCGGGTCGACAGGGTCAGCGGGATTTGCGGCGGGCCGGTTCGGCCGGAGAGCCGTCTGGTGCGACTCGCGAGTGGGCCTTTGGCGACACCGAGCCGTGGGATGTCAACCGCACCATTGCTAACGCCGTACGACGATCTGCTGAGACGGGTTTCGAGACGCTCGCTAGCGCTCGCTCCTCAACCACCAACGCGGGGGACCGCTCCTCAACCACCAACGCGGGGGACCGCACCTCAAGCACCAACGCGGGGGTTCGCATCGACGTGCGTGACGTAGAGATCGCGGAGACCGAGGCCCGTACACAGGCCTGCGTCGCTCTCCTGGTCGACACCTCTTTCTCGATGGCGATGGACGGTCGTTGGGTGCCGATGAAACGCACCGCCTTGGCGCTGCACACCTTGATCCAGACCCGCTTTCGAGGCGACGCGCTGCAGTTGATCAGCTTTGGGCGCCATGCGGAAGTGATGGACATCGACCAACTAACGGCGCTGGATGCGAAGTATGAGAAGGGCACCAATCTCCACCATGGCTTGCTCCTGGCCAACCGCCACTTCCGCAGGCACCCCAGTGCCCAGCCGGTGTTGTTGATCGTGACTGACGGAGAGCCAACTGCTCACTTGGAGGCGGGCCGACCTGGCACCGCGCCTGAGGCCTACTTCTCCTACCCACCCCACCCGCTCACCGTGGCCTACGCGATCAAGGAGTTGGATGCAGCTTCTCGACTGGGGGCACAGACAACGTTTTTCCGGCTCGGCGAGGACCCTGGCCTGGAGCGCTTTGTCGATTCGATGGCTCGCCGAGCGGGTGGCCGGGTCGTGGCCCCTGAGTTGGATGATCTTGGTGCTGCCGTCGTTGGCTCGTTCCTCGGATCGCGGGGTGGTTTTGGTGCCGCGGCGTACGACGACTGGTTCCGCGACCTCTGACTCCGAGCGCTCGAGGCCAGGACCAGGCCTCGCTGTAGCGTCTTGCGACAGATCTCACACCTTTGGCATGCGACACGCCGGGCGGATCCTGCCAACGGTGCGAGAATGGGCACCCGTTCGGTGGCGGAGGCCCGTTGACTCATCCTCGAGAGGTCGTCTGGTCTAGGTTTCGGATGCCTAAGGGCATTTAGCCCCCTCAGCTAGGCATCGACGGATGTCCCTAGCGTTGGTGTTATTAGCGCGGGAAGCCGAGGTGCACATGGTCGTGGTGGGTGCGGTCGCTGAAGTATTGCTCGCCCGTCAGTTGCACGGGACCTCCGACGTTGTCGCCACCAAACCCGACCGCGGCGTCCATAAACGACGTCGTGAGGCGATTCGGAGTGCGTGGATCGACAATCGCTTGGCCGTTGAGTTTCCACACATCCACTGCGTTGCCGAGTGGGTGATCGCTGAGGCGGTCAGTGGCGAAGACATTGATTGGATGGCCGCTCACGAGGATGCTCACCCCGATCCGCCAAGTCTCTGCCAGTCGCGTCATCGCCGCTAACACCGCGTCATCGACCGTGCCGGCCAGAACATCGCCCCTGGCCGCGGGCGGCAACTGGATGCGCGGATCGTCGAGCACAGCTTGGGCGGCTGAGGACGGGTTGGTCGCTGGCCCTGGCTGGGAGGGGAACACATCCGTGACCTGCCACCTGTTGCCACGGCGTACAACTCGAACGTCGTAGGTCCGCCCGCCGGTCGCCAACCCGTTGTCGGTGAGGCGCCAGTTCTTGGAGACGACCAAGACGCTCGCATCGGGCTCAACCAGGCCGCCGTACTGCGCGTAGATGACGCGAACTCGCGTCCTTGGCCCGTTGCCGATCCTCTCGACTTCAGCGACGGCCGCCGCCTTGGCCTCCGGCACCAACTCGTTGGGTCCAGGGACCCAATCGACCCGTCTAGGCAATACGACGGGTGGCTCGGTCGCTGACGCGGACTCGGACGGGGCTGGCGAAGGAGTTGACGTGGCGGTTGGCGTGGTGGCGGGGGCTGATTCGTCGGCAATTGCACACCCCGACGCGATAACGCCAGCAGTCGCACCCAAGATCGCCCGCCGACTTAGAGGCATTGACTCAACGTCTTCACTGGGTGGTCGTTCGACCCCACCAATAGAGTGGAGGAAATGGCGCACCAGATGCGCTTTTTCCTCCACTCAGCGGTCGGTGGGGAAGGGGACGCCGGTGGCGGAGTGGCAGCGGTAACCATGGGGGACCTTGACTAGGTATTGCTGGTGGTAGTCCTCGGCGTAGTAGTAGGTCGGCGCACTCTCGGATCCGAACCGCGCGACCTCGGTGGTGATCGCGTCGTAGCCCCGTTCGGTGAGCACCGGTTGATAGGCGGCGATGGCCTTGTTGGCGATGACCTCTTGTTCGGGAGTTGTCCAATAGATCGCCGAGCGATACTGCGTGCCGCGATCGTTGCCCTGACGCATGCCTTGCGTTGGATCGTGAACTTCAAAAAAGGCCTTGATGAGGGTGGCGTACGACACCTTGGCGGGGTCGAAGACAACCCGCACTGCCTCGGTGTGGCCGGTGTGGCCGGAGCAGACCTCTTCGTAGGACGGATTGGGAGTGTGGCCGCCGGCATAACCCACCGAGGTCGACCAGACGCCCGGGATCTGCCAGAAAATCTCTTCGGCCCCCCAGAAGCAACCCAGGCCAAAAATCGCCACTTCGTAGCCGTCGGGTATCTCATCGGTCACTAACGGTGCATCAAGGCGTAGGTGACGCTCGGAAAGCGCGAAGGGTCGCGCAGTGCGGCCTGGCAACGCCTTGTCGGCGGTCGGGATCGAGGACTTGTCACGGGTGAAAGAAAACACGGCGCATCTCCCTGGCTAGCTGACTGGGTCGGTCTAACCAGTGTGCCAAACGTGCACCTCATTTGCGCTGCTGGCTGATCATTACAGATCCCAAACACAAGACGTGGCGAACGATCCGACTCTAGATTGCGGGTATCTGTCGGTCGCCCCGGGGCTCCAGAACATATGAAAAGTCGCCGACCTTCGGGGCGACCACACAGGAGGGCAACACATGGACACCAAGCCAAAGACCTGGAAGCTGATTCTGGTTGGCATTTGCACGGGGATTTTGTTGACGGGAACGCTGGCGGTGGCCTCGCCAAGCATCGCCGCCGCTCCCGTCAAGATCAGCAAGATCTGGAAGGCGATCAAGAAGAAGACTGACAAGCGGTACTACACGAAGGCCGCTTCGGATGCGAAGTTCGCCGCCCAAGGTCATTCGTGGCAATTGGGCACACACGGTGGAGGCGGTTAACGCCACTGATTCGTGAGCTCTGGCATCAGTTTCGGTGTGACGTTGCCTGGTGCGCCGACAGCTCATCACATCGAGTCCAGGTGCCGCTGTGCCAGCTGGGTGTGGCGGGCCCGGCGAGCTCGCCAACGGCGAGTCCTGGGCATCTCTGTGTATCTTCGAGGGATCCGACCAGAATGTTGGGCCGGGTCAGCTGACTCAGCGGGTCCGGCTTCGGGCCAGTGAACCGATCTGGAGCACTTGTCTACGCCTACAGCATGTCGGCTCCGGGCCAAGCATCGGCCTATGGCACTTGGGCGGTTGGCACTGGGCCGAACGCAGTATGGGCGAAGCCCGCCGCCAACGGTCCAAGGTGGCAGTCCCGCCGGCCAGCGGTAGAATCGCGCCTGGGCGGTGGGGTCCACGCGGACCCCACCGCCGCTTGCGCACGCTGTCATTTGCCTGACCGCTTCGCTAGTAAACCCTCAGGCAGTGGTGGTGTCACTTTGATACCATCGCTGCATGGCTATGACACTGCGCACTGATGAGGAACTCGATAACGCGCTGATCGCGTTGGCTGCGTCCGAAGGACTCTCCAAACAAGAAGTCATCAAACGCGCGGTATTGGAACGACACGCAGATCCAGACCGCCGAGCGAGGCTTAATCGTGTCCTTGAGTCTGAATTGCCACGTTTATGCGGAGGCCTTGGAGCGACTGGGTCACTGTGATCCCTTGATTTCTGAGCCTAGAGGAGTTGCTGTTGTGGCGGCGGAGACCCTGGGCGAGGCGGAAGTTCGAGATCTCGGACTGCTGCAGTCTGCGGCCGCTCGTCCGCAAGCATCAGCCTTCGGCGAAGATGCCTATCCAAGTCTGCTTGAGAAGTCGGCCGCGTTGGTTCATTCGATTGCACGCAACCACGCCTTGGTGGACGGCAACAAGCGACTCACACTGGCTGGGCTGATCGCGCTTCTCGGGCATGAACGGAGTTCGGCTCACCTTCACCAACGACGAGGCTTATGACTTCATCATCTCGATCGCCACTGGCGAACTTGACGAGGTTCGCGTGATCGCGCGAGTTCTTGAGCATCACGTCGTCACGTGGTCTGAGTGAAACTCTGAGTAGGCTCGCCCGGTGAGCGAACAAGAGCACCGGAGCAAATCTGGATTCGAGACCAGGGCCATCCACGCGGGCTATGAGCCCGATCCGATGACTGGTGCGGTCATCCCGCCGATCTATGCCACCAGCACCTATAAACAAGATGGTGTCGGTGGCTTGCGCGGCGGCTATGACTACTCCCGCTCGGGCAACCCGACCCGCGACGTACTCCAAGACAACCTGGCGGCGTTGGAAGAGGGCGAGCGAGGCTTTGCCTTTGCCAGTGGATTGGCAGCCGAGGACACGTTGGTGCGGGCGCTGTGTCGACCGGGGGACCACGTCGTACTCCCTGATGATGCGTATGGCGGGACTTACCGGCTCTTCGACAAGGTCGAGCAGAACTGGGGGCTCAGGCACAGCCCGGCCGCGGTCAGCGACCCAGACGCCGTCCGCGCGGCGATCGTTCCTGGGCAGACCAAACTTGTGTGGATCGAGACGCCCACCAACCCTTTGCTCAACATCGGAGACATCGAAGCGTTGGCTTCAGTTGCGCACGACGCGGGCGCACTGCTGGTGGTCGACAACACCTTCGCTTCGCCCTATCTCCAGCAACCGCTCACGCTGGGCGCTGACGTGGTGGTGCACTCGACCACGAAGTATTGCGGTGGTCACTCAGATGTTGTCGGGGGCGCCTTAATCGTGCGCGACCTTGAGCTGGCCGAAACGGTGGGATTCCATCAAAACGCCATGGGGGCGGTGTCCAGTCCGTTCGACTCCTGGCTGACCTTGCGTGGGCTCAAAACGCTGGGCGTGCGGATGGATCGGCACTGTGACAACGCGGAGGCGGTCGTCGAGTTTCTGAGCATCCACCCGAAAGTGGCTGAGGTGTTCTATCCAGGGCTGAGTGATCACCCTGGGCATGGCGTTGCCAGTCGGCAGATGAAGCGGTTTGGCGGGATCGTGTCTTTCCGCGTGGTCGGTGGTCAGCAAGCGGCGCTAGATGTGTGTGGGCGGGCCGAAGTGTTCACGCTTGCCGAGTCGCTAGGCGGCATCGAGAGCTTGATCGAACACCCCGGTCAGATGACCCACGCTTCGGTTGCTGGCACGGCCCTGGAGGTCCCGGCGGATCTGGTTCGGCTCAGCGTTGGCATCGAAACTTGTGAAGATCTGTTGGCGGACTTGGATCGCGCGCTTGGCTGAGGGGTTTCGAGACGCTCGCTTCGCTCGCTCCTCAACCACCGAGGGGGACGCTCGCTTCGCTCGCTCGTCAACCACCGAGGGCGCCGTCATCTGTGTGGACTTCGGCTCGACATTCACAAAGGCGGCCCTGGTCGACCTCGGTCTCGGGCGGATAGTGGCGTCCGCATCCCACCCGACCACGATCGACTCCGACGTTCTGGATGGGTACGACGAGTGCCTGGCGTCCCTGATGGCCGAGGATGCTCGGGCGGCCACGGCCGACGTGTTGGCCTGCTCCAGTGCAGGTGGCGGACTGCGGATCGCGGTCTTGGGAAATGAGGAGCTAGTTACGGCTGAAGCCGGTCGTCGGGTTGCCCTGTCCAGCGGCGGCAAAGTGGTCGGCGTACTGGCGACCAGTCGGGGTGATGGAATCGCCGAACTCGAGGCCACCGAACCAGACGTCGTATTGCTGACCGGCGGAACTGACGGCGGCAACACCGCAGCTGTTGACGGGTGGGCACAAGCCCTGGCGAATTGTGGCTGGCGTCGGCCAGTGGTGCTCGCTGGCAACCGCGATGCCCAGGCTGCCCACTTCTTAGCGGTCGGGAACGTGCCCCACATCATTGCCGACAATGTGGTGCCCAAGATCGGTGTGCTCGCCCCGGAAGGCGCCCGTGCGGCGATCCGGGAGATGTTCTTGTCACATGTCATCGGCGGCAAGCACCTCAGCAAGCGCGCCGACTTCTTGACGATGGTCAAAGGTGCCACCCCTGACGTCGTACTCACCGGAGTTGAGCTCCTTGCCCGCGGTCTTGGCGAGGAGCACCGAGGTGTCGGTGATGTTGTTGTGGTCGACATCGGTGGCGCCACGACCGATGTTCACAGCGTCGTCGAGCTGGACCCCGACGACGCGGGATTGTCCCGCGAGGTTGTCGCGACCACACCCGTGACCCGGACCGTTGAAGGCGATCTCGGAATGCGCTGGTCAGCGCCCAGCACCGTCGAAGCTGCTGAGCTGCCGGAGTACGCCGCGGCCGCTCGTCAACGCGCGGCAAACCCCGCCTACCTTCCCGACAGTCCGGACGAAGTGGTGATCGACGAGACTATTGCGACGGCAGCGGCTGGCATTGCCCTACGCCGCCACGCGGGCCGATCGAAAGTTGTCGTCGGGCCCGATGGCCGGGTGGTCGAGCGCACCGGGAAAGACCTTCGCCAAGTCGAACTCGTGGTGGGCTCCGGCGGGGCGCTGCGCCATGGCTCGCTCGGAGTCGAGTCCCGGGTCCTGGGTGCGGGCCTGGAGGCTGATCGTGAAGGTGGGTGGCAGCTTCCTGAGCACCCACGGCTGGTCGTGGACTACGACTACGTTCTAGCGGCGGCCGGTTTGCTTGCGACCGACCACCCAGAAGCAGCGCATCGATTGGTGAGGCAACTTGCTCGCGAAGATTCTCACGGGGTGCTTACGAACCCGGCCGACCCATTGGGTGCTCGGGACGCCCGCAACTAAGGTCAGTGGAATGCACTACGACGTCATCGTGATCGGGGCCGGTTCGGGCAACAGCATCATCGACGAGGAGTTTGCCCACCTCAAGCTGGCGCTCGTTGAGCAGGGCCTCTTCGGTGGCACCTGCATCAATGTGGGTTGCATCCCGACGAAGATGTTCGTTTATCCCGCCGACGTTGCCGTGGCGTCTGCTGATGGCCCTCGGCTGGGGGTGCAAAGCAGCAACAGCGGGGTGGACTGGCCGCAGATCCGAGATCGAATTTTTGGCCGGATCGACCCGATCGAGGCGGCCGGGCGGCGCTATCGGGTGGAGTCTCCATTGGCGGATGTCTATGAAGGCTCAGCCCGTTTCACCGCGCAGCGAGAACTCACCATCACCCTCACAGACGAGACAGTTGTGGTCATCACGGGCGAGCAGATCGTGCTGGCCGCCGGCAGTCGCGCGACTGTCCCGCCAATTCCTGGCCTTGATGAGGTCGAGTTCCACACCAGCGACACGATCATGCGGCTCGACGTCCTGCCACCGCGGCTGGGCATCATCGGGGGCGGCTTCGTCGGCTGCGAGTTCGCTCACGTCTTCTCGTCGTTCGGGGTCGCTGTCACCCAAGTCCACCCGTATGACGTCTTACTCAATCACCATGATCGCGACATCGCCGAGCGCTTCACCGACGAAGTAACTGGCCAGTGGTCTGTGCGCGTGCGTTCCACGGTCGGCTGGCTGGCGAAGTCGGCTGGGGGAATCACGATGGGGATCCGGGGCGCCGATGGGGCGCAGGCCGAGGTCGAGGTCGACGCTGTCTTGGTGGCCACCGGACGCACAGCGAACACCGACCGGTTGGCGGTTGACGTCTCGGGGGCCGCTCTCCGCGAAGACGGACTCGTGATTGTCGACGAACACCAACGCACCACCGCGCCCGGGATTTGGGCTCTGGGTGACATCTGCAACACGCCGGCGCTCAAGCATGTCGCCAATCAAGAAGCCCGGGTTGTCCGCCACAACCTGCTTCATCCCGACAAGCTGGTGGCGAGCGATCACCGCTTCGTGCCCTCGGCCGTCTTCACCCATCCGCAGATAGCCAGCGTTGGTCTCACTGAAGCGGAGGCGCGCGAGGATGGCATTGACTTCGTGACGGCAAGTCATCAGTACGGCGACACCGCCTACGGCTGGGCGATGGAAGACACCACACACTTTGCCAAGCTGATCGGAGACCGTGTGACCGGCAAACTCATCGGCGCGCACATCATCGGGCCGGCGGCCTCGATGTTGATCCAGCCACTGATTCAGGCGATGAGTTTTGACCAAAATGTCGCCGGCCTAGCACGCGGCCAGTATTGGATCCATCCCGCGCTCACCGAGGTGGTCGAGAATGCCTTGCTCAAACTTGAGGGACAACTGCAAGATCCAAGTGCCTAGCCCCAATGAGACCCGCGCGAACCGAAGGAATGTTTGTGCCGCTATCTGGGTAGCCTGTGGTGGTGAGCAACGACGCTGACATCCAGCCACCCACCGTCGCCCCCCAGGGATCCGCCTTTAGTCGAGCCGCCATCCCTTGGGGTTTTGATCTAGCGGCGGCGTGGGCGTGGCGTTTCCTTGTGCTCAGCGCCGCGGCGTACGTCGTGATCTGGCTGCTCGCGCGATTTGCCGTGATCACTGTGCCCCTAGCAATTTCGTTGCTTGTCGCCGCCTTGAGCAGCCCAGCGGTGGCCACGCTGCACAAGATTGGGTTGCCCCACAAACTCGCTTCGGGCGTGCTGGTGTTGGGCGGACTCAGCACGGTGATTTTGTTGTTGACTTTTGTCGGGCAGCAGATCAGCCAGGGTGCGGTCGATCTTGCCGGTCAAGTGGTGCAGGGCATCAGCGAGATTGAGGACTGGCTCAAGACTGGTCCACTCAACGCTAGCGATTCTCAGATCAATGAATACTTACAAACGGCGCGCGAGGCGATTAGCGAGCGCGCTCAGAATCCCGAGTTCGTCACCCAGGTGACACATTTCGGCACCGCAATTGGTCACGTGGTGGCGGGCTTCTTCATTGTGTTGTTCGCGACCTACTTCTTCCTCGCCGATGGTTCGCGGATCTGGGCCTGGTTTGTTCGGATTACGCCGCAGGCGGCTCGAGGAAAAGTCAACAGTTCGGGTCATGTTGCGTGGGTTTCGCTCAAGCAGTTTGTGCGGGCCACCGTGTTTGTTGCGGCCGCGGACTCGATCGGCATCATGATTGGCGCCGCAATCCTGCAGGTTCCCTTTGTGCTGGCCCTCGGGGTTTTGGTGTTCCTCGGCGCTTTTGTGCCGATGATCGGTGCCACGATCGCGGGCTCCGTGGCTGTGTTGGTGGCGCTCGTCGCGCAAGGACCGTGGACTGCCTTGTTCATGCTGGGTGTCGTCATTTTGGTTCAGCAGATCGAGGGGCACGTGCTTCAGCCCTTCCTGATGGGCAGTTTTGTTTCGGTCCACCCGCTTGGGGTCATCGTGGCGATTGGCTGCGGCGTACTGGTGGCTGGCATCGTCGGTGCCCTCATCGCCGTACCCCTTGCTGCCGCAGGCAATGCCGTGGCCCAACATCTCGCAGGCGGGAACGACATCGCCCAGAATGACATTGCCGAGAGTGATTCGGGCGGGCCGCCAGCCGACGAGGCCGGCGGGGATTTGATGGTCGATTCTGTCGGGACCGCCGCTCCCACCGGGGAAACCACCGATGAGTGAGGTCGCAGTTTCCCTCATCGACATTAGGGAAGCACGCGAACTGTTGAGGGGGATTGCCATCGAAACCCCGATGGAGGGGTCTCGATTGTTGTCTGGCCTGGCCGGCGGACCTGTTCAGCTGAAGTTGGAGAACCTCCAACGCACCGGATCGTTCAAGACCCGCGGCGCCTATGTCCGCCTCTCCCGACTGACACCCGAGCAACGTGCGTCCGGAGTTGTTGCGGCGTCGGCCGGAAACCACGCCCAGGGGGTCGCGCTGTCGGCACAGTTGTTGGGGATGGCGGCGACCGTGTTCATGCCCGAGGGCGCGCCGATACCGAAGGTGAATGCAACCAAGGGTTATGGGGCCGAGGTTATTTTTCACGGTCAGTATCTCACCCAGGCGTTGATTGCGGCTCAGGAGTTTTCGGAGCGGACCGGAGCGGTCTTCATTCACCCCTTTGATCACTTCGACATCGTCGCCGGCCAGGGGACGTGCGGTCTGGAAGTCCTGGAGCAGTCGCCCGAAGTGAAGACGGTGTTGATCCCGTGTGGTGGTGGCGGGCTGCTGGCCGGGATGGCCATCGCGATCAAGGAACAACGCCCCGACGTGCGAGTGATCGGAGTGCAAGCCGAAGGAGCAGCAGCGTTTCCGGCGTCTTTGGCCGCTGGTCATCCACTGCTTCTCGAGAAGATGACGACTATGGCCGATGGCATCGCCGTTGGACGCCCGGGTGACATCCCATTTGCCGCTATTCAAAAGTACGTCGATGAGGTCATCACGGTCTCGGAAGAATCGTTGGCCCGAGCGCTCTTAGCGCTGGTCGAACGGGCCAAACAGATCGTTGAACCCGCTGGCGCCGCCGCCTTCGCTGCCCTGCTTGATGACCCCACGGCCTATGCCACGCCCGCTGTTGTGGTGCTTTCCGGTGGCAACATCGATCCACTGTTGTTGGGCAAAGTCATCCGATTCGGGATGACATCGGCTGGTCGCTACCTGCGCTTGAGTGTCTGCATCCCCGATCTGCCGGGCGGCTTAGCAACTTTGCTCACCGACCTGGCCGGGGCAGGGGCAAATGTCCTTGAGGTCGAACACGAGCGCATCTCCCCCGCCCTCAATCTCGATGAAGTCGAAGTCCGCCTCCAACTCGAGACGCGGGGGCCCAACCACAAACAAGCGCTGATGACGATGCTCCACGATCGTGGCTACAGCGTCATCAATTAGCGTCGACCCGGCTCGAAACTCGCCAAATTCAAGTCGACCCGGCTCGAAACATTTCTTAGAGAAATAGTTTCGAGCCGGGTCGACGCGAGATTTCAGTAGTTCGAGCCGGGTCGATGGCTAGCCGGTGAAGGGGGCCGCTTCGACGATCTCGACCTTCAGTTTCTTGCCAGTGGGGGCGACGTACTCCACTGTTTCACCGATGCGTGCGCCAAGGATGGCGGAGCCGAGGGGTGACTGAGGCGAGAAGACATCGAGGTTGTCGTCGTCGATCTCGCGGGCGCCCAACAGGAACGTGGATGTCTCCTCATCGCCGACGAAGCGGTAGGTTACAACAAACCCCGGAGAGATGGTGCCGTCGTCATCAGCTTCGCCGACCTCAGCCCGGCGCAGCATGTCTTCGAGTTGACGAATCCGGGCTTCGATCTTGCCTTGTTCGTCTTTAGCGGCGTGATATCCGCCATTTTCCTTGAGGTCACCCTCGTCGCGCGCGGCGCTGATCTTGGCGATGATGTCGGCGCGGGCTGGCCCGCGCAGGTGATCGAGCTCGGCAGACAACTTGTCGTGGGCCTCTTGGGTCAGCCAGACGGTGTCCTGCTCAGCGGGGGTGCTTGTGTCACTCATGAGGAGGAAGGCTACCAATGTTGAGAGCAAAACCTTCTGTCAACGAGGTCGAGGCTGGCCTTCGGCAGTGCAGCCGAGCAACTCAACTGACGTCGCCCGACGCTCGGTTCGGAATGTTTGGGACAGAGTTTGGCGAAGCGGGGCGACTCCCGCGGGCACGCTAAACACCAACTCGCCGACAGTGGTGTGATCTTCTGAAAAGGCCCGGAGAGTGCAGGTGCCAACAACGGACTCTTCAGCCCGCACGGTTCCGAAGCGGGCGACTGCTTCGTGTTCACTCAGGATCTGAAACGAGATGAGTTCCGAATCGATCTGGGGGGTCGAGTGGAACCACGTTGCCCATGCCACCCAACCAAGAAACGCCGCAACCAGTGCGGCAACCGCAGCCAGGAAGAGGCGCCGACGGAGCGGCCTCGGCGCGCCATACCGGTCGCCCAAGTTTGTGGTGTCGCTCCCCATGGTCACCTGACCATCTTTGCAGTCCGCCGGTTAACCGCTGACACTTGGCTGAACCTAGAATTCGGCATATGCCCACCGACGCCGATTTCACCTCCGGCCCGCCAACCAAGCCACTTGCTGGCCTTCGCCTGATGCACGTGCACGCCCATCCGGATGACGAATCCAGCAAGGGTGCCGCATCGACGGTGAAGTACGTCGAATTGGGCGTCGATGTTCACGTCGCTACGTGCACGGGCGGCGAGCGCGGATCGGTCCTCAATCCGGCGATGGACCTCCCAGACGTGCTCGAGAACATCACCGAGATTCGCCGAGCAGAGATGGACGCGGCTCGCGAGATTCTAGGCATCCGCCAAGACTGGCTCGGTTTTGTCGATTCCGGCTGGCCGGAGGGCGACCCCAAGCCTCCGTTGCCTGAGGGGTGCTTCGCTCTAGTGCCGCTCGAAGAAGCGGTTGAGCCCCTCGTGCGGCTGATTCGGGAGTTTCGCCCACACGTGCTGACGACGTACGACGAGCGCGGTGGCTATCCCCACCCTGACCACATCAAGTGCCACGAGATCTCAGTCGAAGCCTTCAATGCTGCTGGTGACCCGGATCGCTATCCCGCTGCAGGAGAGCCTTGGCAGCCGCTCAAACTTTATTACCACCACACGTTCAACCGCCCCCGAATTGTCGCTCTGCATGAGGCGATGATGGCGCACGGCGTGGAGTCACCCTGGGCTGACCGAATGACGGAGTGGGAGCCCGAGCCCGAGTGGGATGCGCGAATCACCACACGAGTGGAGTGTGCGGCCTACTTCCCGGTTCGCGACCAGGCGCTGATGGCCCACCGCACACAAGTTGACCCTGACGGCGGCTGGTTCTCGTTGCCCTTGGCGCAACAGACCCAGGCTTGGCCCTGGGAAGACTACGAACTGGTCACCAGTCACGTCGAGTCCCCGTTGCCCGAGGACGACCTCTTCGCTGGCATTCCTGACGACCTGAGACACTAGAACTATGTCCGCTCTCATCACCCAGATGCACGCCATGCTCATCTCAGGGCTGACCTTGGCGGCAGACAAAATCCCCGAGGACGACGATGTCGTCGCGGGGGCCTGGGGTGCAGTGACATTTGTGGGTTTGTTCTTGGCCCTCGGCGTCATTGGCTGGAGTCTGAACAAGCATCTCCGCAAGGCGCAAGAAGCCAAGGATGCTGGCGCCTTCGGTGACGAGCCGGCCGCCAGCGGCGAGCCAAGTCCGCCCCAGCCGTAGGCAATCCTCAGAGCCATTACCTTTCCCCGTGGAAGATCCAACGCTGGGCCTACTGACCTTTCTGGCAGTGGCTGCTTTGGCGGCCGGATTCGTTGATGCGGTGGTGGGTGGTGGAGGTCTGATCCAACTCCCTGCCCTATTGATCGGGCTGCCCGCCGCCGCCCCCGTGCAGCTCCTCGCCACCAACAAGCTGGCCTCGATCTGCGGGACCAGTGTCAGCAGTGCGACGTACTACCGCCGAGTGCGGCCTGACCGGAAGACCTTCCTGCCGCTGATGGTGTTCGCCTTCTTCGGCTCGGCGGCAGGGGCGGCGAGCGCCAGCCAGACCCCCCGCTCTGCCTTTGACCCGATCGTGCTTGGCGTGCTCCTCGTGGTCGGTGCCTATGTCCTGCTCAAGCCAAGTTTGGGTGAGGAGACGCGCTTGCGTTTCGCTGGGCATCAGCACACCATCGGTGCGGTGACGACCGGGTTGGTAGTCGGTTTCTATGACGGGGCAATGGGCCCGGGGACGGGCAGCTTCTTTGTGTTTAGTCTCGTGGGCTTGCTGGGCTATTCCTTCCTGGAAGCCTCGGCCAAGGCCCGCTTAGCCAACTGGGCGACCAACCTTGCGGCACTGTGTGTGTTTGTGCCACAGGGTGCGGTGCTGTGGAAGATCGGGTTGCTCCTCGGTGTCTGCAACCTCGTCGGTGGCTATCTCGGGGCCCGGGCTGCCATCGCCCAGGGAGCCAAGTTTGTGCGGCTCTTCTTCCTGCTGGTGATCGGGGCCTTCGTCATTCGGATAGGTGGGGGACTGCTCGGCTGGTGGTGATCATGCGGTCGGGGCTGGGCCTAGAGGGTGCGCACTAGCCGTACGAGGCAATCCAGGGCGACTCCGGTGGTGCGATGTTCGTGACCTTGATCATCAACCACGGTGCGCTCAACTCGCTCGGCGCGGACGACATCAAAGGATCGATCAGCAAGATCGGCCAGCACGTCCTCAGCTGTGTAGAGAACCTCGGGATATTGCGGGCCACCCGTGCCCTCGGTCATGTTGGTTGCGTCGTGCCCGATCAGGAAGAAGGTGCCTCCGGGCCGAAGAGCGTCGAAGGCATTCCGGTTGGCCGCCGCGCGCTCGTGCTCGGGTAGGTGCAGATAGGCGATCAGCGCCAAGTCGTACGCCGCGTCAGCCCGCCACTTGGTCGCGTCGGCGCATTCCCACGTGATCGCGGCACCGGGAGCGCGTTGACGACCCTTATCGAGGGCCACCTGCGAGAAGTCCACAGCGGTCACCTCCCAGCACAGTTCGGCCAACCAAATGGCGTTCCGGCCCTCCCCGGCGGCCAGGTCCACCGCCCTACCGGGAGGTAGGTCGGCGCACTCGGCGGCCACGAATTGATTGGGAGATTGTGACCACATCAACTCGGTGGCGGCATACCGCTCGTCCCACTCACGCGCTTCCATGAACTGATTCTGTCAGCCTCGCCCCCGTGGAGCCACTCACCGGCACATGACCATGTGCGTTCCGCTGAGCGGGACGCGTTCCTTTGATGATCGGTGTGACCGACATCATCCTTGTCACTATGACTGCACCAGAGAGTGTCATCGAGGACGGCTTCCAAAGGCTCCATCAGGCGGGGGAGACAGGCATCCCCTGCGCACCCATCCGGGACCTGATCGACGAAGGCGATGTGGCGTCGGCGTACGCCATTCAAGAAAAACTCACCGCGTCCCGGCTGGCGTCTGGTGCCATGATCGTCGGTCGCAAGATCGGCCTCACCAACCCGGCCGTCCAGGCCCAGTTGGGAGTCAACCAGCCCGACTTTGGGGTGCTGTTCGACGACATGGGCTATGGCGAAGACGAGGTCGTGCCGATGAGTCGGCTGCTTCAGCCCAAGGCCGAGGCCGAGATTGCGTTCGTGCTGGCCGAAGATCTTGTCGAGGGACCACTTGATGTGGCGCAGGTGCGCGGCGCGGTGGCCTATGCCCAGGCCGCGATTGAGATCGTCGACAGCCGAGTAGCCGACTGGAACATCAAATTCGCCGACACGGTGGCCGATAACGCGTCGAGTGGGCTCTATGTGCTTGGCGCTGAGAAGCAGTCGCTTGAGGAGTTCGAGCCGATCGAGGCCACCATGTCGATGACAACCAACGGCGAGGTCGTGTCGACCGGCACGGGAGCAGCCTGTTTGGGCGATCCCCTTAACGCCTTGTCTTGGTTGGCTCAAAAGGCCCGCGAATTCGGGCAACCACTGCGCGCCGGACAGGTGATCCTCAGCGGAGCACTCGGGCCAATGCAGCCGGTGCCGTCTGGAGCCGTCGTACGAGCTGAAATATCGGGCCTCGGCGCAGTCACGGCAACGTTCAGTTCATTGGTAGAGCCCGTCGAGACCGCATTAGGAGAGTCCGAATGAAGACCAAGGTGGCCATCATCGGCTCCGGCAACATTGGCACCGACTTGATGATCAAGGTGCTTCGGGTCTCCAAGACCCTTGAAATGGGTGCCATGGTCGGCATCGATCCGGCCTCGGATGGACTTGCGCGCGCGGGCCGATTTGGCGTGCCCACCACCCACGAGGGCGTCGATGGCCTGATCGCGATGGAAGGCTTTGACGACATCAAGATCGTGCTGGATGCCACCTCCGCGGGCGCTCACCGCCTCAACGCCGCCAAGTTAGCGCCCTATTCCAAGCGGCTCATCGATCTGACTCCAGCCGCGATCGGGCCCTACGTCGTGCCGGCGGTCAACCTCGACTCCCATGAGGATGCCGAGAACCTCAACATGGTCACGTGTGGCGGTCAGGCGACGATTCCGATCGTCTATGCCGTGTCGCGGATCACCGAGGTGCCGTATGCCGAGATTGTGGCGTCGGTCGCCTCCAAGTCGGCTGGTCCGGGCACGCGCGCCAACATCGACGAGTTCACCGAAACTACGGCGCAAGCGATCGAGGCAGTTGGGGGAGCGTGGCGCGGCAAAGCGATCATCATTCTGAACCCGGCGGAACCGCCCCTGATCATGCGTGACACGGTCATCACCTTGATCAATGATCCGAACGAAGAATTACAAGATCAGATTCGGGAGTCGATTGTGGCGATGGTGGCGGCAGTCGCGGCCTATGTGCCTGGCTATCGGCTCAAACAAGAGGTGCAGTTCACTCGAATACCTGACGGAGAGCCCGTCCACACCCTGCTAGGCAAGGGCGTTGGCGAAGTGCCGGTCACCCACAAGGTGTCGGTGTTCCTCGAGGTGGAAGGAGCGGCGCACTACCTCCCGGCGTACGCCGGCAACCTTGACATCATGACGTCGGCCGCCATGCGGGTTGCCGAACAAATCGCCGGTTCGTTGGTCGAGCCTGTCGCGACCACCGGGGGTGCTGCATGACCGAGCTCTATATCCAAGACGTCACACTGCGCGACGGGATGCATGCCATCCGACATCGCGTGTCGCCGGAGAATGTCGCGACCATCGTCAAAGCTCTTGATGAGGCGGGAGTCGACGCGATTGAGGTCACCCACGGAGATGGCATTGCCGGTGGTTCGCTCAATTACGGGCCTGGCTCCAATACGGACTGGGAATGGATCGAGGCCGCGGCTTCGGTGCTTCAGCACGCCAAGCTGACGTCACTATTGGTGCCGGGGATCGGCACCATTGAAGGTCTCAAACACGCCTACTCCCTCGGCGTACGCTCCGTGCGGGTGGCTACTCACTGCACCGAGGCCGACGTCGCCGCGCAGCACATCGCCACGGCTCGCGAAATCGGGATGGACGTGTCCGGCTTCTTGATGATGAGTCACATGAATGACCCGGTCTCGCTGGCCAAGCAGGCCAAGCTGATGGAGTCTTATGGTGCCCAATGCGTTTATGTCACCGACTCCGGTGGACGGCTGACGATGGACATGGTGCGCGAACGCATTCGTGCCTATCGCGACGTACTCAATCCCGAGACGCAACTCGGGATTCACGCTCATGAAAATCTCTCGCTTTCGGTCGCTAACTCGGTCGCGGCCGTGGAAGAGGGTGTCTATCGAGTCGATGCTTCGCTTGCGGGTCTCGGTGCGGGTGCAGGCAACACTCCGATCGAAGCTTTCATTGCGGTCGCCGATTTGTTGGGCTGGACCCACCGGTGCGACGTCTTCAAACTCCAAGACGCTGCCGACGATCTGGTTCGTCCCCTCCAGGATCGCCCGGTTCGTGTTGACCGCGAGACGCTCACCCTGGGCTATGCGGGGGTCTATTCGTCGTTCCTGCGGCATGCAGAGACAACGGCGACGACGTACGGCGTCGATGCCCGCGACTTGTTGCTCGAGGTTGGACGTCGAGGGATGGTCGGTGGCCAAGAAGACATGCTGGTGGACGTCGCGCTCGACATGCTCGCCGAGGAGTCACGAAAGTGAGCCGAGGGGTCACGTAATCCGCGCGAAGGGTCACGTGATCGAGCCGAGGGGTCACCTAGGACGAGTTGAGTACGACGCGTCACGCGGCGAACCCGCCGTACGCCGCATTCTAGAAGCATGAAAAGACTCTCGCTCCTCGCACTTGTGATTGCCCTGACCTCGAGCTCGTGCGGCAACGTGGTGAATGTTGAGGTCATCGGCAAGACAGCGATCACCGTCGACAACGCGGGCAAGCCGGTCATGTTGATTGAAGTGTGTGATGGGCACATCGACACCCTGGTCTTGGCCCGCACCCGTGAAGGTTTGGCTGACGATGAGCCAAATGCGATCGAGGGCACGTGGGACGCTGTCGATCCGCACACGGGGACGGTGGAAGTAAACGTCGGCACCGCTACAACAGGTTGGCAAGGTCCACAGATCGGACTGAATTCCGGGCAGGGCTACATCCTTGAAGGCACCAGTTCAACCGCGGAGGTGGTGACCTCCCAGGTGACCTTCACCGCCGCTCAAGTCACCACGTTGAGAGTCAATCAGGTCATCTCGGGAGACGGCACCATCTCGGAGAGGGCGGCTTTCAAAGCTTCTGCTTGCCCGACCTAAGTGACCCCTCGACCGATCCACGTGACGCCTCGACCGATCCACGTGACCCCTCGACCGATCTACGTGACCCCTCGACCGATCCACGTGACGCCTCGACCGATCCACGTGACCCCTCGACCGATCCACGTGACCCCTCGCGGTTAGGCGACTTGGGAGTAGGTCGCGATGGAGATGCCGACGTAGTGCACAGCGAAGGCGGCGATCGTGAACGCGTGAAAGACCTCGTGGAAGCCGAACCAGCGCGGGCTGGGGTTGGGGCGTTTGAGGCCGTAAACGAGCCCACCAAGGGTGTAGAGCAATCCGCCAGCAACCATGAGGACGAGTACGACGGTGCTTGAGGCGGCGACAAAAGAGGGAAAGAAGAAGACAGCCGCCCAGCCCAACCCGAGGTAGACCGCGGTGTAGAGCCAGCGCGGCGCGCCGAGCCAAAACACCCGCATCAGCGTCCCGACAGCGGCGGCAACCCACACCACCGATAACAAAATCGTGCGTTCGCGTCCCTCAAGCAGCAACAGCGTGAATGGCGTATAGGACCCGGCGATCAGCAGAAAAATGTTGGCATGGTCAAAGCGACGGAGGAAGGCTGCCATCCGAGGCGACCAGCGACCTCGGTGAAAGATCGCGGAGACGGTGAACAGCAGCACGGCCGAAAGGGCGTAAATCGCCGAGCCGATCTTTGTGGAGGCGGTGGGTGACAGCACGACGAGCACGATGCCCGCAGCGAGCGTCAGCGGAGCGGACGCTAGGTGAAGCCAGCCGCGCAGGTGGGGTTTGACCTCTGCGATCGCACCATCAACTCGGTCATGGAGACCGTCAAGATGTGAGCGCAGGGCGTCCTTCATGGCCCCAACCTATCTACCTGCTGGTAACAATGGCAGGCGACTTGGCCGGTAACATCTGCGGCGTGGGCTACATCAAGAAGGTCGCTCGTCGGGTCATTTACCCGGCTTATGAAGCACGCGTCGTACGACGCCTTGCCGAGGATCGCATCCCACAACACATTGGTGTGATGCTCGACGGCAACCGGCGTTGGGCCAAAGCCGTGGGAATGAATACCGCTCAGGGCTATCAGGCCGGCGCCGACAACATCCAGCCGATGTTGGGCTGGTGTGACGAAGTGGGCGTCAAGGTGGTCACCTTGTGGCTGTTGTCGACGGACAACCTCAATCGCCCGTCGGCCCAATTGTCGGGCCTGCTCGAAATCATCGAGGGAGCCGTGACCAGTTTGGCGGCTCAGCATCGCTGGCGGATCAATCCGGTGGGCGCCCTCGATCTGCTGCCTGCCAAAACGGCTGAGGCGCTCAAGGCGGCCGCCGACGCCACAAGTGACGTCGACGGACTCATCGTCAACATCGCGGTTGGCTACGGTGGGCGGCGAGAAATCACCGACGCGGTCCGTTCCCTCTTGCATGAGCAGGCGGCGCAGGGCAAAACCCTGGAGGAGTTGGCCCAGGTCATCGACGTTTCCCACATCGCTGAGCACCTCTACACCAAAGGTCAGCCCGACCCAGATCTCGTGATCCGCACCTCCGGCGAGCAGAGACTGGGCGGCTTCTTGCTCTGGCAGAGCACTCACAGCGAGTTCTATTTCTGTGAGGCTTTGTGGCCCGATTTTCGCAGAGTCGACTTTCTTCGCGCGATCCGGGCATACGCCGAGCGTGAGCGCCGCTTCGGCACCTGAAGCGTTCGCCCCAACCGTTCACCCCCTAGTTGCATCGTTGTGGCGTGTCGGCAAGCACTCGTAACTTGTGCGGCGTACGTTCACCACTAAGTCAATAACCGTGTGTCGCCGAATCTGGAACCGCCGGAGGGGACCCTGTGACAAACTCAAAAGTGCCGAATATCTCCCAGACTGACAAGTCTGAGACCGAGACGTTGAGCGCGGATTCGACCCGCCAAACCTATGTCTTGGACACCAGTGTGCTGCTGGCAGATCCCGGTGCCTTGCGCCGCTTCGCCGAGCACGAAGTGGTGCTGCCGGTGGTGGTGATCACTGAGTTGGAGGGAAAGCGGCATCATCCGGAGTTGGGTTACTTCGCGCGCAGCGCGCTGCGAAAACTCGACGAACTCCGGATAACCCACGGCCGACTTGACCAGCCAGTCCCTGTCAACGACGAGGGCGGCACCCTGAGAGTCGAGCTCAACCACGTCAGCACTGACTCGCTGCCAACCGGCATTCGGACCGGTGGGGGACTTGGGGTCGACAATGACACCCGCATTCTTGCCGTGGCTCACAACCTGGCCGAGGAAGGCTTTCAGGTCACGCTCGTTTCCAAGGACTTGCCACTGCGGATCAAAGCCTCGGCCATTGGCCTGGCCGCCGCCGAATACCGTGCCGAGGCCGTTCACGAATCCGAAGCTGCCTACACCGGGATGGCGGAGTTGGACGTCGCAGCAGCCGACCTGGATGAGTTGTATGACGACGGCACCCTCGATGTCGCTGCCGCTCGGGATCTGCCCTGTCACACCGGGCTGGTCCTGCTCTCCGATCGAGGTACGGCGCTGGGCCGAGTTGGCCCTGACAAGCAGGTTCACTTGGTGCGTGGTGACCGTATTCTCACTCCACACCCGACCTCATTGCAGGTTCGTGTTTTTCATTTCTTCTGTCTTTCGGGTGCCTTTGGTGCTCCCGTGGGCTGGTAGTCGCGGGTCGTGTCGAGGATGAGCTCGCGGAGCAGTTCGCCGGTGATGGCGTTGACGATGCTGATGTCGAGGTCTTGGACGAGCAGGATGACGCAGGTTCCCTCGTGGGTTCGCCCGATGCCGATGTGGTGCAGTCTGGCCGTTGTGGCGCAGGGTGACGGAGCCGGCTTTGTCGACGCGGTCGTGGCGGATCCGGTCGTGGGTGTCGGGGTCGCGGGTCGGTCCGGGCAGGGCCTTGGGCATCGAGTCGTAGAGCGTTGCCGGGGTGGCCCGGTGCGGCAGTGAGCGGTGCGGTCGCCGGTGGTTGTACTCGTCGACGAAGACGGTCTAGCAGCGCCTGCAGCTCGGCGATCGTGGTCGGGCTGGTCGGGTTGGCGCGTAGCCACTTCTTCATGGTCTGCTGGAATCTTTCGACCTTGCCGCAGGTGGTGCGGTGGTTGGGTCTGCAGTTCTTCTGTACCACGTTCCAGGTCTCGGAGCTGTTGCTCGAAGCCGTTGCGGCCTCCTTGGCGTCCGATGCCGGCCAGGCGGACGGTGTAGACCATGCCGTTGTCGGTCAGCGTCGAGCCGGGATGCCGTGCTGACCTGCGGCTTCTCGGAAGGTGGCCAGCACGATCGGGTCCGGTGACCCGGTGGTGGCGCTGATGTGCAGTGCGTAGCGGGTGCAGTCGTCGAGCCAGGTGATGATCTCGCACGTCTGCGCCGGGTCGGCCGTCGGGGCGGGTGAGCCGGTAGTGGGTGAAGTCCGACTGCCAGGTCTCGTTCGGCATCGCGGCCTCGAAGCGGATGTAGGAGGACTTCGGGTCGCTTCTTGGCTCGGGGGTCACCAGCCCGGCGCGGGTCAGGTGGCGGCTGATCGTGGCCCGAGCGACCCGGTGTCCGTGGTGGTGCTGGCAGGTGCCAGGCGATGGTCTCCGGGCCGGCGTCCAGTCCAGCCTCGACCAGTCCTTGCGTAGCCGCGACGATCAGTTCGACCACTCCGGTGCCAGGGCGCGCCGGGGTGGTCTTGGGGCGACGCGATCTGGCTCCAACGCCGTCTCGCCCTCGGCTTCGTAGCGAGCCTTGAGCTTGTAGACCCAGGCCCTGTGCACCCCGTATCGCTCGGCGACCTCGCGGGGGTCTGGTGCTCGACGAACAGGCTGTGATGACCAGGCGGGCCTTCGACGTCCGCTGCCTCATGCCGAGCATCCAGCCCGCGAGTGTCCCGATGACCTGAGACATCGTGTCGCCTATGTCTTGAGACATCTGTCGCCTATGTCCGAAGTGTTCGGTATCCATGGTCGTTCGGCCGAGCAACGGATTGCTTTAGAGATCCTGCTCGACCCAGAGGTTGGGATCGTTTCCCTCGGCGGTCGCGCCGGGACCGGCAAGTCGGCCATGGCGCTGTGTGCCGGACTCGAGGCGGTTCTCGAACGCAACCAGCACAAGAAGGTGGTGGTCTTCCGGCCACTATTTGCAGTCGGCGGCCAGGAGTTGGGTTATCTGCCCGGCTCCGAATCCGAGAAGATGTCGCCCTGGGGGCAGGCGGTCTTTGACACGCTGTCGTCGCTGACCAGTCGCGAGGTGATCGAGGAGTTGCTGGAGCGGGGGATGTTGGAGGTCCTACCGTTGACCCACATTCGTGGTCGTTCCTTGCATGACTCCTTCGTCATTGTCGATGAGGCGCAGTCCCTCGAACGCAATGTGTTGCTCACCGTCCTTTCCAGAATCGGGGCAAACTCCAAGGTCGTGCTGACTCACGATGTCGCGCAACGCGACAACCTGCGCGTGGGTCGACACGACGGAGTGGTTGCGGTGGTCGAGAAGCTCAAGGGACACCCCTTGTTTGCCCACGTCACCCTGACCCGCTCCGAGCGGTCGCCCATCGCCGCCTTGGTGACGGAGTTGTTGGAGGACATCACCTTGTAGTTCGGCCGCCCACACTGCGGGATTCGGTTTTGCAATTCCACTGACCCGTAATGCATGGTGGGGGCGACCCCCGTCGTCAACACTTAAGACATCCTGTGCCTGGACCTGACAAGCATGTGCCGAAGCATCGCAACGCCCCTTCGTCCACGGTGGTCAAGCACGCGCCGAAGCGGGCGCTCAGGTCTGTGCTGCTGATGGCGTGCTTAGCCCTCATCCTGACGGGTGTGGTCGTCTCTGGTGGGGTGTTGGCTCCAGGAAACGAAGCTGGCCTCTCGCTGGCTGGAAGCGACACCAATTCAGACACTGACTCGTCCACCCCCGATCCCGGTTTGTCGGACGAGACCTCAGCCGCACCGGTCCGGGAAGCGTTGGTTTCGCGGGCCGACTCGCGAGCCATAGCGGACCCGGCAAAGGCGGCGTTGCTCGCTCAGGGTGACGGGCCAGCAATGACGCGCACTGAAGACATCTCCGACGAAGACCCCCGCATCATTGCTCGAGCCCTGCTCACGGAGTTTGGGTTTGAGCAAAGTGAGTTTGATTGTCTCGACTCTCTCTATGCCAGTGAGAGCGGTTGGCGGGTGAATGCAGATAACCCAAACTCCAGTGCCTATGGCATCCCTCAAGCGCTACCGGGATCGAAAATGTCTTCGGCCGGCGCTGACTGGGCGACCAATCCAGTCACTCAGATTCGCTGGGGTCTCGGCTACATCCAAGATCGCTACGGTACGCCGTGTGGCGCCTGGTCTTTCAAGCGTGGTCGGGGCTGGTATTAGACCAGCACGGGTCTAGTCGCCCGCAGAGTTGCCAAAGTCGAGCAAGTCCATTCCTGACGGCGGCTTTGCCCCGGGTGGCGGAAACCCAGGTGGCGTCAGCCCAGGATGATTGATCCCGGTGGGTTTGCGCATCGGACGTGACATGGGGCGGCGTCGAGTGTTCTCCCCCACCGGTGGCACTGGATGATTAGTGCTGCTACACACGAACAACGTCGACTCGCCGGCGTACTCCCGAGGGCCGTCGAAGGCGGGTAGCGCTGCGGCGACGTCGGGGTCGATGCGCGCCAGGTAGTTATGTGCCTTCTGCCAGTCAGGGAACACCGCCCGGGTCGGTAAGGACTTTCGTGTGATCCGGGTGAAGTGTTGACTCAGCGCATCCATCCCGTTCTCCGCAGTGAAGCGTTCACGGTTGATAACACCGACCTGGCTCACTAGATCGTCGAGATGGCCTTCGCTGCTGACGAGCGCCAAGAACCGACCACCTGGCCGAAGCACCCGGTGGATATCGACCAGCGCAGCGTTGAGATCTGCAACGTAGTTGAGCGACCACAGTGCCACGATGACGTCGAAGTTGTTGTCCGAGCACGGTAGCCGGGGAACCCCTCCTGGGTGCGCAGTGAGCCCACATTCGATGGCTCGCGCCAACACCTCAGGGTCGCTATTCATTACCGTGATGCGGTTGGCTCCGACCCGGGAGCCAACGCGCATCGCGAACTCGCAGTGGCCACCGCCGACTTCAAGCAATCGCCAACCTGGGTGAGCCCTCGACATGAAGTTCTCAGCGACCGCATCTAGCACCGCGGTGCGGGGATCTCGCGCGCCGACGGCCGCCTGCCAGATCGGTGGCTCAGACTCGATGGCGACGTCTTCTTTTCGCTCCAACTTGCCAGGCTCGAGCCTGGTCAGATCCTGAGCGTTCCGAAACTGCTTCTCACTCATAAAAGTGAGTACTCCGAACCGCGGCATCTGATTCTAGGGGCCCACGAAGATTCTTGAGCGGAGTATGACGCAGTGACTTGGCGGTGCGAGGAAGGGCTGCGCCATCGCCGCCGATGAAGACCCGGTAGGGAACCGTGATGGTGTAATTCTTTAGGTCATACCGAGCGCCGTACCCCGTGAGAACGCGCCAGGCAACAAAGCGTTTGCCGTACATAGCAGTGGCGGCCCGCTGGCTGGAGGACGGTTGGGCTCGGACCCTGTTGGACAGCCGGGTCGCATCCACCCAGGTGCCCGTGGTGGCTTGCCACATGTCGAGGAAGGCGAGGCTCCGCTTCGCAGCCTTGGCAGCGCCGCCGAAGGCGCTCACGCTCACTGTGCCGTAGGACTGAGCAGCGGGCAACTGGATGGCGTTGATGACGCCAATCCCGGACTTCTTCCATTTTTTGATGCACATTTGGTGTTGGAATAGAGACCAAGGCCGCCCGCCCAATTCCGACCCTTCGGCTTGGAAAACTTGGAGCACTTGCCATGCCATCGGTCAACGTCTGAGCCTGTGACACTCACGATTTGACTCATCGTTCTCTGCACGAACTGTCCCGGCCTCACCACGACGCTGTAAGGCCCGGCGGTTAAGTGATGGCCTGCGAAATCTGTTGCTTGGCCCGTCAAGGAGTAGGTGCCCGCGGGGACGATGTGGCCATCGCTGTCCCTGCCATTCCAGGTCAAGGCCTGTTCCGGATAAGCAAAGGGGGAAGGCAGCGTCCGAACGGTCGCTCCGTCGGAGTCGACCACTTCGACCGTGAAGTCGAATGAGTCGTAGTGGTTGGGGAGAATTTCGGGCGATGACGCTCACCTGATCGCGGTAGCCATCGGTTGCTGGAAACAACACTGAAGCCGGGCCAGTAAAGACCAAGTCCGCAGGCTGGTTGTGGACGTCAAATTGGGTCCAGGCGAAGAGTTCGTCGGTGAGGTTGCCGATCCCTGGCGCGAAATAAGAAATGGTGCCGACCAGTTGGTAGGTGCCGTCCTGCACACCTGTCAGGTCGAGCGGGAGGTCTAGCATTGCCTGGTTCGGATCGAGTCCGCTCACCACTCCACCCACGGCTGACACAACTAAGCCTGTGTAGTAGTTAATCAACTTCCAGTCCACGGTGAAGTTGGTGCCGCCTTGTCCGTCCAGGAGTGCGATGTGAGCGACGATGTCCGGCTCTAGGGTGCCGTCGTCATGTGTGCAGATTACCGGGAGTAGCCCTGAGCCCCAGCATGGATGCTGCGGTTGACGTCCACTTCCCTTTTCGCCGCTGTGTTAGCGCAGAAAGCATTTTCGTCAGCGACCGAGCAACGCTGGACGATAAGCTCGCCAGTCCAATCGGCGTCCAGTTCGAGGGTTGTTTGGCCAGTCCGGTTCACACTTTCGAGGTTTCCGTTCCACCACGCCCGCAAGGCGCCGCCTCCCTGGGGGTCCGACACGGAAATGGTGAGTTTCTGGCCAGGGCCGAGGCTCAAGTCGGCTGGCCAAGTAAGGGCAGGAGTGACGTCTGAAGGGACGTAGACAACTGAAGCGGTGAGGTCTTCGCAACTGGTGAGGTTGGTCGTTGCACATTGCCTGACACCGACTCTGGGTTCGCTATCAGCGCCAAGTCCCCACGTCAGCAGGTCAAAGGGCACAGTGCCATTTCCAGGGACCGGGTCGGTGTAGGTCGCTTGGGTCGTGGTCGTGTAGGTCTCGAAGACGACGTATGGCGCGTTGGTCGCGAGCGATCCGCCTTCACGTGGCCGGGTTGGCTTGTGTCAAGAGCCGAGAAGGTGGGAATGGCAAAGGCCTGCGCCGGGGCACCTCCCACGAAGGTGGTCGCGAAAAAAGACATCACGATCGGCAAGACAACAATTCGGCTACGCGACGCATGAAACTCCTTGAGAAGACAGAGGATCAGGATAACTCGTAGCGTCGACCCAATAGACGAAATCGTGGGCTATTCGGCGGAGCGAATGCGGATGCCGGTGAGCGGAATGGTCACCGCGCCGGAAGGGTCGGTGAAGAAGTCGTTTCCCTTGTCGTCAACGACGATAAAGGCGGGGAAGTCTTCCACCTCGATCTTCCAGATTGCTTCCATGCCGAGTTCGGCATATTCGAGCACCGAGACTGACTTGATGCAGTCTTGGGCCAGTCGAGCAGCAGGCCCTCCGATCGAGCCCAGATAGAAGCCACCGTAAGCCTCACACGCCTGCGTGACGACCTTGGAGCGGTTGCCCTTGGCCAACATCACCAGGGAGCCGCCAGCGGCCTGAAATTGCTCGACGTACGAATCCATCCGGCCAGCCGTCGTCGGCCCGAAGGACCCCGAAGCCATCCCGTCGGGAGTCTTCGCGGGGCCGGCGTAATAGACGGGGAAGTCCTTCAAATAGGCGGGCATCTCCTCACCAGCATCGAGGCGTTCCTTGATCTTCGCGTGGGCGATGTCGCGCGCCACTACTAGCGGGCCGGTCAACGACAGGCGCGTCTTGACCGGGTGCCGGGAGAGTTCAGCGCGGATCTGGTCCATTGGCTGGTTAAGATCGACAGCCACCACCTCGCCGCCCTCGATCAGGTGGGCAACTGTGGTGTCTGGGAGATAAGTAGCCGGGTCGGTCTCAAGTTGTTCGAGAAAGACTCCCTCGGCGGTGATCTTGCCAAGGGCCTGACGATCGGCCGAGCAGGACACGGCGATCGCAACGGGGCACGAGGCGCCGTGTCGGGGCAATCGAATAACGCGGACGTCGTGGCAGAAATACTTGCCGCCAAACTGGGCACCGATGCCAAAACCTTGGGTCAGTTTGAAGACCTCTTCCTCGAGTTCGAGATCCCGGAAGCCGTGCGCGCTCATTGACCCTGACGTCGGCAGATTGTCGAGATAGTGCGCGGAGGCGTACTTCGCGGTTTTGAGGGCAAACTCGGCAGAAGTGCCACCGATCACGACGGCCAAGTGATAGGGCGGGCAAGCCGCGGTGCCGAGCGACCGCAGCTTCTCGTCGAGGAACGACAACATCCGGGTCTGGTTCAGGACCGCCTTGGTCTCTTGATAGAGAAACGATTTGTTGGCTGAACCGCCACCCTTTGCCATAAAGAGGAACTTGTATTCCGGGGCATCGCTCCCGTCAGTGCTGGTGTGAGCGGGCGTGGAATAGAGCTCAATCTGAGCGGGCAGGTTGGTGCCTGTGTTCTTCTCTTCCCACATCGTCAAGGGGGCCAACTGCGAGTAGCGAAGGTTCAACTTTGTAAAGGCGTCGTAGACACCGCGCGAGATCGCCTCAGCATCGTCAGCGCCGGTGAGGACAGTCTCGTCCTTCTTGCCCATCACGATGGCCGTGCCGGTGTCCTGACACATGGGGAGTACGCCGCCAGCCGAGATGTTCACGTTCTTGAGCAGATCCAGCGCCACGAAACGGTCGTTGCCCGAGGACTCAGGGTCATCAATGATGCGCCGCAGCTGGGCCAAGTGAGCCGGCCGGAGATAGTGGGCGATGTCGTGCATGGCCTCGGCAGTGAGTGCCCGAATTGCCTCGGGGTCCACCTTGAGGAACCGTCGACCGTCGGCCTCAAACGTGGACACACCCTCCGCTGTGACCAACCGATAGGGCGTCTGGTCTGGGCCGATCGGCAGGAGGTCGGAATAGCGGAACTCAGGCTCGGTTGTGCTCACTTCTTGAGCCTAGCCGCAGCGGCTAGGCTTGCGCGCATGGAGGGTTCTGGTCTGCAGCCGCGGGGAGGTAGCAATCCTCATTGGCGTGACCCGTCCCAATTACGGATCTCCGATGCCGACCGCAACAAAGTGGCCGAGGTGCTGCGCCAGGCCGCCGGGGACGGACGCATCGACTTCGACGAACTAGATGAGCGTCTCGACGCCACCTTCGCAGCCAAGACATATGCCGATCTGGTGCCGATCACCGTGGACCTGCCCGCCCATCCTCACCCTTCGCAGTCACCGGCCCCACTCTCACCCGCTAGCCGCAGCAACGTGCCATCCACCACCTCCCATGAAACGTCCTGGGTGGTGATGGGGGAGCGCAAACGGCAGGGTGCTTGGTTGGTGCCCCACGAACACACCGCTTTCGCGCTGATGGGCAGCGTCGTACTCGACCTGCGTGAGGCAACTTTCGCCAGCAACTACATCACGATCAATGCCAACGCGATTATGGGCGAGGTTCGAGTGCTGATCGATGCCCACACCCATGTGGTGTTGGACGGCACGCCGATCATGGGTGAGTTCAGTCAAGGCAAGGACAAGACTCCGCCTCGCCTCAGTGAAAACTCACCCACGGTCCACCTCAAAGGGGTGGCCCTGATGGGCACCGTCACCGTCGTACGCCAGCCACCGCCCGGGACTCCTCGAAAGTTTCTCGGCACCTACTAAACCGACTAACCTTGTGCTGGTGAACCAGACCCCCTTTCACCTCTCTCGCGGGGGCGTCAGTGTCCTCATTGCGCTCGACCCAGATGGGGTTCCCACGATCCTGCATTGGGGTGCTTCGTTAGGTGATCTCACCGATGCCGACGTGGTCAATTTCGCCGAGTTGCGTCGCCCCGGCGTCTCTCATTCGGCCGTGGACAATCCTCGTCAGATGGGTTTGGTGCCTGACTCTGCGCGGGGCTTCACGGGCACACCCGGCTTGACCGGTTTTCGCATTGATGAGGTCGCCGGGGTGATCGGGATAACTCCACGCCTCGACAACTGGACCCACACTCTCGACAACGCTGATGCCAATTCCAGTGGCGTCACTTTCACTGGCTTTGACCCAGAAGCGGGCTGGACGGTCGGGGTTGAGATCCGCCTCACTGAGGCCGGCCTCGTGCGGATGCGGACCACGGTGACGAACACCTCTCCAGGTGAGCTCCACCTCGGTTCGGTCGCCAACGTCTTGCCCGTGGGTGCGCACGCGACTGAATTGTTGGACCTAACGGGCCGCTGGTGCAAAGAACGTACGCCGCAACGTCACCCGTGGATGCAAGGCTCTTTCGTGCGTTCGGGTCGACACGGTCGCACCGGCCACGACTCAACGCTGCTGATGATCGCCGGGACGCCCAGTTTCGGCTTTGGCCACGGAGAGGTGTGGGGCATCCACACGGCGTGGAGCGGCGACCACACGACGTACGCCGAGCGGACGCCGGAGGGCGAGTGCCTGCTAGGTGGGGGAGAACTTGTTGCGCCCGGCGAGATTGTGCTTCAGGAAGATGAGACCTACACCTCACCTTGGCTTCTGGGGTCCTATTCCAGCGCTGGCATGGACGGACTCAGCCGACGCTTGCACTCGTGGCTGCGAGAGGTATCTCCGCGCTCCCGAAGCACCCGCAAGGTGATCGTGAACACCTGGGAGGCGGTCTACTTTGACCACGACCTAGCTCGACTGACCCTGCTTGCCGACCGGGCAGCGGAGGTGGGAGTCGAGCGGTTTGTCCTGGACGACGGCTGGTTCAGGGGTCGGATTAACGATCGAGTCGGCCTTGGCGACTGGACCGTTGACCCGCAAAGGTGGCCCAAGGGCTTGCATCCGCTGATCGAAGCGGTGAAGGATCGCGGACTCGACTTCGGTTTGTGGGTTGAGCCAGAGATGATCAACGTCGACTCAGAGGTTGCTCGGGCGCATCCTGACTGGATTCTTCGCGGGCGGGGTGAATTGCCCGTCACCTGGCGACACCAACAGGTCATCAACCTTCAAAACCCCGACGCTTATGCCTACGTCCGAGACGCGCTGCTTGCCCTCCTGAACGAATATGACATCGCTTACCTCAAGTGGGATCACAACCGTGACCTGATCGACGTCACCCACCTGGGCCGGCACGCCGTGCATGGCCAAACCCTGGCGCTCTACCGCCTGCTCGACGAACTCCACGATGCGCACCCCGCACTGGAGATTGAGAGTTGTGCGAGCGGTGGCGCGCGCGTGGATGCCGAGGTGCTCAGCCGCACAGACCGGATCTGGCCCAGCGACACCATCGATGCCGTGGAGCGACAGACCCTGCAACGATGGACGGGCTTGCTTGTGCCTCCCGAACTCATCGGCTCGCACCTGGGCGGGCCAAGAGCCCACACCACCGGTCGATCCCACAACCTTGGCTTCCGGGCCGCCGCTGGACTGCTCTTCCACTTCGGCATCGAATGGGATCTCACCACACTCACGCCGGACGAAGTCGCCGATGTTGCTGGATGGGTGGGGCTGCATAAGCGCGTTCGTCCGGTCATCAACGGTGGCACGGCGGTGCGCGGAGATCATCCCGATCCAGCGATTCTGATTCAGGGTGTCGTTTCACCTGATCGAGATGAGGGCTGGTACGTCGTGGCCGCGGTCGCGGCTACGGCCACCCAGCATCCGGCCCCGATCCGACTCCCGGGCCTGGATCCGGACCGCAGCTATTTGCTGACCGACGAGACGCCTAAACACGATCAACACGTGGCTGATCTCGGTGACACCTGGCACCACAGCCTAGGCGTCACGGTCAGCGGCACCGTCTTGAGCACGGCCGGCGTACGCCTGCCCGCAACAGCGCCAGACACGGCTCGCGTCTGGCGAGTCGTTGTCACACCTCGTTAAACCCACGAACCCGCGGTTGGCACGATGAACTCATCGTGCCAACCGCGGGTTCGACAACCGGGCCTGGCGAAACAGCAAACCAGTATTTAGCCCTTGACTGCGCCTGCGGTCATGCCGCGCACGAAGTAGCGCTGCAGCGACAAGAACACGATCACCGGGACGATGATCGTCAAGAAACCACCGGCTGTGGTGAGGTTCCAGCCCTGGCCGAGTTGACCCTTGAGGCTGGTCATCGCGACGGTGACCGGCTCGTTGTCACCCGGACCGATGAAGATCAGGGCCACCAGGAGGTCGTTCCAAACCCAGAGGAACTGGAAGATGGCGAACGACGCCAGCGCTGGCACCGACATCGGCAGCACCAGTTTCCAAAAAGTCTGGAAGTGGCTAGCGCCATCGATCTTGGCCGACTCGATGATCGTTTTAGGCAGCGTCGCCATGTAGTTGCGCAGGATGTAGATCGCCAGTGACATGCCGAAGCCGATGTGCGCAAGCCACACGGCAGGGAAGCCACCCGTCATCTCCAAGTTTCCATAGATCTTCAGCATCGGCACGAATGACACATAGTTGGGGATCACCAACAGGCTGACGATCGTCAGGAACAACACATCGCGGCCCCAGAACTCCATGAACGTGAATGCGTACGCCGCGAAGGCTGCGATCAGGATCGGGATGAACGTTGCCGGCAAGGCAATGGCGAACGAGTTGATGAACGCGTTGCCCATCTCGGCGCCGACAAGCGCATCTTGGTAGTTGGATAAGGTCATGTTGCCGACGTACGACGGCTGCGTGAAGACTTCCCACCAGCCACTGTTCTCGGCGTCTTGCAATGGGCGGAATGACGTCACGAAAGTGCCGAAGGTGGGCACGATCCACAGGAAGCAGATGAGGGCCAGGACAAACTTGGTTCCCCAGCCTGCCTTTGCCGGGTTGGGATCGTAACTAGCCTTCTTCTTCGACTTCGATTCCTTGGTCTCGGTCGGTGCCACGGCGGTGCTCATCCGTTTGCCTCCTGCTCTCTGAAGAGTCGGACTTGGTAGAACATGATCGGCACCACAGCGAGCATCAACATGACGACGATCGCAGAGGATGTGCCGTAGTTGAAGTAGGTGCTGAGTTGGTTCCAGAACTCATTGCCGACCACGTTGGTGTTGAAGCCGCCGTTGGTCATCACGTAGACGATGTCGAAGATCTTCATCACGCTGATCAGCACGGTGACAAACACTGTGGTGATGGTGCCCTTGATCTGGGGGATAACCACCTTGAAGAAGATCTGGCTCTCGCTGGCGCCGTCGATGCGGGCCGCCTCGAGGGTGTCCCCAGGGACTCCCTTCACGGCTGCAGACAGCAACACCATGGAGTAGCCAGCTTGGGCCCATAGCAACACGAGCATCAACAAGAGGCTATTGAAGTGGAAACTCGATTGCTCAAGCCAGGCGATTGGCTCAAATCCAAACAGGCCGATGATGGCGTTTTGCAGGCCAATCTGCGGCTGGCCGGCGGGGCGTACCTCAAAGACGAAGTTCCAGATCGTGGCTGCGCCAATCATGCTGATGGCCATCGGCAAAAAGATGATTGTCTTGACGCTGTTTTCCGACTTGGCGCTCAGCCTGTCGGCCAAGACGGCCACGCCAAGGCCAAGCGCGACGGTGGCCGCTGGAACGATCAAAATCCACAGCAAAGTATTGAAGATGGTGGCGCGGAACGCCTCCGAACCCAACAAGTTGGTGTAGTTGTCAAAGCCGATGTAGTTCTCCGAAAACTTGTCCTTGAAACTGTTGTTCACGGTCAAAATCGTCGGAAAGACGAGGTAGACAGCGATCGCGAGGTAGGCGGGCAAGATGTAGAAGTAAGGCTTGACTTTGTGCTCAAGCTTCTTGGGCAACAGCTCCGCGAGCTTGTTGAGAACCCAATACAGCAACAGCGCAGCACCCACGCCGGCTATCACGGTCAGGATCGTGCTGATCACTTTCGTTGTCATGCAGCAACCTTCCACCGGGGCCCATGACTTGGTCAATGGGTCAGGTTTGTTGAAGTAGAACCAACATCCGAGACAGCAACAGGGGCGGGCTTCGAGCTAGTCGGGCCCGCCCCTGCTGCCAAATGTGATCGAACGTCAGCTAGCGGGCCAACTGGCGTCGATGTTCTTGAGCGTTTTATCGAGATCCTGCTGATTTGCGATCCACGCCGTCATTTCCTTCCAGAACGAACCCGCACCAACTTCGCCGGGCATCTGGTCAGAGCCGTCGAACAAGAACGCTGTCGAGCTGTAAGCCACTTCGGCCACACTCTTGGTGATCTCGCTCGGGTAGAGGCTGGCGTCGAAGTCCGTGTGCGGTGAGATGAAGGAGCTGATCGGAGCCGCTTCATTGCCAATCTCAGTCGAGGCAAGGATCTTCATGGCTTCCTTGGTCGAGTCGGAATCATCCAACATGACCGCCAGGTCGCCACCGCCGAGGACTGGGTTCTCGCCGCCCGCGGTTGCCGGCGGGAAGCCGAACAAGCCCACTGGTCGCATCCAAGTCAGTCACGCCAGCACCTTCAGTGAAGAAGCCGGTGATGAAGGAGCCCTGCTTGTAGAGCCAGCACTGCGGGCCCTTAGCGTCGAACATGGGGTTGCCAGCGGTGCCGAAGTTGGTGCTGGAGATCGCCTTGCGGCCACCGAGCACGTTGCCCTCGGTGAACATCAACTTCTCGAACTCCGCGGCAGCTTCGCGAACGACGGGGGAGTCGAACTTGGTCTCGTTCTTCACCCAAGCGTTGTAACCGTCCACGCCGCCGTAGCGCATGATCAGGTCCTCGAACCAGTCAGTGGCCGCCCAACCGGTGGCCGTGTCAGATTCGATGCCCATGCACCAAGGGGTGCCGCCATCGGCCTTGATCTGTTCGGTCAGCGCATTCAACTCATCGATCGAGTTTGGCGCGGCGTAGCCAGCTTCGTCCCACGCTGGCTTGTTGTAGAACACCAGGCTCTTGACGTTCATGCTGGTGAGAAGCCCGTAAAGCTTGTCATCCACGGTGCCTGAGTCCAAGGTGCCAGGCACCATCGATGCCTCGAGGGCGCCCATGTCCAGAACGTCGTTGAGCGGGAAGGCTTTGCCGGTGCTGACGATGTCGGCCACAACGCCAGGCTGAGGAATCAGCGCGATGTCGGGTGTGTCGTTGGCCTGGATCTTGGTCATGATGAGCTGGTTGATGTTCTCAACCTTCTCCCACTTGATGGTGATTCCGGAGTCTGCCGCCAGGGCATCGCTCTGCTTTTGGAATCCATCGATGACGGGCTGGTCGAGACTGGCCCAAATGGTGACCGTCTTGTCGCCGCCGGCTTCCTCGTCGCCGCCGCCAGTACCGCTGCCGCAGGCTGCCAGGCCGGTTGAGGCCAAGGCCATGGCTGCCACGGCCATGATGGTCTTGCGACCCAACATGTTCGTTCGCATGTGTTGTCTCCTTGTGTTCATAAATAGGGAGGGCCCCTGCGATTCGCGTCGGAAATGTGGTAGACATCACTGCTGAAACGAATCAGCAGGAACATTGCCCGTAGTTTGAAGCAGTGTCAAGCAACAAATTGGTATCGGTCCTCACCAGGGGACCAACCAGATCCCGGCGGTGTCCTGCCACGGTCATGCAGATAAGGAGCGAAGTGGAGATCTCTCAGGCGCGAAGGGTGACCCTTTCTGATGTCGCCACGCAGGCTGGGGTGTCGGTTACCACAGCCTCCTACATCTTGAACGGCCGCTCGGAGCAGATGCGCATTTCCGAGGAAGCGGCAATTCGAGTGCGGACGGCCGCCGCTGCGTTGAGCTATCGGCCCAATCGCAACGCTCGCAGTCTCCGAACGGCTTCAACGGCAGCCATCGGGGTCATCTCGGACCATGTGGCAAGCGGCCAATACGCCAGCCAAATGCTGAGCGGCGCAAGCGCGGCCGCCCGAGACGGGGATCACGTGCTCGTGATCGGCGAAACCGAGGGCGACCCTGCGGTCGAAAGCAAATTGATCGAAGAGATGCTTGACCGCCGAGTCGACGGGATCCTCTATGTCCGTCTCACCACCGCTGAGATCAGCGTGCCCCCACTTCTGCAGCAACAACGCGTCGTTCTCTTGAACTGCACTGACCTTGACGGAATCGTGTCTAGTGTGGTCCCCGATGAATATGAAGGGGGCCGCACTGCCGCCCTCGCTCTCATCGAGGCAGGCCGGGCCGAGCGAGTGTTTGTTATCGGCGAGGATCCTGATCCGTTTGTCATCCCTGGTCCAGAGAGGCTCCGCGGGATCACGGACGGCCTCGAGTTGGCGGGACATAGCCTGGGCGGCGTCATTGCGTGTGCCTGGTCGGTCGTTCCCGCCTACACCGAGACCCTGGCCTTCCTGGACAACAACGCGCCGCCATCATCGGTGATTTGTCTCAACGATCGCATCGCAATGGGAGCAATGCAGGCCTTCGCCGAGCGTGACGTGACTGTGCCCGGAGATCTCGCGGTGGTCTCATTTGATGGATCAGAGTTGGCCAGTTGGTTGCGACCTAGGGTGAGTTCCGTCGCGATTCCTTACGCCGATCTTGGCGCGGTGGCTGTCGAAATGCTGTTGCGTGGCACCACTGGCGCTCGACGGTTGCCCATGCCACTAGTGCTCGGCGAGTCGATCTAGGTTCCGCCACGTGTTTGACCTAATAGACGATTGGGTTTGGGACAGTTGGCTGGCCGACGACGGTGAGCTTTTTCACTTGTTCTTCCTCTGCGCCCCCCGGGCCCTGGGTGATCCGCTGCTGCGCCACGTCAACGCCCGCGTGGGTCATGCTGTCTCCCGAGATCTACGCTCCTGGGAACAGGTCGCCGACGCCGTGGCTCCGTCGGCAGTTGGTTATGACGATCGCTCGGTGTGGACAGGCTGCGTCGTACGCGACGGCGGCCAATGGCGAATGATCCGCACGGGAATCAGCGTGGCTGACCCCGGACCGGTTCAACAGATTGGAAGCGACCTTTCACTGGATCTGTTGACGTGGTCGCGGGATCTCAGTCCTGCGTGGCCAATCCGGGCAGATCCGAGGTGGTATGAGCAATCAGCCACTGAGGAGCACTGGCGTGACCCTTGGGTAGTTCAAGACGCTGACGGCGTGTGGCACATGTACATCACCGCAAGGGTGCCGTTGACCGACGAAGACCCGTCGACCGGCAAGGGGGCGCTCAGTGGAGGCAGGGGGGTCGTTGGCTATGCGACATCCCATGATCTGCTGACTTGGGAGATTCACCCACCGCTCTCTGTGCCGGACCGGTTTGAGCAACTCGAAGTCATCCAGGTCGTTGAGTTGGACGGTCGCTGGGTGTTGATCTTCTCCTGCCTAGGCCCAGAGATGTCGCCGAGCCAACCGGGCCAGGGGGGTGTGTGGAGCGTGCCGATCGATGGCCCCGGATCGCCCGTGGACATATCCCGCGCCATACGACTGAGTGACGAATCCGTTTACGTCGGGAAGGCGATTCAGGATCGCCAGGGAGCCTGGCAATTCCTGGCCTTTATCAACGAAGGAGCGGACGGTGAATTCCTTGGCGGCATCATCGATCCGGTCGGAATTTGCTGGAACGATTCAGCAACTGGGCTAGTCCTTTCCTCTCCGCCCGTCCAGTGGCCTGAGGGGACCCCTCGACAATTGGAGCGATCCAACGCTAACGTGACCTGAGTCACCTCCCCCGGAAGTGGCGCTTCACTACGGATCGTCCGGCACGTACCTGCCGGTGAAGGAGTAAGAAAACAACATGGCAACCGTAACTTTCGAGAAGGCCCAGCGCTGGTATCCCGGTGCAGACAAGCCAACCGTTCCAGGCATCGATCTGGAGATCGGTGATGGCGAATTCATGGTGCTCGTTGGCCCCTCAGGCTGTGGCAAGTCCACGACCCTGCGGATGCTAGCGGGACTTGAAGAGGTCAATGACGGCAAGATCTTCATCGGTGATCGCGACATCACCCATCTGCCTCCCAAGGATCGCGACATCGCGATGGTCTTCCAGAACTACGCGCTTTATCCCCACATGACAGTGGCCGACAACATGGCATTTGCACTGAAGATGGCCAAGGTTCCTGCCGAGGAGCGTCAAAAGCGCGTTGAAGAAGCCGCCAAGATCTTAGGATTGACTGAGTTCTTGGAGCGCAAGCCCAAAGCCCTCTCCGGTGGTCAGCGTCAGCGTGTGGCCATGGGCCGCGCCATCGTTCGCTCCCCGCAGGTCTTCTGCATGGATGAGCCGTTGTCCAACCTCGATGCAAAGATGCGCGTCCAGACCCGCACCGACATCGCTAAGTTGCAGGCCGACCTCGGCGTCACGACGGTTTATGTCACCCACGACCAGGTTGAGGCCATGACTATGGGTGACCGCGTTGCGGTGATGAAGTTAGGCATCCTGATGCAGGTCGACACCCCGTTGAATCTCTACGATCGGCCAGCCAATCTGTTCGTGGCTGGCTTTATCGGCTCGCCTCAGATGAACCTTCTCGAGGCTGTCGCCGAGAACGGTCAGGCCCGCATCGGCGAATATCTCGTTCCAGTCGATGCGGCCGCATCGGCAAAGATGAAGGGCAACGTCACCGTCGGTGTGCGTCCGGAGGCCTGGCGCATGGTCGGCGCGGAGAGCGGAGGCCTTCCGGTCTCAGTCACCGTCGTCGAAGAACTCGGCTCGGATGCATTCGTCTACGGCACCGCGGCGACTAGCGCTGGGTCCAGCAATATCATCGTTCGCGTCAATGGGCGCGACACTGTGCATCGCGGCGACACGATCCACGTCACCACCGATCCAAATAGCGTGCACGTGTTCGACACCGATTCCGGAGCGCGACTTAGCGCGTAGTTTCTCCAGCAGTTCGCGGCAACGGATCAGCGGTCAGCCTTTGGGCTGGCCGCTGATTTCATTTCTTCACGGCGCTGCGGTCAGCGGTGCGCCTAATGGCAGACACGAAGGTGTCGTAAAGCACCGGTGGCAGATCGTGCCCCATCCCGTCGATGAGCATCAACTCCGCCTCCGGGATAGCTGCGGCCGTAGCCTTGCCCCCCGAGACGTGCACCATGCGATCGGCCTTGCCATGGATGACTAGTGCCGGAATTTCCAATTTCCCCAAATCTTGGGTGCGGTCAGGCTGGGTCACGATGGCCACCATTTGTCGCAGGACGCCGGCAGGATCAAAGCCTCGGTCGAAAGTCTGCCCAGCGCGATCTTGGATGAGCACATCGGCAATGGGGAAGGCCGGGGAGCCGATCTTGCTCCACAGCCAGGTCGATGAGTTGATATAGGCCTCCCGTCCGGGCGCTCGGGGGCGGAGCATCGTGGGGGCGATGCTGGGGTGCTGCCAACCGACAGTGCGGTTGCCCGTCGTAGACATCACCGAAGTCAATGATCGAACGCGGGCCGGCTCGTGGATCGCCATTGCTTGAGCAATCATTCCGCCCATCGACATACCGACCACGTGGGCATCGCTAATGTCCAAGTGATCGAGCAGTTTGAAGGCGTCGTGAGCCATGTCGACCAGGGTGTAGGGGGCCTCCACTTTGCGGCCGAGGAAGCCGCGCACAAGGGTCGAGCGCGGAACTTGCACTGGCCATTTGGAAGAGCGCCCGGTGTCGCGGTTGTCGTAGCGGATGACAAAGAAGCCGTGGTCGGCCAGTTGGTCAGCACATCGCCGCGTCCCACCAAATCATCGGACCGCCCAGTCCCATGACGAGCAGCAACGCCTCGTCAGAGGGCTCCCCAAAAGTTTGATAACAAAGTCTCAGGTCGTCGCCAATCGGGGCGAACTGTTCGTCAGACTTCACGGGGGTTAGTGCTTCGGGGCTTGTTCGAAGTCGATGGCGGAGTAGGACCCGAGCCTGCGGAAGCGGTGTTCGGATTCAATCGAGCGCACGGTGCCGCTCCGTCCGCGCATCACCAGCGAATGGGTGGTTGCTCCACCGCCCCGGTAACGGACTCCCTTCATCAGTTCGCCGTCGGTGATGCCGGTGGCCACGAAGAAACAATCTTCGCTGGTGACCAAGTCATTGGTGGACAAGATGTGGTCGGGATCCAGGTTGTGGCCCGCGTCGATCGCCTTATTGCGCTCGTCATCGTCAATGGGTGCCAGCCGCGCCTGGATCACGCCGTCGATGCACTTCAACGCGCAAGCCGCAATGATGCCTTCGGGTGTGCCGCCGGTGCCGAGGAGCAAGTCCACGCCAGTATCGGGGCGCGCCGCCATAATCGCTCCTGCGACATCACCGTCAAGAATGAATTTGATGCGGGCGCCCGTCGTACGAATTTCTTCCACGATCCCAGCATGCCGAGGGCGATCAAGGAGTACGACGGTGACGTCCTCGGGGCTTGATCCCTTGGCCTTGGCGACCAAGCGAATGTTCTCGGCGACCGGCAATCGGATGTCGACCACGTCAGCCGCTTCCGGCCCCGTGACCAGTTTCTCCATGTAGAAGACTGCGGAGGGATCAAACATGGCGCCACGCGGCGCGACAGCGAGGACCGAGATGGCGTTGGCCATGCCCTTGGCCGTCAACGTGGTGCCGTCGATGGGGTCGACTGCGACGTCACACTCAGGCCCGGTGCCATCCCCGACCAGTTCGCCGTTGTAGAGCATGGGGGCGTTGTCCTTTTCGCCCTCGCCGATCACGACGACGCCAGCCATGCTGACTGCTGAGATCAGCACCCGCATCGCATTGACGGCGAGTTCGTCGGCTTCGTTCTTGTCACCGCGCCCAACCCACCTGCCGGCGGCCATCGCGGCCGCTTCGGTCACCCGAACCAGTTCGAGCGCGAGGTTGCGATCCGGCGGTTCGATATGTGTGGGGTGAGTCATGGGGGCGATGCTAGCGGCCACAAGGTCGACCCGCTGCACATCGGCCAACTCCGAGGACCTTGGGTGGGGAGGTGTGGCTGGGTCTGGGAGACTCGGGGAGTGAGCGAAGTGCCAACGCCAACCCCACCGGTTCAACAGTCTGGTCGAAGGGAAACGTCGTTCATGGGCATGGTGGGTGCCATGTTGGTGTTGTTGCTGCTGATCGGGACATTTGTCGTTGGCAGGTCGCTTTTGCGTGACCAAACCGAGGTGAGCCCGACTGCTGTGGATTATCTTGCCGCCGTCGAAGGTGCCCAAGCCAATGGAGTTGAGGTCTACTATCCCCGGTCCTTGCCACCAGGATGGCTCGTAACAAGCGTAGAAATCCCACTCGCGCCAGGCCAACCCTGGCGCTTAGGGATGTTGACCGACGAAGGTGAGTTTGTCGGGCTACGCCAAGAATCGCGCGACGCGTCGGCCCTAGTGCGTGAGCAACTTGGCTCCGAAACCGGTCTCGGCGACATCGTTGAAGTCTCCGGTGTTGAGTTGACCCGGTGGCGAGAGGTCTCGGGAAAGCCGGAGCTGGTGGGCGAACACGGCCTGGTCAGGGACCTCGGCGACGCCTCGTTGCTGATCTATGGGTCAGCGGAGTTGGCCGTGCTCAGGGGACTGGCTGAGACCTTGACGGCTGAACCGCGTGGCGAGTAGCCCCACGAGCAACCTCGTTTGGCGACTGCGCGAACGTATCTGACTGTTCTTCATCCTCTCCTTGGCTCCGAGGCCGTTTGGCCCGCCGAGGAAGGGGCACGACGTTGACAAGTATTGGTTCGGGGACGGGCGCTGCGGAGGTATCGGATTCCGGTGCATCCGTCTCGGGAGTGGTCCAACGCATCATTTGGAGCCACGCGTTGGCAGCAATCGCCATGTCGGTCGCGTGGCCGCTGCTGCTGTTGCAGGTGTGGCAAGAGACGCGTAGCGACACCCTCTTGGGAATTGCTGGCGCGGCTCGATTGCTGCCCTACGTCCTGTTTTCGTGGGCAACCGGCAGGTTGGCGGATCGCTTCCGACGTGATCGTGTTGTCCGTTGGACGCTCTATTCGCGCCTCGTGTTGCTGGCCATCATGGGCGGATTCCTGGCGGTGGACTCGACCCTGGGTGCCTTGATCGCAGCGACGGCGGCGGTTGCGGCCTCGACGCCCGCGTTCCCCGCGCTCGCCGCGGCAATGCCGGGAGCGGCAGGCAAATCAACGGCGCGGGCGACTGACTTGCTCGTCACCGTCGAAGTCGCTTCCTTCGTCGTCGGCCCGGCACTCGGTGGAGCGCTGCTAGCAACGTCCACTCAGCCGCTGATCCCCATCCTGGCGATCGGTCTGATCATGGTTGCGGCGGTTCTGTTCAGCGGCATCCGCCTGCCCCATCTCGTCCAAATCAATACCGCCCTGCACCCCAAGATCCTGCCAATGGTGCGACGCTCGCGTGAGTTGCGTGGAGCGATCGGAGTTGTGTGTGCCCTCAATGCGGCAGTGGCGGCCATGGCTCTCGTCTTGTTGCCCTTTGCTGAACAAATGTGGAACGACACCGGCGCGGCCTATGGCGTAGCGACCGCCGCCCTGGGATTCGGTGCTTTGGGAGCGCCCTTCCTATACAAAGTTGGGAAGTCTCCGCAAGGCCGAGCACGTGCAAGTTTGATGATCTTCGCGGTCTGCTTGGTGGTGGTCTTGCCGATGCCCACAGTGATGTGGGCGCTAGTTCCGTTGGCACTGGGCGGAGCGGCAGATGTATATGCCGAGGGTGCCGCCACTTCGATCATGCAGGAGCACTCTCCAGACACGATGCGGGCCAGCGTCTTAGGTCTAGCGGATACAGCGATGATTTCGACAGCCTTGGTTGCCTCGCTCGTGACCCCCGCACTCGCAACGATACTGGGACCGCAGGTGGTGATTGGCCTGATTGCGGGAGGCCTGCTGTTTTCGTGTCGGTGGGCGCGTGAACCACACGCGGCCACCTCGTCGATCGACGTCGGAATGGCTAGTTCTGAGGCGGCTTAGCCACCGCGTCGAGCCGAGCGCGCGCGCCATCGAGCCATTCTTGACAGGTTGTCGCCAGCACTTCGCCGCGCTCCCATAGAGCCAGTGACTCATCGAGCGTGGTGCCGCCGGCCTCAAGTCGGCGGACAACCTCTATCAGCTCCTCGCGGGCGGCCTCATAGCTCATCGGCTCAGAGGGCGAACTGTCCTGCTTTAGTGGCTTCTGGTTCATGCGTTTCCTTGTTGTTGGTCGGCGTTCGTGCTGATCACTTGGGCGTTCACGCGGCCGTCACGAACGCGCACCTGGATCCGGTCCTGGTCCGTGACGCCTTCGATGGTGCTGATGAGCCGGCCGCGATCGTCAAGAAGAACCGAGTAGCCACGCTCCAGGGTGGCCACTGGACTCAATGCCCGAGCCCGGGCGCGCTGATGGGTGACCTCGTCACTAGCTCGCTCGATCGTGTGGCTCAAGTTTCGTCTTGCCCGTGCCCTCAATTGTGAGATTTCTTCTGCCCGGGCCAGGAGTCCATGGCGTGGATCGGCCAGACAAGGCCTTGATCTGAGGGCATCAAGTCCAGCTTGCTCTCGGTGAACCAGCGCCGTCACTAGGGCACGCAGCCGGTCTTTTGCCGCGCGGACCTGATGAAGCTCACTTGCCATGTCTGGAACGATCAATTTGGCCGCGTCGGTCGGTGTGGAAGCCCGGACGTCGGCGACGAGATCGAGCAACGGACTGTCGGGCTCGTGGCCGATGGCAGAGACGACTGGGGTAGTGATCTTGTGGACTGCGCGCAGCAACGCCTCGTCGGAGAACGGCAGCAGGTCTTCAACGGCGCCACCACCGCGGGCGATCACGATGACATCGACGCTCGGGTCGCGATCTAGCCGAGTTAGCGCCTCGATCACTTCGCTAGCCGATCGAGTGCCTTGCATGGCGGCGTACGCCGTGGCGAATTGAACCGATGGCCAGCGACGACGAGCGTTGTCGGTGACGTCTCTTTCGGCAGCGGAGTTGGGGGCGGTGATGAGCCCCACTTTTTGAGGCAAGAAGGGGAGGCGCCGTTTGAGTTCGGGGGCGAAGAGCCCCTCCGCTGCGAGGAGTTGCCGCCGCCGCTCGAGCTGAGCAAGCAGCTCGCCAATCCCCACCATCCGAATCTCGCGCGCAAACAGCGAGATGCTGCCTCGATTGGCGTAGTAAGACGGCTTGGCCAAGATGACCACGCTCGCGCCCTCGACTAATGGTGGATTGAGGCTGTCGAACAGGCTTCGTGCACAGGTCACCGATACCGAAACGTCCGCAACAGTGTCACGCAAAGTCATGAAAACGGTGTTGACGCCTGGCCGGCGATTGACTTGAGCAATCTGGCCTTCGACCCAGACGGCGCCGAGGCGGTCTACCCAACTCGCGATCGCGTTCGCGATCTGTCGCACCGGTGCCGGTGCCGACGCAGACGTCTCTAAAGCCATGGCGCGAGCCTAGGCCACGTGGGCCCACCTGCCTGGCCGTAGACTCAGCGCCATGAGCACTGACTTGGGGACGCCAACTTTGCTGCCGGTCAGCGATGCCGAGCGGCAGGTGTTACTTGCCGCGCCTCGGGGCTATTGCGCTGGCGTGGATCGGGCCGTGATTACCGTCGAGAAGGCGCTGGATCTTTACGGCGCTCCGGTTTACGTCCGCAAGCAGATCGTGCACAACCGGCACGTCGTAGCCGATCTTGAGTCTCGCGGCGCCATTTTCGTCGAAGAGCTTGATGAGGTGCCGACAGGCGAGACCGTGGTGTTTTCCGCGCACGGCGTTTCGCCCGCTGTCCATCAGGAGGCCGCCGAGCGATCGCTGAAAACCATTGATGCCACCTGTCCGCTGGTGACCAAGGTTCACCACGAAGCGAAGCGCTTTGCTGCCGACGACTACGACATCTTGCTCATTGGTCATGCCGGCCACGAAGAGGTCGAGGGCACCTGGGGCGAAGCGCCAGAGCACATTCAACTGGTTCAAGGGCCTGGGGACGTGGCTGCGATAGTCGTTCGCGATCCGGCAAAGGTTTCCTGGCTTTCACAAACGACACTGTCGGTGGACGAAACGCTTGAGACGGTGGCTGCGATTCGTGAACGATTCCCCCTGCTCCTCGACCCACCGAGTGATGACATTTGTTATGCCACCCAAAACCGCCAACTGGCGGTCAAGGAGATCGCCGATGAGGCCGACTTGGTGATTGTGGTTGGCTCGGGGAACTCTTCCAACTCGGTGCGCCTGGTCGAGGTTGCTCTTGAGGCTGGCGCTCGTTCGGCCTATCGGGTTGACGATGCCTCGGAGATTGATGAGTCGTGGCTCGATAACGTGCGTTCTGTGAGCGTCACCTCGGGAGCATCCGTGCCCGAAGAATTGGTCGAGGGTGTCTTGGAATTTCTCGCCGCGCGGGGATATCCCGATGCTCGTGCAGTTCACAGTGCTCAAGAGTCGCTGATCTTCGCGTTGCCACCTGAATTGCGACGCGACATCCGCCTTGCCAGCGAGGCTGCTGACAACTAGTCGCGCAGCCACCGCGACTGACACTTAGGGGGCAACGATGGCGATCTATCTCGACGTACACCCTGATAACCCGCAAGCGCGTCTGCTGAGCCAAGTGGTGGCTGCGCTTGCCGATGATGCCTTGATTGCCTATCCCACCGACTCCGGCTATGCCTTGGGATGTCGGTTGGGCAATCGCGATGGGCGCGACAGAATCTTGGCGATTCGAGAGTTGGATGATCGACACCACTTCACGCTGATGTGTCGTGACTTTGCGCAACTTGGCCAATTTGTTCACGTCGACAACGCTGCCTTTAGGGCGATCAAGGCAGCCACGCCAGGGCCCTTTACGTTCATCTTGCCGGCGACCCGGGAAGTTCCGCGGCGACTCATGCATCCCAAGAAGAAAACCGTTGGCGTGAGAATTCCTGACCATCAGTTGGTGCACGATCTGCTGGATGCCCACGGCGAAGCACTCCTGACGAGTTCGCTGATACTGCCCGGTGAGGAGACCCCTCGAACGATGGGCTGGGATGTCAAGGAAGACCTAGACAACGCCGTTGACCTCGTCATCGACAGTGGGGAAACGCCCTCACAGCCCACCACAGTCATCGATTGGTCAGACGGTGCTCCGGTTGTCGTACGACGGGGTGCTGGCGACGCTTCGCGTTTCGAGTGAGGCCTAACTCAAACTCAATTGCCGCGCTCTTATGCCGAGCGTGGCCAAGCACAAGGCATAGCCCGCGAACAGAGCCAGCCGGTGATGTCCAAGCGCGGAGACGATCGCCTGGACCAGGCCGTCGTCAGGGTGTGCCACCAGCCCCGGCGAGGTGAGGCCCAATAACCCGAAGACCACAATCAGGGCCAGCGGAGGGAGCAGTCCGACCACCACGAAGTCACCCGGTCGGACCAACCAGGCAATGGCGATGCACAAGATGACGAAGCCCAAATCGAAAAGCAGACCAACCTGGTCGCGCAACACCGTCTCGAAAACGACGAGGGTGAGACACACCGCGAGGACCAACGCGGCCAAAGAAGGTGCCGACTCTCGACCCACGTGGTTCACCCGTTTCACGCTAGGCCCGACCTCACGAGCCGTGGACACGGCGCGCCGATGGCGAGGGCAACTCATCGAAGCCAACGGCTCGCGCAATTGTCTCGACCTGTTTAGGTGGTGGGAGGTCATCACTAGCCACGGAGAGATCAACGAAGCGCCGAGCTGATACGAGGACCCGCGATTCCCATGAGCCCATGGACTGGTTGTAGTGCCCGACTGCGGCATTGAGAGAGCGGCCCAGTTGATCGAAGTATCGGCTAACGCTGATCAACCGTTCGTGCAACTCGCGCCCGAGCCGGTGAATTTCGGCGGCTTGATCGCCCAGAGCCTCGTGACTCCATCCGTGAGCGACCGTCCGCAGCAGCGCAATCAAGGTGGTGGGAGAGGCCAGGACCACCTGGGACTTGGCTGCGTACTCCAGCAGTTGGTCGTCAGCCTCTAGCGCCGCGGCTAGGAATGCGTCGGCGGGCACGAACAAGACAACAAACTCGGGAGTGTGCGCGAGCGTGCGCCAATATCTCTTGCGGGCCAAGCCGGCGATATGACTGCGCAGTTGTTGGGCGTGGCGATGCAGATGATGATCTCGCTGGGCATCGTCATCAGTGGAGGTCGCGTCGAGAAACGCATCAAGGGGCACCTTGGCGTCCACCACGAGACTTTTGTTTCCGGCCAGGTGCACGACGAGATCCGGACGCGCTGAGCCGTCGCCATCCACCCCAGCAAGGTGCAACTGCTCCGTGAAGTCGCAGTGGTCGACCATCCCAGCCAGCTCGACGGCGCGACGCAAGTGCAGCTCGCCCCAGCGGCCCCGCACCTGGGGTTTGCGTAGTGCGGTAGTCAGCGATTGAGTCTCGCGACGCAAAGACTCAGTGGTCATCCGCATGTCGATGACTTGCTGGTTGAACTGGCCTTGCCAGCTGGAGCGAGCATGCTCAATGTCACGTAAGTGATCGTGGAGGCGATCCAGGCCCTCGCGAACAGCGACGGGGTCGCTGCGAGGATCAGCGCCGGAGCGAGCTCGCGTCCACATCGCGCCGACCAAAAGGCCCAACAACAGGCCGAAGATGGCACCAGCAAACAGCCCAGTCATCACTAGAAACATGGCGTTTGTGTCCATGACGACGATCATGGACGGTGCCACCGACAAAGCTAGTCCAGGTCAACGATCACGGGCGCGTGATCAGAGGCGCCCTGCCCGGCACGCTCATCTCGGTCGACGAAAGCGTGGGTGACCCGAGCCGCTAAGGACGGCGAACCAAGCAGGAAGTCAATCCGCATGCCGCGATTGCGCTCGAAGCGCTGTCGGTAGTAGTCCCAATAGGTAAACGAGCCTGGTCCGGGTGTGAACGGGCGAGCCAAGTCGACGAATCCATCGCTGACAAAGCCACCGAACGCTGCTCGCTCGCGAGGTGTGACGTGTGTGTCGTCGGCATACGCGGCCATGTCGTAGACATCCTCATCAGTGGGCGCGATGTTCCAATCACCCACCAGCGCGGTCTGCTCGCCGAGCATCGTTGCCGCGTGCGCCCGGAGCGCCGCGAGCCAGGCGAGCTTGTAGGAGTAGTGGGGGTCATCGATTTTGCGGCCGTTCGGGACATACAGCGACCAGAGACGTACGCCGCCACAGATGGCACCGATGGCGCGTGCTTCAGACATCGGTGGGTCACCCCATCCAGGCATGCTGGGAAAGCCGACCTGAACGTCCTCGATGCCGACCCGGCTAAGAATCGCGACGCCGTTCCATTGACTGAAGCCGGTTGCCGCGACGTCATACCCGAGGGACTGCAACCCCATCAGTGGCAGTTGGTCTTCGCGAGCCTTGGTCTCTTGAAGCGCCAAGACATCAATCTGATGCCGTTCCAGGAGGGCCTCGACGCGGTCGATCCGAGCTCGCAGGGAGTTGACGTTCCACGTGGCGATACGCACGGCGTTACCTTAGTCGGGGGAACTGGCAACAGATCAGGAACTCGGCCCGGAGCTGGAGAGTGGGCCCCTATTTCAGGAAAGGCGTGAGAACGCTGGGGGTTGCCTCGTTAGCGAAGGTGATGGCGGCCGCATGCGGGATGTCCTTGATCTCCACGGACTCCGAACCAGCCGCTGTGGTGGCGATCAAGGTGGCCAGCCCAAGGCGCCGTTGAAACCAGGACTGCCGGATGACCCACCCGATCACTCCTTCGGTCTCCAAGACGATCCGTCGGCGGCGAAACGCGCCATCCCCGGCGACCAGGTGCTCAGGAGTGCGGGCATGACCCAGGTGGCGGTAGGCAGCCTCACCTAGCAGCACACACAGGCCCGACACAACTAGCGCGACAACGGCGGCAAGCCACCAAGACAAGACTGTTCCGAAGTAGGCGACCGGAACCGCAATGAAGAGCCAGAGGAGAGTCCAGTCCTGCGCCGCGACATGACACCGGCGGCGGGCCGCTGGCCCATGTTGGATGAGGTCGACTGACAGGGGCTGCGAACTTTCGGGATCACGCAGATCGAGAATGAGTTCCCCCACCCGGGTAGCAACGTCGCGCGGGCACGGTGGCAACACCGTCGTGGACCCGCCACTCCCAACGCCGGTGGCCAGCGTGGCGAGTTCGGCTCCGCCGACGAGGCGAAGCAGACCAGGCTCGGTCAACTCGACACCGCGGATCCGGTCCTCTTCGATGCTGGTCGACCGGGTGGTGAACAGGCCGGCGGTCAGACGCAGGGAGCCACTATCTCGTAGGAGTCGGAGGTTCCACCACTGCACGACGTAGCCTCCGACGGAAACGACGAGCCAGGCAATGGTGGCACTGACAAAGGCGACGGTGACGAGAAGGGGCAACGCAAAGGTCGCTATCCGGTCCCAACCGGAGCCGACGGCGTCCAAGTTGAGGAACGGCAGGTTGTCTCCAAACTGCGACACCACGCCGAAAATGCCCGCGAGCAACACCAGGCGGCCAAGGCTAAAGGGGGCAAAGCGCAGCCACGACCAGTCAATCGCAGCCAGCTCGACGGCGGGCCTGGAGGGCGCAGGAGATGGGACGAATTCGGGGTGTGGCTCGCCGATGTCATCAAGGTGTACGTCGGTCTGGACGGTTGGCGTGCTTCGTGTCAACAACACCTGCCGCAGGGATTCGGCCTGTTCTTGCGATAAGGCATTGAGCTCGATTCTGGTGTCATCAACTCCGGTGCCGATCTGGACCTTGGCGAGGCCGAGCGCTCGGTGCAAGAGGGAGGACTCCAGGTCCACACTCCGAATGCGGTCCAGTGGCGCAGTCAATTGCTCCTTATTGAGCAACCCCTTGCGCAACTGGAACTGACTAGTGGTCATCCGGAAACTTGTCGTGAACCATGGAATGGCCCCCACTACCAGCAAACCGAGGATGCCGGGGATCAGCCACCATGCGCTCGCAGAATCGCGGGAGGAGATGCCAACTGCGGCAATGATCAGCGGAATAGCCAGTTCTTTGACGGCCTTGGCCGGCCCGATAAGCAGCATTCGACGATCAAGGCGTTGCCAGTCCTGATCACTCACGTGGCGTCTCCGGTGGTGCCTTCAACGATCTCGGTGAGGTCGGCCACCACTTGACGAGCCACGGCTTGGTCAAGGCACTCAATCTCGATCGGACCCGCTGCCGAGGCCGTGGTCACGGTGATGGTGGACAACTTGAAGTAGCGCATCACTGCGCCCTGGCGGGAATCAACGGTCTGCACCCGCGATAGCGGGGCGATCCGTTCCTCGCGACCTAACCATCCTGAGCGGGTGTGGATCGCGGTTGGACTGACCTCCCAGCGGTGGATGCGAAACCGGAGAGAGGGCATCCAAATCGTCCGGCCCAGCAACATCAAGACGATGAGGGCGCCGACCCCGACCGCCCAGCGCCCGGCCGTTTGCGTGCCGTCGATGAAGTTCAGTAGGAAGATTCCGCCCCCGAGCAAGCCGGCGAAGAAGAGCGTGGTCAAAGCGGCTGATACCCGCCAGAACGGGATCGCCCGAGGTGACACTTGATTGGCGGGTTCACGGAGTGCAACAGGGATGGCGGGGCCTAAGTCTCTCGCGGGCGTCGTACTCATGCCACCAGCATTTCACAGACCGGCAAAGTGGCATTCACCTTGGGTCTAGACCTCGGCGCCTAGCCTCGCCTTGTCGGACCGTGACCTCTGGCGCAAGCGGCAGGGGCATGGCAACCTGAGCAATATTGCTTGTGATTCCAGTTGAGGAGAAACATGAATGGCATAGGTCAACCCAGGTCCCGTAGGCGCTTGAAATATCTTTCGGCTGGCATCGCCGCCGCAACGTTCGCGGCAGGCATCGCGGCCATCCCGGGCGCGAATGCGGCCCCCAAGCCGAAGCCTGATGTGCAGGTCCAGTTGTTGGCGTTCAACGACTATCACGGGCACTTGGAGGCGACCACGCCTGGAACGGTTGTCACTGATCCTCTCGTGCCGGCCGGCGTCGCCGCGGGTGGCAGTGAATATCTCTCGACCCACCTTGATGACCTCCGCGAAGGCAAGCGCAACAGCCTGACCGTGGCGGCTGGTGACCTTATCGGCGGGTCGCCGTTCCTCTCGGGCCTGTTTCACGATGAGCCGTCGGTGGAGTCGCTCAACGCACTCGACCTCGACGTCTCCTCGGTCGGCAACCACGAGTTTGACGAGGGTGTGACCGAGTTGCTGCGAATGCAGAACGGCGGCTGTCACCCAACCGATGGCTGCTATTTCCCGGGCGAGGAGTTTGCGGGCGCCGACTTCAAGTGGCTGGCGGCCAATGTGAAGAACGCGCGAGGGCGCACTCCGCTCCCGCCCTACTGGGTCAAGAAGTTCGATGGCGTGAAGGTCGGCTTCATCGGAATGACCCTCGAGGGCACCGACGCCTTGGTCGCGCAGGCAGGCATCCAGGGGTGGGACTTCAAGGATGAAGTCGTGACAGCCAATGCATTGATCCCGCAACTGCGGCGCCAGGGAGTCCAGGCGGTCGTGGTGCTGCTGCACGAGGGTGGCACACAGTCCGGCACCTACAACGATTGTGTCGGCATCTCCGGCGCGATCGTGGACATCGCGACCAATCTTCACCCGGAGATCGATGCAGTGGTGACCGGTCACACCCATCAGCCCTACAACTGCTCGATTGACGATCCGGACGGCAACCCGCGGCCCGTGACGAGTGCCTTCTCGTTTGGGCGCGTCATCAGCGAATTGAATCTGTCCATCAACCCTAGAAACGGGGAGGTACGTCGCGACAAGACGACAGTGGAAAACCACGTCGTCACCCAGGATGTGGCCAAGGACCCAGTGCTCACCGAAATCATCACCAAGTGGAAGTCGATCTCGGATGCAGTCGGCGCTCGGGTGGTCGGACAGATCACCGAGTCGATCGTTCGTCGTGGCGACCGGCAGCAGGAGTCAGCGCTGAGCAATCTCATTGCGGACGCACAGTTGTGGTCCACGGCTGACAATGGGGCGCAGATCGCGTTGATGAATCCCGGGGGAGTTCGGCAAGATCTCCTCTTTGACACCCCGGCCGGAACCGGTGGCGAGGTGACCTTTGCCGAAGTGTTTAACGTCCAACCGTTCGGCAACCTGTTGTCGACGATCCCGATGACGGGTGATCAGATCGTGCGGGTGCTGGAGCAGCAGTGTCAGCCGCCCGGTGGTCGAGCCACACTCATCTTGGGGGTCTCGGAAGGACTGACCTACACGTTCGACCGCACGATTGACGCGACGCCAGCCTGCACGGCGGTCGCGGTGACCGACGTACAACTCAATGGTGTGCCGCTTGATCCGGCAGCGACCTATCAGGTGACGGTGAACAACTTCCTAGTGGATGGTGGCGACAACTTCACTGTCTTCCGCGAGGTCGACCCGTCGCTCCGGGTGGGCGGTGGCATCGATCTGGATGCGTTCGAGGCCTACTTGACGGAGTTCGCTCCGGTGGCACCGCCGAGCATCGATCGGATCAATGAGGTGTACGTCGGCGGCTAAGCAGCACGCTGGCGTTTCGGTGAGGGTGTCCACGGGCCGTAGACTCACGGCCCGTGGCACTCACCATCGGAATCGTCGGACTCCCTAACGCTGGCAAGTCAACGCTATTCAATGCGCTGACCAAGAATGACGTGCTGGCGGCCAACTATCCCTTCGCGACCATTGAGCCGAATGTTGGTGTCGTCGGCGTACCAGATGAGCGGCTAGCGAAACTGGCCGAAGTCTTCGGGTCGGCGAAGATCCTGCCGGCGACGGTCGAGTTTGTCGACATCGCCGGCATTGTCCGAGGAGCCTCAGAGGGGGAGGGCCTCGGCAACAAGTTTCTCTCTCACATTCGGGAATCCTCGGCGATCTGCCAGGTGACGCGGGTCTTCCGAGACGAGGACGTCACTCACGTTGACGGTGAAGTCAACCCAGAGTCCGACTTGGGGACAATCTCGACCGAGTTGATCCTGGCCGACCTGCAGACAGTCGAGAAAGCGATTCCTCGCCTCGAAAAGGAAGCCCGCATCAAGAAAGATGTCGCGCCGACTTTGGCGGCGGTTCAAGAAGCAATGGCAGCCCTGGAAGCGGGTACGCCGATTATCGCGACGAAGATTGATCGGGCGCTGATTCGCGAGTTGTCGCTGCTAACAGCAAAGCCGTTCATCTTTGTCTTCAACTGCGACGCTGATGAGCTCGCCGATGAGAGCCTCAAAGCGCGAATGCGTTCGTTGGTTGCCCCGGCCGAAGCGATCTTCCTGGATGCGAAGTTTGAGGCGGAGCTCGTCGAACTCGACGATGACGCCGAGGCTCGCGAGATGTTGGCTGAAATGGGCGTCGAAGAACCCGGCTTGGACACGTTGGCGCGGGTCGGCTTCGACACCCTGGGTTTGCAGACGTATCTGACCGCCGGACCCAAGGAGACCCGCGCCTGGACGATCCGCAAGGGAGCCACCGCTCCGGAGGCGGCGGGAGTTATTCACACCGACTTCCAGCGCGGCTTCATCAAGGCCGAAGTGGTGTCCTTCGATGACCTGGTGGCTTTGGGATCCATGCAGAAGGCAAAAGAAGCTGGACGCGTCCGGATTGAAGGCAAGGACTATGTCATGGCCGATGGCGATGTGGTGGAGTTCCGCTTCAACGTCTGAATTGGCGCGTTTGCTTAGCGTGCTGCGCGCAGTGCTGAAGACATCGGCCATTCTGGCCGACGTCCGCTACGGATCTTCGTCGTCGAGCGCTCCAGTGAGGAAGCGCTCGAGAAAGTCCAGGACCGTGGAAGCGACCCAAACCCGGCTGTCGTTCTCGTGATCCCAGCGGTAGATCTCGAGGTTGCCGCGCGTAGAGACGCCGAACTGGTCGCCGTCTCCGGCATCCGCAAAAAACACAAGCGATTCAAACGGCATGTACAACTGGATGAACTCAGGACTCGTGCGAAAGAAGGCGTTTGACTCAGCAATCCTCGAAGAATTCCAGAGCACGTCGGTGCCAGTCTCATCGGTGATTCCGTTCGCCGCCGCCAACACCAGTCGCAAGTCCTCCGGCAACCGATACCCGAGCAGTGATTCACAAACGGACAGATCATCGGGGGTTGCCGGTGCTGAGAAATCAACTTCACCCCACCCGGCGATTCGCTCGGTTAGCATCCTGCCATTGTGACAGAAGGGTCGACCCGCGCCTGGAGTTATTCCCGAGGCAAGTACCCTTGGATCCTTGCCCCAAGGAGCCTCGTGACCCCCACCCAACTGCGCGCGTTTGCGGCGGTGGTGCGCCTCGGTTCGGTCCGCTCCGCAGCCGCAGAGTTGGCAGTATCCGAGGCTGCTATCTCCACCCACGTGGCGAAATTGCGTCAAGAACTTGGCGACAAGTTGTTTACCCCAACAGCTGCTGGCTTAGCTTTCACGCCGGGCGGCTTGCGACTCGCCAGCCGAGCATCAGAAATGCTGGGGCTTCAGGATCGAACCATTGTCGAGGTCGGGCAGGCTGGCAGCGGACGGCGGCTATTGCGGGTCGCCACTTCAAGCCTGTTTGCCGAACACGCCGCCCCTGGTCTCATCGACTTGTTTGCCGGGCGCGCGGACGACTTGGATGTCGAGTTGAGCGTGCACAACTCGCGCTCCTTCGAAGACTTGCTCATCTCACGTTCAGTTGATGTGGCGATCGGACCAAAGCCGCCAAGGCTTCAGCCAGGGACGGCGTACCTGCCCTTCTTGCATTACACGATCTCGCCGGTTGTTAAGCCCGACTATCCCTTGCCTGAGGTCGCATCAATCGCAGCGATTCGCGACCACACGTGGCTATTGGGGCCGTCGGCGTCAAGCGACGGGGGTGTGGTCGCAGCGATGGTCGGACGGGTGAATGTTCCCGAAGACAGACAACGGATCTTTCAAAGCCACGCCGCCGCGATTGACGAGGTAAAGCGAGGAAAGGGCATCGGTCTGGCTCTCGACTTCGCTTTCGCTCAGGATCTGGCCGAGGGCACGATCCGACGCATCACCTGCCCCGGCCTGCGCGGGTCGGGTGAGTGGGGAGTGCTCACGTTGGAAGGCCGTGATACCTCGCCGACCGCCGCTGAGCTTGCTCGGTTCGTCACGACTCCCCGGGCGACCCAGGCGATGGTGAAGGGAGCCGGTGTCACGCTAGGCCGCTTCCGGCCTTCGCTACACGTCACCCTGTGGAGTTAACCTGCGGCGTTGATTAGACGCTGGTGAGACGGAGTCACCCCCGAGCAGTTGGTGATCTCGGCGACGACGGCCTCGAGATCCCGGAACGTATTCGCCGGAAGCAACTGATCGCAGAACGGCAAGGCGGCCGCCATGCTGGCCACGGTGGGCTCAAAGCCTTCGGCACTTGCCCGGGGATTCATCCAGATCACTCGGTGGGCCCGCCGCGTCAGACGGGTCATTGCCGCCGTCATCTGCTCCGGTTCGTCGGTATCCCAGCCATCCGAGGCGATGATCACGATTGCCCCTCGCACAGCACCGCCATGGTGAGACGACAGCATCTGGTGGATGTTCCGCGCGATCCGAGTGCCTCCGAAGCGGTCGACGACTTTCGCGCTGGCTTCCTCGATCGCAACCTCGGCCGATCGGTGCGACAAGACTGAGGTCAGGCGCGTCAGGTGTGTCGCAAAAGCAAAGACTTCCGCTTCAGAATTCATGGCGAGAGCCCGCATCAAGTGGAGGTACGCCGTGGCTTGGGCTTGCATCGACTGGCTGACGTCGCACAGCATCACCACCCGACGCGGCTTCCAGACCTGACGTTCGTGGACGAGGTCAATCGGCTCCCAACCGGTACGTCGCGATCGAGCAACTGTCGCCCGCAGTGCGATCCGATGGCCTGCCGGGTCCGGTCGCGAACGTCGCGAGCGCCGGGTTGGCCATTGGGCAAGCCGCGCCCGCAAGGCATCGACCAGGGCCTGCTGATCCGCTTCGGCCAGGTTCTCAAACGGGACATCGGCGAGACCCACCAACTCACTCGGCAAACGTTGTGGGATGCCGATTGAGGAGTCGGAGTCCTCTGAGTCGCCGACGGTGGTGGGCAGCGTCGCCCAGGGGAGGCCCGTGCCTTCTTCTTCCTCGGGCGAGTCTTTGCCAGGCACTGAGACCAGACTGTCGTCCGCGCGCGGTGGCGGCGGAGTCAAGGGCTTGCGACGGGCGTTTGGATCCAGTTGCAAGACCGCGTCGTCGAACACCGCGTTGAAAACGGCTTCGAAGACGGCGAGTTCCGAATGTCTCCGCACCAAGCAGATCCTGGCCGACCAGTACAAGCTTCCCCGCGAGGTCGGCGGCAACGCTTCGAGGGCGTGGATGAAGTCCTCGATGGCCGTGAACCCCACCGGCACTCCCCGTGCCCGCAACCGAACTCCCAGAGCGACCGCGAATGCTCCTCGGTCAACTCCACGGAGGACGGCCGGCGCGCTCACTTGGTGGCGAAGTAGACGATCAGCGCGAGGATGATCGCCCCAGCGATGCCCACCGGGATGAGTCGCTTGTAGACCGACGATCCCGCCAAACTCATCAGGTCCAGCGGCTCCGCCTCTTCGGACACGATCGCGTGATTAGCGGGCTGGGTGGCGCTGACCGCGGTCTCAGGAGCGGCTGCTGACGCAACCTCAGAAGCAGGCGCGACGTCAGTGGCGTCAGCGACTGGCATCCGCTTCAGAGATCGCTGCGTCCGCCTCAACGATGGCCGCGTGGGCGCCACCGTTGGGAGCAGCATGGGCACCACCGGTTGCGGCGGCGGCATCAGCGGCGCTGGTGGCAAGAAGCTTGGCCTTGAGGTTGACCACGAACTGGTCGAACAACTTGGTCGAGACCTCTTTGATCATTCCGCTGCCAAGTTGAGCGATCTTGCCGGTGATGTTCATGTCGGTGTTGACGGTGACTACTGTCTCTCCGCCGTCTTCGCGCAGGTTGGCCGTGATCATTGCGGCCGCATTGCCGTTGCCGCGGGGGTCCCTACCTTTGGCATCGATCACAGCGTGATAGGTCGCATCGTCCTTCTCGGCGAAGAAGGCCTTGCCGGCGTACGCGCTGACTACCGGGCCGACCTTAACCTTGACCTGGCCCGAATAGACGCCGTCCTCGACGCCGGTCAGCTGGGCGCCGGGGATGCAGGGCGCGACCATTTCAAGGTTGGTGAAGAACTTCCACGCTTCCTGGATCGGAACGTTGACGCGGAACTCATTATCGATTTGCATGACTGCTCTTTCGTCGAGATGGGGTTAGGCAGGAGTTGAAGCGGGATAGCCGAGTTCATCGAGAGAATCGGCGATCGAGGTGCGGTCATCGGGGGTCTTCGCGATCGTGCTCAGGGTGGTGACGATGTCGGAACGCACCAAATGCGTGGCGCCCAGAGCCGAGAGGGCCGACACCCAGTCAATGGTCTCGGCCATGCCCGGGGCTTTATCGAGGTCGAACTGGCGAACCTGGCCAATGAATTGGGTAGTCGACGCGATGAGTGGCTCGTTCGCGCCAGGCACGGAGCGGCGCAAGATCTCCGCCGCCCGCTCAGGCGCGGGGAACTCGATCCAGTGATAGAGACAGCGGCGTCGGAGCGCGTCGTGCAACTCACGACTGCGATTGGAGGTCAAAATCACCGTCGGTTGAGCCGTGGCTGCAAAGGTGCCTAACTCCGGGATGGTGATCGCGCTCTCACCCAGGAACTCAAACAACAGTGCCTCGAACTCGTCATCTGCGCGGTCGATTTCGTCGATCAGTAGAACCGGCGGCACTGGTCCGGCATGCCGGATGGCCCGCAAAATCGGCCGCTCCTGCAAGAACTCTTCGGTGAACAGATCCGCGTCGGTGATCGACTCGTGCTGGGCCTCCCCGAGTCGAATCGTGAGCAGTTGGCGCTGGTAATTCCACTCATACAACGCCTCGTTGGCGGTTAAGCCTTCGTAGCACTGCAAGCGAATCAGGGGAGTGCCGAGGGCGACCGCCAAGGCCTTGGCTGCGGCGGTCTTGCCGACTCCTGGCTCACCTTCCAGCAGCAACGGGCGCCCCAACTTCATGGCGAAGAACATTGCCGAAGCCAAGCCCTCGTCGACGAGGTAGTCGACTTGATCAAGACTTTCGCGTACGTCGTGAGGGTCGATGAATCGTGTGCTCACTGAACACCCAGTTGGCGAGCGTAGGTGTCCCGGCAGCCAGGGTTGCAGAACCAATAGTCCTGGCCGTCGTGGACAAGGTGGGGTGTGTCCGGCATGACAGTGACCGTCATCCCACACACCGGATCGATAACTTGAGCTGGTGCGCTCCGGACCGTCGCGCGAGTGGTCGGCCCGCCGGAACGCAGCACCCCAATCACTTCAGCCAAGATGGAGAGGGCGATTTCAGGAGCAGTCCGGGCCCCGATATCGAGTCCGGCTGGCGTGCTGACCCGAGCCCGATCTGCCTCGCTCAGGTCGAGTTCCGCCATCACACCGGCGCCACGCCGCGGGCTGGCCACGAGCGCAATGTAGGGGACCTCGGCAGCCAATGCGGCACGCAGTGCATCGAGCTCACCGCTGCCGTGACTGGCGATGATTACCGCCGATGCCGCTTCGGGAGTTTGAAGTGCCTCAGCCTGCGTGGCGTCGTACCCGAGAGCCTTGCTTAACGAGACCAAGGCATCGGCGACGGGGGTATGCCCAACCACCTCCACCAGCGGTGCCGGCAGCATTGGCTCAAGAAATATCTCCATCGCTCCTCCGGACAAACAGGGATTGACCACGACGCGCGCTCCAGCAGCCTCGGGAAACGAGTCCGCGCCATCCGGCAGCACACGCAGCAGGATTGCTTGCCCGTCCGCCAGCGAGTTCAGGGCGGCACTGCGCACCGATTCCTCGGCACACATGCCGCCCACGAAACCTTCAATCGAACCATCGGCAAGCACGATCGCGCCATCGCCGGCTCGCGCTGACGTGGGGACCTGCGCGCGGACAACGGTGGCTCGCACGAAGGCCTCGCGGCGTGCCGCCAGTTCGGCGGCACGCTCGACGAGTGAAACAGTCATCTATTTGTCCCTGTTGGTGATCTGGCTCAGATCGGGGGCGTCGGACGCTGTTGCATAGCGTCGTACACCCGCGATGGTGTGAGCGGCATGTCGGCGTGCCGAATGCCGAACGGCTTCAGCGCGTCGACCACGGCGTTCACCACTGCAGGCGGAGATCCCACAGTGGCCGACTCGCCGACACCCTTGGCGCCGATGGGGTGATGCGGCGACGGAGTGACCGTGAAACCGGTCTCCCAATCGGGCACCTCCAGCGCCGTAGGGATGAGGTAATCCATCAGCGAACCGCCGAGGCAGTTGCCGTCCTCGTCGAACGAGATCATCTCCATCAGGGCCATGCCGACACCATCGGTGAGGCCGCCATGCACCTGGCCTTCGATGATCATCGGGTTGATCCGGGTGCCACAGTCGTCGACCGCAATGAAGCGACGAACCTTAACCTGCGCGGTGCCTGGATCGATGTCGACGACGCAGATGTAGGCACCGTGTGGGTAGGTCAGGTTGTCGGGGTTGTAGCAGATCTGGGCTTCCAGACCACCCTCGATCCCCTCGGGCAGATCGCCCGCCCCGTGCGCCTTAAACGCGATGTCTTGAATGGTCACCGATTTCGACGGATCACCCTTGACGTGGAAGGAGCCCTTCACCCATTCCAAGTCAGCAACCGACACCTCAAGCATGCCGGAGGCGATGATCCGAGCCTTGTCGCGCACCTTGCGGGCAACCAGCGCGGCCGCCGCACCGGAGACCGGAGTGGACCGGCTGCCGTAGGTGCCGAGACCGAACGGCGTGTTGTCGGTGTCACCGTGGACGACGTCGATGTCGGCCGGCGGAATGCCAATCTCTTCAGCGATGATCTGCGCGAAGGTCGTCTCGTGACCTTGGCCTTGGGACTGGACTGACAGTCGTACGACGGCCTTGCCGGTCGGGTGGATCCGGAGCTCACACCCATCGGCCATGCCCAGCCCGAGGATGTCCATGTCCTTGCGAGGACCGGCGCCGACGGCTTCAGTGAAGAACGACACACCGATGCCCATCAGTTCACCGCGGGCGCGCTTTTCGGCCTGCTCGCGCCGCAACTCGTCGTACCCCGCGATCCGCATGGCTTCGCGCATCGTGGGCTCGTAGTTGCCCGAGTCGTAAACCCAGCCGGTCTTCGAGGTGTAGGGGAACTGCTCAGGCTTGAGCAGGTTCTTCAACCGCAGCTCGACCGAATCCATCTCGAGGTCATAGGCCAGGCAATCGACCAACCGCTCGACGAGGTAGACCGCCTCGGTGATCCGGAACGAGCAGGCGTAAGCCACGCCACCGGGTGCCTTGTTGGTGTAGACCGCCGTCATCGAGCAGTACGCCGCCTCGATGTCATAGCTGCCGGTGAAGACGCCGAAGAAGCCGGCGGGGTATTTCACTGGGGCAGCGGTGCCGTTGAAGGCGCCGTGGTCGGCTAGCACGTGGGTGCGGATGCCGAGGATTTTGCCTTCCTTGGTCGCCGCGATCTCTCCGCGCATGATGTAGTCGCGAGCGAAGCCGGTGCTGATCAGGTTCTCGGAACGGTCTTCCATCCACTTGACCGGCTTGCCGAGCAGCAGCGCACCAACAACGGCGCACACATAGCCGGGGTAGATCGGGACCTTGTTGCCGAAACCGCCACCAATGTCCGGGCTGATGACCCGGATCTTGTGTTCGGGAATTCCGGCCACGATCGCGTAGAGCGTGCGGTGAGCGTGTGGCGCCTGGGTCGTTGACCACAGGGTCAACTTGCCGTCGACGTCGAAGTCGGCAACTGCGCCACAGGTCTCCATTGGTGCGGGGTGCACGCGCGGGTAGACGATGTCTTGGGTGACCACGACATCAGCGGCGGCAAACACAGCTTCGGTGGCGTCCTTGTCGCCGGTTTCCCAGTCGAAGCAGTGATTGTCCTTCTTGCCTTCGAGGTCGGTGCGGATCACCGGGGCGTCGGCCTCAAGGGCCTTGCGGACGTTGATGACGGGCTTGAGTTGTTCGTATTCAACGTCGATCAATTCAAGCGCGTCGCGGGCGGCGTACCGGTCCTCGGCGACGACGAACGCAACCTCCTGGCCCTGGAAGCGAACCTTGTCGGTCGCGAGCACAGCTTGGACGTCGTTGGACAGGGTGGGCATCCACGCCAGTCCCTTTTCGGCGAGCATGGCTCCCGTGACGACGAGCTTGACCTTGGGGTGTGCTTGCGCCGCACTGATATCGATGCTGACGATGTTGGCGTGCGCCATCGGTGATCGCAGGATCGCCAAGTGCAGCATGCCGGGGAGCTGAAGGTCATCAACGAAGCGACCCTTGCCGCGGATCAGTCGGGTGTCCTCTTTGCGGAGCATCCGGCCAAAGCCGACGGGCTTGCTGTCGTTGTCTTCAAATTCGGTGAGCTTGCGGTCTTCCACGGCGGTCATGATTGGCTCCCAATGGCTGAACTGGCGGCGTGATCATCTGTTGGAGGAAGGCTGGAACGGGTGCCGGCCTCTTCTGAGGCGGCCCACTGCACCGAACGCACGATGGTGGCGTAACCGGTGCAGCGGCAGATCTGGCCCGAGATCGCTTCGCGGACCTCGTGATCGGTCGGATCGGGGTTCTCGTCCAACAACGCGCGGGCGGTCATCATCATGCCCGGTGTGCAGAAGCCGCACTGCAGGCCGTGGCACGCCATGAAGCCCTGCTGCACGGGGTCGAGTACGCCGTCGACTTCGAGTCCTTCGACCGTGCGAACCTCATGACCACCGGCCATCGCCGCCAGCATCGTGCAGGACTTGACCGGTCGGCCGTCCACCTGCACGGTGCACGTACCGCAGTTGCTGGTGTCGCAACCCCAGTGCGTGCCCGTGAGTCCGAGGTTGTCGCGCAGGAAGTGCACCAGCAGGGTGCGACCCTCAATTTCGCGAGTGACTTCCTCGCCATTAACCGTCATCGTGACCAACATGTTGTTAGGACCCTTCCTGGATACGGGCGACCGAGCGTCGAAGCGCCCGCATCGTCAATTCTTTGGCTAGATGGCGCTTGAACTCTTCACTGCCTCGCGAATCTGTCGAAGGCGAGCAACTCCGGGCGGCGATATCGCCGGCCTGGGCATACAACTCCTCGGACGGGGCTTGACCCCGCAGCGCAGCGGAGATTTCCGGCAACCCGGTTGTGTTCGGGCCGACCGCGGCGAGGCCAACACGGGCATCGCTAATTACGCCGTTGTCCATCCACACCGCGGCACCCGCAGAGGCAACTGCCCAGTCACCGGCGCGACGTTCAACCTTCTCGTAGGCACTCGAACCATTGGGGCGAATCGGGATGCGGACCTCAATCAGCATCTCGGCATCGCCGACCGCGGTCTCATATGGTCCGCGATGGAATTCCTCCATGGTGACGACTCGATCTCCCGAGCTGTTCCGGATAACGCAACTGGCGTTGAGCGTCGTGGCGACGGCCGACAAGTCCTCTGACGGATCGGCTTGGCAAAGCGAGCCGCCCAGGGTGCCCCAATTGCGGACGATCGGATCTGCGATCACTCGCTCGGCGTCCGCAAAGATGGGAAAGACGCGGGCAAGCTCTGGGGACTCCAAGAGCTCGCGGTGCCGAGTGAGCGCGCCGATCCGAATCTGAGTCGGCTCGACAGTGATATGGCTGAGTTCGGCACTCAGATCGTTGATGTCGATGAGGTATTCGAAGTTTGCCAAACGCAACTTCATCATCGGCAGGAGGCTATGACCTCCTGCAATCAGGCGAGCCGAGTCACCTAAGCGGTCAAGCAAACCGATCGCCTCACTGATGCTGCTCGGACGTTCATATTCGAACGGCGCGGGAACCTGCATGTGATCTCTCTCAATCTGGCCCATTCGGTGGGTCATCGGTAGCCGTCCAGCCCGTCTCGGGCATGATCGGAGGGGCAAGCTGGTATGACGCACGTCACTTTCACACCCAGGCGCGACCTCGTCAATGCCGACCTAAGGGTTTGGTTAATTCGCCCCAGTGTCGACGATGGTGGCTGATCACTGCCAGGGGCATTGGTCGTCGTTAAACGCATGAGCTGAGCGAAATCGGGTAACGAAAGAGCCGCCAGTTCAAAAAACACTGAGATCGAGTTAGCAACTCTGGCCCCGGGGGCGCATAATGAAGGCAATGACAACATCATCTGGGTCTCGGCGTCGACACCTCGCCAGTAGCCCATTCCCGCCTGAGCCCGAGCAAATCATCGAGAACTATGCCGTCGGAGATCTGGTCTCTCACGACTCCTACGGAGTTGGCAAGGTAGTCGGACTGGACGCAGGTGCCGTGACCGTCGACTTCACGAGCCAGACGGTACGAATCAAGAGTCCATTCAACAAGATGGAACTGCTCTAAATCTGACTCGTACGCTGCTCGACGCCACTGAACCTTGAGGTCCATACTCAAGACGGGGCAAGTCGAGGAGGGCAGATGGTTTCCGGATTTCATGGTGGCAGCCGGTCACTTCAAGATCGCTTTGACACACGAGCGTTGGCAGACCGGATCGATGGCTTACTCGTCTCGTCGACGATCAGTGATCATGACCGCAACTTCATCGAAGCTCGCGACATGTTCTTCCTCGCGACTGCCGACGCCGATGGGCGTCCGACCTGCTCCTACAAGGGCGGGGATCCGGGTTTCGTTCGGGTGTTGGATCCGCACACATTGGCTTTTCCCAGTTATGACGGCAACGGGATGTATCTCTCGGCCGGCAACGTCCTGGAGAACGCACAGGTCGGGCTCCTCTTCATCGACTTCGTTGAGGGCAATCGGCTACGCCTAGAAGGCATGGCCAGCATCGACCTCGATGATCCGCTCGCGGCGGAGTTTCGCGAGGCCCAGTTTGTCGTTCGAGTGAAGCCACGCGTCGTCTACCCCAATTGTCCGCGCTATATCCACCGCTATGAGCCCGTACGCCGGTCCAGGTTCGTGCCGAGACCGGACTCCCTCACACCGGTGCCTGAGTGGAAGCGTGACGACTGGGCGTTCGATTCCCTCGCGGAGAACGACCCAGCCCGCAATCCCGGCGAACGCGACGTCATCGGCCGCTAATCCAGGCTGCTCCGTCAGGGGGTAGCAATCGTCCCGGCAGCAGTTCGCTGCTCGTGATGATGGGGTCGGCAGCCAAGGGATGGGGCTGATCACCCAGGTTGATCACGCACTGAAAGCCCGGGCCGCGGGCAAACGCAAGCACACCTTCGGGACTAGGTAGCCACTCCAAGTCATCAGAGACCACGTCGGCCCGGTCGCGCCGCAGGGCGAGCGCGGATCGATAGAGCGTGAGCATGGAATCGGCTTGTTGCGTCTGGACTTCGGCCGTGAGATCTCGCCAACTGACAGGCTGTGGCAGCCAGGTCTCCACGCCTTCTGGAGCAAAGGCGAAGGGCGGTGCATCACCTCCCCATGGCAGCGGGACACGACACCCGTCGCGCCCCCGAACCTCGCCACCTGACTGCGCGAAAACCGGGTCTCGTCGTACGTGTCCAGGCAGGTCCTCGATCTCCGGCAACCCCAACTCTTCACCTTGGTAGAGGTAAACCCCGCCGGGCAGACCCAGCATCAACAGAATGGCTGCTCGAGATCGTTGCTTGCCCACGTCACCTCCACCCAGGCGGGTGAGATGTCGCACTTCGTCGTGACTCGACATCACCCAACTTGCGGGCGCGCCGACTGGCGACAGAGCGAGCAGAGTGTCGTCGATCACCCGGCGGAGTTCTTCCGCATCCCAGTTCGCGCGCAGAAAAGCGAAGTTGAAAGCGGTGTGGAGTTCGTCTGGGCGAAGGTAGTTCGCTAACCGCTGAGGGCCATTGACAATCGCCTCGGCCACAAACACGCGATCCCCGTCATACTCATTGAGCGTGCGACGCCACCGGCGCAGAATGGCGTGCACAGCGTCAACGTCCCAGTGGGGGTTATCGGTCCATTCGTCTGGAGCGAACCGCAAACCTTCGTCGTACGTCGCATCTGGAAGGCCATCGGCCTTCGCCATGGCGCAGACGGCATCGACGCGGAACCCAGCAACACCACGGTCAAGCCAGAACCTCAGAATGGAGTCGAACTCTTCGGCTACCTCTGTGGACGTCCAGTTGAGGTCGGGTTGTTGGGGTGCAAATGTGTGGAGGTACCACTGCTCGGGCATGCCGTCGGCGTCAGTCGCCCGCGTCCACGCTGGCCCCCCGAACGCGCTGATCCAATTGTTCGGTGGCAGTTGCCCGTGTTCGCCGCGACCTGGGCGGAAGACATATCGATCTCGAGCATCAGCGCCGGCCTTGGCAGCGAGTGCCTCGCGGAACCACGGATGCTCCCTGGAGGTGTGATTGGCCACGAGGTCGATCAACACCCGGATGCCGAGTTCATTCGCGAGCTTGAGCAATTGCTCAGCATCCTCGAGTGTCCCGAAGAGCGGATGGATGTTGCGATAGTTGGTGATGTCGTAGCCGCCGTCGGCCAGCGGCGAGGGATACCACGGGGCAATCCACAGCGCATCAACCCCAAGCTCGGCAAGATAGGGCAGCCGACTGGTGATGCCTGGCAGATCGCCTTCGCCATCGCCATTGCCATCGGCGAAACTGCGGGGATAGATCTCGTAGGTGACTGCGCTGCGCCACCACGCCTGCTCAGTAGGATTTGGCCGCAATCGGCTCACAACGCTCCTCGTGGTCTTCGAAATTGGGCAGACGACCGACAGATCACGTCTGTCGGCCGCCTGCTACACAGGGGCCCTGACCCTGTTTATGACTCGCTCATGAACTACTGAGCGGGCCAGCTCGCATCGATGTTCTTCAGCGTCGTGTCCAGATCCTGCTGGTCCGAGACCCACGAGGTCATCTCTTTCCAGAAGGACCCTGCGCCAACTTCACCGGGCATCTGGTCGGAACCATCGAAGCGGAATGCCGAGGCGTCGTAGGCAACCTTCGCCATCTCCGCCGTCAGAGCATCCGGGTAGAGGCTGAGGTCGAAGTTGGTGTGAGGTGAGATGAAGCTGCTGATAGGAGCAGCCTCAAGCCCTAGGGTCGGGTCGGCCAACAGTTCCATTGCTTTCTTGGTGCTGTCCGACTCATCAAGCATCACGGCGAGGTCGCCGCCGCCCAAAACCGGATTGTCGCCTCCGGGCTCGGCAGGCGGGAAGCCGAAGAGCCCGATCTCGTCCAGGGTCGTGCCCGTGGCTTCGGTGATGAAGTTGGGAATGAAACTGCCTTGCTTGAATAGCCAGCACCCCGGGCCACCCTCGTCGAAGAGTGGATTGCCAGCGGTAGCGAAGCCAGTGCTGGAGATCGCCTTGCGGCCGCCAAGGCTATTGCCTTCGGTGAACAGCAATTCCTCGAAGGTCGCTGCCGATTGGCGAACCTCATCTGAGTCAAACTTCAACTCGTTCTTCACCCAAGCGTCATAACCATCTGTGCCGGCGTAGCGAAGCATGAGATCTTCGAACCAGTCGGTGGCCGGCCAGCCGGTTGCGGTGTCGGACTCAATGCCCATGCACCACGGAGTGCCACCGTCGGCTTTGATCTGATTGGTCAACTCGACCAGCGCGGGAATTGAATCTGGGGCTTCATAACCGGCCTCGTCCCACGCGGCCTTGTTGTAGAACACAAAGCTCTTGACGTTCATCTGCACGAGCAGGCCATACAACTCGCCATCGATGGTGCCGGTCTCAAGCGTTCCCGGAATCATGGTTTCCTTCAGGGAAGCCACATCAACGACGTCGTTGAGCCCAAAGGCCTTGCCTGTCGACACGATGTCGCCCACCACGCCGGGTTGTGGGATCAGTGCGATGTCGGGAGTGTCGTTGGCTTGGATCTTGGTCATGATCAACTGGTTGATGTTCTCAACCTTTTCGATTTTGATTTCGATGCCGGCCTCTTTGGCAGTCACCGCCAGGTGCTTCTGGAAACCGTCGATGATGGGCTGATCAACGCTGGCCCACACTGTCACGACCTTGTCGTCTGCCTCGCTGCTGCCTTCACCCCCGCCGCTGCCACACGCGGCCAGGCCAACCGAAGCCATTGTCATTGCGGCCACGGCCGCGAGAGTCTTTCGCCCGTTGCCCGACCTCGTGGTCGAGAAGGGAAACGATCGACGGGTCATTGGGTCCTCCATTGTGTGAGCCTTCGACAGATATTGGAAACGTTTCCGTTACGGTTCCACAGTTGTGAAGGATTCGTCAATGGGTTGGCATGGTCACAGTTTGGAAACGTTTACTATGGCTGTCTGGGTGGTCGGTCCTGTAGTCTCTGGCGTTATGTCAGACAGCTCCCAGCACACGAACATGGCTGACATTGCCCGCGCTGCCGGCGTTTCGATGGCCACCACCTCCCGTGCGTTGAATAACCTTCCGGGCGTCGCACCAGCGACCCGCGAACGCGTCATGCGAGTCGCTCACGAGCACTCCTATGTTGTGTCGCCAGCGGCTTCGTCCCTCTCTGGCCGTACGACGAAGCGGATCGCGGTTGTTGTTCCCCACCTCTCGAGGTGGTACTTCGGAGAAATGCTCACGGGGATCGAATCCGTTTTTCGACGGGCCAACCTTGATCTGATGCTTTATCACGTCGGTGCCGACGAAGACCGCGCACGCTTTTTTCAGGAGCTGCCTGCTCGGCGCAAGGTCGACGCCCTGTTGGCGGTAGGAATTCCGGTCAATGATGCCGAGCAGGCGCGCCTTGCCCTGATGGGGGTGCAGATCATCGCGGCGGGCGGCCAGTCCGCGCCTTACCCCTTTGTCAGCATCGACGACTACGAAGTCGGCAATCAAGCCATCAATCATCTCCTCCATCTGGGGCATCGGCGGATCGCGATGATCGACGCAATCGACCCCAATGCCCTCGAGTGGCCGATCGGTGGGCGTTCCCTCGCCTACACCGAGGGGCTTGAAGCCGCGGGGATCGTCCTGGATCCCGAACTCTTCGTGCGGGTGCCTTGGGGGCCAACGGCGGGGGCCGATGCCATGTCGCGATTGCTGAGTTTGCGCGAGCCACCCACCGCGGTGTTTGCGCATTCGGACGAAATTGCGATTGGTGCCTTAAGGGCCATCCGTCGAGCCGGTTTGCGGGTTCCCGAGGACATCTCGGTGATCGGCGTCGACGACCATCCGCTTGCCGGAGAACTCGAGCTGTCGAGTGTGCATCAAGATGTGCGCCTCCAGGGTGAATTGGCGGCCCAATTGGTCATCGATGCGCTTGCCGGAGAATCCATTGCCGAGTCACAGTTTCTGCCCACCAAACTTGTTCTTCGCGGAAGCACGGGGCGGCCGGCCTTGTAGCGGTCTAGAAACCGCCAGTGGGTCGAACCGATGACCCCTTATGGTTCTCGACTCCACAGCGAAGACACCGCAGGAATCTGCCACTGTCGTCCTCTTGGTTGTAGGCAATCTGGGTGTGTTTATGTCCCATCACCAAGCAGATCGTCCAGCGCTTCCACATTCTTGTCTCCCAACATGCCGCTGCTGTCCACCATCGGCTGAGAGGGACAGTTTGGCACGGTGCCACTTGCACCGGTCTCAATCGTCGATGTACGAACCGGAGGGCAAACACGGCCGTAAATGGCCTTAGGGGTGCATTTTGTGGACGTTTGCCCTCTCTGCGGTACGCCAGGTGACCGTCTGGCAGCATCGGGGGGTGGCCCGCCAGAAACTCAACCCAGTTGACGCGATCTGGCTGAACACTGACTATGCCGCCAACCGAACGGTCATCGAGGCACTGTTTCTGCTGGACGGCGCGTTGGACCTCCCTCGCTTCGAACGAGTGCTACAGGAGCGCGTCGTCGACCGCTTTGCAGTGTTTCGCCAGCGGGTAGTGGCCTCGCGATTTCGCTGGACGCGGCCAGCCTGGGAAGAGGTCCCGGGTTTCCGTGCGGCACAGCAGGTCCGGTCGGCAACGCTTGCCCCGACGGGAACCTCTGAGGGTGACGACAAACTCTTGCAGGCGTACGTCGCAACGTTTCTCGCTGTTCCTCTCCCGCGAGATCGCCCGCTGTGGGAGGTCCATGTGATCGATGGGCTGACTGCGGGTGCGGCTATCTATGTTCGCCTCCATCACACGCTTGCTGATGGCATCGCCTTGACTCGGGTGTTGCTCTCGCTCACTGACCTCGACGCTCTGGGCGCCCAGGATGCATCGCAATTGGTCGTCGGCAAGAGCCCAGCGACCTTGAGTTGGCCGGTCGCCGTACGACGGGTATTGCAGGTGCCGTGGACCGGCCTGACCTTGCTCTTCGCACGCAACCCCACAACAGCCACCACTGCGAAGGCTGGCCCGGCCAAGTTGGTGGTCTGGTCGAAGCCGATTCCTCTGCAACCGGTTAAAGACTTGGCGCGGGCCACTGACACCAAGGTGAATGACGTCCTCGTCGCTGCGCTGGCAGGTGCGCTCAGGCGATACCAAATGGGCCGTGGCGACCACCCCGTCGACGTGGGCACGGCTATCCCGGTGAATCTTCGACCGCTCCATAAACCACTGCCCGCCGAACTGGGCAACAAGTTTGCTTTGGTGTTGCTGAGCTTGCCTTCTGGAGTCGCTCTACCACGGGATCGGCTGGTCGAGTGTGGTCGCCGGATGACCGCGATCAAGAATTCACCCGAGGTGCTGATTGTCTATGCAGTGATGAACATCATCGGTCGGACCGGGCCGTGGTTCAGCCGCCTGCTGGTCAACTTCTTCGCAGCCAAGGCCGATGCCGTGACCACCAACGTGCCTGGTCCCCGCGAGCATCGCTATCTAGCTGGCACTCGCATCCGCGGCATTCTCGGTTGGGTGCCAGCAGCCAGCGATCAGACCCTAGGCACCTGCATTTTCACTTACGCCGACCAGGTGTGGGTTGGTGTCAAAAGTGACGCCTTGGCGATCCCAGATCCCGAACGAATCTTGGCAGAATTCCACCTGGAAATGGACGTTCTCATCGCGTTGCAGGGCTAGCGCTTTCGCTGGCTTGGAGTCGACCGAGGAGCCTCTTCTGCCCGTTGGACTCTGGAACGGGTCGTCCACGCGCGGCAGCGATCTCCTCCCACGCCTGCTCGGGCGAGCGGCCTTCCTCCAGCAGTATGGCGGCCACAAGGGTCGAGGAGCGACCGATCCCGCCGCGGCAGTGGACAACGACATGTTTGCCGTCCGCCAGGCGAGAGCGCAAGTCCGCTGCCAAAGCACGTGTGGAATCGAGGTCGGGCGCCCGGAGGTCTCGGGTCGGCAATCGGAGGAACTCGAGACCGACCAGAAGTGCCTGCCGCTCCTCTCGCGCTAAACCCAAACGTGCCTCTTCGCGGATCGCGAGCATCGAAACGATGACGTCAACACCTTGGCGTTTGAGCGCCGATAGGGCTACCGGCAGTTGTTCGTTTCCGTCGGGGGCCGCCATCGTGCTCAATCGGCCCGGCCCTGCCCGCCGAATGCTGAACAACTGCCCCATAGCGCCACTCTAGAGTCGAACGCCACGAAGACCGGCAGACATCAGGTAGACATGGGGCGTGGACCAGCGCGCGGTTGAGTTTGGCGAGTTCTTCGCCGTTGCCTGGCCACGCATCTATCGCACGGCGTACGCCGTCGCAGGTGAACATCCTTCGACCCACCTTGCGCTCAACGAGGCCTTTGCCAGCGCGTACTCCGATTGGTCGGAGTTGTCTTCTGGCGATGATGTCGAATCTGCGGTCGCCAGCCGGGCCGTCGACAGAGTGCTCGCAGCTCTAGCGAAGGCTCCGGCCATCGCCACGGAGTCGGCCCTGGTGATCGGTCCGTTTGTGCCCTATGGCCAGCTGATCCGGGCCACTCCCGAGGAAAGGGCGAGAATTGACGCACTCTGGGGGGAGCTGCAAAGCCTTGCTCCCGAGGACCGAGCCGACATCGCCCTCACAGCAGCGGGATCAGGTGAGGGTGAGCAGCTGCGGTTCGGCGAAACGCACGACGTGCGCGAGCGGCGATTGGTGGACTTCCTGGCGAGCGTGCTCGATGAGGTGGCTGTGGAGGATGGCGACCTCAACTTCGTGATGGTCGCGGGCAGGGCCCACCGGCGCCGGCGACGCATGCTCACGTTAGGCATCGCCGCCCTCGTCGCTGTCCTCATCGCCGTGCCTATCTGGCTGTGGGAGCCTGCGGAGGAGACGGTGCCGCTCCCGCAAGCCCAGGGATCGTGGCGAGAAGTCCCCGCCGCGCCTTTGTCGCCACGTTGGAGCTCGACCACGCTGTGGACCGGAAGTGAAGTCTTGGTCTTCGGTGGGAATAGTGAGGCAAACTGTGACGAGAGGGGCTTGTGTACTGAATTGCGCGATGCGGCTGCTTATGATCCCCGGCGCGACACGTGGAGAAAGCTCGCGGATCTTCCGTTTGAGGGCGTCGAAGCTGCTGAGCGCCTCGGCAATCGCGTGGTGGTGATGAGCGACGATCGTTGGTGGCAATATGACCCTGTTGGGGATCTGTGGACTCGATTGCCAGATCCGCCGGAGCGCACGGCATCACGCATTTCGATCACGACCTCTGACTCGGCGCTCTACACGGTTGGCGTTGCGGCGACAGATCCGATCCAGGTATTTGATCTCGAATCGAACGGTTGGTCGACGTTGCCGCCGAGTCCACTTCAGCCTCAACTCGAGCGTCGTCAACTTGTTGTCACTCCGCTGGGGCTAACCGCGCTCGGTGCCTCACGAAATGCGCCCCCGAGTGATCCGTTCAAATTCCCTGAGGTTTTCGGCGAAGTTTTCGACGGGGCGGATTGGACCCGCCTGCCGCGGAGCCATCAGCAGACCTTTTCCTGCTGTTGGCTGTGGGGTGGCGAGCGGATCTTCCACAACGAACGTTTGCCCGTGTATGCCAAGCCAGGAACCACAAAGGCGGTGCGCTTTTCGGGAGGAATGTACTTCGATCCCGCCGCGAACAGTTGGGGGTTCATTGGCGAAATGCCCACCGAAGTGGGGGTCGAATCCGCGCCGCTCTATGCGGCTGATGGGCCTCAGGTGGTCTTTGGGCATCTGATTTATGACGATCGCGATCAGTCGTGGACCCAACTCCCCGCACCGGCGCAGGCGCCGTTACAGCTGACCTCGGCGGTGTGGGCGGACGGCACCCTGTTTGCTTTTGGGGGCGCCAATTTAGATGCCGGCTTTGATGCTAAGACAGACGCCACCAATCGAGCTTGGATCTTCACGCCGGCTCCACTCCAGACCGACTAACGGTCAAACCACGACCTCTTGATGGAGAAGATCCACCGGCGACGCGGGTGCTCAGACAACGACCAGAACGTGTCAGTCGAGGGCCAATAGCTGATGTCTTCAGGCCCGAAGGGGGTCGCGAAGTGATGCCCGCGGAAGTTGCCAGGGGTGCCGGTGTAAATCGAGCCAGGAAGCACCGGACCGTTGGACACTGACACGTAGTGCTGATCACCAACCACCGCGATGCCCTGCATCCGGCGTACGCCGTTGTCATCGAGGCGGGCTGGCCGAGCGAAACCGTCTTCGGCGACTCGGGGCAGCAGCGTTTCAGGGTCCAGGGCATAGCGAGCTAGCCGAGTGGTCTGCTCGCCAAGGCCATATTCGCCGGTCACCAACTGAGCGGGGCTGGCCGATCGATCGAGGGACAAGAAGGAGTAGCGCAATTTGGTGTGACCATCATCAGCGTCGGCGCGATATTGAAAGCGCACGGGCAAGACATAGCGATAGTCATAGGAAGCCACCCGATCGCCGTCCGCGCTGAGCCGACGCGAGTCTCGGAGGCCCACCCCGTCGGGAATGCGCAAGATGTCGTCGACCCGGCACGTCATGAATCCTCGAGACGTGGCCGCGATATGGAGATAAGGACCGGCCCAGACGATGCCTCCGGCATGCACCTTGAGTGGAGCCAACTGGAGCGCGCCGTCCTCGTTGAGCCGCGGTACGACGAGCAACACATGGCGATATCGCAGGGACTCAAGGTCCAGGAAGCTCACCCGCGAGCCTTGGTGGACACCTTCGGGCTGCTTGGAATACCAGGTCACTGCGAGCACCCGACGCCCGGCGATTTCTTCGGTGTCGGAGGCGTCAGCCGACGTCGTGATGCCCTGGGGATACCAATCTCTGGTGGCCCGATCCTCGGCGTCCCAGGTGTAGGCCGCAGAAACCGCGCGGCCAAAAAGACCACGTGAGCGTCGACCTTGACGATTCAGGTCCTCAAGCACGCCGTCAATTCCGACGGCGCCACCGGTGACCTGGGCAAACGCGGCTATCTCCCGAACGTTTTCGTCGGTTCGGTGAAGGTGTACGCCGGCGGGAGGTCCCTGATCCGGTTGTTCCCCAAACGTCATGGCGTGAGGGTACCGGCGAGCGATTACGCTCGCGCACATGAGACAGGTTGTCGGGGCAGCGATCATCCGCGACGGACGAGTCTTGGCGGCCCGGCGTACGTCGCCGACGAGATCGGCTGGCCAGTGGGAGTTTCCTGGCGGGAAGGTTGAGCCCGGAGAGACCTCGACCGCGGCCTTGGTTCGCGAGATCGAAGAGGAACTCGGCTGTTTGATCGAGGTGAGGGACTGGCTGCCAGAGTCAGTGGCGTTGAACGCTCAACTCACACTCAACATTGCTCAGGCGCGGCTCCTCAGTGGCCAACCAGTGGTGGGACCGGATCATGACGACCTCCGCTGGCTCGGTTGTGACGAACTAGATGAGGTGCCCTGGCTGCCTGCCGACGTGGCGTTTCTTCACAATGTCCGCGAACTGCTCGTCGCAGACTCTGAGCAGCCAGCCGCGTTGTTGCGGGGGATCGTTTTTGATGAGGGCGAGGCAGCTGCGGTGGCCACCGAACTCCGCAATGGTGGCTACCAAGCCGACGTCGTGCGCGAGCGCCTAGCCGGCGAGGACGACGACGAGGCCCATCCGTGGGCCGTGGTCACTGACGCCCCAGCCATCATGCTTGAGGTGTTGATTGATCGCTTTGACGGGTGGCTCGATCTCGTCGAACCCTCCACGCCCACTTTGCCGCCCCTGATCCTGCCCGCCGCGCCCAAACGAAGCCACAGGTTTAGTGGTTGAGGAGGCCGGTCACGGCCGTGATGTTTGGTGGTTGAGGAGGCCGGTCGCGGCCGTGATGTTTGGTGGTTGAGGAGGCCGGTCACGGCGTGATGTTTGGTGGTTGAGGAGGCCGGTTACGGCCGTCTCGAAACCGAACAGCCCGCGCGTCTACGCTTCTCCTCATGACTTCAACCTTCGCCCACCGACTGTTACTCGTTCACGCTCACCCCGATGATGAGTGCATCAACCAGGGCGCAACCATGGCCAAGTACGTCGCCGAGGGACGCGGCATCACCTTGGTGACGTGTACGGCAGGCGAGCGTGGTGAAGTCCTAGTGCCGGAGTTGGGACACCTGGCATGGGATCGAGACAACACCCTCGGACCACACCGGCGCGGCGAGCTCGACGACGCGATGGCCATTCTCGGCGTCACCGACTATCGCTTCCTGGGTGGTTTTGGTGCCCACAGTGACTCGGGTATGGCCTGGCATGAAGACGGCCATGCGGTGGCCGCAGAGGATGCTCCAGAAAACGCCTTTTGGCATGCCGACCTCACTGATGCGGCCAATGAATTGGTTGCCATCATCCGGGAGATTCGCCCCCAAGTCCTCGTGACCTACGACCAATTCGGTGGCTACGGCCATCCCGACCACATTCAGGCTCATCGAGTGGCGATGTATGCCTCACAACTCGCCGCAGTTACGTCGTATCGGCTTGATCTTGGCACGCCCTGGGAGATCGCCAAGATCTATTGGGGGGCGATCTCTGAAAGTCGGATGCGCGATGGATTGCGAGCACTGCGCGAGGCCGGAGACACGACGGCTTTCGCCGGCATGGAGCCGGACGGTCCGCTGCCGCATTTCGTCGTCGGCGACGAGTTTCTGACCACGGTCGTTGAGGCGGGGGACTATGCCGGACACAAGATGAAGGCGTTGCGCGCCCATCGCACTCAAGTGACCGATGACTCAGCCTTCTTTGCGCTCACGCGCAATCTCGGAGACCAGGTAATGGGCGAAGAACACTTCCGTATCGTCAAAGGCACCCCGGCCAACCTCGACAGTCGAGGCCTCGAAACGGACCTGTTTGCGGGCATTGACCCCGGCAATTGAACGCCAGTTCGTTGCCTTGACACGCACAGCCAGACTCAGCGCCTGTGGAAGTCTTTACCTAAGATGAACGAGTGAGTGATTCCAACAGAGGTGGCAGCCGAAAGATTCCGGGTCTTCGGATGGCTCCGAGGTCGGGGCGCTCAGGCAAGCCTGCGGCTCCGCGGCCGGCCACCGGAGTCACGTCTCGACCGCTCGTCAGCCCTGCGGTTATCCCCGCCGAGGTGGTCGCGCCTGCTGACGAAGCGGACGACACCGCAGAGCGACCCAAGATTGACGCCCCGCCGCCAGTTGAGCGTGATCGGGCTCCCCTTGTCGAGACGGTCGCCCCGGCGCCGGTCAGCAATGAAATAGCGGAGGCGGCGCCCGAGGGTGCTGCTCAAGTGGTCGCCCCGGGTGCGGGGCCAGCCCCGGAAAAGGAGCGGCTCGGCGGCCGCACACTTGCCGTGGTCCTTGCCGGAGCCCTGCTGTTCTTTGGGGCGGTCTACGCCGGGTTGCATTTTTTGGCTGCGGACAAACTGCCACGTGGCACCATGATCTCCGGTGTTGATGTGGGTGGCAGAACCGTCGACGAAGCCGAGGAGACTCTCCGGGAAGGTCTGACCACCCGGGCCAGCCAGCCACTCGACGTGACGATCGACGGCGAGCCGAGGGCCATCACTCCAGCGTCTGCGGGCCTCAGTGTCGACTACGCGGCCTCGATCGGAGAGACCGAGCCGACAGGTTGGTCCCCGGCCAGCATGTGGAACTTCTATGTTGGCAGCGAAGAACGCGACGCGGTCGTGATCGTCGACGAAACCAAACTCACCACCGTCCTTGACGACGTGGCTGCTCAGGTCGCGTCGCCCGCCACTGAAGGTGCCATCAACTTCCGGGGGATCGAGGTCCTGGTCACCGAACCTCAGATCGGGCGAGCTTTGGACACCGCAGAGGCTGCCAAGTCCGTCCAAGACGCTTACCTTCAGCCGGATGCCGACATTGACTTGAGTCTCATTGACGCTCCGCCAGAGATTGACGCAGCCGACGTACAACAAGCACTTGATGGTTTTGCAAACCCTGCTGTCAGCGGGGCGACGACGTTGGTCTTTGATGCCAAGAGGGTGAGCCTCAAGCCAGTCGAGTTCACTCCATTTCTAGCCATGGAGCCTCAGGATGGCGTGCTCGTTGCGGCAGTCAAGGCAAACAAGTTGACCCGCAAAGTCATGGCCGAAGTCGGTGAAACTGGGGCGCCTGTGGACGCCACGGTGGCGTTAGTGGACGGCCGACCAAGGGTTGTTAAAGCAAAGCCCGGGATCGACTATCTGCCGTCGGATGTTGCGACGGCTCTCGTCACGGCGGCTGCCGCGAGCGGGGCTGAGCGTGAGCAAAAAGTGAAACCAACCAAGGAAAAGGCGGAGTTCACAACGAAGGACGCCCGCGCCCTGAAGATTCGTCGCAAGGTCTCGACCTTCACTACCTACTACCCCTTTGCCGCCTATCGCAACGTCAACATTCCGCGAGCTGGGCAATTGATCAATGGGACCGTGTTAAAGCCCGGTGAGACTTTCTCGCTCAACGACACCGTGGGAGAGCGTACGGTTGCCAATGGGTTCACCACCGGCTTCGTAATCAGCGGCGGCATTTTGAAAGAGGACCTCGGTGGCGGGGTCTCACAAATGGCGACGACGACCTACAACGCAGCTTTCTTCGCAGGTTTGGAAGATGTGGAGCACAAACCACACTCCTTCTTTATCGACCGTTATCCCGTCGGACGTGAAGCCACCGTTGCCTGGGGTCAAACTGACTTGAAGTTCAAAAACGACACTCCCTATGGCGTGCTCATCGAGGTCAACGTCACCCCGGCTGGGGCCTCGTCCGGCGTAGTGACGGTCAGTATGTGGTCGACGAAGGTGTGGGACATCACCACCTCGACGTCCGGTCGCTACGACTATGTGCCACCGAAGACCCAGACGTTCAAGACTGAGGATTGTGTGCCCAACACCGGTGTGGGTGGGTTTGCCGTCGACGTACAGCGCTACTTCCGCAAGCCGGGCGAAAGCGACCTCGTCCGCACCGAGGATTACTTCTGGCGCTATAACCCCGCCGACACAATCATCTGCGAACCGCCAGACGAACCGGTCGAAGAAAACTAGAACGCCGCACGGGCGGGTTCGGTCAACTTGGCGTCGCGAGATAGCGGTAGGTGTGGTGGATGCTGAAGCCCAACTTGCCGTAGAGCGCCATCGCCGCACCGTTGTCGCCCAGGACCTGGAGGTAGGCCGTCCGTGCGCCCTGTTCCGCGCCCCACTCGATCAGTTCGGCCATGATGGCCAGACCGAGGCCTTGGTGGCGATGGTTGGGGTGGACCTCAATGTTGCGGAAGCCGATCCAGTCATCGGCGTACGACGCGATGCCAGCGGCGATCGAGCCGATGCGGGCGACCGCGAGCCCGTCGCATTCTTCGAGGGTGACGTCTTCGGTGGGCACTCGAGTACGTTGAGCGTGAGCGACGCTGCCGATCAAGAACTCCGTGTCGGCTTCGTTGCTTTCTCGAATCCAACCGGCGGCCAGAAACATCGCTTCCTCGCTCGAATCAGGCAGCACCGCTGCGATCGGGCGCTTGCCCCGGCCGACGTACCACGCCAGGACATCGTCGAGCGGATCGCCAGGGGCTGAACCCATCGCCAGCACGGAGTTGCCGCGGCGCGCGGGGTGAGCGTCGGAAGAGCGCAGAATCCACTCGCCCAAACCGACTGTCTGGAGGTCCGGGAACAGTGCAAAGGCGCGCCGTTGCGCCTCTGCGGGCGAGACCCGATGGCGTAGCGACGGGCGGGGCGGAACCGGCTTGCCCGAGATAATGTCAGCGGTGGCCATCTCGACCAACGAGCCGTCTTCGCGGCGCACGGTCGCCTGGCCATCTGCCCATGCCACGCAGATGCCTAACACGTCAGTCATCGCTGGCCCGCCGGTAGGTCCCGTCTCGCCAGGGAGTAGCCGGCGAATCACGACTCTCTGTCCGATGACATGGGGACCGAGCAGATGACTGCCGGGAGTGGACTCAGGTATGGGCCTAGTGGGGTCGGACACGTGGGGGATACTAGGCTGTGGGCAGCCAAGACAGCACAAGATGGCTGCCCCAGATTGCCGCCCATAGATGTTTAGTTTCAGGAGGATCGGATGACCTACGTCATCGCCCAGCCGTGTGTCGACCTCAAGGACCGCGCGTGTGTCGACGAGTGTCCGGTCGACTGCATCTATGAAGGCAAACGAATGCTCTACATCCATCCCGATGAGTGCGTCGATTGCGGTGCTTGTGAACCGGTCTGCCCGGTGGAGGCCATCTATTACGAGGATGACACCCCCGAGCAGTGGAAGGGTTTCTACGACGCCAACGTGCACTTCTTCGACGACCTCGGTTCGCCCGGTGGCGCGGCGAAGATGGGTGTCATCGACGCCGACCACGAGCTCGTCGCGGCTTTGCCGCCCCAAGAACACGACGAATAGTCCTGGTGGCTGAGGTGGTTTCGAGACGGGCTCCTACGTCGCCCTCCTCAACCAGCAGAGTTTTCGGTGGTTGAGGAGCGAGCGCGTGCGACGGTGGTTGAGGAGCGAGCGCTAGCGAGCGTCTCGAAACCCGTCTCGAAACCCGTCTCGGCCCAGCTGCCTGACTTCCCCTGGGACCAGTTGACGTCGTACGCCGCCACCGCACGAGCGCACGCTGACGGAATTGTTGACCTATCGGTCGGCACGCCTGTCGATCCGACCCCACAGGTCGTCCAAGCCGCCTTGGCTGCGGCGGCCAATGCACCCGGCTATCCCCTCACCGTCGGCACCCCCGAGACGAGGCAAGCGGTCGTCAATTGGTTGTCCCGCCGCTTCGGTGTGACCGGACTCGGCTTGGATGGCGTATTGCCGGTGATTGGATCGAAGGAACTGATCGCCAGCCTGGCGCTGCATTTGGGTGTCGGCCCTTCGGACTTGGTCGTGTTTCCTGAGCTTGCTTATCCGACCTACGACGTTGGCGCTGCGTTGGTGGGTGCCCGCACGCTCGCGGCCGATTCACTGACCGCGATCGGTCCAGCAACACCGAGCATTTTGTGGCTCAACTCACCGTCCAACCCGACGGGTCGAGTGCTGCCCGCGGCGCATCTGCGCAAAGTGGTCGAGTGGTGCCGCGAACGAGGCACGCTGCTGGTTTCTGACGAGTGTTATCTCGAGTGCGCTTGGGACGTCGCCCCGATCTCGGTGCTTCATCCTGACGTGTGCGACGGTTCACCGGAGGGGATTCTGACGGTGCACTCGCTGTCGAAACGCTCGAACCTGGCTGGGTATCGCTGCGCCTTCGTCGCTGGCGACCCGGCGGTCGTGGGGGAGTTGCTCACTGTCCGCAAGAACCTTGGTTTGATGATGCCCACACCGCAGCAGATAGCCATGACGGCTGCCCTCAACGATGACGAACACGTCGCTGAGCAACACGCCCGCTACGCAGCTCGACGTACGACGTTGCGCGAAGCGTTTGTCTCCGCCGGCTTCCGAATCGATCACTCCGAAGCCTCCCTCTATCTATGGGCAACGCGAGGGGAAGACGCCTGGGCCACCGTGGCTTGGTTGGCCGAACGCGGGATCTTGGTGGCTCCTGGCACGTTCTATGGTGCTGCGGGCTCGCGGCATGTGCGGGTCGCGTTCACTGCCACAGACGAACGAGTCGCGGCAGCAGTTCAGCGGCTTGCCTAGCGCAGTTCCTCGATCGACCGCACGACCTCGACATTTGAGTCTGCGCTGCGCAGCACCTTGACCGCAGAGATGGACTGGATGCGGACCACCGCGTGCTCCAGATTTTCCGAAGCCAGCACCACCCCGTGACCATCGACCGACAGCACTCGCCCGCCTAGCCATTGGCCCTCCACCAGGATTTCGACTGGTGCGTCGCTCTGTTCGGCTAACCGGAGGGCTGTGCCCACCGTATAAATCATTGACTTGCTCATGAGGTTTCTTGCTGCCCCTTTGGTTCACCCCAACGATCTGACTCAGAGACTCTAAACCGCGACAGATACGAAAAGTCGGCGAAGCCACACATAATCCGCTTTCCGCGGTGTGCTCATGCCCAGTCAGGCAATTGTTCGTGCCCAAACGGCTGATGTTGCTAGCTGTCGCCGGCAGGGTCGAAGACTTTGTCCACCGGCACTCCGAAGACCTTGCTGATTCTGAAGGCCAGTGAAAGGCGTGGATCGAAGTGCCCCTTCTCGATAGAGATCACGGTTTGCCGGGTAATTCCCAGAGCGGCGGCGCAATCGCTTTGAGACATGCCGGCCTGCTCACGCAATGACTTCAGTTTGTTGTGCACCTAACTCTCCCGGCGCTTCAAGGTGAAGTAACGCAACGCGAAGTCCACCATTGCGAACGCGAGATAAACCGCAGAGTCAAGGCCGGGCAGGTCGCCGACATTAGTAATGGCAGTGGACAACCCGAGCAAGACGAACAGGTCTAGGAAGGCCCCGGCGGATGCTCGGTGAGCCCATTCGGTCTCAACGGAATCTTCGTGGTGCTCGGGAGGATCTTGATCCTCAGCGACGAAGAACAACGCCAATCCGCCGAAGGGAACAAGAGTCATCACGGAGAAAGCCCAAAAAGTGATGGGTTCCCAGCCGCCTTCCCGCAAGTAGGCCGCACCAAGCCCCGTGCTGATGCTCCCGATGAGTGCGACAACGCCGACGACCATCCAGCGGGTCAGGTTCATTTCCGGCCACCTCCGAGGTGTATGAGTTATTTGACAACAAAGTAGGCTCCATTAACTCCAGTGTCAAATAACTCATACACCTCGGAGTGCCTGAGCAGATGTTGCGGCCGTCATTCGCGACGCTCAGCCAATGACGTCGACGTGGACGTGGTCTCGATGCTCCAAGATCTGTTGGTCGCCACCGCTGGGTGCGTTGTAGTCTCGCCAGCCCTGTTCTGACCGGCCGCCGGCCGACCAGATCTGATCGTCAAAGATCACGGTCTGGATTCGCAGGCGATCCGCATTGGCCACGAGATAGCTGGCGATGGCCCAGCCCTGCTGGTTGTTCGCCACATTGATCGGCCGAACGAAAATGTCGATGGCTCGGCCCTGATAGTGGGCGGAGCCCTCGATATGGCCGGACTTTGCGCCGCCAGGCTCAAACCCGCCGAGCGCCAAGTCGCCGAAGGTCGCTTCGACGTCTCGACCCACCTTGGCCGCCCGCTTTGTCAGCCCGGCAGCGTTCAGGTCTGTGGGGTCTGAGGTGGCCTCATGTCTCACGACGCAGGTGAAGGCAGCCGGTCGAGTCTCGCCGGTCAGGGCCGACGCCAGTACTCGAGCGTCAGCAGCATGGTCCTGATAGGCCTCTGGGAATCCCGAGCGCTGCACCTCTTGGGCGGCCTCGGTGATCCGCATTTCTTGATAGCCGTCGATCTTCTCAAGGGCGTCGTAGAACGCATTGATTGCGTAGGCCCGATTCATCACCTGGCGCTCCGTTCCCCACCCCTGTGAGGGCCGCTGTTGAAACAGCCCGAGTGAGTCGCGATCGCCATAATCGAGGTTGTAGATCTTCGACTCCTGATAGGCGGTGGCAAGTGCGATCGAAGCGGCGCGCGCTGGCATTCCCCGCTGGATCGAAATGCCGGTGATTAGCGCGGCATTCTCCGCCTGCTCAAGGTCCAGAGTCACCACCGAGCCTCCGACTTGGGCCCGACAATTCTCCGGATCCGGCGCCGGACCGATACCACGCATCATCACCACCGCGGCTCCGGTGGCAACCACCACGGCGGCCACGAACGCGGCCGCGAATCCAGTGCCTCGTTGCATCCGGGCTCAGTCGTTGGCGTGCAGGGCGGCGTTGAGGGTGATGCCCGATCCGCGCCATGGGGCGGCCTCGACAGCGCCCGTCACCGAATTGCGTCGGAAAAGCACATTGCTGGCGCCGGAGAGTTCGCCAGCTTTCACCACGACGCCCGACTCAGTCATCGTCACTTTGGTGCCAGCTGTGACGTAGCAACCCGCTTCGACCACGCAATCGTCGCCCAAGGAGATACCGATCCCAGAGTTGGCGCCGAGCAGACACCGTTGGCCAATGCTGATGGTCTCTTTGCCGCCGCCCGAGAGCGTCCCCATGATCGATGCGCCGCCGCCGATGTCCGAGCCGTCACCGACGAGAACACCCGCCGAGATGCGGCCTTCGACCATGGAGGTGCCCAAGGTTCCGGCGTTGAAGTTGACGAAACCTTCATGCATCACTGTGGTGCCCGGGGCCAGATGCGCACCCAGACGTACTCGATCGGCGTCGGCGATCCGGACTCCGCTGGGCACGACGTAATCCACCATCCGCGGGAACTTGTCGACACCGAAGACGGTGACCTGGTGACCTGCCGCCTTCAACCTGGCGCGGGTTAACTCAAATTCATCCACCGCGCAGGGCCCAAGGCTTGTCCAAACAACGTTGGTGAGCAGACCAAACACCCCCTCCATCGATAGCGCGTGTGGCACGACTAAACGCGACGACAGCAAGTGCAATCGCAGCCAGGCATCCTCGGCGCTGGTCGGAGCGGCAGCAAGGTCGTCGATGACGACGCGGCGTACTTCTCTGGTGACGCGACGAATGGGGTCGGGCGCTGCTAGGTCAGCAAGATCGCCCGTTGCCTCTTCCGTCGTTGGTGTGCCCAAGGAGGGTGAGGGGAACCAGACGTCGAGGATGACGCCAGCGTGATCGAGAGTGGTGAGGCCATCGCCCCAAGCGGGCGCGGAGAGGGAAGTCGTCATGATGTCCGATTCTACGGATCTCACTAAGGCCCTCGCCTGCATCGCGTTTCGGTGAGAAGGTAGAAGGTAGATAGTGTCCATGGTATAAGGTATCCGTATGGGTTTGAACATCAAGAACGAGCACGTTCACGATCTCGCGCGCGCTGCTGCTCTGGTGACCGGCAAGAGTCAGACCGGGGCCATCGAGGAAGCGCTGGAGCGATTGCTCGCGAGTTATGGCGCCGACCCTGAAGCAACGCGAGTCCAAAGGAAACTTGATGTGGTTGAGAACATCCTGTTGGACTACCGAAGCGATCCCGGGCGAGCGGCGCCTGAGATCAGCACGATCGAAGATTTGTATGACGACGCGACTGGGTTGCCGAGGTGATTATTGACTCCTCAGCCTTGATGGCAGTGATCAACGACGAGCCGGAAGCCCCACGTTTGTTGCGCATCTTGGCTTCGACGCCAGGGCGAATGTCGGTCGCCACCTGGCTTGAGTTGTGCATCGTGGCTGATTCGCGATCCACGGCCCATGGCGAACGACTCGACGCTGTGATGACCTCACTTGAGATCGAACTAGTGCCCGTCACATTGCGACACGCTGAGGTGGCTCGGTTGGCCCATCGTCGTTTTGGGCGTGGATCAGGTTCGCGGGCACGCCTGAACTATGGCGACTGTTTCGCCTACGCGCTCTCGGTGGTTGCGGGAGCGCCTTTGCTCTATGTCGGCGAGGACTTCAGCCACACCGACGTGGCGGTGGCAGGTTAGCTTGCCGACTCAGACGGTGACGTTAATGATTTCGCCATCGGCGTGGCAGGCGCCGTACGATGTGGCCACAGACGTCGGAGCCGTTATCAGCGGTGAGTCTCCGGAAGAACGGCCTGGTTTCCAGACGGTAGTTAGCGACCGCCTCAACCACCAGGCCTACTAGAACCGGACGGGTGGGCCCGTGACAGCCGATAATGAGGGGTCAACCCAGGTGGTTGAGGGGGTCGAGCAGCGACCGTCTCGAAACCCGGGTTTGGCAAGCGAGGTGGTACCGCGAGCCGTTCCGGCTCGTCCTCGTGTGGTTTCAACAGCTTCAATGACCGCACGCAGGACGACGTACCAGGAGAAAATCTCATGACCTATCCCAAGGTCTCGCACACTGACGCAACCGTTGTTCCCTCGTCTCCGAAGTTTCCGAAGATCGAAGAAGCGGTGTTGGCCTATTGGCAGAAGGACGCCACCTTCCGCGCGAGCATTGACAACCGTGAGGCCGGGGAAGACGGGGCCAACGAGTTCGTTTTCTATGACGGACCTCCATTTGCCAATGGATTGCCGCACTACGGGCACTTGCTGACGGGGTATGTGAAAGATGTGGTCCCGCGCTACCAAACGATGCGCGGACGTCGGGTTGAACGACGCTTCGGCTGGGACACGCATGGCTTGCCGGCCGAACTTGAGGCGATGAGCCAACTCGGCATCAAGACCAAAGAAGAGATCCTCGAGATCGGGATCGAGAACTTCAACGCCAAGTGCCGTGAGTCGGTGTTGAAATACACCGGCGAATGGGAGGAGTACGTCACTCGCCAGGCGCGCTGGGTCGACTTCGAGAACGACTACCGCACGCTCAACCCGGACTATATGGAAAGTGTGATCTGGGCTTTCAAGCAACTGTTTGACAAAGGCCTGGTCTATGAAGGCTTCCGCATCCTGCCTTATTGCTGGAATGACCAAACCCCGCTGTCTAACCATGAATTGCGGATGGACGACGACGTCTATCAGAACCGTCAGGACCCGGCGGTGACCGTGGGCTTCCGGCTCAACGGAACCGATGCTTTGGCGGGCGCCCTGGCACTGATCTGGACAACGACCCCGTGGACCTTGCCGTCCAACATGGGTATCGCGGTCGGGCCCGACGTCGAGTACGTCGTCGTGGAGTCATCCTTCACCGGCACCACCGAGCGTTACGTTTTGGGCGCCGCTCGCCTGGCGTCGTACGCCGCAGAACTGACCGACGAGGGTGCGGAAGAGCCGCTGGTGGTGGCGAGGGTGCTTGGACGCGATCTCGCGGGACACACTTATACGCCGCCCTTCACCTACTACGCCGGGCACGCCAATGCCCATCAGGTGTTGGCTGCCGACTTCGTCACGACAGAGGACGGCACGGGCATCGTGCACATGTCGCCTGGCTTCGGCGAGGAGGACAAGGCGACTCTTGATGCTGCCGGGGTCGAAACCGTGGTGCCTGTTGGTCCTGACGGCCGCTTCACCTTCCCTGTCGTCGACTATGAAGGCCTCCAGGTCTTCGAGGCGAACGCAGCGATTATCGCTGACCTCAAAGGGGCCATCCAGGTGGTTGAGGAGGCACTCGCCCCGTTGGTTGAGGAGGGAGCGCAGCCAGCGTCTCGAAACCAGGGGAGCGTCGCCCCGGGCACCGTCCTGTTGCGGCGCGAGACCTATGACCACTCCTACCCGCACTGCTGGCGGTGTCGGAATCCGCTGATCTACATGGCGGTCTCCTCGTGGTTCGTTGAGGTCACCAAGATCAAGGACCGGATGTTGGCGCTCAATCAGGAGATCACTTGGGTGCCGGAGCACATTAAGGATGGTCAGTTCGGCAAGTGGCTTGAAAACGCCCGCGACTGGTCGATTTCGCGCAACCGATTCTGGGGCTCACCGATCCCGGTCTGGCGCTCGGACGACCCCGCCTACCCCAGGATCGACGTCTACGGTTCCTTTGCGGAGTTGGAGAAGGACTTCGGCGTGGCTGTCACCGATCTGCACCGCCCCTTCATCGACAACTTGACCCGCCCCAATCCTGATGACCCGACGGGACAGTCCACGATGCGGCGCGTCGAAGACGTTCTCGATGTGTGGTTTGACTCGGGTTCGATGTCGTTTGCCCAGGTCCACTATCCGTTCGAGAACACCGAGTGGTTCACCCACCACTTCCCAGGGGACTTCATCGTCGAGTACATCGGCCAGACCCGGGGTTGGTTCTACACGTTGCACATCCTCGCGACCGCCTTGTTTGATCGGCCGGCGTTCTCCTCCTGCATCAGCCACGGCATCGTGCTCGGTTCTGACGGCAACAAGATGTCGAAGTCGCTCAAGAACTATCCCGATGTATCGGAGGTTTTTGATCGCGACGGTGCTGACGCGATGCGGTGGTTCCTGATGTCCTCGCCGATCCTGCGTGGCGGCAACCTGGTCGTGACTGAGCCGGGCATTCGCGACTCCGTGCGCCAAGTGATGATCCCGCTCTGGAACAGCTGGTACTTCTTCGCGCTCTACGCCAATGCCGCCGGGGAGGGGTACGACGCCACGTGGCGCACCGACTCTGAGAATGTGATGGACCGCTACGTCCTGGCCAAGTTGGCGGCGTACGTTGAGGAAGTCACTGGCCAACTGGATCGCTATGAGGTCGCGACAGCTTGTGACTCCACCCAGAAGTTCTTGGATGCCTTGACCAATTGGTATATCCGCCGATCGCGGCCGAGGTTCTGGGCCACTGAAGTTTCAGTGGTGGTTGAGGAGGGCGACGAAGGAGGCCGTCTCGAAACCGACGCCTTCGACACGCTTTACACCGTGCTTGAAACCGTGTGTCGGGTGGTGGCGCCGCTGCTTCCGTTGACCGCCGAAGAAGTATGGCGCGGCCTGACGGGTGAGCGTTCGGTGCACCTCACCGATTGGCCGGAGGCGAAATCCTTGCCCGCAGACGCAACGCTCGTTGCTTCGATGGATGTCGTTCGTGAGGTGTGCTCGGCTGGTTCGGCGCTGCGCAAGGCCGCGAATCTGCGCACCCGACTTCCGCTGGCTGGGCTCACCATCGTGGTGCCGGACGCGACCTCACTCACAGGTTTTGAGCAGATCGTTCGGGACGAGCTCAACCTGAAGGCGGTGCGACTCCTCGAGGCTGATGCTCCAGAGGCCGCGTCGTACGGCGTGCAACAAAAGCTCACCGTCAACGCGCGCGCAGCAGGTCCCCGCCTGGGCCGCGAGGTTCAAACCGCGATCAAGGGGTCAAAATCCGGTGACTGGTCGGTCGCCGATGACGGCACCGTCACCGCGGGTGGCCTCGACCTGGTGGACGGCGAATTCACTCTCGAAACGGTGGCCGCCGACTCTGATGGTTCGTCGGTCACGGCGATGCTTCCGGCTGGCGGCTTCATCGTGCTCGACACCGAACTCACGCCCGAGTTGGTCCGCGAAGGATTGGCTCGCGACGTCATCCGTGCGGTGCAACAGGCCCGCAAAGATGCCGGACTTGATGTCTCCGATCGGATCGCTGTACAGATCGAGGGTGGTATCGCTGCTCGCGACGCTGTGAAACAACATCAGGAGCTGATTGCCGGCGAAACTCTGGCCGACTCAATCTTCTTCACTGAGGGAGTTGTCCAGGACACCGAGGGCTTTGCCGTCACCGTGACCAAGGCCTGACCGTCGGCGGTGTGAGGCCCTGAAACGTCAACACCGAGCGAGGGTTTCGAGACGGCGCTAGCGCGCCTCCTCAACCAGCAAACCCCTTCTCAGCCAACAACCCCGCTGGCGCGTCTTGTAACGAGCATTGGTGGTTGCGGAGCGAACTTGCGAGCGTCTCGAAACCACGGATCACTGGCGGAGTGATTGGATGGGGCAATGCAAGTTGATGGACAATTTGGTGGGCGACTCCAGCTAGACCTGAGTGTCGATGTGGTCACGCTGACGGAGCACTTGGTCAACATCGAGTCGGTTAGCCGCAACGAGCGGGTCATTGCCGATGTCGTTGAGGAAGCCCTGTCAGGCTGCACACACCTCACTGTTACCCGACGTGGCAACACGATCGTGGCGCGCACCGAACTAGGCCTTTCCGAGCGGGTGGTTATAGCCGGCCATCTCGACACTGTGCCACTCAACAACAATCTTCCGGCCCGGCGCGAGGAGACCTCGGACGGGGGCATTTTGCACGGCCTCGGCACGTGCGACATGAAGGCTGGCGACGCGGTGATTCTCCGGTTGGCGGCAACAGTCCTAAATCCCAATCGCGACGTCACCTTCATCTTGTATGAGGCCGAGGAGATCGAGTCGGAATTCAATGGCCTCCGCTTGCTGTCCGAGAGCGATCCGGACCTACTAGCGGCCGACTTTGCGATTTTGATGGAACCCTCAGACGCCATCGTCGAGGCGGGGTGTCAGGGCACGATGCGCGTTGACGTCCGGACGACTGGCGAGCGCGCCCACTCGGCCCGCAGTTGGCGGGGGGTCAACGCTATTCACGGGGCTGCCGAGATCCTCAATCGGCTCAGCGGATTCGAGCCACGGCAGCCAGTCATCGACGGGCTGACCTATCGCGACGGCCTCAATGCGGTTGGCATCACCGGTGGTGTCGCCGGAAACGTAATCCCCGATGAGTGCGTGGTGAGCGTGAACTACCGTTTCGCACCCGATCGTTCTCCCGAGGAGGCGACTGCTTTTGTTCGCGGCTTCTTTGAGGGGTACGACGTCCAAGTCACCGACATTGCCCCGGGAGCTCTCCCGGGTCTCAGTCAACCCGCCGCGAGAGCTTTTATCGATGCCGTCGGCGGCGAGGTCAAACCCAAGTTTGGTTGGACTGATGTCTCACGATTCACCGCGGTTGGGGTCCCTGCGGTCAACTTCGGTCCGGGTGATCCGATGTTTGCCCACAAGGCCGACGAGCACGTCCGGATGGCCGACATCGTCGGTTGTGAAGTCACACTCAGAGACTGGCTCACGGATCAAACACACGGGGAGTTAACTGAATGAAGAAGCCATTTCGTGGCCTAAAGCAAAAAGGCCCCGTGATCTTGCGGCGCAATCAAGTCGACGAAGGCACTACCGATCAGCGACTACTGGATTCCTCTGGCTCCGCGGATTGGGTGCACTCCGACCCTTGGCGCGTGTTGCGCATCCAAGCCGAGTTCGTCGAAGGCTTTGGCACGCTCGCCGAGTTGGGTCCGGCCATCGGCGTATTTGGCTCCGCCAGGACGCGGCCGAACGACCCCGACTACGCCCTCGCTGAGGAGGTTGGCCGCAAACTGGCTGAGGCCAAGCTAGCGGTGATCACCGGTGGCGGGCCTGGGGCGATGGAGGCGGCCAACAAGGGCGCGAGCGAGGCTGGTGGCGTCAGTGTTGGTCTGGGCATCGAATTGCCGTTTGAGCAGGGCCTCAATCAGTGGGTCGATATCGGCATCAATTTCCGCTACTTCTTCGCCCGCAAAACGATGTTTGTGAAGTACTCCGATGGCTTCATCGTGCTGCCCGGGGGGCTGGGCACTTTTGACGAGCTCTTCGAAGCCCTAACGCTTCGGCAAACCGGCAAGGTCACGCATTTCCCCGTAGTTCTCCTCGGCACCGAATATTGGCAAGGGCTGCTGGATTGGTTGCGCGATTCCGTGTTGGCAGCAGGCAAGATCAACCCCGCAGACCTCGACTTGATCAAACTCACCGATGACGTGGACGAAGCGGTGGAGATCATGGTTCAGGCGCAACGCTTCAGCACAGAGGAATCCACATGATGTGGTTTTTCGCTGTGCTCATCGTGCTCGCTATGGGTGGGATTGCCGCACTTGCTGCCGGGCGTGGCCAACCACTTGCCCCGGCCTTTGATGACCGCCCGGATGCGCTCGTTCCCGCACGCGGGCCACTGCTGAGCGAGGACCTTCGGCGGGTGAAGTTCTCGCTGGCCTTCCGTGGCTATCGGATGTCAGAAGTCGATGCTCTTCTCGACCGTCTGGGGCGGCAGCTCGATGAGGCTCCGACACCTCCGCGAGCGGACCAACTACCAGACTAGCCTCCGACTAGGGCACACTGCCTCCCGTGCAGATGCCTGTCTCCGTAGCCGTCGTGATCTATGCGCTGACGGGTCTGACTAGTCTGCTCATGATCTTCACCCGGCAGCGCCTGCACACCCCACAAGTCCGGACTTCTCGATCAAACCGATCCACCGCGAGCGGACTAGTCACGGCCTACACCGCCACCGCACTATTGGGACTGCTGGGTTGGATCCTGTTCCTCAGCTTCTCCGACGATTCGTTGTTAGGAGATCCGTTGGTGGGCGTGGTCGGACTCTTCTTCTTGTGGATCACCACGTTGATCGGCTTGCGATTCGTCACGCGACGTACGCCGCGGGGCAGACACTTGGCCCCAACGCAAGAGCAGGCCAACCCTGGGCGTGGACTAGTGGTGGCTGCCCAACTGGTACTTCTACTCTCGGTAAGTTGTTTCACTTGGGCCTACACAACGGCGGCGATCTAGGCAATGAATCGAAACCTCTTCACGACCTTGGCCGCACTGATCAGCTCCGCCCTGGTGGCGACGCTCGTCGCAGCGAACCCAGCGTCCGCCACGGGCCCGGTCACCGCATCCTCGCCAAACCCGCCGCAGGTGCAGAGTCGTCCGGCGGTCATCGAGAACCGCATCTTGGGCCGATCCGCGCGCGGCCGGGCGATCAGGGCCTGGCGGCTGGGGGAGCCAGGCGCACCGAAGTACGTCGTCATCTCCACCATGCACGGCAACGAACGCCAGACCAAGCAGATCCTCACCTCATTGCGCGACGGCCGTCGGATTAAGGGAATCGACCTGTGGGTCATCCCGATGTATAACCCGGATGGTTATGCCCGAGGCACCCGAAAGAACGCGCGTGGGGTGGATCTCAACCGAAATTATCCGCACAATTGGGCCGATCTTGATGGCTCATATGAGTCGGGCAGGGGGCCATCCTCGGAGCCCGAGACCCGGGCAATGATTGACTTCCTCAGCGAGATCCGGCCAAAGCGCATCGTGAGCTTCCATCAGCCACTCAACGGGGTTGACGTCAACACCAAGCGTCCCAAGTTTGCCCGGAAGCTAGCGCGTGCCCTCCGGCTGCCAAAGACGTCGTTGAACTGCGGCGGTGTCTGCCACGGCACGATGACGAGTTGGTACAACGCCAACTTCGAGGGTGCTGCGCTCACGGTGGAGTACGGCGCAAGACCTAGTCGTCAGCGAATGCGCAAGCAGGCCCCCGACGCGTTGCTTCGGGTCCTGGGCGGACGGCGCGTCAAACGCAGTTAGCGGATTGTCTAGTTGCCACTAAATTTGGGGGTTCGTTTCGCCAGAAAGGCTTCGACTGCCTCGAAGTGGTCGGCGCTGGCGCCGGTGGCCGCCATCATTTCGCCCTCCAAGGCCAAAGATTCGGCCAGGTCATGACCTGCGGCGTACGCCACGGATCGGCGGATTGAGCCCAGGGCCAGTGTGGGCCCGTCAGCAAGCCGGCGACCAAGTTCGCTGGCGACGACCTTGAGTTCTGCCGACGGCACCACGCGATTAGCCAGCCCCAGCCTCAGCGACTCCTGCGCGTCGACCGTGCGCGGCAGGTAAAGCAACTCCAGTGCCTTGGCATAGCCGACCAGTCGCGGCAGCGTCCAACTTGAGCCCGTGTCGCACGAGAGTGCGACTTGGGCAAAGGCCAGATTGAAACCGGCTGAATCGGCCACGATCCGGAGATCGCAGGCAAATGCCAGGCTGGCCCCGGCACCCGCAGCGATGCCGTTGACTGCGGCAATGACCGGCTTGGGCATCGTCGCGAGCGACTCAACCGTCGGGTTGTAGTGCTCGGTGACTGTCGAGAAGAGCTCAACCGAATCTGGCGCAAGGCGTTCTTCTCGGAGGATCCCCGCGTGTTCTTTGAGGTCCTGGCCGACGCAAAAGGCTCTTCCAGATCCGGTGAGTACGACGCCTCTGATGGAGGCATCCTCGGCAACCGATCGAACGATGTCCAGCAAGAGCACCTTGGTGGCGATGTTGAGACTATTCATCGCGTCCGGACGGTTCAGGGTGATGGTGGCGAGACCATCGTCGACACTCAATAAGACCGGTGCGGCTGTCATGGCGTCGAGTCTGCCTCATCTGTGGCGTCTCTCCGCGAGATCTGAGGGCCAGAACCACCCGATGCGCATGGTTTGCCCGCCAATGGGGGATAATAGACTTGAGAGACGGCGTGCCGCGACGAACTGTCGTGGTTGCGTGCCGAAGGACACACAGGAAGAGGTGCGCGCATGGCGGCCATGAAGCCGCGGACCGGTGATGGTCCGCTGGAGGTCACCAAGGAAGGGCGCGGCATCGTGATGCGCGTTCCGCTGGAAGGCGGGGGTCGACTTGTTGTCGAACTCAACGCCGAGGAAGCTGCCGCACTGGGGAACGCGCTCAAGGATGTTGTCGGCTGACGCCGGTGACCGGCACGCCTGACCAAGTCAGCCCGCCTGAGTTTTCACTCACCGCCCAGTTTCCCGATGGCGTCGACACAGTTGCATTGCCCGTTCTCCCGACATCCGACGGTGGCATCTTGTTGGGTCCAGGAGCCGACACACTAGGTGCGCGTTGGAGCGTTGACCTGTTGGCTCTGGCGGAGTCTTTCGAAGCCAGCGGCAAAACCGGCGAGACCACCACCTTCCCAGTGGAGGCCGGCGAAACTGGCGAACACGTCGTACTGGTCATCTTGGTGGGGGTCGGTCAGCAAACCCCGACTGATTTCCGCCGGGCCGGAGCGGCCGTTGCGCGCGCTGCCCGTGATCGCGCAAGGGTCGCGACGAGCGTCGCGGCCATTGCAGATGTAGCGGGGTTTGAGGCGTTCATTGTCGGCGTGATGCTCGGGTCCTTCGGGTTCCACTGGCGCAGTGAAGGGCCGACAACCAAGCCGGTCGGCCATGTGGTTCTTACCGAAATTCACGACGCGACCGAACGCGCCAGCGAAGTGTTCCGGGCCCAAGCCATTGGCGCTGCCGGCTGGCGCGCACGCCTCTGGGCCACTGTCCCGTCCAACGTCAAAAACCCACAATGGTTGGCGGATCGGGCAGCGGAGGTTGCGGAGACGTCGGGCCTCGGTATTCAAGTGTGGAACGAGCAGCAACTTGCCCAGCAAGGTTTCGGCGGCCTGGTGGGAGTCGGTCAGGCCTCAGCGTCGCCGCCGCGACTGATCCAACTCGACTACACGCCAGCCGGGATCACGGCCAAGCAGGCGGCCAAGTTGCCCCGGGTTGTGTTGGTGGGAAAGGGCATCACCTTTGACACCGGCGGGCTCTCGATCAAGCCGGCCGAGGGCATGCTGACGATGAAGCGAGATATGACCGGTGGAGGCGTAGTGATCGCGACGCTGGCCGCGCTGTCCGCCGTCGGCTGTCCCATTCGGGTGACTGGGATCGTAGCTGCTGCCGAAAACTCGATTAGCGGCAATGCCATGCGGCCCGGCGACGTACTCCGCCACTATGGCGGCCGCACCAGCGAGGTCAACAACACAGACGCCGAAGGCCGCTTAGTCCTAGCCGATGCGTTGGCCTACGTGACAGCGAAACTCGCCCCCACCGCAATTGTGGATATCGCCACGCTCACCGGAGCAATGAAGGTCGCTCTCGGCCAGCGCACCGGTGGCTACTTCGCCAACGATGACGGCCTGGCGGCCGCGATCGGGGCTGGCGGAGCCGAGGCGGGCGAGCCCCTTTGGCGCTTTCCGTTGGTGGCCGATTATGAAGAGAAACTCTCGTCCAAAATCGCCGACGCGGATAACTCGCCGGGTGGCCCCGGTGCGATCACGGCGGCATTGTTCTTGCAGCACTTCGTGGGGAAGGTGCCGTGGGCACATCTCGATATTGCCTCCGCCGGTGATTCACCAACCGACCATCACGAATGGACCACAGGCCCAACCGGTTTTGGGGCACGGGCGCTGCTTGCCTGGCTTGGCAAAGACAACCCCTTGGAGGGAGTGGGATGACGCAACCCTTGATAGGTCTGACCGTACGCTGGTCCCTGGCCGAGAGCCCGCCAGGAACCTTGGCTGCCTTAACGGAATACATCTCGGAGACCTCCCACGCGCGATTCTCCGGGATGTCAGGATTGATGTTCAAGACGTGGCGCGCGAGAGCCGGAGAATGGTTTGAAGGCTGCTACGTCTTCGAATCCGATCAGGCCCGTGCCGCATTTCAGGAGACGTTCACAGCAGGTGCTGCTGAGTCTCCCGGATCACAGCTGGTCGGCTCCGCGCCGATCCTGATTGAGGCATGCCAGATCATGGCGATTGCCGAGGGTGCGGCCGGATTCTTCCCCTCATCCCGCAACCCAGGGAACTAACTCTCCGGGGCCCATTCCTTCTTGGCGAGCAACAGGCCGTCGCCCGCCGGGATCAGCACCGGCACGAGACTGTCGTGCTCGGCGATGGTCCGGCCTACGGTGCGGATGGCCGTCGTCTCGGGGTCGCGCTGAGCTGGATCGGCAACGCGGTCGTGCCACAGGGCGTTGTCGAACACAACGATCCCGCCGGGCCGCAACAGGCGCAGGGCTTCGGTGAGGTAGGCCGGATATTCGACTTTGTCGCCATCGCAGAAGATCAGGTCGTAGTGGCCGTCGGTCAATCGTGGCAACACATCTAGCGCGGCCCCGGCTATGGTGCGCACTCGCTGGTGGGCGATGCCGGCGTCGGTGAAGGTCTGGCGGGCTAGCCGCTGGTGCTCGGCCTCGATGTCGACGGTGGTCAACACCCCATCGGCGCGCATCCCGCGCAACAGCCACAACCCCGAAACGCCGGTGCCGGTGCCAATCTCCACGACTGCCCGGGCTTCGATTACGGCGGCGACAAAGCGCAATGTTGCCCCGCCACCTGAGCCGATCGGTGCGACACCGACCTCATCGGCTCGGGCTCGCGCAGCGGAGAGTACGTCGTCTTCGGCGACGTAGGCCTCGGCATAGGTCCAACTTTGGGGCTTGATCGGGGTCGGGTTAGCCATGCGCCAGAGGGTATCGCGTTTCTTCTCCACTACAGCCGGGGCGAACCACTGCAGGCAGTGCGTGCGCCACGAAATGGGGAACAAGTGACGCAACCGGGTCGTTAACTCCCAAAAGAGCATCTCCAGATGTGAAGGTGAGCGGATCAGGCATCCGATCATCGCTCCACTGCGAAGTACTTGTTAATAGCCACAAAGGTTGTTCACAGGCTCTTCTCAGGAGATCTTCCTAACGTGAGGGGTCAGTGTTCTGTATTCGACAAACGACCGCTCCCACACCCTGGGAGCACCCAGGAGGCTTCGGTGAACCCCACCGATGAAGTCGCGCCCGAGTTAAGTCCGTCGCCTGCTGACGGTGTCCCTACGTGGGACGAGATCGTGGAGCGCCACTCCGACCGGGTCTACCGGTTGGCCTACCGCCTGACCGGAAACCGACCCGACGCCGAAGACCTCACCCAAGAGGTCTTCGTCCGCGTCTTCCGCTCTCTGTCGACTTACACCCCTGGCACCTTCGAGGGGTGGCTGCACCGCATCACCACCAACCTCTTCCTTGATCAAGCCCGACGCAAGCAGCGGATCCGCTTTGATGCGCTCACCGACGCCCGCGCCGCCTACCTCGTAGGCCCAGAAGTCAGAGCCCGGACTGGCCATCATCGACCGCCGGTTTGATGACGATGTCGAGGGCGCCTTGGCCGCCCTGCCTCCTGACTTTCGCGCTGCTGTAGTGCTGTGTGACGTGGAGGGCTTGAGTTACGAGGAGATCGCGGACATCCTGGGAGCGAAACTCGGCACCGTTCGTTCGCGCATTCACCGCGGTCGGGCGATGCTTCGCCAGGCACTTGCCCATCGCGCACCGCTGGCTGGGCATAGCCGCTATGCAGGACCAGTGCCAGATTGGGAGCCCGCATGATCGTTCACCTCGGTCGCCGAGTGAGCGCTTTGCTGGATGGTCAACTTAGCCCCAGCGAAACCGAACGTGCTTGGCAGCACGTGCATGTGTGTCACCCCTGCCGCGATCTTGTCGAAATCGAGGGGCGGATCAAGACCGAGCTTGCTGGTCTGGGGCGCGAGTGCAACTCCGCTCCGTCGTACCTCAAAGGCTCGCTGTTGGGCGATATCTCGGCGATGGCTCCGGCCTATCCCGAGGTCTCTCCACTGCAAGCCACGCGCAGTTCACAACGAGTGACCGTGGGTCTCGTGGGCAGCAGTGTCCTCGGCTTTGCCATGTTGGGCGCGGTGGTCTTCACGGGTTCGCTGGGTCAAGCCCCCACCACCGACCGACGACTGCCAGTGAGCGATCTCTCCGCCAGCACCGCACCCCAGGTTCGGCCCGCCAACTCGCCTCCGGCCAGTGCGACTGCGCGAGGGCAGGCGGCAGTTTCGTCGGTGGTGAGCACAAAGGTGGGTCCTCAGCGACTCAGAGCCGGACACCACTTGGTGAAACATGCCGTGCATGCGGTCAAATAGGCCCATGATCGAGCGCGCTGAGCACTTCGGGTGAACGACTATCCGCAAGATGACGACACCCAGGAGCGAGTTGTTGACGAATTCCCCTGGGCCATTGACCCGACGCCGCCACCACCGCTGATCCCACCTGGTCCAGCGCCGGCTCTCCCCGTCGATTCGTCCGCCATGACTGCACCGGCTCCCGCGTTTAGTCCAGCACCGGCGCACCGATCAGCGGGCCCGGGTGTGAAGGTCGGGGCAATCGCGCTGGTGTGTGGTTTGCTCGGGGGCGCGATCGGTGGGTATGCCGTTCAACGCTGGGATGACTTGGCTCAAAACTCAGGGTCCGTTGACTCCGCGAGTCAGGCTCAAGAAATTGCCAACGAGGATATCGCCACCCCGCCGCTGGGCGCCGACAACGCGTCGATTGCCGCGGTTGCCGACAAACTGTTGCCGAGCACCGTTCAGATCGTGGCCACCTCTGGCGCCGCCACAGATGGCGCAACTGGGTCTGGTTTTGTGCTCGACGCGGAAGGCCACTTTGTGACCAACAACCACGTCATCGAGAGTGCCGCCGAAGACGGTGAGATTCGAGTCGTTGACCATCGAGGAAATTCTTACGAAGCGACGGTCGTGGGTCGCAGCCCGGTTTACGATCTAGCCGTTCTTGAGGTCGCCGAGACAACCGGACTAGCACCGGCAGCGCTCGGCAAGTCTCGTGCGCTTCGCGTGGGCGAGGGTGTCGTCGCTATCGGGTCGCCCTTGGGGCTGAGTTCCACGGTCACCGCGGGCATTGTCAGTGCCCTCAACCGACCGGTGACCACCGGTGATGCCGGCAACCAGTCCTCTTATATCAACGCCGTGCAAACCGATGCGGCGATCAATCCCGGCAACTCCGGCGGGCCTTTGGTCAACCTTCGTGGTCAGGTGGTCGGTGTTAACTCTGCAATCGCCACCACCGGCGCCGGGCAAGGCGAGGCTGGCAACATCGGGGTGGGCTTCGCGATTCCGGTCGAGCAGGTCAGGACGACCGCTCGACAAATCCTTAAGACCGGGGAAGCTCGCTATCCCGTGATCGGCGCCAAGGTGCGCACGGGCGGCACTCCCGAGGAAGCGGGGGCACTGATTGATGAGGTCGTCCCGGGCACGCCCGCCGAATCGGCAGGCATCGAGCCCGGCGATTTGATCACGTCGATCGAGGGGCAACGGATCTTGGATGGCATCGAACTGATCGTGGCTATTCGCACCCATCTGCCCGGTGAGACGGTGCAGATGGTCGTGTTGCGCGATGGCAAAGAGCGCGACGTGAGCGTCACCCTCGACTCCGAAGTGGGCTAGTCAGGCAAGTTGCCTCACTCGGCTTCGAAATCAGCCTGAATCATTTCCGACGGACCTGTTCTATGGGGGGACCGAGAGGTACTTCGCGGCACATCCATTCCCTGACGCCGGGACCGATGTCGAAATTGTTCACGCACCCGTGCCTGCGGCTTTAGACCCGGGGGACACCCTGAATCGTGGAACAAGGGAATCCAGATCGCCCCCAGACGTGCGTCTGTGACACAATGACTAGGTGGTGAACGGTCAAAAGATCGTTGCAAACCCGCGAAGAGGCATCCACCTTAGAGCGTGGGTTCTGTTGGCGTTTGTCGTCGCTTCGGGGCTTCTTCTGCTCGTCCCACGACTGTCACGCGACGTCGCCGCGGAGCCCGAATGTGCACCTCATATTCGTAGAGACGGCATTGTCTACCGCGGAGACAGTTACGTTCACGAATTGACAGGCGAGACTGTCGGCAATGTTGAGGTGAGCGTGTGCGACGACTCGGGGCCGGAATCGCAGGGAGCTTATTTCCCCAGCAACCCGGAGAGGCTTGGCGCGTGGTCCGTTGGAGACGCCCCTATAGATAAGATAGTCGCGGTGAAAGAGGGAAACGGTCTTATAACTATCTATATCGCCGTTGACCTCTCCAAGTCGGAGAAACAGCATGTGCTCAATGCAATTGAGCCGTAGCAGGAATTCTTCGTGTAACTTCTGCCGTTCCGATTCTGGACCAAGTCATAACGTGGCCGCGCGGAGTTCTTTAAACGTGAACGATTCTGGCCAGCTATGCTCATCATCCTCCCATACGCTAACTAACTCGTTGGGTGCGACCTCGATGAACAGCCCTTGAGGCACAACCTCAAATGTTTGTCGCCCCGGGTCACGTTGGAGAAATTTGACGCTCGTCGAGCTCGCCGTCGCAAACACGACGAGGCGGGAACCTGACAGCCATGAGTCCTTGTAGTATTCCGCTCCCAAGTTTTTGGGTCGAGGTAGCGCTAATGTCACAAGTGAATCTGGGGCGTATTCCTTTCCCTTCCAGAAATTATCAATCTGCAATGTCACGAGCAATACGCCACGACCACCTGTCTCGTCTGCCACAACACCTTCCGATAGATCCTGAACCGATGCAACTGCTCCCAATTCGACATCTTTCAGCATCGCCCTCGGGCTTGAATAGGCGTCGAACTCGTAACTAGCTGTCTTGCGAAGCAGAGAGATCAATTCGACGGGGGTCTCGTCGCCATCGTCAGTCATCTGTCATGCGGGCGCGAGAGATTTCCCATTGGGCCTACCCGAATCATCGCCAGCGCAGGCCGCCAGCAGGGCAGCCAGACTCAATATCGTGGTGGCATGATAATTGAGAGACCTGCTCCAATTGGTCCTATGAGACCAGAACATATACAAGCTCCCTGCTATCCAAACCAGCTGTCGATGTGGCCTCGGTGATGCGTCCCGTAGCGGCGGTATTGGAGCCCGGTTGGTGGGGTGTCGGCAGAGTTGATCATGCAATCGGAGTCCACAGATCCATGAGTTAGTCCACCCGTGTGACCTAATTCATGGCAGGCGGTCTGCGTCTCATCAATTTCATCTTCACCGCCTACGTGGATCTGCGCTTGATCGAGAGTTATATAAGCTTGATCACATATGCCATTGTTGAAGTCATCACAGGTCGTGGAACCCGTCGTTGATCCACCGAGATTGTCCCGCCGCCATACGACGTCGGTCTCGGTTGAGCCAATTGGGTCGCACACAGAGTGATACGTCACGTTGGTTACGGCTGGACCTTCGAGCGCGTCATACTCGGCGTCCACGATGTTCGGCGCAATGCCCGATGCGCTGGTGATTGTGGACGTGTAGCAGAACGAGTGCGAACTTCCATCTGGATGTGGCCCGGTCCCATCCACAGAATTGTCGGAGTCTCCCCAAGGATCCGCCTCAGCCGTAGAACTGAGTCCGCCGAGAGACGCAATCAGGAGCATGGCCAGCAGAAACTTCATCGCGGCACGAACTCTGAGCATGGGCGAACCTACACATGCGTCGCCCGAATCTGACTGGGAAGATCCGCCAGACTCAGCGGCCCGGGACACCAGCCACCCACTCAGGGAGAGTCCAGTGAAGTGCACCCATCCGCTGCTGCGTGGCCAGGCTCTCTCCTCGACGGGAGGTCCGCGTCTGCCCGAGCGTCAGGCTTGTGCGAACTGACCGAGGCATTCAAGGGCAAACGCCACGGCGGCTCTAGACCAGCCTGTGGCACTCAGGGTTCGTCGATGCGCGATACAACTGTGAGGCGATTGAGTAGACGCGTCGCCGCGCTCGATTATCCGCTACAAGTACTGATCGACGCCGAAGCCTCGGGGTTCATAGGCGGCCTCCTCCGGAGCGCACGGACGCAAGTAGGCGGTTTGCTGAATCCGCTTTGGCAGGTTGCGCTGGCCGGAGTCTGTGGGTGCGGCATCGAATCTCTGGTGGCTCGTGCCACACAGGGCCGATGGTTCGTCCTGCGCGTGGACACGGCCCGAAAGTGACTTGTGGCACCCTCGACTCCGAAGTGGGCTAGTCAGGCAAGCTGCCTCACTCGGCTTCGAAACCAACCGTTTCGGTTTCTGCCTCGGCGAAGGGATGTGCTGCGACGTACTTCTCGGTCTCCACATAAAGCTGCGTGATGTAGTCCTCGAGCTTTGCGGATTCGACACGCCATTGGCCCCTGCCGCCGATCTTCACTCCGGTCAATTCCCCACGTCTGACCAGGGCATAGACCTGCGGAACTGAGGTGCTCAGGATCTCAGCAACTTCAGCGAGGGTGAGGAAGCGGGGTGTTCCGGCCATGCCCCAACTCTCCCATCAAACATGGTCTCGGCACAGCCGGCCATGCCGAGCCTGTGGACAACGAGATGACCAACCGGGTGTTGGCGTTGCATGATGTGCGACGTGAAGACTCTCGGATCAGTCTCTTTGCCCGCGCGTCAACCCAATGACGCGGTGCCGTTGGCGCAACGAGCGGTCACGCCTGGGTGGCGTGACCCGCGACTCTGGATAGGTGTCGCGATCATTGCTGCCTCGGTGGTCGCGGGAGCCAAACTGATGGCCTCGGCCGACAACACGATTGCGGTCTGGGCGGTCGATCGTGACTTGGTGCCCGGTGACGCGATCGTTTCTGACGATCTCTCCTCGCGAAAAGTGCGATTCGTCGACCCCGCCGATCAGGGGCGCTACCTGCTGGCCAGCGAGCCGATTCTCGAAGGCACTCGAATGACGCGCTCGGTCGGTGAAGGTGAATTGTTGCCACGCTCGGCGATGGGGACCTCACTCGACACCGGCGTGATTGAGATCCCGATCAACTGTCGATGCGGGCCAAGTGCCGCCGTCGGTCGGTGCCGGCTCCATTGTGAATGTTTGGGTTGCCGATGACGGGGCCTTGACTGATCTCGTCGGCGCCGGATGCGGAGGGCAGGACCAGCACTATTCCGGCCGCGATCCTGGTGCTCGAAAGTGTCGTCGTGCTCGAGGCGCCGCGAGTGGCTGAAGAATTCGGCGCCGCCGGCGAGCGGCAGCTAGTGATCGGCGTACCGAATGAACAGGCTGCTGACCTCCCCACCGCGCTTGGTGCCGCCGCCTCGGGTCGCGTCGTCGTGACTCGACAGGGATAGCCGCCGTGTTGTGCGTGCTGGTGTTGGCCAGTGGTGCGGAGTGGGAGTCGGAAGCGCTGGCCTCGCTGAATGTGGCCCCGGGCCTCGTGGTGCTCAAGCGCTGTGTCGACGTCAGCGACCTGATGGGCGCCGCCACCACGGGACAGGCAGATATCGCGTTGGTGGCAATCGAGGCGCCCGGCCTCGACACCGATGCCGTCGACCACCTGCGCAGACACCGTGTGCGCGCCATCGGTGTTGACTCTGGTACGTCGCTCGCCGAGGACCGAGCACGGGCGCGGCGTTTGGGGATGGTCGCCAGCCTCGGTGCGGAGGAGATGGCCCGGCTGGCCGAAGTGATCACCGCAGGGGCCGACGACGACGTGGCCATCGAAGCGGCAAGCCTGGCTTCCACGACAGCCGACGAAGGGCCGGACCGGATCGGCTCTGGGCGTGTGCTTGTCGTCTGGGGGCCTTATGGCGCTCCTGGTCGCACCACGGTCGCGGTCGGGCTTGCGACCGAGTTGGCCCGCCGTCGCCAGCACACGGTGCTGGTGGACGCTGATCCGTGGGGCGGCTCCATTGCCCAACACCTCGGCGTACTCGATGAAGTCTCTGGGGTGTTAGCTGGCGCACGTTTAGCCGCCACCGGCGATCTGCCGGACAGGTTTGCCAGCATCCAGCGTCGCCTTGGAGAGCATTTGACGGTGGTTACCGGCTTGCCGAGACCGGATCGCTGGTCGGAGGTGCGGGCCGGGACGATCGAACATGTAGCTGAGTTGGCCGCGCAGGCTGGCCACGTCGTACTCGACACGGGTTTCAGCATCGAGGACGAAAACACCCTCGATCTTGGTTCGCGGCCCACCCGCAACGCAATGACCCTTGGCGCGTTGAGTTGCGCCGAGGAGACCGTGGTGGTTGGCAGCGCCGACCCGGTTGGGTTAGCGCGCTTGGCCAGAGGTCTGACCGATCTATCTGAGGTTTCCTTAGACAGTCCGGTGCGCGTGGTCATCAATCGCATGCGTTCGACGTTGGGTTGGTCCGAGCGTGAAATCATCGGCATGGTCCAGGGCTTTGCCCGAGTGCGAAGCATTCACTTCCTGCCCGAGGACCGCGGCTCGGTGGATCACGCGCTCGTGAGTGGTGGGCCGCTGACGGAGGGCCCGTTGACTCGCGCGATCAGCGGGTTGGTTGATGACCTGTTTCCCGAATCCCAGACCCCGGTCAAAGGGCGCGGACTTAGGAAGAAAACAACAGGAAGAGCCCGCCTTGGGTGAAGAAGGCGCAGTTCTTCTGTTCTGGGGACTGAATCCTCACCTTCGGCAGGCGCCGCGCCGGTGAAACTATGCGAAAGGTGCGAGAACGCCACGCCTTCCTGAATAGGTCGATGACTGGGCCAGGGCGCGGACTTAGGAAGAAAACAACAGGAAGAGCCCGCCTGCGGTGAAGAAGACCATCACGGCCAGCAACGGCAACTGACCGCGGAGCTGGTGTTTGCCGGGCAAGATCGAGATCGCCCGATCATGGGCGGCAATGACGGCAACCACATGACCAAGCACCACCCCAAGCACCTTGATGTTGGCCACCAAGGTGGGGTGTTTGGCTAGCCAATAGTTGACGCTCAAGTCGGCGGTGCCGAACCAGTTAGCGCCGGTGCCGAGGGGGTCACTCATCTGGATCAGGGTCAGTTGGCCGACGTGGACCAAGAAGGTGAAGTAGTGGGCCACGATGTAGCCGACGATGATCGGGATGATCGAGTGGGCGAAAAGCCCGGGCAATGCTCGACGCGGCACCTCGCCCGATGCCGTGAGGACGGAGCCAAGGGCGATCAGCCCTGGGACCGCGACGCAGAACGACAACAGCGCCATGGTGGAGACCAGGGTTTCGGAGTCCGCGTGTTGCTGCAGATAGCGCTGCCAGGCGAAGAGACCGCTGAAAGAGTCGAAGGCTGTGCTGCCCAGGAGTACGCCGACCACAGCTAGCAGTCCTGGTCGCGGAGTCACCGTGTGGAGGTTTGCTAGCGGGCTGCGGACCACCAAAGCACCCTCCCGTCTACCCCAGATCGATAGTTTGGCAATCAGGCTCGAATAGACCTCGAATGGATCAGCGCGGGAAAAGAAGGTGTCCCCAAAGAGCGCGCCGCCCAGCACCATGATGGCGACGTACGCCGCAAACCACAGCCGAACCGGCCCCAGCTCGTTGTTGGCTGGGTAGACAAGTTCAAACCAGACGAAGGCGAACAAACCGACAGCCGCAGGCCAATAGCCCCAACGCATTGGATAGTCCAGCATCCCCTGGGAGGGTGTCGATCCGGTCAGCTTTGCGATGCCGAGGTGAACCGTTCGAACCGGGCTCACGGCCCGCCAAAAGCGGCCGAACAGCAGGGACAGCGGCACCGGCGCGACCCAGAGGAAGACGAAGAACATCCCAAAGAACGGATTGTTGAGATCGTCCTTGCCAAACACCGACGCCATTGCCGCAAAGCCGAAGACGGCAAGGCCGAACGCCCGCAGGCCGAAACGCCAGGGTCGGCTCTCCACCAGCCCGGCCACCCAACCAGGGGCGGGGCGGGAGGGAGCGTTCTCGAACCGAGGCGTACGCCAGGCATAGGCAAGCACCGCAAACGACAGGACCAACGCGGCCACCGCCCCGGCGATCGCTAACGAACGCGGAAGAGGCAAGTCCTGCACGCCGCCGACCCCGTGCGCCAGCACGAAACCCTGCTCCACTGCCGTCCACCCGTCTCGAAACCGTCAAAATTCACGTCGACCCGGCGCAACTTGTTGCGCATCGTGATCGAACCGTCTCGAATCTCCTGCAAGCCGGTCTGTCACAATCCTCACACGCAGGATGAACCCCAACGAAAGGGCCACGCGGTGACGCAATCGGTGCGGGTCTATCTGCCTGCCACAGTCCTCCGACCTCCGCCGATCGTGGCCACAGGGTGCCCTGGCTCGGCCCAAGAGCGGGCCAGGTGGTGACCACCTCCTGCGAGCGGAGTGGCCAGACGCCGGAGACGAGGAGCTGGAGTACGCCGTGCTGCGCGTGGCCGCGGAGGAGTCCACGAATCGGAGGCCCTGCTGATAGCCGGCGATGCGTTCTGGTTGCGGAGGTGCCCGCCACGTGCGGTGTCACCCATCAGCGGATCTCACCCAGGTGGAGGTTCGGACGTACGTCGCAGGATGGGTGGCCGCCCTCCACGTCGACGTCGATGCCGGTGTGGATCCCGACGATGACCTGGCTTGGTTTGCGCCATCCGAACTGGCACACGTCACCCAACTGGAGAGCTAGCGCAAGACCCCACGGGATGCTTCAGCACGTACGTCTGGGTGAGGCTGGAGGAGTTGGTCGACGGGGGCGAAGTCGTCGGTGAGGATCGCTGCCGAGCCCAACCAGGACTTGAGGGTGGCCGGGTCGGTGAGTTGCCAGCCAGTGTTGCGCTCGTCGAGGGCGCCCTGAATTGCGGCTGAGTCGAGAACATCATCAGAGGCAATCGCGACCAGGTTGCCGCCGCGAGCGCCGCTGGCTCCATCGAGTCCTAGGTCGACCGGCTCACCTGCGACAGTGACGTGCGCGAAGACGTCGGCCATCGTGGCGACCTTGGCACGCGCGAAGTCGAGGTCGCCATAGTCGATGAGATTGGCAACGTAAACGCCATCGTCGGTGAGGACTCGGCGTACGTCTCCAATTGCCTCGCGAGTCGTCAGATGCCAGGGCACGCTGACTCCGCCGAAGGCGTCCCCGACAATCAGTTCACGGCTATCGTCATCGAGACGGGTAAGACCACGTCGGCCGTCTTCAACCCTGACCTCGATTCCCGGTTGATCGTCCAGCCCGAGCTGTTCGCGGTCGATCTTGACCACGCCACCATCAATCTCCGAAACCAGGCTTTCAGTGCCAGGTCGTACCTCGGCGAGGTAGCGGGGGAGGGTCAGGCCGCCCCCGCCCAGGTGATAGGCGCGCAGTGCTTCGCCGGGCGGAAAAGCAGTGTCGATGACGGACGCCATCGCGCGGACATAGACGAATTCAAGGTGTGCGGCGTCGTCTAGATCAACAAAGGAGTGGCGAAGGTTGTCGAGCATCAACACACGTGCACTAGAGCCCTCGGGGCTGGCCACCACGCGGACACAGTGATATTTGGTCTCGGCGTCGCAACGACCCGGGGCCGCCAGCGCAATTGCGCCACCCAGACCCACAGCCAGCACGACGGCTGCACTGAGCCCGCTGAAGCGATTGGCCAGCAGGAACGGGAGCGCAGCCATCACCAGTAGGGCGCCGAGGCTCAGCAAAATGACGCTGATTGGGGTGCGCGAGATGAACACGAAGCCGGTCAATACGGTTCCGACGATGGCGCCAAGGGTGCTGATCCCCGATAATTGACCGACGACAGCGCCTGTTCGTTCGAGGCTATCCAGTCGAAGCGTGGTCACGATCGGGGTCACCGCCGCGAGGAGCGTGCCTGGCACGAGAATGGCTAGACCGGCGACAGGCAGCAGCAGGCTGGGTGCCCCTTCTGCGACGAAGCGCAACAATCCCGGGGTCATCGCGACCACCGCACCTGAGACACCAAGACAAGGGCCAATCAGGCTGCTCCCATCCCTGCGATCTGCCACCCGACCGCCGGCCCAAGAGCCGAGCGCGATCGCGGCCAAGGCCACGCCAATCACGATCGTGCTGGTCTCGAGAGTGAGGCCGAGGTAGGGAGCCAAAAGTCGCAAGGCGGCAATCTCAATGACCAGCACTGCGGCGGATGATCCGAACGCGAGGCCCGAGCCAACCGGCCGCTCATTGTGGAGGGTGGCATCTAGCCCCAAGTCTTGGCGACGTCGGCTTCGGCGTTGAGAGCGCTCTTGAAGAGGTCGGCGACCATGGCTTCGAGCTTGCTGCCGATGAAGGGGATCGACACCGTTAACTGACTGTCGAGGGTCTGGGTGGTTTGGCCGCCCTGCTCGGTGAGGATGAGGGTGCCCTGCAATTGACCAGGCTTGCCCGGTATCGCAATGTCAATGTTCGCCTGGGTCGGCGTCACCCATTCTTCGGTGCGCACGAGTTGGATCTCGTCGCCAACAAACTTCGCGGCAAACGAGGGGATGCCCTTGGCTGGCAGCACCTGGTTGACAGTCACTGTGCCCCCCGTCAGCCCCGGCATCGATGGTGATGCTCTGGCTCAAGGAACCTTGGCGCTCACAGACCGCCTCCCGGAACGCGGGGTCGATGAGCATCGCATAAGCCTGAGCTGCGCTGGCGTCGTACGTCGTCTGGTGCTGGAATCTCATGGGTCCATCATGGCTGAGCGCTGGGTGAATTGGGGAGGCAGCCTGGTGTGTACCGGCCATTTGGTGTGTTGTGCGACTGCGGGCAGGGTCTTAGTGTCATGACGTGCCCTCCACGATGGAAAATGCCAAGGCTGAGTTGCTCGCATCTGTTGCCGAATCGGCCCGCCACCGCAAGGGAACGGGAGGTCCCCACGGCGAGGATGTCGGGGATCTCCTGAACTGTTACTACCTCCACGTCGCCGCCGAAGACCTGCATGATCGCGCCGAGGACGACGTCTATGGCGCGCTGGCCTCACACTTCAAGGTTGCCGCCAATCGCCCTCAGGGCACTGCCAACATCCGGGTGTCAACGCCGACAGTGGCCGTCAATGGTTGGTCTGCCGGAGGGCACTCGGTGGTCGAAGTCATCACCGACGACATGCCGTTCCTGGTGGACTCGATCACGATGGCCCTCGATGCGCTGCACCACATCGTGCACGTCGTGATCCACCCGCAGTTTGAAGTCGAGCGTGATGTTGCGGGACAGATGCGGGGCATCCGAGTGCCTGCAGATGTGGACACCACGGTCGCGGCGGTTGAGATGGGTTGGGCTCGCGAATCCTGGATGCACATTGAGATAGATCGAGTGGCCTCCAATGCCGATATCGAGAAGATCGAAGCCGCCCTCCAGCGAGCCCTGCGCGACGTCAGAGACGCGGTCGAAGATTGGCCCCGGCTGCAGACGCGACTGGTGGATCTCGTCGGCGAATTGCAGGCGACTCCACCGACCGGAGTTGCCTCAGCGGAGATCGAAGCCGCGGTGGGTTTCCTGGAGTGGCTAGCTGACGAGCATTTCGTGTTCTTGGGTTATCGCGAATATCAGCTTGCGGGTGAAGGCACCAATCTCTCCTTAAAAGCAGTGCCAGGCAGTGGTCTCGGCATCTTGCGCAGCGACCAATATCAGTCGTCGTCGTTTGAGAAACTTCCTCCCTTAGTGCGGGCTAAGGCCAAGGAAAAGGTCGTCTTAGTCCTCGCCAAGGCCAACTCCAAGTCGACCGTGCATCGACCGTCCTACCTCGACTATGTGAGCGTCAAGAAATTCGATGCCGACGGCAACGTCGTCGGCGAACGTCGATTCCTGGGCCTTTTCAGCTCCGCCACCTACACCGAATCAGTGAGCCGCATCCCGTTGGTGCGCGAGAAGGTGCTTCAGGTGCTGGCCTCGGTCGGCTTCGTCGCCACGAGTCACGCTGGCAAGGCGATGCTCAACGTGTTGGAGAACTATCCGCGCGACGAGCTTTTCTACACTTCCGTGGCTGAGTTGGTGCCCGTCGCCGAAGCGGTGATGTTGACTCGCGAACGTCGACAGCTGCGACTGTTCACTCGACGAGACACCTATGGCCGCTATGTCTCGTGTTTGATCTATCTGCCTCAGGATCGCTACAACACCGGAGTTCGGGAAAAGATGTCGGCCATCTTGCTGGAAACCCTCAGCGCCGAGTCGGTGGAGTTTTCGGTGCGGATGAACGAGTCCTTTATGGCTCAAGTTCACTTCGTCGCCCGTCCACCGCACCGCCGGCTAATCCCAGACTTCAGCACCCATGATTTGGAGCACAAGCTTGCCGAAGCGGCGCGTTCTTGGCGCGACGACTTCGCGGTGGCTGTTGCCGCTGAGCTTGGGGAGGAGCGCGGCTCCCGCTTGGCCCGGCGTTATCTGAATTCCTTCCCGGAGGCCTACAAAGAAGACTTCACCGCAGCCACGGCGGCCGTCGACATCACCCAACTGGAGTCGATCAGCCACGACGAGGGCCTGACCCTGTCGATGTATGAAGAACTCGACGGTGGCCGGGGTGAGTCGCGGCTCAAGGTCTTCCGCATCGGCGAGCCCATCTCGCTCTCACGGGTGCTGCCGATGCTCACCTCGATGGGGGTCGAGGTTATTGATGAGCGTCCCTACGAGCTCGAGAACCTTGACCGCTCGTCGTACATCTATGACTTTGGCCTGCGCTACCCCACGACTTATCCAACTCAGGCCCGGGAGCTCTTTCAAGACGCCCTGCAGGCGATCTGGGACGGCCACAACGAAACCGACGGCTTTAACGCGCTGGTGCTTGGCGCTGGCCTAAGTTGGCGTCAAGTCACCCTGCTCCGTGCCTATGCGAAGTACATGAAGCAGGGCCTGACGCCGTTTGCCTTGGACTACATCCAGGAGGCGTTGGTCGGAAACGTCGACATCACCAAACTGATCGTTGAGTTGTTTGAGGCTCGGTTTGACCCCTCGGTGACGAGCGCCGCCCGCGACAAGCGCACCGAGCAAATCGAGGGCAAGATTCTCAGAGCGCTCGACGATGTGGCGAGTCTCGACCACGACCGCATCTTGCGGTCCTATCTTGTCCACGTCCAGGGCACGCTGCGCACCAACTACTTCCAGCGCCTTGATGGCCCAGAGTCCTATCGCCCGTCGGTGTCGTTCAAGCTCGAGCCAGCGAGCCTGCCCGACTTGCCGCAGCCCCGACCTGCTTACGAGATTTTCGTGTATTCCCCCAGGGTTGAAGGTGTGCATCTGCGGTTTGGGTCGGTCGCTCGTGGTGGCCTGCGGTGGTCGGACCGTCGCGACGACTTCCGCACCGAGGTGCTGGGGCTGGTCAAGGCACAGATGGTCAAGAACACCGTGATCGTGCCGGTGGGCGCCAAGGGCGGCTTCTTCTGCAAGCAATTGCCCGATCCGGGCGATCGCGAGGGCTGGCTGGCGGAAGGGATCGCTTGCTACAGCCTGTTTATCTCGTCCTTGCTCGACATCACCGACAATCTGGTTGGCGGAGAGGTCGTGCCACCGGTCGACGTGGTTCGTCATGACGGCGACGACCCCTACCTCGTCGTAGCGGCTGACAAAGGCACGGCAACCTTCTCCGATATTGCCAACGGCATCTCGCAGGAGCGCGGTTTTTGGTTGGGCGACGCCTTCGCCTCCGGCGGATCCGTCGGCTATGACCACAAGGCGATGGGCATCACAGCCCGGGGCGCCTGGGTTTCGGTCCAGCGGCACTTCCGCGAGATGGGCATTGACTGTCAGACCGAGGACTTCACCTGTGTGGGCATCGGTGACATGTCGGGTGACGTCTTTGGCAATGGGTTGTTGTGCTCTGAGCACACCAAGTTGGTGGCGGCGTTTGACCATCGCGACATCTTCATCGATCCGACGCCCGAGGTGGCCACGTCGTACGCCGAGCGCGAGCGGCTGTTTGCGCTGCCTCGGTCGTCCTGGCAGGACTATGACCAGTCCCTGATCTCCAAGGGCGGGGGAGTGTTCCCCCGGTCGGCCAAGTCGATCCCGATCAGCGCCCCAATGGCCAAGGTGCTGGGCATCGAAGCAGGGGTCACAAAGATGACGCCGGCCGAACTGATGAAGGCAATCCTGCAGGCGCCGGTCGACCTGTTGTGGAATGGCGGCATCGGCACCTACGTCAAGTCGACCGATGAGACCGACGCCGACGCTGGCGACAAGGCCAACGACGCCATCCGAATCAATGGCGCCGACCTGCGCGCGCGCTGCGTGGGCGAGGGAGGCAACCTCGGCTTCACCCAATTGGGGCGCATCGAATATGCCCTCTCCGGGGCCCAGGGTCTGGTGTCGGGCGTGGCTGGGCGAATGAACACCGACTTCATCGATAACTCGGCCGGTGTCGACACCTCCGATCATGAAGTCAACATCAAGATCTTGCTTGATCGGGTGGTGATGGCGGGAGACCTCACCGGCAAGCAGAGGAACCTGCTGTTGGCGAGCATGACCGACGAGGTCGGAGCGCTGGTGCTGCGCGACAACTATGAGCAGAATCTCGCGCTAGCCAACGCCGCCGCCAATGGGTCCGACCTACTCCACGTGCATGCGGAGATGATCACCCACCTCGAGCGCGAAGGCACGATCAGCCGTGAGCTTGAGGGCTTGCCGTCGCCGAAGGAGATCCGGGCTCGGTTGGAGCGTCGCGAGGGCCTGACCGTGCCTGAGTTGTCGGTGTTGTTGGCTTGGACGAAGATCGTCCTGGCCGAGGAACTGTTGGCCTCGGACCTTCCCGATGACCCATTCTTGACGGCCGATCTGGTTGCCTACTTCCCGACCCAGATGCGCGACCGATATCGCGAGGAGATGTTGGCGCATCCGCTGAAGCGCGAAATCATCGTCACCCAGGTCGTCAATGATCTGGTCAATGGGGCCGGGATGACGTTCTATTCGCGGCTCGCAGGCGAAACCGGCGGCTCGGCTGCTGAGCTCACCAACGCTAACTTCGTCGCCCGGGAGATCTTCGGTTCCCTGGCATGGCGCGAAGAGTTGAAGACCTGGGACAACAAGCTCCCCGCGGCTGTCCAAACCCGGATGAGGATTGAGATGCGCACACTCGTCGAGCGCGCATCGCGCTGGCTAGTGACTCGTCGCCGAGCACCCCTGGACAGCGCCGCAGTGACGGAATTCTTCAGTGGACCGGTGCAAACCACGATGGCCGCGCTGCCGGATCTGATGGTGGGCCGCGAGTTGGCTGCCTATGAGAGCCGCCGGGATCGGATGATAAGTCGCGGAGCGCCCAGCGACTTGGCCGCCCGAATGGCGGCCCTATCGCCGGCGTACATGCTGCTGGGCATTGTCGAGACCGCAGCTCGTCACGAGGTGTCCGCCGACGAGGTGGCTCGCCTGCACTTCAAGCTGGGCGAGCATCTGGGGCTGCCCGACGTGCTGGGCCGGATCATCGCGTTGCCGCGTGATGATCGGTGGCAGACGATGGCTCGAGCAGCGTTGCGCGAGGAGTTGTACGACGTGCACGGCCAGCTCACCGATCAGGTGCTGCAGTCCCCAGCTGATACCGCGGAGCGGCCCGACGCCGATGCCCAAATCGACACGTGGGTGGCCAGCCATGGCGCGTTGGTGGACCGGGCTCGCGAAACCCTGGCCGAGATCTGCTCTGACGAACGGGCAGATCTGGCGAGGATGTCGGTCGCGCTTCGGGTGGTGCGGGGGATGCTGACCGGCGCCTGAGTCGCGGTGTGTCGCCGATTAGTTGGCCGGTGCCTGCATGACTTTGAACATGGCGCCTTGCGGATCGACGAGCTGAGCAAGGCGACCGAACGGCGAGTCGTCGGGACCCATGACGAGTTCGCCACCGAGTTCGACGGCTTGGGCGATGGCGGCGTCGACATCGTCGACCTGGAGGTAGAAAGTCCAGTGGCTAGGGACCTCTGCCGGCAGGATGCTCTCCGAATCCATGACCCCGGCGGTGGCGGCGTCGTCCTGGCCCTGGGTCGAATAGCGGAAATCGTCGGAGTCGGCGAGCACGTGGATGTCCCAGTCAAAGACGTCCCGATAGAAGGACACCGAGGCAGCGAAGTCCTTTGAGTGGGTTTCGAACCAGGCCGGCGCGCCGACCTCCCCAAGAGCCGCGAAGCCCTGATGGCCGGCTGGCTGCCAAGCGCCGACATGCGCGCCCGCGGGGTCGATCAGAAACATCATTTTGCCAAGATCGCCGACCTGCATCGGCGGGGTCAAGACCGTGCCGCCATGCTCGGACGCCTTTGCCGCCGTCGCCTCGGCGTCGGCGGTTTCGAGGTAGACCGTCCAGGCCGGAGGCATTCCTTGGCTGCCGTCGTTCTTCATCATCCCGGCAACCGGAGCGCCGTTGTGCAGGAACATTTGGTAGCCACCAAATTCCTCGCTGGGAGCAGTCGCCTTCCAGCCGGCGATGGTGGCGTAGAACGTTGCGGCGGCCTCAGGGTCTGGGGTGAAGAGGTCGAGCCAGCAGGGTGCGCCTTCGGTGTTGGAGAGGGTCATCGGTGATCCTTTGGTCGTGGCGTGATTGGTCTAGCTCGCCTTAGCTTTAGCCTTGGGTGCACGCTTGGCCGGTTTCTTCGGCTCTTCCTCGGCCACAGTTTCGCCGCGGGCAGTTTTGGCTGCCTCCACGGATCGCTGGAGGGCGGCCAAGAGGTCGACCACTTCGCCGGAAGACTTGGTGGAGGTCGCGGTCTTCTTGACTTCGCCGCCAGCGATCTTGTTCTTGACCATGGCATCCACAGCACCGGCATAGTCGTCTTCAAACTCGCTGGGATCGAAGTCGCCAGCCAACGTCTCCACCAGCATCTGCGCCATCGCCACCTCGGCTGGCTTGACCTCACCGGCGTCGACGGAGAAGTCGGGGGTGCGGACCTCGTCGGGCCACATCATCGTCTGCATCACGATGACGTCGTCCTTGACCCGGAGCACGGCAACACTGGTGCGTTGCCTCAACGCAACGGTGACGACGGCCATCCGGTCGGCTTCGAGAAGCGCTTGGCGAAGCAACGCATAAGGCTTGGCGCCCGACTTTTCGGGCTCGAGATAGTACGACTTCTCAAGCAGCATCGGGTCGATCTGATCGCTGGGGACAAACTTTTCGACAGCGATTTCTCGGCTCGAACTCATCGGAAGGGAAGCCAGATCATCGTCGGTGAGGATGACCATCTCGCCGTCTTCGGTCTCATAGCCTTTGGCGATGTCGGCGTATTCAACTTCTTCGCCGTCGATCGCGCAGGTGCGTTGATATTTGATCCGTCCGCCGTCCTTGGCGTGCACCTGCCGGAAGGCCACATCGTGGCTCTCCGTGGCGGCGTACAACTTGACGGGCACGCTGACCAGGCCGAATGAGACGGCACCTTTCCATATGGCACGCATGGTCGAAGCGTACCCAGCGGGTCGGGTGCGTCAAGATGTTCACATGCGTCCAATGCTCGCCACTAAGGGTGATCACATTCCCCTCGGCGCTAGTTGGTCGCACGAAGTGAAGTGGGATGGGATGCGGACCCTCGTGGAGATCGGGGAAGGAAAGGCCCGGATCTGGTCGCGCAACGAGAACGACGTGACCGTGTCGTTTCCGGAGTTGCATGAGCTGGCCAAACGCCCGGGACCGAGTTTGCTGCTCGATGGGGAAGTGGTGGCGCTGGCTGGTGGGGTGCCAAGTTTTGGTGCCTTGGCCGAACGCATGCACGTGTCGAGCGCCAGGCGTGCGGAGGAGTTGTCGTTGCACAATCCGGTGACCCTGCTGATCTTTGACGTCTTGCGGGTGGGAGATCGCGATGTGACGCGCGAGCCGCTGTCGGACCGACGGAAGTTGTTGGAGTCCTTGGAGTTGAACGACGTTTCCTGGCAGGTGCCCGGGGTGTATGACGACGGGCAAATGTTGTTTGACGCGACGCGAGCCCAAGGCCTTGAGGGGATCGTTAGCAAGCGGCTGACTTCGCGCTATGAGCCGGGGGTGCGCAGTCGTCATTGGCTGAAGTTTCCGCACCGTCGGCGGGCGTCGTACGTCGTGGGCGGTTGGCGCCTGGAGGTCGATTCGGTGAACCGGATGGGTGCCCTGTTGGTGGGCGAGCCGACACCCGACGGGCTGATCTATCGTGGCCGCGTCGGCAGCGGGATCGCGGGCAAGGCTGGCCCGATGTTGCGCGAGTTGGTGGAGCCGTTGGCTCGGGCGACTAGTCCGTTCGTCGATGAGGTGCCCCGGCTGGATGCGTTGGGCACAAGATGGATCGAGCCCGTCTTGGTGGTTGATGTTGAGGCGTTGGGGTTGTCCTCCCAGCAGCGACTGAGGCAACCGGCGTACGTCGGATTGCGCTCTGATCTGACGACCGACGACGTGATGGGGCAGGGGTTGCGATGACGGAGGTGATGGTTGAGGTCGAGGGCCGGAATCTGCGGCTCACCAATCTGGAGAAAGTCCTCTATCCCGGAACCGGCACGACCAAGGGCGAGGTGATCAACTACTACGCCCAAATTGCGCCTGTCCTGCTGCCGCATTTGGCGGATCGAGCCGTCACCCGGATTCGTTGGCCCAATGGGGTTCAGAAGCAGAGTTTCTTTGAGAAGAACACTCCGCGTGGGACCCCTTCGTGGGTGCGCACGGTGACCGTTCCGACATCGGGGTCGCGCTGGGGATCTGATGAACCCAGCCGGGCGGGGGAGTTGGTCTTCCCGATTGTTGAGGATCTGCCGACCCTGATGTGGTTGGCCAATCTCGCGGCTCTTGAATTGCACGTGCACCAGTGGACGGTCGATCGCGATGGCGAGGTGCAGTCGCCCAATCGGCTGGTGATTGATCTTGACCCTGGCGAACCGGCGGGACTGCATGAGTGTTGTCAGGTCGCTGTCTTGGTCAACGCGAAGTTGGCGGATCATGGCTTGGTTGGAAAGGCCGTGACCAGCGGCAGCAAAGGCCTGCATTTGTACGCCGCCCTGCCGGACGGCGGCTCAATTCCCGCTGACTATGAGAGCACCAGTGCATTGGCGAAAGAACTGGCCGAAGAGTTGCAGGCGGAAAACCCCAACTTGGTGACAGCCCAGATGACGAAGGCAAAACGACCCGGCAAAGTCTTTCTGGACTGGTCACAGAACGCGATGGCAAAGACCACCGTGTCGCCGTACTCCTTGCGGGGTCGCGACATCCCCCGAGTCGCGACCCCCGTCTCTTGGGCCGAGGTTGAAGCGGGCGCAGAAGATGAGTTTGGGCTCGAGCAATTTCGTTTTGAAGAGGTGCTGGAGCGGGTCGCCGAGCAGGGCGACCTATTCGCTTGAAACCTGGTGTTCGCGACAGGTCAGTCAGCGACTTAGTCCTATCCGAAGCCGAGTCCGATCGGCGCAAGCCATTCGGGTGACCCGGCGGGTCCATAGGGACTGTCGATGCCGCACCGACTGCAACATTGGAAATGTTGACCGTCCTCTGTGTAGGTGTCCTTAAAGCGGTGTGAGAGCCGGGCCCGGCACAGCAACGACGAGTGGAAGCGGAGCAACCGGTTGGGCGCAGCGCTGGGGTTCGCCAGTTCGCGGCGTAGCGACGGCAGGCTTACCGCGATGCCGAGCAGAAACCTGACTTGGCCTCGACCTGACATTGTCGACAACTCCGCCAAGAGTTCACGGCGATAGCGGCCGCGGGTGGTGTAGCCCGGGAGAAATCGAACCATCGAATCGACGACGATCTCGAGCACACGCCTCTTCATGACGGGGCTACTTCGGTCTGGCCAAAGATCAATTGTCGGCGCGGTCGTGCTGCTTTCCTCAGCGCAGCCGCTGCTTCCTGAGCGCCGTCCGACGTGAATTGGTAATAACGGCGGGCGGGGCGGCCGGACTCAGTTGGGTCGACATCCTCCCACCGCGAGGTCAGCCAACCAGCGCCTTCGAGGCGCGCGAGGATGGGATGAACGGTGCCGCTCGCCAGGCCCGCGGCGGCGCCGATCTCGTAGCCATATGCCTCCTGAGTGGGGTCCTCGAGCAATGCGCCCAACACCAACTGGGTGGGAATCGTCATCCGAAACGGTGGCTTCATGGGTCTTACTCTACTTAGAGGCTAGGTAGATTACAAGGTAAGTCGTAGGCGATATTCGCCGGAACTACCTGACTCTCAAAGGCGTCGCCGAGAGTAGGACGTCTTTGCTCAGACCGGGCAACTCGGGCCACTCGGGCCAGTTAGAAGGCGAGGAGCGCCGGGGAGTACGGCGTGTCGCGAGCGCTAGGTGGTTGGAGTGGCCCCTACTTTGCCTATCCCGCTGTGAGTTGCCACCTCGTAAGTGAGCCGGCTCGGGGCCTGCCCAAAGGAGATCGCCTACTTTCTCCTCACGACTCCGCCGATGAGTTCGGGGCCGCCCTAGCTAGTTATCCACAGGTTTGTGAGCGCCGCTTCCCACAGTCCAATGTTTGCCGTTTACTTGTCCCGTAAGCCAAGCGGTTCACTCGGGAGAGCAGATGACCACGATCAGTGCGGAAACCCAGGGCCAACTCATTGAGGAGTTGGACTCGCGGGTGCGTGAGGGAGTGCGCGGCGCTGGCGTCGACCCTCAGCGCGACACTGTCGTCGTACGCCGCATTGCTGAAGACGTGGTTCGGGCACATGACGAGCGCAGCCTTACGGGTGTCGTTTCGCCGATTGCTGACCCCAACGCAGTGGTGGGCGAGTTGGTGGCTCGGGTCGCCGGATTCGGTCAGTTGCAGCCGCTCCTCGATGACGACACCGTCGAGGAGATCTGGATCAACGAACCGACCCGGGTCTTCGCGGCGCGCAACGGTCGCCACGAGTTGACGAATTTGATGTTGACCCAAGCCCAAGTCAATGAGTTGGTTGAGCGGATGCTCAAGACCAGCGGCCGACGCATCGATATGAGTCAACCTTTCGTGGATGCAATGCTCCCCGAGGGACACCGACTTCACGTTGTTCTCGAGGGAATCACTCGAGGTTTCACTGCGGTCAACATCCGCAAGTTTGTGCTCAAGGCGGCTCGACTCCATGATCTTGTCGAGCTGGGCAGCCTCAGCGCGCAGGCGGCAGGCTTTCTCGATGGTTCGGTCAAGGCTGGACTCAACATCTTGGTCGCTGGCGGCACACAAGCGGGAAAAACAACCATGCTCAACTGTCTGGCCGCGGCGATTCCCGGCAGTGATCGGGTGGTTTCGGCAGAAGAAGTTTTCGAATTACGCTTCAAGCATCCAGATTGGGTGCCGATGCAGACCCGCCAAGCGGGTCTGGAAGGCACCGGAGAGATCCGCCTGCGAGACCTCGTCAAAGAGGCACTCCGAATGCGTCCTAGCAGGGTGATCGTTGGAGAGGTCAGAGCCGAAGAGTGCCTCGATCTCCTGCTCGCCTTAAACGCCGGTCTGCCAGGTATGTGCACTCTGCACGCAAACAGCGCGCGTGAAGCACTCGTCAAGATGTGCACCTTGCCATTGTTGGCGGGCGAGAACATTTCGGCTCGTTTTGTGGTGCCGACGGTGGCAAGTTCGGTGGATCTCGTCGTGCATTTGGGGATCGATCATCAGGGCGTACGCCGCGTGAACGAGATCATGGCGGTGCCTGGCCGAGTCGAAAACGACATCATTGAGGCTGAGCCAATCTTTCACCGGGAGCGCGGTGAGATGCGACGATCCGGCGGCATGCCGACCAGACTCGAACGTTATGAGCGGGCAGGCGTTGACATCCATCGTCTGCTTAACGAGGGCGACTGATGGGCGCGCTGGTTGGCCTTGGTGTCGGCGTTGGACTGCTGCTCGTGTGGTCGGCGTTCTTTGTGCCGCGCAATCCACGGGCCAAGGACCCAACGCAAGGACGCTTGGGCCAATTACTTGCCCGGGCGGGACTATCGACAGTTTCGACCACGAGTTTCGTAGCAATGTGCGTCGGCATCGGGGCACTGGCTCTGGTTGTGATTCAAGCCGTGTCTCGCACCTTGCCGGTTGCCGTGGTCTTCGGTGCGTTGGCCGCCTACCTCCCTATTGCTTTGGTGCTTGGTCGGGCGAGACGACGCCAACGGGAGTTTGCCCAGGTGTGGCCGGAGGCGGTCGACAATTTGGCCTCGGGAGTCCGGGCCGGGCTGTCCTTGCCGGATGCTCTGGCAGCCCTAGGCGCTAGAGGACCCGAGCCGCTCCGCGAATCCTTCAATCGCTTTGCGCTCGATTATCAGATCACGGGTCGCTTCGGAGAGTCACTCGATGCCCTGAAGATGCGGCTAGCCGATCCTGTCGGCGACCGCGTGGTCGAAGGATTGCGGGTCGCCCGCGAAGTCGGCGGTGGCGAACTCGGAAGACTCTTGCGAAACCTCTCTGGCTATCTCCGTGATGACGAACGAACCCGGTCGGAGATGGAGTCTCGCCAGGCCTGGACCGTCAACGGCGCCCGACTGGCCGTGGCCGCCCCTTGGCTGGTCCTCCTGATGTTGTGCTTCCAACCTGACGTGATCAAGCGCTACTCCTCGCCAGCCGGTGTCGCCGTCCTCGGTTTCGGTGCCGTTGCCTGTGTGTTCGCCTATTGGGTCATGTTGCGCATCGGGCGACTCCCGACCGAGCAGCGGATTCTCTCGTGAGCATCGTTTGGTGGGGTGCACTCCTTGGTGCGCTAGCCGGCTTCGGATTGCTGATGATCTACAGCCGAATTCTGGTGATTCGCCGCCCTGCACTTTCCGGCCGCGTTTTGCCCTATATTCGCGACGTCCAAACCATCGCCAATCCAGCGCCGTTGCGGGCAAGCGTTCGACAGCCCGCAGGCAGCAGTGGTGCCATCGGGAACGTCGTCCGCGGAGTTTTTGGACCCACCCTGCGCGCCGCGGCCGAGACCATCGAGCGACTGCTCGGTGGCTCGGCCTCGATCAACCGTCGACTTGTTCGAGCAGGCCTTCCCTTTTCCGTGCATGAGTTCCGCATTCAGCAAGTTCTGTGGGGACTGACGGGGTTCGTCATCGCTGCTGCCATTGCCTTGGTTGAGGCCACCCGCAATCCGTCGGGTGCGCTGGGTTCCCTCGTCCTGTGCCTGGTCGCCTTTGTTGGCGGCGTACTGCTTCGCGAGAATCGATTGACGGCTCAGGCGAGTGCCCGCGAGCGAAAGATGCTCACCGAATTCCCAACGCTGGCCGAGTTGCTTGCCTTGGCCGTGGCTGCCGGGGAGGGTCCGGTGGCGGCGTTAGACCGAGTCGTACGCCGCGCTGGCGGCGAGCTATCGCTCGAACTGGCCAAAGTTCAAGCGGCGATCCGGACCGGAACTCCGGTGGGTCAAGCGTTCGACCGGATGGCTGCCGAAACGGGCTTGCCAGTTGTGGCGCGTTTCGCGCAGGGAATCGCTGTGGCTGTGGAGCGGGGCACCCCCTTGGCCGACGTACTGCACGCACAAGCAGCGGACGTGCGGGAGTCCGGTCGGCGCGAACTCATCGAAATCGCGGCTCGAAAAGAAGTAGCCATGATGGTGCCTGTCGTTTTTCTCGTCTTGCCGATCACCGTGCTCTTCGCCTTCTGGCCAGGAATCATCGGGCTGAGTTTGACCACACCATGAAGAAACAACCGAGAATCCAATCTAAGGGGGAGCCCATGCAGGGTTTCTGGACCATTTATGTGCGTTGCCTGACAGCGGTGATGGTGCCGCGCGAGCGCGACGAACGCGGTGATGTGCCGGGGTGGGTGCTGATCACCGTGATGACGGCCGGTTTGGTGGCCGGTCTCTGGGCGATCGCTGGCGACACCTTGGAACGGATGCTTCAGCAAGCATTGGATTCGGTCAGCGGCTGACATGGTTTCCCCCCGGCTCCGCGGTCTTGGCGAGCGCGGGTCGGCCGTTGTCGACTTCGTATTGGTCATGATCGTGCTCATTCCACTCGTCTTGGGGATCTTGCAGGTTGCTTTGGTGCTGCACGTCCGCAACACCCTCACATCGGCCGCCTCCGAAGGTGCCAGGTATGCCGCGACCTTCGACCGCGAGCCGAGCGATGGGGTGATGCGAACTCGGCGGGAGATCGACGCTGTGCTCGCCGGCCGGTTCGCTCAAGACGTGGTGGCGGTCAGTGAACCGGTCAATGGATCACCCGGCATCCGGGTTACGGTCCGCGCCGAGGTACCGCCGCTCGGGTTGTGGGGGCCGGGAATTGCGCTCGTTGCTCACGGTCATGCTGTTGAGGAGAATCGATGATGCGCCCGATCCGAAGAAGGCGCGACGAGCGCGGGACGGCCCTCATTGAGTTCATCTGGCTCGGAATCTTGCTATTGGTGCCGTTGGTCTACATCTTGCTGTCTGTCTTTGAGGTGCAGCGGGGCGCATTCGGGGTGACGGCCGCGGCCAGGGCAGCGGGTCGTGCCTATGTGTTGGCGGACGACGATGCGCGCGGCAAGGCGGACGCCCTGGCGGTGGCACGAGTTGCCCTCGAGGATCAGGGACTTGGTGATACGCCATTCGACCTGGGCGTGAGTTGCACTCCCCAACCGAGGAACTGTCACACCGCCGGGTCAACCATCACCGTGACCATCAACTCCAAAGTGCAATTGCCTCTGTTGCCCTCCGTGCTCGGCGGGGGAACGCCCAGTTTCCGACTCGATGCCGCTCACTCGGTGCCTTATGGCGAGTTCCGGGAGTCCTCGTGAAATCGACTCCAGCCAGGGCATCCCAAGCCAAGGCTCGAGATGACGGAGGCCAGATGACCCTCATGATCGTCGGATTCGCGGTGATCCTGATGATGGCAGTCGCCTTGGTCGTTGACTCTTCGGCTGCCTATCTCCAGCGCCAGGGCCTGGCAACCTTGGCCGACGGTGCCGCACTGGCCGGGGCAGATGGTGGCGCCAAAGGAGCGGAGGTCTACGCGGGTGGGTTGGAAGGTGCCAACGCCGACCTGGTCGCGAACTCCGCGCGAACGGCGATCCGGGCCTATTTGGTTAGGCACGATGCTGCGGCGAAATACCCCGGTTTGGACTACGAAGTCACCATCGGCGTCGATGAAGTCCAGGTCCGCATCCAGGCTCCCCTCGAATTGCCGTTGACGATCCCCGGCTCCCCGGACAAGCCTCAAATTGCGGCCATCGGCTCCGCGGTCGTCACTCTCGATCGCTGAGTGGGCGAGGTCGCTTTCGACACTCCTAGGTGCGGGGACGTAACGTAGTCGTTTGTGGCTGGCCCCGACTTCTCTGAAGAAATCAAACAACTCCAAGCGACGATGCATACCATCGGACAGGTCCTTGACCTGCCCCGGATGCGCGCCGAGGTAGCGGAGTTGGGTGAGCAGGTCGCTGCTCCCGATCTGTGGGACGACCAAGCCAACGCCCAGCGCGTCACCGGCCGCCTTTCGCTGCTTAACGGCGAGATCGATCGCTTCACCGAACTCGATGGACGCGTGGACGATCTGGGTCTGATGGCTGAGATGGCGGTCGAAGAAGGCGATGCCGAATCCCTGGCCGAATCAGAAGCCGAACTTGTCCGCATCAAGAAGGCCGTCGAGGGGCTCGAGGTCCGCACCCTGCTCTCTGGGGAGTACGACGGCCGCGACGCGTTGTTGACCATCCGCTCTGGCGCCGGTGGCGTTGATGCCGCCGACTTCGCCGAGATGTTGATGCGGATGTATCTGCGTTGGGCTGAGCAGAAGAACTACCCCGTCGAGGTCTTTGACACGTCGTACGCCGAGGAGGCCGGGCTCAAATCCGCCACCTTCGCGATCCATGCTCCCTATGCCTACGGCACCCTCTCGGTCGAAGCCGGCACTCACCGCCTCGTCCGGATCAGCCCGTTCGACAACCAAGGACGTCGGCAGACCAGTTTTGCCGCCGTGGAGGTCGTTCCGCTGCTTGAGCAGACCGACGACATTGACATCCCCGACGAAGAGATCCGCACCGACGTCTATCGCTCCGGCGGGCCAGGTGGACAGTCGGTCAACACCACCGACTCCGCTGTTCGCCTGACCCACATTCCGACCGGCACGGTCGTCAGTTGTCAGAACGAGAAGAGCCAACTCCAAAACAAGGCCAGCGCGATGGTGGTCCTCAAGGCCAAATTGCTGGCGCTCAAAAAGGCCGAAGAAAAGGCCCATCTCGACGGACTCAGGGGCGACGTCCAGGCGTCCTGGGGTGACCAGATGCGCAACTACGTCCTCAACCCCTATCAGGTGGTTAAGGATCTGCGCACCGGTTATGAGTCCGGCAACCCCAGCGCGGTCTTCGACGGCGACGTCGACGGCTTCATGGAAGCCGGCATCCGCTGGCGCAAAGGCACCGAGCGCCAAGAGGCCTAGTCACGGAACCAGGTCCAAGTGCTCGACGCCCCACCCGGCCTCCACAACTTTCGGGCTGGCAAGGATCGCGTGGTTTGACTGATCCGCGTGAGGATCCCCGCCAGGTGTACGCCCCGGAGGGCAAACACCTCCCGAGAGTCGCAAAAGGGACTAGATCCCTGGTGTTTGCCTCCTCAGCGGCACGCTCCTGGCCGCCCTGACTCAGCCACAGTGCCACAGCCGGGGTCCGAACAAGGGGGCGTGATTGCGGGTGAGCGTCCCGAACGATCATGTGATCCTCGCGCAAGCGTGACCGCTCAGGTCCCATCAAACCGAAATCTGCTCCCTCCTGGCCATGACATGCTCTTCGCCCTCAACAACACCGGTGTCCCCTCAGTTGCGCCGTGGGTTCACGTCGACTGACCGTTCGCGGCTTGAGCGACGGCAACACACCAACGCCCAGCCTGGTCTGTCAGTTCTTCGTCGGGGCTCCCCGAGCGGGTGAGCGAACACGACAACCAGGAATCGACGAATAATCCGCGGAACGCGATCGTGGCGCGGCCCTCAGCTCCACACGACGTGGCAACTGACGGGTCACCAAACGCGGGGGCGCCTGGGATCGGCGTACAACCTGGTTGTTTGAGTGACCGGCGGACGAGGCGGTCGGCTTGGTCGCGCGTGACCGGGGGAGCGAAGACCCAAGCGCGGGCCACTGCCCCGTCGGCGGCCTCGAAGGTGCAATTGAACTCATGCCCGATATCGGTGACCCCGGGTGAGACCTCCACCGGTTCGCCGGTCCCGAAGTTGGCTGAGTCGATGCTCGGCCCGCCCAGCGCTCGCTCAATCGCACCGTCATTGATCTCGCCACAGAAATCGGATCGACCAACGCTCAAGCCTTCGGTCGAGTACGACGCCAACGGAGTGCCGTCGTCGGTCGGCTGAAGGCCCGGACTTTGGTCAACCGTGCATCCGGCCACCAACAGCAGGCCCGCCACAAGCGTCGTACGTCGAAGGGCCATGACATCAGCCTACGAGAGTGCTGCGGCGGGGGATTCCCCGTTGGTTGGTTGATTCGCGTACCGTCGAGCGGGTGATTCGCTTCGAGAAAGTCACGAAGACCTACCCCGGCCAGGACCACTCTGCGCTCGACGACGTGACCGTCGAGCTCGACAAGGGTGAATTCGCGTTCCTAGTCGGCTCGTCAGGCTCCGGCAAGTCGACCTTCCTGCGCCTGGTGCTGCGCGAAGCGCGCCCCACCTCGGGTCGCGTTTATGTCGCAGGCAAGGAGATCAACCGGCTCGCGAGTTGGAAGGTCCCCAGACTGCGCCGCCAGATCGGCACGGTCTTTCAAGACTTCCGATTGCTGCCCAACAAGACCGTCCACGAAAATGTCGCCTTTGCCTTACAGGTGATCGGCAAGTCCAAGGCCCACATCCGCGAAGTCGTGCCAGAGACACTCGACCTCGTCGGCCTGGCCAATAAGGCCGAGCGGATGCCTGACGAACTGTCCGGCGGTGAGCAGCAGCGTGTGGCGATCGCCCGGGCCTTCGTCAATCGGCCGATGATCCTGATTGCCGATGAGCCCACCGGAAACCTCGACCCCACCACCTCGATCGACATCATGCGGTTGATGGAGCGGATCAACGCGACGGGGACCACCGTGCTGATGGCCACCCACGACGCCGGCATTGTCGATCAGATGGGCAAACGGGTGATCGAGCTCGTCGACGGCCAACTGGTGCGCGACCAGGCTCGCGGCGCCTACGGATTGCCCACCACCTAGCCCACCTTGCCGGCTTAACTTCTTCACTTTCAGGAGCCCTCGTTCATGCAGTTGCGTTATGTCTTCTCCGAGCTTCGCCAGGGGTTGCGTCGAAATCTGTCGATGCACATCGCGGTGATCTTGACGTTGTTCGTTTCCCTGACGCTGGTGGGGCTGGGGGTCCTGCTCAATCAGCAGGCTGCAAAGGCCGCCGAGCAGTGGGGCAGCCAACTCGAAATCACGGTCTGGCTCTGCAAGTCTGAGGACGACAATCCGTCCTGCGTTGGCGAAGTAACCACGGCCCAGAAGGCCGCCATTGTGGATGTCATCGAGGCAAATCCAGAGGTCGCCGACTATCGCTATGAGTCCCAAGAGGTCGCCTTCGAAAAGGTCAAGGAGTTGCTTGGTCCGGAGAAGTTCGACGGACCCAACCCCGCCGCGACTGCAGACGCGTTGCCGCAGTCATTCTGGATTGAACTGAAGGACCCCCAGGAGTACGAAGGGATCACGAGCGCCGTTATTGGGCTCGATGGCGTAGCCGACCTGCGCGACATGCGTGAGGTGCTCGAACCCATCTACGGCACCATCGATGCGATGAAGACTGGTGCGTATGTCACCGCAGCGTTTTTGATTGTCGCGGCTTTGCTCATGGTCGGCAACACCATCCGGCTCGCTGCGTTCGCACGGCGTAAAGAGATCGGCATCATGCGGCTAGTAGGCGCTTCGACCCTCTACATCGCGCTTCCCTTTCTCATGGAGGCATTGGTGACGGCGTTAATCGGCATCGGCCTCGCCGCAGCCGCGCTCGCTGGCTTCGTCTATTACGGCATCGCTGAAAATGTCGGGCAGAAACTCCAGTTCATCCCCTGGATCGGCACATCCGAATATCTCAACGCAGTGATCTTTATTGCCGTGCTTGGTCCACTGCTTACAGTGCTGCCGACACTCCTACTGACCCGCAAATACCTCAAAGTCTGACTTCGCTCGGCTACCTTCAGAGGGTTCACTTCCCCGAACACATTGAAGGTCTCCGGTGCACTCCTTCCCCCGTGCGCGCCGCCGACGCCTGTACGCCGCGCTTGCCGCGTGCGCACTCGCCGTTGGTCTCGCCCCGCTGCTCAACGCTCCCATGCAGGCCACTGCGACCACAGACGACGAACTCAAAGAACGTCGACAGAAGGTCGGCAGCAGCATCGATCAAGCCGCCGAGGAGTTGGAAGGCTCAAGCAAACAGGCGCGCGATGCTGTGCTGGGGCTCCGCGCGGCAAAGGCCGAACTCATTGATGCCCGCGCTCGGCTGGGCGATGCCCAGGCCAAGTTGGAAGCGGCGGAGCGTCGCGACGCGCTGATGCAGGAGCGCCTGCTTGCCGCTGAAGCTCGGCTCAAGAAGGCCAAGGCCGAGCTCGAGGCCGGTCGCATTGCGTTGGAGCAACAACGGGTTGCCGTCACGCAACTGGTGTCATCGATCTATACCGCTGGCAACCCTGAGATCCTGGCCCTATCGGCCCTGCTCCGATCAAAGACCGCCGCAGATCTCACCCGACAGACCAAGGCCCGTGAGGTCGTTGTCGGCATCGAAACTGGAGACTACGAAGACCTTGCGGTCGCCGAGCAGGAGCTCGAAGCCAAGAAGATTGAGGTCAAAGAAGCCGCGATTGAGTTCGCGGCACGCCGCAAGGAGGCCGCTGCTCAGCTTGCCGAGAGTGCGGCGCTTGAGGCGAACGCAGAGGCTGCCGCCAACGACGTGGCGACCAAGGTCTTGGCCCGTGAGGGTGCCCGGGTTGCCGCCTGGAAGGCCGTCCGCGCCGACCGCGAAAAGCTTGCCGAACTCAAACGTGAAGAGGAACGCATTAAGCGCATCCTCAAACGTCGTGCCGAACGAGCTCGCGCGGCGGCCGCCGCAGCGGCTGCGGCAGCAGCGGCCGCCGGAAACCCCACCACACCAACTGACACTGGTGGAGCGCTGGCCTATCCGGTCTCGGGTCGAATCTCCTCGCCCTTCGGGTATCGCCACCACCCGATCTACGGCTACTGGGGCCTGCACAACGGCACTGACTTTGCGACCGGTTGTGGCACCCGGCTCTACGCCGCCGCAGACGGAGAGGTCATCGGTGGTTACTACAGCAGCAGCTATGGCAATCGTCTCCTGCTCGATCATGGCTTCGTCCGCGGCGTCGGGCTTTCCACGATCTACAACCACGCCACGTCGTACGTCGTCAGTCGTGGGCAAAAGGTCAAGCGGGGACAGCTCGTTGGCTACGTCGGCAGCACCGGCTGGTCAACGGGGTGCCATCTGCACTTCATCGTGATGTCCAACGGCACGCCCGTTGACCCCATGGGCTGGTTCTAAGGTTTCGAGACACTCGCTGGCGCTCGTTCCTCAACCAGCAGCGGCGAGTGCCGTCGCGCAGGGTGGTTGAGGAGGCCCGCCAGGGCCGTCTCGAAACCAACTAGGGGGCAGTGATGTCGGCGAACACCGGGTGCGAGACCACGGCCGTGGTCACCACCTGAACTCGATAGATATAGCGCGTGCCCGGCTGCTTGGCGAAGACATCAGTCCACGTCGTGGCTCCTGCCGCTAGCGACTTCTTGAGCACCCAAGGGGCGTTGGGGCGAATCTGATTGTTGTCCAGACAGATGGTGTCGCAGCGCCAGATCTTGATCGGCTTGCGAACCTGATTGCGCCAGGTCAACTTGATGCCCTTGGTGGCGGTCGCGGCCGCAAGTGCAAGCGGCGGAGCATATCCGTTTCCAGCCACGTGGGTGATCTGCTGGCCATAGCCGTTGAAGGCGCCAGCTCCGACCGCCTCAACGATGTACCAATACTCGCGCCCATCAACAACGCTCGTGTCGACATACGTCGTTGCGTTGGCGGCGGTCGAGAAAATAACCTGGGTGCCCACACAGTTCACCGGGTCACAACGACTGATTCGGTAGCCCACCTCAGTGGTGGCGTTGTCCTGCCAGGTCAGTCGGGTGTTGCCGTAAAGCCCCGCGGCGTTGGCGCCGAAATACGTCGCAGTGAACGCGGTTGGAACCGCGGGTGCGCGATGGCCCGTGGTGGCGGTGGCAACGTTGGACCACTCGGACATGCCGAAGTCGTTGCGACCACGCACGCGATAGGAGTACGTCGTGTTGTCGGCCTTGTTGGCATCGCTGTCGCGGAACCAGTTGAGGTCATAGCCAGGCGTCCAGCCAAGGAAGATGTTTGTCCAGTCGGTGCACCCGGCGCCCGTGCAGCGCTCCACCTCGATGTAGGTCTCAGCGTTGTCGTTGGGCACCCCATCGATGATCGCGGGTGAGTTATCGACCCAGTCCAACCGAATCCACCACGGGATTTCGGGTTCAGGTGCCGCGACCAAGGCGGTTGGTGCGTTGGGGGGTGCCGTAGCCGCAGCATTGGCGGTCAGCGGGAAGACGACACTAAGACCCGTGATAAGTCCAAGGACTAGGAACCACGACAACTTGCGCAAAAAGATCACTGTGAGTTCCTCACTCCGGGGCGGCTTCAACTACTGCGAAATTCTAGCTTAGTGGCGTGTCAGAGGGTAATGGCCGTTAGTGCTAGCACTCACGATGGTTTCGAGACACTCGCTGGCGCTCGTTCCTCAACCAGCAGCAGTTAAGGCCGTCGCGCAGGGTGGTTGAGGAGGCCCGCCAGGGCCGTCGCGCAGGGTGGTTGAGGAGGCCCGCCAGGGCCGTCTCGAAACCAGATTGCCTTCGCCTGAGACACTAGAACCATGGTGAAGGAGACCGGCCGCAAGTTGATTGCGCAGAACCGCAAAGCGCGACACGACTATCACATCGAGGACACCTGGGAAGCCGGGCTGGTCTTGATGGGGACCGAAGTCAAGTCGCTGCGGGCGGGTCGGGCCTCCTTGGTGGACGGCTTTGCCGAGATTGACGACAACGAGGTCTGGCTCCTCGGCGTACACATTCCGGAGTATGCCCAAGGCACGTGGACCAATCACTCCGCGCGGCGCAAGCGCAAACTGTTGCTGAACCGCACCGAGATCACCAAGATTGAGCGCAAACTGACTGACAAGGGCTACACCCTGGTTCCACTGTCAATGTATTTCACCGACGGTCGCGCCAAGGTTGAGATTGCCCTCGCCCGAGGCAAGAAGGCCTACGACAAACGGCACGCCTTGGCCGAGCGCCAAGCCACCCGCGAGTCGGAACAGGCCGTTGGACGCAGACTCAAGGGCAAACTCGACTAGTGGCTGGTGCGCACAGCAACCGTTCAGGCAGCGGCGGTCATAGCCACGGTCATAGTCATTCGCAGGCGGACTTTGACGACCACTCGGTGACCACTCCTTTGGCCCGACGGATAGTCATCGCCTCGGCCGTGGTGCTGGGTGTTCTCACCCTGGCTGCAACAGCGTTCCTATGGCCGGATCAGAGCAAGGTCGGCTCGGTTGACTACTTGGGCCCTGGGGTGACCCAACACGATGCCAAAGTCGTTGAGGTTTCAGAGACGTGTCCGGTGATCTTCTCCGACCCTGATGCCGATCCTGCGACTGACCCCTATCCCGAAGACTGCAACGAACTGACCGCACGCGTGTTGAGCGGGCCCGAAGCAGGCACCGCTGTGGTGGTCGAAGCTCCTCCCGAGGTCACCCGTGCAGGGCTGGTGGGCGGCGACCCAGTCCGGTTGATCCGCATTCCCAACGAAGACGGCGGCGAACCGACCTATGGCTATGTCGGCATTGATCGCAATAACCACTTGGGGCTGATGACGGTGCTGTTCTTGGTGACCGTCGTGGCGGTAGCACGGCTACGTGGCGCGTTGGCTGTCCTCGGTTTGATCTTCGCCGGCTTTGTCATTTGGCGGTTTATGCTTCCGGCGCTTTTGCTTGGTGACCCCGGCTGGGCCGTTGCGTTGAGTGGTTCCTCGTTGATCATGTTCGTCGTTCTCTATCTCGCGCATGGGCTGAGCGTGCGTACGACGGTCGCACTGCTTGGCACTCTGCTGGGCGTGGCGGTGACAGGGCTAATCGGGGTTTTCGGCATCTCCGGCGCGCGGATTTCCGGGATCGCGGGTGACGACAGTGGTGCGCTTTTTGCCCGGACCACTGACGTCAACTTCTCCGACCTGGTTCTGTGCGCGGTGATTATTGCCGGTTTGGGCGTGCTCAATGACGTCACGATCACGCAAACCTCCGCGGTGTGGGAGTTGCGTTCGGCAGGGCCGCAGTTGACGCGTCGCGAATTGATGAGGAGCGGCATGCGCATTGGCCGAGACCACATTGCCTCAACCATCTACACCATTGCTTTTGCGTACGCCGGCACCTCGCTGGCCCTGCTGGCGCTCGTCTCCCTCTTTGATCGACCGCTGCTGGACTTGCTCTATGACGAGGGCATCGCCGAGGAGATCGTGCGCACTTATGCCTCAGGTATCGGACTCGTCTTAGCTGTCCCAATCACGACCGTGCTGGCGGTCCTGGCGACCGGTCCCGGAGCACCTGCGGCCCAGCCCGATAACCGTTCGTGAGGTGCACGGCGTACGCGTACACTGGAAACACAATTCAAGAGGGGCTGATCGGTTTCGACTTGGGACGTTAGTTCCAGGAGAAGCGGGTCGAGGAGCCAGCGACATCTCGTTAACGACCGCTGGAAAACTATAAGTGCCAACTCAAATCGCACTAACTTCGCTCTCGCTGCCTGAGCAGTGATCGAAGGGTCTGACCGGGCATCCGCCTTCGTCCCGGACCCAGGCCTCATTTAGAAGGCTTGCTGCTCATCTCCTGTCAGGAGGGGTGAGCGGGACTTTTTCCTGACTGCGCCTGTCGGTGACTTGTTAGTGAGAGTGCCGGGGCAGAGAAAACGTGATCACTGACTACACCCGTAGAAGACCTGGTTCGACGCTCGAGGACGCGGGTTCGATTCCCGCCAGCTCCACCTCCCACAAAGTGGAGGAAATAGCGCACCTGATGCGCCATTTCCTCCACTTTGTCTGTTGTGACACGTTCACGCCTCGAGCAAAGACCGCCCCCAAGCCTCAGCCCTGTCTAGTTCGCCGTCGAGGAGGGGACCCGCCATGTCGGAGACGTAGAAACTCATCGATGCCACGAGTCGGCCGAGATGATGTCGGCGTACTTCTTTGCCGGCAGCCTTGGCCGCGGACCCAGGCAAGCGCTTGGCTTTGGTCACCCGGGTGTCGAAGGTGGCGATGTTCAGCCGATCAGATTTCGGCAGGTGATCGAGCCATTCCCGGATGCCCCTTCGCTCGTGGCCAGGCTCGGCCCCCTGCTCGACGGCATCTTTCCGCGTGGCTGTTCGGCTCATCGAGAAGGCATGAGTGGGGCCCCCAACTACGAGTAGCCGGACGGCAGCAGGAACACCGAGTCGTGCGTCGGAAACATTCACCACTGTTGTTCCATCACCGAGACCGCGCGCGATTGCCTCGCCAACGGCCCTCGTGTTGCCCCACATCGATTCGACGACGACCCAGGCCTCCCCGGTCGGCACGTCAGGGGAGTTGGACATAGCCGTGCTTCATCTTCCACATGAAGTATTTCTCGAATCCGAGCTTCATTGCGTGCGCTTGCGGGCCAGGAATCAACACGCCGTGCTTGCGTGGAGGGAGCATCTTGTCGGCCAGGATGATCACCCCGTTGTTGCCCGCGTCCATCACACAAATCGCCTTGATGTCTCCGAAAGCTGCAGTCTTAGTGGGCAACTCCCCACGGATCTGGGAAGCGATATTGGCCGCTGCTGTGTGGGCCATGACTTCGGTAGGAAAGCCGGTCTTGGGGATGCCAACTGGTGTGGGCGTTTGCCAAGGCGCGTCAACGGCTGCCGCAACACCGACCGCATAGATGTTGTCGTACTTCTCGCTTTGGTAGGTGTCTCGAACCCGGACATAGCCCTTCTCGTCGGCAAGATCAGCCGCGCTTCGAATGAGGTCTTGGCCCAGGAACGGAGGCACCACCATGCCGAACGCAAACGGCAAGGTCATGCCGTCACCAAGAACCATCGCGCCCTTGTCCACGTGATCGATGGGGACAGAGAGGCGGGCCTTGATGCCTTCCTTCTTGAGGAACATGCCGAGGAGTTTTTCGCCGTGCGGGAGCCCGCCGATGCCAAAGTGGCCAAGGAAGGGTTCGGCAGTGACGTAGGTGAGGTTGACCTCCTTGCGCAGACCCGCCTTCTTGAGTTGGTACGCCGTGTTGAAGAGGAACTCGTAGGCGGCCCCGAAGCAGCCCGCCCGCTGCGTGGCGGCGATCACGACGTCACCGGGGTTATCCAGGAACTTCTTCCAGGCCAGCGCGGTGCGCTCGGCCTCGGGCAGGGTGGTGATGGTGTTGGCGTTCTCGGTGAACCCGGGCACCACATCATCATCATTTTGGTAGCCGGTCGCGATCACCAAGTAGTCATAAGACAACGGCTCTCGACCGGCGATGGAGACCTGCTGGCCGACCACGTCGATCGAGGTGGCAGCCGCGTGGATGAAGTCGATTCCGTGACTCTCCAGGGTGGGCGTGACGGGGAAGGTGATGTCTTTGCGGTTGCGTTTGCCGAAGGGCAGCCAGATCAAACTCGGAGTGAATAGGAACTTGTCGGAGGGGGCGACGACGGTGACATCGACCTCCGACCCAAGTTCATGACGGACGGCTAGGGCGGCAGTGAGACCACCGAAGTTTGACCCTAATACGACTACCTTCTTGCTCATTTCCGTTCCTCCACAGTTCTTTTCTGGTGGCTGGCTTTGATCGGTTGTGACTCGCTGAGGGCCATGGCTCAGCGCACCGTGACGGACACGACGCCCGGGATGGTGCTCGCGCTGACGCGTGCGGTGGTTCGGTCAAGATCGGTCTCTGGTCCCTCGATCTGGACCGCGCCGTCGTTGACCTCCACGAGCCAGTCGTAATGCCCCAACGAGACAAGCGCCGAGTCGACCTCGCGCTCGATGACTTCGTCAGCGCGGGCTCGCACCCGGATCAGGTCGCTCCGGCTGAGGACACCAACAAGGTCGCCGCTGTCGTCGATGACGGGCAGCGATTTGATGCCCGTTGAGATCATCAACTCGGCAGCCTCCGCCAAGTCACCTCTTGCCGGGATGCTGATGACGTGGGTTGTCATCACCTCCGAGACCAATCGCAGACGATCCGGGGGGTCTTCTTCAACCAATCGCAGGTGTGAGCGCGGGTCTGGGGAAAAGGCATCTCGCAAGAGATCGGCCTCGCTCACGACTCCGACCAATTGCCCGGTGGCATCCACCACGGGCATCGACGAAATCTTGTTCACCGACAGCAGTTCGGCCGCGTGTTTCACTGACGTGTCCACCACCACGGTCGTAGTTTCGGTTGTCATCGCGTCCCGCACGAGCATCGTTCTCACCGCTTTCAGGTCCATACTCACTGCCTTAAGCCTGAACCCGGTTTCAGGGACCGATCAGGGGCGAAGGTCCCTTCTTGGTGGGTCCTTTCCCGTGACTTTGGAGGAGATTTGCATGAACAGATCGTGTGTGTTCTGCGGCATCGTGGCCGGGGAATTAGCAGCGGATGTGGTGCTTGACGAAACCAATTTCCTGGCTTTCCTCGACACCCGACCGGTGTTTAAGGGCCATCTGTTACTGGTGCCTCGAGCGCACGTGGAAACCCTGCCCGACCTGCCTGCTGATTTGCGTGACGGATTCCTGGGTGCGGCTCAGCGTCTCTCGACGGCGGTAAAGCAGGGGCTGGGGGCGCAAGGTTCGTTTGTTGCCATCAACAACACGGTTAGTCAGTCGGTGCCGCACCTGCACCTGCACGTTGTACCCCGAACCAAAGGCGATGGCCTTCGCGGCTTCTTCTGGCCACGCACCAAATATGCCGACGGCGAGGCGGCGGCGTACGCCGAAAAGCTTCGTGCCACCATGCGTGTATGAGCGATCGAGTGCAAGCCATCGACGTATTCACCGCGACCGTGGAGCACACTCTGCTGCCAGCCGAGGAGATTGAGCAGGGCTCGCCCACCACTGGGATTCTCGACTTTGGGGCCCTGGGTTCGACAACCGTCGGAATTTGGGAGATGAGCGAGGGCGCAGCGCGAGACACTGAGGCCGAAGAGATTTTTGTGGTCCTCTCCGGAGCCGGCACAGTGCACTTTGAAGATGGGTCGACCGTTGCGCTCCGACCAGGAGTTGCCGTCAGGCTCCATGCTGGGGAGCGGACGATCTGGAACATCACGGAAACGCTCCGAAAGATCTTCGTCGCAATCGGTTAGACGACGGAAAAAAGTGAGGCACTTCACACCGGGGACGTTGATGAGTACGGTGGAAAGTGGGTCTCGGCACTCAACCCCTATCTCAGGCTCGCCCGGCTGGGCCCGTGGGTGAGTAAAGGAGTTAACTGTGAAAACCCCCTATCTCGCAGCGGCCGCCATAGTGGCGGCGCTGCTCTCACCAGTGGTGACGGCCAGCAGCGCCAATGCGGTCGATGACGTCAACACCGCAAAACTGCAACGTGCAGTGACGGTTGGCGGCGTTCTAGAGCACGAACGAGTTTTCCAACGCATTGCCAACAACAACGGCGGCACGCGCGCGGCCGGCACCTCAGGCTACGACGCCTCGGCGGCGTACGTCGTCAGCCGACTTCGGAAGGCTGGCTATCGAGTCACCACCCAAGAATTCACCTTCCCGTTCTATCGCGAGTTGGCGCCGGCACAGTTGTCTCAGGTCTCGCCGACTCCCACCGACTATGAGACTGCGACCTTTGATTATTCCGGCAGCGGCGACGTGACCGGAACCGTGGTGGCGACTAACGACGTGCTGATCCCGCCAGGGCCAACACCTAGCAGTTCAAACTCGGGCTGCGAGGCCGCGGACTTCACCCCGGCGTCCGCGACCGAAGACCAAGTCGCCCTGATCCAACGTGGCACCTGCACCTTTGAGATCAAGGCCGCAAATGCGGCGGCTGCGGGCTATGACGCAGTCATCCTCTTCAATGAAGGCCAACCCGGACGCGATGCCCTCGTCACCGGCACTTTGGGCAATCCAGCCTCGATTCCGGTGGTCGGTCTGAGCTTTGCCGATGGCGCGAGTTTGTACGCCGCGGCAGCAGGCGGACCAGTGGTCGTCAATGTCGTGACAGCGACCGAAGCTGACCTCAACGCCGTCACCACCAACATCATTGCCGACTCCAAGGGTGGCAACCCCGACAAGACAATCGTGGTGGGTGCTCACTTGGATTCGGTCCAGGAAGGCGCCGGGATCAACGACAACGGGAGTGGTTCGGCGACAATCCTTGAGATCGCCGAAGAGATGAACAAGTTGAAGGTGCAGCCTCGCCAGCGCGTCCGTTTCGCGTTCTGGGGGGCAGAAGAGTCTGGTCTGTTGGGTTCTGAGCACTATGTCGCCAACCTCAGTGACGATGAGCTGACGACGATTGTCGCCAATCTCAACTTCGACATGGTCGGTTCGCCTAACTACGTTCGCTTCGTCTATGACGGTGATGGCTCCGACACGGCGCTGGCCGGCCCGGCCGGTTCCGCCCAAATCGAGCAGGTGTTCGTGGATCACTTCGCTGACGCCGGACTGGCCAGCAGCCCGACCGAATTCAGCGGTCGATCCGACTATGGCCCGTTCATTGCGGTCGGCATCCCGGCCGGCGGCTTGTTTAGCGGCGCTGAAGGGCTCAAGACTGCGGAAGAGGCAGCGGTCTACGGCGGCACTGCCGGTGCGGCTTATGACGCGTGCTACCACCAGGCCTGTGACGACATCAGCAATCTGAATACCACTGCCTTGTCCGAAATGGGCGACGCAGCGGCACACGCCGTAATGACCCTGGTTCGTTCGCGTAGTGGCTTCTTTGGTGACGGTGGTTTCCGCACCTCACCGCAGACGGCCAAGGCGGGGGTTCAGGTTGATGCGCGTTGGGGGAAGGCGCGTCGCTAGGAACGCACGCTGAAGGGTCGATCACGGAGCGGCAACAAACGGTCTACGACTCGGTAACTTACGCTTGGTTGCATGGGTCGATTTGATGGACGTGTCGCTGTCGTGACTGGAGCGGCGCGTGGCATTGGCTTTGCCATTGCCACGCGCTTCGCCAGTGAGGGTGCGGCTGTTGCCGTGCTCGACCTCGACGAATCCGCGTCGGTGGAGGCGGCCGGTCGACTCGGCGTCAAGGCCGCAATCGGGATCGGCTGCAATGTGAGCGACGCTGCGAGTGCGGCCACCGCCATCGAGCGAGTGGTGAGTGAACTCGGGGGTCTCCACATCCTGATCAACAACGCCGGCATCACCAGAGACAATCTGTTGTTCAAGATGTCCGAAGATGACTGGGACTCCGTGATGAACGTGCACCTCAAGGGTGCCTTTTTGATGTCCAGGGCCGCTCAGACGATCTTTGTGCCACAGAAATACGGCAAGATCCTCAATCTCTCCAGCGTTTCCGCGCTTGGCAATCGCGGGCAGGCCAATTACTCCGCCGCCAAAATGGGGCTTCAAGGATTCACCCGCACGCTCGGTCTAGAGCTGGGGCCATTCGGGATCAACGCCAACGCCATCGCCCCGGGTTTCATCGCGAGCGACATGACGGACGCCACCGCAGCCCGTCTCGGCCTGGAGGTCGAGGCTTTTCGAGAGGCCGCAGCCAAGTCGACGCCACTACGACGAGTTGGCACGCCTGATGACATCGCCGCTGCCGCAGCCTTCCTGTGCAGCGATGAGGCCTCGTTCATCACCGGCCAAACTCTGTACGTCGATGGGGGAGCGAAACTCTAATGCGCCTGCTCATTCGCAACACGCGAAGCGTCATGCCCCTGATGGCCATGGTTCTGGTCCTCGCAAGTTGCAGTAGTGACGACAAGACAGCAACGGAAACAAAGCAAGCCGAGGCCTCCGCGGCGGCCGTTGCCGAAGAGCCGCCCAAGCCCGAGACCGAGCCCCTCACAGGGGTTGAGGTAAAGGCAGGGCAAAGTGTCGACCGGGATCACTCGGTATTGGTCGTCAAGATGGACAACACGTACGCCAGCAGCCCGCAAGCAGGTCTGAGCAAGGCCGATCTGGTGGTCGAAGAACTGGTGGAGGGTGGACTCACTCGCTTGGCTGCCTTCTTCTATTCACGCACTCCACAGGTCGTCGGACCGGTGCGCTCGATGCGCGCTAGCGATATCGGGATCGTCTCGCCGGCCAAAGCCTCTGTGGTGACTAGCGGCGCGGCTGCGGTCACGATTGGCCGGATCCAACGGGCCAAGATCCGCTTCTATGAAGAGGGCGCGGAAGGGATCTATCGTGACAATAATCGGTCGGCTCCTTACAACGTTTTCACCAATCTCACCGACATCGCCAAACAGGCCAAAAACAAAAGTGGGCGTCCCAAGGACTACCTGCCCTGGGGGACCGAGGCTGACTTTGTTGGGGGCCGGCAGGCGATGGCCTTCAATGTGTCATTCGGTGCCGGGCACACGACCGAATGGGAATACCGCGAAAGCAAATACGTCAATGTCAACTCTTATGCCGCTGACAACGACCAGTTCCCAGCCGACTCTGTTTTAGTGCTCAAAGCTGAAGTCGGTGACGCCGGCTACACCGACCCAGCGGGAAATCCGGTGCCGGAGACCAAACTCGAGGGCACCGGTGCGGCGATCCTCTTCCACGGTGGGGAAATGGTGCGTGGCAGGTGGGAAAAGGACAGCCTGGGCGACGCTCTCAAGCTCTCGACGAGGGCCGGCGAGTTGACCATCCCCGCAGGCAAGGTCTGGATTGAGTTGGTGCCAAAGTTCGGTGGCGGAGTTACCTTGCGCTGAACGTCCCCGAAGGGTGTGGAACGGCGGGCCCCAGCCGTGGTGCAGGGATGGACGGGGGCCGCGCTCACGTCGTACAACTGGACACGTTGCCTCCGGCAGCGACGCGCACTTCGCAGCTCGCCCTGCGGATTGATCTTTGGGTCTCCTCCCTTTTGTGTCGCCGCCGGAGGCAACTGCTATTCGGACCAGGCATGATGTGGGCATGACGTCGGGCCGAGTAATTGCTCCAACCTCGGGGATGTTGCTGGTTGCCACACCATCGCTGCTCGACCCCAACTTCGTCGGCTCGGTCGTGATGTTGCTCGAATCCGATGACGATGGGGCAGTTGGTGTAGTCCTGAACCGGCCATCGCGGCAGGTTGTCGGTGGGGTTTTGGGCCAATGGGAGGGGGTCGCTAGTGATCCTGCCGTGCTCTTCCGGGGTGGACCGGTCGGGCCTGATGGCGCGTTAGGGGTCGGTCTGCTGGCCGATCCGGAGGCCACCCCATTGGGCTTTCGCGAAGTGCACTCGGGCATGGGCTTCGTCGATCTGGACACGCCCGTTGATCTCCTCGCTGAGGCGATCCGTGAGCTGCGCATCTTTGTGGGGTACGCCGGGTGGGACGCGGAGCAACTCAAGGGCGAAATCGCAGAAGGCAGTTGGGATCTCCTACCTGGAGAAGCCACCGATGTCTTCCGCCCCGAGGTGGACGATCTTCGCCGAGACGTGCTCAGACGGCAGCCTGGTGACACGGCCTGGCGCTCGACGAGACCGCTGGATCCGGAGCAAAACTAGGCACGCCTCAACCGGTCGCTGGGAATGTCGCAGTGAGCATCTAGACTCGGTTCGTGAGCAACCCCAAGATCGGATTCGCCCCCGCTGAGGGTGGCACGGACGTCCTTGAGGACACTCGCCGCGACGAACGGACCGTTCCGACCGACGAGGGCGACCATGAGCGGTTCTCTCACTTCGTCGACAAAAGCAAGTTGACCGAGGCGATGGTGATGGGCACCCCAGTAGTTGCCTTGTGTGGCAAGGTCTGGGTGCCGAGTCGGGCTCCGGAGAAGTTCCCGGTGTGTCCAGAATGCAAAGAGATCTGGGAGTCACTTAATCCCGGTGAGGGACAAGACGGATGATGTCGGGCAGGACTTTGGGCAGGGCGGCACCCCAAGAGTGAGCTCAGTCCGACTGCGCCAGTGGCAGTCGGAGGCTATCCAGCGATACTCCGCTGTGTCTCCGCGCGACTTCTTGGCCGTGGCAACCCCCGGCGCCGGGAAGACCACCTTCGCGTTGACCTTGGCCGCTGATCTTCTGCGGCGACATGTCGTGCAGCGAATCACCGTGGTGGCGCCGACCGAGCACCTCAAGATCCAATGGGCTCAGGCCGCGGAGCGGCTGGGCATCGCCCTTGATCCGGCGTACGCCGCCGGCAAGAGAGCCACCTCGAAAGATTTCCTCGGCATAGCGGTCACGTATGCCGGGGTGGCGGCCAACCCGTTGGCAATGCGGATCCGCACCGAGCGGTTCAAGACGCTGGTGATCTTGGACGAGATTCACCACGCCGCCGACGCGCTCTCCTGGGGCGACGGCATCAAGGAAGCGTTCGGTCCGGCTACGCGACGGTTGGCGCTGACCGGCACTCCTTTCCGCTCAGACATCAACCCGATCCCGTTCGTCACCTATTCGCCGGGACCCGACGGCATCCCACGCTCGGCCGCCGACTACACCTATGGTTACGCCGAAGCCTTGGCCGACAACGTGGTGCGGCCGGTGTTGTTCCTGGCTTACTCCGGCGAGATGGCGTGGCGCACAGGGGCTGGCGATGAGGTCTCAGCTCGACTCGGTGAACCCTTGACCAAGGACATGGCCGCGCATGCCCTGCGCACCGCGCTTGATCCCGATGGGTCCTGGATCCCCGAGGTGTTGACCGCTGCGGATCGACGGCTGAGCGAAGTGCGCCGCCACGTGCCTGATGCAGGTGGGCTGGTGATTGCCTCTGATCAGGATTCGGCTCGGGCCTATGCCAAACATTTGAAGGCCATCACCGGTTCGAGCCCTACCGTGGTTTTGTCCGATGAGAAGGCGGCGTCGAAGAAGATCACGACGTTCACTGACTCCGATGCGCGCTGGCTGGTGGCCGTGCGGATGGTGTCTGAGGGTGTCGACATCCCGCGCCTCGCGGTGGGGGTCTATGCCACCACCACGGCCACTCCGCTCTTCTTTGCCCAAGCCGTGGGCCGCCTGGTCCGGGCCCGTCGACGCGGTGAGACCGCCTCGGTGTTTGTCCCGTCGGTGCCCTCTTTGTTGGGTTATGCCGCAGAGATGGAGGTCGAGCGCGATCATGTGCTGGGGCGGGCTCTCAACGATGACGGCAACCTCTTTGCCGAGGAAGACCGCTTCATTGCCGACGCCAACGCCGAGGAGGGCATTGCTGAAGTAGGCGGCTTCGAGGCACTGGGATCAAATGCCCGGTTTGATCACGTGCTTTATGAAGGTGATGCCTTCGGACATGAAGGCGAAGTTCATAGCGGGTCGGAGGAGGAGATGGACTTCCTGGGCATTCCGGGGCTCCTCGAGCCAGACCAGGTCCGCGAACTGCTACATCATCGGCAATCTCAGCGTCGCTCCAGCCCGAAGATCAAAGCCGAGGAAGTTACGGCTCTCACGACTCATGAAGAGCTGGCGTTGCTGCGTCGCGAACTCAACGGACTCGTCGCTGCTTGGAATCACCGCACCGGGCAAGCCCACGGGATCACCCACGCGGCCTTGCGGGCCGAGTGCGGCGGGCCGGCCGCAGCGATGGCCAGCGCCGAGCAGCTCACCGCCCGGATCGACGCCGTTCGTGCGTGGGCAGCCCGCAAGTCGTCTTAGGCGACCAGCCCTTTAGCCGACCTGAAACGGGATCCTGGCAATGAACGGGATCCTGGCAAGGAAACGGGATCCTGGCGAGCTCAGCCCCGCTGGCGTCGTACGCCGTCAAACACGGTCGACCCGGCCCATAACTCGACAAATCACCATCGACCCGGCCTTAAGCATCGAAAATCACCATCGACCCGGCCAATAACGCGGCAAAACACGGTCGACCCGGCCCTGTTAAGCGCCGGGTCGACTCGTTCGCCGAGTCGATGAGCTGGAACGTCTAGCCATAGGAGCACCCGAATTACGTCGACCCGTCAATGATGGGTGCGACACACCGCGAAAATCGCGACATGGGTGACTGCTCGACGGGAGGGCGGAGCACGACGCTTGGCGGAAGGGTTGGCGGTGGTGCGGGAGCCAAGTTTGTGAGATTGGTTGGCTAGATTGGGCCAATGCCGACGTACGCCGCGTTCTTGAGGGCCATCAACCTCGGACCAAGGCGACAGTTTCCCAAGGGCAACATCAAGGTGGCCACCGAGGCCGCCGGTGGCACCGACGTCGAGACCTATATCAACACCGGAAACGTGCGACTAAGTACGCCGCTGCGGAGTCGGGTCAAGGTCGAGGCGGCACTGGAGGCGGCGTATGCCGCTGATCGCGGCTTCGAGGTGCCCACGATCGTTTTCACGATCGCCGAGCTGAGGCAGATTGCTGCCGATGCCGATGAGATTGCCCAAGGGTTTGACGCGGGTATGGCACCCGATCACAAACACTATGTTTCGCTCTTGAAAGCGGAGCCGGAGCCGGCGTCGATCGAAGTGATCCAGGGCATGTCGACCGACGATGATCTCGCGATCGTCAAAGGGAGAGCGGTGCACCTGATCTTGGGGACGGCTTACCACTCGACCCAGTTAGGCAACGCAGCCGTGGAGAAGGCGATGGGGGTGGCGACCAACCGCAATCTCAACGTGGTTCGGACATTGGCCGAGCGATGGGGATAACCCCATTGACTGCGATGCGCGCTCGAGCCTCTCGAGTCAACGCCTGATTGAGCCCACCCAAAGTCGCGGCGTTCACGGCCCGTTTGGTGAGCGCAAAACGCGAGGCATGTCCGCTGTCGATTCGGCGAATGATGCGCTCGACTGTCGCGGCGAAGTGTTCGGGACGGACCACGGCGGCAACCAATCCCGCGTCGTAAGCCTGAACGGCGCTGAGGGAGTCACCGAGCAGAGCCATCCGCATAGCCCGATGACGACCCAGGGATGCCGACAGCGTCGCCGTCAGGCCGCCATCGGGAAGATCGCCGCCGCCGTCAGCCGAGAGTTGGAAATGGGCCGACTCGTCGGCCGCGATTAGGTCACAAGCAAAGGCGATCGCGCAGCCCAAGCCTGCGGCCGGGCCGTTGAGGGCGGCCAGGACGGGCTTCTCCAATCGAGTGATCGCCCGCGTTATCCGCGCCGAGGGCGGCAAAGCGGACGGGTCATGGATGCCATTGAGGGTCTGATCGATCATGCGCTCGGCCGGCGTACGCGGCGGGAAACCGTTCGCTTGAGGTTCCGCACCAAGACAGAAGTCCGGCCCGACACCAGTCAGGACAACGATCCGAACATCGTCTGCGGGAGCAACTTCTTCGAGCAAGACGGCGAGGTCATCAGCCATCTTGGGGGTGACCGCATTGCCGTGCTCTGGGCGGTTGAAAGTCAGGCGAAGCGCCCCGTCATCGAGATCGACATTGAGATCAGGCAACAGCCAGCCTCACTCGCTCCGAGCTTGGCAACGCACCACTAACGATGACCCACCTGATCATTCCCATCCCCATATTCAGAGCCTAGCCCCGTCGGAGGCTCAGGGGTGGCGTTGTGTGTGTCACCATGTCGGAGTGTCTTCTGCCCCACCGATGGTCGTCGAGCCCGATGTTCTTCCCGACGAGATCACCGCGGATGTGCCACTGGCCGCCCTGCCGTGGGTGACGATCGTGTGGAATGACCCAGTCAATCTGATGTCCTACGTCACGTTCGTCTTCATTGACTACTTTGGCTATCCCAAGAAGAAGGCCAAGAAGCTGATGCTTGAGGTTCATAACGATGGGAAATCAGTGGTGAATTCGGGTTCACGAGAAGAGATGGAACGCGACGTACAAGCCATGCATGAATACGGTCTCTGGGCCACGATGGAGCGTTCAGAGTGACCACAGGTTTCGCGCGACATCGCCGAAGCGGCTCGATGATTGCCAACTTCACTTCGTTTGAGGCGGATCTGCTGCGGTCTCTTGCTGCTCAATTGGTCGAGTTGCTGCGCAACGAACAAGCCTCTCCCGACGAGTCTCAGGACCCGCTGGAGGCCCTGTTCAATTCCGGCCAGTTTGACTTCGCCGGGCCGCAAATTGCCCCAGAAGATCCTGTGCTGGCCAGACTGCTGCCCGCGGCCTACATCGACGATGACGAAGCCGCCGCGGATTTTCGCCGATTCACCGAAGTTGCGCTGCGCGACAGCAAGGCCAGCGCTGCTGAGACCGTCATTGCCACGCTCACGGAGGCTGGGCTCCCGGAGGTTGGCCAAGAGCAGCCCTCCGATGGGGCGCTGATGATCGACGTCGAGTTGCCGCGCGATGCCGCCATGCGTTGGTTAAAGAGCCTTGCCGACATGCGCTTGGCGTTGGCGACAAGACTCGAGGTCGAAGAGGGCGATGAGGACTTCTGGGCAACTCTCCCCGCTGAAGATCCTCGATCACACGCCTACGACATCTATCAGTGGTTGGCCTACCTCCAAGAAACCTTGGTCCACGCACTCAGCCGTTAAGATTTCCGCGTGTTGATCCTCGACCAAGCGACGTACGACGGCATTGTTGCGCACGCCAAACGTGACCACCCTGACGAGGCCTGCGGCATCGTCGCCGGGCCTGAGGGCAGTGACCGACCGGAGCGGCTGATCGAGATGGTCAACGCTGCGGGAAGCCCTACATTTTATGAGTTCGACTCCGGTGAACTGTTGGCGCTCTACAAGCAGCTGTGGGACGCCGATGAAGAGCCCATCGTCATTTATCACTCTCACACCGCGACCGAGGCATATCCCAGTCGCACCGATATCGGCTTGGCGAGCGAGCCTGGGGCACACTATGTGTTGGTCAGCACTCGTGAGGTGGGGAATAACGACGGCCCCGTGGAGTTTCGTTCTTACAGAATCGTTGACGGGGAAGTGACCGAAGAGGAAGTCGCCGTGCTCCCGTCTCTCGCTTGATCCCAGTTAACCAATAAACCGAACAGCAACGAGGAGCACTAGCTCATGTCCATCGAGGTCCGAATCCCCACCATCCTGCGCACCTACACCGGCGGTGCCAAGGCGGTTGACGCCAGCGGCGACACGCTCGCTGCGCTGATCGACGATCTCGAGGCCAATCACCCAGGCATCAAAGAGCGGTTGATTGATGCCGGTGCCGATGGCAACGATGAGCTACGTCGTTTTGTGAATGTCTACATCAATGACGAGGACGTCCGCTTTATCGGAAGCTTGACGGCCGCCCTCGCAGACGGCGACCAGGTCGTCGTGCTCCCCGCCGTCGCTGGCGGATGACGCGTTACGACAGCCTACTGGCGTCCGTTGGCGGAACGCCGTTAGTAGGGCTGCCGGTACTTTCGCCGAGTTCCGACGTTCGGCTGTGGGCAAAACTCGAAGATCGCAATCCCACCGGCTCAATCAAGGACCGCGCCGCGCTCTGGATGCTCGATGCTGCGGAAAAGGCCGGTCGACTCAGGCCAGGGTGCACCTTGTTGGAGCCCACTTCGGGCAACACGGGGATTTCCCTCGCCATGGCCGCCAAGTTGCGCGGCTATCGCATCGTCTGCGTGATGCCCGAGAACACGTCGTCGGAGCGCCGACAGTTGCTGCAGATGTGGGGGGCGGAGATTGTCTCCTCACCGGCAGCGGGGGGTTCAAACGAGGCGGTTCGGGTGGCCAAACTGTTGGCTGCCGAGCATCCCGACTGGGTGATGATGTATCAATACGGCAACCAGGCTAATGCGCTTGCCCACTATGAAGGCACCGGTCCGGAACTTCTTGCGGACCTCCCAGAGATCACCCACTTTGTTGCTGGTCTCGGGACTACCGGAACGCTGATGGGGGTCGGTCGTTTCTTCCGCGAGCACAAGCCTGAGGTCAAGATCGTGGCCGCAGAGCCTCGCTATGGCGAGTTGGTCTATGGGTTGCGCAACCTCGACGAGGGTTTCGTCCCTGAGTTGTACGACGCCAGCTTGATCGACACTCGATTCTCGGTCGGGCCCCGTGATGCTTTGCGTCGCGTCCGCCAACTGCTTGAGGATGAGGGCATCTTCGCGGGTGTCTCGACCGGTGCGATTTTGCATGCGGCCATGGGGCAGGCTGCGAAGGCGATGAAGGCAGGCGTGTCAGCAGATATTGCCTTTGTCGTGTGTGACGGTGGGTGGAAATACCTGTCGACTGGCGCTTACGAGGGCACGGTCGACGACGCGGAAGAGCGATTGGAAGGACAGTTGTGGGCCTGAAGCGTCTGCTCCTTGGCTTGCTGGGTGTCTTGCTGACGACGTCGGTGGGCCTATCCCTGGCGATCGTGCCGGCCCAGGCTGCAGACCCGATCGTCAACGTCGCGCCGCCCAGCGTGAGTGGCGTCACGCAATACCGTCAAACGTTGACTGCGAATCCGGGCCAGTGGACACCGGCCGGGCTTACCTATACCTACCAATGGCTGCGCGACGGCGCCCCAATCTCAGGTGCGTCCGCAGCGTCCTACGGCCTCCAACTAGACGACCTTGATCACCGCATCTCTGTGCGCGTGGTTGCCTCAGATGGGACCTCCCTTGTTGCGGCAGATTCTGTTGAGACCAGCGCGATCGCCAAGGCCAACTTGGTCAACCAGAGGGCCCCCGAAGTCGCTGGCAAGGCCCGCTATTCGCGACTGGTCGAGGCAACCCGAGGCGAGTGGTCGGTCAAGCCGGACCAACTGAAGTACCAGTGGCTGCGATCTGGAAGAGTGATCGCTGGCGCGACCCAGTCGAGTTATCGCCTTGTGGCCGGCGACTTTGGCCAGCGGATCAGCGTCGTCGAGACTGCGATTCGCGAGGGCTATCGACGAGGTGAAGCTGCCTCAGCCGCGGTCAAGGTTAAACATCGAGTCGGAGTGAAACGGACGGTGACCTACCACGTCGAAACGCGTGGTCGCATCAGCACAAGCCTCGAGACGTTCAAGCAGCAGGCGCAGGAGACCTACGACGACCCCCGAGGGTGGCGAGCCCAGGGCGTGAAGTTCCGCCGGGTCGCCCGCGGCGGAAACTTTACGCTGGTGCTGTCCGAGGCCTCACGGGTGACGAGTTTCTCCTCTTCGTGCAGTGCGACGTGGAGTTGTCGGGTGGGGAGGTTCGTGATTATCAACCAAACGCGTTGGAAGCACGCCAGCCCGGCGTGGAATTCCTATGGGCGCTCAGGGCGGGACTATCGCCACATGGTCGTCAACCACGAAACCGGCCACTGGCTCGGTCGCGGTCATCTTGGTTGCCCAGGCCCGGGTCGCAAAGCACCGGTGATGATGCAGCAATCCAAGGGTTTGGCCGGTTGTCGGGCCAATCCGTGGCCAGCCAAGTCCGAGCTTCGCGGGGGCCGAGGGGCCAGCAGGCTTGCCCCGTCACCCGGTTTGGTCGTTGCGGAGTAGATCCTCGGCGTTAGTCGGCATACACCGTGAGGCGTTGCTGTTGACCGACGAGGCTGCCCTTGACCGGCCCTAGACCGAGCAGACTTGTAGCCAGATTGGCGATATCGGCATTGCGGATTGGTTGGGTCCCTGAGTAGGTCGGGCGGGCAACGCCGGGGTCGGCATAGGCCGGGTTGATGTCGTAAAGATCACTCGACGTCACCCCCCTGCCCCAGGCAAAGAATGGGATGCGGTAGTTGCCGTATTGGGTGGCATCGGTGTGTGTGGTTGTCACTCCACCGTGGTCAGTGGTGATCACGAGCATGAGGTTCTTGCGCAGCCGCTTGGTGCGGTCAATCTTGCGCATCACTCGACCTAGTCGGCGGTCTGTTGCCTGGACCTTCTCGAGATAGTCGGCACTCATGTAGCCCGAAGCATGGCCAGCACCATCAGGTGCGCTGAGGTGCAACAACCGAAAGCGCCGCTTTTTCTTGAGATCCTTAATGACAATGGTGGTCAACGCGTCGTTGTCGGTCTGATAAACATAACGGTCGATCGAATTGGGCCATGAGCGATGGAGCAACTCGAACTTTGGTTTGCTGACAAAAAGTGCGGTGCGTCCCAGTTTGTTGTGAACCTTCGAAAAGACCGACCTCACGCGATGGGTGGCGTTTTGTGCCACCGTCGTGCCGTTATCGACGTTGAAATCGATGCCGTGTCCGCCGCGCGCGATATCAACGGGCCGACCCGTGACCATGCTCGTGTGATTGGGCAAGGTTTCAGTTTTCTCATACACAGTTCGCGCATTCAAGGTCGAGGCGCCCTCTGCCATCAGCCGGTAGAAGTTGGGTGCTCCTGTCGGGCCAAGGATGCGGATCGCCTCGGGGTTGAGGCCGTCGACGGAGATCACCAGCACCGACTTGACGGTCGGCTGAGGGGCCGTAGGCGGGGGCACGGCGGCATCGGCAGGGTCGACGAGCGCAGCGATAGCGAAGGTGAGCGTCAGCGCGCTCGCGCGGAGTCTCCAGCGAGGGTTCACGTCAGTCGCTTCCTGTTGCAATTCCAGTCATTTCGGCTTCGGGTCGAAATGTGACCTGGCGGTAGCCGGCCTCGCGAGCCGCCAGCGTGCTTGCTTCGACGGACACCGAAAAAGGCCAATCTAGATAGGTCGAAGTCATCCGGTAGAGACCCTGGGGTGTCCGCTTGTCCAGACGCCACACCAACCTAGGAGCGGTGCGGCCGCTGGAGATTCGACGTGGATCGACCCCACTGTAGTCACCACGGTAGTAGTCGCGGGAGCTCTTTGCGCTGTTCCACCATGAGTAGCGAATGATGCCGGTGGCGCCTGCGAATCGGAAGGGGCAGACAAACACCAACTGTTTGCCAGGCACAGAGTTGGCCTTGTCGGCACACACAGGGTCCTCAAGATCGATGGACGGCATTGCCCACGCGAGCCCCTCGCGTCCAGTCGGTTCGGAGCAGTCACGCAAGGCCGGCACGAAGTCACCATCCCAGCATTGGGCGGCCACCTCAGGGTTTGGCTCGTCCGTGCTTTGGGTCGGCGGTGAGGAGCGATTTGAGCCGTTGCTCAGCGATGGCCAGTCGGCTGGCCAGGCAGTCCAAGCCAGCACCGTCATCACCACCGCAGTTAGCAGGGCCATGAGCGCCAGCGGCAACCTGCCACGGCCCCGCTCGTCGACAAGGTCCTCAGCCACCTGGTCAGTGAGAATTGCCGTCTGCGGTCGGTCAAGCGTGTCGCTTCCGGGTCTTCCCAAAGCCGGGATTGGGCCCACCTTGGGCCGCAGGTTTGCTAAGGCGCGCGCCATTTCTCCCGCGGCGCGATAGCGGTCGTGAGGGTCTTTTGCCATGGCTTTGCGCAGGATCACGTTGAGCTCGACGGTGACTGGAGAAGTTGTCGGCAGCTGGGGAATCGGGTTGTGGACGTGGGCCATGGCAATTTCCACAGCCGTGCCGACGTACGGCGTCTTCCCGGTCAGCATGTTCCACAGCAAGCAGCCCGCGGAGTAGATGTCGCTCTCCTGCGTCGCTGGTTCGCCGTTGCAGCGCTCGGGAGAGAGGAAGGCCCACGTGCCGATTGTGCCCTCGGTTGTCGTGTGGTCGCTATCGTCCATCTTGGCGATGCCGAAGTCACAGAGATAGGCATGCGGCCCCTCCGCTCGGTCCCAGATCAACACGTTGCTGGGCTTCACGTCGCGATGGAGTACGCCGACCGCATGGGCGTCGGCCAGGGCAGTGGTTATGTGTCGGGTGATGTCGATGATCGAGCCCAACTCAAGCTCCCCGGAGATGCGGATGCCGAGATCGCTGCCAGGCACCAATTGCGTGGCGATGAAAAGCGAGCCCTCGATCTCGCCGTAGTCGAAGATCGGCACGATATGTGGTGATTGGGCGTTGGCGAGCGCAGAGGCTTCCCTGCTGAATCGGCGGCGGTAGTCCTCGCTCTCGGCGAACTGGGGCAGCAGCACCTTGAGGGCGACAGCTCGGTTGAGGGTGATCTGGGTCGCGACAAAAACGACGCCCATGCCGCCGCGGCCAAGGACCCGCTCAACTTGGTATGGACCAAACGATTCACCGACCTGGGGGATGCGCACGGTCCTCCTGAGATGGTCGATGAGCCATCGCGCGCATTGCCGAATGGTGCGGGCGGCTCCTAGGCTTGAAGGGCCGATGATATCCCGTGAGCAACGACGATGAGAGTGGACCAGTCGAGATGACTCACGTATGAGTAGCACGGAGAATCTCACCGTTGACTTCGCTGGTGAGGTGCATGAGGTTTCACCCGGTGAACGCATCACGGTCGGGCGCGCGGGCGACATCGCGATCGACGACAACCCGTTTCTGCATCGGGAGTTCTTGGTCTTCGAATGGCTCAACAATTTGTGGTGGCTGCACAACGTGGGTGGGCGGTTGGCGGCCTATCTCACCGATGAGCGAGGGCTGATGCGCAGCACACTGGCCCCTGGAGCCAAGATGCCACTGGTGTTTCCCCTCACGTTGGTGACGTTCGCGGCTGGCGACACGTCGTACGAAATTGAGGTGGCTATTCCCTCTGCGGGCTACGACGCGTCAGCGGAAACCGGGGCTGATACGGGCTTGCTGACCATCATGCCGGGCAAGTTCACCGAGTCCCAGAAACTGGCCGTGTTGGCGTTGGCCGAGCCGGTTTTACGTCGCGAAGGCACAGGCTCGGGTGAGATTCCGAGCACTCAGTCTGCGGCCGGACGGCTGGGCTGGACCCCTAAGCGTTTCGACAAGAAACTTGAGAACGTCTGCGACAAACTCACTGCCGCGGGCGTGCGCGGTCTACGCGGTGGCCCTGCCGGGATTGCGGCAAATAGGCGCCGCCATCTCGTTGAGTACGCCGTGTCGAGCCGCCTCGTGACGCCGGCTGATTTGCCGCTGCTGGATGTTCCTCAATCCGTCGAGTCCGGGACTGACAACTAGCGATTCGGTTGTTCCTGGCTCCTGAGCTGGTCCGCATGGGTTCGTCGCCCCATCGACACTTGGCTACCCCTCACTCATGGTGAAGACACACGAAAGATCGCCACTTAAACATCATGTGAGAGAGAGGGACCGGCTCATGAAGAGAATGCTGATCATCGCAATTACGGCCCTCGCGCTCGTGCTGCCGCTGGGGAGCAGCACGGCCGCGGAGGCCCAAAAGCCAACGAAGTGGAAGGTGAAGGCCGAGGTCAACTCTGCCAAGATCATCTCCGGTCAGACAGTCGAAGTGACCGGCAAGGTCTCGCCTGAGGCGATCGGCCGCAAGGTGATCTTGCAAAAGCGCTACAAGAAGTCGAGCGGCAAATGGAAGAAGGTCGACGTTGCTCGAGTCCGTGCCGACACGAAGTTTGTCCTCACTGACACACCGAACACGGCACGCAAGCGGTTTTATCGGGTGGTGAAGCCCGCCGGTGATGGCCACCGCAAGGGCGTCTCTCAGGTAATGAAGGTCAAGGTTGAGCCGTGGGACGGCCGGGTTGATGTGAAGTTGTTCTGGGAGTCAGGTGCTGACCTCAATCTCTCCGTCTATGACCCGGAGTGGGACGAGATCTCGGCTGCCAGGCCTGGACCGACGCAGTCAAACGGCGAGTTTGATGATGCCAGCACGAACGACTGCGGGGGCGCCGGCTCGGTCGAGCACGTGTCGTGGCCTGACGGCGACGCCCCGGTCGGTGGCTACTCCGTCGAAGTCAACGTCGCTGATCCGGCATTGTGCGACGGCGTGGCCGCACCGTCTTGGCGGATGGAGATCCGTGTCAACGCCAAATTGGTCAAGACCTTGCGAGGGAGTGGCTACGGCTACGCGTCGTTCGGCGAAGGCCGCACCTGGTAGTCGACCCAAACTGCGCGATGAAGGCCCTTGTGGCCCCAGGTCGACAGGCCTGGGGCCACGCCGTGAAAACCGAAGAATGAGAGACCCTTGCGAATGATTACAGCTTGGCGATATGTGCTTTTGATGCTGATAACGACCCTGATTGCGACCATGTCAACGGCCAACCCGGTGGCAGCGGAGGAAGGACAACGGCATCGAGTATTCATGTACGCGCCATGGAATGTGGTCATTGGACAAACGCTGCAGATCGGTGGATCCGTGAAGAGTCCAGTTGCCGGTCAAAGCGTCGTCTTGCAGTTGAAGCCACGAGCACGGAGTCCGTGGCAGTCCGAGGACAGCGCCGTGATCGCAGATAACGGGACCTTTGACCTGAACAAGCGGGTGACCAGGAAATACATCCGAAGACTCTGGGTGCGCGTCGTACGTCCGAAGACGGCCAACTCACCCCGAGAGACCTCTCGCACTCTCAAGGTGGGTGTGAAGAGATGGAACGGAAAGCTGCGAGCCATCGTCCTTTGGGATGGGCCTGCCAATGTCGACGTGCGTCTAGTGGAGCCCGGCGGCTCGATTATCTCAGGCTCTCGACCCGGCCCGAGTCGGTCTGGAGGAAGAATAAGCAACGGCAGTCACCGCGGATGTGGATCAACCGACAGTGAGAATTCGCAATACGAACAGATTTCGTGGCCGGGAAGGGCCAAGGCGAGGCGCGGAAACTACACCATCCAAGTCGTCGTTGTTGATACCTGCGGCGCGCTCTCAACTGTGCCGTGGCGGTTAGCAGTGAAAGCCAATGGCGTGCGCATTTCATCAGTGCCCAGAGAGGGAATTAGCGACTCGTCTGTGTTCCGGTTCGGCGGCAAGAGTTCATGGTGATCACTGGCTCGGCAGCCTGGGCCGGTGGTCCTTCGTTAACAGGTCGGCAGCAGCCAGAACCTAGGCAGAAACCAGCTCAAAGCTCTATGGCTTGGCGACTTTAGGGTGATCTATCCGTCGACCGCCCGAACGGCGTGCCCTTTCAGGACTCTCCGCGCAACGCGACGTAAGGCAGCAGTTGGGTTGGGTGTGTTCAAGAGCACCCAACCCAACCGCGCATTTTCGTCTGTCAGTGGCTAGCCTGTCTGCGTGTCAGACACGCTTGGTGGATCCGCCGCCGATGCCCCGATCGGCATCTTTGACTCCGGATTCGGCGGGCTGACCGTTGCGCGGTCGGTGATTGACCAGTTGCCTCACGAATCAATCGTCTATGTGGGTGACACCGCCCGGCAGCCCTATGGGCCGAAACCCATCGCTGAGGTCCGTGAATATGCGTTGGAGTGCTTGGACCATCTCGTCGATAAAGGCGTCAAAGCCCTGGTCATCGCCTGCAACTCCGCCAGTGCTGCCGTCCTGCGGGATGCGCGTGAGCGGTACGACGTACCCGTGGTGGAGGTGATTTTGCCAGCCACCCGCCGGGCGGTAGCCGCGAGTCACACCGGGCGCATTGGCGTGATCTGCACTCACGCCACAGCCGAATCGATGGCATACGACGACGCCTTCGCCGCGGCACCCCACATTCGACTCTCCACCCAAGTGTGTCCCCGGTTCGTGGACTTCGTCGAGGCTGGCATCACTGGGGGAGACGAGTTGTTGTCTGTCGCGCATGACTATCTCGATCCCTTGGTGGCAGCGGAAATCGATACCCTCATCCTGGGTTGCACCCACTACCCACTGCTTGCTGGCGCGATCTCCTATGTGATGGGGGATCAGGTGACCCTGGTGAGCAGCGCCGAAGAGTGTGCAAAGGAGGTCTACCGGATGGTGGCCGATTCCAAAATGATGCGTTCTGATGGGAGCGCGACCTATCAGTTCCTCACCACCGGCAGCCCGGACGAGTTTGAGTCAATCGGTCGCCGCTTCCTCGGACCGGAGTTGGGTGCTGCCCTTCAGTTCGCTGGGGGGATGGCGTGAAACTCACCGTCGTAGGTTGTGCGGGTTCCTTTCCCGGGCCGGATTCGCCAGCCAGTTGCTACCTCGTTGAGGCCGATGATGGCGAACGGAGTTGGCGGATCTTGCTCGACCTCGGCAGCGGTGCGTTTGGGGCCCTTCAACGCTACGTCGACCCACTCACGATTGACGCGGTTTTCTTGAGCCACTTGCACGCAGATCACTGTCTCGATATGTGCGGCTACTACGTGTTTCGGAAATATCATCCGCTTGGTGCGCAGCCGTCCATTCCGGTGTTTGGTCCGGCCGGGGTCGCGCACCGACTCGCGCACGCCTATGACTTGCCCACCGTGCCCGGCATGGGCGTCGAGTTCGAGTTTGCAGAGTACGACGAGGAGTCGATTTCGATCGGTCCCTTCACGATTCACGCAGTGCCGGTCGTGCATCCGGTGCCGGCGTACGCCCTGAGGGTTGAGGCAGGCGGTCGAGTGTTGGTTTACAGCGGTGACACCGGTCCGTGCGCCAGCCTCGAAGTGGTTGCCTCTGGGGCCGATCTGCTGCTGGCCGAGGCGTCGTTCTGTGACGGCGAAGAGAATCCGCCCGACCTCCACCTCACGGGTTCCGATTGCGGCAGAGTCGCTCAGGCGTCGGCCGCGCAGCAACTAGTGATCACCCACGTGCCCTCGTGGCACGACTCGGACACTGCGGTCACCGAGGCTCGTCGGGAGTACCCCGGCCCTGTGCACGCCGCCCACGCCGGCGCCGTCTTCGAGGTCTAACCCCCAACCCCCAATCCCCAATGCCAATCCTGCCGACACGTCACTCATGTCGCGTTTTTCGCGGTGTGTCGAACAGCCATTGACGGCTCGACTGGGCTCATTGGGAGCAGTGTTTCTGTTCAGAAGTTTCGGTGGGGTGCGGCGTCGCGTTTGTCGTGCGAGTCCCCGACATCATGCGGCTTGGTTGCTTGGGCAACCGGACCGACGGACCTCCGGCCTCGCGACGTATGACGCCACACCGCGGCCGTTCATCTGCGGCGCCGACCCGTCAATGGCAGTTCGACACGCCGCGATTTTGGTCACTTGAGTGACGCCTCGGCGGGTGGTGGTGGAGTTCGGCGGGGTGGTGGGTGGCTGGGGGTGGTGGGTGGCTGGGGTTAGACGAGGCCGGCGTCGTGGACGCAGATGGCAATCTGCACGCGATTGGTGGTCTCCAGCTTGTCGAAGAGTCGCGAAACGTGGGCCTTCACAGTTGCGACGGACATAAACAGGGAAGAGGCGATCTCGGCGTTGGTGAGGCCCTGTCCGACGGCGACGGCGACCTCCCGCTCGCGCTCGGTCAACCGGCCCAGCTTGAGTTCGGCGTCACGGGTTGCGCTGGACCGATCTCGGGCAGCATCTTCTCGAAACTGACGGATCACTGTCTGCGTGACCGACGGAGACAACATCGCTTCGCCGTCGGCCACCGTGAGGATGGCGGCAACAATCTGAACCGGGGGAGTGTCCTTGAGCAAGAACCCGTCGGCTCCGGCACCCAGTGCGTCAATGATGTAGTCGTCTGCGGCGAAAGTGGTCAAGACGATGACCCGCGGTGGGTCGGGCTGGCTGTGGAGTTCGCGCGTCGCGGCGAGTCCGTTGAGCACCGGCATTCGGATGTCCATCAGCACGACGTCGGGGAGCAGCTCGCGAGCCAGCTCCACGCCGTCGCGCCCGTTGACCGCCTCGCCGACCACTTCGAGCTCGTTGTGGCCGCCCAACATCAAACTAAGGGCCGAGCGAACCAGCGGATCATCGTCGACAAGCAACACTCGAATCACGTCGCCGCTCCCGCTTGCCATGGCAGCCAGCCTCGCACGATGAACGCCTCAGCACTGACCTGGTGGTCGAGTCGCCCTCCTGCGAGCGCAGCGCGCTCCGCGAGTCCGACGAGTCCGAGTCCGCCCCCGGGGCCGCTGCCGTTGGTGAACCCAGGCGGATTGCGCAATTCAAACTCCACACCAAGCTCCGGCGACCCAGCCAGTCGAATGGCAAGCGTCGTGCCTGGGGCGTGTTTGCTCGCATTCGTGATGCCCTCTTGGGCTATCCGATAAAGGGTGCGGCCCAGCGCGGCCGGCACTGGGCCGCCAACGATGGTGTCGTTCAGTGCAATGCGCATGCCGGCTTCCGTGGCTTCGTCAACCAGGTCAGACACATCGGCATGGGTGGGCTGTGGTCGATTGAGTATCGCGCCGGTCTCACTGTCACGGAGTACGCCGAGCACGCTGCGTAGATCTGTGAGGGCTTCTTGGGCCTTCTCGTTGATGTCCTCGATGCCCTCGCGCAAAGCTGTGGCATCGAGGTCTGTGCGATAGGTCAGCGCCCCGGCGTGCATGGAGATCTGCGAGATGCGATGGCCGAGTACGTCGTGCATTTCGCGAGCGATCCGGGTGCGCTCGTTGTCTCGCGCGAGGGTGGCTCGCAACTCCTGCTCGGCCTCGGCTCGCTCGGCACGCTGTTGCAAGGTCCACACCAACTCGCGTCGGGAACCGATGAACATCCCCCAACCAAGTAGCCCCGCGACCACGATCGCCGTGGTCGGTAAGTCGATCCACCACTTGCTGTCAGGAGTCACCATGGGGTAGGTCAGGGCATAGATCTGGATGGACACCAGGTTCAACAACCCGATGCCAATGACTTCGGCCCAGATCCGTCTGGTGGCCAACGAGACCGCAGCAAGCGCGGACGGCCCTCCTGCGGACGCGGAAAAGGAGCTCACGATTGTCAACAGGACGGCAACGGCGAATGGCCAACGGCGCCGGAAATGGACCGCAACATAAGAGACTGCGCCAAGGCTGAGGTCGATTGGGATCACCCAGCGATGGCTGTCCCAGACAGAGGTGCCGAGTTCGGCAAACGCGGCGGCGCTGATGATCAGCATCGCCACGAATCGCCAGGAGTGCCCCCACTTACTCAGCGCCGGTTGGTAGGGCGCGGCAGGAGGCCGTTGCATATCCCAACCCTAGGTGCTGGGGGAGAGCGCCACACCCGACCAGGGTTGCTTCCGCCCCCTACTTTGGTCTGGCTCAAGGCAAGCCAGGAGAAGGATGCGAAGCCTCATCGCGACCGGCAGACTGGACCCATGATCAAAGTTGAGGGACTTACGAAGAAGTACGGCGCGTTCACGGCCGTCGACAACATCAGTTTTCTGTGCCGGCCGGGGGAGGTGACCGGATTCCTCGGACCCAACGGTGCCGGCAAGACCACCAGCATGCGTGTGATGGTTGGCCTGACGACACCTTCCTCGGGCTCGGTCACGATCGGCGGGCACCGGTTCGCCGACATTCCCAACCCGGGTCGCCATGTCGGCGTACTCCTTGACGCTTCGGCGCAACATGCGGGCCGGACCGGCCGCGAAGTGCTCGCGCTTGGGGCCGCCACCATGGGCCTGGCCACAACACGTGTCGACGAGATGCTCGAACTGGTGAGCCTGACCCCGGCCGAGTCCAAGCGCCGGGTGCGCAACTACTCCCTCGGGATGCGCCAACGGCTGGGGATCGCCCATGCGTTGTTGGGTGACCCGTCGGTTCTGATCCTCGATGAGCCAGCGAACGGCCTCGACCCGGCGGGCATCCGGTGGATGCGCGGCCTGCTCAGGGGGTACGCCGAGCGCGGCGGCACGGTCCTGCTCTCGAGCCACCTGCTCAACGAGGTGGAGATGATTGCCGACGAGATGATCCTGATCGGCAATGGCCGCATCGTCGCCCAAGGGAACAAGGAGTCGCTTCTCAAAGGCACCCAGGCCGGCACCCTGGTCATGTCGACCGACAATGCGCGCCTCGCCGCGGCCTTGGTGGCTCGGCAACTGCACGCCGAACCCGCAGGCAACGGGTTGCGCGTCGATGCGCAGCCGGTCCAGGTCGGGACCGTGGCGCTAGAGAACGGCATCGTGCTCACCGATCTTCGGCCCGCCGAGGGCGGCCTCGAGGACCTCTTCCTGGAACTAACCGCGTCCACCCAGCGCGACGCACCGGGCATGCACTCAATGTCTGGCACCAACTCAATGCAAGGAGCCTCGTCATGAGCACCGTACAAAGCTTCGACGTCCCCCACCTGGACCTCACCGACACCAAAAAGATCCCCTTCGCGCGCCTGGTCAAGGTCGAACTTCGCAAGATGGTCGACACGAGGGCCGGCCTCTGGCTGATCATCGCCACGGCGGCAGTCACCGCCCTGGTGTTGGTGATCCAGCTGTGGGTCGGGGTCAAGAACGACATCCCGTTGACGCTGCGGGGCTTCATGACGGGCATGAATACGCCGATGGGAGTCTTCCTTCCGGTCCTCGGCATCATGTCGGTGACCAGTGAGTGGGGCCAACGCACAGCGCTGACGACGTTCTCGCAAGTGCCGGTGCGCAGCCGGGTGATGGCCTCGAAATTCGCGGCCATGATGGTGGTCGCTGTGACCGCCATCGTCGTGGGCCTAAGCCTTGCGTGCCTGGCCAACGTGATCTTCGGCGCCTTGTCGGGCAACGAAACGGTCTGGAATCTCGATGCCATGGGCATTGCGAAGTACTTCTTGCTGCACGTCATTGGGATGGCAACCGGCTTTGCGTTCGGCACGCTCCTGCTCAACACCGCAGCTGCCATCGTCTTGTACTTCGTGTATTCCTTTGTGCTGCCTGGGCTCTTTGAGCTCGGTGCTTTCTTCATCCAGTGGTTCGAGAAGATCCGGCCGTGGATCGACTTCAGCGCCGCGCAGGAGTTGTTGATCGAGCCCTCAGCTAGCGGCAAGGACTGGGCGCATCTAGGCGTCTCTGGACTGATCTGGCTGGCCTTGCCGTTGGCGCTTGGCATGGCCCGCGTCCTGCGGGCGGAAGTGAAATAGTCGCCGACGGTTCAAGCTGTCGGATCAGGGCTCGGCTCTCCACGGGGGTGGGAGCCGAGCCCTTTCTTCAGCACCTACGTCTTCCGGTGGCTGGCGGGCCGCAGTGCCCGCCTGGAACCAGGTAGATTGCGCCCGTGACTGACCTACGCGCCGACGGCCGCGCCAACGATGAACTTCGACCGATCACCATCACCCGACACTGGCTCGACCACGCGGCTGGCTCGGTGCTCATTGAGTTTGGGGGCACCAAAGTGCTGTGTGCGGCCTCCGCGTCTGAGGGAGTGCCCCGTTGGCGCAAGGGCTCTGGTCTGGGCTGGGTCACGGCCGAATACGCCATGCTCCCAGCGTCGACCAACACCCGGAACGACCGTGAGTCGGTGCGCGGCAAGATCGGCGGCCGAACCCATGAGATCTCCCGCCTCGTTGGGCGTTCTCTGCGTGCGGTCATCGACTACAAAGCACTCGGGTGAGAACACCATCGTGCTCGACTGCGACGTCCTCCAAGCCGACGGCGGCACGCGTACGGCGTCGATCACTGGTGCCTACGTCGCCCTCGCGGATGCCATCGCGCACTTGCGGTCGGTGGGTGCGCTCAAGGGAGAGCCCCTCACGGGTTCCGTCGCGGCCATCAGCGTCGGCATCATTGATGGGGTCCCTCGACTGGATCTGCCTTATGAAGAAGACGTCCGAGCCGAGACTGACATGAATGTCGTCATGACAGGTGGTGGCAAGTTTGTCGAGGTCCAGGGCACCGCCGAGGGCGTTGCCTTCGATCGCGCCGAACTCGACGCCTTGTTAGCCTTGGCCGAGAAGGGCTGCGCCGACCTCACCCGCATCCAACATGAGGCGCTCCTCGGTGGCTGAGGAGATCTTCCTGGCGTCTCACAACGCCAAGAAGGTCGGGGAGATGGAGCGCATTCTGGCCGAGCACCTGCCAGGGGTTCGCGTTCTCGGCGCCGACGAGGTTCCCGAGTACGTCGAGCCGGTGGAGGATCAGCCAACCTTTGAAGGCAATGCGTCTGCTCAAGGCTCGGGCCGGGCTGTCTGCCTCAGGCCTGCCCACGGTCGCCGATGACAGCGGGCTGTGTGTCGACGCCCTCAATGGCATGCCGGGGGTTCTCTCGGCACGTTGGTCGGGGCCACCGAAGTCGGATCAACGCAACAACGAACTGCTGCTGGCCCAACTCCACGACGTACCGGATGAGCGTCGTGGTGCGCACTTCACGTGTGCTGTTGCCGTGTGTCTTCCCGGATGGTCGTGAACTGGTGGTTGAAGGGACCATGCCCGGCCAGCATCATTCGCCAGGTGCAGGGAAACGGTGGTTTTGGGTATGACGTGGTGTTCGTCGCTGAGGAGTACGCCGAGTCGGGTCTCACCACTGCTGAACTGGACCCGATCGAAAAGGACCGCCTATCCCACCGCGGACGAGCCCTGCGCGAACTCGCCCCGCGGCTGGCTGCTTTGCTTGCGAGCGGCACGGATGAGCACCCATAGCGCGTAGATCTGGAACAGGAAATATCCCAGCGTCAGGGTGATTGCCAGGATGTTGATCCAGGTCAGACCTGAATCGGTACACGTCGAGGTGAACATGCCATCGCTTGATGCCGTGGATGAGCAACCGCTGCTAACCGCCACCAGTGACCCGGCCACGATCAGCGCAAATGCCGCAATAAAGCCAGTGCCTAGGCCGACGAACCCGATGACTTTTTCTCGGAAGTTCCAGACGGAGGACATCGCGAGCAGTACCAAACCCGCAATCCAGGCAGCGGCTGAGATGGGGACCAAGAAGAAGAGCAGCTCAGCCCCGACCAGGCAGATAATCGCACTCGCCTCGAACCAGCCAGACCTCTTGGCAGGCGATGGGGCCAAGACAACTGGCGCTCCTGCGGCCACTACCTCTTGCGGCGTGCCCAAGCGATCGAGGGCATTGCGTACGTCGATTTCAGAAGCCCCGTCGACCAGGCCCGCCGAGAGGTGTTCCTCAATGTCGGCAACTAATTCACTCGCTTGGTCGGTCGGGAGACGCCTGGCCTCAGCCTTCAGCCGGGCGAGATAGTCGGCAACGAGTGGGTGCTGAGTCATCATCAGGGCCTACTTTCAAGGATGGCGTCGACGGCATATTTGAACTGACCCCAGGACTCGCGAAAACCCAGCAGGGCTTCCTTGCCCTGGGCGGTCAAGGAGTAATAGCGGCGGGGTGGCCCGCTAGGTGATTCGCGCCATGACGTGGCGACGAGATCGTCTTTGCGCAGGCGGCTGAGGAGTGGATACATCGTGCCCTCGCTGGCCAACAGTCCTGCCGAGGACAGTTCGGTCACCAGGTCATAGCCGTAGCGCTGCTCGCCTTCTAGGAGAGCGAGCACGCAATGCTCCAGCACCCCGCGTCGCAGCTGGGTGACTGCGCCCTCGTTGGCAACCATGCACAACAAGGTAGCGGCAAGTACCTTGCGCCGCAAGGTTGACGAGGGAGTGCGCCCGAAGAGATTCGAACTCTCACTGGCCAGGACCTAAACCTGGTGCCTCTACCAATTGGGCTACGGGCGCGGGCCTCAGGCCCAAACGATCGATTGGGTGAGGCGGGGGAAAGCCTAGGCGAGGCCGAGGTCTTTGCGAAGTTTGGCGACATGACCGGTGGCTTTGACGTTGTATTGCGCCACCTCGATGACCCCGTTCTCGTCGAGCACGAAGGTCGAGCGGATGACTCCTTGCACCACTTTGCCGTAGAGCTTCTTCTCGCCGAACGCGCCGTACGACGTCATCACGGCGCGGTCAGCATCCGAAAGCAGCGTGATCCTCAGGCCGTCGCGCTCGCGAAACTTTGCCAACTTGGCCGGAAGGTCGGGGGAGATTCCGATGACCTCGAAGCCTTGAGCCGCGAGGGAGTCGAGCGAGTCGGTGAAATCGCAGGCTTGCTTACTGCAACCAGGCGTCATGGCAGCGGGATAGAAGTAGACGATGGTCTTGTGCCCCCGGTAGCCGGCGAGGTTGACCAGGTTGCCGTCGTCGCTTGGCAGGGTGAAGTCCGGTGCCACATCGCCGGCGGCGAGCCGCACCCCAGCGGATGAATTTGAAGTCAAACCAATCCACTTCCTCTCTTGTTGCGAATGATGTGCAATAACCTAATACTTGCGACAAGCCCGAATGGTTTGGGTCGTTGTCGCAATCTAACCGCCGCCGATGAAGGAGACCACAGTGCATGTGCCTGATGGATTTCTGGACGCACCGACGTCGGTGGCGACCGCCGCCATTGCTGCCGCCGGTGTGGCCGTGGCTTTGCGCGGCGCCCGGCGAGAGCTTGACGACCGGACTGCGCCGATGGCTGGCCTTGTGGCAACCTTCGTCTTCGCTGGGCAGCTAATGAATTTTCCGGTCGGCGCAGGGACCAGTGGGCACTTATTGGGCGGTGCCTTGGCTGCCGTGCTGGTGGGGCCGTTCACGGCAGTGCTGTGCATCAGCGTGGTGTTGCTGGTCCAGGGCTTTTTGATGGCCGACGGTGGCATTACCGCGCTCGGCACCAACATCACTCTGATGGCCCTGGTTGGCGTGCTGGCTGGGTGGTTTGTGTTTAGAGCGGTCCTAATGCTCCTCCCCAAGAAACTGGCGTCGGTTCCGATCGCAGCCGCGGTTGCCGCGGGTTTGAGTGTCCCGGGCGCGGCCCTCGCCTTCGCTGGACTCTTCGCCATGGGCGGAACGGCCCCGATCGAGCTGACCACTGTCATCACAGCAATGGTCAGTTGGCACCTAGTGATCGGACTGGGCGAGGCCCTCATCACTGGATTAGTCGTGGCCAGCGTGGTCGGCGTACGACCTGATTTGGTGTACGGCGCCCGCGGCATCGCCAAACATGGCGAACTCAGGATCAAGAGCAGAGCCACGAGATGAAGACCAAAACTCTGATCATGGCCGGATTCTTCTTGGCGATGCTGATTGCTGGGGTGGCAAGTTTCTATGCGAGCGGGCACCCCGATGGTCTCGAGTATGTCGCCGCCAAAACGGGGTTCCTCGACACGGCCAAGGACTCTGCGGCAGCCGACAGCCCCTTCGCCGACTATGCGACGAAGGGAGTCGACAACGAGCGACTGAGCGGCGGTCTGGCTGGACTCGTGGGCGTTGGCGCGGTGGCGCTCCTTGCGGGAGGCCTGTTCTGGGGTATCCGTTGCAACCCCGCGAAAGCAGCCTGCGACTGACGAGCGCGTCTAATGGGCGCGGGTCACGGCCACCGCCTTCACTACCACGGCCATAGTGCGATCCACCGGGCTCAGCCGCATCACAAACTAATCGTCCTGATCAGTTTTATGCTGGTGGTCGTGGCCACGCCACGTGAGTGGTTTCCGATCTTTGGGGTCTATGTGGCGATGCTGTTGGTGGTGATTGCCCTGTCACGGGTTCCTTTCGGCTATCTCGCGAAGCGACTCGTGATTGAAGTGCCGTTTGTCCTCTTCGCCATCTTGGTTCCTTTTGTCGCAACGGGGCCGCAGGTTGAAGTTCTCGGACTGATGGTCTCCAGCGATGGCCTGCTCGCTTCCTGGGGATTGCTCGTCAAAGGAACACTCGGTGTGCTCGCCTCGCTCACCTTGGCTGCGACGACTGAACCCGCTGACCTCTTACGCGGGCTCGAACGGCTCCGGATGCCCGACCTCATCGTGCAGATCATGGGCTTCATGATTCGCTATCTCGACGTCGTGACCGCCGAGATGAGCCGGATGTTAGTGGCGATGCGTTCGCGCGGTTGCGATCCCAAGTCTCCGCGGCACTGGCCGGTCCTGGCCCGCTCGCTGGGGGCGTTGTTCATTCGCTCCTACGAGCGCGGTGAGCGGGTGCACCTGGCGATGCTGTCGCGCGGCTACACCGGGACCCTGCCGCGGACCGAAGCGTCCGCCCGATGAGTACGCCGGTGCTCGAGGTCAGCGGGCTCGCCTATGCCTACCCCGACGGCCACCAGGCGTTGTTTGGCGTGGATCTGCACGTGCATGAAGGAGAGCGGGTGGCTCTCCTTGGCCCCAACGGCGCTGGAAAGACCACGCTGGTCTTGCACCTCAACGGGATCCTCACGGCCGGAGCAGGCACGGTTCTGGTCAGCGGGGTGCCTGTGGTCAAGGCGAATCTCAGCGAGATCAGGCGTCGCGTCGGCATTGTCTTTCAGGACCCCGACGATCAGTTGTTCTCGGCCACGGTGCGGCAAGACGTGGCCTTCGGCCCGGCCAACCTGGGCATTAGAGGTGCCGAACTAGAGCATCGCGTGCTGACCTCGTTGGCCCAGGTGGGGATGTCAGAGTTTGTCGATCGGCCGCCTCATCACCTGTCGTTTGGCCAGCGTCGCCGGGTCGCGGTTGCGACGGTGCTTGCCATGGAGCCCGAAATCTTGGTGCTCGACGAGCCGTCGTCCAACCTTGACCCGGCTTCGCGCCGAGAGTTGGCCGACATCTTGCGCTCCCTCGATGTGACTGTCCTGATGGTCACCCACGACCTCCCCTATGCCTTGGAGTTGTGCCCTCGTGCGGTTGTGCTCAGCGAGGGTGTGGTGGCGGCTGACGGCGCGACGTACGACGTGCTGACCGACGCGGAGCTGATGCGCAGCCATCGCCTCGAACTTCCCTTTGGCTTCGATCCCCGTCGGATCGATGGGCTGACCGGACAACCATAAGTCGCGTTGGTAGCCTTGCCAGGTGAGCACAAATATGTCGTCGCTGGAGAATGAGCTTGACCAGGCGCGAGACCAGTTGGCGGCGACCATCGACCAGCTCATCCATCGCGTGAGTCCCAAAACGATCGTCGATCGTCAGGTGACCACGACCAAGGCCCACTTTGTCGACACCGAGTCCGGCAAGCCACGCACCGACAACATCAGCAAGGTCGCAGCCGGCGTGGTCGGTTTCATCGTGGTGCTTGCGATCATCCGCAAACTCACCCGCTGATCGACGCTGTGGCTGACAAAACCATGCCCGGCAAAGCGGGGTCTGACAAGACCCCGATCAAGATGCTTCACGACCGCATTTTGGTCGAGTTGGATCGCGAGTCCGGCGAGCGCCGCTCCAGCGGCGGCATCGTCATCCCCGCCACCGCAGCGATGGGTGCACAGCGCCTGTCGTGGTCAAGTGTTGTCGCCGTCGGACCGCATGCACGAGCCGTTGAGGTGGGCGACAAAGTCTTGTTTGATCCAGATGACAAGGCTGAGGTCGAAGTGCATGGCGAGGTCTACGTCGTGATGCGCGAGCGTGACGTCCACGCAGTTGCCGCGGATCGTTTGGGCGACACTGCCACGGGGCTCTATCTCTGAGCCAGCTCTGGGGAGCCCGATCGGTCAGCGGTTGAGGTAGCGCTGGCGGAATTGCTTGGGCACCGGGAACATCGCCGTGGCCGCCACCACCGGATGGTCGGTGGTCCGTTGGATCCGAGGAGTGTCCCAGACCTTGTAGTCGGTGAAGACGATGTCTTTGGTCCCAAAGATCCAGTCAATCTGCATCGACGGTGGCGGCGTACAACCGCGCTTCAGCGTGGCAACACCCACTCCATTGGCTGCGCGAAGCTTGCCGAGCTGACCGAATTGGCAGAACGCTTCCTCGCGCTCATTCATGTCCCCGGTCAGGATCAGCGGCAGTTTGGTCGTGGACCGAAGCTCGCGGATCTTCGCGATCTGTAGGTCCATAGCGAGTTGACGCCACTTGTCGTGGTTGCCGTTCTTCTTGTCGGTCGATGGGTTGTGGACGTTCATTACGTAGACCTGTTGCCCGCTCGCGTTGTGCTGCAGAAGCAGGATCGGCATCTCCCGGGTCTTGCCGTCGAAGTAGGGGATCGTCTGGGTGGCCACCGACACCAGGGTCCACACGCTGCGCTTCCACGCGATGGTGTTTTCGCCGTCTTGGGCACGCAACACCAAGCCCGGATAAATTCCCCAGTCTGTGGTGCGAAGGCGCAAGAATTCCTGGACCTGCACACGCTGCATTTCCTGGAAACCCACCAGGTCGAAGCCGCGCTGATCGATGATTTTGACGGTGCGCCCCATCCGTTCGACGCCGGTGCCCATGGACTTCTTCTTGCCCTTGCGGGTGTGTGAATCACCGAGCACGTTGAACGTCGCGACGTGGGAGGCGGCGTAGTCGGGTTCGTCCTGGCGCTGCGCTGTGGCGCCCGATGTCTGACTCGGCGCGAAGGCGAGGAGGACCAGGGCGAGACTAATTGAGAGCGCAAACGAGCGCGAGTACTTCCCATGCATCCCGCAACCATAAGGCAAACGGGACCAATGGGATAGATGTGTCCAGAAGAAACTTAACGGACGGATGTGACTCAAGTGACGATTGGGATCGGCGTGTCGCGGGGAAATCCACCAGCAGAATGGCGAAAGCCCTGGCGCCGAAACTGCGGCTTGCCAGGGCTTTCGATGTTGTACGCCATCGCGGACTCGAACCGCGAACCCGCTGATTAAGAGTCAGCTGCTCTGCCAATTGAGCTAATGGCGCACGCGCCGAACAAGGTGCGATCGGTGCAGGGATGAACTCTAGCAACGATGCTGCGGGGTCGAAAATCGTGAGTCACCTCGGGCCGTCCGCGAGGAATAGTTTAATGTGCAACTACTGTTGAGTTGGTGAACGCTCCAACGGCAACCTGAGGAGGGTGGCGAGATGCCAGCCGTAACTGTTGATGATCTGACCGTCTTAGCCCGTCTTAAAACGCCTGGCCTGGGTGATCAGCCGCGGCCAGTGTGGCAGATCACGACCGCGCCTCAAGGATATGAGGGCGAAGGCTTCCCGGTGCGGCGGGCGTTTGCGGGCATCGATCTTGCCCATCTCGACCCGTTCATCATGATGGATCAAATGGGCGAGGTTGACTATGCGCCGGGCGAGCCCAAGGGCACCTCATGGCACCCTCATCGCGGTTTCGAGACCGTCACCTACATCATCGATGGCGTGTTTGACCACCAGGACTCACACGGCGGCGGGGGCTCCATCACCAATGGAGACACTCAATGGATGACCGCCGGAGGAGGGATCCTTCACATTGAGGCACCGCCGGAGTGGCTGGTCCAGCAGGGTGGTTTGTTCCACGGGATTCAGTTGTGGGTCAATCTGCCGAGCAGCGCCAAGTTAGCCCCGCCGCGCTACCAAGACATTCGGTCCGGCCAAGTCGCTCTTGCCACGACGTACGACGCAGGAGCGCTGGTGCGCGTGATAGCTGGCCAAGTTGCGGGCCAATCCGAAGCGCTGGGCGGCCCCGGCCAGACTTACACCCCGATGTCCTTGGTGCACGCCAGCATCGAACCAGGTGCGCGCCTCGACCTGCCCTGGAACGTTGACTTCAATGCGCTGGTCTATGTGCTTTCAGGGCAGGGCTCGGTCGGCAACGACGCCAGACCCATCCGGATGGGCCAGTCGGCTCTTTTCGGAGCCGGCGACTTCTTGACCATCCAGGCTGATGGCAGCCAGGAAAGCCGCTCGCCCAAACTCGAGGTGATCGTCGTGGGTGGTCAGCCCATTCGTGAACCGTTGGCCTGGGCCGGCCCATTCGTGATGAACACGAGGGATGAGGTCATGAAGGCCTACCAGGACTACCAGTCCGGCCACTTCGGCCTGCCGCACTGAGCGTGGCCGGGTTTGCCCAGCCTAAATCGCGCCGTAGGCATGGTTTGGGTCGAAGATTGCCACTAACGGGAACCCAAAACGTGCCGACGGCATGATTCGGGTTTGAATGACGATGAAAAACTTGGGGTGAACGACGGGGCTCGAACCCGCGACATCCTGGACCACAACCAGGTGCTCTACCAACTGAGCTACGCCCACCATGCGATTCAGGTCCGCACGCGGGCTGCGCGCGATCCTGAGAACCGACACGAGATTCTAACCGCTAGCGAGGGTGCTCAGCACAATCGGGCTAGGCAAGCGGGTTGTGGGGCGGCGAGGGGTCGACCTGCCCGCCTGTCAAAGCCCCGCCGTGTCGTTGGGCGATGTCGCGTGCTTCGGCGCTGGTCGGGCCGGGAAGGGGCACAAAGACCGCTTCGCGGTAGTAGCGCAACTCCTCGATGCTCTCCTGGATGTCAGCAAGGGCACGATGATTGCCGGCCTTTGTGGGCGCCTGGAAATAGGCTCGGGGAAACCAGCGACGGGAGAGTTCTTTGATGGACGAGACGTCAACGATCCGGTAGTGCAAGAACGCATCCAGAGTCGCCATGTCTCGAGCGAGGAACGAGCGGTCGGTGGCAACCGTGTTTCCGGCCAGGGGCGGCCTGCTGCCATCAGGACAGTGTTGGCGGACATAGGCCATGACCTGGTCTTCGGCATCGGCCAGACTGACGCCATCTTGGAGTACGTCGAGTAGGCCGGAGGTCTCGTGCATGCCCCGGACAAAGTCACCCATCTGGGCTAGCGCCTCGGCTGGAGGCTTAATGATCAAGTCGATCCCTTCGCCCAAAACGTTGAGGTCGAAGTCGGTGACCAGAGCGGCCACCTCGATCAGCGCGTCGGCGCTCAGGTCGAGGCCGGTCATTTCGCAATCGATCCACACCAGTCTGTCCGTCACAAGGGACGAGCCTACTCATACGGATCGAAACGGTTAGCCCGGTCTTGAGGTTCTCCACAGATGGCTCTCAGAGTGCGCTCAGACGAATCGCTTAACCTCTTCCCTGTGACTACATGGCTCGGACTGGTGGCGCGCCTAGTCACCGGCGGTGTGTGGCTAGTGGCTGGCGGCGTAAAACTGATGGATCCGGCTGCCTCCGTGCGCGCCGTACGCGCCTATGACTTGCTTCCCGAGGCAATCGTTCCAGCGGTGGGTTATCTGCTGCCAGCGGTTGAAGTCGCCGTCGGGCTCATGCTGGTCCTTGGCGTCTTCACCCGAGCCGCCGCAGTAACCTCGGTGGCCTTGTTTGCCATCTTCATCGCGGGCATCATCTCGGTGTGGATGCGCGGTATCTCCATCGATTGCGGGTGCTTCGGGGGTGGCGGCGCCAAGAAGGACGCCATCGACGACTATCCGTGGGAGATCGCCCGGGACTTCGGGCTCCTGCTGCTCTCCGCCTGGCTGGTGTGGATGCCGCGCACCGCCCTAGCGGTCGATAACCTGCTCAGATCGCCCAACAAAACTCCCGAGGAGAATCTCAATGGCCAGCGGTAAGGCTCCCAAGAAGGGCCCGCAGTACTCCGATCGCTCGAGGCAGGCTGCGGCGCTGCTGGCGGAGCAGCAGCGTCAAGAGAGTCGCCGACGGTTCATGGCGATTGGTGCCGTGGTCGCGGTCCTGGCGGTCATCGTTGGGCTTACCGTCTGGAGTATCACACGAGACAGTTCTGGCGAGGTGGCCAAGGACGTTCCGACGGGCGTCACGAGTGACTTCGGTGTGTTGATCGGGGATGACGGGGCGACCCCCAACATCGTGATCTACGAAGACTTCCAATGTCCGATCTGCCGTGATCTCGAAGCCGTGATCGGTGAGCAGCTTCAGTCGGCCATTGACTCCGGGGGTGCCCAGGTTGAAGTGCGCATCGTCTCGTTCTTGGACTCTCAGTCGGAGAACGAATTCTCCTCGCGGGCAGCCAACGCCGCTGCCGTGGTGAATGACGCGGCTGGTGTGGCCGCTTTCAAGAAGTTCCACGACCTGGTGTTTGCGAATCAACCTGAGGAAGGCACGGCTGGCCCGGACGACGACCAATTGATCGCGTGGGCGGTCGAGTCCGGGGCAATTGAAGCGGACGTCCGAGGACCCATCGAGGACAAAGTCTTTGGCCAGTGGGTGGTCAATGCCACCGATGCCATGTCCAAGAACGACGTCACCGGCACTCCGACCGTGTTCATCGATGGCGAACGCGTTGAAGGATCTATTCAGGACATCGCAGACGCCGTCCTCACGGCAATCGAGTGAAGGTCGAAAGAGTCCAGCGCATCGTCGGTTCAACCCTGGCGATGACCATTGCCACCATCTTGGCGGGCGGGTTGTGCTTTCTTGCTTCGGTGGCTGAGGGCGATGGAGCCAAGCCGGGATTGCTGATTATCGCGGGTGCGATTGGGCTGATCACCATGGTCGGCGTACGCATCCTCAATCAGGTTTCAGTCCTTTCACCGTGGGTTTTCGTAGGGCTGGTGCCGGCCATCGTCGGTTGGTATTTCCTCTACGTCGCCGCCTGAGACAATCGGCACCATGACTGGTTCTCTCGCTGGGTTCATCGCAGGCCTGCCCAAAGCCGAATTGCATGTGCATCATGTCGGGTCTGCTTCGATGCGCATCGTGAGTGAGCTTGCCGAGCGTCATCCAGGGACGGTGCCCAGTGATCCCGATCAACTACGAGATTTCTATAGGTTTCGCGATTTCGCTCACTTCATCGAGGTTTATCTCGCCGTCGTCGATCTGATTCGTGTTCCCGAAGACGTGCGTTTGCTGACCTATGAGGTCGCGCGCGAACTATCCGAACAACAGGTGAAGTACGTCGAGCTGACGTGCACGCCCTACACCTCGGTGCTCCCGCATCGCGATGATGCGGGTATGCCGATCGAGGCCTACACCGAGGCGATCGAGGATGCGCGGATGGCGGCGGCTCGAGACTTCGGGCTCGCGATGAACTTGATCTACGACATTCCCGGGGAGTTCGGGCTTCCATCGGCCGAGGCAACTCTCGAGTTTGCTCTCAATCACGCTCCCGACGGCCTGGTGGGGTTTGGGCTGGGCGGTCCGGAGATCGGCGTACCCCGTCCGCAGTTCAAGCACGTCTTCGATGCTGCTCGAGCGGCCGGACTCCATAGTGTTCCCCACGCTGGCGAAACGACCGGCCCCGGAACTGTCTGGGACGCCATCAGATTGCTCGGGGCGGAGCGCATCGGGCATGGCACCACGTCGGCTCAAGATCCGGTGCTGTTGGCGCACCTCGCCGAGACGGGGATCGCTCTGGAGGTCTGCCCGTCGTCAAACATCGCGACCGGAGCAGTCGCTTCGCTGGCTGAACATCCGATCACGGCGTTTCGTGATGCTGGCGTCACGATCACCATCAATTCCGATGACCCACCGATGTTTGGCACCACGCTCAACCGTGAATATGAGATCGCGGCCGACCTGCTGGAGTTGGACATCGCCGGGATTGCGGACCTGGCCAAGGCGGGCGTCAGAGCCAGTTTTGCGGAAGACACACTTAAGGCAGATTTGCTGGCGGAGATTGACGAGTACGTCGTTAGAAAAGCGGGCCCTTGGCTAGGGCCATCAGCGAATGCAAAAGCCCGGCAAACTCATACTTTGCCGGGCAGTTGTATTCAAGCCGTTGGGGGACTCGCGTTCGGGGATTTGGGGGCGTGTCGCCCGCCTCAATGCCGCGGGCTCGGGCGGCGGGCTCAGGCGGCGGGCAGGGTGATTTTGACCGTGGTCCCGGCATCGCCGGACTCGAGAAAGGCGTCGCCACCGTGCCTACGCGCGATGGCCAACGCGATGGGCAGGCCAAGCCCGGTCCCGCCATACTCTCCTCGAGATCGGTCCGATTCGGCCCGAACGAAGCGGTCGAAGATCCGGTCACGCAGTTCGTCGGGTACGCCGGCGCCGTCGTCTTGGATCTGCAGCACCACGTGGTGCCCGTGGATTCCAAGCGTGATCGTGACGTTGGCCAAGGCATGGTCGGCGGCGTTTTCAAGAACGTTGCGCACCATTCGTCCGAGATCCTCAGATCGGCCAAGAACCGGTCCAGCCGAGACAGCACAGGTATTGATGGTGACGCCCTTACGAGAGCGCAGGCGCCCGACCTCTTCGAGCATCACCGTGTCGAGATCGACGGGGACTAGGGCGCTCGAGACCTCCGCGGAATCCTCTCTAGCCAGGAAGAGCAAGTCGCGCACGAGGCGCTCCATTCGGTCGCTGTCAGCCAACAAGTCCGCGTTCAGCGCGGACCAATCAGTGCCCTCCGGATGAGTCTGCGCGACCTCCAATTGAGCGCGGAACGCAGCAAGGGGGCTTTGCAATTCGTGCGAGGCATCCGCGACGAACTCACGCTGCTGTCTGGCACTGTCATCGAGGCGGCCGAGCATGTCGTTCATCGTGTGGGCCAGTCGCTCGATCTCGTCGCCGGTGTTAGGTGTCGGCACCCGTCGCTCGAGAGCGGTGCCCGAGATCTCGGCGACTTGGGCTCGGATCAGCTCGACTGGTCGCAGTGCCCGCGCGGTGAGGGCCCAAATCGCCGCTGCCAACACAACGAGAACGGCGGGAACGCCAAGGATCAGGCTTGAGCGGAGGGCCTGAACCGCCTCAGCGGCTTGCTCGGGGCTGGTGCCGGCCAAGATGCGGACCTCGCCGGTCGGCGTGCTCGCGGTTCGGGCCCACACGCGATACGTCTCCCGATCGGCGTCGTCGGGGACACCTTCAATCACCACTAGGCGGGGTGTCCGATTGAGCGGGACTGTGGTGAGTTGGCCAGTGCTGCCGAGGTTCGCGGAAGCTGCGAGCACTGAGCCCTCGACGCTGACCACTTGAGCCATTGAGCCATCGGAGACGCTGATCACGGCTGACAGTGTCCCGTCGGCAGCGCTTTCGGCCAGGGCATTGGCCAGATTTCGCGAAGCGGCGTCGCCATTTGATTGGAGTTGGTTGTGCAGGGTCGCAATCAAGAGGTACGACGCCATCAGCAAGGTGGCCGCCACGACGGCCGAGGCGATCAAAGTCGTTTGCACTCGCACTGAGCGCCAACGAATCGGCATCCTCACGGCTCCTCGACGAGGCGGTAGCCGACGAGCCGAACTGTCTGCAGGCTATGGCGGCCAAATGGGCTATCGATGCGTTGGCGAAGTTGGTGGACGTAAACCTCCACGATGTTCGGCGCTCCCTCGTAGGCGAAGTCCCACACATGCGCCAAGATCTCAGCCTTGGAAACGACCTCGCCGGGGCGGCGCATCAGGAACTCCAACAGCGAGAATTGTCGCGGCGTCAGCGTGATCGCGGCGCCGGCTCTGGTTACGACGTGGGTCGCAGGGTTGAGGGATAGATCTCCGCAACTGAGCACGGCCGGTCGCTCCGACCGCCCCCGTCGCATCAATGCGCGCAGCCTGGCCACCAGCACGACGTACGAAAAGGGCTTAGCCAAAAAGTCGTCTGCGCCCGTGTCGAGCGAGTGCACTTCTTCGTCTGCGCCTGATTTTGCGGTCAACATCAAGATCGGGCTCCAGTTGCCGGCAGCTCGTAGTTGTCGGCAGAGATCATGACCACTCAAACCCGGGAGCATGACATCGAGCACGATCGCGTCGTAGCTGTTTTCACTCGCTAGCCACTCAGCGGTGATGCCGTCCAGCGCGACATCCGTGGCAAATCCGTCAGCCTCGAAGCCGCGCTTCAAGGACCGAGCCAGGCGTACGTCGTCATCAACGACCAGAATCCGCACCCGCTCACTGTCCCATCGGATTGCTGAATGCGGGCTGAATTTGGGGGGAGGGTGCGATTCGTTCAGCGTGGCTTCAGTCACGGGTAAGCACTCTGAAGATCGACGGAGCGGAAATCCGAACAAGGAGGAGTCATGAATTCAACTCAGCGGAAGTGGTTGGGGGCGATCATCACGGTTGTCGCGGTGGCGTCACTTACCGGCTCGGCGCAGGCACAGCAGGCGACCGCGATCGCAAAGGTGAGCACATCGGCAGCCAAGGACGGGGTCAAGGTCGTCGCTTTGCCGTCGCCCAGGCACTTCGTGCGGCACGTCACGAATCGCTACTTCCCGTTGAAGCCCGGGAGTGTTTGGGTCTACGAGGGGGCCGACTCGGCCGAGGGTGAGCGCATCGTCGTACGAGTCCTCAAACGCACGAAGAAGATCCAAGGCATCACCGCAACGGTGGTGAGCGACCGGGTCACCCAGGACGGTGAACTCATTGAGATGACCCACGATTGGTATGCCCAAGATGACCGGGGGAGGGTGTGGTACCTCGGCGAAGCCACCACCAGCTATGACAATGGCGTGCCTAGCCCAGAGGGGTCCTGGAAGGCCGGGAAAGACGGCGCTAAGGCAGGAGTGGTGATGTTTCCCAGGGGTCAGATTGGTCGCACCTACTACCAGGAATACCTCGCTGGGGAGGCCGAAGATCAAGGCAAACTGCTTGACCGCTCCTCGCGAGTCGTGCTGCCCATGGGCAAGTTCCACAAGGTGCGGATCACCAAGGACACCACGCCGCTGGAGCCGTCCATGTTGGAGTTGAAGTTCTATGCGCCAGGCGTCGGCCTGGTGCTTGAGTTGGGCACCAGTCCAGACCTCGGCCGCGTGGAGTTGGTGAGCTATCAGGCGGGTTAATTGGCCTCCCAGTTTTGGGGTGTCGGCGGCTCGTGGCAACCTCTAGGGGTGAGCGAAAACATCACTGATGCCGTTATTGCCGAAGGTCTCGTGAAGCACTACAAATCCGTGAAGGCACTCGACGGGCTCGACCTTCGAGTGCCCCGCGGATCTGTGCTGGGGGTGCTCGGCCCGAACGGGGCTGGCAAGACCACCGCTGTGAAGATTTTGACCACGTTGATCCGGCCCGATTCCGGGAGTGCTCGGGTTGCGGGTGTCGATCTCATCGCCGATCCGAGCGGCGTACGCAGCCTGATCGGGGTCTCCGGTCAAAATGCTGCCGTTGACGAATACCTCACGGGGTTCGAAAACCTCGACATGGTGGGGCGGCTTTATCACCTTGGTCGCAGTGCAAGCCAAGCCCGGGCGCGTGAGTTATTGGAGCAGTTCAGCCTGACGGAGGCTGGCGACCGCCCGGCCAAGACCTATTCGGGGGGCATGCGCCGGCGCCTCGACCTGGCGGGGGCGCTAGTGGCTCGACCGCCGGTGCTGTTCCTCGACGAGCCGACCACAGGACTTGACCCGCGCAGTCGAACTGAAATGTGGGATGTGCTGAAGGCGCTCGTGGCGGGCGGCACCTCTGTTCTGCTGACGACTCAATATCTCGATGAGGCTGACCAACTCGCGGACAACATCATCGTCATCGACCGAGGTCACAAGATCGCCGAGGGCACCTCTGATCAACTCAAAGCCCAAGTTGGCGGCGAGCGCATCGAGATCACGGTCGTTGATGCCGCGCGCACCCAGGACGTCGCCGACCTGCTCACGCCGTACGCCGTGGGGCCATTGCAGATCGACCGGGAGTCGCGGTTGGTGCGAGTGCCCGTTTCGGGCGGGGCGCGGGTCCTCGGGGAAGCACTGCGAATCCTCGACGACGCCGACATCACCTTGGACGACGTAGGACTTCATCGGCCCACTCTTGACGATGTCTTCATGACCCTGACGGGCCACTCCACAGACGACGAAGCAGCGAAAGGGGATGCCGCGTGAACGTCTCCACCGTCCTCTCGGACAGCATGGTGATTGCCAAGCGCAATCTGATCAAGATCATGCGGGTTCCCGAGTTGTTGGTCTTCACGACCTTGTCCCCGATCATGTTTATTCTGCTGTTTGCCTACGTGTTCGGAGGGGCGATCGATCAGCAGGGCGATGGCTCTGTCTATCGCGAGTTCTTGATCGCCGGCATCTTCGCCCAGACGGTTGTATTCGGTGCGACGATCACCGGCTCGGGGCTTGCTGAAGACGTCAAGTCCGGCATTATCGACCGCTTCCGAACGCTCCCTATGTCGCCGACGGCAGTCCTCGCGGGGCGGACCTTCTCTGATGTGGTCAACAACGTTCTCGTGTTGATCGTGATGTCCCTGACCGGACTCGTGGTCGGGTGGCGGATCCGCAACGGGTTCGTCGACGCGCTGATCGCTTTTGCACTGTTGCTGATCTTTGCGTTTGCCATCAGCTGGATCATGGCGTGGGTTGGCTTGTTGGTGCCCAGCCCCGAGGTCGTGCAGCAGGCGTCCTTCATTGTCATTTTCCCGCTGACGTTCATTGCCAACACGTTCGCGCCGATCGACAACTTCCCGACGCCCTTAAAACTCTTCGCCGAGTGGAACCCCGTGTCCACGGTGACGGAGGCTTCGCGGCAACTCTTCGGGAATCCCAACCCGAGTCCGTTCGTGGACCCCGATCCGCCATGGTCGCTGGCGAATCCGATCCTCTACACCCTGATCTGGTCGGCAGTGATCCTGGCGATCTTCGTGCCTCTCGCGACGGCTCAATATCGGCGCGCTTCTAGCCGGTAACAGCCAGACCGGCGCTAGGTGACGATGTCGACCGAAAGGTCTTCGTCGGTGTTGGCAGCCTGGCGGGCCCGCGTCTCGGCGCGTCGATCAACAAACTTGGTCGCTTGGCCGTCCAGTTCTTCCAGGAACGCGGCAAGCTCATCGCGTGCCTTCTCACCCTCGGGGCCGAGGTTGGTGCGATCAAAGACTCCCCAGTGTCTGAGCACGGGCATGATCACATCGTCGTGGTGCAGGCGGATGTCATAGATCCCGGCTTTGGCGATGATCATCGAGTTGCGACGAAACCCCGCCATGGTGGCCCCAGGCATCTCGAATCCGATGACCTCGTCGGTGATGGCTCGCATGGTGGCGTCGGGCGCGATCTCCAACGCCGCCGCCACGATGTTTCGGTAGAAGACCATGTGCAGGTTTTCGTCTTTGGCAATCCGGGCCAACAACTTGTCGGCGACCTTGTCGCGGGTGACCTTGCCGGTGTTGCGGTGGGACACCCGCGTTGCGAGCTCCTGGAATGAGACGTAGGTGACGGCTTCGAGGGGTGTCTTGTCACCAGAGTCGTAGCCGGAGGTCATGTAGTCCATCCGCGCGCGCTCCAGCTCCACCGGGTCGACGCCACGGGTCACCACGAGGTAGTCACGCAATGCGACACCGTGCCGACCCTCCTCGGCAGTCCAGCGCCCGACCCAGGTTCCCCAAGCTCCCTCGCGCCCAAACCGGGTGGCAATTTCGCGGTGATAGGAAGGCAGGTTGTCCTCGGTCAGCAAGTTGACGAACATGGCGGCTTTGGCGGTTTCGGTCAGTTTCGACTGCTCCGGGCTGTAGTCCTCCCCACCCATGGCCGCAAAGTCCCGGCCTTCGCTCCAGGGAATGTAGTCATGGGGATGCCACTCCTGGGCCAAGGAGAGGTGACGGTTGAGGTTTTCCTCAACGGTCGGCTCAAGTTGTTCCAGCAAGTCAGCCGGCACCGCAACCATGTGAATCTCCATCTGCCAGAAGCCTCGAGTGTCTTTTCGTCACCGTAGCGCGAGCCCGCGGCTATGCGTACCCCTGACGCGCACTGGTTAGTCTCTGTTGATGGGCGCCGTGCTGCTGGATCTTGATCGCACCCTGGTGGACCTCCAGTCGTTCACCGATTATGACGCTGCCTGGGTCGAGGTTGCGGGTCTGCTTCCGCTTGGGCACTTCGGCACGGGGCCCGAGACGAATTGGTCCTCGGCCACTCGTGCCTGCATGGGAGCTATCGCCACCCTCCCCGGTGGTGATCTATGGAAACTGGTCTCGTCAACAATTGAGAGACACGAGCGGACAGCGGTGCCGCAATCCCAGCCGATGCCCGAGGTTCGTTCCTTCCTCAATGCCTTGGTCCATCGACCCTTGGCAGTTGTGACGCTCCTCCCGAAATCGGTCGCGCGGGAAACCTTGGCCTTCCACGGGCTGCAGGTGGACGTCGTGGTGGGCCGCGACCCCCTCATCCGACCCAAACCATCGGGCGACGGTCTGCTAGCGGCGCTGGCGCAGTTGGGGGCGTCGGCCTTTGGCAGTGTGATGGTCGGCGACAGCACATGGGATGCCGGCGCGGCCGCGGACGCGGGGGTTTCTTTTATCGGCGTACACGCCCCGCCGAGTGAGTTCACTGGATCGCCGTCGAATGTCCCGGTGTGTGCCAGCCTCGCGGAAGTGCTCGGTGTCATTCGGGAGTTCGATGCAGAAGCCGTTGATTCATGACGCTCCGCGACTATCCCTAATGGCCAGGCGAAGAAGTCTGTGGCGTCCTGTCCACGAGCAGCACGGCGGAAGTCGTTGGAGAGTAGGACCTTCGGTAGGTGTGTTTCTGCGGTGAAAGCAACTACCGCGGGTCCAGAACCGGAAAGTCGTTTGGCACCCCCGACAGGATTCGAACCTGTGAACCACCAACTCAGCGGCTACGTGCCTACCTACAGGGCTTAGCGGATCAACGGGGGACAGGCAGCGCCAAGATGACGCGCTCAGTCCTTTCAGGGATTCTGGGCTACGCCGTGGACAACGGGACTTTGCCGACAAACGCGCTACGCCAGGTGCGCAAGGTCAAGTCTCAGCGGACCAAACAAGACGCCCGCGACCATGGCCGCGCGTTCACCCGCCAGGAACGGGACGCCGTGCTGACCTACGCCGACTCGCTGATAGCGAGCGAGACAGGCGACAGGGAACTAGAGCGCAAGGCCAACCCTCGCAGCATTCGGAAGCAGGAAGCGACTGCCGATCTGATCGCCGTCATGTCGGGCAGTGGTGCGCGAATTGATGAGGCCCGATCGATGCGTTGGTCAGACCTAGACCTAGCCAGCGGAGTTCTACAGGTGCACGGCACCAAGTCCGACACATCTGATCGAGTCGTCAACCTGCCTGACTGGCTACGTGAGCGGCTGGCAGCCCGAGCCGAGCGAGTGGGCACGGACGGTTACCTGATCGGCTCACCCGCTCACGTCGACAACAGCAAGCGCTGGGAGCAGAGCAACAGCGCTACGGCAGTCCGCAACGTGTTGGACGGCGCAGGCATGGAGTGGGCAATCCCGCACACGTTCAGGCGTACAGTGGCAACGTTGCTCCATGAGGCAGGCGTCCCGCTGGTGCGGATCTCTGACCAACTAGGGCACGCGGACCCCGGCTTTACTGCGAGGGTCTATCTAGGCCGTGACCTCACCGGCGACAAAGCAGACCTAGCGGCACACTTATGAGCCATAGTGGGGACGTTAATGGGGAATCAGGCAAAGTGGCCAACCTCTCCGAAACACATAAGTGCAGGTCAGAAGCACAATTGAGCACCCCCGACAGGATTCGAACCTGTGACCCGCGGATTAGAAGGCCGCTGCTCTATCCAACTGAGCTACGGGGGCTGGCGCAGACATTGTCTCGCATCCGTCGACCGAGTCACGCAACGCGGTGCATGGCGACGCCCAATCCACGGGTAGTTAACCGCCGAAGTCACGCCGAGGGCACGACTGCGGCACCGATTTTGGCGTAGCGCGTGCTGTAATCATGCCGAGGGGATGGTTTCGGTCGGGGTACGCCGGAAGCCAATCTCACTCCACAAGGCTTCCCGTAAGTCGAGCCTGTGGAGAGTCTCCCCGGAGTGGTCAGCTTCTCTGCACGATAAGGGCATGACCTCGTCACTCGACCCTGATCGGCCCTTCAGTCGTGCCGAGGCGCTCAAAGCTGGCATCTCCCCAGGAGCTCTCCGCAGCAAGAAGTTTCGGACGATCTTTCGCGGAATCCACATTTCTGCGAGCGTCGCAGTAACCCCCCAGATGCGCGCGGAAGCAGCCCTACGGGTTTTCGATCGGACGGCGTACGCCAGTCATGCCACCGCAGCTCGCCTCTACCGGGTTCCGATCCCCAGCCTGCCGGAGGAGCACATCACGGTGTTGCGTCGAAACCATCGCCGCATCCGGAGCGGAATTGTGTGTCACGAAATTGGACGGCAACCACTGCGCATCTCCATTGTCAGGAACTTGCGGGTGTCGGCGCCGGAGTTGATGTTCGCCGAACTCAGCGATCTGTTGGATCTGGTGAATCTTGTGGTGGTGGGAGATGACCTTGTTCGGCGTGGGCTCACGTCGGTGGCCGCCTTGAGGTCGTCCATGGGGCAGGTCACAGGCAACCGAGGTGTCAAGGCAAGGCGGGCCGCGGCTTATGTCAGAGACAAGGTCGACTCACCGATGGAGACGCGCTTGCGCCTACTTTTGGTGCTGGCGGGCATCCCTGAGCCGAAGATCAACCTTGCCGTTCGCAATGTCGACGGGGAACCCCTCCGCAGGTTCGACCTCAGTTGGCCCGAAGTCCACGTCATCGTCGAGTACGACGGTCGCTATCACATCGAGCGCGAGGAACAGTGGGAGTCTGATCTTCATCGGAGGGAGGAGATCGACGACAACGGCTGGAGAATTCTCGTAGTGACCTCCTCGGGCATCTATCGCGCTCCAGAGGAAACGCTCCTCCGAGTGTGGCGCCTGCTCAAAGCCAGGAAGTTGCCTGGCTTGCCAGTCAGACTCCTCGATCAGTGGAGGCCACACTTTCCAGGCCAGCCGCGCGCGGCATGAACAACTGGCGTGCCCTCGGCACGGTTTAGGCCAGTGATTTCGCTAGAACGTGAACCAAATCGTGCCCAAGGCACGATTTGGGCGATCGCGCCCGGCTCGGCTAACCGCGAAGGGAGGCCATCCAGGTCTCAACGTCTCCCGAGGTGCGAGGCAACGCCGCCGAAAGGTTGAGACTGCCGTCTCCGGTCACCACGATGTCGTCTTCGATGCGGATGCCGATGCCGCGCAACTCTTCTGGCACCAGCAGGTCCTCGGCCTGGAAGTAGAGACCCGGCTCAACTGTGAGCACCATGCCTTCGGCCAAGTCGCCCTTGGGATAGACATCGGCGGAGGCGGCCCCGCAGTCATGGACATCCATGCCAAGCATGTGGCTGGTGCCATGGAGGGTCCAGCGCGCATAGACCCGCGAATCCGGGTCGAGAGCCTCTTCGGCAGAGACCGGTAACAAACCCAGATCTGCCAGCGCGTGGGCGCACACCGACATAGCCGCCTGATGAGCTGCCATGAACGGCGCACCAGGTCGTACGGCGTCAATGCCAGCCTGCTGGGCCGCATAAACGACGTCGTACAACTCGCGTTGCAAAGACGTAAAGGTGCCAGAAATCGGCAGCGTCCGCGTGACGTCAGCCGTATAGAGGTCACGCCCTTCGACGCCCATGTCGAGCAGGACTAGGTCTCCCGGGGTCAATGGCCCGGTGTTGTCGATCCAGTGAAGGGTCGTGGCATGTCGGCCACCGCCGACGATGGAGTCATAGCCGATGTCGTTTCCCATGGCTCGGGCACGACGGAAGAAGGTCCCCTCAAGCCAACGCTCGCCGAACTCTAAAACGCGATCCCACTCGCGCACCGAATCCTCAAAACCAAGGGTGGTGGCATCGCAGGCGGCCCGAAGTTGCTCGATCTCCCACGAGTCCTTCACCAGCCGCATCTCCGAGACGACCTTGGCGAACTCGCCATCGCGACCCGTGTCTTCCTCGACCAGACGATCCCACCGATGGTCGACTTCTCGCAGCAATCGTGTTTTCGCGCCGCCCGTTGAGAGCAGCGCCTCCAGTTCATCAATGTGACGGCAACCGATGCCCAGAGACTCCGAAACCTCTTCAAGGGACGGACGACGGCCCACCCACAACTCGCCGTATTGGCGGTCGCGAAAAAACTCTCGCGTGTCTCGACCTGACCGAGGCCGGAGGTAAAGCGTCGACTCGCCGGCGTCGATGACCAGAACGGCGTCGCTGGTCTGGTTGCCGCTGAAGTAGGTGTGTGCTGTGTCGGAGCGAAACCGGAAGTCGGTGTCATAGGACCGCACCCGATAGGTGCCGGCAGGGAGCACTAGCCGCTCCCCGGGAAACGCTTCCGCGAGTTTGGCTCGGCGCTTTGCCATCCGATCGGCGGCGGGATGCCTCGGCAGATCGAGAGCGATGTCGCCCCATCCGGTGCTCATGAAGGCGGCGTAGGCCTCCGGCACGGCCGGGTCATGCGACTCCACGCCGCTCTCTGGCGCGCTGGTGTCGATTGAATCAGACTTCACAATTGGTGCGTCGCTCACGGCGCCACTGTACGCCGGTGGGCACTAGCCTCGGTTAGAATTTCTGACATGCCATGGGCTCGGTCACGAGGGCGCCGAGACAGTCTCGCGTTCACAGTCGTTGTGATGGTTGTCGTCCTCCTATGCGCCGTACCCATCGCTTTCGTCATTGGGCTCTCCGGCGCCCCTCGCACGATGGTTTTCGCCGCCGTGCTCGCAGCCTTGCCGGTGGGCCCGCTGGTCGGCTGTTACTTGTGGCTTGATCGCTACGAACCCGAGCCTCGCTCGCTCCTTGCTTTGGGCCTCGCTTGGGGCGCCTTTGTTGCCACGGCCGCGGCGCTGCTCTTGCAGGGTTTGGGTGGCTTTGCAGCGGGGCTCTCGAGCCAACAACAACTAAGCATCTTTGCCCCGATCACCGAGGAAGCCACGAAGGGTGCCTTCCTATTCCTGTTGTTGTGGTGGCGGCGGCACGAACTCGATGGAATTCTTGACGGCATTGTGTACGCCGGCATGGTGGGCATTGGCTTTGCTTTCACCGAAAACATTCTCTATCTGGCCGCGGCCTATAACGGCACCGACGGGATTGCCCCGGGTGGGGCTGAGGCTCTCACCGGAACCTTCCTGGTGCGTTGTTTGGCGAGTCCGTTTGCGCATCCTCTGTTTACCGCGTTCACCGGCATTGGCGTGGGGATCGCGGTCGCGACCCGCAGTCCGCTGGTGCGGGTGATTGCACCCATTGCCGGCTATGTGGCCGCAGTCCTGGCTCATGGTTTGTGGAACGGGTCCACCCTCGGTGGAGTCGAGAATTTCATCACTGTCTATCTCACCCTGATGCTGCCAGCGTTTGTTTCCGTCATTCTGTTTGCCGTTTGGCGCCGAAAATCCGAGCGGGTAATGCTTGCTCGAGCTCTTGCTGACGCGGCCAATCGGGGGCTGATCCCGGCTACAGATATCGGCTGGGTGGTGAATCTAAACGCCCGAAAAGCTGCTCGCGACCATGCTCGAAGAGTCAGCGGCAGGCAAGGAGAGGAAGCCATGGAGGAGTATCAACAAGCCGCAATTGAACTCGGATTCCTTCATCACCGGTATCTTCGTGGTACGGCACCCCGAGATTTCGCAGCTCGGGGTCAAGACTATGTCACCCGACTACAGTCCGTCCGCCCTTATATTTCCTTCCCCGGACAGGTGGTTCCGACCCGATGACCAACACGCCAGACGGCGACCCGCTGGTCGGCATACCCAATCGAGGGGCCCATCCTGAGCCTCGTCGGTCCTCGGGCGCGCCTTCAGCCGACGTCACCGGTGGCTCCGGCGACCTCGCCCCCAGTGGAGATGCGTCGCGCATGGTCACCGCACTGGTACGCCTGCGCAGCGCCTTGCAGACGACCCGGCTGCCATTGGCCCTTCCCGGGGTCGAAGAACTTCGCTTGACGCAGTCCGAGATGGTGGCTCAACTCGAGGACTACGTGATTCCCCGGCTAATGACCATCGATGCTCCGTTATTGGCGGTCGTTGGCGGGTCCACAGGAGCTGGCAAGTCCACCCTGGTCAACTCACTGGTGGGTCACCGAGTGACTGTCCCCGGCGTACTCCGTCCAACGACGCGATCACCCGTGCTGGTGCATAACCCGGCCGACGCCCAGTGGTTTGGGCAAGATCGCCTGTTGCCGGAATTGGAGCGCGTCAATCGCACCACGGACGACCCCAGCGCGTTGCAATTGGTGTCAACTGACAAGATCCCGCCCGGTTTGGCCATTTTGGACGCACCAGACATCGACTCGGTCGAAGAACGCAACCGCACTCTCGCCGCCCAATTGTTGGCCGCCGGTGACTTGTGGTTGTTCGTCACCTCGGCAGCTAGGTATGCCGATCAGGTGCCGTGGGACTTCCTCCGTCAGGCAGCTGAGCGAAGTGCGGCCGTGGCCATCGTCTTGGACCGCACCCCGGACGAAGCAGTGGAGACCGTGGCCACGCACCTCGCCCGAATGCTGGCGAGCCGTGGCCTCAAAGACTCGCCGTTGTTCACCGTCACTGAGGGCACCGTTAACGCGGATGGCTTGTTGCCGGCCGCCCATGTTGCCGACATTCGCGGTTGGCTCGCCTCGCTGGCAGCAGATGTCGAAGCCCGCCAGTCGGTCGTTAAGCAGACCCTCAATGGAGCGATCCGCACCATTTCTCGACGCACTCACGTCGTCGCTGACGGCGCCGCTGAGCAGTTCTCAGTGCAAGCCCGCCTCCGCGACGATGCCAATAAGGCCTATGACGGCGCGCTGGTTGCCATCTCGACCGCATCGGCGGATGGCACCCTGCTTCGAGGCGAGGTCCTGGCCAGGTGGCAGGAATTCGTGGGCACCGGCGAATTGCTCAAGTCTCTGGAAACTCGAGTTGGCTGGCTGCGCGATCGGATTGTCAACGCAGTCAAGGGCAAACCCCAACAGGCCGAGCGGGTGACCGTCGCAGTTGAATCTGGACTGCAGACGTTGATTATGGAGCACGCAGAGGCAGCGGCCGAGCGCGCCGAGGCATCGTGGCAATCGCTTGCCTCGGGACAGGTTTTGCTTGCGGACGCAGGCGAGGACCTCGGTCGGGCGTCTCGGGACTTCCGGCGAGAAGCGGAGCGTTCGGTTCGCGAGTGGCAGCAAGACGTGCTCAACATGGTCCGAACCGAAGGGGCCGACAAGCGGTCAACGGCGCGCTTTATGGCCTTCGGAGTCAACGGGCTCGGAGTCGCGTTGATGATCGTGGTCTTTGCCCACACCGGCGGTTTGTTGCTGGGCGCGGAGGCTGGAGTCGCGGGTGGCACCGCCATCTTGGGTCAGAAACTGCTCGAGGCGGTTTTTGGTGACCAGGCAGTTCGGACCCTCGCCGAACGTGCCAAGTCAGATCTTGAAACTCGAGTCGCTGCTCTGATTGACACCGAGCGTGCACGCTACATCGACCTCCTTGACAGTCTCGAAATCGCCCAGGAGACCCCAGACCTTCTGCGGGCTTCTTCACGTCGAGTTGACGACCTGCGCTTTGAGGCGCAGCAAACTGGACCGGCAAACGACACGGCATGAATGCCACAGGGCACGCCTTAACGCCATAGGCTAGGGCGTGAGTTAACAAAACTTTAGGGAGAACATGACGTCCTTGCTCGAAGGTGCCAAGAAGTTGGTCACCCGGAGCCCAGAGATCGGCGCGCGCGTCGAGGGTCTCGACGCTGCCGTGACGGCGGCTCGAGGCCGTCTTGACGACGCGGTTGTGGACGACGCCAAGACGATCGTTGAGCGCGCCGCTGGTCGGCTGCGATTGTCTGCGAATCACACGGTCGTGGGCATTGCCGGGGCCACTGGCTCTGGCAAGAGCTCCACGTTCAATGCCCTCACCGAGTTGGAGTTGTCCGCGACCGGCGTTCGGCGCCCAACTACTTCGTGGGCATCTGCCTGTGTTTGGGGCAGCGACGGCGCGGCCGAATTGTTGGAATGGCTGGGGATCCCGCCACGACATCAAACCACGCGCGATTCGATGTTGAGCACCGGTCGCGAGGACAACTCTCTGCAGGGAGTCGTCCTGCTCGATCTGCCTGACCATGATTCAACCGAGGTTTCCCACCACCTCGAAGTGGATCGCCTGGTGCAGTTGGCCGACTTGCTGATCTGGGTGCTGGATCCCCAAAAGTATGCCGACGCGGCCATCCATGATCGCTATCTCGCGCCCCTCGCTTCGCATCAGGACGTCACGATGGTGGTGCTCAATCACCTCGACACCGTGCCTGCAGATCGTCGAGCAGCAATGCTGGACGACGTACGCCGCCTGCTGGCGGCCGACGGCATGCCCAAAGTGCCGGTCATGGGCATCAGCGCCCGTGAAGGCTGGGGCATCGATGAACTGCGGCGTGAGATCGCTCGCCGCGTTTCGGCGAAGAAGGCCACCAAGACTCGGATGGAAGCCGACCTCAAGGCTGCTGCGCAGCGGATGGTGGACGTGTCTGGTTCGGCCAAGGCTGCCGACATCCCCAAGCAACGCATTGCCGATCTCGAAGACGCCTTTGCCGACGCCGCCGGTGTGCCGACCGTTGTGCACGCAGTAGAGGAGTCCACCAAGATCCGAGCCCGTCGCGCGACGGGCTGGCCGGTGACTGCCTGGGTTTCAAAGCTCAAGCCCGATCCGCTCAAGCGACTGCATCTCAACCTTGGCTCCGCCGGAAAGGAACTGAGCGGTGCCGGGCGCACGTCAGTTCCCGAAGCCACCCAGGTTCAGCGTGCCCGCGTGGATGCGGCTGTCCGCGAGTTAGCTGAAGACGTTGCCGGCGGCTTGGCTCGCCCGTGGGCGTCCTCAGTTCGGCGCGCGTCGGTCTCCAACCTCGACGATTTCGGCGACCGGCTCGACTCGGCTCTCGCCACGACCGAACTCGGTGCGGCCAAGATTCCTGCCTGGGCTGGCGTGGTGCGCATTGTGCAGTGGCTACTGATCTTGACGGCGTTGGCCGGCGGCGTCTGGCTGGCGGCGTTGGTCGTCATGAACTATCTCGACATGGCCACACCAGACACCCCGACGTGGCAAGACATTGCGCTCCCTCTCTGGATGCTCGGAGGTGGAATTGCTGCGGGAGTCGTGTTGGCGTTCCTGTGTCGGCTCCTGGTGTCATCCACAGCCAAGAAGAGGGCAAGGGCTGCCGATCGTCGCCTTCGCGAGGCGATCTCGGGTGTCTCCGAGGAGCTGGTGATTGCACCGATCAAGGCCGAGTTGGCTGCCTACACGACCGTGCGAGACGGTCTTACTCAAGCGCTGAAGTAGCCCAAAAACTCTCCCCCGTTTTTGAGTGGCTCGGTTCTCCACAGGCGCCGCATCGTGCGCTGCGGGAATCGACGAGGCAGTGCAATCTGAGGGTGTTCATCTATGACACCTTGGAGGCACAAACATGAATGAAACCCAAGTCACTTTCACCGGATGGGTGGGCTCAGACGTCACTCTCGTTGAAGCCCAGAGCGGGCAACATGTGGCCACGTTCCGAGTCGGCTCAACGCCGAGACGTTTGGTCAGCGGGACCTGGCAGGACGCCGAGACCAACTGGTTCACCGTGAAGGCTTGGCGGCACTTAGGCGTTAATGCGCACCAATCGATTCGGTGCGGCGATGCCGTAGTTGTCACCGGCCGGCTGACCGTCGACATCTGGGATAAGGGCGAAGGCCAGAAGTCCACTCGCTACTTGGTCACGGCAACCTCGATCGGACACGACCTCAACAAGGGCACTGCAACGTTCCTCAAGGCGCCTCGAGCACAGAACGTGCCCTCCGATGACACCGCGATCAAAGAGGCGATTCACTCCTATGCCGAGGCTGGTCCCAATCTCGATGCCAACGGCGAGGAAATCAGTGCTGAGGTTGAGTCGATGGCAGCCGTGGAGTCGTCTGCCGCCTAGCCCACGCCGTAGGCTTGGCGCATGTCTGACTATGTCTTCACCCTGCGCAACGTGCGCAAAGCCCACGGCGAGAAAGTTGTCCTCGATAACGTCACGCTCTCGTTCCTCGCCGGCGCGAAAATCGGGGTGGTTGGACCGAATGGCACCGGCAAATCTTCATTGTTGAAGATCATGGCTGGGCTCGATCACGCCAACAACGGCGACGCGATCATCGATCCAGAAGCCACGGTCGGCATGCTCCAACAGGAGCCGCCGCTGACTGAAGGTAAGACAGTTCAGGAAAACGTCGAAGAAGCCGTGCATGAGATCAAGTCCAAGATGGACCGGTTTAACGCCATCTCCGAGGCAATGGGCGATCCAGACGCAGACTTTGACTCCTTGCTCAAAGAGATGGGTGATCTGCAAACCGATCTTGACCACGCCAACGCCTGGGATCTCGACAGCCGACTTGATCAAGCCATGGATGCTTTGCGTTGCCCGCCGCCAGAGGCCCTCGTTGACAAACTCTCCGGTGGTGAGCGTCGGCGAGTGGCGCTGTGCAAGTTGCTCCTCCAACAGCCAGATTTGTTACTGCTTGATGAGCCCACCAACCACCTCGATGCAGAATCAGTGCAGTGGCTCGAAGGTCATCTTGCTTCCTACCCTGGCGCCGTCTTGGCGGTCACCCACGATCGATATTTCCTCGACAATGTCGCCGAATGGATCCTGGAGCTTGACCGGGGCAAGGCCCACCCTTACGAAGGCAATTACTCGACCTATCTCGAGACCAAAAGGGAGCGCCTCAAGATCGAGGGAGCCAAGGACGCGAAGCGATCGAAGATGTTGGATCGCGAGCTTGAGTGGGTGCGTTCAAACCCGAAGGCCAGGCAAGCAAAGAGCAAGGCCCGTCTTCAGCGCTATGAAGAAATGGCGGCCGACGCAGACCGGATGCGCAAGATCGACACCGCCGAGCTCAACATTCCGGCCGGTCCGCGGCTGGGTGACATCGTGCTCGAGGCCAACAAACTCGATAAAGGGTTTGCCGAGCGGATCCTGATGGCTGACCTGACCTTCTCGTTGCCGCGGGCTGGAATCGTTGGCGTCATCGGTCCCAACGGCGTCGGCAAGACCACTCTGTTTCGGATGATCACCGGCGAGGAGTTGCCAGACGGAGGTGAGTTGAAGGTCGGTCAGACCGTCAAGATCTCCTATGTCGATCAGTCTCGTGGTGGGCTCGACCCCACCAAGAATGTCTGGGAGATCGTCTCCGACGGTCTTGACCACATCAAGGTCGCCAACTTCGAAATGCCTTCGCGTGCCTATGTCGCGTCGTTCGGCTTTAAAGGTCCGGATCAGCAGAAGAAGGCCGGCGTACTTTCGGGCGGTGAGCGAAACCGGCTCAATTTGGCGCTCACCTTGAAGATGGGCGGCAACATGTTGCTGCTCGATGAGCCCACCAACGACCTTGACGTGGAAACCCTTCAATCACTCGAGGACGCCCTGTTGGACTTTCCCGGGTGTGCCGTTGTGACCTCTCACGATCGGTGGTTCCTCGACCGGATTGCGACCCACATCTTGTCGTGGGAAGGCGATGCCGACAACCCAGGCAACTGGTTCTGGTTCGAAGGCAACTACGCGTCTTACGAGCAGAACAAGATTGAGCGATTGGGGATCGAAGAGGCGCGACCTCACCGGGTGACACATCGCCGCCTGACCCGGGACTAGCGGATCTCCATCTCGGGGTGGCCGCCAATGAGGCGGTCGGCGGTGGCGTTTAGATATCGCCCGACGGTCTCGAAATCTTCTGCTGAACCAACATCCACTAAGTGCTCGCGAACACCACTCACGTGGAGGTGGGCCGCCTTGGTGAGGATCTCGAAGCCCTTGTCGGTGAGTGAGGCGTAGATGCCTCGGCCATCGTCGGTAGCGTTTGTCCGTGCAACGAGGCCGGCTTTCTGCATGCGCGCGACCGTGTGCGTGACTCGGCTGCGACTATGAGCCATCGAATCCGCCAGTCGCGACATCCGCATCTGTCGGTCCGGGTATTCGGACAACCGCACCATGATCTCGTATTCGGTCCAGGACAGGTCGAACGTGCTGCGGAGATCGGCATCGAGCCGGTCGAACAGCAGCGTCGTTCCCAACACAAGCCCGCGCCAAGCCCGCTGTTGTGCAGCGCTAAGCCACGGCGTTTCATGTTCGTTGCGCATTTCTGCCCCCGTCACTTTGGCGCCTTCAGAGTCGTTCAAGAATCATTGCCATTCCCTGACCACCGCCTACGCAGAGCGTGAGCAGACCGGTTGTCTTGTCATGAAAGTCGAGGGAATTCAGCAGGGTGCCCTGCAAGCGAGCGCCGGTCATCCCAAAGGGGTGGCCAATGGCAATCGCGCCGCCGTTGACATTGAGCCGGTCAAGGTCGATGCCAAGCTCTTGATAGGAGGGCACCACTTGGGCTGCGAATGCTTCGTTGATCTCGACGAGGTCGATGTCAGCAATGCTCATTCCGGCAAGCGCCAAGGCTCGGCGGGTCGCCTCGACTGGACCAAGGCCCATGATCTCTGGTGAAAGCCCGCTAACTCCCGTGGACACGATGCGCGCCAAGGGGGTGATGTCGAGTTGGCTGGCCAAGATGTCTGACATGATCACGACCGCCGCCGCACCGTCGTTGAGTGGGCAACAATTGCCCGCAGTCACGACACCGTCGGGACGAAACACGGGCAGCAGATCGGCCACCGCGTCATAGGTCACTCCGGCTCGGGGTCCGTCGTCGCGGCTGACGACGGTGCCGTCTGCCAGGGTGATGGGAGTGATTTCACGGGCCCAGAATCCGTTGGCAATCGCCGTCTCAGCGAGGTTCTGACTGCGCACGGCAAACTCATCTAGCTCTTGGCGACTTAAACCCTTGAGCCGCGCGACATTTTCGGCTGTTTGACCCATCGCGATATAGGCGTCTGGAAGGGTGCCGTCTGCACGCGGATCGTGCCAGTCCTGACCACCCAAGGCATATTCGGACGTACGCTCGGCGGCTGGTTCGAAAATCGGATTCTGGGTGCCTGGAATGTGATCTGAGGATCCATTGGCAAAGCGAGACACCGTCTCAACTCCTGCGGAGATGAAGACCTCGCCCTCGCCAGCTTTGATGGCATGAAATGCCATCCGAGAAGTTTGCACCGACGACGCGCAATAGCGGTTGACGGTCGCGGCGGGTACGTCGTCCATGCCGTTGAGAATGTTGACGATCCGGCCCATATTGAACCCTGACTCTCCGCCGGGGAGACCGCACCCGAGATAGAGATCGTCGACTGAATTTGGGTCGAGTTGCGGAAGTTTGTTGAGCACGGAACTGACCGCAAATGCGGCTAACTCGTCTGGTCGGCATCGGGCCAAGGATCCGCGTCCGGCTCGACCGATAGGGGTTCTTGTCGAGGCAACGATGACAGCTTCAACCATCCACCCACCCTAACCTGCAGTTTCGTTCCCAAGCGGATATGAGTCCATGGAATGCAAAATCATGTCTCGCCCACGTGCCCGAGAAGCCAGTGTCTGCGAGGATCGCGGAGTGCGCCACCTCTATGTGTGTCCGATGCGGTGGGCAGACCTTGACCAGTTGGGCCATGTCAACAATGTGGTCTACGTCGACTATCTCCAAGAGGCGCGAGTCGACATGCTGCGCGTCCATGCCCCCGACGCGCGGGCAGGTCGCTTGGCCGACGGTGTTGTTGTGGTGCGTCATGATGTCGAGTTCGTGACGCCGTTGTCATTTGTGTCGGCTTCGGTGCGTCGCCAAAGTGTCAAGATCGAATCCTGGATTACGGAGATACGAGCGGCTTCGTTCACGATCGCCTACGAAGTTTTTTCGGATCAGCATGGCCAGCGGGTGAACTACGCCAAAGCCACGACCCTACTCACGCCCTACGTCTTCGCCACCGAGCGTCCGCGGCGGATCACCACTGAGGAACGAGAAGGTCTTTCGCGCTACCTCGAGCCGACGCCTGCGCCGGCCAAACGAACTGTGCCCCAGCGTGTACAGGTCCGACACGGCTACTATCCAGCCCACGTGCGCTTTTCCGACGTCGACGTCTATGGCCACGTCAACAACGTCAAGTACTTCGAATATCTGCAGGAGGCTCGGATCGCCCTGCTCGCTGGCCTGTGGGACGACCACGCCGGCGGCAGATCCCTGGCCGATGGTCGGGCCACTCCACCGGACCTGTTGGTGAGAAGCACTCAGGTTGACTACCGGGTCCCGTTGCTCTTCCGATCCCAGCCGTACGACGTGTGGACGTGGATTTCTGCGGTCACCGACGGCTCGGTGGTGATCGATGCTGAGATCTGTGACGGCGACTTAGTGCTATCCCGGGCGCGCAATGTCTTGGTGGGGTTTGCTGCTGGCGAGGGACACGGAACCGCACTTGACCCCGGATCCCAGGCAGTCCTGAGCTCAGCTATTCGAGCGTGTTGACCATGAACTGGGCTGCGTGAGTTACGTAGTCCCAGAATTTCTCGTCCTGATCTGGGGTGAGGGCGACCTCGTCGAGCGCCACCCGAAAGTGCAGCAACCAATGTTCCTTCGCGTCGGGCGTGACGGCGAACGGTGCATGTCGCATCCGGAGTCGCGGATGGCCGCGGGTGTCGGAATAAGTCGTTGGTCCCCCCCAATACTGAGCGAGGAAGAGGGTGAATCGTTCTTGGGCGCCGCTCAGATCCTCTTCGGGATACATCGGCCGCAGCACTGGATCGGTGGCGACACCGGCGTAAAAGCGTTCGACGATGCGGTGAAAGGTCTCCATCCCGCCGATCTCGTCGTAGAAGGTAGTCACCGTCCCATTGTGCCGGGTGGGCCGCCGGCAGCTCCGCCCGGTGGGGGTGTCCACGGGACATGGCTGGGCACAGTGACGCCTTCGTGTTCCAGACGTGCCTTTGCTCGCTCGCGAAACAGCCGAGCCAACGGAGCCTGCTCCATGGCGGCGGTCTTAATGGCTACCCGCATCATGACGACATCGCCGACGACCTGTTCGACTCCGATCACCTCGGGTAGCTCGACCAGACGACCTTTCAGATCTTCGTCAGTCCACATGTCCTCGCCCACCTCCTCAAGCACCCGGCGTACCTTGAGCAGGTCTTCGTTGTAGGACACCGCAATGTCAATCCAGACGCGAGCCCAATTCTGGCTGAAGTTACCCACCCGCAGAATCTCGCCATTGCGGACATACCAAACCGTGCCATTGCCATCTCGCAGCCGGGTGACCCGCAGGCTGACCGCCTCTACGAACCCGGTGGCGTCGCCGAGGTCTACGGTGTCGCCGACGCCATACTGGTCCTCGAAAATCATGAACAGCCCCGCCAGGAAGTCCTTAACCAAACTCTGCGCGCCGAAGCCAAGGGCGATACCGGCAATGCCGGCACTAGCGAGAAGTGGCGCGATGTCGAGGTTGAGCTCGGACAAGCTCATCAAGACAACGATGGTGAAGATCACCCCGGTGGTGACACTCTTGAGCAGCGATCCCATCGTGCGGGCCCGGGCGACCCTGCGTTGGGCGTAGCTGCCCTCGAGCGACTGGACGGCGTCACCGAGTGACGTGCTGCCGATGCTCAAGGTGGAGAGACGCCCGGGGAGGTAGCCGCTTTCGGCTCGGAGAACTAGCCGATTGATGAACTTGTGAAGGACCCAACGAATGATGAAGCCGGCCACAAACAGCCCGATGACGACTGCGGGACGTCCAAAAAACAACTCGGCTGTCCGCGCTGCGCTTTCGTTTCCCGTCCAGTTCCACATGAGGTTGCACGAGCCGTCAACGCGGTCGCAGGGATTGGTCGCGAGCAGCCACATGGCACCAGTATCGAGGTCGGAGCGGAGGAATGGATATCCTCGTCTCGTGAACACAGTTTTGAGGCGTGCTGCAGTGCTCGTGCTGGCTGGCCTGGGGCTCATGGCGAGCACTGCCGGAGCCGCTATGGCTGACGCGGCCGAGGGGTGGAGCGAGACGCCGGCCGTCTCCGGGCTCGACATGCTGTGGATCCTCGTCGGCGCACCGATCCTGCTTTATCTGATCGTCGCAGTGTTGGCCTATCTTCCCGGGTTAGTCAAAGGCGAGAAGACCCCGGCCAAAGAGCTCGAGCGCGATGACACGTGGTTCCGCGACCCCCGCCTCTGAGCGTTCGCCTTTGCTTGCGCGCGCTGGACGCGAGCCCAGGGAGTTTCATCAAGGTATGTCGTTGAACCCACACTTACCTATGTGTGCAGACCCCGGTAAGTGTCGCTTCGCCCACATACCTTGATGAAACTCCAGGGCCACGAGTGCGCGCCCTAGGGGGCGGCGTCGCGGCGCTGGCCAGCCAACGCGCGAGCCATGTCGTCACGGCCCTCTCGCACGTAGCGCTTCGCAGCGGGGTTAGCGGGGGAGGTGGCGAGCCAGTCATCTAGTCGAGTCAGCGTCTCAGCGGATGCCAACAGCATCGGGAACATGCCTTCAATAGCCGTGGAGGCCCGGTGGGTGCCCTTGTCTTCCCAGATGGTGTCGGCGGCGCTGAGGTATTTCTCCAGATAGGGCGCGATCAATTCCTCTTGGCCGGGCGTCGCGAACGACATCGCGATCTGACGCTGAGTTTCATTGGGTACGTCGTCGCGTTCCATGGCGTCGTGCCAGGCCTGAGCCTTGGCGTCGGCGGTCGGACGCACCGTCAAGGCCGCTGCCGCGCGTTCTTGACCGGAGATCGTGTTGTCACGCGCCAGCTCAGCCTCGATGCGATCTTGGTCGGCGCGGCCATTCGCCGCAAGCGCCCGGAGGAAGGTCCACCGCAGATCTGCATCAACACTGAGCCCAGGCAGACGTTCCGACTCGTCTAGCAAACCAGCCAAGAATCCCAATGCCTCGTCGCTGTGTGCGGCCCCAGCGTAGGCACGAGCGAAGGACAGTTGGTGATCGGAGCCAGGCTCTGCCGCATCAAGCAGGCGTCGTACGCCGGACTCCCAGGTCACTTTGAGCTGGGCGCGGCCAGCCGGGTCGGAGTAGTAGTTCAGGAACGAGCTCGCGAAACCAGGCAGTCGACCGACGGCCGTTTGGTCGGTCTCAGTGCCGATGCCCTTCAGCACGAGCGTCACGAAGTCTGTGGCGCGCATTTCGGCATCTCGGGTCATGTCCCAGGCCGCACCCCACAACAGTGCCCGAGCGAGGGAGTCGTCGACCTTGTCGATGTGCTCGATCGCGGTGGCAAGCGAGCGTGGATCGAGGCGGATCTTGGCATAAGTGAGGTCGCCGTCGTTAAGCAACACCAAGTCAGGCTGGACCTGACCGACTAACTCGGGGATCTCGGTGCGCTCGCCGGAGATATCACTTTCGATGGACGTACGCCGAACCAGCCGGCCATCCGACACGTCGTACAAGCCAATGCCAAGACGATGGCGTCGGATCGTCGGAAACTCAGGTGCCGCTGTCTGCACAACAGCGAACGAAGTGAAGGCCCCAGCCTGATCGATCGAAAACGCCGGAGCGATCGTGTTGACCCCGGAGGTCTTGAGCCACTCGTCGGCCCACGACGCGAGCTCGCGACCGGAAGAACCTTCCAAGGCAACGAGGAGATCGGAGAATTCCGAGTTTCCGAAGGCGTGGGTTGCGAAGTATTCGCGCAGGCCGGCGAGGAAGGGGTCAAGCCCGACCCAAGCGACGAGTTGTTTGAGGGTGGACGCACCCTTGGCGTAGGTGATCCCGTCAAAGTTGACCTCAACAGCCTGCAGGTCGTGGTTGTCCGCGGCAATCGGGTGTGTCGAAGGCAACTGGTCTTGGCGGTAGGCCCACAACTTCCGCGCGTTGGTGAAGCCGGTCCATGCTTCGGTGTATTCGGTAGCTTCCACCAGCGCGTGGTGCGACGCCCACTCGGCAAACGACTCGTTCAGCCAGAGGTCGTCCCACCACTTCATGGTGACCAAATCACCAAACCACATGTGCGCCATCTCGTGCAGGATGGTGTTGGCCCGCTGCTCATAGAAGGAGTGGACCTGTCGACTGCGGGGGAGGTATTCATCGCGGAAAGTCACGCAGCCGGCGTTCTCCATGGCGCCCATGTTGTATTCGGGGACGTAGGCCTGGTCGTATTTGCCGAAGGGATAAGGGTAAGAAAACGTCTTTTCGAAGAACTCGAAACCCTGCTTGGTGATGGTGAGGAGTTCATCGATATCGAGTTGGTCTTTGATGGACTGGCGACAAAAGTGGCCGAGCGCAATGGTGCCGTGGGCACCGACGTACTCGTCATAGACGGCGTGATATTCGCCGGCGACAAACGCCGTGATGTAGGTCGACATCCGTTCGGTGGTGGGGAAACGCCAAGTCCTCGTTCCCTTGGCTGCGGCCTCCGGCTCGGGCGACGCGCTGTTGGAGATGACCAACCAGTTTTCTGGGGCTACGACGGTGAAGTTGAAAACGGCCTTGAGATCAGGCTGTTCAAAGGTGGTGTAGACGCGTCGAGCGTCAGGCACCTCAAACTGGCTGTAGAGGTAGACACGACCGTCGGCCGGATCGGTGAAACGGTGCAGACCTTCTCCAGTGTGGCTGTAGGGCAACTCGCAAAACACGTGGAGTTCATTCTCGGCAGCGAGATTGTCGAGGTGGAGACGCTGATCGCGGTAGACCTCGAAGGGATCGAGTGGCTGCCCGTTGAGGGCGATCGAATGCACAGTGGCGCCGTGCAGATCAGCAAACGTTTTGGCTCCCACCTCCGAGCAGGTGAATCGCAGCACAGTGGTGCTTTCGAAGACCTTGTCCGAGACGCTGAGGTCGAGGGTGACGTCGTACGACGTGACATCGAGGAGGCCGCGTCGAGCCGACGCCTCATCGCGAGTGAGATTTGTTCCAGGCATGCCGGGCATCATGCCAGTAGGCGGCGGACCGATTGGCATGAGCCTTGGCAGGCCTGAGTGATTGGGCGATTGACGCCCCTAGGCGAGAGCATGGGCGAGTGACTGAGTCGGCTGCGAACGCTGAGGACGCGTGGCCCGGGCCGCGCGACGTCGTGCCCCTTGGGGACGCTAGCAAGGCGTGGTTCCTCATCTCGCTACAGACCTTCGGCGGTCCAGCGGGGCAGATCGCGGTGATGCAGCGCACCCTGGTCGACGAACGACGTTGGATTGGGGAACGCCGCTTTCTGCACGCGCTGTCCTATTGCATGCTGCTGCCCGGGCCGGAGGCTCAACAGTTGGCCGTCTACATCGGCTGGCTACTCAACGGCATGATCGGCGGACTCATCGCGGGCACCCTTTTCGTCTTGCCTGGCGTGGTCGCGCTACTTGGCCTTTCTTGGTTGTACGTCGCTCATGGCGAAACCACGCTGGTCAGTGGCTTGTTTGTCGGATTAGCGCCCGCCGTGCTGGCCATCGTCGTGCAGGCAGTGTTGCGCGTGGGTGGCCGTGCTCTCGGCCATCGCGTCCTGGTGTGGCTGGCTGTCGTGGCGTTCGTTGCGTTGGCGCTCTTTGGTGTCCCTTTTCCAGTGGTGCTGTTGGCCGCAGCCGCTGCAGGTTGGTTGCTTGCCCGTCGCGATCCTTCGCTTGTCGTTGGCCGCAGCCATGGTAGGGAACGCGATGGCCCCGCGCCGTTGATACCGGATGAGGCCCTGCATCATGCCTCGCCTTCAGCGCGCCGCAATCTCAGCTTGCTGATCGGCGGGGTGATCCTTTGGCTCGCGCCAGTAGTGATCGCGGCCGCGCTGCTGGGGCGTGACAGCGTGCTAGTCGACCAGGGCACGTTCTTCGCCGGCACTGCCCTGGTGACTTTTGGGGGTGCCTATGCCGTGCTTGCGTTCGTCGCGCAACGGGCCGTCGAGACCTATGGCTGGGTTACGGGTGCCGAGATGGTCAAGGGGCTGGCTTTGGCCGAGACCACACCGGGACCGCTGATCATGGTCGTGCAGTTCGTGGCCTTCTTGGGCGCCTACCGCGATCCGGGCACCCTTGATCCGTGGGTGGCAGCGGTGTTGGCCTCCTTGCTCACCACCTGGGTCACATTCGTGCCCTGCTTTCTCTTCATTTTTCTCGGTGCGCCCTATGTCGAGCGCCTGCGCGGTAATGCTGGGCTGACCGCTGCGCTGACGGGCATCACCGCTGCCGTCGTGGGCGTCATCGCCAACCTGGCTGTCTATTTCGCGGTCCACACTCTGTGGACGCGCACGCAAGATCTCACGTGGGGACCGGTGTCTGCTGTAGTGCCCATTTGGACGTCGTACGACGTGGTCGCTTGGCTTATTGCCGCCGGTGCCGCTCTGATGTTGTTCGCGCTCAAGTGGTCCGTGCTCCGAACCCTTGGGATTTGCGCGATGTTTGGGATTCTCAGTTCTTTCCTGATCTGAGGGAACAAGTTGCTTCAAGCAGCGGTTAGTTCGCCTTGTGAGCATTCAAGCGACTACTGACAGCAGCACCTCCGTCGACTTCTGGTTTGATCCGCTGTGCCCTTGGGCGTGGATCACCTCACGCTGGATCCTCGAAGCCCAGCACACGAGGGACATCGCGATCAACTGGCATCCGATGAGCCTGGTGGAGTTGAACAAAGACAACGAGGTGCCCGACACCTATCGAGAGACAATCGCTCGGGGCACGGGTCAGTTGCGCGTCATTATGGCGGCGATCGACCACGCGGGTCCGGAGGTTGCCCTGGCGCTCTACACCGCACTTGGCGAACGAACCCACACCCAGGGGCGAGGCGTTGTGCCTGAAAACATCGTGGAGGCACTGGCGCAGGCGGGGTTGCCCGCAGAGTTGATCGAGGCGGCTGACGACGACTCGTGGGACACACCCCTTCACGAGTCGCATCATCGGGGCATCGACCTGATCGGCCCCGATGTCGGTACGCCGATCATCGCCGTTGATGGCACCGCCTTTTTCGGCCCGGTGATGTCGCGCATCCCCCGCGGAGAACTGGCCGCCGAGATCTGGGATGGCGCCGTCGCTCTTACGAAGTTCCCGCACTTCTGGGAAATCAAGCGAGCCCGCACCGAAGACCCTGCGTTCGACTGATTCTTAGGCTCAGCCGGGCATCTGAGCGGCGACCAGCGCCTTCACCGCGGCAGCAATCCAGTTCTTGCCGGCAATCTCTTTGGCGCGTGCCCGAACGTCGGCGCGCGAGAGATTGTCGAGGGACACGACCTTGTGCGTGACGTCCAAGCAATGGAGCAACGCGATCATGGATCGGGTGTGAGCGTCTGGGATTTGCTGCCTGACGATGGCGTCGTACATGCGGCGATGCTGGTCAGCGGCTGGCGCGCCGTTGAGCATGGGCCACCGGGTCAACTTCACTAACCCGAGCCAGTGTCGATCGACACTGGACTCGATGATTCCCTGATCGATAAATCTCTGGAGTGTGGTCTCTCGGACGTCCCTGCCCAACTTGCCGACCAACCGCGGCCCGTTATAACTCTTCGCGGCGGCGATCTGCAGTCCCTGAGTGAGCAGAAAGTCTGTCCGCAACGATTCGGGAAGTGCGAGCACTTCGCCTGTGGACGAGCGTCCCGCCGTCACGCGGAGATTGCCGAAGGGTCCGGTAGGGCTGACGGTGAGGAGCCCCAACACTTCTAGGTCTGAGGCCAAAGCGCCGCCCAGCACCGTTTCAAGGCGGATGGGATCCACTTTCGGTTTCCCCGAAACCGGGTCGAGCAGCACCAGCATGATCGCTTCGGCAATCAGCACGTCGGGCCTCCTTGGTTGGGTCCGTGGAACATTCGTGGCAAACGGGCCTACGGATTGGACAGTTCCTTGCCCCACGACTTCTCTCTGCGGTTGTATCAGGGCAGCAAGAAAGTGCTCTTGAGGGATGTGTGGAGCATAAGTACGGCGACCGCTCGGTGGTTAGCCATGGTCCAAACGTTCGCGGTGCTTATCAACAGTGGGGGGTCGAAGCCATGAGTCACGACACGCTCTTCGATGCACTCACAGTGATGTGGGAACGACGCGACCCGACGCCGGAAGGTCTGGTCGACCGAGTGTTGATTGCCCTCGCGATCGACGACTTGGATGTGGAGTATGAACTCCTCGAACTGACCGATTGCCGCACCCAACTCGCTGGGACTCGCAGCGACGATGATGTCTTGACGTTCACCTTCGATGCTGAGGATCTCTCGATGGTGCTGCGGGTGAGTCGAACCGGTAGTGACACCTGCCGCGTCGATGGCTGGATCTCGCCGCCGAGGGCAATGACGGTCACTGCCACCCAATCCGGGGTGAGCCTCGAGGCCCACGTGGTTGATGCGGGCCGCTTTGAGTTTCCCGAGTTGAGGTCGGCTGCGACCCGGTTCCTGCTTCATCCCGGCACGAAGTTCACCAATCTCGTCACCCCCGCTGTTGACCTGTAGTCACTGATCAAGGAGCCCACATGTCCGAAAACCCCGGCGGCGATGGCACTGGTTTCGATCCACCCGATGGATATTGGGACCGCGATCCAGCCCTGCCTGATGGTGCCGCTCTAGCCCGAATCGGCGCGCGAATCCTCGATCCCGTGACGGCGTTCAGGGTCGAAGGCGTGGCTCCGCGCACGACTGCCTACGTGGCGGATTCACTCCTGGTCGCCGCGTCGGTCAACGATCAAGATCTGATCACCATCTTGAACACGGCGGCCGAGTCGCTGGGCTGGAAGTTGACCGAAGATGATTCGGTTGGACAGTCGAACTTCTCCGTTGATGACGCTCAGGTCGGATTTATCCGACGCCGGATCGTGGTGTCGGGGGCGGCTGAGGCTCCGGATGCCTGGAAGGTATTGCAAACGGCGCGATTGAACAGTCGATCTGAGCTTCGCGGGGTTTCTCTCGATCATGTGATGTTTGCCGCGGAAGTGGGGGCAAACCCCTATCACTCATCGAATCCCTATCACTCCAGCAACCCCTATCACTCATCGAATCCCTATCACTCCAGCAATCCCGCTGGGGAATACGGCGCACCCGGCTCTGGTGGTCGACAACCCATTGCCTACACCGGCGAACCACCCTGTCGGTCCGACGACGCACTATGGGCCAAAGGCCGCCGTCCCGTGGTGGGCGTCCTGGACTCGGGCTGCGGGAAGCACCCGTGGCTCAACGGCGTCGTCAGGACGGATGTGACCGTTGATGGCCGATTCATCGGCTACCACGGAAACAAACCGCATCCAGATCCCGAGGTAGGCGGCGATTATGTTGGCCCCCTCGACGGTGTCCTGGACTCGCTGTCTGGCCATGGAACCTTCATCTGTGGGCTAGTGCGTCAGACCTGCCCAGACGCGGACATCCTCTCCTGGAGGGTCGTGCCGTCAGAGGGTCTGATTGTTGAGAGTGACTGGCTCGAAGCTCTCACCCGGATTGCCAAACTTGCCCATCTCCACGCGAGTGGTCAAGGCGGTGGGCATCCTTTGGATGTCCTCAATTTGTCGATGGGCTACTACCACGAGACCGCCGCAGATGCTGAGTTTGACCTGTTGGTCTTGCCGCTGCTGAGGGTGTTGGGTCGCGCGGGCACGGCGGTGGTGTGTTCGGCAGGGAATGACGCCACGGCGCGACCGCTTTTTCCCGCCGCGTTTGCCCCCTGGGCAGATGGTGCCGGGCCAGTGCAAGACGATGGCAAGAGCATTCCGGTGACTTCCGTCGGCGCCCTTAATCCCAACCAGACCACCGTTGCGTTGTTCAGCAATACGGGAAGCTGGGTGACGACCTACGCGCCCGGTGCTGCCGTGATGAGCACCATGCCACCGTTCCAGGGAGGATTGCAGCCCGCGGCGCGCACTGCTGGCTTCGATGCTGGCTGGCCTCGAGAGTCAATTGATCCTGACAACTTCCGCAGCGGCCCCGCGCACCAGGGTGGATTCGGGCTTTGGTCGGGCACGTCTTTCGCCGCACCCATCGTCGCCGGGAGGGTCGCCCAGGAACTCTGCGCGGAGCTCCGAGTTGCTGATCTAGGCGATTCTGTGGAGCGCGGCCGGAAAGCAGTGGCCCGGGTGGTCAAACGCAGGCCATGATGGGGGTGTGCTTTCTGCCGTCGAATTGCATGCTCGCGGGCTGAGGGCCGCCAACGCTGGCCGACATGCGCGCGCCAAGGCTGACTTTGAGCGCGCCCTGGCGAGATCGCCGGACGCGGAAATTAGCGCCAGATGTCTGCTGTCTTCGGCCCACATTGCCGCCGAACTGGGCAGCCAACAAGAGGGCCTCGAATTGTGCGAGGCGGCCTTAGGTTATGCCGCACAGGAGAGTTCGCTGGCTGGCTTGGCCCACTCCCAAATGGGCCTGCTACACATGAGGACTGGAGACGAGACCCAGGCACTGCAGGCATTCGCGCGAGCCCTTCCCCTGTTAGCCGACGAACCCGCAGCTTTGGCCAGGCTGCACTTGAACCGGGGAAACATCCACCTACAAAACAACCGGCCGGCCGCGGCGGTGCTGGACTTTCAAGACTCCAGCTCGACCGCGTTGGACCCCATCGAGGCGGCGAAAGCCGAACACAACTTGGGCTATGCCGAGTTCCTGCGCGGCAATCTCGTGGAGGCGCTTTCGTTGATGGAGCGGGCTGCGGTTGTCCTGGCCCCGCTCTCGCCGGTGTCCCGCGCAGTGGGAGCGGCCGATCGTGCTGAGGTGCTATCCGCCTGCGGCCTCACCGAACAAGCCGGCCTTGCTCTTGAGCAGGCAGCCCACGCCTTCGCGTTGCGCAAGTTGCGCCAATCCCAGGCCGAGGCAGAGCTTGCCCGCGCGCGCATCCTGCTCGCTCGAGATCCGGGCACCGCCAGGGCTCTCGCACGGACTGCTGCGAGGCGCTTCCGGCTCCGGGGTAGTCAGGACTGGGCCTTGCGCGCCGAGGTTGTGTCGGTCGGAGCGGAGGTCGCCCTAAGTCGTCGTACGGCGGTTAAGGCCGCGGCTGATCTTCACGCCGCCCTAGTCGAACGGCGAATTCGCGCCGAGGCGAAAACAACCTGCCTGTATGCCGCGACGGCCGCACTGGACAGAGGCGATGCCGAGTCGGCAACCCATTGGCTCAAACGCAGCGGTGTCGCGCAGGGTGACCCGTTGGAAACCCGGCTCTTGGATAGATTGACTCGGGCGCGTTTGGCCGGCGGATCAGGGCTCGACAAGGAAGCGTTCAGCCATCTGCGGGAAGGTCTCGACGACCTCCACGAGTGGCTCTCCGAATTCGGCAGCCTAGATCTACAAAGTTCGCTGGTCGGACGGGGCCGCGGGCTGGCGGCGTACGGCCTTGAAATGGCTGTCCGCGATGGCCGACCTGAGTTGGTTTTCGAGTGGTTCGAGCGTGCGCGGGTCCTGGTGTCTCGGGTGACCCCCGTGAAGTCGGGGTCGGCAGAGGAAGGCGATGCCGATCTTGCTGAGTTGCGGCGCAGGCAGAGCACCGGAGAAGACACTGAGGAACTCAAGACTCGAATCAGGCAACGAGCCTGGTATGCCCCTTCGATCGGTCGTTCCGCACACCCGGCCACGCTCGCGAAAGTTCAGGCTTCGTTGGGATCAGACGCTCTCTTGTCGCTCACGCTCACTGATGGTGAGTTGACTGCTCTCACCATGACGTCGACACAGGTGAAAGTGATCCCGCTCGGCTCTCACACCCCGGTCTCTCAGATTCTGCCGACGCTGAGCGCGGATCTGGATATGGGGGCCTCCCAGCTGCCAGCGCCGATCGCGTCCGCAGTGCGCGCGAGTTTGGACGAACGTCTCAATACGCTGTCGGAGTTGCTGATCGCGCCGGTCCTCGGCTCTCTCGGCACCGGCCGGCTGGTGATCGTTCCCGCCGGTGCGCTTGCTGGAGTGCCCTGGACGTTGTTGCCCAGCCTGCGCGGTCGAGCGGTCACTGTGAGTCGATCGGCGACTCACTGGCTGGCAGGCATCGATCACAAACCATTGCTCAGCAGCGCTGGCTTCGTCACCGGGCCAGGGGTGCCTAGAGCCGCTGAAGAAGTACGGCGGGCAGCAACGGGCTGGGGGACCGCAACCCGGATCGCGATCGATGGTTCGGCTGACGAGGTCAGCCAACTCGCCGGAAGCGTGGACGTCTTGCATGTGGCAGCGCACGGCAGGCACTCGGCGGATAACCCGCTCTTCTCAGGTATCGAACTTACCGGCGGCCCCTGGTTTGGCTACGACATTGACCAGTTGCCGCATGTTCCCTCAGTGGTGCTGCTCTCTGCTTGCGAGTTGGGGCGCTCGACCGTGCGTGGCGCAGAGGAACTCGTTGGCATGACCACCGCCTGGTTGCATGCGGGCACGCGCTGCGTGATTGCCTCTCCAGCGGCTGTGAACGACGACGTGGCCGCCGAGTTGTTGCCGTTGGTGCACGAGCGGCTGGCCGCCGGGGAGCCCCCGGCCGAGGCCTTAGCCAAGGCCATGATGCAGGTCGACGGCTTGGCTGCCTTCGCCTGTTATGGTTCGGGCTGGTGAGTGGCTTCAATGACTTAGTCCGTTAGACTTAGTCTATGAACGCTCCACCCATGTCGGACCAATCTGCCAAGCGGACTTACAACATTCACGAGGCCAAGACACATTTGTCCGAATTGTTGGTCCGCGTAGAACGCGGCGAGCACATCACGATCGCGCGTTCGGGCAAACCGGTGGCACAACTCGTCGCGTTCGAGCGCCCACGCAGGCAATTCGGTGTGCTGGATCTCGACATTGACATCCCGGACGCGTTCTTCTTCGATCCGCTGACCGAGGAAGAACTTGCGGCATGGGAGTGAAGAACCAGAGCGCCAGTTATCTTCTCGATACCCACGCTTTTGTCTGGTTAGCCCTCAACAGCAAGTCTGTGCCTGACCACATCGCGCAGGCATTGTCAGATCCCGAAGTCCGGGTCTTCGTGTCTGCGGTGTCTGCTTATGAGGTGGGACTCAAGGTTCGGCTCGGTAAATGGGACCAAGCAGCACGAGTCTTGATGCATTGGGAGCGTGCGGCGGTCGGGATGGGCACTGAACAACTTTCGCTCAATGTCCAACACGCTCTGCGCGCCAGCGCTTTGAACTGGGACAACCGGGATCCTTTTGATCGGATGCTCGTTGCTCAAGCGCAGGTCAGTGAACTCACCTTTGTGACGGCTGACCGGGCAATCGGTTCGGCTCCCGGCGTACAACTGCTCCGCTGGTAAATCGTCTGGCCGTCACTCCCTAGGATTAGCCCATGAGCAAAATTCTGTCCGCCGTCGCCTGGCCGTATGCCAACGGTCCGCGCCACATCGGCCATGTCGCCGGTTTTGGCGTTCCCTCCGACGTTTTCAGTCGCTATATGCGGATGGCCGGACACGACGTACTCATGGTGTCCGGCACCGACGAACACGGCACCCCGATCCTGGTCGCGGCGGACGCAGCGGGCGTGCGGGCCAAGGACCTTGCCGACAAGTTCAATGCCGTCATTGTCAAAGATCTGGTCGACCTGGGGCTGTCTTATGACCTGTTCACGCGTACGACGACCGGCAATCACTATCTCGTGGCTCAAGAGCTCTTTCGGGTTGTTCATGCCAACGGCTACATGGTCGAGCGGACGACCAAGGGGGCGATCAGTCCGTCTACCGGACGCACGCTCCCCGATCGCTACATCGAAGGCACCTGCCCAATCTGCAAGTTTCCCGAAGCCCGCGGCGATCAGTGCGACAACTGCGGCAACCAACTCGATCCCACTGACCTGATCAATCCCAAGAGCAAGATCAACGGTGAAACACCCGATTTTGTCGAGACCCAACATTTCTTCCTCGACCTGCCGGCCTTGGCAGACGCTCTCAAAGAGTGGCTCGACGAGCGCGAGGCGTCGGGCACCTGGCGCCCCAATGTGATCAAGTTCAGCCAAAACATCCTCCAGGACATCAAGCCACGCGCGATGACTCGAGATATAGACTGGGGCATCCCCATCCCGCTCGAAGGCTGGGAAGACAATCCCGCCAAGCGGCTCTACGTCTGGTTCGACGCAGTCATCGGCTACCTATCCGCCAGCATCGAATGGGCCCGCCGCTCAGCAATTTCTTCGTCGGGGGATCCGGAGCGCTGGCGTGAGTGGTGGAACGAACCAGAAGCGCTGGGTTACTACTTCATGGGCAAGGACAACATCACTTTTCATTCCCAGATCTGGCCAGCCGAATTGTTGGCCTACGCCGGAAAGGGCGACCTAGGGGGCGAGCCGGGCACCTACGGCGAGCTCAATCTGCCGACGGAAGTGGTGTCGAGCGAGTTCTTGACGATGGGAGACCAGCAGTTCTCCTCGAGCCGTGGTCACGTGCTCTATGTCAAGGATGTGCTGGCTCGCTATGGCCCAGACCCTTTGCGCTATTTCATCTGTGCCGCGGGGCCAGAAACCTCAGACTCCGCCTTCACGTGGGCTGAATTCATCCAGCGCAACAACTCCGAACTGGTCGCGGGCTGGGGAAACCTGGTTAACCGGACAGCCACGATGATCTCGAAGAATTTCGGGGAGATCCCGATCTGTGGGCCCCTTGAAGCGGTCGACGACGACCTCTTAGCAGTGGTGCGGGCCGGCTTCGACACTGTTGGTGGCTTGATTGGTCGCCATCGTCAACGGGCCGCCATTGCGGAGGCGATGCGGGTGGTCGGGGAGATCAACAAATACCTCACCGTCACCGAGCCCTACAAGATGAAGGACGAGTCAGAGCGCGAGCGGATGGGCACGGTGCTCCACGTGGCTGCGCAGTGCATCATCGACTGCAACACTCTGCTTGCGCCGTTCTTGCCGCACGCGGCTAACAAGGTCCACCTGGTGTTCGGTGGGGTCGGTGAGTTCATGCCGATGCCACGCATCGATCATGTGGACGATCTCGACCCAGGACACGGCGCAGGGCTGGACACCTATCCAGTCATCACTGGGGACTACACGGGGACGCCTCGCTGGCAGTCACACACTCTCGTGGCCGGGACACCTGTGGCGAAGCCGTCGCCGATCTTCACGAAGTACGACCCGTCCGTCGTTGACGAAGAGTTGGCAAGGCTGTCAGACGACTGAACCGTGCTCGTCACTGGTCGACTTGACGCTGCGCGAGGCGGTCGCAAACTGAGTGCGATGGAGCAGGGTGTAGCGGCCCCCACGTGCCAGCAACTCGGCGTGGGTTCCCTGCTCCACCACCCGACCACCCTCGATCACCAGAATCAGGTCGGCTTCGCGAATGGTGGAGAGGCGATGGGCGATGACCAAGGCCGTGCGACCCTGCAGAGCCTCGCCTAGGGCGGCCTGAACAGCTGACTCCGACTCAGAGTCGAGATGGGCGGTCGCTTCGTCGAGCAACACAATCCGCGGTCGAGCGAGCAGTAGACGGGCAATGGTGAGCCTCTGGCGCTCCCCTCCGGAGAGTCGATAGCCGCGCTCGCCGACGACTGTGTCGAGGCCGTCGGGCAGGGCCTCGACTACGTCGGCTATATGGGCCCGCCGGAGGGCCGCCCACAAGTCGTCCTCAGTTGCCGCAGGATCAGCCAACATCAGGTTGGCCCGGACAGATTCGTGGAACAAATGCCCGTCCTGGGTGACCATCCCAACAGCCCCTTGGATCGCCGCTGCACGCAACTGACGTACGTCGACGCCACCGAGGAGCACTTGCCCGGAGTCGACGTCGTAGAGCCGCGGAACCAATGAGGCAATTGTTGACTTGCCGGCTCCGGAGGACCCGACGAGGGCCACGACCTGTCCAGGCTCGACCAGGAAACTGATGTCATGGAGCACCGGTGTGCCGGCGCGATCATCGAGCACTGACACGTCTTCGAGTGAGGCAAGCGAGACGGTGTCGGCGGCCGGATAGGAGAAGTTGACGTTTCGGAACTCAACCGCAAGGGGTCCCGCGGGTGCCTCCCTGGCGTCTTTGGCGTCGGTGATCAACGGGGGCAGATCGAGCACTTCGAAGACTCGCTCGAAACTGACCAGCGCCGTCATGATCTCGACCCGGGCACTGGCCAGTTCGGTTAAGGGGGCATAGAGCCTGGTCAACAGCAGGGCCAGTGCGACGACATCGCCTGCCCGCAGCGTCCCCTCGAGTGAATAGACGCCCCCGATGCCGTAAACCAGGGCGAGGGCTACCCCGGACACAGTGGTCAGGGCAACCACGAAACTCGCTTGCACCATAGAGGATCGAACCCCGATATCGCGGACACGAGACGCGCGCAGGGCGAACTCAGCCGACTCCTGCTCCGGCCGTGAGAAGAGCTTGGCGAGCATGGCGCCGGGAGCCGAGAATCGTTCGGTCATTCGCGTCGCCATCTCGGCATCGAGTTGAGCCGAAGTCCGCTGCAGCCCGGCAAGCCGGCGGCCGATGTAACGGGCCGGAACCAGGAAGACGGGCAGCAGGACCAACGCCGCGAGCGTGAGTTGCCAAGAGATGCCAAGCATCACGGCCAGGGTCAAGATCAGCATCACCAGATTGGAAACGACCCGTGACAGCACGTCGCTGAACGCACGCTGGGCGCCGATGACGTCATTGTTGAGTCGGCTGACAAGGGCGCCGGTTCGGGTGCGGGTGAAGAAGGCGATCGGCATCGACTGGACGTGGTTGAAGACCGCCATCCGAAGATCCAAGATCAATCGCTCACCGATGCGTGAAGACAAGGACCACCCCACAAACCCCAGCGCACCCTCGGAGAGTGCGATGATCCCAATGAGCAGGGCCAACCTGATGACATGGGCCCGTGAGTCACCCTCGATGATCGCGTCGACTACCCAACCGGCGATCAGCGGCGTGGCGACCGCGAGAAAGGCCCCGGCAACACTCACGACCAAGAAGGCCGCCAATGAAAACTTCTGGGCAGGGACGAAGGTGAGGATGCGACGTACGGTCAGCATTGAGAAGGGGCGACGCTCATCGGTGCTCAACATGGAGTGGTACATCGAGGTCCAAGCGGCGCTCTCCATACTCATGACAGCACTCTAGAAGGCATCACCCCCGGTGGAACTCATCGAACTTGCTCCATGTGCGGACGCGCAACTCGGCCATGCTCAAGTCGTAGATCTTGTTGAGCAGTCGACGGGACTGCACGTCCGGCTGTTGGCGCGAAGCCTGATAGGCGAGGCGGAATTTCGTGAACCTCTTCATGCCGTAGGTGTCGATCAGATAGGTCACCGCACTCTGTGAAATCAAATAGTCCGCTTCGGCATCAGCACCGAACTTCGCAGAGGTCGGAAGCACTTTTCGCTTGACCGCAACCCGATCAAAAACCGCAGCGGGGAGCAGCAGGCCAGCGGGCCGGGTCGGGTAGTAACTCACATACGTGGCCAACCCCTCCTCCACCCATTGGGGCGCCGAGGCGGACCCTTTGGTGAGAAAGTGGGTCAGTTCGTGGCGAAGCAGGCCTTCATCGCCGATGAATTCGCTGGCTCGCTTGGGATCAAACTTAACGCGTTGTCCAGCGATGCGGCTGGCCCGCTCGCCAGCGGTATCCAGTGTGTAGACGGTGAAAGCGACGGCGGTGGCAATCGTCTTCTTGCCACCGATCTTGGTTCGTCGACCGGTGCTGGTCGCATCGACGAGAAGGTCGAAACGTGGCTTAACGCCGAGCAGTTTGGCGACCGACGGCAACTCATCAGCCACGGAGTCGGCCAGGGGGGCCGCGCGGTCGGCAATCGATCGATCGACAACGATGACGAGTTTGCCGCGGCGCTCCACCGTGATGGGGCCGGCGCCCCAGGGTCGGGATTGGATGTCCCCAGCCCGTGCTCGCTTCTTGGTTTCCGCGGCCACCACCCATTGGCCGTCGCGCTTGCGAAAGCCCATTCCCGTGGTGTTGGAAACCGGTTCGGCGTCGGGTCCGCGGAGTTTGACATCTTCGATCACCACCTCAGAGAGGCGTGATGAGGCGGAGGTGAACTGGGGTTGGTCGTAGGCATTTGTAGGCAGTCGATAGGTGAACGAACTCACCGGCAACATGGACAGATTTCGAAACAGCAGACGCTGTTCTGCAGCGAACTCCGGCATCGAAAGATCAGTCAGGGCCAGGAAGGTCTTGCGGTCACCGGACTCGATGGCCTTGGCGCGCTGGTCCAACATGGCGCTGACGTCATTGAGCGCAGTCTCATAGCTGCTGATGGCGGGGACCGTTGCGGTGCTGGCAGAAGGTGAGGCCGGTGATTGGGGCGAAGTGGACGTCTGAACCTTGGTGCACCCGGTCGTCACCAGGGTTGTCATCAGGACCATCAGCAGGGTTCGCGCTGGCCACCGCAATCGTCCCCCGACAACCATCATGACCGACAGCCTATGTTGCGGCACCCCCGCGACGATGCTCTCGGAGCACTCGTTGCCACCGCTCATTGAGGTCGCGATTCAGCTGGCTTAAATCCGTCCGATAGTCAGCGATTCGGCAACCCAAGCCATTGGCTTTCCAAATGATGTCCTCGTCGGCCCAGTGGACCCGGACGTCGTTGTGCAGCTCACCCGGAAGATCGCCATAGGAATTGGTGACGCGCCACCATGGCACCCCGCTCCCGTGCAGGCGCATGATGTTGCCAACCTGTCGGGGACCGGTCCCCACCAACCGGGCGATGTCGCCGTACGACGCGACTTTGCCACGTGGAATCGACTCCACGGCAATCAGCACGCGTTCAAGCAGTTCGTCATCCACGAAGCCATCTTGCCCGGTCTCGACGGGGTCGACCACCGGATCGGAACGTCGTTTGGCCATCGAGTCTGACAAGATCTGTGCCATGCGCGTGCACGTGGGATCAGACCATGCCGGATTAGAACTCAAGGCCCACTTGATGTCGGTGTTGGTCGAACAGGGGTACGACGTGGTTGACCATGGGCCATTTGTCTATGACGCCCTCGATGACTACCCGGTCTTCTGCCTACGCGCGGCGGAGGCTGTGGTCGTTGACCAGGAGCGCGGCATCGACACTCTGGGTGTGGTGATCGGAGGTTCTGGCAACGGGGAGCAGATCGCGGCCAACAAGGTGCGTGGAGTGCGTTGTGCGTTGGCCTGGTCGGACCAGACCGCGTCGTTGGGGCGCGAACACAACGATGCGAACGTCATCTCGGTAGGTGGCCGGATGCACACGCTGGAGGACATGACGCGCTTCGTCGGGATCTTTCTCGCCACCCCCTTCTCTGGGGACGACCGGCACACCCGACGCATCGCGCAACTCGCAACCTACGAAGCCGGCGGTGGGTTGCCGCCGCTTCCTGAGTCTGCTGCGGGTCTCGGGCCCGATGCCTGAGTGGATCGCCGATGCCTGAGGGCCACACTCTCAAGCGGCTCGCCCTCGACTTGACCGACGCTTTCGCCGGCCGCCCAGCAAGAGTCAGCAGTCCGCAGGGCCGGTTCGCGGGTGAGGCTGCCTTGCTCGATGGGCGGGAGTTTGTGCTTGCCGAGTCGGCTGGCAAGCACCTGTTCGTGCAGTTTCCCGACGAGCAGTTCATCCATATCCATCTGGGGCTGATCGGCGGGTTTGCGATCTCGGCGGCTGCTGAGCCGCCGCCACCGGTCGGCCAGGTGCGGCTGAGACTGCACAACTCCACGGCGTACGCCGATCTGAGGGGCGCCACCCAATGCGACCTGGTCGGAATGGAGCGTCGCAACACGATCATTGAAGCGCTTGGCCCGGATCCTCTCCGGGCCGATGCGCTGCCTGAGTTGGCGTGGCGCAAGATTCAGCGCAGCCATCGTCCGATCGGAGATCTCCTGATGGACCAACATGTGCTTGCGGGGGTAGGCAATGTCTATCGCGCCGAAGTGCTGTTTCGACATCGGATCCATCCGCTGCGCCCGGGGAACACCCTGAGAGTAAGTCAATTCACCGCAGTGTGGTCCGACCTGGTCGACCTGATGACCGAGGGGGTGCGCACTGGGCGGATAGACACCGTCGCGCCCGAGCACAGCCCCGAGGCCATGCAACGAGCGCCGCGAGTTGATGATCACGGGGGAGAGGTTTACGTCTACCGACGCACTGGTCAGGGCTGTTTGGTCTGCGGCGCAACCGTGCGAACCGGTGAACTCGTCGGACGCAACACGTTTTGGTGTCCTCGATGTCAGCCCGTCTTTCACTCGAGGGCCCGTAGTGTTATCCACAGAGCGCCCACCCAAACGCGCGGCGATACCGAAGGAAAGCAGCGGGAATGAGCCAGCAGACGCCCACACGCGTGGCCACCGTGAAAGCAACGCCATCCAAGATCCGCAGTTATGTCCAGGGCGTTCGTCGAGGCATGAGCGCCGAATCGCGGGCTCTGGCGTGGTTGGTGCTCGGCACGCTCTTCTTGGGGATTTGTGTCGCGGCGTTTAAGTCGGTCCCGGTTTCGGTGCTGGTGTTGCCGCTGGTGATGGCTAGCCTGCTGCTCGGTCCCTCAACTTTGCCCTGGTTCACGATTTTCTTGTTGATGATCGTGACGCTCACCGTTCCTTTCGAAGCACTCGGCAATCGCGTGATTGCCCAGATCGTGATGCTCTTCATGTTGGCGCTGATCGTCTTGTTGGGATCGTTTAGACGCTCCCGATTGGGGGTGGCTGGGGTCCGTGGTGAGCAGATGTTCGTCGATCTTCGAGACCGAATCTTGGCCCGCACCGGCATGCCTGAGTTGCCGGAGACCTGGTATGCCCAGTCGGTTGTGAGATCGGCTGGAGGGACACCCTTCGCTGGCGATTTTGTGGTGTCGGCTCGCAAAGGCGACCACCTTGGCGTGGCGGTTGTGGATGTCTCCGGGAAGGGTGAGGACGCCGCGACGCGTGCGCTGCTGCTTGCTGGCGCCTTTGGCGGCCTCCTTGGCGCTATGCCGGCGGACCAGTTCCTCCAGGCTGCCAACGAATATTTGCTGCGGCAAGATTGGGAGGAAGGCTTTGCGACGGCTATCCACCTCTCCGTCAATCTCGAATCGGGCGACTTCCAGTTGCGGACGGCCGGACACCCTCCCGCGGCCCACTTCGTCGCCGGCGCGGGCAAGTGGGGCTTGAACGAAACCCAAGGTCCGCTGCTTGGCTTAATCGAGGGTGTCGAATACGAAGCCAGTGTGGGCACTATGCGCTCCGGCGACGCCATGTTGCTCTACACCGACGGGCTCGTCGAGGCGAAGGATCGCGACATCATGCTGGGCATCGACAAGATGGTCGGACAAGCCGAGCGCTTACTCAAGGGTGGGTTTGAAGACGGCGCGCAAAGGTTGGTGGACGCAGTCGGTTCACCCAATGATGACCGAGCGCTGATCGTGATTCATCGGCGCTGATGGCGATGGCGAGGCCGGTGGATTTGTTCGTCAGTTGGGAGTACGGCGCGTCAGTGTGACACCATGAGAACCGCACTTTTGTGCGTGCGGATGTAGCTCAATGGTAGAGCCCCAGTCTTCCAAACTGATTACGCGAGTTCGATTCTCGTCATCCGCTCGAAAGGCCCTCGCGGGCCGTTCATCGGGGCGTAGCGTAGTGGCTAGCGCGCCTGCTTTGGGAGCAGGAGACCGCAGGTTCGAGTCCTGTCGCCCCGACAGAGTTTGCAGGGTCGGTTTTGCAGCGCCTGTCGAACCGACCTGATAGAGCCCGGATAAGCCCAGCAAGAACCCCTGTGCACCACGATCAAGGAGAAAATCACGTGAAGAGCGCCGTCGAGACCCTGAGTCCGACCCGGGCAAAGCTCACCGTCGAGGTTCCGTTCGAGGAGTTGAAGCCTTCTCTGGACGCGGCCTACAAGAAGATCGCGCAACAGATCAACATCCCCGGTTTCCGTCGGGGCAAGGTCCCGCCCATGGTGATTGACCGTCAGGTCGGCCGTGGCGCGGTTCTCGATGAAGCCATCAATGAGGCGCTTCCCCAGATGTACATCGAGGCGTTGCGTGAAAACTCTCTCGAGCCCTTGGCACAGCCCGAGATCGAGGTGACCAAGTTTGAAGACAACGAGGCGCTTGAGTTCACCGCTGAGGTTGACGTCAAGCCGGAGATCACCTTGCCGGCGTACGACGCCTTGACGGCTCAGGTTGAAGACATCGACATCACGGATGCTGACGTTGAGGAACAGATCAAGGCCCTGCAGCAGCGCTTCGGCACGTTGACCGATGTTGACCGTGCCGCCGCTGACGGCGATTTCGTCGTTATCGATCTGACCGCGACCCAAGAGGGCGAAGTTGTCGAGGGAGCCGAACTCACCGGCATGTCCTACCAAGTTGGCCGCGGGGGAATGCTTGAGGGACTCGATGAGGCGCTATTAGGCATGAGCGCCGGTGACGAAACGACCTTCTCTTCTGAGCTCGTTGGCGGCGATCTGGTCGGCGAAGGGGTTGATGTCCGCGTGGGGGTCACCTCCGTCCAAGAACAGGAGCTGCCAGCTTTCGATGACGAATTCGCGCAAACTGCTTCTGAGTTTGACACCGCTGATGAGCTCACCGCCGATGTGCGCGAGCGGCTCGGCCGAGGCAAGCGACTGGAGCAGGCAGCATCAGCTCGGGATGCCGTTTTAGAGTCGCTACTTGGCCAAGTTGAAATTCCGTTGCCAGAGGCGATCGTGACCGATGAGCTGAATGCGCGTCGTCAGTCGTTCGAACAGCAACTCGCTCGTGCGGGGATGTCGATGGATGCCTACCTTGAAGATGAGGCGCAGACTATTGAGGAGTTCGAAGCCGATCTGGAGCGCCGGGTGCGTGATGCCGTGGCCGCCCAATTTGTGCTCGACGAGATTGTGAAGGCAGAAGGGCTCGAAGTCGATCAGGCGGAGATGTCGCAACACCTGGTGCGACGCGCTCAGCAATCTGGGCAGGATCCACAAGAGTTTGCCAATCACATGTTTGAGCACAATCACATTCCTGAATTGGTGCAGGAGATTCTGCGCGGCAAGGCGCTGGCAAAGTTGGTTGAGTCAGCCGTCGTGACCGACGCATCTGGCGCGGTCCTCGACCTGGCAAATCTGCGTCCGGACGGCACCTTCGCCCCTCCATCCGACGCCGCTGCAACCGCGGCTGGGGACGACGACTGAGTCCTTTGTTGGACCCTTTGGAATCTGCTCTGCGCGAACAGTGCGCGCCAACCCGTGGAATGCTCGGATGTTCGGGCTATCGTCGCTGACGTGAACCCCAACTCATCCCCGAATTCGTTCCTTTCGTCTGTCCCTGGGCCAGCCATGAATGGCGCGCCGTCATACGGCCTCGACGACCACATCTACCAACGACTGCTTCGCGAGCGCATTGTCTTCCTCGGCTCCGAGGTTCGCGACCAGAACGCCAATGCGATCTGCGCCCAGTTGTTGTTGCTTTCGGCCGAGGACCCCAAGGCTGACATCTTTCTGCACATCAACTCACCGGGCGGCTCGGTCGACGCAGGCATGGCGATCTACGACACGATGAACTACATCCCCAACGATGTGGGGACGGTCGGGATGGGGCTTGCGGCCTCGATGGGACAGTTCCTTCTGTGTGCCGGAGCGCCGGGCAAGCGCTTCGCGCTGCCTCACGCGCGGATCATGATGCACCAGCCGTCCGGTGGCATGGGTGGTTCTGCCTCCGACATCAAGATTCAGGCACAGCAGTCCTTGCACATCAAGAAGGTCCTGCTCGAGTTGATCTCTGAGCACACCGGCCAACCGCTCGAGCAGGTGATTGCCGATGCCGACCGTGATCGTTGGTTCACTGCACAACAAGCCCAGGAATACGGCTTCATCGACCAAGTCATCAAAACTTCGCGTCAGGCCACCACCCCCGATGTCCGTCCCGCAAGCCAGAAGGGCTGATCAGATGAACTACTACATTCCCCAGTGGGAAGAGCGGACGTCTTATGGCGTACGCCGGATTGACCCCTACGCCAAGCTTTTCGAAGATCGCATCATCTACATGGGCACGCCCATCTCCGACGACGTGGCCAACGCGATTATTGCTCAGTTGCTCTGTCTCCAGTCGATGAACCCGGATCAAGACATCAGCATCTACATCAACTCACCCGGTGGATCCTTCACAGCGCTCACCGCGATCTACGACACGATGCGGTTCATCAAGCCGGATGTGCAAACGGTTTGCATTGGGCAGGCAGCTTCGGCGGCGGCGATCTTGCTCGGAGCTGGGGCCAAGGGCAAGCGATTGGCATTGCCCAACAGTCGGATCATGATTCACCAGCCTTACACCGAGGGCACCTTTGGGCAGACCTCCGACATCGAGATCCAGGCGAACGAGATTCTGCGGATGCGCGAACTCCTCGAGAAGATGATCTCCGACCACAGCGGTCGCGACATCGAGCAGGTCAGCATGGATATCGAACGCGACAAGATCTTGACCGCCGAGCAAGCTGTTGAATACGGCCTGATCGACTCGATCCTCGAGTCGCTCAAGGTGCCCGCCCTCGTCTAGTCCGATCAACCTAGTCCCCAGTGTCGCCCCCGTGTCTGCAAGTCAACAGGGGGCGCCACGGGGTACGGTCGTTATCTATTCTGAATGTTTCGCGGGCGGATGCCCGACGCACCATCCAAGGCACAAGGATCCGGAGGACCGCCCGTGGCACGCATCGGTGACGGAGGCGACCTGCTGAAATGCTCTTTCTGCGGGAAGAGCCAGAAGCAGGTCAAGAAGTTGATCGCCGGGCCCGGCGTCTATATCTGCGACGAGTGCATCGATCTCTGCAACGAGATCATCGAGGAGGAGTTGAGCGAGGGAGCCGAGGTTAGCCTCGACGAGCTCCCCAAGCCTCGTGAGATCTTCGAATTCCTCAACTCCTACGTCATCGGCCAAGAACAGGCCAAGAAATCGCTGGCCGTGGCGGTCTACAACCACTACAAGCGTGTCCAAGCCGGGCTCCAATCGATCGCTGGCAAACACGCCAAGGACGAAGCCGTCGAAGTGGCCAAGTCCAACATCTTGTTGATTGGCCCAACTGGCTGCGGCAAGACATATCTCGCACAAACTCTGGCCCGAATGCTGAATGTGCCTTTTGCGATTGCGGACGCCACCGCGCTCACGGAGGCCGGTTACGTCGGCGAAGACGTTGAAAACATTCTTTTGAAGTTGATCCAGGCCGCAGACTACGACGTCAAGAAGGCCGAAACCGGCATTATCTATATCGATGAGATAGATAAGGTCGCACGAAAGGCAGAGAACCCTTCGATTACTCGCGATGTTTCTGGCGAGGGCGTGCAGCAGGCGTTGCTCAAGATCCTCGAAGGCACCACCGCATCGGTTCCTCCGCAAGGTGGTCGCAAGCATCCGCATCAGGAGTTCATCCAGATCGACACAACAAACGTTCTGTTCGTTGTCGGGGGCGCGTTTGCCGGCCTTGAGCACATCGTCGAGCAGCGAGTTGGGAAGAAGACGCTTGGTTTTACCGCCGAAGTACGCGGTGCAGCTGAGCGGGAGGCGGAAGATCTGCTCTCCCTCGTACGACCTGAAGATCTCACCAAATATGGGCTGATCCCGGAGTTCATCGGGCGGTTGCCGTTGATTGCCAGTGTCACCAAGTTGGATGTGCCAGCTCTTGTCCAAATCCTTACCGAGCCACGCAATGCACTTGTCAAGCAATACCAAAAACTCTTCGAGCTCGATGGTGTCGAACTAGAATTCACTCCGGATGCCGTCGATGCCATTGCCGAAAAGGCACTTGAGCGGGGCACAGGTGCGCGTGGTTTGCGCGCGATCATCGAAGAAGTTCTGTTGCAAGTGATGTATGACGTCCCCTCACGAGGAGACATTGCCAGGGTGGTCGTCACGGGCGAATCCGTGCTCACGGATGAAATTCCAACGCTGATTCCCCGAGACAACGACGCCAAGAAGAAAAAGTCCGCCTGACCTGGGCAGTTGCGCTCTCTAGTTACTTCGGGCCATTTCGTTGCCAGGTGTTGGTTTTCTGGGCTTTGGCAGCGACACTGGATACCTTCTGTTGACCTAGAAAGGTGATTCTGTGACCCGCGAGCATCGGCGACCGCTCATCGCGTTCGTTGCGGTTACCCTCCTCTGCTCTTTAGTGGTGGGAAACTCGATGGCGCTGGCGTCCGGATCGAGCCGAAATTTGGCCCAGGAAGTGCGCGCCGCGGTGGTGGGTGAGTCCCCATCAGCCGGGTCGTCAACCAATGCAGCCGGTGCCAGCCTCGCAGATGCCACTCCGTCTTTGTCCCCCCCGCAGCCGGCCTTGTCGATCGCTAACTTGTGGCCCTTCGACCCTCCCTATGTGCAGGCTCCAGACAGTTACCCCACGTCGCAGACCGCGAACGAGCCGGGGGTAGTAGTCCCACCGGACTCCGGCAATTCGACCCTAGGAGAGAGTCCGTCCGGTCCATCCACACCGTCGGCTCCCTCCGATCCCACTCCGTCTGCTGGTTCAGATGACGAGCAGGAAACACCGGAGTCTTCGCCAAGTCCTGAGCCGGAGATTTCGGTCGAACCCGAACCCGAGCCGTCACAAGAAGCTGAGCCAACGCCCAGCGAGGACACGGTTGAGGTCCCCGAGTCTGCTCCGGTTCTCACCTTTGATGACATCACCAACCCTGATCCGCCAATCGATCCCAATCCTGGCAGTGACGATTCAAACGACAATCAGCCGAGTGATGACGGTCAAGGCGCGACCACAGTCGATAGCGGTGGTTCGTCGGCGGGCAATGCATCGGTGGACAGTTCATCCTCAGACAGCGCACCCGCGACCCCGTAGGCTCAAAACTGTGACCGAGTAGGACGCGTCACAACGACGCGTTACAACACTGCGGAAACGCTGACCGACTCACCAACAGCGTAGTCAAACGAACCGATCACCTTCCCGACCGAACGCAGGTCCGCTTCGACCTGGCGAACGAGGGTCAAGAAATTCTTTTGGCCCGGTGACAACCGCTGCGGAAACCTCGGTGCGCATCGACACCTGTGCGTCGGACTTTGCGCCACGAAGGCCAGCCACCACCGTGCCCACCATGCGAAGCACTTCAGGGTCGCCAGTGACGGTGTTCTGGGGTGTCGGCCACGGTGAGTGATGGATGGAGCCGTCTTCCCACCAGGACCACACCTCTTCGGTGACGTAGGGCATGAACGGTGCGAAAAGCCGCAATTGCACGTGTACGGCGTAGGCCAGGGCCGCCTTCGCTGAGGCCTTCTCTGGGCTTTCGGCCTCGGCGTAGGCGCGCTCCTTGACCAGCTCTAGGTAGTCGTCGCAGAACGACCAGAAGAACCGCTCGGCCGCCTCAAGGGCCGAGGTGTAGTCATAGGCGTTAAAGGCCTCAGTAGCTTGGGTAATAACCGTGTCAAGACTGGCGATCATGGCTCGGTCGACGGGCGCAGTGACCGGAGTGAGATCTGGATCGGTGGCTTCCACAGACCCCAACACAAACTTCGCGGCGTTGAGCAGTTTCATCGCCAGCCGTCGACCGACCTTCATCTGGGTTTCGTCAAAGGGTGAATCCAGTCCCGGACGAGCCATCGCTGCCCGCCAGCGCACCGCATCGGCGCCGTACTTCTCGAGGATTTCTGTCGGCACGACGACGTTGCCTTTGGACTTGCTCATTTTTTTGCGGTCGGGGTCGACCACGAAGCCCGAAACCAACGCGTGCGACCAGGGGGCAACATGGTTCTCGAAGTGGGATCGCACGACCCGTGAAAACAACCACGTTCGAATGATGTCGTGAGCTTGGGTGCACAGATCCATCGGGAAGACGCGTCCCCATAGATCCTCGTCAGTGACCCAGCCACCGGCGATGTGGGGAGTCAGCGATGACGTCGCCCACGTGTCCATGACATCGGGGTCACCGATAAAGCCGCCCGGCTTGCCGCGCTGTTCCTCGACAAAGCCGCGTGGCGCGTCGGTGGACGGGTCCACCGGCAATTCGGACTCGGTTGGCATAAACGGGTGGTCGTAGTCCGGTTCGCCATCGGCGTCGAGGGGATACCAAACCGGGAACGGGATGCCGAAGTAGCGCTGACGCGAGATAAGCCAGTCCCCGTTGAGGCCGCCGACCCAGTTTTCGAAGCGATGACTCATGTAGGGAGGAACCCACGTAATCTCAGTGCCCCGAGCCAACATCTCGCCTTGCAGAGCCATATCGCGTCCGCCGTTGCGGATATACCACTGTCGAGTCGCCACGATTTCCAGGGGCTTGTCGCCCTTTTCATAGAAGTTAGTCATTCGCTTGGTGGGGGTCGGCTCATCCACCAGATCACCGCTGGCGCGCAACAGCGACACCATTGCTTCGCGCGCACTGAAGACGGTCTTTCCGAGCAACTCGGCATACGCCTCAGCAGCAGCTTCAGCGGCTAGCCAGGGCGGGGTTTCGCGGATAAACCTGCCGTCGCGGCCAATCACGGTGCGGACCGGCAACTGCAACTCGCGCCACCAAGTCACGTCCGTGGGGTCGCCGAAGGTGCAGCACATCGCGATGCCAGCGCCTTTGCCGGGTTCGGCTGCCGGGTGGGCAACCACGGGAATCTCCACACCAAAAACGGGGCTCGTGACCGTGGTCCCGAACAGCGGCTGGAAGCGATCGTCATCTGGGTGGGCAATCAGCGCAACCACGCTGGGGATCAACTCGGGTCGAGTCGTCTCAATGAAGAGTGGAGACCCATCGGGCTGGCGGAAAGCGACCCGGTGATAGTGGCCGGCGTACTCCCGCGCTTCGAGTTCTGCCTGTGCCACGGCGGTCTGGAAGGTAACGTCCCAGAGAGTTGGCGCGTCTTGAAGGTAGGCCTCGCCGCGAGCGTAGTTGCGCAGGAAAGCACGCTGGCTGGCAGTTTGCGCTGTCTTGCCGATCGTGGTGTACGTCGTGGCCCAGTCCACGGAAAGTCCGAGCGTGCGCCAGAGCGACTCAAACACCTTCTCGTCCTCCAAGACCAACTCTTCGCACAGCGCGATGAAGTTTGGCCGGCTGATGGAGAGCTGGCGTTTGGGATCAGGCTTCTCAGGCGGGGTGAAGTCGGGGTCAAAGGGCAGCGATGGGTCGCAGCGAACCCCGAAGTAGTTTTGCACGCGCCGCTCGGTCGGCAGTCCGTTGTCGTCCCAGCCCATGGGGTAGAACACGCTCTTGCCGAGCATCCGTTGATAGCGCGCGATCAGGTCGGTGTGGGTGTAGGAAAAGACGTGGCCGACGTGCAGGCTGCCAGAAACCGTCGGCGGTGGGGTGTCGATGGAGTAGACATTTTCCCGCGGTTGCATCCGATCAAACGCGTAGGTGTCATCGGCCTTCCATTGCGCAGACCAGCGATCCTCAAGTCCTTCTAGGGCCGGCTTGTCGGGCACGGCCACGTCGCGCGCTGGCGACGTGGCGGACACGGCTGCTTCGGCAGATGAGGTCATGACGATGAGTTTATGGCTGCCCGCGCTGCCTCGCGAAACGGCGTACGTCCCTGGCTGTTGTTTCATCAAGGTATGCAGGCGAAGCATCGCTTACCGGGGTCTGTACGCCGTGGGAAGTGGAGGTTGACCTACATACCTTGATGAAACAACAGGGGAAGGACGGGGGGACCTAGACTGGCCCGATGAGTGACGCGGTGACTGACGCAGTGAATGAGGAGGCAAGAGCGGCGCGGACCGTGGCTGAAGCTGAGGATGCGTTGTTGTCGCGTTGGCCCGAAACCAAGTTGGAGCCGTCCCTGGATCGAATCCGGGAATTCACCAATCTTTTGGGAAATCCGGAGAAGTCCTACCCCGTTGTGCACCTCACTGGAACAAACGGCAAGACCTCGACGGCTCGGATGATCGAGACCTTCTTGCTCACGATGGGTTTGCGCACGGGGCGCTTTACGAGCCCACATCTCCAGCACATGAGTGAACGGATAGTTCTCGATGGCGAGCCGCTGACCGATGAGGCCTTCGTAGCGGCGTTTAACGATGTCGCGCCCTACACCCACCTAGTGGACTCAACTCAAGAGTTTCCGCTGTCTTTCTTCGAGACCGTCGTCGGCATGGCGTTCGCAGCTTTCGCCGATGCTCCGGTCGACGCCGCAGTCATCGAGGTTGGCATGGGGGGCGCCTGGGACGCCACCAATGTGGCCGACGCGGCTGTTGCCGTCATCTTGCCGATCTCCGTCGATCACGCCGCCTATCTGGGGGACAACCCCGTCGCTATCGCTGTCGAAAAGGCCGGCATCATCAAGGCCGGTTCCACGGTGATCGTGGCTGAGCAGCGACCGGAGGTGCTCGACGTGATCATCGCGAGGGCCGGCGAGGTGGGCGCGACCTTGCTCGTCGAGGGACAGGACTTTGGCGTTGAGCACCGAGTGGCCGCAGTGGGGGGTCAAGTGTTGACGCTGCGTGGCCTGCGCGCGACGTATGACGACGTGTTCTTGCCTCTGTATGGCGCGCACCAGGCCCAGAACGCGGCCGTGGCGCTGGCTGCGGTGGAAGCGTTCGCGGGCCCCGAAGCGCTGGCTCAGGATCTGGTGCTTGAGGCCTTCGCAGCGGCCACCTCGCCCGGTCGGCTCGAAGTGGTGCGCCGAAGTCCCACGATCGTTCTCGATGCCGCGCACAATCCCCACGGCGCGGCCGCAACCGCTGACGCTCTGTCCGACTCATTTGCCTTTTCGCCCTTAATTGGGGTGATGGCCGTGATGGCTGATAAAGACTACGAAGGTGTGATTGCTGCCTTCGAACCACACTTTGCCCACCTCATTTGCACCCAAAATTCGTCGTCTCGATCGATGACTGCAGAAGCACTTGCGGTGGTTGCGCGCGAAGTCTTCGACGACGATCGGGTGACCGTTGCCACCAACCTCGCCGATGCCATCGACCAGGCTGCCGCGCTGGCTGAAGCTGGCGGCGCCTTTGGGGATCCCCTCGGTTCCGGGGCAGTGCTCGTGACTGGGTCTGTCGTCACCGTTGGCGAGGCCAGAGCGCTGCTGACAGGCAACCGCCGATGAGGTCGCCCAGGCGTGGAATGTGCGCTGCCGTGTTGAGTTTGGAAGCCGTCACGGTTGCCCTAGCCACTCCCGTGATGGTTTCTGTGTCGGGGGTGAGCGTCGGCGTTGCCCTCGTGGTCGGGCTGGGCCTGGCGCTGGCCTGCTTGTTGCTGGCCGGGATGTTGCGGGCCGAGTGGGCCTACTACCTTGGCTGGGTTGTCCAAGTCGCCGCCATCGCGATGGGGTTCGTCGTCCCGATCATGTTCTTGTTAGGGCTGATCTTCGGCGCGCTGTGGGCGACGGCGTACTTCTTGGGCATCAAGATCGAACGCGAGCGGGCGGCGTACGTCTTAGCTCATCCGGAGTATTAGGCTCGCTGCTATGTCGACTCAAACTCCAACGCAGCGCACTCTTGTTTTGCTCAAACCAGATGCGGTCCGCCGCGGACTTATCGGTGAGATCATTGGCCGCTTCGAAGCGAAAGGTCTCACCATCGTCGCGCTGGAACAGCGGGCGATCGATGGCGAACAAGCCGATCGGCATTACTTCGAGCATGTTGAGCGTGACTTCTACCCGCCCTTGCGTGCATTTGTGACGAGCGGGCCGCTGGTGGCTGTAGTTCTGGAGGGCGACGAGGCGGTTGACGTCGTGCGCGCGATCAACGGTGCCACCGACGGACGCAAAGCAGCACCAGGGAGCATCCGCGGTGACCTCAGCCTGTCCAACCGCGAAAACCTCGTGCATGGGTCAGACTCGCCAGAGTCAGCGGCCCGCGAGATCGCACTGTGGTTCCCCGCGCTCACGCACTGATCCGCGATGAACGAAGTTCTAGATCGTCATGAGGTGGAAGCCCGTCGGGCTCGGCTCAATCAGGCGCGAGAGGCGCTGAAGAACTATTTCGTCGGGATCGATCCGATCATCGACGAGCTCTGCGATGCGGTGCTGGTGTGGTACGTCGCGCCACAACTCCTCTCTCGGCCGGTGATCGTCAACCTATGGGGGATGACAGGTGTCGGCAAAACCGATCTGGTGCGCAGGTTGGTGACCGAGCTCGATATTGCAGATCGCTTTGTCGAGATCGAGTTGACCAATGCCGACAGCACCACCTGGCACACGTCGGTCGCCTCGCGACTCACCGAGTCCGGAGCACTCCAGGGTGAGCCGACGTTGCTGTTGTTCGACGAAATTCAGCGATTCAATACGTTGGACCATGAGGGTAAGCCGGTCACGAACACTAAGTTCAGCGACTTCTGGGAATTGTTAAGTGATGGGCGACTGGCCCGTCGCGAATCACCCGAACTGGAATATCTCTTCTCGTCGCTCAAACGTTCCGTCCGGGAGATCGAGCGCAAACGGGCAGCGGGAGAACCACTGGGCCAGGATGACAATCGGATCGACTATTGGGAAGCCAACAACCTCAAGCGAGCATTGTCGCTAAAGACACCGCTCGAACAGATTGAAGGAATGACCTATGCCGAGGGGTTGGCGTTGGTCGAGGCTGCTCGCGCAACGAAGCGGATCTACGAGCCGCTGGATTGTTCACGTTGTTTGGTGATTATCAGCGGCAACCTCGACGAGGCATTTCACATGTCTGGGCAGGGTTCCGAAGCCGATGTGGATGCGGATGTGTTTGCGGCGCACACCAGCAAGATCACGGTGGTTGACATCAAGAACGCGCTGATGCGCCGTTTCAAGCCAGAGCAGGTCGCGCGTTTTGGCAACACCCACCTGATCTACACCAGTCTCCTTCGTGCCGACTTCTCAGAGTTGATCGATCGGGAGACTCGCCGTGTCATCGACCGAGCGCGGGAGTCCTTCGCGGTTGCGCTGGAAATTGACGACTCCGTGCGGGAACTGATCTACCGCAACGGTGTCTTTCCAGTGCAGGGAGTGCGCCCGGTGTTTTCGTCGGTCGCCGACATTCTGGAAACCAATCTCGCGAAGCTGCTGTTTTCCGCCTTGCTCGATGGGGCGAAGACGATCCAACTGCGCTACGACGCGGGTGATCACGCCTTGCTGGGAGTGGTAGGCGACAAAACCGTGCGGTTGCCCTACACCGGTCGAATCGACAAGATCCGCGAGTCCAGCTCGCCGGAAAAAGTAGCGAACATTGCGGTTCACGAGGCCGGTCACGCGGTGATGTATGGCTTGTTGTTTGGGTTGGCTCCAAGGCAACTCACCGCGCGGGTCGCGTCGACGTACGTCGGGGGCTTCACGATGCCGCACTCGGTGTACGAGACGGCCGGGACCACGGTGTGGCAAGTCAAGGTCGCGCTCGCCGGTGGCATCGCCGAGGAACTGATTTTTGGTGAGGACCACGCGTCGATCGGACGAGCTTCCGACAGGGAGAACGCCACCCGACAGTTGATTGACTTTGTGACCCGACATGGCTTCGACAAAGAATTCCAGGTCAACTACATGTTGGACGGGGCCTATGAAATGGATTCTGGCCCCGCCGAATCTGACATCGAGAAGATGATGACCCGATTGGTCGCCGAAACCCGTAGTGAGTTGGCAACCCATCAACGGCTGGTCCTCACCCTGGCAAGGAAACTCGCTGAAGCAGGCTCAATGGAGACGTCAGACGTTGCTGCATTGCTGAATCAGCACGGGGTGGGCGTCGAGATCCTCCCTGACGGGCACCTCAGCATCGCCCCGTACTGCCAACTGCTCGGTTGAGCCTCTGGTTTGAGCCGCTTGGGCTCAGCGCCGCCCGCCGCCGAGCAAGCCGCCCAGAACATCGGAAATGATCGAGCCAGCATTGGCCTGCGAGCTGCCGCCCCCAGCACCTTGAGCTGCTCCGGACAGGACCTGCTCAAGGACCGAGGACAAGATGTCGCCCTGACCGCCACCGGCGGTGGCGCTCGAACTGGCACCACCCGAACGCATTTTCTTGGCCAACATCGACAAGACGATCGGGGCTAGGATCGGCAGCAACTTGCGGATCAGCCCGCTGGCGACACCACTGCTGGCGCCGAGCTGGTTGATGACTTGATCCTGCTGATCACCGAAGACATGGCTCGCGATCTTCTCGCCATCCGCGGAGTCAACGCGACCGAAATCCGAGGGATCATCGGCTAAGTCGTTGTCGTGCTGCGTGAGTGCATCAAGCAGCGAGAGGGCGCCAGACGGATCCTGGGCATTGGCTTGCATGCCGCCCAGTAAGGCCGGGAGGACGGCACTGGCGGCTGCCTGCACGGACTGGGGGTCTTCGCCCAGCGCGGCACCGATCTGGTCGATGGGCAGATTGGCAAGAAGTTGGTCGAGGTCTGACATGCGCTGACCGTACCTCAACTCACCGCTCTTGGGCAGTCATCCACAGGCTCTGAATTCGTGCTGGGCTAGTCGGCTTCGAACCGTCAGGCTGTCGGGATGACAAACACGGGACGATTCGAACTAGCCCCACTCGAACTCCGACGGCTTTCGGAGCGGTGGCGCGAGCAGGAGCATGACTTACGCTCCGCGGCTGCGTTGCTCGATCAAGGTCCTGGCTCGTTGCCAACTCCGGTGCTGCCCGGCGTACGCCACTTCTTTGCAGCTTGGGCCACCGAGATTGAGGATCGCGGTGTTGAGTCGCGGGCGATCGCAAACGCTCTCGATGCGGTGGCTGGCAGCGCCCAGCAAGCAGATCAATCGTGGGGCAGCGCGGCGCGTTGGCCGTGGGCAGGATGACGGCGCTCGACCAGGAGTCGGCTGTCGAGTGCGCTCAGCGGGTGCGGGCGGCCTGCGCGCAACTCGACGATGTCGGTGACTTCGCTCGTCGAGAGCCGGGGGGCAACTGGACCGGCCACGCGGCCGCTGCCTATCGCGAACGGATCCGGCGCCAGGTGCAAGCGACCGACGCAATGTCGCTGCGGTTGCGCGAAGCAGCCACCGCCTTCGAGAGGTATGCCGCCCAGTTGGTGGCCGGAGACGATGCGGCTGCGGCAGGGGTGAGCCTCCTGTCGGCGCTTGCGCAACTGCGCCCTACGCCAAGCGCCGGGGCTGTCGATCAATCAGACCCAGGCGACGAGGCTCTAGCCACTTGTCCGCGTGACGGCACGCCGCACCAGATCCACGAGTGGTGGCTGGGTCTGTCTGATCGTCATCGCGAGGCGTTGCTTGTCGTCGCTCCCGGCGTGATTGGTGCGCTGAACGGCCTGCCCGCGAGCGTTCGCTCGCTGGCTAACCGGGTGGCCTTGACCAGGGATCTTGCAGCGGGCCGTTGGCGGAAGGGACACGGTGCACTCACGCCCGCGCAGCGATCGGCTCTGCGCAACAGCACCCAGACTGAGCGAGCTCTCGATGACTTGGCCGAGCGAGGGCTGCCAAGTCAGCTCTATCTCTATGACCCGGACGCTTTTGCTGGCGATGGTGAAGTCGCCATCGGCGTGGGAGATCTCGACGACAGCCAGCATCTGGGCATCTTCGTGCCGGGTTTTGGGCATGACGGGGGAGATGTTCGTTCGGTGAGTGAACGTGCCGGCAACCTCTATCAGGCTGCCGACACGGCGAGCGATGATTCGATTGCGGTGCTGGGCTGGCTTGGCTATGACTCGCCGGACAATCTGCTGCCCTGGGGTAGCGACCTGGATGCCCTGTCGGTCGCGACGGCCGACGCGGCCAAGGCGGGCGGCGGGGAGCTCGACGATCTGGTCGTTGGATTCCGTACTGCTGACACCGACGGCCGCGTGCACATCACCGCGATCGGACACAGCTATGGATCGACCACGCTCGGCCAGTCGGCTCACGATCACCATTTGGCCGTCGATGATCTGGTGTTCGTGGGCAGTCCGGGGCTCGGCCCGGGCGTTGACCACGTGAGTGATCTTGGTCTTGATGCTGAGCGGGTGTGGGTGGGTGCCAACAGTCGAGATCCCGTGCCGAAACTGGGCGACCACGGCTGGGCCAACCCCGGCACGCTCGGGATCGGCTTGGGCAACGACCCGGCCGAGGACGACTTCGCCGCCCAGCGATTCCAAGCTGAGTCGGTCACTCGAGCCCCCGACGACACGTCAGTCACCGCGATCGAGGACCACAGCAAATACTTCGACCACGACACTGAATCGCTGAGCAATCAGGCATATGTCTTGGTTGGTCAACCGGAGCGGGTGGTCATTGCAGAGCCGATCAAGGACACCTGGCGTGACGATCCTCAGGACCCAGAGTGGGAGCGAATGCCGACGCGGATACCCACGCGTTGAGCCCATCCAATGAGGACCCCGTCTGTGGGGCTGGTGATACGAATGTGAAAGAGCGCGTGTCCTACCCCAAGCAAGCCGGAGGGCTACCTACTGTGGAGTTCAGCCTTCAATTCTTCCCCCAGCAGCAAAGGCGTCGCTTGTGGTTTCCCCCATGAAGTCTGCGGTGGCCCAACCAAAATTTGGGCGCAGAGCCGGGCAGTTCATTGGCCGCGATATGGCCATTGATCTCGGCACCGCAAACACGCTGGTGTACGTCCGCGGCAAAGGCGTCGTCTTGGACGAGCCGTCGGTGGTGGCCATCGAGTCCGAGTCCGGTGACATCGTTGCCGTTGGGGCGGACGCCAAGCGAATGCTGGGCCGCACGCCAGAATCCATGAGCGCTTTGCGCCCGTTGAAAGACGGCGTCATTGCTGACTTTGAAGCGGCCGAAGAAATGCTGCGCACCTACATCCGGCGCGTGCATCGACGGCGTTACCTAGCCAAACCTCGCATGGTGATCTGCGTGCCGACAGGGTGCACCGCGGTGGAGCGGCGGGCGGTGAAGGAGGCGGGCTATCAGGCCGGCGCCCGCAAAGTCTTCCTGATCGAAGAGCCAATGGCGGCTGCGATCGGTGCTGGGCTTCCCGTGCATGAGGCGACGGGAAATCTGGTGGTTGATATCGGTGGCGGCACCACTGAAGTGGCTGTGATCTCGCTGGGAGGCATCGTGGCCTCGCTCAGCGTGCGGCACGCTGGAGACAGCCTGGACAACGCCATCGTCACTTGGCTGAAGAAACAACACTCACTCCTAGTGGGGGAGAGCACAGCCGAAGAGGTCAAACTCTCCTTGGGCTCGGCCTACCCCATGGCAGACGAACTTGAGGCCGAAGTCCGTGGCCGCGACTTGGTCACCGGGTTGCCCCGCACACTCACGATCACCAGCCAGGAGGTGCGGCAGGCGCTAGAAGATCCGCTGCACGCGATCCTCGATGCCGTCCAGACCACGCTGGACCAAACTCCACCTGACTTGGCTGGGGACCTGATGGATCGCGGGATGGTGCTCACCGGAGGAGGTGCCCTCCTCTCCGGACTCGATGACCGGCTCCGCCACGAGACTGGGATCCCGGTGCACATCGCCGAGGATCCGCTGAGTTCTGTGGTGTTGGGCGCTGGCAAGTGCGTGGAAGAGTTTGAGGCTTTGCAGATGGTTCTCCTTGCGGATCGACGGCGGCGCGGATGAAGGTGGACCGGGCTAGAAGGTTTGGGCCATCGCCGGGACGCTTAGCGGGCTTGATCCTTGCCTGTTTGACTCTCATCGCCATCGATAGCCATGGCGGAGCGCTGGCCCCCGCGAGACAAGCCGTCGGATCGGTCGTCGGCCCGGTGGCCGCTGCTGTCACTGATGTGACGCGACCGATAACTTCGCTTCCTCGAGCCTTCACCGACCGTCAGAACATGCGCAAAGAAGTGGTGCGCTTAAGCGCGGAGAATGCCCAACTCCGTCAGGCCGTCGAAACCGAAGAGTTAGACCGCAATCGACTCGCCGCCTACGACGCGCTCATGCAAACGGCCGCCGACACCAGCCTGGCTCTGGTTCCGGCGCGGGTTATTGGGCTCAGTTCCGCACCTTCCTTTTCCGCCGTGGTGACCATTGATGCGGGTGAGCGGGCCGGGATTCGCGCGGACATGACGGTCCTCAACAATGACGGGCTCGTGGGAAGGGTGTTGCGCACCACTGCCACCACTGCTTCGGTGCTGCTGATCGTCGACGTGGACTCGGGCGTCGGGGCTCGGCTTGGTCGGAGCATGGAAGTGGGGCTGCTCAAGGGACGAGGAATGCTGGGAGAAGGTGGGCGCCTTGACCTCGATCTGATCGATGATGCGATCACGCCTGCTCGTGACGATGTTGTGGTGACCTGGGGCTCGGAAGGTGGCGCACCTTATGTCGGTGGAGTGCCGATTGGCCGGGTGACCAAAGTCATCACGACTCCACGACGTACTTCTCAGCGAGCGGTGGTGGTGCCCTTCGTTGACTTCACCTCGCTAGACCTAGTCGGCGTAGTCGTGCCTTCGGGTACGTCGAGCGATCGCGCAGTGATCGAAGCTGACGGAAGCCTGAGATGAACACACTCAAAGTTGACCCGACGGCTGGGCCCCGTTCAACGCGACAAGCAAAATTCGCCCAATCCGTGCCGATCCGCGTCACTGTCGCCGGACTCGTCATCCTGGGCGCTCTTGGCGCTCAGCTGGCCCTAGGGCCAGCACTCTTGGGCATAGCTCCAATCCCTAATCTTGTGCTCCTGCTCGTCGTCGCAGCCGGGGTTGCTCGCGGCCGAGACTTCGCTGCGCTGCTGGGCTTTGGGTTGGGCCTGTTGCTCGACCTGGGTCCGGCATCGGATCACCTAGCCGGTCGCTGGGCACTCTCACTCGTCATCGTTGGCTACTTAGTGGGCACTGCCGCGCGCGGCCGGGTGGGGTCACGACCACGCCGGCCGGTGCTGTTGGGGCTAGCGGTCGCGGCTTCCTTCGTGGGCACCTCCGTGTTTGCCCTCACTGGCGTGCTCCTGCGCGACCCAGCGATGGCGATTCCTGAGGTGCTTCAGATGATCCTCGGCGCTTCGTTGAGCGACGGCTTGCTTGGCGTGGTGCTGTTGCCGTTTCTAATCGGCGTCTTTGGCCGGCTTTCGCACCCTCAGGACAGCTGATGGCTAGAGAGATCTCTCCCGAGCGACGCACCCGACTGCGGTTGATCATCGTCGAGGCACTGGTGTTCTCCTTGTTTGCCACTCTGCTCGGCCGGCTCTATTACGTTCAGATGCTTGGCGGTGAGGAATACCACGCCCGCGCTGTTTCACAATCGCTGCGCGAAGTCGTGGTCCAACCGGAGCGAGGGCTGATCGTGGACGCGATGGGTCGCCCTCTCGTTGCGAATCGGATGGCGTGGGCGGTGGCCATCGACCAGACGATGTTGGCGCGCTTGGCTGACGGTGACCGCGACGTACTTCTTGACCGGGTTGCGACTGCGGTCGACCAGCCTCGCCGTCGGATTAACGCTCGACTCGTGAGCTGTGGCACTCCGGAGGCGAAGCCGGGAGTGTGCTGGAGTGGGAGCCCTTATCAACCGGTCCCTATTGCCACCGATGTACGTCAACCGACCGCCCTGAGAATTCTTGAGCAGCCGGAGGATTACCCAGCGGTGGTAGTGGATCGCAGCACGGTGCGGTCATTTCCGGCGCCCTACGGCATCAGTGCAGCACACTTGCTTGGCTACCTCAGCCCGGTCACCTCGGACGAGCTTGAAATTGCCGAGGATGAAGACGATCGCTCGATCAATGGCGCTTCTCTGGTGGGCCGGGCCGGCATCGAGAAGGAGTACGACGAGTGGTTAAGGGGACAGCCTGGCTATCGCCGGGTCGCGGTGGACTCGATGGGCCGCGTGCTCGGTGACGGTGACGAGGTCCTGAGCCGGCCGGGTTCGACGTTGGTGACCTCGATCGACGCGCGAGTGCAGAGTCTGGTGGAAAGGCAACTTGCCCAGACCATCAGAACGGCCCGGGCGACCAAAGACGAAGTGACCGGCCGAAACTATGCCGCCGACTCCGGTGCTGTTGTGGTGATGGAGGCCCAAACTGGTCGGATCGTCGCGATGTCCAGCCAACCGACGTACGACCCGAACGTCTGGGTTGGTGGCATCACTGAGAAACAACTCAGATACCTCTATTCCGAGCGGGCCGGGACACCGTTGTTGTCGCGGGCGACACAGGGCCAGTTCGCACCGGGCTCGACCTGGAAGCCGTTCATGACGGCTGGCGCCCTCACGCACGGCTATCAGACAGACACCAAACTGGCGTGCTCGTCGAGCCTCCAGGTCGGCAATCGTGCGTTTAAGAACTACGAGTCGGGCGCCTACGGTTATATCGATTTTGCCAAGGCCTTGGAGGTTTCGTGCAACACCTTCTTCTATCGCGTGGGCTATGACTATTGGCGCCGACTGGGCAGCGACGTTGGTGACGTGAACGCGAAGGATCCGTTGGTTGCTGAGGCCAAAGCTTTCGGTTTCGGAAAGGAGACCGGCGTTGATCTGCCCGGCGAGGCTAGCGGGCGGATCGCGGATCGGCGCTGGAAGCGGGCCTACTTCGAAGCCCAGAAGGACTACTACTGCAAGGTCGCTGCGAAGCCGACTCCTGCGGCTGGAGAAACCTTTGCGCACCTGTTCGCGAAGGAATTCTGCGCCGAGGGTTATGCCTATCGAGCCGGTGATGCGGTGAACTTTGCCATCGGCCAAGGCGACACAGTGGTGACTCCCTTGCAGTTGGCGCGTGCGTATGGCGCACTTGCCAACGGTGGCACTCTCTATGAGCCGCGGATCGGGAAGGCGGTCGTTGACCCCGATGGCAACACCACCAAGATGATCGAGCCGAAGGTAGCGGCTCAGGTTTCGGTTCCGAAGCGGACCATCGCCTATATCGACCGGGCTCTGCAAGGCGTGACCAAGCAGGGGACGATGGCGTGGCGGATGACTGGGTTCCCGCTCGACGACGTGGTGGTGCGGTCTAAAACAGGGTCGGCAGAGGTCTATGGCAAGCAGTCAACCTCCTGGGTTGCGTCCTATTCCAAGGACTACGTGGTGGTCATGATGGTGTCCCAAGGCGGCACCGGTTCGGGGACTTCGGGCCCGGCGATCCGGAAGATCTGGGAAGGCCTCTATGGCGTCCGCGGCGAGCAGATCGTGCCGGGGAGAGCCCTGATCCCGAGCGTCGTGGCTCCTGAGGGCTTACCCACCTTCCAGCGCGATGGCTCAATTCTGCCGCCTGGCGATGCAGCGGTGGAGCGATGAACACCAACACCAAGCGGATCGATTGGCTGTTGCTCGGTGCGGTCGCCGCGCTGACGTTGTTGGGGACGTTGCTGGTGTGGTCGGCAACTGCCCACGACGACCAGGGCGGTTCGCAGTCCTATCTTTCGCGGCAGTTGCTCAACATCGCGCTGGGGGCAGCGATGTTGTTCGGTGTTGCCGTGATCGAGCACCGTTGGGTGCGGTTGCTGGCACCGATCGCCTACGCCGCTTGTGTTGTTGGCTTGGTCGCCGTGCTGGCAGTCGGCACAACAATCAACGGCTCGCGCTCCTGGTTTGTCCTGGCTGGTTTCTCGGTGCAGCCGGCGGAATTTGCCAAGTTGGCGGTGGTGGTCGGCAGTGCGTTGTGGATCGCCGAACGAAGCGGCGGTCGGTGGCGAAAGCTGACCTGGCGAGACCTGCTCGGTCTGTTGGTGATCGCAGGCGTGCCGGCCGTGCTGATTCTCTTGCAACCGGACTTGGGCACCGTGTTGGTGTTGGTGGCGACCGTGTTTGGGGTGCTGGCCATAGCCGGTGTGAGTCGGCTTTGGCTGATGGGTTTGGCCGGTGGCGGGATTTTGGCTGCCGCAGCGGCAGTCGCCCTCGGCGTACTCCGTGACTATCAGGTGGATCGTTTTCTAGCGTTCACCGATCCCGGCTTAGATCCTCGCGGTGCTGGTTATAACACCGAGCAGGCGCGCATCGCGATCGGCAACGGCGGCCTGTTTGGCCAGGGCCTCTTCGACGGTTCGCAAACGCGGTCGGGTTTTGTGCCCGAGCAGCAGACCGACTTTGTCTTCACCGTCGCAGGGGAGGAGTTGGGATTGCTCGGCGCCGGTTTGATCATCGTGCTGATGGGCGTTGTGGTCTGGCGGGCGCTGCGAATTGCCATCGAAGCGGATGATGCTTTTGGTCGGATCGCGGCGGCGGGCATCGCCTGTTGGTTTGGCTTCCAGGCCTTTCAAAACATCGGTATGTGTCTGGGGATCATGCCCGTGACCGGCGTACCACTCCCGTTTGTGTCGTACGGCGGCTCGTCACTGTTTGCCTGCTTGCTTGCGGTGGGGCTGTTGCTCAATATTCGGCTGCGCCATAAGACGGCCGATTCTTCCCTCCGAGAGCTGCGCAGCCGTGTTCCGGTGGCTTAGTCGCAGTTCCCGGGCGAGGGAGCGAACCGACGCTAGGTGGTATCACCTTGAGATCCGTGGACAGTCACAAAGTGAACGGTTCCGCGAATGCCTTGCCGTCGTGCAAAGCCGCGTGGGTGTGGGCACCTGCGATGTTCCCTGGGCCAACGCGGACGATTGGCCCGCCCAGGTGTTGGCCGCCGCAAAGGTTTTGAAGAATGACTACGTCTCTCCGGGATTTCGAGATGAGTGATGAGGCTTCATCCTGTGCGCGTCGACAACGCTAACCCGATCGCCGACCCGTCACTCAGGTGGCGAAATCTGCGGCGTGCCGCTCTGCGATTGACGTGTCGATGGGGGCTGTGGAGCGACTGTCCAGGATAGAGGCGGCTCCGGCGTACCTGGTGCGCCGCAAACGCCCTTAAAACTTGTCGGGCATGACCTAAGCGAGTTCAGCCACCTCGAAGAGGTCGCCCGGAGTGCAGTCCAACGCGTCGCACAATGCCGTCAAAGTGGAGAACCGGATCGCCTTGGCGCGCTGGTTTTTCAGCACGCTCAGATTGACGTTGGTGACGCCGATCTGATCCGCAAGGGCAGTCAGCGTTAGTCCACGTTCTTCGAGCAGCGCATCGAGGCGACACACAACCCGGTGTGGCTCGTCGACCGGCATCAGATGAGCCCTTCCACTTCGTCTTGCAACTTCTGTCCCTGAGCGAACGCCTCCGCGATGGCCGCGACCATCAGACCGACACCCATCATCAGGACGAAGGATCCGGTGAACAGGGTGAACGACTCAGGACCGGAGATGGTGAGGGCTTCCCGGGTCACCACTGAGTCGGCTCTGCCTGCGAACGGCACGATCACCCAGGGGACGATCAAGAGAATCAGGGCGATCACCCGTAGCCCACGCACGCTGCTGCGGACGAATGGTGCGCCGCGGTGAATCTGGGCCATCAAGCGATAGAGAATGACGACGATCGCGACGATCGTCGCCGCCACCAGCGCCTTTGGCACAAAGGTGGCGATCCAGACGGCGGTTGATGGTTCGGTGAGGATGACTCTCGCGGCGCCGTCCCAGGCCAACTGTGCACCAGATTGGGCAGAAACTGTCGCAGTAGACAGTCCGTCGATGTCCAGATTCAACGACCAGTGGAGCGGGTTGCCACGCGCCAGGTCCCATAGCGGCTTGATCACCAGCAACGAGGTGGCTGCTAGAGCGATCAAAGCGAGCAGCACCCGCGTTGCGAGGAAGTCCCAGCGGTCGAAGGTCAAGAGCTTGTCGGCGTTCATTCGCATCCCCTGTCGTATCGATAAACGTTGTTATCGGAAAACAATAACATCGAAAAACGATATGTCAACGAGTTTGGCGACGGAGTTGATGTGGGTGGGGTGCCGTACGCTTGTTTGATGCCATCTGTGGAGTCCCTCTTCGCGCGACTTGAGCCCAAACTTCCCCTGGTTCAGAAGCCGATTCAGTATGTCGGTGGCGAGCTCAACGCGACCCTCAAAGAGTGGGAGTGCGCTGCTGAGGGCCCCACTGTGCGGTGGGCTCTGATGTATCCCGACGCCTATGAGGTCGGCCTGCCCAACCAAGGCGTGCAGATCCTCTACGAAGTGCTCAATGAGCGCGACTGGATCCTCGCTGAGCGGACGTACGCCGTGTGGCCCGACCTGGAAGCCATCATGCGCGAGGGCGATGAACTGGGTCCGATTCCGCAGTTCACGGTTGATTCCCACCGCCCGGTCGGGGCATTTGACGCTTTCGGTCTGAGTTTCTCGACTGAGTTGGGCTACACCAACTTCTTGACCGCCCTCGACCTGGCCGGCATACCTCTGCATGCCAGGGATCGCGGCGAGGAGCATCCGATCGTGGTGGCCGGCGGCCATGCGGCCTTCAACCCGGAGCCGATCGCCGACTTCATCGACGCTGCCGTGCTCGGTGATGGCGAAGAGATTGTGCTGGCCATCTCCGAGGTGATCCGCGAGTGGAAAGAGCAGTCCAAGCCTGGCGGCCGGGTGGAGTTGTTGCGGCGCCTCGCCGCGAGCGGCGGCGTCTACGTGCCCGCATTCTTCGACGTGACCTATGGCGAAGACCGGGCAATCGCAGCGGTCGAGCCCAACCTCCCTGGCATTCCTGCTCGGGTCAGCAAGCACACACTGATGGATCTTGACGCGTGGCCCTATCCGGCCAAGCCGTTGGTGCCGTTGGCAGAGACCGTGCACGAGCGCTTTTCGGTCGAGATCTTCCGCGGCTGCACGCGCGGGTGCCGCTTCTGTCAGGCAGGCATGATCACTCGCCCGGTGCGAGAGCGCTCGATCACCACGATCGCCAGCATGGTCGAGAACGGCATCCGACAGTCCGGCTTCGAAGAGGTCGGCCTGCTCTCGCTATCAAGTGCCGACCACACCGAGATCGGCGAGGTCGCGAAAGGTTTGGCTGATCGTTATGACGGCACAAACGTGTCGCTGTCCCTCCCGTCGACGAGGGTGGATGCCTTCAACGTGACCCTGGCCAACGAGTTCTCTCGGAACGGCCGGCGGTCTGGGTTGACGTTCGCGCCCGAGGGTGGCAGTGAGCGGATGCGCAAGGTGATCAACAAGATGGTCAGTGAGGAAGACCTGATCCGCACGGTCGCGACGGCTTTCTCCCACGGCTGGCGTCAGGTCAAGCTCTATTTCATGTGCGGCTTGCCCACCGAGACCGACGAAGACGTTCTCGAGATCGCCGACCTCGCGCGCAAGGTGATCGCAAAGGGCCGCGAGGTGACCGGCCAAAACGACATCCGCTGCACCGTGTCGATCGGCGGTTTTGTCCCCAAGCCACACACACCCTTCCAATGGGCCGCCCAACTTGACCACGAAACCACTGACCTGCGACTGAAAAAGTTGCGGGACGTGGTGCGTGCCGACAAGCGCTATGGCCGAGCGATCGGCTTCCGCTATCACGACGGCAAGCCGGGGATTATCGAAGGATTATTGTCCCGCGGCGACCGCCGGGTGGGTGCGGTGATCGAACAGGTCTGGCGTGACGGCGGACGATTCGATGGTTGGAGCGAACACTTCTCCTATGACCGGTGGGCCACGGCTTGCGAGGTCGCACTGGCCAAGACGGGCGTTGATCTTGATTGGTACACCACGCGGGAGCGCGGCTATGACGAGGTCTTGCCCTGGGATCACCTTGATTCGGGTCTCGACAAGGACTGGCTTTGGGCCGACTGGGAAGACGCAATCAATCCGTTGTCCGAAGAAGTCGAAGACTGCCGCTGGACCCCTTGTTATGACTGTGGGGTCTGCCCCGAGATGGGAACAGAAATTCAGATCGGGCCTACTGGTCAGTCGCTGCTTCCGCTCAGCGTTGTGTGACTCCTTTGTCTGGACCGGTGCGGCACATTGACGATGTTGAGCGACGGTCTCGGCTGAGTCGACGCCATGGCATCGCCCCCTGGTCTCGCTTGGCCGATCCGATTGCGGCCACGCGTGCGATGACCGTCTTGCACTCCACCGAGCCAGCCACCGTCTATTTGTCCCTGCACGCCCGAGTGGACGGGCTCACGGTCAAGGACGTCGATCAGGTGTTGTATGACGAACGCTCACTCGTCAAACAGCTCGCCATGCGGCGTACTTTGTTTGTATTTCCGCGCGACCTTTTGCCTGCGGTGTGGGGGAGCGCCAGCGCTCGGATCGCGCCCGCGATTGCCGCCCGTTTCGTCAAAGACGTGGAGAAGGCGGGTCTATCCCCAGATGGTGCGGCGTGGCTGGAGGTTGCGCGTCGTGCGGTTGTCGCCCGGCTGGCGGACGGTTCCGAATTGTCGGCTGCCGAGTTGCGCGAGCAACTCTCCGAGTTGCAGGGCCGCGTCGAGGTGTCCCCAGACAAGTCCTATGGCGGCAGTTTTCCGGTGTCCCCTCGCGTGTTGACCCAACTAGGTGTCGAAGCGCAGATCGTGCGCGGCCGCAATGGTGGCCATTGGCGGATCTCTCGGCCCCAATGGACCTCGATGGAAGCATGGCTGGGAGAAGTCCCGCCTGCCTGGTCATCTGGGGAGGGGTACGCCGAGTTGGTGCGGCGCTGGTTGGTCACGTTCGGGCCGGGTACTGCGGCTGACCTGCAGTGGTGGTTGGGCGGGACCGTTGGCATTGTGAAAGCCGCTCTAGCCGACGTCGGGGCCGTGGGGGTGAGCCTTGACTCGGGGGAAGTCGGGTTTGTGCTGCCCGATGACGTTGACCCTGCCCCGGTCTCGGAGCCTTGGGCAGCACTCCTGCCTGTGCTCGATCCAACCGTGATGGGCTGGAAGCAGCGAGACTTCTACCTCGGGCCACACGGACGTGCGCTTTTCGACACCAACGGAAACGCCGGCACAACTGCTTGGTGGGACGGTCAGATTGTGGGTTGCTGGGTGCAGAACCCGGACGCGTCCGTGCGCGTCGTACTCCTTGAAGACGTGGGCCCTGCGGCCAAAGCAGCTCTCAACCGAGAGGCCGGGCGTCTGACTGACTGGCTTGATGGGGTGAAGGTCGGCACGGTTTATCCGTCGCCAGCCATGAAGGACGCTCTCGCGGACCTCGACGGTTAAGGTGCATCGTGCGTGAACAACCCCCACAGCAGGCACCGCCGGTGCAACGCCTTCGCATTCAGTACGCCAAGCGCGGACGGCTTCGGTTTACGAGTCATCGCGATTTCAGCCGAGCCTTCGAGCGGGCGATCGTCCGGGCACGGATCCCGATGGCCTACTCCTCAGGCTTCAACCCACATCCACGGATTTCCTACGCCGGTGCCGCCCCGACTGGCTCGGCGAGCGAGGCCGAATATCTCGAGATCGGGCTGGCGCAGGTGGTCGACCCGGCCACCGTGCATGGGGCGCTTTCGGATTCGCTGCCGACTGGTCTCGATGTCGTCGCCGTCGTGAACTCACCCGGTGGGGCTTTGGCCGACCGGTTGCAGGCGAGTCACTGGCTGGTCGAGATTGACCGCACACGTTGAGCAGGCCGTTCCAGCGGTGGAGGCCTTTTTGGCGCTTGACTCAAGCACCGTCGAGCGGATGACCAAACGAGGCTTGCGCAGCTTTGATTGCCGACAGGCAGTGCTTTCGCTTGGCGTCGTGGAAAGTCCGCGGGGGGCTGGTCTCGATTTGGTTCTGCGACATGCCGTCCCAGCGGTTCGCCCTGACGACGTACTCGCTGGTTTGGCAGGCGACGCTGGCCTTCAACTTGTCGGTGCGCCCTTGCTCACCCGACTCTCTCAGGGGCCGCTTGATGAGGAGACTGGTGAAATCGGCGACCCACTCGTTGGACCGTCGTAGCCGCATCCGAGTCGACGTGTGCGATACTCGAAATCGGTTGAAGTTTCGCGGCCTGCCGCAAGACTTTGACCCGACGACGTTCTCGCCGGGCAGATATGAGTCCGGCACAGTGGGTGATGTTCGTTGCTAGACCGCGACGCGGCCTGCTTGAGTTGGTGACAGCGACCAAGCGTGTGAAGGCCCAGCGACCGCGGCTTGCAACGGTGCTGACTCCCGTTGACGCACCTCGCGGAGGTCGTCGCCGCCACTGATAAGGCTTTGTGCCGTCTGCTGATGCGTGCCTGACACGCCGGTCGACGGACTGACTGCTTCGGCGTACTCCGTCGGAGCGCTAGGAGCGCACCATGCTCGACCTGCCCGGTCCTGACGCACCCGAGACGTCACAACCAGACCCCTCATGCGCCGCCCTTGAGCGAGTGGCGTGCAGAGATCCACCCGCCAAAAAGCCGGCTAGGAAACGTCCACCGGCGAAGAAGAAGCCGAAGGCTGCCGATTCCGCCGAAGGTTCACTGTCTGGTAGTGACGTGTCGACGTCTGATAGCGACGCCTCAGCAGAGCCAGCGCCGGTGAAAAAGTCTCGTTCACGCAGTCGCAAGCCAAAGACGGCCGCCGTTGGTGACGCCTCGACGGATCCAGGTGACTTCTCGGCAGGATCTAGTGACTCCTCGGCCGAACTACGTGACGCCTCGGCAGCGGCCGCGGCCGCACCCGCACCGGCAGTGGCGACGTTGCTCTTCAAGGCTCCCGACCCAACGGAGGCCGCGCCCGTGCGCCGCACGCGACAGCCACGCGTACGCCGTGATCCGGAGGAGGTCGTCGACGCCGAAGAAGTCAAGGCACCGGCTGCCGAGGCAGCAAACCCCTCCGATGACGACAACGATGACGATTCAGACGGGCCCGACGGGACTGGGCGTCGTCGCCGTCGCCGCGGAGGCCGTCGTCGCCGCAAGAGTGGTGACGGGACCGACTCCGAAGGCAGTGAAGCCGAGACCGACACGGCCGAAGACACTGACGGTGAGGAGACTGCCGGAGACGGCACCTCACGTCGTCGTCGCCGCCGTCGTCGGGCCGGTGAAGATGGCGGCGAAAACGGTGATGATCCGCAGAACACCGTCACCCGGGTGCGAACCCGACGGACGTCTGAGGACGAGATCACCGCGGTTGCTGGCTCCACTCGCCTTGAGGCCAAGAAGCAGCGCCGCCGTGAGGGTCGCGAGGCCGGTCGGCGCCGCGCCCCCATCGTGAGCGAGGCGGAATTCCTCGCCCGTCGCGAATCAGTGGACCGGGTGATGGTTGTTCGGCAGCGCGGCGAACTCACCCAGATCGCCGTCCTTGAAGACAAGGTGCTTGTTGAGCACTATGTCGCCCGCGAATCGCAAACGTCGCTCATTGGCAATGTCTACATTGGCCGAGTTCAGAATGTGCTTCCGTCGATGGAGGCTGCGTTCGTCGACATCGGCAAGGGCCGCAATGCCGTGCTCTACGCAGGCGAGGTCAATTGGTCGGGTTTGGGCCACAAGGATGGTCAACCACGCAAGATTGAGTCTTTTCTCACCAGCGGTCAGTCGATCCTGGTGCAGGTCACCAAGGATCCGGTCGGCCACAAGGGTGCCCGGCTGACCAGTCAGGTGAGCCTGGCGGGGCGATTCCTGGTCTATGTCCCGGACGGCACCACGAGCGGCATCTCGCGAAAGTTGCCCGACACCGAACGCTATCGGCTCAAGGCACTGCTTAAAGACATCGTGCCCGACACCGCCGGTGTGATCGTGCGCACCGCCGCGGAGGGGGCGACCGAAGACGAACTCACTCGTGATGTGGAGCGACTCAAGGCCCGGTGGGAGGACATCGAGGCCAAGTCAAAGGGCAATGCCCCGGCTCTCCTCTATGGCGAGCCAGACCTCACCTTGAAGGTTGTTCGAGACCTCTTCACCGAGGACTTCACCAAGTTGATCATCGAGGGTGACGACGCTTGGGACACCGTGCAGGGGTACGTCGCGCACGTGGCTCCCGATCTGGAGCCACGCCTCGAGCGGTTCACACCAAGCAATTCCGCAGATGTCTTCACCGCATATCGAATCGACGAACAGATCGCTAAGGGTCTCGATCGCAAAGTGTGGCTGCCCTCGGGTGGTTCCCTCGTGATTGATCGCACCGAGGCAATGACCGTGGTCGACGTCAACACCGGCAAGTTCACCGGCTCTGGCGGCAATCTTGAAGAGACCGTCACCCGCAACAACCTGGAAGCCGCCGATGAGATGGTGCGCCAACTGCGCTTGCGAGATATCGGCGGCATCATCGTCATCGACTTCATCGATATGGTGCTGGAGTCCAATCGTGATCTTGTCTTGCGGCGGCTGGCCGAATGCCTCGGCCGAGACCGGACCCGTCACCAAGTTGCCGAGGTGACTTCACTGGGTCTGGTCCAGATGACGCGTAAGCGCATTGGGACCGGCCTGCTCGAAGCCTTTAGCGAAAACTGTGAGCATTGTCAGGGCAGGGGAGTCGTCGTTCAGGATGCGCCCGTCCCTCCGCGCAATGCTGATGAGGATCGTCGACCAGCGCGCCGCCCTCGGGGCCGCGGGCGTGGCGGAGCAGATGACAATGGCAACGGGAATGGCAACGGGCAAGCTTCGGCGCGGCCAGTCACCCCGTCACCCCGTGACGTGGCTGCCGTCGCTCGACCCGACAACGAAGTTGTTGTCGACCTGGATGAGCCGGAATCGTCAGTCTCGCTTGACGACGTTCGCGAGGTGCCGACTCTTGATGCCGAGCCACTAGAGGACTTCCCGCTTGCCGACGAGCCAGCGGGAGTCGAGTCGGACGCAGCGACTGTGCTGGAAGGGACTGGGCTGGAAGTGCCCAAACCTGAAGTGGCTGAGCCTGAAGTGGCTGAGCCTGAAGTGGCTGAGCCGGACGTTGAGGCCGAACCGGCCGCTCCAGCAGTGGTGGTCCGCACCCGCCGCCGCGCGGCGAGTCGGCCCGCTGGGCCACCGGCAGAGGCGCCAAAGCTCGAAGCCCCAACGGAGGCCAGCCCGGAATCCGTGGCGGACGCTAACGAGCACGAAGCACCACACATTGAGCATGTTCCGATCAAGCGCAAGGGTTCGCGGAAGCGCTAGGACGGCGACCCGCCCCGGCGTACGACGTGGGTCAGCGTTTTGCTTATCTGGCACGGGCATCCGTATCATTGACCCTCGGTGCCCAAAGCTCGCTGGATAAGGCTTGCCCAGGTGTGCCTTGGCTTGTGTTGGCATTCACACCGAATGCCCGAGCCCCAAGGTTCTAAGAGTTAACGGCCAACGAGGAGAGTGAGTCGCGGTGTACGCGATCGTGCGCAGTGGCAGCAAACAGCAGAAGGTCGTCGTTGGCGATGTCATCGAGATCGACAAGACCAAGTCTGCTGTCGGGTCCACGTTGACCCTTCCGGTAGTCATGGTTGTCGACGGTGAGTCGGTCACCGTGACTGGGCTTGACAAGGCTTCAGTGACCGCCGAGGTCCTCGGCGCCACTAAGGGTCCCAAGATCGTCATTCAGAAATACAAGAACAAGACCGGCTACAAGAAGCGCCAGGGGCACCGTCAGAAGTACACCCAGGTCAAGGTCACCGACATCTCCCTCTGATTTCTCGCCGCTGGCGAGCGATCACCGTTGGTCGAACAAATCGTTTCGTTGGTCGAGCCTGTCGAGACCACTAGCACTTAAGGAAAAGTCATGGCACATAAGAAGGGTGCAGCCTCGACCAAGAATGGTCGCGACTCAAACTCACAACGCTTGGGCGTGAAGCGCTTTGGTGGCCAGCAGGTCAACGCCGGCGAAATCATCGTTCGTCAGCGTGGCACTCACTTCCACCCGGGATCGGGTGTGGGGCGCGGCGGCGACGACACTCTGTTTGCCCTCGTGGCCGGTGCGGTCGAGTTCGGGACCCGACGTGGTCGCCGCGTGATCAACATCGTCCCTGGTGAGTAACTCTCAAGCCAAAGCACGATCTCCCCGGGCTCAGTCCGGTGAACCTCTCTCAGGCGTCCCGGTAATCTGGGACGCCTTTGGTTTTTGCAAGACCACCGCAAACCAAGCTCAACAAATAAGCAAGTCCGACTAGCGAAGGGAAGTGGCCATGGCCGTCCCCACGTTCGTCGACCGCGTCACGCTCAACATCTCGGCCGGCCGCGGCGGCAATGGTGTCGCCTCCGTTCACCGCGAGAAGTTCAAGCCACTCGGTGGACCCGATGGCGGCAACGGCGGGCCCGGCGGATCAGTCATCCTTCGGGTGGACCCCGATGTCACGACCTTGATCGACTATCACCACAGCCCGCACCGGCGTGGCGAGAATGGTGGCCACGGCGCTGGCGGACACCGCAACGGTGCGCATGGAGCCGACGTCGTGCTGCCGGTTCCCGACGGCACGGTCGTGACTGATCGCGAAGGCAATCGGCTCGCCGACATGCTTGGCGCTGGCACTGAGTTGGTGATCGCCGCCGGTGGGCACGGTGGCTTGGGCAATGCCGCACTCGCTTCTTCCAAGCGCAAGGCGCCTGGCTTCGCGTTGCTCGGAGAGCCGGGTGACGAGCTCACCATCGGGCTTGAGCTCAAGGTTGTCGCCGACATCGGGTTGGTGGGCTTCCCTAGCGCAGGCAAGTCTTCGCTGATTGCAGCTATCTCGCGGGCACGGCCCAAGATCGCCGACTACCCCTTCACCACGCTGGTGCCCAACCTTGGCGTTGTCCGCGCTGGTGACACGATCTTCACTGTCGCCGATGTGCCTGGTCTGATCGAAGGCGCAAGCGAGGGTCGCGGCCTAGGTCACGACTTCCTGCGTCATGTTGAGCGCTGCGCGGCGATCGTGCACGTCATCGACACTGCCACCATGGAACCCGGTCGCAACCCCGTCGAAGACCTGGACATCATCGAGAACGAGCTGACGAAGTATGGCGGGCTCGACGATCGCCCGCGGCTGGTGGCTCTGAACAAGATCGACGTTCCCGACGGCAGTGACATCGCCGACATGGTCATCGAAGACTTGAAGGAACGTGGTCTGGAGGTGTTTGCGGTCTCTGCCGCGTCCGGCAAGGGTCTGCGCGAACTCACTTTTGCGATGGCAGAGATTGTCGCCTCGGCCCGCACCGCCATCGCTCCCGCGGACACCACCAGAATCGTGCTGCGTCCTCCCAGTGCGGATGCTCAAAGCGACTTCAACGTCACCGCCACTTCCGACGGTTGGCGGGTGCGTGGCGTTAAGCCCGAGCGTTGGGTGCGGCAAACTGACTTTTCCAACGATGAGGCAGTTGGCTTCCTCGGTGATCGACTCAACCGCCTTGGCATCGAAGCCAAGTTGGTGGCGATGGGGGCTCAGGAAGGCGATGCCGTGTTGATCGGGCATCCCGACAACTCCGTGGTCTTTGACTTTAAGCCCGGTGTCGATGGCGGTGCCGAGATGCTCGGTCGGCGCGGCGAAGATCATCGCTTCTCTGAGGAGCGGCCCGCGTCCAAGCGCCGCAAGGCCATTGATGACCGAATGGACGAGCGCGCGGAAAACGAGACCCGGGCCGACGTTGCTCGGCGGATCGATCGCGAAACGCTAGGCGAACCCGACACGGGTCGGCCAAAGTTTGGTCCGCTGTCCTACGAAATCGGCTCGCGGGATGACCCCGACTTTGTGGATGATGAAGGGTGAGCAAAAGACGGCGTACTGAAGTCACGGCTGCGCGCCGAATCGTCGTCAAGATCGGCTCGTCGTCGCTGACGACCGCTGCTGGCGGGCTCGACTCGGACCGAGTCGCCTCCCTGGTTGATGTGATCGCGGCGACTCGAGCCGCTGGGGCCGAAGTAGTGCTGGTTTCCTCAGGTGCCATTGCCGCAGGCTTGGCCCCGTTGGGCATGACGCGACGACCGAGCGCGCTCGCCCCTCAACAGGCTGCCGCATCGGTTGGCCAAGGCATCTTGGTGCACCGCTATACCGAAGAACTCGCGAGACACGGCATCACAGTCGGCCAAGTGTTGTTGACCGTTGACGACGTGACCCGTCGATCGCACTATCGCAATGCCTTTCAGACGTTTGCGAAGTTGCTTGAGTTGGGCGTGCTGCCCATCGTCAACGAGAACGACACGGTGGCGACCAGCGAGATCCGTTTTGGCGACAACGACCGGCTGGCTGCGCTGGTTGCCCACCTCGTGCATGCCGACCTGCTGGTTCTGCTTTCTGATGTCAATGGCTTGTATGACGCCGACCCGTCGAAGCCGGGCGCCTCGCTGATCGCCGAGGTCGACAGCGATGGCGACCTCAGCGGCCTGTCGATTGGCAAGACTGGGGCGGCTGGAGTTGGCTCCGGCGGCATGTTGACGAAGGTTGAGGCGGCGAAGATCGCCTCGGGTGCGGGCATTCCGGTGGTGCTCACGTCGGCTGAGCACGCTGCCGAAGCGCTCGCCGGCGACGTAGTGGGCACCCTTTTTCGGCCCACCGGCAAGCGTCGACCCACCCGGTTGCTGTGGCTGGCTCACGCAACCGAACCTAAGGGCACAATCACGCTTGATGCTGGTGCTGTACGCGCCGTCGTAGAACGTCGAGCCTCCTTGCTGGCCGCCGGCATCACTGGCTGCGCTGGCAACTTTCAGGCGGGTGATCCGATCGACTTGATTGCGACTGACGGTGTCCCGGTGGCTCGTGGTCTGGTCAACTTTGATGCGCGCGAGATCCCCGCCTTGCTGGGTCGCTCGTCCAAGGACTTGAAGCGCGAGTTGGGTGCGGCGTACGAACGCGAGGTTGTCCACCGCGACGATCTCGTTCTTCTGTAGCGCTGAATGGGTGCATAGTGCACCCACTCAGCGTATGCTGTGCACATGTCAAAAGTCATTCAGATCCGCGATGTACCCGAGGAAGTGCACGAGGCACTGGCTGATGCCGCTCGCGGGCAGGGTCTCTCGCTGACAAGGTATGCGTTGCGCGAATTGACGCACGCGGCCGCGCGGGCCAAAGCCGTCGAGGCAAACGCTGCGATCATCCGACAAACGCAAGCGTCGGTTGGTGTTCGCGTTGATCGGAAGACCATCCTCCGCGAACTTGAGGCCGGGCGGGATGACTGAGGCGAGCCGGTGATCGTGGTCGACGCGCGCGTTGTCGTCGAGCTCTTGGTTGGAGACCTTGATCCCGACCGCCTAGGCGAAGAAGAGCTCAGTGCCCCGCATCTGATTGACAGTGAAGTGACCCACGTTCTCCGTCGATTTGTTCTGCACGATGTGTTGAGTGAGGAGCAGGGAGCGAGGGCTTTAGACGGATTCATCGCACTGAGGCTTCGGCGATTTCCCGCGGACTGGCTACGCCCTCGGATATGGGAACTTCGACACAACTTGAGTGCCTACGACGCGACGTACGTTGCGCTGGCTGAACAAACGAACGCGTCGGCGCTCGTGACCACTGATGTGCGCCTTGCAAAGGCCTCGGGGCCGCGTTGTCAGGTGACGGTTCTCTAGCCGGTGGCAGGGTTCGCCCCGCCCTGGCTCGCCCGCGTAGGCTTGAGTTGTTATGCCCGCCTCCAAACCCGCCCCCACTGCGCGTGCTGTCGCGTCGGTCTACCTTGATCACGCTGCGACGACGCCAATGTTGCCGGTCGCGATCGAGGCGATGGCAGCCCAACTTGGTGGCGTCGGCAACCCCAACTCATTGCATGCCTCCGGCCGCACCGCTCGTCGAATCGTGGAGGAATCGCGAGAGCGAGTTGCTCACGCGCTCAACTGTCGTCCGGGTGAGGTGGTCTTCACTTCCGGCGGCACCGAAGCCGATAACCTGGCGATCAAGGGCATCTTTTGGTCGCGCCGAGCTGCTGACCCTCGCCGTCAGCGAATCCTCACCACGTCGGTCGAGCATCATGCCGTGCTCGACCCGTTGGAGTGGCTTGAGCATCGCGAAGGTGCGCAGATCGAGATGCTCCCGGTGGATCACTTTGGCCGGCTTGATGTTGATGCGCTGAAGGCCAGTGTCGAGGCCGACCCAGACTCCGTGGCTCTGATCACGGTGATGTGGGCCAACAACGAGGTCGGCACGACTCAGCCGCTCGCTGATGTTGTCGCGATTGCGTCGGCGCACGGCATCCCAGTGCACACCGACGCTGTCCAAGCAGTGGGCTCGCAACCGGTCGACTTCAAGGCTTCCGGGGTCGACGCTCTTGCGTTAGCAGGTCACAAGGTGGGTGGCCCATTTGGGATAGGTGCCCTCGTCGTACGCCGCGAGGTTGACGTCACTCCGCTATTGCACGGCGGCGGACAAGAACGCGAGATCCGCAGCGGCACCATCGACACTCCGGCGATCGCCGGCCTGGCCGCCGCGATTGAGCATTCGGTCGCGCGCCAGCCCGAGCAGGCCGCTCGGCTGAGCCTGCTGCGCGATGAGTTGGTGAGTCGAGTGCAGGCGGCCGTGCCGGACGCGATCTATAACGGTCACCCCACCGAGCGATTGCCGGGCAACGCACACCTGAAGTTTCCAGGCTGTGAAGGGGATTCGTTGTTGATGCTGCTCGATGCCAAGGGGATTGAGTGCTCAACCGGTTCTGCGTGCTCGGCGGGAGTGCCTCAGGCCTCGCACGTGCTGTTGGCCATGGGGTGCTCGGAGGAGTTTGCGCGCAGTTCGTTGCGCTTCTCTCTCGGCCATACCTCCACATCCGCTGACGTTGATGCGTTAGTTGCCGCGATCGGTCCTGTGGTCGAGCGCGCGCGGGCGTCAACGCGTCGAACCAAGACGTGAGCCGCTCATGAAGGTGCTTGCTGCCATGTCTGGCGGTGTTGATTCTGCCGTCGCCGCCGCGCGGGCGGCCGAGGATGGCCACGACGTGACGGGCATTCACCTGGCGTTGTCGCGCAATCCCCAGTCCTACCGCAGTGGTGCTCGCGGTTGCTGCACGATCGAAGACTCCAACGACGCTCGGCGGGCCGCTGACGTGATCGGCATACCCTTCTACGTCTGGGACTTGTCGGAGCGTTTTCATGAAGACGTCGTCGAGAACTTCATGAGCGAATATGCGGCCGGGCGCACACCCAACCCGTGCCTACGGTGCAATGAGAAGATTAAGTTTGCGGCGGTGCTGGATCGCGCGCTCGGGCTGGGATTTGATGCCGTGGCAACTGGTCACTACGCGCAGTTGCGGACCGGCGAAGATGGCTTGATCGAGATGCACCGAGCCGTCGATCAAGCCAAGGATCAGTCCTATGTCCTCGGCGTACTCACTCAAGATCAGTTGGCTCACTCCATGTTTCCGCTGGGGGATTCGACAAAACCCGACGTGCGTCGAGAGGCCGAAGAGCGTGGTTTGTTAGTGGCCGAAAAGCCAGACAGCCACGACATCTGCTTTGTTGCCGACGGCGATACGGCCGGATGGCTGAAGGAGAAACTGGGTGACCGGGCTCCCAACCAAGGCGGCGACATCGTCGACGATGCCACAGGCCGGGTGCTCGGCACCCACGAAGGCACCTACGGTTTCACCATCGGGCAGCGCAAAGGCTTGCGACTAGGAGTTCCCGCCGATGATGGTAAACCTCGATTTGTCCTAGATATCGAGCCCGTGTCTGGGACCGTGCGCGTAGGGTCGCGCGAGAGTTTGAGCATCGATCGCATCACCGCCTTGGATCCGCTGTGGTGTGGTGCGGGGCCTACGGGACCGCTGCGGGCAACCGTCCAGTTGCGTGCCCATGGTGGAGAGCATCGGGGCGTTGTCACCGTTTCGGACGAAGGTGAGGTCAACATTCGGTTGTATGACCCCGCCCAAGGCATCGCCCCCGGTCAGTCAGCGGTGATCTATGACGGCACGCGCGTGGTCGGTTCGGCCACGATCAGTTCCACCGGGCGCAGTGCCGCCCTAACCGAATCGCCGGTGGCCTCACTCCAACCGTCGATCCTGCCCTGATGTTCGCGACCGGCATCGGCTCCTTGCCAGGCCAAGACGCAGCTGACTTCACCCAAGCGGTGCGGCGCGTTTTCGAACTCGTCCCGGAATTGCCATTCCTACCCGAGCTCCCCCATCGCGGTGCCCCGGCCAATCTGAGCGGCCGCGCGTTGGCTATGGTCGATTTAGGCGCTGATCTCCAGCCGGCCGGCTGGCGTCTGACCGATAGCGCTGGCGTTGATCAACGACGGGCTCGGTCACTCTTGGCCCAGGATCTTGATGCGCTCGAAGAGCATGCGCAGGACTATTCAGGTCGCTTCAAGCTTCAGGTGGCCGGCCCGTGGACGCTGGCAGCGACGGTGGAGAAACCGCGTGGCGATCGGGTGCTCAGTGACTTTGGGGCTCGCCGTGAACTGGCCCAAGGCCTAGCCGACGGGATTGCCCGGCACGTGCGCGACGTACGGCGACGGCTGCCTCGGGTGAGCGAGATCGTCGTACAGATTGATGAGCCGGCTCTTGCCCTGGTGATGGCGGGAAAAATCCCGACGGCCTCTGGCTTCAGTCGCCATCGAAGCGTCGAACCGCCCAAAGCATCCGAAGGTTTGGAGTGGGTGACCGAGGCAATCGTGGCGGCGGGCGGAGTGCCCTTCGTGCACTCGTGTGCCGCCGACGTTCCGATCAGGTTGCTGCGGGGAGCCGGTTTCGTCGGTATCTCGGTCGATCTGGCTCTCGCCGACGCAGCAGCGTACGACGCCTTGGCCGAAACTCTCGACGAAGGCGGGCAGGTCATTCTGGGTGTCGTGCCAGCTATTGAGCCAACTACTTTGCCGACCCAGAGGTCCGTAGTTGAGGGACTCCAACGCTGGATGGACATGATGGGTTTAGACCCCACTGAAGTGGGGGAGCGGATCGGCGTTTCCCCGACGTGCGGGTTGGCCGGCGCCACGATGGCTTGGGCTCGGGAAGCTTTGACCTTAAGTGAACGCGGTGCAGTCGAATTCGCGTAACCCAAGAGAGGTAGCCATGTCCTCGTGGCGCAGCGTCTTTGCCGGCCTGGCCGCTGCCTTCGCGGTTGTCACTCTGTGGCTAATCCTGGTGCTTCCAGCCGATTTGCGCGACCTCGGCCCGCGGCTGCTCCTGCTGATCCCGGCCGAAGGATTGGTGTTGCTGGCCATCATGCTCTGGGCGCCTGAGCGTCAGTTGACACGGATTCTGCGGTGGAGTGGCTGGCTCATTGCCGCTTTATTGGTCGTGAGACTTCTCGATCTTGGCTTCGACGCGGTGTTTGATCGTCCCTTGGATCTGGTCAATGACTGGGTTTACCTCCGCGCTGGGGTCGATGTGGTCGCCTATGAATATGGCTGGTGGGGCGCCGTTCTCGCTGGGCTCGTGTTGCTGGGTTGCATCGCTGCGGTCGTCGGCTTGCTACCGCGAGTGTTGGGTCGGGTGGCCGGCGTGGCTCGTAGCCATCGTCGAGCCTGCGTCTCGATCCTGGTGGTGCTCAGTGTGATGTGGGCCGGTGCAGCCGGACTGGGTTGGCGAACCTCGCCTCGGACACCGGTCGCTGCTCACACGGTGGTGGACTTAGTGGTCAACAAGGTGACACAGAGCGCCGCTGCGCTGCGTGACCGGCGTACGTTCGAAGAGCAGATCGCGACCGATCCGTTCGCGGATGCACCTGCCAGCGGCATCCTGGCCGGGCTTCGCGGCAAAGACGTTCTTGTCGTCTTCGTAGAGAGTTATGGTCGGGTGGCGATCGAGGATCCCAGCATCTCGCCGGGCGTGGACAGGGTGCTCGACGAAGGGACCCGGCGACTCGCAGACGATGGATTCGCGATGTGCAGTGGATTCTTAACGTCGCCCACCTTCGGCGCAGCGAGTTGGCTGGGACACTCCACGCTTCAGTCGGGGCTCTGGGTGGACAGTCAATATCGCTACAACCGCCTGTTGCAAGAGGAACGTTTGACGCTGACCTCCGCCTTTAGGCGAGGCGGTTGGCGCACGGTCACGTATGCGCCGGCCATCACGAAGCCCTGGCCTGAGGGAGAGCGGTTCTACGGTTTCGATGAGCTGGTTCGGGGCAGCGGTTTGAGTTACGCCGGTCCGCGCTTCGGATTTGAATCAGTGCCCGATCAGTTCACTTTGGCGAGGCTCGCCGAGCGCGAGTTAAGCCGGCCGCCGGGCGGGCGCGCGGCCCTGATGGCCGAAGTGAACCTCATTTCTAGCCATCACCCTTGGACGCCCATCCCGCAATTAGTGCCCTGGTCGGCGGCGACCAGTCCTGGCGCGTACGCCGATCAGGCATCCGAGCAGGTGAGTCAGAACGAGCTATTCGCCGATCCCGAGGCGGTGCGAGCGGCGTACGCCAAAGCCATCGAATATTCGCTGGCCAGCGTGGTGTCTTTTGTCGAGACCTATGGTGACGACGATCTGGTGGTGCTGCTGCTCGGTGACCACCAGCCGCATTCTTATGTGTCCGGCGTGGAAGCCAGCCATGACGTGCCGGTGAGTCTGATTGCGGGTGACGCCGCGGTGTTGGCGGCCATTGCTGATTGGGGTTGGGAGCCCGGTCTTAACCCGTCGTCCGACGTGCCAGTGACACGAATGGATGGCCTCCGCGATCGACTCCTGAGCTCATTTGCAGCTCCCACGGCCGCCGCTTCGACGACGAGCTGCGGTTAGCGCCTTCGGGCATAGACGTCCCCTGAGCGGCCTAGCGGTCTCGCCTGTTCAAGAAGATTCAGCAGGGCCTTGGCGTCGAGCCAGTCCGCGCTAGCCCATTTCATGGTTTCGATGGGTGAATAGTTGAAGTCATAGTCGCCGAGGGTGAGCACCCGTTGGAGTGCCTCGATGGCTTGCTCGTGGGCGGCAGGGAGATATTCGAAGGAGAGCGCTTGGAGCGGTTTGCTCAACCCGCGCAACACCTCCACTTCATAGCCCTCGACGTCGATCTTGCAGAAGGTTGGCTCGCCGTAGGTCGCGATCAGTGCATCAAGAGTCGTGACTTCGACCTCAACGCTTTGATCCCACTTCACCCGCGCGAATCGGTGGTCTTCGCTCACGCTGCCGATCCAGTCGGGTGACATCGACGAGACTGTGGGGGTGGCGCTCGAAACATGCAGCACAGCGAGCCCTGGAGTTCTCCCGACCGCCTGGCTAACGATGGTGACGCCAGGATCGCGACCGTGCAACTGGCGCAAGACGCGCAGGCAATCCGGTTGTGGTTCCAGCGCAATAACTCTGACCCCCAAGCTTCGCCAGGCTCGGACCCGACTGCCGACATGGGCGCCGATGTCGAAGGCCAGGTCATCGCGGTCGAGGAACTCGCCGTAGAGCCGAGCCATTCGGGCTTTGCGACCGGGAATGGCGCGATACATCGCCATGGATCTCACGATTCCCCAGGCACGACGGATCATTGTGGCCAGACTAGTCACTGCGCATGGTCGATGCCGATGACTCGGGCTTCCCCCTCTGCCGACCCGTCAATCGCTGTGCGACACGCCGCGAAAATCGCGACATGATTGACGGGTCGGCGGGAGTTGGGATTAGCCCAGGTGGACGGTGGACTCAGCGCCGTCGGTGGCCAACTCTTCGTGTTTGACGTCGAGGAAGACCCACACGATGATCGAACCGAGCAACATCAGCCCGGCACCGACCACGAAGGATGTCGTGGCCGCGTCGGTGAAGACCTGCCAGCGAGCGATCTCCTGCATCGCGGCCATCTCGGCCTCCGACGGCATCGGTGCACCCGCTTCAGCAGCCTTCGCCAGGGCTGCTTCGCCGGCCGCAGCCAGATTGTTGCCCGTTGAGGTCGCGACCTGAGCGAACACCGTGGACAGTGTCGCCAGACCCAGCGCGCCGCCGACCTGCTGCATCGTATTGAGCACACCCGACCCGATGCCGGAGTCCTCGTCGGCCACGCCGTGCACCGCAGTCAGGGTGAGCGGCACGAAGACGAAGCCCATGCCGAACGACATCATCAACACATAGGGAAGGATGTCCGTGGCGTAATTGGCCACCACTTCCTCCGTCGGGAAGGTGGTGTCATAGGGCAACCGCGAGAACCCGAACAGCGCTGCCGCGGCCATCAAGGTGCCGAAGCCCGCGAGATAACGCGGATTGACCCGGTTGATCAGGTTGGAGGCCAAGCCGGCAGCGACGATGATGCCGCCAGAGAAGGGGAGGAACGCGAAGCCTGCTCTCAGTGGGGTGTAATCCATGACCTGTTGGATGTAGAGGCTGAGGTAGAAGAACATCGCGAACATCGCTGCTGGCAGGAGGAACATGGCCGCGAAACTGGCCGCCCGGGACTGGTTCATGAAGATGCGGAACGGCAGGAGCGGGTTGGCCGTGCGGCTCTCGATGACACCAAAGGCGATCAAGAACGCGACCCCAGCGATCAAGAAAATGATGGTGCGGGGCGAGTCCCAGCCAAAGTCGTCATTGCCGGCCAAGGAGAGACCATAGACCAGCGCCAGGAGGCCTGCGGTGCCGGTGATGGCACCGGGAATATCAAGGCCGCTGGGGTTGGCCTTGGATTCGGGCAGCAGTCTGGTCGCCAGGACCGCGGCCACGATGCCGATCGGGACGTTGATCAGGAACGTCAGGCGCCAGCCATCGATGAAGATGCCGAAGACGTCAATGCTGGTGCCGGTCAGCCACCCACCGAGAATCAGGCCCACGGCTGCGCCTGCGCCGGACATCGCCGCGTAGACAGCCATCGCGCGGTTGCGTTGCGGGCCGGCTGGGAAAGTGGTTGTGATCAGCGCTAGCGCGGCGGGGGAAGCCAGCGCGCCACCCACACCCTGGAGCGCGCGGCCGGCGAGGATCATGAATTGGCTCTCGGCAATGCCACCGATGAGGGAGGCGATGGAAAAGATGATCAGGCCGATTGCGAACATCCGGCGCCGACCATAGAGGTCACCCAGCCGGCCGCCCAGCAGCAGCAGCCCACCGAACGTGAGCGCATAGATCGTGACGACCCAGGTTAGGCCGGGATCGGAGAAGCCGAGGTCGGCTTGGATGTAGGGCAACGCGATGTTGCTGATCGTGGCGTCGAGCACGATCATCAACTGCGCGATAGAGATGAGCACGAGGGCCCAACCCAGATGCAACTCCTTCTTTGGAGTTCCTTCCGCTTGTTCGGTGGTGATGTCTGTCATTTCTCTCTCTCTATCTCTGAAATCATCGGAAAGTGTGTGGCCTGCGGCAGCGCTGTGCCGGAGGAGTCATAGGGGCGTACGGCGGGCAGGATGATCTGGTCAAGGACACGGGCAATGAGGTTGTGGTCAGGAAAGTCGCCCGCCATGTAGTGCCGGTGGAGGACGATGCCGGCGAGTGCGCCGCCGACGAGCTCGAGGTCGACGTCGTCGCGGATCTCCCCGCGAGCCTGCGCCCGCGCATAGATGGTGTGCGTGGCGGCCACCTTGGGCCCGATCACATCGCGACGAAACGCTGCGGCAAACTCGGGATCGCGAGTGATCGCAGTCAAAACGCTGGCAAGGGTGTCCACAGAACTATGGTCGGTGAGACCACCGACACCGCAGTAGGACTGGAGCAGGTCATCGCGCAGGTTGCCGGTGTCGGGGATGACTGTCGGTCCCTTGGTGGACTTGAGGGCGTCGATGACCAACGCCACCTTGCCGTTCCAGCGGCGATAGAGCGTGGCCTTTGAAACTCGTCCGGCAGTCGCGACGGCGTCCATGGTTAGTCGGTCGTAGCCGGCATCAGCCAAGACACTCAGTGTGGCTTCGTAGATCTCCTGCTCGCGATCGCCTTCCACGCGTGGTCGCGTACGTGGGGGAGCCGGCGTCGACGGGTGCGTTCATTCGCTGCTTTCCTCCTCAGCTGTCGGTGGCCACAACTGGCCTAGTGGAACGAAACAGTTTCGTTTCAACTGATGCTAAGGGTGTAAAGCAAATGCGTCGAATACTTATTTCTATGGTCTGGATATTTCGCGCGTGAGTTGGGTCACAGTCGGATCGATAGGCGCACTGACAGGACCTAGTCGGATTTGTGGTCGCTGAATTCGACGGCGTGGCCAAGGACATCGAGGCAATGGCTGACCGCCACGTCATTCCACAACTGCGCGCCCTTGATGAGGTAGTGCCCTAGGCCACCCATGTCGATCATCCGCGTGGAGGCGGCGACCCGGTTGGCGCGTTCGAGAAACGCTTCGGTGTGGGCGTACGACGTGATGCGATCACGCCGTCCCTGGGCAGCAACAAGATGTTTTCCAGCCAAAGTGCTCACTGGCTCGTCCGGAGGCAGCCACGGGGCCAACGCAACGACACCTGTGACAAGCGAATCGTCAGCCACAGCAACGGCCGTGCGGGCGCCCATCGAGTGGCCGAGCAACACCACGGGAATTTCGCCGAGGTCAGCACGCAGTTGCTCTAGCGTCCAGCGGGCATCCGGGATGGGGGTCGGGCCTGTGGGCGAGGAAGCGTTCCAGCCGGCCGCACCAAACTTGGTGAGCCACACACTCACACCCTGTTGGTGTGCACGGTGGGCGATCGCTCGCTGCATGACCAAGGACCTTCGCCACGAGAGGCTTCGACCATCGACCGGCTTAGTGGACTTGGGTTTCCCGCCATGAAACATCACGATGGCCGCGCGTGGACGGCCTGGTGCGTCGTACCGGCTGATCGAGGGGGCGGCCAACGGACTCCTTACGAGATTGAGATTCACAACACTGATTCGTGGGGGATGTCTCGGCGGATTGCCGAAGCGGCAAGGTGCCGATTCCCTGGTGTCGATTCTGCCTGGGGGTTGGTTGAGGCAAGATGACGCCATGAATGAAGCCGAGGCCCGATCGCGGCATCAGGAACTCGTTGACGAGGTCGAGGACGCCCGTTGGCGCTACTACGTCTTGGACGATCCGACACTCTCTGATGCTGACTTCGATGTTCGATTGAGGGAATTGGAGTCGCTCGAGGACGACTTTCCTGAGCTTCGAACGCCAGACTCGCCGACCCAGACCGTTGGCGGTGCGGTCTCGACCATGTTCACGGCCGTTGACCACCTCCAGCGGATGGAATCGCTTGACAATGCCTTCTCGAAGGAGGAGTTGGTCGCTTGGTATGCCCGACTTGGCCGAGAAGGGATCGAGTCACCGGCGCTCTTGTGTGAGTTGAAGGTCGATGGGTTAGCGATCAACCTGCTCTATCGAGAGGGGCGCCTGGTCCGCGCGCTCACGAGAGGGGATGGTCGAACTGGAGAAGACGTCACTCCCAATGTGAAGACGATTTCCTCAATCCCTCATCGCCTGACGGCTTCGCCAACTTTCCCGGTGCCGGCGCTCATTGAGGTGCGTGGTGAGGTCTTCTTGCCCGCGGCAGCGTTTGCTCGGCTCAACGAGTCGATGGTCGACGCCGGAAAGCAGATGTTTGCCAATCCCCGCAACGCCGCTGCCGGTTCGCTGCGCCAGAAGGATCCCCGGGTGACGGCCACTCGCGATCTCGGGATGGTTTGTCACGGCGTGGGTGCGCGTGAGGGATTTGAGCCGCTCGCGCAGTCGGAGGCGTACGCCGCGTTGAAGGCGTGGGGTCTACCCACCTCTGATCGGGCACGCGTGGTGCCTGACCTGGCGGGGGTCGAGGAGTTTGTGGCCCACTATGGCGAGCATCGGCACGAGGTTGAGCACGAGATCGACGGGGTGGTGGTCAAGGTCGACCAGGTGTCGCTTCAGCGGCGGCTGGGCTCAACGTCGCGGGCGCCCCGCTGGGCAATTGCCTTCAAATATCCGCCAGAGGAAGTCAATGCAAAGTTGTTGGCTATCGAGGTCAACACAGGTCGCACTGGCCGGGTCACGCCGTTCGGGCGCATGGTGCCGACGAAGGTTGCGGGTTCGACAGTGGAGATGGCGACCCTGCACAACGCTTATGAGGTACGCCGCAAGGATGTGCGCCCCGGCGACACGGTGATCCTGCGCAAGGCGGGTGACGTAATCCCCGAGATTGTTGGCCCGGTGTTGGCCCTGCGGCCAGAGGGTCTCCCCGAATGGGTGATGCCGACCGAGTGCCCCACTTGCGGCACGACCCTGGCCGAGCAGAAGGCTGGAGATAAGGACCTGCGGTGTCCCAACCACCAGAAGTGTCCCGCCCAGGTGCGGGAGCGTGTTTATCACGTGGCCGGCCGAGGTGCCTTCGACATTGAAGGCCTTGGCTATGAAGCGGCCGTGGCGCTGCTGGAGTCAGGAGTGATTGCCAACGAGGGTGACGTGTTCAATCTCGACGAGGTCGCGTTGCGGCGTACTCCCTTGTTCACGCGCGCCCCAAAGAAAGGGGAGGGCGATGCCCCGGTCCTTTCTGCCAATGGGGAGCGGCTGCTCGCCAATCTCGGTAACGCCAAACAGGTGCCGCTGTGGCGTGTGTTGGTCGGCTTGTCGATCCGACATGTCGGTCCGACCGCAGCCCGGGCCTTGGCCACTGAGTTTGGCTCGATGAACGAAATTCGAAGAGCCGTTCGTGACGGAGATCGCGACCGCATTGCGGCTGCGGACGGTGTTGGTCCGACGATCGCAGACTCGATCATCGAGTGGTTTTCAGTGGACTGGCACGAGGAAATCGTCGACACCTGGGCGGCGTCCGGGGTCACCATGGCCGACGAGCGAGACGAGTCAACACCCCGCACGCTGGAAGGTCTGACGATCGTGGTGACGGGCTCGCTGGTGGGTTTCACTAGAGATTCGGTCAAGGAGGCGATCATCAGCCGTGGCGGCAAAGCCTCTGGCTCGGTCTCCAAGAACACGCACTTCGTCGTTGTGGGGGATAACGCTGGATCCAAAGCCGAGAAGGCCGAACAACTCGGCGTACCCATCCTTGATGAGGATGGTTTTGTGGCACTCCTCGAGCACGGCCACGTCGGCTAGGGCCAGTCAGTCCAGTTAAGGCAAGGCATAGGCCGATTTCTACGCCGTTTTGACCAGTTAGGTGGTCGTTGTGGCCCTGCAGGGCCGGGAAATCGGTTGCTGCCACTGGAGCTCTCGCCCTAGGTTGATAGTCAGGAGTGAGCCATGACCATTGAGAGCGTTACCCGCTACTTCGACGCGTGGAACGCGCGCGATGCCGACGCGATCGTTGCCGCGCTCAGCGCCGACGGCACCTATCAGGATCCGACGACTGACGGCCCCATCGGGGGTGACGCGATCAGGGCTTACGTCGCCACCCTATGGGCGGCGTTTCCAGACTTGCAGTTTGAGACCAAGAACCTCGGTGAGCTCGCGCCGGGCCGGTTCGCAGCCCAATGGATCATGCGGGGCACCAACACCGGCAGCATGAGGGGTCTCCCTCCGAGCAACGTCGAGATCGAGGTGGAAGGGGCCGACTTCTTCGAGTTGGCAGGCGATCGGATCGCCAAGGTCGAGGGCTACTTCGACGCTGGCGCCGTGCCGCGTCAGGTGGGACTCAATGTGATTGTTCAGCCAAGCGCGATCGGTCCGTTCCGTTTCGGCCAAGCAACAGCGGTCCAGACAGGTCGGACCGATCCGCCGGGGGCAATCTCTGTGACTTTCCTCGAAGCAGCCGACGATCAATCGGTTGAGGTTGTGAGGGCTGGGTCTCGAGACACGATGATCGAGATGATGAGCATGGAGGGCTTTATCGGGGCCACCACAGCCACCCTCGGAATGCGCATGGTGACGGTGTCGGCATGGGCCAGCGCGGAGGACTCGAGGCAACTCATCGCGGAGGGAGGAGCCCACGCGAAGGCGATGAAGGACTTCTACGCGGGCAGGGTGGCAAAAGCAGGCACTACGAGCGTGTGGGCCCCCCACCGGATGAATGCGTTCTTCACTCGCTGCGAAAGTTGTCACACGATGCATCGCGACATCGAGGGAGGTGCGACCTGCGACTGTGGCGCTGAGTTGCCCACGCAGCTGCCCTATTGGTAATCCCTCGGCCGGTGGCGAGAGGTCACCTGCAGGACCAATAGGATTGACCCATGCCTGAAACGTCCGCCGACCAGTCCGTCAGTGGGGGCGCGTCCATCACCCGTGACGAGGTTGCCCACTTAGCCAACCTTGCCCGGATTGATCTCTCTGATGACGAACTCGACCACATGGCGCCACAACTCTCGGTGATCCTCGAATCCATTGCCTCCATCAGCGGGGTGGCAAGCGACGACATTCCGCCGACCTCCCACGCGTTGCCGCTGACCAATGTCTTCCGCGACGACGTCGCCGTGCCTGGGTTGAGCGCCGAGGAGGCGCTCGCGATGGCACCGGCTGCCGAAAACCAGCGCTTCAGCGTGCCGCGGATCTTGGGTGACGAACAGTGAGCGCGGATCGTCGTACGGCGTCAGCCATGGCCGCTGCTCTGGCCGCAGGCGAGACAACGTCGGTCGCCTTGACCCAACTGCACCTTGACCAGATTGCCGCGCTGGACGGGCAACTGCACTCCTTCTTGCACGTGGACGCCGACGGCGCTTTGGCGCAGGCTGCCGCCTCCGATGCTCGTCGTGCAGCGGGGACTCCCGCATCACCTCTTGACGGCGTGCCGATTGCGGTCAAGGACGTGCTCGCCACGAAGGGCCTGCCGACCACGTGCGGATCCAAGATTCTTGAGGGCTGGATCCCGCCCTACGACGCAACAGTCGTCGCCAAACTCAAAGCCGCGGGCCTGCCCATCTTGGGCAAGACCAACATGGATGAGTTCGCCATGGGCTCCTCCACCGAACACTCGGCCTATGGACCCACCCACAACCCGTGGGATCTCACTCGCATCCCTGGTGGATCAGGCGGCGGCTCAGCTGCGGCCGTTAGTGGCTTCGAAGCCCCGCTCGCGTTGGGCACCGACACCGGTGGCTCGATCCGGCAACCGGCGGCTGTCACCGGATCTGTGGGTGTGAAGCCGACGTATGGCGGAGTGTCGCGTTATGGCCTCGTCGCGATGGCCAATTCCCTGGATCAGGTTGGCCCCGTCACGCGCACAGTGCTTGATGCGGCGATGTTGCACGAGATCATCGGCGGTCACGATCCACTTGACTCCACTAGCATCGCGGAGCCATTGCCAAGCCTTGTCGAGGCTGCCCACAAAGGTGCCGCCGGAGATCTGAGTGGTCTCACCATTGGCGTCATCAAGGAGCTCGGCGGGGAGGGTTATCAGCCGGGAGTATTGGCTCGTTTCTCCGAAGCGGTCGACCTGCTCGTGGGTGCGGGGGCGAAGGTTGTTGAGGTCTCGTGTCCCAACTTTGTGCATGCCTTGGCGACGTATTACTTGATCATGCCGTGTGAAGCCTCTAGCAATCTCGCCAAGTTTGACGCCATGCGTTATGGCTTGCGTGTGCTGCCTGAGGGCGTCGAGGCCCCGAGCGCCGAAGACGTCATGCGGGCCAGCCGCGATGCCGGGTTTGGCGACGAGGTGAAGCGGCGGATCATTCTCGGGACTTATGCCTTGTCGAGTGGCTATTACGAGGCCTACTACGGCCAGGCTCAGAAGGTCCGGACGTTGATCAGCCGCGACTTTGCCGCCGCGTTTACACAGGCCGACGTACTCGTCTCGCCGACGGCGCCAACAACGGCCTTTAAGTTGGGGGAAAAGTTGGACGATCCGCTGGCGATGTACCTCAATGACCTGGCCACGATCCCGGCCAACCTTGCCGGCGTACCGGGAATGTCACTGCCCAGCGGATTGGCCGATGAAGATGGTTTGCCGGCCGGCTTCCAGATCCTCGCCCCGGCGCTGGCGGATGATCGGATGTATTACGTCGGGGCCGCACTCGAAGCCCTGCTCGAGAAGCAGTGGGGTGGTCCGCTGTTGGACAAGGCGCCCGCGTTGGAAGGAGGCTCGCGATGACCGAGTTGACCCACCGCGACACCGAACTGATGTCGTTTGAAGAGGCCCTTGAGTTGTTTGATCCGGCGATGGGACTTGAGGTTCACGTCGAGCTCAACACCGCGTCGAAAATGTTTTGCTCCTGCCCGACGGAGTTTGGCGCCGAGCCCAACACCCAGGTCTGCCCGACGTGCCTCGGCTTGCCCGGTGCGATGCCGGTGGTCAACGCCAAGGCAGTTGAATCAGCGATGCGAATCGGCTTGGCGCTCAACTGCGAGATCGCGGAGTGGTGTCGCTTTGCCCGCAAGAACTACTTCTATCCCGACATGCCCAAGAACTTCCAGACGAGCCAATATGACGAGCCGATCGCCTTTGAGGGCTATCTCGACGTCGACGTCGATGGTGAGATGTTCCGCGTTGAGATCGAACGCGCTCACATGGAGGAAGACACCGGCAAGTCCACTCACGTCGGTGGGGCGACCGGACGAATCCATGGCGCTGACTATTCGTTGGTCGACTACAACCGGGCCGGCATTCCGTTGATCGAGATCGTCACGAAACCCATCATGGGCACCCGCGAGAAGGCGCCGTTGATCGCCAAGGCGTACGTCGGCCAATTGCGCGAGATGATCGTCGCGCTCGGAGTTTCGGATGCACGGATGGATCAGGGCTCGATCCGTGCCGATGTGAATCTCAGCCTTGCACCGCGCTTGCTGGTTGAGGAGGGCGACGAAGGAGCCCGTCTCGAAACCAAGTTGGGCACCCGCACGGAGACCAAGAACGTCAACTCTTTGCGGTCGGTGGAGCGAGCGGTGCGTTATGAAATGCAGCGCCATGCCGCCGTAATCTCCTCGGGCGCGACGATTCTTCAAGAAACCCGGCATTGGCATGAGGACACTGGGGTTACCACCAGTGGCCGAGAAAAGTCAGACGCGGATGACTACCGCTACTTCCCCGAGCCTGATCTCGTGCCGATCGCGCCGAGTCGGGAGTGGGTCGAGCAACTCCGCGGGACATTGCCGGAGCCACCGCGTGAGCGTCGGCTGCGTCTCCAATCCGAGTGGGGCTTCTCCGACCTCGAGATGCGCGACACGGTGGGTGCTGGCGCATTGGGATTGGTCGAGGAAACGATTGCCGCTGGCGCTTCGCCGCAAACCGCTCGCAAGTGGTGGCTTTCTGAGATGGCACGCCGGGCCAACGACGCCGGTCGCGAAATCAGCGATCTTGGTGTGAGTCCGCAGCAGGTCGCTCAGGTGCAGGCGTTGGTTGATTCGGGAGCGCTCAACGACAAACTCGCCCGGCAGGTGTTCGACGGACTGGTCGCTGGTGAGGGCACCCCAGATGAGATCGTCGCCGCCCGTGGACTCGCCATCGTCAGTGACGATGGCGCCTTGGGCGACGCCGTGGATCGGGCGATCGCGGCCAATCCTGATGTTGCGGACAAGATCAGGGACGGTAAAGCTTCGGCCGCGGGCGCCTTGATCGGAGCCGTGATGAAGGAGATGCGCGGACAGGCCGACGCGGGCCGAGTGCGCGAATTGATTCTCGAACGGCTTGGCTGAGCTGTCGCTGCGGCCTTTGCGGGCCGGATGACGAATTATCGGATTCGGCCAACGGCGGACGATCCGGCTGCTATTTTGGTCGGTGGCCCGATGGGGGCGCCTGGGGAGGAACCATGTCTGGTGCGCGCATGAGACGCATCGTTTGCTGGGGGGTCTCGGCAGGCTTAACCGCGTCCTTATGCGTTTTCTCGCCTCCAGCGGCCGTCGCCGAGGTCGGCGCTGGTCCCGCGGCAGATGCGGCTGCCGACTGGCTGGTTGCGCAACTCAACGAAGAGGACCACCTGCTACGACAAGACGGTGAGCCGGACATCGGTCTCACCATGGATGCGGTTTTCTCGCTGCAGAACATCGGCGGCCACGACGACGCTGTGACTGAGATGAAGGCCGCGATCGAGGTCCGTCGATTGAGGACTACATCGACGGAGACCTCAACAACGATGCCAATGCGGTCGCCAAAGCTGCTGCGTACGCCGGACGGATAGGCGAGGACCCAACAGACTTCGGTAGTGAGCATGTCGATCTCATCGATGCTCTTGAGGACCGGATGACCAACGCCCCCGGCACCGACCTAACGGCAGGCTGGAAGGCCTGCCGGGAAATCCTGTGGGCGGGGTGTTAGCCAACACGATTGGTCAGGCGTTTGCGGTGGAGGCGCTCCGTCAGATGGACACGAACTCACTTCGCTCTCAAGGGGCCCTCGAGTTTCTGGCCAAGCAACAGTGTGATGCCGCCACCAAGGGCTACTTCCGTCCGGAATTCACCCCTGTCGGGTCCAGTTCGCCAGATCAGGCCTGCGACAACGCCGTTGTCGAAAGCGAGCAACTCTCTGACACCGAAACGACCGCAACGGTGCTCATGATGTTTTACCGCCTCGAAGAAGAGGACCTGGTCCCGCTCAGCGCAAAGGGCAACGCCTGGACGTGGCTTCGCAACACTCAGGGGCGTCAAGTGGGGTCCTGGTCCCGCACGGGCGACACTTCAACAATCAAGAACTCCAAGAGCACAAGCCTGGCTGGAGTTGCGGTGTCGAGGGATTCGGTTCCGTCCGCTGCGCTAGCGGCGTTGTGGATTCGTGGGTTTCAGGCCTTCAGCCCTTCGCCCTGTGCAACGCATCTGACTGACGAAGGCGGTGCAGTTGCCTTTGAGAAGGTGGATTTTCTCGATGGTGAACTGGAGGGAATCACCCCCGCGCAGATCGATGATTGGGTGGACACCACTGTCTACGCCGCCGACTTGTTGAGGTTCGAAGACTCCGCCGCCAGCGTCCCGGCTCTCAGTGGGCCGACGGATTACGTGGAGGCACGCAAAGGCGTGACGCTCACGATCAAGAACCTGGATATCGGCGAGCGCATCTGTGCCAGCGGGCCCAGCGGCAACCCCCGGCTGATCAGCGCCAAGGCAACTTCCACATCTTTGAAGCTCTACACGCCGATCGGCACGGGGCGGCGTACGTTCCAAGTGGTTGGTATGCAGGGCAGCGACACCCACACGGTCTATGCCTTGGATAAGACGACCCTGAAACTCAAGATCGCGAAGTACTACGTCAAGCGGGGCGCCAAACAAAAGATCAAGGTTTCGGGACTTGCTCCGGGCGAGCGGGTGACCGTCAAGGTCAAGGGGTCCAAACTAATGCGCGGTGTGGCCAGCGCGAGCGGCAAGTTCCAGAAGAAGTTCAAGGTCAAAGCCAAGCGCGGGAAGGTCAAGATTGTCGTGACCGGGCAGTTCGCCACCCGAACCAATCGGATCCCGTTCAAAGTGCTCTGAACAGATTCTGCGTGATACGTTTCACGGGCTTCCAGTTAGGAAGCACAATCAACGCCCGCAACTGGGGGAAGCCGGTCAAAATCCGGCGCTGACCCGCAACCGTAAGGCCCCTCTTGAGGGGTAAGTCGGAACACCCACTGCGATGCGTCCCAACACACGCTGTCGAGGAAAACAGCGGGTGGGGCCACCTGCTCAGGATGGTCTTTCCCGCTGCTGCAGCGGGAAGGAAACAATGCATCTGTTCACCTCATCCTCGCGTGCCGGTCGCTCACTGGCAGCCGCTCTGGTCACTGGAGGCCTGGTCGCCGGCGCGCTGGCGGTCGCCCCGCAAGCTTCTGCGGCACCGGATCGCCCGGCACCCGCAAAGTTAGGTGCCACCTGGCTGGCCGGCCAGGCAACCCAAGGCGTGTTCAACTTTGGTTTCGAAGACTATGGACTGACCATCGATGCTGGCCTGGCGCTCGACGCTGTGGGCGGCGAAAAGAAGACGGTTCGCAAGATCAAGAAGACCCTGGCCGCCAACATCAATGGATATATCGCTGGCGATGCGTTTGGTGACGTTGGCAGCACTTACGCCGGGCCTACCGGCAAGGCGGCGGCCTTCGCCGGTCGGATCGGCGCCGATCCGACCAAGTTCGGTGGCGTCGATCTCATCGATCGACTGCTGGGCACCGTCAGCACGACGGCACCCATCGTTGGGCGAATTCAGGACCAATCGAGTTTTGGCGACTACGCCAACGTCATCGGGCAGAGCTTTGCAGTTGAGGCGCTGCTGCGTGAAAAGCCCAAGAAGGCAAAGAAGCCGTTGGCTTTCTTGCTCAAACAGCAGTGCGCCAAGGGCTACTTCCGCCTGTCCTTCAATCCGGATGCCACTGCGGCGGATCAGACCTGTGACGGCGGCACTGCTGCCGAGAGCGCAGCCGACACCGACGTGACAGCGCTGGTGGTGTTGAACCTCCAGGCTTCGGAGACAACGAAGCCCAAGGCAACTAAGGCGCTCACGCGCGCCACTAAGTGGCTGGCTAAGCAACAGGCCAAGAACGGTTCTTTTGGTGGCGGGACCGCCACGGAGGCAGCCAACGCCAATAGCACCGGACTTGCCGGGTGGGCCTTGGCCAACTCCGGCAACGAGAAGGCGGCCGGCAAAGCGGCAGCGTGGATCCGCCGAGTGCAGGCCTACTCGCCAAAGCCCTGCAAGACCGCGTTAACGAAGGATCGCGGCGCGATCGGCTATGACCAGTCGTCGTACGACGCAGCCGTGACCGATGGAGTCCTTCCCGACCAGTGGGTTCGGGCCACCTCGCAGGCCCTACCTGTCCTGGCCTGGACCGAGGTCACTAACGGTGCGCCGAAGCTGAAGGCAGCCAAGCGAGTGGTTGAAGAGGGCAACAAGGTCAAGCTGAAGGTCACCAACCTCGAACCTGGCGAGCGAATCTGTGTCTTCTCAGTGAAGCAAGGGGTGGACACAGCGGTGAGCTATCTCTCCAAGAAGGGGAAAAACCACACGGTCAAGCTGAATACTCCGGCTGGCACCGGCAAGCTCACCTACCGCTTGAAGACGATGGACGGCTCGTCGAAGGTTGTGGTCGTCGTCAAGGCTGCGGCGTGAAGATTCGTCGTCTCGCAGGACTGGTTGCCGCGGCTTTGCTGGCCGCGGCAACTACCGTGCTTGTTCCGCTCGCCCCAGCCCAGGCCGCGGCCTGTGCTGGGGCGACCGGGGTCACGGTGATCGTTGACTTCAAACAGCTCGTCGGTGGCGTTTCGCAAGGCTGCGCGTCCACTGGAGGGGGCAAGACCGCCAGCACTAACTTTTCGGCAGCGGGCTTCCCGTTGACCTTTGTGCAACGCTTGCCCGGATTTGTCTGCCGAGTGTCGGGGAAGCCTGCTTCCGACCCGTGCGTCAATACCCCACCAGTCACTGCTTATTGGAGCCTGTGGTGGTCTGACGGCAAGTCGGGAACGTGGAACTATTCGACGGTTGGTGCGGGTTCGCTCAAGGTCCCGACCGGTGGCTATCTCGGCTTCTCCTGGCAGGGACAGGCGGCCAAGGCAGCCCCTGGACTGGCGCCGAAGAAGCGGGTTGGTGTCGCTGCTGCGGTGTCGTCGCCGGAGCCAGCGGAAACAAAGGCGCCGAGTAAGTCGAAGCCGAAAAACTCCGGGAAACCGAGCAAGTCGCCGACGCCGACAGCTGATCAGCCAAGTGAATCGGCCCCTCCTCCGGCTGGTGCTCAGGAGAGGCCAAAGGCAACGGAGACACCGAAAGCCCAAGAGAGGGCTGAAGAAAAGGCGCAGCGGAAGGCCGAGCGGAAGGCCGTCCAGGCTGCCGCCTCGGCAACGCCTAGTCAGGCGCCCGCGATGGAAACCTCCACCGAGGAGTCGGCTGACGCGGTCGTAGCTGCGACTTCTAGCCCGCCCGCGCAAGGCGGAACGGGCGGCCGAGTGCCGATGTGGGTGGCCCTGCCTCTGCTGCTGGCGCTCGTTGGCTCCATCGGTGGAGTTTCGGTGTGGCGCGGACGGCGTACTCCCTCAGCATGAGCCAGCTTGCCCGCGACCTGCACCCCATGGCCTGGTGGCTGTGGGCCACTGGCTTGGCCGCGGCAGCATCAATGACGACAAACCCACTCCTGCTGGGGATGCTCATCGGTGCCGCGTGGCTTGTTGTCGTCGCACGGCGTTCCGACCAGCCGTGGGCTAGGGCTTTCCGGCTCTATCTCTGGTTGGGGCTGCTGATGGTGGTGATCCGGGTGTTCTTCCGCATTCTGCTGGGCGGGGGAACCGAGGGGAATGTTCTAGTCGCGCTGCCCGAGATCCCTTTGCCCGAGTGGGTGCTCGGTATCCACCTGCTAGGTCCGGTGACCAGCGAGTCTTTGCTGGCTGGACTATATGACGGCATGCGGCTGGCCGCGATCGTGATCTGTTGCGGCGCGGCTAATGCGCTGGCAAATCCCAAAAGACTGCTCAAATCGGTGCCGCCGGCGCTCTATGAGATCGGCACCGCCCTGGTGGTGGCGATCACGGTGTTGCCGCAGTTAGCCGATAGCGCCAAGCGGGTCCGGGCCGCGCAAGCGTTGCGGGGCGGACCTTCGGGCCGAGTGATTCGGCTGCGACGCTTCCTGGTGCCGGTGTTGGAAGACGCGTTTGAGCGTTCGCTCAAATTGGCCGCCGGGATGGACGCGCGAGGCTATGGCCGGGCGGGCACTCTGACCGCCCGTCAGCGGGCCCGCACCGGCGCCTTTATGTTGGGTGGGCTCGGCGGCATCTGCGTGGGTTCGTATGCGGTGCTTGACCTGACCGCGCCGCGCTTTCTCGCGGTGCCCATGCTGGGGCTGGGCGTGCTGCTGGCTGCTGGGGGATTATGGAGCGCTGGCCGCCAAGTGCAACGAACCCGCTATCGACCCGATGTCTGGCGTTGGCCCGAGTTTGCCGTGATCGCCTGTGGTTTTCTTGCCGCTGGCCTGGGGTGGTGGGTTGCGCGCACCGATCTCTTCGTCGCCCACCCTGGTGTGAGCTCCTTTCCGGCCCTCAATGTCTGGTGTCTCGTGGCTGTTGTGCTGGCGATGGCTCCCGCTCTGATCGCTCCGCCGCCAAGGCTGGCACTCTCCTCAAAATCTTTGCTGATTGCGGCCCCCAAGCCTCAGTTGGAGACCGCACGATGATCGAGTTGCGCGATGTTTCTTTTCGGTACGCCGCCAGGCCGGTGTTAACTCACGTCTCCGTTGAGGTCGCCGAGGGCGAACTTGTCGTGGTTTCTGGGGCCACCGGTGTCGGCAAGTCCTCACTCCTGGGGGTTGTGACCGGGCTGGTGCCACGATTCACCGGCGGCGTACTCACCGGCGACGTGTTGATCGACGGTCGGTCGATGATCGAAAAGCCAGCCCGCGAACGCGTCGACGCGATTGGGTCGGTGGGACAAGACCCGGCCATGGGCTTTGTGACTGACACCGTCGAAGAAGAGCTTGCCTATGGCATGGAGCAACTCGGCTTGAGCCCTGCGGCGATGCGGCGGCGGGTCGAGGAGACGCTCGACTTGCTAGGCATCGCCGACTTGCGCGCACGGGATCTGCGGACGTTGTCAGGAGGTCAACAGCAACGGGTGGCGATCGGCTCGGTGTTGACGATGCATCCGCGATTGCTCGTGCTTGACGAGCCCACGTCAGCACTCGACCCGACTGCCGCCGAAGATGTGCTCGCCACCTTGACTCGGTTGGTCCACGATCTGGGTTTGTCGGTGCTTCTCGCCGAACACCGGCTTGAGCGGGTGGTCCCGTTTGCCGACCGGATGTTCCTGTTGGCCGGTGACGGCACGGTTGAGGCCGGACCCCCCGGCGTACTTCTTGAGCATTCACCTGTTGTGCCGCCCATCATTGAACTGGGGAAGCTGGCGGGCTGGAGTCCGCTGCCGCTATCTGTTCGAGCCGCTCGGCGGCAAGCGGCCACCTTGGGTGCACTGCCCCCACCCGAGGTGCCTGCCCCGCTGGCCACTGGCGAGCTATTGATCGAAGCGCAAGGCGTGACCGTCGCCTACGGCCAACACGTGGCCTTGCGCGACGTCACCGTGTCGTCGCGGGCCGGGGCCGTGACCGCGGTGATGGGCCGCAATGGCTCCGGAAAGTCATCCTTGTTGTGGGCGCTGCAGGGGACCGGAACCGTGCGAACGGTCGGGACGGCGAAAGGGCGCGTGAGCGTCGCGGGGGTCGATCCGGCGAGTCTTGATCCTGAGCAGCGCCGGACCCGGGTCGGCATGGTCCCTCAAACAGCGTCCGATCTGCTCTACCTCGATTCGGTGACCGAAGAGTGCGATGCCTCGGATGAGGCCGCTGATCGACCGGCCGGATCGACGCGTGAACTGTTGGACTCAATGGTCTCGGGGATTGACTCCGCCACGCATCCGCGCGATCTGTCAGAAGGTCAACGGCTGGCGTTGGTGCTGGCGATTGTCCTTGCGGCACAACCACGCGTGGTGCTGTTGGACGAGCCGACGCGAGGTCTGGACTATCCGGGGAAAGTTGCCCTGGCCGGAATCGTGAAGCGGCTGGCTAGCGACGGACGCGCGGTGGTGATCGCGACGCATGACGTCGAATTTGCCGCTCAGGTCGCTGATGACGTGTGGGTTTTGGCCGAAGGAGAGATCGTGTCGTCTGGCCCACTTGCTCGGGTCGTGGCCGAATCGCCGTCCTTTGCGCCCCAGGTGACCAAGATCATGGGCGCGCCCTGGCTTCGTGTTGATGAGGTCGCGGCAGCGCTGGCCAAGGTGGCGAGGTCGAGATGAGCAGGGTGACGGATCGCGATCCGCTGGTGCGCCTGAGCGGTCGCTCGTTGGCGATCCTCGGCGTGGCTTCGGCAGCGGGGCTGGTGATGTTGATCTGGCCACTGCTGGTTCGGGTGTCCTCGGCGGAAGCCCAATTCCAGCCTCCCTTCCTGTTCATGCTCCTATTGCCGTTGGTTTTGTTCGTGGTGCTTGCGGAGCTGAGTGAGGGTGGGATGGATTCGCGCACGCTCGCACTGCTCGGCGTACTCACCGCGATCAACGCCGTACTCCGGGGGGTCAGTGCCGGAACCGCTGGTGTTGAGCTGATGTTCTTCCTGCTCATCCTGGCCGGACGTGTCTTCGGGCCCGGATTTGGGTTTGTGCTGGGTTGCACGTCGCTGTTTGCCTCAGCGTTGTTGACCGCAGGTGTCGGACCCTGGCTGCCGTATCAGATGCTCGTTTCAGCATGGGTCGGCCTGGGCGCTGGCCTGCTCCCGTTTCGCGGTCCGGGTCGGATCTCGATGCGGGCGGAACTGGCGATGCTCGTGGTGTACGGCGTGTTCGCGGCGTACGCCTTCGGCCTGTTGATGAACCTCACCGGCTGGCCCTACCTCCTGGGGATCGAGGTGCCGGGCGCATCAACTCAGCTGGCCTTTGTCCCCGGTGATCCGCTGTTGGACAATCTCAAACGCTTTGGGGTCTATACCCTGGTGACCTCAACCGGGAGTTGGGACACCGGCCGCGCGGTCACCACTTCTGTCGCGCTGATCATCCTGGGGCCGGCGGTGTTGACATCGCTTCGTCGAGCCTCCCGCCGGGTCATCATCACCCGCACCACCGTTGAGTCGTCGGCGCCACGCTCCCTTTGAGTCTGCACCCCCTGCAGCGCGTTTCGGCCCTTGGAGTTTCATCAAGGTATGTCGGTGAACCCACACTTCCCTAGGTGTGCAGACCCCGGGCAGTGAGGCTTCGCCTGCATACCTTGATGAAACAGCAGGGCCCGAACGGGGGTGCCTAGGGGCGGATGAGGAGGATCCGGTCGTCCTCGGATATGGGATCGCCGCGTCCGTCCTTATTGGAAGTGGTCACCCAGAGGTTGCCGTCAGGGGCAACGGTGACGGTGCGCAGGCGCCCATAGTCGCCGACGAAGAAACCTTGCGGCCTGGCTGCTTTGTCCCCTGAAACATCGATGCGCCACAGCCGTTCGCCTCGCAGGGCAGCTAGCCACAGCGTGTCATCGGCGAAGGCCAACCCCGACGGGGACGCTTGGTCGGTGTTCCACACGGCCTGCGGATTGACCAGGTCATCGACACCATCAACGGAGGTGGCCCCCTCGCCCTCGACGAGCGGCCAGCCATAGTTGTTTCCCGGCTCAATCAGGTTGAGCTCGTCCCAGTTGTTTTGGCCAAACTCGCTTGCCCATAGTCGATCGCGGTCGTCAAAGGCCAAACCCTGAACGTTGCGATGGCCATAACTCCAGACGGGGGAATCAGGGTCAGGGTTGCCGGGCGCGGGCTCGCCGTCCGGGGTGATTCTGAGGATCTTGCCCGCAAGCGAGTCAAGATCCTGAGCCAGCTCTTCATCACCGATCTCGCCGGTGGATGCGTAGAGGTAGCCATCGGGCCCGAACGCGAGCCGCCCACCGTCGTGAATCTGGGCGTTAGGGATACCGGTCAGGATCGGCTCAAGTTCGCCGAGCGAAGCCCCGTCGTACGTCGTCCGCACAATGCGGTTGTCCGCCTCGGTGGTGAAGTAGAAGAAGAGTGCTTGATCGGTCTCAAAGTCTGGTGAGACCGCGACTCCTAACAGTCCAGCTTCGCCTCTGGGGCTGGCTTCATCGAGCCGAGCGATCTCGGCAACTCTGCCGTCAGAGTCGATGGTCAACACTCGGGTGGTGTCTCGCTCGGTCACGATGGCGGTGCCGTCGGGCAGAAAGTCGATGCCCCACGGGACTGCCAAACCCGACGCGATCGTGTCGATGACCTGCGGGCCAGGCGGGTCGTCGCTAGCTTGGGGCTCAGCAGTCGCAGCGATGCTTGGTGCTTCGACTGGTTGCGCTTCCGGGCCTCCTGGCAGGGCACACCCGGCCAGAGGGAGCGCGGTCACGAAGGCTAGGGCCGCACGTCGTCGAATCACTTTCACAGTTTCGCAGTTGAGCCCAAAGCCGCTGATCGAGTTGCGCCGACGCTCGCCATCACCACGCAGGTCATGGCGAGCAACTGCCAGCCGGTGAGGAGTTCGCCCAAGATGATTGCCGCGGCCAAGGCAGCGGCTGCGGGTTCAAGGCTCATCAAGATGCCGAAGAGGCCATTCGGCAGGGACCGCAGGGCGATCAGTTCGAGACTGTAGGGAATCGCCGAGCTCAACAGGCCGATCGCGGCGCCGAGCAGCAGGATACGAGGTTCCAGCAGTGCGCTACCAGCCGTGGCGAGGGCAGCGGGGGTCAAGAGGAGGGCCGCGATCACACTGGCGGCGGCCAAACCCTCCAGCCCTGACCACCGTTGACCCGTGTTGGCGCTGAGGGGGATGTACGCCGCCCACAAAACGGCCGCCAGCAACGCGAACCCCACACCCGCCCAGGTCAGGCGGCCAGGAGAGAGGCCCAGCAGGGCCACCCCCACGAAGGCGAGGCCGACCCAGATCAAATCGCGGGGTCGCCGGGATCCCCAGACCGCCACTGAGAGTGGCCCCAAGAACTCGATCGTCACGGCTACGCCGATCGGGATCTGCGCGATTGCTTGATAGAAGGACCAGTTCATCAGGGCGAGAGTGCCGCCGAACGTCGCAACGAGCAGCCAGTCCTGGCGGGTGTGTCCACGCAGCCTTGGGCGCACCAAGGCGACGACGAAAATGGCGCTCGCGATCAGCCGAAGCCAGGTCAATCCGGTGGGGGAGATAGTGCCAAAAGCACCCTTGCCCAGGGCAGAACCAACTTGCACCGAAGCGATCGATGCGATCACAAGCCAGATCGCCACAGTGTGGCCGTGGCCGCGCGGCTGACTCGATATTGGGGTCTCCACAGCTGTCCGTTCCTAGGTCTAAGGTGCAGATCATGACAGCAACTCAGGGCAAAACAGTGCTTCTGGTGGGCACCCGCAAGGGTTTGTGGATCGGCACGTCTGATCGATCACGCAATGACTGGTCCTGGACCGGGCCCCACTTCAATATGGAGGAGGTCTATTCCTGCCTCCTCGACGTACGACGTGATCCAGCGCGTCTGCTGGTCGGATCTTCCTCCAGTTGGCTGGGTCCACAGATCTGGCGTTCCGACGATTTGGGGGAGTCGTGGCAGGAGACCCCCAACGGTGCAGCCAGGTTCCCCGAGGAAGTGGACGCCACCTTGGCGCGGGTCTGGCAGTTGGTCCCAGGCACCGCTGACGGGGTCGTCCATGCGGGCGTTGAGCCGGGCGCCATCTTTACCTCAAGTGACTCAGGCGAGACTTTTGAGTTGGAGCAGGCATTGTGGGACCACCCCCATCGCGAGCACTGGCAGCCAGGGTTTGGCGGCCAAGCCTTCCACACGATCTTGCCTCACCCCACCGACCCCGAGTCCCTGGTGGCGGCACTGTCCGCCGGTGGTGTTTACCGCACCTTCGACGGGGGCCAGTCCTGGGCGCCAGCCAACCAAGGCATCAAAGCTGAGTTCTTTCCCTGGCGAGCGCAACTATCCCGAGTTTGGCCAGTGCGTCCACAAGATTGCCCGCCATCCCTCGGCTCCGGACCGGATGTTCTTGCAGAACCACGGCGGTGTCTATCGCTCCGACGATGGTGGGGACTCCTGGGTTGATATTGCGCCCGGATTGCCGGCCGAGTTTGGCTTCCCGGTTGTGGTCCACCCCCATGAGCCCGACACCGTGTTCGTCTTCCCACTGCTTGGCGCTGAAGGGCGCTATCCCGTGGATGCCAAGGCGAAAGTATGGCGCTCGCGGGACGCGGGTGAGACCTGGGAGGGATTGAGCGAAGGGCTGCCGGACACCTTCTTCGTGGGCGTCATGCGTGACGCCATGTGCACGGACACGCACGAGGATGTCGGCATCTACCTCGGCACGCGCAATGGCTCCGTCCACGCCTCCAGCGATGGTGGCGATTCCTGGCACGAAGTGATCCGCGACTTGCCCGACGTCATGGTGGTCCGCGCCTACGCTCTGTGAGTCGCGTCTGGCACGATGGCCTGATGCCGTCGTACACCGTGGTGAGAAGGACCAGCATTAACTCGGCCCCTGAGCGCGTGCACACGCTGATCAACGATTTCCACGACTGGAAAGAGTGGTCACCTTGGGAGGGCCTCGATCCAGATCTGCAGCGCACCTTCACGGGTCCCGCCTCGGGAGTTGGCTCTCACTACGAGTGGTCGGGCAACAAGAAGGCAGGCTCCGGCAGCATGGAGATTCTCACGTCAACACCAGAAAAGATCGCGATCGTCGTGAACTTCCTCAAACCTTTCAAGGCGACCAACGACACCGTTTTTGACATTCATCCCTCCGGCCATGGCACTGAAGTCACCTGGACGATGAGCGGCAAGAACACCGGGTTCTTGGGGTTGATGAGTCGGCTCTATCCCATGGACAAAGTGATTGGTCCCGACTTCGAGAAGGGTCTGTCCCAACTCAAGTCCGCCGCCGAGTCAGGCGACTGAGAGACAAGTAGGCTGACCTCATGAGTCAGCCCGATATCAAGCCCCGTTCTCGCGACGTCACCGACGGCCTGGAGAAGGCGGCCGCGCGCGGCATGCTGCGAGCCGTTGGCATGCAAGACGAAGACTTCGCCAAGCCGCAGATCGGTGTTGCCTCGTCGTGGAACGAGATCACTCCGTGCAACCTGTCGCTCGACCGGCTGGCAAAGGCGGTCAAGAACGGTGTACACGCGGCCGGTGGCTACCCCCTTGAGTTCGGCACTATTTCGGTCTCGGACGGCATCTCGATGGGCCACGAGGGCATGCACTTTTCGCTCGTCTCGCGCGAGGTGATCGCCGACTCCGTCGAGACGGTGATGATGGCTGAGCGGCTCGACGGATCGGTGTTGTTGGCGGGGTGCGACAAGAGCCTGCCAGGCATGTTGATGGCTGCTGCCCGCCTCGATCTGGCGAGCGTCTTCTTGTATGCCGGGTCGATCATGCCCGGTCAGGTGGATGGCCGAGACGTCACAATCATTGATGCTTTTGAGGCCGTGGGTGCTTGTTTGGCAGGCAGGATCACCCGCGAAGAAGTCGACAAAATCGAGCGCGCTATCTGCCCAGGCGAAGGCGCCTGCGGCGGGATGTACACGGCTAACACGATGGCCTCGGTCGGCGAAGCCCTGGGGATGTCGTTGCCTGGGAGCGCCGCTCCGCCCGCTGTGGATCGTCGCCGCGATGGGTTTGCTCATCGCTCGGGGGAGGCCGTGGTTGGGATGCTTCGCCAGGGCATCACAGCCCGTCAGATCATGACCATGGAGGCATTCGAAAACGCCATTGCCGTAGTGATGGCACTAGGCGGTTCGACCAACGCGGTGCTCCACTTGTTGGCCATTGCCCGCGAAGCGGAGGTCGATCTCACTCTCGATGACTTCAACCGGATCGGTGACAAGGTGCCACACCTCGGCGACCTGAAGCCATTTGGTCGTTTTGTGATGAACGACGTCGACAAGGTCGGCGGTATTCCGATGATCATGAAGGCATTGCTAGATGCGGGTTTGATGCACGGTGATTGCTTGACCGTGACTGGAAAGACGATGGCCGAAAACCTCGACGCGATCGCGCCGCCCGACGTTGACGGCAAGATCATCCGCGCGCTCAGCGAGCCAATCCACGCGACCGGCGGAATCACGGTGCTGAAGGGTTCGCTCGCACCCGAAGGTGCCGTGGTGAAGTCTGCCGGCTTCGACTCCTCGGTGTTCCGCGGCACTGCCCGGGTCTTTGACGGCGAACGCGCCGGGCTCGATGCGTTGGCTGAGGGCACGATCAAGGCTGGCGATGTGGTTGTGATCCGCTACGAAGGTCCCAAAGGCGGCCCGGGAATGCGCGAGATGCTGGCCATCACTGGCGCGATCAAGGGCGCTGGGCTGGGCAAGGACGTGTTGCTGATCACCGACGGTCGATTCTCAGGGGGTACGACGGGGCTGTGCGTTGGCCACATCGCCCCCGAGGCCGTCGATGGCGGCCCCATCGCGTTCATCCGCGACGGCGACCCGATCACCCTCGACATGGCCAACCGCACCATCGAGGTCGAGATGGCCGACCTAGAAGACCGCAAGGTCGGCTGGGTGCCCAACCCCCCGAAGTACACGCGCGGCGTGTTGGGGAAGTATGCAAAGGTTGTTCAGTCGGCCGCGCATGGGGCGGTCTGCGGCTGACAAGCGCGTTGGGATTGACGAGCCGGTAGCCATTCCCTGACCAGCTCGGTGGCTCAGGACTTCGGGTCTGTCGGGTCAATATGCTCTGATGGACGGGTGCCTGATGTCTTCACTCCTCTTGCTTCGTGACAGTCGTTGGTAGTCGCGCCCCTATAGCCGCAACTCTGGCTGTGCTGGGCGTCTTCTTGACCTCTGTCTGGGCCTTCAATCCCGACGATCTCCCCGCCCAGCAAGCTGGCGAGGTCGGAGTGGGGGAGAGGCCTCCGACCGTTGCGGAGACCGCTGAACCGGAGGCTGATGCGAGTGATGACGAGGCGGCCGCCGAGGTCGACGTACCCAGTCCATGGACCACCGAGCTCCCGGGTGGCGGAAGTCGAATTTTCGACAACAAACGCTTCTTGGTGGCTTACTACGGCTCAGCGAACACGAGCGCGCTCGGCGTGCTCGGTGAGGCCACGCCCGACCGGATCATGAAGCGATTGCGTGCCGCGGCGAAACCCTTTCAGCGCCAGGGTGAACAACTCCAGCCGGTCTACGAACTCATCGTCACGGTTGCCGACGCCGGCCCAGGCAAGGACGGCGACTTCAATCACGACATCAAACGGTCTTATGTCGAGGAGTACGTCGCCGCGGCCCGTCGCAACAAGACCTTGCTCATCCTTGACGTCCAGCCCGGGAGAGCGACCTTTCCCGAGGTCGTGAAGCGCTGGGAGTGGGCACTGAAGGATCCGTGGGTGGGACTCGCCTTGGATCCCGAGTGGCGAGTGGGGCCCCGACAACGTCCAGCCCAGGTCATCGGATCAGTCGGGCCGGTGGAGGTCAACAGGACGTCGGCGTGGCTGGCGAGCCTGACCAAACGGGAGGGACTGCCAGAGAAGGTTTTCATGCTCCACCAGTTCCGCACGTCGATGATTCGCGAGATCGGCAAGATCAAGCCGCGCGAAGGGCTGGCCATGATTCAACACGTCGATGGCTTCGGGAACCCCGGACAGAAACTGAGCACCTATCAAGCAGTTGCTCGGCCAAGGCAATTCACCATGGGCTTCAAACTGTTTTATGACGAGGACCGTCCCCGCATGCGTGCCGACGCCGTACGTCGGATCAGACCTGAGATCCGGTACGTCAGTTTTCAGTAGCGGATGGTTTCGAGACGCGCTCGTTCCTCGCGCTCCTCAACCAGCTGGGGTCGCTCGTTCCTCGCGCTCCTCAACCAGCTGGGGTCGCTCGTTCCTCGCGCTCCTCAACCAGCTGGGGTCGCTCGTTCCTCGCGCTCCTCAACCAACTCGCTGGCCTGACAACGTTGACACTTGGCTGAAATCCTTGACAGAGCCCGGGCCTGCTGTAATTCTTTCTCAAATCGTTCGGATCCGTACAAACTCGGATCCTACTCCTGGGAGACCCACTATGGCCTTGTCTGAAGCCCCCTCAGAAACTGAGGAAACTGCCCTCCACCACGGACGACTCGGCGTCGCTGGCATTGTGTTCTTCGTTGTCGCGGCAGCCGCACCGCTCGTCGGGATGACCGGGGCGATGCCGGTCGCCATCGTGCTCGGCAACGGGGCCGCAGCCGCTGGAGCCTATCTCGCCGTGGGCTTGGTCCTGCTGCTGTTCAGTGTGGGTTACGGCCACATGAGCCATGCCGTGACCAACACCGGTGCCTTCTTCGCCTATGTCGGTCGTGGGCTGGGGATCGCTCCTGGTGTCGGCAGCGCCTATGCGTCCTTGGTGGCCTACCTGGCCATCCAGTTGTCGATTTTCGGTTTCTTCGGCGCGGTTGTGTCCGGCCAGATGGACGCTGACTACGGCATCACCATGGATTGGTGGATTTGGGCCCTTATCGCTTGGGCGCTCGTATTGGGGCTATCAGCGTTCAGCGTCGATGTGGGCGCCAAGGTCCTTGGTGCGCTGATGCTCGCCGAACTCGCCTCCCTCGCCCTAGTGTCGTTGGCGGTCTTTGCCCAAGGTGGCGGTCCCGATGGGATGGACTTCGGCGCGTCGTTCTCGCCGAGCAACATCTTTGTGGGTGGGTTCGCTGGCGCCTCCGGTATCGCCCTGTCGTTCGCCTTCGCCTCGTTCATCGGCTTTGAAGCAACCGCGATCTATGGTGAGGAATCCAAGGACCCGAAGCGCACCGTGCCCATGGCGACGTACGTTTCAGTTGGTGTTATCACCGTGCTCTTTTCCTTGACCACGTTTGCGGTCGTCACCGCCCTAGGGGCGAGCAGCGTTGTCGACGAGGTGCTGGCCCGGTCCGACGGCTTGGCTAACCCCGCTGGGGTGTTGTTCTCCGTGGCGGAGGAATCCGTTGGCGGCTGGCTAGCGGACGTCATGAAGTGGTTGGTCGTGAGTTCGCTCTTTGCCGGGCTGTTGGCCTTCCAGAACTCTGCCGCCCGTTACTTCTTCTCGATGGGTCGCGCCGGCGTGCTCCCAAGCACCTTGGGCCGCGTCAACGAGGCTGGCTCCCCGCTGCATGGCTCGATTGCGACCTCGGTGATCACTCTTGCCGTCATCGCGTGGTTCGCTCTGACCGACAAAGATCCAGTGCTCCAGTTGTTCTACTGGTTCAGCGCGATGGCCGTGGTGGCAATCGTCTTGGTGGAGATCTTGGTCTGCATCGCCGTCATCGTCTACTTCCGTAGGGAAGGTGGCGGCAACGCATGGAACTCGCTGATCGCGCCTGCTTTGGCTGCCGTTGGGCTCGCGATCGGGGCCTACCTGCTGATGTCTCGTTTTGGACTTCTCTCGGGCGCGGTAGCCGAGGGTGTTGACCCAACAGCGCAGCAGTGGGGTCTCAGCACCTTTGGGTGGATCTTGTTGTTCTTCCCCTTCATCATGTTTGCGATCGGAGTGGTGGTTGGTGCACTACGCACGAAGAGCGAGAACAAGAGCGCCATCGCTGACCTTGTGAGTTAAGACTCGCCCACGAGCCTCCATACTGGCTCTATGCACCCGCCTCAGGAGATCGAGCGTGTCCTGAGGCGGGTCGAGGCCGCCAAGACCATCAATGTGGCTGAGGCAGCTGCTCTGCTTGATGCACGTGGTCAGGCCCTAACCCGGTTGATGAGAGTGGCGGCCTCGGTGCGCGACTTGGGCTTGGCTGATCTCGGTCGCCCGGGCACGGTCACTTATTCGCGCAAGGTCTTCATTCCACTCACCCGGTTGTGCCGTGACCGGTGCCACTACTGCACCTTCGTCACCGTGCCGGGAAAGGTAGTGGCGCCCTTTCTGAGCCCCGATGAGGTGCTCAAGATTGCGCGTGAGGGAGCCGCGTTGGGCTGCAAGGAAGCACTATTTACGCTCGGAGATCGTCCCGAAGATCGCTGGCCCGAGGCCGCGCAGTGGCTGGCAGAGGCCGGCTATGACACGACCCTGGAATATCTGCGGGCGATGGCGATCTTGGTGCTTGAGGAGACCGGATTGCTGCCGCACCTCAATCCCGGAGTGCTGAGTTGGGCGGAGTTGAATCGCCTCAAGCCAGTCGCTCCATCGATGGGGATGATGCTCGAAACCACCTCGACCCGGCTGTTCTTAGAGCCGGGTCAACCGCACTATCGGTCGCCGGACAAGGATCCAGCCGTCCGGTTGCGAGTGTTGGAGGACGCGGGTCGACTTAACGTGCCGTTTACCACCGGGTTGTTGATCGGCATCGGCGAAACCGTTGCTGAGCGGGCGGATTCGATTCTCGAGTTGCGCCGCATAGCTCGGGCTTATGGCGGGATTCAGGAGGTGATCATCCAGAACTTCCGGGCCAAGCCTGACACTGCGATGCGCCACGTTGACGACGTTGATCTTGAGGAATACCTCGCAGCGATTGCCACCACACGAATCGTCATGGGACCTTCGATGCGCGTGCAGGCACCGCCGAATCTCGTCGAGTTAGCCGAGTGTCGAGCGCTGTTGGCTGCCGGCGTCGACGACTTTGGCGGGATCAGTCCGCTGACGCCCGACCACGTGAATCCCGAGCGCCCCTGGCCTCAGGTGGACCTTTTGGCTGAGCTCTGTGCCGGTGAAGGGTTCGAGTTGCGGGAACGACTGACTGCCCACCCTCCATATTTAGCCGTGCCCTGGCTCGACCCTCGGCTGCTCGCCCACGTAGATGCGTTGCGCGGACCAGATGGCCTGGCTGGGACGGCGTACGCCAGGGGGTTGCGCTGGCAGGAACCCGACGGCGGACTGGTCAGCGACGGACGGGTGGATCTGCACACCTCGATCGACACCGCTGGTCGGACTGCAGATCGGCGTGCGGACTTTGACGAGGTGTACGGCGATTGGGCGGCACTCCGCGAAACCTCCCGGACGTCATCCGAAGTCGTTGCTCTGACCCCCAATACGTCTGACGTCGCGCGGACCGGGACGGGGATCGGTGCAGACGTTGCCGCTGCACTGCGTGCAGCTGAAACCGCGCCTGCGGAGTTGTCGTCTGAACAAGCACTGGCCCTGATGACGGCGGCCGACGGCCCTGAGCTCGACGCCGTGTGTGCGTTGGCCGATGAGTTGCGGCGACAAGCGGTGGGGGACACCGTGACCTACGTCGTTAATCGCAACATCAACTTCACCAACATTTGCTACACCGGCTGCCGCTTCTGCGCGTTCGCGCAACGCAAATCCGATGCCGATGCCTACTCACTTTCCTTAGACGAGATTGCCTCACGTGCTGTTGAGGCGGTTTCGCTGGGTGCCACCGAGGTCTGCCTGCAGGGTGGCATCGATCCGGAGTTGCCCGGCACGGCCTATTTCGACATTGCCCGAACGATCAAACAAGCCACGCCCTCACTTCATGTTCACGCGTTCTCCCCGATGGAGATCATGAACGGCGTGGCGCGCACCGGGCTCTCAATCCGCGACTTTCTTCTTGCCGCCCGCGAGGCGGGCGTCGATTCGCTGCCCGGGACCGCTGCGGAGATCCTCGATGACGATGTTCGGTGGATTTTAACCAAAGGCAAGTTGCCCACGGCCCAATGGATTGAGGTCATCACCACGGCGCATGAAGTGGGGATCCCGACGACGAGCACGATGATGTATGGACATGTGGACCACCCGGGGCATTGGGTCAACCACCTCATGACGCTGGCGGAGATCCAGCGCCAAACAGGTGGTTTCACCGAGTTTGTGCCGTTGCCCTTTGTCCACCAATCCAGCCCCATCTATCTGGCAGGCGTCGCCCGGCCGGGGCCCACCCTGCGAGACAATCGGGCGGTGCATGCGGTCGCCCGGATCATGCTGCATGGTCTGATTGACAACATCCAATGCTCATGGGTGAAGTTGGGACCCCAGGCCTGCACTCAGGTGCTTAACGGGGGTGTGAACGACCTCGGCGGCACCTTGATGGAGGAGACGATTAGTCGGATGGCTGGCTCGACGTTTGGTTCGCGCAGGGAAGTGGCTGAGCTGGAGACCATGGCAACGTTGGTTGGTCGGCCCGCGCGGCAGCGCACCACGACCTACGGTGATCCCGTGCGGCAGAATTCTCGACCCCCGCAGAAGGAGAAGTCAGCGTGAATGACCTATTGGTCGGCAAGACCATCGCCGTGTTAGGCGGCACGGGCCCGCAAGGTCGCGGCTTGGCCAGACGCTTCGCCGCCGCCGGGCTCACTGTCGTGATCGGGAGTCGCGACCCAGGGCGAGCGGTCGAGATGGCGGCGAGTGTGGCGGGGATCGGCTCGGACACGGTCACGGGAGCCTCCAATGCAGATGCCGCGGCCGCGGGAGACATCGTCGTGATCGCGGTGCCTTGGGATGGTCATGCTGAGATTCTGACTCAATTGGCGGCCGTTCTCGCGGGAAAGATCGTGGTCGACTGTGTGAATCCGTTGGGCTTCGACAAACAAGGTGCCTTCGCACTTGCCGTGGCCGAGGGTTCCGCAACCCAACAGGCCGCCGGGCTGTTGCCCGACTCAACCGTGGTCGGGGCCTTCCACCATCTCAGCGCCGTACTCCTCGACGACCCGACGGTGTCGTCAATCGAGGTCGATGTGTTGGTGTTGGGTGACATTCGTGAAGCGACCGACGTCGTGCAGGCTCTGGCCAGGACCATCCCAGGAGCGCGTGGGATCTATGGAGGGCGGCTGCGCAACGCCCATCAGGTCGAGGCGCTCACCGCCAACTTGATTAGCGTGAACCGGCGCTACAAAGCCCACGCTGGGGTGCGGGTAACTGACCTGAAGGAGATGAGCGAATGACTGAGCAAGTCCGTGCGGCCGAACTCGATGCAGCCGATCCATTGGCGGAGTTTCGCGACCTATTTCTGGGGGCCTCTTCGCCGCTGGTCTACTTCGACGGCAATTCGCTGGGCCGACCGCTCGCGGCCAGCGTCGAGCGGCTCTCCGCTTTTGTCACCGAAGAATGGGGTGGCCGGCTGATCCGTGGCTGGGACGAGAGTTGGTATGACGCGCCGCTGACCTTGGGTGACGAGTTGGGTCGGATCACCTTAGGCGCCGCGCCAGGCCAAACGACCATCGGTGACTCCACGACGGTCTTGCTCTACAAAATGATTCGGGCCGCAGTGGATGCCCAAATGGCGCGCGATCCACGGCGTACTGAAATCGTCATCGACACCGACAACTTCCCCACCGACCGCTACATCGTCGAGGGCATCGCTGCCGAGCGTGGGTGTTCGTTGGTGTGGATCGAGGTGGACCGGGCTTTAGGCGTGACAGCCGAACTCCTCAGTGCTGCCGTGAGTGAACGCACCGCGGTCGTGGTGGTCAGCCATGTCGCCTATCGTTCCGGCTATTTGACTGACGCCGCTGCCCTGACGCAAATCACCCACGACTTTGGTGGACTGCTCGTGCTCGACTCGTGCCACTCGGCTGGATCTGTGGAGACGTTCCTGGACGATTGGGACGTCGATATTGCGGTTGGCTGCACCTACAAATACCTCAACGGCGGACCCGGATCACCGGCGTTTGCCTACGTCTCAGCCCGGCTCCAGGACGAGCTTCATCAGCCGATCAAAGGCTGGATAGGTCACGAAGATTCGTTCCTCATGGGTCCGACGTGGGCCCCGGCAGCCGGCATGCGGCGATTCCTCTCAGGGACTCCGCCGGTGCTGTCCATGGTGCCGCTGCGCGACATGTTGGCGCTGATTGACGAAGTGGGGATGGCGGCTATCCGGGAGAAGTCAGTCGGCCTCACGTCGTATGCTTTGAAGTTGGCCGACGAGTGGCTTGCCCCACTCGACGTTTCAGTTGCGACCCCCCGGGACCCCGCCCTGCGGGGTGGCCACGTGACGCTGAATCACCCCCGGATGAGCGCCGTGAATGCGGCCCTGTGGGAGGCCGATGTGTTGCCCGACTATCGCGACCCGCATGGCTTGCGGATCGGGCTCTCGCCGCTTTCCACGTCGTACGACGAGGTCTGGCGTGGTCTCGCGGCCGTCCGCGACCACCTCTCCTAAAACCACCACCGCCACCCCGCCGACCCGTCACTCATGTAGCGATTTTCGCGGTGTGTCGCGACGGTGATTGACGGGTCGACTAAGCGATGAGCTGGGTAGTGGCCAACTCTCGATAGGTGTCGTCGTCCCGGAGCAGAGACTCATGAGTGCCGACTGCTTGAACGCGCCCGCCGGCCATCACGATGATCTGCTCCGCGCGCGTGACGGTGGAGAGCCGATGGGCAATCGCGACAACGGCGCACCGCTGCGAGACGCGTTCGATCACGTTGCGCAGCAACTGTTCGTTCACCGCGTCAAGTTGAGCGGTGGCCTCATCGAGGAGGAGCACCTGAGGGTCACGCAGCAACGCGCGAGCGATGGCCACTCGTTGCCGTTCGCCGCCCGAGAGTTTGATGCCGCGTTCGCCGACCTCGGTGTTGAGGCCATCAGGCAGCCGCATCAATAGGTCCTCCAGGCTGGCATCTCGAATGGCCCTGGCGAGATCGGTCTCGGGTGCATCGGGGCTGGCCAGCAGCACGTTCGCCCGCAACGTGCCGTCGAGAACCGGCGCATCCTGCTCGACGTACCCGATCTGCGAGCGTAGCCAGCGGCGATCCAAGGAAGAAACGTCCTGGCCAGCGAACAGAACCCGACCCGAAGTGGGGTCATAAAAGCGCTCGATCAGGCTAAAGAGTGTCGTCTTGCCAGCCCCCGATGGGCCAACGAGGGCCGTGAGGCCGAGCGCGGGGATCGACAGGTTGACGTCCGTGAGCACTTGGCGACCGCTGGCGGCGTACTCGAAGCTGACATTCTCGAACGCAATGATCGCTGCCGCTGAGCCACCTGTTGTGCCGACTCCGGTTTGGCTCTCGATCTCGAGTTGTTCGACCTCCATCAGCCGATGCAGCGAGGCCCGGGCATTTTGCGCGTCTGCCAACGTGCCGACGATGGATGAGATCGGCCCCGTGAGGTAGAGCAGGTAGAGCAGGAAGGCGATGAGATCCGCCACCTCGGTCGCGCCACTTGCGACTCTCGCGCCACCCACGCCGAGCACCAACAGAAACGTCGTCTGCAGTGCGAGCCCGCTAATGCCTCCGGTGTAGGCGCGCAACCAAGACATCCGGCGACCCTGCTGTGCGGCCCGGGTCACGGCCTCTTCGATCCGGATCAACTCGCGCTGTTCGGAGCCGGACGCCTTGATCGTCCGGGTGGCTCCCAGAGTCCGTTGCAATTCCGAGCCGATGTCTCCGACCGCCTCCCGAGCAGAGGCAGACGCGGCCAAGATCTTGGGGATGATCACGCCCAGGAGGGACATCATCACGATCAGGGATCCGAGCGTCACGAGCAGCAGGGTGAGGTCCACGAAGGCCATCAGAATGAAGGCCACGACCACGGACAGCACCCCAATCACAGCGGCATTGAGGCTTCGGACTGTGAAGGACTGGACATGGGTGGTGTCGGCGGTGACTCGAGCCATCAGATCGCCGGTCTTCTGCGAATCGAGGACCGCGACGCGAAGATGGAGTAGCCGCTCGGTCAGGGATTGCCTGAGATCGCGGGTCATGTTCTCCGAGGTGCTATCGAGCAGGCCGCTCGAGAAGACCGAGGCGATGGTGCTCATCACCACAAGGGCAACAAGGATGCCGAGTGGTCCGGTCAGCGTGTCGGAGTTGGCCAGCGCCCGGATCACCCTTGCCACGATCAGCGGCTGGGCCAGTCCAGCCGCCGCGCCAAGGAGCCCCAAGAACATTCCGAAGGCCAGCGCCCAGCGATGGGGAAGAGCGAGCCGACCGAGACGGCGTACGTCGTCAGTCAGTGACCGCGTCGAATTCTCTGGGGCCGATTCCTCCGGGGTGGTGCTCATTGGGAAAGTATTGCGGGCGCATCCCAGGCTCGACCCGCAAGGATGGGGGTGTGCAGTCACAATCGAGCCAGCGACCGGTGCTTTGGATCGTGCTGGCGCAACTCCTCGGAACCTCGCTGTGGTTCAGTGCGAACGCTGCCACCGATGACCTGCGGGCGATCTGGGGCCTGACCGACGCCGACCTAGGCCGCCTCACGATTGCGGTGCAGGTGGGCTTCATCGTCGGCACTCTCGGTTTTGCCATCACTGCTTTGGCGGACCGCTTTCCAGCGAGCCAAATCTTCGCCGTGTCAGCCGTAGTCGGCGCAGTGACGAACGCTGGTTTCGCGTTCCTTGCTCAGGGGGTGACCGACGCACTGGCCTATCGGTTTGCCACGGGGCTGGCCCTCGCCGGCGTCTACCCCCTGGGGATGAAACTCGTCGTCAGTTGGTCACCCGATCGAGCCGGCAACGCGCTGGGCTGGCTGGTTGGCATGCTCACGCTTGGCACGGCTCTGCCGCACCTGATTCGAGGAGTCGGGGTTGGCTTGGGTTGGCAGGCTGTGGTGGCGACGTCCTCGTTGCTGGCTCTGGCGGCGGCGTACGTCATCTGGAGGCTTGGTGACGGCCCGCACCTACCGCCGCGACGCGCTGGCAGACTCCGGGTCGGAGCGGTGCTGGACGCCTTCCGAGTGCCAGCTTTCCGCGGCTCCGCACTCGGCTACTTCGGCCACATGTGGGAGCTTTACGCGTTCTGGACTGTCACGCCGTTGTTATTGGTTCCCGTGATGGCCGACTTAGGTCGAGGCGACCCGCAATCGGCCTCGCTCGCTGCGTTCGCTGTCATTGGAGTTGGAGCGGTGGGGTCTTTTGCCGGTGGCGCCTGGAGCACGCGGATCGGGAGCACCAGGGTTGCCGCCATTTCTTTGAGTACGTCGGGCGTCGTCTGTCTGGTTTATCCCTTGGTCCAGTCATTGCCAGCATTGGCGTTGCTGGGGGTCCTGATGCTGTGGGGACTCACCGTGGTGCCGGATTCGCCACAGTTCTCGGCCCTTTCGGCCAAGGCCTGCCCGCCCGACCTCGTCGGCAGCGCGCTGGCGATCCAGAACAGCATTGGGTTTGCCATCTCGGCGATTTCGATCCAGTTGGCAACCGCCAACTTTGATGACTTCGGAGCGCGGGTCGGGTGGCTGCTATTGCCCGGCCCGGTCCTAGGGTTGCTGGCCATGGCTTGGTTGTTTCGTCCACGCGATCTTGAGACGACGGCTCAAAGTGTCCCGGCTTAATGAGTTTGGTCAACCGATTGGTGACCCGGTGCCCAATTGGCAAGGTGCACTCCGCCCCCGGCCAATGACACTCTCAGGTCGCTATGTCCGCTTAGAACCCCTTGCCGCGGGCCACGCACCGTCACTTTTTGACGAACTGGGCGGGCCCCACAACGAGTCAAACTGGACCTATCTCCCCGATCAACGACCCTCCGATGCGGATGGCCTGGCCCGGCAGTTGGCTGCTCGCATCGCCGACCCGGCCTTTGTGTCTTTCGGGATCGTGCCGCTGGAGCTAGGCGCCGCGGCCGGGCGGGCGTCCTACCTGCGGATTGCTCCAGGCCAAGGAACGATCGAAATTGGTTCCATCCAGTACGGCGTCTCTCTGGCACGCACGCGCGCGGCCACGGAGGCGATGTTTCTCCTCGCCAAGCACGCCTTCGAGGATCTTGGCTACCGGCGGTATGAGTGGAAGTGCGACAGTCTCAACGAGGCATCGCGAAGTGCCGCACTGCGACTGGGCTTCACCTACGAAGGTCGATTTCGCCACGCTCTCGTCTATCGCGACCGCAATCGAGACACTGACTGGTTCTCCATCACGGATGCGGAGTGGCCACGCCTGCGCACGGCGTACGACGGATGGCTTGAACCGTCGAACTTTGACGAAGCTGGCCGCCAGATGACCTCTCTGAGCACTCTCATCAACGCTCACTTGTGAGACGTTGGAGGCATGCAACAGCGCATCAGCTTCATCACCTTGGCTGTCGCAGACATTGAGGCATCGCGTTGCTTCTATGTCGATGGCCTCGGTTGGCAACCCGAGCTATTGGTGCCGGGCGAGGTGCTCATGATCCGAGTAGGCGAGATGTTGGTCCTTTCGCTCTGGGACGAGGCGGCGTTCGAGGCAGAGGTCGGATCGATTCGCCGAGGTGCAGGCGAAGTACCGATCACCCTTTCTCACAACTGCCTGAATCGAGCGAGCGTCGATGCGGTGCTTGTTGAGGCAGCTGCCGCTGGTGCGAGCGTCACGGCTGCGGCAGCGAGGGATTGGGGCGGTTATTCCGGGTACTTCTCTGATCCCGACGGGTTTCGTTGGGAGATAGCGTGGAACCCCGACCCTATTGGCCAAATCGTGCTTCCGGAGGTACAGCAATGAGCGGCAAGACCTTAATCAGTGGCGACGAGTTTGCGACAACCGAGCTGCCGGATTGGCGTTTCTTGCGCCTGGCGATTCATGCCCGGTTCGGGACCGGCGACTTCATGACCAGTCTCCGCCTAGCGAACTCAATCGGAGAGGCGGCAGAGGCTCTGAACCACCACCCGGATCTGGATGTCCGCTATGGCCGGCTGGATGTCAAACTGTCCAGCCACGACGCTGGCGGGGTCACCCAACGAGACGTCGATTTGGCGCGGACCATCAGTGAATTGGCGACTGCCCTGGGGTGCAGCGCGCGTCCGGACGAGGTCACCATGCTCGAATTGGCCCTGGACACATTGGACCGAGAGGCGGTCAAGCCGTTCTATCGGGCGCTGATGGGAATGGTCGATGATCCGCGGGACGGCGAAAGTGTGATCGAGAAGACCGGGCAATTGCCCAATCTGTGGTTCCAGGCACCAGGTCTGGTCGACGAACCCCGTCAGCGCTTCCATCTGGACGTTTTTGTGCCGTCTGATTTGGCGGCGGCGCGGGTGGCCGCTGTGGTTGCTGCCGGCGGTCGTCTGGTCTCCGATGATGAGGCCCCGAGTTTCTGGGTGCTGGAAGATGCCGAAGGCAATCGGTCCTGCATCTGCACCGCGTTGGACAGGGAGTCGTGAGTCGAGCCGTCAATCGCTGTGCGACACGCCGACAAAGTTGCCACATGAGTGACGGGTCGACGGTTTCGAGATGCTCGCTGGCGCTCGCTCCTCAACCACCACGTTTTTGTTGGTTGAGGAGGGCGAGGTACGAGCCCGTCTCGAAACCACGGGGTGAGACGTGTGTTTCAGGATGTGGGATGACGCTTGGTGGCGCTTGACGCGCATGGCCTTGGCAAGGGACCGTATCTCTGTGCGTGAACTCCTTATTGTATGCAACTGGCGCGTGAGCTAACACCTAACTAGCTCCCGCGTCACCCTCCGTCGCCGTCAGGCCGGGGGGTTTTTTGTTGGAGAAAAGTGGTCTCGACAGGCTCAACCAGCGAAGCAGACTAACGATCGGAACAGGTAGGGCAAGACATGAGTGAGAAGTCCGGCAGCCACCCTTCAGGCAACCAGATGACGGGCGCCCAAAGCCTCGTCAAAGTCGCTTGAGCACGCCGGCGTAGACAACATGTTCGGCATCCCCGGCGGCGCCATCCTGCCGGCGTACGACCCACTCATGGACTCCACTCAGATCCGTCACATCCTGGTCCGCCACGAGCAGGGTGCCGGACATGCTGCTCAGGGGTACGCCGCCGCGACAGGTCGGGTGGGTGTCTGCATGGCCACGAGCGGACCAGGGGCGACCAACCTTGTCACGCCCATTGCCGATGCCTACATGGATTCGGTGCCGATGGTGGCAGTCACCGGTCAGGTGCCGGCTGCGGCTATTGGCACCGATGCCTTCCAGGAGGCCGACATCCGTGGCATCACGATGCCGATCACCAAGCACAACTTCCTGGTGACCGATGCCGCAGACATCCCCAAGCGAATCGCGGAAGCTTTCCACATCGCCCTGACGGGCCGTCCAGGCCCGGTGCTGGTCGACATCGCGAAGTCGGCGCTCACCTCGATGACCGACTTCTCCTGGCCGGAGCAATTGCACCTGCCTGGTTATCAGCCACAAACGAGCCCTAATGCGCTGGCAATTTCCGATGCGGCGAGTTTGATCCTCGAGTCTCGCAAGCCGGTGCTCTACGTCGGTGGCGGCACCATTCGCGCAGATGCGTCGGCCGAACTGCTGAAGTTGGCCGAACTCACCGGCATACCGGTCGTCACGACTTTGATGGCGCGAGGAGCATTCCCCGATAGCCACGTCCAACATCTCGGCATGCCTGGCATGCACGGCACCGTGCCGGCGGTGGCGGCACTTCAGCGCAGCGACCTGATCATCAGCTTGGGTGCCCGCTTCGACGACCGAGTGACGGGGCGACTCGATTCGTTTGCGCCCAACGCCAAGGTGATCCACGCTGACATCGACCCAGCGGAGATCGGCAAGAACCGCCATACCGATGTCCCCATCGTTGGCGACTGCAAGCCGATCATCGCCGAATTGACGGCGGTGCTGAAGTCGCATGCTGATGAGGGCCGCACCGGCGACATTGAAGAGTGGGTCGCGTTCTTGGCCGGGGTGAAGAAGTCCTATCCGTTGGGCTATGACGACCACGGCGACGGCACCCTGGCACCGCAATACGTCATCGAGCGGCTGAGTGCCATCGCCGGCCCAGAAGCGATTTATGTGGCGGGAGTTGGCCAGCATCAGATGTGGGCTGCCCAGTTTGTGGGTTATGAACATCCCAAGACGTGGATCAACTCCGGTGGCCTCGGCACGATGGGGTTCTCGGTGCCAGCAGCCATGGGCGCAAAGGTGGGCCGTCCGGACGCGACCGTGTGGTCGATTGATGGCGACGGCTGCTTCCAGATGACCAACCAAGAGTTGGCCACCTGTGCCATCGAGGGCATCCCGATCAAGGTTGCGATCATCAACAACGAATCGCTCGGCATGGTCCGCCAGTGGCAGACGCTGTTTTACAACGAGCGCTATAGCAATACCGATCTGCACTCCAAGCGCATCCCGGACTTCGTCAAGCTTGCCGACGCCTATGGCTGCGTGGGGTTGTCGTGTGACAACCCGAGTGACGTGGACGACACCATCAACAAGGCGATGTCGATCAACGATGTGCCGGTCGTGGTTGACTTTCGCGTGCACCGCGACGCCATGGTGTGGCCGATGGTGGCCGCCGGGTCCAGCAACGACGAGATCAAGTATGCGCGTGATCTGGCGCCGAAGTTTGAGGAGGATGACCTCTGATGAGCAAGCACACCTTGTCAGTGCTGGTCGAGAACAAGCCCGGTGTCTTGGCTCGCGTCGCAGGCCTCTTCAGCCGTCGCGGTTTCAACATCGACAGCTTGGCTGTCGGCCCCACTGAGAGCGACGAAATGTCGCGGATGACGATCGTCGTCAACGTGGACAAACTTCCCCTTGACCAGGTGATCAAGCAGTTGAACAAACTGGTGGAGGTGATAAAGATCGTCGAGCTTCCGGGCTCGTCGGCGATTAAGCGCGAACTCTTGCTCGTCAAAGTCAGCTGCGACACAGCTACGCGCTCGCACGTGCTCGACGTCGTACAACTCTTCAAGGCCAAGGTGATCGACGTCGCCCCAGACGCGATCACGATCCAAGCGACCGGAAACGCGGACAAGTTGGCTGACCTGCTGACGATTCTGGGACCATTCGGTATCCGTGAGTTGGTCCAGTCGGGCATGGTCGCCATCGGTCGCGGCTCCGGCTCCTTTGCAACATCAAACTAACGAACAACCCATCAATGAAAGTGAGCTCAACGCATGGCTGAGATGTTCTACGACGACGACGCGGACCTGTCCCTGATTCAGGGCAAGAACGTCGCAGTGCTGGGCTATGGCAGCCAGGGTCACGCGCATGCCCTGTCGCTGCGCGATTCGGGCGTCGACGTACGCGTTGGGCTGCTTGAAACCTCCGCTAGCCGAGCCAAGGCAGAAGCCGAGGGACTGCGGGTCCTCACCCCGGCTGAGGCTGTGGAAGAGGCCGACGTGATCGTGATTTTGGCGCCCGACCACGTGCAGCGCAAGCTCTACACCGAGTCAGTCGAGCCCAACCTCACGCCCGGTGACACACTCGTGTTTGGGCACGGTTTCAACATTCGCTTCGGTTACATCACCCCGCCTGCTGGCGTGGATGTGTTTATGGTTGCTCCTAAGGGTCCCGGACACCTGGTTCGCCGCGAATACGTCGATGGCCGCGGTGTCCCCGTGCTGGTCGCGGTCGAGAAGGACGAGTCCGGCACTACCTGGCCGCTGGCGCTGTCCTATGCCAAGGCGATCGGTGGCCTCCGGGCAGGCGGCATCAAGACCACCTTCACCGAGGAGACCGAAACGGATCTCTTCGGCGAACAGGCCGTGCTCTGTGGTGGCGCTTCGCAGTTGGTGCAATATGGCTTCGAGGTGCTGACCGAGGCTGGCTACCAGCCCGAGGTTGCCTATTTCGAGTGCCTCCACGAGCTCAAGCTCATCGTCGACCTGATGTATGAGGGCGGCATCGCCAAGCAGCGTTGGTCGGTCTCCGACACCGCGGAATATGGCGACTATGTCTCCGGTCCGCGCGTCATCGACGAGCGCGTCAAGGAAAACATGCAAGCAGTCTTGGCCGACATCAAGAACGGCAAGTTCGCCCAGCGCTTCATCGACGATCAGGACGCTGGCGGTCCCGAGTTCAAGGCACTGCGGGCGAAGGGTGAACAGCACCCGATCGAAGGCACCGGCCGTGAACTACGCAAGCTGATGGCGTGGGTGAAGTCCCACGACTCCGATTACGTTGACGGCAACGCGGGTCGCTGACCTGATGTTTCATCAAGGTATGTAGGTCAACCCTCACTTACCGGGGTCTGTAGCCCGTGGGAAGTGGAGTCTCGCCTACATACCTTGATGAAAACACCCATCCCCATCGCGGAGTGAAGAGCAGGACGGCATGTGAAGCGCTACACGCACGGGCACCACGAAAGTGTGTTGCGCTCACACCGATGGCGTACGGCGGCCAACTCGGCTGCCTATCTGCTGCCGCACCTCCAACCCGGTCAGCGCCTGCTCGACGTGGGTTCCGGCCCGGGGACGATCACGGCTGAACTGGCGGGCTTGGTCGCGCCCGGTGAGACGGTCGCGCTAGAGATCACTGAGTTCGCGGCCGAGGTGACGCGTTCTGGTCTGGCGGAGGCAGGAGTCACGGGCGTGGAGGTCGTGGTTGGGGACGCGCATGCGATGGACTTCGCTGACGCGTCATTCGACGTCGTACACGCACACCAAGTGCTCCAACATGTTGCCGATCCGGTGGCAGCGCTGCGTGAAATGTCTCGAGTCACCAAGCCGGGCGGGCTGATCGCCGTCCGTGACTCCGACTATGCGGCGTTCACTTGGTTCCCCGAGATGCCTGAGTTGGACCGCTGGCTTGAGTTGTACGACGTGGCGGCGCGACGCAACGGGGGAGAGCCCAATGCCGGCCGTCGTCTTCTCGCGTGGGCCCACAACGCCGGGCTAGCCGACGCCGCAGTGACAACCTCCACGTGGTGCTTCGCCAACGAAGCGGACCGGGCCTATTGGGGCGGGATGTGGGCTGACCGCATTCTCCACTCTGCGCTAACGGACCAACTATTGCGCGAAGAGCTCAGCACTCAAGGCGAACTCGAGAAAGTTTCCCAGGCTTGGACCAACTGGGCAGGCAATCCCGATGCCTTCATCTCGCTGCTGCACGGCGAATTGCTCGCCCGCCCCTAACCGGTTCCACGCTTGGTTTCCAGAAATCGCCGGGCACACTGGTGTGGTGAGTTATCTCGAGCGTCCCGCGCAATCCCGCGTGCAGCCAGCGGCGCCAACGCTGGCCCCGGTTGCTGCCGCGACAGTCATGGCGTGTGTGATCGGTGCACTCTGGCTGATCGAGGGTTTCGATGTGGTCACCGGAGGAGTGCTCGACGGCGTGGGCATCACGCCCCGAGACGGGGGCAGCCTGCCTGAGATCTTCGTCGCGCCATTGCTCCACCATGGTTGGCCGCACTTGATCGGTAACACTGTTCCGTTGGCCGGTCTCGGGTTCATGATCTTGCTCAGCGGCGTTGCCCGCTGGATCAACGTCACGATGATTTCGATCATCGCGTCTGGCTTGACGGTGTGGCTATTTGCGCCTCCCAACACCCTCACCGCAGGAGCCAGCGGCGTCGTGTTCGGCTACCTCGCCTACCTGATGGCGCGCGGCTTCTTCACCCGAAATCCCGCACACCTCGTCGTGGGCGTCGCCTTGTTCTTCTTCGCCGGAGGCATGCTCCTCGGCGTACTCCCCGGCGCCGACGGAGTCTCGTGGCAGGGCCATCTCGGTGGTGCGATCGGCGGATTGATTGCAGCGAAGATTCTCGGAGCGGGTTCGCGCGCGCTCTGACTCGTTGCCACTGGGCACCCGAATCGTGCCGAGGGCACGGTTGCGGAGGGTCAATCGTTGTCGGTGGCGCTCAAATCGTGCCCACGGCAGGCTTTGGACTATTCCGGCCGCTGTTGGGTTGCCGCGTGCGATATCTCCTGGACCCTGGACTCATCGCCACAACCGATGCACAGTGGTCAGACGACGGCGGGATGAGGACGAAGGGAGCGAACGTGGCGGTGATCAGGGCAGCAATCACGCAGACGACGTGGACGGGCGATAAGGAGTCGATGCTCGACAAGCACGAGCAGTTTGCCCGCAGTGCCAGCGCTGCAGGCGCACATGTGATCTGTTTTCAAGAACTCTTCTATGGTCCCTATTTCGGCATCACCCAGGACCGGAAGTACTACGCGTACGCCGAGCCGGCTGACGGGCCGATCGTCCAGCGCTTCGCGGCGCTCGCGAAGGAGTTGTCCATGGTGATGATTCTCCCCATTTATGAAGAGGAGATGCCGGGCGTCTACTTCAACAGCGCTGTCGTCGTCGATGCCGACGGCACCATTCTTGGGACCTATCGCAAGAACCACTTGCCTCACGTCGACAAGTTCTGGGAAAAGTTCTACTTCCGGCCCGGAAACTTGGGCTACCCCGTGTTCAAGACCGCCATCGGGCCGATCGGCGTCTACATCTGCTACGACCGACACTTTCCCGAAGGATGGCGCGAGTTGGGTCTCAACGGGGCACAGATCGTCTTCAATCCCAATGCCACCAAGCCCGGACTCTCCAATCGGCTCTGGGAGATCGAGCAACCCGCCGCAGCGGGCGCCAACGGCTATTTCGTGGCCGCTCCCAATCGAGTTGGTCGCGAAGACAACGAGTATGGCGACAAAGCGGTGACGTTCTATGGCAACAGCCAGTTCGTCGATCCCCAGGGCAACGTCATCGGCGGCTATGGCAGCGGCGACGAGGAGGAGATTGTGATCAGAGACCTCGATCTGGACATGGTCCGGCAGGTGCGCGAGGACTGGCAGTTTTATCGCGATCGTCGACCCGACTCCTACACCTCAATTCCCAAGCCGTAAGGGGAAGACATGGCCACCACCCTCATCACCGGCGGCACGGTCGTCACCGCCACCGGGCAGTCGCTAGCCGACGTACTCATTGATGGCGAAACCATCGTTGCGGTGCTCGCCTCAGGCTCGAAATTGCTCGGCTCGGATCTCACGGGCTCGGTCGATCACGTGATCAACGCGACAGAGAAATATGTGATCCCTGGCGGCATCGACGCACACACCCATATGGAGTTGCCGTTTGGCGGCACGGCGGCCTCTGACACCTTCGAGACCGGCACCCGAGCCGCAGCCTGGGGTGGCACCACCACAATCATCGACTTCGCCGTCCAGACCTATGGCCAGCAGGTCATGGATGGCCTGACCGCCTGGCACGAAAAGGCCGCCGGCAACTGTGCGATCGACTATGGGTTCCACCAGATCGTCGGCGAGGTCAACACCGATTCGCTGAAAGCAATGGACGATCTGATCGACGAGGGTGTCTCGAGCTTCAAGCTGTTCATGGCCTATCCAGGCGTCTTCTACTCCGATGACGCGCAGATCCTCCGGGCGATGCAGAAGTCCGCCGAGACGGGTCTGATGACGATGATGCATGCCGAGAATGGGCCGGCGATCGATGTCCTGGTCGAGCAACTCCTTGCCCAGGGCAAGAGTGATCCCTACTTCCATGGCATCGCGCGGGCTTGGCAGATGGAAGAGGAGGCGACCCACCGGGCGATCATGCTGGCCAACCTGACGGGCGCGCCGCTGTACGTCGTACACGTCAGCGCCAAGCAGGCTGTCGAGCAACTCGCGGCCGCTCGTGACACCGGCCAGAACGTTTTTGGCGAGACCTGCCCCCAATATCTCTACCTGTCGTTGGAGGAGCAACTCGGTGCGCGAAGCGACGACTGGGGAGCGTTCGAAGGCGCCAAATGGGTGTGCTCGACGCCATTGCGAGCGCGCGAGGAAGGCCATCAGAACCACTTGTGGCAGAGCCTGCGCACCAACGACATCCAAATGGTTTCGACAGACCACTGCCCGTTTTGCATGAAGGGGCAAAAGGAGCTGGGCGTCGGCGACTTTTCTAAGATCCCCAACGGGATCGGGTCGGTCGAGCATCGGCTGGACCTGCTCTATCAAGGCGTCGTCACGGGTGAGATTACGCTTGAGCGCTGGGTTGAGATCACCTCGACCACCCCGGCGCGAATGTTTGGACTTTATGGCAAGAAGGGGGTCATCGCTCCCGGCGCTGACGCTGACATCGTGATTTACGACCCCCAAGGTCACACGTCCATTGGCGCAGCGACACATCACATGAACATGGACTACTCCGCCTGGGAGGGCTTCGAGATCGACGGCCACGTCGACACAGTGATCTCCCGTGGCGCCGTTGTCGTTGACGCGGGGGCGTACGTCGGCAGCAAAGGTCATGGGAAATATGTCAAGCGCGGCCTCTCGCAGTACCTCGTCTAGAACAAGGAAGCAGCCATGGACTTCGGAGTCGTTCTTCAGACCATCCCGCCCGCCGCCCGCACGATTCAGCTGGCCAAACTGTCCGAGGCCCATGGCTTCGACTACGTCTGGACCTTCGACAGCCACCTGCTGTGGGAGGAGCCTTATGTCATCTATAGCGCCATCCTCGCGGAGACTCGACGGATCACCGTCGGGCCCATGGTCACCAACCCGGCCACCCGCGACTGGACCGTGACAGCTTCAATTTTTGCGACGCTTAATGAGATGTATGGCAATCGCACCGTGTGCGGGATCGGTCGTGGCGACTCTGCGGTCCGGGTGACCAACGGCAGGCCGTCAACCATCCAGGAGATGCGTGAGGCCACCCACGTGATCCGTGAGCTCGCAAACTGTCGCGCGGTGGACTACAAGGGTTCGATGCTCCGTTTCCCCTGGACCACGACATCGTCCTTGGAGGTATGGGTGGCAGCCTATGGCCCGATGGCGCTTCAGGCGGCCGGTGAGGTGGGCGACGGATTCATCCTGCAACTGGCCGACATAGACATCGCGGCCTGGATGATCAAGTCGGTCCGCGATGCGGCGGCCAATGTCGGACGAGACCCCGACGACATCACCTTCTGCGTGGCTGCTCCCATGTATGTCGGCGACGACTGGTCTCACATGCGCGAGCAGAGCCGCTGGTTTGGTGGCATGGTCGGCAACCACGTCGCAGACATCGTCGCGAAGTATGGCGCTGATCCCTCCGGTGCCGCTGTGGTTCCCCAAGCGCTCACCGACTACATCAAAGGCCGCGAAGGCTACGACTACAACGAACACGGGCGGGCGGGCAACACCCACACCCAGTTTGTGCCTGATGAGATCGTCGATCGATTCTGCATCCTGGGCACAGCGGAGGACCACATTGCCAAACTCAAGGCTCTTGAGGCGATTGGCGTCGATCAGTTTGCCGGCTACCTCCAGCATGACAACAAGGAGGAGACCCTGCGCGTCTACGGCGAGTTGATCATCCCCGAGGTCCGCGAGCACGTGACGGCCAAGGCTTAGCGGCTTTCCCTGGAATCGAGGCTTGTGTTAGGTTAGGCAGACCTAATTAGGTTTGCCTAACTCCTGGAGTGCCCGAAATGTTCGCGAACTATCTCATTGGCCTGCGTGAAGGTCTTGAGGCGGCTTTGATCGTTAGCATTTTGATCGCGTACGTCGTGAAGACGGACCGTCGAGAACTGCTGCCGCGGATCTGGGCCGGGGTCGGCATCGCAGTCGCGATCAGTCTCTCCTTCGGTGCGTTGCTGACCTACGGTCCTCGCGGACTGACGTTTGAGGCCCAAGAACTCATTGGTGGCGTGCTCAGCATCATCGCGGTCTGCTTCGTCACCTGGATGATCTTCTGGATGGCCGGAGCGGCGCGGGGCATCAGCGCCGAGTTGCGCCAACGTGTCGATGATTCAGCCAATAGCAAGCCGTATGCGCTCGCGGTTGTGGCGATGCTCGCGGTAGGTCGCGAAGGACTTGAAACTGCTTTATTCCTCTGGGCCGCGACCAAGGCCGGCACTGACGGGACAACAACGGCGACCTGGCAGCCGTTGCTCGGAGCCGGTCTTGGTCTGGCCACGGCTGTGTTCTTGGGGTGGCTGATCTACAAGGGCGCGCTCAGGATCAATCTGACGAAATTCTTCACTTGGACCGGTGCCTTCCTGATCGTCGTCGCCGCCGGCGTACTGGCTTATGGGGTGCACGACCTACAGGAAGCTCGGTTCCTGCCTGGCCTCAACAACTTGCTCTTTGATGTGTCTGAGTCGATCCCGCCAAGCAGTTGGTATGGCACGCTCCTCAAGGGCATCTTCAACTTCTCCCCACAGACGACAGTGCTTGAGGCCATCGCTTGGGTGGGCTATCTCGTGCCGACGATGGCGCTCTTCCTGCGCAAGGTCCGGAAGAAGGACCCGGTTGCGCCATCACGACCGGCCGTGCCGGTCGCCTGACCCCTCTCGCCCCACAAACCCGACAGACCTCGAGCCCAAAGACAAGGAACCTCATGCTTCGCGCGCGTCATTTCCTCCCAGTCGTAGCTTTGCTTTGTGCACCGGTCTTGGCCGCTTGCACGGAAAACGTCGACTCGAGCCAGTCAAGTGTTGATGATCCGAGAGCGCTCAGCGTCAACTCCTCGGCAGACGCGTGTGAGATCTCCGCGACGGAGGCTCCGGCCGGCACTATCTCCTTCGATGTGACCAACTCGGGCTCTGAGATCACTGAGTTCTATCTGCTCGGCGAAGACGGTCTGCGTATCGTCGGCGAAGTGGAGAACGTTGGCCCTGGCATCAACCGCCAGTTGGTTGTTGCCGCACCGGCAGGCAAATACGTTACGGCCTGCAAGCCGGGCATGGTGGGCGAAGGCATCCGGGCAGACTTCACCGTCATCGAATCCGATGAGGAGGTGGCAGTGTCAGCCGACGATGAGGAATTGATTGCGGACGCCACCGAGAATTACCAGGCCTACGTCGCAGATCAGGCTGATCAACTGGTGGTCAAGACGCAGGAGTTCGTGGATCTCTACAAGGCGGGCAGCGACGATGAGGCTCGGGCGCTTTATCCCGTGGCTCGGACCCACTGGGAGCGAATCGAAACTATCGCCGAATCTTTTGGCGACCTCGATCCGATGATGGACGCCCGCGAGGCTGATCTTGAGCCGGGTCAAAAGTGGACCGGCTGGCACCTGATTGAGAAGGACCTCTGGCCCGCACGTGCCGAGGACTACACGCCCTTGAAGCCCGCCGAGCGTGCGGCGTACGCAGACGATCTGATGACAAACACCCTGACTCTCGATGGGCGGATCGCCGAGTTGGAGTTCACCGTTGACCAGATCGCCAACGGGTCGCGGGGCCTGCTCGAAGAGGTCGCGCTCGGCAAGATCACCGGTGAGGAAGAGTATTGGTCGCGCACCGACATCTGGGACTTCCAGGCCAACGTTGATGGCGCCAAGGTCGGTTACGACGGCCTACGTCCCATCCTGGTTGAGAAGGATCCGGAATTGGCCGATCAGCTGACGGCCCGGTTCGACGAACTCCAGGTCCTGCTCGATGAGCAACGGGTGGGAGATGGGTTCCGCTTCTATGACGAACTGTCTGAGCAGGAGATCAAAGCGCTCTCTGATGCGGTCAACTCCCTGTCCGAGCCGCTCTCACGCTTGACGGCGGCGGTGCTCTCTTGACCGAGCCACAAGAGCCAGCAACATCCTCAACCCTCGGCGGGATCTCTCACAGTGGGATTTCTCGCAGGGGGTTGTTGGGCGGTACGGCGGCTGCCGTCGGTGTTGCTGGTGGGGCCTTTGTTGCTGGTCGGGCTATGGCAACGCCGGAAACCATTGATCCGGCCGAATCGTTGCTCCGGACTTATGACTTCCGCGGAAACCATCAGGGCGGCATCGTCACGCCAGCCCAAGACCGCCTGCACTTCGTCGCGTTTGATGTCATCACCGACGATCGCCAGGCGCTGATCGGCCTGCTCCAGGACTGGACAGCGGCCGCCGAGCGGATGACCAAGGGTGGCGGTGCCGGTCCCATCGGCCCCGTGGAGGGGTCCTATGACTTGCCCCCCGATGACACCGGTGAGGCCATCGACCTGCATCAAGCCGGGCTGACGATCACCTTCGGGTTTGGTCCAACGCTCTTCGTCGACGCCGACGGAAACGACCGGTTCGGGCTGGCTGATCGCCAACCGGCCGCGCTTCAACCCTTGCCACATTTCCCGGGAGACTTGCCGACAAAGGCCTACACCGGGGGCGACCTGTGCGTCCAAGCCTGCGCAGATGACCCGCAGGTCGCCGTGCACGCTGTGCGAAACTTGGCGCGGATCGGGTTTGGCATCGTCGCTGTGCGCTGGTCCCAGCTGGGTTTCGGGCGTACGTCGTCCACTAGTACCACGCAGAAGACACCACGGAATCTGTTCGGCTTCAAAGACGGCACCATGAACGTCAAAGCCGAAGAACGCGAAGCACTCGCCGAGCACGTGTGGGTCGGCGAAGCCGATGACCCGGACGGTGATTGGCTGGTCGGGGGCTCCTACCTCGTCGCGCGTCGGATCAACATGACGATTGAGGTCTGGGACCGCCAACCCCTGGGCGACCAGGAGTCCTTTATCGGGCGCACGAAGGCCGAGGGAGCGCCACTGTCGGGTGGCACGGAGTTTGATCAACCCGACTTCGCGCTGCCCGGTCGCGACGGGCCGATTGTGCCCGTGGACTCGCATGTGGCCGTCGTACACCCAGAGCACAATGGCGGGCTGCGGATGCTGCGCCGCGGCTACAACTTCGTTGACGGCAGCAACGCGATTGGGGGGCTCGACGCCGGTTTGTTCTTCCTCGCGTTCATGCGCGATCCACGCACTCAGTTCATCCCCGTCCAAACCAAGATGGCCAAGATGGACACGTTGATGGAATACCTCAAGTTCACCGGATCTGCCATGTTTGCCGTCCCCGCAGGGATTGGTCCAGACGAATACGTTGGACAAGCGCTGTTCGAGTAGGCTTGCGTTCGCACAGCGCCGTGCATACCTATCCCCGTGTATTAACCGGAGGAATCCGCTGTGAGCAACCCCGTCGTACTCATCGCCGAAGAGTTGAGCCCCGCCACTGTCGAGGCACTCGGACCCGACTTCGAAATCCGCCATTGCAATGGCGCCGATCGCGCGGCGCTCCTCGCGGCGATCGTTGACGTCGATGCGATTCTCATTCGATCCGCCACCAAGGTCAATGCCGAAGCGTTGGCAGCGGCAGGGAAACTCAAGGTGGTCGCGCGCGCAGGCGTCGGTCTCGACAATGTCGATGTGAAAGCCGCCACCCAAAATGGCGTGATGGTCGTCAACGCGCCGACCTCCAACATCGTGAGCGCGGCCGAGTTGGCTGTTGGTCTCATGCTGGCTGCGGCGCGCCACATCAGCCCGGCCCATGCCGCGTTGCGCAACGGCGAATGGAAGCGGTCGAAATACACCGGCATCGAGCTCTATGAAAAGACGGTCGGCATCGTCGGGCTGGGCCGGATTGGTGTGCTGGTTGCCCAGCGGTTGAGCGCCTTCGGGATGCAGGTCATCGCTTATGACCCCTACGTTCAGGCTGGCCGCGCTGCTCAGATGGGCGTGCGCCTAGTCGACCTCGACACTCTGTTGGCAGAGTCCGACTTCATGTCCGTGCACTTGCCGAAAACCCCGGAGACCGCTGGGCTGATCGGCGCCGAGGAGTTGGCCAAGGCGAAGTCTTCCTTGGTGTTGGTCAACGCGGCTCGCGGCGGGATCGTCGACGAAGCTGCTTTGTATGCCGCGCTTAAGGAGGGCCGGATCGCCGCTGCGGGTTTGGATGTGTTTGCGACCGAGCCCTGCACCGACAGCCCGCTGTTTGAGCTTGAGAATGTGGTGGCCACACCTCACCTCGGCGCGTCCACGGATGAGGCTCAGGAGAAGGCAGGCATCGCCGTAGCCAAGTCGGTGCGCCTGGCATTGTCGGGCGAGCTCGTCCCCGACGCGGTCAATGTTCAAGGCGGCGTCATTGCCGAGGATGTGCGCCCCGGGATTCCGTTGACAGAAAAGTTGGGCCGCGTTTTCACAGCGTTAGCTGGCGAGGTTGCGCAGAATATTGATGTCGAGGTCCGTGGCGAGATCGCGGAGTATGACGTCAAGGTGTTGGAGTTGGCCGCGCTTAAGGGTGTCTTCACCGATGTCGTGCCGGAGTCGGTCTCCTATGTCAATGCACCGCTGATGGCTGCCGAGCGTGGCACCGAAGTGCGCCTCGTCTGCGATCCGGAGAGCCCCGATCACCGCAATCTGATCACGATTCGCGGCACGCTGGCCGACGGTTCGCAGGTCTCGACCTCCGGCACCCTGGTCGGCATCAATCAGCGTGAGCGGCTTGTCGAGATCAACGGATTGGATGTCGACATCGAGCCCACAGATCACTTGGCGTTCTTCGCCTACGACGATCGACCCGGCGTGGTCGGCGTACTCGGCAAGATCCTGGGTGACGCCGATGTCAACATCGCTTCGATGCAGGTTGCCCGTGACGAAAAGGGTGGGCCAGCGCTGGTTGCCCTTTCGGTCGATTCCGCGATTGCCGCAGAGACCTTGACCGAGATCGAGTTGGCCATTTCAGCCACCTCGGTTCGCGCCGTCAACCTCTCCTAGTCGACCCGGCTCTTAAGTGTGCGCCTGACGCTCGACCCGGCTCTTAACGAGCCGGGTCGAGCGCAGTGCGCAACACCTTGAGCCGGGTCGAGGGGGATGGGCAAGGCTAAGAGCCGGGTCGAGGGGTTAAGCGACCATGACTCGGCGGTCGCCGTTCGTGCCTCGGGCTGAGATAGCGCCAGGTCGGGGGTCTTGGTGACTGGCGAGGGTGGCGGTCCAGGCTTCGGCTAGGCGATCGACGGCAAGAGTGAGCTCTTCGGGGGAGCGAGTCCAGGGAATGCGAATCCGCGACGCTAAACCGCCCTGGGGCGCAAAGACCGGTCCGGGCGACACGATGACGCCGCGTTGCTCGGCTTCCGCGACAACGGTGGTGGCCAGCGGAGCCGGAAGCTGGCACCACAGGGCGAGCCCGCCTGCGGGCAGCCGGAAAGTCCAGCCGGGCAGCCGCGTGCCGATTGCGTCAGCAAGGGCATCTCGCTGCTCACGCAGCCGGCTTCGATGCGCCTCGATCGCCTCTCCGGGATAGTTGAGCAGTCGAGCCAGAACCAGTTGTTCGAGCACCGGCACCCCAAGATCCATGGTGAGCCGAGCATTGGTGAGCGCGTCGATGCGTGCCAGCGGCGCGCGCATCCAGCCAATGCGCAGGCCGCCCCAAAAACTCTTGCTTGCTCCGCCGACGGTGATCGCCTCGCCACCGGCCGCCTCGATGTAGGCCGCCAAGGGCGCGGGGAGCAACTGACCTTCGAGGGCCAACTGTTGATGGGCCTCGTCGATGACGCCGATCGTGCGCGAGCGAGTTAGTGACGCGGCTAGGAGGATGCGCGTCGGGTCGTCCATCAGATGGCCGGTGGGATTCTGAAAGTCTGGAATCAGATAGGCCAAGTTGGGGGCACTCTGCCGCAAGGTCGCGGCCAAAGTTTCTAGGTCCCAGCCCTCGTCATCGACCGGCGTCGTCACAATCCGGGCACCCGCGCCGGCGAAACTCAGGGGCGCATTCGGGTAGACGGGAGTCTCCACGAGCACCCGGTCACCGGACCGCACGAACGCTCGGGCCACCACTGCGGTCGCGGCGAGGGAACCCGGGGTGATCATGATCTGGTCGGGTTGGGTGGGCAGGCCGCGAGCGTCGTACATCTTGGCAACGGCGCGTTGGAGTTCGGGGAGCCCAGCGGGGTAGTAGCCGTGCCCCGAGAGGTAGGCAGGCAAGTCTGCCACCGCCGCTTCATAGGCGGCTGCCACCCCTGGTGCAGCCGCGGTCGCTGCGCAGTTGAGATCGATCATGGAATCGTCGCCCGAGCGGGGTGACAACACCCGATCGAGGGACCGAGTGCGACCGCCGGGAATCCGAGCAAAGGTGCCTGAGCCCTGCCGAGCTGACGCATATCCGCGCTCTCGCAGCTCGGCGTACGCCCTGGTCACAGTGGTGCGCGAAACCGCCAAGCTGACCATCAGATCACGCTCACTCGGCAGGCGGGTGTCGTGTGGAATGCGCCCATCGTTGATGGCCGCTCGCAGCGACTCGGCCAGGCCGACATAGGCCGGGTGCCGATCAAAGTCCGTCACCAAAGTGGCTATTCGCTGCGGGCTGATGCTGCGCTCCATGCAGGCCACTGTTGCACAATTGGCTATTTATTCAAAGGCCAATATCGAGCAAGATTGCGTCATGGCCTCGACCCCCCTGGCTAACCTCAGCCCGGCACAACAACTGCGGGCTGGGCGGTTGACCTATCGAGTTGTGCAATTGCTCATTGGACTGACGTTGTACGGCGTCTCCATGGGTTTCATGATTCGCAGCACCCTGGGTCAAATGCCCTGGGACGTCCTGCACTTTGGCCTAGCCCGAAACCTGCCCTTCACCATTGGCCAGATCATCATCGGGGTGTCCTTCTTGGTGTTGTTGCTCTGGATCCCCCTGCGTCAGATGCCCGGCCTAGGCACGGTGCTCAACGCGATCTTGATCGGGCTAGCCACCGATGTGATGTTGAGCGTTTTGAGCGCACCCGATTCACTGTGGCTGCGGATCGGGTTTATGGCAGTGGGGATCCTGCTTAATTCGATCGCCACGGCGCTCTATATCGGCGCTCAACTCGGCCCTGGCCCGAGGGACGGCCTGATGACGGGTCTGTCGCGCCGCACTGGATTGTCGATCCGGCTGGTCCGAACCACGCTTGAGGTCACAGTCGTCATCGTTGGCGTCCTCTTAGGTGGCGTATTTGGGGTCGGCACGGTCCTTTATGCGCTGACGATTGGCCCCCTGACCCAACTCTTTCTGCCCTTGGCGACGGTTCCCCTGGCCGAGCGCTAGGGTCCAGGCATGACGCCGCCACCGCCTGCGAGTCGGTGGTCAGCGCGAGGCAGCGCTGCGGTTGCGTCAGCCGATGAGCGGGCGACTGCGGCTGGAGTGACGGTGCTGGCCGGGGGTGGCAATGCGGTGGACGCTGCGATCGCCACCAATGCCGTGATGGCCGTGGTTGGTCCGCAGTTGTGCGGACTGGGCGGAGACCTGTTTGCCCTGGTCAATGTTGACGGGACAACCCACGCCTTGAACGCGAGTGGGCGCGCTGGATCTGGCGCCAATCCGGGTGAACTTCGCGCCCAGGGCTTCACCGCAATGCCGTTTCACCATGACCTTCGCAGCGTCACGGTGCCGGGTTGTGTCGACGGTTGGCTCGCTCTCCACGAGCGCTTCGCGACGATGCCGTTGGCTGACTTGATGCAACCTGCGTATGAGTTTGCCTCCGCTGGCGTCTTGCCCAGCGACCCGCTGGTGAGGGCCGCGTCGAGGCTGACGCCGCCTTCGTTGCCTACGCTGATCCGCGCGAGAGCCAACGTCAATTTGGAGTTGCCCGGAGTGGCGAGGACCTTGCGGGCGATCACCGAATTCGGGCGCTCGGGCTTCTATCAAGGTGAGTTTGGCGCAGGCTTGGTGGAGCTAGGGCGCGGTCTGTTCTCAACTGCCGATCTCGAGCGCTCCCAAGCGGATTGGGTCACACCACTGTCGGCGTCCGTCTTTGGTGTCGAACTCCACACCATGCCCCCCAACTCGCAGGGCTATCTCACACTGGGGGCTGCTTTGCTAGCTGCAGAAGCCGACTTGCCAGCTGATCCAGACGACCCCCTCTGGGCACATCTCCTCATCGAATGCGCCACAGCAGCCGGGTTTGATCGGCCCGCTGTGTTGCACGAGCACGCGGATGGGGTGGCATTGTTGGCGTCGATCGCGGCCCGCGCCGGCCGAATCAATCGCGACCGAAGTCAACGTCGTACGCCGCCGACGCGGGCGGGCGACACGACCTACCTGTGTGTGGTTGATCAAGCTGGCATGGGGGTCTCCCTGATCCAGTCGAATGCCGCCGGATTCGGCTCGTTGCTAGCGGAGCCCAACACCGGGATCAATCTTCACAACCGGGGCATCGGTTTCTCCCTCGAGGTGGGCCACCCGGCCGAACTTGGGCCGGGTCGACGTCCCCCGCACACCTTGTCGCCTGCGCTGGCCACCCGAGACGGACGACTGGCTGCGGTTCTCGGAACGATGGGGGGCGATGCCCAACCTCAGATCTTGCTGCAATTGGCGGCCCGACTGTTCTTCTCAGGGGAAAGCCCGGCCGAGGCTATCCACGCTGGACGGTGGGCCCTGGCGGGGCCGACCACAGGTTTCGACACGTGGAGTGATGCCGGCGTGGTGGTCGAAATCGAAGGGCAAGCGCCGACCACGTGGGACGCTGCTCTGAGTCAGCTTGGACACCGCGTCGCCCGCACTCCGTCGTACGACGAAGGTTTCGGCCACGCGCATGCCATCGTCATCGATCCGGGTGGTTCGGTCTCCGGTTGTGCCGATCCGCGCACCGGCGTTGGGTCCTGCGCAGCGCTGTAGGCGCCGAGCCGTCAATTACTGTTCGACACACCGCGTTTTTGCCCGCTTCGGTGACGGGTCGGCGAGGTCAGCGGCGGGTGGCGATCACGGCCGAGGCATCCGGGGCGATCATCACCTCGACTGCGGTGAACCGCTCGTCGGTCAGCCATTGCTCACGCAGAGTGTCAACCCGGCCGAAGGACACCGGAGGCCACATTGCGCATGGGGTGAAGTCGTCAAGAACGACAATTCCGCCGGGCTCGACGAGATCGGCGACGCGATCAACGCCTACCTCCGAGGGCTGTCCCGAGTCGAGGAACAGCAACGAAAATGGCCCCTGGTCTAGCAAGGTTGACCAGTCGGCGGCAAGCACCTCGACGCAGGGATCATCGTCAAAGATCACGGCTGCCGCGTCGGCGAGTTTGGCGTCCAACTCGGCGCTAATGATTCGAGTGTCGCTACGCATTCCTGATCTCAACCAGGCCGTCCCGACTCCACAGCCAGTGCCAAATTCGGCCATCACACCCGTCCTCGTCGCGGCGAGAGTGGCGAGCAGTCGGCCGGTCTCGTTGCGGCAGAAGGAGACATAGCCAGCCTTGCGGGAAACATCGAAAGCCCGCGAGACGATCATCGGCAGGTCAGGTGGCGCACTCATGGCTCCATCATCCTTCTTCTGGCTGCCCGCGCTCGCTATCTTGGAATATGAAACGCCCGTCTTGAAATATGAGCACGTGGCCCTGCCTCGTCTAGCCTGAAGTTCATGAGTTCCGAGTCAGTGAAGTTGGGTGTCATCGGTGGCGATGGCATTGGCCCAGAGGTCACCGCGGAAGCCTTGAAGGTGCTGGCCGTGGCGGCCCCGGGTGTCAAGTTTGAGACCACGTCGTACGACTTGGGCGCGGAGCGCTACCTCGCCACCGGTGAGGTGCTGCCCGACTCAGTGCTGGCCGAGATCCGCGACCAGGACGTACTTCTCCTTGGTGCCGTAGGTGGCAAGCCAGGGGACCCCAATCTGCCTCCAGGGATCTTGGAGCGTGGACTGCTGCTCAGACTGCGCTTCGAACTCGACCACTACGTCAACCTGCGTCCGTCTCGAATTTTCCCCGGGGTGGTCTCGCCTCTCGCTGCGCCAGGCAACGTCGACTTTGTGGTCGTGCGAGAGGGCACCGAGGGTCCCTACACCGGCAACGGCGGCGCGCTGCGTGTGGGCACTCCCGCAGAGGTGGCGACGGAAGTGTCGGTCAACACGGCGTACGGCGTGGAGCGCGTGGTGCGTGATGCGTTTGGGCGTGCCCAACGTCGGCCACGCAAGAAGCTCACGTTGATCCACAAAACCAACGTGCTGGTCTATTCCGGTGCTGTCTGGTCACGAATCGTGGGCGAAGTTGGCGCTGAGTTTCCAGATGTCGCGGTCGACTATCTGCATATCGACGCCGCCACGATTTTCATGACCACCGATCCAAGTCGCTTCGACGTCATCGTGACCGACAATCTGTTCGGCGACATCATCACTGATCTGGCAGCCGCGATCACCGGCGGAATTGGCCTGGCTGCCTCAGGCAACATCAACCCTGATCGCACTGCACCGTCGATGTTTGAGCCGGTGCATGGATCGGCGCCCGACATTGCGGGCCAACAAAAGGCTGATCCGACCGCTGCGATCCTTTCCGCGTCGATGCTTCTCGACCACCTCGGCTATGCCGACGAGTCGATGGCCATCGAGACGGCCGTGATCGCTGACTTGGCCACGCGGGGCGTGTCGCCGCGTCGTACCTCCCAGGTTGGCGACGACATCGCCGCTCGCGTAGCCGGCTGACCCGACGCAGGATTCGTCGGGCCCTAAACCCTCACGCATCCACATTGAAGTCGAAAGGTCCACTACCGTGCCATCTATGCAGATCAGCACCACACTCACGTCCACGCCTACCACCGACGCTCGATTGGCCGAGATCTTGGCCAACCCTGGCTTCGGGGTGAACTTCACCGACCACATGTTCACCGTCGAGTGGACCCCTGATGCCGGGTGGCATGACGCCCGAATCACTCCCTACGGCCCACTCACGCTCGATCCGGCGACTGCGGTGTTGCACTATGCGCAGGAGAGTTTTGAAGGCATGAAGGCTTATCGCCATGCCGATGGCTCGATTTGGACCTTTCGTCCGGAAGAGAACGCGCGTCGCATGGAGCGCTCGTCGAATCGGCTGGCGTTGCCAGTGTTAGAAGTCGATGACTTCATTGCGGCCGTGGACGCGCTCGTGACGGTCGATCAGCGCTGGGTGCCCGACCAGGAGGGCGAGAAGAGTCTTTATGTCCGTCCGTTTATGTTTGCCTCCGAGGCATTCTTGGGGGTCCGGCCGGCTCATCACGTGACGTTCATGGTGATTTGTTCACCGGCTGGCGCCTACTTCGCCAAGGGAGTCAAGCCGATCACGCTGTGGCTTTCGCCGGACTTCACCCGCGCCGGTCGCGGCGGCATGGGCGCGGCAAAAACTGGCGGCAACTATGCGAGCTCGCTGGCGGCGCAACAGCAGGCGATTGCCCAGGGGTGCGATCAGGTCGTCTTCTTGGACGCGCAAGAGGGGAAGTATGTCGAAGAACTAGGCGGAATGAATATGTACTTCGTCTACGCCGATGGCCGCTTCGTCACGCCCGCGACCGGCACCATCCTCGAAGGCATCACCCGCAAGAGCATCATTCAGCTGGCCGCGACTATGGGCTTCAAGGTCGAGGAGCGCCGGATCGCTATTGAGGAATGGCAGACCGGAGTCGCGAGCGGTGAAATCAGCGAGGTCTTTGCGTGTGGCACGGCTGCCGTGGTCACCCCGATCGAAAGCCTGAAGTGGGATGGCGGAGCGACCCCAGCCCACACCGAGCCCGGCGTCACCACCATGGCGATCCGCAAAGCGCTCGTCGATGTCCAGTTTGGCCGCGGAGAAGACACCTTCGGCTGGATGCATCGCGTCTGCTGAGCCCGCCGAGGCGTCGCGTAATCGCGCCGAGGAGTCACGCAATCGGGCCGAGGAGTCACGCAATCGGGCCGAGGAGTCACGCAATCGCGCCGAGGAGTCACTCACGACGCGGCAAACGTCGATCGACGGCGTACGCCGCGGAGAGCAACGCGAGGAACAGCAAGGTGATGGCGGCGCTGGTGATAGCCACCGCCGCTGCACCCTCCTCCCCGACGTCCAAGAAGGGATAGGGGTACCACCCCGAAAGTTGCCCGATGATCAGCGTCCAGGCGAGCCAGGAAATTGGCCACGCCAACGCACCGAGAATCGCGCGAAAGCCTATCCGCGGGCGAGGCCCAACCGCCAACCAACTTGCGAGCGCCAACACCGGCACCACCATGTGGAGCGCCTTGTCCGCGACCCAGTTGAGACCTTCGAGGTCCAACAAGGGGCGGAGCAGGAAGAAGTGCACCAGACCCGTCACCGTGATGCCGACCAACCCGGCGAGCCGAGCAACCCGCCACGCTCCACCATCGCGCGAAGGATTCAGCGCAAGCGTCGTTGACGTGATCGCGATCAGCAGATTGCTCTGGATGGTGAAGTAGGAAACCAAACGACCAAGTCTGGTGGCCAGTCCAGGTGGGTCGGTCTCGTTGAGGACCGCGGCGCCGTTGACGACGAGGACGGTCTGGAGCACCGGTGCTGCGATGGCCACGATCGCCGTAGCCCAGTGCCACCTCCGCGCGCCGGCGGCAGACTTCTCGGCGTCGATCACCCCAGAACCCTATTGGCCGAGGGGTCACGAAAACCTGCCGAGGCGTCACCAAAACCCGCCGAGGCGTCACCAGCGACCGCTTCTCCCGAGTTCTTAGCCGTCGCGAAGGTAATCTCTGAGGCGTGACGAGCGCGCCAGGTCCCCATCAGTCCGGGCCGACTACGGATCAATCGACTGGTCAGGGTTCGGGTCCACCTCCAGGGCTCACCGTCGGGGGCTACGAGTTGTTGGCGCGGATCGGCGAGGGTGGGATGGGCGTCGTACACCTTGCGCGTCAGCCGGGAGGCGATCGCGTCGCGCTGAAGGTGATTCGGCCCCACATCGTCGGTGACGACGAAGCCAGAGAGCGATTGGCGCGAGAAGTGAAGTCGTTGCGACGGATCCGCTCGCGTCGGGTGGCCGAGATCGTCGACGCGGACCCCTATGGTGAGATTCCGTTTGTGGCCACCCGTTATGTCCCGGGGCTGTCGCTCGCCGAGCACATGGTCGAAGAGGGTCCCCTTCATGGCGACGATCTGATCTGGTTCGCGTGGTGCCTTGCCGAGGCGCTGTCGGACGTTCATGCCTGCGGCGTCCTCCATCGCGACGTCAAGCCGTCCAACGTGTTGATGGAAGGTCGCAGTCCAGTCCTGATCGACTTCGGTCTCGCCAGAGTGGCTGACGATCCGCGGCTCACCCACACCGGTTGGCTGTTGGGGACCCCCGGCTATCTCGCACCAGAGATTCTCCTGGGCAAAGATGCCACCGTTGCCTCTGATGTGCATTCGTGGGCGGCAACGGTTGCGTATGCCGGAATCGGCCGATCGCCGTTTGGCACCGGACCATCTGCGGCGATTATGGATCGCGTACGTCGCGGCGAACACGACCTGACCGGTCTGCAGAGTCCGCTGCTGGATGTGATCGCGGCTGCGCTGGGTCCGGACCCGCTCACCCGCCCGACTCTTCCGTCGTTGCTGTCTTGGTTGCGACGCCAGGTAGGCGATGGCAAACCGGCCAACGGCATTGATCGTGGCGTGACAGGCGCGAAGGTGGCTCCGGAGCCGGTCTTGCCGACGATGCCAGTCTCGGCGTACGCCGTCCCGGTTGGAATTAGTGACTCCTCGGCGGTTCTGCGTGACTCCGCACCCGTTCTGCGTGACTCCTCGGCGGTTCGGCGTGACTCCTCGGAGGAGGGGGTGACGGCGCGCTTGGACACCGATGGTCGCGTTGTTATGCCTACTCAAATCCTGCCGACCGAGGGTGTCCCGGCAACCTCACCGCCGCTACCACTACCCCCACCGCAGCCTCCCGAAGCACGTCACGCGGTGGAGTCGTCGACGCCGAAGCCATCCGTGGGGGAGCGTTTTAGGCGCGCCGTCCTCATTGGCACCGGCGCCGCGGCGATCGGCATTGGAATCGCGGCGTACCCCTATCTTGCGACGCTCGCACTGATCACGGCCGTGTGGATCTTGCGCAGTTTGTCGCTCACGGCGACTGCAGCGGGCGACCGACGTCGAACCCGCGGCCCCAAGTGGTACGACGCACCGTTGGCCGTACTGAGCAGCCCCTGGCATCTCGTGGCCGGCATCCCGGGCACGCTGATGCTGGTTCTCTGGTCGTTGGGCATCGCCTTAGCTGCTGGTCTAGTTGGTTTCGCCTTGTCCCTTGATGCATTGAGCACCCTTGTCTTGACCGGGGCGTCGTTCGCGGTATCGATCTGGCTAGGACCAGGTGGATCTCGCGTGCGCGGTCCCGTTCGGAGGATCACAGACCCGGCCTCTCGTGGCGTGGGCAACTGGGTGGCGGCCATGCTGGTGATGCTGGCCTTTGTCGGGGTGCCGGCGTGGTTCCTGTGGCAAAACGGCATTGACTGGAGTCCGGCTTCGGGTGGTCCGCTATCGCGAGCGCCACAGTGGCCGGACTGGTTGCCGCGCTAGGCGGGGGTGTGCCTGCCGTGGAATGCATGGCACACTAGAGGCGTGCAAACGCGTTTCATCATCATTTCTTAGCGCATCGTCGCCCTCACCGGGCCGCCGATGCGCCAACCTCCCGCTGCCCCGGGAGGTTTTTTGTTGCCCGAATCAAAAGAACGAAGACCACCTCAATGGTCTCGACAAGCTCGACCACCAGGAGATTTCAGATGGACCTGCAGGGATCGTTCCACGTCTACGACACCACGCTGCGCGACGGCGCCCAGCAAGAGGGGCTCAACCTCTCCGTCGCCGACAAGTTGGCCATTGCCCGCCAATTGGATGGTCTTGGCGTTGGTTTCATCGAGGGCGGCTGGCCCGGAGCAAATCCGAAAGACACCGAGTTCTTTGCGCGCGCCCAGCGCGAGTTGAACCTCACGAACGCCAAGTTGGCTGCGTTCGGCGCCACCCGGCGAGCTGGTGTTAAGGCTGCTGATGATCCGTTGATTGCTGCTCTCCGCGACTCGGGCGCTTCGGTCGTCACGCTGGTGGCCAAGTCGCACGACCGTCATGTCGAACTGGCGCTGCGCACCACTCTGGAAGAAAACCTGGCGATGATCCGCGACACGGTGACTCACCTTCGCGAGGAGGGTCAGTCGGTGTTCCTCGACGCCGAGCACTTCTTTGATGGTTATCGCGCTAACCGTGAGTATGCGCTGGAGGTGCTGCGGACGGCGTACGACGCGGGCGCTGAAGTCATCGCGCTGTGCGACACCAACGGCGGAATGCTGCCCGGCTGGATCGGCGACGTTGTCCACGACGTCGTTGCTGCGACAGGAGTCCGGGTGGGCATCCACTGTCACAACGACACTGGTTGCGCCGTGGCCAACACCTTGGCTGCGGTCGACGCCGGGGCCACGCACGTCCAGGGCACCATCAATGGCTACGGCGAACGCACCGGCAATGCTGACCTGGTCGCAGTTGTCGCCAACCTGGAGTTGAAACTGGATCGCCAGGTGCTCCCCACCGGGCTCCTCAAAGACGCCACCCGGATCGCCCACGCCGTGGCCGAAGTGACGAACTTCCCGCCCGCGTCCCGCCAGCCGTACGTCGGCACGTCGGCGTTCACGCATAAGGCGGGCCTCCACGCCAGCGCCATCAAGGTGGACCCCAACCTCTATCAACACATGGAGCCAGCGCATGTCGGCAACGACATGCGGCTCTTGGTTTCAGACATGGCCGGGCGGGCCTCCATCGAGCTCAAAGGTCGCGAGCTGGGTTTTGACCTTTCTGAAGATCGCGAACTCGTCACCCGCGTGACCAAGCGGGTCAAGGATTTGGAGCAGCGCGGTCACACGTTCGAGGCTGCCGATGCGTCCTTCGAACTGCTTCTCGTTGAGGAGGTGGAGGGTGCGCGTCCGTCCTACTTCGACATCGAGTCGTGGCGCGTGATCACCGAGACCCGACCTGGGGACGAGGCCTTGTCCGAGGCCACGGTGAAGTTGAAAGCCGGCGGTGAACGGTTCGTCGTGACCGGCGAAGGCAACGGTCCGGTCAATGCCCTCGACCATGCGCTGCGCCAAGCCATTAGCCAGGCTTATCCCGAGGTGGCCAAGTTTGAGTTGATCGACTACAAGGTCCGGATCCTCGATCAGGGCCACGGCACCGACGCGATCACCCGCGTGCTCATCGAGACCTCCGATGGGGAGTCGACGTGGGTCACTGTGGGTGTCGGACACAACGTGATCGAGGCGTCCTGGGGGGCGCTCGTTGACGGCCTTACGTTTGGGCTGCGTCGCTCCGGCGTCGCTTAGCCGCGGTCTGGCAAGCGCCAGTAGACACTGTTCTCACGCGCCAGGAAACGGTCGTCGACGAGGTAGCGCCGCAATGCAGCAACATCCTCGTGGAAGGCGCTCAGGATCTCGTTGACTTCCGACTCCGGATAACGTCGACCCGGCTCGAAACTTTGGGCAAGGTGCTCAAGCACGACCAGCATTTTGCCGCGCTTGGTCGGCATGATCGCCAGCCGACCATCGCGAAAGAACGTGTCAATGGTGCGTTGTTGAGCGGCGTCCATGAATGGACGCTAACTCACCCGGCGGTCTAGAGAGCAACTGATTTGCGGGCTCGAAGTGCGATTCACGCGCAGTAGATCGGTTCGAACGCCCGCGGCCAGGACTCGACATCGTCGGCGTCTTCGATGCTCACGAGGTATGCCGTGCGGTCATCGCTGCTGAGCCACAGGTGCCGACCGTCGTACTCCCAAGTGGTGTCGATGGCGTCGGACGGCAAGGTCGCGGAGAAACTAAAAGCTCCTGCCAACTCAAAGACTCCGTCTGTGTCACGCACGAATTGCCGCACCTCGGGTGGTTCGCCGAGCGACAGAAAGGTGATGTCCTCCCAATCGCAATGTTCGGCACCCTGGCCGGAGCTGACCAAACGCGTGTCGACGCGCGCGTCTTGGTCATCGGTCCAGATCGGGATGTCCATTTCCTCAGTCAGAGCCACGGGGAATTCCGAGGGGTCGCACATCGCCCAGGTTTCGACGGCCCATCCGCTGTTGCCGTCATCATCAACCACACCATCCGCCGCGATGACTGTCACCTTGCTGTCCGTGTTGACGTCGAGCGAGAACAGCACTCGATCCTCATCCTCGCGCTCGATCTGATAGCCGTGGGTCGGCAGCCCTCCAAACCACTTGCCATCCGCCTCCATCCAGTTCTCAATGGCCTCGGTGGGTGAATCGCCTGAAGTCAGGATGTCCGGGCTGCCGCCATTGGCCGGGTCTCCCTCACACTCCAGGGCAACTGCTGCCGCACCAGCACGAGCAAACACGTCAGGTTCGTCGGTCATTGGTGAGGGACTTGCGAGCGATCCGGAGTAAGGCTCCGGGGCAGCGGGTCCATCGATCACGACGCTCTGCCCACAGGCAGAGACCAGAACAAGACAGGCGCCAGCGGCCACCATCCGCCAGGTGTTGTCCACCATGAGCACCTCCCCGTGTGTGGCTAGGACGATAGTCGCTCCTTTTCGGTTCCGAACACCTGGCAACAGTGCTGCCATGCTGAGCGGGTGAGTGATGACGCGAAGCCAAGCCGGGTCGAAGCATGGGAGCAACGAACAGAGATTCCATTGCTCATGTTGGCCTTGGCATTTTTGGTCGCCTACGCCTGGCCAGTGTTGGATCCGCGTCTTGATCGTGACCTCCAGACCTCGCTGGTCGCGGCGAGTTGGGCCATCTGGGCAGTGTTCGCAATTGAGTTCGCCTTCCGCGTGTGGCTCGCCAACGAGCGCATGTCATACGTCCGAAGGCATTGGTACGACGTGGCGATCATCGCCTTGCCTGTCCTTCGGCCACTCCGGTTGCTCAGGCTTCTCGCATTCATGCGGATCTTCAATCGGGCTGCGACGCGGTCGCTGAGCGGGCGTGTTGTCGTCTACACCGTCAGCATCGCGGCCATGTCGATTGGGCTGGGTGCGCTGGCGGTTCTCGATGCCGAACAAGAGATTGGCAACATCCAGAGTTTCGATGATGCGCTTTGGTGGGCGTGCACCACCGTCACCACAGTCGGCTATGGGGACTTCTACCCTGTCACCGGTCAGGGGAGGCTGGTTGCCGTGATGCTGATGTTGACGGGGTTGGCAGTGCTGGGTTCGATCACAGCCACAATCGCAGCTTGGCTTGTCACCTCGGTGAACTCCGAGTCCTAGCCGCGCGACTCAGTTGCGGTTTGCTGGCGTGACGGGGTTGGAGGTGGCTAGGCCTCGCCGGGAGGCCGCCTCGATAAGTCGAGTGTCAGCGGTCGAAATCACCGTGACGTCAACAGCGAGAGCGGCTGCCAGGTGTATGGCGTCGTACCCACGCAGATGCTGGCTTTCGGCAACGTCCCCAGGAGCCCGGACGATGGCCGCGCTGGCGGGCACGATCTCCACCTGCAGACACTATTTCAGCTGAACCAACTGGGAGCTTTGGCGTGGAAGTCGTGGGGGTCGAGGGCGCCAGAGTCCGCCGGAATCGTCGCGATCACAGGGACGCCGGTGACGCGAGGGAGGTCATCGGCGTTGCATTCCTCGGCTAAACCGGGGTTGTGAGGCCACGACCCGATGATCAACCCGGCGGGTTCGATGCCTCGGGCTCTCAGCGCGATCACCGTCAACTCAGTGTGGTTAAGCGTGCCCAACTCCGCAGAAGTCACAATGACGACATCAGCTTTCAAAGCATCGGCAAAGTCGAGAATGGTGCCACCTTCTGAGTCCAACCGCACCAACAATCCCCCCGCGCCTTCGACGATGACGAGATCGTGAAACTCAGTCAGCACGCGAACCCGGTCGACGTACTCATTGATCGACGGGATGCGTTCGCGCCGCAACATCGCTGCAGTGTCGGGAGCGAGTGGATCGCGAAGCGCAGTGAACTCCTGAGCTTGTACGCCGGCCAATCGGTGCACCTCGCCAGCGTCTCCGAGGTCGTCGGGCCCAATTCCGGTCTGGACGGGCTTCACGACCACGACGGACCCTTCACCTGCTGCCACCACTGAGAGGGCCGCAGTCGCAATGGTTTTGCCGACGTTGGTGTTGGTGCCGGTGACCACGATGACCCGTCCGGTGGTCATGATTCCGCCAGGCTGCGGTGTTCTGGATGCACCTGGTGAATGCTGGCCACCGCAGCCTCGACCACAGCGATCGCACCTTCCCAGTCGTCGTCGTTGAGTCCAGCGTTGACGGTGATGCGCAGCCGGGAGATGCCGTCCGGCACCGATGGCGGCCGAAAACACCCCACGCGGACGCCATGAGCCAGGCAGTCTGCCTGGGCCGCGAGCGCGGCGGCTGGGGACGACATCGGAACCGACACCACGGCCCCAGCGGGGGTTTCCACGGCGAGACGCCGAGACAGCGCCTCGATCCGGCTTGAAATGACGGCCGGTCGCGCGGGTTCGGCCCGAAGCACGTCAAGTGCGGCGTGGGCGCCAGCGGCAGCGGCTGGCGCCAGCGCGGTGTCGAAGATGAAAGGGCGCGCGCGGTTGACCAGATGATGAATCAACTCCGGCGACCCGAGCACAGCCCCACCTTGGGCGCCCAAGGACTTTGAAAGGGTGGCCGTCACCACCACGTTGGGGTGTCCAGCAAGGCCAAGTTCACGGACTAGGCCGTGTCCACCGAGCCCGGCGACTCCGACACCATGGGCCTCGTCAACGATCAATAGTGCGTCGTGAACAGCGCAAACCTGGACCAACTCGACCAACGGAGCGGCATCACCCAGCACCGAATAGACGGACTCCGCAAGAACCAAGACCCGCCTCCCGTTCGCCATCCGGAGCGCTCGATCAACCGCCTCAACATCGTTGTGAGGCACTACGGCGATCTCAGCGCGCGAGAGTCTCGCGGCATCAATCAGCGAGGCATGGATGTGCGCATCGGAGACGATCAGCGATTCACGGTCGGCCAACGCGGTGACCACCGACAGATTGGCGTGATAGCCGGTGGAAAACACCAATGCTGCCGGCCACCCGAGGAAGTCAGCCAACGCTGCCTCAAGCTCAGCATGAATCTCGAGGGTGCCAGTGACGAGTCTTGACGCGGCTGCTCCAGCACCCCAGGTCTTGGTGGCCGAGGCAGCGGCCTCGATCACCCGAGGGTCTTGGGACAGTCCTAGATAGTCGTTTCCGGCGAGGTCGATAATCCCGTCATCAGCGCCCCTCGGCGTGAGGTCACGCCGAAGCCCGGCGCTCTCACGCTCAATGGCCTGCTCAGCGAGCCACTCGCGCCAAGTCACCCCGCCTTCACCGCCAAGCCGATGGCATTGACGATGGCGACGAGGTCCTCACCGGAGCAGACATATGGGGGCATTGTGTAAATCAGATCACCAAATGGCCGCACCCACACCCCGGCGTCCAAAGCGGCGGTTGTCGCGGCCAAAACATCGACCGGATGATCGAGTTGCACGGCACCAATCGCACCGATCACGCGAACATCGATCACACCCGGCAGCGAGCGGCAGGCGTCGAGGTGGCCAAGGGCGGCGTTAACGCCCGAAACCTGAGTGGCCCAATCGTTTTCGATAAGCAGATCCAGGCTTGCAAGCGCCACGGCGCACGCGAGCGGATTGCCCATGTAGGTCGGCCCATGGTTGAGCACTCCGGAGTCGGAGGCAGATATGCCCTGGGCGATGCGCGGCGCGCACAAGGTCGCAGCCAGAGTCATCATCCCGCCGGTCAGCGCCTTTCCGAGGCACATCACATCGGGGGTTACCCCCGCGGCATTGGCAGCAAACAAGTGCCCGGTCCGACCAAAACCGGTGGCGATCTCGTCGAAGATCAGCACTAGGTCGAGTTCGTCCGCGACATCGCGAAATAGTTGCAGGTAGGCCGCGTCATAGTTCCACATTCCACCGGCGCCCTGGAGGAGTGGCTCGACGATGATGCCAGCCAATTCGTCGCGGTGTTCGTCGGCGAGCGCTCGGAATCCGCCGGCCCAAGTTTCGTCGTACGACGCGGGTGGACGAGGGGCGAACACATGTTGGGGGAGCACCTCGGCAAACATTGAGTGCATCCCCCGCTCGGGATCGCAGACGCTCATGGCGCCAAAGGTGTCACCGTGGTAGCCGCCGCTAATCGTGAGCATCCGGGTGCGAGCGGGGCGGCCGAGGCCGCGTTGGTATTGAAAGGCCATCTTGAGCGCAACCTCGACGCTCACCGATCCGGAATCGGCCAGGAAGATGTGGTCAAGGCCAGGGGGCGTCATCTCGATCAGTCGTCGGGACAGCCGGACGGCCGGCTCGTGAGTGAGCCCGCCAAACATCACATGGGAGAACCGACCGGCTTGATCGTTGAGTGCGGCGATAAGAACGGGGTGGTGGTAGCCATGAATAGCCGCCCACCACGAAGACATCCCATCCACCACGTCCCGGCCGTCGGCCAAGTGGAGGCGCGTCCCCTCGGCCCCGACCACCAGACGCGCCGGTGTGGGATTGGTCATCGACGTGTAGGGATGCCACACATGCTCGCGGTCAAATGCGAGGAGAGCGGCTTGTTGGGGGTTCATCGGCTCCCATCTTAGAAGCCGCCGCTCCACTCATGGTCGGCGCGGACTAGTTCAGCGCCGGCGGGAGCGTTTGACACCTCCACTACAAGTAATGAGGTGTCAAACGCTCCCGCCGAGGCTGCCAAGGGTCGAGTCAGGGCGTGAGGTAGTCGCGCAGCGCGGCCAGAGTGGTGGACATGCTCGTGCGGCCAAAGCCGATGCGGATTCCGATCGGTGGGTACGTCGCCAAGGTCGCTGCGATAGATCGAGGATGGCAAGGTCAAGAACCCGCCTCCTCGACGGCTCGACGGGCGAAGGCGTCAGCCCCCAGAGCGCCTAAGAGCCCAGATCAAGCCCGCTGAGTGAGTCGAGGGTGAGACCGGTGAGATTGACCAGTTCGCCCAGACTCATCGTCTGGGCATCCGAAGCCGTGAATGAATGCGCGGCAGCAAACTTCCACTTTGAGAACCACGCTTCTAGGTGGAAGTCCGGTGGGCGCCGATCACCGAGGCAAACCCTGCGGCCGTACTCCGTGTTTGTGGGTGTATTTCGCCCACATCAGTTTGAACTGCTTGAGGTACTTCGCGTGCACGAGGTCACCACTCAGGTGCAGGATGAGTTCGTCGTTTTGGAAGGAGATACGAGACCAGTTTTCCGAGCCGGTCCACACGGTTCGGACGGACTTGCCTTGGTAAGTGCCGTTGAGCGTCATGACCTTGAGGTGGGAGTAGAAGTTGACGACCTTCTGTTCGTCTACGGCGTCGGGATTGAAGTCGTAGTCAGCGCTCCTGAGCGGGATGCCGGCCGCCTTAAGTTTGCGGATGACGTGTTTGCTCGAGACGCTGGTGATCGCGCTGATGTCGCAGCCCTGGCGTTTGAGATAGACCAATCGATCCGCGAGGTAAGCACGATCCCGCATGAAGGCATACATCATGATCCGAATTGAGGTGCGTCCTCCGACGCCGTATCCCGCGGCCGCCTTGCAGTCGATCGCTTTCAGTCGGCGCATCACGGGATCTTCACTGGGACTGACGCTCGGTCGCTGTGCCGCACTGTTGACAGAGCCAAACCCCGCATTGGGATTGCGATAGAAGATCGCATCCAGGGTGTCGCTTCCGGAGTAATTCACCCGCCGTGGTGAGAACCGGCGGTCCAACTTCAGTTGATTGAACACGCGACCAAACGTGTCATAAAGGGTCGGCGCATTGAGCAGGGTGGCCTGGTCATTCCACTGCAGGGAGGCCGCACGATTGGTCAGGTTGCTCGATCCGGTCATCAAGACCTTCGTCGCCGCACCGGTCTGCGAGAAGGCATAAACCTTCATGTGCAGGTTGCCCTTGCCGCCGCGACACGAGCCCTTGCAGATGACGAAGAAGTTTTTCTTCTTCGGTTTGGTCCCGAGCACTCGCCGGAGCCGTCGAGTCTGTGCCGAGGTCCAGTTGTCGTTGACGACCAGTTGGATGTTGACACCACGCTTGTGTGCTTTGAGCAACGCATCAGCGATGTCGCGTCGGTCGAAGGAGTACATCGCAAACCGAATTGTCGAGCCCTTTGGCGCATGGTTGATCCCGGCTCTAACCCGGCTTATCAACTTGCTGCGCGCCTTCGCACCACCTCGTGGCTGATTGAACGCGACGCCCGCTGGAGGCACCCAACTATCGGCAGACGTCGTGCGCGCAGACGCCGCTGGCACCACTAAAAGCAACGAGGCAATGATTGCCAACCCCGGAATCAACAAACACAGCCGACGAACCACCGATAGGACCCCCTTGACGTAGTGGTGTTATTCGATCACAGACATCGAATGTGTTGGACCAGAACCCCGATGTTGGCGAGTCGTCATGAGGCGTTCATCATGCGTTGCCGTTGGCTCTGCTCAGCTTTCCTACCTTCAGTGGTGGCAACCCCATCACTCAAGGAGCACCCATGCAGCGCAACCCTCGGCGAGCTCGGCGGATCGCCCTAGTTTCGGTCCTGATCGGATCCGTCATCGTGGCACCGAGCATCACCGCTTCGTCAGCACTATCGGCACCACCGTCATCGACGAAAGCGTTTCAACACATCGCCACGTTCGATGTGCGCGACAACGGCACCGAGGTGGCTGAGATCATCGATGCCACCAAAGACGGCAAGACGCTGATCTACACCGACTCCGCCACTGGCCAGATCGGCTTTGTTGACATCGCCAACCCCGCCAACCCGCAGGCAGACGGAGCCATGGATCTGGGTGGCGAACCGACCAGCGTCGCGATCCTCAACAAGGTGGCGGTTGTCGCGGTGGACACCAGCGACGGTGACTTCGTTAACCCGTCGGGAAAACTCTTCGTGATCGACCTGACCACTCGCCTCATTTTCGAGACGATCGAATTGGGTGGGCAGCCTGATTCGGTGGCTGTCTCTCCGGACCAAAAGTACGTTGCCGTCGTGCTCGAGAACCAGCGCGACGAAGATCTCAACGATGGTTTGCTTCCGCAGCTTCCTGGTGGACAGCTGGTCGTGATCCGCACCACGGGAGGTCCCACGGACTGGCAAGTGAGCCATGTCGACTTCACTGGCCTGGCCATGCCGGATCCCTCAGATCCGGAGCCGGAGTATGTCGACATCAACCGTCGCAACCAGGCCGTGGTGTCGCTCCAAGAGAACAACCACTTCGCTGTCGTCGACCTCAAGACGGGCGCCATCACCTCGGACTTCACCGCGGGCACTGTTGACCTAGACGGCATCGATGCCACCGAGGATGAGTTGGGCCCCCAAGGCAACGGGATTATTTCCCTAACCGAGTCGATTCAGGATCGTCGCCGCGAGCCAGACACCGTTGGCTGGGTGACGGACACCACCTTTGCGGCGGCCAATGAAGGCGATTATGAAGATGGCGATGGTGTTGCGGGCGGTAGTCGAAGCTTCACGGTTTTCAACACCCGCGGCGATGTCGTCTACGAAGCCGGTGCATCGTTCGAGCACGAGCAAATCCGAGCCGGTCACTACAACGAGGCCCGTTCAGAGAACAAGGGCGGTGAGCCGGAAGCTCTAGAGGTGGGCAACTTTGGCGGCCAGAATCTCCTCTTCGTGGGGGCTGAGCGGAGCAACTCGCTCGGGGTGTACGACGCCACTCGACGTACGCCCAAGTTCTTGCAACTGCTCCCAACAGGGGTTGGCCCAGAGGGTGTGAAGGCCATCCCAGCCCGGAGGCTCCTCGCCGTGGCCTCAGAAACATCGATCACCGATGATGACGACAACGTCCTCATCCCGTCGATGATCACCATTTATCAGCAGCGGACCAACGCGAAACCATCCATGACGTTGCAGGGCAAAGCGCTCGGCGCCCAGACCTTGCCATGGGTGGCTATGTCTGGCTTGGCCGGCGATCCGAGCAATGCCGGCAAGGTCTACGGCGTCAGCGACTCCATCCTGGCTGAGGCCAGCATCTACACGATCGATGTCTCCAAGAAGCCCGCTCTAATCACGGATCGACGGATCGTGACGTCGCCTGACGGATCCACCCGCAACGATCTAGACGTCGAAGGAGTAGCAGTCGCCCCAGAGGGTGGGTTTTGGCTGGCTTCGGAAGGGCGGACCAATGCATCCAGTGCTCGCCCCAATGCCTTAGTCAAGGTCGACGATGCTGGCGTCGTCGAATTCGAGGTCGGCCTGCCAGCGGACTTGTTAGCCGCTGGTTGGACGAGCAGCGGCTTAGAAGGCGTCGCCGTGACGGGGTCGGGCACCAGCGAGTTCGTCTATGCAGTCATTCAACGCGAGTGGGCCAGCGACGCAGCCGGTTTCGTGAAGATCGCGCGATTCGAGGTTGCGACCGGCGAGTGGGCATTCGTGTCCTACGCTCTTGATGCGGTTCCCAGTGGAATCGCGCCTTGGGTCGGGCTCTCTGAGATCACGTTGTTGCCCAACGGCAAGTTCGCCGTGATCGAGCGTGACAACCAACTTGGTGCCGAAGCGAGCGTCAAGAAGATATACGGCGTCGACTTGGACGCGGCCGACTTCCAGCCCTTCGTCGTGGGGACCCCGCTGTCGGTGGTGAGCAAGAAGTTGCTTGCGGATGTCGTGGCTGACCTGCGGGCCAACAGCGTTTACACCCCCGACAAATTGGAAGGTCTAGCGGTCGGAGCGAAGGGCGATGTCTACCTCGTCACCGACAACGACGGCCTCGATGACGCCGTCGGCCAGACGGTGTTCTTGACGTTGGGTGGGATCAAGAAGGCGTTTGTTGGCTAGTTGGCGGATGGATTACGGGTTTCCAACCCGTCGCGTATCCACTCGCGCTTTTCCCCCTCCTCAGGCCGGGAGGGGGAAAAGCATGCTGCAAATGCACACCATGGCCATCGTGGCCGGTCTCACTGGTGCGGGCCTGAGTCTGCTCGGCACCGGGTTCTACCTTCGCGACATACGTCGAGGCGTCACCCGCCCGCATCGAGGCAGTTGGCTGGTGTGGTCCGTGATTGCCATCGTGGCAGCCACTTCGCATGCCGCTGACGGAGCTTCGTGGAGTCTGCTTGTCCTGACAGTTCAAGCGGCCGGCACGACCACCATTCTCGCCGTGGGCCTGAGTCGAGGGACGGGTTGGCTAACCACGGCAGACGCCGCTTTGTTGGCCGTGGCCGGGTTGGGGGTCATCGGTTGGCAGGTGTCGAGCGATCCAATCGCGGCTTCGGTCTGCGCGGCAGTTGCCGACGGCGCCGGGTTAGTGGCGATGGTCCCCAAAGTGTGGGCGGCTGCTCGCAGCGAGACACTGTCCACCTATGTGCTGGCGGCGAGCGGTGGCTTGCTCACGCTCTTAGCGTTGCCCTCCTGGGAGGCCAACCTGGTTCTTTTTCCGGCGTACTTCTTGGTGGGCAACGCCGCCATGTCGGCGCTGATCTGGACTCGGCGGCGGCCGGTTGCGGGTCTTGGCTGGTCTGCGCCAAGCCCAAACCACCTGGCCCCTCCAACACTCCGAGAGGCTGCGTTTGCCCGCAAGTGATCACCGGGTGACTCGGTGGGCTCCCGGTGAACCAAACCGACTATCGTTCAAGGCGTGACGGACATTCTTGAGCGGGCCCGGGAAAAGGCATTGGAGCAGGGGATAGGCCTCAGCGAGATCGAACTTGTTGAGGTGCTGCAACTGCCCGACGATCAGATCCCGGCCCTGCTCGAGTTAGCCCACGCCGTACGCATGAAGCATTGTGGGCCAGAGGTCGAGGTTGAGGGCATCATCTCCCTGAAGACCGGCGGCTGCCCGGAGGATTGCCACTTCTGTTCGCAGTCGGGTCAGTTCACCTCACCGGTGCGCTCGGTGTGGCTAGACATTGCGCAACTGGTCAAAGCTGCCCAAGAGACGGCTGCCACCGGGGCCACGGAATTTTGTATCGTCGCCGCAGTCCGCGGCCCTGACGAGCGGCTGATGGGCCAGATGCGCGAAGGCGTGAAGGCGATCCAGGATGCCGTCGAGATCAACGTGGCGGCGTCGCTGGGCATGCTGACCCAGGAACAGGTCGATGACCTGCGAGCCATGGGAATTCACCGCTACAACCACAACCTTGAATCAGCGCGGTCCTACTTCGGTTCAGTCGTTACCACGCACTCGTGGGAAGAGCGCTGGGAGACCTGCGAAATGGTTCGGGCCTCGGGCATGGAGTTGTGTTGTGGTGGTCTGGTCGGCATGGGGGAGACCCTCGAGCAGCGCGCTGAACTGGCAGCCCAGTTGGCTGAGCTGTCGCCACATGAGGTGCCTTTGAACTTCCTCAATCCACGTCCAGGCACTCCCTTCGGGGACCAACCGCTGATGGATTCCTCAGATGCTTTGCGAACCATCGCGGCGTTCCGGCTGGCGATGCCGTCAACGATTCTTCGGTACGCCGGTGGGCGGGAGCTCACGTTGGGTGATCTCGGCACCCGCGATGGCCTGCTAGGTGGCATCAATGCGGTCATCGTCGGCAACTACCTCACGACATTGGGCCGTGACGCCGACGAAGATCTCGCGCTGTTGGCCGATCTGAAGATGCCGATCAAGGAACTCGCCAAGACGCTATGACGGCCAGCGAGTTTTGCAGTCACTGCGGCGAGGCCACGGAGTCACGAGATCACGCGACGTGCGACCAGCACTTGGCCCTGGAACCTCCACGTTATTGCCCACAATGTCGACGACGAATGAAGGTCCAGGTCTCACCGCGTGGTTGGTCGGCCGACTGTGTCGAACACGGTCCCCTACTCGCCTAGCGCAGCACAACTGGGGACCGAACGAGGGTTTTGCTCAGATCGCTAAGAGTAAAGGCCGCGACCAATTCGGCGTTAGGTCCCCAGTTGTGCAGATGTCGTGCTTGCCGCGGCGAGAAGGCGCTCACACTCGGCGATCAATCGGTGCCGCAGGGGAGCGCCACGCTCAGCAAAGACTCGCTGAGCCTCGGCGTACTCCCGTTTGCCTGCCGGAGTTTCGATCCGGACCGGGTCAAAGCCAAGGCCTAGGAGGTCATAAGGGGCGGCGCGCATGTCAAAGACTCGGATGTCCCAGGCCAACTCGAAGCAGTCGGCCACGAGGTCGCTAGAGATCATCGGCGACAGTCGAAAAGCGTGCTTGTAGAGGTCCATGCCCGCGTGCAGACACGAGGGCTGTTCAAATTCTGGACGGTCATGGCTTTGGGGTTGCAACAGGTTGAGGGCTCGCCCCGGGGGAGTGAAGAAGCGAAACGCGTCGAAGTGAGAGCACGTGATTCGGTTGGCCTCGACCACTGTGTCGGTGCCTTCTGCCCCCAATCTGAGTGGCCAATCGGGATGGCGGGTCGAGTCTTCCTGAAGTCGATAGACCATGGCCCATTCGTGCAGACCGAAGCAGCCAAAGTTGCCTGACCGCGAGGCGGTTGCGCCGAGCAGGGTGTGGAGCGATTCGATAAGGGAGTGCTGGCTGACGACGTACTCCGTCGCAACGGCGCCGTCGACATAGCCCTTGTAGGCCGCAAACTCGGCCTGCGCCGCCAAGGGCAACGACACGCCGTACCCCGGATTCCAGCGGCGCAACTGAGCGGGTTTGAACGAGTAGTAGGTGAATAGGAAGTCGAAGACCGGGTGCTTCTCACGAGCCGCCCGCCGGGCTAGGTGCGGCGTGACGTAGGCATCGATCCGCGCCTCGTGAGCCGAGCGGCACTCACGCCACTCGGCCTCACTTAGTTCACGCACGCCGCAAGCGTAGATACTCCGCCCCGTTCGGCACCATTTGTTGATAGGAATGGTGCCGCCCGGGCGGGACTAGCTGGAGGTCAGGGGACCTTCGCGGCCAGCACGTCGGCGGGAAGGATCGACGGCGGCTCGGCCAGGAGCCGGTCGGCATTGGCCATCAGCGCTGCGGCGATAGGCCCCGTCAGATGGGTCTGACGTTCGACATCGCTGGGGAACGCGTCGACGATCCAAAATGTGACGTCATCCGTGCGGAGCGCGAACCACACGGGCGTCCCAGGTTCGGCATTCGCGAGAGTGACGGCGCCGGCAAGAAATTCGGCCACCTCATCCTTAGTTTCAACTTTGGCAACTAGCTTGACGACAAGTGCAACATTGGTTTCCATGCTGGCGACGCTACGCCGCAAAGCGATGGAACACACGAGTTGAGTGGGGAAAGCCACAAATCGGTACGACGGTAGGCTCGGGGGATGCGAATAGCGAGATTCAGTGCGGGCGGAGATCCGGTCTATGGCGTAGTGACAGGCGAGGTCGATGAGCACGGCCAGCCAGCCGAAGATTCCATCATTGTGGAGATCTCCGGGGACCCGCTCTATTCGGGAATTCAGCCCACGACGACTGAGCACAAACTCGGTGATGTGCAGTTGTTGGCACCGGTGATTCCGCGCAGCAAGATCGTTGCGATCGGCAAGAATTACGCCGCCCATGCGGCGGAGTTCGACGGCGTCGTGCCCGACGAACCGCTGATGTTCTTGAAGCCCAACACGTCGGTGATCGGGCCGGAAGACGCGATCCTCTATCCTCGCCAGTCCCGGAATCTCCACTACGAGGGGGAGCTTGCGGTCGTGATCGGACGCATCTGTCGCGACGTACCCCCCGAGCGAGCCACAGACGTCATCTTCGGCTACACCGTGGCCAACGACGTGACCGCCCGCGACCTCCAGGCCTCCGATGGACAGTGGTCGCGCGCCAAGGGTTTCGACACCTTCTGCCCGCTCGGCCCCTGGATCGAGACCGATCTCGACCCCCAGGACTTTGCTGACGGCAGAGCCGTGCAGACCTATCTCAATGGTGACCTGGTCCAGGACGGCAACACCCGTGACCTGGTTTTTGATATCCCGACTCTGGTGGCCTACATCTCAAGCGCGATGACGCTCCTGCCGGGAGACGTGATCTTGACCGGCACTCCAGAAGGGGTGGGGCCGATGCAGGCGGGAGACGAAATCGAGGTCGCGATTGCTGGTATCGGAGCGCTCACGAATAGGGTCGCCGCTCGTGACTAGCACTCCTCTCGATCCCACCGTCCGCGTTCGTTTTTGTCCCTCGCCAACTGGATCTCCCCACGTCGGTCTGGCCCGCACTGCTCTGTTCAACTGGGCCTTCGCTCGCCACCACGGCGGCACGTTCGTCTTCCGAATCGAGGACACTGACGCAGCGCGCGACTCAGAAGAGTCCTACGAGACTTTGCTCGAAGTGATGAATTGGCTCGGCTTTTCATGGGACGAAGGTCCGGGGATCGGTGGCCCGCATGCGCCCTATCGCCAGAGCCAGCGCATGGACCTTTACACCGACGTGGCGCAGCGCCTGCATTCGGCCGGCCGCGCCTACTACTGCTACTGCTCGACCGAAGAGCTGGAAGTCCGCAACGCCGCCGCCCGGGCAGCCGGCCAGGCACCTGGGTATGACGGGCATTGCCGCGAACTCACCGATGAACAGGTTGCGGCGTACGTCGCTCAAGAGCGCAAGCCGGTTTTGCGTTTCCGGATGCCTGGCACCGCGATCACCTTCGACGATCTGGTGCGAGGCGAGATCACCTTCCAGCCCGAGCACGTGCCTGACTTTGCCTTGGTTCGGGCCAATGGCCATCCTCTCTACACACTCGTCAACCCGGTCGACGACGCCAGCATGGAGATCACTCATGTGCTGCGTGGTGAGGATCTGCTATCGAGTACGCCGCGACAGATCGCGCTTTATGATGCGCTTGGTGAGATCGGCGTCGGCACGGGGAAGACCCCGCGTTTCGGCCACCTGCCCTATGTGATGGGGCAGGGCAACAAGAAACTCTCCAAGCGTGATCCGGAAGCCAACTTGCTGGGTTACCGGGACAACGGCTTCCTACCTGAAGGACTGCTCAACTACCTCGCACTGCTCGGCTGGGCGATCGCCGACGATCGAGACATCTTCAGCATGACCGAGATGGTTGAGGCCTTCGAGATCAACCGGGTGAACCCCAATCCGGCGCGTTTTGACTTAAAGAAAGCCGAAGCGATCAACGGGTCGCAAATGCGGTTGCTCTCGATTGAAGAGATGGCCACGCGAGTGACGCCCCATCTCCAGAAGGCGGGCGTCTTGAGCGATCCGGTCACTGAGCAGGAGTCGGCTCTCCTGACGGCGGCAATGCCGCTTGTCCACGAGCGAATGAATAAACTCACTGAGGCGCCGGATCTGCTCGCCTTCCTGTTCGTTGATGAAGAGTCCTTTGAGCGGCTTGAAACCATCGACGAGGCCGGCAAGCCGGTTGTTTCGGCGGCGTACGACGCGTTAGCCGCGTTGCCGGACTGGACGACCGAGGCCATCGAGGCGGCCCTTCGTGAGGCGCTCATCGAAGGACTCGAACTCAAACCACGGCTCGCCTTTGGTCCCGTGCGGATCGCGATCTCGGGCCGACGAATTTCCCCGCCCCTCTTCGAATCCTTGGAGTTGCTCGGGCGCGAGCGGGCTTTGGCTCGCCTGCACTCCGCCTTGGGCTGAAGGTCATGACGAGCCCGGGCGAGGGAGGTCGGTCGGCGCTGACCTATGACTCGCTGCATCGCGCGGGGCTGCCGGGCTGGTGGCGTCCGATTGCTGGGCTGATCCTGCTCGGCATGACGACATACGTCTTGGCGCCCTTCTTCGCTCAAGTCTGTCTTGCGGTCTGGTTCGCTCTCCGGGGAGAGCCGATTGTCGCGGGAATGAATGCGGTCCTCGATCTCTCTGATCCCACACCCGCCGGCCTGGCGATCGTCAACCTGGTCTTGGCGTCGGGAATCCTTGGCGCCTGGTTCGTGAGTTGGGCGGTTCATGGGTTGAAGCCGCGTTGGCTGGCGTCGATCCGGCCTCGACTGCGGTGGCAATATCTGGTGATGTGCATGGGATTGGCGTTGCTCGCCCTTTTTGCTGCGCTTCTGGCAGCTGGGGTGGTGTCAACGTTGTCGCCGTCTCCGAACGTGATCGACACGAGTGACGGGGTGAACGCCTTCACAACTACGACCCGAAACTTCCTGCTGGTCATCCTGCTGCTGACCCCACTTCAGGCAGCGGGGGAGGAATACTTCTTTCGGGGCTATCTGACCCAGGCCTTCGGCGGCCTGTTTGGCCAAGTGGCCGCCGTACTGATCCCAGCGGTCCTGTTCGCGCTCGCTCACGGGGTCACCCAAAGCCCACCAGTCTTTGTTGATCGCCTTGCGTTCGGCGTGATCGCGGGGATCCTCGTGATCCGCACCGGCGGCCTTGAGGCTGCGATCGCCATGCACGTAGTGAATAACTGGGTGGCCTTCGGACTGGCGCTGGCGTATGGAGATATGGCCACGACACTGACGCCGGGAGAAGGGCGTTGGGTCGATCTGGTGACCACGCTCGTCCAGTCGTTGGTCTATCTCGGGCTGGCACTCTTGCTGGCTCGCAAACTAGGACTGCGAGACCGAGTCGGCGTAGCCGAATTGGCTGCCTCATCACGGCGCGTGTATCGTTTCCCCTCGGCTCAGCCGTCCTTTAATGAGCGGCAACCACCTGACGAAAAGGCTCTGTGAGGAGCATCGAAAACGGGTCGGGCCGAACCCTTGGGGTATGGTGTAATTGGCAGCACGACTGGTTCTGGTCCAGTTAGTCTAGGTTCGAGTCCTAGTACCCCAGCGAACTTCGCATGGATGTTCTGAGCGCGATTTGGTGGCCGTTGTCGGCGCCGATAGAGTTTCGCTTTGCTTGATCTGGCCCCCGTTGTGTAGTGGCCTAGCACGCCGCCCTCTCACGGCGGTAGCGCCGGTTCGAATCCGGTCGGGGGTACAAACCCGAAACGCGGTCCTGACCAGCGGAAACGCTGGGCGGGGCCGCTTCTTCGTTTCCTCCCAAATCAGCCTGGGGCAACACTGGGGCAACAGCAGGAACCATTCGTAAGGTTGTCTGGCGTTCCTTCGAGGCCCGGCGGGCCGCGTCCATCGCGTTTCCGACTTCGTCAAGCCGGTCCTCAAAGAGGTGCCCGTAGGTGTCCAGCGTCATCGTTGCCGACGCGTGGCCGAGCATCTGCTGGACGACCTTGACGTCCGCGCGGCTCGCAATGGCGAGGCTCGCCGCAGTATGTCGCAACTGATGTGGGTGCAAGTCGACAATGCCGATCGCCTTGGCTGCTGCGCCGAACTGTTGACGGAAGGTGCTCACACGAAGCGGCGCTCCGTGGCGGATTCCGGCAAACACCAGGTCGTCAGGCCCCTTGCCTGCGACGTGTTCCCTGAGCTCGTCGACGAGAAACAGCGGAATCGGAACCTCGCGGCGCTTGTGGTTCTTCGTGGTGCCCCAGACCATGCCTTGCCCGCTCAGGGGCGTCACCGACTCTGTGATGACGGCTCGCTGCCTCTTCAAGTCCAGTCGGGAGATCCGTAGGGCGGCCATCTCTCCGAATCGGACGCCTGTGTAGGCGAGGAACAGGACGACGAGGCGATACGTCTCGTTCGCGCGAGTGTCATAACTGCTGTGCTTGCTGGCGTCAGTCGGATACCCGCACGCCTGAGCCAAGTCATCCACCTGGTCGTGGGTGAGGTAGCGATGCTCATGTTTAGCGATGCGAGGGAGGTTGACCCCGGTGGCTACGTTTCGGGCAAGACGCCCGTCCTTGACGGCCATGTCGAGAATCAAGCTCAGCACTCGGTGAATTTTCTGCACCGTTGCTGGGGAGTGGTCCTTCGACATCGCCGTCACCCAGAGCTGAACATCAGCGTGAGCGACGTTTGCAAGCTTCACCGTGCCCCAATTGGGCCAGATGTGCTTGCGCAGGATCCCGGCATAGCGTTCGTGAGTGGTCGGCTTCAGGTGCGCCTGTCCGGCGAGCCAGCGGTCTGCCCAGTCACCGATCATCACCTTCGCGAGGGCCGGGTCCACATACGCCCCGACGGTTTTCGAGTTCTCGACGCCGGCGAGGAATCGCTCGGCGTCGATTTTTCGCGAGAACGTCTTGTTCCGCTGGGCACCACCCGGGGTCCGGTAATGGGCGCGCCAGGTTTTCCGTCCTTCGCGTACACGCTTCTCGATGCTGGCCATGCCTCATCCTGCCTTCCGATGACGTCGTTGTCGCTGTTCAGTCATTGTTCTGTGGACGTTGGGACTGTTCGCTGAGCCAGAGGATCAGATCGGCACGCCAGTAGCGCACGTGGCGGCCGATCTTGAAGCTGCGCGGCCCGCAACCGAGGTGGCGCCAGTAGCGCAGCGTTCCTTCGGCGACGCGGAGGAAGCGGCAGGCTTCTTGGAGGGTGAGCATTTCGTCGCCGGGGTTCTTGATGGTGCGGCGGTTCTGGTCGTTGTTGATCGGTGAAGCGGTCATGACGTTCTCCTCATCGGAAGAGACCCGGGTGGGTCGCGGGCCGGCGGTTCCGGCTTCACTGATGAGGTGTGCATGGCTTCCCGATCGATGATCGGCGATCATTGTTGGGTGGTGTCGATGACGGTGATCGAGGTGGCCCGCCGGGCGGCGGGCTTGTCGCAGCGCCGTTTGGCGCAGATCGCCCGGACCCAGCAGTCGTCGGTCTCGGAATACGAGTCGCGCAGGAAGTCACCGACGTTAGAGGTGGTGGAGCGGCTGGTGGACGCGGCGGATGCGGAGTTGGCGGTGAAGCCGTTGGTCTTCTGGGACTATCGCGAAGATGTGATGGACGGGGTGGCGCGGCCCGTGCCGGATCGCCTGTGGCGGGTCCCCACACCTTTGTGTTTTGCCAGGGTCCAGGTGTTGGCCTTCAGGAGGGGAACAGCGGGCAAGGACGTCTGGGACCTGTCTGACCCGCAGGATCGGATCGAGTGCTACGAACTGATGCTGCGATTCGGCCTTGACAACATGATCGAGGAAACGGTCGATGGCGCGCTGTTGGTCGAGGCCTGGCCCCACATGGACCTGCCCGACACGATCCGGGCGGCTTGGCAGCCGGCGATCGATGCAGCCAGGGGTGTTGCCAATCGCGACGACCCCCCTCATGACCCTGCCGGGTTCAACGTACGGATCGCTGCGGCGATCGGGATCCCTTGGCCGCCGAAGAAGCCAAGGAAGAAGTCCCGCAAACAGTGAGGTCAGCCTGCGGTCACATGCTGAGGCCGCGCTCGCGCGCGGGAGTAACAGGCGTCGGCGCGCGTGGTGTGGGCCGTCGTCGACGCTGGTTGCCGCCGTACCGGTCGATCGCGTCGATGGCCTGGCCACGTGCGTGTGCTGGTCCGAGGTCGGCTCGGTCGCGGCTGAACACGTCGATCCATTGCTTCCGGGCGTCCTCGATGGACTCGGCCACCAGGTGAGCGATATTGGCATGCCTACCTCGGGTCATCGCCACATACGCCGCCGCAGCGCCGGTCGTATCACCAACGGCGACGTGGGCCTGGTCGACGGTCTCGCCCTGGGCGCCGTGAATGGTCGTGGCGTAGGCGAGTTCGACGTGTTCTTTGACGTATGTCGCAGGCAGCTCCCGGTCTCGCCGGATGTCGGGGGAGTGGACGATCAGGCTGCCGTCGTGACCCATCCCGACGACTGTCCAGGTCTGTCGGTTGGTGACACCCAGTGCGGGGTCGTTGCGTCGGGTGGCGACGCGGTCACCGAGACCGATCAGGTCGCCGCGATGCGTGGTGACCGCGCCGGAGTGCTGGTGGCCGCGCTGGTTCCGGATCGCGGCGTTGAGTATGGCGACCTGATCTCGGGTGTCGGCAACCACCAGCGCTCCATCGGCACCGACCGCGGCAAGCGCGGCTGTCCGTTCGGCCTCTGAGGGGTGCACGATGATCTGCCCGCGCACGACGAGGCGATCAAAGACAACCTCAGGTTGACGGCCGACGCGCATCTGGAGGCTGAGCTCCGCATACTCCGGGTCAGCGAAACGGTGCACCTGATTCATCGTGACGACTGCCGTCGGATGCGCCCAGGCGGTCGCGTGGTCAAGGACGCCACCGCGTCCGACAGCCGGGAGTTGATGCCGGTCTCCCATGAACGCGACCCGCGCACCTGCTTCGTCCGCGATCGTCAGCAGCGCGAGGGCGGTGTCCTGATCGACCATGCCAGCCTCATCGATCAGCAACAGATCGCCGCGGTGGAGTCGTGCCCCGTGCCAGTGGTTCAGTGGCTTGTCGGGTCCAGTGGCCGTCACTATCCCAGCGCCAGCCGTGCTGATGGATCAGCCACGCTGCCGAGCGTCCTTCGGCACCGATCTCCCGCGCCGCCACTTCGGCGGCCTTGAGTGTCGGCGTCACAACCAGAAGGCGACGGCCACGCATGGCCAGCTGGGTTCGCGCGGTCGCGAGCGTCGTGGTCTTCCCAGCGCCAGCCGCGCCCTCAACGACAATCAGCGGCCCACGCCCAGTGAGGGCAGCGACCACCAGGGCCTGCTCAGGCGACAACCGGGACAGAGTCGCTCGATGAAGACGAGCCGGCTGAACCGGCTGAGAACGCCGGAGAAGCCGTTCCAAGATCTCGGTCTCAACAGCCAGCACGCCCGGCGACGTCAGCGACCGCACATGCTCGGGCACATCTGGACGCAGCAGCAGCGGAGCGCAGCGCGCGACCGCACGGGCAGTGAGGTCTTCGGCGAGTTCAATACGGACACTGGCCTCGAGGATCAGACCCGTCTGGGCGAGAAGCATCTCGACCTGCCCGCGGACGTCGGCCGCGTTCCACGCCGACCGCTTCACTCCCAGGCGCGACAAGACGAGATCGGCCGCCAGATCCCGGTCGAGATCGGCAATCCGTGGCGACTCGAGGAACACTGTCCCTGCTGCGTCTAGGTAGCCGAGCGCCCGCAACTCTTCGTTCCACCGCTCAACGACCTCAGCGCCATCCTGGGGCACGACCTTGTCCGGTCGTGCTTCCGCCCAGGCCCGCCGATCCCAGGCTTCCCGCAACCGAGGGCCGGGCTCCTCGCCGCGATGCTCGGCCCGCCATTCGGCCTCGTAGCGGTCGATGTTGGCGTGGATCTGTGCGGTGCGAGCGCTGAAAGCGCCGACGTATGGTGCCAGCTCCTGGATCTCACCGGTGTCCGCTTCCATGGTGAACCCGGCCTTGGCCAATGCCGCCCGGAACCCTGGGTCGGTGGCGACGGCGGCGTGGCCGATCCCGTTGATCGCCTCGATCATGTCGCGTACCCCCACGGAGTGGAGGCCACGCCAGGCTCCCTTCGCGAACACCCGGGCGTTGATCTGGAGATGCAGATGCCTATGTGGATCGCCGGCCCGCGACGTGTAGTGCCGGATGACCGCGGCCTCGACCTGCTCGACCAGGACCTGCACCTGTCGCCCCCGCGGACCGACCCGGGTCGTGGCATGATCGGCGAGATACCTGATGACCTGCATGGCGCCCCGCTCCTGGGCCGCATCAAGAGCAGCGGAGACTTCCGGATTGAGGGCGGCGGCGAGTGACCAAGTCTTCGGCCCATTGACGGTCACCTCGACGAACCGCAGCGCTTCCGGGTCTTTTCGAAGCCGACCCTTCGCCAGACCGGTCTCGACGACCATCCCCGCGACCCACCCTTCATAGGCGTCACCATCCATATCCCGCTGCTGCTCGACCTCTCCCTCGGGGGTGACGACGAACCGCATCGCGACCCCCGCGCCTTCCGCGAGGTAATAGTCGTCATAGCGAGCACAGTCACGCTCGACGTACTGCCGCGCCGCCTTCGCCGCGCCCCGGTAGAACTTCACCCCTCCACGCACGCCGACCACCCCGGATCACCCGTTCCAACGCGTCCGTCGACAACCAACCGACGCCCCAGAAATGCCACGTGGGCCGCCCGTTCTCGGGCGACCCATCTATGTCCTTCGTAGCATGCGTGCCGACAAATCTGAAGCCTGCGGCGATGATTCGGAACATGCTTCGCGGAAAAACTCGACAGGCCATCAGTGGCCAACGATTCCCAGCGATTCGGGATCGATCAACTTGGTCGATGGGTCCGTTCAACCGGCGCCTCAACGTTCACCTTGCACCGACGGGCTGAATCGCACCGGGCTTCGTGGAGGCTCTGGTGTGTCCCGGGTTGGGCGTAGTCAGAATTTCTTGGATTCTCATGCCACGGTGATGATGCAGTTGCGTTCGAACTCTATCGGGGTGAGGAATCCGAGTTGGCTGTGACGACGCTTTCGGTTGTGCCAGATCTCGAGGAAATCGAATAGGGCGTTGGCCAACTCGATGCGTGTGTTCCACCTCTTCCGGTCTAGCAGTTCGACCTGCACACGAGACCAGAATGACTCCATCATGGAATTGTCGTAGCAATCACCGATGCTGCCCATCGAAGCCAAAAGCCCGGTGTCTCTGGCCCGTTTCGTGAAGGCCCAGCACCCGAATTGGACCCCCTGGTCGGAATGGATGATCGTCCCCTGCCCGGATGTCTTGCTGAGGCGGTTGTCAATTGCCATGCCCAGGGCGTTGGTCACCAGCGCCGCGGTCGGTGAGGAGTCGATCGACCAGCCCACCACTCGCCGTGAGTATGTGTCCAGCACGACACAGCAGTAGATCTTGCCCTCCCTGGTCGGGTGCTCGGTGATGTCGGCGACCCACAACTGGTTCGGGCCGCTGCGCGCGAAGTCTCGTTCGACGAGGTCGGTGGCAATGTTGTCCGGTCTGATCCGCTTCCACTTCCGGCGACCGGTGAGGCCCTGCAGGCCGGCTCGACGCATGAGCAGTTCGACCTGGTTGTGTCCCACACTCACACTACGGCCCAGGGTGAGTTCGGCATGAACCCGCTGAATGCCGTACGTGCCGCGAGACTCAGCGTGGATCTGGGTAATGAGGTCCGTGAGCATCGCATGCCGGATCCCCCGCTCCGAGGGAGGCCGAGTTCGGTGTTCGTAGAACCCCGACTCGGAGACACCCAGGACCCGGCAGGCGAGCTGCACCGGTAGGCCGCCCGCGGCGATCACGTCGATCGCCGCATACCTCCTTTTGGGCTGGTCTCTCTCTTCAGGATCTCCACGGCACGCCGAGACACCGCGAGTTCAGTTTCAAGCTCGGTAATGCGCCGCTTCGCGGCCGCCAGTTCTGCTTTCTCGGCGCTCGTAAGACCGGGCTCAACGCCGCGATCGATACGCTCCTGTTTGCGCCAGCTGTAGATCGTTTGATCGCTGATCGCTGATCATTCGAGATCATGAGCGACACTGGCGACGCTCCTACCCTCGGCAAGTAAGTCGAGGACCTTGCGCCGAAACTCCGCCGGATATCCCGGTCGTCCCATCTGAACCTCCTGTTGTCAGACACAAGAATCCAGAAACTCAGACGCCGTCAGACCCGGGACACACCAAAGCCTCCATCAAACCCGGTGCGATTCAAACGTTCGTTTGTGGACGACGATGTAGTTGTCGATGGCTGTCGCAGTCCGCGCGCCCTAGGTTGTCGATTTACAGGCGGTATCTCGAAATTCGGTAGCCTTGACCGCCCTAGGAGAACCACCACCGCCGATCAGAATACGCGAGCTCGTGGCCGCATCCATGACGTCGGCAATGGTGAAACTGAATCTGTTGCTGATCCCCGAGTTCTGGTTTCCAGAGAAAGCGCCAACACTATATTTGGCCTCAGGCTCCTGACCAAGTTCGCTCACTTTATGGGGGAGCGTCCAGATGGCCGTTTCCCCTGGCTCGACGACTGGGAAGCTTCCCTCGAATACGAGTTCGGCATCTTCTGCCTTCGATTCGTTATAAATGCGAACCTTGTCCAGGGACATGTCACACGCTGCAACGTGCACCAGAACGGAATCATTTTCAGAACTGATGGCGACTCTTCCTACCTGTTCCGGAGTGCACGATGCCGCGAACGGCATCCCCACAAGTGTGAGGATGGAGAGCAGGAGGCGCGTCCTAAATCTCGGTCCGCTAGCACCACCAGTAATTGCCATCGGAGAGCCCTGCCTTCTGTTCGAAGTAGTTGGTACACTGATCGCTACCTTCGCGGAGATAGGGGTTGGGAACCAATACACCCCGTAGATCCGCCACTGGTGCACATGCTCTTTTTCATGCCGTACCAAACGTGGCTGGTCCAGAATATCGCTCAGGCTCTGACCGGTGACAAAAGTGTCACCCGTGGTGGTTCCTCCGCGCTGCCAGAACCAACCGGCCGACGTCCCGTAACAGACGTGGAGCCCGCTAACAAGGGTACAGGTGCAGCCATAGCGCCTTGCGAGCACGCGGTAATCGATACCTAGGAGTGCGACTTGCAGACGCCGTTTGGTACGGCATCCGGTCCACGGAATACACTTCGCGTACGTAAACTTCCCGTACTTGACCTCTCGCCCATCAAGATCTCGCTCGTTTATAGGATCGACCGGGTAAGCATTCGGGGTTACGTTTCCAGCTAGCACCTAGTCAGCACTCCCAAAGGTACCAGTCACAGGGTTATATAGGCGCGCTCCCATGAGGGTGAGGCCGCCGATAGTGTCCGTCGATCTTTGGTGGGTGCCGAGGTAGCCGTACCGACCGGGGATTGTGCCGGCGATGGTTGCACCGTATTCGTCGGTCTCGCTGTACGAGGTCAGGGTGGTGGCGCCGGCGGTGTTGGTTTGGTTCGCGACCGAATCCCCATGGAGGTTTGTGAGTGCCCAAGAGGTGGTCGTGCCCGTGATGTTGCCCACCATCCCGAGCCGGGAGTGTGGATTTAACGGTGTTTCTGGCCTGACACGCCGGGTGTGTGCTTGGCGAGGAAGGTGCCGTGATGACCGCGACACTGAACGATGTGAATTCAAGGATGAAGAAGTCGGATCCGACCCCTGAAGAGGCTGCTGCTGCTGAGTTGGTGAAACTCGCTGTAGATCGGGGGTTGTCACTGACTGGCCCTGATGGCCTGCTGAAGCTCTTCACGAAGAACGTGCTTGAAGTGGCGTTGAATCAGGAGTTGACCGAGCATTTGGGGCATGAGAAGCACGGTCCTGTTGATGGATCTGTGGCACCGAATGTTCGGAACGGGAGCCGCCCGAAAACGGTGCTGACCGACGCGGTTGGCAAGGTTGAGATTGAAGTGCCACGTGATCGTGCGGGGACCTTCGAACCTCAGATTGTGAAGAAGCGGCAACGGCGGTTGAACGGTGTCGATGAGATGGTGTTGTCGTTGTATGCCAAGGGCCTCACGACCGGTGAGATCAGCGCTCATTTCGCTGACATTTATGGTGCGAGCGTTTCGAAGGAGACGATCAGCCGGATCACGGACAAGGTGATCGAGGAGATGAATGAATGGGTCCACCGCCCACTCGAGGGCATCTACGCGGCGATCTTCATCGACGCGATCGTGGTGAAGATCCGTGACGGCCAGGTCGCGAACCGGCCAATCTACGCGGCCATCGGGGTCACCCTGGCCGGGGAGAAGGACGTTCTCGGCCTGTGGGCCGGCACTGGCGGTGAGGGTGCGAAGTTCTGGATGAGCGTGTTGACCGACATCAAGAACCGGGGCGTCACAGACGTGTTCTTCCTGGTCTGTGACGGACTCAAAGGCCTCCCCGAGGTTGTCGGCAACGTGTGGCCGCTGACAACAGTCCAGACGTGCATCATCCACCTGATCCGCAACACCTTCCGGTTCGCGTCGAAGAAAGACTGGGACGCCCTCAAACGAGACGTGAAGCCGATCTACACGGCCCCGAACCCCACTGCCGCCAGGGCAGCGTTCGAGGACCTGACCGACAAGTGGGGAGCCAAGTACGGGGCGATCGTCAGGCTCTGGGAGTCAGCGTGGGAAGAGTTCATCCCGTTCCTTGACTACGACGTGGAGATCCGCACAGTGATCTGCTCGACGAACGCGATCGAGTCACTCAACGCCCGCTACCGACGAGCTGTCCGCGCCCGCGCCCGCGGCCACTTCCCGACCGAGCAAGCAGCCCTCAAGTGTCTGTATCTTGTCACCAGGTCACTCGACCCGACAGGCCGCGGACAGACCCGATGGACCATGCGCTGGAAGCCCGCTCTCAACGCATTCGCCATCACCTTCGCCGACCGCTGGCCGGCCGCAGGGACCTACTAAATGAAACCGCCAGAAACACCGTTAATGAAATAGTCCCGTAGTGCCAAACGCCTCGTCCAGCGTGTAAAGAGAATGGCTAAAATGAGACAAAAGGGGCTCATCGCAATCCAGAGTGTAGGGCTGGTCTGAAGCCGCCTGTTTCGAGTAGTGATCTGGCGATGTAGTTGGTGAGGTTGCGGAATCCGAGGGCTGAGCCGCGGAGGTGTTCGAGGCGGCCGTTGATAGCTTCGGTGGGGCCGTTGCTGGTGCCTGGTCGGTCGAATTAGGCGAGCACGTCAGCGGCAGATCAGAAAGCCGCATAACCCCGTGTCCACCAAACGGGGTCAAGGCCACCCCGGCTAGTAGGACAACCGGAGGCGCAACTCCCCATCGCTTGGACCTACAGGCGAGGCTCGCCGGAATACCAGCCGTGAGCAGTTATTAAGTGCAGTTCTCCGTTCATAACGAATACGCTTGTATGCGCATCTTCAAGCACTCTCGCAAGGCGGGGAGGAATGTCTACCAACCGTGTCGGTGCGACCTCGACGATATCATTCTCGCTATCCCACCCAAAAATCTTCTGCCGAATCACTCCATCTTCCACGGAGAAGCCGAAAATCTTGTCATTCTCAACGTGAACAGCATCCAAGAATTCATCAGATACCTTCCAAGATTCCACTTTGGTTTGGGAAATATGAGCCAACCTATCAGGATAAAAGGTAGCGAAGGCTGACTCCCCATAAACTGAAATGGATAGGCATGCGGCTACTTCAGGACAATCTTCACTTGACAGGTGCCATTGCGGGCTCAAATTAGGGTCGACTCTAAACAGTCCATGCGCGACATATGTTCCAAACGTGTTCCCATTCGGATATGAATGAAATATTCCTTCGTCACTGATTCCAATGAGGGTGTCGCCTGTTACGAGCGGAGCCATGGCCGAAATCCCAACACCTAAGTGAGGGACTACCCTAAGAATCTCTCCGGTCGCCGCGAAAAGCACTAGGCTCCATGACCACCCGTCCGGTCCGGGCGCGTATCCCGTAAGAAGGAAGTCTCCATTTTGGCGCCGTGCAATCCGAGTGATGCACCGAATCGTAGAATCACGTACTTCGAAAACCGCCCTTGTCAGACCGTCCGCGCTCACATTTTCGACAACTTTCGACGAGCCATGACCGTCCTCATGGACCAGAAATAGTCGCCCGTTGGAATCCAAGGTTCCACAGGCGACCCGCGCCGTAGAAGTAGTAGGCCATTTTACTCTTAGCCTTAGCCTCGTCATATCAACTCAATCGAACGTAATTACGGGGTCGTTGATCCAGGATGGGAATCTGCCACGGCTCCAAAGGGCTTCGTCGTACCTGTTGGCCGCGCTCTTGATTGGGTGGACGCTAACAAGATTTCCATGGTATGCGATGCCGTCACCCCAGTCAATGACAACGCGCGCGTAAACCCATTCTCGTCTTACGACTCCGCCCCGTGTGTTATACCATGTGCGAATCAGTTTCCAGTCATATGAAACGCGGTCCTGTCCAAGCAGCGGCTCTCTAGCTCGGTAGGCTTTAGTGGCCTTTGCGTTGTACACCGCCACCGAGAGAAGGAAGGCGATGGTCGCTGCACCAATACCATGCTTTCTCCAAGCATGTCTCTGTGCCCGTTCGCTAGCCACGACCGTGCATGTGTTATAGCCCGCGCACTGTCTTCTCACCTCGAACACGCCCCGGCTCATTCGCCCGTCAATGTCGATAAAGTTGATCGGGTCTTCCGCGTAGCCGCGTGTGGTTCGATTACCACCGAGAATTGGGTCATTGGAGCCGAACAGTCCGACTCTCGGGTTGTATAGACGGGCTCCCATGAGCGTCAGGCCACCGAGCGCGTCCCCCGAACGTTGGTGGGTGCCGAGGTAGCCGTACCTGCCCTGAACGGTCCCGGTCATCGGTGCGCCGTATTCGTCGGTCTCGGAATAGGAGGTCAGGGTGGTGGCGCCGGTGGTGTTGGTTTGGGTGGCGACGGAGTCTCCGTGGAGGTTGGTGAGTGCCCAGGAGGTGGTGGTCCCAGCGGTGTTGCCGACCATTCCGAGTCCGGGGATTTGGATGTAACGCGTCGTGGTCCAGTTGGTCCCGGCGTTGGTCGAGGTGGCGATCGAGGTGGGGGCGTCCCCTTGGGCTGAGAACCGGTACTTGAGCCGTTGTGTTTCGGTCCCTGCGGTGGTTGAGGTGATGGCGTCGACCCGACCGACTGGGTCGAGGCTGTAGCTGTTGGTTTTGGTGACTGCTGTCCCCGAGCCGTTGTCGACGGCTTGGGTGAGACTGGCGACCATGTCGTTCGGGAAATAGGTGGTTGACAATGCCCCCATGGCACCAGTGGTGGTGTCAGCTGCTGGGGTGGTGCGGGTGCGGCCGAGGTTGTCATAGGTGTACCCGGTGTTGGTGATCCGGTTCGCTGAATCGTAGGCGCCGGTCCACGAAACGGCCGGGGTGGTGGTTTGGCAGCCACCCGATGCGTTGGCGTTGTAGGTGGTTTTGCTGGTCCGTTCCGAGGTCTCACTGAACCCATAGACCCGGGTGGTGCAGGCGTCGGCACGGGTGTCTTGGGTTTTAGTGAGCCGGCCAAGGTTGTCGAAGGTGTAGTCCTGAGCGGACGCGGTCGAGGTCGCTGCCACTACCCGGCCGAAGGGGTCGGTGGTGTTGGTGAACCCTACGAGGTCGGTGGTGCCGTTCTTGTAGGCGAGGGTTTGTGGCACGCCGATCTCGTTGAATCCTCGGGCCGCGATGGTGCCATTGGGGTACGTCACTGATGTGCTGTTGCCCTGGTTGTCGTAGGCCAGGGTGAAGACGTCTGGCCCGGTTGGCAGTCCGACGTCGATGTTGGTTGGTAGTCCGCGGTTATCGTCGTAGGTGTAGGTGTAGGCGCCGACACCGTCGTTGAACGTCCCAACTTGCCCGTCGGGGGTGTAGGTGGTGGTGGATGGCATCCCTGCGGCGTCGGTATAGGTCTTGAGCCGTCCCCAGGTGTCGTAGGTGGCGGTGATGGTTTCCCCACCAGCAGTCACTGAGGCGATCTGGCCGGTCGTGTTGTCGTAGGCGTACGTCACGGTGGGGAGGGTGGGGTCGCTCGCGTTTCCGCCGCTGATTACCTGCGAGACAGTGTCCATGCGTCCTTTGCTGTCGAGGGTGGTGGTGGTGGTGCGGGTGGTCCCACCCGCCCGGTCCTCGACTACGAGGGGTACGAGGTCGCCGTTGTAGCTGGTGGTGAAGGTCCGTGGCAACGGGTTCCCGGCGGGTTGCCCCGCTGGGCCGTGCATACATTCCAGACCAGCCCAGTCAGGCTTGCCACCACATTCTAGGTAGGCCGCGTTGGCAGCGGCGGTGTAGTAAACGAACATAGTGGCGTGGGCGTCAGTACCTTCACCAGCGGTGTTGGTGGCGCCACCGGGTTGACGCGTCTCGATCGTTTGGCCTTCAGCGTTGTAGCGGGTGGTGTTGAGGGCGGCCCACCCGCCACCGGCTTGTTGGACCTCTGTCTTGGTCGGTGCCCCTAGGTCCCATCCTGAGGTGTCACCGGTGGCTTGGGGGGCGTAGGTGTTGCGGGTGGTGGTGGCATCAAATGTGCCGGTACGGTCGGGCAACGAGGCTGAGGTGATGGTGTCGATGACCAGGTCCCACGAGTCTTCTCCGGCCGGCAACGCTGGGCGACCTGCAGGGGCGGGGGTGGCTTCGTCGTCGTAGACGTACTCGGTGTGTGGCCGGTAGCGACCGAGGGTGCCGTCCTTCAATGTCGCCGTGTGTACGGGCCCGAACTCGTGTTCAACACGGGTGCCGGCGTCGTTGTACACGGTGTGCGCGGAGGCTTGGTCGGCCACCCCTTGTCGGTCCACGGCGGCGGCGGCCTGGACCGCAGCCCAGCCTGCACCGTCGAGAGAACGCACAACATTTTCGTGGGTGTCGTACCACTCGGTATCCACCAACCACTGGCTACCGGAGTTGACCCCCGTGTTGGTGGTCTTACCGTCCGCGGTCATCCACGACACCTGAGCAAACGCCAAGTCCGCAGCAGTGGGGGGGTTGGCGGGGACCCGGTTGGGTTGCCACACCGCTGCAGCTTTCACAGGGACCTCGGTTTGCCCCCATTCAGCGGCTGTGGTCGCGGTGATCGCGGGCAAACCACTGGTGGTGGGGTCGAGGTCGTACTTCACCGTCCAGACCGCATCACCGGTTCCGGTGGCCGCGTCCAACGCACGGGTCACCTTCGTCAGTTTCCCGGCACTGTCGTAGGTAAACGCCCACGGCTTCACCCCACCCGGAGGTGCCGCACTCGCGAGGAGGGTACGGCTGTTGATGGTGGTGTAGGTGTAGTCAACGCACCAGTTGGTGCCTTGGGTGAGGTCGCAGACCTTGGACAGTTTCCCACTGGTGTACGTGTACGACGCGAGATCCTCGTCGGGTTTCCCGCCGACCACCTGGATAACTTTGTCGATATGGCCACCAACTTTTGTCAGTTTCAGCCCACGGCACCCGGCGGCTTGGGTGGTCAGGTTGCAGGACGCGGACGTCCCCGGTGCGACTTGAGCTATGAAGGTGGTCGTGGAGTTGGTGATCACGTTGGTGGAACCGCCCCCGATGGGGTCGATCTTGTCCAGCACCCACCCGTCTACGGTTTTGGCCCAGCTGGTGGTGCCGCCGATGAGTGGGGTGTACGTCAACCGGTCCCCAGCAGCGTTGATGGTCAACCTCGAGCCGTCGTCGGTGCCCTCAGGCACGAAAATGTTCGTGGTGCCCTGCTGTTTGAAGGTGAGTTCACCCCACCCATCGATCTGCACCACGAACCGTTTCTGGGCCCCCGCGGCGCCAGCGGTCGCTGGATCGTTGTTATCAACAATGGTGGCGCCGGAAAGGTCGGAGTCGGCTGCGAGCATGGAGGACCAGCCCGGGCCGAACGGTCCGTCAACCATGGTGGAACCATCGAAGGAGGAGAACACCCGACCTGCACCAGCAGCAGCATCTAGTGCGTCGGGTGCGGTGATCATCGCCTCACCGGTGTAGAGCGCCACCTGTGCGGGTCCGGCTTGGCCGGTGGGGAACCTGCCGCCGAACGCCGACTCGACCAACTGCACCCGGCGAGCGGCCGAACAGTTGTCTGCCCCAGCGGAGTAGGTGAAACAGACCCTAACCTCAGCAGTGAGCGACCCGGTAAGGGTTCCGGCGGTGCGGACGTTAAACGCCAAGTTTCCGGTCACCGAGCCGCCGTTGGCTGCGGTGACGGCACCGTTCCACGCCGACCCGCCAGCAGTTTTCACACTCGACATCGGTGCGGCAGCCCAGGTTGAGGTGGCCACGTCGGGAAGTTTGTATTCCATCCGGGCACCATTCGCGCCCGCTGGGCCAGACCCAGACGCTGCGAACACCGCCGTGGAAGCCTGGTCATCAGCCGGCGAAACCGCGAACGCCGCGTCACCAACACCAAACTTAAACGCAGTCGTACCACTGTTGCCCGCCTTGTCAAACGCCGTGACCGACAACGTGTGACCACCGTTAGCGGGGTTCCAGACCAACGTGGCATCACCACTGGTGTTCGGGGTCAAGGTCCCCTCCGGGATACCGTCCTTAGTGACCGCGAAATAGGCGGTATCGGTAGGCCCGTCCACGGCGAACGTGTTCGCCCCAGGCTGCGTGCTGGCCCAAGTGTTGTTGGTGTGCCCAGTCGCGGTGATCGCCACCGTCGGTGCGGTGGCATCGACAATGAACGTCGTCGCGGTGGACGGATTCTTCGAAACCAGGGTCCCATCAAAACCCTTCGCGGTGAGGGTGTACGTGGCACCGTTGGCCAACCCGGAGGTCATCTGCAGCTTCGCGATTGTTCCCGAGGCCGTCGAAGGCGAATCCCCGGTCCAGGTAGATCCCCCAGTGAAGGAGAATCTGCCCTTCAACGAACCACCGTCCGGGTCAGCAACCGCGGCCTGTAACAACGGGGTCGTCGACCGCGAATACCCCGGGTTGCTCGGCGGGTTCGTCGTCACCGTCGGCTTGCCAGCAGTACCAGGATAGGAGTTATACGTGGCCGTCAGCACCGGCCAACTCGACGTTGCTGCTGCCTGGGAAGACCGATAGCGCCGCCAGGACGAATTGACAGTCTCATTCACGGCGGTTAACCGAAACCCGTTGTTGGCCACAGTGCCATCGGCCCACTTCTGCACCGCTGCTGTCATATTCCAGGTCGAGTCGGCCGCCTCCGCGCACGACGCGGTCGGGCCACCAGCGGCTGGCGAATAGTCGAAGTCGTCCGAAGCGCTCACCGAAGGCTGGTTCGCCCAGGTCAGTGTTCCCCCCGTCCAAGCCTGGGTGATCACCGAGGCGCGAATTGCAGATCCACCACACGACAGCGACAACCAATTGCGCACCACCAAATTGGCCGACAGGATCTTCTTCCCCGTCAGGGTGCTCATGTTCGTATTGAACTTCATGAACGACCTGGCCTTATGCGCCCCACCGTCATAAGTCCCTGCACGCAATTCATCGCTGCCCGTCATTCCAGTAGTGAATTCTGCGTTCTGCACCCACGCATCACCGGAAGCGGTCGTCGAAAACGCCGGGTCAATCGTTACCGGATAAACCGTGTCAGGGTCGGTCAGGAACTTTTGGTCCGGGGCCAGAGTGAGGGTCGGGGTTCCTCCCGCCGTAGCGCCGACGGACGCGTCCACCGGGTTGACATCAGGATCACCGCTGGCGTTTTCACTGGAATCCCACATGATCGGCGGCGGCGCTTGAGCCAACGTCTCTCCAGCCGGGGTTTCCACCACCAGGCCGCCCGCCGGGGTCTCTTCCAGCACGGCGCCGTGCGTGGCGATTGGCATCTTCAACAGCAACGGCCCGTCGGCGCTGCTGTCAACACAAAGTTGTAAGTGAAGCCGGTTGCCGTCGCGGTGACCACGAGATCGCCATTGGAGACGACGTTCTGATAGGTGGCGGTCGACCCCTCCACGACGGGAACTGGGAGGGTGTTTGTCCATTTCCAGTCCAGGTCCTTGTTTCCTCAGTCAACTGCGCGAAGACCTTGTCGCCTCCATCAGAAAGCAACACGTCTGGGGCCGCCGACTTCGTGCGGAAACCGCCGTCAAACGCGACCAGTGTCGTGTCGATTGACTCCCACTCACCCGTCGTCTGGTCCTGCACCGAAACCGGTTCCGAAGCAGTCTCAGAAGTCCACGTCCCGTCCGGGTTCGCATAAACCCGAACGGACTCAGTCCGAGCCGACTCGTCCTCGACCCGATGCCCTGTCGACTGCGCCGTCAGCATCGCTGACACCGTGTCTGGTCGCGATGAGTTGTCTTCCGCAGCTTCGGGGGCCACCGCCGCCGCAGCGGTGGTGGCGGGTGAGGCAAGCACGGCAGGGAGCCCCGCCACCGTTAGCGAAACACACAAAGCGGTAACAAGCGACGGCAAACGCGACATACGGGAACTCCCGAGACCAAGGCAACCAGGCCATACCCGGCGGCGGACCCCGTCACCGTAAGCAGCAACCGCGGCCCCTGTCTCAAGAATCCCGTACTTCTGTACCTAAAGGTGCAGAAGTAAACCAACGAGACAAACGAGGCGACCAGAGTCTCCGTCAATGCTCCTATGGAGACTTGCGTCTGAGGGCTGGTCAATCAGCAATTTTACTCTTCGCATTTGGCTGGCTCGCAAACTCCGGGATGTTTTGCTCATGTTGGAGTCAGCCGTCCCCGGTCGGCGCGTTCGTTCGAAGGTCGAGAGGTATGCCCAAAATGTAGGAGGACAACTAATTGCGTCAGGGGCCCCACCGCCGCCAACGCGTTTGCCAGGTCAGCCCAAACCCCACAATGCCAACGTTGACCGCCGCAGCCGGTGAGCGTGCCGTGGTTCCCTGGCGGCAATGAGATCTCGCGGGCCGCGCGCAACTCTGAGTCGGGCAACGCTGGGGCAACACCAGGACCGAAAGCGTTCATCGACAGCCAACGAAGCCCGACGGCGCAAACCGGCTCTGACCTGCACGTTCGTTGATTCTCAACCTTCGCCAACTACTCATCGGTCGCCCTCTCACGGCGGTAGCGCCGGTTCGAATCCGGTCGGGGGTACCATCGTTGGCTGAAACTACCTGATCGGCCCAGTAGCGCCGCCGGCCACCGCTCCAGACACCACGAGCTCGGTGTGCGATGAGCCAAGTGAGGGCCACTCATTCCAGCTAAGGCGCTCGATTGATGCCGAAAGGGCCGGATCCGGCAAGTTAGGCGTCACAAGTGGCCCTTGTTCCAGGTTCTCCGGGAACAAGTAGCCGCGTCCGATTTCCGCTAGCCTGGGCCTTCGTTGTGGGCGAGACTAGGGGCATGGAGTTGGACACCGAGGCTTGCTATCGAGCGGTGAGCAGCCGTGATCGGCGCTTCGACGGCGTCTTCTACACCTCCGTGCACACCACTGGGATCTATTGCCGTCCGTCATGTCCGGCGCGGACCCCAGCGTTCAAAAACGTGAGTTTCCATCCCAGCGCTGCTGCAGCCCAGTTAGCGGGGTTCCGAGCCTGCAAGCGGTGCTTGCCAGATGCGACGCCGGGCAGTCCGCAGTGGGATGTTGCTGCCGACGCTGCAGGTCGAGCGATGCGGCTTATTTCTGATGGCGTCGTCGATCGTGAAGGGGTGCCGGGACTCGCTCAGCGCTTGGGTTATACGCCACGCCACCTCACTCGGTTGGTCACCACCGAGTTGGGGGCTGGGCCCCTCGCCTTAGCTCGTGCGAAACGGGCACAGACTGCTCGAACCCTGATCGAAGCGACCTCAATGAACTTCACCGATGTGGCGTTCGCCGCTGGCTTTGCCAGCGTGCGTCAATTCAACGACACGATCCACGAGGTGTACGCCGCGTCGCCAACGCAGTTGCGGGGCCGAAGAAGCGCTCGGGTGGCAGGGGGATCCGGCGAGCCCACCGGGCACTTACAAATGCGGCTCGCGGTCCGCACGCCGTACGACGCCAGCCCCTTGCTGGACTTCTTGGCGACTCGGGCTGTGCCGGGCGTCGAAGCAGCCGGGGTGGATTGGTATGCCCGGACCCTGGCCTTGCCACACGGCCCCGCAACGGTTCACCTCCACCTTCGGGACGCTCGAGCCGCTGGCGAGACGGCCTTCGTGACCGCGACGTACGCCTTGCACGACCTGCGAGACACGAGCGCGGCTGTCGAACGGGTCCGCCGATTACTCGATGCCGACTGTGATCCGGTTGCGGTAGCCGACGCTTTGGGTGGGGACGAGTTGTTGGCTGTTGACCTGCGCGCCCACCCGGGCCTTCGCGTGCCGGGCCATGTCGACGGCAATGAGGTAGCGGTGCGGGCGGTTTTGGGGCAACAGGTGACGGTGGCGGCCGCGCGGACGGTGGCGCAGCGACTGGTTGCCGAGCACGGGCGGCCCATCTCCTCGGCTGAAACTGGGATGGGTGTCGTGGGCCGACTGTTCCCGGACATGGTCACGCTGGCTGCGCTCGATCCCGAAACCTTGCCGATGCCGCGGGCGCGAGGTCGTGCGCTGGTGCGATTATGCGCTGCGCTTGCCGATGGGCAGGTTGATCTCTCCCGGGGTGTTGATCGTGGGGAAGTACGTCGCCAGTTGTTGGCGCTCCCGGGGATTGGGCCGTGGACGGCCGACTACATCGGCATGCGCGCGCTGGGACACCCAGATATCTTTCTGCCGACCGACGTCGGCATCCGTCATGCGTTGTCGGCGCGAGGTGTCGCGGCCAATGACATCGCCAGGCTCGCCGAGCGTTGGAGTCCGTGGCGGTCCTACGCACAAATGCACTTGTGGGAGTCGCTGAAGTCCGCTCCCCGCAGTTCGAACCCGACGAAGGAGAACAATCATGTGGACCCTGCTTAAGACCCCGGTGGGTGAACTGCGGATCGTCGCTCTGAGGGGCGCCATCACGGCGATTGAGTTTGATGACTCGGTTGATTCCGCTGATCTTGGCAGCGCTTCAGCGCTCAAGGCGCTGGCCCGCGCGGCCGGGCGGCCGGTGGGGGATCAGGCTGACGATGAGCCAGTGCTCGTGGCGGCGCGAGACCAGCTCACGGCGTACTTCGAGGGCGGTTTGCGAGAGTTCGATCTGCCCTTAGCGCCATCAGGCAGCGACTTCCAACGCCAGGTATGGGCCGAGCTGATCAAGGTCGGCTATGGCGAGACGGTATCGTATGGCGAGTTGGCGCGGCGGTTGGGCAAATCGAATGCCGCATCACGGGCAGTCGGCACGGCCAACGGCGCCAATCCCATCCCGATCGTGGTCCCGTGCCACCGGGTCGTGGGTGCCGACGGCAGCCTGACTGGTTATGCCGGGGGCCTCGGCCGCAAGCAGATCCTGCTCGAACTCGAACAGGACGCCCTCTTCTAACCGGCCGAGGAGTCACGCAAATCCGCTGAGGAGTCACGTAGACCCGTCGAGGGGTCACTCAGATCGAACTTACGTGACTCCTCGCGCGATCTGCGCGACTCCTCGACACGATTACGTGACTCCTCGCGCGTGTCCTGGGCGGCTATTCGGCGGCGGCGCGACGGAGAGATTCGGAGAGGCGCTCGGCGGCGGCGAGTACGGCGGGGGCGTGCATGCGGCCGGGCTGGCGTGAGAGTCGCTCAAGCGGGCCCGAAACCGAAACGGCGGCGATGATCTTGCCACCAGGGGAGCGAACTGGGGCCGAGACGGAGGCAACGCCTTGTTCGCGCTCCCCGACGGATTGTGCCCAACCACGCCGACGGATGCCGGACAGTGCCGTCGCGGAGTACGCCGCGTTCTGTAGGCCGCGATGCATCCGCTCGGGGTCTTCCCAAGCCAAGAGCACCTGGGCGGCCGACCCGGCGCGCATCGTCAACTGCGAACCGACGGGAATGGTGTCCCGCAAACCTGATGGACGCTCGGCAGCGGCGACGCAGACTCGGTGTTCGCCTTGGCGGCGCCACAACTGCGCGGACTCACCTGTGATGTCGCGCAAGCGGGCCAAGATCGGGCCAGCGGCCGCCAACAAGCGGTCCTCGCCGGCAGCGGCAGACAACTCAGACAACCGCGGGCCAAGGACGAAGCGCCCTTGCATATCGCGAGCGACCAGCCGATGGTGTTCGAGGGCGACTGCAAGTCGATGCGCGGTCGGTCGAGCCAGGCCGGTTCCGGCCACCAGTCCTGCCAAAGTTGCTGGTCCGGCCTCGAGGGCTGAGAGCACCAAGGCGGCTTTGTCGAGCACTCCGACTCCGCTAGTATTGTCCATATAGCAATACTGCCGTCTCAGATCATGGGATGCAAGCGTTACGGTAGGACGAATTACGGCCAGGAGGAGAAAGATCATGGGCAAGACTCTTGCCGAGAAAGTGTGGGACGAACACGTCGTCAGAAGCGCCGACGGAGAACCCGACCTGCTCTTCATCGACCTGCATCTCATTCACGAGGTCACCTCGCCCCAAGCCTTCGACGGGCTGAGACTGGCTGGCCGCACCGTCCGCCGGCCCGACCTCACCCTCGCCACCGAAGACCACAACGTCCCGACCATCGACTGGGATCAACCGATCGCTGATCCGGTGTCCAAGACCCAGGTCGACACCTTGCGCAAGAACGCGGCCGAGTTCGGCGTACGCCTGCATCCACTCGGTGACATCGAGCAGGGGATCGTCCACGTAGTCGGTCCCCAACTCGGACTCACCCAGCCGGGGATGACCATCGTCTGTGGTGATTCCCACACCTCGACCCACGGCGCGTTTGGTGCTCTCGCGTTCGGCATCGGCACCTCAGAAGTCGAGCATGTGCTGGCCACGCAGTCGTTGATGCAGGCGAAACCAAAGATGATGGCGGTCACCGTCAACGGCAGCCTGCCCGCTGGTGTCACTGCCAAAGACCTGATCCTGACCCTGATCACCCAGACCACCACCGGCGGCGGTCAGGGGTATGTCGTGGAATACCGAGGCCCCGCCATCGAAGAACTGTCGATGGAAGCCCGGATGACGATCTGCAACATGTCGATCGAGTGGGGGGCCAAGGCGGGTCTGATCGCTCCCGACCAAACCACGTTCGACTACATCGAAGGCAAGCCGGAGGCTCCGAAAGGCGCCGATTGGGATGCGGCCGTGGCCCATTGGCGCACCCTGGTCACCGATGAAGATGCGGTCTTCGACAAAGAGATCGTGCTCGACGCTAGCGTGATGACGCCGTTCGTCACCTGGGGCACCAATCCGGGGCAGGGCGCTCCGCTCGGTGCAGCAGTGCCCGATCCGGATAGTTTCGAAGACGAATCCGAGCAGGTCGCCGCCCGCAAGGCACTCGAATATATGGGTTTGGAGGCCGGTACGCCGCTGCGTGAGGTCTCCGTCGACACGGTTTTTGTGGGCTCCTGCACCAACGGCCGGATCGAGGATCTGCGCCTGGCCGCCAGCATCATCGAAGGCCGAAAGGTGGCCGCCAGCACGCGACTCCTCGTCGTGCCCGGCTCGGTGCGAGTCCGTCTGCAGGCCCATGAAGAGGGTCTCGATGAGATCTTCATCGCCGCTGGAGCGGAATGGCGTGGGGCCGGTTGTTCGATGTGTCTGGGCATGAACCCCGACCAACTCGCTCCCCAGGAGCGCAGTGCGTCAACGTCCAACCGCAACTTTGAGGGTCGCCAGGGCAAGGGTGGTCGCACGCACCTCGTCTCCATTCCGGTCGCGGCGGCCACCGCGATCCGCGGCACGCTCTCGTCGCCAGCCGATCTGGAACCTCTCGTGCACACCAACTTGATCGAACAGGACTCTTGAGCATGGACGCGTTCACCACCCACACCGGCACCGGCGTTCCGCTGCGGCGCAGCAACGTCGACACCGACCAGATCATCCCGGCGGTCTATCTCAAGCGCGTCACGCGCAGCGGCTTCGAGGACGGCCTCTTCTCTGCCTGGCGAAATGACCCGGCGTTCGTGCTCAACAACCCGGCGTACGCCGCAGGGACGGTGCTGGTCGCCGGCCCCGACTTCGGCACCGGATCGTCTCGGGAGCATGCCGTGTGGGCTCTCCAGAACTACGGGTTCAAGGTCGTCATCTCGCCCCGCTTTGCCGACATCTTCCGAGGCAACTCGGGCAAGGCGGGATTGTTGGCTGCGCAGGTAGACGAAAAGGTCGTGCAGAAGTTGTGGGACCTGATCGAGGAGCACCCTGACACTCAGATCACGGTCGACCTTGAGTCGCGCACCGTGCGTGCGGGGGAGGGTGTCGACGCGATCGAGGATTCCTTCGACATCGACGACTACACCCGGTGGCGCCTGCTCAACGGACTTGATGACATTGGCATAACGCTGGGTCACGAAGCCGACATCTCAGCTTTTGAGGCAACTCGCCCCAGTTGGAAGCCAGCCACCCTCTGACGTAATGGTCCGCGCAGGGCTAGCGGGTTCCGAGCCCGAGTCGGGACAGCACCGCACGAGTGTTGGGGCCGACGCCGAGGGCGATGGCGGCGTCTAGGTCGGGCACGTCGTCCACGTCCTGTTGAACGCTGCCAAGCCACACCGGGAGTTCGACGGCTCCAGCGCTGAGGTGGGCCGCGCGCGACCCGACGCCATAGTGCGGGTCAAAGTCCGCTGCCTTCGCGACGTACAACGTTGTCCCGCTCCCGTGCGCATCAGCCACAAACGCCGGTCCGCCGCCATCCCACAGGCGCAAGTGCCTCGGTGAGGTCGGCTCCGGTCAGGGCGGGAACGTCAGCTGGCACCACCACGACGGGCGAATCGGCGGCAAGATCCACCTCAACTACGACGGCCCGCAACATCGCGTTGAACTCTCCGGCAGCGGAGGCAGGATCAGCAATTGTCGCGATGCCCAGCCGTTCGGCCGCTCGAGCCAGCGCAGTGTCGACACTGACCAGCCGAGCATCATCCACGACCGGCGAAGCTCGCACGGCGATGAGTGTGTCCATCGCAAAAGCAGTCGCCAAAGCAGAGCGAAAAGCCGACGGAACGGCGCTCAAGCGCTGCTTGCCGAGATGGGGCGGTTTCGCAGGGATCAGCGCGGCGAATCGGGGGTGACCAGCAGAAGTCGACATCATCTGGAATCCTGTCACGGTGATACGCCGGGTCCGCAAGTTGCGACAACCGCGCGGTTGGGCATTTGCCCTCGGAGCGACGATCGTTAAGCCCTTGCTCTGGCTGATCGCCTCGCGAACGTGGATCAACGGCGAGAAGATCCCGGTCACGGGTGGGTGCGTGTTGGCTTTCAACCATATTTCTCACCTTGACCCGTTAACGGCCGCCCACCTGGTCTATGACCATGGGCGCCTCCCGCGCGGCCTGGCCAAGTCCGAGTTGTTCAAGAACAAGGCACTCGCCACCCTGCTGATTTCAGCCGGGCAGATTCCTGTTGAGCGCCTGACCCCGCAGGCAACGAAGGCTTTCGACGCTGCGGTGGCAGCTGTACGCCGTGGCGAGTGCCTGATGGTCTATCCCGAAGGCACCCTCACTCGCGATCCCGACCTGTGGCCGATGATGGGTCGCACCGGGGCGGTTCGCATCGCCCTCGAGACAGGCTGCCCGCTGATTCCGATTGGGCAGTGGGGGGTGCAGGAATTTCTGCCGCCCTACTCCAAGCGGCCACACCCGTTCCCGCGCAAGAACTTCAAAATGATGGTCGGCGATCCGGTGAATTTCGACGATCTGAGGGCACTTCCGCTCACGGCCGAGGTCCTTGAGCTGGCGACCGAACGGCTAATGGGAGCATTGACTGATCTCGTCGCGCAGTTGCGTGGGGAGCTGCCGCCCAAGGTTCGGTTCGATCCTCGGATCGCCGGGGTTAAACGCACGGGCAACCCCAATCAAGTGGAGGAAAAGTGACAAAGGTTGCGGTCTTTGGGGCCGGTTCGTGGGGTACGGCGTTCTCGCTTGTCCTCGCCGATGCCGGGCATGACGTGACGATCTGGGGGCGACGCGAGGAATTGTGCGCGGCGATCAGCGAGAGCCACGAGAACCCGGATTACCTCCCCGGTATTGAACTGCCGCCGACCATCGCCGCAAGCCCTGATCCGGAGGAAGCAGCGGCTGGCGCGGATGTCGTCGTCCTCGCCGTACCCTCCCAAACGCTGCGCGAAAACCTCGTCGAATGGGCTCCGGTGTTGCCGGACCAGTCTGTTTTGGTATCGCTGATGAAGGGGGTCGAGCTCGGCACGCTTAAGCGGATGAGTGAGGTCATCGAGGAGTTGACGGGCGCCGATCCGTCCCGAGTAGCCGTGGTCAGCGGCCCAAATCTCTCGCACGAGATCGCCCGTCGTGAGCCTGCCGCCTCAGTGGTTGCCTGCACCGACGAAGACGTCGCACGCCGACTGCGCAAACTAATGCACTCGCGGACTTTCCGGCCCTACAGCAGCACCGACGTCCTGGGTTGCGAGTTGGGTGGCGCCTACAAGAACGTGGTTGCGATCTCCGTTGGTATGGCGGTGGGATTGGGGTTTGGTGACAACACCACCGCGTCGGTCATCACCCGCGGCCTAGCAGAGACCGCCCGTCTAGCCATGGCCTTGAACGCCAACCCGATGACCCTCATGGGCCTGGCCGGACTCGGCGACCTCGTCGCGACGTGCTCCTCGCCGCTCTCGCGCAACCGCACCTTTGGTGAGCGCCTCGGCAAGGGCGAGACCATCGAAGACATCTTCGGCTCGACCCGCCAGGTGGCGGAGGGTGCCAAGTCGAGCGCATCCCTGCTTGCCCTCGCCGAGCGCACCGGCGTCTATGCCCCCATCGCCCAACATGTTGCTGCCGTCGTCGCAGGCAAGATGACAGCCCCAGAAATGATGGAGAGCTTCATCTCCCGCGACACCAAGGACGAGGCCGGGTAGGGCTCACTTCGAACCTCGGCGTGGGACACGCCGGGCGGAGCCGTGCGGAAGGTTCGAAGATGGCAGAGGCCCCGGTCGTCAGCCCCATCACCGATTCGGTCGTCTACAAGCCGCTCGTCGATCTCCTCGCTGTGACCTTCGGGCCAGTCGCGATCCTCCGCACGCGCTTTGGCCGACGTGCCCTGGTATCGAACGAGCCTTCATTTACGGTTCCTGGGCTGCCCGACGTGCCCAGCAGCCGGGAGCAGTGCCAAAGGACATCGACTTGCTTGTTATTGGTAGCCCGGATCGGCACTCGCTGGCTGATGTGCTCGCTGACGCCGAAGTCCTGCTCAAGCGTGAAATCAACGTTCGCCGTGTCACTGCTCGATGCGTGGGCTCACGATGATAGGTCGTTCAAGAAGACGATCTTGGCTCGTCCCTTGGTTGATGTGATTCGGAACAACGATGAGTGAAGGTCGTTGGCCCGTCGGTGAGGCCGAGGTTCAAAACCTCATCGAGAACGGTGAGATCGAGGAAGTCGAGCCCTCTGAGGAGCACGCCGACTTGCTGATGCGTCAAGCCGTTTACCCACCTTGCATCGACACGCCTGCGCGACAGCTGTGCGGAAGATTCGAAGAGGCACCCGGTTGAGCAGGACGCCGACTAGATCTTCCCTAAGGAGCGCGAAAGATCCCGCCACAGGTCATCGACGTCCTCAATCCCACACGGACAACCGCACCAGGCCTTCGGGAATGGTCGCGGGCTCGGTCTTCCAGCGGCGGCGGCGTTCGAAGGTGGATTCGACGCCGCCGAGGCTGGTGGCGTTGGTCCAGAGTTCGGTGCCGTGGACGAACCGTTCTGCCTGATCGGCGGAGGCAAAGATGACCGACAAGATGCCGCCGAAACCTGGATAACGCACTGAGTCGATGAGGGGATGCTCGGCCAACCGGCGAGCCAGTTCCGCAGCGTTGGATTGTGATCGCTCCACCCGCAAGGGCAACGTGCGCAGACCACGCAGCGCCAGGAACGCTTCAAACGGTCCGGGGATCGCGCCAGTCAGGTCGCGCCGGCCCTTCAATACGTCGTACAACTCATCGGATTGGGTGACGATCGCGCCCATCACCACATCGCTGTGACCGGCGATGAACTTCGTTGCGGAGTGCACGACGATGTCTGCACCCATCGCCAACGGCTGCTGCAGGATGGGCGTCGCGAAGGTGTTGTCGAAGATGACCGTCGCGCCGGCCCGATGAGCGGCCGCGATGATCGTCGGGATGTCGGCGATCTCCAATGCCGGGTTGGTCGGTGACTCTAGCCACACGATGGCGGCGTCTTCACACGCCGCCACCACAGCGGCGGTGTCCTCGATATCCACCAATTGCGTGACGATCCGACCACGGGACTCCAGATCAGCCAACTGCATGGTCACACCGTTATAACTGTGCCGAGGGGCAACTACCTTCTCGCCGATCGAGACCAGGTCCAGTAGCGAGGTCACTGCCGCCAGGCCGGACGCGAACGACAAACACCGACCGCCCTCCAGTGCGCCCAAGGCCTCCTCAAACGCCGTCCACGTGGGATTGGTATAGCGGCCATACTCCCAATCACCACCCGCAACGTACGTCGCAGCCATGGTGATCGGGGTGTTCAGTGGGGCGTCGGGTTCGTGGGCCGGTCGCCCGACATGTACGGCGATGGTGTGGGGGTTCAGGTCTTCAAACATTGCCAAAGTCTAGGTCCGCCTCCTGCTGCCAGCCCTGTCGGTTCTGGCCACTCGGTGAGGGCCGGTAGGGTCTGGCGAGATGACTGAGACCCGCAAGCCTCGAGTTGCCGTCGTATTCGGCGGGCGTTCCAGCGAACACGCCATCTCGTGCGTCACCGCCGGGAGCGTGCTCGCGGCCATTGATCCGACAAAGTACGACGTTGTCCCCATCGGCATAGCCCCCGATGGTCGCTGGGTCCTCGAATCCCCAGATGTGGCGCGATTGCGCATCGCTGAGGATGGCGCCTTGCCCGCTGTCGACGGCGAACGCGCCGCAGTCTCGCTATCGCGCCTGCGAGAGAGCACCACCCTCGTGGTCACCGAGCCTGCCCAGCCTCCTCGCGAGTTGGGCGATGTCGATGTCGCCTTCCCTGTTTTGCACGGTCCTTGGGGCGAGGACGGCACCATCCAGGGCATGTTTGAGATGGCGGGCATCCGCTACGTCGGCGCCGGCGTTTTGGCCTCAGCGGTCAGCATGGACAAGGCCTACATGAAGATCGTCCTGAGCGCTGCCGGTTTGCCGACCATGCCGTCGGTCGTGGTCACCGAGCGCGAGTGGAACGCCAATCCGGCCGACTGCCGCGCACGAGTGGCGGCTCTCGGCTATCCGGTTTTCGCCAAGCCTGCCCGCGGTGGGTCAAGCATCGGCATCAGCAAGGTCCACGACGCCAGCCGAACTCGATGACGCGCTGGTTGAGGCGATGAAAAACGACCCGAAGGTCCTCGTGGAAGTGGCCGCCGAGGGTGCGCGAGAAGTTGAGTGCGGCGTACTCCAAGCTTTAGACGGTACGCCGGAAACCAGCGTGCCTGCCGAGATCCGGGTTGGCGGTGAACACGAGTTCTATGACTTTGACGCGAAATACCTGCCCGGCGAACACACCGAACTCGACGTGCCCGCCAAACTTGACCCAGATGTCCAGGCGCAAATGCAAGACCTGTCCGCGCGCGCGTTCACGGCAGTCGGCTGCGAAGGCTTGGCGAGAGTCGACTTTTTCGTGATGGCAGATCAGAGCCTGGTGATCAACGAGATCAACACCATGCCCGGCTTCACCCCGGTCTCGATGTTCCCCCAGATGTGGGCCGCGTCTGGCCTGGACTATCCCGCGCTGATTGATCGCCTGCTGCAGTTGGCGCTGCAGCGGGGCACTGGACTGCGCTAGAGGTTCATCGGCTCTTGAGGGTGCCGATCAGACCGATCAAGTCGTCGACCACGCCGCGCACGAGCGGCAGTCGGCTGAGTCTGACCAACTTGTCGATCATCGGCACCGTCCCGTCGATGAGTTGGCGCGTGCGCTGCTGGCCCGGGCTCCCGTCGTAGACCCAGAACAGCACCACTCCCATTTGGAGCAGCCACAGCAATTCGGGCAGTTCCGCACGCAAGGCCTTGGCCAACTTGAGATCTGAGCCCTCCACCACTTCGCGATAGATCCCGATCGAGGCCTCGCGGGCAGCCTTCGAATCGGCGCTGAAGGGTGAGAGCGGACTGGTTGGCTCGGCAGCGTTCTTGAAGAACTTGCCAGAGAACTCGTGATAATCGGTCGACACGTCGACCCACGTGATCAGGACGCCACGCAAACGATCAGGGAATGATGATGTCTTGCCAAGTACGTCGACACATGCCGCAGCATGCTGCTCCTGGACGCGGCCATAGTAAGCCTGGATCAAATGTTCTTTGGAGTCGAAGTAGTAGTAAGCGCTGCCCAACGAAACTCCGGCTTCAGTGGCGATGGCCCGCATGGTGGTCTTGTCGTAGCCCCCTGAGTGGAACAGTCGAAGAGCGGCCGCCACGATGTTCTGACGGGTCTGTTCAGCTTTGGCTGATGGGGCTAACGGCTCGGACACACGGCTCAATGTAGTCGCCTTCCTGGTTGGCTCTGGATCGCTTCCGTAGGCCAGCCGCGGTGTAAGCCGCAGCCCGAGCAAGAGGAAGCCAGGCCGGTTGTGCGAGTCGCTCCGCCAGTGATCGATGCGAGGCCGTGACCCAAAGACACATGACCCACGCGTACTCATTGGTCCACATCGACCCGTCGTCGCCGATCACGGTGATGTCCTGAAGCGTCTGGGCGTGATTGAGGCCCGGATAGCGCTCGATCGCTTGCGGAGAGCCAGCCGCCACAAACTCCGTCGGCACGAGGAGCGGTTGGCTGCTCAACCACTCCCTGAACCGCGCGCACAGCGAACAATTTGCGTCGTACAAAACAGTGAGGTGGCCGGTCATCGCGGTTGTCCGCTTGGCGATTGCCCAGTCGGCGGGGGATAGCCCGGCGTTGCCCAGGCGTTGCTCTGCGGCGCCACAGGGGGAGTGCGCAGTGACTCGGCCCGGCTGCGCCGACGAATCGCATTGAAGACGTAGACATTCATGAAGTGGATGACGCCCAACATGAGCATCACGAACCCGACTTTGATGCTCAGCGCTTCAAGCAACCCGGTCAGGTCAAAGACGGCAGAACCCATGCGCAGATAGAGCATCACGAAGCCGATGTTGAGGAGATAGAAGCCGACCACCAGCAGCTGGTTCACCGCGTCTGCCAGTTCGATCTTGTCCTCAAATACGTCGGCGAGAAAGACCTGACCGTTTCGCGACAGTGTTCGTGCCACCCACACGGTCAATGGCACGGTGATCAGAAGATAGGTGAGGTAGGTCCAGACAGTCCAGGTCATTGCAATTCTCCATTCTTGAACATGTTCAATTCGATTGATTGCAAACCTAGCACACGATTTGAACATGTTCAGAAATGAATGGCAGTTCACACGGCCCCACAGCACCCCGGTTGTCAGCGTAGTCTCCGAGAATGCGCACCCTGAGGCCACGGTGGTTGCCCGGGGTAGCCGTGCTCATGCACTATCAGCGAGCGTGGCTGTGGCCCGATGTTCGAGCAGGGATCGTCGTGACCGCGCTGCTGATTCCGGCGGGGATGGGCTACGCCGTGGCGGCCGGACTCCCACCCGAGGCGGGGCTCTACGCGACGATCGTGCCCCTACTCGTGTACGCCGTGTTTGGCCCGTCCCGAGTCCTAGTCCTAGGTCCTGACTCTGCTCTGGCGCCTATCGTGGCCGCCGCCATCCTTCCCCTCGCGCTCAATAGTGACGACAGGGCGGTCGCCCTGGCGGGTCTGCTCGCGATCATGGTCGGCGTGTTTCTGGTCCTCGGCGGACTCATGCGACTCGGCTTCGTGACGGACCTGCTGTCCAAGCCGATCCGGGTCGGCTACCTGAATGCCATAGCGGTGCTGGTGATCGTCTCGCAGGTTCCGAGACTGCTCGGGTTCTCCATCGAAGCCGAGTCGCCGGCGCGCGAGGTGTGGGCGATCGTAGAGGCAGTTAACAGTGCCCGGGTGCAGCCGCTCGCGCTCGCGTTCGGGTTCGGTTCGCTGCTGGTGATCCTGGCGCTGCGGTGGTTTCGATCGGCCGTGCCGGGTGAGCTCGTCGTCGTGGTGGGCGCCACCGCGATCACCGCGATCCTGGGGCTGTCGAAAGACCTTCCGGTGGTTGGCTCGCTGCCGCAAGGGCTGCCCGCTCCCGCGCTCGAGGGCCTCGCCTGGGCGGACGTCTGGGCGCTCGTCCTGCCAGCTGCTGGTATCGCCTTGGTCGCCTTCGCAGACAGCGCGGTGCTTTCACGCACTCTGGCCGGTCGACGTGGCGAGAGCGTAGACGGCAGCCAGGAAATGGTGGGCATCGGTTTCGCAAATATTGCTGGAGGTCTATTCGGGGGATTTCCGGTTGCGGCCTCATCCTCGCGCACTCCCGTCGCCGAGCGGGCCGGCGCGCGCACCCAACTGACCGGTGTCGTCGGCGCAGCCCTACTGGTCGCCTTCATCGTGCTCGCCCCCGGCCTCACCGTCTACCTGCCCTCCGCAACCCTCGCCGCGGTCGTGATCGGGGCCGCCGCCAGCCTCATTGACGTGCGCGGTGTCGTGCGGCTGGGGCACCTGGACAAGACGGATGCGGCGCTCTCTTTTGCGGCGTTCCTTGGGGTCCTCATCTTTGGAGTGCTGGAGGGCATCGTCGTCACGATCGGCCTATCGATGCTGGCGTTTGTGCAACGCTCGTGGCGGCCCTATAAAGCAGAGCTTGGCCGGGTCGCAGGGCTGCGTGGCTATCACGACCTCTCGCGCTACCCCGAGGGGCGTCGGCTCCCGGGAATCGTCATCGTGCGCTTCGACGCGCCGCTGTTCTTCGCCAATGGGGCGATGTTCGGCGACTATGTTCGCTCCGTAGTGGCCGCCGCAGGGCCTGAGTTGAAGACTGTCATCCTGGCCGCCGAACCAATCACCGACATCGACACCACGGCGATGGACGTGCTGGTCGAGCTTGACGATTTCCTGGCGAAGCGTGGCGTCCGCCTCATCCTGGCTGAGATGAAGGATCCCGTGGTCGACGTACTCCGCCGTTATGGGTTGGAACAGCGTTTCATGCCCGACCGATTTGCGTCGACCGTGGGTGCCGCCGTCGACGAACTGACCGGAACGCTACGCGGAGATCTCGACGGCACCAGGTGGGTCGACCAATCGGACGCTCCAGAAGAGTCGCCCCCCGCGACCTGACGCGAATGCTGCGTTTTTAGACGCAGGGCTCGCTGATAAACAGCACTTTCTCGATCGCGGGAGCCATCTCGGTCAGGATTCCGGAGGCGTTTCCTCGGTGTTGGGCTGGAATCAACACAGTGGCGAGGGGCTGAATTCCGACGGTCGTGACCCGGGCATCCATGGTCGGATCCTCCAACTGCTGATCAGGGGTGAACCACCCGATCCCAGCGAACTCCTCACAGGCAGACGTCTGGGTGAAATCTGACGGCATCTGACCCCCGCAGGTGACGATCACCGGCGGGGATCCCCACACAGCAGCAAGACCACTGGGCGGGGCCACTTCGCGTTGCTCAAGGCCGCCCAAGGTGGCTGGCAGTTCCTTGATGAACTCGCGACACAATGGACGCTCAACGTCATTGAGATTGGGCCGGGGAACTGCGACCGGATCCTCGGAGCAGCCCACCAGGCAAACGGTGAACAAGACGATTGCGGCGCCGCGCAGAGAGTGGGCAATCACGCTCAGATGTGCACGACCGGACACGTCAGCGTTCTGGTGATGCCCTCGATCGATTGCAACCTGGCGACCACCAGTTTGCCCAGTTCGTCGACGTTGCGGGCTTCGGCGCGGACAATCACGTCATAGGGTCCGGTCACGTCCTCGGAAAGTGTCACACCCTTGACTTGGGCGATGGCCTGGGCGACTTGAGACGCCTTGCCAACATCGGTCTGAATCAAGATGTAGGCCTGGACAACCATCGGGGACTCCCTTATTCGGTGTGCTGCGTTTTCGAGGCTGGCCCTCCCGGATCGGGCGAACTCAGGCAAACTTACCGTGCTCAGGGCGAGCTTTGATAGGGCGTGTCGGCCGACCTACGGATAGCGCTCTGCTGGGATGAGGTTATGAACCTTCCAGGGGATACGACGCTCGATGATGTTGGCGAGTTTGGATTAATCCGAGCGTTGCAGCCCCTATTCGGGCAAGGCGATCATGTCCTGGTGGGTCCGGGGGACGATTCCGCAGTGCTCAGAATTCGCACCGGCCACGTGGTGGTATCGACTGATTTGTTGGTGGAGGGACGACACTTTCGACGCGACTGGCTTGGTGCAGCCGACGTTGGTCACCGCGCCGCCGCGGCCAATCTCTCCGACGTCAACGCAATGGGGGGGCGAGCGCACTCACTCACTATTGGGTTCGCTGCGCCCGGTGATCTTCCGGTCGAATGGGCACTCGACTTTGCCCGGGGATTTGCCGCTGAGATTGATTTGGTCGGCGCCAGCATGGTTGGCGGTGACCTCACTCGCGCAGATCAGATTGTGATCGCAGTGACCGTGATCGGCTCTTGCAACCAGGCGCCGGTGTTGCGTTCTGGCGCCCAGCCCGGGGATGTGCTGGCGCTGTGTGGCAGACAAGGCTGGGCCGCAGGTGGATTGGCGATTTTGTCGCGAGGGTTTCGCTCGCCGCGGGTGCTGGTGGAGGCGCTCAAACGTCCTGAGCCGCCGTACGACGCGGGTCAGCAAGCAGCATCGGCTGGTGCGACGGCCATGCTCGATGTCTCCGATGGACTCCTCGCCGATGCGGCCCATCTCGCTCGTGCTTCCGGTGTCTCGATCGATATCCACACGTCGGCGCTCGAGGTCCCTGAGCCGCTCGAGGCGGTTGGCAGTGCACTTGGCGTTGACCCCATCCAATTCATCCTCGGCGGCGGCGACGATCACCCGCTGCTAGCCACGTTCCCCGGCGCCGCGGCTGTCCCGGAAGGCTGGCTGATCATCGGTTCCGTCGGCGAGCCGTCCTCACCTGATGATGGTGCCGGACCAGGTGGTGCCGCACCAGGTGGTGCTGGCCAAGATGGTGCTGTTCGAAGTGGCCCAAGTGCCGGCGAGGTGACCGTCGACGGCATGTCGTACGACGGCCCCACCGGCTGGACCCACTTCTAAATCTTCAGAGGAGGGGAGCACAAAACCCCCGCCGCGGATTGCGACGGGGGTTTGCGAACAGATTAAATCAGCGGGTGACTTTGCCAGCCTTGAGGCAGCCGGTGCACACATTGAGCCGTTTGGGGGCACCGTTGACGGTGGCACGCACACGCTGGATGTTGGGATCGAAACGGCGCTTGGTGATCTTGCGCGACCACGGCCGGTTGTTGCCGAAGCCCGGCTTCTTGGCGCAGATGTCACAGACGGCGGCCACGGCGTACTCCTGAAGATTGAATCGAATGTCGGTAGGGAGCCCATGCTGACTCAAGGTCTCGCACGATGGGCAACCGGGAAAGAATATCGGAAGGGCTGCCCGGTTGCGAATCGACGCCCCAAGTGATCGGCTGGGCGAGGGCTCGAGCTCTCACGTCGACAATGTGACTACCCTATGGATTCCCCATCAGAAGAGGCGGCAATGGAGCAGGTACCCGGCAGCGGCTTCTCGGTGCCTGTCGTTATTCGCTTCGTTGATGTTGCCACCGATGCGTTGGCGTCGGCCCGTGAAGAGATCGACGCCCTCAACGTCTATCCCATTCCGGATGGCGACACCGGCACGAACATGTTTCTGACAATGTCCGCAGCGCGTGAGGCGCTGCGTGAAGCTATGGAGGAAAAGGCTGACCCCACCACCGCCCTTCGAGCATTCACCAGAGGGGCCTTGCTCGGGGCTCGTGGCAACTCCGGCGTAATCCTCAGTCAGCTGCTGGGCGCCCTGGTCGAACGCATTCTGCTGGCCAAACCGGCGGAGCCAAATGCGGTGGTCATGGCTGAGGCATTGAAAGAAGCCACTGATGCGAGTTATGCGGCCGTTGGGGTCCCGGTGGAGGGAACGATCTTGACGGTCGCGAGGGCAGCCTCGGATGCGGCGCTGGCCATCGCACACCAGCCGCAAACTCGGGCGAGAGACGTGTTTGCCACGGCCGCAGCAGCCGCGCGTGAGGCTCTGCTTGAGACCCCTAACCAATTGCAGGTGTTAAGAGACGCCGGAGTGGTTGACGCCGGCGGCCGAGGGTTGAGCGTGATTCTGGACGCTGCCGAAACGGTTCTCACCGGTCGGCGCCCCTCGCCGCAGCCGATCACGTCGGGATTGCACCGCGAACCCTCGTTCCCGTCACCGCACGCCGTCGAAACGCCTGGTCAAGACCTCAACGCAGAGGGTCCGGCCTACGAAGTGATGTTCTTGCTCGATGCCAACGCCGAATCGGTTCCGGGGTTGAGGGGGGCCCTTGGCGAATTGGGCGATTCCGTGGTGGTTGTTGGGGGCGGGGGACTGTGGAACGTTCACGTCCACACCGACGACGTCGGCGCCGCGATCGAGGCCGGCATTGCCGTCGGGAGGCCATATCGGATCCGCGTGACGCACTTTGCCGAGCAGATCTCCTCGAGTCCCAAGGCCCCACTCCGGGCCGGCCGGGGTGTCGTCGCCGTCGCGGCCAGCCCTGCCCTGGCGGCCTTGTTTGAGGAAGCGGGCGCGACCGCTGTGGTGGCTGATGTGGGCAACCGGCCTTCAACCGAGATTTTGCTCAACGCCATCGCCGCCACGGACGCTGCGGAGGTGGTCGTGCTCCCCAACGATCCCGACTCGGTGCGCGTTGCGGAGATTGCCGCACGACTTGCCGAAGAATCGGGGGCGGTGCGAGTCGCCGTAATTAATTCGGTGGCCCAGGTCCAGGGGCTGGCGGCCATGGCCGTGCATCAACCTGGTCGGAGTTTCGACAAGGACATCCTTGAGATGACAGCCACCGCCCGGCACGTTCGCCATGGCGCGGTCACGGTTGCGGCCAGGCAAGCGATGACCATGGCTGGACCATGTGAACCCGGTGACGTGCTGGGGGTCATCGCCGGCGACTTCGCCGTCATCGGTGATGAGTTGTACGCCGTGGGGCAAACCGTCACCGACCGGTTGTTGGGCGGTGGCGCAGAGTTGGTCACGTTCGTTTCTGGGGCGGGCGAGAATCAGGCACTCGCTCAGCGGTGCGCCGATCATGTGCGGGCAACCTACCCGCATGTCGACGTCGTGGTGTACGACGGTGGGCAGGAACGCTATCCCCTGTTGATCGGCGTTGAATAGCGCGAAAGGAGGTGCCCGCCGATGATCAGCCTTGATTCGCCGATCGAAACGGTGCTTGGCGACTCGACGGCCAAACGCAAGAAGTTCATCGACGGACTTCGGCTGCGCACAGTCGGTGACCTGCTGTTTCATCACCCGCGCCGCTACCTCAAGACCGGAGAACTCACCAAACTCAACGAACTAAAAGTTGGCCAACTGATCAGTGTGGTCGGGGAGATCGCCGAGAGCCAGCCCAACAACTACACCGACCGGCGCACTGGGCGGCAGGCTCATCGCCACGACATCCTGGTACGCACGGGCGGGCCGTCGCTGCGGATTTCCTTCTTCGCAAAGAACCAGCACGTCGCCGATTGGAACCGAGATCGGTTTCCGGTCGGTGCCAAGGGCGTCTTCGTCGGCCAAGCTGGCAAGTTTCGCGACGAGTGGCAACTCACCAATCCCGCGCTGACTATGTTCGCCGAGGATCAACTTCTCGGCCCGGATGGGACGCCTCAGCCCATCCAATTGCCTCCGCTCTATCCGATCTATCCTCTGACCAAGGGCGTCGACACCTGGGACGTCAAGCGGGCGGTGAGTTTCGCTCGAAGCGTGATCGACGCAGTGCCCGAGCTGTTGCCAGGGGAGATTCGCAAGACTTACGGGCTACCTGACGCCGACACCGCCCTGGGCTGGATCCACGAGCCGGGCACGATGGCTCAAGCGATGGCTGCCCAACGCCGCTATCGCTTCGAGGAAGCCCTCGTCACGCAACTGGTGCTTGCGCGGCGTCGCGCCGCGATCCGAGCCCTCGGAGCGGCTGCTCGCCCGGGCAAGGTGGGCGGGTTGCTTGACGCCATCGACGCCCGACTGCCGTTTGAGCTCACTCAGGGGCAAAACCAGGTCAGTCGAGAGATCTTCGAAGAACTCGGCAACCCGCATCCGATGAACCGGCTACTTCAGGGTGAAGTGGGTTCGGGCAAGACCGTCGTGGCTCTCCGCGCAATGCTGAGGGTGGTCGACTCCGGTGGGCAAGCCGCGCTGCTTGCCCCCACCGAAGTGTTGGCTCAGCAGCACTATCGCTCGACCACTCAAATGTTGGGAGATCTCGCCCTGGGAGGCATGTTGGGCGGCGCCAGTGAGGGTACGACGATCGCGTTGCTCACTGGGTCGATGAGCCAGCCGCAAAAGCGGCAGGCGTTGTTGGCTGCCGCGAGTGGACAGGCCGGGATCGTTATCGGCACCCACGCGTTGTTGGAAGACCGAGTGAGTTTTGCCGACTTGGGCTTAGTGGTCGTGGATGAGCAACACCGTTTCGGGGTCGAGCAAAGGGCAGCCTTGACCGACAAGGCTGGCAGTCCGCCGCATGTTTTGGTGATGACCGCAACACCCATCCCGCGAAGTGTGGCAATGACGATCTTTGGTGACCTTGAGGTGTCGACCCTGACCGAACTTCCGGCTGGTCGTGCCCCGATCCAAACCAACGTCGTGCCCTTGGCCGAGCAACCACAATGGATTGAGCGCGTCTGGCAACGTGTTCGAGAAGAAGTCGCGCTGGGCCACCAGGTCTACATCGTGTGTCCGCGCATCTCCGGAGATGTGGCAGAGCTTGGCAACATCGACCAGACCGATGTCGACGAAGACGGCAACACGGTGGGTCAGATCAGGCCCGGTGGCCTGGCCGCCGTAGAGGAGTTGGCGCCTCACCTGACTTCCGGGCCGTTGGCAGGGCTTCGATTGAGCTCGCTGCACGGACGGATGTCTGGTGAGGAGAAGGACCGCACGATGCGTTCGTTTGCTGCCGGCGAGATCGACGTACTTGTCAGCACGACGGTGATTGAAGTCGGCGTCGATGTGCATAACGCCACCGCGATGGTGTTGATGGACGCCGATCGTTTTGGTGTCTCACAACTTCATCAGTTGCGCGGGCGCGTGGGCCGAGGGGGGCATCCTGGGTTGTGTCTCCTCGTCACCCACGCGTCGGCGGACAGTGGTGCCCGGGAGCGCCTGACCGCCGTCGCCTCGACCACCGATGGCTTTGAGTTGAGTCGGATTGATCTTGAGCAAAGGCGCGAGGGTGATGTGCTCGGCGCGTCTCAGTCGGGTTTCCGGTCCGGGCTCCAAACTCTGCGCGTGCTCCGTGATGAGTTGACCATTATTGAGGCCCGTGAGGCCGCGACCACCTTGCTCGCACGGGATCCTGAGTTGCTGGGGGCCGGTGAGTTGCGTCATGCGGTGAGCGATATGGAGCGATCTAGGGCGTCGGAATTCATGGAGAAGTCATGACCAGAATCATCGGCGGCGTAGCCGGAGGACGTCGCCTTGAGACTCCAAAAGGCGGGACCACGAGGCCCACCTCTGACCGGGTTCGAGAGGCGTTGTTCTCCGCCATCGAGTCGTGGTGCGGCTCGCTGACGGGTTTGCGCTTTCTTGACCTGTACGCCGGCTCCGGCGCCGTGGGCTTGGAGGCGTGGTCACGTGGCGCAGGCGATGTCACCTTGGTCGAGCAAGATCGCCGCACCGCCAGCCTGATCTCGGCAAATGCCGAAACTCTGGGCTGTACGAAGGCGAATGTGGTTGTTGCTGCCGTCGCCAAGGCATTGGTGCGGAGTCCCTCTGGTCCCTTCGACGTGATCTTCTCCGATCCGCCCTACGACCTTCCCGATGCTGCGGTCCACTCGGATCTCCTGGCTCTCGTCGAAAACGGTTGGTTGTCGCCAGACGCCCTTGTTGTTATCGAGCGCTCGTCGCGAGGTCGAGGGGGGATCGAGTGGCCAACTGGTGTCGAGGCGGGAGCGCTCAAACGCTACGGTGAGACGTCACTGTGGTTTGGTCAAGCGACCGGACCTCACTCAGCGGAAGAGTCAGGCAGGGTGTGAGTATGCGTCGAGTGGTGTGTCCAGGCTCCTTCGATCCCGTCACTCTTGGACACCTAGACATCTTCGCCCGGGCGGCCGAACTCTTCGATGAAGTCGTGGTCGCGGTCGGCGTCAACATGTCGAAGAGCCGACTTTTCACGCCCGCCGAGCGCATCGACATGTTGCAGCGGGCCTGCGCAGGTCTGCCAAGGGTCAACGTCGTCGGCTTTGAAGGTTTACTGACGAGTTTTTGCGCCGACGAAGGTGCAATCGCCATCGTCAAGGGTGTTCGGAGTTCTTCGGACATGGACTTTGAGCGACAAATGGCGCAGATGAACGCCCACCTCACCGGCGTACAAACGGTGTTTTTGACGGCCAGCGCCGAGTTCGGCTTCGTGTCCTCAAGCTTGATCAAGGAAGTCGCGTCTCTCGGTGGTGACGTGAGCGCCTTCCTGCCCCAGTTCGTCCACTCCCAATTGATCGCAAAGTTGCACGCCTGAGAGGTCGCGCGGCGGCACCGAATTGCTGGGCGTCGGTCCGGACGGTTACGCTTCTCGCTGATCTGCAGTGCCCGGAACCCGGAAGATGAACCCTTGACTAGCCTGGACCCGAGAGCGCCGCTCGTGCTCGATACACGCGAGCTCGGCCGCCGCCCGGGGTCCTCGCGTCAGGTTTCTCGATCGGCACCGGCTCCAGCAGATCTGGGCATCGAGGTGCTTCGTGTCCCCGAAGGCTCGCAGATCGAATTTGATCTGCAGTTGCAGGCGGTCATGGAGGGCGTCTGGCTCACCGGTTCGGCAACAGCCGACGTGGTGGGCGAGTGCGTCCGGTGCTTGGAAGTGATCAATGACGAGATCACGATTGACTTCCAAGAACTGTTCGTCTACGACGAGCCAGATGACCGAGTGTTGGAAGAGCTCGACGTACGACGACTAGAGGGCGACCTGATCGACCTCGAGCCGTTGATGCGGGATTCGGTGGTGCTCGCGCTGCCGTTCCAGCCTGTGTGTGAGGACGACTGTCCTGGCCTGTGCCCCGAATGTGGGTTTCGTTTGGCTGAGGACACGTCGCATTCACACGAGGCACCCATCGACCCACGGTGGGCCACGCTTGTGGGCCTCCAAGAGTCACCAGACCGAGATTCATAGGCGCGCACCTCGTTGGGTGCGTAGTAGAGGAGAGAACAGTGGCAGTCCCGAAGCGGAAGATGTCGCGGAGCAATACGCGGCACCGTCGCTCGCAGTGGAAGGCCGTAGCGCCGACCCTGGTCACCTGCGCGAACGCCGCCTGCGGCGCCAAGCACCTCCCGCACCGTGCGTGCGGCGAGTGTGGTCAATACGGCGCCAAGGCGGAACGTCGCCAGGTCCTCTGACCGGCCGGTCGGGCTGCTGACCAACTACAGCGAGCTCCGAGCGCAACTCGGGAATCCGCTTCTGGATCCCGAGATCCTTGAGCGCGCCCTGACCCATCGCTCCTACGCCTACGAAAACGGTGGCCTGCCCACCAATGAACGGTTGGAGTTCCTCGGCGACTCCGTGCTGGGGGTTGTCGTCACCGAAACCCTCTATCAATCGCATCCAGATCTCTCCGAAGGTCGCCTAGCCAAACTGCGTGCCGCAGTTGTCAACGCGCGCGCTCTGGCTGAGGTCGGTCGACGGATTGGGTTGGGCGAACACATCAAGTTGGGCCGGGGCGAAGAGACCACAGGTGGTCGCGAAAAGGCCTCAATCCTGTCCGACACGGTGGAAGCAGTTATCGGTGCGGTGCACGTATCCGGCGGTATTCATGTTGCTGCCGAGGTTGTCCACTTGCTCTTCGACTCGATGATGGAGGCCGCAGCGGCAATGGGGGCGGGCTTGGATTGGAAGACTTCGCTCCAGGAGCTGGCGGCCGCTAAGTCGCTCGGTGTCCCCGAATACGTCATCGCCGACGAAGGTCCCGACCACCTGAAGACGTTCACCGCCCAGGTGCGCGTTGGCCAGCAGCTCTATGGCCATGGCATCGGTCGTTCCAAGAAGGAAGCCGAGCAACTTGCCGCAGAGACTGCCTACGGCGAGCTATCCACTGCTCTCGTGGACTGACCTGTGCCCGAACTGCCCGAAGTCGAGGTGGTCCGCGTCGGACTTGATCGTCACGTCGTTGGGACTGTGATCGAATCGGTGTCCGTGCTCCATCCACGTCCGGTGCGACGCGATGCACGAGGTCCTGCTGGCTTCGCTGAGGCGCTCACCGGTCGTCGCATCATGGCTGCCCGGCGTCGCGGTAAATATCTCTGGCTTCCCCTCGACAACGGCGACGCCGTGCTCGGCCACCTGGGCATGAGTGGGCAAATGCTGATCCAGCATCCCGGTGCACCCGACGAACGCCACCTGCGCGTCCGTTTCTTGTTGTCCTCGGTGGTCGAACCCGCCTCATCCCCGCTCGAACTCCGCTTCGTCGACCAGCGCATGTTCGGTGGGCTATTGGTCTCGGACGGCGGAGCAGAACTGCCGCCTGAAATCGCGCACATCGCCCGAGACCCACTCGATCCTGAGTTTGACGATGATGAGTTCGTACGCCGCGTTCGCAAGCGTTCTTCGGGGATTAAGCGACTGCTGCTCGATCAGACCCTCATCTCAGGTGTGGGCAACATTTATGCCGATGAGGCGTTGTGGCGGAGTCAGTTGCATGGCGATCGACCTGGGCAGAAATTAACCGGCCCAGTCATTCGTGAATTGCTGGCCCACTCCCGCACGGTGATGTCTGATGCGCTTGGCCAAGGCGGCACTTCCTTTGATGCGCTTTACGTCAACGTCAATGGCGAGTCCGGTTATTTCGACCGCTCCCTCAACGCTTATGGCCAAGAAGGTCTGCCGTGTTCGCGGTGTGGCGCTCCCATCCGGCGCCAAGCCTTCATGAACCGCTCGTCATACTTCTGTGGTGTGTGCCAACGCCCACCGCGAACGCCCCGACAATGATCGACCACCGCCACCGCACGAATTGACCCGCAGGTGTTCTGGTGGGACTCTTGAAGACGGCCCTCGGACCTCCAATACTTCTCTTTGAGAGCACTTCTTGAAAGGCTGGCACATGGCCAAGGCGTTGCTTGGTTACCTCAATAACGACGCTGCCAACTCGTCGATGTTGGCTAGCGAAAACCGCCGGCTTCGGGCGCGGATCAGCGAACTCGAAACTGTGGTCGTGCGCCTCGCCGAGGAGAATGACGCACTTGTGGCAGCGCGCACCGCCACCATCGAGACTGACGCCGCTGCTATGCAGCCGGCCTGATTCATCTGCACCTTCGCTCCACCACTCTCGGATCACTCATGAAACGTTTGCTCGAAGTCGTTGCGCCAGCCGGATGGGCGGTGGATTTCGGCTCCTGATGGCGTCATCGTGGGTTTCCAATCTTGCTGATGGGATCAGCCTCGCCGCCGGTCCGCTCCTTGTCGCCTCGCTCACCCGCGATCCGCTCCTCGTGGCGCTTGCCCCGCTGCTGCAGCAACTTCCGTGGCTGCTCTTTGGGTTGTACGCCGGCGCGTTGGCCGACCGGCTCGACCGGCGAGTGCTGATCGTGACTGTTGATCTGCTGCGGGCTGTTTTGATCGCCGGACTGGCCATTTTTGTGGCGACCGGCCAGGCCACCATCGTGATCGTGCTGGTGGCCGTCTTCTGTTTCGGGCTCGCCGAGGTTTTTGCCGACACCACCAGCAGCACGCTGTTGCCGATGCTCGTGAAGAAGGAAGACCTCGGCATTGGCAACGCTCGGATCCTGGCTGGTCACATCACTGTCAATCAGCTGATCGGCCCACCGCTTGGTGCGGTTCTGTTCGCAGTCTGGCATGGCCTTCCCGTTCTTCACGCAAGCCGCTTGTGTGGCCTTGGCTGCGCTGCTGGTGTGGCGGATCTCGCTGCCGACACACCTTCGCGAACGAACTGGTGGTCACCTCGGCCGAGATATCAAGGACGGCATCACGTGGTTGATAGGGCACGCTCCGCTACGGACGCTCACCCTTGTCATCTTCAGCTTCAACATCACCTTTGGCGCGTCGTACTCCGTGCTCGTGCTGTATGCCCAAGAGCGACTGGGCATGGGGGAGATTGGTTTTGGTTTGTTGATGACGGCAGGTGCGTTGGGCGGCCTGCTCACGACGTCGACCTACGACCTCCTCGAACGCCGCTTCTCCCTCGGCACCTTGATGCGAGTGTGCCTTCTCCTAGAGGTGTTGGTGCACCTCGCCTTCGCGCTGGCAACCCGACCCTGGATGGGCCTAAGCATCATGTTTGTCTTCGGTGGCTATGCCTTCGTCTGGGCGACGGTCGCACACACCGTGCGACAGCGCGCAGTGCCGATGGAGTTTCAGGGACGAGTCTCTAGCGTCTATCTGATCGCCGTGTTTGGCGGCATGGTAATTGGCAGTGCGCTCGGTGGTCTGATCGCCCGAGAGTGGGGGATCACTGGACCCGTTCTGGTTCAGTTTTGTCGCCACTGCGATCATTTTGGCGCTTGATTTGGCGGCAGTTGCCGCACATTGCCCATGCCGAGTGACTGCGACGGCCGTCCGACACGCGGAAGGCCGAGATTCCCCCCTATCGCCCGGCCCAGCGGGCTGCACCTTAGGCTGCACGGGTGTACTTGAAGAGCCTGACCCTCAAGGGGTTCAAGTCCTTCGCGTCCTCCACCACGCTCCAGCTCGAGCCGGGCATCACGTGTGTGGTCGGGCCCAACGGCTCAGGCAAGTCCAATGTCGTTGATGCGCTCGCCTGGGTGATGGGGGAGCAGGGCGCCAAGTCGCTTCGCGGCGGCAAGATGGAAGACGTCATTTTTGCTGGTACGTCGGGCCGTCCGCCGTTGGGTCGGGCCGAGGTGTCGCTCACCATCGACAACTCCGACGGCGCGCTCCCGATCGAATATGCCGAAGTCACCATCAGCAGGACAATGTTCCGCAGTGGCGGGTCGGAATATGCGATCAACGGAAACCACTGCCGATTGCTTGACGTGCAGGAGTTGCTGAGTGACTCGGGCATCGGCCGCGAGATGCACGTCATTGTGGGTCAGGGGCAACTCGACACAATTCTGCACGCGACGCCGGAAGATCGCCGAGGGTTCATCGAAGAAGCGGCGGGGGTGCTCAAACACCGCAAGCGCAAAGAGAAGGCACTGCGCAAACTTGAGTCCACCGACGGCAACCTGACTCGACTCAGCGACCTGCTCTCAGAGATCAGACGCCAACTCAAGCCTCTTGGTCGGCAGGCCGAGGTCGCTCGTCGCGCATCGATCGTCCAGGCCGATGTTCGTGATGCCCGGGCGCGCCTGATCGCCGATGACCTCGTGACTGCTCGCACCGCACTCGAGCAGGAGATGGCGGACGAGACGATCTTGGTTGAGCGCCGCACTGAGGTCGAGGCCGAGATCACGGCGACTCGCGAAGCGGAGGCTGCCTTGGAGGCGGCCTTGCGCGAGGATCTGCCGGCCCTAGGCAGGGCGCAGGAGACCTGGTTTGCCCTCTCGGGTTTGCGGGAGCGATTGCTCGGCACCCAATCACTGGCATCCGAACGGGTGCGCAATGCCCAAGGCCTCGATCAGGGCGTCCAGCAGGGTGGTCCGGATCCAGACCAACTGGACGCGGACGCCGCTCGCGTGGCCGAGCAAGAGGCGGAGATTGCTGCCGAGGTCGAAGAGCTGCGGGTTCAGCTTGAGGTGGGCGTGCTTGAACGGCGTACGGCCGAAGAGGCGTCGTCGGCGGAAGAGCGTCGGATCGCCGGTCTGCAGCGCGCGGCAGCAGATCGTCGCGAGGGATTGGCCCGACTTCACGGCCAGGTCAACGCCCTCAAGTCGCGGGCCGCAGCCGCCGATGACGAGATTGGCCGTCTCCAGCTTGCTCACGAGGAAGCCCTCGAACGGGCAGCGAAAGCCCAACACGACTTCACCGCTCTGGAGACTCGCGTGGCCGGGCTGGACGCTGGCGAAGAGGGCCTCGATGCCGAACACGAATCGGCCAGCACCGCGGTGGATGCGCTGACTGAGCGGCAGGCAGAGACCAAGGAGGAGGCGGCCCTCGCCGATCGCGAGCGCGGAGCCCTTCGCGCGCGCCTCGATGCACTTGAGCTCGGCCTCAATCGCAAGGATGGCGCTGGCGCGCTGCTTGCCGCCTCCGACACGGTGTCAGGAGTGCTCGGATCTGTGGCCGCTCTGCTGACGGTGAGATCAGGATTTGAGGCGGCCATCGCGTCGGCCCTCGGTTCGGCGGCCGACGCCGTTGTCGTCGCTAACAAGGAGGCCGCCGACGCGGCTCTGGCTCACTTGCGCGCGGGCGAACTCGGGCGCGCGGGCCTGGTGGTGGCCGGCGAAACGACTTCGGTCCGCGATTGGCCGGGGTTGCCTGCAGGGGCGACGTACGCCGTGGAGGTCGTGGAGGCTCCTGACAACCTGCTGGGCGCACTGGGGCGGCTGCTTGATCGAGTCGTCGTGGTCGACGACCTGCCCTCAGCGCGCAGCCTCGTTGAGACCGACCCCACCCTGATCGCCGTCACCCGTGAAGGCGAAACGTGGGGGCACCACTTCGTCCGGGGAGGATCAACCGACCAACCCAGTCTGATCGAGATCCAGGCGGCCTACGACGAGACGGCGGGCCGGCTGGCAGAGGTCACCGCCGCGGGCGAACGACTCGGGTTTGCCTTGGCCGAGTTGGAGTCGCAGCGCCTGGACGCGGTGGCTCGAGTTGATGTTGCCCTGGCGAAGTTGCATGAATCAGATGCAACGCTGGCGGCCGTCGCGGAAGAATTGGGGCACTACAACTCTCAAGCGCGGGCGGCCAAAGGCGAAGCCGATCGCCTTGAAACGGCCACGACAAACGCTCGGTTGGTGCGCGAATCTGACTTGGCCGGCCTGGCCGAATTGGAATTGCGACTGGCGACAGCCGAGGACGCCCCCGACGAAGAGCCCGACACTGCCGAGCGCGAACGCACGGCAGAGGCCGCTCGAGTTGCCCGGCAACGTGAAATGGACACGCGGCTTGCCTTGCGCACGGCTGAGGAACGAGCCCGCGCGCTTCATGGCCGCGCCGATGGCATTCGTCGCCAGGCTCAAGCCGAGCGCGAAACTCGGGCCAGGGCGGCCGAACACCGAGAGCGGGTGCTGCGCGAAGGTCATGTGGCTCGTGCCGTGGGCGCAGCCGTTGATCGGACGCTCTATCACTTGGAATCCTCGATCGCGTTGGCCACCGACGCGCGAACAGAGGTCGAGCGGGCGCGCTCCGGACGCGAACACGAGTTGTTGACAGTCCGCAATCGGCTGCGCGAGCTGGCGCGCGAACACGACGAACTGGTCAACTCAGTGCACCGAGACGAGATGGCCCGAACCCAGCAGCGGATGCGGATCGAGCAGTTGGAAGAACGTGCCCTGTCCGAGCTAGGACTTGATGCCGAGGGGCTGGTCGCCGACTATGGCCCCGAGTTGCTCGTGCCGTTCACGGGTGAGCTAGAGGAGGGCGCGGAGACCCCCGAGCCCACGCCGTACTCACGCGAAGATCAGACCAAGCGGCTGCGCAACGCGGAGCGGTCGCTTGCCATGCTCGGACGGATCAATCCACTTGCCCTCGAAGAGTTCACCGCGATGGAAGAACGTCATGCCTTCCTCACCGAACAAATTGAAGACCTCAAGCAGACCCGCCGCGACCTGATGGAGATCATCGAAGAGGTCGACGCCAGGGTGGAGGCGGTGTTCACGGAGGCTTTCAAGGATGTTGAGATCGCCTTCGAATCGACGTTTGGTCGACTCTTTCCCGGCGGGGAGGGACGGTTGGTGCTGACCGACCCCACCAACATGCTGATGACAGGCATCGAGGTGGAGGCACGGCCGGCAGGCAAGAAGGTGAAGCGACTTTCATTGCTGTCTGGGGGAGAACGCTCGCTGGTGGCAGTGGCCTTCTTGGTGGCACTTTTCAAGGCACGGCCGTCGCCGTTCTACATTCTTGACGAGGTTGAAGCAGCCCTCGATGACACCAACCTGGGTCGCCTCTTGGAGATCTATGAAGAACTTCGCGAAAACTCCCAACTGCTGGTCATCACCCACCAGAAGCGCACCATGGAGGTCGGCGACGCACTGTACGGCGTAACTATGCGTGGCGATGGTGTCTCGACTGTGATCTCTCAGCGACTGCGCGAGACCCAACCTGCCTAAGACCGTCCTAAGGGATAGTTAAACCGCCGTTGTCTGCCGAATTTATAGGCGCCTGGTTTGGTGCGTCCCAGCGGTGCGTGCCACTCTTGGAGCGCGGGAAAATTCGACCCGATACTGGCGATTCTTGGGAGTCAACACGGTGCTAACACTGTCCATCTTCATGGGTGTCATCTTGTTCGTCGCCGTGACCGTCACCGTCTACGTCGCCTTTCCCCATCGTGGTGAAGACCTGCCCGCCGCTCCCTGGCTGGGCGATGCGATGCGCAAAGGCGTCGACGCCCTCCCGGTGCTCGAAGAGCACGAGCACGCCAACTAACCCCGCCGAGGGGTCACGCAATCCGGCCGAGGCGTCACGCAATCCCGCCCAGGGGTCAGGTAAACCGGCCGAGGCGTCACGCAGCAACAGACCCACGTGACTCCTGGCCGGTTCTACGTGACTCCTCACCGGAGCGGGTGGGTTAGAGGAGGGTCCAGGCCTTGTCGAGTACGACGCGGAGGATGTCTTCCATCTCGTCAAAGTGGCTCTGGTCGCAGATCAGCGGCGGGGCCAACTGAACGACCGGATCTCCGCGGTCATCGGCCCGGCAGTAAAGGCCCGCGTCGTAGAGCGCCTTGGAGAGGAAACCGCGCAGCAGTCGCTCAGCTTCAGCATCGTTGAAGGTCTCTTTGGTTTCCTTGTCCTTGACGAGTTCGATGCCGTAGAAATAGCCATCACCGCGGACATCTCCAACGATCGGCAGATCCTTGAGCTTTTCCAGAGTGGCGCGGAAGGCGCCTTCATTGGCACGAACATGCTCGTTGATCTTTTCGTTCTCAAAGATGTCGAGGTTGGCCATCGCCACCGCACAGGAGACCGGGTGGGCGGCGAACGTGTAGCCGTGGAGGAACATCTCGTCGCCACCGATGAAGGGCTCCATGAGCCGATCACTAGTGATCATCGCGCCCAGCGGGGAGTAACCCGAGGTGAGGCCCTTCGCGCAGGTAATGATGTCGGGCTCATAGCCATAACGCTCGGCGCCAAACATGTGACCCAAGCGACCGAAGGCACAGATCACTTCGTCGGAGACCAGCAACACGTCGTACTCATCACAGATCTCGCGGACCCGTTGGAAGTATCCCGGCGGGGGAGGGAAGCAGCCGCCAGCATTCTGCACCGGCTCCAAGAAGATCGCCGCCACCGTCTCGGGGCCTTCGAACTCAATCGCCTCGGCAATGCGGTCGGCAGCCCAACGGCCAAATGCCTCGACGTCGTCGCCATGTTGCGGTGCACGATAGAAGTTCGTGTTGGGCACGCGGAAGGTTGACGGGACGAGCGGCTCATAGGGAGCCTTCATGCCAGGGATGCCCGTGATGGAGAGCGCACCCTGGGGAGTGCCGTGATAGGCGATAGCGCGGCTGATCACCTTGTGCTTGCCGGGCTTGCCGGTGAGTTTGAAGTAGTGCTTGGCGAGTTTCCACGCAGACTCCACGGCTTCGCCGCCACCGGTGGTGAAGAAGACTCGGTTGAGATTGCCCGGCGCATAGCCAGCGATCCGCTCGGCCAAGTCGATGGCGCCGGGGTGGGCATAGGACCAGATGGGGTGGAAGGCCAATTTGTTGGCCTGCTTCATGGCGGCTTCGGCCAACTCGGTGCGGCCATGGCCGACCTGATTGACGAATAGACCGGCTAAGCCGTCGAGGTAGCGACGCCCTTGGGCGTCCCAGATGTAGGCACCCTCGCCGCGCACGATGATCGGGATCTCGCTCGCCGGGTCGTTGGAGTGCCGGGAGAAGTGCATCCACAAGTGGTCGCGGCCAGCGGCCTGCAGCCGGGCATGCTCTTCGGTGCTCATGGGCTGGGTGTGATCAAGCGACATCGGTGTGTGTCCCCTCGGAGGTCTTCGCACTTAGTTGTGCACAGACAATAAGTGTTCAATATGCGGTTTGGGCGTCGTTTCGTCTCATCCTGCCTGGTCAAGAGATCTCTAGCAAGGGATTCCGTGGCAATAACAACGTCACAACACGAATTCCGCAATCCCGAAGGCACTTCCTTCGTGGGGGTATGACCTGGTAGGAATCAGGTCATGACGAACATAGCCGATCGCTACGGCGCACAATTTGGCCCAGACATCACCTTTCTCGGAGTGGATCGGGTCAATATCGCTGATCCCACGTCGTACGCCGATGCCGACGTTGTGGTCGTCGGGGCGCCTTTCGACGGCGGAACCTCTCACCGCCCTGGCACCCGGTTTGGACCAGGCGCCATCCGGCAGGCTTGTTATCTGCCCTTCGACGGGTCACGACCACACCTTGCGCTTCGCGTTGATGCGCTTCAGGACATCTTGGTAGTCGATGCTGGCGACGTGGAGATGTACTCCGGAAACATCGAGGCCGCCATGCCCCCACTTGAGGAGGCCGTCTATGCCGTTGCCAAAGCGGGGGCCATTCCATTAGTGCTTGGCGGCGACCACTCGATCACGTTGCCCGACGCCACCGGGGTGGCGCGACACCTCGGCTTCGGCAAGGTCTCGATGATTCACTTCGACGCCCATGCCGACACTGGCGACATCGCCTTCGGGTCGCTCCACGGACACGGCCAACCGATGCGTCGGCTGATCGAGTCAGGGGCACTCCGAGGCGACCGGTTCCTGCAGATGGGGTTGCGCGGCTATTGGCCAGAACCCGAGACGTTGAGCTGGATGGCTGATCAGAAGATGCGGTCCTTCGAGATGACCGAGATCGTCAAGCGCGGACTCGAATCTTGCCTAGATGAAGCCTTTGAGATCGCGCTGGATGAGTGTGACGCCGTCTTTTTGTCCGTGGACATTGACGTCTGCGATCCGGGTCACGCTCCCGGGACCGGCACACCGGAGCCGGGTGGGCTTTCCTCGCGGCAACTGCTTGACGCCGTACGCCGGATCTGTCGCGAGCTGCCGGTCGCAGGCATCGATGTCGTTGAGGTTTCTCCGCCTTATGACCACGCGGAAATCACCGCCTTCCTTGCCAACCGGGTCTGCCTCGAAGCTCTGTCGGGTCTAGCCGCCAAGAAGGTCGGCATCACCCACGACCCGGCGGGACCCTTGCTGGAAGGGCGCTAGATGCGCACGCTCTTCCGCAATGGAGCCCTGTTTGATGGGCAGCGCTATCTCGGCCCCGGTGAGGTCGAAGTTATCGATGGGCGCATCGCGAGCGTGCAGGAACCGGAGCGCGCGTCAGCGAGCGTCTCGAAACCCGTTTCGCAACCTGACGAGGTCGTGGATCTCCACGGTGGCCTGATCTGTCCCGGCTTCATTGATGCCCACGTCCATGCGGTCCAGGGCGGCCTCGAGAGGATCCGCTGTGATCTCTCCGAGCTCAGCACGCGTGCCGAATATCTCGCCGAGATCGCGGCGTACGCCGCCCGCAGTCCCGATCGCCCTTGGATACTGGGCGGCGGCTGGGCGATGTCGGTGTTCCCAGGCGGAACACCCCTGGCCTCCGATCTTGACGCGTTGGTGCCAGACCGGCCGGTCTTCCTGCCCAATCGGGATCATCATGGGGCCTGGGTCAACTCCCGGGCGTTGGAGTTGGCTGGCGTTGATAAGCACACACCAGATCCACCTGATGGCTATTTCGAGCGCGACGAAGACGGCAATCCAACCGGGACGGTGCATGAAGGCGCGATGGCGCTCATCGGAAGACAGATCCCCGAGACCAGCGACGAGGAGTACTACCGCGGGTTCCTCGCCGGCCAGAGCTATCTCCACTCGCAGGGCGTCACCGGGTGGCAAGACGCCATCCTGGGTGACTATGCCGGAATCAACGACCCCTCTGCGACCTACCTACGCGCTGCACAATCGGGCGACCTGACGGCCACCGTGACCGGCGCCTTGTGGTGGGATCGCAAGCAGGGTGCTGAGCAGATTCCCGAGTTGGTCGCGCGCCGGACGGCCTATACAACAGGACGCCTCGCCGCCACCAGCATCAAGATCATGCAGGACGGGGTCGCAGAAAACTTCACCGCCGCCATGACCGCTCCCTACCTCGACCGATGTGGTCACGCGACCCACAACCGCGGGCATTCGTTCGTTGAAGGGGAATCGCTCAAGAAGTACGTCGCCGCGCTGGCCGCCGAAGGGTTCCAGGTGCACGTTCACGCTATCGGTGACCGTGGTGTGCGGGAGGCTTTGGACGCCTTTGAACATGCTGGTCCCAACGCCGCAGACCTCCGGCATCACATCGCCCATCTTCAGGTCATTGACCCAGTTGACGTGCCTCGATTCGCGCGCCTCGGAGTGGCGGCCAACATGCAAGCGCTTTGGGCTTGCCTGGATGACCAGATGCTGGAGTTGACGATGCCGTTCTTGGGTGAGGAGCGCTCGCGGTGGCAATACCCCTTTGGCGACCTGCACCGCTCGGGAGCCGCGCTCTGCGCCGGCAGCGACTGGCCAGTCAGCACCCCCAACCCCTTGGCTGCCATCCACGTCGCGGTTAACCGCATTGCATTTGGCGACGACCAACCTCCGCTGCTGCCGGAGCAGGCACTGACGCTCGAAACGTCGATGGCGGCGTACACCTCGGGGTCGGCCTGGATTAATCATCGCGACGATGCCGGCCGGCTAGCACCCGGGATGGTTGCCGACCTCGCGATTCTCGACCGCGATCCCTTTGTCGATTCGCCTAGTCAGATCGGGGCTGCGCGAGTGGCCGCGACCTACATCGACGGCAAAGCCGTCTTCTCTCAGCCTTAGCCCGTATCTTCGACTCACGCACCGACCAAAGGATGAACCAATGAGCACCCAAACCTTTCGCAATGTCGTCAACGGCCAACTCGTGGACTCCGTGTCCGGGGAGACCTACGACGTTATTGATCCCACCAGTGGTCAGCCGTACGCCGTCGCGCAAAAGTCGTCAGCCGCTGATGTCGACGCGGCGTACCACGCTGCGGCCACGGCCTTTGAAAAGTGGGGCCAGACGACGCCCAAGGAGCGCCAATTCGCGATGCTGAAGATCGCCGATGAGCTGGAGCGTCGCTCGCCGGAGTTTGTTGAAGTCGAGTCAAAGGACACCGGCAAGCCCATCGGCTTCACGATCGATGAGGAATTGCCCCCGGCGGTCGACCAGTTGAGGTTCTTTGCTGGGGCCGCCCGAGTGCTTGAAGGCAAGTCGGCTGGCGAATACCTGCCCGATCACACATCGATGATCCGCCGAGAGCCGATCGGTGTGGTTGGCCAAGTTACGCCGTGGAATTACCCCTTGATGATGATGATCTGGAAGATCGCTCCAGCGCTTGCTGCGGGCAACACCCTGGTCCTCAAGCCCAGTGATACGACACCGGCGTCCTCGGTGCTTCTTGCGGAGTTGTGTCAGGAGTTCTTGCCGCCCGGCACGCTCAATGTGGTGACCGGAGATCGCGACACTGGCCGCGCAGTGGTCGAGCATCCGATACCGCAACTTGTGGCTATCACGGGGTCGGTGCGCGCGGGCATGGAGGTTGCCAAGTCGGCGGCCGCCCAACTCAAGCGGGTCCACTTGGAATTGGGTGGCAAGGCACCGGTCGTGGTGTTCGATGATGCCGACATTGCTAAGGCGGCCGAAGGCATTGCGCTCGCCGGCTACTTCAACGCTGGCCAGGACTGCACTGCAGCCACTCGGGTGCTCGTGGCGCCCGGCATCCATGACGAGTTCGTTGCTGCGCTGGCCGAGCAAGCGCGCAACACCAAGACCGGCATGCCCAATGACGAAGACGTGCTCTATGGACCTGTGAACAATGCGAATCAGTTGGCCCACGTGGCAGGCATGGTTGACCGATTGCCAGAGCATGCGCGCATCGAGGCGGGCGGCACCCAGCAGGGTGAAGCGGGTTATTTCTATACGCCCACGGTGCTCTCGGGGCTGCGTCAAGATGATGAGCAGATTCAGACTGAGATCTTTGGCCCGATCATCACCGTCCAAAAGTTCTCCGACGAGGCCGAGGCCCTGCGCTGGGCCAACGGCGTGCAGTTTGGACTGTCATCCTCGGTTTGGACCAAGGACCATGCTCGAGCGATGCGGATGTCCAAGGCGCTCGACTTTGGTGTCGTCTGGATCAACACCCACATCCCGTTCGTCGCCGAAATGCCCCACGGCGGTTTCAAGCACTCGGGCTATGGCAAGGATCTGTCGATGTATGGCCTTGAGGACTACACCCGCATTAAGCACGTGATGTCCTACATCGGCGACTAGCGCTGGTTTGTTGGTTGAGGAGGCGCGCTAGCGCCGTCTCGAAACCGGGTGAGGTGTGGTTTCGAGACGCTCGCAAGCTCGCTCCTCAACCACCAGAAGACGCGCGCAAGCGCGCTAGCGCCGCTGGTTTGTTGGTTGAGGAGGCGCGTCAGCGCCGTCTCGAAACCCACCAGTTCAGGCGGTGGCGGCGAAGCCCTCGGCAACCACGTCGAACGCTTCTTGAAGCAACGCATCTGGCATCGCCAGGGACGGCAGGAAGCGGAACACGTTGCCCCAGGTGCCGCAGGTCAGCGTCACCACGCCATTGCGGTGGCAGTAGGCATTGACCGCAGCGGCCCGGGCTGCATCGGGCTTCAATGTCCCGGGCTCACAGAGCTCAATCGCCAGCATTGCCCCGCGACCGCGGATGTCAGCAATGACCGGGTGGTCCACCTGGATCGCTTCCAAACGACGTCGCATGGCGGCCTCCAAGACCCGGGCGCGACTGACTAGGTCCTGTGACTTCATCGCCTCGATCGAGCCCAGCGCTGCCGCGCAGGCCACGGGGTTGCCGCCGTAGGTCCCGCCCAAACCACCGGCATGAACTGAATCCATAATGTCGGCGCGGCCCGTCACGGCGGCCAACGGCATGCCGCCAGCGATGCCCTTAGCGGTGGTGATCAAGTCGGGCACCACGCCCTCGTGGTCAACGGCAAACCACTCGCCAGTGCGACAGAAGCCGGACTGAATCTCGTCCGCGACAAACACGATGCCGTTGTCACGGCACCACGCGGCAAGTGTGGGCAGGAACCCCTCAGCAGGCACGACGAAGCCGCCCTCGCCGAGGATTGGCTCGATGACCAAACACGAAAGGTTGTCGGCCCCCGCCTGCTTGTCGAGTACGTCGATGGCCCGAGCAGCTGCCTCTTCGCCCTTGAGGCCATGCGTGTCGCGCAGCGGGTAGGACACCGGAGCGCGATAGATCTCGCTAGCAAACGGCCCGAAGCCATGCTTGTAGGGCATGTTCTTGGACGTCATGCCCATCGTCAGGTTGGTGCGACCGTGGTAGGCGTGGTTGAAGACCGCGACGCCATTGCGACCAGTGAAGGTGCGAGCAATTTTGACGGCGTTCTCAACCGCTTCAGCCCCCGAGTTGAACAGCGCAGACTTCTTGTCGTGATCGCCAGGCGTGACTTCGGCGAGGACCTCGGCGACATCGACGTAGAGGTCATATGGCGTGACCATGAAGCAGGTGTGCGAGAACCGGGCAATCTGCTCCTGCACGCGCGCGACGACCTCAGGCGCGGCATTGCCGACCGTGGTGACGGCGATTCCGGAGCCCAAATCGATGAGCGAGTTGCCGTCAACATCCTGGAGTACGCCGCCGCCAGCTGCCGTCACGAAGACGGGCAGGGTGGTCCCGACGCCGTCGGCGACGAAGGTCTTCTTGCGGGCCAACCGTTGGGCTGACTCCGGGCCAGGGATTTCGGTGACGAGGCGACGGACCTGTTCGAGTTCGGGTCCGCCGACAGACATAGGGGTGCTGAGGAGTTGATCGGTCATAGGGCGAGAATACGGCCATGAAGGCCGAATTTGCCAGTCTTCGAATCTTCGGAATCCGTCGAAACCTCAGCTAGTTTCAACGAATTTCGCAAGTCACGCAGAGGCATTCCGGGCAAAGAGTTGCCGACGTATTTACTTGGCAGGACCGGAAGTACGGGAAGGTCGCTAGACGGCGGTCACTGTCGCCAGTCACGATGGGCAGATGGGCAGTTATCGAACGACGTACGACGCATCCATCGGCGATCCCGAAGCGTTCTGGGCCGAACAGTCCACACTGGTCAACTGGATCAAGAAACCGCAGCAAATCCTCGATCGATCTCGTGCCCCGTTCTATCGCTGGTTTCCCGACGCCACTCTCAACACCTGTTTCAACGCCCTCGACCGTCATGTCGCGGCTGGCCACGCCGATCGCACCGCGATCATCTACGACTCCGCGGTCACGGGTGAAAAGAAGCGAATCAGTTATGCCGAGCTCCTCGCTGATGTGGCCGCGTTTGCCGGGGTGCTCAATGCACACGGCGTGACTAAGGGTGACCGAGTCATCATCTACATGCCGATGATTCCTGAAGCCGTGGTCGCGATGTTGGCGTGCGCCAGGCTGGGAGCGGTTCACTCGGTCGTCTTTGGTGGCTTCGCGCCAGCGGAGTTGGCGCTGCGGATCGACGATGCGCTCCCGGTTGTGATCGTGACGGCGTCGTGCGGGATTGAGCCGAGTCGCGTCATCGCCTACAAACCCTTGGTCGATAAGTCCCTGGACTTGGCCACCCACCAGCCGGTTTCTGTGATCGTGAAGCAACGCCCACAGGTTGAGGCAACGCTGCTGGAAGGTCGCGACTACGACTGGGACACGATGATGAAGGTCGGGCGCCTTAACCCTGCCGCTTGCGTTGAGGTCGCTGCCACCGATCCGCTCTACATCCTTTACACCTCGGGCACGACCGGCAAGCCGAAGGGAATCGTTCGGGATAACGGCGGTCACGCGGTGGCCATGGCGTGGTCACTTCCTGCCATCTATGCGACCGGCCCGGACGACGTGTGGTGGTCCGCCTCGGATGTCGGCTGGGTCGTCGGGCACTCCTACATCGTCTATTCGCCGTTGATCAATGGGGCAACCACGGTGCTCTATGAAGGCAAACCAGTTGGTACGCCGGACGCTGGCGCCTTCTGGCGAGTCATCCAGGAGTACGCCGTGTCCGGACTCTTCACAGCGCCCACGGCGATCCGCGCGATCAAGAAGGAAGACCCCGAAGGGCTGCTGCTTGCCAACTACGACACGTCATCGCTTCGGAATCTGTTCCTGGCTGGCGAGCGACTGGACCCCGACACCTATCACTGGGCCACCGAGCGGTTGGGGGTGCCGGTCGTGGACAACTGGTGGCAGACCGAGACGGGCTGGCCGATTGCGGCGAATCTTCGCGGGCTAGATCCAATGCCCATTAAGCCGGGCTCTCCGACGGTGCCCGTGCCCGGTTATGACATTCAGATTCTCGATGAGCACGGGAGTCCGGTGGCGGCCAATGTGGAGGGTGCCATCTGCCTGAAGTTGCCGATGCCCCCAGGTTGCCTGCCGACTCTCTGGGGTGCCGACGATCGCTATGTGGCGTCGTACCTCTCGGTGTTTGAGGGCTATTACCTCTCCGGTGATGGGGGATTTGTCGATGAGGACGGTTATGTCTACGTCATGGGTCGCACCGATGACGTGATCAATGTTGCTGGCCACCGGCTCTCGACGGGCTCGATGGAAGCCGTGATCGCGCAACATCCGGCCGTGGCTGAATGTGCCGTGATCGGAGTGACCGATTCGTTGAAAGGTCAGTTGCCCCGAGGTCTGGTTGTCTTGAAGGCGGGTATCGAGATGGATCCGGATGACTTGAGGGCTGAGTTGGTGGCCATGGTGCGCGATCAGATCGGTGCCGTGGCGGCGTTCAAGGATGTCGCGGTCGTGGGTGGCCTGCCCAAGACCCGGTCGGGCAAGATCCTTCGCAAAACCATGAGGGAGATCGCTGACGGGAAAGTCCCCGTCGTACCGTCGACCATCGAGGACGAGAGCGTCCTGGAACGACTCCGCCCAGCCCTCAATCCCAAGGGCTAGACGCGCTAGGTCAGCAACTGGTTGGGCGTGAACTGCACTGCGAAAGGAAACGCAGCCTGGAAGATTTCGTCTCCACTGGCGACTGGCCCTTCCACGAAAACATCGTCCATCAATTGATAGGCCGTGACCGACGGGATCTCAGGATCGACAATCCAATAAGCCCCGACCGCAGCCTCCTCATAGCGACTCAACTTCACGTGCAGATCGATCCGCCTAGTGCTGCGGGACAAGATCTCCACAACCAGCATCGGGGCCACCGGCAGGTCCCTTTCGGTGTACGCCAAGCGCGGCGCGAGCACGAGGTCGGGCTCGACGACGGTGTCATCAGCCAAAACAACATCGAAGGGCGCCATCAGCAGGCACAGGTCAGCCGGCATTGCATTGCGGAGAATGAGGTGGAGGTTGCCCGAGATGTTCTGGTGGATGAATTTCGGTGATGGAGTCACGAAAATGACCCCGTCGATGAGTTCGTGACGGCGCCCGTCATCGGGCATCGCGTCCAGATCGGCGCGGGTGAACCCGTCCGTACGGGCGACTGCGGTCATAACTCCCATGGTGCCTTCCCATCATCAGGTTTACCAGTGCCATGCTGAATAGCCTGCCGGAATTCAAGAACCTCGCAACCGTTCATCCACAGGCGGCCGATCTTCCCGTCGATCGAGCGGAACCGATCGCACGCGATCCCCGTCTACCCCTTAATCGCATCGATTAAGGGGAGTTCACCGTGACTACTTTCAGCAGGCGAACGGCGGCCGTCGGAGTGGCGGTCATGGTGCTACTGGCCGTCGCTATTGTCGCGATCACGACCGGTGGCCCGAGGACCGCGCTCGCGGCGTCCGAGGGTGTGCTTCCGGAAACGATCACAGTCCTGGGCAGCGGCCAGGTTGTGGTCACACCCGACCAAGCAATCCTCTCGATGGGTGCTCAGGCCACGGCCGCCTCAGCCACCGAGGCGCTGAGCTCGGTCAGTGCCAAAACGGCCAACCTGGTGGCCTCCCTTAAGGCCTCGGGCATTGCCGAGGAGGACATCGCCACTTCGGGCCTCAGCGTCTATCCGAGACACAACCGCCGTCTCCAGACCAAGACCTACTCCGCGTCGACCCAGGTCAGAGTCACCGTGCGAGACATCACCGCGGTGGGGCCGGTCATTGACGGGGCTGCGAAGGCGGCTGGCAACAGCCTTGAGATCAATGGCCTCGAGGTGCTGATCGCTTACCCCGAGAAGTCCTTGGGTGAAGCCCGCCAGAATGCGCTGGACAACGCGGAAAAGCGAGCCACGGAGTATGCCGCAGGCCTTGGGCGATCGCTCGGCAAGGTGGTCCAAGTCAGTGAAGAAGGCACCTCAAATCCAGTGTCCTACGACGCGGACTTTGAGGCGGCCGATCGGGCCAGCGCCGGGTCCTTCGTCGTTGAGCCTGGCTCGCAGGAGTTAAGCGCCCGGATCACGGTGGTTTACACCCTTGGTTAATCGGGTCAACTGGAACACTGGTTCCATGACCCAACGCCGTGATGTCGTGATCCTCGGGTCGACGGGTTCGATTGGCACTCAGGCCTTGGAGATCATCCGAGCAAACCCGGACCGATTTCGAGTAGTCGGGCTCACTGCCGGTGGCGCCAACCCAGATCTCTTCGCTGCCCAGGTCCAGGAGTTCAAGCCAGCTCAATCAGGATTGGGCGAGGAAGCCAGTGTTGATGCGGCCGGGATGGCCGCTGATGTAGTCCTCAACGGCATCACCGGAGCGGTGGGCTTGCGCCCGACCATCGCCGCCCTCGATGCCGGCAACACACTGGCGCTCGCCAACAAGGAGTCGCTCATCATCGGTGGGTCGGTAGTGACCAGTCGCGCCAAACCTGGACAGATCGTGCCGGTCGACAGTGAACACTCCGCACTCGCTCAATGTTTGCGGGGAGGTCGTGCCGATGAGGTACGCCGCCTGGTGCTGACCGCGAGCGGTGGCCCGTTTCGCGGCCGCACTCGCGACCAGTTGGCCGAGGTTACGCCGGCGGAAGCGCTCAATCATCCGACGTGGACGATGGGTCCGGTCGTGACGATCAACTCCGCCACCCTGGTCAACAAGGGCTTGGAGGTCATCGAGGCCCACCTGTTGTTTGGCATTGCGTTTGATGACATCGACGTCGTGGTGCATCCGACCTCGGTTGTGCACTCGATGGTCGAGTTTCGAGACGGGTCGACGTTGGTGCAGGCAAGTCCTCCCACGATGCTGATCCCGATCGCGCTCGGTCTGGCCTGGCCCGACCGAGTGCCCAACTCCGCACCACCGGTTGATTGGACGAAACCTCAAACCTGGGGGTTCTTTCCGCTTGACGACGAGGCGTTTCCAGCGGTCTCTTTGGCCCGGGATGCCGGCCGCCAAGGAGGCACCGCTCCGGCGGTCTATAACGCGGCCAACGAAGTGGCCGTTGAGGCATTTCGCATGGGCAGGCTGAGGTTTGTCGACATCGTGCCCACAGTTGCCGCCACGCTCACCGCCCACGGCGTACTCTCGACACAAGCACAAGATGGGGAACTAACGGTCGAGGACGTTCTCGCCGCAGACTCCTGGGCCAGAGCCGAAGCCACTCGCATCATCGAGACTCACACCAGTCGAGATCCCTCGGCAGAATGGGAAAGCAGCGCCGAATGACCGCCGTTCTCTACACCTTGGGTGTGCTTGTCTTCATCGTTGCCATCATGGCCTCGATTGCGCTACACGAACTCGGTCACATGATTCCCGCCAAGAAGTTCGGTGGGAAGGTCACGCAATACTTCATCGGCTTTGGCCCCACCGTGTGGTCGCGCCAACGCGGCGAAACCGAATACGGCATCAAGGGAATCCCTCTCGGCGGCTACGTCAAGATCGTCGGAATGCTGCCCCCGGCCCGGGCCGATCAGCTGGCAGCCACAACCGCGACACCGGGGGAGGGCGAACGAGTCCGGGACTCCAACACCGGCTTCTTCACCCAGATCATCTCGGACGCTCGCGACGCCGAGTGGGAAAAGATCGGTCCCGAAGACAGCGAGCGACTCTTCTACAAGCTGTCGTGGTGGAAGAAAGTCACCGTGATGGCTGGCGGCCCCATGGTTAACCTCGCGATCGCGTTCTTCATTTTTTCTGGCGTCTTCGCCACTTATGGAAATCTCTCCGACATCAGGTCCACGACCACTTTGGACTACATCTCACCCTGTGTCGTGCCTTATGCCGAGGACGGCCGTGAATGCACGGCGACTGACCCGGTCACTCCGGCGCAGGAGGCTGGGCTCAAACCGGGTGACGAGATCGTCGCTTTCAACGGGACCAAAGTTTCGTCGTGGGAGCAAATGCAAGAATCTCATCCGCGGCAATGACAACGGCGTTGCCGAAATCACCTACCTCCGGGACGGCGCGACCACCACCGCCCAAACCAACACCACGGTCACGGCTCGCCCCACCTCGTCCACCGACGAAACACTGACCCAAGTTGGCTTCCTTGGCGTCTCCCCGAAGACCTACGTCGCAACCGGCGGGCTCATCTACACCCTGAAAGAGATGGGCGGGATGACCGTCGACACGGTCAAGTCTCTGGTGACCCTGCCGGTCAAGGTCGGGCATGTTGCCCTCGCCATCGTCGGAATTGAGGAGCGCGATCCCACGGGACCGGTCAGCGTCGTCGGAGGTGGAAGAATCGCGGGCGAGACCGCAGCGAGCGAGGCCTTCCCGGTCAAGGAAAAAGTTGTCTTTCTGCTCATGATCATCGCGGGCTTCAACCTCTTCATCGGCATGTTTAACTTCATCCCATTGCTACCTCTTGATGGCGGCCACGTGGCTGGTGCTCTCTACGAAGCGCTGCGGCGAGGCTTCGCCCGACTGACGGGCCGACCCGACCCCGGCTACGCCGATGTCGCGAAGCTCTTGCCGATTGCGTACGTCGTGGCGAGTGCCTTGCTCGTCATGGGCGTGATCTTGATCATCGGCGACCTCGTGGTGCCGGTGCACATCCCTTCCTAAACCTCGTCCACGACGTCCCTGAGATCGCCCCCACGTAGATGTCGGAGTCTGACGGATACGCCACACAATCCACGATTGATGGGCTCTTTCCTGCGTTTGCGGCCGTCGTCTATCGACTTGGCGGGTCTTCGGGCAAGTAAGAAAACTTCGCGTCTGAGGCATTCATGGCTTGAGCGAGCACTCAGGTCTTCTGATTCTTCCGAGTGGTTCAAGTGTCCGGGTCGGCGGTTTGGTCGAGAACGGGCCATGACTGGTGGGCAGCGGGACCTTTTCAGGACAACGATCTGAAATTGGGCTACTGTTCGGCAACCTTTGTTGTCAATGTGTCATCGGTCGCGCCATCCTGCCCGACCGATCCTTGAAAGGAATCTCGTGTCTCGAGTTCGATCACTGCAGCAATCCCACCGACGTGGCCGCGGCCTAATTGCCCTGTCCGCGGTTGGCGCACTATTCCTCCCGCTGCTGTCGGTGGCCACCTCTGCTTCGGGGTTCGTGGAAGTGCCCCAGTCGGGGTCGCTCCTGCATTCGGCTGAACTTCTACCGGAGATTACGGATACGGATCAGGCGGCACTGGAAAGCGCTATTGATTTCGCTGTGTCAACTGGGGACCCGGTTGCGGTTGACGAGTTGACGACGGAGTCGCAGTTGATCACGGCGCTGCCGAGTGGAGGACTCCAGGCGACGCTGTCGCCGGGGCCGGTGAGGGTGCCGGACGGTCCCAATGATTCATGGGTGGATATCGATACAACTTTGGTTGTCCAGCCGGACGGGTCCTTTGCTCCCCGGCACGCTGTCTCGGATGTCGCAATCTCTGGGGGCGGAAATGAAGCGTTGGCAGAGTTGGGTACCGAGTCAACATCGATGTCGGTCGACTGGCCAGGCTCGCTTCCTACGCCTGTGATCGATGGATCGACTGCGACGTATCCCGAGGTGCTGTCCGGGGTTGACTTGGTGGCGAGGGCAACCGCATCAGGTTTTTCCACGTATTTGGTCGTTAAAACCCCAGCGGCTGCGACAAATCCTGCTCTGAAAGCCTTTACGCTGCCGATCGACACTCAGGGGGTCGATCTGGTGGCTCAAGGTGATGGCACTTTGGTTGCGAAAGACCTCGCCGGCAATGTGGTTTTCGAATCTTCTGAGGCGCTGATGTGGGACTCGAAGGGCGTTCCTGAAGGGGATGAGGGAGACTCGACGGAGTTAGTGGATCAGTCCGCCACTGCGCGCTCTGCTGATGTCGCTGTTACCTTGTCGAGCGGCGGTGACATGGTGGTAGCCCCGAATATGGGCCTGCTGACCAATCCAGCGGCGGACTATCCCATCATTATTGACCCCGAGTGGCACGACTACCCGGTGCTGGACAAGTCGGCTTGGGCGATGGTGTGGTCGAACAACAACGACTGGGTCAATTCCGAAACCCAAGTTCCGCGGGTCGGCTACGACGGTTGGTCCAGTGCCACCAAGAAGTCTCGAGTGTTTTACCGCTATGCGCTGCCAGGTGCATTGAGCAATGCCACTGTCGCGTCGGCAACCTTTCAGCACAAAATGACGCATAGCCCTAATCACAGTTGCACTGCCAATTCCTACGGCGCGAGCGTAGACATTTACAGGACAGAAAACTTCACATCAAGCGTGGGTTGGCCGGGTCCAACGTTCAAGGGTTTCCAGGACACCGTGTCGAAGGTGACCGGATCTGAGGATGCACCGTACAACTGTCCCTCCAAGGTTGTCGAGTGGAACGTGTTGCAGGGAGTTGAGGGCGCCTACTCCGGTGGTGAGAGCGTCGTGGTGTTCGGGATGCGCTCGGCTAATGAGTCTGACAAGGACGGCTGGCGCAAGTTCGCCAATGGCGGACGCCCGAATCTCATCATCACCTACGACACTCCGCCGCAAATTCTGACTGAGCCATACGTCATCGGCAATGCCGTTCCCTCAAGCCCTGGGGCAAGTGGCGCCCAATGGACGAATGACAACACGCCGCTGTTGGAATCGGTAGTTCGAGACGCTGAAGGCGATCTTCTCAAGATCTGTTACACGATTGAAACGCTCTCTGGGACCCAGAAGGCGTCCGGTTGTGACACATCTGTGACGACGTCTTCGACGGGGGCGTCAGTCAAGGCTTCCGTTTCGACAACGCCTGCGTTGACAGCCGATGGCACCTACTACCTGAGAGCTGTTTTGACAGATCTGGACAATTCTGGCATGACGGATACGTCGTCGTTTCGACGGCAGATGACGTTGGACAAGACGCCGCCACCGGCACCGACATTTGTTTCCTCGACCCCTCCGGCTGGGGGTTGGATGGCGGGTGGAACTGCTGGGTCTGTCTCGATTTCGTTGCCACTTGAAACTACAACCCAGACGGTTCGCTATTTGATGAACTCGTCGACTGCCCCGACGTGCGCGAGCCCAAGTGTCGTGAGCGTGCCAGCGGGAGGGGCGGGCACGCCCACACAGGTGGTGCTTCCCGTGCGTCCTTCGCAACCAGGCGCGAACGACTTGCAGGTCGTCACCTGTGACCTCGTTGGGAACCAGTCGCTCGGGGTGATGACTTACACCATCTCCGATGTCGCGGCGCCGCCCCTCGTGCACGAATGGAAGTGGAATTCAGAGGTCCTCCCCGCACCGGGTGCCGACACGGGGGTAGTGTCTGCTGTCCCGGCCACGTCGCTCGCTCCATTGGCCGATGTCACGACGCCCGATCGGGTGCGGAATACACTCGTCACGCCTGGGCCTCGGGATGGCGAACCGGACTCGAATCAGTGGCTGAGGTTGGGCGGTGCGCAGCAGTACGCCCAGACTGGAGCCTCGGCGTTGACTGGTCTTAACGGTTCAGGGTTCTCCGTCTCCGCCTGGGTCAAGGTAGATCCGGCCATCACAGCGGGCACGGTAACGCAGGTGATTGCATCGCAAGCGGGGAGCACCGTTGATGCCGTCCGACTTGCCGCAACTCCAACCGGCTGGTATTTCACCGTTGCCAATGGCGACTCCGATAGCGGAGCGATGACAGCCTCGGCCACCTATGCGGCTGCCGAGTGTTCACCCGGAGAATGGTGCTACGTCTCCGGAACTTGGAATCCCAGCACGAAACGACCCCATCTGTTCGTGTATAAGAACACGATCACATCCAAGGCGTTTGATCCGCCCAGCACCCCTGCCAATGGAGTGGATCCGGGCGCGATGGCTGGCCGGTTCAGGGTCGGTGTAGGTCAGGTCGGTGGCACCTCGACGGCCCCCTCGCTGAGTTTGCTCTTTAAAGGCGGAATCGACAGCGTCCGCGTGTTTGCGCATCAGCGCCGTGATTCCGATCTTCTGGCAGACGCGACTGCGCAATAGTTTCCCCTGCCTTCGCGCTCCAATTCAGGAAAGGCTCGATTCAAATGAAGACCATCAAGGTCAGACAAAGCTCGCTTTCCACATTGCTGAGTGCGCTCCTAGTGGCAGGTGTCGTCTCAGGCGTCCCCGCCGCGGATGCATTAAGCGCCAAGAAGTATGCGGCACCGAAGCTTCAGGTCTTCAAACGCTTTGACCTCGATCGCGAGCAAAGTAAAAAGGCGGGTCCAAACAACGACAAGCGATGGACCGTGCCGAGCGTGGCCCTACCGCCAAAAGCCAACGCGCTCCTACGTGATTCCAAAGGCGGATGGCTCGCCTCGGCGGGGAGCGACGTGCCAGTTGAGGTGATGGGGTCTCCATCCAAGGCGGGTGCAGGGGCTGCGGTCACAACGCCGGTTTCAGTCAAAGTTTGGGGTCACAAACGCACCCGGACGCTAACGGCTAACGGCTATGTGGTGACCGTTAACTCCGGTGAGGTGAATGAGGGAGTCACTTCCGACGACAATAAGCCCGCTGCGGATGATGCACGGCCTGTGCGATTGTCCTATGCGGGGCTTGAAGGCATAGGTGGCGACTACGCCTCTCGCCTGACAGTGCGCCAGTACCCTGCCTGCGCCGCAGTAACTCCCGAAACGCTCTCATGTCAGCAGTACACGGTGCTGTCGGCGGACCGGAACACCACGTCAAAGACGTTGACGGTGATACCCGAGGTTGGCCTCGCGGCGCAGGGGACCGTACTAGCGTTGGCCGCCGGTGAGAGCAGTGAGACAGGAGACTGGGGTGCCACCAGCCTGTCCACCTCAAGCTCATGGACCTCAGGCTCGTCGTCTGGTGAATTCTCTTGGTCCTACCCGTTGCGAGCCCCGCGCGTCGCGGCAGCAACCGACCCTGGTCTATCGCTGCAGTACAACTCTGGCTCGGTGGACGGTCGGACGGTGTCGGAGAACAATCAAACTTCATGGGTCGGCGAAGGGTTTGAACTCGGCACTGCATTCATTGAGCGCCCCTACAAGACATGTGCTGACGACGGGACTGCTGCGAAGGCCGACTTGTGTTGGGCAGGCGACCGTCAATCAGTGTCGTTCGGCAAGTGGTCCGGCGAACTCGTCCGAATCGACGCCGGAACGGCTGACGAAGGCGTGTCCACCTGGCGCCTGCGCGCTGATAACGGGGCTCGATTCCAGCGACAAATATCGACCGGGTTGAACGACGACAACAACGGCGAGTACTGGATCATGACCACACCAGATGGCACCAAGTACTACTTTGGGCAGGACAAACTCACCAGCGCGAGCACAGCCGATCGAAACTCTGCCTGGACGGTGCCCGTCTTTGGGAACAATTCGGGTGAGCCCTGCAACGCGGCACCAGGGTGGTGCCAGCAAGCTTGGCGCTGGAATCTTGATCGTGTCGTGGATCCCAACGGCAACACCACGCTCTACTCCTACACTCCCGAAACAAACAAGTATGCCCTCAACGGATCAACGGCAACTACGTATGTCCGTGGCGGTTACTTGGCGAAAATTTCTTACGGTCTGCGTGTAGCTGGTGAAACAGCCGTAGCGCCAGCGCAGGTGCTCTTCACGACTGCCGAACGATGCAGGGGAACCACGGCGGAATGCGCCTCGACGGCGTTGACTGCCACCACTGCTGGACGCTGGCCTGACGTGCCCTTCGATAAAATCTGCACCGCCACCACGTGTCCAGGCAACCCCGCTCCGACCTTCTTCACTCGCAAGAAACTCAGTTCGATTGTGACCCAAGCCTACAGCGGGGCAGCCTACTCATCGGTTGACCAATGGGTCTTGTCGGGAGACTTTCTGGCAAACAACGACACCACGTCGCCGGCCTGGAACCTGCTCGAAATCACCCACACTGGTCTTGCGGGTACTGCCATCACGATGCCGACCACGTTCTTCCGCTACATCTCGAAACCCAACAGGGTTGACACGATCGGCGATAGTTCAACGCCCTTCCACAAACAGCGAGTCCAGGAGATCGTCACAGACTCGGGGGCTTCGATTACGGTGCTTTACTCTTCTCCTGAGTGCACCCCTGCCATCGTCGCCACCATTGCGGAGAATCAAAACGATCAACGATGTTTCCCGCAAAAGTTCAAACCAACCGGATATCCCGAACAGTTCCACTGGTTCCACAAGTATGTTGTCAACACCGTCGAGACCTCAGATCTCTCCGGCGCCGGCTCCAGTGACCTCGTCACCAACTACACCTACCTAGGTTCGCCAGCCTGGGCGTGGCAAGACCGGCCCGGCATCAAAGCCAAGAATCGGTCCTATTCGCAGTGGCGCGGCTACCGCAGGGTGCGAACCGTCCAAGGTGCCTCGGCCAACGCCACTCCTGGCGTTTCAGAAACTCTCTACTACCGGGGCATGCACGGTGATCGCTTGACCGACACGACCACGCGCGACGTCCAGATCTCGGATTCCAACTCAACCAGCACCGATGATCATTGGCGGCTGGCAGGTATGCCACGGGAAACCGAAACCTTCACCTCAGTCGGCGGCGCGCGGTTGACCAGCACCATAAGCACTTACGCCACTCAAACTGTCAGTACTCTCGGTCGCAACGTCGTGATGGCACCCATGACGGGAGCAGACACACGCACCTTCATCACCGGTGGTGCGCGACACCGCACGACCCGAAACCATACGTACAACGCAGACGGGTTCGTAACGGAGACCGACGAATATTCCCGCAGGGAGCCGGCCACCGGTTCACCAACTTTGGGCAAACGCACCTGCACCCGGTTGACCTACAACACGAACGCCACGAATTGGATGTTGGACCGCATCGCCTCCAAGGAAACTGTCGATGTCTCCTGCGCCACTACGACGACGACCGACAGCAACATCGTTTCGTCGGCGCGGACCTACTATGACGGCGCCTCAGCACTGACGACCGCGCCCACCGCGGGGAATCCCACCAAGGTCGAAAGCAAACTCGTGGCTACGGGTGCTCCATCGAAGTGGGTGACCGAGAGCACCGCTTACGACGCTTACGGCCGTGCCACAGCTTCGACAAACGCCAACGGCAAAATCACGACCACCGCCTACACTGCACCTGCAGTGGCGGGGGGCTGGCCGGCCACTACAACGGTGACAACTCCCGACCCTGACGGGGCAGGGACGAAGACAGCCCAAAAGACGACGACCACCTACGACGTCAAGATCGCTGCGCCTATCAAAATCGTCGCTCCCAACAGTCTCACCGAAAGCACCGTCGGGACTTACGATGCACTCGGTCGGCTCTTGAAAGTCTGGAACCCAGGACGCGCCACCACGCTCGTCCCGAACGCCGAGTACATCTACACCAACGGCTCAGCCGCCGTCGCAAACTCAACGAGTCGGATAGCGACCGGACACAACGCCGTCACGACCAAGGCGTTGCTGCCGACGGGAACGACCTATCGGACGTCGGTTTCGTTGTACGACGGATTGCTGCGACCTGGTCAAACTCAAACCCAAACGCTTGCGGTCGATGGCACCGGAGCCTACGTCGCAGCGACCGCGATTACTGATCAGGACTACAACAGCCGCGGCCAAGTGGCCTATAGCCGCCCATACCTGCTGGCGACCGGGAACCCCGGGACAACGTTCCAAGCCGTCACGATCACGGCCACAACGAATGAAACCGCGACCACCTACGACGCGGCAGGACGCGTCATCAAGGAAGCACTCTCAGGTCGCAACGACTCCACCAATAATCAGCTGGCGCCCTTGTGGGACACCACCTACGCTTACACCGGCGAAACCACCACCATCACTCCTCCCGTGGGAGGAGTCGTGTCCGCGACGACCCAAGACCCGCGTGGACAGACCGTGACGCGGACCCGATACCCCAATGGCATTGGCAGCCCCGGAACCGCTGTCGCTTACGGCTACGCATACGACCATGCTGGAAATCTCGAGACAGTCACAGACGCGGCCGGCAACCAGTGGCAATATTCGTACGACAGCCTAGGTCGGCAATTGAGGGCTGATGATCCTGATGCTGGCGACTCGACTGCCACTTATGATGACGCTGGCCAAGTTCTCACTTCAACACTCGACCCGGCGGGTGCGACACCAGTCGTCAGGAGTTACACCTACGACGACATCGGGCGCAAGACCGCCGAATTTGTCGGGACCGGCGCGTCCAAGCAACAGGTCTACAGCTGGGAGTTTGATACCGCCACAAACGGAATCGGCCTGCCGGCCGCGACTAAGACCTACTACAACAACTCCCTGTTCTACACCGAAAAGGTAGACACCTACGTCTCCGGGCGCCCAACGAAGACCACGGGGCAATTTGCGGCCACGGCCAGCATAATCCCTGCCGGACTATCAAGTGCTTATATCATCAACAACACGTACATGCCGAACGGACAAACACAGTCCAACAGCCTTCCCGCGGTCGGCACTGTGGGCTCGGATCTGATGGCGCCCAGTTACGACACCTTGGGAAGGGCCTCCCAACTCATCGGATATAACGCCTATGTCCGGCAGGCCCTCTACACACCGACGGATCAACTCCAACGCGTCACAATGAGTAATGGCGTCATCAACCAGGACCTCTTCAACGACTTCTGGTATGACAATGCCACGATGCGGTCCACCTTCTCCAAAGCCGACCTGCAAACCACCCCAGGGGTCGATTCCAGCATCGGTCTCACCTATGACAACGCGGGAAACCCCACCAAGATCCAAGACACCACAACCAACAGTGGGATCGACACCCAGTGCTTCAACCGTGACGGTCTCGGCCAGCTCAAAGCAGCGTGGACGCCCAGTGACGGCAACTGTGCTGCTGCCGTTGGCGCAGCCACCCTGGGTGGGCCAGCGCCCTACAGGCTTGAATGGGTCTACAGCAACGCGACAGGAAATAGGACCAAACAGACTGATTCCAGCGCTCCGACGGCCGTTGTCGATAACTACGTATATCCGGCTGCGGGTGCTGCGCGTCCGCATGCTGCGACGAGTGTGGCCAGGGTGGGCGGGGCGACGGTGAACTATGGGTTTGAAGCCCGTGGGAACACGGTCACCCGGAATGGGCTCACTGGTGGGGATGAGACGTTAGCGTGGGATTCGAACAACCGGTTGCGGGCGGTGACGAAGTCGAGTGGTGGTGCGTTGGTGCAGTCTCAGGTGCAGGATCCTGGTGGGCGGCGTCTTGCTCGTGTGGTGGGGAATTTGACCACTGTTTATCATTCGGATGGGACTGAGGTCAGTCGTAATACTGATGACAGTGGCACGACGTTGGCTCAGCGGTATTACAGTTTTGGTGGTCGCACGGTGGGGCATCGTGATGGTGCTGGTTCTGCGGCGTTGACGAATGTCACTACCGATGGCCAGGGGACGCCGTCGTATGCGTATAAGAACGCAACGGGGTCGTTTGTGGCGTATCGGAAGACGCCTTTTGGTGGGACTCGTGGGTCTGATTTGTTGCCTGGTCAGCGACGGTTTGTGGGTGGGACTGTTGATGGGGCGACGTCGTTGATTCAGATCGGCACTCGCCCGTATGACCCGGCGCAGGCAAGGTTTTTGACGTCGGATCCGCTGATCGATACCGAGGATCCGGCGCAGGTGGCGGGTGCGTATTCGTATGCGCACAATGATCCGATCACGTTGTCTGACCCGAGCGGGGAGATTACTCGGTGTTCTGATTGCACCCCTGGGGTGGACACGCCGCGGGCAGGGGAGGACCCCTATACCGGTGGGACTCCTACTGGTGGGTACGACGAGGACTACCAGGAAGATCATCCCGTTGATCAAACGGATAACAACACACCTGAGGTGGGTGATGGGAACCAACAGTCACAGGCAGGTTCAGGGGTGTCGACTGCTGTAGGTGTTGCTGGTGATGTTGCCAGTGGTGCGTCGGGTGCTTACCTGGCGAATATTGCTAACCAGGCAAGCACTGCGAGTGCTGCGCATTTGAGATACGCAGAAGAACTGCGGTTGATGGCAAGGAGATCGCAGAGTCCTCCGCGAAGTTCCCAACTGGCTTCGGCGTCGGGGAAGGCCGCTAGTTATGCGGACGACTTCAAGGCGCTATCTGGCACTGCGAAGTTTGGGTCCAAACTCATCCCCGGGCTTGGTGTGGGGCTCACCGCTGTGAGTGAGTTCTCAGACCCCGCCGACCGGTCCACCAAAGAACGCGTCGCGAACACCGCGCTCATTTCAGGCGCAGGGATGGGAGCAAGTGCTGGTGCGGCTGCTGGTGCCGGGGTGATTTGTGCAGCTACCCTCGTGTGTGGTGGCGTCGTGGTGACGGGCGTCGTCGTGGTGGCTGCGGGTGCCGGTGTGTCGTGGGCTGTCGGCGCAGCGTTGCACCACTATTCGGGTTGGCTATCGTGACCGACCCGATGCTCGGCGTGATCAAGAAGGGCCTATTGATATTTGCGCTATTTGTTGCCACGTTCACGGCAGGATTGTTTATTGTGTGGGGGAGTGGTATCGCTGCGTGGCTTCTTGTCGGAATTCCTTGGGGCATAGGAATAGTCGTGGGGGTTCTTGTTGCTCGAGCGGGAGCCCCTGATAGTCCGAAGGAGCCCCCGCTTTCGACACGTAGTGGAGTTGTGCTGGGCGGGGTCGGGGTGGCTCTGGCTTCTGCTATTAATTCAGACAAGGTGATGAGCGTAATTTGTGCGGCGTGCCTCACCCTTGCGGTGGCAGGGTTCTTCGCTCTGCTGGGCCGTTACATTCAAATCAAAACCGCAACCGGTCGGACTTCTCCAACTGAGGTTTAGGTGGGAATAGGTGTCGCGCAACACTGATGACAGTCGTACGACGTTGGCTCAGCGGTATTACAGTTTTGGTGGTCGCACGGTGGGGCATCGTGATGGTGCTGGTTCTGCGGCGTTGACGAATGTCACTACCGATGGCCAGGGGACTCCGTCGTATGCGTATAAGAATGCAACGGGGTCGTTTGTGGCGTATCGGAAGACGCCTTTTGGTGGGACGCGTGGGTCTGATTTGTTGCCGGGTCAGCGACGGTTTGTGGGTGGGACTGTGGATGCGGCGACGTCGTTGATTCAGATCGGCACTCGCCCGTATGACCCGGCGCAGGGGCGGTTTCTGACGTCGGATCCGCTGATCGATACCGAGGACCCGGCGCAGGTGGCGAGTGCGTATTCGTATGCGCACAATGATCCGATCACGTTGTCTGACCCAAGCGGGGAGATAACTCGGTGTTCTGATTGCACCCCTGGGGTGGACACGCCGCGGGCAGGGGAGGACCCCTATACCGGCGGGACTCCTACTGGTGGGTACGACGAGGACTACCAGGAAGATCATCCCGTTGATCAAACGGATAACAACACACCTGAGGTGGGTGATGGGAACCAACAGTCACAGGCAGGTTCAGGGGTGTCGACTGCTGTAGGTGTTGCTGGTGATGTTGCCAGTGGTGCGTCGGGTGCTTACCTGGCGAATATTGCTAACCAGGCAAGCACTGCGAGTGCTGCGCATTTGAGATACGCAGAAGAACTGCGGTTGATGGCAAGGAGATCGCAGAGTCCTCCGCGAAGTTCCCAACTGGCTTCGGCGTCGGGGAAGGCCGCTAGTTATGCGGACGACTTCAAGGCGCTATCTGGCACTGCGAAGTTTGGGTCCAAACTCATCCCCGGGCTTGGTGTGGGGCTCACCGCTGTGAGTGAGTTCTCAGACCCCGCCGACCGGTCCACCAAAGAACGCGTCGCGAACGCAGCGCTAATTTCAGGGGCCGGTCTAGCCGTCGGTGCGGTTGGGGCGGCGGTATGCGTGGGCACTGTTGTGTGCGGCGGTGCCGTGCTGCTGGCAGCCGGGGTGTCGTGGGGCGTTGGGAAGGCCCTTCACTCGAACAACGGTTGGCTGAGTTCGTCTCGTGACGAACAGTTGGGTTACATGTTCGGAAATCAGGGGAATCCGGGCGGAGGTTTCATGCCGTGATGGAACGTGAACCTCACGGAATCACACAACAAATCCAATCGTTCGGCTTCCTCGCGATTGTTGGGACCGTCTCGGCGCTGTACATCTGGGAGAGCCAATTCTGGTCTTGGATCGCAGTGGGGTCCGTCTGGCTTCTTGGAGCTGCATCTGGTGCCGTGAGCGCCATAGTGTCGAACGATAGGATCCTGACAACCCGTACTGCAGGGATATCCGGCGGTGTGGTCGGTGGACTTGGATTGATCTTGGCGGCGATCATCAGGTCGCCACTTGTCATGGGCGGACTCACAGCTTTAGGAACCCTTGTCATGATTCATAAGTTGGCGGAACTCGTTGTGCGGCGGGTTCGAAAGAAGTAGAGACAGTGGTTGCTGCGAGGTCGTTGATTCAGATCGGCACTCGCCCGTATGACCCGGCGCAGGGGCGGTTTCTGACGTCGGATCCGCTGATCGATACCGAGGACCCGGCGCAGGTGGCGAGTGCGTATTCGTATGCGCACAATGATCCGATCACGTTGTCTGACCCAAGCGGGGAGATTACTCGGTGTTCTGATTGCACCCAGGGGTAGACACGCCGCGGGCAGGGGAGGACCCCTATACCGGTGGGACTCCTACTGGTGGGTACGACGAGGACTACCAAGAAGATCATCCCGTTGATCAAACGGATAACAACACACCTGAGGTGGGTGATGGGAACCAACAATCCAATGCAGGCGCAGGCGCTTCGTCTGGGAGGGCGACAGCGGGCCGGTGTTGCTGCTGATGTTGCCAATGGTGCGTCGGGTGCGTATCTGAGCAATATTGCTAACCGTGCCGACTATTCTCGGGATGTGCAGTTGAGGATCCTTGCTCAACAGAGACGCATGTATAAGAAGTCGCACATTCGCGCGCAGAAGTGTCAACTGGGGTCGGCGGCGCAGAAGACTTCTGCTATTGCCGATGATCTTGACGCGTTGTCGGGGAGTGCGAAGTTTGGGTCCAAACTCATCCCCGGGCTTGGTGTGGGTCTCACTGCTGTGAGCGAGTTCTCAGACCCGGCTGACCGGTCTACCAAGGAACGGGTCGCTAACACAGCAATCATCTCGGGCGCAGGGATGGGAGCAAATGTTGGCGTGGCGGCCGGGGCAGGGCTTGTTTGTGCAGCCACCCTCGTGTGCGGGGGTGCGGTCGTGACTGGCGCGGCCGTCGTCGGTCTGGGAGCCCTTGCATCGTGGGGCGCTGGAGCAGTTGTGCATCACTATTCAGGCTGGCTGTCGTGACCGACCCGATGCTCGGCATCGTTAAGAAGGGTCTCCTGATATCTTCACTCCTAGTTGCTATGTGTGCGTCAATTTTGTTCTTTGTATGGGGAAACACTCTGGTTGGGTGGCTACTTGTGGGAATTCCTTGGGTGGTCGGAATGGTCGTTGGTCTTCTGGTGGCTAGGGCGGGAGCCCCTGATACTCCGAAAGAGCCCCCGCTCTCTACACGTTCTGGAGCGATGCTAGGAGGGCTCGGGGTGGCTCTGGCCGCTTTCATCAATTCAGACAAAGTGATGAGCATTATCGGTGCCGTGTGTCTCACGCTCATGGTTGCGGGGTTCTTTGCCATGCTGGGCCGATACATTCAAATCAAAACCGCATCGGGTCAGTCTTCAACCGTGGAATGACCTCCGCGCGCGTACGGCAGGCTTGCTTGTGTTGAAAGGGTTCGAGGGCGCAAACGAGGGCAACTCACGCCCACCCGCGTAACCTGGACCCATGACATCTGCTGTGACCGCCGTTGGCTTGGGCATGCCTGCTTTGCCCCCACCCGTCCTTGCTCCCCGACGACAGACCCGGCAGATCAAGGTCGGCAAAGTTGGCGTTGGCAGCGAGTCCCCTATCTCGGTTCAGTCGATGACGACCACGCTGACCTCAGACATCAATGCGACCCTCCAGCAGATCGCCGAGCTCACCGCTTCTGGGTGCGACATCGTGCGCGTCGCCTGCCCAAGCCAAGACGATGCCGAGGCCTTGCCCGCCATCGCCACCAAGTCACAGATCCCGGTCATCGCCGACATCCATTTCCAGCCGAAGTACGTTTTCGCAGCCATCGACGCCGGTTGCGCGGCCGTCCGGGTCAACCCCGGCAACATTCGCCAGTTCGATGACCAGGTCAAAGAGATATCGAGGGCCGCCAAAGACCGAGGCACCTCGATTCGCATTGGCGTCAACGCGGGCTCCCTCGACAAGCGGATCCTTGCCAAATATGGCAAGGCCACACCCGAGGCTCTCGTTGAATCAGCGGTCTGGGAAGCCAGCCTGTTTGAAGAACACGACTTCCACGACTTCAAGATTTCCGTCAAGCACAACGACCCAGTGGTCATGATTCGTGCCTATGAGTTGCTGGCCGAGGCCGGCGACTGGCCGCTTCACCTTGGGGTGACTGAAGCCGGGCCAGCGTTCCAAGGCACCATCAAGTCATCTGTTGCCTTCGGCTCTCTGCTCGCCAAGGGCATTGGGGACACCATTCGGGTCTCGCTGTCCGCACCGCCAGTCGAGGAGGTCAAAGTCGGGCTTCAGATTCTGGAGTCGCTCAACCTCAAGCCGCGTCGCCTCGAGATCGTCTCTTGCCCCTCCTGTGGTCGCGCGCAAGTTGATGTCTATACCCTCGCCGAGCAGGTCACAGCGGGCCTCGAAGGACTCGAAGTGCCGTTGCGGGTCGCAGTGATGGGATGCGTGGTCAATGGCCCTGGAGAAGCGCGCGAAGCTGATCTGGGCGTGGCCTCGGGCAACGGGAAAGGTCAGATCTTCGTCAAGGGCGAGGTGATCAAGACGGTTCCCGAGTCTCAGATCGTCGAGACCTTGATAGAAGAGGCCATGAGATTGGCCGAGAGCATGGAGCCCGTCGAAGGGGCTAGTGCTGCCGTCAGCGTCTCGTAGTCGGCGGGGTTAGTCGTAGGCTCTGGGCGTGCTCTCCACCCGACGAGGTATCCGCCCGCTTGGCACCGCGGACCTCGATGACTTTCTGGCGCTAACTGCACGCGACCCCGTCGTCAACGTGTTCGCCGACTATCGAGCCAGATCCACAAAGCTTGAACCCAAGTGGTTGGGCGGCGAAATGTGGGGCCGCTACGCCGATGGTGAACTGACGTCGGCCTGCCATGTGGGTGCAAATTTGGTGCCGATCCAAGTGACCGCGGACGACGCTGCCGCGTTTGCTCAACGTGCTGTCGAGCGGCGCAGTTATGTGTCCACGATCTTCGGTCCCGAAGAGGCCGTTCGTGGTGTCTATGACGTGCTCTGTGTCAGCAGGCCGTTGCCACGTGACTTGCGCTGGGCTCAACCACATCTTGAGTTGGCGACACCGCCGCTGATCTCGCCTGATCCCGGCGTACGCCGCAGCACCCGGTTTGACCTCGAAATCCTCTATCCGGCCTGCGTGGCGATGTATACCGAAGAGGTAGGAGTGTCGCCGGAGTCAGGCAACGGACGCGATCTCTATCGTGCGCGGGTGAGGCAGTTGATCACCAAGGGCTGGTCGTTCGTGCGCATCGATGACGGCCGGCTTGTCTTCAAGGCCGAGGTCGCCTGCGTTTCGCCGTACGCCGCCCAGATCCAAGGCGTCTACGTCGACCCTTCCCGCCGTGGGGAGGGGCTCGCGGCCGCCGGAATTGCCGCTGTGGTCGAACAGATTCAAGCCGACATCGCACCCGTCGCTTCCCTCTATGTCAACGAGTGGAATGAGCCTGCCAGGCGCGCCTACGAGCGTTGTGGCTTCCAGGAGTCGGCGCGCTTCGCCACGATCATGTTCCAGTAGCCTTCGGTCATGATCCTGCGCATGTCCACGCTCTTCGTCCGCACCCTGCGCGACGACCCGGCTGACGCCGAAGTCCCTAGCCACCGACTCCTCGTCCGGGCGGGTTACATCCGGCGAGTGGCGCCAGGGCTTTATTCCTGGTTGCCGCTCGGCTATCGCGTTCTGCGCAAGATCGAACAGATCATCCGTGACGAGATGGATGAGATGGGGGCACAAGAGGTGCACTTCCCGGCGCTGCTGCCTCGCGAGCCCTACGACACCACGGGCCGTTGGACTGAATATGGTCAGGGCATCTTTCGGCTGAAGGATCGCAAGGAAAACGACTATCTCCTCGGGCCGACACATGAAGAGATGTTCACGCTTCTAGTCAAGGATCTCTACTCGTCCTACAAAGATTTGCCGTTGTCGATCTATCAGATTCAGACGAAGTATCGCGACGAGGCCCGGCCGCGTGCAGGGCTGTTGCGTGGGCGCGAATTCGTGATGAAGGATTCCTATTCCTTCGATGCCACCGATGCTGGCCTCCTAGCGTCATATGCGATGCATCGTGACGCCTACATCCGGATCTTCGACCGGCTTGGCTTCGACTACGTCATCGTCAAGGCGACCTCTGGTGCCATGGGCGGGTCCGGTTCTGAAGAGTTCCTGGCGCGCGCCGACGTCGGCGAGGACACCTACGTCCGCTGCACTAGTTGCGACTACGCAGCCAACGTTGAAGCTGTCCAGGTGCGTCCGCCGCTCTCGCCCAGCGCTGAAGAAGTGGCGCAGACTCCGGCCGCCCACGCTGAGCAAACACCTGACACGCCTACCATCGAGTCCCTCGTGGACCACCTCAACGACCACTTTCCGCGAGCCGACCGCAAGTGGGAAGCGGCCGACACGCTGAAGAACGTCCTCGTGATGCTCAAGCACCCCGATGGCACCCGTGAGCCCTTGGCGATTGGCCTTCCGGGTGATCGCGAGGTCGATCAGAAGAGGCTCGAGGGTCAGTTGGAGCCGATTGAAGTTGAGCCCATGGATGAGGCGGAGTTTGCTCGGCACCCTGCGCTGGTGAAGGGTTACATCGGTCCCGGAGCCTTAGGGGAGAAGCAAGCTTCGGGCATTCGCTACGTCGTAGACCCGCGCGTCGTTGCGGGCACGCGATGGGTGACTGGGGCCGACATCGCCGGGTCACACGTTATCGACCTGGTTGCTGGACGCGATTTCGAGGCTGATGGCACCATCGAGGCGGCCGAAGTGCGCGACGGCGACGCCTGCCCCAACTGTGACGCGGGCACCCTCGAGTCGGCGCGCGGGATCGAGATGGGCCACATCTTCCAGTTGGGTCGAAAGTATGCCGAGGCTTTGGGTCTCAAGGTCCTCGACGAGAATGGCAAACTCGTCACCGTCACGATGGGCTCCTACGGCATCGGACCCTCTCGTGCCGTGGCCGCCATCGCCGAAAACACCCACGACGAATTCGGGCTCTGCTGGCCCAGGGAAGTCGCCCCGGCCGACGTACACATCGTTGCCACCGGGAAAGACGAGGCTGTCTTTGCAGCGGCAGGGGCCCTCGCCGAGCAATTGAATGGGCTGGGCGTCCAGGTGTTGTACGACGACCGCCCCAAGGTCAGCCCGGGGGTGAAGTTCAAGGACGCTGAACTGATCGGCGTCCCGACGATTGTCGTGGTCGGGCGCGGTTTGGCCGACGGTGTCGTGGAAGTCAAAGATCGTGCCAGCGGCGAACGCACCAATGTGGCTGTGACAGAGGCGAGCAACTACCTCAATGAACTGGTCCGCGGGTCATGAGTGATGGGGGTATCAAGGCCGTTCTTTTCGATTGGGGCGGCACCCTTACTCCGTGGCACAACGTCGATTTTGAAGCTGAGGCCCTCGCGTTGGCGAAGGCGGTGATTCCACCGCCGACGCACGACGCCCACGAACGCGAACTAGTGCAGGCCCTCATGCTCGCGAACCAGACGGTCTGGGCACGATCGCGCGATCATCAGCAAAGCTCCCAAGTTGGCGACATCTTCGCCACGGCCGGTTTAGACCACGACCCGGAGCTGTTGGGCGACTACTTCGACTTCTGGGAGCCGCACACCTTCACCGATGCCGCTGTGGAGCCACTGTTCTCAACGTTGCGCGAAAGAGGGATCAAGGTCGGGGTGTTGTCCAACACGTTGTGGCCTAAATCAGTTCACGTCGCCTACTTCGAGCGTGACGGCATCTGCCACCTGATCGACGGCGATGTCTATACCAGTGAGGTCGCCTGGACTAAGCCGTCCCCTCATGTCTTCAGGGCGGCGATGGATTCGGTGGGTGTCACTGAGCCGAGCCGTTGCGTGTACGTCGGTGACCGGCTGTTCGATGATGTTTGGGGGGCGCAAAATGCTGGGCTGCGGACCATCTATGTGCCCCATAGTGACATTCCGGTCGAGCAGATCGGGCACTCGATGGGCGTTCCGGACGCCACCGTAGGTTCGCTGGCGGAGATCGCGGACGTCATTGCGGGCTGGTCCTGACAGGAAGAGCAAACTGCAGGAAAATGCATTGCACAAACATGCAACTGCGTTTTGCCCAGGTGATGCACTTTTTTGCGGAATCATCTAACTCAACGACAAGGGCTCGGGCCCGAATCGTTGGGGCTATCGGGGCCGACTATCGATCCGCGAGCTCGTCAGCGCCAGGGAAATTCTCGGGGGTTCCCTGGACGGCGAGTTCGCGGATCGCTGCATTTGTGAGCGTCGCCGCCGCCCATCCGCGCACGCCTGACTGAGTCTGGGCCACCAACCAAGCGTAGGTCTCGGCACAGTCGCGTTCGATGGCTTGCGCAGCTTGGGCGACTTGACGAGGCGTTTCGAGGTCCGGCGGTTGTTCATACGTCGGCTGCGCCGCGACCGGAGCCGCACCCAGTGCCGTCAACAAGGCAACCAGTTGGTCACGCTGCTGGCGGTGAGCGGCATACCCAGCGTTGATGCCCGCGAATAATGCCGGCGAGCGCGTGGCCGACGTCTGACCACCTAAGACGCCATAAGACCAGAGTCCCGAGTGAGCCCGCGCCAGCGCAACCTGAAGAGCATCCTGCTCACTTGTGGTGAGGGTGGCTGAGGCAGGCAGGTCCACCGATTGCTCGCCGGTCGCCCAGCCGATGGCCACACCGCGCTGCACGACACCTGCCGAAAGGCTGGCCAGGGCCCGCGCCAGCGACGCGTCCTGACTTGCCGTCGCCTGGGTCGCGAGGTCCGCAGCGAGGGCGCCAACAGAAATTGCCATGGCCTGGTCACTCAACGTTCGACTTATCGGAACGGATGGCACCGGGGCCACCGGGACGGGTGCGTTGGCCCCGGGCAGGCTGTTAAGAAATTGCAGGTGAGCGTCGTGCAGTTCGAGCAGGCTCCGATAACGGCCACGCAACCTCGGGAAGGACTCTTGGACAGCGACGGCAAACCTGAGCTGGGCCTCAATCAGCATGATTGTTTTCGCCACGTTGTCGTCGGAGTTGGGTACGGCGGAAGGCGAAAGGGTCTCTGCCGTTGATGCCGACGGCACGCTGGTTTGCGGTGAGTTGCCCGACGTACATCCCGTCATTAAGGCAACAGAGGCACCCAGGGAACTCGCTAGGAGTGCCCGCCGGCTCACCGCTGTCCCGCTCCCAGGTCTGGCCATCACGGGCCCGACCTTAGCCCCAGTCCTTCGCGCCGCGATGCGTCCAGTCATTCGTCCACTCATTCGTCCGGGTCGTTGAACCATGGGTCATGCCCCTATCCTTGATCCCCTAACAGCACAAGGAGGCGACACCGGTGACAAGCCCAGTCCACGGTTCGGCGAGCACAAGTCGTGTCGATGCCACTCGCGACCGCATTGCCGACTTGGTGGGCGACCCCCTGCTGGCGCTCGGGCTGGATCTCGAGGCCGTTGAGATCACTCCCGCGGGCAAACGCCGCGTGCTTCGAATCGCTGTTGACACCGATGGTGGTCCCACCATGGATGACGTGGCTGAGGCGACCAAGGCCGTTTCCGAAATCCTCGATGACTCCGATGTCATGGGGGAGATGGGCTACACGCTGGAGGTCACTTCGCGTGGCATCGACCGGCCATTAACGTTGCCTAGGCATTGGCGCCGCAATGTCGACCGACTCGTCGCCGTCTCGCTCACCGATGGTGCGGAACTGACCGGGCGGGTGCAGGCCAGTGACGAGGCCGGGGTCAGCCTCGATTTCGAGGGCGAAACGCTACGCCTTGACTATCCCAAGATCTTGAAAGCCGTGGTGCAGATCGAGTTCAACCGCCCCAAGCCAGCCCACGCCACGCCTGAGCAATCCCCGGCCGAGACCCAAGAGAGTGATGTCTGATGGATATCGACCTGAGCATTTTGCGCATGTTGGAGCGAGAGAAGGAGATCTCCTTCGAGGTGCTTGCAGACGCCATTGAGCAGGCTCTGCTCACGGCCTACCTCAAGACTCCGGGAGCCCAGGATCGCGCTCGCGTCGAACTTGACCGCAAGTCCGGGCACGTCGTCGTCTACGCCTTCGAAACTGACGCGGAAGGCACCAAAGTCGGGGAGTACGACGACACTCCTGAAGGTTTTGGCCGGATCGCCGCGACCACCGCGAAGCAGATCATGCTGCAGCGGTTGCGCGATGCAGAGGATGAAATCCGTTTCGGGGAGTTTCTGGGCAAGGAGGGCGACATCGTCTCTGGAGTGATCCAGCAAGGTCGCAACCCAGATGACGTCATGATCGACTTGGGCAAACTGGAAGCTCTGTTGCCCTTAGGGGAGCGGGTCCCTGGCGAAACCTACGAACATGGTGCCCGAATCAAGTGCCTCGTGATCTCAGTTCGCAAGGGGATGCGTGGGCCCCAGATCATGTTGTCGCGGACCCATCCCAACCTCGTTAAGAAACTCTTTGCCCTGGAGGTGCCAGAGATTGCCGATGGCACTGTAGAGATCCCGGCAATCGCGCGTGAAGCCGGCCACCGGACCAAGGTTGCCGTTCGCTCCACCATCGCGGGGGTGAATGCCAAGGGCTCATGTATCGGCCCGATGGGCCAGCGCGTGCGCAACGTCATGTCCGAACTGCACGGCGAAAAGATTGACATCGTCGATTGGTCAGATGATCCGGCCGAGCTCGTGGCTCAAGCGCTGTCGCCGGCAAGAGTAAGTTCGGTCGAAGTCATCTCGTTGGAGAGCAGATCAGCGCGCGTCATCGTGCCCGACTACCAACTGTCACTGGCCATCGGCAAGGAAGGCCAGAATGCCCGGCTTGCTGCCAGACTCACTGGCTGGCGTATTGATATCCGTTCGGATGAGGCGCCTCCTGAGGCCTAGCCGCAGCGGGCTGAGTTGGCTGAGGGCTGTCCATTCGGAGTTCTGTTCGAGGACGCGCTAGAGTCTATGTCGGTGGTTCTCGAACGCACCCAAACGCCCTCTCCTGACAACTCCCATTCCGGGCAGCCCCGCACGGGGCCCGTCAGGATGTGCGTCGGGTGTCGTGCGCGGGCCGCCAAGAGCGAATTGTTGCGAATTGTTGTCGGTTCGGATGTGTTGGGCCACCTGGCCATCACGCCTGATTCCAACGGCACCGCGACAGGCCGCGGGGCTTATCTCCACCCGATGTCTGCTTGTTACGAAAGGGCAGTTCGTCGGAGTGCTTTCTCTCGTGCCTTACGGGCCGAGAAAAGTCTGGAGAGCACCGCAGTTGGTGAGTTCATCGCCGCGCTCACGACCTGACCGATGCACGACGACAAAGAAACTGGAGCAGCAGCTCATGAGCACTCGATGAGTTCTTTCCGATGAGCCTGTCAACTCACGCCTCACCACTATCGGTCCGTTCCTAGCACTCCTGGGACTCGGGCCAGAAGGAGCCCGAGAATCCCGTGGCAAAAACCCGAGTCCACGAACTCGCCAAGCAATACGGCCTTGAGAGCAAGTTTGTTCTTGAGAAGCTGAAAGAAATGGGCGAGTTCGTCAAATCGCCTTCCTCGACGGTTGAACTCCCCGTCGAAATGCGCTTCAAAAAGGAGTACGGCGACAAGCTCGTAGCCGCTGCGGCGGCCGCGCCAGTCGCTGCTCCGGCGCCCCAGGCGCCTGCGCCGGCAGCCAAAGCGGAGGTCGCAGATTCCGCTGCCCCGCCGTCGGCAGTAGCGCCCACTCCTGCGGCCGATGAGGCACCTGCCAAGCGGACTCCTCGTCCTGGGCCAAAGCCAGCCGCTCAGCCCGAGCCTGTTGTGCTCGCACCCGAACCGGTGGCTGAGGTTGTCGAGGAAGCTCCTGCCGAGCAGATCTTCAACGCACCTACTGCGCCACCCTCCCGCACAGCACCTCGACCGGGTGCGCCCCGTCCGGGCAACAACCCGTTTGCGCCGAGCCAGGGCATGGGCCGACGTCCGGCCGTCGCGCGCCCTGAGCGTGAAGTAGAGGCACCCGGCGATCAGCGTCCACCGCGCCCACCTGCGGCTCGCGATGGGATGCCGCGCCCCAATCCGGCGATGATGCCTAAGTCACCGGCTGCTTTTGGCACCGGTCGCACCGGCGCTCCGGGACGTCCAGGAAGTGCGCCTGGGCGCACTGGCGGCGCTCCGGGTCGCCCCGGTGCAGCGCCAGGACGTGGCGGCGGTGCAGGGGCCCCCAATCGTGGCGGCGCTCCGGGCAACTTCGGACCTCCGGCACCCGCCGGTGGCGGTCGCCCTGGTGGCGGCGGACGTCCGGGTCAGCGTGGCTCGACCCAGGGTGCTTTTGGGCGTCCCGGTGGACCTTCGCGTCGTGGACGCAAGTCCAAGCGTCAGCGCCGTCAAGAGTTCGACAACATGGAAGCCCCCACGATTGGCGGCATGCGTGTCCGCAAGGGCAACGGCGAGACCGTTCGGTTGGCTCGTGGCGCTTCGTTGACGGACTTTGCCGACAAGGTCGGCGTCGACGCAGCCTCCTTGGTGCAGATGCTGTTCCACCTTGGCGAGATGGTCACGGCCACTGAATCGGTCAACGATGCGACCCTCGAGTTGTTGGGTGAGGAACTCAACTACATCGTCCAGGTCGTTTCGCCCGAAGACGAAGACCGTGAGTTGCTCGAGTCGTTTGACCTCGAGTTCGGCATGGACGAGGGCGTCGACGACGACCTCCAGATCCGGCCTCCTGTCGTCACCGTCATGGGTCACGTCGACCACGGCAAGACCAGGCTCCTGGACGCACTGCGCAATGCCAATGTGGTCGATAAGGAAGCCGGTGGCATCACGCAGCACATCGGTGCCTACCAGGTGCACACCCAGGTCGATGGCAACGATCGTCGGATCACCTTCATCGACACGCCCGGTCACGAGGCCTTCACGGCCATGCGTGCCCGCGGCGCCAAGGCAACCGACATTGCGGTGTTGGTGGTCGCTGCCGATGACGGTGTGATGCCGCAGACGGTTGAGGCGCTCAACCACGCCAAGGCAGCCGGGGTGCCGATCGTGGTCGCCGTCAACAAGATCGACAAGCCGGACGCTGACCCGACCAAGGTCCGCGGTCAGCTCACCGAATATGGCTTGATCCCTGAGGAGTATGGCGGCGACGCGATGTTCGTCGATGTCTCGGCCAAGTCTGAGCTCAACCTCGACAAGCTGCTCGAAGCGATCATCCTGACCGCTGACGCGTCGTTGGACCTTCGGGCCAACCCGCACCAGGATGCTCAAGGTCTCGTCGTTGAGGCACACCTTGACCGCGGTCGTGGCCCGGTTGCCACCATATTGGTGCAGCGGGGCACGCTCAAGGTCGGCGACACGATTGTGGCCGGACCGGCCCACGGTCGGGTGCGGGCCATGCTCGATGAGCACGGCGACCCGATCACTGAAGCTGATCCGTCGCGTCCGGCAATGGTGCTGGGTCTGACTGCGGTTCCGGGTGCAGGTCAGAACTTCCTGGTGGTTGATGATGACCGCACGGCTCGCCAGATCGCCGAGAAGCGGGAGGCTCGCGAACGTGCGGCCCTCCAGGCTCAGCGTCGCGTACGTCGTACTCTCGAGGACTTCATGGCTTCCATGGAGAAGGGCGAGAGCCAAGAGCTCAACCTCATCCTCAAGGGCGATGTGTCGGGCTCGGTCGAAGCGCTCGAAGACTCCTTGGCAAAGATCGATGTTGGCGATGAGGTTTCGCTGCGAGTTATCGACCGTGGTGTCGGTGCCATCACCGAAACCAACGTCATGCTTGCGGCAGCCTCCGATGCGATCATCATCGGTTTCAACGTGCGCCCCCAGGGCAAGGCAACCGAGTTGGCCGACAAGGAAGGTGTCGAGATTCGTTACTACTCGGTCATCTACCAAGCCATCGACGAGATCGAAGCAGCGCTCAAGGGCATGCTCAAGCCGGAGTACGAAGAGGCATCCTTGGGTCAGGCGGAGATCCGCGCGATCTTCCGTTCGTCCAAGATCGGCAATATCGCTGGCTGCATGGTCACCAGCGGCACGATTCGTCGCAACGCCAAGGTTCGCCTGGTTCGCGACGGGAAAGTCGTTGCCGAAAACCTGGATCTGTCCTCGCTCAAGCGTGAGAAGGATGACGCTTCCGAGGTCCGTGAGGGCTTTGAGTGTGGTCTGGTGTTGCGCGGATTCAACGACATCAAGGAAGGCGACATCGTCGAAGCCTTCGAGATGCGCGAGATCCCCCGCGCCTAGTTGTTCCGGTGTCTGAGTGTTGTTTCATCAAGGTATGCAGGTGAAGCCACACTTCCCGAGGGTTATAGCCCTCGGGAAGTGATGGTTCACCGACATACCTTGATGAAACTCCCGCCAAGAAACGCAAAGAGGGAAGGGAGACCACGATGGCTAGTCCACGCGTCCGCAAGGTTGCCGATCGGATTCAAGTGATCGTTGCGGAAATGTTGGAGCGTCGGATCAAGGACCCTCGGCTGGGATTTGTGACCATCACCGAGGTGCGACTGACCGGAGACTCTCAGCAGGCCACCATTTTTTACACCGTCTTGGGTGACGAGGCGGCCGAGGCAGGCAGTGCTGCCGCGTTGGAGTCGGCAAAGGGTGTCCTTCGCTCCGAGGTTGGCAAGCAATTGGGCATGCGGCACGTTCCCTCGCTGACCTTCGTGCGCGATGCGCTTCCGGAGACGGCTCGACATCTGGACGAGATCTTGGCGGCGGCCCGAGCCTCAGACGCAGCCCTGGCAGCGGCCGCTTCAGGGGCGACGTACGCCGGAGACGCCGACCCTTACAAGAAGCCCCACGAAGACGACAGCGACGAAGAAGCCGACACCGCGGCCGCGATCGATGATGAGGCAGCTGGGGCGTGAGCCAAGCGAGCGCACCAGCGGGTGCGTCGGGGTTAGTCATTGTGGATAAGTCAGCCGGGCTGACCTCGCACGATGTTGTTGCTCGCATCCGCCGCTTGGCTGGCACCCGCAAGGTTGGCCACGCCGGCACCCTGGATCCGATGGCAACCGGAGTGTTGGTTATCGGCGTTAACCGGGCAACTCGACTGCTCGGACATCTCATGCTCACTCAGAAGGCGTACGACGCGACGATTCGGTTGGGTGCCTCCACGACCACTGACGACGCCGAAGGGGAATTGATCGAGTCGCACTCGATTGCCGGCATTTCGGAAGCACAGATTCGTGAACGACTCCAGGGCTACCTTGGCGAGCTTGACCAAAAGCCAACGGCTGTCTCCGCCATCAAGATTGACGGAAAGCGCGCCTATCAGCGAGTTCGGGACGGTGAGGACGTCGATCTGCCAGCTCGACGAGTCACGATCCACGACCTGGTGGTCCACGAGGTGCTCGCCACTTCCGACGGGTTCCTAGATGTTCGAATTTCCCTGCGGTGCTCCAGCGGAACCTATGTCCGCGCGATTGCTCGTGACCTTGGGCACGAGCTGGCCGTGGGTGGACACCTCACGGCTCTGCGACGCAGCGCGGTGGGACCCTTTGCTCTCACTTCCGCCCAGACCCTGGAGCAGTTGGCTCAGAGCTGGAGGATGATCGACCTTAGCCAGGCAGCCAGAGCCAGTTTCCCGGCGTACGAACTCAGCGATCAGCAAGCCATTGACGTTCGAGTGGGGCGTCCGCTGTCGGTTGAGTTTGAGTCGACAACAGCAGTGTTCGCGCCGGATGGCGAGTTCTTGGCGCTGTATGAGACGCGCGAAGCGCGGACCCGCCCCATCGCCGTCTTCGTTGGGTAGTCCGCCGCGAAAAGCAGGACTTTCCTGGCCGGGACGGTGCTTTTCGCGGCGGACTATCTCTATGGGAGGCTTCTGGGGTGCTGGTGTGGCGATCGATTGGCGACGTGCCAAGTGAACTGGCGCAGTCTGTTGTCACCATTGGAAACTTTGATGGTATTCACCGTGGGCACCAACACGTGTTCCAGCGCTGCCGTGAGGTTGCGCAGGCTCACCGCATTGCCCAGGTCATCGCCGTCACGTTTGACCCTCATCCGATGGCCGTACTTCGCCCAGAACACGCGCCAAGCATGCTCACCACCATGCCCGCTCGGCTCGAACTCCTCGCGTTGGCTGGCGTGGACGGCACCCTGGTCTTGCCGTTCGACTTGGCGATGGCGAGTTGGTCGCCCGAGGAGTTTGTACGGCGGGTTTTGGTCGAAACTTTGCACGCCGAAGCCGTGGTGATCGGTGCCAACTTCCGCTTCGGACATCGCGCAGCCGGAGACGTCACGGCCCTCACCGCCTTCGGAAACGAATTGGGCTTCAAGACCGAGCCGATCATGCTGGATGGAGGGCCGCAGGTCTGGTCCTCGACCTATGTTCGGCACTGCCTGATTGCGGGCGATGTAGAAGGCGCTGAGGAGGCGTTGGGTCGCCCATTTGCTGTGCGAGGGGTGGTCACGAAAGGTGAGCAGCGTGGGCGAACCCTAGGTTTCCCCACCGCCAACGTGCCGATCGGCCCAGGGCTTGCCGCTCCCGCCGATGGCGTTTATGCCGGCTGGCTGCGGCGGCTGGACACTGCAGAGCAACTCCCAGCGGCAATCTCCGTCGGCACCAACCCAACCTTTGATGGCGAACGTGAACGCCGCGTGGAGGCGTTTGTCATCGATGGGTCAGCACCGGATCTGTATGACGACGAGGTCGAGGTGTCGTTCGTCAGCCGCCTGCGGGGGATGGTCCGGTTTGACGGCCAGGAGGCTCTGATCGCGACGATGCATGACGACGTACGCCGCACTCGGGAGTTGCTGCATGGCTGACCCCACACAAGGGCCATCAGCAGGTTCTGACGCCACCGCGGCAGAGAGGTGGTTCGTCGACCACGGTTTGCCTTACTTCGTTGATGGCGTCCGAGATGAAGTGCGCCACAACGCCCGGACACCTCGCCTCGCGGTAGTGCTCGTTATCGCGCTCGCGGTTGGAGTGGGAGTCGCTGTGTTGGTCTCGGCGATCACTGGCGCCGATAGCTCCAGGGAATTGGATGGGGCGGCAGCCTTCATTCTGGGCAGTCAGGCGTTCTTGTTGGGCCTAGCGGGCTACGCGATGCTCAAACTGCGCGGTGGTGTCATCATCGGCTGGGCCGCCCGACGAACCTTTGGCAGCCTCGGACTGTTGTTCCCCTTGGTCACCCGCGCCTTGCCACTTCTGCTGCTCTTCGTGACCTTTTTCTTCATCAACACCGAGGTCTGGCAGGTCGCTTCACGCTTGGACGGCGGTGTGATGTGGGGGACTGTGTTGCTTTTCGCCGCGGTGGCAGTTGGTTTCCTGGCCGTTCGCCTGCCGGAGGAGTTGGATGTCTTTGACGAGCAACTCGATGCCGATCAAGTCCGAGTCGGATGCCGGGGCACCCCGCTTGAGGTGATCGCTGAGGAGTGCACCGCAGAGGAGCTTGATCTCGAAAGTGACCATATTGAGGGTCTTCAAAAACTCAATCTGGTGCTGGTGTTGTTGGTCGCCCAATTCATTCAGGTGTTGCTTTTGGCGCTGTCTGTCTTTGTCTTCTTTCTGGTGTTTGGCGCGGTCACCATTCACCCAGACGTCATCACTGACTGGTTGGGTGCTGTGGACACCTTGCACCCTCTCTTGGGTCAGCGGATCAGCCAGCAACTCGTCCAGGTCTCGGTGTTTCTGGCTGCGTTCTCCGGCCTCTATTTCACCGTCTACGCGGTGAGCGATGAGAACTATCGCAAGCAGTTTTTCACTGCCATCCTCCAAGAGCTTCAACAGGCGATCAGCGCCCGCGCTGCCTATCGGGCCATGCGCCGTCGCCCGAACTAGCCCGACGCAACCTCCTGTTTTGCGCCACGGCGAGGCGCAAGTCGCCGCTGCGCCGAACTGAACGGTGGCTAACTCTTCGCGTCGATCAGGACTAGGGGGTTTCCCCACTTCTCCGAGAACACAAACTCCGAGAGTTCCTTTCGCACGCGCGGCCGTGCCGCGTGCGATGAACCAACAAAATCGCGATCGAGAGGTGAGTGCTGGCCCACGGCGACGCCGACGAGCACGCGAAAGTTGCGTGGTACGCCGAGCGCTTTGGTGACGCCGTCGTGGTCAAAACCAGCGAACTGCCGGGTCTCGAGACCGAGAGCGCGGGCCTGGATGGCAAGGTGGGCAACTGCCTGTCCCACGTCGTACGCCGCGTAGTCTGAGTAGTCCGGAGCGTCGACCTCGAGCCCGGTGCTGACTTGGGCCACCGCGAGGATGATCGCGCTTGCCTCCGGGACCCACGGCACATTTCCGCGCGTGAGTTGGCTCACCAACAGGTCATGCGTCGGGTCGCCTCGGCGGGCTACAACGAAGGACCAGGGTTGCGAGTTTCCCGCGCTGGGCGCCCACTGAGCGGCCGTCAACAGCGACTTCAGTTCAGCATCGGAGACTTGATGCTCAGCATCAAAACTGCGGGGACTCCAGCGATCACGCAGAAGGGAATTAAGCCCGAGTGTTTCGTCAGTGGATGCGACGTTGTGGAGGATCGTTGAGGTCACGCTGTGGCAACACCAACGCCAAGGGGCTGATTCCCGCGATGCCAGGCAGAGAGGCGGTGCGTGAAGAGGATCACGCCCGCCAATCGCGGGTAATCTCACACCATGTCCCCTGTCGCTATCGTCACCGATTCGACGTCAAGCGTGTCACCAGCGATCGCCGCGCAGCGAAACGTTCTCGTAGTTCCGCTGCACGTGATGATCGACGATGACGAGATGGAGGAAGGGCCCGGTGGCGCGACCCCCGAGTTGGTGGCCGAGGCGCTGAGAGCTAAGAAACGCGTGAGCACTTCCCGGCCTCCACCAGCTGCCTTCCTCGCGGCGTATGCCGCGGCGGCGGAGGCCGGGGCAACCGAAGTTGTGTCGATTCACCTGTCGGCCAAAATGAGCGGGACCTTCGAATCCGCTCAACTTGCAGCGCGCGACGCTGCGATCCCTGTGCACACGGTCGACAGTCGCCAGGTGGGCATCGCGACCGGCTTTGCGGTGCTACAAGCCGCTGACCTCAGTGATGCGGGAATCTCGGGAGCCGAGATAGCCCACACCGTTCGGGTGCGAGCCGAAGCCACCAGATCGCTGTTCTATGTCGACACACTGGAATATCTCCGCAGGGGTGGCCGCATCGGGGCCGCTGCCGCCCTGCTGGGTGGGGCGTTGGCTGTCAAGCCGTTGCTGTGGATTCGCAATGGCGAGGTCGCTCAACTCGACAAGGTTCGGACCTCTGCGCGGGCGCTGGCCAGATTGGCGGACCTGGCCGTCGAAGCGACGGGTTCGCGGCAGGTCGATGTCGGCGTGGCGCACTTGGCCAATCAACAGGCCGCCGACGAACTTGCGGACCACCTTGGCTCGCGGCTCAGCAGCAACCTCTCACGCCGCAACGTGTGGTGCAGCGAAGTTGGTGCCGCACTCGGGGCGCACGTCGGGCCCGGAATGGTGGCCGTGTGCGTGGCTCCACTCTCGACAGACTGAGTTATCCACAGGTTTGATTTTGGGCCTGTTGTTGAGGCGATTCGCTTCCTACTGTCATGGGCATGCGATCGCGTCGACCGAGCCCCGAGCAACAGCAGGTCTTTTCACGCCGGTTGGCGTCGCTGAGCGCTGACCTTGCGACCCCTAGTCCAACGCCTGCGTCGCAGTTGAGGGAGGAGGCAGACGTGCAGCCTGCCTGGCGGCCAGCGGACCCTGAGTTGGCCGCAGCGATTCGACCCTGGGACTTCGCACTGATCACCGATTCTCCCAACGAGTCACTGCCGCAAACCCTTGCAGTGACCCACTCATCAACGCCGTTAGCGCCCGGCCGGCACGCAGCCCGCCGCAGAGGGCCGTCGCTGGCGGGGTTGATGCCTGACACGGTCAGGCAGCGTTTCGCATTTGGGCCGACCCAAGTCAGCCTGGTGGCGGTGCTGGTGGCGCTTGGCCTAGGTGTGACCGCTTGGTGGGCAATCCACACTCGTCCGCAGGCCACCCAATCAGGTTCGCCCCGCATCAGTGAGGTTGGTCCCTCGCCGTCCGCGCTCCTCCCTCTTGAGTCAACAAATCAAGTGTCTGCGGAGCTGATCGTTGACGTGTCTGGGAAGGTACGTCGTCCGGGAATAGCTGTCCTGTCAGCGGGGGCCCGTGTGGTGGATGCTCTTGAAGCCGCTGGCGGGGTGCGACGTGGCGTCGACCTTGGAGCACTCAACCTTGCTCGCCCATTGGTGGATGGGGAACAAATCTTGGTGGGGGTGCCGCAGCCGGATGGGGTGGGGGCGGCTGCAGCAGCACCCCCATCAAGCAACTCCGCTGGAGATGCGTCGCCAGGTGCGTTGGTCAATCTCAATACTGCGGGACAAGTCGAGTTGGAGACGTTGCCTGGGATCGGACCAGTGACAGCGTTGGCGATCATCTCGTGGAGAACACAAAACAACGGTTTTGGCGCTGTAGAGGAATTGCTCGACGTTCAGGGCATCGGCGAAGCCACCCTCGCCCAACTGGCGCCACACGTCACTGTCTGAATTGGCCATCCCTGCGGCTGGATCTGGCCCAGACGAGGTCACCCGCGAACCCCTGGACCTGAGGATGCCGTTCCTCGGTGCCTCAGCCTGGCTCGGTGGTCTGAGTGGAATTCACCTGGCCGGTTCCGCCGGGAATCTCGTGGCCTGGGTGATCGCAGCCCTACTTGGCCTGATGCTGGCTCTGGCCTGGCGACGACCAGCGCTGCGGCCGCTGGTGCTTTCGGGGTGCCTTGTTTTTGTGGCGGTGTTAGCCGACTCCACGTTTCGCCAACAGTCAGTTTCCGTCACGCCGATCACCCAGTTTGCCGAGCGTGGGACCTTCGTTCGGGCAACGGCTGTGATTACCTCGGATCCTCGACTCCACGAGGGCAACTATGCCGACTTTGTCGTCGTACGAGTGCGTTTGACTGAAGTAGCCGGGCGGGGAGAGTTCTATCGGTTGGCCACCCCCGTGCTGGTGATGGCGGATGCCTCGTGGGCTTCGGTCCGCCTCGGTTCGCGGGTGGAGTTGAGTGGGCAACTTGGGCTTGCAGACGATGCAGAAGTAGCCGCGATTCTTCGTGCTCGGGGAAGCCCACGGGTGGTCGCCGAACCTCGGGGGTGGTGGCAATTCGCTGAACGAATCCGCAGTGCCCTCCGCGCGTCGGTGGCATACCGGCCGGCAGATCAGCGAGCACTCGTTCCCGCGCTCGTGGTTGGTGACGATGCTGGGATCACCAAGTCCTTGTCCTCGGACTTTGGCAGCACGGGGCTCACGCATTTGCTGGCCGTCTCGGGCACCAATTTGACGCTCCTGGTCGGCTTCTTGTTGGTTTCGGCACGCTGGTGCGGTGTGCGTGGAAACGGCCTGTATGTCGTCGGGGCCATCGGCATCCTCGGCTTCATCTTGCTTGCCAGACTTGAGCCGAGCGTTGTGCGGGCAGCAGCCATGGGCGCGGTCGGTCTCATTGGCTTGGGGGCCAACGGTCGTCAACGGGGTGGGCGAGCGCTCGGCGCGGCGGTGGTCGCAGTGCTGTTGCTCGAACCACTGCTGGCCGACTCACCTGGCTTCGCGCTCTCCGTCTTGGCCACGGCGGGCATCATCTACCTAGCTCCCGTGTGGCGTGACGAACTGTCGCTCTGGCTGCCTCGTTGGCTGGCTGAGGCAATCGCGGTCCCGGCGGCCGCGCAACTGGTCTGCACCCCGCTAGTAGCCGCACTCTCGGGCCAAGTGAGTCTGGTGGCGGTGGCCGCAAATCTGTTGGCTGCCCCAGCCGTTGGTCCGGCCACCGTCTTGGGCCTGGTCGGGGGATTTGCCGGGGCGATCTGGGCGCCCCTCGGCACAATTGCCGGTACGGCGGCGTCGTGGTGCGCTGGCTGGATTGTGTTGGTCGCCCGTCGAGGTGCCGACCTCCCGACTCCAGAATTCGGCTGGGGCACCAGCGTCGGGCGGCTCATTGTGCTGGTCGGGCTGTGTCTCATGACGGGCTTCCTGACTACCTGGGTGCTGCGACGTTGGCACTTCACTTTGGCGATCACGGCCGTGGTCGTGGCTGTGGTGTTGACCCGGGTCCCCACACCGGGTTGGCCGCCCCCAGCCTGGATCTTTGCCGCGTGCGATGTGGGTCAAGGCGATGCGCTGGTGCTGAATGCTGGCAGGGGAGCGGCCGTGGTGATTGACGCAGGACCCGATCCCGGCCTCGTTGACGACTGTTTGCGAAGGCTCGATGTTGCAGAGTTGCCGCTGATCGTCCTGACTCACTTTCACGCTGACCACGTGGACGGATTGAGTGGAGTGCTCCGCGGACGTCGTACGACCCTGATCGAGACCACCCGGGTGTTGGCTCCGGCTGATCGAGTGAGGACCGTGGAAGAACTTGCTCGCCAACACCACATCGAGACACAGCTGACTCCCTACGGCGTAACTCGACAGATCGGTCAGGTTCGGCTCCAGTCGCTGTGGCCAGAGCCAGAGAATGCAGCAGCGCCAGGCCAGGTCGCCAGACCCAGCGTGGCTGATCCAAACAATGCCAGCGTTGTGTTCATTGCTGATGTGGACGGTGTTCGCCTCCTACTCACGGGCGACGTTGAGCCACCGGCGCAAAGCGCCCTGGCCCGACTGCTGGGTGAGGTCGAGGTGGACGTTCTCAAGGTTCCTCACCATGGCAGCCGATTCCAAGACTTCGATTTTCTCGTCGGGCTAAAGCCTCAGATCGCGGTGTTTTCTGCGGGTGCCGACAACGACTATGGCCACCCAGCCCCTGAGACACTTGCTCAACTCACCTCAGCGAAGGCCACGGTCGTCCGGACGGACACGAGTGGCGATGTGATCGTGATCCTCGAGGATGGGGAACTGATGGTGAAGTCACGAGATTTCACGCGTCAGCAGTAGCGCGGAGATCTCCGTCGGAGGTGTGTGGCAGGCTTCGACACATGGTGGGTCCGCGCGCAACTGATGTTCTGGGGCGAGTCACCCTGGTGACTGGCAAGGAAGAGTTCTTGGGCGAGCGCACGGTCCAGGCGGTGCGTGCGGCAGTGCGCGCCCACGATCCCGAGGCGGAGTTTTCCGACACTGAAGGATCACAACTGTCCTTAGCTAGTTTGGGTGAAATGTCGGCGCCGTCACTGTTCTCGAGCACTCGCTGCGTGGTTGTCCGGTCCATCGAGAACCTCCCCGAAGAATCTGTCGAGGGACTATTGGCGTACGCCGCCGCACCGGTCGAAGATGTCGCGATCGTGCTGATTCACTCGGGCGGCGTCCGCGGTTCAGGCACCCTCAACAAACTTCGCAAGTTGGCGACAGTCACCGAGGCCAAGTCAGCTGAGCTCCGAGCTTCGGAGTTCCCTGGGTTTGTCGCCGCCGAGGTTCGCCAACATGGCAGCACCATCGAGCAAGAGGCGGCCGGCTTTCTGGTGCAGGCGGTGGGTCAGGATCTCCGATCCTTGGCCGCGGCAGCGAGCCAACTCACCAATGATTTTCCTGGCGAACAACTCACGGTCGACAAGGTCAAACGCTATTTTGGTGGCCGAGCGGAGGCCAAGTCGTTTGCCGTGGCTGATGCGGCATTCTTCGGCCGACGCTCAATCGCACTCGAAGAGCTGCGTTGGGCGCTCGAGGGCGGCACCGCGGCGGTGTTAGTCACTTCGGCCTGCGCCGGGAGTGCGCGCGGGATTGCCCGCTATCAGGGTGCTCCTCGGGCGATGCGGGAAAATGACCTGGCTCGCGAGGTGGGGGTCCCGCCGTGGAAGTTGCGGACGATCCGGGACCAGTCGCGTGGATGGAGTGAGGCCTCGATTGGCAGCGCGATCCGCGCGATCGCTCAGGCGGATGCTGACATCAAGGGGGCCGCAAGCGATCCGGCATACACCTTGGAGCGCTTGGTCCTCACGATCACCGAGCTCCGCTCGGCCTGACCTTCGACCCGGCTCGAAACTCGCACAAATCACTTCGACCCGGCTCGAAACCACACCGTACGGTGTGGTTTCGAGCCGGGTCGAAGAGTATTTGCGCTTTTTCGAGCCGGGTCGACTAGAGAGATTCGGCCATCTTGGCGATCGACGACTTGCGGTTAGCAGCTTGATTCTTGTGGATGACTCCTTTGGAGACAGCCTTGTCCAGTTTGCGGCACGCGTCGCGGCCAAGCGTGACGGCGGAGTCCTTCTCGCCGGCGGCGGCGGCCTCGCGGAACTTGCGCACGGCGGTCTTCAGGTCGCTCTTAACGGCCTTGTTGCGCTCGTGACGCTTCTCGTTCTGCTTGTTGCGCTTGATCTGGCTCTTAATATTCGCCACTGAGTGAGACCTTTGTGTGTCGTAGTTGATCGAAATGAAGTCTGAGCGCGTGCTGCGCTGTCACCACAATCGGTTGAGCACGCGAGGAACAACGTTACCAGCGGCCCTGAGGAGGGCCCAAATCGCCTGCTGAGGCTAGCGCCAACCACGTCTCGCGCAGAGCCAACCCCAGGCTGCCTCACCCATCCACGTCTGGTGTGCGCGGAGCCAGGGTGAACTCGACGGTGCGGGTTGGGCGCCGTACTTGAAGAAGTAGCCAGCCAGCAGGGCCAAGAAAATGTCGATGTGTTCTGAGGGTACGTCGCGGGTGGAGGTGCGCTCGCCGAGGATGGCCTCGGCATCAACCCCGTCCCCCCATGCCTGGATCAGCAGCATCACCATGTCAAGCCACGCCGCCCCGCGAAATGGCCAGTTCCAGTCGCAGATCCAGACCTGATCGTGGGCATCGATCATCAGATTGTCTGCGCGGATGTCGGCATGAACGAGCGTGTCCCCGGGGACGGCTTCTGCCAACCGAGCCGCCAAGGCCGCGGCCGCTTCCCGATGCGGTAGATCGGGGGAGGTCAGCGCCACAGATTGCCAACACGAGGCAAAGTCGTGCAGCTCGTCGAGGGCATTGACAAGGGGCAATGTGTCCGGTGGCGGCGAGAGCAACTCGCCGGTTAGCTCTACGGCGGCCAGGCACAGGTCCAGCTGCGGCTGTGTCCAGGGGCGGTTGGGCAAGGACGCCTCGACAAACTCCAATCCCAGCACGATCCAGTCCTCTTCAATAACCCACAGCAAGCGCGGGGCCTGGATGTCTGACGGAAGCCCGGCCAACTTGTGTGACTCCTCGCGGTAGGAATCGGCAAAGGGTCGCTGAGCCACGCAGGAGGCCGCTTTCACGAAGACGCGCTCGCCGTTCGCCGCGGTGAGAATCGACGCAAAGCCCGGCGTGAAGCCCCCGCCCTGGCTGTCGGAGCGCACCACAGTTGACCCCATGCGTTGCTCGACGGCTTGGCGGATGTGAGCTGGCAAGAAATGCCACTCCAGCCGTCGCGCGGTGCGCCCGTGCGGAATCGCAATCACGGGACGGTCCTCACGAGCACATCTTGACCCAACGACGGCCCTCGGCAATGCCGCCGCGCGAGGAGCAGCGTGAAACAATGGAGGGCATCTCCATCCCCCACGAAAGCGCCTCGTGCTCAATAAAACTAAGTCCAGCGACGGTCTGCCTCGCCCAGGTCACACCGACCCGGCGATCATCCGCAATTTCTGCATCATCGCGCATATCGACCATGGCAAGTCGACCCTGGCCGACCGGATGCTGCAGTTGACCGGTGTCGTGGACGAGCGCAGTGCGCGAGCGCAATATCTCGACCGGATGGACATCGAGCGCGAACGCGGAATCACGATCAAGAGCCAGGCCGTCCGACTCCCGTGGGAGGTGAAAGCTGGCAACGACCAGGGGACGGACCCTGGAAACTATGTGCTGAACATGATCGACACCCCCGGCCACGTGGATTTCACCTACGAGGTATCGCGGTCGCTCGAGGCGTGCGAGGCAGCCGTGCTCTTGGTCGACGCTGCCCAAGGGATCGAAGCTCAGACGCTGGCCAACCTCTATCTCGCCATCGGCGCCGATCTGCACATCATTCCAGTGCTCAACAAAATCGACTTGCCCTCTGCCAATCCCGAGAAGTACGCCGCCGAGTTGGCGGGCATCATTGGCTGCGACCCCTCCGATGTGCTGCAAACTTCCGCGAAGACGGGACTCGGGGTTGCTGCTCTTCTCAACGAGATTGTGAAGCAGACGCCTGCCCCGGTGGGCAACGCCGACGCGCCGCCGCGGGCGCTCATCTTCGACTCGGTCTATGACACCTACCGCGGCGTGGTGACCTATGTTCGAGTAGTCGACGGCAAACTCTCACACCGCGACCGGATCAAAATGATGTCCAATGGTGTCGTTCACGAAATGCTCGAAGTCGGTGTGATCAGCCCCGAGCCCGTCAAGGCCACGGATCTAGGCGTGGGCGAGGTGGGCTACCTGATCACCGGCGTGAAGGACGTGCGCCAATCCCGCGTGGGTGACACGGTCACCAGTCAGCATCACGGAGCCAGCGAGGCGCTTGGCGGCTATAAGCACCCCAATCCGATGGTCTACTCGGGGCTTTATCCGATCGATGGAGACGACTACCCGGTCCTGCGCGACGCGCTGGAGCGACTCCAGTTGAACGATGCAGCGCTGGCCTATGAGCCCGAGACCTCGGGCGCCCTGGGTTTTGGGTTTCGCTGTGGCTTCTTGGGCCTGCTCCATATGGAGATCGTGCGCGAGCGGCTTGAGCGCGAGTTCAATCTCGACCTCATCTCGACCGCACCCAACGTGGTCTATCAGGTCACCATGGAGGACGGCGCCATCATTGAGGTGACCAACCCCAGTGAATATCCCGAGGGCAAGATCGCCGAGGTTCGTGAGCCGATGGTGCGTGCCACGATCCTGTCGCCGGCCGAATACATCGGGACGATCATGGAGTTGTGTCAAACGAAACGCGGCAACCTGCAGGGGATGGACTACCTCTCCGAGGACCGCGTTGAGATGCGCTACACGCTGCCGATGGGGGAGATCGTTTTCGACTTCTTTGACGCGCTGAAGTCGCGCACCAAGGGTTATGCCTCGCTCGACTACGAACGTCAAGGGGAGCAGGCCGCTGACTTGGTCAAGGTCGACATCTTGTTGCATGGCGACCCGGTCGACGCCTTCTCTGCCATCGTGCACCGCGAGGCGGCGTACTCCTATGGCGTGATGTTGGCCGGCAAACTCAAGGAACTGATTCCCAGACAGCAGTTTGAAGTGCCGATCCAGGCTGCCATCGGCGCCAGAGTGATCGCCCGCGAAACGATTCGCGCCATTCGCAAGGACGTGCTCGCCAAGTGTTATGGCGGCGACATCACCCGCAAGCGGAAGCTCTTAGAGAAACAAAAAGAGGGTAAGAAGCGGATGAAAATGGTGGGTCGGGTCGAGGTCCCCCAGGAAGCCTTCATTGCCGCGCTCTCGACGAGTGGGCCAGGCGAGAAGTCGGGGAAGAAGTAGCGTCCCTAAGTTGGGGTCTCTGCGGCAACCGCGCGGCGTACGACGTGCATAACTGTGAGTCCTTGGACCACGATGGTGAACAGCACGATGGCGAAGGTCGGTGCTAAGAGGATGTCGCGGTTGCGCCCCTCGGGCAGACTCAAGACTAGGCCGATTGCGATGCCTCCTCGCAGGCCCGCCCACGTCAACAGGCGTGTCGTCCAAGGTCCGTAGTTTTCACGTCGGCGGATCCAGGCAAAAGGAATAGCGACGCTGATGAAGCGAGCCACCAACGCGACCCCGACCAACAGCACGCTTGCCGTGATGATGGGGACACTGGTCTCGGCGAGGAGCACCGTCAAGCCGATGAACGCGAACAAAACGACGTTGAGCAACTCATCGAGCAATTCCCAGAAGCCTTCGGCCAACTCTCGGGTGTTTTCTGCGAATACGTCCCCCTTGTAAAAGGAGATCACCAGCCCAGCCACCACCATGGCGAGCGGACCACTCACGCCTAGCTCGAACGCGGCCGCGTAGCCGCCAACCACAACGGCCAGGGTGATCAGCACTTCGATGCCGTGGGCCTCGATCGACTTGGTGAAGTAATAGCCCAAACCGCCAAGCACTAGCCCGAACAGCACCCCGCCGCCCGCCTCTTGGGCAAAAAGCACTAAGGGCGTGAACCAGGTGGGGTCAATCTCGCTATGCCCACCGACCCCCGCCAGGGCGCCCAACACCAAGAACACCACGATGCCAATGCCGTCATTGAAGAGACTCTCGCCAGCAATCAGGGTCTCAATTCGTTTGGGCACCTTTTCGCGCTTCAGGAGGTCGAGCACTGCCACTGGGTCGGTCGGGCTGATCAATGCACCGAAGAGCAGCGCCCAGATGAGTGGCAAGTCGACATCGAGGAGATGAAATACGCCGTACGCCGCGCCACCGATGAGCGCCGTGCTGATCAGCGTGCTGCCGATGGCTAGCGTAAGAATGCTGGTGCGTTGCTTGAGAACTTGGCGGGTATCGAGGCTGAGCGCTCCAGCAAAAAGGAGTGCGCTAAGAATGCCGCCTAGCACAAACTCGGAGAAATTGAGTTCCTCCACCAGCGCCTCAGCCGACCCGCGGACTCCCGGAAAACCAAGAGCGTCCAGGGCAATCAATGAGAAGGACGCGATAGCCCCGGCCAGAGTTACGCCTACAGTGGCGGGCAGTCGGACAGTGCGCTCGTTGAGCCAAGCAAAAAAGGCCGTCAGTACTAGGAGTACGGCGAGGGCTTCGAGCACCTCCCCACTCTAGGAGATGGGGGTTACCCCCGGACACGTCGCGCTGAGAAGATAGCCGCATGGCGCAATTGATCGCAGTAAATGTCGGCACACCTCGCGAGGCAACGTGGGCCGGAATCGGGCGTACGTCGATCGCGAAGAAGTCAGTCACCGGATCGGTTGCCGTCCACACGTTAGGTGTTGCTGGTGACCAGATCAGCGATACAAAACACCACGGGGGGATAGACCAGGCGGTGTATGCGTTTGCTCGGGAGGACCTCGACTGGTGGTCCGAGCAACTCGGCCAACCGATCGCTGACGGGCAGTTTGGCGAGAATCTGACGACCAGCGGCATCGATGTCAACGAGGCGCTGATCGGCGAGCAGTGGCGCGTCGGCTCCGTGTTGTTCGAGATCGCGGATGTGCGCATTCCCTGCAACGACTTCAAGAATTGGATGGGCCAGTCGGGATATGACAACAAGGCCTGGGTGAAGCGATTCACTGCGGTTGGTCGACCGGGTCCATATCTCAAGGTGTTGGAGGAGGGCGTTCTTCAGGCAGGGGACGCGCTTACCATCGAGCACCGCCCGACGCACGGCATCACTGTCTCGGCGTACTTTTTGGCCAACACGATTAACCAGGCTGCGCTCCCCGGGTTGAAAGCAGCGTTACGGTGATCCCATGGCGATGACCTACGACACATCTTTCCTAGAGACGATGCCGGCAAATGTGGCTCGGCAGTTTTGGGACCGGGTTGAGAAGACGCCTGATCTAGAGGCGTTCAGTTATCCGATCGACGACGACCAACCCTGGGAAACCAAGACTTGGCGACAGACTGCTGACGAGGTGGCTGACACCGCGGCGGGCCTGCTTGCCTTAGGAATCGAAGCCGAACAGCGCGTGGGGATCGCGGCAGGCACAAGTTATGACTGGATCGTGGCTGATCTGGGAGTCATGTGCGCGGGCGCCGCCACTACGACGGTCTATCCCTCCATGATGGCCGAAGATATCGCCTTCATCGTGAGTGACTCCGATTGCCGCATCGTGTTTGTCGAAGACGCCGAGCAATTGGCAAAACTAGCGGCCCATCGCGGTGAATTGCCGAACCTGGGCACAGTAGTGACTTTCGGCGAGGGAGCCGACGACGACTGGGTCATCACGTTTCAAGACTTGCGCGCCCGTGGTCGTGCCTATCTCACCGAGCACCCTGACGCCCTCACGACCATCGCCGACCAGATTCCGCATACCCAGTTGGCAACGCTGATCTATACCTCGGGCACGACGGGCCGTCCAAAGGGGGTTCGACTCACCCACCGGTCGTGGGTCTATGAGGGCGAGGCGGTCCGGGCGTTCGGTTTTCTCGATGAGAGCGACCTCCAATTCCTGTGGCTTCCGCTAGCACACTCTTTCGGCAAGGTGCTGCTCTCGGCTCAACTCTCCTGTGGATTTGCCACCGCCGTTGATGGCCGGGTTGATCGGATCGTCGACAATCTTGCGATCGTGAAGCCGACCTTTATGGGTGCGGCGCCCCGCATCTTTGAAAAGGCCTACTCCCGGATCATCACGATGGCTTCCTCTGAGGGTGGCGCTAAGGCGGCGATCTTTAACCAGTCGATGAAGGTCGCGGCAAAAGTCAGCACCAAGCGTCGGGCAAATAAGAAGGTGCCATTGCCGCTTCAGGTGCAATATGGCTTCTTCGACAAACTGATCTACTCCCAAATCCGCAATCGCTTCGGAGGCAATCTGCGATTCTTCGTCTCAGGCGCAGCCGCCATGAACCAAGAGATCGCGGAGTGGTTCCACGGCACCGGGGTGATCATCCTGGAGGGATACGGCCTGACTGAGTCCGCGGCTGGGTCCTTCGTCAACCACCCAACTCACAACAAGATTGGCACCGTTGGCCCACCGTTGCCCGGCACCGAAGTGATGATCGGCAAGGGTGACGAGGTGCTGGTGCGTGGTCCCGGGGTGATGGAGGGTTACCACAACTTGCCTGAAGACACCGCCAAAGCATTCTCAAAGGGTGGCTGGCTACGCACGGGTGATCAGGGCAGCATTGATGAGGACGGCTTCTTGAGCATTACGGGACGGATGAAGGAACTCTTCAAGACGTCTGGCGGAAAATACATTGCCCCGCCCGCCATCGAGGCGAAGTTCAAGTCCATCTGCCCCTACGCCAGCCAGTTCGTGGTCTTCGGCGACCAGCGCAACTACTGCGTGGCGTTGATCACGCTTGATCAGGATGCAATGAAGGCATGGGGGGATCGCAACGATATGGAGGGAGTGCCCTACGCCGACATGATGGCCTCACCGAAAGTACGCGAGATGGTCAGCGACTACGTGACCGAACTCAACTCGCAACTGAACCGCTGGGAGACGGTCAAGAAGTGGGAGTTGCTCACTGAGGATCTCAGCGTCGAATCAGGCGAGTTGACCCCGTCAATGAAGGTCAAGCGCAACGTGGTGGAGAAGAACCACCGCGGCGCAATCGATGCCCTTTACAGCTAGCCCGGGTCCTCAGATTCGACGCTAAGGATGCTCACAGGTTTTCCACAGAAAAGTTGCCTAACGTTTCGGCCATGAGCAGTCATCAACCTAAGACGCCAGCAAACCACACCTCTTCCCACGGCCACGACGAACTGGAAGATCACGACCTCGGGTTGCAGCATGACCTACCTCAAATTCAACGGACTCAGCTGGGTCGCAGGCGACTCTTAGGCGTCATCGGCGGTGTTGGTCTAGTCGGTGTGGCGGGCGGGCTGGCTGCCTGCTCAACCTCGGAAAGCACGAGCTCGACCGCCAGTTCGGCCGCCGCAACTGCCAGCGCTGATGACCGTCCGGAGCCTCCAGGCGGCGGTGGGGGTCCGGGCGACGGTGGGGGCGCAGGCGCCGAATCCGGGGTGGAAGCGGCCGATGGTGAAATCCCCGAGGAGACAGCTGGCCCTTTCCCCGGCGACGGCACCAATGGCCCTAATGTGTTGAGTGAATCGGGGGTGGTGCGAAGTGACATCACGTCAAGTTTTGGCAGTGCCAGCGGAGTGGCTGAAGGGGTGTCGCTGACCATCAAACTGAAGGTCTACGACCTGACCGGTGAGACCGTGGCGGCGATGCCCGGGGCGGCGGTTTACCTCTGGCACTGCGATCGCGAGGGTAACTACTCGATGTATTCCGAGGCGGCCGCCGACGAAAACTACTTGCGCGGCGTACAAGAAGCAGATGCTGACGGGAACTTGGAGTTCACGACAATCTTTCCCGGGGCCTACTCCGGTCGTTGGCCGCACGCCCACTTTGAGGTCTACGAGTCGCTGGCAAAGGCGACGAGTGCCGAGAACAAATTGCGCACTTCTCAGTTGGCGCTGCCCGAAGAGATCTGCAACACGGTCTATGGCGAGTCCGGCTATGAAGCGAGTGTAAGCAACATGGCGCAGACGTCACTGGACTCCGACGGCATCTTTTCCGATGGTTACTCCCTTCAGATGGCCAAGGTGAGTGGCTCCGTGGCTGACGGGTATGTCGCGACGCTGAATGTTCCTATCTAGGAGTGCCTGACGAAAGGTGTTGGTGGGACTCAGAAGTGGTTGGATGGGCATGTGCCGTCTGCCCCCCCTCCAGGCGAGCCCGCACCACCGGATGGCGCGTTGCCCGAACGCGTCCGTGCAGGTCTCGGTTCCCGCCCCCTCGGCATCTACGTGCACGTCCCGTTCTGTGCGGCGAGGTGTGGATACTGCGATTTCAACACGTACACACCTAGTGAGTTGGGGGCAGCCAATGGCGCGGCCCGCGCCACGTATGTGGAGGCGGCCGTTGAAGAAATTCGGCTGGCTCGCAGGGTCTTGGGTGAGGACGCTCCCGCGGTGCAGACGGTCTTCTTCGGTGGCGGCACACCAACGCTGCTACACACCGCACACCTCAGCGCGGTGATTGCCGCGATCTCCGCAGAGTTTGGCCTTGCCGACGGCGCCGAGATCACCACGGAGGCCAACCCAGACAGTGTGGCGCTGTGGGACCTTGAGGAACTGCGTGGGGCGGGCATTAATCGAATCTCCTTCGGCATGCAGTCGGCGGTGGACAGAGTGCTGGCGACTTTGCAGCGCACCCATGACCCGTTGCGGATTCCAGCCGTGGTCGGCTGGGCGAGGTCCGCCGGATTTGATCAGGTCAGTCTTGACCTGATCTACGGAACCCCTGGGGAGACGTTGACCGATTGGCGGATCAGCCTCGAAGCAGCGCTGGCTTGTCGACCTGACCACATTTCGGCTTATGCGCTGATCGTGGAGCGTGGCACGGCGCTCTATCGCCAGGTCAGGTCCGGTGAACTGGCGCGTCCCGACGACGATGAGATGGCGGATAAGTACTTGCTGGCCGACGAGCGTCTCGCCAACGAAGGTTTGGAGTGGTACGAGCTTTCCAACTGGGCGCGCAATGCGAGGTCTAGATCGCGACACAACATGCTTTATTGGACCGGCGGGAACTGGTGGGGTGTTGGCGCGGGCGCTCATTCGCATGTCGGTGGCGTCCGGTGGTGGAACGTGCGTCACCCCACGGCGTACGCCGCCAGGATCGCGGAACGAGTCAGCCCCGCTGAGGCGCGCGAGGTGCTCGATCGAGAGTCGCGGCGCATGGAGCGAGTGATGCTGGAGGTGCGACTCCGAGCGGGATTGTCGGCGGCGAACTTGGACAATCAAGGTTTGGCAGCGGTCGACGACCTGCTCGATCGTGGCCTGATCACGACCATCGGCGAACGTATCGTGTTGACCCAGCAGGGCCGACTTCTTGCCGATGCCGTGGTGAGAGACCTGCTGCCTTAAGACGCTAGGCGGTCACGAAGTCGATCAATTCTTCAACGCGGCCTAGCAAAGCTGGATCAAGATCGGCGTAGGAGTCAACGCGACCGAGAATGACCTGCCACGCGCGAGCAATGTCGGTCTGGGACTCCGCTGGCCAGCCGAGGCGGCGGCAAATGCCTTTCTTCCACTCTTCGTCACGGGGGACATCGGGCCAGTGCTCGATGCCGAGCCGGGAGGGTTTGACGGCACCCCAAATGTCCACAAACGGGTGACCCACCACCAGCACATGGTCACCGACGTCCGAATCGGCGATCGCCGAGGCGATGCGCTGTTCCTTGGAGCCGGGAATGAGATGGTCGACCAACACGCCGACCCGCCGACCTTTGCTTGGGCCAAACTGCTCGAGTTGTTTGGCCAGGTCGTCGATGCCACCGAGATACTCGACGACGACACCCTCGAGGCGCAGATCGGCGCCCCAGACTTTTTCAACTAACTCGGCGTCATGACGGCCTTCAACGAAGATGCGACTGGCCCGAGCAACTTTGGCTCTGGCGCCGGGCACGGCGACCGAACCCGAGGCAGTGCGGGCGTTGGGCACAACAGGAACCCGCGTAATGGGTGGCGTGAGGATGACGGGCTTGCCCTCGAGGAGAAAGCCAGGGCCGAGAGGAAACGCTCGACGACGACTCCGTCGATCTTCCAGCGTCACTGTGTGCAGGTCGCGATCGATCAGCACGACCTCGCCGCAAAAATCGGTCTCGACTTCTTCGACGACCATGCCGATGGCGCACGCAATCTCGACGGCTCGACCGTTGGGCGGAACGTTCCAGTCCCGAGACAATGGGTCGCCGCTGTATCGATCATCATGCAGCGTCACAGTTCCTAGGCTAGGGGTGGCCTCAAGGGGACACCCCTAGGCGCGCCGGGGTTGGGAGCGACCTAGATCAGTGGCAGGCGCTTTTGGCTGCGGGGGAGCTGTGCATAGCCACGTCGTACACCGGCCGCGAGATGCTCGCGCGGATAGGGCCAGTCACCGCTAGCGAGCGCTTTATCAAGTGGAACACCGCGACCCGCCAGGTCACGGATGGTCTCCGCCACGATGCCGATGGTGTTGCGCTGTTCTTCAACAAAGTCACGGTCGATCAGCGCGCCGTGACCAGGTACCACGATGGATTGGGAGTTGGTCAGACCCAACACAATGTCGAGGCTCAACGGCCAATCCATCGGCCAGGAGTCAACTCCAAAAACGGGGGGACCCGACTCTTCCACGAGATCGCCGGCAAGCAAGACGTTGGCGTCGGGGATTTTCACCACGAGATCACCGCCGCTGTGTCCTCGCCCCGGATAGACGAGTTCTAGTTGCCGATCGCCCAGATCCAACACCTTTGCCGATGAAAACGTCTCGCTGGCCGGCACTATCGAGGTGCTCAGGACTTCGTCGCGATAGTTGTCGCCCGGCTCGTCGACATAGGTCGCTTTGAAGTAGTCGCCCGAACTCACCGTGTTGGCCGCAGCGACCTCGTGGGCGTAGATCGGGATTTCGCCGTACGCCGACCGAAATGCCGCGTTGCCGAAGGTGTGGTCAAAGTGCTCGTGGGTGTTGATGACGGCCGTGATCTGACCAATCCCGAGCTGCTGGATGTCAGCCACGACCCGGGCGCCCTCAGCTTGCGAACCATGGGTGTCAACAGCGACCAGTCCAGTTCCACCGCCGATCAAGGTGATGTTCAGGTCATACCAGGGCGAGCGGGCCACCCAGACGCGGTCAGCGATTTCGACAAACTCGGCGCGGCTCACCCAGCGATGTTAACGGGCGGGTGGCGTTGGCATGGCGGCGACGAGGGAGATTAAGCCCCAGTGAGTACGATTGGCACTCGGCGCTTTGGAGTGCCAGAACCTCGCCGTGCACCGAACACCCCGTAGGAGGAGCCCATGGTCGAAGACCGCAAACTCGCCGTCCTGCGGGCGATTGTTGAGGACTACGTCGCTACCGAGGAACCGGTCGGTTCAAAGGCACTGGTGGAGCGACATGGATTGGGAGTCTCACCCGCGACGGTGCGCAATGACATGGCGGCTCTCGAAGACGAAGGTTTCATCACCCAACCGCACACCAGTGCCGGACGCGTCCCGACAGACAAGGGCTATCGGTTGTTCGTCGATCGGTTGACTGGTGTCAAGCCAATGTCTGCTGCCGAGAAGCGAGCAATCTCGACCTTCCTGGAAGGGACTGTGGATCTTGACGACGTGGTGCAACGCAGTGTGCGCGTGCTTGCCCAACTGACTCGGCAGGTGGCGGTGGTGCAATACCCCACCCTGTCGCGATCGACGGTTCGTCATGTCGAGGTGGTCGCGCTGGCGCCCGCGAGACTGTTGGTGGTCTTAATCCTGTCCACCGGTCGCGTCGAGCAACGACTCGTGGATCTGCCAGCCGAGGTCGATGAAGAGCGGTTGAGTGTGCTGCGGGGACGCATTAATCAGGCTGCGTCCGGCTCTCGGATTGCCGATGCCACTCGTGCACTTGGACGGCTGCCCTTGGAGCTCGCTCCTGATGATCGGCCGATCGCCGAGACCATTGTGGCCAGCCTGCAAGATGCCATGTCAGACCAACGTTTTGACGAACGGGTTGCGGTTGGTGGCACCGCCAACTTGGCGCGCTTTGGGGACAATTTCGACGTTGCGGTCCGCCCGCTTCTGGAAGCTCTGGAGGAACACGTCGTACTCCTCAAGTTGCTGGGTGAGGCCAATCCTGGCGGCCTGGTCACCGTGCGGATCGGACACGAAGGTCCCTACCAAGAGTTGGCTGCGACGAGCGTCGTGGCCACTGGCTACGGACCCAAAGACGAAGCACTCGCCACGCTGGGCATCGTCGGCCCGACCCGAATGGACTACCCCGGAACCATGGCGGCCGTGCGGGCGGTCGCGCGCTACGTGTCCCGAATTCTTGATGAGGCCTAACTAGATGAGGAATGTGTTTTGAGTCAGGATCTCTACGAACTGCTTGGTGTGCCGCGTGATGCTGACGCGGATGTCATCAAGAAGGCCTACCGACGGCTGGCCAGGCAACTCCACCCCGACGTCAATCCCGACCCGGAGACGCAGGACAAGTTCAAGGAAGTCAGCCTCGCCTACGAAGTGCTCTCCGACCCCCAAAAGCGGGCCGCCTACGACCGCGGCGGAGACCCCTTTGGGGGAATGAGTGGCGGCTTCGGCCAGGGCGCCGGCTTCAGCTTCACCGACATCATGGACGCGTTCTTTGGCGGCAATGCCCCTGGGCAGGGCCGCGGGCCGCGTCCACGAGTACGCCGCGGACAGGACGCACTGGTTCGCATCGAATTGGAACTCGCCGAGGCTGCCTTCGGGGTGGCTCGAGAGTTGAAGGTTGACACGGCAGTTGTTTGCGAGACCTGCGCTGGGCGTGGCGCTTCGCCAGGCACCTCTCCGCAAGCCTGTGAGACCTGTCGGGGTGCCGGCGAGGTCGCCCACGTCCAGAGATCCTTCCTAGGCGAAGTGCGCACGTTGCGCCCCTGCAACGCCTGTCGAGGTTTCGGCACGCTCATCCCCGACCCTTGTCGCGAGTGCTCCGGCGAAGGACGTGTTCGTTCGCGGCGTACGTTGACGGTGAAGATCCCCGCTGGGGTCGACACAGGCACGCGGGTCCAGCTGGCGGAGCAGGGCGAGGTGGGCCCTGGCGGCGGCCCCGCCGGTGATCTCTATGTCGAGGTTCATGTTGCTCCCCATCCCACGTTCACTCGTCACGGCGGAGATCTGCACTGCACGGTTTCGGTGCCGATGACGGCGGCGGCGCTAGGGACCACCTTGCGGATTCCGACCCTTGAAGCCGATGTGGCGAAGGCCGAAACAGAGGTGGAGACCGCCTTTGATCTTGAGGTCATCGCTGGGACTCAATCGGGAACGGAGCAAGTGCTACGTGGGAGGGGAGTGCCTGGCCTCAGAGGTGGTGGTCGCGGAAACTTGATCGTGTCCTTGGCCGTTGAGACGCCTACTCGACTCGATGCCCGCCAAATGGAGCTTCTCAAAGAGTTGGCGGCGTTGCGAGACGAGGAATCGCCGTCTGGCACAGTCAGGGCCTCGCAGAAGTCCGTCTTCGGTCGCCTCCGCGACGCCTTCAATCAGCACTGAGCCACGATGAGTTTGCCCGTTTATCTCGTGCCAACGCTGAGTGCAGTGGCTCACGGAGGCACCATTGAGGTCATTGGCGATGAAGCACACCATGCAGTCACGGTTCGGCGGTCCCGGGTGGGCGAAGTCATCACTTTGACCGACGGGCGAGGCGGCCAAGCGACCGGCCGGATCGAGACGGTGGGCAAGCGAGCGATGTCGGTTCGCGTGCAGAACGTGACCCGTCACTCGGAACCGACGCCAGCAATCTGGGTGGTTCAGGCGATCCCGAAGGGCGACCGTGGAGAACGAGCTGTCGAAGTGTTGACTGAAGTTGGTGTTGCTCGAATCATCCCGTGGGCTGCCGACCGATCCGTGGGTCAATGGCGCGGTGAGCGCGCGGCGAAGTCGCTGGAGAAGTGGCGCGCCACAGCTCGGGAGTCGAGCAAGCAGGCCAGGCGAACCTGGGCGGCTGAAGTCACGCCCATGGTTCACACGGCAGCCCTTCGTGACGTTTTGCAGGGAGTCGACCAAGTCATCGTGTTGCACGAGGAGGCGACTCAATCCCTAGACGAACTCGCCGTTCCCGCCGTTGGTGTCATCGTCGTCGTGGTGGGTCCGGAGGGTGGGCTTACCGAACATGAGTTAGAAACGTTCGCGCAAGTAGGCGGCATCGGTGTCAAGTTAGGTGTCGAAATTCTGCGTACGTCGACAGCCGGGGTCGCTGCCTGCGCCGCAGTCCTGAGCCGAACCGCTCGCTGGCGGCTGAGCTAACCGACCACCCGTATCCTGGCGATATGTCTGACCTGTCAACGTGCCTGTTCTGCCGGATCGTGGGTGGCGAGATCCCGGCGGACGTCGTACATCAGAGCCGAACCGTGCTTGCCTTCCGCGACGTGACCCCCCAAGCCCCCACTCACATTCTGATCATCCCGAAGGCTCACCACACAGACGCGGTTAGTCAGGCCGCGGCCGATCCGACCGGAGTGGCCGAGCTTGTCGCCGCTGCTGGTGTGATCGCGGAGGCTGAGGGCCTGGCCGGCTATCGACTTGTTTTCAACACCGGCGTCGAGGGCGGCCAGTCTGTGTTTCATACCCATCTCCATCTGCTCGGGGGTCGCTCCTTGACCTGGCCGCCCGGATGAGACCTCCAAGGAGCACGCATCGCATGAGTTCCGTCCCCCGTCGGATAGCCGTGGCGACGGCTGGAGTGCTCATGCTTGCGGTGGCCGGTTGCGGGGGTGATTCAGGTTCCGGCGCGGCTCACGAGACAACGGTTCACACCGAAGCGAATGGCGTCCGACACACCGACGCGCCTAAAGACGATCACTCCAAGGGCTATGCCACTGAGCCGGCCTCAGCGCCGCTTCGGTCTGGCGAAACTCACCAAACCATCACCATGTCTGAGGCCTACACACCCGCGCCACCCACCGGTGTCGGAACAGATGACTATCGCTGCTTCATCTTGGACCCAGGGCTTGACCAGGACATGTTTCTCACCGGCACCCACGTCGTGCCGGGCAATCCCGAAGTCGTCCATCACGTGATCCTTTTCCGAGTTCCCCCCGAGCAAGTGGCAACCGCAGAGAAGGTAGATGCGAGTGAGGTGGGTCCGGGTTGGACCTGTTTCGGTGACACGCGCCTCGGGTCTGGCCCGCAGATGGACGATGCGCCCTGGCTAGGTGCTTGGGCTCCTGGCAGCGGTGAGGCGGTCTATGGCGAAGGGCTGGGAGTGCCGCTTCCCAAGGGCTCTCGAATCATCATGCAAGTGCACTACAACTTGCTTGCCGGGCAACAAGAAGACATCTCGTCGACCGAGCTCCGGCTCGCCGAAGCCAGCCAGGATCTGAAGCCGGTGACGACTGTCCTCCTCCCTGGGCCGGTTGAGTTGCCCTGTCGCCCAGACCACAGTGAGAGCGAACTCTGCGACCGAGCAACGGCGCTGACTGATGTCAAGGCGCGTTTCGGTCAAGGTCCTGGGGCGACCGCAGACTTCCTCCACTTCCTGTGCGGCACACGCCCGGTCGCTGGTCAGGAACAAACCTGCACGAGGCGGATTCGGGCCAAACAGACGATTCACGGGGTGGCCGGGCACATGCACCTGCTCGGAAAATCGATCAAGATCGAGGTCAATCCAGGCACGGCCAAGGCGCGGACGGTGCTGGATATCCCCGCTTGGGACTTCGACAATCAAACGGCGAAGCCGATCGACCCTGTGCAACTCCGCAAAGGCGACACGGTCACCGTCACCTGTCGTCACTCTCAAGAGATCCGTGACAATCTGCCGGCTTTCGACGGCCAACCGGAGAGGTACGTCGTCTGGGGCGAGGGCAGCACGGACGAAATGTGCCTCGGCATCCTTCAGGTCTCCTATCCCTAGCTGCACGCTTCGCTGACGGGGTGGGGAATCTCGATGTGTTCTGTCGCCTTGAGCAAGTACCCTTGAGGATCTGACCACTCTCACTGTAGGAAGGGGCCGGCCGCGTAACGGCCAGACCTGATCAAGAATGACCGAAATTCATCCCAGCCGAGCGGCACTGACCGGTTCGGCTATCCCTGCGCCCGAGACGTCATCCTCCGGTCAGCTCACCACTCGGCATACCGTGGTGATTCCATCCTCGGTCAACATGGTTGCGCTGCTCGGGGCAGGCGACGAGCATCTCACTCTGATCGAAAATGCACTTGACGCAGAGGTGCACATTCGAGGCAATCGAGTCACGCTGCGGGGTGCGCCCGCGGAGATAGCGTTGGCCGAAAAGCTGCTCGACGAGCTTGTTGCCATCATCCGCACGGGTCAGCCCGTGGCCGCTGAGACTGTTGAGCGCGTGATTGGCATGCTGCGCAGTGAGTCGAGTGAGCGCCCCGTCGACGTGTTGTCGCTCAACATCTTGTCTAACCGTGGGCGCACCATCCGCCCCAAGACGCTGAATCAAAAGCGCTATGTGGACTCGATAGACAAACACACCATCACTTTTGGGATCGGGCCGGCCGGCACCGGCAAGACCTACCTCGCGATGGCAAAAGCCGTTCAAGCACTTCAGTCCAAACAGGTCAACCGAATCATCTTGACCAGACCCGCGGTTGAAGCGGGAGAACGGCTTGGGTTCTTGCCGGGCACGCTCAGCGAGAAGATCGATCCCTATCTCCGGCCCCTCTATGACGCCCTCCACGACATGCTCGATCCCGAGTTGGTCCCCAAACTTCTGGCCGCGGGCACCATCGAGGTTGCCCCGTTGGCCTACATGCGTGGCCGCTCGCTAAATGATTCGTTCATCATCTTGGATGAGGCCCAGAACACCACGCCCGAGCAGATGAAGATGTTTCTCACCAGGCTTGGGTTCGGCTCCAAGATTGTGGTGACTGGCGACGTCACCCAGGTTGACCTGCCTAGCGGCACCAAGTCGGGGCTCCGCATTGTGGAGGCGATCTTGGAGGGTGTTGAGGATCTTGCCTTCAACAGGCTGACCGCGCATGACGTCGTACGCCATCGCCTGGTGGGCAAGATCGTGGCCGCTTATGAAGAGTTCGATGCGCGCGAGGAGATCAGCTCGGAGAACCACCGGTGACGATCGAAGTCCTTGACGAATCAGGACACGATCTCGACGTCACCCGGCTGGCCTCTCTCTCCCGGTATGTGTTCGAGCAAATGCGGGTTCATCCATTGGCAGAGTTGTGCATTAAGGCAGTCGACGAGGACACCATCGCGGAGCTCAACGCGCGGTGGATGGACAAGCAGGGACCGACCGATGTGCTGGCCTTCCCGATGGACGAATTGCGACCTGGGCTGGTCAATGCCGAGTTAGTCGAAGGAGTCCTTGGTGACCTTGTCCTTTGCCCGGCGATCGCCGCCGAACAGGGCGAGGCCGCTGGACACGGTGCCCAGGCTGAGATCGATCTGCTCACTGTCCACGGCATATTGCATCTGTTGGGCTACGACCATGCTGAGCCAGACGAACATCGGGAGATGTTCGGGTTGCAGGATGAGTTGCTCGTCGCCTGGCGCGCCACGAACTTCCCAACATGAACGGCAGTGACTTCTGGTTGTGGATTGTCGCCGCACTCTTGGTGATTCTCGCCGGGTTGTTTTCGGCGGCGGATGCGGCGATCGCACCCTTCTCTCGTGCTCGCGCAGATGAGTTGCTCATTGCACGCAGGCCAGGCGCGAGGCGACTAAAGCACCTGCTGCTCGACCCACCCCGCTACCTCAACAGCATCTTGTTGCTGCGGTTGTTGTGTGAGATTGCCGCCATTGTCATAGTGACTCAGTTGCTCTACCAGGTCTATGACGAGCGCTGGTGGCCAGCGTTGTTGACCTCGATCCTGACCATGCTCGTGGTGTCCTTCGTGGTCATTGGTGTGGCGCCAAGAACCCTCGGCCGCATCCACTCAGAATCCGTTGCCCTCTGGGCTGCGGGCCCGGTGGTGGCGCTCACCGCTGTCCTCGGCCCGATCCCCAAAATTCTTATCGTGGTCGGAAACGTCATCACCCCGGGCCGCGGCTTTCGTGAAGGCCCGTTTTCCACCGAGACTGAATTGCGCGAAATGGTCGACATGGCCGAGGCGTCCTCCCTCATCGAAGAGGGCGAGCGCCGGATGATCCACTCGGTCTTCGAGCTGGGTGACACGGTGGCGCGCGAGGTGATGGTCCCGCGCAATGACGTTGTCTATATCGAGAACTACAAGAATCTGCGCCAAACCATGTCGCTGTTCTTACGCAGCGGCTATTCCCGGCTGCCGATTGTGGCTGAAAATCTCGATCAAGTGATGGGATTCGCCTACCTGAAGGACGTTGCCAAGGCCGACTTCGATGACCCAGAGGTTGAAACCACCCAACAGATCGAGACGGTGATGAGGCCGGCCTATTTTGTGCCCGACTCCAAACCCGTCGATGTGCTGCTCACCGAGATGCAAGCCCGGCGCCAGCACCTCGCCATTGTGGTCGATGAATACGGCGGCACAGCAGGACTGATCACGATCGAGGACATCCTGGAGGAGATTGTGGGTGAGATCACCGACGAGTACGACGCTGAGGACGAAGTCACGGTCCTTTCCGCTGGCCTGGCCCGGGTGCCGTCTCGATACCCCGTGGATGAGTTGGATGAGATCTTTGGCGTCACGATCACCGATGATGACGTTGACAGCGTCGGTGGCCTGATGGCGAAACTGCTCGGTAAAGTGCCGATACCAGGTTCTTGGGTGGAGAGCCACGGTCTGCGCTTCACCGCCGAAGAGCCCACCGGCCGACGCAACCGGATCGGCACGATCTTGATCCGGGCCGTCGTACCCGAGACCAACCTGACCGACAGTGAGGCGTAGAAATGGACAACACGCTTTCGGCAGAAGACGCAAAATTGGTTACTTTAGCGCGCGCGACGCGGGCCCGAATAGGGGCGCAGGAAGGCGCTGCCATTCGCGACTCGGACGGGCGGACCTACGCCGGGGCAACTGTCGAGTTGCCATCCTTTGCGGCCTCCGCCATCCAAGCCTGTGTGGTGATGGCCGTAGCCTCCGGATCTCGAGCGTTGGAAGCGGCCGTGATCTTGGGTTCCGCCAGCGAGGCAACCACGGCGGACGTGTCTGTGTTGCGAGACCTAGCGAGCGACCAGTTCGTGCTCCATTTGGCCGACCCGCGAGGCACCATAGTGATTTCCCAGGGCCTGTCTTAGTGAGCACTCGCGCGGACCAATTCGTGGCGGAGGTTTCCGCTCGTGAACAGATTTCTGAGCACCTAATTCGGCTCACCATCAGCGCTGAAACCGAGGGGTGGTTCCCGAGTTGCGGGGTGGCCGACGAGTGGGTTGGTCTGATTGTTCCCGGGCAGTTTCAAAGTCGCTACTACACGGTTCGGCACACCAGTGGCCGTGACCTTACTCTTGACGTTGTCGTTCACCCGGTCGGACTGGTGACCGAATGGGCATCGCGGGATTGCGTGGGAGAATCCGTCACGATCACTGAGCCACGAGGATCCTTCGCGCCACCAGTTGACGCCGAGTGGCTCATTTTGGTGGGAGATCTGTCGGCCCTCCCGGCCATGGCTCGCATCGCCGAAACGACTCACCTGCCCACGCGAATCTGGGCGGAAGTGCCTGATGACTTGGCTGGCTACCTACCAGCCTCCGCCGACGTGACCTGGCTCGAGTCTCCCGCAGTTGGCAGCCGGCTCAGCGCCGTAGTTGAGTCTTTGACGTGGCCAAGGAGTCGCGGCTATTTCTGGATGGCTGGCGAGTCGGCTCAGATGCGGGCTATTCGCAAGTTCCTCATGCGCGAACGTCGTGGCACGGCCTACGACGTGATGGGCTATTGGCGCAGCGCCGCTCAACGGCAGCCACGAGCGGTCGATCCGGGCCCGATTTGGCGCGCTGGCAAGGCTGATGGCAAGAGCGACGAAGTCATCTGGGCTGAATACGACAGACAAAATGACCGGGCAAGGGGCGAGTGATGGCTGAGTTTGTGAGTGGTTTTGCGTGTTTTGTGGGGCGACCCAATGCAGGCAAGTCAACCCTGACTAACGCCATCGTCGGCACGAAAGTGGTGATCACTAGTTCGCGGCCACAGACCACCCGCACGGTGGTGCGTGGCATCCTCCATCGGGAGGATGGCCAGTTGATTTTGGTGGACACTCCAGGTCTGCACAGACCGCGAACCCTGTTAGGTGAGCGACTCAATGACCTGGTGAAGACCACCTGGGCTGAAGTCGACGTGGTGGCCGTATGTTTCCCCGCCAACGAAAAGATTGGTCCGGGCGATCGCTTCATCGTCAATGAACTGGCCAAGGTACGCCGTACCGTGAAGATTGCGGTCGCAACCAAGACCGACCTGGCCACTCCAGAGCAAATCGGCGAGCACCTGCTTGCCATCCAGAAGTTGGGTGAAGATACCCACACCGACTGGGCCGACATAGTGCCAGTCTCGGCAATTGCCGGCGAGCAAGTAAGTCTGCTGGCCGATCTGTTGCTCGCCCAGATGCCCGAAGGGCCACCCCTCTATCCCGATGGGGATCTTTCTGACTCGCCAGAGGAGGCAATCGTTGGAGAGTTGATCCGAGAGGCCGCGTTGGAGGGGGTGCACGATGAACTCCCGCACTCCTTGGCGGTGGTGGTCGACGAGATGGACCTCCGCTCTGGGCGCCCGCGGGACAAGCCGCTGCTCGACATTCACGCCGTTGTCTACGTGGAACGGGACTCCCAAAAAGGGATCATCATCGGGCACAAGGGGAGCCGCCTGCGGGAGATCGGGACAACCGCCCGACACCAGATTGAGGCGATGTTAGGTACGCCGGTCTATCTCCAACTCCACGTTAAGGTCGCCAAGGATTGGCAGCGTGACCCTCGACAGTTGCGCAAGTTGGGCTTTTAGTCACGACCCGTCGGCGGGAGACCAACAGATTCCATATCGCTGAGGTGGCCGACCATCGGTCCCATCCCACTGCTTCTTGGTCGGCCACTGATAGCCCCACTGGAAGTCCAACGCATCTTGTGCGTTCTCGCGGGCGGCGTCCGTGCATGGCACGACACCGGCGGCCCGCGCTCGTTTCGTTCCGGGATAGCTCTTTGTGACCAGCTCGACCGTCTTCACCGCGCGCCACGTGTGATCTTGGGAGCAGGACACTCGCTCAAAGTCCTTTGATCCGGGTTTGGCGGTGCCACACAGAGCGTACGGCGTGTCTTCGGCGTCCAACGCGTTGCGAAGGCGGCCAGTGAGGCGAGCCAAAGCGCTCCGCCCGGAGAGCGCTACCACATCGCAGCGAAACCAATCTGCCCCGGAGTCGGCCTCGGCAATGGTCGGCGTGAACCAGATCGACCGCAAGACGCTGAGCCGCTGTGACTCCGTCGTACCTCCCAAATAGCTGGCCAATCGTTGAGGGCAGACCTCTGAAACCTGTGCTTGCGCGGCCGAAGAGTCGACGCCCAAGAGATGCCCATCGTCGGTGACGAGGTCGAGTCGGCCGACATAGAAAGTCCGTGACGTCCATTTGCGTCGGCAAGGCACCGGGGTGCTCAGGTTGGTCGGTGCCAAGGCTTCAGCGAGGCTGAGTTGGTAACACGCTGAAGTTGGCGGGGGAGCGGGTGCGACGGTCGGGGTTGCCGACGGTGTCGGCGGCGAGGTGCTGGTGGAGTCAGCAGTCGGGGTGCTTGAGTCGAGAGTGCAGCCCCCGAGGATCACCAGCGAAACTAGGGCGATGGCGCACTTTGTCGCGACTGTTGAGTAGCTCACTTGTTGGTGCGCGCCCAGCACACCGAACGCCGATTGCCTGCTTCCCAGGCCGCCGCGCCAAACCAGGTGTAACCGAAGTCGAAGTCTGGGGGATAGCCCAACCATGCGCTCACCGAGCCCGAGCAGAATTCCTTGGTTCGAGCCAGGATCTCCTTGTCTCCTGGATAGTCAGCCTCCGCGTTACCTAACTTGATGGTCGTGACTGCTCGCCAGAGATGAGGTTCTTCGCAGGGAATCCGTGGCGCTTCAGAGACCGATGGTGCGTCTACGCAGGCCATCCAACGATCAGTCGGACCGTTTGCCAGTAGGCCTTCAGCGTTTGCGGGCAGATCGACCAGCGAGGTGCTGGCCGAATTGCCGCCCACGGCATCACACCGGAGCCATCGTGCACCGTTGTCCCAGGCTTTCTCGGAGGGTCGAAACCATACCCAGCCGATGACGGTTCGCATGCTGGTGCTCTCATCGGTGCCGAGGAAGCTTGTGAACGCTGGTGCACAGGTTTTCGCCGCAAACACCCCGACATCTCGATCTGTGTAGGCGGCGTCGTCGTACTGCGAGGGCAGCCGCTGGGTGTGGAAGGTTTGCGATGTGTGGGATTCGGCGCAATCGACAGTGCGCGAGGCGTTGGCCGTGTTGTTGAGATCGAGTGGCGTCATCCTTCGACACGCGTCGGCAACAGGCATCTCAGTCGCGTCTACCTGGTCGGGATCAACGTTGGCACCCTGCTCGTCTTGAGTGCAGCCAGCAAGCACAACCAGGATGAACAACGCTATGCCGAGGCGGCGGGGAAGGGCGACGGACACTGCCCTCCTCCTCACCTTAGTGACACGCTTTGGTTGTCGCAGATCGTACCTTCGGGACTGTTGATCTGGGCCTTCGGCATCTTGCCGGTCAGTCGCTCAACGGTGACGGGGCGTCGCTGGCAGGTTCAGTGTGCGGTAGCATGAAATCATCATGATGCGTGCACTGCTCCTTCGCCGCCGCCGCGAGGTCTAAGAACCGGACCCCTCGCTGCGGAGTTTGGCGTCGCGCCGGTTTGCCCACCAAACTCCGCACACCCAAAGAGGAAATCATGAGCAATCTGAACAATTCGCAACTGACCAACACGGCCAACTTTCAAAAGCCGAGCGGTATGCCGATCAGTCGCTACCGCGCGTTCACACCTATCGATCTGCCCGATCGAACGTGGCCCTCCAAGTCCGTCACGAAAACGCCCAGGTGGCTCTCGACCGATCTGCGTGACGGCAACCAAGCGTTGATCGATCCGATGACTCCAGCGCGCAAGATGAAGATGTTCGATCTGCTCGTGAGCATGGGCTACAAGGAAATCGAGGTCGGGTTCCCTAGTGCGAGTCAGACTGACTTCGACTTTGTTCGCCAGTTGATCGAGGGCGACAAGATCCCCGATGACGTCCAGATCTCGGTGCTGACGCAGGCCAGAGAGGACTTGATTTCCCGAACGGTCGCGTCCCTGGTCGGGGCCGATCGAGCCACGATCCACATGTACAACGCCACCGCGCCCCTGTTTCGTCGTGTGGTGTTTGGTGTGGACACGGATGAATGTCGAGCGATTGCGACTCGCGGCACGGAGCTCGTCATGAAGTATGCCGACGAACTGCTGGGCAGCACCGAATTCGGCTATCAGTACTCCCCGGAGATCTTCACCGGCACCGAGTTGGACTTTGCGGTCGATATCTGTGAGGCCGTCTCTGATGTTTGGCAGCCTGAGGCCGGTCGCGAAATCATTCTCAACCTGCCGGCCACGGTGGAGATGTCCACGCCGAACGTCTACGCCGACCAGATCGAATGGTTCTCACGTCAACTGACTCGGCGCGAACACTCAGCGATCAGTCTGCACCCCCACAATGACCGGGGCACTGCCGTGGCAGCCACCGAGTTGGCGCAGATGGCGGGCGCAGATCGCGTCGAGGGTTGCCTGTTTGGCCATGGGGAGCGGACGGGCAATGTGTGTCTGGTGACGTTGGGGATGAACCTCTTCAGTCAGGGCATCGACCCCCAAATCGACTTCTCCGACATCGATGAGATCCGTCGTACGGTCGAATATTGCACGCAGCTGCCCGTTCACCCGCGACATCCCTACGCCGGCGACCTGGTCTACACAGCCTTCTCTGGCTCACACCAGGACGCCATCAAAAAAGGCCTGGAAGATCTCGAGCGCAAGGCCGCAGAGTCGGGCATCCCGGTCGCTCAGGCCGAGTGGGAAGCGCCCTACTTGCCCATTGATCCGCACGACGTTGGTCGCACCTACGAGGCCGTGATCCGGGTCAACAGCCAGTCCGGCAAGGGCGGCGTTGCCTATATTTTGAAGGCCGATCACAAACTGGATCTGCCACGGCGGGCCCAGATCGAGTTCAGTCGTGTCATCCAAGAACACACCGATGCCGAGGGTGGCGAAGTCACCCCCGAACAGATCTGGTCAATCTTCAACTCGGAGTACCTTCGGCGGGAAACACCGCTGAAGTTGAATTCTGTCCACACCTCCTCAGCCGCAGGTGAGAAGGACGCCCTCACCGTCAATGTCTACGTCGACGGTGAGCCCCGAACTCTTGAGGGCACCGGCAACGGACCGATAGCTGCCTTTGTCGGTGCGCTCAATGGTCTGTTGGCCGAAATGCAGGCAGCCGGAGACCCGCGCTGGACTGATCGCTACGAAGTGCGCGTGCTGGACTACGCCGAGCACGCGCTCTCCTCGGGTGGTGATGCCATTGCCGCGGCCTACGTCGAATGCGCCATCGGTGATCACGTTCTCTGGGGCGTGGGGTTGGACGCCAACATCGTGACTGCCTCGCTCAAAGCCGTGGTGTCTGCCATCAACCGCGCCTAGCCCCTCACGTAGTTTCATCAAGGTATGTAGGCGAACCTGCGCTTCCCACGGCGTACAACCCATGGGAAGTGCGGGTTCGCCTACATACCTTGATGAAACGACAAGGGCGTACGCGAGCTCAGCGCGGGGGACGGGCAAAGTGACACGTCACCCGACACAATGGGGGAGTGCCCCTTTATCGTGACGAAGCCGTCGTGCTGCGCACCCACAAACTGGGTGAGGCCGACCGCATCGTCACGCTGCTGACTCGAAAGCACGGACGGGTTCGGGCGGTGGCCAAAGGTGTCCGGCGTACGACGTCGCGTTGGGGCTCGCGGTTGGAGCCGTTCACCCACGTTGATCTGCAGTTGGCTGAGGGGCGCAATCTTGACGTGATCACCCAGGCGGAGACGTTGACTCCGTTTTCTTCGGGGCTGGGCTTGGACTACGACCGCTACACCTGTGGCACAGCGATGTTGGAAACAGCAGAGCGGTTGGTCATCGAGGATAAGCAGCCGTCGCTCCAGCAGTTCCTACTTTTGATCGGCGGGTTGCGCGCCCTCGTGGGTGCGGAGCATGGACCTCACCAGGTTTTGGATTCCTTCATGCTGAGGTCTCTCTCAGTCGCAGGCTACGCACCATCCTTCGATCACTGCGCTCGCTGTGGTGACCCTGGCCCGCATCGGTGGTTCAGCCCGTCCGGGGGTGGCGTGCTGTGCGTGACCTGCCGGGTGCCGGGTTCGGCGAGCCCAGCCAACGACACCGTTGGGGTGCTCGGCGCGTTGTTGGCCGGTGACTGGAAGAAGGTTGAAGCAGCGGACGCCCGCACCCTGAAGGAAGCCAGTGGTCTGGTTGCGGCCTTCGTGGCCTGGCATCTGGAGCGTGGACTGCGTTCGTTGGCTTACGTCGAGCGGTGAGCACCGAGGGCACGAGTCCGAGATAGGGTCAGCGACGTGAAACGCGCCGTTCGGGCACCAGAGCCCCATCCCTCTGGGGCAGTGGCCCCGGTGCTCCCGACAAGTATGGTGCCCGGCCACGTCGCGATCGTGATGGACGGCAACGGCCGCTGGGCCAAAGAACGCGGATTGCCACGGACCGCCGGCCATGAGCGAGGCGAGCACGCACTGTTTGACGTGGTCAATGGCGCCATCGAAGTGGGCGTCAAGGCCATCTCGGCCTATGCCTTTTCGACCGAGAACTGGTCGCGCTCGCCCGATGAAGTTCGCTTCCTGATGGGATTCAACCGCGATGTCATTCGGCGGCGGCGCGATGAAATGCACGAACTGGGAGTCCGAGTGCGCTGGGCTGGGCGAACTCCTCGCCTGTGGAAGTCCGTGATTCGCGAACTCCAGGTGGCCGAGGAGCTTACTCAAGACAACGACGTACTCACCCTCACCATGTGCGTTAACTATGGCGGCCGCGCCGAGTTGGCAGACGCAGCCAAGTCGATTGCCCGAGAAGTTGCTGCCGGGCGGTTGTCCGCGGAGCGAGTAGACGAGAAGACGTTTGCTAAGCACCTCTACGTGCCCTCAGTTTCCAACGCCGATCTGGTGTGGCGGACATCTGGTGAGCAACGCTTGTCCAACTTCATGTTGTGGCAAGCGGCCTACAGCGAGTTCGTCTTCAGCGATGTCTTGTGGCCGGATGTGGACCGACGTCACTTATGGGCAGCCGTGGAGGAGTACGCCGCCCGCAACCGTCGTTATGGGTCGGCTTGAATTGGCTGCCAGTTCAACCGTCACGTTTGACTTTGCTAACCGTCTCTCAGCCGGATCACTTCAGATGGGGTTGGCAATCTTCGGGCTGTGGTCTTAGGTAGTCATGGTGTGTCAGTCATTTAACTCTTATTCAGGGAGGGCCTGTGGATCCGCAGGACAACGAAGTACGCACGACCCGAACCACAGTTGAGCATGACACCGAGAGCCGATGGGCGCACAAGAACCCAGGCGGCTTGTGGTGGTTGGCGCTAGCTGCGATCCCACTGGTGCTCGCAGCATTGGGCAGTGTGGTTCGCGCCGACGGCATCGAGACCGACTTGAAGGTGAGTTCCCTCGCCGCGTTGAAGGCGCAGGGCATGGATGACGTCAGCGTCTCCTTTGATGGCCGTGACGCTAGTTTGAGCCTGCCGTCCGGTTCGACGCTGTCTGGCGAAGATCTCGAACGAGCGCGTGCACTCGTTGCCGATCTTGACGGCGTGCGCGTCGCCGATGCTGACGTTTCCGCGGCGGAGGCCGCCGAGGAGCCAGCAGTTGTTGAGTCTGAAGACCCGACGGAGGCTGCGTCTGAGGAGCCATCGCCAGAGCCAACACCTGAGCCCAGCGAAGAGCCGGCAGCAGATCCCTGTGCGGTCGATGTGGTTTCCGCTCAGGTTTTGACCATCCTTGGTGAGGACAAAATTCAATTCGGCGAAAAGTCCGCACAGTTGGATGACGTAGCGACTGATGAAGTGAGTCAGGTCGCTGCCCTGTTGGTCGGTTGCCCCGATCTCGCGATCACCGTCTCTGGTCACACCGACAACCTGGGTGCAGCTGGCACGTTGTCCGCGCGGCGCGCGGATGCTGTCACAGAGGCGTTGGCTGCTGGCGGAATCACGCGCGGAAGTATCACCAGTGTTGGAGCCCGCGACGCGGACCCGCTAGGTGACAATGCGACCCAAGAGGGTCGCGATATGAACCGGTACGCCGACATTGCGGTGAAGTGAGGAACTGAAACATGACCTGGTTGTTTGGACAATTGTGGTTCTTAATGCTGCTCGCGTTTCTCGTGGGTTCAGTGGTGGCTTGGGTTGTTGCCAAGGTTGCGCTGCCTCATGTTGATGAACTCGAGTCTCAAACTGGTGTTCGCACGGAAGGGATCCTCTGATGGGTTGGCTCTTTAAGGAGAACGCTTTCTGGGTTGTGCTGGCAGGAATTCTGGGTGCCTTGGTTACCTGGTTTCTGACCCTGCGCAAAGTCACCGTTTCGACCGTGCGTGAACACACGGTGGTCGACGCCGTCTCAGCGGATGCAGATCTTGCGTCGGCTCGTTTGGCCGACGTGGACGTTGCTGACGTCGACGCCCCCGGGCTGGATGTCACGGGTGTCGGGATGCCAGAAGTTGAGTTGCAGGCAGCCAATCTCTCGGATGTGGATTTCCCCACCACCGCGATGCCTGATGCTGATCTGGATGTGGACATGCCCGGTCTCGACGTGACCGGGGTGGGTTTGCCCGAGGTCGAACTTCCGGCCGCGAGTTTGGCTGACCTGGACGTACCGGCCGTTGAGGTGCCCAGTGTTGAGGTGCCCAGTGTTGAGGTGCCCAGTGTTGAGGTGCCCAGTGGCGACCTTGCTGGAGTTGCGGGTTTGGCAGGCGCAGGCGCAGTTGTTGCCGGACCGTACGCCGGCTCCGCCGCCGCGCGAGAAGATCGTTCGCAGCCGGAGGGCTACTCCATTAAGGGCAACGAAGATTCGATGTTGTATCACACGGTTGAGTCGCCGTATTACGGTCGGACGATTGCTGAGGTGTGGTTTGACTCTGAGGACAATGCTCGCGCTGGTGGGTTTACGCGGTGGGATGAGCGTGAGCGTGCTCCGAAGGTAGCTGCGTTTGCTGCGTTGCCGGCGGAGTCGTCGTTTGGTCGTGGTTCGGCTGATCCGCTTGAGGGTGGTGCGTCTCCGCATGAGTCGTTCACGATTAAGGGGAATGCGGATTCGATGTTGTATCACACGGTTGAGTCGCCGTATTACGGTCGGACGATTGCTGAGGTGTGGTTTGACTCTGAGGACAATGCTCGCGCTGGTGGGTTTACGCGGTGGGATGAGCGTGAGCGTGCTCCGAAGGTAGCTGCGTTTGCTGCGTTGCCGGCGGAGTCGTCGTTTGGTCGTGGTTCGGCTGATCCGCTTGAGAGTGGTGCGTCTCCGCATGAGTCGTTCACGATTAAGGGGAATGCGGATTCGATGTTGTATCACACGGTTGAGTCGCCGTATTACGGTCGGACAATTGCTGAGGTGTGGTTTGACAGTGAAGAGAATGCTGTGGCAGGCGGCTTCACCCGTTGGGATCGTCGCTAGCCACTAGTCGGCGGTCGGATCCCAGAAGTTGTGGGTCATCACCAACATGCTCAGCAACGCAACTGAATCTGAGTAGTAATCCTCGCGAGCGTGGCTCACCGAATCGTAAATTCGGTTGAGCCACGCTTGTTGATTTCGGTCCGTCATGGCCGCGACTCCCAGCGGCGCCACAAAGAATGTGGTGAAGTACTTGCTGTTCGGCGCGGGATTGCCATTGAGTCGGTACCCGGCCCGAAAACGCGTAGGCCTTCCCTGCGTCTCTCGCTGAGCCCAACGGCTGATCCGGCGGGCTTGCGCTAGTGATTTTGGCTTGGCATTGATGAGGCCGTCGGTGGCCAACCGCCACGGAACTCGGCCCGCGTTGTAGCCATAGCGCCCATCGTTTGCGCCCTCGAGGTAGCCAGCAGGGGCGGGCTTCAGTGCTCCCCTGCGACCCTTCCGGGGCACCGTGAAGTCCGGGAGCAAACCTGTGCGGGGGTTGAGGCTCTGGAGGTGGCCCACAGTTTTCGAAGTACGACGCACTACCGATCGCCACCGGGCATCGTGAGTGAATCGACGAAATGCTCGGAAGTGTCCAGTCATCAGATCTGAGGTGCGTGGGGTGAATTCATGAAATCGCCGCCCACGCGCCTCGACCCAATCGCCCAGCATCGGGAGTCGACTCCGCGGACCGATCATTGAGGTGTGGATGCCGCGGATCACTCGTCGCGCTTGTGCGCGATAGTTGATCCGGCCAGTTGATCCCCATTGAGCGTCGGCCAGGATGAGCCCGTAGGCAATGTCCGCATCGCCATCAAAGGCGGCATCGTTGCCGGTGTCACCGATCGGGACGTGCCAGGTCATTAGCCGTTTGTCGATCCCGCTTGGGTTTGCTCGCGCGTACAACCAGAGTCCGTCGAACTCAGTTTGGGCCTGGGGGTCCTCGCCGGCCATGGTGGCCACAATCACCATGCCGTAGCCCTGGCCCTCTGAAACGGTTTGGGAGTGGTTGGCCGTTCCCGGTCTGCCGTAGGCCACTCGCTTAAGTGGCACCGATCGAACGCTTTGACCGGTGTCCACGAGATAGCTTCGCTTCCAGTCCCAGTAGGCCAACCGCACGTCATCGTCGAGTTGTTGCTGGGTGCGGTGATTGGGCGTCAGGCTGTGCTTTACATACTTCTCATGCTGCGGAAAGGGCCACCGCTCAGCGGAGGCCTGGGCGTGCGGGGCTAGGAGGGAGAGCGCCACGCCGGCAGCCACGATGGTGACGAGCACACGTCCGCGGTGCCAGACGATCGGGTTCATCTCTCCACAGTAGAGCCTTCCTGGCCGTGGCCTCCGGATCTCGGCGACGGACAAGTTCACGAACAGGGTTCCAGTTTTGAAGAGTTTTGTGGGGTGAGGTGGACCGGCGCGCGCATATGGTCGCTACAGGGGAGTACGCCGCTCCGGATCGTCGGTACCTTTCGGCCTAACGGACTCGGCTTGAGTCTGGGAGTCGAGAAGGAGCGTTTGGTGTACGAAGACAGAGCTGGCTACGTGTTCTTGTTTCTCATCATTGGTGGTCACATTACGGCGTACCTGTTTTGGTACTTCTTTGCCCGCGACTTTTACGGCGGCACCTCGAAGCCAGAGGCCCGGGCGATGGCCAGCAGCACCGCTGACGAGGTTTCGGCTGACGCCGCGGCAACATCCGGTTAGCCGACGAAGCGCAAATCTGATTGGGTTTCGGGCCAATCCTCAGCCGGAGCCCACACATTGGTCCCTGTGGGTTGGCAAGACAGCGATGGTGGACTTCAGTAGACACATGGAGCCAACTTTTTACGCACCGGAGGGCATGTGGATCCGCAACTAGATCCAAAGGAATCGGCCTACCGATTGAGATATGAAACGCGTTGGGGGCATCGCTTCCCGGGCGGTTTGTGGCTATTGGGGTTGTTGCTCGTCCCGATTATGGTTGCCGCCCTGGGCAGTGCGCTCTATCGCAACGACATCGAGACGCAACTGACCGATCAGGCGCTTGACGTGTTGGAGGCCGAAGGCATCACCAGGATTCACGTGGTGTTCGAGGCGCGAGATGCCACTTTAGATGTTCCGTACGGCGTAGAGGTGCCACCAGCAGAATTGGAGCGTGCCATCGAATTGGTCGAGGCAATTGACGGGGTGCGCGTGGTCAACGCGTCCGACGCGGCTCTCCGAGGAGCCGCCATCACCACTCGTTGGGTGTCTTTCCAAGAAGGAAGTTTTGTCGCATGACAGCCTACGCAACGCAACTGTGGCTCTTGCTCGTGATCGCGTTCGTGACTGGATCCGTCATCAGTTGGGGAATCGCCGCGTTGATGTTCCCGCATGTGAAGCGGATCAAGGCTGAGGACCACAGCAATCTGCGAGGCGAAAACTAATGCTCTATCTGCTTCGGGAGAATGCCCTGCTGGTCACCATTGTTGGGCTCGCCGGCGCTGCGCTGACGTGGGGACTGGCAGTGGCCCGAGTGACCATCACGGTTCTCTACGACGCGAGTGAAGACGCAGAAGTTCCCCCGACCCCAAGCGCTGAGGACTCCTCCTAACACTGAGGGGAAACAGGGTCGTCAGTGCTCGTCGTAGAGATCTAGAACACATGCCGCGCGTTACTCTGCTACCGCCCGGGGCGCGGCAGAACCGGTCGAGCGGTCAAGGTTAAACGCTCGACAGGGGTCCCAATAGGCGGTCAGGACACGTTCAGGTGCGCAGTGTCGTTCAGGCTGAGGACCGCTCGATTGTGGTAATAGTCGTCCTCACCCAGCACAGACACCCCGCCGCTCGACGAGCGAAAACTCAAGTAGTCGGCCCCATCAAGAGGTACCCGTATCCAGGCGGCGATAGCGAAGGAGACAGCGAATCCATGCGTGACAACCACCTGGTGGGTGGCAGGGTTTGCCTCAACGGCGGTCATGGCCTCGTAGACTCGCTCGGCGAACATCCGTTTGGTCTCAGAACCCTCGATTCCTTCGTGATGGTCCATCCGATTGCCCTGGGCGGGCGGCGGCACGAACCGCTCGTTGAGCCATGCTTGGGGTTTGCCCTCAGCGACACCGTAGGACTTCTCGCGAAGTTTCGAGTGCAGCACTGGTTCCACACGCAGCACCGACGCAATGCGATCAGCGGTTTGCTTGGTTCGGGCGAGGTCTGAGGTATGTAGGGCAACCGACTCTCCGACGGGCACCAGGTCACGTATTGCGTGGGCGATAAGGCTGGCTTGTCGACGTCCCCGATCCGTCAACTCGCTGTCGTACCACCCGCCGACGAGGTTATCGACGTGGTGCTCTGCCTCCGGGTGAGCAACCAAATAGACCCGACGCATGGAACCTCCCTGAGGTGCGTGCTCGAACACTCGCTCACGATGCCACAAATGCTCCCTGAGCCCGCTCATTGGCATGAGCGGAAGGCGGGCAATGCTCTACCCAACAACCAGGGAGACCGCCACGGAGCGCGGACCGTCGGTCCATGGACGCCTGGCACAATCGCGTTGGTGCACCGGAGCGGCCCTGATCTTGTGCACCCCGGCCACGAAGTCGACGAGGGTGACGCGCTGCCAGCCGAATAGATCCGGCTACTTCAGAATGGTCAGTGCTCGTCGTAGTGCTCGCCGTGTGGCGCATGTCGATGGCCGTCATGGACGTAGTCAACGTGGTCCTCGTGGGGGACGGCTAGGTGTCCGCAGTCTGGCCCATGGACGTGTTGGTGCTCGGACTCGCTCGGTTGGTGCTCGCTGGGTCCGGATCCGGACGGAAATGGAGCGCTAAGTTGGCGGCGATGCCGCAGTGCGTTTCCGATCGGCCAGGTGAGGGCAAAGCCCGCCAACGCGAGCAACACGATGGCTGGTCCGGGGGTGACTTGAAGATCGTAGGCAAGGGATAGGTAGGCCGAGAGCAAGAGTCCGCCGATGGCAGCAGTGGCGCCCAGAACCATTGCGCCGATCAGCGTCCCGCGAAAACTCTTGGTCACCTGTTGCGCTGTCGCGACTGGAACCACCATTAACGCGGACACCAGCAACAATCCAACCGTGCGCATGGCGATCGTGACGGTGACGGCAGCGAGCACAGCGATGAGCAGGTTGTAGAGGCGCACCCGCAATCCCAGCACCTGGGCATATTCGGAGTCCAACGCGACGGCGTACAGCCTCGGTCCAAGGCCCAGAATGAGAACTACTGCGAGGAACGCGAGCAAAGTAGTGAACCAGACGTCGCCTGGTGTGAGCGTCAAGATCGAGCCAAACAGATAGGCCTGCAGGCTCGCGGCGCTCTTGCCAGCGAGCCCGGTGATGAGTACCCCGCCGGCAATGCCGCCGTAAAATAGCAAGGCGAGCGCCACATCGCCCCCAGAGTGCCCACGTTCACGGATCACTTCGATTGCGATAGCCCCAACGATCGCAACGATCACCGCAGTCCAGGTTGGGGAGAAGCCAGTCAACAGGCCGAGCGCCACCCCGGTGACGGCAACGTGGCCGATGCCGTCACCCATCAGGGCCATCCGGCGCTGCACGAGGTAGGTGCCGATCAGCGGGGCGGAGATGCCGGTAATGGCCGCGGCAATGAGGGCCAGCCGCATAAACGGTTCCCAAAGAAGGCTCGATCATGAGCCGAGCTGTCGTGAGCGCGAATCGGATTCGGCGCGGTCTAGCGGCGAGCCAACATGAGGGGTGTGATCGGCGTGAGGGTGTATGGCGTGGTGATGGGTGTGCAGGTCAGTGAGATGTGAAACCGGCTGCTCGCCGTACTCCGGTTGATGCAAGGCGTGATCGCTGAGCGGGGCCCCGTCGTAGGCGACGCGTCCATCGCGCATGACGATGGTGCGATCAACCAACGGTGCGAGCGGGCCCAATTCGTGGGCCACCAAGATCACGGTCGAGCCCGCTGCCTTGAGTTGGCCCAACACAGTCGCAAGAGACGACTGAGTGTCATAGTCGACACCCGCGGTGGGCTCATCAGCCAAAAACAACTCTGGTGCGCAGGCGAGCGCACGCGCGATCATGGCCCGCTGCTGTTGCCCGCCAGAGAGCGTGGAAACGCCATCGCGCTCGCGACCGGACAGTCCCACAGCCGCCAGCGCGGAGGCCACCGCCGCTCGGTCGCGTTTTCGCAGCGGCTGAAAAGGATCGCAAACTCGAGAGCCGTCCCGAACACACCAACTCCCAGACCGACGAAGGAACGCCACCCGAGGCGCTGTTGCGCTGCGGGACGAACCCGACCCGGTGCCAGTCGCGGAATGAGGCGACGGGGGTGCCAAAAAGGGACACCTGTCCAGTGGACAGACTGTTCAACCCGGTGATCGCCCGAATCAGAGTTGACTTGCCCGAGCCGTTGGCGCCCATCAGAGCAACAAATTGGCCGGGCTGAACGGAGAAGTCGATGTGGCGCAGGATCGGTCGACCATCTATCGCAACCGCGGCATCGATGACCTCAACAACAGGAGTGGACAAATTCTTCAGCACCCATTTGCGTTTTGTAGGGCCGAGAGATTGGACTGCATAAGGGAAAGGTAGTCCTCTGACTCAGTCTCGTCGCTAAGACCCTCAATCGGATCTAAGACTGCCGTTCGCACGCCTGCTTCACGGGCGAGCGTCTCAGCTAGCGCTGGGCTGACCAAAGTCTCCGAGAAGACCGTGGTGATGCCTTCTTCCTCAATCAGATCCTTCAGCCGGGACAGGTCCCCAGGAGTCGGCTCGGCGTCAGGGGAGAGGCCGGCAATGGCTTCCAGCCGCAGGTCGTATTTGCTCAGATAGCCGAACGCGTCATGGCTCACCACCACCGTGTCACGTGCGCAGGTGGCCAGCCCGTCGGCGTACGCCGTGTCTAAGGCTGTGAGATCGGCCCGCAACTGCTCTGCGTTGGCGACGTAGATGCCGGCATTCGCCGGATCAACCTCACCCATTTCCTTGGCGATGGCGTCGCCCAACTCGGCCATCCGCAGTGGATCCTGCCAAAAGTGCGGATCGAGATCGCCGTTGTCGGAGCCGGTAAAACGGTCGAGCCCCACGACCTCAGCAGCGTCAAGGATCAAGACGTCCTCGGCTTGCTCGACCGTGTCGTCGACGGCCGGTTGAAATCCCTTCTCGAAGACCACTAGATCAGCAGAGCCGACGTCCGCAGTCTGTTTCACCCCAAGTGTGAAGTCGTGTGGTTCGCCCCCCACTGAGGTCAGATTGGTGACGTCGATGATGTCTCCTCCCACCCGTGCGGCGACGTACGCCAGCGGGTAGAACGCGGCGACAACTTGCGGTTTGCCTGTATCGGCGTCGTTCGAGTCCTCCCCGCACCCAGACAGCAAGACGGTGGAGAGGCTGATGACGAGGGTTGCACGCCCGATCGTTGCGCAAGAACATGAGAATCAGTCTCACTTGTATTGAGAATCGTTGTCAACTTCCTTACGGCTTTGTCGCGAACCAATCCGGAACCGAACGGGCGGCGAATGCCTGCAAACACGACCCGAGAGGACAGTCATGACCGAACTCGCTCAACCCACCGAAGAGAGTGGTGGGCCTCAACCCTCGCGGCGAGGCTTCCTTGCCGCCACCGGCGGTGGCGCAGCCGCCATTGCCGGCATCTCCGTGATCGGCTCCGCTGAAGCAGCGGGCGCCTCCGTCCCCACCGTCGGCCAACTTGCCGTCGGCGATGGACCCTTCGTGGCCTATGTCGAAAGCGTTAAGACGGGCAAGATCACCGTCTTCGCGGGTTCGTCTGCCACGACTTTCATCGACAAGGCACTGGTGAACTCAATCGTCAAGAAAGCAGGGGAGTAACACATGTCGTCACACCGCGAAGCGCCGGAGATCTCGAAGGATCCAGCCGCCGACAACACTGACGTGTATGCGTTTGTCAGCCCAGACAAACCCGACACGGTCACTTTGATCGCGAACTACCTGCCGTTCCAGAGCCCGCAGGGCGGCCCGAACTTCTACGAGTTCTCCGATGACGTGCTCTATGAAATTCACATCTCGAATGCCGGGGATGCGAAACCCAACGTGACTTATCAGTTTCGGTTCAAGACCACCATCAGGAACCCCAACACGTTCCTCTACAACACCGGTCCGATCTCGAACATCACGGACGAGGCCTGGAATCGCCCGCAGACCTACTCGGTATCGCGGCAGGTCTGGAATCAAAAGTCGGTCGTTATCGCCAGCAACCTGCCGGTTCCACCGGTTAATGTCGGCGTTCGAAGCACGCCTAACTACAAGGAGTTGGCCGACCAAGCCATCCACCAAATCAAGGGTGGTCGCAAGGTCTTCGCTGGGCAACGTGCAGAAGGGTTCTTCGTCGATCTGGGCAGCATCTTTGACCTCGGGGCACTGCGTCCGTTCAACGCTGCTCACCTGATTCCGTTGGCTGCCGCCAATGGTGTCAATGGCACGCAGGGGCTCAACGTGCACTCAATCGCCATCCAGGTCCCGATCACCGATCTGACCAAGGGTGGGGTGCGTCCGACCGACGTGGCCGACGCGAAGTCGACCATCGGCGTCTGGGCGACCGCGAGCCGCCGCGCCTCGTCGGTGCGCGACGGCAAAGGCAAGACCACGCAAGTCGGCCCTTATGTCCAGGTGTCCCGCTTGGGCAACCCATTGTTCAACGAAGTCATCGTGCCGATGGCTTTGAAGGATGCGTGGAACGCGGACGATCCGGAGATGGACAGCAAGTACGCCGGTCGGGTGAACTCGCCCGAACTCGCAGGCCTGTTGCCCGTGCTCTACCCAGGCGTCTTCCCCAACCTGGCGGCGTACACCAAACCGCGGGCGGACCTGAATGCCATCCTCCTGACCGGCATTCCATCCGGAGTGGTTCCTGGTTTCCAGAATTACACCGGCCCGATCGAAAGCGACATGCTTCGACTCAATGTCGCGGTGCCGCCGGCTGCGAACCCGAACCCGTTGGGCCTGGTCGCCGGCGATGCTGCCGGCTTCCCGAACGGTCGGCGGGTCTTCGACGACGTCGTGACCGTGGAGTTGCGAGCGGTAGCTGGATTGACCATTCCACTCGTTGACCCGACCTTCACTCCTGATGGGGCCACGTCGGCAATCCAAGATGGCACGACCAACACCAATGGTGACTACCTCAACAAGTTCCCCTACCTGGGCACTCCGCTGGGTGGCTACCAAGCTGTTCCTGGAACGGGCGCGGCGTGAGCGTTACTTCCGCTACCAATTCAGCAGCCGCACCGGCATACCTTGCGGAGAACCCGCATGCCGGCCAGGGGCCTGTGATGTTGGAGATCGGTGCAGACACGGGGGCGCTCATTTTGAGCGCTCCCGTGGAGCTCGTCGATCGTGAGATTGAGATCCATCCGTTTGGCCGAGCTCTCAGCCAACTAGCCGGTCGGAGCCACCAGCACTCGCACAGACATAGCCATGGTCACGATCATGGTCACACCCATCACCATGCCCCGCACGTGGCCGTCATTCCCAGAGCGTTGCCGAATGGAAAGAGCGTTAACTGCGGAGTGTTCCCGGATCTTGAACCCGGTGTCTACACGCTATGGCTCCTGCCGGAAGGGCCTTCCATGCCGGTCGTCATAGGTGCTGGCGAGGTCACCACGGCCGAGTGGTTGCCTCAGTAGTTTCATCAAGGTATGCAGGTGTCACACCACTTCCAGGGGTCTGCACACCTAGGGAAGTGGTGGTCGCCCTACATACCTTGATGAAACAACGGAGGGGTAGCGTGGCCCGGTGATTGTGATCAGCAGGTTCCGAGTGTCGGCCGAAGACGGGGCGGCTTTTCGACATGATGCTGAGCGTGCTCATACGGCCTTGGCCCAGCGCCCCGGCTATGTCCAAGGCACTCTTGGGCGCAACCTGGACGATCCGACGCTGTGGTCCCTGGCGACGCGCTGGGAGAACGTTGGGAGTTATCGTCGCGCGCTCTCGGCGTACGACGTCAAGCTGCATGCGGTGCCACTGCTGAGCCGGGCCATCGATGAACCCAGCGCCTATGAGGTGGTCGAACCCGGAGGCGACCTCAATATCGAGCAGACCCGCTCGTTAGACTGACTCCTTCATCCGACCGCTTTCTGTTCCCCGGGAGTTCTTTTCGTGGCTAAGCCGCCCCCCTCCGCGCTCGATCACGTCGTTTCACTGTGCAAGCGACGTGGATTTGTCTACCCGTGTGGCGACATCTACGGCGGCACTCGATCTGCCTGGGATTACGGCCCCCTCGGCGTGGAGCTAAAAGAGAATGTGAAACGCCAGTGGTGGCGCGCCATGGTGACCGCTCGTGAGGATGTGGTGGGGCTCGACTCGAGTGTGATCCTGCCCAAGCGCACCTGGGAGGCCAGCGGACATGTCGGCACATTCAGTGATCCATTGACTGAGTGCCTGTCTTGCCACAAGCGTTATCGCGCAGACCACATGCAAGAGGACTACGCAGCCAAAAAGAAGATTGCGGATCCCGACACGGTTGACCTTGCCCTGCTGGCCTGCCCCAACTGCGGCACCCGCGGTCAATGGACCGAACCCAAAGCCTTCAACATGATGCTCAAGACACACCTCGGCGTGATCGAGGACGAGGGCGGTTTGCACTATCTCCGGCCGGAAACTGCACAGGGAATCTTTCTCAACTTCCAAAACGTCCTCGTATCCAGCCGCAAGAAGCCGCCCTTTGGGATAGCGCAGGTCGGGAAATCGTTCCGAAACGAGATCACTCCGGGCAACTTCATCTTCCGGACTCGTGAGTTTGAGCAAATGGAGATGGAGTTCTTCGTCAAACCCGGCGAGGACGACGAGTGGTTCCGCTATTGGATCGCTGAGCGGACCAGGTGGTACGTCGGCCTTGGCATCAATCCTGACAACTTGCGCCACTACGAGCATCCCCAAGAGAAGTTGAGCCATTATTCGAAGGGCACCACCGACATCGAGTATCGCTTTGGTTTCTCCGGTCGCGACTTCGAAGAGCTTGAGGGCATCGCCAACCGGACCGACTATGACCTCACTCAACACAGCAATTTCTCTGGCCAGGACCTGTCCTATTTCGAGCAGGCCACCGGTGAACGGTTCATGCCCTTTGTCATCGAGCCTGCGGCTGGCCTGACCAGGAGCTTTATGGCGTTCTTGGTGGACTCCTACACCGAGGATGAAGCGCCCAACACCAAGGGTGGTGTCGACAAGCGCGTTGTCCTCAAACTCGACAAGAGATTGGCACCAGTCAAGGTTGCCGTTCTGCCGTTGTCACGCAACGCCGATTTGTCGCCAAAAGCCAAGGATCTCGCGACCGAACTCCGCACCAACTGGAACGTCGAGTTTGATGACGCGGGTGCGATTGGACGGCGTTACCGGCGTCAGGACGAGATCGGCACGCCCTACTGCGTCACCGTCGATTTCGATACTTTGGAGGACCACGCGGTGACCGTCCGTGAGCGCGATTCTATGCAGCAAGAACGGGTCAGCCTCGACAAGATTTCGTCCTACTTTGCCGAGCGACTTGTTGGTTGCTGAGAAACGAGCCCGTCATGTCCGGCACAATGGGGCCATGACTAGTAGCCGCACGAGCGTCTTGCCACGCCCTGCTGCGTTAGTTGCAGTCATCGTGTCAACGGTGCTGGTGGCGGCCTGCTCCACACCCACCAGAACGGAATCAATTTCGACTCCTGGGGCGTCACCGTCGGTCAGCGATACGCCGTCGGCCACTCCCACGGAGCCAGCCCCGCCGCCGCCCTATCTCAAGGTGCCCGCTGGGGTGGAGCTCACCCTGCCGGGCTTTGCCTTGTCGCTGGGAGACAAAGCAACCGTCGCCTGGAAACTACCCAAACCCAAGACGAGTAAAGGCAAGAAGAAGAAGGCCCCGATCGCGGCGGTCTCTATTCGGGTGAAACAGGTTGAAGCCGCCACGCTTAAGGCTTTTGCCGGTTGGGACCTGAAAAAGGCGGCTCGGCAATCCAATCCATTCTTTGTGAGGGCGGTCGTCACGAATGTGGGAAAGACCGACCTCAGCGGCGTCCGGATGCCCTTCTACATCGTTGATGGCAACAACACGCTCATTCAGGCATCGACCTTCGACGGCGACTTCCTGCCCTGTGCCAGCACACCATTCCCGGACAAGTTCAAGCCCGGTGAGAAATTCAAGATGTGCAACGTTTACCTGTCACCGAAGAACGGGCGATTGACTGCGTTGAGCTTCCGCCCAACGCCGAAGTTCGACCCGATCACCTGGACGGGTGAAACCGTGCCGTACGCGCCGAAGAAGAAAAGCAAAAAGGACAAAAAGGCAGAAGCGGACCAGTGAGCGCAGCTCCAGCGCTCAAGCTTGGCTCCCTTCTCGTTGACCCGCCAGTTGTCCTCGCCCCCATGGCGGGCATCACCAACGCCGCCTACCGCAGGCTTTGTGCCGAGCAGGGGGCCGGCCTCTATGTCTGTGAAATGATCACTTCTCGCGGACTGGTTGAACGCGACTCAACCACTCTCAAGATGCTGGTTTTCGACGAGCTTGAGAGCGTGCGTTCTGTGCAGCTCTATGGCACCGACCCGACCTACGTCGGCAAGGCTGCCGAGATCTTGTGCGCGGAGTTTGGGGTCCATCACATTGACCTCAACTTCGGCTGTCCGGTTCCCAAGGTCACCCGCAAAGGTGGCGGGGGAGCCTTGCCCTGGAAACGGGGTCTGTTGGCCAAGATCTTGGAGTCGGCGGTGGCAGCCGCGGCGGCGTACGACGTCCCGGTCACGATCAAGACCCGCAAGGGGCTAGATGACGACCACCTCACCTATCTCGATGCGGGAAGGATTGCCCAGGAGGCGGGGTGCGCGGCGATCGCCTTGCATGGTCGCACGGTCGCTCAGGCCTACTCCGGTACAGCCGATTGGGACGCTATCGCTGCCCTGGTCGACCACGTGGATATCCCGGTGTTAGGCAATGGGGACATCTGGGAGGCGTCCGACGCGTTGGCCATGATCGAGCACACTGGAGCCGCCGGCGTCGTCGTGGGACGGGGGTGCCTCGGCCGTCCGTGGTTATTCCGTGACCTGGCCGCGGCATTTCGCGGTGAACAGGTGGCGACGTTGCCAAAACTTGGTGAAGTCTCGGCCATGATGCGACGGCATGCCGAGTTGTTGTGCGAACACATGGGCGAGGATCGAGGCTCCAAGGAGTTTCGCAAGCACGTCACCTGGTATCTCAAGGGATTCCGGGCCGGCGGTGAGTTGCGCCGGTCGCTCGGGCTCGTCGACTCACTGGCCTCGCTCGATCGGCTGTTGGAGGAGCTCGACGCGGACGAGCCATTCCCGGTGGGCGAGCTGGGCGCCCCGCGAGGACGACAAGGTGCGCCGCGGAGCCGTGTTGTTCTTCCAGAGGGTTGGCTCGAGGACCAAGACGGTGCCGACTGGCACAGCTATGAAGAGACCAACGAAACCACCGGCGGCTAAACCTGAGTTCGGGGGTAATCGACCGGTAATTCCGACCCTGGTCCAAACCTCACTGCGCGCGCGGTTGTGACACGTTCGTGACATTGTGATTGACTCTTGAATTACGTCGCATGAACGGCACACCTCGGATGTGCCAGCGACAGACCCCCGTCAGCAACAGCAAAGGACCAGCGCGTGGCATCGCATAGCCACAAGCGGGACACCAAAGGCCGCCGGATTTCCAAGGCTGGCCTCCTGGCCGCCCCGTGTGCAGTTCTGGTGACCCTGAGCGCGGTGACGCTCGGTGTCGCCACCGGCAAGGCGCCGACGGATGTGGATGGCCCATCGCCATTGCTCGCCTCAGGCGCCATCTCTCAATCACTGCCGGAGCGCGCTGAGCAGGCGGTCTCCCGGTCGTTTGATCGCACTGCGTCGGTCGGACTATCGGCAACGCAGGGCCAACTAGTCTCCAAGAAGTTCCAGAAGAAGCTCCTCACCGGCGTCAGTCAGATTGAGACCAAGCGCGCAGTCAAGCAGGCTGACGTTGAGTTATGGGCGGTCGAAGATCTGGAACTGTGGTCCCTCACCGGCAAGAAGCCCAAGAAGGCTGGCCAGTTCAAGAGTGGCAAGCAGATCCTGATCACCGGACGCTTCGATGAGGGCAAGGCTGAGGTCGTCGTTGAGGGCAAGCCGTTCTGGGTTGATGCCGATCTGCTTTCCGAAGACGAACCCATCCCCGGGATTGGTGGTTCCTGCACCAATGGCACGTCGGTTGCTGGAGGTGTGAGCGCCAACATCGTCAAGGTGCATCGCGCCGTTTGTGCGGCGTTCCCAGAGATTCGGGTCTACGGCACACTTCGCGGCGGCGGCGGTGACCATGGCTCAGGTCGGGCCGTCGACATCATGGTGAGTGGCGGTCGTGGGCAGCAGGTTGCGGACTTCGTGAGAGCCAATGCGGGAGTCCTCGGCGTCAGCTATGCGATCTATGCCCAACGGATCTGGTCCGTCGAGCGCGGTGGCGAGGGTTGGCGTGGCATGTCCAACCGCGGCTCCGCCACGGCCAATCACTTCGACCACGTCCACGTCTCCACCTTCTAACCCGCCGACCCGTCACTCAGGTCGCGATTTTTGCGGCGTGTCGAACAGCCATTGACGGGTCGATGCTCCTGGGTGCGCCACCAGATAAGGTCAGTCCTGATGGATGCGCTGTATGACGGTTACGACGGTGAGCGACTGGTCGCCGAACCTCCAAAACGAGTCAGCGCACCCGAGCGCACCTCCTTTGAACGTGACCGGGCACGGGTCGTGCACGCGGCCGCGAGCAGGCGCTTGGCTGCCAAGACCCAGGTTGTTGGACCAGAGACCGACGATTTTGTGCGCAATCGACTCACGCACAGTCTTGAAGTTGCCCAGGTAGCTCGGGATCTCGCTCGAGCCCTCGGCTGCGAGCCGGACATCACCGAAACTGCGGCCCTCGCGCACGACCTGGGACACCCACCGTTTGGCCACAATGGTGAGCGCGCCTTGGCGCAGCTGAGCGAGCCTTGCGGAGGCTTCGAAGGCAATGCCCAGACGCTGCGTCTATTGACCAGAATCGAAGCCAAGACGTTCGACTCCTCCGGGGCTTCCGTGGGGCTCAACCTGACGCGGGCCACGCTGGATGCGTGCACCAAATATCCCTGGAGTCGCACCGACGCCCAGCCACCCCAAGGGGTGCACTCAGACGGCGTTCGCCAGGTGTCGGTGAAGTTTGGGGTGTATCAGGACGACCGACCTGTGTTTGATTGGATGCGGGCCCCCGACCTCGGGCGTCGCAGGTGCCTGGAAGCGCAAATAATGGATCTGGCCGACGATGTCGCCTACTCCGTGCACGATGTGGAGGACGGCATCGTGGCCAACAAGATCGACCTCAACCGGGCCAGCAGGGAGCGCCACGAGGTCTGGGGAACTGTGCGGGACTGGTATGTCACTGACGCCTCCGATGACGAGCTGGACAGCACATTGCGTGACCTGCAGCGGATAGACGGCTGGCCCTCCACGGCGTACGACGGCACTCGACGCTCCCTAGCCGCCCTGAAGAACCTCACCAGCGACCTCATCGGTCGCTTCTGCGGAGCGGTTCAGCAGGCGACTTTTGCGGCTTCAACCGGACCCTTCGTGCGCTACCAGGCCGATCTGGTGGTGCCTGATCGCACGGCTTTGGAGATCGCGGTTCTCAAGGGGATTGCCGCTCACTACGTCATGCGAACCGACGATCGGGTGGCGCTGATGGAGCGGCAACGCGAGCTCGTGATGGCGCTTGTTGAGTCGTTGATCAAGACCGGCCCGGACAGGCTGCAACGCCCCTTCGCCGATGATTGGCTCGCGGCTGGGGATGATGCTGCTCGACTGCGGGTGGCGATCGACCAAGTGGCTTCATTGACGGACGTGAGCGCCGTGGCTTGGCACGAACGACTCGGATTGCGCAAATGACAACTCCCGAAGCACCGATGGTGTGGCTGCCCTTCGACCCTTCACTCCTGGGTGAGGTTCCAGCCGGGTTGCGGTTCGAGGTCGTCGTGCCGACGGAGGGTCAATCGTTGCCGACCAGCGCTGACGAAGTTGAGTTCTACGTTCCGCCGTATCGTTTCGCCGAAGTGGATTCGACTGCGATCGCCCAGTTGCCCAAACTTCGGGTTGTCCAAACGATGACTGCGGGCGTAGATCACGTGCGCCCCTACCTGCCTGCTGGGGTCACGCTTTGCAATGGCCGTGGCATCCACGACGCGTCCACGGCTGAGTTGACGTTGACGTTGATCTTGGCTTCCTTACGAGGCATCCCCGAGTTTGTTCGCGCACAGTTGACGGGCGATTGGCTGCCGGACACACGGCCCGCTCTCGCAGACAAGACCGTCCTGATTGTGGGATACGGCCAAATTGGCGCGGCGATTGAGGCACGGCTGCTGCCCTTCGAGGTCGACGTACTCCGGGTGGCGCGGACCGCACGCGATGGCATCGCGGCCTTGCCCGAGCTGCCGCAATTGTTGCCGCAGGCAGACGTGGTGGTGTTGATCGTGCCTGGCACCCCGGCAACTCGCCATCTGGTCGACGCGAAGTTCTTGGCCTCGATGCGTGACGGTGCCCTGCTGGTCAACGTCGCTCGGGGTCCGGTCGTTGACACCGACGCGCTGCTCGTGGAGTTGCAAACGGGCCGGCTTCGCGCGGCTCTCGACGTCACCGACCCCGAGCCGTTGCCTGCCGAGCATCCGCTGTGGAAGGCGCCCAATTGTCTCATTTCACCGCATGTCGGTGGCGCAAGTAGTGCCATGGAGCCTCGCGCCTACCGGCTGATCCGCGAGCAACTCCAACGCTATGTGAGTGGCGAATCCTTGGCGAACGTGATGTCTGGCGACTACTAGCCCTCGGCTGTTGGCTCGGAGTTTGGCAATCGCAAGGTTGCCCCTCGTGCCACTAGAGCGGCGTACTTCTCATCGGACTTGCGGCTGCCTCGATCACTGCGCGGCTCGAGTTGCACGCGCTCTTCGGCTGCTATTCCAGCTCTGAGTTGTCGTCCCCGGGTGAGTTCGGCGTCCAACTCCGCCCCAATCAGCAGGGCGAGATTGACAAGCCAGAGCAGCAGCAATGCGCCGATGATGCCGGCAAGAGACCCATACGTCCGGTTGTAGTTCGCGAGGTTCGACAGATAGTAGGAGCAGGCTTGCGCGGACACGAAGCCGATCAAGATCGCCACCACAGCACCTCCTGAAAGCCACCGAAACTTTGGGAGTTTGACGTTGGGGGTGGCGTAGTAGAGCAGGGCGACTATCAAGATGGCCACGAGTCCGACAATGGGTAACTGTGCGAGATTCCAGATCCAAACGGTTTGCTCGCCGAGCCCGAGCGCCCGGCCCACGGATTCGGCGACCGGACCTGAGAGCACCAGCACAAGCACCAGCGACAGCAGCAGGACGAGGACCACGACAGTCAGCACCAACATCACTGGCCGCAGCATCCACCAGGGTCGACCCTCTTCGACGTCGTAGATCCGGTTCATGGCGCGAGAGAAGGCGCCGACGTAGCCGGAGGCCGACCACAGGGCGACCGCGAGGCCAATGGCGAGCGCCGGGCCAGCCGAATCGGTCTGGGTCACCTGTCGCAGCACTCCTTCCACAAACTCCAGGACTGCGTCGCTGAGCAACGGTTGCAAGATGTCGAGAGCGGCATCGAGGGTCCGCTCGGATTCGCCGACGACGCCCAGGAGAGACACCAATGCGATCGCAGCCGGGAAGATGGACAGCACGGAGTAGTAGGTCAGGGCGGCGGCCAAGTCCGTGCACTGATCACGAGAAAATTCCGCCGCTGTCCGGCGTACGACGTAAACCCAAGGCAGTCGGGGCGGCACCTTGTGCGGTGCCTCAATCGGTGTAGTCACCGCACCACCGTAGACTCCGATCCGTGGCAGGCCTGATCCGAGACGAGGACATCGCGGAGGTGCGCGAGAAGGCTCGGATCGATGACGTGGTCTCGTCGTATGTCACCCTGCGAAAGGCGGGTGGTGGCTCGCTCAAAGGCCTTTGCCCCTTCCACGACGAGAAGTCGCCATCGTTTAATGTGACGCCCGCGCGAAACTTCTGGCACTGCTTCGGCTGCGGCGAAGGTGGCGACGTGATCGCTTTCGTCATGAAGATCGACGGGTTGGGATTTAGCGAAACCGTCGAACGCCTTGCCGACAAGTACGGCGTCCAGCTCCGCCGCGAGGAAGGCGCGGCACAGCCGCAGCGACCCAAAGGTCCCCAACGCAGCCGGCTGGTGGAGGCGCACAAGGTCACTCAACAGTTCTATGCCGAGGCGCTAGCGAGCCCTGACGCACTAGCGGCCCGTCAATTCCTTCATCAGCGAGGGTTCGACCAAGAGGCCTGCGTGCGGTTTGGAGTCGGGTTTTCACCCCGTGGCAACGATGCCTTGCTTAAGCATCTTCGAGGCCGTGGATTTTCTGACGATGTCACCGTCGCAGCCGGTCTGGTGGTCGAAGGGCGAGGTTTCTATGACCGCTTCCGGGGCCGGCTGATGTGGCCAATCCGAGATGCCGGTGGCGAAACTATCGGGTTTGGCGCTCGGCGCATCTTTGATGATGACCGCAGCGAGGCGAAGTATCTCAACTCCCCGGAGACACCGATCTATAAGAAGAGCCAAGTGCTCTATGGCATCGATCTCGCGCGCAAGGACATCGCCCGCACCTCCCAAGCAGTGGTGGTCGAGGGCTACACCGACGTCATGGCGTGTCACCTCGCCGGCGTACCCACCGCCGTAGCCACGTGTGGCACCGCGTTTGGGGATGACCATGCCCGGATCCTGCGCAGGTTTCTGCACGATCACGAGGAGTTTCGCGGCGAAGTTATCTTCACCTTTGATGGTGATGCGGCCGGCCAGAAAGCCGCGTTGCGGGCCTTCTCGGGCGACCAAAATTTCGTCTCTCAGACCTACGTTGCGGTCGAGCCAGGCGGCTTGGATCCGTGTGATTTGAGACTGCAACAAGGAGACGGAGCGGTGCGCGAGCTGGTGGCTCGACGGGTGCCGCTCTATCGCTTCGTCCTAGGCAACGTGCTGTCTCAGTTTGATCTAGACCGAGCAGACGGCCGCGTTAGTGCGGTGCGTGAGGCCGCGAAGTTGGTGGCCTCAGTCCGCGACGAATCCACGCGAATTGCGTTTGCGCAGGAGATCTCCAAATTGGTCGGTTCCGATGTGGACACCAATGATGTGGTGCGCGAAGTACGTCGTGCTGCTGGGCGCCCGAGCCAGGATGCTCGCGCCAACCAGCGCGTGTCAGCGAAGCCATCACCAACCTCAACGCCACAAAAGCCACCGCTACCTGACTTGCGTTCGCCCAGGTTTGAGATAGAGCGAGAGACCCTGAAGTTGGTCTTGCAGTTCCCCGGATCGATCGGGGCCGGCATTAAAGACGTAGGGGTCAACGACTTCACTCATCCTACCTATCGGACTGTTTGGGAGGTCATCCAAAAACTGGGCGGCCACGTCCAAGGGGCCGCAGATCCGTCCTGGGCCGCGCGGTTGCGAGATGCGGCACCGGATGCTGCTTCGGCCTCGGCTATTGCAGCCTTGGCAGTGGAAAGACTGCCGATTCGCAAGAGCGAGCCCGATACCGCCTACGTCGCGAGGTATGTCTATCGCCTGCAAGAACTCACGGTGATGCGTCACATCGCGCCACTCAAGTCACGGCTACAGCGCACTAACCCCGTCACCGACCCCGTGGAATACAACCGAATGTTCGGCGAGTTGGCGGCTTTGGAGCGGCATCGTCACAATCTCCGCGAGTTGGCTATGGGCACGCCATGATCCGGGTGACACCTCGGCGAGCGCCGCGCCCAGACATCAAGGTTGGAGTGGGCGAACGGCTGCTCGCCTGGGCGGCTACCGAGAGTGGCCATGTTGCGGGCACTCGTGATGCCCTCTACCTCGCCTCGATGGTCGACTCTGTCGAGACTCGCATCCCATGGGAGCAGGTCCAAGCCGCCGACTGGGATCCCGAAACCTCCATTTTTCGGGTCGCGGAAGTCGGTGTGTGGGGCGAACCACGCCCGGTTCATAACATCACGATCACCGAACCCAGACGACTCTTAGAGCTCGTTCGCGAGCGAGTCACGGCCAGCATCCTGCTGCAACGCCATGTGCCGATCGCCCAGCGTCGCGGCGTACGACTGATTGCCCGTCGTGCCCCGGGCCAGCCCGCCCTCGTGAATTGGGTCTTTGAGTACGACGAAGGCGTGGACCCGGACGATCCAGTTGTGAGGCTCGCTGCTCAGAAGGCATTGGCGAGAGCACGCGAAGAGTTGGGTCTGCGCTAGCCACGCGCCTCCCGCGACGCGATGGATTTCGCTTGGCCCGCGAGGTCTTGCTAACCTGAGCCCGCTGCTTTCGAGCAAGCACATTCCCCTGTAGCTCAACTGGCAGAGCATTCGGCTGTTAACCGGAGGGTTGTTGGTTCGAGTCCAACCGGGGGAGCAAAAGATGGCGGTAGATCACAGTCACCTGGTGACTCAAATCTACCGCCATCATGCATTTGCGCCTGGTGGTTGAGGAGTGAGCGCTAGCGGGATGGCGTTTTGTTGGTTGAGGAACGAGCGCTAGCGAGTGTCTCGAAACCTAGCCACCCCAACCCATGGGAAAGACTTCGAAGGTCGCGGCAAAAGCAACGCCCATGCGCTGGCCGGCTGGGCGACTAAAGCCCTCCAGGAATTCACGGGGGTCGAAGAACTCCCAGCCGAGACCCTCGATGTAGGCCGCGTGCGCCTCGAGGGAGGCCACCCCCGCGTCGAAGGTGTCGGTGGTGTCGACGCCATGCTCGGCCTTAGGTGAGGAGGAGGCCCATACCTCGCGGACGCCGCCCCAGGTTTCAAGTCCATCAACAAGTTGGTCTGGGAAAATCCAGCGGTTGCCGGCATCTCGAACCGCATCAAGCACGGCCTTGCCGGTCGCGATGTGGTCAGCTTGATTGAGGTTGCGACCGCCAAAGGTGTCGTGGAAGTTGCCAGTAATCACGATCTCTGGTTTGTGTCGACGCACAACTTCGGCAATCGCGGCGCGCAGCGGCACGCCGTACTCCAAGACGCCATCGGGAAGTCCAAGGAATTCAACGATGTCGACTCCAACGATGCGACCGGACTCGACTTGTTCGGCTTCTCGAACAATTCGAGATTCGTCAGGGTGAAGGCCGTCGATGCCAGCTTCGCCGCTGGTGACCATGCAGTAGATGACGGTCTTGCCTTGCCCGGTCCAGCGGGCAACGGCGGCGGCGGCGCCAAACTCTAGGTCGTCGGGGTGGGCGACTACGCAAAGTGCTGTTTGCCAGTCTTCGGGCAGGGGAGTGAGGGGTTCCGGTTCCATGGCTTGAGCATGCCAGGGAACCCCACCTCCCCAACAGCCGAACCTGCCCACGAACTCCAGATTGACCTCCGTGGTCGAGCCTCTCGAGACCACACTGGCCGACCTGCCCCAAGGAACACCACCAAAGATCGGGTACGCCGAGCGCAACACGTACGTTGCGCCGGACGGCGCGCGGACCCGATTGCGCTTGCCCCAGCGAGGCGGCGTTGGTGCTTTCGCACGGGATCAAGGCGGGTTTGTGGTCGCTGGCGAAGTCTACTTTTGAGGGAACAGTCGGCCTCGTCGTGATTGATTCCAATGGAGGGAGGGTGGAGATCGACTGCTCCGGAGGTCCTCCTGTCCCATCGAGAGACGAGGATGTCGCGGCCTGGACGACCATTCCTTGTCCCGAATCGGGAGTTGCGCAGCCGCCTGCCATGATCCACCTTGGAGAGCGCGTCCAGCCCTTGCCCGGCGACCACCTGACTGTTGTCGGCGTTATCCGCGACCGGGTCCTATTCACCCACGGGTTCACCGACGGTGTCTGGATCACCAACCTGGTGGACGAGCCGAAAAGAGTCGCGGGGTTGGGCGATGCCCACAGCATCTCGAGGAGAGGGCTCATCGCTGGCCGACGTACGACTGACGAAGAAACCAATGTGGTGGTGAGATTGCGTTCGGGCAAAACCCTGTGGACCACTCCGTGGGAGCTCAGCGGATTCTCGCCAGATGGAATGCGGATTCCCGCGGTGCGCCGAGGCAAAGACGGTGGGATCACTGAAGTGGCTGTGCTCACCGCTAGGTCGGGCAAACTTGAGTCCTCCTTCACCCTCCCCGACGGACTAGAGGGGGCAAGCATTGAATGGGAGGACAACAACCGCCTTCTTGTTGTCGCACGAGAGGGGCGGTCGTGGGCGATCTTGCGGGCCGATCTCGAGGGTTCGTTTACTCGCACGACGCCGACTTTGAAGGCACGCCGACACTCCTTCCCGCCGTTCGTTCTCGCTGAACGTCCCTAGGCGACATGGCGTCCTTGGGCGTGCGGAGGCTATCGGCGTGGGCGACGGCAATACTGGTCTTGCTTGCCCTGTGGCCGGCCGTCTGCATGTCGAGTGAGGATGAGCCGACGAGATGTCAGAGTGCGTTTTTCCTACCTTTGCCTTGGGGTGAGAACGCGGACAGTTGGGGCATAGTGTCGGCCCTCGCCGCCTCGATTGCGTCCTACTTTTTGGTTATTGCTGTGAGCCGCCCGAGGAAAACCTGATCAAACCGGTAGGCTCCCCGGCGGGGCGGTAGCTCAGTTGGTTAGAGCAGAGGACTCATAATCCTTGGGTCGCGGGTTCGAGCCCCGCCCGCCCTACGAATTCATCACCGCATGGGGTGTTGTTATGACCCGGTTGAGAGTTGCCTCAGAACTTGTGAGTGTCATCGGCAAGGCCGTTTTCTACGTCGTTACCTTTGCGGTGTGCAGCGACCGGTCGAGACCATCTGGGATGTCCTGAACTGTCCACGACTAGTTGAGACATTTGTGTGTAGGTCTCGTGGAGACGCCACCTCGGCTCCGACTCCACCACCTACGCTGACGCGGTGCCGTTCACACTCGCTCACCCTGCCGCCGTGCTCCCGCTAACCCGGATCGGGTTGCCGATGTCGGCGCTATTCGCGGGTTCCATGGTTCCCGATCTGCCGGTATTTTTCGGCGGGTGGCACCTCTACGGCGTGACGCACTCTTGGCGTGGCATCCTCATCGTCGACCCGGCGTTGGCCTTGTTGGGCCTGATGGCCTGGTTTGGAATCGGCCGAGACCCGCTTGTGGATCTTTCCCCTGACCCGATTCGTCATCGTCTTGAGTCGACCTATTGGCTCACGCGAAGGCAGTGGGTATTGGCGATTCCAGCGGCGGCCATTGGCGCAGCGAGCCACGTGGCATGGGACGCATTCACCCATGCGAACCGTTGGGGAGTCCACCAAGTCGCTTGGCTACAGACAGAGCATGCCGGGATGCTTGGGCACTCGTGGGCCCAATATCTCTCGAGCGCGCTGGGCCTCGTGGCGGTTGGACTAGCGATCGGGTCCTGGTTTGTCCGTCGTACGCCGGTGCCGCGCGCACGACAAATACCCACACTTGGCATGTGGGCATTGTTCGCCGCCGCAGTGATCGCTTCGATTCCCACGTTCTTTGCCCTCTGGAACAGCATCCCTCACGGACTACACATGGTCGCCTTCAATTCCGCTGTCGTTGGAGTGCTCTCGCTCGCGGCTGCGCTCAGCGCCTTATCCGTTATCTGGCACGCGCTCAGGTTTGCGGCACCGCTCAGTCTGCGTGGCTAGCCGCGAACGCTGGGGACTACATCAGGGCGACCCTGAAGTTCATTTCGAGAGATGCCGAGCCCGGGCAAAACAGAACAGGCCATAGCAAGCGATACCTATGGCAATGGTGCCGAGCAGAAACGGTCCGAAGGGTTGGGAGAGCACTACGTGCAGCGCCTCATCTAACCCTCCCGACTTCTTGGGCTGGTGTCTGATCGCGGCGTAGAGGAAGAGTCCGCCGACGATGGCGGTCGACACACCTTTAGCGAGGTGGCCGACCTTGCCGAACCAGATGTAAGCGCTGCCAGTCTCACCGCTCGTCCCCTCAGCGGTGAGATGCCCCGTGAACTTCTCGGTCAATCCACGGCGCGCCATGTTGGCGCCATACACAACGAGCCCGGCCGGCAAGTCCATCAGTTTCGCGGTGGTGGATCGACCCTTCGAGTCCGATCTGGCACCGAGAGCCTCGGCCAGAGCGTAGTAACCGACGACGCGGTACACGGCGGCCAGCCACGCGATCAGCAGATGCACCGGGCCGTAGGCAACCAGGCCCACCCGAATCGTCTTGTTCAGCCAGTCGCTGTTGGCGGCGTCCTGACCAAGCGACTCCACGCTCTCCCTGCCCCCCGCTGGTGTTGCTGCCATATCTACCAACCTGCGCTGCTCCCAACGTCCGGCACCGGGGGCTTACTCGCTGGTCGCTTCAATATGCCCACGATCTCCGATCCTGGAGTCACGGGCTGCGGCTCACATGCGGCAGACTGGCCCACAAGAATGTGGCTACGCCGCACCACCGACGAAGGGTTTTTCGTGTCCGACATTGTCGACGATTTCGAATGGCGTGGGCTGATTGCTCACTCCACCGACCTAGACGCGCTCCGCGCGGCGTTTGCCGAAGGCAGCGTTAAGTTCTATGTCGGGTTCGATCCGACAGCGCCGAGTCTCCACATGGGCAACCTCATGCAGATCGTCACGGCCAAGCGGCTTCAACTGGCCGGCCACACGCCCTACGCCTTGGTCGGTGGCGCGACCGGCATGATCGGGGACCCGAAAGACTCAGGCGAGCGGTCGCTTAACACCGTTGAAACAGTGCAGGACTGGGTGGAGAGAGTACGCCGCCAGATTGAGCCTTTTTTGTCCTTCGAAGGCGCCAACGCCGCGACGATGGTGAACAACTACGACTGGACGTCCTCGCTATCGACTATCGACTTCTTGCGCGACATCGGCAAACACTTCCCGGTGAACCGGATGCTCGCCCGCGACGTTGTTAAATCCCGGCTGGAGGCAGGGATCTCCTACACCGAGTTCAGTTACATCCTGCTTCAATCCATGGACTTCCTGACCCTGTTCCGAGACCACGGGGTTACGTTGCAGTTTGGCGGCTCGGATCAGTGGGGCAACCTCACCGGAGGAGTGGAGTTGATCCGGCGCGCGGATGCTGGCAAGGCTCACGCGTTTGCCACTCCGCTCGTGACGCGAGCTGACGGCACCAAATACGGCAAGACCGAGGGGGGAGCGCTGTGGCTCGATCCAGAGATGATGTCGCCCTACTCCTTTTACCAATTCTGGATGAACGTCGAAGACGAGAAGGTCGGAGAATTGCTGCGCATCTTCACCTTCCTCTCGCGGGCAGAGATCGAAGAACTGGAGTTGCAGACCAAGGACAAGCCTTTCCTCCGAGCTGGCCAGAAGAAGCTGGCCGAGCAAGTGACTTCGCTAGTCCATGGTGCTGACGAGACCGAACGCATCCAGTCCGCGTCGGCTGCGCTGTTCGGCGGGGGACACCTCACTGGAGGGTCCGCCCTTGCTTCGGCACTACATGAGGCGGGATCGATCACGATCCAACGCGGAGGCCCCTTGCCATCGCTGGTTGAGTTGATGGTTTCAACAGGGCTCGCAAAGAGCAACGGTGAAGCTCGCCGCACGATCAGCGAAGGAGGCGCTTACCTCAACAATGAGCGAGTCGCCGATATTGATCTGGTGCCAACGCTCGCGGATCTGATTGACGACACCTGGCTTGTGCTTCGCCGAGGCAAGAAGACCGTGGCAGGCGTCGAAGTGCACTGACCTGACGGGATGCGCGATGGACTGGTTGGCGGGACTTGAAGCAAGGGCAAGACAACACCTGCCGACGCCCGTTTTTGACTACATCGCGACGGGCGCGGGCAGCGAAGTCACGGCTCGCGAAGCCGCTCTCGCGTGGGAACGTTTTCGCTTCTTGCCACGGGTCCTCACCGATGTCTCCACAATCGATCTGACCACCGAGCTGCTCGGGGAGCAGTACGCCGTCCCTTGGGGAGTCGCGCCCACGACCTTGCAGCGCGCTGTCCATCCGGACGGTGAGTTGGCGATGGCACGAGCGTGCTTCGCAGCGGGCTCACCCTTTGTCGTGTCGAGCAACAGTGGCACTTCGTTCGCGGCGATTGGCGAAACTGGCGTCGGATGGTGGCTACAGGCCTACCTGCCGTCTGAGCGGAGCCTCATCGAGCCGCTGCTCGATCGCGCGGCCGCTGCTGGCGCGAAAGCCATCGTGCTGACTCTCGACACTCCTGTCGTCGCCACGAAACCAACGGCTGCCAACGTTTTCGACATCGTCGATCCGAGCCTCCTCCGAGTGAACTTTGATCCTGGCTACGAAGAGGCGCAAGGCGCTCACAAGTCCCAAGCGCTCACCGCAGCGGATATTCACTGGCTCAGTCAGCGGGTTGGACTGCCTGTTGTGGTGAAGGGTGTCTTGCGCAAGGACGACGCGGCAAAGTGCGTATCCGCGGGCGCGAGCGCCATCTGGGTGTCCAATCACGGTGGTAGGCAACTAGACCGCACCAGCGCGACCGCCTCTTGCCTCAGCGGAGTAGTCAAGACCGTTGCCGGAGCTGCGGAGGTCTACGTCGATGGGGGAGTACGCCGGGGGCTAGACGTTCTGACTGCGCTGAGTTTGGGGGCGAGGGCTGTCTTTGCCGGCCGATCCCCGCTCTATGCCTTGACTGAGGGGGAATCAGGGGTGCTTCGGTGGCACACAGAACTCTTCGTCGAACTACACGAGGCGCTGCGCTTGGCGGGTGTCGTTAGGCCCTCGGAGGCGCCGTTCATTCGCACTCCTGACCGCATGCTCTAGGTCCTCGCACCGCCTTCCTGCCGTGAGTGCGTAGATGTGGCATGGATCACGCGTGTTCGATTTGACCCTGCTCTCGCGCTCGCCTAATGTTTCCTCTTGTCGCCCTGGCGCGGCGGAGGACAAGACCAAGCGGAGTAATCACCAAGCTCGGGTCCTCGGCGCTGGCGACAAAACCACTGAAGTAGCCCTAGCGGGTGACGCTGTGGTGTGTGGTGTTTGAGAACTCAACAGTGTGTGATAGTCGATGTATGTTTTTTTTGCTTGTCGGCCTTTTTTGGTTGGTGGGTTTTGTTTTTGATCGTTATGATTCTGGCTTTTTGTCAGTTTTGTTTTGGTTGGTTTTGAACTTTTCGATGGAGAGTTTGATCCTGGCTCAGGACGAACGCTGGCGGCGTGCTTAACACATGCAAGTCGAGCGGAAAGGCCCACTTGTGGGTACTCGAGCGGCGAACGGGTGAGTATCACGTGAGTAATCTGCCCCTCTCTTTTGGATAACCCTCGGAAACGGGGGCTAATACGGAATATTCAGTGCTGCCTGCATGGGTGGTGTTGGAAAGATTTTTTGGTGGGGGATGAGCTCGCGGCCTATCAGCTTGATGGTGGGGTAATGGCCTACCATGGCTTTGACGGGTAGCCGGCCTGAGAGGGTGTCCGGCCACACTGGGACTGAGACACGGCCCAGACTCCTACGGGAGGCAGCAGTGGGGAATATTGGACAATGGGCGGAAGCCTGATCCAGCAACGCCGCGTGAGGGATGACGGCCTTCGGGTTGTAAACCTCTTTCGCCTTTGACGAAGCTCCTATTTTTTGGTGGGGGTGACGGTAGGGGGTAAAGAAGCACCGGCCAACTACGTGCCAGCAGCCGCGGTAATACGTAGGGTGCGAGCGTTGTCCGGAATTATTGGGCGTAAAGGGCTCGTAGGCGGTTTGTCGCGTCAGTAGTGAAAGCCCGGGGCTTAACCCTGGGTCGGCTTCTGATACGGGCAGACTAGAGGTATGTAGGGGAGAACGGAATTCCTGGTGTAGCGGTGAAATGCGCAGATATCAGGAGGAACACCGGTGGCGAAGGCGGTTCTCTGGGCATTACCTGACGCTGAGGAGCGAAAGTGTGGGGAGCGAACAGGATTAGATACCCTGGTAGTCCACACCGTAAACGTTGGGCGCTAGGTGTGGGATCCATTCCACGGGTTCCGTGCCGCAGCTAACGCATTAAGCGCCCCGCCTGGGGAGTACGGCCGCAAGGCTAAAACTCAAAGGAATTGACGGGGGCCCGCACAAGCGGCGGAGCATGCGGATTAATTCGATGCAACGCGAAGAACCTTACCTGGGTTTGACATATGCCGGAAAGCGCCAGAGATGGTGCCCCTTTTTGTCGGTATACAGGTGGTGCATGGCTGTCGTCAGCTCGTGTCGTGAGATGTTGGGTTAAGTCCCGCAACGAGCGCAACCCTCGTTCTATGTTGCCAGCATGCCCTTTGGGGTGGTGGGGACTCATAGGAGACTGCCGGGGTCAACTCGGAGGAAGGTGGGGATGACGTCAAGTCATCATGCCCCTTATGTCCAGGGCTTCACGCATGCTACAATGGCCGGTACAAAGGGCTGCGATCCTGTAAGGGGGAGCGAATCCCAAAAAGCCGGTCTCAGTTCGGATTGGGGTCTGCAACTCGACCCCATGAAGTCGGAGTCGCTAGTAATCGCAGATCAGCAACGCTGCGGTGAATACGTTCCCGGGCCTTGTACACACCGCCCGTCACGTCACGAAAGTCGGCAACACCCGAAGCCCATGGCCTAACCCGTTTACGGGAGGGAGTGGTCGAAGGTGGGGTTGGCGATTGGGACGAAGTCGTAACAAGGTAGCCGTACCGGAAGGTGCGGCTGGATCACCTCCTTTCTAAGGAGTTTTTCTTTAGATACGCCTCCAGTGGGTGGGTCTTTCTCAGCCGTTTGTGTTGAGGGGCGCCATCGTGGGTGGCAGTGGAACGTCGATTTTTCCTCACCGTTGGTGGGTGTCAGTGGTTCCGGCGTGTGTCGGGGTTGGTGGTGTCTGTTGGGTGGGGGTCACACATTGTTGGGTGTCTGAGACACCACATTTGATGGGGTTGGGGGCATGTGAGTGTCTGTGGCCCTTGTTGGTGGTGTTCCAGGCCAGGTTCCGTGTGCCGGTTGGTGGGCGGGTCTGGTGTGGGTTGTTGGTTGAGAACTGGATAGTGGACGCGAGCATTTTTTGTAGTGCAATTTTTTTGTAGTGCAGCTTTTTGTTTGTTGTTTCCGCATGTTGCTGTGTGTGCCTGTTGCTTTGGTTGGCTCTCTTTTTTTGGGGGTTGGTTGGGGTGGTGGGTGTGTGTGGTGTGTGTGGTGGCAAGTTATGAAGGGCACATGGTGGATGCCTTGGCATCAAGAGCCGATGAAGGACGTGGGAGCCTGCGATAAGCCCTGGGGAGTTGGCAACCGAGCTGTGATCCGGGGGTGTCCGAATGGGGAAACCTAGCTGGAGTCATGTCCAGTTACCTGCATCTGAATGAAATAGGGTGTTGGAGGGAACGTGGGGAAGTGAAACATCTCAGTACCCATAGGAAGAGAAAACAAAAGTGATTCCGAGAGTAGTGGCGAGCGAAATCGGAGGAGGCTAAACCTTGTCAGTGTGATAGGCGACAGCTGTTGCTGGTGAGGGGTTGTGGGACATGTTTTTACTGTTTCTGTCGGGGCAGTGCGGAGTAAGAAATTGTTGTGGAAGTTGAAGTCCATTGGAAAGTGGCGCCGTAGAGGGTGATAGCCCCGTAAGTGTAAGGCAGCAGCTCTGTGAATGTGTTCCCAAGTAACACGGAACTCCTGTAATTCCGTGTGAATCTGGCGGGACCACCCGTTAAGCCTAAATACTTCTTGATGACCGATAGCGGACTAGTACCGTGAGGGAAAGGTGAAAAGTACCCCTGGCGGGGAGTGAAATAGTACCTGAAACCGTGTGCCTACAATCCGTCAGAGCGGGGAGACTTGATCTTCTTGTGATGGCGTGCCTTTTGAAGAATGAGCCTGCGAGTTTGCGTTGTGTTGCGAGGTTAACCCGTGTGGGGTAGCCGTAGCGAAAGCGAGTCTGAATAGGGCGTTTTAGTAGCATGATCAAGACCCGAAGCGAAGTGATCTATCCATGGGCAGGTTGAAGCGTCGGTAAGACGACGTGGAGGACCGAACCCACTTCAGTTGAAAATGGAGGGGATGACCTGTGGATAGGGGTGAAAGGCCAATCAAACTTCGTGATAGCTGGTTCTCCCCGAAATGCATTTAGGTGCAGCGTTGTGTGTTTCTTGCCGGAGGTAGAGCACTGGATAGCTAATGGGCCCTACAAGGTTACTGACGTTAGCCAAACTCCGAATGCCGGTAAGTGAGAGCGCAGCAGTGAGACAGTGGGGGATAAGCTCCATTGTCGAGAGGGAAACAGCCCAGACCATCAGCTAAGGCCCCTAAGCGGTGACTAAGTGGAAAAGGATGTGGAGTCGCAGTGACAACCAGGAGGTTGGCTTGGAAGCAGCCACCCTTGAAAGAGTGCGTAATAGCTCACTGGTCAAGTGATTCCGCGCCGACAATGTAGCGGGGCTCAAGTCATCCGCCGAAGCTATGGCATTCACACAATAGCTAAGCCGCCCTTTTGGGGTTGGTTCAGGTGTGTGGGTGGGTAGGGGAGCGTCGTGTCGCCAGTGAAGTCACAGTGTGAACTAGTGGTGGAGGCGACACGAGTGAGAATGCAGGCATGAGTAGCGAATCACGGGTGAGAAACCCGTGCGCCGAATGATCAAGGGTTCCAGGGTCAAGCTAATCTGCCCTGGGTAAGTCGGGACCTAAGGCGAGGCCGACAGGCGTAGTCGATGGACAACGGGTTGATATTCCCGTACCGGCAAAGTAACGCCCATGATGAATCCAGTGATGCTAACCATCCGAAACTATGCTTAACCAGTCATTTCCTTCGGGAGGTGGTTGGGGGTGTGGTGGAGCGTGGGATCCGAACTGGGTAGTAGTCAAGCGATGGGGTGACACAGGAAGGTAGCCCAACCGTGGCGATGGTTGTCCACGGGTAAGCAAGTAGGACGTTTCCTAGGCAAATCCGGGAGGCTGTCTTTGATGACGAGTCTGAGATGTGATGCCGAGCCCGTAGGGGTGAAGTGGGTGATCCTATGCTGTCGAGAAAAACCTCTAGCGAGTTACGCGCCGCCCGTACCCCAAACCGACTCAGGTGATCAGGTAGAGAATACTAAGGCGATCGAGTGAACCATGGTTAAGGAACTCGGCAAAATGCCCCCGTAACTTCGGGAGAAGGGGGGCCCGGATCGTGATCCCACTTGCTGGGGGAGCGTGAAGGGCCGCAGAGACTAGGCCCAAGCGACTGTTTACTAAAAACACAGGTCCGTGCGAAGTTGTAAGACGATGTATACGGACTGACTCCTGCCCGGTGCTGGAAGGTTAAGAGGAACTGTCAAAATACCTTCGGGTGTTTGAAGCGGTGAATTTAAGCCCCAGTAAACGGCGGTGGTAACTATAACCATCCTAAGGTAGCGAAATTCCTTGTCGGGTAAGTTCCGACCTGCACGAATGGAGTAACGACTTGGGCGCTGTCTCAACCATGGACTCGGCGAAATTGCAGTACGAGTAAAGATGCTCGTTACGCGCGGCAGGACGGAAAGACCCCGGGACCTTTACTATAGTTTGGTATTGGTGTTTGGTTCGGTTTGTGTAGGATAGGTGGGAGACTGTGAAGCTCAAACGCCAGTTTGGGTGGAGTCAACGTTGAAATACCACTCTAATCGTATTAGATATCTAACCTAGGTCCATGATCTGGATCAGGGACAGTGCCTGATGGGTAGTTTAACTGGGGCGGTTGCCTCCTAAAAAGTAACGGAGGCGCTCAAAGGTTCCCTCAGCCTGGTTGGCAATCAGGTTTTGAGTGTAAGTGCACAAGGGAGCTTGACTGTGAGACAGACATGTCGAGCAGGGACGAAAGTCGGAACTAGTGATCCGGCACCACCATGTGGAAGGGGTGTCGCTCAACGGATAAAAGGTACCCCGGGGATAACAGGCTGATCTTCCCCAAGAGTCCATATCGACGGGATGGTTTGGCACCTCGATGTCGGCTCGTCGCATCCTGGGGCTGGAGTAGGTCCCAAGGGTTGGGCTGTTCGCCCATTAAAGCGGCACGCGAGCTGGGTTTAGAACGTCGTGAGACAGTTCGGTCCCTATCCGCCGCGCGCGCAGGAAACTTGAGAAAAGCTGTCCCTAGTACGAGAGGACCGGGATGGACGAACCTCTGGTGTGCCAGTTGTCCCGCCAGGGGCACCGCTGGTTAGCTACGTCCGGAAGTGATAACCGCTGAACGCATCTAAGCGGGAAGCACATTTCAAGATAAAGTTTCCCACCCAGAAATGGGGTAAGGCCCCCCACAGACCATGGGGTAGATAGGCCGGAGGTATACAGCAGCAATGCCCAGCCGACCGGTACTAATAGGCCGAGGACTTACCACCCAACACACCACAAACACCCACCCCACACAAACCACGGGGCACCCGGGAACACAAAGTGTGTGTGTGAAAACGGTAAACAAACAAACAAGTATGCCCGCGTCCACTAACCAGGTTCTGAACCAACAAACCACACCCCCACACCCCCCCACAACAACACGTGGGAACGTGTGGAACAGGTGAAAAGAGTTACGGCGGCCATAGCGACAGGGAAACACCCGGCACCATCCCGAACCCGGAAGTTAAGCCTGCCAGCGCCAATGGTACTGCAACCGGAAGGCTGTGGGAGAGTAGGACGCCGCCGAACACCACTTAATAGGGTCACTCCTGGCGATAACGCCGGGGGTGGCCCTATCACTTTGCCCACATCGGCCATAGCATGAATCCGCCGGGTTCTTGGGAACAATAATCAACAGAGGAGTGGCCGACATGGCCGAGGATCGTCGTCAAGGCGGGCCCCGTGGCGACCGGAGTGCATCCGGTTCTCGGGGACAGAGCGATCGCCGCGGAAGCGGATCGACTGGAGGCAGTAGCGCGGGTGGCCGCGGTCGACCCGGCGACCGTAACGGCGGCCGCGGCACCGGTTCCGCGGGCAAGGGTTCCAGTGATCGTCCTGCGCGCAAGGGTGATTGGAAGCGCTCCGCCGAAGACGTGCGGCCACGCACGACGGATCAAGCCGAGTATGACGGTCCGCCGTTGCCTGAAGACATTACTGGTGCCGAGTTGGATCGCTCTGTCTCCGGCCAGTTGAAGGGGCTACCTGAGAAGCTGGCGGCCCGGGTCGCGCGTCACTTGGCGGCTGCGGGCGCTGTCCTCGAAGAGGACCCCGAAACCGCATATCAGCACACCCTTGCCGCTCGAGCTCGGGCAGCACGCTTGGCCGTTGTTAGAGAGGCTTGTGGCGAAGCCGCGTATGCCGCTGGACGTTATGGCGAGGCACTGTCAGAACTGCGGGCAGCTAAGCGGATGAATGGTGCCACCGCCTATTTGCCAATGATGGCTGATTGTCATCGGGCGCTGGGGAATCCAGAGCAGGCGTTGAAGTTGGCGAAGAGCCCATCGGTGGCAAACTTCGCTTCAGATGCGCGCGCTGAGATGACTCTTGTGGAGGCGGGCGCGAGGCGTGATATGGGCCAGATGGACGCCGCTTTGCGCGTTCTCGAACTGGCGCCGATCTCGTCGGCCACCCGTGAGCCCTGGGTGACTCGGCTGCGCTACGCATATGCCGATGCCCTTGAAGAGGCCGGCCGACTTAACGATGCCCTGGCCTGGTTCCACCGCACCGACGCGATTGATGCAGACGAACTCACCGACGCGGCTGAGCGAGCTGAATCGTTAGAGAGCCGCATCGAGAAAGGTGCCAGTTCCTAGATCGACTGGCTTTCGGCCACCACATGGGCCACAATAGAACTGATAACTACATAGTTGTGACTTACCTCGAAATGCGTCCGTTAGTGACCGCTTCGGTGAGACCGCTGGGGAAGGCGTATCTCAACGCCGGAGTTTAAGAGGAGGTCACTATGCCTACATCAACGACACGCACTCGGGGCGTGCTCTATGTTCATTCTGCGCCCTCAGCGCTGTGCCCGCACATTGAGTGGGCCGTCGGGGGCGTTCTTGGTGTGCAAGTGAGCCTCGAATGGATTCCGCAACCCGCGCAGCCGGGGACTTCGCGCGCCGAGTTTTCTTGGGCGGGTGACGTCGGCTCGGCGGCAGGTATCACGTCCGCACTGCGCGGCTGGAACCACTTGAGATTCGAAACGACCGAGGAGCCAACAGGCGTTTCAGAGGGCGCACGCTTTTCGTTCACCCCTGAGCTTGGTGTGTTTCACGCTGTCACTGGCATGCACGGAGACATCATGATCCCCGAGGATCGGCTCAAAGCCGCTGTCGTGAAGGCTGCGTTAGGTGATTCGAGTCTGCTGGGCGAGATCGACAAACTTCTAGGCAAGCCATGGGACGACGAGCTAGAAACTTTCCGGCACGCCGGCGATGGCGCACCAGTGCGCTGGCTCCATCAAGTTGTGTAGGTCAGACGCTGCGGAAAATGAGCGCCACATTGTGGCCGCCAAACCCAAATGAGTTGTTTAACGCTGCGATGTCTCCACTCGGAAGTGTGCGCGGTGTGGTGGCGACGTCGAGGCCGATCTCTTCTGGGTCCTCAAGGTTGATTGTCGGCGGAACCATGCGCTCTTGAAGCGCGAGGATGCTCGCCACCGATTCCAGGGCCCCTGCGGCGCCAAGAAGATGACCGGTCATGGATTTGGTCGAAGTGACGATCGCGTCACTTGCGGCATCACCGAGTGCGGTTCTAATCGCCAGCGCTTCGGCCAGATCACCCTGCGGTGTGGAGGTGGCGTGTGCGTTGATGTGCCGGATGTCACTTGCTGCTAGCTCGGCAGACCGTAAGGCAATCTTGATTGCTCTTGTGGCACCGGCGCCCGCCGGATCAGGTTGGGCGATGTCGTGAGCATCGGCCGTGATCCCAGCGCCTGCTGCTTCGGCGTAGATGCGTGCGCCGCGCGCAGCAGCATGCTCGGCTGACTCGAGCACCAGAGCCGCGCCTCCTTCCCCGAGCACAAACCCGTCACGGCCTTTGTCCCAGGGGCGCGACGCAGCTGCTGGATCATCGTTTCGCTTGGAGAGCGCCATCATCTGCCCGAACGCCGCCATCGGCAGCGGATGGATAGCCGCTTCGGTGCCGCCGCACACGACGACATCGGCACGGCCCAGACGGATCAGGTCAATGCCCATCGCGATTGCCTCGTTGCCGGATGCGCAAGCCGATACGGGCGTGTGTACGCCGGCCTTAGCACCGATACTCAGACCGACAGCCGCGGCTGGACCGTTGGGCATCAGCATGGGAATCGAGAGGGGAGAAACCCGCCGTGGGCCCTTCTCGAGTAACACGTCGTAGTTGGCCAAAAGCGTGGTGACCCCGCCAATCCCCGAAGCCATTGCGACCGCGAGGCGTTCGGGGTCAACGTCGTCGCTTTCGGCTAAGCCGGAATCTGCCCAGGCCTCAAGGGCGGCAACTAGGGCGAACTGGCCCGATCGATCGAGTCGGCGTGCTTTGACTCGGTCAAGGACTTCGAGCGGCTCGACGGCCACCCTCGCCGCAATTTGGGTTCCAAGTTGCTCAGCCCAGTCCTCTTTGAGGGTGTCAACACCCGACTCGCCGGCAAGCAGTGCAGCCCAGGTAGAGGCCACGTCACCCCCGACCGGTGAGGTGGCACCCAGGCCGGTGACAACGACTCGTTTCAATGACATGGGCACGATCCTACGGTCGGGGGAGACGGATGGCTTTGGAGCCCAGCAATATTGTGCTGGGACTGGTTCTAACCTTGGGCGTTCTCGATGAAGGCCACGGCATCGCCTACGGTCTTCAGGTTCTTCACTTCGTCGTCTGGAATTGAAACGCTGAACTTCTCCTCGGCGGCCACAACGACCTCAACCATGGAGAGCGAATCGACATCGAGGTCGTCGACGAACGACTTGTCGAGTTGGACGTCATCGGCAGGGATCCCGGCGACCTCATTGACGATCTCGGCAAGGTCGGCGCGGATTTCTTCGGTGGTTGCCATCTGGCTTGGTTCTCCTTCGTTGTTATGTGAGGTGGTGCTGGTGAATCGTGATGGAGCAATTGTGTCGCGAACTAGGGCACTCTGACGACTTGGGCTGCGTAGGCAAGACCAGCGCCGAATCCAATAAAGAGAGCCAGGTCTCCACTCTTTGCGTCGCCGTCGGAGATTAGTCGATCCAGCGCCAATGGGATAGACGCGGCCGAAGTATTGCCTTGCTCAGCGATGTCGCGAGCGATGTGGACATGCTCGGGAAGTTTCATGGACCTGGCCATGGCATCGGTGATACGCATGTTCGCCTGGTGTGGCACGAAGAGGTTGAGATCCGCAACCGTGATCCCAGCCCGGTCGACTGCCTCAAGTGCCACCTTTGCCATTGCGAAGGAGGCCCACCGAAACACTGGGTTTCCTTGCATCACCATGTGTGGCCAACGGCCGCTGCCCGGATGCCCAGGGGTAGTCACGACATCGCGCCAGTCTTCGCGCTGCCGAATCAGGTCGAATTGCTCGCCGTCGGAGCCCCAGACGACAGGACCGATTCCTGGAACTGCGCTAGGACCTACAACAACCGCGCCGGCGCCATCGGCAAAGATGAACGCCGAGCCGCGATCGGTGGGGTCGGTGATGTCAGAAAGTCTCTCGACGCCGATCACTAGGGCATGTCGGGCAGTGCCTGCACGGACCAGGTCGGAGGCGACCGCCAAGCCATAGCAGAAGCCGGCACAGGCGGCAGAGACATCGAAGGCAGCCGCCTGATTAGTGCCGAGCTCGTTGGCAATAAGGGTCGCGACGGCAGGCGTGTACATCAGGTGGCTAATCGTCGCGACGACGACACAGTCGATCTGTTCGGCGCTGAGGCCCGCTTGGTCCATGGCCTGTCGAGCGGCAGCCACACCCATCATGGGGATGGTTTCCTCATCGGTCGCCCAACGTCGCTGCTTAATGCCCGAGCGTTGTTGAATCCACTCGTCGCTGGAATCAATCGCCTCGATAACCTGGGAATTGGGCACGACCCGACTCGGTCGGTAGGCACCAAGTCCGAGAATTGTTGTGTGCTGGGTGGCCGCGGCGTTCAACGCGATCATGTTCTACTCCTTGCTGTGCTGTGCTCGGCGCAGAAGGTGATGGCGTCTGCCAGTTGGTCGGGGGTCTTCAAGGCAAAAGTGGCGACACCCTTCATCGCCCGCCGCGCTATGCCGGTCAGGGTGCCGGCGGGAGTCAGCTCTAAGAATCCAGTCACTCCCTCAGCAAGAAGTGTCTCCATGCACAAGTCCCATCGCACCGGATTGGCCACCTGACCGACGATACGGGTGAGGGCAGCAGCGCCACTAGTCACGACGGCTCCATCCCGATTGGAAACCAGCGGGGCGGATGGCTCACCGGGGCTCACCGACGCGGTGATGGCTGAGAGTCTCTCGATGGCGGTGGACATGTGCTCGGTGTGGAATGCGCCAGCAACGCTCAGCGGAATCACCCGGACCTTGGTTGGCGGGTCTGCCGCCAGCGCAGCGAGTTGCTCTAGCGTGCCCGCCGCAACGACCTGCCCCGGGCCGTTGTCATTGGCTGGAGTTAGTCCATGCCTCGTGAGGCATTCGAGGACCTCATCTCGGTCCCCGCCCAAAAGAGCAGTCATGCCCGTTGCCGAAAGTGCTGAGGCGTCGGCCATTGCGCGACCACGCTCTGCCACCACAGCCATGGCCGAATCTAGGCTTAACGCACCCGAAAGCCCGGCGACGGTCAACTCGCCGACGCTGTGTCCTGCCCAGAGGTCAGGGGCAATGCCCGCATCCAAGAGGGCTCCACCAGTGAGAAGCCCAGCGGCAACAAGAAGGGGTTGGGCGACCTGGGTGTCTCGAATGGCCTCGGCATCGGCTGTGGTCCCAAAGTGGACCAGGTCCAGATTGGCGACGCTGGCATAGGCGCCTAGGGCATCTGCCCGGGCCTGATCTTCTATCCAGGGGGTGAGGAATCCGGGTGTTTGGGCACCTTGACCAGGTGCGGCAATGACGAGCACGCCCCTACTGTGCCGAACTCTGCGACGGAACGCGCGTTTGGCGCGCACGAAACTAGCACGCACATTTTGTTGGAACTCGACAAAACCCTGCAGTCGTTTGGTGAAGCTAGCGGGCCGCCTGTCGACCCAGGACCAAAGCGATCCGATAGGTGAATCCATGTCGCGGGTCCGCAGGATTGAGCCCCGTGATGTCGGTGGCTTGACGGATGCGGTAACGCACTGTGTTGGGATGGACAAACAGCTTGCGCGCAGTCGCTTCGATCGACGTTCCCTGTTGGTAGTAGGCCGTCAGAGTGTCAATCAAGGTGCCTCGCTCCAGCAGTGGAGCATAGACGAAGTCGACGAGATGCCGACGGGCGTGACCGTCGCCAGCTAGAGCCCGCTCTGGGAGAAGTTCGTCGGACGCCACCGGGCGGGGGGCATCTGGCCAGCCGACTGCGGCGCGCAGTCCGGCGAGCGCGGACCTGGCCGAAACATGGCCAGCACTCAGGTCGGCGGTGACGGGTCCGACCACGATTGAGCCCGCACCGAAGTGCGAGCAGACGACCTCTGCGGCGTCGACACCGCTCGAGACGCCGCCCAGAATGACGACCAGACGATCACCTTGAGTGCCACACAATGCATCCATTCCCGCGGCCCGAGCAGCTCGCCGAACCCCATCAAATAGATCAGTTTCAGTGCGCTCGGTGGGCAATGAGCCAATAACCACCGCCACGCCGTCCTGGTTTCCCCACCCGAGGGCGCTTGCCCGAGACAACACCGCGTCATCGCTTTCGGAGCGGATCACCGAGTCCACGACCAAGGCCTCGAGCCGGGCGTCCCAAGCCCCCCGCATTTCGGCTGCGCGCGCATAGACCTGGGCAGTGGCAAACGCTATCTCGCGGGCGTAGCGCATCAGCGCTTCGTGAACGTCAGCGGCATCTCGAGGATCTACCGTCTGATCGATGTTCTGCTCGACAACGTCGATGCCCAGTCGGACGAGATCCACGGTCTGCTGAAGGCTGATTGTTCCGGTCAGAGCACGTGGCGCAACACCAAAGACGGCGGCAGCCACAGCCTGATCTCCGGTCACCGGATTGCGCGCGCTCCGCCGATACCAATTGACGAAACCTCGAATGCCGGCCTGCACAATGAGTCCAACCCAAGAGCGTTCTTGGGGTCCGAGGCTGGCAAACCACGGCATCTCTGCCTGCATGCGGGCGGTGGCGTTAGTGCTGAGTGCACCGACAGCACGCTGCAGGGCATCGGCGGCAGATTCGCGGTCCTCACGCACCGTCTGACGCTAGCGGATCTGTCGGGTTTCCACATCCCCGCCAAGGGGCAACGCGGTGACTGCGGCGGTTGGAGTTATGCGGCTCCGCCTTCTTGAGCGACGCCCCGGACAGAAGTCGGGTCATCGATGCGGTATTGCGCCAGAGCCTTCGCCACAGAGTCACGGTCAATCGAGCCCGCATCAGCGAGTGCCTGCAGGGCCTGCACGACGACAGACTCCGCGTCCACGTGGAAGTAGCGACGAGCGGCCGCTCGGGTGTCGGCGAACCCGAAGCCGTCCGTGCCGAGAACCCGATAGTCGCGTGGCACCCAACGCGCAATCTGGAGGGGCACTGCCGACATGTAGTCAGACACCGCGACAACCGGACCGGCAACGTCCTTCAACTTGTCGGTGATGTAGGCGGTCCGCGGCGGATCTGCCGGGTTGAGCAGGTTCCACTGCTCCACGTCGATCGCGTCGCGGGCCAACTCATTCCAAGAGGTCACCGACCAGATGTCCGCTGAGACCCCCCATTCGTCAGCAAGCAATCGTTGGGCCTTCTGAATCCACGCGAAACCCACTCCGCTTGCCAGCAGTTGCACGCGGGGCGCGCCTTCAGGCAGCGATGCAGGTGGTGTGCCGACGTGGTGGATGCCTCGCAAAAGCCCTTCGACGTCGACGTTGTCAGGCTCGGCCGGATGCACAATCGGCTCGTTGTAGACGGTGAGATAAAAAACGACGTCCTCGCCGTTCGGGTGTTCATCGGAGGTTCCATACATCCGGCGAAGACCGTCTTGCATGATGTGGGCGATCTCGTAGGACAGCGCTGGGTCGTAGTGGACGACGGCAGGGTTAGTTGCCGCGAGCAGTGGAGAATGACCATCTGCGTGTTGTAGGCCTTCACCGGTCAAGGTGGTGCGGCCGGCCGTGGCCCCGATGAGGAAGCCGCGCGCCAATTGGTCCGTCATTGCCCAGATTGAGTCTGCAGTGCGCTGGAAGCCGAACATCGAATAGAAGATGTACATCGGAATCATCGGCTCACCATGAGTGGAGTACGCCGAGCCGGCGGCTGTCGCCGACGCCACCGAACCAGCCTCTGAAATGCCTTCATGCAGCATCTGGCCTTGCGCGGATTCTTTGTAGGCCATCAGTTGGGCGCGGTCTACGGCTTCGTAGGTCTGCCCGTGTGGGTTGTAGATCTTGGCCGTGGAGAACATGGAGTCCATACCGAAGGTGCGGTATTCGTCTGGCGCGATGGGAACAATTCGGTGTCCGATCTCTGGGTCGCGCATCAGATCTTTGAGCAGTCTGACAAACGCCATGGTCGTGGCGATCGACTGTTTGCCCGAGCCTTGCTTGAGGTCGGCGTACATCTCATCGCCCGGCAACGCCAAGGGCTTGGCACGGAGCACCCGACGGGGTGCCGGACCACCCAACTGGCGACGTCGCTCGACCATGTATTGGATGACTTCGTTGTCTTTGCCCGGGTGATAGAGCGGCACCACTTCGGTGTCGATGTATTCGTCCGGGATGTCCAGACGCAATCGGTCGCGGAAGTCCTTGAGGTTCTTCTTGGTCAACTTCTTCATCTGGTGTGTTGCGTTCTTGCCCTCAAGGGCCTCGATCGTCCAGCCCTTAACAGTGTGGGCCAAGATCACGGTCGGCTGTCCCGTGTGATCGACGGCCGCTTTAAAGGCGGAATAAACCTTGCGGTAGTCGTGGCCACCACGCGGCAATTTCTCGATCTCTTCGTCGGTCAAGTTCGCGACCAACGCCTGCAGCCGCGGGTCGGAGCCGAAGAAATGCTCACGGATGTAGGCGCCGCTTTCGACGGAGTAAGTCTGAAAGTTGCCATCAGCAGTGCGATTCATCTGGTTCACCAGCGCACCATCAACATCTTGGGATAGCAGGGCATCCCACTCCTTGCCCCAGACCACCTTGATGACATTCCAGCCGGCCCCGCGGAACACCGACTCGAGTTCTTGCATGATCTTGCCGTTGCCGCGCACGGGACCGTCGAGTTGCTGGAGGTTGCAGTTGATCACGAAGGTGAGGTTGTCGAGCTCTTCACGGGCGGCCAAAGCGATGGCCCCCAGGGACTCCGGTTCGCCCATCTCGCCGTCACCGAGGAAAGTCCACACGTGCTGTTGTGAGGTGTCCTTGATGCCACGGTTGTGGAGGTAGCGGTTGAAGCGTGCTTGATAGATCGAGTTGAGCGCCGCGAGTCCCATCGAGACGGTTGGAAATTCCCAGAATTCCGGCATCAAGCGCGGGTGAGGGTAGGACGACAAGCCGTTGCCGGGGCCATGTTGAACTTCCTGGCGGAAGGCGCCAAGTTGCTCGGGGGTGAGCCGGCCCATCAAGAACGCCCGCGAGTAGATGCCTGGGGCTGCGTGACCCTGAATGTAGATATGGTCCCCGCCGCCCGGATGGTCGTGTCCGCGGAAGAAGTAGTTGTAGCCGACTTCGTAGAGCGTCGCAGCCGACTGATAGCTCGCAATGTGGCCGCCGACCTCGAGGCCCTTGCGGTTTGCCGCTGAGACCATCACCGCTGCGTTCCAGCGCACGAGGCGGCGTACGTCTCGCTCCATGTCTTCGTCGCCGGGGAAGTGCGGCTCCCGTTCGGGGGGGATGGTGTTGATGTAGTCAGTGCTCAGCAAAGGTGGCACGCCGATGCCCCGCTCGCGCGCCCGCTCCAAGATGCGCAGGAGGACATAGCGTGCTCGATCCCGGCCGCGTTCGTCGGCTAAGGCATTGAGTGAGTCAAGCCATTCCGCGGTCTCGTCGGGGTCGATGTCAGGCAGTTGTGTTGGCATTCCCTCATGGATCACGTCCTTATCGTTCCACCTTCCGGTCTCCGACAAAACCTGGGGCAAACAATCGCGGCAAATGTTCCGCGTGGTGGCGCCCAATTCCCACGTGGGGTCGGCGTCTGAGTGGCGGCAATTGGGGGTCGGCGAGAGGGCGTTGGCGGCGCGGGCTTGCGTCATGGCGTTAAGTCCGGTGGACTATGGTCCAGGAATATTGTCTGATCGACATGAGGAGTTGGGTTGACACCGTCTGCGGGTGACTTGTCACCGGCAAGCCGTTTGGGCTTCACGCGAGGCATGGTCATCCAAGAACTCAATTGGGACAACGATGTCGATGACGAGTTGCGACTCGCTATCGAGGATTGCATCGATGCCGACATGGTCGACAGCGACCACGGCAATGTCGTTGACGCCGTCGTGCTGTGGTGGCGCTCCGAGGATGGTGACCTCGTCGATGGGCTTGTGGACGCCCTCACAGACCTGGTTGGTGGCGGAGCGATCTGGTTGCTAACGCCTAAGATCGGGCGTGCCAACGCGCTGGGAGCTGCCGATATTGCCGAGGCAGCACCGGTGGCGGGGCTCGCCCAAACCACGACGGCCGCGGTCAGCAAGGAGTGGGTGGCGACGCGCCTGTTGGCGCCCAAGCCACCAGCCTAACTTTGGTGCTCGTTCGACCACCTAGGGCGAGATGCGAAGATTCCGCCATGACGGGAATTCAAATCGGCGAGTTAGCTCCCGACTTCACCCTGCGGGACCAATTCGGCCAAGATGTGACTCTGGCTGACTTTCGAGGGCGCAAGGCGGTGGCAATTTTGTTCTATCCCTTCGCCTTTTCTGGTGTCTGCACCAGTGAGATGAACGGCATCCGCGATCGGTTGGCCGAGTTCTTAACTTTTGACAGCGAGGTGTTGGCGATTTCGTGCGACCCGACCTACTCCTTGCGGGTCTTTGCAGACACGGATGGCTTGAACTTCCCGCTGCTCTCTGACTTTTGGCCGCACGGCGCTGTGTCGACGTCGTACGGCGTGTTCAACGCGGCGACCGGATCCTCTCGACGCTCATCGTTCATCCTGGACAAGTCCGGAATTGTGCGCTGGACGGTGCACAACGCCTCCCCAGACGGGCGCGACCTCAGCGAACATGTCCGCCAACTTTCCACACTGGGCTAGACCAATTGAATCTTTTATCAGGCAAATCTGCGGAATCGCCTGACATTCGAAGTCAATCTGTCTAATCTTCTCTTGTCGCGCTGCTGGTGACCCGAGACGCCAGCAGCGCGACACTTCATATTTCGGGCCAGTTCCGGAGCATCCGTTTGGGTCCAGCAGATCTCGATCGCGTAAGGTTTCTCCCCGTCCGGCATAGCTTTTTCTCAAGTCGGCAGCAAGGGCGTATAGCTCAGCGGTAGAGCTCTGGTCTTACAAACCAGCGGTCGTGGGTTCGATCCCCTCTGCGCCCACCAGCGGTCAACTCAAGCCTCAACTAGAGTGCTGCGAATCATGAGCCTGAACCACTCCGTCACACACCTCGTTGCGACCGTGCGCAGTGCTTTGGCTCAGGCAGCGAATCCGGAAAGAGCCGCTGCGCAACAGCGCTATATGAAGTCGCAGATGCCTTTTCGTGGGATAACGTCCCCCGAATTGAGCGTCTTGGTTAGGCCTTTGCTCAACGAGTTTGGTCCGACGACGCCTCAGGATTGGCAACACTGCATTGTGGAACTGTGGGATAACGCCACACACCGAGAGGAGAGGTACGCCGCTCTGGCCGTGGCGCGGATGACCAGGGCGCAGAAGTGGTGTGACCCGAATGCCCTCCCAATGTTTCGGCACCTGATTGTGACCGGCGCTTGGTGGGACTTCGTCGACGTGATCGCTGCGCACCTTGTGGGTCGGGCCCTCCAGCAGCATCGCTTCGAAATCACCCCCGTGATGAGGGAGTGGTCGCTAGCTGACGACCTATGGATTCGCCGAACGGCGGTGCTGAGCCAACTCAGGCACAAGTCGGAGACTGACCGAGAACTTTTGCGCGACGTGATCGAGAACAATCTTGAGGACACGTCGTTCTGGCTTCGGAAGTCGATGGGGTGGGCCTTGCGCGAGTTCGCCAGAACTGACGACCAGTGGGTGCAGAACGAGGTTGACGCCTGGGGGCCGCGGCTGTCTAATCTCTCCACGCGCGAGGCGTTGAAGCACCTGAGATCACAAGACTAGATAAGACGCCTCTCATGTTTGCCTCATTCGGGACTCACGTTGGACAGACATGCTCGGGAAGACCAAACGGTTTCGGTGATGAGTGCCGGACCGCCCCACAGTTGAGAGGAAGAACTATGAGAAGGCTACTTACGGCCAGCACCTTAAGTCTGGCGAGTTTGGTGGCGGTCGGTTTGCTGTCCCTTCAGGGGGGCGCCGCATCAGCCAACGACGATCTCATCAAGCGCGATGAAGACACCCCCGATGTGGTGTTGATGAGTGATGACGATGACGACGATGACGACACCGGCAACACGAGCACTGGCACCGGGCGCCGTGACGGAACCTCAGGCACCAACTCAAACACGAGCGGCAACACCGGGACGAACACCGGGACCAACACGGGTGCGAGCAATTCCACGAGCGACGACACCAACAGCCGCAAGACTTCCGCAAGTCGCGACCGTGATCGCAGCCGTGGCGACCTGACCACGGACATGACCAACGATGGCCCAGGTCGCAACAACGTCGATCACAGCAAGAACCACACCAACGACAAGTCGCGCAACGACACCCGTCGCTGACCTAGAGAGGTTGTGACATGTCGGACCTGGCTTCTTGGGGACTGCGAGAAGGCGACGAACTCACGAGTGAGTTAACCGCCATCAAGTTGTTGGGTGGAGGTAACTCCTATGAGGCGTATCTCTGCTTTGACGAGATCACCTATGCACCCGTCGTGGTGAAAGTGATCCGTCCCGATGAAGTCACCGACCGATCATCGGTGCGGGGCCTGCGCCGCGAGGTGCAGGCCCTAGCCGATGTTAATCACCCGGTGGTGGTGAGAGGTCTGCGCCATGACCTGACCGGTGATCGCCCCCATGTGGTGCTCGAACAGATCGATGGGCCTCGGCTATCGTCGCTGATTCGACGGCATGGGGCCTTGCAGCAACAGCAGTACCTGCCCTTGGCCATCGAGGTGGCCTCTGCGCTGCACTATTTCCGGCACATTGGTTATGTCCACCTCGACATCAAGCCGAGCAACGTCATTATGGGCGCTCCCGCTCGACTGATCGACCTGTCGGTGGCTCGAACTGTTGACCGCGCTGAAGCACTGACAACCGCAATTGGCACCGACGCCTATATGGCCCCTGAGCAGTGCAACCCGCCGGAAACGGGCCAGCCGGGCTTTGCTGCGGATGTGTGGGGGTTAGCTGCGACGTTGTTCCATGGGGTCGCCGGCTATCGACCTTTTGATCGCGGAAATCCAAACGCTGAGTCAGCTGGTGAACGATTTCCGCAACTGGTGGTGCCGCCACATGAGTTACCTACCGCAGTGCCGCCTGAGGTTGCAAAGGTGATCTACGAGGGCTTGGCATTTCGACCCGGTGATCGGCCCACGCCCCAGGAGTTTGCGGAGGCGTTGGAACCAGTGCTGGCCCGTCAACCACGCGCCAAACTGGGTGGGCTTAAGGTAATTCGATGATCGCTCGATCGGCAGAGTAACTATCGATTGAAACGGTAGCCCATGCCGCGCACGGTGCTGATGCTGTCGGCACCCAATTTCTTGCGCAGATAGCCGACGTAGACGTCAACAACGTTTGAGCCGGGGTCGAAGTCGTAGCCCCAAGCGTGCTCAAGGAGTTGTTCTCGTGAGAGCACATTGCCCGCGTTCGTCATAAAGATCTCGATCAACACAAACTCTCGCGCCGAGAGGTCCCATTCCTTTCCCCCAGCCAGGGCTCGACGGGTGCGTCGGTCGAGTCGCACATCGCCGACAGTAATGATCTCCTCCGAAGCAGTGGCCGTTGCTGTTTGGCGGAGGCGCAGCCGGACGCGTGCGAGCAGTTCGGCAAAGGAAAAGGGCTTGGACATGTAGTCATCCGCGCCGCCCTCAAGAGCTGACACCGTGTCGGCAACAGAGTCGCGCGCAGTGAGGACGATGACTGGCAACAGAGATCCCGACTCCCGCATGCGTTGCAGCACTTGATAGCCGTCCATAGCCGGCAAACCGATGTCAAGAATGACGAGGTCAAAGGATCCGCTGAGGGCTAAGTCGAGCCCCAGTAGACCATCTCCTGCGACGGTTGTTTGATGGCCTTCGGCGCCCAGACCCTTGGCCAGGAAGGACGCGATTCGGTGTTCGTCCTCAACGATTAAGAGCCTGGCCACGATTCCCCCTGTGACGTGATGGGCGTTGGAATGGAGATGGAGAATCGGGCACCGTGGGGCGTCACGTCGCGCACCGAGATTTTTCCGTGGTGTGCCTCGACGATTGCCTTGACGATGGAGAGACCGAGGCCAAAGCCTTCGTCTCCTGGGCGAACTGGACCCCGACCAAAACGCTCGAAAATGACCGATCTATCCGCCATCGGCACGCCTGGTCCGGTATCCCGCACCCAGAGTTCGATGACTCCCCGCCTGACGGAACTGCCGATCCCAATCTCAGCGCCCACATCAGTGTGTTTCACGGCGTTATCCGCGAGTTGCAAGATTGCCTGGGTCAGCCTTTGGCGGTCAAGGCGCACGGTGACTTTGGCGCTCTCGTCGAGGTGCCAGGACCGCTCACCTAGGGCACTTGCCTTGGCGAACGCCGTGCGAGTTAGCTCGTCGACATCAACAGCCGTGACCCGAAGAAAGTCCGGGCGGTTGCTCTTGGCCAGCAAAATCAGATCGCCGACCAACTGTGACATTCGGTCGACTTCGTCGAGCAGCAGATCCTTGGTTTCGTCCACTTCCCTGGGGTTGTCTGACTCAAGGAGTTCAAGATGACCGCGAAGGACCGTCAGGGGAGTGCGGAGTTCGTGTCCGGCGTCGTCGAGGAGACGGCGCTGGGAGGTGAACGAGCCATCGAGTCGAGCCAGCATGTCGTTGACAGTTCTGGTTAGCGCGGTGATGTCGTCATTTCCAGTTTCCGGGATCCGGCTGGAGAGATCACCGCTACCGATCTCGCGGGCCGTGTCATTGAGACGACGCAACGGGGCCAGGAGTCGACCGGCCCGCCACCTCGCAACAAGGGTTATCGCACCCAGAGAGAGAAGACTGACGATTGCGTAGGTGCGCATCAAACTGTGCAATTCGGCACGACCGTCAGCTAAGAAGCTCACCACCACCAGCGCGTCGTCCCCGGCACCGATATCACCGGAGTCGTTTGGATCGAGTCGACTCTCGGTTACGGGTTGCACCGTCAGCAATAAGTCACCGAAGGGCGAGACCATTTGTCTAGAGCCGCCGGTCTCGGTCAAGGCAGCGACATTGCTGAGGAAGGAAGCGTCGTCCTTGAGTTCGCGATGTCGTTGGGTGAAGAGATACTTCGGCTCACCGTCGATCCAGCCGATGAACATTTCGTTGTCACTTGGGACATTGCGCTCCAGGAAGGCGCTGAGCACGGTGTCGATGTCGCTGAACTGTTCGATGGTCTGCATGGTGCTGAACTCGGCCAACTCCTGCTCGGCTTGCTCGTTGGCCGCAGTCTCCAGCCTTGCCGTTTCCAGGACGTAGATGATGACGCCAGCGATCGTCAATGCCAGCGCCACCAACACCGCCATGGACACAACGATTCGCGTGCGGACCGATAAGCCGGTTCGCCGGGGGTGGGGGGAGGTGACCGTTAAATTAGTCGTCGCCTGTTTCGGAGTCGTCGTCTCCGTCAGACTCCGTGTGGTCGTCACTGGGTCCAGATCGATCGTCGTCTCCGTCATCGTCGCTTCCGGAATTGTCGTCATCGTCATCATCCCCAGTTCTGCGGCGGTCGTCATCATCGGATCCGGAGTTGCTGCCCGATGAGCTCCCGGAGTTCTTGGCAACCCTGGTGTCTCGGTCCCGGGAGTCGCCGTCTCGCCCCGCGTCGTCGGAGTCGTCATCGAGGTCATCTGGCCGGGGGCTGACTTCTTGGACATCCTCGTCTTCTTGAGTTCCGACGGAGAGAGTGCGCACGCTGGAGGTTATCGAACCTCCGGTCGCCAGCATTGGCGCAGGAGACCCTTTGACCGGTCTCAACACGATGGCTTCATACTCACGTGGCCCCTCATTGGCGGCACTGAGGGTGCCAGCAACATAGGCCACCATCGGCAAGGCCACCAGCACGCCTAGAACCGGCATCCAGAACTTCCTCATCTGCCAATGATCTGGCGGCAAGGTTGGGCGGAGGTGAGAGCCCGATGAGAAAGTTCTCATGTTCGGCCCGGGACGCTTTCCCGTTACGCTGCCTGGCATGCCGCAACTGCGCGAGGTGATCGCACTATTTGATGACTGGTTTCCCCCCGAGACGGCTGCGGAATGGGACGCCGTTGGCCTTGTTTGGGGTGATCCCGCGAGCGTCGTAAGCAAGGTGCTGTTTGCTGTAGACCCGTCGCCGGCGACGGTGTCTGAGGCGGCCCAATGGGGCGCAGACCTACTCGTGGTCCACCACCCACTGTTGCTCAGGCCCGTACACGCAGTGGCGGCGACGAGCCCCAAAGGGCAGATGATTGCCAGCTTGGCAGCTGCCAAGTGCGCGCTCTTCACCGCACACACCAACGCTGATCAAGCAATTGGCGGGGTGTCGGAGTCGTTGGCCCTCGCTGTGGGTCTCAACGACCTTCGCCCCATCGTGGCTCTGCCAACACTTGAGCCGTCTTCGCAGACGCCGATGGGCCAGACAGGAATGGGCCGGACGGGCACTATTCCGGAGACAACCTTGGGTCAGTTCGCTGCCGTCGTCGCCGCGTCGCTGCCCAAGACCGCAGGTGGTATTCGGGTCGCCGGCGACCCGGATCGCATCGTCGGCCGGGTAGCCGTTTGTGGTGGATCAGGCGACTTCTTGCTAGACGAACTGGCGGGAGCAGAGGTCGACGTCTACCTCACCAGCGACCTTCGGCATCACCGAGCGGCGGAGTTTCTTGAGCAGGGGGGACCGGCGCTCATCGATGTTGCGCACTGGGCTGCGGAATGGACATGGTTGCCCGTTGCGGCAGCGCGACTGCAGGAGGCGTTGGGGGATAACGTGGTGACTCGCGTTAGCCTGACGCCCACAGACCCGTGGACCTTTCGGATTTAGAAGGAGCAGAACCCTGAAAGCCGATCCGTTCGCCCAATTGAAATTGCTCGACATCCAGACAGTGGACTCTCAAGTAACTCAAGCCAGGCACCAGCGTGCCACTCTGCCCGAACACGCCGAACTGGCGGCTTTGGCAAAGACTCGTGCCGAACTCGACAACCAAGTGCGAGATGCCCGGGTTGTTGTCGACGACCTCACGGCTGAACAAGCGAAGGCTGATCAAGACGTCGAACAGGTGAAGTCGCGTCGCAAGCGCGATCAGGATCGGATTGATCAGGGCTTGATCAGCAACCCCAAAGACCTTGAGCGGATGCAGCACGAGTTGGTCTCCCTCGAACGCCGAATCGGCGTTCTTGAGGATGAAGAGCTTGAGATCATGGAGCGACTCGAGGAAGCCCAGAACACACTCGACAGATTAACCAAGCAACTGACCGAAGTCGACGAGCGCGGTCGTGGACTTGTGGTGTCTCGTGATGAGCAGATTGCAGCGATCGACGCAGTCATCGGTAACTGCGAAGACGAGCGGACGGTGCTCGTTGCTGACCAACCAGACGAGTTGATGGCCCTCTATGACCGCCTTCGCGACGCGAAGGATGGGGTGGGTGCGGCTGAATTGCGGTTGCGGCAATGTGCGGGATGCCGCCTCACCGTCGACAACCTCGAGCTGGCCAAGATCAAGGCACTACCCAGCAACGAAGTGGTCAGGTGTGAGGAGTGTCAGCGGATTCTGATCCGCACTACCGAGTCCGGCCTGTGAGCGCGCGTTCGGTCCTAATCCAAGCTGACGGTGGGTCTCGCGGAAACCCGGGACCTGCGGCTTATGGGGCAGTGCTGAGCGATGCAGATACCGGCGAGGTCCTCGCGGAGGACGGCACCACGATCGGCGTAGCCACCAACAACGTCGCTGAATACTGCGGACTCATCGCGGGGCTCAAGTTGGCTGCAGAGTTCGCTCCCGAGGCTGACATTGAAGTCCGGATGGACTCCAAACTGGTGGTTGAACAAATGTCGGGAAACTGGAAGATCAAGCACCCGGACATGAAGCCATTGGCGATGGAGGCAAATCGCCTAGCACCCTTCGGTACGACGTACACCTGGGTGCCCCGGGAGCGAAACAAACATGCTGACCGCCTTGCCAACGAGGCACTAGACGGGCTCCGGTCTGGGGTGAGCGTTCCTGCTGAGGTCGCTTTACCGAGTGACCCGCCGGAGGCGGCAGTGGGCTCGGCTCCGCGCAATTTGCAGGGATGGGCCGCAGGTTCTGGCCCACCGACAACCCTGATCCTCATCCGACATGGCGTCACCGACCTTACGAAGGAGAAGCGATTCTCCGGGGGATTGGCGAGTGGCAACCCTGGGCTCAACGACGAGGGCCGCGCTCAGGTGCTCGCGACCGCGCGTTGGCTCGGCTCCATTGGTGATGAACGTCGGGGCGATCGTTGCCTCACCGGTGCGACGGACACTCGAATCGGCAGAGTTGATCGGAGCCGAATGGGGGATGTCGATCCTGCCTGAACCTCGCTTCGCCGAGATGGAGTTTGGTTCCTGGGACGGGTTGACCTTTGCTGAGGTGGCCGATCGGGAGCCCGCTGCGATGACGCAGTGGTTGAAGTCACTCGATGCCAAGCCGGGTGGCGGCGAGTCGTTCCGCGCGGTGCAGCGGCGCGTCAGGGCCGGCCTTGAAGCATTGCTGAAGACACACGCCGGACGCACGGTTGCCGTGGTCAGTCATGTCACACCGATCAAGACTCTCGTGGCGGACGCGCTTGGAGCCCCGTTGCAGTCGGTCTACAGGATGGAGTTAGCCCCGGCCTCGGTGACGGTGTTGTCCTATTATCCCAGCCAAGGGGATGAGCCGCCTCAGTCATCGCTTCGATTGTTTAACGCTCGGCCAGCCGACGAGAGTGCTTTCTCTCTGGTCTAAAGATCGGTGACGATCACATCGAGGATGGTTCCGGATCGGGTGCGCTCTCCCAGTTCGACGTCCCAACCCAGACGTCGCAGGGTTTGAGCCAGGGCCGCAGGCGTCTTCGGGTCGGCTCCATCCTCGAGGACAGCACGGACGATCCGCCCTTTCGTGGCTTTGTTGAAGTGGCTAACAATGCTCCGCTTCCCGTTTGATTCTTGGAGCACTCGAACGCTCGCAACTCTGGCGGTGATTGCTGACGAGGGGCGCCAGAAGGCGGCGTACGTCGTGGAGCGCAGATCCATCACCAGTCCGCGGCTAGCCAGTGAAGGAACGCTAGTTTCAAGTGCGTTGCGCCAGGTAGCCGCCATCGGACCGAGCCCTGGCAGGTTAACCGCGCCCGAGAGTCGGTAGGCGGGGATCCGGTCTTGTGGACGCAGGATGCCAAACAGGGATGACGTAATGAGCACCCGACTGCTTGCTCGTCGCCGCGCGGCAGCGGACAGGGCATTGAAATCGAGCGCTTCGAACAAAACACCGGCGTAGATCTGATCCGCGCGGGCTGTCGGGGCTGATAACAGATCGTGATTGAGCCGCAACTGGTCCGCCTGACCGGGAGTCAAACCCAGGTCTGCGAGACCCGTGGGCGAGGCTGGACACCTGGGTCAGGGCATGCAGGACTCGAAGCCGCATTGCCGACAATTCGGGGGCCACTAAGGCTCGGCAGATCAAGAGGTTTTCCGCGTTTTGCTGGCATCTTGCCTTCGGAAGGCGGCAGCAGAATTAGCACTGACCCACCCTATGTCGCTGGGGCGAGGTTGCTGTGTTCGGGCCGCGCGGAGCGCTGGGACCAGTGAAAGTTACAGTGGCGACGTGGCTCGAATTCCTCATCTCCAGATCCCTAGTAACTTGAGCGCAAGTCCAGTGGCGCAGCAGATGCGTGAGTGGGATTGCACAACTTCAAGCCGAGATGCAGATCGTGTCCGACTTTCCTGCAGAGGTTGAGCGGGTGGCCGCCCAATCAGCAGCTGCGCCTCGCCTTCCAGAGCTGGACCGCACTGATATCGATTTCCTCACCATTGACCCGGCGACGGCGCGTGACTTAGATCAGGCGCTGAACATCGAAGCCTTGCCCAGCGGATTTCGGGTCCACTACGCCATCGCCGATCTTGCCGCCTTCATCAGCCCAGGAGACGCGGTTGACGTTGAGGCTCACCGACGAGGGGAAACTCTCTATGGCGCGGATTCCAAGGTGCCACTGCATCCCAAGGCCATTTCGGAGGGTGCCGGATCCCTGTTGCCCGATCAACTCCGACCGGCCGTGCTGTGGAGCATCGATCTAGATGCGATGGGCAAGCCCACTCAGACCCACGTAGAGCGCGCATTGGTGCGTTCACGCGCCAAGCTGGATTACGTCGACGCGCAAGCCTCGATCGATGCCGGCGGGGCACCCGAGACGCTCCGCTTGTTGAAGGTTGTCGGCCAGTTGCGAGAGCAACAGGAACGGGACCGCGGGGGAGTGTCGCTGCCGCTTCCCGACCAACAGATTGCCATCGAAGGCGACGAGTGGGCGTTGGAGTATCGCTCCCCGCTTCCCGTTGAGGGTTGGAATGCGCAGATCTCGTTGCTCACGGGTCTGTCTGCGGCGGCACTCATGCTCGAGGCACGCGTGGGCTTGTTGCGCACCCTGCCCACCCCGGCAGAGCATGATGTCGCTCGGCTTCGACGGACAGCGCAGGCGCTTGCGATCTCCTGGCCAACTGCGCAGGGGTATGCCGAGTTCGTGCGCGGCCTCAATCCCGGCGATCCAGACCAAGCAGCCATGATCACCTCCTGCACTCGGTTACTGCGAGGCTCGGGTTATGTCGGTTTTGCCGGTGAATTGCCGACCGAAACCGAGCACTCTGCGGTGGCTGCCCCTTATGCCCACGTGACCGCCCCGTTACGGCGACTTGTCGACCGGTATGCCGGGGAGATCTGTCTGGCAATCTGCGCCGGCGAACCCGTGCCGGAATGGGTCTTGTCGAAGTTGGCTGACTTGCCGGACGTCATGCGGGAATCAGGGCGTCGAGCGAACCGCTATGAGCGGGCGGTCGTGGACCTGGTTGAGGCAGGTCTGTTGCAGCATCGGGTCGGTGAGTCATTTCCGGCCGTCGTGGTTTCGGTCGATGAGCGTGATGATCACCGCGGCATCGTAATGATCCAATCGCCCGCCATAGAAGCAACGGTTTCGTCTCCAAGGAATCTCGGTCTGGGCGCCGAAGTTCTCGTCAACCTGACTCAGGTCGACCTCGCCAAACGCAAGGTCAGTTTTGTTATCGACCCCGCAGGAGCGTAGGCAGTGCTCGGACGCCGCTGATTCCGCAAAGGATGCCGGCCACGAGAAGCGGGGCACCGATCGAACCAATGGTGATCAGCCCCAAAAGGGACAGCGCCGGTGCGGCCGTCCAAAGCGCGGTCAGTCGCCCCCAGTCTCGGAACGCGCCCCAGGCAGCTGAGCCAGCGCCAAGCAGGAGCAGGAAGAAAACCAATGCATTTGCCGGCTCGCCATTGCCGATGGTGAGCAAGAAGTAGAGAACCAGAATCAGTCCTGAGATCGCGGCAGCAATTGCCGCAGGCTTGTCGAGATCTGGATCGCGGAGGGAAACCATTGCTCTATTCCAGCACTGAGTGCGGATGAGCTGGCTCATAGGCCGGGTTCTGTTCGCCGATCAGCCTCGCGACCGATCGGTTAGCGACCATCCATCTAGGGCGCCCGTTGCCGGGCGCCTCAGGCGGTCTACCCGTGAGCTCGGGCGGGCAGCCCTCAAGCGCTCACGCATTGGAGGTCGAAACCTCCAACTTCTTGACCTTGCTCCTGGCGGGGTTTACCTAGCCGCCCCGGTCGCCCGGAGCGCTGGTGGTCTCTTACACCACCGTTTCACCCTTACCGCTCAAAGCCAGTTTCCCGGTTCTGGGCGGCGGTCTGTTTTCTGTGGCACTTTCCCGCGGGTTACCCCGGGTGGGTGTTACCCACCACCTTGCCCTGTGGAGCCCGGACCTTCCTCGACGTACGACTCCTTGGAGAAGTACGGCGCGGTCGCCCGGCCAGCTCATCCGCAGAGCCAGACTAAGCCGGAAAGTGCTCGGGGTGGTATCTGGCCGAGCCGCAGAGCATCCTGAGATGTATGGCTGAGGACATCCCGGAAACAGAAATCACTCCTCGACACGGGCGAGAAGAGTTCTTCATCGAAGGCGAAGGGCTGGTTGGAAAGCCCAAATCATCGGGCGGGCCAGCCCGCTCCCCGCGTGCTGCAGCAATGGAGGCGGCCCCAGAGTTTCGGTTCTCTCGGATCGGTCCCAGCAACCGCGGGCTCCCCGAACCGATTCGCCGCAAAGTGGCGAAAGCAATGACCGCGGGAGTTGCCGTGACCGACGGCAGAATCCCAGCCGGCTACACGTATCTCGGCCAATTTGTGGATCACGATCTGACATTTGATAAGACCGTGGTGACCCTTGGGGAGGCGATTTCTCCTGCAGACCTCTTGCAGGGTCGCTCACCCACGCTCGATCTTGATTCTTTGTATGGCGCAGGGCCAGCGGACCCCGTTTCTGCGAAGTTCTATGCCGACGATCGCCACCTGTTGATGGGAAAGACTGTCCGGGTCGACGGTTTGCCGGCCCGCGTTGGCTTTGACCTCCCGCGGCGGGGTGATGACAGTCCGGGCAAGCCTCGACGCACGCTCATCCCGGACCGTCGCAACGATGAGAATCTTGCGGTTGCCCAGACCCATCTCGCGATGATCAGGTTTCACAATCGCGTGGTGGACGACTTCAAGAACGTGCCGAACGCCCAGCGCTTTGCCTTTGCCCGACGTCGGGTGGTGCTGCACTACCAGTGGATGCTGCGCACCGACTTCCTGACTCGCATCTGTGAGAAGTCGATTGTCAACGACGTGTTTCGAAACGGCCGCAAGGTGCACGAGGTCGGCGCGAGTCCGCTGACGATGCCGACCATGCCCGTGGAATTCTCTGTCGCGGCTTTTCGCTTTGGGCACTCCATGGTGCGGGCGGCGTACGACTGGAACGCGGTATTCAACAACGGCGGTGGCACCCTGGATCTGCTTTTCGCTTTCTCCGGAACTTCGGGCTTCCTGGGAGGTGGACGCAATGCCTTGCCAACGAATTGGATCGCTGATTGGCGCCGCCTGTATCCGTTCTCGAGCATCGGCCGCACCGACCTCAAGCCGCCGCCGGGGGAGTTCAATCGCGCGCAACGCATCGATACGAAACTCACCAACCCGTTGCGGGAGTTGCCACCGGGCAGTTTCGGGGGGACAGATGCGGACTTGGGCACGCTGGCTGCGCATCTGGCATTTCGAAACCTGACGCGCGCCGGCATGGTCGAACTTGCCACGGGACAGCAGATGGCGGCTCACCTGCGCAGCAAGGGCGTGGCTGTGAAGACGCTGACCGAGTCGCAGATCGCAGGCTCTGGGGAGGGAGCGGCGTTGGATGCCCTGTCGTCAGCGCAGCGAACACGATTCGTGTCCGAAACACCGCTGTGGTTCTACATTCTTCGCGAGGCTGAGCTCAACGACGGGCGATTGACCGGGGTGGGCGCGCGGATCGTCGTGGAGACCTTCCACCGAGCGATGGAGGGCTCACGCAACTCGATTGTTCGCGAGCCAGATTGGCGTCCTATGCTCTCGGGCGTGCCGAATAGGTTCACCATGATGGACCTGTTGATCTTTGCCTTCGAAGACAATGAGGCGTTGCTGGCGCCGCTCGGTGACTAGGTCGCGGAGACCCCGCCCATCTCTAGGGTGATCGCAGCCGCAAACGAATCAACATCGGCTTCGGTCGTGTCAAAGGTCGTCATCCAGCGGACCTCGCCGGTGGCCTCGTCCCACACATAGAAGCGAAACTGCTCTTGTAGACGGGCGGTCACGTGGGGAGGCAATGTCGCGAAGACAGCGTTGGCTTGGACCGGCTGGGTAACCCGAACTCCAGGGATGGCGAGAACAGCGCCGGCGAGGCGCTGCGCCATGGCATTGGCGTGACTGGCGTTTCGAAGCCATAGATCGCCTTCGATCAGGGCCAAAAGTTGGGCAGACATGAAGCGCATCTTGGAACCCAACTGCATTGCGGACTTGCGAATGTATTTCAGGTGCAAATCAACGTCGGGATTGAGTACGACGACGGCTTCAGCCATCATCAGGCCATTCTTGGTGCCACCGAAGGACAAGATGTCGACCCCGGCCGTGGTCGTGAACTCGGCAAACTCCACTCCTAGGGAAACTGCGGCGTTGCTGATCCGCGCACCGTCTAGGTGAACCTTCATCCCGAGGGAGTGAGCGTGGTCGCAAATTGCCCGCACTTCGTCTGGGGAGTAGGCCGTGCCCAGCTCGGTTGACTGGGTGATTGAAACCACCTGGGGCTGCGCACGGTGTTCGTCGGTGAATCCGCGTGCTTCACGATCAATGAGATCCGGGGTGAGCTTGCCGTCGGGGGTCGGGACAGTGAGCAGTTTGAGGCCGGCAACCTTTTCCGGCGCTCCACACTCATCAACGTTGATATGAGCGGTCTGGGCGCAGATCACGGCGCCCCAACGGGTCGTCAGCGCCTGGAGGCCGGTGACATTGGCACCGGTGCCATTGAAGACTGGGTAGGCACTGGCTTGCGGGCCGAAGTGTCGTCGGAAGGCCCTTTGGAGGGCTGCGGTGTAGTCGTCGTCGCCGTAGGCAGTCTGGTGTCCGCCATTCGCTGCCGCGATGGCTTCGAGCACCTCAGGGTGGATCCCTGAATAGTTGTCGCTAGCGAACCCACGAGAGGTCACATCGTGCAAGACGGAAGCGCTTGTGGAGATCGTCATCGAATAACTCTCAGGAAGTGGTTGGCTCTGATCCGTCCTGGGTTCAGAGGTTGATGCGGGCGCCGTTGATGTCGGCGGCGTCACGTGCAAACAGTCCCGTGACTGTCGTGGCCAGGTCCTCCACGGAGGTGAAGCCGGCAAAGGCAGCATCGGGCTTGTTGGCGCGCATCGCCGGGGTGAGCAGGGCCTTGATCACCAGCACTACTGCTGCGGTGTGTTGATGGGTGTTGGCTTCGGTATTGCGTTCTTCGGCCTTCGAGAAACTGTCGGCCAAGGCGAGGGTCCAAGCTTCAGCTGCGGACTTCGCGGCGGCGTAGCCAGCATTGCCTGCGGTTGGAGCAGCCGCGGCTTGGGCCGAAACCAGCACGAATCGCCCACCGTGTCCGTGTGCATAAGCGCGCAGTAACGGATCGTGAAAAGCGAGAGTCGTGGTTTGCACTGTCCGGATCAACAGACTGTGCAGAAACTCCCAATCCGAGGTGGTGTTGTCGCTGAACTTTTTTCCGCCGCGCCAACCACCCACCAGGTGAATGACCCCGTCAACGTGAGCATGTTGAGTCTCGAGTGCGGCTGCCCAGTCGCGGGTCGCCGTCTCGTCGAGCAGATCCACCGAGACCGTGTGGAGCAGATCGGCACGCGAACCAGCGCTCGAAACCAGCCCGCCGAGGGCCGACTCCGAGACGTCGGCCGCAATCACGGTCGCACCATTGGCGAGGAGTTGGGTGACGGTCGCCTGACCGGCGGCGCCGCCCGCTCCCGTGACGACGATTACCGCCCCAGCGAGTTGACCGGCGCCCGACGTCATGCTGAATCCGAGGTGTTAGCTGTTATCCCGGCTGTGCTCGCGACCACGCCGGAGAGTCGTCGATCGAGGGCTTCGAAGAACATGCTGAGTGGGAACTCATCTGACATCACGAGATTGGTCAACTCCTTCAGCTCGCCCGTGAGTGGAAGAGCTTCGCGGCCTTGCGCCCAGGTGGACGCGGGGTGGGGATCGACATAAGTGGTGACTAGATCGTACGCCGCCAGCCAGTGTGATGCCTTCGAGCGATCAATGCTGCGCCAATAGAGGTGCTCGATCTTTTCGAGCAAACCAATAACCTCGGCAGGAAGGCGCTCCCAATCGACAGTGAGACGGTTATCTGTCCAGTTCACGACACCCGCTTGGTGCAGATAGGCGAAGAGCAGTTGCCCACCAAGGCCGTCGTAGTTGCGGGTGCGGCCACCAGTGATCGGGAAGCGAAAGGTGCGATCGAAGAAGATGGCGTATTGCACCAATGCGGCGTGGGGGACCCCTTGCTTCTCCAACTCGACCGCTGTGCGGAAGGCAGTGAGGTCACAGCGCAACTCTTCAAGGGAGTAGAGCCAAAACGGCATCCGCTGCTTGATCATGAAGGGGTCGAATGGCAGGTCGCCACGGCTGTGCGCGCGGTCATGAATCAGGTCCCACGCGACGAAGGTCTCTTGGGCTAGTTCGTGACTGGCCAATAGGCGAGCGGCCTCGGGGGGCAGCGGCAGGCGCATCGTCTCAACAGCGGCACCGATAACCTTGCGGAAGCGGGCGGCCTCGCGGTCGCAGAAGATGGCGCCCCAGGTGAACTTGGGGACCTCTCGAACGGCCACGGTTTCGGGGAAAAGAACCGCCGAGGCCGTGTCGTAGCCAGCGGTGAAGTCGGTGAAAGCCACCGGAACAAAAGCGGCGTTTGCGTAGGTCTTCTCCAATTCCGCGACGAAGTCCGGCCAGACAACCTTCAGCAAGACGGCTTCGAGGTTGCGATTGGCGTTGCCGTTCTGCGTATACATCGGAAAGAGCACCAAGTGCTCAAGGCCATCGACCCGTTCGAGCTCAGGCTTGAACGCGAGCAGGGAGTCCAGGAAGTCAGGGACACCAAGTCCAGCCTTCGCCCAGGCAGTGAGGTCCTGCTGCAGGGCAGTGAGGTAGGCCTCGTCGTGGGGGAACCGGGGTGCCAACGTGTTGATTGCTGTGCTGATGCGCTTGATAATCGCGCGTGCTCGGCGCTTGTCAGCACCTTCGACCAAAGAACCGTCTTTGGCCTGCAATGGGCGAAACTCCTCCACTGCGGCCTTGAGGTTGAGCCAGGCAGGATCGCTGATGGCGTCGAGTTGGCTGCTCTCGGCGACTTCGTCGAGAGTGGTTTCGGGGGCAGATCGCACCGTCAAACCTGCGGTCCAGGTGACCGAATTGCGCCAAAGAGCCTGCAACTGCGGCGCCGACAACGCGGCGTCGGACACCAGGCTCGCGTCCGCGATCAACACGACACGGCCTGCCTCGACGTCGATCGAAACTACCGAGCGCAGGGCGTCTGGCACGGTCTCAAGCACAACTCGTTCGCGATCTTGAGGAGTTACGGGTGCCCAATGAGCGGCCCATCCCTTCACGTCACTCACGCCAGCGAGCAGATCAATTGCTGGGACTGCGTCGGTCTGGGGAGCCTCTAGCAAAACCACATTGAGTGGTATGGCGGCCCGCCACTCGTGGCCAACCAGGTCACGCAATTGCCCGGCAATGGCCTTGCTGGGCTCGCCGACACAGACAAGGCCGCCGCCCTGACCCACCCATTCCCAGACGAAGTCGGGCAGTGCCGGGGTGGCAATGTCCACCACGATGGTGTCTACGGTCTCAAGGGCTGTCTCGTGAAGCACTTGGTCGGTGAGCCAGCGCATTGCGTGGCCGCGGCCACGCAAAGTTGCGACGGCAGCGGTGCTGTCGGCGGCGCCATTGAAGAACCCAACGGAAGGAAACTTGTTCACAAAAGACCTCATGTTCAGAAGATATGCCCGCATTGTCATAAAACGACAGGAAATCGTTAGGCAAATCGTAGCTCAAGCGCGAGGGATTCTGCCAACCTAGGCGAGTGTGAGACTGGTCTCGTTAGGGGTTTGTCAGAACCTCTGCGCCATCCGACGTCACTAACAGCGTGTGCTCGAACTGTGCGCTGCGTTGGAGGTCTCGGGTGACAACAGTCCAGTCGTCATTCCACATCCGCCATTCGTGGGTGCCGAGGTTGAGCATAGGTTCGATGGTGAAGGTCATGCCGGGCAAGATCGCCTCGTCGTAGAGCGGCTCGTCGTAGTGCGGGATCACCAATCCGCTGTGGAATGAGGTGCCGATGCCGTGCCCGGTGAAATCTCGAACCACGCCGTACCCAAACCGCCTGGCATAGGACTCGATCACCCGGCCAATCACGCTGATCGTGCGCCCGGGTTTCACGACACGAATCGCTCGATCGAGAGCCTCCTTCGTGCGCTCGACGAGCAGCCGAGACTCTTCGTCGACGTTGCCGGCGAAGAACGTTGCGTTGGTATCGCCGTGGACGCCGTCGATGAACGCGGTGATGTCGATGTTGACGATGTCGCCGTCTTCAACGACCCGGCTATCGGGTATTCCGTGACAGATGACTTCGTTGACACTGGCGCACAGCGACTTGGGGAAGTGGCGGTAGCCGAGGGTCGACGGATAGGCGTTGTGATCGCAGAGAAACTCGTGGCCGATGCGATCCAGTTCGTCCGTCGTGATGCCGGGCTCCACATGGGCACCGACGAGTTCGCGTGCTTGGGCAGCGAGCTTGCCGGCGACACGCATCTTGGCGATGGTTTCGGCGTCCTTGACCTCGCTGCCGGTGAACTTGGCAGGCGCGGGGCGGTCGACGTACTCCGGACGGGCAATGTGGCTGGGCACGGAGCGACGCGGGGAAATAGTGCCCTGAAGAACCGTGGGTCGCGTAACTGCACCAGTGGAAGCGCTCATGGGTTCAGTTTAGGTTTGATGCGAAGCACCGCATCATCTGCGCCGTTAGAAGTTGTCACGAGAAGATCACCGTTGGCAGCCGACGTCACAGAGCGAAGACGCCCGAATTGCCGCACCGCTGCGGGTGACTTGGTCCACTTCAGTCGACCGCGTTTGTTGAACTTCATGAAGACGATGCGCTCGCCCTTGAGGGTGGCCACGGCAAGAGTGCCGTTGAGCCGCCCCCATTGCGATCCCGAAACCCAGGCTGCGCCGGATGTTGCAATCGTCGGCAAACCGGAACTCCATCGTGCGGCGTACTGCTTGCCCGGCAAGGAGTTGTCGGTCATCGGCACGGACTCGTCGTAGCCGGGCCCTGGGTCCCAGCCGAAGTTGCGTCCCGGGCCGAGCAGGTTGATCTCATCATCGCGATCGCTGCCGTGTTCGGCTGACCAGATGGTTCCGTTGGCCCGTTGGGCAAGGCCCTGCACGTTGCGATGCCCGTAGGTGAACAAGTAACGCTTGGCCTTGTTTGCTGCACGGAACCACGGATTTTTGGGCCAAGGCTTGCCGGTTGTGGGATCCAGGCGGAGCACCTTGCCGCCGAGCGACTTGAGGCTTTGTGGATTGGTCTCCACGGCGGCGTCACCCGTGCCGATCAGCAGGGCGCCTTTGGTGGTCAGGAGTAGTCGACAGCCACCATGACGGCCGCTCGTGGCGGGAATTCCCTTGAGCAACCAACGCTTCCTGGTGGCCGTCGTCAGGCTCGCAGACAGGCGCCATGCGCCCACCCGGACATCGTGAGCGCCCGACTTTCGAGTGAAGCCCTGGCAGAGATAGAACGTCCGATTGCTCGCGAAGTTTGCGTCGATCGCCATTGACATCAGGCCTGTTTCACCTGAGACCCACACCGTGCTGCTGGGAAAATTCACTGGGGTGACGGTGCCTTCGGAGTCCGCGATCAGGAGTCTTGCGTTATCGCGCTCGGTGATGAGTAGTTTGCCGCCGCCAATCTGCTGGACGTCCCAGGGATTGGCGAGGTTAGTCACGACACGTTTCACAGACAGTGACGGCATTGCGACAGCCTTGACTGCCGGTGAATCAGGTGGGCTGGCCTCTGCCGCGCTTGTGGTGGTTAACGAGGCGAGAATCAGGACAAGGGCGCTAAGAAGGGCTCGCATGCTCCCCCAAACTAGCGGTAGGTGCCTAGAAGGTGTGCTCGGGACCGGGGAAGTTGCCGGAGCGTACGTCGTCGGCATACGCCTGCGCGGCCTCAAGGAGTACGCCGTGGAGGTCGGCGTACTGCTTGACGAACGTTGCCATTCGCCCTGTCCGCAAGCCGAAGGCGTCCTGCCACACCAATACCTGGGCATCGCAGTCCACCCCCGCGCCGATACCGATAGTCGGGATCCGGAGCGCCTTGGTCGCCTGGGCTGCGACGTCGCCGGGGACCATCTCCATCACGATCGCAAAGGCGCCCGCCGCTTCAAGGGCGAGCGCCTCATCGATCAGTCGTTGGGCATCCTCACCTCGGCCCTGGACTCGGTAGCCACCAAGCTGGTGCTCTGCCTGCGGGGTGAAGCCAATATGGGCCATCACCGGAATGCCCGCGTCAGTCAACAATTTGACCTGCGGAGTCATGGCTAGGCCGCCTTCGAGTTTGACGGCGTGGGCGTTGGCTTCCTTCATAAACCGCACTGCGCTGTCAAAGGCTTGTTCGGGCGAGCGTTGATAGGACCCAAACGGGAGATCCGCCACGACCAGCGCTCGGGTGACGCTGCGGGTCACGGCGCGGGTGAGGGGGATGAGTTCGTCAAGTGTGATGGGGAGGCTCGACTCGTTGCCGAGGACGTTGTTGGAGGCGCTGTCCCCGACCAGGAGGACTTCAATCCCCGCTTCGTCGAAGGTTTGCGCGGCGTACTGCTCATAGGCGGTGAGCATCACGAACTTCTCGCCTCGCGCCTTCATCTCTCGCAAGTGGTGGGTGCGGATTCGCTTGATCCCAGCCGCGCGTGACGGATTTATGGAGGGCCCGGTTCCGTAAGGCGCAACGGTCTCCGAGGGTGATTGGTCAGTCATAAGTGCTCAGGTTAGTCCCTGAGGTTTCGAGGCTGGCAGGCTCGCACCTCAACCGCCAAGGGCGCTGCCGTAGTCGCGGGTCACGGTGGCTACCCGAACGCGATACCCGGCATACCACCTAGTGATGCCGAGCTCCTGGGCCACCAGGTGCTCGGCAACCTGCTTCCACGCGCTGGCATCATCCTCGTGGCTCCAATAGGACACGCTGATGCCGAATCCTTCAGGAGTGCGAGCTGATTCGAAGCCGAGATAGCCGGGTTGAGTTGCGGCCAGCTCCTCCATCCGATCAGCCGCCGCGGCATAGCCGTGGTCGCCCCCGGTCCGTAGCGCGGTGAAGATCACGGCGGTATAGGGCGGCTCGGGTGTCTGGGCTAACTGAGTCACAGTCCCAATTTCACCACGCTGGGCGGCCCTCGTGGTCTAACGTGGCGTGAACTCAGTGATTAGGACATCGTCATGGGCAATCGCAACTCCCGGTTCAGGTTTCGACTCCTCGTGCTAGCCGCAGTGTGTCTAGGGTTAGCCGTCCCTAGTTCGTCGTACGCCGCCCAGACAGCGGCGCCTGCTGCCACACCCGAGACCTTGAGTGCCCGCCCGGCAAGCATTGACTTCGGCAAACGCAAGATCAATACGACCTATTACAAGCAGACCCGGATCACGAACAGCTACTCCATCCCGGTGAAGGTGCTGGTGAGTGGGGGGCTCCCCGACGACTTCGGGTTCGGATTGTTGCCTGGCTCGACCTGCCCGGCCTTGGCTAGCGAACTGATGGCGCCCGGAGCGAGTTGCGTCGCGGTGGTCAGGTTTACGCCGAGCGAGGGATTCCTGGGCTGGAATGCAGTTGGTTCGCTCGAGGCAACGGCAAGTGATCCGACCACGAATGCAGTCCTCAGCACTTTGTCGATCCCGGTGACCGGCACGGCAGTCCGGCGTGTTGCTTGTCCGAAGGCCCGCTAGTCGGTCCGACGACCTCTCTCGGCCGGTTGAGGAGGGTGTTTCGGCGCCCGGGTGAGAGGATCGGGGTGTGGACTTCTACTCCGCCTATGCGCAGGGATTTGCCCGAGTGGCCGCCTGCACCGTGCCTGTCGCTATTGCCGATCCCGCAGCCAACGCCCGCACCATCCTTGAGGAGGCGCGGCGGTGCCACGATGAGGGGGTTGCGGTCGCGGTATTTCCCGAACTCTCGCTCTGCGGGTATGCCGTGGACGATCTGTTGCTGCAGGACGTGCTGCTGGAGTCGGTGCGGGTAGCAATTACCGAGATTGTGGAGGCGTCCGCCGACCTGCTCCCCGTGCTCGTGGTGGGGGCGCCGCTCCTTCAGGGCACCAGAATCCTCAATTGTGCCGTCGTGATCCACCGAGGCGAGATCCTGGGTGTCGCGCCCAAGTCCTACCTCCCGACCTACCGAGAGTTCTATGAGCGTCGACACTTTGCGCCTGGGGATGACCGCCGCTGGGAGACGATCGACCTGGGGGCGATGGCTGACGTGCCGTTCGGGCCCGATCTGATCTTTGAGGCTATCGATGTGCCTGGGTTGGCCCTTCATGTGGAGATCTGCGAGGACATGTGGGTGCCGATTCCCCCGAGTGCTGAAGCGGCGTTGGCGGGAGCGACGGTGCTGGCCAATCTCTCGGGGAGTCCGATCACCGTGGCACGAGCCGAGGACCGTCGGTTGCTGGCTCGGTCAGCGAGCGCTCGCTGCAGCGCGGCGTACATCTACGCAGCAGCGGGACCGGGCGAGTCGACGACCGATCTCAGCTGGGACGGCCAGACGATGATCTACGAGTGCGGCGATCTGCTGGCCGAGGGTGATCGTTTTCCCGAAGCGGCTCACCGCTGCATCGCCGATGTCGATCTCGACCGGCTTCGGCAAGAACGCTTGCGCCAAGGAACCTTCGATGACAACCGAAGGACCCATGCCGATCGCACCGAGTCCTTTCGGCGGATCAGCTTCGAGTTGGATCCTCCGGCCGGCGACGTCGGGCCTGCACCGAAAAGTGGACCGGTTTCCCTTCGTGCCCGACGACGCGGCTCGGCTGGCGCTGGACTGCTATGAGGCGTACAACATCCAGGTCTCTGGCCTCGAACAACGGCTGCGTGCGATCGGGCAACCCAAGATTGTGATCGGCGTTTCTGGCGGCCTTGATTCAACCCATGCGTTGATCGTGGCGGCCAAGGCGATGGATCGTCTCGGCCGACCGCGCAGCGACATCCACGCCTTCACGATGCCGGGGTTCGCGACCGGGGACGAGACCAAGTCGCGAGCCACTCGGCTGTCGACCTCGCTGGGGGTCACTTTTGCCGAACTCGACATCAAGCCTGCGGCGCAGCAGATGTTGGCTGACCTTGATCATCCGGCCGCAACTGGCAAGCCGATCTACGACGTCACGTTTGAGAACGTTCAGGCCGGGTTGCGCACTGACTATCTCTTCAGACTTGCCAATCATCGCGGTGGCATCGTGCTGGGGACCGGGGATCTCTCCGAGTTGGCTTTGGGTTGGTGCACCTACGGCGTGGGCGATCAGATGTCGCACTACAACGTCAACGCGGGCGTGCCGAAGACCTTGATTCAGCATCTGATTCGCTGGGTGATCGACAGCGCGCAATTCGAGACAGCTACCAACGAGGTGCTTGCTGAGATCTTGGTTCAGGAGATCACTCCCGAATTGATTCCGGCCCAAGCCGGCATAAAGGCGCAAGCTACCGAAGATTCGGTCGGGCCCTATGCCCTGCAGGACTTCACCCTGTTTCACGTCATCCGCCGCGGCTATCGGCCGAGCAAGATCGCTTTCCTGGCCTGGCACGCTTGGCGAGATGCCGAGGCAGGGGAGTGGCCGCCAGGGTTCCGCGACGATCAGCACACGGCGTACGACGTGGCGACGATCCGTAGCTGGTTGCTGGTGTTCGTGAAGCGGTTCTTTGCCAGCCAATTCAAGCGTTCGGCGCTCCCGAATGGACCAAAAGTGAGTGCGGGCGGAACGATGAGTCCGCGGGGTGATTGGCGGATGCCTTCAGACGCCAGCGCCGCCGCGTGGATTGCTGAGATCGACAACGTCCCCGAAGATTGAACAACCGACATCACCGCTAAGAAGGTAGACCATGGGTAAGCAAGAAGACTTTGTGCTGCGTGCGCTCGAAGAGCGTGATGTGCGATTCGTTCGCTTGTGGTTCACCGATGTCTTGGGGTTCCTGAAATCCGTTGCGGTCGCGCCAGCCGAACTCGATGGAGCGTTTGAAGAAGGAATAGGTTTCGATGGCTCCGCCATTGAGGGCTTCGCGCGGGTGTATGAGTCCGACATGTTGGCCAAGCCCGACCCGTCCACTTTTCAGATCCTGCCCTGGCGTAGCGAAGGTCCGGCCACCGCCCGGATGTTCTGCGACATCGTCATGCCCGATGGCTCTCCGTCGTACGCCGACCCGCGCTATGTGCTGAAGCGCACCCTGACTAAAGCTGCCGAGAAGGGGTTCACTTTCTACACCCATCCCGAGATCGAGTTCTATCTGTTCAAGGGTGAGCCAGCCCCCGGCGCGGACCCGATTCCGGTTGATCGCAGCGGCTACTTCGATCACACCGCGCAAGGCATGGGCACAGACTTCCGCCGTCACGCCATCACCATGCTTGAGGCGATGGGGATCTCCGTGGAGTTCAGTCATCATGAAGGCGGTCCTGGCCAGAACGAGATTGACCTGAGGTATGCCGACGCGTTGACCACAGCCGACAACATCATGACCTTCCGCACCGTGGTGCGGGAGGTGGCGCTGAGTCAGGGGATGTGGGCAAGTTTCATGCCCAAGCCCTTCACCGATCACCCCGGCTCCGGCATGCACACCCACGTCAGCCTTTTTGAGGGCGATCAGAATGCGTTCTTTGAGGGTGGGGCCGAATATCACCTGAGCAAGACCGGTCGGTCGTTCATCGCCGGCATCTTGCGCCACGCGGCCGAGATCACGGCAGTGACCAACCAATGGGTCAATTCCTACAAGCGGCTGATTGGCGGCGGCGAAGCGCCGCCCTTCATCTGCTGGGGCCACAACAACCGTTCAGCAATGGTTCGGGTGCCGATGTATAAGCCCAACAAGGGCCAGTCGACGCGTATCGAACTGCGAACGATTGATGCCGCCTGCAACCCTTACCTCGCCTTCGCGGTGACTTTGGCGGCCGGGATGAAGGGGATTGACGAGGGCTATGAACTGCCCCGCGAGGCCGAAGACGATGTCTGGTCGCTCACCGATCGCGAGCGGCGCGCGCTCGGTATTGATCCACTGCCTCGCAGTCTCGATGACGCCATCGCCATTGCCGAAGGCTCCGAGTTGTTGGCAGACACCCTCGGCGAGCATGTTTTTGAGTTCTTCCTGCGGAATAAGCGGGCTGAGTGGAACGACTACAGCAGGCAGGTGTCGGTCTTCGAACGCGACACTATGCTCCCGGTTCTATGACGCGTCAAGAGAGTGCACCCCTGTGAAGTACGACCCTTCCAATCGTCCCGAGGTCGTGCTCGGCACCTCCCGGACACGGGTATTGCGAATCATGTTGTGGGTGGTGGTCGTGCAGGCGGTGCTCTTCGCGCTCTGGGTGACCTTCATCGTGATCAAGTTCCGCAACAACGCGGACCCGGGCATTGTGCAAGTTCGCAACCTTCTCTTGGGCCTTCTGCTGCCTGCTGCAGTGCTGTTGTTGGTCACCAGTTCGCTGGCCCTCCGATTTTCGTCTCGGAGAAACGCAACGTTCCGGATGCTCACCACGTTCAGCGGCGGACTCTTGGTCATGGTTGCCGCGATTATTCGCGGCGGTCCGATTGGCGTGACGTTGACGATCTATGGCCTCGCGCTGGTCGCTCTGGCATTCTGGCCGGACAAATCGGCTAAGGCTGAGAATGCCGTCGATCCCCATTCGGGGCCAAAGCCCTAGGCTCTCATCATGAGCGGAGAGGTTGGGTGAGCCGGTCCGCTTCCTCGGGAGGTCGGGAAGCCCACGTCGGGATCCTGACCCGAGGCAATCTCTTTCGTCTGGGTTTTCAGAGCCCCACCGAGGCACTTGAACAACTCAAGACACTGGATTTCCCGGCCGAGCCAATGGTGGCCCTGCTGGGCCGCACTGCCGATCCTGATCAGGCGCTTAGTGGGTTAGTTGCCCTGGCTGCAATCACCCCAGATCGCGACGAGATGCTGTCAGTGCTCGCCGACGACGAGGGCACCGCCATGCGGATGTTGTCGGTATTGGGGGCTAGCCAGGCATTGACTGAACATCTGTTGCGTCATCCGAGTCATTGGCGCGAGCTCACGGATCCGTTGCTCGGCTCCACTCGCCCGACGGCGTACGCCATGCGGCAGGAACTGTTGCTTGCAGTGGGTGCACAACCGGGGGCGTTGCTCCCGGTTGCCAGTCTTCCGGATCTGCAGGCCATGAACAGCCTGCGGGTGGAATATCGCAGGCTGCTGCTGCGACTGGCGTCCCGCGATCTAGCGCATCATGTCGGTCTCGACAATGTCGCGGCGGAATTGTCAGATCTCGCGGCAGGCACGCTTGAAGCGGCGTTGGCCATCGCGCGAGCCAGGCTGGGGGAGTCTGCCCACGCCGCTCGGCTGTCGGTGATTGCAATGGGCAAGTGTGGCGGTCACGAACTCAACTACGTCTCAGACGTGGACGTCATCTTCGTCTATGCGCCAGGGCACGAAGGTGCGGAGGGACCCGCACTACGCGTAGCCACACAACTCGCCGTACATCTCATTCAGGTCTGCTCCGACAACACTGCGGAGGGCACTATTTGGCCAGTTGACGCGGGGCTGCGCCCGGAGGGCCAGTCAGGGCCTCTGGTGCGCACCTTGGCGAGTCACGTGAGCTATTACGAACGCTGGGCCAAAACTTGGGAGTTCCAGGCTCTGCTGAAGGCACGGCCGGTCGCGGGGGACTTGGAGTTAGGTCGGGAGTACGTCGCCGCACTCGCCCCCATGGTCTGGTCGGCTGCAGAGCGCGAGGGATTCGTCGAAGACGTGCAGACCATGCGGCGTCGAGTCTTGGAGCACATTCCCAGCCAGGATGTTGGGCGCCAGCTCAAACTCGGCTCGGGCGGACTGCGAGACGTGGAGTTCGCCGTGCAATTGCTGCAGTTGGTGCATGGGCGAGCCGACGAGTCGTTGCGGGCACCCACCACGCTGAGTGCTTTGACCGATCTGACCAGGGGCGGCTACATCGGGCGTGGTGATGGTGAGGCTCTCAGTCGTGCCTATCTCTTTTTGCGCTCCCTGGAGCACCGCATGCAACTCTCACGCCTCGAGCGGATCCATGTCGTGCCTGCTGATGAGGCCGAGCTCCGCCGCCTCGGTCGTTCGCTGGGTCACCTCAAGGATCCGATCCTGAGTCTGGAGGAGGAGTGGAAACATCATCGGCAAGAAGTACGCCGACTGCACGAAAAGCTCTTCTACCGCCCGTTGCTCGCGGCTGTTGCGCGGATTCCCGGCGACGAAGTGCGGCTGACACCGGAGGCGGCCAAGACGCGCCTGGCGGCATTGGGCTATCAGGACCCCGCGGCGGCGCTTCGACACCTTCAAGCGCTCACCGAGGGAGTCTCGCGGACGGCTGCCATCCAACGAGCGCTGTTGCCGGCCATGTTGTCGTGGTGTGCGGACGCACCGGAGCCCGACGCGGGACTCCTGGGCTTTCGGCAACTCAGCGACACGATGGGCAACACCACGTGGTATCTCCGGTTGCTGCGCGACGAGGGTGAGGTGGCTCAACGACTGGCGACGATTTTGTCGAGTTCGCGCTATGCGACGGACCTCATTCAGCGAGAGCCGCAAGGCATCAAGATGCTCGGCGAGTCGCTGCGTCCGCAGTCCGCGCAGTCAGTGCTCATGGAAATGAGCTCATCCATCGGCCGACAGACCGACGCGGCGGCGGCGATCCATCTAGTCCGCGGCATTCGTCGTCGCGAATTGTTGCGCATCTCAGCCGGTGACTTGCTCGGCGAGATTGAAGTGGCTGAGGTCGGTGAAGCGCTGTCACAGCTGACCGATGCCACCCTGGAGGCAACACTCGACGTGGCGGGTCGGCAGGTGCGGCTGGATCGCAAACTTGATCACGCTCCGACGGCGATGGCGATTGTGGCCATGGGCCGCTACGGCGGCTATGAGCTGTCCTATGGCAGCGATGCCGATGTGTTGTTTGTCCATGATCCGTTGCCCGATGCGGACTCACAGGTGGCGTCGGCGTATGCCCAAGCGGTCGCCAACGAGCTGCGCCGCTTGCTCTCCCTACCAGGGGGCGACCCAGCCCTCGAGGTTGACGCTGGGTTGCGTCCGGAAGGGAAGCAGGGCCCGCTGGTGCGGACCCTGGCGTCGTACGCCGCCTACTACGCCAAGTGGTCGAAAGTGTGGGAGGCGCAGGCCCTCCTCCGGGCTGACGCCGTAGTGGGGGATCCAGAGTTGCGTCGACGCTTTCACGAGTTGATCGATCCGCTGCGGTTCCCGGCTGCCGGTATCAGCGATCACGACGTTGCCGAAGTACGCCGGATCAAGGCGCGCGTCGATGTCGAACGGCTGCCCAGAGATGCTGATCGGCTGACGCAGCTCAAGCTCGGCAGAGGGGGTCTTGCCGATGTCGAGTGGACCGCCCAACTGATCCAAATGCGGCACGCCGGACAGGTGGCATCCCTGCGGACTCCACGAACGATCGAAGCACTGAGCGCCGCCGCCGATGCAGGGTTGTTGGACCCCTTGGACGCGGGCACCTTGACCGAGGCCTGGCGGCTGGCGAGCCACCTTCGCAACGCCGTCACGCTCGTCCGCGGAAAACCTTCCGATCAGTTCCCGCACGATGCCAGAGAACGTGCGGCGGTGGCGACGTTGCTGGGCTATCGACAGGGAGATTCGGAGCAGATGCTTAACGATTACCTCCGCGCGACCCGCTTGGCCCACCTTGTCGTCGAGCGGGTGTTTTGGGCCTAGGTTTCACGACCATGTCGGAATCAGCCACGCCACGCGGCCGACGTCGGCAGCATTTGGTCAGGTTGCGTTGAGGATGTGTCTGTGGAAGTTTCGAGTGCGTTTGGCCCCGTTTCGGGGCTGTTGCGCGTGCTGCGAGCTTCTCTTGTCGGCACGGTCATGATGTTTGCCGGCGTTCTCGGGCACGTCTCCGCTGGTGGACTGTTGCCAGGACTGTCCTGGCTCGCCATGCTCTGGAGCCTCAATCTGCTTGTCGCCCTGGTGGTGATGGGACGTCCAGTGCGCATTCGCCATCTCGTGCTGTTAATCGCGGGCGGACAAGCAGCAGTTCACATCCTGTTGACGCTGACTGCCGGTCACGTAGGCGAAATCGCTGGACCGTCGATTCAGATTATCGACGGAAACCTCCTGCTGGCCTTTGATTGGCATCACCTGATTGCTGACTTCTCCGCGCACGCGCCGATGATGATGGCCCACCTCATGGCTGGTGCGACCGTCGGCATGTGGCTCGGGGTGGGTGAGCGTGCTCTGTGGGCGCTTATTGGCGGTGCTCACGCACGTTTGATCCGTCCACTGATCTTGTTGCGAGCCTCGCTCGCGGCGTTGCGTGTTCCCTCACGCGGCGTACTGCTAGCAATGCCTGAACTGCCCGAAACTCGGCCGCTGACGGCCGTGCTTGCGCCTTGCGTCGTACGACGCGGGCCGCCCGTTGTTCTTGCCGCCTGACATTCGGCGGACTCAGCAGACATCGCACGTGCGGTCGCCATCAGCGCGACCGCAGCGCCGTGCAATTCATCGTGCCCGCCTGATGTGGTGAAGACCATACGTGAGCGGCTCTGCCCGAGGAGAACAACTCAATGACTGATTTACGTACGCCGGCGCCGAGCGCGCCTCCAGAAAAGTCCAAGTCGGGCTCGGGCTGGTTCCGAGCCTTTTGGAGATGGCACTTCTATGCCAGCTTCCTAGTGCTGCCCATCTTGTTGCTGCTCTCGGTGACCGGCTTGATCTACTTGCTCCGCTTCCAGTTGGAGCCACTCATGCATGGCGACCTCATGAAGGTGGACGCGGGCTCCAACGCCACCACCTATGCCATGCAGCAGGCCGCGGTGGAGAAGGCCTATCCCGACGCGACCATCTTGTCGATGACTGAGCCGCTTGAGTCAGACGACGCCACTCGCTTCTCAATCGCCGATCCGGCCGCGGGTGATGCAGCCAAGGACGTCTACGTCAATCCTTGGACCGCTGAAGTCCTCGGGGATTTGAATCCCGACACGACGCTCTCCGGCTATGCCGTGCGTTTGCACGGCGACCTGATGGCTGGGAAGAAGGGCGACGCGATCATCGAACTTGGTGCCTGTTGGGCCATCATCATGGCGATCACTGGCTACTACATGTTTGCCCGCGGCTGGAAGGCCCGCAAGCGTCGATTGGCTTCGAATGCTCCTGGCGCCAAACTCAGATCGCGGCACGCCATGATCGGTGCGATCACCGGGGCGGGACTGTTGTTGCTGCTTGTCTCGGGCCTGCCCTGGACTGGATTCTGGGGCGAGCGTGTCCAATTGTTAGCCAGCGATCGTGGCTCTTCGCTGTGGAGCCTCGACCCTGGGGCAGCCTCCGATTCGGCGTCAACTCTGGACGAGTCGCTTCCTCATAGCCATGCCCATGAGGTGCCGTGGGGTGCTGGCAAGTCGGACGTGCCCGAGTCCGAGGCCACAGGTGGACGTCAGGTGGCAAACCTCGACACTGCAGTGCTGGTCGCCTCCGGAGAGGGCCTCGAGCGCCCGATGACGGTCGCGCTGCCAGCGGACGAAAATGGCGTGTTCTCGGTGATGGGTTATGCCTTCAACGACCCTTCACGCGAGCAAACGGTGCATATCGACCAATACGGCGGCCAGGTGGTGTCGTCGTACGGATTCGCTGACTATCCGGTGTTAGCCAAAGTGGTGACTCAGGGCATCGGCCTGCATGAAGGACGCAGCCTGGGCTTAGTGACTTTCTGGGCAGCGATTGCGATGTGCCTGGCCGTCATCTTCTCCTGCATCAGCGGTCCGATGATGTGGTGGCGGCGTCGTCCGAAGAAGGGCACGTCAATGGCGGCTCCACGGGGCCGGATGCCCATCAAGACTTCGCCAGTGCTGATCTTTGGGCTGGTTGTGTTGGGTATCTTCCTGCCGTTCTTCGGGATCTCGCTGGTCCTCCTGCTGCTCTTCGACCACTTGTTTGTACGTCGAGTGCCAGCGCTGGCCGGTTGGTTTGACTCGGTTTAGGTTCACTCTTCGGCCTTCGGTTCAGGGCGCCCGAGGAGCTGACTCGTAGGCCGTTCTGCGGCGGTCTGCACTCATGGAGTAAGTCGTTGTTCCTTTCCCTTCCAACGGCGTGCTCAACGACTGGTACTGGTGGCCGGTCGGTCCTAAAGTGAAGGTCCCCGCGGCGCCGAGGCGCGGCGGGGACCTTTGCTTTCGTCGGCTCTCTGGTCGAGCGCTGTCCACAGGGCCACGCTAGTGCCGCAGGGAGGTAACCCATACGCTCGCGATATGAGTGACGATGAGATGCCCAGGACTTTGGCCAACTACACCTCGCTGTCACCCGTGAGTTTCATTGAACGCACCGCGGAGGTGTTTGGTGATCTGCCTGCCGTTATTCACGGTTCACGGCGCTATTCCTGGGCCCAATGTCGAGAACGCTCGGCTCGGCTGGCGGCCGCATTGCGCGCGTTGGGAGTTGTTCGAGGCACCACTGTCAGCACGATGTTGACCAACACTCCTGAGATGATCGAGGCGCACTATGCCGTGCCGGCTCTCAACGCCGTGCTAAACCCGTTGAACATCCGACTCGACGCCACTCTGCTCGCCTGGCAACTGGCTCATTGTGAAGCTGAGGTGCTGCTGACCGACCGTGAATTCTCTGCGGTGATTGCGGAAGCCCTAGCGATCCTTCGTCGTGAACATGCTCGGACTCCCATCGTGATCGACATCGACGACAGTGAGTACGTCGGACCTGGTCAGCGGATCGGTGCTCACGAATATGAGTCCCTGATCGATGGCTTTGAGCCGGTGTCTCACCTGGGGCTGCCTGAAGATGAGTGGGACGCGATCGCTGTCAGTTACACCAGTGGCACCACGGGTGATCCCAAGGGTGTCGTCACGCACCATCGCGGGGCCTATCTCAACACGGTCTCCAATGCAGTGACGTGGACGATGCCGATGTTCCCGGTCTACCTATGGACGCTGCCGATGTTCCACTGCAATGGCTGGTGCTTTCCCTGGACCATCGCCATGCAGGCCGGCACCCAGGTGTGCCTGCGCCGAGTTGATGCGGACGCCATTCTCGCCGCCGTACGAGAACACAAAGTTGATCACTATTGCGGGGCTCCGATCGTGCACAACATGCTAATCGGCGCACCGGAGTCGGCCCGAGCCGGGATCGATCATCAGGTGCGCGGCATGGTGGCTGCCGCGGCGCCACCAGCGGCGATGATCGAGGGTATGGCTCGGATCGGCGTTGATGTCACCCATGTCTATGGGCTGACCGAGGTCTATGGCCCAGCGGCGGTTGCTGCCAAACGCGCCTCGTGGGCGACCGAAACCCTGTCCGAACAAACCCGACTCAATGGTCGACAAGGGGTGCGTTATCCCCTTCAGGAGGCGATGACCGTGATGGATCCCGTGACCATGGTGGAGGTCCCCGCCGACGGGGAGACCATGGGCGAGATCATGTTTCGCGGAAACATCGTGATGAAGGGCTACTTGAAAAACCCCGCTGCGACTGAGCGCGCGTTGGCGGGCGGGTGGTTTCACACCGGCGACCTCGCCGTGTTGGAGTCCGATCGTTACGTCAAGATCAAGGACCGGAGCAAGGACATCATCATCAGTGGCGGGGAGAACATCAGCTCGCTCGAGATCGAGGACGTGCTTTATCGTCATCCGGCGGTGAGTGCCTGCGCTGTGGTCGCCCGTCCGGACGAAAAGTGGGGCGAAGTACCGCTCGCCTATGTCGAGACTGTGCCGGGCATCGCTGTGGACGAAGCTGATCTGATCGAACACTGTCGGGAACTGATGGCCAGATTCAAAGTGCCGAAGGAGATTCGCTTCGAGGCGATCCCCAAGACCTCGACGGGGAAGATTCAGAAATTCCAACTCCGGGATCGGGCCTAGTCAGATGTCGAAAGTGACCGAGCCGTTGGTGCTGTTTCAGCACGACAGCAGGGGAGTTGTGACCCTGACCCTCAACCGGCCCGATGCCTACAACGCCCTTTCCGAAGGCATGCTCGCCGCCCTTGCGGAAGTCTTAGACGAGATTGCTACGGACGAGTCTGTGCGCGTTGTCCTGCTCGCTGGCGCAGGCCCGGCGTTTTGCGCGGGACACGATTTGAAGGAAATGCAAGCTCCACACACGCTCGACTACTACGAGAGCCTATTTGCCAAGTGTGGCGCGATCATGATGAGTCTTCAGCGGTTGCCGGTGCCGGTGATCGCCCGCGTGCACGGGATGGCGACAGCGGCTGGGTGTCAGATCGTCGGGATGTGTGATTTGGCGGTGGCCTCCACCGATGCCCGGTTTGCCGTCAGCGGCATCAACGTGGGCTTGTTCTGTTCGACGCCGAGCGTTGCGCTGTTGCGCAATGTGCCGCGGAAGGCCGCCTTCGAGATGCTCGTCACCGGAGACTTCATCAGCGCCGAAGAGGCCTGCGAGCGAGGGCTGATCAACCGGGTCGTATCGCCGACCGAGCTTGATGCCGAGATCGAAACCCTTGTCGCCTCAATCGTCTCCAAACCCCGCGAGTCGCTGGCCTTGGGCAAGGCACTCTTCTATCGCCAGGTCGACAACGGAATCGAGGCGGCGTACGCCGACGCTGCAGCAACGATGGCGAACAACATGATGCAGGCCTGCGCTCGCGACGGCGTACAAGCCTTCCTCGACAGGAAGCGTTGAACAACTGGCGATATCTGCGTCGCTGAGTGCGTTTAGATCATGGCCATCGGACTAGGCATTCTACTGCTCGCACTCGGTCTCATCTTCGCCCTAGATGTCGTCACCGTCGACCTCGACTTCGTTAACGACAACGCTCTTGGCACGATCCTGACTGTCGCCCGCATTTTGGCCATTGGTCTGTCCTTGTTTGTGAACGCGCAGCGATACCGACGCACCACGGTCCTCGACGATCGGCGCACCCCCAACGAGCATCAGCTTCCCTGACCAATTTTCGGCGATGCAACAACGCGGTTGCTGTGGCGCACTTGGTGGCTGTTGCAAAATAGGTGGCCTCGAATACTCCGCCGCAAGATTTCCTGCAGTTAGGTACGCACCAGGAGGCAAACACCGCCCGTGAGCAGCAAAAGGGATCGAATCAGAGGCGTTTGCCTCCTGGGCGGCATACCTCCGAGCCGACGTTCCAAGCCGTAACAGGCCGAACGCCTCTGCTCTGCTGCGGCGAGTGGCGCGGGAAGAAGTCGACATCCGGAGGCGGGCGGGACCATCGTCTCGGTGGGGCGGGTGCCGGGCGCCCCAACGCCCCTCCAGGTTCCACGTTCCGATGCGCAAGGCCGAGCTTTGATGCCTCGCTGCTCATTCTCCTGCGGAATCCCTTCGGATTTCGGCTTTCTCGAGCCAACGAAACCGGCCCCCGATCCTGCGTTTCCGCAGGTCGGGGGCCGTTTTCCGGGCTACGACGTAGATCAGATGTCGTAATAGAGCTCGAATTCGTGCGGGTGCGGGCGCATTTGCACGGGCAGGATCTCGTTCTGACGCTTGTAGTCGATCCAGGTCTCGATGAGGTCGGGGGTGAAGACATTCCCGACCGTTAAGAACTTGTGATCGGCCTCGAGCGAGTCGAGGACCTGGTTGAGCGACGTCGGCACCTGAGCGATGTCGGCCATTTCGTCCGGCGGCAACTCGTAGATGTCCTTGTCGACTGGGGCGGGCGGCTCGATCTTGTTCTTGATGCCGTCGATGCCAGCCAGCAACAACGCCGAAAAGGCGAGGTAGGGGTTGGCGGACGGATCGGGGCAGCGGAACTCGATGCGCTTGGCCTTCGGGTTGGAGCCCGTGATCGGGATCCGCACACAGGCCGACCGGTTGCGCGAGCTGTAAACCAGCGAGATCGGCGCCTCGAAGCCAGGCACGAGCCGGTGATAGGAATTCACCGTCGGGTTGGTGAATGCCAAGAGCGATGGGGCGTGGGTCAAGATGCCGCCGATGTAGTGGCGCGCCATGTCCGACAACCCGGCATACCCAGTCTCGTCGTAGAAGAGCGGCTTGCCTTCGTTCCAGATGGACTGGTGCACATGCATGCCCGAACCGTTGTCGCCAAAGATTGGCTTCGGCATGAAGGTGGCGGTCTTGCCGTTGCGCCAGGCGGTGTTCTTGATGATGTATTTGAACTTCATCACATCGTCTGCGGCCTTGAGCAACTCATCGAAGCGGTAGTTGATTTCCGCCTGACCAGCGGTGCCGACCTCGTGGTGGGCGCGCTCAACCTGGAGACCGGACTTCTCCAACTCAATGACCATTTCATCGCGCAGCTCGCCGAAGTGGTCGGTCGGGGCGACGGGGAAGTAGCCGCCCTTGTACTTCACCTTGTAGCCGCGGTTGTCGTTCTCGAACGAGTCGCCGGTGTTCCAGGCGCCAGCGGAGGAGTTGATCTCGTAGTAGCCAGCGTTCTGCTTGGTCTCAAACCGCACGTTGTCGAAGACGTAAAACTCGGCTTCGGGGGCGAAGTAGGCCTTGTCGCCGAGACCAGTGCTGGCGAGGTAGGCCATCGCCTTGCGGGCGATGTTGCGCGGATCACGGGAGTAGGCCTCACCGGTCAGCGGATCATGGATGAAGAAGTTCACCACTAGTGTCTTGGCGGTCCGGAACGGGTCGATGTAGGCCGTCGTCGGATCTGGGAACAGCGACATATCGGACTCGTGAATGGCCTGGAAGCCGCGGATCGAGGATCCGTCAAAGCTCAGACCGTCGTCGAAGACAGACTGATCGAACGAAGAAACCGGCACGGTGAAGTGCTGCATCACGCCGGGCAGATCACAGAATCGGACGTCGACCATTGCGACGCCTTCATCCTTGATGTACTTCAGCAACTCGTCGCTGCTTGCGAACATTCTTGCCTCCTTGGTCGCGACCGCTCGCAACCCACAAAAGTCAGTACGGTTAAATCGCCCCCGCCACACTGCAGAGACGCTGTGCACGTTAAGAGTGCGCAGTTTCCGCACCGTATCCGTTTTGTTTCGGTGATGTAACAGGTGCTCACCAATCGGGCGCTGGGGAGCGTGCAATAACCTGCCCAGGTGGAAACTGACGACACCGCCTCGTGGCCCCGGCGGTCGGCCGCGTTGCTCATCGACTGGTTCGCGTGCACCTTTGTCGTGATCGGTCTGATCGGGCGTCAAGCGTGGAGCGACAACGCCAACTCTGGATTTCTGACTCTGGGCGTCTTTCTCTTAGAGACGACCGCATTGACCGCGATCGCCGGCGGGTCATTCGGCAAGCTGGCCACCGGGTTACGCGTCGTACGCATCAGGGACGGTCGGCCGCCGACACTTCTGCCCGCACTGTTTCGTCAGCTTGCCGTGTGTCTGGTTGTTCCTCCCTTGATCTTCAAGCCAGACGGGCGAGGTCTACACGACATTTGGAGCCAGACGAGGACCGTGTTTTTCCGGCGCAGACTTGGGGTAAAGCCGTAGGCTTGGGCTATGCGCATACGACTCTCGAACAAGTTCGCTCTCGCCGTCCTCGCCCCGCTGGTGATGGCCAGTTTGGTGGCGTGTGGGGGCGACGATTCGACCTCTGCTAACTCCAACAGTTCGTCGACGGCGACCAGTGAGTCCGCCGACGAGGAAGCAGCTGAAGAGCCGGCTGAGGAAGCGGCGGAGGGCGAAGAGATCGATCCCGCGGAGTTCGCCCAGCGACTGACTGCGGCCGCAAAAAGCACGAAGACCGCGCATACGGTCATGGAGATCGGCGCTGGTGACCAAACCATTAAGGCCGAAGGAGACGTCGACTACGCAGCCGACCCCCTGGCCATGAAGCTCGTGATGAACATCCCCGAGTTAGGTGACGGCATCGAGATGCTGTTGGTCGACGGTTCGATGTACATGAAGATGCCCGGGCTAAGTGATGGGAAATACATCAAGACCGAGACCGGCGATCCGTCCAATCCGGTGGGGTCGTTGACCGACCAGATGGACCCGATGGCGCAGTTCGAGGTTTTCGAGCAGGCTGTCACCTCGGTCACCTTCGTCGGATCTGAGGATATCGGTGGCGAAGACCTCGATCACTACACGATGGTGCTCGACGGAACGAAGATCCCCAACCAGTCGGGAGCCACGATGCCCGACGAGGTGGCGTACGACGTCTGGATCGACGGCGAGGATCGGCCACGGCAATTGTCGTTCGACATGAGTGGGACGGCCATGACGATGCAAATCTCAGACTTCGACAAAAAGGTGTCAATCAAGGCGCCCAAGGCCAATCAGGTGATGGAGTTGCCAACGCCGTAGCAGTTAAGAGCCGGGTCGACCTAGATTTCCGCTGATTCGAGCCGGGTCGACGAACTAGCGCCCGCGGGCGTTTCCGCGCATGCCCTTCATGCTGGTCGGCACGGGGCCTTTGGGCATCGGCACGTTGGAGTGAGTGGCGTCCATTGCCTTGAGCCGAGCCAACACCTTGGTGATCTCGGCGGGCTTGATGTTGCGTCCGAGGCCCTGGACATGCTTGACCAACTTGGGCAGGCGCACCTCGCCTTCGCCGTTACCGCAGAAGACCTCGTGGATCGGGGTATCGCTGGCGACGCGTTCGTGCCGACGACGCTCAGCCACCATCAGTGCCCGCAGACGGCTGGTCGTGCCCTCGCCGACCAGCACGATTCCGGGCGGGCCGACGGCGCGGTGAATGACGTCTTGCTGCTTGTTGAAACCGATCGCCGGGGTAACTTTCCACGCCCTACCGAGCACTTGGAGGGCACCCGCGGCGGCGCCGGTCTGACCATCCATCTGGGCATACATCGCGCTTTGCGCACGTCGCCCAAAGATGATCAACGCCGCCATGAGGCCCAGCAAGAAGCCGCCGATGACGATCATCACCCAACGGATGATTTCGTTGCCGGGCACAAACCAGAAAACGCCAACACCCACGGCGGCACCCAGCAAGAAGGCACCCACCGTGTAAAGGAGAATCCACTTGTCAGTGCGCCGGGCCATTGTGTAGGTCTCGCGCAATTGCTTGATGCGGCCCATCTTCTTGGCCGGTTCTGGTGTTGACATCTGTCGGACCTACTTCGTGTCGATGAGGAGACGGGCATCGCTTGCCTGACGGTACAACCGACCGGCACGGTACGACGAACGGACTAGCGGGCCTGAGAGCACCCCGGAGAAGCCGACCTCCTCCGCTTCGACGGCCAACTCGTCAAACTCGTGGGGCTCGACCCAACGCTCGACCGGATGGTGACGAGTGGAGGGGCGGAGGTATTGCGTGATCGTGATCAACTCACACCCGGCTGCGTGCAAGTCGACCAAAGCCTGGGAAACCTCTTCACGTGTCTCGCCCATGCCGAGGATCAGATTGGACTTCGTCACCAACCCGAAGTTTCGTGCCTGGGTGAGCACATCGAGGGAGCGGTCATAACGAAAGGCCGGGCGGATCCGCTTGAAGATGCGGGGGACCGTCTCGACGTTGTGGGCGAGCACTTCGGGGCGAGATTCAAAGACCTCGGTTAGGAGTTCTGGAATGCCATTGAAATCGGGGATGAGGTTTTCGACACCAGTGTCGGGATTGAGTTCGTGAATAGCCCGCACTGTCTCGGCATAGAGCCAGGCGCCGCCATCGGCGAGGTCATCGCGGGCAACACCAGTGATCGTGGCGTAACGCAAACCCATTTTCTGGACTGACTCAGCCACCCGTCGCGGCTCGTCACGGTCAAGAGGCTCTGGTTTGCCGGTGTCGATCTGGCAGAAGTCGCAACGCCGGGTGCACTGATCGCCACCAATCAAAAAGGTGGCCTCGCGGTCTTCCCAACACTCAAAGATGTTGGGACAACCGGCCTCTTGGCACACCGTGTGGAGACCTTCTTCTTTGACCAGGGCCTGGAGAGCGACGTATTCCGGACCCATCTTTGCCCTGGTCTTGATCCACGAGGGTTTGCGCTCGATCGGCGTTTGCGCATTTCGGACTTCGAGTCTGAGCAGCCGGCGACCTTCAGGGGAGGCAGCGGTAGTCACATCGGCCAACTGTACGCCGTTGCGGTTGCCCAACCCAGCCGGGCCGAGGGGTAGCTCAGAGCACGGGCGAGAGAAGTTGGATTTCAGGTGTCGTGACTTCTGGCGCCGTTGGAATATTGGGGGTTTTGTCGTACGCCGACCAAGCAAGCAGATCTCGCAAATGGTGCTCGGCCGACTCAAGAACTTCGCGTGTTGACACTTGACGGCCGAGTTCTGCAGACAGAGAAGAAACCCCAGCGTCCGCGATCCCACAGGGCACAAATCGGTCATACCAAGCCAGGTCGATGTCGCAGTTGAGCGCAAAGCCATGCATTGTCACGCCGTGGCTGACCCGGATCCCGATAGCCGCGAGTTTGCGTTCGGGACGGGCGACTGGGTCGGCCGTGTCAGCGGCCAGCCACACGCCGCTGCGTCCTGACACGCGCCCGGTGTCAAGGCCGAAATCGCGACACGTTCGGATCAGGGCCTCCTCGACGCGGCGTACGTAGTCAACGACAAAAACGTGATCAGGCAGGCGCACGATCGGATAGCCGACCAACTGCCCGGGGCCGTGAAAAGTGATCTTGCCCCCGCGATCGACATCGATCACTTCTGCCCCGCCCGGGTTGGCAGGGCGTTCGTGGGGTTGAGTGCGTTTGCCAGCAGTGAAGACGGGCGGATGCTCGAGGAGGAGCACTGTGCCGGGGGCCAGCCCAGCGACAACGGCGGCATGCAGATCGCGTTGGAGTTCCCACGCCGCGAGGTAGTCGACCGCGTCGGAGCCGAGCCCAACAACACGAAACTCGACTGGTTGAACTTCGTTCGCCACACCTGGAGGATACGGGCCTGTGGATAACCGACGACGCCTGGCCCGGATCTGCGGCAGAGTCATCGGGTGATCTCTCGACGAACCCAGATCGTGATGCTGGTGTTGGTGGTTGCTTCGACCTTCTTCCTTTCTGCGCTGTGGCAGAACCTCACCGACAAGGCCAACTCGACTCCAACTGACTCACACCTAGATTCTGAGCGAGCCCACGCTTTGACGGTATTGCGTGCTTGGGACAAGCGACGTGCCGCGGCCTATGCCAACGGAGACCCCGAGGCGTTAGGGAGGCTCTATCTCCCGACGTCGGCGTCGGGGGCCAACGACCAACGCCTGTTGGAGCAGTATGTCGCCCGAGGTCTTCGCATCGAGGGCATGAGCACCCAGGTTCTGGGCGTCGAGATCCTTTCGCATAGCTACGAATCGTTGGTGCTCGTCGTCACGGACAGGTTGGCTTCGGCGGTGGCAATCGGCAAGAACGTCCGAGAGGTGCTGCCCCGTGACGAAGCCAACACCCGACGGATCGAGTTGCGACGTGTTGGTGAACAGTGGTTGGTCAGCGAGGTCGACGAGGACCCGCAGGCTCAGCCGAGACCTGTTGAGAGCACTTCGCGAACTCCCGGGTCTTGAAACACGTAGCCGGCGTCGAGCAACGCCTTCGGTGAGACGTTGAGCGAGCCCAACAGTTCGGGTCCCAGGTCGCCCGTGGCCACCTTCAAGATCGCCGCTGGTGCGATGAGACGTGCCTTGCGGTGCACGAGCTTGGCCAAAGTTTCGGTGAACTCAGTGTTAGTCGGCGTCGTGACACAGCAGAGATTCACCGGACCTGAAACGGCGGGATTGGAGACCAGGAAACTCACCGCTCCCACCCAATCCCGTAGGGAGATCATGGCCATGTGCTGCTGGCCAGAACCCAGCCGCGCACCCAGACCCAGTTTGAAGAGCGGCAGCAGTGGCTTGAGAGGAGCGCTTCGGCGGTCCATAACCGGTGCGGTGCGCAGAATGCACACTCGTGCTCCGGCCCCGTGCGCTGAGTCGGCAGCGGCTTGCCACTCCTTGGTCACGTCGGTGAGCAGAGCCTCGCCGTGGCTGGGGGAAGTTTCGGTCAGGAGAGTGTCGCCCTGGTCGCCATAAAACGAGATGCCGTTGCCAGCGAGGAAGTCGGGCTTGCGAGAGGAGGCAGCGATGGCCTCGGCCAACACTCTCGTGGTCGTGACTCGGCTGCGGCGCAACTCAGTGGACCACTTGGCTGAGTGTGGATTGCCCACTGTCGAGGAGCCAGCCAGGTTGATCACGACATCTGCAGCCTCGATCTCGGCGGCATCCAATCTGCCGGCGTACGCATCCCAGACTGAGGCGTCTGCAGCCCCGGTCTCGGTGCGCACCAACCGGCGTACGTCGTGACCCTTAGCGCGCAACCGTTCGGCCAGCTGGGTGCCGAGAAATCCTGACGATCCCGCGATGAGGACTCTCACGTCAGACGTCGAAGCTCCCGGATTCGAGGCGCTTTTTCACATCGACGAGGAAACGCGCTGCGTCGGCACCATCGACGAGGCGGTGGTCATAGGTCAACGAGAGGTAAACCATTTGCCGCACAGCAATGGTTTCGCCGAGGTTCACGTCATCAATGACAACCGGGCGCTTCACAATGCCGCCCGTGCCGAGGATGGCCACCTGAGGCTGGTTGAGGATCGGGGTGTCAAAGAGCGCCCCACGGCTGCCGGTATTGGTGATCGTGAACGTGCCGCCAGACAGCTCGTCGGGGGTGATCTTGTTGGTGCGGGTGCGCTCAGCCACGTCTGCGATCTTGCGTGAGAGGCCAGCAATCGACAGGTCACCGGCTTCCTTGATCACGGGCGTGAGCAGGCCGCGTTCGGTGTCAACGGCAATCGCCAGGTTTTCCCGGTCGTAGTAGGTGACTTCACCCTTCTCCGTATCGATCGAAGCATTGAGCGTGGGGTGTTCCTTGAGTGCATCAACCGCGGCCTTGGCGAAGAACGGCATAAACGACAACTTCACACCCTCGCGAGCCGCGAACTCCGCCTTCACTGAGTCGCGCAGACGGGCCACTTTGGTTACGTCGACTTCGACAACCGACGTGAGTTGCGCGGAAACCTGAAGCGATTCGACCATCCGAGCAGCGATCACCTTGCGCAAACGCGTCAGTGGAGCGGTCGTGCCCCGCAGGGGTGACGGGGTGCCCGCTGGCGACGGTGCAGCGGCAGGTGCTGCTGCGGGTGCAGCTGCAGCCGGCACCGGTTCGCTGGCTGCCGCGGCTGCCTTGGCCGCCTCTTCGGCTGCCTGCGCTGCATCGAGGACGTCCTGCTTGCGAATTCGGCCACCCACGCCACTGCCGCTAACAGCGTTGAGGTCGACCCCGTGTTGGGCAGCCATCTTTCGGACCAACGGGGTGACGTAGGACAGACTCACATCGCTCGCTGCCGGTGTGGGTGCTGGCGCGGGAACTGGGGCCGGTGGTGGCTCGGGTGCCGCGACGGGGGCAGGTGCCTCTGCTGCGGGTGGTGCGGGCGCAGCGACCGGTGCCGCTGCGGGTGGTGCGGTCGCGGCGGCGGGTGCTGAACCGGCGGCACCGATCACTGCCAACTCCGCTCCCACTTCAACAGTCTCGTCTTCGGCGGCAGAGATTTTAAGCAGTACGCCGGCGACTGGAGAGGGAATCTCGGTGTCGACCTTGTCTGTGGAGACCTCAAGGAGTGACTCGTCGAGGGCCACGGAGTCGCCCACCTGCTTGAGCCAACGGGTGACCGTGCCTTCAGTGATCGACTCGCCCAGCGCGGGCAACGTCACGGATACGCCCGTGTCGGCACCTGCATCGACTGATGGGTCTTCGACGGGGGCTGCCTCCGCGACCTCGGCCACCGGAGCGGGGCTCTCTTCAACCGGAGCGGGGCTCTCTTCAACCGGAGCAGGGATCTCCGCCACCGGAGCCGGGGTCTCGGCCACCGGAGCGGGAGCCTCTTGAACCGGAGCCGGAGCCTCAGGCGCGGCCGCCGGCGCGACCGCGTCGGAATCGCTGCCAATCACGGCGAGGACTGCGCCAACCTCAACGGTTTCGTCCTCGTTTGCCCGAATCTCCAGCAGCGTGCCCGCGACTGGCGAGGGAATTTCAGTATCAACTTTGTCGGTTGAAACCTCCAGCAAGGACTCGTCGACGGCCACTTGATCGCCCACCTGCTTGAGCCAACGGGTGACGGTGCCCTCGGTGATGGATTCGCCGAGGGCTGGGAGGGTGACTTCGGTGCTCATGCCGTGTCCTTCGTGTCAGTAATGATGGTTCGGTCGCTGATCCTGCGGCTCCCGGTCTCCTCGGCCATATCTTTGCATTCTTTGCCCCCCGCACAACACCGGCCTCCATCCAATGACCCTGCCAAACCGCAGCAGGTAAAAGGTTCCTGTGCAATCGCTGTGACTTCTCGCGTGTTCATTGGGAGAGCAAGCTGGATCAGGCACACTAGATGGATGGGGTTCCTTGATCGATTCCGGTCCACCACTGGTGGCATGCGTCGTCCAGCGAAAAATACTGAGCGGACGGGGTCGACGCGCGTACGCGCCTCCAACGAGGCAGACGAGCAGCACCTCCAAGATTTCGTCGAGACCCGTAAAGGTGTCGAAGGTTTTGTGGAGCCACGCACGGCGGTTAGCGATGTCACGATGCTCTTGGTTGCCCACGATGGCGAGTGGACTCGACGACGCGTTCCATCAGTGAAATGGGCTCACCGTTTTGCCAATGACAACCAAGTCCCGTCCTACGACGCGGCGGTGGTGGGCGTGCCTCAGCGGATGCGTGACTACAACCGCCGCCAGAAACAACAGCGACGCTTCTAGGCGTATTGCTCGGCCAAGTCGATGAGTGTTGCGACGGCGAAACCAGTTCCTCCGGATGTCACATGGCCCCATGGGCCGCCACCGTTGAAGGCAGGGCCAGCAACGTCGAGATGTCCCCAGGGGATGTCTCCGACGAATTCGCGCAAGAAGGCGGCGGCGTAAAGCCCGCCTCCCCACCGAATCCAATCGTGTTGGAGCAGGTCGGCAACCTTGCTCGCTTTCACCCGCTCGCCCATTTCTTCGGGAATCGGCATCGGCCAGATCGCTTCGCCTGCCTCGCCACCCGCCGCGACAAGTCGAGACGTCACGTCATCGCTGCCCATCACCCCGGCCACTTTGTCGCCGAGGGCCATGACCATTGCTCCGGTGAGGGTGGCCACGTCGATGAGGACATCCGGCGACTGCTCGACCGCGCGCACCAGCGCATCGCCAAGCACCAGCCGTCCTTCAGCATCGGTGTTGGTGACCTCCACCGTGCGGCCGCCGTACATCGTGACAACATCACCTGGCCGAGTGGCCGAGCCGTTGATCATGTTTTCGGCCATCGGCGCAAATGCGGAAATGCGGACAGGCAGTCCCAACTCGGCAATCGCCATGGTGGCTTGAATGACAGCAGCGGCCCCGGCCATGTCGCACTTCATCGTGAGCATGCCCTGAGCTGGCTTGATCGCCAGTCCTCCGGAGTCGAAAGTGATGCCCTTGCCCACGAACGCCAGGTGAGCGACGGCTCCCTTGGGCTGATAGGAAAGCTCTACCAAACGCGGCGGCGCGTCTGAACCCGCACCGACCGACAAGATGCCACCACAGCCAAGCTCAGTGAGCGACTCGACGTCGTGCACCACACACGTCACCTTCGGTTTCCCGCGGCCACGTTTGCTCTTGCGCACCTCCTCCACAACAGCCTCGGCAAACGCTGGGGGAGTGAGTTGGCCAGGGGGTTCGTTCACCCAATCGCGGGTCCGGCAGACTGCGGCAGCAACAGTTTGGGCCCGTTCAAAAGCCTGGGCGATCTCCGTCTTTCGAGCGCCCGGCGAGAGCACGGTGACGTTGCCTGGTGCGGTCGACTCGGAGGCGGTGTCGCGCTTGTAGGCCGTAAATCGATAACTCCCGAGCAGCCACCCTTCCGTGACCGCGCGAACCTCGGCAGCGCTGGTGGCTGGGAGCGCAAGCGCAACGGACGCGGCGTTGGGGATCGAGCGTGAGGCCACTCCGCTGGCCCGTCGCAACCCGCTGGGTGTTGGGTCGTCTTTTCCGAGCCCGACGAGCACCAGAAGTGGAGAGTTGAGCCGTGCTCCGGTCGGCACTTTGTGCACTTCTCCGGTCGCGCCTTTCGCCCCGAGAGCGGCTAGGAGGGGGCGCAGAGTTCGGCCAAAAGCGGCAGCCACCTCCTCCGCGCCTGACGCGAGGATCGGCCCGTCTTTTCCTTGCCGGATGCCGACCACGACTACGTCGGTGCGAGTTTTTGCGGGGCTGGCGTTGCGGAGGGTGTACGACGTCACCGACGCAGAATACGCGTCTATCAAGGCGACGCTTGCTAGTCCGCCGATTCGGCACCCTTACTTTGCCGCGCTCCTACGGTAAGTTTCGGCGCATGTCAGACACGCCTACCACTAAAGAAGCGCTGCTGCAGTCGCCACTACACGACCGCCATGTGGCCCTTGGTGCCAAGTTCGCTGAGTTCGGCGGCTGGACGATGCCCATCGAATATGAAGCCGGTGTCCTCAGGGAGCACAACGCCGTACGCGAAGGGGTGGCGGTCTTCGATGTCTCTCACCTCGGCAAGTTGATGGTTAAGGGGCCGGGCGCCCTTGAATTCGTCAATCAGGCCCTCACCAACGATCTTGATCGGATTGCTACTGGGCAGGCGCAATACACGCTCTGCTGCGACCCAGAGACGGGCGGGATCGTCGATGACATGTTGGCCTATCGCCATGACGACGAGCACATTTTGTTGGTCCCCAACGCCGCCAACGCGGCGACGGTGCGTGACATGTTGACCGCCGAGGCGCCACCCGGCGTTTCCGTGGTGGATCACCATCAGGCTTATGCCGTCCTCGCCGTCCAAGGCACCGACTCTGATGAATTGTTGAGCGCGGTGGGTTTGCCGGCCGGACATGACTACATGTCCTTCGTGGAGGCGGACTTCGATGGGCTCGGGGTCGTGGTGTGCCGCACGGGCTATACCGGTGAACGTGGCTATGAGTTGATCGTCAAGAACGAAGCCGCGGGTGCGTTGTGGGATGACCTGCTCGCCGCTGGCGCCTCGCTGGGGGCGATCCCAGCTGGCTTAGGAGCCCGCGACACGTTGCGAACCGAGATGGGCTACCCCCTACACGGCCAAGACATCTCGCTTGATACGACACCCAATCAGGGCGGGCTCGGCTGGGCCGTCGGCTGGAAGAAACCGGCTTTTTGGGGCAAAGACGCCATCGTTGCGGAGAAGGAAGCCGGGGTTAAGCGGGTGCTGCGCGGCCTCGTTGCCGTCGGTCGCGGCATCCCGCGTCCTGGGATGAGCGTCACGCTGGTCGCCGATGTGGCTCTATGCGACATCGCCTCAGGAACCTTTTCGCCCACGTTAAAGAAGGGCATCGGCCTAGCTCTCGTGCCCACAGTGGTGAATGCCGAAGCCGAGGTTGGCGTAGATGTGCGGGGCCGTCGGGAGATCTTCCAACTGACCAAGCCCCCGTTTGTGCCTTCGAAGGTCCGCGAGACCTAGAGCAACCGAACGTTAGGCTGGCTGCATGGTCAACCTGCCCGACATCCCACCCAACTCAGTCAAAGTTCCGCCTAGTGCGCTGACGTGGTGGTGGCAGTTGGCCGATGCCAACGCCACGGTGATCACGGTCGCCGATGACTACGGCGACAAGCGGTTTCCCAACCAAGCCGACGCCGAATCGTGGGTCGGCGAATTCTGGGCCGACCTCGCCGATCTGGGCGTCGATTCGGTTACGTTGATGGATGGTGAACGCGAGGTCTACGGACCTATGTCACTGCGTGCCTAGCCGGGAACGTCTGGTCCTTAGCCAAGATGGTGAGTCCGTCCTCCACCACAAACCCATTGGCAATGTCAGCCTCAGGATCGACACCAATCTGCGCGCCTGGTGGCACGATCACGTGTTTGTCGAGAATGGCGTTGCGCACGATTGCGCCCGCACCAACATGAACGCCGTTCAGCAGCACCGAGCCAGAGACCTCTGCGCCGGTCTCGACGTAGCATCGCGGGGACAGCACTGAGTGATTCACACTGCCGCCGGTGACGACTACGCCGGGAGACAAGATCGCGTTATAAGTTGAGGCAGGGGCACCATCAACGCCGTTGACCAACTTGGCGGGGGGCTCAGGGCCATAGTTGGTGTAGATCGGCCAGTCGTGGTTGTAAAGGTTGAACTCCGGCAGCGGAGCGACCAGGTCCATGTGCGCGGCGTAGTAGGAGCGCATCGTCCCGACATCGCGCCAATAGCCACGGTCTCGATCGGTGGACCCGGGCACGTCGTTATTGATGTAGTCATAAACGCCCGCCTCGTCACGGCGTACGAAGGCAGGGACGATGTCGCCGCCCATGTCGTGGCGTGAGCCGTCCATCGCCGCATCACGATGCAATGCTTCAACGATGGCGGCCGCGTCGAAGACGTAGTTCCCCATCGACGCCAAGACCTCCTTGGGTGAGTCGGGTAACCCCACCGGGTCCGTCGGCTTCTCCAAGAACTCCCGAATCTGGCCGGTGTCTTCGGGTTTTACGTCGATCACACCGAATTGATCGGCTAACTCGATGGGCTGACGGATGGCAGCGACAGTGCAGGCGGCACCGGACTCGATGTGGGAGGTGACCATTTGCGAAAAGTCCATCCGATAGACGTGGTCTGCGCCGACCACCACGACGATGTCGGGTTGCTCATCACGAATCAGGTTCAGTGATTGAAAGATGGCGTCGGCACTGCCGAGATACCAATGTTTGCCGATCCGTTGCTGGGCAGGCATGGGTGCGACGTAGTTGCCGAGCATCGTCGACATTCGCCAGGTCTGAGTGACGTGTTTGTCCAGACTGTGAGATTTATACTGGGTAAGAACGACCACTTTTAGATAACCAGAGTTGACGACATTGGAAAGCGCGTAGTCGATCAGTCGATAGTGGCCTCCAAACGGCACCGCCGGTTTGGCTCGATCGGCCGTGAGTGGCATTAACCGCTTGCCTTCACCGCCCGCCATCACGATTGCCAACACTTTGCGTCTGCCGGTTCCGGTGCTCATGGAAAGAGAATCTAGTGTCCAGATCGTTTCGTTGGGAGGTTCTTGGGCAGTAGTTTCACTACATGCGCGTCGATGTGATCACCAAGGAGTACCCGCCCGAGATCTACGGCGGGGCCGGAGTGCACGCCACCGAGTTGGTGCGGGCACTGCGAGGTTTGCCCGACGTGGAAGCGCGGGTGCACTGTTTTGGAGCACCACGCGAAGAGCATGGAACTCGGTCCTATGCCGACCTTGTCGAGTTAGAGAAGCTCAACGGCGCAGTTAAAACACTTGGCGTTGATCTCGCCATCACCGGCGGTACGTCGGGTGCCGACATCGTCCATTCGCACACTTGGTATGCCAACATGGCCGGTCATCTGTCCTCGCTGCTCCACGGCATACCCCATGTGTTGACGGCTCACAGTCTCGAGCCGATGCGGCCATGGAAGGCCGAACAACTTGGCGGCGGCTATGCGTTGTCGAGTTGGGTCGAGAAGACCGCCTACGAAGGTGCGGCAGGAATCATTGCCGTGAGCGCCGCGATGCGTGATGACGTGTTGCGAAGTTATCCGGCCGTCGACCCGAACAAGGTGCACGTCGTGCATAACGGCATCGATGTCGACGACTGGGCGCCGTTCGATGACCTGGTCCGGGTGCGCAAACTGGGGGTCGATCCTGACAAACGCAGTGTGATCTTTGTAGGGCGTATCACCCGACAGAAGGGTTTGCCGCTGTTCCTCCGCGCCGCGGCCCAACTGCCACCGGATGTGCAACTGATCCTGTGTGCGGGAGCACCCGACACCCCGGAGATCATGGCTGAGGTGAGCGGACTGGTGGACGAGTTGTCCAAGACCCGTGGCGGGGTTGTCTGGATTGATCGAATGTTGCCCCGCCGCGATGTCGTTGCGCTGTTGAGCAACGCCACCGTGTTTGCTTGCCCCTCGATCTATGAGCCTCTTGGGATCGTCAATTTGGAGGCGATGGCCTGTCAGACCGCCGTTGTTGCAACCGCGACCGGGGGGATCCCTGAGGTTGTCGTCCATGGTGAGACCGGCTGGCTGGTGCCGATCGAGCAGGCTACTGACGGTACGGGCACGCCGCTTGACCCTGAGGGCTATATCGCTGACCTCGCGGCGGCGATGAACGATGCCGTCTCCGACACCGCTCGGGCGGCCGCCATGGGTCGAGCTGGTCGTCAACGGGCCACCGATTCATTCAGTTGGGGTGCGATAGCAGAGCGGACCGTCGACATCTATCGGGCTGCTGGGGCCTGAGTTGTCACTCCGCTTCACTCAGGTCGATGTCTTCGGCGGGGAGTTGCTGCGCGGCAACCCATTGGCCGTCGTGCATGATGCGAGCGGCCTAACGGATGCGCAGATGGCGCGGTTTGCCAACTGGACCAATCTCTCGGAGACGACATTTCTGCTGCCGCCGACGATCGCTGGTGCTGACTATCGGGTGCGGATCTTCACTCCATCCGCCGAGTTGCCTTTTGCTGGGCATCCGACGTTGGGCAGCGCGCATGCTTGGTTGACCGCGGGCGGAGTGCCTTTCGGTGATGACGAGGTCGTCCAGCAGTGTGACGCAGGTCTCGTGCGGGTGCGTGTTAGCGAACGACTGGAGTTTGCGGCACCGCCATTGGTGCGCTCGGGGGGTGTGGATGAGGAGACTTTCGCCCGAGTTCTGCTGGCTTTGCGGGTCCCTCCGGAACAGGTGCTGGGGGCAGCGTGGGTTGACAATGGCGCTGGCTTTCTCGGCGTACACCTAGTTGATGCGGCTGCGGTCCTCGCGTTGGAGCCCGACTTTGACGCCTTTGGCGACCTAGAGATCGGCGTCATCGGGGTTTACGACGAAGCCGCGAGCCGCGAGGCTGGCGCAGACGTTGAAGTGCGCGCGTTTGTCCCATCCTTCTCTGTGCCTGAGGATCCGGTGACGGGGAGTCTGAATGCCGGGTTGGCCCAGTGGCTGATCGGCGAGGGCACGTTGCCGTCGTCGTACGTTGCCTCCCAGGGCACGCGCCTGGGTCGCTTGGGTCGCCTCTATATCAATTCTGCCGACGGCGAGATCTGGGTCGGCGGGGCCACCACCACCGTCCTCCACGGCACGGTCACCCTCTAGCCCGCGCCGAGGAGTCACGTAGATCGGCCGAGGAGTCACGTAGAACCGTTGAGACGTCACAGATTTGGTACTCCGTTGTCGTAGTCTCGGACCGTGCAGGCTTACCTCGATCTGGTTCAGCGGATCCTTGATGAAGGAACCGAGAAGTCTGATCGCACCGGCACCGGCACACTCAGTGTTTTCGGACATCAAATGCGGTTCGACCTGAGCCAAGGATTCCCGCTCGTCACCACCAAACGCATTCACACCAGGTCGGTTTTCGGCGAGTTGTTGTGGTTCCTGCGCGGGGACACCAACGTCAAGTGGTTGCAGGACCGCGGCATCAGCATTTGGGACGAATGGGCCGACGCTGATGGCGATCTTGGGCCGATTTATGGCTATCAATGGCGTAGTTGGCCGGCTCCCGACGGGCAACACCTCGATCAGATGGCCCTGGTCGTTGAGCAGATCAAGGCCAATCCCGACTCGCGTCGCCACATCGTCTCAGCGTGGAACGTCGCGGACATCCCGCAGATGGCCTTGGCCCCTTGCCACACGATGTTCCAGTTTTACGTCGCGGACGGGCGGCTTTCTTGTCAGCTCTATCAACGCTCAGCCGATGTGTTCTTGGGCGTTCCGTTCAACATCGCGTCGTATGCCTTGTTGACGCATATGGTCGCGCAAGTGACTGGACTGGAGGTTGGCGACTTCGTGCATACGTTGGGCGATGCGCATCTTTACACCAACCACCTCGATCAAGCCCGGCTTCAACTAGCGCGCCAGCCCCGCGCGCTGCCGACGTTGCGCCTGAGCCCGGCAATTGCAGAGTTGGATGCCTTCGAACTCGAGGACATCGAGGTGGAAGGTTATGACCCACACCCAGGAATCAAAGCCCCGATCGCCGTATGAGTGACTCCTCGGCCGGTTTTAGTGACGTCTCGGCTGATCTACGTGACTCCTCGGCGGTGGGAAAGCGCGTGGTGTTGGTGGCGGCGTACGCCGACAACCGAGCGATCGGCAATGCCGGCGGGATTCCGTGGCACATCCCGGAGGACTTTGCGCACTTCAAGGCGACCACGCTCGGCCACACCCTAGTGATGGGGCGGGCGACCTACGACTCCATTGGTCGTCCACTTCCAGGCCGTACGACGATCGTGATCACTCGCGATCCTGACTGGTCGGCGACAGGGGTGCTAACGGCCCACTCATTTGCAGAAGCGCTTGACGTTGGCTGCTGATTTGCCCGGGGACGTCATGGTGGCGGGTGGATCGCAGATCTATGAGTTGGCGATGCCTTACGCCACTCACCAAGTGTTGACCGAGATCCATCTGACTCCTGAAGCCGACACGTTCTATCCTGAGTTTGATCGCAACGACTGGGTCGAAACCGCCCGCGAGGACCGAGAAGACTTGTCCTGGGTCTGGCTGGAGCGCTCTACCTTAGGTACTCGCTAGCCTGTGGAGATGGATGGAGATCTGTCTTCAGTGGTGATCGACCAAGGATCGGTAGCTCCGCCCTACGACCAGATCCGCATGCAGATCGCTGGATTGGTCAGTATCGGACGGCTAGCGCCGGGGGAGAAGTTGCCGACGGTGCGCGCTCTCGCGACGACGCTCGGCGTCGCCACCAACACGGTCGCCCGGGCCTATCGCGAACTCGAACATAGAGGCGTCGTCATCACCCGCGGGCGTCTTGGCACTGTGATCGCGGGGGACTCGGTCGAGCAGGCGGCAAGGCAGGCTGCGGCCGACTTCGTGGACCTGATGCGTGGGCTCAATCTCACAGATGAAGACATCATGGACCGCGTGCGACGCGGACTGACGCCGCCGAAGTCCTCCTAGGACGCCCAGAGCGATAACCTTCCGACATGACTTCTACCGCCCCGTTCGGCACCGTGCTGACCGCGATGGCGACTGCGTTTCACGCCGATGGATCAGTTGACCTCGATGGCACAGCAGCAATCGCAACCCACCTGATCGACAACGGCCACGATGGTGTCGTGGTCTCGGGCACCACCGGTGAGGCACCGACCACGACGGTGCCCGAAGACGGGCTTATCTTGCAGGCGGTCATGGAGGCCGTGGGCGACCGGGCGCACGTCGTTGCCGGGGTCGGGACCAACGCCACCGCGCACTCGGTTGAGCTCACCCGGCAGGCTGCCAAGATCGGCGCCCACGGCGTACTCGTCGTCACTCCCTACTACAACAAGCCCTCCCAGGCGGGAGTGCTCGAGCACTTCCGGCAAGTCGCGATTGCCAGTGACCTCCCGGTGATGTTGTACGACGTGCCGGGGCGCACTGGCACGACGATTGCGCCGGCCACTTATCAAGCCGCCGCAGAATGGGACAATGTCGTGGCGGTGAAGGATGCCGTCGGTGATTACGCCCGCGGGGCCGCGATCATGCGCGACACCGGGCTGGCCTTCTATTCCGGCGACGACGCGGCCAACCTTGGCTGGTTGGCTCACGGGGCAGTGGGTTTCGTTTCTGTCGCCGGTCACGCCTGTCGGCCCACAGCTCAAAGCAATGGCCGAACAATTCTTCGGCGGTGATCCAGTTGCCGCGCTTGCGACGTTCCACGCCATGTTGCCGCTGATCGATGCCATCATGGGCGTGCCCAACTATGGCGCCACCACAGCAAAAGCCGCTCTGCAATTGCAGGGCGTGTTGGACAACAGGAACGTGCGCCTCCCGCTCGTTCCCCTCGACGACGATGAGTACGCCGCGTTGCGCGCGGTGCTCATTTCGTCCAACGTCATCTAAGAGGAGCTTCAACTTGAGTTATCCCCAGCTCGATCTGCCCGCACCACCACCGCTCGCACCTGGCGGACTGAGAGTGATTCCACTCGGTGGGCTGCACGAGATCGGTCGCAACATGACCGTCTTCGAGTACGACGGCCGGTTGCTGATTGTCGACTGTGGGGTGTTGTTTCCAGAGGAGAACCATCCTGGTGTAGACCTGATCCTGCCCGACTTCTCGGCGATCAGAGATCGGCTGGACGATGTTGAGGCGCTGGTCCTCACGCATGGTCACGAGGACCACATCGGCGCCACTCCCTTCCTTCTGCGGGAGCGCGGCAACATCCCGCTCGTCGGGTCGGAGCTCACATTGGCCCTGCTCGGCTCAAAACTCAGGGAACACCGCCTGAGGGAGACCGTGAACCATAAAGTGCGCGAAGGAGACCGACTCACCTTTGGACCCTTCGACCTCGAGTTCGTGGCGGTCAACCACTCCATCCCCGACGCCTTGGCCGTGGCCATCCGCACGGGTGCTGGCATGGTGCTGCATACCGGTGACTTCAAGATGGATCAGTTGCCACTCGATGGGCGGGTGACTGATCTGCGGGCCTTCGCCAGGCTCGGGGAAGAGGGGGTTGACCTCTTTCTCACCGACTCCACCAACGCCGAGGTCCCTGGCTTCACCACCCATGAGAAGGACATTTCACCGGTTCTTGATCGGGTCTTTCACAACAGTCCCCAGCGCATCATCGTGGCGTGTTTCGCGTCGCATGTGCACCGGGTCCAACAGGTGTTGGATGCGGCCGCGAATCATGGCCGCAAGGTCGGCTACGTCGGGCGTTCGATGGTGCGCAATATGGCGATTGCTCAGGACTTGGGTTATCTGCATGTGCCGGCGGGGGTGATGGTTGATGCCAAGGAACTTGCCGATCTGCCCCCCGAGAAGCAGGTGCTGGTGTCGACCGGATCCCAAGGTGAGCCACTGTCGGCGCTGAGTCGCATTGCCCAGCGCAGCCACCACTTCGTTCACATCGAGGAGGGCGACACTGTGATCTTGGCGAGTTCGCTAATCCCGGGCAACGAGAACGCGGTCTACCGCGTCATCAACGGACTGTCCCTCTGGGGCGCCAACGTGGTTCACAAGGGCAACGCCATGGTGCACGTGAGTGGCCACGCCAGCGCGGGTGAGTTGCTCTATTGCTACAACGTGGTCAAGCCGCGCAACGTCATGCCCGTGCACGGCGAGGTGCGCCATCTGCGTGCGAACGCCGACCTAGCGCAAGCCACCGGCGTACCCAAGGAGCGCATCATCTTGGGTCAAGACGGTGTCGTCGTTGACCTCGTCGACGGAGTCGCCAAGATCGTCGGCCAGGTGGAATGTGGGTACGTCTTCGTGGACGGCTCTTCGGTTGGCCAAATTACCGAGGAGCGGTTGAAGGATCGTCTGGTGCTCGGTGAAGAAGGCTTCGTCTCCGTGATCGTGGTGCTCGACACCGCGGCCGGCAAGATTGTGGCTGGACCCACGATTCAGGCGCGTGGATTTGCCGAAGACGACGCAGCCTTCGACGCGATCAAGCCGGCGATCGTCGATGCGGTGAACGGACTCCTCTACGAGGGCGTCACCGACACTCACCAGATTCAGCAAGCGATCCGGCGGGTGATCGGTCGTTGGGTCAACAACACTCATCGTCGTCGGCCGATGATCTTGCCGGTGGTGCTGCAGACGGCTAGCGAACGATGAGTTTGTCGCTGCCTCGACTAGTAAGCAAGATCGCCACCGCAAGAAACTCGGACTGCGCCCGCCTCCCCGGATGCGCTCTGCTCGGTGATCTTCACGACGCCGCTCGCTTCGGCGATCAGAGATTGTTCTGACCGATCAGGCGCCGCAAAGGCTCTCGAGGCGCTTCCTGCGGACGCTGGCAGGGTCGCGAGTTGGAGGGTGACCAGGGCCACGCAAAGCGTTCGAATGAACTGGCGCACCCGGTGCCCTTCTGAGGAATGAGAGCAGCGGGAGCCGCAGGTTTAGCCAACTTGAGACTTGTACGGCTCGCGACCGGGCACGTTCAGCGAATGCGGATCTTGAACGAATCTTCGCTAGGGCCGACGGTGTCTGAACCCACATAAAGCGAACGAAGTAAGTGTTTGCCGGACTTCAGGTTCTTCTTCACCTTGATCGTCGCTGCGCCGTCTTTCACAGTGGCTTTGCCTAGCAGTTTCGTACCTTTCAGAATCTTGACGACGCCCGTTGCCGCCACGTCGGCGGAAACTTTCACGGTTACGGTGAAGTTGGCGCGGAAAGCAAGTTTCTTGGCTGACGGTTTGGCAATGGCTTGCGAATGCGCCTTGCCAACAGTGACCTTGACTGTCCCAGCTCTGGCTTCAAACACTGATGTGCCGGCGTACGCCGCGGTCAGGGAGTGAGTGCCAACGGCCAGTGACGGCGGCAGCGAGAAGGATGCCTTTCCGGCTGACACGATCGCCGTGCCCAGCGCGGCACCGGCGCCGTTGCGCAAGGTGATGGCGCCATCCGGAACGCTGCCGGTCGTGCCGTCGCGTGCGACGATGAGGCGCACTCGGGCTGCGGTGCCGAAGCTAGGCTGGGTGCTGACTTCGGTGGTGAGCTTTACCTTCACGCGACACACCGACACAGTCACGTTGTCGACATACCACCCGCCGCCATCGGCAATGCCGAAACAACCATCCCGACCGAAGTCGAACATGATCTGGACAGTGTCACCGCTGGTGGCGGCAAGGAACGTGAGATCGATCTGCGATTGCCCCCACGAGCCGGTGGCAAGTCCGCCGTTGGCGCCCGTGAAAGCATCCTCGCCGGCCAGCGGGTTGCTGTTGTCGGTTTCGGTTAGTTCCTTGATCAGGCCGTTGAAGGTGTACGCCGTGTTGGGGACGGCCAGCCATGGTCCATCGTTGAGTTTCACCTTCACATTGCCGCCGTCGACGCCGTCCTCGGTCGCGACGTAGTGGTCGAACGTCAACCTCGGATTGGTCAGAGCCGCGGTTTCCAGCAGGATCGGAGGGCTGATCAGCGCATCCCGGCTGGTGACGTCTCCAACTCCGCCAGAGCAGTTGCCAACGTTGAGGTTGCGCGCGTGGGCCACCATTCCGGAGTGCTGCCCGACGGGGGCGGCTGGATCAGTGGTGATGGCAAGCCAGGGATAGCCGGTGCCTCCGGTGACGCGACCTTCATTGAGTTGAGTCCAGCCCGTGAGTCCGTCGCTGAAGTTCTCGCTAAACAGGTTGAGGCGAGAGTGTCCGCTCCCGCACGGGTTTGGTGCGTTGGGATCGAGCAAGATCCCACACTGCGTCGGCTTGGTGCGGAGTTGGGTGGCGGCGATGACCGCGGTGACGGAGTTGCAGTCGAGGCTGGTGATGGCTGGTGCGGAAGTTGGCACTGCGTTGGGGCTCGTTGACAGAGTCTGGATCGGCAAACCGACCAGCGTGGTGCAGGCCAAGCTCAGCGCATCGGCATGGTCAGTGAAGTCAGCGGTGGGAGTAAGGAAAGCGGTTTGTGCGCGGTAGTGAATAGCCGCCGCCTTGTTGAGGCCCAGCCCGGTCACATGGACACCGTTGTAGGTGCCACCGTCGACGAGCAAGGCGTAGGCGTGCGCAGGAATACCCGAGTTGTGGTGGACACCGCCGTTGTCGGTGCCGGCGCAGTAGTACTCCGCGTCGCTGACCTTTCCAGGGTCACCTAAGCAGGTGGGGGTCCAGAGATCTCGAGAGGCACCGCCAGGTGTGGTGACGTCTTCGCCGACCAACCAACGGTAGGAGTCGTGGCGAGGTCCCGACGAGTCCTTCAGGGTGCCGGAGACGGCGTTGCTCGCCAGCAGGCTGGCGCGAATCGCGGTGCCATTGGCACGGCCGATCAGCAGGGTGGGGATGGTGATCCCTGACCCATCCCCGGTCAGCTCTTGCAGAGTTTCGTTGTTGTTTGCCACCACTAAGGCGATGGCTCCGGCCGCCTGGGCGTTGGCTGCCTTAGTGACCGGGGTGCAACCGCCTGCCCGATCAACTAGCGCGATCTTCCCAGCCACCGTGCTCGGATTGGTGAAGGTCGAACAACCGTCGTAAATGCTATTCGCGTTGTTCATGACGCTGCCGTCTTCGTCCACGTCGATGGCCGCCACGATGCCGCCCGAAGTTCCGGTTGCACTCAGCGAGGGGCCAAACAGCGCGGCAGCCGCCATGCAGTCACGAGCGAGATCGGTCGGAGCGGAGATCGCGAGCACCGGCTGCGCGCTGGAGTGGGTGGAGCACCCACCCATCGGGCGGGTCGCGGTGAGATTGCCCTCCTCTTCATCGTCGCGGCCATTGATGAGGTCGATCGTCTCGCCCCAGATGTCGGAGTAGGCCTCGTTGAGAGCACCAGACTGGAATTGGTAGACGAGATCGGAGCTCCCTTCGGTGTAGGCATGCGCCCATTCGTGGGCGACGACATCATCGGCGGTGACGCCAGTGCAGAAGTTGGTGCGCGACCCATTCCAGTTGGCTCCGGGACAGGCCAAACCAGGTGGATTCAATGCACTGGTGAGCTGTGCGCCACCTTCGTCGTAAGAGTCTCGACCGAATGCGTTCTCAAAGAACCAGTAGGTGTCTCCAGTGGCATTCAGGATCCGCTGCTGCTCGGAGTTGAGCGATCCAGGCAACGGATCACCCTCGTTCCACACCTCGGAACTGACGTTGATCAACTGCCGGTCGATCAGGCCAGGCATCGTGGAGTAGCGGTTGATGACTTTGCCGGAGTTGGCCGCGATGAAGACTTGCTCGCCGATCTCACGCTCGTTAGTGACTAGTACACGCCAGGCGAGGAGTGACTCGCCGGGCACGCCCCGCAGCGAACCCTGGCGGTAAATCACCAGTTCACGCTCTGCTGCTCGCAAGCCAGCGGGTAAGCCAGTCGTCGGAACCTCGGATTCGCCTGGCTTGGGAGGGTCTGCCCGAACGGCCGCCACAGCGAATTGCGCTGCCTTGGCGCGACCCAACGCCGGCGTGACGGACAGGTTTAGGTCGGGGGCGGCAAATCCGTTGACCGCGATCAGGTCTCCCGCCGTATCAAAGTTGACGTTGAGTTGGGAGCCGAAGACGGGGAGACCGTGATACCGCTGACGAAAGGTCACGGTGGTGCCCATGCCGTCGGACCGGCTCGAGGTTTGCACCAGTTGATCAATTGGGGCGCCGAAGACATCGCCGTACTGCGCCAGATAGGCGGTCGCTTTCGCCACGGGTCTGCCATGGCTATCGGGAAACAGATCCCCCTCGCCTGCCGTCCGGACGAATCCGAGTCGGCCGGTCGCCTGTTCGACGGAGACGCGAACCTTGCCGCTTGCGGCGCCCCTGATCTCGGCTATGGGGTCAGGTGCGGATGCCTCAGCTGCGTTGGTCGGCGCGACAAGGAGGAGGGCAAGGCCCAACACCGTAGCAATGACCACCCCTGGCCTATGACCCGTCATCGAGTGCCTCTCCCCACATCCCCGCGGACGCCCGCTTGGCATCTTAGGGCTCGGAAACGGGCGGTGGATGGAATTTGAGCGCTTGTCGCGGATGCGCCGGAAGGGCCGCAGGTAGGTGCGGCTGTTGGTCTTGTGACAGCGACACGCTCGTGTGAAGCGTGATGCTGGTGTGACTATCGCCTAGGGTCGAGATATGGCGACCCGGACGTCTTCCCCGGCCGGATCGCGGAGTGGAAGCGCGCGCAAGCCTGCACGCGGCTCGAGCACGCGATCACGGAGCACCGGCAGCATAAGCAGGACCACCTCACGAGGTAGGTCGACCAAAGCTACGCCCAGAAAGTGGTCCCAACGCGTGGCTCCTCGGTCGGTGCGAAGTGGTCGGGGCCCCATTTCTCGCGCCTTTGGTGTGGTCTGGGGAGGCATCGTCGCAGTCTGGCTGGGCGTTGCCCATGCGATTGGTGGTGTGGTGCGCAGCGTCGGACGAACCGCTCGCGATCTGGATCCCGAACACCGCCGCGACGGGTTTGGCCTGGCGTTGATCGGGTCTTCGCTCATTGTCGCTGCTGCCGTGTGGTGGAACGTTCCCGGTGGAGCAATGGAATTCGTCCGGACGGTTGTGGCCGGCTCGGTCGGCAAGGTGGCCTGGCTGGTTCCGCTGATGCTCGTGCTGGTCGGCTGGCGCAACCTTCGCAACCCCGAACACAACGGACCAGTTGGTCGGCAACTGATTGGCTGGGCCGCCCTGGCGTTCGGTGTCCTGGGCATCGTCCAGGTCGCAAATGGCAACCCCCAACCCTCGGCCACCGATACTGCCGCGCTGCGTGAGGGCGGGGGAGCGGTTGGCTATGTCGTCGCCAGCCTCCTGCTTGATCTGCTTCGCACGCCGTACGTCGTGCTGCCACTGCTGGTTCTGCTGGCCGTTTTCGGGGTCCTCGTCGTCACGGCCACCCCCGTCTATCAGATCCCGACCAAGTTGGCTGCCGTGCGCGATCGACTGCTCGGACGTTCGACCGCCGAAGCTCCGGGGGACGATGGTTTGCCGACTCAGCCTGTGCGGGCACGTCGTCGGCACGCCTCCACGCCTGCGGTTGAACTCGACACCTACGCCAACGACCCGGCGTATGCCTCGCCGGTTGTCGCCGCCGTCGAGGACACCGCGGGACTGACACCTCCCGGCGCTCGTCGCGGACGCAAGGCGAGCGAGGAGAGTGCCGCACTCGAACCACCACAGCACTCACCCTTGCCGCAACGGGTTGAGCAGCTGGAATTGTCCGGGGACGTGACCTACACCCTGCCCGGGCATGAAATCCTGAAGCCCGGCTCCGCTCACAAACCACGCACCCCTGCGTCGGATGCGGTTGTGGGACGGCTCACCGAGGTGCTGGAACAGTTCGAGATTGATGCGCAGGTGACGGGTTACACGCGTGGTCCGACAGTGACGCGGTATGTCGTCGAGCTGGGCCCGGCGGTGAAAGTCGAGAAAATCACCGGCATCCAAAAGAACATCGCCTATGCCGTAGCGAGCGCGGATGTGCGGATCTTGAGCCCGATACCTGGCAAATCAGCGGTCGGTATCGAGATTCCCAACACCGACAAAGAAATCGTGTCCCTGGGTGACGTGCTGCGCAGCGGAAACGCTCGCAACGATCACCACCCGATGGTCGTCGGGCTCGGCAAGGATGTCGAGGGCGGTTTTGTCGTGGCCAACCTGTCGAAGATGCCGCACCTTTTGGTTGCTGGTGCAACTGGCTCGGGCAAGTCCAGTTTCATCAACTCGATGATTACGTCGATCCTGATGCGCTCAACGCCCGATGAGGTGCGGATGATCTTGGTTGACCCCAAACGCGTCGAACTCAACGCCTATGAAGGGGTGCCACACCTGATCACACCGATCATCACCAACCCCAAGAAGGCAGCCGAAGCGCTGGCTTGGGTGGTTCGTGAGATGGATTTGCGCTATGACGATCTGGCCAACTTTGGGTTCCGCCACGTCGATGATTTCAACAAGGCGGTCCGCGCCGGCAAAGTGACCGTGCCGCCTGGCTCAGAGCGCACCCTGACGCCCTATCCGTACTTGCTTGTGGTCGTGGACGAGCTGGCCGACTTGATGATGGTCTCTCCACGCGACGTCGAGGACTCGGTCGTCCGAATCACCCAACTCGCGCGGGCTGCGGGAATTCACTTAGTGCTGGCCACGCAACGGCCCTCGGTCGATGTGGTGACAGGTTTGATCAAGGCCAACGTTCCTTCACGGCTGGCGTTTGCCACGTCATCGCTGGCGGACAGCAGAGTGATTCTGGATCAGCCAGGTGCTGAAAAACTCGTTGGCCAAGGCGATGGCTTGTTCCTGCCGATGGGTTCATCCAAGCCGGTCCGAGTGCAGGGATCTTGGGTGACTGAGGCTGAGATCCATCAAGTCGTGGCCCAGTGCAAGACCCAACTGGAGCCTTCTTACCGTGAAGACGTCACGGTGCCGGTGTCGAGCAAGCGTGAGGTCGACGAAGACATTGGTGATGACCTTGATCTGGTGATTCAGGCCGTTGAACTTGTTGTTTCGACGCAGTTTGGATCGACTTCGATGCTGCAGCGAAAGCTACGCGTAGGTTTCGCTAAAGCTGGACGGTTGATGGACATCATGGAGAGCCGAGGGGTGGTTGGCCCGAGTGAAGGTTCGAAGGCCCGCGATGTCTTGGTGAAACCAGACGAGGTCGACTCCGTCATCGCGATCATGCAGGGGGAGCAGTGAACGAGGAGCGGGTCACCGCACCCATCACCGTCTCCGGCAATCCGCTGATGGCCGGGGCAATAGCCGTGGTTGCTGCCGGACTTGCGGTGGCGTTTGCGCTCCGAGTGCCCGAGTCGGGTGCGACTGCCGCTGCCGCAGCCAGTTCGTTAGGACTCTTGGCGCTGGTTTGGGGCGCGGCCACCCTGGACGCGTTATATCCCCGTCTGGTCGTGGATGGGCATGGGGTGCGGATCCGATTCGCGCGTGAATGGATCGGCCTGTCCTGGGCTGAGCTCGACGGGTTATCCGTGCGCCCGCGGGCGGGCTGGAGGGAGAGCCGTCTGGTTCCCCAGGGCGCTGACCGGGCCGCTTTGCAGGGTCTCGGCCGCGCTGCCAAGTGGTATGCCGGTGCGATGGATCGCTTCTTTGGGAATCCTTATTCCGTGCCGGTGGGATGGACAAGTCGCGTCGTTGGCGGAGGTACCGACCTAGCAGCCTCCGTCGCGAAACTGAGTGGTGCAGAATCGGGCGCGCAGCAGGAGCAGAGCAGTCCGCGCGAGTCTTTTCGAGGCCGTTTGCACGACCCGCGTCCCGTTTTTGCGGCTGGCATCGGCACCCTTGCGTCGTTCATGGATCGCCCCCGGGGCGTCGTCAACGCTCCGATCAGTTTGGGGGCGAACGCCCTCGATCTGTCGGTCTCCCCAGACACGCAACCCTTGGCTCTGCCAGAAATCGAGCAACTGCGTCGACCAGAACCCGAGTTGGCCGACGTGACTCATGTCATTTCTTTGCCCACACCCCCGATCGACCACGCCAGTGGCGAGCAGCGCATCGGAACAGTCGTTGCCAAGGCCCGGCTCCGTCTCTCGCTCTCGGTCGATCAACTCTCCGAGCGCACCCGCATTCGCCCGCACGTCATCGAATCGATTGAGAGCGATGAGTTTGGCCCCTGCGGTGGGGACTTCTATGCGCGTGGACACCTCCGCACCTTGTGTCGCGTGCTCGGCATCGACGCAGCACCCCTGCTGACGGCGTACAACGATGGTTTTGCGCAGTCGGAAATCAATGCAAGGCAGGTTTTCCAAGCAGATCTCGGCAGGCAAGGATCCCTTCAGAACACTCGTGGCGGCACTCAATGGTCGGTCGTCGTGGCCGCCGTTATGGCCCTGATCTTGGCCTGGTCGGTCGCCCGACTGTTGATTGACACCCCGATTGAGATTCACCAACCCGCCCCGATCCTCAACGGCTCGGCTGGTCCCAATAACGCCACCGCACCCACCGCATCGCCAGTGCCGGTGAGTCTCAGTGCTGCGCGAGGAGTGCGAGTGGTGATCCGTGATGGAAGTGGCGAAGTTGTGTTCCGCGGAAACTTGGCGATCGGTGAAACCAAGTCCCTCGACGTTGTGCCCCCCGTGCGGATGAGCGCGACTGATGGCTCAGCGGTCACCTTGTCAATCGACGGCACGCCGAAGGGCACCCTTGGCACGACCAACCGGCCTGCGACCGGCACCTTCCTCGCGCCTATGGAAAGCGCCACGCGCTAACGGGACGGACCTGTCCGAGACACTCGTAATAGGGTCCAATCACCCTCGTGCAGGCATACTCGATCGGGCCATGACAACTCACCTAACTGATTCCGTCGACGCCGCGCTGACCGTTGCCGTCGTCACTCTTGGTTGCGCGCGCAACGAGGTCGACTCCGAAGAACTCGCCGGTAGGTTGACCGCTGGCGGCTTTGAACTGGTCGATGATCCCGAGTTTGCCGACACCGTATTGGTGAACACCTGTGGATTTGTGGAGGCGGCGAAGAAGGACTCAATTGACACGGTGTTGCAGGCTGCTGACCTGAAGACGAGCGGACGGGCTCAAGCGGTGGTGGCGGTCGGGTGCTTGGCGGAGCGCTACGGTGCCGAATTGGCCGAGTCGCTGCCTGAGGCAGATGCCGTGCTCAGTTTTGATGACTACCCAGACATTGCTGCGCGACTGCGCTCGATTGTGGCCGGTGACAAGCATCACCCGCACACGCCGTCCGATCGACGGAAGTTGCTCCCAATCTCGCCGGCCGCTCGTTTGGATGCCGCTGGCGCCGTGCCTGGCCACGCCGCGACTATTGTGCGCACACGCCTGGAATCGGGCCCGATGGCGCCGCTCAAGTTGGCCAGCGGCTGTGACCGGAGATGCACCTTCTGCGCCATCCCCATGTTCCGTGGCTCGTTTGTCAGCAGGCGACCCACTGAAGTGATCGACGAGGCGCGCTGGCTAGCGTCGGCCGGCGTACGCGAATTGTTCCTGGTGAGCGAAAATTCCACGTCCTATGGCAAAGATCTGGGTGATCTTCGGCTGCTGGAGACGATGCTTCCGGAGCTAACCGCGATTGATGGCATCGACTGGGTTCGAGTCTCCTACCTACAACCCGCAGAAGTACGCCCTGGGCTGCTCGAGGCCATTGCTCAGACGCCAGGCGTGGTGCCTTACTTCGACTTGTCCTTCCAACACGCATCCGGGCCGCTGTTGCGACGGATGCGACGGTTCGGTGACTCTGAGAGCTTCCTGGCGCTGCTCGATCGGGTGCGCCACTTGGCGCCGACCGCCGGTGTGCGGTCCAACGTGATTGTGGGATTCCCCGGTGAGACTGAAGACGACCTCGAAACCCTGTGTGAATTCCTCGCCGAGGCGAGGATGGATGTCACCGGCGTGTTTGGGTATTCAGATGAAGACGGCACTGAGGCAGCGACGTACGACGGGAAATTGGACGCCGCCGAGATCGAACGACGGGCAGCTTATGTCTCGCAACTGGTCGAGGAGTTGAACTCACAACGTGCCGAAGAGCGGATCGGTGAGGAGGTCGAGGTGCTTATCGAATCCGTTGAGGACGGCGAACTCGAGGGCAGAGCGGCGCATCAGGGCCCGGAAGTGGACGGAACGACATCCATTTCTGTGTCCGGTTCCGCCACCGCACGAGCGTTCGGTGTTGGTGACATGATCAAGGGCACCATCCGCTCCACTCAGGGAGTGGACCTGACAGCCGAGGCGATCGGAGCGAACTGATGACCCAGGCCGACGCGCCGATCAGTAACTGGAACCTGCCCAACGTGTTGACCACACTACGAATCGTTTTGGTGCCGTTCTTCGGTTGGGCGTTGCTCTATGAAGGCGGCGACTCCATCACCTGGCGGTTGATTGCTTTTGTGATCTTCGTGGGCGCGATGATCACCGACAAGATCGACGGTGACATCGCGCGCAGCCGGAACCTGATCACGGACTTTGGCAAGATTGCCGACCCGATCGCTGACAAGGCAATCACCGGGATGGCGTTCATCGGTTTATCGATCATCGGTGAGATCTGGTGGTGGGTCACGATCATCGTGTTGATCCGCGAGTGGAGTGTGACGTTGCTGAGGCTCTCGATCCTCAAGGACATCGTTGTTCCCGCCGCGTGGAGTGGCAAGGTCAAAACCACTCTCCAAGCAGTCGCCCTGGCTGGTTTAGTTCTGCCTTTCCCCCACGGTGCTGCCCATGGGGGAGCCTTCGATGTGTTCGGGGTTGTCGGCACCGTGCTGTTCTACGTCAGTCAGGTGTTGTTGGCTGCGGCAGTTGCGATGACGATGTGGTCTGGCTATGAGTTCTTCGTCAACGTGATCAAGCAGCGTAGGGGCATCGACTCCTCGGCCACGCAGGGCTAACCAGTGACTACGGGTGCAGAAGTGCATCGGCGGTTGCTTGCTAGAGACGCGACAGTCAGCACGGCTGAGTCGCTGACTGTCGGTCGGCTGGCCTCGATGCTGACGGCCACTGCAGGGTCCTCTGAGACTTTTGTGGGCGGCGTGATCACCTATGCGACCGAATTGAAGACCTCACTGCTGGGGGTTTCTCCTCAGCTGATTGAGCAATTTGGCGTCGTGTCCGCTGAGTGCGCCGTGGCGATGGCCGAGGGTGTTTTGGGCGTGACCGGGTCGACGTACGCCGTGAGCACGACGGGAGTGGCCGGCCCCGGTCCGCAAGGCGAGGTGCCCGCAGGGCGAGTGTTTCTCGGGATTTCAGGCCCGACGGGGTCGGTCGCCATCGAGCTGAATCTCCACGGCTCGCGGAATGACGTCCAAGATCTCGCCTGTCAGCACGCTTTAAGCGAACTAGGCGACCTCTTGCTTCGGGAAGATATGGGCCTGGAGTAGCGTTGGGTCAATCGGATCTCGAAAGGTGGCAGATGTGACGACCGTAAACGGTGTGGCGGACGTTCCCGTCAACACGGTCCCAGCGCGCGTGCTGCTCTTTCGCAGGTTCCTGGGTGATGTGCTTCGCGCGCGCCGCATGCAGCGGGGGATGACCCTGCGGCAGGTGTCAGCAGCGGCCTTGGTCAGTTTGGGATACATCTCCGAAATCGAGCGCGGTCAGAAAGAAGCGTCCTCGGAGTTGTTGGCGTCGTTGTGCGCTGCGCTCGACGCACCACTCTCTGAAGTGCTTCGCGATGTCAGCGACGCCGTTGCTCTTGAAGAAGAGACTCGTCTCGACGTGGTCGCCTCGGCGGCTTAATCGCTCTTTGCTGTTTGGCAGTGGGGGCACCAGTACGCAGCACGCTCCCGGCCCGGATCTCCGAGCATGGTGACCTCGATGATGGTGCCGCAGCGTAGGCATGGGTGCTTGTCACGACGGTAGACCCACATTCGCTTGCCTTCACGAAGGTCCCCCGTGGTGCATTGGATGGCGCGGTCTTTGTTGAGTTCGAGCAGCTGTTTGGCGCGCCGGATCAAGCGAAGGGGATTGGTGACTCCACCAACGGTCAACTCTGGGTGAATGCCGTGGAGGAAACATAACTCCGCGGCGTACATGTTGCCGATGCCAGCCAGAACGCGTTGATCGAGCAGGGTGTCGCGGATGGGGCGCGTGGGATCGGCCAACAGCCGAGTTAGCGCCTCTTGTTCGTCCCAATCGGGCCCTAAGAGGTCTGGGCCGAGGTGACCGACGGCCGCGTCCTCATCGTTTCGATGGAGAAGTTCGACTATCCCGAGGGAAAAGCCCACCACGACGTGATCACCGGCTTGCAGGATCACCCTGGCCTGGTGTTGTGGACGCCGCCACTTGTGACCGGGGGCGTAGACCTGCCAGGCACCCTCCATCTTGAGGTGAGTGTGGAGCGTCCAATGATCGGTCGGCGTATCGATATGGGTCAGCAGGTGTTTGCCCCTGGAAACCGTCTGCCGGACCACTCCGCCAGCCAAGTCGACCAGCGCGAGGGAGGGGGTCCGGAAATCTGTGTGCGTCAGCACCTGTCCGCCAAGTGCCCGATCGAGCAGGCGTGCTGTCCGCCAGACGGTGTCACCCTCAGGCACGGGGAGCTCGCAGTCGCAGTCCTTTGGGGGTCCTGACGAACCCGGCGGCCGCAAGCGCTGCTCGCAGAGGTGTGTCGCCGGAACCAAGCAAGGGCTCGCCATCCACCTTTTCGACCGTGAGCGATCCCAAAGCCCCTCTCGACGCAGCAGCGCTGAGCGACTGGGCGGCCGCAGTGAGATGTGCTACTTCATCACTCCACGTCAGCAAAGAACGACCGCCGCGCTCGACATACATGGTCAGCGCACCATCGAGAAGGATGACGAGCGCACCGGCTTTGCGCCCGGGACGATGGCCACGTTGATCGCCGTCGGCGTCGGTGGAAGGCGGCCAGGGCAGCGCTGCACCGAAGGGGTTGGCGGGATCGGTGGCAGCCAACACGGTGGCGGTGGCCCGCTCGGGCGGCTCCACGTAGGTCCGCATCCGATCGACCGACCCCGGAGTGCCAAATTGCGCTGCTCCCAGACCTGCCACGAAGTAGCCACGGCGGCAGCGCCCTGACTCCTCAAAGGCCGACAGCACTTTGTAGACCCCGGCGAAGCCGCCTGGCAGTCGCTCGTTGACCACAGCTCCTCGCGTGACGACACCGTGTCGCTCAAGGAGTCGTTCGGCTGCGGCGTGAGCCCGGCGAGTGGGGTCACCATCAATGGCTGGCAGCGCCGACCAACGGCCCATCACTGCCTGGGGACCACTTCGAGAAACGCCGCCAACTCCTCGTGGTCGAGACCTAACGCCTCGCGCCCTGGCCGGTTGACGGCGGGCGCGATGCGCGCCGCCACCAGACGTGGTCAAGGCTCGTAGCGGAGCGAGCGTGTCGTTCGCGACGTGTCCCGACCAGACCAGATCCCATAAGGCCGCCGCAATGGTGGCATCGCTGGTCGCGCCAATGCTGTCGGCCAACTGTCGGAAGAAGTAGGCGCCGCCACCAGCGAGCGCCGAGAGAATCTCTTGCTGGGTTTCGCCAAGGAGCCGCTCGACTGCGGCACCCGGATCAGGCAGCGTCAGTGGCGCTTGGTCTGTCAAGTGCAGCGACACCCATCCGTCGGACCCCGGCAACCCTCCGTGGCCAGCCCACAGCACCTCACCAGTGGCGGTGAGTTCGTCGAGATAGGAGGGATGGTAGTCGCGCACTCGCGATCCCAGAATGAGCGACTCCAGGGCCGAAGCGGGGACGGGGCATCCGGCTAGTTGGTCAATGGCCGTCATAGTGCCGTCGATCCCTCGCAAGCCACGTCCACTGATGTGCTGCCAGGCCGGCAGGAATCGACCGAGCACCTCCGGATCTACTGGTTCGACTTCCTTGCGCAGCCGAGCCAGCGACCGGCGTCGAAGGCGTCGAAGAACTTCCGCGTCACACCACTCCATGCCGGTCCTGGATGGCCGGAACTCTCCGTCTAGCACTCGGCCTTGCGCGGCTAGGCGTTGGAGGGTGAGCGAGGCGACGGCAACGCCCAAGCCCAGCCGCTCAGCAACTTCGGCAGTGGTGAATGGACCATGAGTGCGCGCAAACCTGGCGACCAGGTCAGCCAAAGGATCGGCGACCGGATCCGTGAAAGCATCCGGGGTGCCAGGGGGCACAGGGACACCGAGTGCGTCGCGAAGTCGACCGACATCTTCGATGCCAGCCCAGCGTTCGTGCCCGGCCATTCGCAACTCGACAATGCGTCGAGCGCTGCGCAGTGAGTTCAAGGCCTCCGCGATGTCCAGATCCTCCCGGCACCGGGCGTTGATCTCGTTGGTGGTGAGCGGGCCAAGTTGGCGCAACAGGTCGGCGATGCCCTCGGCGTCTCGAGCGCGGCGCTCCGGAAGAACGCGTTGGAGTTCAGCCTCGACCTCCGCCAGCACCTCCGGATCGAGGAGCTCGCGCAGCTCGGCTCGGCCCAACAACTCTGCCAGCAGGCCTTGATCGAGTGATAGTGCTGCTGCTCGGCGCTCCGCCAGCGGTGAATCGCCCTCATAGACAAACTGGGCGACGTAACCAAACAGCAACGTCCGCGCGAATGGTGACGGCGAAGGGGTTTCCACGTCGACGATCGCGATCTCTCGCCGTTCGGTGGCACGCATCAGATCCAAGAGCGCCGGCAGGTCGTAGACATCCTGCAAGCATTCGCGCACCGCCTCGAGCACCATCGGGAAGGAGGGATATTTGGCGGCAACTTCGAGCAACTGGGCGGCACGTTGGCGCTGTTGCCACAAAGGCGAACGGCGTCCTGGGTCGCGTCGGGGCAAGAGCAGCGCTCGGGCTGCACACTCGCGGAAGCGGGCCGCAAAAAGCGCCGAGCCGCCGACCTCACGGGTGACGAGATCTTCGAGTTCTTCGGAGTCGAACAGGATGAGATCCCCGCCGGGGGGATCGACATCGGTGTCGGGGATTCTGATCACGATGCCGTCGTCGGCGGCCATGGATTGACCGTCGATGCCATAGCGCTCGCGAAGTCGGGCATTGATCGCCAGCGCCCAGGGGGCATGGACGGGAGTGCCGAAAGGAGAGTGAACGACCAATCGCCAGTCGCCAAGTTCGTCGCGGAAGCGCTCCACGACGATGGTCTTGTCACTCGGCACGATCTGGGTGGCCTCGCGTTGTTCAGCGACGTAGGCCGTGAGGTTGGCAGCCGCCCAAGGATCCAGGCCATGTTGCTCGACCCTGGCTTGTGCGGCCTTTGGCTTCAGCCCTGACAACTCACGATTGAGCGCGCCAATGGCTGCGCCCAACTCGGCTGGGCGTCCCAAAGAGTCGCCTTTCCAGAACGGCAACCGGCCGGGCACCCCAGGGGCCGGGGACACCAGGACCTGATCGTGGGTGATGTCCTCGATCCGCCAGGAGGTTGCCCCGAGCGCGAAAACGTCGCCCACGCGGGATTCGTAAACCATTTCCTCATCAAGCTCGCCGACCCGCCGACCCGGGCCCTTCGACTCCGCACCACCTGAGGAGACCAAGAAGACGCCAAACAATCCGCGGTCCGGGATGGTTCCACCGCTCGTCACCGCAAGTCGTTGAGCTCCGGGACGCCCAGTGATTGTGTTGGAAACCCGATCCCACACAACTCGCGGTCGTAGCTCGGCAAATTCGTCAGACGGATAGCGACCACTGAGCAGATCGAGGGTCGCGTCGAATGCACTTCGGGGGAGACCTGCGAATGGTGCGCTCCGGCGGGTCAGCGCGAAGAGCTCGTCGACGTCCCACGTGTCGAGTGCGGTGGCCGCCACCACCTGTTGGGCCAACACATCAAGAGGATTGGCCGGCACCCGAAGAGACTCGATCTGGCCTTTCTTCATCCGCTCCACAGCAACCGCAGTCTGAGCCAGGTCGCCGCGATGTTTGGGAAACAACACCCCGCGGGACACTTCGCCGACCTGGTGTCCAGCACGGCCCACCCTTTGGAGTGCGCTTGCGACGCTCGGCGGGGACTCGATTTGCACGACGAGATCGACGGCACCCATGTCGATGCCGAGCTCAAGACTGCTCGTAGCCACCACTGCGGGCAGGCGGCCACGTTTGAGGTCGTCTTCAATGTTGGCTCGTTGTTCTTTGGAGACAGAGCCATGGTGAGCCCGTGCGATCACGCTGGCGGCGCCGTAGGTCTGTCCGGATTGGGCCATCACTTGGGCAGGGGGTTTCGAGACGCTCGCTGGCGCTCGCTCCTCAACCACCGGGGAGACGCTCGCTGGCGCTCGCTCCTCAACCACCGGGGAGACGCTCGCTGGCGCTCGCTCCTCAACCACCGGGGAGACGCTCGCTGGCGCTCGCTCCTCAACCACCTGGTCTGCGGCCGTCTCGAAACCCCGTTCGGCGCGCTCGGTGGCAATCTCGTTCAGCCGCGCGGTCAGTCGCTCCGCGAGACGACGCGAGTTGGCGAAGACGATGGTCGATTGGTGTTGCTCGATCAGGTCGACGACGCGCTCTTCGACGTGCGGCCAAATCGACGTACGTTCGGTTGCGCCATCGGGGTCATCATCGGTGGCGGTGCCGTTCACCACAGCACCTGGCGCGGTCATGTCTTCGACGGGTACGACGACCCGCAGATCCCAACGTTTCTCCGAAGGTGGAGCGACGATGTCAACCGGTGACGACCCACCCAGGAATCGAGCTACTTCTTCAAGCGGTCGCACCGTGGCGGAGAGTCCGATGCGCTGGGCGGGTCGTGGCAAGAGGTGATCAAGTCGCTCTAGAGACAGGGCTAGATGGGCGCCTCGTTTGCCTCCAGCAACGGCGTGGACCTCATCAATGATCACTGTTTCGATGCCACGCAATGACTCGCGCGCCTGCGACGTCAACATCAAAAACAGCGACTCCGGAGTGGTGATCATGATGTCGGGCGGAGAGGTTGCCAGACGCCGACGATCTTGCGCGGTGGTGTCGCCCGACCGAACCCCAACCCGGACGTCGGAGACCGACACACCTAAGCGTTCGGCCGTGTGGGTGATGCCCACCAGTGGTGCGCGCAGATTGCGTTCCACGTCGACCGCAAGGGCCTTGAGAGGGGAGATGTAGAGCACGCGACAACGGAGCAACTTGTCAGCGGGCGGGGGACTGGTCAACAACTTGTCGAGTGACCACAGAAATGCCGACAAAGTCTTGCCCGAACCGGTGGGCGCGACGACCAACGCATGCCGACCAGCGGCAATCGCCTCCCAGGCCCCAATCTGTGCCGGTGTCGGCTCAGCAAACGCGGCATCAAACCACGTTTGGGTTGGCAGGGAGAACGGCACCTGCCCATCCTCCCTTACGCCACCGACATTGGAATGTCGGTGGCGTTGTCTAAGGTTCCTGATGTGGCGAGCTCCGGTACTGATGACGAATTGATGGTCAAGGCGAGAGGACTGCGCAAGAGTTTTGGTTCCGTGGAGGCGGTCTGCGGCATCGATGTCGACGTACGACGCGGCGAAGCGTTCGGGTTTCTCGGCCCCAACGGCGCCGGCAAATCATCAACAATGCGGATGATTGCTGCGGTGTCACCACCTAGCGATGGCACGCTCGAGATCTTTGGGCTCAACCCTGCTGATCATGGCGCTGGGATCCGCTCACGCCTCGGCGTCTGCCCTCAACAAGACACCCTCGACAACGAGCTCAACGTCCTAGACAACCTCTATATCTATGGCCGCTACTTCGGCATCCCTAAACAGGTGGTGCGAGACCGAGCCGATGAGTTGCTTGAGTTTGTTCAGTTGGCTGAGAAGGCCAAGAGTCGAGTGGAAGAGCTCTCAGGCGGCATGAAGCGGCGTCTGACCATCGCCCGCTCCTTGATGAATTCGCCTGACCTGCTCCTGCTTGACGAGCCGACCACTGGCCTTGACCCCCAGGCCAGACACGTGGTGTGGGATCGACTGTTTCGGCTCAAACAGCAGGGCGTCACGCTGGTGCTGACCACTCACTACATGGACGAGGCCGAGCAGTTATGCGACCGCTTGGTCGTGATGGACAAGGGTGTGATCGTCGCCGAGGGTTCACCCCTCACACTCATTTCCCAGCACTCCACTCGCGAGGTCGCCGAGTTGCGGTTCGGAGTCGGCGAGCACGAGAGTCTGGTTGATCAGGTGCACGATTTGGGGGAGAGGGTCGAGGTGCTGCCCGATCGATTGCTTGTCTATTCCGAGGACGGCGAAGAAACGATCGCCAAGGTCCACGAGCGTGGATTGTCGCCGATCGCCGTGCTCGTTCGTCGATCGACCCTCGAAGACGTGTTCTTGCGCCTGACTGGCCGGACTCTGGTGGATTGATGAGTCTCGACCGACCAATCGATGAGCGCCAGTTGCCGCTGGCGACAGGCACGCTTCGACAGTTCGACTATTGGTGGACCCTTTATCGGCGCACCTGGCAGGGCACCCTCGTCTCCTCGTTCTTCACCCCAGTCTTCTACGTGCTCGCGATGGGGGTGTTGCTGGGAGGTTTCATCGAGGGCGACCCAGCCAAACTCGATGGCGCAACGTCTTATCTCGCGTTCGTCGTGCCTGGGTTGATAGCTAGCCAGACCATGCAAACCGCGATTGGCGAGGTGACCTATCCCGTGATGGGGATGCTGAAGTGGCATCGCAGCTACTACGCCATGATCGCCACTCCTTTGGCGCCAATTCACCTGGTCGCGGGCACCCTGATGTTCACCCTGTTCCGGATCTCAACTACGGCTGCAGTCTTTATCGCGGTGTTGGTCCCGTTTGGCGTCTTCGCCACGTGGTGGGCACCCTTGGCCGTCTTCTTCGTTCAGGTGTTGCTGGGCATGGCGTTTGCGACCGCAACCTATGCCTTCAGTGTGCGGGTCCGTGGTGATGAGGCGTATGGCGTGTTCTTTCGTTTGGTGGTGTTCCCGTTGTTTCTCTTCTCGGGGGCGTTCTTTCCGATCGACAACCTGGGCGCGGTCCTGTCCTGGGCGGCCCGGCTGACGCCCTTGTGGCACGGCGTCAACTTGTCGCGGATGGTTGCCGTTGACAATGTCGACTGGTCGTTGGCTGCGGTCCACGTTGTGGTGCTGGCCGCACTGATGATTGGTGGCTGGTGGCTCTCAGTCATCGGCCTGACTAAGCGATTGGCCCAATGAGATGGCCAGTGAGATGACTCAAACGTCAACTCCGCCGAGCGTGACGCAGGCTGTTGGACTTGTGCTGCTGCGCAACTATCTCGTCTATAAGAAGTCTTGGAAGATTTTTCTGACCGGTTTCTTGGAGCCGGTGTTCTTCCTGTTCTCCATCGGCATCGGGGTGGGCGGGTTAATTGACACCTTCGAATTCAACGGCCAAGTGATTCCCTACGCCGAATTCGTTGCCCCCGCGATGCTGGCGACCTCGGCGATGAACGGGGCGATCTACTCCTCGACCTTCAACGTCTTCTTCAAGTTGAAGTTCGACAAGCTTTACGACCAAATGCTTGCGACACCATTGTCGACGGGCGACGTGGCGCGAGGTGAGATTGCGTGGGGGCTGGTTCGCGGTGGCTTCTACTCCGCGGCCTTCGTTTTGGTCATGTTAGCGATGGGTTTGATCAGCTCTTGGTGGGCAATCTTGGCGTTGCCTGCGGCGCTGCTGATCGCTTTTGCGTTCTCGGCTGTCGGGATGGCGCTGACGACCTACATGCGCACCTGGCAAGACTTCGAAAAGGTCACGCTGATCCAACTGCCGTTGTTCTTGTTCTCGGCCACGTTCTTTCCCGTGAGTGCGCTCGGCGGTTGGAGTTGGCTAGTGGAAGTCACTCCGCTCTATCGAGGAGTCGTGTTGTGTCGCGAGTTGACCACCGGCGCGATGACCGGGGCATCCCTCGTCTCGGTGGGCTACTTGGCGGTGATGGGAGTGCTCGGCCTGATAATCGTCCGCCGTCGACTGTCTCTGCTCCTGCTCAGTTGAATTGCCCTCGGCAGATGATCTGAAAGGATGAGTCATGCCTATCGAACCCGACTCCAAGGACTGGACGTGGGTCCTCCAGGAGGCCTGCCCCGACTGTGGGTTTGAGGCCCCTCAGGTTGCGCCGACCGATCTCGCCCAGTTGACTCGCGACAATGTGCCGAAGTGGGTCGATGCGCTCGATCATCCAGATGCCGCCGTGCGTCCGGCCGAAAATGTGTGGTCAAATCTTGAATATGGGTGTCACGTCCGTGATGTGCATCGGATCTTTGCCGGACGCGTCCACCAGATGTTGACCGAGGACGACCCAGTCTTCGCCAACTGGGACCAAGATGCCACGGCCATCGATGAGCGTTACAGCGAACAGATCCCGAGTGTCGTCCGAGGAGAGCTTGCCGAGGCAGCCGAGGCAGTTGCCCAGGCGTATGACGCGGTGTCGGGCAGCCAATGGGATCGGCGAGGTCGCCGGAGCAATGGCTCGGTCTTCTCCGTGGCAACGCTCGGGCAGTATCACCTCCATGACGTCATCCACCACACCCACGACGTCGCTCGCGCTCTCACGCCAAGGCAGCCACCCGAGTGAGGCACACCGAGCTTTGGGCGCGCCTTGAGGCAGCGCTAGGTGTCGCTGTCGTCGCCACCTGGGCTGACTACCAAGCGATCACCGATCTCGGCAGCCGAACTGTTAATGAAGCTCTGGCCGATGGCATGCCACCGAAACAAATTTGGGCGGCTGTGTGGGCAGTTCTCGAACTTCCAGAGAAGGACAAATGACAGCGACCGCACAGGATGTCAGCGGGATTCAACGACGTACGGTGTGGGTGCTGGCCATCGCCCAAGCGTGCAGTGGAATCGGCATCACCATTGGCATCGCCGCTGCCTCTCTGTTGGCCCGTGATATCTCCGGTTCGGAAGAGCAGGCCGGGCTTGCGCAGACATTTCAGGTGCTGGGGGCGGCCGTTGTGTCCTACTTCCTGGCACGGTGGATGTCCCAGCGGGGGCGACGCTTCGGTTTGGTTAGCGCGCTGACGCTGGGCGGGGCCGGGTCCCTGCTGCTTGCCGTGGCCGGAGTCGTTGACTCCATGCCAATGCTCTTGATCGGCGCCGGCCTGCTGGGCGGCACCACGTCCGCAGGACTCGGGTCGCGGTATGCCGCCGCAGACCTTGCCACTGACGAGAGTCGCGGACGAGCGCTCTCCACGGTGGTCTGGGCAACGACGCTAGGGGCCGTCGCCGGCCCAAATCTCGCCGGACCGGCTGCGTCAGTTGCTCAAAGTTGGGGTCTGCCCGAACTGGCGGGGCCCTTTGCGCTAGGCAGCGTCGGAATTTTCGCAGGAGCGCTCGTGACCTGGGTCTGGCTCCGCCCCGATCCGCTGCTGCTGGCTCGCGAACTCGCCGCAAGTGACGAACCCACTGGGAGTGGCCTGTCCTGGTCCAAGGTCTGGTCAGTGTTGCGCGAGCGACCAGCGGTGGCCGCGGCGATAGTCGGGATCGCCTCCGCTCATGCCGTCATGGTTTCGGTCATGGTGATGACGCCCCTGCACATGGCACACGGCGGCGCAGAGTTGCGGATCATCGGCATCGTGATCAGCGTGCACGTGCTGGGCATGTTCGCCTTGTCTCCTCTTGTCGGCTGGGCCTGTGATTTATGGGGTCGAGGACTTGTGCTGGGCCTAGGCGGATTGATTCTGCTCCTCTCGCTCCTGGTGAGTGGCTCATCTCCAGAAGGCAGTTCCTGGGAGATTTTCACAGGTTTGTTTTTGCTAGGGCTCGGTTGGTCCTTCGCCACGATCGCTGGCTCCACGCTGATCGCCGACCAGGTGCCCATCTCGGCCCGCACCGACGTTCAGGGCGCCTCGGATCTGATCATGGGTCTAGTCGCCGCAGCGGGGGGTGCGCTGTCGGGCGTTGTGATGGGCCAATCGGGTTACCCAGCGCTCACTGCCTACTCCGCAGTCCTGGCCGTCTGTGTGGTTATTGCGGCCGTCGTGGCTTCGCGTTCGGCCTTACGAATCGATGACGCCAGCCTGGCCCGCTGAGTGTGACGACTCCCGACCTGGCACAGTGAACCTGTGATCAACGCATCGGCTGACGTCGCCGTGATTGGCGGCAGTGGGTTCTATTCGTTCTTGGCGGAGGCCACCGAGATCAACGTGTCGACGCCGTATGGCGCTCCGTCGGCCCCGATTGCTGTGGGCACAGTGGCTGAGCGCCGGGTCGCGTTTGTGCCGCGGCATGGAGAACACCATGATTTCCCGCCTCATGCCATCAACTACCGCGCCAATCTCTGGGCGTTGCGCTCCCTGGGGGTGCGCCAAGTCTTAGCACCGTGCGCGGTGGGGGGCTTGCGGCACGAGGTTGCGCCTGGCGACATCGTTGTGCCCGACCAACTCGTCGACCGCACGACGGCCCGAATTCAGAGCTACGTCGAGACGGGCGGCACTCACGTGCCGTTCGGCGATCCCTATTGCGGGCGCCTCTCGAGAGCCATCGCTGCGACAGATCCGACGATCAAGCAGGGCGGCGCCATGGTCGTTATCGAAGGGCCGCGCTTCTCTACCAGGGCGGAGTCGCAGTGGTACGCCGCCCAAGGCTGGACTCTGGTGAACATGACCGGACATCCGGAAGCAGTGCTGGCCCGCGAGATGAGGATGTGTTATTCAGCGGTCGCTTTGGTGACGGACATGGACGCAGGTGTGGAAGAAGGAGAGAGTGTCGGGCAAGAAGAAGTGTTTGCGATGTTTGCCCGCAATATCGAACGGATGAAGTTGATCCTTGGCGATGCGATTGGCACTTTGCCTGATCCTGCCGGATGTGCGTGCTCGTCCTGGGCCGACGGTCTGACTCTTAGCTATGACATCCCGTGAGGGTTCTGCTGACTGGGTCAGCGGGCTTTATCGGCTCGGCTATTCGCACTGCCTTGGAGGCAGCGGGAGATGAAGTTGTCGGCGTCGACCTGATGCTTCCTGAGGCGCATGGCCGAGTTTCGCCGCCGATAGGGACTCACCAACTCGACGTACGCCAAGCCACGCAGTGGTCAGCACTGCTCGATGGGATCGACGTGGTGTGTCATCAGGCGGCCATGGTGGGAGCTGGCGTAACTGCAGCCGATTTGCCGCTGTACGCCGGCCACAACGACTTGGGCACAGCCGAGATCCTTGCCGCAATGGCCGAGCGGCGGTCACTGAAGATGGTGCTGGCCTCGTCCATGGTCGTTTACGGGGAAGGTGTCTACTCCTGCGCCGAGCACGGCCTACAGCCACCGGGAGTACGCGCCGTTTCGGCACTGGAATCGGGAAACTATGAAAACCCCTGTCCGATCTGTTCCGCGCCGCTGGGTTGGGAAGTGGTGGCTGAGAACGCTCGTTTGGAGCCGCGTAGTTCATACGCCGCGAGCAAGGTCGCCCAAGAGCACTACGCACTGGCGTGGGCTCGGCAGGCAGGCGGGAGTGTTGTCGCTCTGCGCTACCACAACGTTTATGGCCCCGGCATGCCCCGCAACACGCCCTACTCCGGAGTCGCAGCGATCTTTCGTTCCGCGCTGGAGAAGGGAGAGTCGCCGCGAGTATTCGAAGATGGCGGGCAGATGCGTGACTTCATCCATGTCGATGACATTGCCCGGGCGAACGTCTTGGCGATTCACGCTATGAAAGAGGCTCCCGCTGAGTCTTTTGAGGCTTACAACCTTTGCTCTGGAAAACCAGTTTCGATCCTCGATGTCGCCCGCCTGATCACCCAGGGTGGCGCCGAACCGACCGTTACGGGCGACTATCGCCTTGGCGACGTACGACACGTGGTTGCCTCACCTGCACGCGCTGAAACGGAGCTGGGTTTCAAAGCTGAAGTGCCGCCCGAAGTCGGCTTGCCCGCCTTCCGCCATGCCCCACTTCGAGAGTGATCCTGGGTCTACGCCAATTTCTGTGCGACCCTCTCGGGATGCGCCACACATCTCGGGTCCTAGTCATCGCCGCCAACGTCGCGCTGATGTTCGCCACAGTCCTGGCGGGACCAGCGATGGCACAACCTTCGCCAGCGGCGATAGACGTAACCCCGGATTGGCGTGGGTCGCGCGATGCGATGCCGGCTAGTTACGCGTGGCTCAACGACTACACCCCGTCTGACACCTACACGATCGTGGTCGTGCGTGGCATGCGTCGGGCCGGAGTCCTCAAGCGATTGGGCGGGGTCAAGCGTCGGTTGTCCGACAAGACGCCGAACGAAGCTGGACTCTACTATTTTGATCATCTCAAGTCGGACTACACCGGACCCCGCGTCGTTCAAGTACAGCGACGTGGGCATGCTGTCGTGGTCTATGCGCCGTATGGGATTCTCCGCGAGAATGCCTTAGCCAAACTATCGAGGCGAGGGGTGGCGGCCGAGTTCTTCACAGACGTAGAACTGGATACGTACGTCACCGTTGCCAAGCGCGGCGCGTTGGTCCGCTCGTTTGATGCCGGATTCAGACCGCCGAAGAAGGGATCGCTGCCCGCAGAGGAAGGTTTGGACTGGGGCGCCCGGAAACAGAACATCTGGGCGACCGCCTGGGCTTTCAACGAACGCTTGACGCGAACCCACATCAGTCGCGAGTGGTTTGATGACGTGCACCCGACCTTCGTCATGAAGAAGGGTTCGCTGCTTTAGCCGGGCAACTAGCTTTGGCCCATGGGAACCACGCTGCCGCCATCTGTGAGCGAATTGGCTGCGAAAAGTGCGTTTGAAGAGTTCACCGGGTTTCGTTTGGACTACAACGAAACTGGTGAGTCTGCCGCGGCAGACTTCCGTTTTCGCTTTGGGAATAGCTGCATCGGCCACCTGGAAGTATCTCGAATCACCGATCCGGCTTGGCACAAATCGAGATCGTTCCTGAATGTCGAGGTCTCCGAGGAGAATGCCGGTGGATTCGCTTCATCGAGACTCGTTGCTCAGCTTGAAGGCTCTGGGCGATGCTGGCTGCTGGTCGTGAGACCCGACTCCGACCTCCGGACCCTACGCAGTGAAATACCCCCTTTGCTGCTCGACCTCGAGAATGCGGGAAACACGTGGATCGTCGCACCCGTTCCCGGATTCTCCGGAATCGATTCCCCGACCGCGTTGGAATCGATGCTCATTGAGCTGGGTGTTCTCACTGCTAGCACTTGGGAAGATCCTCGGGCCGGAACCGAGCATCGCCCATGCGTGCGGGCGATAGTCGGACTTCCTGGTGGCGGTCAATGCCGCGGAGCTCCTTAATCTGCACGTTCGGAATGCGTGTGCCGACAACGCCCACAAACTAGAAACGAGCCTGAATGCGCACCTGTGGCTCTGGGTGGACGAAGGCACTCACCTCGGTGCCGTTGTCTCGCTTGCAATGTTTGAGAAGTACCTGACGAAGTCCTATCCTGACTTGCCCAAGTGGATCACGCGTGTATGGATTGCCTACGATCGCACGTCGGCGGAGCGGGAACTCCTGGGCGACCGAATCTGGGCTGCGCGCCCGGGAGAGGCCTGGCGACTGGCCCGCGACCCCTGACTTTATTGACGTCTCAGGATATGAATCAGATCTTGCCCGCTCGAACAGGTGTTCGATACAATGAGGCTATGTCTAAGTCCGGGAACCCCGCCAGCAAGCCGGCGTTGTCGGCTGCGGAGTTGAGGGTCCTGGAGGAGTCCCGCACCCTGCGGACCCAGATTGAGGCTGCTGAAGCCCGGGTGCTGGCGTTGGCGGTGGAGTGGGCTGATCTTCACCCTGCCGAGGACGAGGGTGATGAGGCTTTTCCCTCCAAGCATCTGCCACCGGTTGACTACCGGTCCACCGCCACCTTCGCCCTCAACCTTGGCCTGTCCGACAACGCCGGCACTGGCCTGATTCAGCAGTCACTTGAGCTTCGCCAGCGATTGCCGAAGACCTGGGCCAGGCTCCACGCTGGCGGCGTGCAAGCCTGGCGGGTGCGTCGGATCGCTGACCGCACCCTCCACCAAAAACCTGATGTTGCTGCCGCACTCGATGACTTGGTCGCGCCGATTGCGCACAAGATCGGGGCCATCACCCTGGACCGGTTGATCAATGAAACGAAGATGCGGCTCCACCCCGCCGAGACCGAAGAAGAGCAGGTCGCAGCCCTCGATTCCCGCCACGTGAAGTTGTTCTCCGACATCACCCACGAGGGGGTCGCGACCATCGAGATCCGGGCCGACCTCAAAGACGCGCTCGACTTTGACCGCACCGTGTCTGAGCTCGCGGCTATCCTGGGGGATCTGGGTTACGCCGAAGACCTCAACGTCCGCAGGTCACTGGCTATCGGGATCCTGGCCGACCCACAGGCTGCTGCCGACCTCCTCGCGGGTGACGCCGACGCCGTCAGCAGGATCTCCAAGCGCAAAAACATCCACCTCTTCGTGCACCTCACCCCCGATACGTTTACCGGCGAGAACCCCTTCGTCCGCCTCGACCGCAACGGCGGAATCCCATTCCTCGAACGATCCATCCGGAACTGGTGTGGCCGCACCGACACCCACCTCACCATCACCCCCGTGATCGACCTCAACGACACCATCGCCGTCGGTCAATACGAGATCCCCGACCGCCTCAAGAACCAGATCAACCATCGAGACCTGACCTGCGTCTTTCCCCACTGCCACCGCCCAGCGACAAAGTCAGACCACGACCACATTCGGCCGTACGACGAAGACGGGCCGACCGACACCAACAACCTCGCCGCCCTCTGCAGACGACACCACCGAGTCAAAACCCACGGCCAATGGCGATATCAGCGACTCACCCCCCGCACCTACCTCTGGACCAACAACCACGGCCAGCAATACCTCCGCGACCACCAAGGCACCATCGAAATCAGACAGGTGCTGGGGGATTCTCAGGCGTCCGAGTCGTGGCAAGCGCGAGGCCGCCCCAGCCCAACGCCAACGCAAGTAGCAAGCTGAACGTGGAGGCGTTGCCGCCCAACAGGTTGCTGTCTCTCCCGGCCTGAGCGAGTTGCAAGAGGGCGGCCGCGCCAGCCAAACCCGCAGCACCTAAGACCAATTTGTCGAGTCCCAATCGGCACCCGGCGAGGCCCAGCACCGTCACGACCACCACCACGACGGCCACGATGGGAGTGACTTTCGCGAAGCGCGACACTTGGCTGTCGTCGGTGAGCAGGAAGAACGGCAAAGACACGAGGGTCACTGCAACAAAAGCCTTTGCAAAGTTCCAGGCATCCTGGGTCATCACGACGCCCTCACCATCAGTTTGGCCAACGCGTTATCCGATGCCCGCCATTGCGGTCGCAGCAATCCATCGAGCCCGTAGGCACGCCCAGCCGCCGACGTGAAAAGGACTACGTGAGCCACCAGCATGAGATAAAACGACCACGGCCACTCATGCGGAGCATTAAACGCTGAACCGATGATTGCCAGGGTTTGGCCGATGCCCACAAGTGCCCAAAATCGAGTGAACAAACCGACCAGCAAAAACGCACCCAGGCCGGCTTCGCTTAGCAGTGTCAACCACCCAAACAGCGTGATGTTTGGCAAGATCACGTTTTCCACAAACCAGGAGTACGGCGCTAACACGGGATATTCGACGGCGTACGACGCCCAGCGATAAAGCCCTTTGCCAGCGGACTCACCGAAGTCAGGAGGGACCTTCCAACTCGATCCAGACATCCACAGAAAGGCGACCGAAATGCGCGCCAGCCACAATCCCCATAAGACAGCCGGTCCGGTGGGCAGCGCCGCGGCATCGGCCCGGTCATCGTTCTGGGCATCGGTTAGGCGCACCGGAAGACCTCGCGCCCGTCTCGCCGAGCAGCATCTTGCACCGCCACCGTGTCGCGCACCACGCCAAAGACTTCGGCCACGGGCGTCGGTGAGTCAGCAATGCGCATGTTGGGGTTGGTAATCGCCACCGGATGCCACCACGCGCCATCAGCAGTGATCGTCGGCTCGGGTTCCAAGTTATCGATGGACACATGAATGCCGCCGTCGGCAAAACCCTCTTGAGCCACCGGACGAATCACCCGATCCTCAGGCGCAATGCCCTCCGCTTCCAGGCGCTCATGCAGGGCGGCCACACCGATGGGGTCCTCGTCATACATCGTGGCCGCCACTCTCACTCGGAAACCCAAGTTTCGCGCAAGGGCAATGCCATCCAAAGCCTTCGCCCATGAGCCGGCGCCGCGCTGGCGGTCGTGCAACTCCGGCGTAGCCGAATCCAAACTCACTTGCAGCGCCACGGATCGGTCCAGATTCTTGAGCGTCTCAAGCCGGTTGCCTCGATGAAAGATCATCGCGTTGGTCAAGATCGTGCGCTGCAACCCCTCGCCGGCGGCGACGAGCGACCCAAGATCAGGATGCATGAACGGTTCGCCACCGGTCAGGAAAAGTTCTCGTCCCCCGAGGGCGGCGAATTCGGCGAATGCCTCCTGAGCCACTTCGACCGGCAGCATGCGTGCCGGGGCTTTCGGGGAAGACTCAGCGCAGCAATAGGTGCAGGCGAGGTTGCAGTTGAAGTTGGTGTATGCCCACAGCCGGTGTCCCACGGGCGTGCTCGGTCCGAGACTAAACACCGTGGAGGTGGCCTGAGACATATCCTGCTTGCTCACCACAAACCACCAGGGCCCGGCCTCCGACTCAGCAACTTGGGCTTCGATGGGGTGCCCAACTAGGTCGGCCCACACCGGGAGGTCGACGTTGACGCTCGGCTCTTCGCTGCGAATTCCCAGTCGACCGCCCACTGCTAGGCGTCTCATCGAGCGAGTGATCAGCAGCAGCAGACCGCTTCCGCAGTCCATATCGCCGCCATCGATGAGTACGTCGACGCGTCCTGCCTGCGGAACTGTGGCATCGAGAGTGGTCGTCGCGCCAGCCGAGTCATGTTTCACCCTGACAACTTAGACCCCTCGGAACGTGCGAACCGGGGCGAGTTGTGACGATTCCCTAACGCGACGCTTTCCCAACGTGTTGCCTCAATCAAGCGGAGTACTCTCGCGCAGGTGACCGAATCCGAATTGTGGAGACCCGCTGATGCCGCTTCGCGCGCTGACTTCTGGGAGGGAGTCCACGACTCCAAGGACGTGGATGGCGTCTCTTGGTGGCAGTCAGTCCCCGACCTCTCGCTGGGTCTGGTTGAGGCTGCGGGTCTTGCCAAGAGCGATCCCATCATCGATGTCGGGGCGGGTTGGTCAACCTTGGTCGACTATTTATTGACCGACGGCTACACCGATCTAACCGCTATCGATCTCTCTGCAACGGCCCTCGCGACGGTTCGTGAGCGCAATGGCGACGCCGCGCGTGACGTCGTGCTTGAGGTGGCCGACGTACTCGATCTGAATCCACAACGTCGCTATGCGCTCTGGCACGACCGCGCGGTCTATCACTTTCTCACCGAGCGTGACGAACGCGAGGACTACCTTGCGTCGCTCGAACGCAGTTTGCAGCCGGGAGGCTGGTTCGTGGTGGCAACATTTGGTCCAGATGGGCCGACAACGTGCAGCGGTTTGCCCATCGTTCGCTACACCCACGCTGAGTTGGCCGCGGAGTTTCCGCACTACGAACTCGTCAAGACCACGGGTGAGGACCACGTCACACCGTGGGGCACTCGGCAGCAATTCACGGCGATCTTGCTGCGTCACCCGGGATGACCGGGACCTTCCTCTTCGAGTCCTTACCGCCTGGTGACGAACGCACCGTTGCTCTGTTCCCGCGGCCAGATTGCGGCAAGGCTAGTGATTCAATCTTTCGACTAGTGGGTAAGGATCACAATGAGGCGAATGCGGACATTCTTGGGAGCAAGCATGCTTCTTGTCGGGCTGATGTCGGGATGCGGCGCAAGCACCGACGACGAGAACGTCGAGGGCACGACGGGCATTCCGGCCACTTTGCGAGTCGGTCTCATTCCCAATATTGCTCCTGAGGAGCAACAGGCGAAGTATGAAAGTTTCGGGGACTATTTAGCCGAGACTCTCGACACCAAGGTGGAGCTATTCGTCGCAGCTGACTACGCCGGCGTCGTCGCCGCACTGGCGAGCGACCGCATCGACATGGCCTATCTGGGAGGACTGACGTATGCCCAGGCAGAGCAGCAGGTTGAACTGACCCCGCTGGTCACGGAAATCGACAAATTCACCGGCACAACGAACTATGAATCGGCCATTGTGGTGAAAAAGGACTCACCCTTGGCGTCGACGGCCGAAGTTGTCGAAGCAGGAGGCAGTTTTGCCTTTGGTGACCCAGCCAGCACCTCGGGAAGCCTCTACCCACGCTCCATGCTGACTGATGCCGGAGTCGAATGCAGCACCGTCGAACTCGCCGATTGTCCGCCCCTTAAGTCCGTCGTGTTCACCGGGGGTCACGATGCAACAGCGCAAGCAGTTCTCTCGGGATCGGTCGACGCCGGCGGGATCGAATTGCGGATCTTGAAGCGCTTGGAAGGTGATGGTGTTGTTCCGGAAGGAGCACTCAAGGTCATTGACACTCGCGAGGTCCAGGGCTACCCGTGGGTGGCCAGGACGGCACTGGGCGAAGAAGCCATCGCGGACCTGACCCAGGCCTTTTTGGACCTTTCGGATCCAACCCTGCTCGATCTGCTCCGCGCCACTGAATACGTCCAGGTGACGGCGTCCGACTACGACGATGTCCGCGCCAAGGGCACGGAGTTAGGACTGCTCGCAACGCCATGACCCGGTCACGAGGCTTCTCGGTGAGTGTCGACGCGCTCACGGTCGAATTTCCCGGCCGTGAGCGTCCGGCCCTGTCCAACATTGCGCTGGAGATCGCCCCAGGCGAGCACGTGGCAATTCTTGGGGCTTCCGGGTGCGGCAAGACAACGCTGCTGCGCAGCCTGGTCGGGTTTGTACCAGCAACGGGTCGGCTTCGCGTCGGGGAGTACGACGCCACTTCGCCATCCGCACACCGGTTAATCCGACGGCAAGCCGGCGTGATGCGACAGGGCAGCGATCTGGTGCCTCAACTCTCGGGCCGGGTCAACGCACTGATGGGGGTGACTCATGAGTTCAAGCCGGGTGACTGGCTGGCCCTCGGCCGCGGTCGCGTGCCCGCGAGGTGGGAAGCCAGGTTGGCGCACCTCGCCCGTGAACACGGTGTCACTGAGTGCCTTGACGTGCCCGCCAGCACCCTTTCCGGTGGTGAGCGCCACCGGGTCGCGCTGGTCCGTGCGCTGCTCGGACAACCACGGCTAGTGCTGGCCGACGAACCAACCACTGGGCTGGATCCAGTGGCGGCGAGCGGCGTGGTTGACGAACTGCTGGGGATCACAGACGCAACCCTCTTGGTCACGACCCACGACCTAGATGTGGCCCGCAGATTCCCGCGCAAGGTTGGCCTTCAGAATGGACGATTGCTCTTCGACGTCACCTCGATGACCCACGAAGCGATTGACCGGTTGTATGGCAGTGGGATCAGCCGATGACGTTGCTCGCGACTCGTGAATCGGCTCCCGAAAAGGTGCGTCGTGGGGGACGATCCTTCACGAAATTGGCCACTTGGGGGATCTGCGCTCTGGTGTTGGTCTGGTCCTTAAACGGCATCCAACTCGACTTGGGCGTGCTAACCGAAGGCCAACGTGGCGCCCGCTTGCTGATCTCCGGACTGATGACTCCCGACCTTTCGCGTGAGTGGTTGGAGGTCTGTGTTGCCGCGGCTATCGAGACCGTGCAGATCGCGATTGTCGGGTTAGCCATTGCGGCCGTAGTGGCCGCACCGCTGGGGCTGCTGCTCGCAGGCAATGTGAATGCTCCCCGGCCAATCCGAGAGGCCGTTCGCGCAGTCGCAGCGGTGCTCCGCGGCGTACCCGATCTGCTGTGGGCACTGCTTTTGGTGGCGGCGTTGGGACCTGGACCAGCCGCCGGGGCGCTCGCGATTGGCATCCATGGGGCTGGCGCCTTGGCCAAGTTGTGGGCCGAGCAATTGGAGTCGGTGGACCCCAATCCAGTTGAGGCGATGCAGATGATGGGGGCCAGCCGCCCAGCGGTTGCCGGGCTCGCCATCGCGCCGTTGGCGCGAGGAGGAATTGTCTCGCTCTTGCTGTTTCAGGCCGAATGCAACATCCGGTCTTCCACTGTGTTGGGCTTCGTCGGTGCCGGTGGCATTGGCCAAGAACTCGCGATCAATCTCAAGCTCTTTCGCTACGAACAACTCTCGACCCTGGTGTTGGCGGTCTTGGCCCTCATGCTTGTGACAGATCTGCTGTCCCGCATTTGGCGTCGTCGCCTAGGCGCCCAGATCTGACTTCTAGATCTAGCGGCTACCAGTCGCTCCACAGCAGGTGTTGCACGACGAGTGCGGTGACAATCTGGCCAACCAAACCCCAGCGTCGCCAACGCTCGGGAAGGAACGCGCAGGAGATCAGCAGCCAGGGCACAAAAGGAAGCCAGATGCGCTCAACTTCGGCGCGACTCATCTGGGAGAGATCGGCGATGGCCACCATCGCGACGCCCGCGCCTGCTAGCCAGGTGACGACGCGGGCCTCCGAGGTTTCGAGACGCGCGCCCTTCAACCAAGTGAGCGCCAAGAGATTGCTGAGCCCGGCATACGCGATTGGCCCGGCGCAGAAGGCAAGAGCCGCGAGATTGCCCCACATCCAATATTCGGGCGGACGATTGCTGGCCACGCCATCCCAATAGCGCTCGCGCAGGACGGGCAGGGCTTCCCACCAATAGAAGCCGTAGAAAGCAAACGCGCCGACGACTAGACAGGCTGCCAAGACGGCAGGGGCCAACGGTCGCCAAGAGCCACCGACGATCAGGATCGCGACCGCGAGCACGCCAAGCAGGGGAAGACCGTAAGACATCATCACGACATAGCCAAGCGTCAACCCGGCCACCGCGGACCAGCCCAGGCTGCGGCGCACGGTGGCGAGAGCCAGCGCAGCCATGCCCCAGGCGGCGACGGCAGCAAACATTGCATCCGCTGACACACTCATCCAGATGGCAGCTGGCGTGAAGACAAGAAATGGGGCGGCGCGGCGGGCTGCTGGCTCGGCACCCAGGGTCTTGAGCGTCACCATGACCGCGAGCGCGGTTGAGGCAGCAATCAGTGTGACCACGATGCCGGCTTGAAGCCCACTGCCCAATCCGAGATTCACGAGCACGATGAAGAAGAGCACAGCACCAGGAGGATGCCCGGCCAGGTGCACCGGCCAGTTGTTGGGCTCGGCCGCATAGGGAATTCGGGAGACGTATTCCTCCAACATTCCCGGGACATCGGTGATGGCCCGAGCTGACTCCAAATATTCATAACTGTGATTCAGCACGTCCCGGATGCCATCGGTCCCATCGACGAGCGCCAGCGAAAACAGCCACGCCAAGCCCGCGACGTACGTCGTGAGGAGCAGTCGTCGCCAACTCGCGCTTTGGGCGATCCGGCCTGCGTAGACCGCACCAGCAGCCCCGACGAGGAGCGCCGGGAGCGTCCCGGCTCCGAGGCGCGGATCCCAATCCGCGTGTAATGGCGGGAAGTAGAAGACATGGACGTCCCAACCACTCAGCAGCGGGACCAACACTCCGGCGGCCATCAACACGACCGCAACGCTCAGACCCAGCCATGGCGCGCTCAGGGCGTGCGTGCGTCTCGCAATAGGTGGGCTGGGCATGTTCCGATGGTAGGTGCCGGTGGTGAGTTAAACCCCGTGCTGGGAGAGCTCGTCACGGTCTCGTAAGGGAATCGGGGCATCTCATCACTCTGTGGTGCGTAGCGTGGTCGACATGAACTGCCAACTGATACTGCCGTGTCGCGATGAGGCGCCCGCCTTGCCTGCACTGCTGAATTCGGTTCCGGCGGGCATTGACGTAATCGTCGTCGACAACGGTTCGAAGGACGCTACGGCGGCCGTCGCGGCCGCCCATGGGGCGCTGGTTGTTCAGGAGGCCACACCTGGCTATGGTGCGGCCGTGCACGCCGGAGTTGTTGCCGCCAGCGCGGAATTCATCGCGGTGGCCGATGGCGACGGCAGCTTTGACTTGAACGATCTACTTCCGCTTCTTGACGACGTACGCCGCGGGATCGCCGACATGGCAGTCGGCCGGCGGCGACCCACTTCGGCCGGCACCTGGCCCTGGCATGCCCGCGCGGGCAACGCGCTCATCGTGGCCTGGCTGCGTCGTCGGATCGACATGACCGTGCATGACATCGCGCCGATGCGGGTATGTAGGCGAACAGCACTCCTCGAGTTGGGTGTCGAGGATCGACGATTCGGGTATCCCGTCGAGCTCCTCCAGCGCGCTACCCGCGCAGGATGGCGGATTACGGAGCATGACGTGTCTTACGGTCCCCGGGCAGCCGGCACCAAGTCCAAGGTTTCTGGTTCAGTTAGCGGCACCGTGAAGACGGCCCGGGACTTTTGGCGGGTGCTGGCATGACCTCGATACTGACCGAGCCAGCGAATGTGCTGGTCATGGCCAAGGCCCCTGTCGCGGGCCAGGTCAAGACTCGGCTGGGCCGCGAAGTTGGGATGGAAGTCGCAGCTGAATTCGCTGCTGCCGCGCTTCTCGACACCATCGACGCTTGCGCGGCGTACTCACCTCGCGGATGTTTTCTAGCCCTTGAGGGGGAGTTGGCCACGGCGGTTCGGGGGATTGAGCTGGCATCGCGGTTGGCTAGTTGGACAACTTTTGCACAGTCGGGCGCGACATTTGCCCACCGTCTTGCGCACGCCCACAACAGCGTGCCGGGCCCGGTCGTTCAAATCGGAATGGACACACCGCAGGCGACGGCCAGTGACCTTAGAGCGGTCGTTGACTCCCTTGCCGACCACGATGCTGTCCTCGCACCAGCCGCAGATGGGGGCTGGTGGGCCCTCGCGCTTAGGGATTCGCGACACGGCGGCTTACTCCTCAACGTGCCCATGTCTACTGAGCAGACCTTCCGTGACACTCGCGCAGCGCTGGAAAAGGCCGGACTCCGGGTCGGCATCGCGGCCGAATTGGTCGACGTCGACACGCTTGCCGATGCCCAAGCCGTGGCCATTGCGACCACAGGGGCATTTGCTCGCGCCTGGTCGCGACACCAACCTGCGGTCGTTTCATGACGACCACCTCGCCAGCAGTCCTCCAAGCGTTTACGTCCGCTTTCCGCATGAAGGATCCGCCTGGATCGGGTGGATGAAGCCCCACGTCCCGTCGACGCCTGGACGGGTTCAGCCGACGCCGCCGATCGCGCGCTGATTGCGCACTGCACGGCTCGACCTTGGATATCGGTTGCGGTCCGGGTCGAATGGCCGAGCGGCTCGCCAGCCAGGGCCATATCGTGCTTGGCATCGACGTCGTCCCGGAAGCCATCTTCCAGACCCGCGAACGTGGCGTGGCCGCCTTGCTACGTGACGTCTTTGACCGCATTCCGGCTGAAGGCCGCTGGGAGACGGCGTTGCTCGCCGACGGCAACATCGGCATTGGTGGCGACCCGATAGCGCTGCTACGACGGGTACGCGAGGTGCTTGCCGAGCGTGGTCGGGCCGTGATTGAGCTCGGTGCGCCGGGCATCGGCATTCGATTGGGTACCGTGCGGCTTGAATCCGAGGGTGGTCTCAGTGAGCCATTCCCTTGGGCTGCGGTTGGAGTCGACATGGCTGGCTATGTCGCCATCGAATCCGGGTTTCAGCCGCCCCATATTCATCGGCACGCTGATCGTTGGTTCGGGGTCTTTAAGGCGGCCGTTCGGTGACCCTGCATCAATTGCCGTCTCGGAGCACTAACCTTTGCCCGGGACGTTGCTCGCGGGCTCAATGTCGAGCTCACCGAAGTAGATCAGAGGAGGTCTGATGGCAAGAGTGCTTGTTGTCGACGACGACCCAACTGTTCGCGAGGTAGTCGTCTCATATCTGCGTGCAGCAAAACACGATGTGGCTGAGGCGGGTGACGGGGAGACCGCATTGGTCGCGATGCGCGATGTGGCCGCAGATCTGATTGTGCTCGATCTGATGTTGCCTGGAATCGATGGTTTAGAGGTCTGTCGCCGCCTTCGAAAGAGCACCGACGTGCCGATCATTATGTTGACCGCATTGGGCAGTGAGACCGACCGTGTCGTCGGCCTTGAGGTGGGTGCGGATGACTACCTCACCAAACCGTTCAGCCCACGCGAGCTCGTTTTGCGTGTTGAATCGGTACTGCGACGAGCAGGTGAGGTTGACAAATCGATCTCCGGGCGAGTGGTTGATGGAGATCTAAGTGTCGACAGCGATCGCCACGAGGTGTTGCTCGCCGGAGCGAGCGTTGCGTTGACTGGGCGGGAGTTTGATCTGCTGCGGTTCCTAGTCGCCAATCCCGGCACGGCTTACTCTCGCGATGAACTTTTGCAACAGGTCTGGGGTTGGTCCTTTGGGGACCAGTCCACGGTGACCGTGCACGTGCGTCGACTCCGCGAGAAAGTGGAACTTGATCCGACCCGCCCGGTGCGATTGGTCACTGTTTGGGGCGTCGGCTATCGGTGGGAGGCACAGTGAGTCGGGATCAACTAGCGATCATTGTCATCACGGCAGCATGGTCGGCCGGTGCCGGACTGTGCGGCCTAGCGATTGCCTGGTTGCTTCGGCAACGTTCGGTTCTCGTGCTCGCCGTCACTGTGGCGGGTGCTGCTGTGGCGTCCGTCGTCGCCGGATTCGTCGGAACAGCCCGCGCAATGTTCCTTTCCGATCACGACTTTGCTGTGGTGTTGTTGGTCTCTGTGGTGTCGAGTGTGGTCGCCCTGGCCGTCGCGTTTGTGGTCGGAACGGCCTTTGTCCGCTGGTCAAAGTCCATGACCGATGATGCAAGACGTTTCGGAGACTCGGGTGAATTCACTTCCGAGGCGCGGGGACCGGCCGAGTTGCAAGAGTTGTCTGACGAACTCACTCGCACGAGTGAGAGGCTACGAGAATCGCGTGACCGCGAAAGCCGGCTGGAGGAGTCGAGGCGCGAGTTGGTGTCGTGGGTGTCCCATGACTTGCGTACGCCGCTAGCCGGACTGCGAGCAATGACCGAAGCCCTCGAGGACGGGATTGCCGAAGACCCGCCCCGCTATCACCGGCAAATCAGAGCGGAGGTCGATCGGATGGTGCGGATGGTGGACGACCTTTTCGAGCTATCGCGCATTCATGCCGGCGTACTCCGGCTGTCGCTGCAACCCGTTGCCTTGGGAGACATTGTCAGCGAAGCCATCGCTGGAGCCGATCCCGTGGCTAAAGCCAGCCAAGTGAGACTTGGCGGTCGTGTGGACGAGGGCATTCTGGTCACCGCAGATCCTGGCGAGTTATCGCGAGTCATTTCCAACCTGCTCATGAACGCCATCCGCCACACTCCCGCTGATGGCGTCGTTGAAGTTCACGGTCAAGCGGTCACCGGAGGAGTCGAGTTGTCGGTGACGGATGGCTGTGGGGGGCTATCGAGCCACGACATGGAACGGGTCTTTGACGTCGCGTGGCAGGGAAGCGCGGCGCGCACTCCGACGGTAGCCGGTCCTGGCGCCGGGGCCGGTTTAGGACTAGCCATCGTGAAGGGGATCGTCGAGGCACACCGGGGCCGAGTGGATGTTGCCAACGTGGCGCCAGGCTGCCGCTTCGTGGTGCACCTCCCGAGCGAAGTAGCCGTCTGAGATCCGTTGAGTTAGTTGCGGCGTGTCGCCGCGCTCGAACACGTGTTCGGCCTAGATTGTGTCCACAGAAGGCGCAAGGGTCGAGTTCTCCACAGCCAATGGTGCATCCCAGCAGGCTTGTCGGTGGTCGGGTCTAGCGTCGGTATCGCAGCCCATAGACGGGCTCTGAGACGACTGAATATCGACGAGATAGGGACCAGACTTATGAGCGATCGCGACAAGGCACTCGATTCCGCGTTGGCCAACATTGAAAAGCAGTTCGGCAAAGGCTCAGTGATGCGCTTGGGTGATGACACTCGGGCGCCACTCGAGGTCATCCCAACGGGTGCGATCTCCCTCGATGTTGCGCTCGGAATCGGCGGACTCCCGCGTGGTCGGGTCGTTGAAATCTATGGTCCAGAGTCGTCCGGAAAGACGACCGTCGCGTTGCACGCGGTCGCAAACGCGCAGGCAGCCGGCGGCATCGTGGCGTTCATCGACGCCGAGCATGCCCTCGATCCCGACTATGCAAAGGCGCTTGGTGTTGATACCGATGCGCTGATCGTGTCGCAGCCTGACTCAGGCGAACAGGCTTTGGAGATCGCCGACATGTTGGTCCGGTCGGGGGCTTTGTCCCTGATTGTGATCGACTCGGTCGCAGCACTTGTGCCCCGCGCCGAGATTGAGGGCGAGATGGGCGACAGCCATATGGGTTTGCAGGCCAGGCTGATGAGCCAAGCGCTCCGCAAGATGACCGGGGCGCTGCACAACTCCAACACCACTTGCATCTTCATCAATCAGTTGCGTGAGAAAATCGGCGTGATGTTTGGCAGCCCCGAGACCACAACGGGTGGTCGCGCACTGAAGTTCTACTCCTCGGTCCGGCTCGATGTGCGACGGATTGAGACCCTGAAAGACGGCACCGACATGGTCGGCAACCGAACCCGGGTCAAGGTCGTCAAGAACAAGGTCGCGCCGCCCTTCAAGCAGGCTGAGTTCGACATCATGTATGGCCTGGGCATCAGCCGCGAGGGTGGCCTGATCGACGTGGGAGTTGATGCTGGGCTCGTCCGCAAGGCCGGCGCTTGGTATACCTACGAAGGCGATCAATTGGGTCAGGGCAAGGAGAACGCTCGCAACTTCTTGAAGGACAACCCTGACCTCGCCAACGAGTTGGAAAAGAAGATCCTGGAAAAACTCGGAGTGGGACCCCAAGTTGATGCGCCAGCAGAGGTGGCTGAGCCGTCCGGCGTTAAGGACTTCTAGGTTTGAAGGAACTAGAAGTGAACGACGCAGATCCGGAGGCAGTGGGCCGCAAGATTCTGCTTGACCAGTTGACCGGTCGCGCTCGCAGTCGTCATGAGTTGGCGCTCAAGCTCGCGTCAAAGAATGTCCCCGCTGAGATCGCGACGAGGTTGCTGGATCGCTTCACCGAGGTTGGCTTGATCGATGATCTTGCCTTCGCCAAGCTGTGGGTCAGTAGCCGACAACAAACACGCGGCCTGGCACGCCGGGTGCTGGCGATGGAGTTGCGTCGCAAAGGTGTGGATCCGGAAGTGATCGCAGTCGCGCTCGAGGACGTCGAGGCTGATGACGAAGAAGCGTCGGCGCGGGCATTGGTTCGCAAGAAGTTGCCATCCCTTGCTCGCGTTGATCGGGCCACGGCCACTCGTCGACTCTTCGGCCACCTGGCTCGCAAGGGACACCCTCCGGGGTTGGCCGCTCGCATCATCGGTGAAGAAATGGACAGCGTCGAGGTTAGATAGGCGAGAATGCCGCCATGACTTCCGAAACTTTGCAAGACGCACTTCGGGTGCCCATTGGTCCTGTTGATTTCGAGCACTATCGACACAGCTGCCACGCCCGGTTACGCCGGCAAGAAGGCCGATGGCGAGTTGGCGTTGACGGCTCTCGGCTCCGAGCTTTCTGAACTTCAAGAGCGGCTCTTCGCCGAGCGCACGATGGGCTCAGAACGCCGGGTGTTGTTGGTTCTCCAGGGGATGGACACCTCCGGCAAGGGTGGGGTCTTGAGGCACACCGTCGGCCTCGTTGACCCCCAAGGAGTCCGGATCACATCATTCAAGGCACCCACCGACGAAGAGAAGAAGCATGACTTCCTCTGGCGCATCCGCAACGCGGTTCCGCTGGCCGGCCAGATCGGTGTCTTCGATCGCTCTCACTATGAGGACGTGTTGATTGTGAAGGTCCATGAGTGGGCCCCACCGGACGAGATCGAGCGGCGCTACGCAGCCATCAACGAGTTCGAGAAAGAACTCGTCGACTCAGGTACCACGCTGATTAAGTGCATGCTCCACATCTCTGCCGCTGAACAGAAGGCCCGATTGCTCGCGCGTCTCGAGGACCCGACGAAGTATTGGAAATACAACCCGGGCGATGTGAATGAGAGGGCACTCTGGCCGATCTACCGCGAGGCCTATCAAGTTGCTTTGGAGCGCACCAACACCGAACATGCGCCTTGGCACGTGATCCCCAGTGACAAGAAGTGGTATCGCAACTACGCCATTGGCACCTTGCTGCTCCAGGCGCTGCGTCAGCTCGATCCCCAGTGGCCGCCGGCTGACTTTGACATTGACGCGGAGAAGCGGCGGCTTGCCGAGGAGACACCAATCAAGTGATCCCGACGGCGCGAGTCACTCGCTACGCAACCCCATTGCGCGAAGGGGGCAGTCTTCCCGGTCTAGTTGAAGCCGACGATCTCGGCTTGTATGTCTGCAAGTTCCGTGGAGCCGGACAAGGGGTCCGAGTCCTGGTTGCAGAGGTCATTGTCAGTGAACTGGCGCTCCATCTCGGGCTGCGGACACCGCGGCTCGCGGTCCTCGACCTCGTGGCCGACATCGCCCGCTACGAAGCGGATGAAGAAGTTCAGGACCTGCTGCGAGCAAGCGTGGGGCTCAACCTCGGAGTTGATTTCTTGCCGGGCTCGTTTGGTCACGAGACATTGGACGTCGCGGCTGAGGAGAGTGCCAAAGTGTTGTGGCTGGACGCCTTCACCGCCAACGTCGACCGCACCTGGCGCAACCCCAACCTCTTGCAATGGCATGGCGATCTGTGGCTTATCGATCACGGCGCTGCACTCTATTTTCACCACGCGTGGCAGAACGGAGTCACCGCTCCCGAGCGATTCGCCCGCCAGCCCTGGGATGTCACCGGCCATGTCTTTGCCAGCGTGGTGGACAAAGATCGGGAGGTTCTCCAGGCAGTCGATGAGGCTGCCAACAACTCACTCAATCGAGGTGTCTTCACCGAGATTGTGGCGGCTGTGCCTGACTCCTGGTTGGAATCCGTGCCAGGCGCGGAAACGCCAGCGGCGGTGCGAGCAAACTACGTCGCGGCACTGTTGGCTCGACTCGAAACGCGCGACTGGCTGCCTGGAGGCGGCCAGTGAAAACGACACCGTTGGCCTATCAATATGTCGTGCTGAGGTGTGTGCCGCAGGCTGATCGCGAGGAATTCATCAACCTCGGGGTTGTGCTCTATTGCGAAGAGGCCAAGTTTTTAGACCTGAGGTGGCAAGTTGAGCCGGGTCGATTGTTGGCTCTCGACCCCGGACTAGATCTCAAAGCCGTGCAATCTGCTCTCGAATCTCACAAGTCGCGCTGTCAGGGGGTCAGCCAAGACGAACCACTGGGCAGCCGATTCGGCATGCTCAAAGCTCCGCGTAGCACTGTCATTCAGCCTGGTCCTGTGCACGGTGGGGTCACGGACGACCCGGCCCAAGAACTCAGCGCCCTGCTGACTCGACTGGTTGTGCTGCCCAACTAGCGCTCATACGGGAACGAGTTCGACCGCACCTACGGCGTACCTCGCCAGGATCGTGCGCGCTACCTCCGGGTGGGCGCCGAGCGGTTCAGAAACCGCAACGGCTCCCGCTTCCATTGCTAGTTCGGCGGCCCTATCGGGCAAGAAGCCAGGTGCCAAAAATAGTGACGCAACCGCGATATGGCGCCGACCTTCGCCACGAAAGGCGCGAACTGCTTCACCTGTCGCCGGGGGAGCGCTTGATGCGTACGCCGCAGTGACGGGCAATTTGTGTCGCGTCGACCAGACGCGGGCCAGCCGGGCGACGGCCTGATTGGCCAACATGTCACTAGATCCCGCTGCCGCGAGCACCAAGGCGTCGAGTTCGCGAACGCGAGCGACGCTCAGCGCTTCTCGCATCCGCTGGTCGAGCACTTCCAGGAAGCAGGGCTCAAGGCCGAGAATGCGACTTGCTCTGATCAGCACTCCCGGATGACGCTCACACGCAGCGGCCACGGCAGCCGGAACGTCAACGCGGGCATGGAAGGCATCGCTGAGCAACAACGGCACAACCACAATCTCGTCGAAGCCGGCCCGGACGAGCCGGTCAACCACGACTTCGAAAGAGGGCTTGGAGAGATCGAGAAAGGCACGCTCAATCCGTAGGTCAGGGCGTTGTGAGCGGACCTCACCAACCAGTTCAGCGATCATCGCCGCCGAGCGCCGGTCTCTGCTGCCATGGGCGAGCGCTATCAGTGCAGGAGCAGCCATGGTGTGCTGCCTCCCTTCGATGGGGTGGGGGGATGGAAGAGGATCATGAATGGATGCCGCATTCGGTCTTATTGGTGCCGGCCCAGCGACCACTGCGCGCGTCTTCACCTGGGGCGACCCGACGAGTGCACGGCCAGCAGCCGATGGACGGATAGTCGTCGTAGACCAGTGGGTTGACGAGCACGCCGTTTTTGAGGATGTATTCCTCGACCTGCTCATCACTCCACCGCGCCAACGGCGAAACCTTGACTTTTCCCTTGCGGGCGTCCCATCCGACCACCGGCGCGATCACGCGGTTGTGGGTTTCGGCTCGGCGCAGTCCGGTTGCCCACGCGTCGTAGTCGGCGAGGGCATCGGCCAGGGGAGTGACCTTGCGCATCTTGCAGCAAAGGTCGGGGTCGACCTTGTAAAGGTCGGGCCCATAGGTTGCGTCTTGCTCGGCCACCGATTGCACCGGAGTGATGGTTATCAGATTGACCGGCAGCGTGTGCTTGACCGCGTCTGCGGTACCGATGGTTTCCGCGAAGTGGTAGCCAGTGTCGAGGAATACGACGTCAATGCCGGGTGCCACTGTCGAAGCCAGATGGGCCAGTACGGCGTCACCCATCGAGGAGGTGATGCAGAACCGTTCGCCGAAGGTTGCCACCGCCCACTCGATGATGTTTTCAGCGGGTGCCAACTCCAACTCAGCTCCCACATGCGAGACCAGCTCGCGCAACTCTTCGGGTGTGCGATCAGCGGTGTGGGTGCCGCGGAACTTGCGCGCAGCGGCGGTGGTGGCGCTCACTTCTGGTTCCTCTCAGCTCGTGATGCCAGAGGCCGAGTAAGCCCGAGCATCTTGAGAGAGAAGGCTCGCAAGCATGATCTGCATTCCCACGTGCCGGGAGCCGAGGTTCCGTCTGTCGCTTCGTGAGGGCGCAGATCCTCATCCCCGCAATAGGGGCAGTGGAAAGGAACGGCGCGCTCGGTCATGTCCTACACACCAGCCGGAGTCGGCTCGGCGCGCAACAGTGACTCTTCGGCCCGGGCCACCCAGGTTGCGAAGGACTCTTCGGGACCTCGATCGGCGAGGTAGGACGTGACCACCGACGTGATGTAGTCGTCCAAGTCAACGCTGGTCACCTTGTGTGCGCGAAGTTTGCGCCCGAAGTTGGCCCCAAGCGCGAGTGCCCCTCCGAGGTGCACTTGAAAGCCCTCGACCTGGTTGCCTTCAGCGTCGAGGACCAATTGGCCCTTCAGACCGATATCGGCCACCTGGGTGCGGGCACAAGCATTCGGGCAGCCGTTGACGTTGACGCTGATCGGAACGTCCAGCGTGGGAAAGCGCTGCTCCAACTCAGCTACCAGTGCCTTGGCTCGGTCTTTGGTGTCGACGATCGCCAACTTGCAGAACTCGATGCCAGTGCATGCCATCGTGCTGCGGCGCCAGTTCGACGGGAACGCCGTGAGTCCGATGGTCTCTAACCGCGCGGTCACGGCGTCAACGTCTCCAGCATCGATGCCCAGCACCACTAATTTCTGGTACGCCGTCAACCGGACACCAGACGCCCCGAAATCGTGTACCAAGTCGGCCAAGCCGGACAGCACAGCTCCATCAACTCGGCCGACGATGGGCGCCGCGCCAATGTAGAAGCCGCCATCCTTCTGCTCGTGCACGCCAATGTGGTCGCCCTGCCGCGCGGGCACTGGGGGAGAGGGGCAATCAATCAGTGCCCGCTTGAGGTATTCGGTCTCCAGCACTTCGCGGAATTTCTCAACACCCCAGTCGGCGACCAAGAACTTCAGCCGAGCGCGCGAGCGCAGTCGACGATAGCCATAGTCACGGAAAATCGAGGCGACGCCCTCCCACGCGTCGGCTACCTCGTTGAGAGGGATCCACACCGCCAACTTTTGAGCAAGCATCGGGTTGGTGGATAGTCCGCCGCCGACCCACAGATCAAAGCCCGGACCGTGTTCGGGGTGCACGGTGCCGACGAACGACACGTCATTGACCTCGGGGGCCACATCATGACTGGGGTGCCCGGTCAGCGCGGTCTTGAACTTGCGAGGAAGGTTGGCAAACGCTGGGTCGCCGATGAAGCGGCGCTTGATCTCGGCTAGTGCCTCGGAGCCATCGATGATCTCGTCCTTGGCGATGCCTGCGACCGGTGAACCGAGGAAGGGTCGCGGGGAATCTCCACACGCTTCTTGGGTGTCGAGTCCAACCCCTTCGAGGCGCTCCCAGATAGCGGGGACATCCTCCACGCGGATCCAATGCAATTGAATGTTATTGCGATCGGTGACATCCGCCGTGTTGCGGGCATAGGTGGTCGAAACCTCGCCCAACGCCCGCAGTTGTTCGACGCCGAGGATCTTGCCATCGGTGCGGATGCGCAGCATAAAGAACTCGTCGTCGAGTTCCCACGGCTCTAAAGTCGCGGTCTTGCCCCCGTCGAAGCCGGGCGCACGCTGGGTGTAAAGACCCCACCAGCGCATCCGGCCACGCAAGTCGTTGGGATCAATCGAGGAGAAGCCTCGGTGAGCGTAGATGTTCTCGATTCGCCCACGTACGTTGAGGGGACCGTCGTCTTTCTTGAACTGCTCGTTGGGATTGAGCGGCTCGCGGTAGCCCAAAGCCCACTGACCCTCGCCTCGCTTGGGGCGGGGGCGTGGTGTTCGGACGGTGGTAGAAGAGTCGTTCACCTAGGAGATTCCTTCGACTGGTGACACTCGATTCGCTGGGCTCCGACGCCGCATCATTGAGGCGATCAGGTTGGCCTGCGACCGGCGCCCGGGGTGGTGGTCTTGCTGAGGGGGCAGGGTCGGTCAGCGGTGCCAACACATCATGCTGCGCGTGCGGCCGTAGTCGACGTGGCGGCGAACCACGAGGTCGACGTGAGTCGCAGCGGAGATCATGAGGTCAAGTCTCAGGGAGCGGACGCGTTGTCCACAACTCGAAATCTCATGCAATGAGATGCGTGTCCGCAATTCGGACACGTCTCGTTGTGCCGAACACTCCACCACCGTCCTGGCTAGGGGGAAACGGGGGTCGGACACTAGCCTGTCCGCATGACTGATGCCCTCTCCGACAGTTTGATCAGCAGCTCCTTCAGCCAGGCGCTTCAAGTGATTGAGGCGATTGAGCCTCGCATCGCGGCAGCAACTCGCCAAGAGCTCGCCGATCAGCGAGCCTCGCTCAAGCTCATCGCGTCGGAGAACTACGCATCGCCAGCCGTTTTGCTCACGATGGGGTCATGGTTCAGCGACAAGTACGCCGAAGGAACCATCGGCCACCGGTTTTATGCTGGTTGCCAGAACGTCGACATCGTCGAAGACGTCGCTGCCGAGCATGCGCGCGAACTATTCGGAGCGGAGTACGCCTATGTTCAGCCACACTCCGGCATCGACGCCAATCTGGTTGCCTACTGGTCGATCCTGGCCCACCGCGTCGAAGGACCTGCGCTGGAGAAGCTCGGCGCAAAGAACGTCAACGAGTTAACCGACGCCGATTGGGAGAGTGTGCGAGCCGAACTCGGCAACCAGCGACTGCTCGGCATGTCGCTTGATGCCGGCGGTCACCTGACCCACGGATTTCGGCCCAACATCAGCGGCAAGATGTTCCACCAACAGCAATATGGCACGGACCCCTCCACGGGCCTTCTCGACTACGACCTCGTCGCAGCAAAGGCTCGTGAGTTCCGGCCACTCATCTTGGTGGCTGGCTATTCCGCCTACCCGCGGCGGGTGAACTTCGCCAAGATGCGTGAGATCGCCGACGAAGTCGGAGCCACGTTGATGGTTGATATGGCTCACTTTGCCGGTCTGGTGGCTGGCAAAGTCTTCACCGGTGACGAGGATCCGGTGCCGCATGCGCAGATCGTCACCACAACCACCCACAAGTCCCTGCGCGGCCCCCGGGGTGGCATGGTGTTGGCGACCAAGGAGTATGCCCCGTCGGTTGATCGTGGTTGTCCGATGGTCCTCGGCGGTCCGCTGTCACACATGATGGCAGCGAAGGCTGTTGCCTTGGCCGAAGCCAGACAGCCCTCGTTTCAGACGTATGCTCAGAATGTCGCCGACAATGCGCAGTCACTCGCGGCAGGCTTTCTTTCGCGGGGCGGCAAACTCGTGACCGGCGGCACTGACAACCACATCGTCTTGCTCGATGTCTCAGGCTTCGGACTGACCGGACGCCAGGCTGAGTCCGCACTGCTCGACGCAGGGGTCGTCACTAACCGCAACTCCGTGCCTTCGGATCCCAACGGGGCTTGGTATACCTCCGGGGTCCGAGTTGGTACGCCGGCACTCACGACCCGCGGATTTGGTCATGACGAGTTCGACCGAGTTGCCGAACTTATGGTCGACGTGCTGAGCAGCACTCAGCCTGGAGTCAACAAGGCAGGAGCGCCGTCGAAGGCGACGTACACGTTGGCGGCTGGTGTCGCTGACCGCGTGAAGGCGGCAAGTGCGGAGTTGTTGGACAAGCACCCGCTTTACCCAGGTCTTCAACTCAGCTGAGCGCGGCGCATGCCGAAGGGCGGGTCTCCCAGTAGGAGACCCGCCCTTCGCTTTGCTGGACTTGGACTAGACGTCTTCGGGGTTGAGCGCCTTGAAGGTGTAACCGGCTGCCGCGCCACCCAAGATGCAGGCCACGAAGTAGATCCAGATGTTGGCCCAATCGGACATGCCGCCAACGCTGATGCCCAGGCCAACGGCCGGGTTGAAGGCGCCGCCGCTGAGGCCGCCGACTGCGAACGCGCCGGCCATCACCGTGAAACCAATGGCCAAGCCATAGAAGCCGTTGCCGTCATGGTCCTTGGACGTAGCCACGTTAAGAACGACGTAGGCAAGGGCAAACGTGAACAGCAGTTCGGCGACGAAGGCGATGCCCAGCGCTTTGCCGGTGTAAGCATCGTTCGACGTGGTCTCGACTAGGAACTGGCCGCCGATCAGACCAGCGACCGCTGCGCCGAGGAGTTGCGCGCCGATATAGGGCGCCAATTCGGACGCGTCAAGACGGCCACGAACAAAGGCCGCGACCGAGACTGCGGGGTTGTAGTGAGCGCCCGAGATATGGCCTCCGGCGTAGATCATCGTCATCAACACGGCGCCAATCCCAATGGGGGCAAGAGGACCGCTGGTGTTCACAGCGCAGACGATGGTCAAGACTAAGAAAAATGTGCCGATGAACTCAACGGCGTACTTACGCATCAAAGCGTCCCTTCATGTGACTACGCGACCAATGTGTCGCCTGGCTCAAAGTGTCTCGCATCTCAACGCTGAACCTCGACATTGAACCGTAACGTGAAACCAGAATTTTGCCGACGGCCGCGCCATGGCCATTCCTCGTGTGGCTTGCCGAGCGACTACCGTTAAGGGCATGGCGGCGCCGACTCAGCGATCACTGATCGCCAGGGTTCGACGCTTGCTATGGAGACTGGTAGTGACCACCGTTGGGTCGTGCATGCGCTACCGCGTGACTGGACTCGCGGCCGAAGCGGCGTTCTTTGCCATTTTGTCGATGCCACCGTTGATCTTCGCGCTTGCTGGTGCGATCGGCTACTTCTCGGCTCAATTCCCGCAGACCCAGGTGAACGATGTCCGCGAGGCGGTCATCGAATTGGCCTCTCGGGCGCTGTCTGACGCTGCCGTTGACCAGGTGATCGTGCCGACCATCAACGAGGTTTTGGCCGGTGGACGCTACGACGTCATCTCGATCGGCTTCATCCTCGCCCTCTGGTCAGGTTCGCGTGCGCTCAACGTCTTTGTCGACACCATCACGATCATGCATGGGCTCGGGGGCCACCGAGGGATCGTCCGCACGCGTGCACTGTCCTTCTCGCTCTATGTGCTGGGTTTGCTCATCGGCGTGATCACCATTCCTTTGGTGGTGGCCGGTCCCACGCTTGTCAATCGACTGCTGCCGCAGCGGCTTGACTTCGTGGGCTCCTTCTATTGGCCGCTCGTCATCTTGATGTGCATTTGCTTCCTGGCCACGCTCTATCACGTCTCAGTTCCGGTGCGCACCAACTGGGGTTTCAACCTGCCAGGGGCGACCTTTTGCATGCTCATGTGGATCGTCGGGTCCTACCTGCTGCGTGTTGTGCTTACGGTCACGGCAGCGGAGTCATCCTCGATCTATGGACCTCTCGCTGCGCCCATTGCTGTGCTTTTGTGGCTTTATATCGTCGCCATCGCGGTGCTGATCGGGGCTGCGGTCAACGCTGCCTTCGACACGGTTTTTCCGCAGAACGCGACTACTCGCGCTCGACAGGAGATTCTCAATTCCTTGCGCGGGGCCTTGACGACAAAGGACACGACACAAGAGCCCGCGCCGAAAACGGCTTTGATCGAGGCTGAGTCAGCCGACGTAGAAGTCCAGACGGAGGAAACGACTCCGTGAGTGAGGTCGCAGCACGGGGGAGGCGTCGCGGACTGCGCCACCCGGCCCAAGTGGTTTCGGCGCTCTTTGCAATTGGTGCTGTGCTGAGTACGGCTGCCCTCCTGCTGCCGATTTCACGGATCGGTCCAGGTCGAGCATCGTTCTTTGAAGCGTTGTTCACGGCCACCAGTGCGATATCCACGACGGGCCTTGTCACGATCGACATGTCAACTCACTGGACTGCCTTTGGTGAGGCGGTCATTTTGCTCACCATGCAAGTGGGTGGAATCGGCATCATGACGTTGGGGTCATTCCTTGCCCTACTCGTCGCCCGTCGCTTGGGACTAAGGGCGCGATTGAACACCGCGGGTGAATCAAACACCGTGCGCATCGGCGATGTTCGCGAACTGCTGTGGGGAATTGTTAAGTACACCCTCGCTCTGGAAGCGTGCGTCGCGATCGTGGTTGGACTGAGACTCTTTGTTGCCTATGACGAGCCACTTGGGCGTGCGCTCTACCTTGGTGTCTTTCACTCAGTTTCGGCCTTCACCAACACCGGCTTCGCGTTGTACTCCGACAGCTTGATGTCCTTCGTAACTGATGGGTGGATCATCATCCCCTTGAATCTGGCGGTCATCCTCGGCGGTATCGGCTTTCCAGTGCTGTTGGAGTTGCGGAAGCACCTAGCGCCCCGGCACTGGAGTTTGCACGTCAAGGTGACGTTGATCGGCACGTTCGTTTTGCTTGTGGGTGGCTTTGTTGCGTTGACCGCGGCTGAGTGGACAAACCCAGCGACCTTAGGCGCGCTCGATACGCCGGGTCGCTTGCTTGCAGGTTTTACGACGGCCGTCCAACCCCGAAGCGCAGGGATGAACTCCGTTGACTATGCGCAAATGCGAGAGTCGAGTTTGTTCATCACCACCATCTTGATGTTCATCGGTGGCGGGTCCGCCAGCACAGCTGGCGGCATCAAGGTGACTACTTTCTTCCTCTTGTTCTTCATCATCGTCGCCGAGGCGCGCGGCTCGCGGGATGTCGAGTTGGCCGATCGCCGAATCGCCGAGCGGACCCAACGTCAGGCGCTCACCGTGGGGTTGCTCGCAGCCGGGCTCGTGCTCACGTCGACTCTCGTGATGATGCTGTTGGAGCCGCTAAGCCTCAACCTGGCCATGTTCGAGGTGACGTCTGCCTTTGGCACAGTGGGGCTCAGCGCCGGCGTCACCCCCACGCTGGGAGCACCTGCTCAACTCCTGTTGATCTTCTTGATGTTCATCGGTCGCGTTGGCCCGGTGACACTGGTCTCAGCGCTAGCGTTGCGTGAGCGACCGCACCTCTATCGTCTCCCGGAAGGCAGGCCCCTCATTGGCTAGGTTGGATAACGATGCCGTAGCGGTGATTGGGCTCGGGCGATTTGGTGAGTCCCTGGCGCTTGAGTTGATGGCTGGCGGCACCGAGGTGCTGGGCATTGACCTAGATGAGCAACTGGTGCAAAGGCTGGCCGGTCACTTGACGCACGCCGTGGTGGCCGACGCTACGAACGAAGAAGCGTTGCGCCAACTTTCGGTCGACGAGTTTGACCGAGTGGTGGTGGGCATGGGCAATAATCTCGAGGCCTCAATCTTGACTTGCTCGTTGCTGCAGTCCCTCGGCACTCCCGACATTTGGGCTAAGGCTATTTCGGAGCCGCACGCGCGGATCTTGAAACAGCTGGGCTGCCATCACGTCGTACGCCCCGAGCACGACACCGGTCGTCGAGTGGCTCACCTGATCGCCGGGCGAATGCTCGACTACATCGAGTTTGACGACGGTTATGCCATCGTGAAGATGCGCCCCCCGAAGCAGATCCTCGAGCGCACCCTGGCTGAGTCAGCAGTACGGCAGGAATACGGCGTGACGATCGTCGGAGTGAAGAGAACGGGAGAAGACTTCACCTACGCCGTGCCGGCCACCGTGGTTTATCAGGGCGATCTCATCATCGTGAGCGGCAGCCGCGTCAAAGTTGAGGCCTTCGCGGAGCTCAATTCCAATTAGGGCGGCCAACTATTGGTCTTCTCAGCACCGTGACCTGCCGGCAGGTTGCGCTTCATCGTCCTGCCGTTCCTCGCGAAATTCCTCGGGTGTTAGCCTCGCGCTCGTGCCGTCACCTCCTGAACCAGATCCCATTTTCTTTGCGGATGCGGAGGAGTTTCGCGTCTGGCTTGAGGTGAACCACGAATCGGCGACCGAGCTGTGGATGGGGCTCTATCGCAAAGGTGATCCGCGACAAGGGCTGACCTGGGCCGAAGCCGTCCCTGTCGCGCTCTGCTTCGGGTGGATCGACTCGGTTGCCAAGCGGGTTGACGACTCCGCCCGGCGTCAGCGGTGGACTCCGCGGAAAGCGACATCGATCTGGAGTCCCGTGAACATCGACCATGTTGAGCGGCTCATGGCTGAGGGAAAAATGCAGCAGTCTGGCATCGCGGCGTACGAACGGCGAAAGCCGGATAGCAGCGTCTCCTACGAGCTCTCAAAGACCAGCCAGCTGACGGCTGAGGAGCTCGCCGCCATCGCGGCCGTGCCGGCCGCGCAAGCCTTTTGGGAGGAGGCGACGGTGACCTACCGTCGTACGGCCGCGACCTGGGTGCAGGGCGCCAAGCGTGAGAAAACCCGAACTGATCGACTGGCCGCGTTGGTTGAGGACTGCGCGGAGGGGCGACTTATTCGGCCACAGCGATACGGCGATCCTCCCGCGTGGGTGGCCCGGGCGGCTGCGGCTTCTGCTGCGGCGACATCTCGCTGATGCGCCTGCCTTAACTATCTGGTGGGCGATACTGGGATCGAACCAGTGACCTCTTCCGTGTCAGGGAAGCGCGCTACCGCTGCGCCAATCGCCCATAAAACTGTTCAACATTCGAGGTGGGTACGGGATTTGAACCCGTGTACACGGATTTGCAGTCCGTTGCCTCGCCTCTCGGCCAACCCACCGCGGATGGGTCTGCCGAGACCCTCTCCGAGCGGACAACGAGACTCGAACTCGCGACCTCAACCTTGGCAAGGTTGCGCTCTACCAACTGAGCTATGTCCGCTTGCAACGACCAATCTGGAGACCAAACTCTGGACCGGCAGCGCGGGTGAAACAGTAGCCGATGGCCAGGGGGCTGCAAAATCCGGACCAGCCCCGCAGGCTGTGATCGCGGCGCCTCCCCACGCTCAACGCACCGGGCTCTTAGAGTGACGTCATGCACGCCTGGATGAATGGTTCTCTGCTGTCCGATCCGTTGGCGAAGGCCATCTCGGTCGTGGATCATGGTTTCACGGTCGGGGATGGCGTCTTCGAAGCCATCAAAGTGGTGAGCGGTGCCCCGTTTGCGCTGACCAGGCATCTGGATCGCTTGGAGAGTTCCGCCCTGGGGCTCGGTCTGCCCCCGGTGAATCGAGGGGACGTGATCGCGGGAATTGACGCTGTGCTGGCTGCAGACCCGATTGCTCTAGGCCGGGTTCGGGTCACCTATACGGCGGGTCCCTCGCCACTTGGCTCTGGTCGAGCCGGATGTGCATGCCCAGCCGTCCTTGGTGGTGGTCGCGGCACCGATGGGCTCGTGGCCAGAGACCACTGCGGTCGTCACCGTGCGGTGGCCACGAAACGAGCGAAGCGCCGTTGCGGGCCTAAAGACCACGTCGTACGCCGAAAATGTTGTGGCTTTGGCTGAGGCTGCCAAACACGGGGCGACGGAGGCGATCTTCGCCAACACTGTGGGCGCCCTGTGTGAGGGCACGGGCTCCAATGTGTTCTACGTCGTCAATGGTGAACTGCGCACGCCCACCCTGGCCAGCGGTTGCCTAGCGGGCGTTACGAGAGCGTTGGTCATCGAATGGTTTGGGGCACGAGAAGTAGATGAGCCGATTGAGGTCGCCCAGCACGCGGACGAGGTCTTTTTGGCGTCAACGACGCGCGACGTCCAGGCCGTTCATCGTTGGAATGAGCGCGAGTTGCCAGCTCCGGGTCCGGTCACGCGGGGGGTCGTGTCCGGCTGGGCGCTGAAGGAACGCGAGTCGATCGACCCCTAGCGCCAGTCGAGCTAGGACGCGAGCAGTTGGCTCAACAGTCCATCAAGATCGAGATGGGCGAGCTCGGTGCCCACGGGGACCAATTCATAAGTGCGGTTGAGGAAGCGCCGGACGTCGGTGCCGCGAACCAGCGCGAGCAGATGTCCATCTGGCGAGCAGAGCTCGACCATGACTCCGGAGGCCGGGGAGCCGTCGAGGTCGCCTTCTGGCCAGACATGGACGTCGCCGTCGCCCGCCGGCTCGTGCAAACCACTGAGAAGTAACTCACGACTAAAAGTCCAGATCACGCAGTCGCCGGGGACATAGAACGTCATTGTCACGGCATACGGATCCTTGGGGTCATAGCCAAACGCCGCCTCCAGCGTGTGAGCATTCCCGCAGGCGTCGACGCATTCGATTGTCACGTCATGACGAACGTCGTCGGCTACAGAATCCGTGTAGACATCGGGCATTGGATTGACTCCCCCTGCTTGGTGCACCTGTGTGGTGCCGGTCACTTGTCATAGAGACGAATCGCGTCGGGGGTCATGACGGGGATGTCTGTCATCCGGTTGGGTAGACCTGGATAGGCTGATCGGACGGACGGGCTGGTCCTACGGGCAGCCGATAACTTGGATGAGGTCAGGTGCACGGTGTTGGACGGCGAAAAGTCAGTCGTTGAGCAGACTGTGAACGAGTCCTCGACTCCTCAAAAAGAGCGGTTTCCACGCCTAAAACGCCTCCACGCTAAGGCTCACTCCAACCCGGTGAGTTCAGTTATCACCAAGATCATTGTGACGATCATCGGGGTGCTGATGATTCTGGCTGGAATCGTGATGCTGATCGGCCCGGGGCAAGGAATTCTGGCGATTATTGCTGGTCTAGGCGTGTTGTCTCTGGAATACGTCTGGGCGCAGAAATTGCTCAAAAAAGCGCAAGCCAAGTGGGAAGCAGCACGCGAGAACGCGCGCGCCATGGACCCACGCGTACGCCGTCGCCGAATCGCCTTGGCGACGCTCGCGACTGTTGCCCTCTGCGGCGCGGTCCTGGCCTACTTGGTCGTCTACGACTGGCCGGCCTACACCGTCACCGGTTGGAATTGGGTGCAAGACATCAGCGGCTTGGTTCCAGAACTCCCCGGCATGTAGAGTCACGCACTGTTGTTTGGGGGCGATTGGCGCAGTGGTAGCGCGCTTCGTTCACACCGAAGAGGTCACTGGTTCGAACCCAGTATCGCCCACCCATCCACAAGAGCGAACTGATCAACGACGACCCAAATCGTGCCGTGGGCATGGTTCGGGAGACAACTCATCGCAGAATGCTTCCGAAGTCGTGCCTTCGGCACGATTTGGGAGCACTCTGCAGGCGACCCGCTCACTGCGTGACGTGGAAAGGCACCCCGCAGCCGGAGGTATCACCGATGATCAGATCGCCTGTGTTCAGGGTGGTTTGCCAGGCATACCAGCCGACATTGGCCTTGGCTCCGATGACAGCGCTCGGCATTGTGACGTCGCCGTTTGTGCTGACGTTCTTGGTCACGGTCTTGCTCGATACCAGTCGGCTGGCCCCACAGCGGGCGTTGTCCTTCTGCGAATACGGGCCATAAAGGCGCGAGGTAAGCGTGTGGACTTCACTGCGGTCAAACCCAACCACCCGCACGCCGATCGCAAACTTCTTGTCCAACTTCACTGCGTTGGTGTCGCCGGCCAGCCGAAACTGACCCACATTGGCTTGTTTGCGCACGCGGACAGCGGCGCCGCAGCCCGTGGCGCTGTCCGAAAACGCATTGCCACCCGAAGTCACCGTCCAGCGGTAGTAGCCAGACTTTGTCGGCTGGTAGGACGGCAGTGACCAGGCGCCGTTAGCGGTGATCGAGGTGGCCGATGTGTAGGCAATGCCGCCAGAACAGGACGTTGTTGAGGACCCATAGGGTCCACGCACACTTCGAGTCACGGTCCGGGTACCTTCCCCACCAGCGATGGAATAGCGACCGGCGAGCGCGGCGCCGGTCGAGATGACGCTCGCCGTGTTGGAAACGCTCACCACCTGCGCACCAGAGGCCAGGATCCTGGTGCTGGCTGTCAGGGACAACTTCGCTCCTGCGTCCGCCACCGGTGACGCGTTGGCCCGCTTGGGGTTGCGCACGCGCAAACGCCATTCAGGGACCTGCCCGACGGTGGCAGTGACGGCCGCCTGCGCAGACGTAGCCGTGATGTAGGCAAAGGCTTGCCCTGCTGCGTTGGTGTAGAGGGTGAAGGGCGCTGATCCTGGATAGCGGAAGGTCACCGGTAGTCCTGCCAGGCCATGTCCGCCACTCGCCGTGCGAATTGTGAAGGACACCCGACTGGCGCTGCCTACGGTGGTTTTGCTGGCGCTCACACGTCGTGAGACCGGTCCGGCGTACTTCTTCGAACGCGAGAGCATCGTCTTGGCATAGGAGCGCACATAACGTGACTGGGCACTCGCGCGCATCCGCTTCCTGCCGGCTGGCTGGCTGATCCTCCACTTTCCACCCGCGAGCAGATGCAACACCGCAGCGTCCACGGCCGCGGCTTGAATGTCGTCGTTGCGGGTGCCATAGACCGACAAGATGTACGCCGCGCGCTGGGTGTTGCGCAGCGACGGTTTGCCACTGTTGCCCAGATCAGCGACAAGGTGCGGGGAGCCGTAACCAGACTTCATGCGCCGCGCTGTGGGGGAGATTCGGTAGGCCAATCCCGTATCAAGTGCGTAGGCACCCATCCAGCCGCTCGCCGCTTTGCCGCTGAGCGGGATCGCGAAGCCTGGGCCGCGTTGTGCTGCCGTGGCCGATGGCGTCACAGCGGTGAGCAGCAGACCGATCAACAGAAGCAAGACAACGGAGACGCCCGAGCGCCGCAAAGGGAATCGGCTCAGGTTGAGCGATGACAACATATATGGAGCCTCTTCGTGAAAGGGGGGAATCAGGGTTGTGGAGTCGGAGCGATCGGATTGTTGTCGCGTGGGCCGGAGGGAGGCCGACGCGTCGGCTGGCTCGGCGCTTCCGCGGCCGCCGGATTACTTTCCGTGGGGGGAGCAATCGTTGGCTCAGGTGCCGAACTGGGTGGCGGCACCGCCGCCCGAATCTCCACGACGCCGGAAGCATCTGGCGCATCTACGGTGGAGACGAGCCATTGGTATTTCCTGGGCGCCAGGTCTGCGAACGTCACCACGGTGCTGGCTTTCCCGTTGACAGCGTCGCGCAGAATCATCACGGTTCGTTGGGCCTGTTCGCTCCCGTTGGGCGCCAGCAGCACTACGCGAACGCTCAGTGGCGCCAGTGAGGTTGAGATGGTGAGCCGCAAAGGGCCCCCTGGTTGCTGACGGGCGATCGCAGTGATTGTGGGCAAAACTTCCGGCGCGGGCGTTGCCTCGAGTGAGGGAATCGGAGTCTCGCTGGGTGCTGACGCCGCCCTTGTCGTCTTGGGCTCGATCAATGGCGACGGATTGGTGCTACCCGAGTTGACTACGGCTGTCGCCGTCGCCACCAGAGCAACGGTGGTGACCGCCGCGATGGAAAATATGCGTAGACGGCCCGACGCTACCCGCGAGCGCAGTCCCGTGGCCGCCGGGTGAGGGAGTGCAGTTGCCGCAGCCGCAGGTTGGACCTCGGGAAAGTGGGTGGACTGACCCTCGCTGAGTCGGATCACGTCGCGGGCCAGGCCATCCTCATCCACCACAAACATGCTGGTGCCCGTTTCGTCGGTGGCCATCGCCATCATCGGGCGGCCCTGAGCGCGGCTGGGGTTAGCCATGAGGGCTTCCAGCGCAACCTGTGCCAACGGCAAAGTGCCGTTGTGCTGGATAGGAACGTTATCGACCGTGACGCGGTCGTCGACGATCAAGATCCTGATGACCGCGAACTCATCGGCCGGAAAGCTATCAACTGGGAACTTGTCGCCGGGAGACTCTTCGCGGACGCTCACCGTCGATCACCGGGCGCGCCACAACGCAACGGCACGCCGTTGCGGAGCCTCATCACGGCTCGTCCTCTCCCCTTTGGACACCAAACATTCCCGAGCCCACTTGCTCGACGATTCCCCCGGGTTGGCCCCCGCCTGACCCGTTCGTCCGTCTTACCTTATGTCGCCGATGAGACCTGTGGGGCTGAAATGGCCACTCTTAGTCTGGTCTTGAGTGCTTCTTGACTGGCCGTACGGGTAAACCGAGGAGCGGTCCCGAGGGTGAGCCGGATACGATCCGGATGCTTGCCCATCCCATCAAGGAGCTAACCGTGTCAGAGATTGTCGTCACCCTCGTTCATGGCGGACCCGATGGGGCGCGTGAGGAGCGAGAGGTCGCGACGGGCACAAAGGCGTGGGAGTTGTACGCCGATCAGCCAGACGTGATTGCTGCTCGAGTTGGCGGCGTACTCCGAGACTTGGCTCACCCGCTCAGCGCGAGCGACGTGGTTGAGCCGGTGGCGATCGACTCACTCGACGGACGCAACATCCTGCGCCACTCGACCGCCCACGTGATGGCTCAGGCCGTTCAGGAGCTCTTTCCTGCCGCCAAACTCGGCATTGGCCCGCCGATCGATAATGGCTTTTACTACGACTTCGATGTGGACACCCCTTTTGTGCCCGAAGATCTCGAGAAGATTGAGACCCGGATGCGCAAGATCATCAAGGAGGGTCAGCGGTTTTCTCGTCGGGTCACGAACGATGACGACGCTCGCGCTGAGCTGGCGGGGGAGCCCTACAAGCTGGAACTGATCGGGCTCAAGGGCTCCGCGGCCGACGCCGCCGAAGGTGCCTCTGCAGAGGTTGGTGCTGGCGAACTCACCATCTACGACAACGTGCGCCGCAATGGTGACGTGGCATGGAGCGATCTTTGCCGGGGACCGCACCTGCCCACCACGAAACGCATCCCCGCCTTCAAGTTGATGCGATCAGCCGCGGCCTACTGGCGCGGCAACGAGAAGAACAAGCAATTGCAGCGGCTTTACGGGACCGCATGGGAAACCAAGGAGGCCCTCGATGCTCACCTGCATCGCCTAGAAGAGGCCGAACGCCGCGACCATCGCAAGTTGGGGCGCGAGCTAGACCTGTTCAGTTTTCCTGATGAGATTGGCTCCGGACTGGCGGTATTTCATCCGAAGGGGGGAGTCGTCCGCAAGTCGATGGAGGACTATTCCCGTCGCCGCCATGAGGAAGCGGGTTATGAGTTCGTCTACACCCCTCACATCACCAAAGCCCGACTCTTTGAGACCAGCGGCCACCTGGATTGGTATGCCGACGGCATGTATCCGCCGATGAAACTCGACAACGACATCGACTATTACCTCAAGCCCATGAATTGCCCGATGCACAACCTGATTTTTGCTGCTCGGGGCCGTTCCTATCGTGAGTTGCCCCTCCGGATGTTTGAATTCGGCACCGTCTATCGCTACGAGAAGTCCGGGGTCGTTCATGGGATGACTCGAGCGCGAGGTTTCACCCAAGACGATGCCCACATCTATTGCACCCGTGAACAAATGCGTGGTGAGCTCGCCGAACTGCTGACGTTTGTTCTCGAACTTCTCCGTGATTATGGCTTGGACGACTTCTACCTCGAGCTTTCAACCAAGAACCCCGAGAAGTACGTCGGGGATGACGCGACCTGGGAGGAAGCCACCCGCACCCTGGAGGAGGTTGCCACTTCGTCCGGTTTGGAGCTTGTCCCGGACCCAGGAGGGGCGGCGTTCTACGGTCCCAAGATCTCCGTGCAGGCGCGCGATGCGATTGGCCGGACCTGGCAGATGTCGACCATCCAGCTTGACTTCAATCTGCCGGAGCGTTTCGAGCTTGAATATCAGGCACCCGACGGCACCCGCCAGCGACCGGTCATGATTCACCGAGCCCTCTTCGGCTCCATCGAACGGTTTGTGGCGGTGCTGACCGAGCACTACGGCGCTGCCTTCCCGCCCTGGCTAGCGCCCGTCCAGGTCCAAGGCATTCCGGTTGCCGAACGCCACGCGGACTACCTATTCGACGCTGCCAAGCAAATGCACGCGGCAGGTTTGCGCGTCGAGATTGACGACTCCAACGAGCGGATGCAGAAGAAGATCCGCAACGCGCAAATGCAGAAGGTGCCGTTCATGATGATCGCGGGTGACCAGGACGTTGAGGCGGGCGCCGTGTCGTTCCGTTATCGCGACGGACGCCAGGACAACGGCGTACCACTAGCCGAGGCGATCGAGCGGGTCGTCAGCGCCGTTTCCTCGCGCGAGCAGGTGTAGCCATGATCGAGTTGAGCAAAGGCCAAGAGCTGGAGTTGCTGGACGAATCCGGACAGCCGCTGACAGGGATCAAACTCGGGATTGGTTGGGACAAGGAGCGGACCGCTGGCTTTATCGGCACGGGTGCGGCCGAAGTCGATCTGGATGCCTCGGCAATGGAGTATTCGCGCGGTGAATTCTTCGATCTTGCAGTCTTCAACAACCTAACGACGCGTGATGGTTCGGTGGTGCACCTGGGAGACAACCGCACCGGGGATGCTGATGGGGATGACGAGACGATCACCGTCGACTTGCCGCGCGTCCATCCGATCATCGACACCATCGTCTTCGTGGTGACGAGCTATCAGGGCCACACACTCGAGTGGGTCAACCGGGCCTATTGTCGATTGCTATCCGACGACGACGTCGAACTCGCCCGGCTGACCCTCACTCATGGTGTCCCTCACACTGGTGTGGTGATGGCCAAAATCTTCCGGGTCGACGATCACTGGCGGATCCGAGCGATCGGCGAGGGCATCGCCGCAAAGTCTCCAACAGACGCCATGGAGGCTTTGCAGCCTTTCGTTTGAAATCACACTTGTTGCGCTGGCACTAGTAGCCTCAATCGCGATGTTGGACAATTTCAAGGCGTTCTTCGGAGCCATCCTGACTCCGTTGGCTCGTCTACTGCTGCGCTGGGGCGTCTCGCCGGACGTTGTCACTGTCGTAGGCACCATTGGCGTCGCAGGCATGGCGCTCTGGTTCTATCCCAGTGGCGACTTCGTGGTCGGCACTCTGGCCATCACGGCCTTCGTATTCAGCGACATGCTCGACGGTCTGATGGCCCGGATGAGCGGGCGGACGAGTCCGTTTGGCGCCTTCCTCGACTCGACCCTGGACCGCATTGGCGACGCCGCCATCTTCGCCGGACTCATCCTTTACTTCGCTAGCCCCTACGTCGTGGGCACCGACAACCCGGGCCGGTACCAGGCGCTCGCGACGTACTGCCTAGTCAGTGGCGCAATCACCTCCTACGCCCGGGCTCGCGCAGAGTCTTTAGGGTTCAAGGCCAGCGTCGGCATTGCCGAGCGCGCAGACAGGTTGGTGCTGATCCTGTTCGCAGTTGGGCTTAGCGATCTGTGGGACGTCCCCGAAATACTTTTCGGTGCGCTCTGGATCTTGGCGGTGGCCAGCACCCTGACCGTGTTGCAGCGAGTCTGGGCGGTGTGGACGCAGGCGCGGGAAGAGTCGATCGTTCACGACGGGTGAAGCTCTTCTGGCAGCGCAATCAGGGCTGGACCAGACAAATCTGGCGAATCGCTTCACCCTGGCTGAGCGCCCTAAGATAGAGCCATGTCTGACGTGACCAGCGACCTCTCACCACACAGCGTGACCACGACCGGAACCAACCGGGTCAAGCGCGGCATGGCCGAAATGCTCAAGGGCGGCGTGATTATGGACGTCGTTACGGCCGAGCAGGCGAAGATCGCCGAAGATGCTGGCGCCGTGGCGGTGATGGCCCTCGAACGGGTGCCTGCTGACATTCGTGCGCAAGGTGGCGTGTCCCGGATGAGCGACCCTGACATGATCGACTCCATCATCGCGGCCGTCTCTATCCCGGTGATGGCCAAGGCCCGCATCGGGCACTTCGCAGAAGCTCAAATCTTGCAGAGCCTGGGCGTCGACTACATCGACGAGTCTGAAGTGCTGACGCCCGCCGACTATGCCAACCACATCGACAAGTGGAACTTCACCGTGCCGTTCGTCTGTGGGGCCACCAATCTTGGCGAGGCGCTACGACGCATCACAGAAGGTGCCGCGATGATTCGCTCGAAGGGCGAAGCAGGCACTGGCGACGTTTCTAACGCCGTCACACACATGCGCACCATCCGCGCCGAGTTGCGTCGTCTACAAGGTCTTGAGCCTGACGAGTTGTACGTCGCAGCCAAGGAGTTGCAGGCTCCCTACGACTTGGTCAAAGAGGTCGCCGAGGCAGGCAAGTTGCCTGTGGTGCTTTTCACCGCCGGTGGCATTGCAACCCCCGCTGACGCGGCCATGATGATGCAGTTGGGCGCCGAGGGTGTGTTCGTCGGCTCAGGCATCTTCAAGTCGGGCAACCCGGCGGAGCGCGCCGAGGCTATCGTCAAGGCGACGACCTTCTTTGATGACCCCGATGTCGTGGCCAAGGTGTCACGCGGGCTCGGCGAAGCAATGGTGGGCATCAATGTGGAAGAGATTCCGCAGCCTCACCGTCTCGCCGAACGCGGTTGGTGAGCAAGTCCGCTCCGGCACACAAAGTGGGCGGTCCGACCGTCGGCGTACTCGCCTTGCAAGGTGACGTTCGCGAACACCTGCAGGTGCTGGACTCGCTCGGCGTGGATGCGATCGCCGTACGCCGGGAGTCGGAGTTGCTGACTTGCCACGGACTGATCATTCCGGGTGGCGAGTCGACGACCATGGCCAAGCTGGCTCGCATTTTCGAGATCTTCGAGCCTGTGCGGGCCCGGATTGCCGAAGGCATGCCGGTGTTTGGGACCTGCGCCGGAATGATCCTGCTGGCCAATCAGATCGAGGACGGCACGGCAGATCAGGAGACTCTGGGTGGCCTCGACATCACGGTTCGTCGCAATGCGTTCGGGCGCCAGGTCGACTCGTTTGAAGGCGACATCGAGGTTCTGGGATGTGAGAGTCCAGTGCATGCGATCTTCATTCGCGCCCCCTGGGTCGAGCAGGTCGGACCCGCCGTGGAGGTGTTGGGGCGGATACCTGCCGACGCGGGAGCAGGTGCTGCCGACGGTAGGATTGTGGCGGTTCGGCAGGAACAGCTCATGGCCACGTCCTTCCACCCGGAAGTGGGCGGAGACCCGCGCCTGCACGGAATGTTCGTTGATCTGGTCCGCCAAGCCTGATCGTTTGGTCCCACTCTTGATTCGCGCAAAGACACTGAAAGCAGGCAGGACGCATGTCTGGTCACTCCAAATGGGCGACAACCAAGCACAAGAAGGCGGTTGTTGACGCGCGCCGCGGCAAGTTGTTCGCCAAACTGATCAAGAACATTGAAGTGGCCGCCCGGATGGGTGGAGGCGATATCAGCGGCAACCCGACGCTCTATGACGCGATCCAGAAGGCCAAGAAGTCCTCGGTCCCCAATGACAACATCGATCGCGCCGTAAAACGCGGCTCGGGCGCCGAGGCCGGTGGTGCGGACTATCAGACGATTATGTATGAGGGTTATGGTCCGGCGGGCGTTGCGATGCTGATCGAGTGCCTCACGGACAACAAGAATCGGGCAGCCATGGAGGTCCGCACGGCGACCTCACGCAACGGTGGCACGCTGGCGGATCCTGGCTCTGTGTCGTTTCTCTTTCACCGCAAAGGTGTCGTGATCGTGCCCAAGGATCAGGCTGCGCGCAAAGTCACCGAAGACGACGTACTCGAGGCCACGCTTGATGCCGGCGCTGATGATGTCAATGACCTCGGCGAGGCTTTTCAGGTGGTCAGCGAAGCAACGGACCTCGTGGGTGTGCGGACAGCGCTCCAAGACGCTGGACTCGACTATGACTCGGCTGAGGCAGAGTTTGTTCCCGACATGGAAGTTGGTCTCGACGCCGACAATGCCGCGAAGTTCTTCCGTCTGGTCGAAGCGCTTGAAGACTTGGACGACGTTCAGAACGTCTTCACCAATGCTGATATCCCTGACGATGTGATCGCTGCCCTCGACGAGGACTAGTTATCGGGGGGTTGAGGAGCGAGCGCCAGCGAGCGTCTCCTCGGGTGGTTGAGGAGCGAGCGCCAGCGAGCGTCTCGAAACCCTCTGCGTGTCGCATCGCGCTCGACCACGAGGGACGACTAACGTTCACTCCGAACACATGTTCGGGTGAAGGGTGAGAGAATGCGCGTGCTGGGAATCGACCCGGGGCTGACTCGATGCGGAATGGGCGTGGTCGAGGGATCCGTCGGTCGTCCCCTCACAATGATCGATGTCAACGTGTTGCGCACCTCGGCTGATCAGCCGATCGCTCAGCGTTTGGTCACGATTGAGCGGGGAATTGACGCGTGGCTTGATGAGCATGAGCCGGATGCTGTGGCCGTTGAGCGGGTTTTTGCTCGGTCTGACTCCAGCACCGTTATGGGCACCGCCCAAGCTAGTGGGATCGCTTTGGTCGCGGCTGCACGGCGCGGCATCCCCGTGGCGTTGCACACTCCGAGCGAGGTTAAAGCAGCGGTCTCCGGCAGTGGCCGAGCCGACAAGGCCCAAGTGGGCGCCATGGTGACCCGGATTCTTCGGCTCAATGCACCACCCAAACCCGCCGATGCGGCGGATGCGCTCGCGTTGGCCATCACCCACATTTGGCGTGGGGGAGCCCAAGCCCGAATTGATGCGGCCCTAGCGGCTGCTGGGAGGAATCGATGATTGCCTTTGTGCGTGGCGAAGTTGCTGGTTTGTCGCCTAACAGTGCGGTCCTCGATGTGGGTGGCATTGGCCTTGAGTTGCTGTGCACTCCGGACACTCTCGCCACATTGAGACAGGGCCAGATCGCGACGCTTCCCACCAGCATGGTGGTTCGCGAGGACTCACTCACCCTCTTTGGGTTCGTGGATGAGGATGAAAAGACTGTTTTCGAACTCGTCCAGACCGCCTCGGGGGTAGGCCCAAAACTTGCCCAGGCGATATTGGCGGTGCTTTCGCCAGATGAGCTTCGCACCGCCATCGCCCGAGACGACGTACCCACTCTGACGAAGGTTTCAGGGATCGGCCAGAAGGGTGCCCAGCGGATCATCTTGGAGTTGCGCGACAGGCTAGGTGCCCCCACCGGAGGCCGTCTCGCAAGTCGCGTCGCTTCGGGACCGGCGCCTTGGCGCGATCAGGTGCACCAAGCCCTCACCAGTCTCGGCTGGACTCCCAAGGAGGCCGAATCTGCGGTCGAGGTAGTAGCCGAACAAGCCGGCGACATCCCCAACGTCGGGGCTCTGCTGCGGGCCGCGCTGCAAACCCTGAGCAAGGCTTGATCCGGTGGACTATTCCGAGACAGACCTCGATGCCATTGAGGAAGCCCACCTCCAGTCGCTGACCGCCGCGGAGGCTGACGGCGACGAGCGTGCGATCGAGGCCGCCCTACGCCCGCGCAGTCTGGATGAGGTGATTGGGCAGTCCCGGGTGCGCGAGCAGCTGGGGTTGGTGCTCGAAGCCGCCCGTCAGCGGGGGAGAGCGCCTGATCATGTGCTGCTGTCGGGTCCGCCGGGGCTCGGCAAGACGACCTTGGCGATGATCATTGCGGCCGAGATGACCACCCCCTTACGCCTGACGAGTGGCCCGGCGATCACTCACGCTGGCGATTTGGCGGCAATCCTGTCCGGCCTCAATGAGGGCGACGTGTTGTTTGTCGATGAAATTCACCGGATGGCACGACCGGCCGAAGAACTTCTCTATATGGCTATGGAGGACTTCCGTGTCGATGTCGTGATCGGGAAAGGGCCAGGCGCCACGGCAATCCCGTTGGAGATTCCGCCCTTCACCTTGGTGGGAGCCACCACGCGGGCCGGCTTATTGCCAGGTCCGCTGCGAGATCGGTTTGGCTTCACCGCTCGGCTGGAGTTTTATGAGCCCCACGAACTGGACCTCATCGTCAATCGCTCAGCAGGGTTGCTCAATGTCTCGCTCACTCCCGACGGTTCCACAGAGATTGCCTCTCGTTCCCGGGGAACACCCCGGATTGCCAACCGTCTCTTGCGGAGAGTGCGCGACTTTGCCCAAGTGCGCGCTGATGGTGTCGTCACTCTGGACATTGCTCGTTCTGCTCTAGAGCTCTATGAGGTCGACGAATCAGGTTTAGACCGTCTCGATCGGGCTGTCATCGATGTCTTGTGTCGGAGATTCGGCGGGGGACCGGTGGGCGTCTCAACCTTGGCGGTCGCGGTTGGTGAAGAGCGCGAAACTGTCGAGGAGGTCGCCGAGCCGTTCCTGGTGAGGCTGGGCCTCCTAGCGCGTACGCCGCGTGGTCGAGTGGCTACCAGCGCCGCTTGGCGCCATCTGGGGCTCCCTGTGCCAGCCGGAACTGCTCTTGGTTCGGTTGACGAGACCCTCTTCGACGAAAGTTCATAAAGCAGGCAGATCACCTAGTCGCGGCTACACTTCTTCTTCGGTAGCCCGCTTACCTGTGTGGCATGCCTCCCCAACCGTCTTGTTCGTCTGTGTTGCTCACCGTCGCCCGGGCGACGTGCCAGAAGGGTTTGTTTTGGACACGATTGCTTCGCTGTTACCCATTGCCGCGTTTGCGCTGATTTTTTGGTTGCTGCTGGTTCGACCCGCACAGCGACGACGCAAGCAGATCGCGGGAATGCAGGACGCCCTGGCCGTCGGCGACGGCGTGATGATGTCCTCTGGGATCTATGGCACGGTTCGCGGGATCGAGGACGATCGGGTGGAACTCGAGATCTCACCCGGTGTCGTCGTGACAGTCGCCCGTGCGGCAATCAGCGAAATCCAGGCTTCCGCGCCACAGAATCAGGTCGAAGACCCCAACGACACCCACAATCCCACATCGGAGTCCTGACCAATGGCCCGCCAGCAGCGCCCTGGGCGCACTCTTCTGCTCTTTTTGGCCTTCGTTGGCTTGATGTTCGGACTGGTTGCCGTCGGTGGTTCGTGGACGCCAAAGCTTGGGCTGGATCTCCAAGGTGGCACGCGGATCACCCTCGTCGCGACGGGTGACGTGACGCCGGAGTCCATGGCTGAGGCCGCCGGAATCATCGATCAGCGAGTCAACGGGTCGGGCATCTCCGAGGCCGAGGTCGCCACCCAGGGCGACCGCATCATTGTTGTCGAGATTCCCGGGCCCCCTGTGCGCGAACTTGTTGAAACAGTGCAGCGCCAGGCCCAAATGCGCTTTCGGGTAGTTGCGCTCACCGGCAACGGGCTAGCCACTGATCCTGCCGTGACCGACCCCACCGCCGAAACAGAAGTTGATCCTGGCACTGGTGTGTTGGCGCCGTCGGCCGAGCCAAGTCCTAGTGCCAGCGCTTCTGCGCCGAGCGAGTCGCCGACCGCCGAGCCCAAGGAACGACCCGCACTCGCCTTGGCGAGCGAATCGCCTTCACCATCGGACAATTCGTCGGCGTCTCCAACAGTTGACGGCTCCGCAGATCCGAGCCCCAGTCCGAGCCCCAGTCCTTCCGACTCGGCAGATCCCGAGGTGGTGGATCCAGCCACCGGCGGAACTCCGCCCATCGATGAGCCGCTCGAATGGTCGAAGAATCCTGATGCCGAGTCCGTGGCGGCATTCGAAAAGTTTACGTGCCCTGCTGCTGGCGAGGTGCCCGTCGTTGACGACGATCCCGCGAAGCCCCTGGTGACGTGTGACGACGCTCAGACCAAGTTTTTGCTCTCGGTCTCGATGATCGAAGGTGACGAGTTGCGCAGCGCCACCGCTGGTCTGACCGGTCTTGAGTGGGCAGTCGACATTGCCTTCAAGGGCGATGCCACCAAGACGTTTGCCGACATCTCGCAGGACCTCTATGGCACTGATCGGCAGTTTGCCATTGTGCTGGATGGCGCGGTCATTTCGGCACCCACGATGAATGGCGTCATCAGCGACGGTCGAGCCCAGATCACTGGCAACTTCACTGAAGCGACTGCCCAAAGTCTGGCCACCAGCCTGAAGTTCGGCGCACTACCGATCACCTTCGAGAAGGACGCCAACGTGCAGACGGTTGGCGCATCGCTGGCCGGCAACCAACTCCAAGCCGGGCTCGCGGCCGGGGTTTTGGGTATCGGTCTCGTCATGCTCTATTGCCTGCTCTACTACCGAGGTCTCGGACTTGTGGTGATCGGATCGTTGATCGTGGCCGGTGCGCTGACCTACGCACTCGTGCTGTTGTTGAGTGAGACCGCAGGCTTCACCTTGTCGCTGCCGGGAATCGCTGGCCTTATCGTCGCTGTCGGTATCACCGCTGACTCCTTTGTGGTGTTCTTTGAGCGTATTCGCGACGAGATGCGCGATGGAAAGTCCATGCGGGTGGCCGTCGAAAGCGGCTGGGTGCGTGCCCGGAACACCTGTCTGGCTGCGGACGCCGTGTCACTGCTGGCAGCCGTCGTACTGTTTATCTTCGCGGCGGGTGTGGTGAAGGGATTCGCCTTCGCCCTTGGCTTGAGCACCGTGATCGACTTAATTGTCTTCTTCTGGTTCACCAAACCGATGGTTTCGTGGCTAGCGAAATACAGCTTCTTCAATCGAGGTCACCGCTTCTCCGGCCTCAGCGCAGAGACGCTCGGCATCGATGCAATCAACTTAGGTAGATCCAACCTGGGCAAGGCTGGAGGGAGGGCCTGATGGGTTACTTCTCACGGATGGGCAATGACCTCTATTCAGGTCGTCGCTCGGTCGATTTCGTCGGTAAGTGGAAGACGTGGCTGGTTGTCTCGGCGGCCATCCTCGCCGTGGCTCTATTTGGGCTCGTCCGCAATGGCCTCGACATGGGCATCGAATTTGTTGGTGGCGCCGAATACAGCGTCGCGCTCGAGACAGACCAGGTGAATACCGATACCGCTGACGCGATCCGGGAGGCAGTTGCGGCCACTGGCATTGAGAATGCGTCGGATCCCTCGGTGACCACCAACGGCACCGAAGCTATCTTGATTCAGACTCAGCCGGTGACCACGGCAGAGAGTGCCGCGATTGTCGATGCCATCAAGAGCGCTACGGCCCCGGACGCATCGGTCTCACAAACCGAACTCGGGGCGAGTTGGGGCAAAGAGGTCGCCAAAAGATCTCTCATCGGCCTTGCCGTCTTCCTAGTCCTTGTCGTTCTGTTCATTTGGGCCTACTTCAAGGAGTGGAAGATGTCGGTGGCCGCAATTGTGGCGCTGGCCCACGACGTCTTCATCACGATCGGCATCTATGCCCTGTCCGGGTTTGAAGTCACTCCCGCCACTGTCACCGGACTGCTGACAATTCTTGGTTTCTCGCTTTACGACACCGTCGTGGTCTTCGACAAGGTTAGGGAGAACACCACCGATCTCAGTCGTAGCCGAATGACTTACGCCGAGGCGGCGAACCTAGCCGTCAACCAAACTTTGGTGCGATCCATCAACACCTCGATCGTGGCGCTCATCCCGGTGGCCGCCATCTTGTATGTCGGCGTGGTGCAGTTGGGCTCGGGCTCCTTGAAAGACCTCGCCCTTGCGCTGTTCGTCGGTATGGCGGCGGGCGCCTACTCCTCGATCTTCGTGGCCACCCCGCTGCTTGCCCAACTCAAGATCCGCGAGGCCAAGGTCGCTCACGCCGATAAGCGCGCTGTGGCACGCAAGCGACACGATGCCGATCGTTATGCCTCCGTTCCGGTGGTCACCGGCGATGCGCCGGTGCGCAGAGCGCCACAATTCAACGCGGATGTCGTTGAGGAGTGGGACGATGGCGTGGACGGTGTCGACAGGCCGACGCCGTCGCAACCGGCCCGGACAGATCCGCTTGGGCGTGGACGGGTGGTCCCTGAACCTGATGCGCCGCTGCTCCCGAGCAAGTCATCAGGTCGCGTGCAGCCTTCCAGGCAAGCCCGCTCCAAGCGTCCAAAGAAGTAGACGGCGATGGTTTCGCAACCTGTTGAATCGGCGTTGTCGGACGCGCAGCACGCCATGTCTCGTTTGGTCCTCGACGTCCCCGACTATCCCGAACCCGGGATCATGTTCAAAGACATCACCCCACTCCTGGCGGATCATGCAGCATTTTCGGCAGTTATTGAGGCGCTGGCCAACGCTGGTCGTGGAGCCTCCGGTGAGGTTGTCGTCGACAAGGTGATCGGCATGGAGGCGCGGGGCTTCATCTTGGGTGCCCCCGTCGCGCTGGCTTTAGGGGCCGGCTTTGTGCCGGTCCGCAAACACGGACGACTCCCGCGAGCAACTCACGCAGTGAGTTACGACCTCGAATATGGGTCGGCAACACTAGAGATTCACCAGGACGCGATAGCCCCCGGCGAGCGAGTGCTGCTCATTGATGACGTGCTGGCAACGGGGGGGACTGCGGCGGCAACCCTCAAACTCATTCAATCCTGTGGCGGCTCGCCGCATGCCCTCGGCGTGTTGATCGAGCTGGGTTTCCTGCCCGGTCGAGCGGCTCTCGGCGGACTTCCGGTGACGTCGCTGACGCTCGTCTAGCGACGAACTAGACTCGTTCCATGATGATGCGGTGGGAAACGTGACCGACGAGGCGGTAGCCCCGCCTGCGTCGCCGCCCACCTCGCCAGACACCCCAGCGCCGACATCGGCTGGCTCAAGAGCCCTTGAGGCGGTGGCATCGGCAACCCGGATGCGAGCGCGGCTAGCTCGCATTGGCCATCGCAGCTCCAGTCCAGGTCACCCGGTGTTGGAGCCATTGTTCAAGGCGGTCAAGGCCAATCACCCCCAAGCCGACCTGGCCCTGCTCGAGCGGGCCTACAAGATTGCCGAGGACTCCCACGGCACCCAGACTCGCAAGTCGGGCGACCCCTACATCACCCATCCACTAGCGGTCACGACCATTCTGGCGGATATCGGGATGACGGAGCCGACCTTGGTGGCCGCGCTGCTTCACGACACCGTCGAAGACACGCCGTACACCCTCGCGCAATTGCGAGCGGAGTTTGGCGATGAGGTCGCCGAGCTCGTCGACGGCGTCACCAAGCTCGACAAGGTGAAGTACGGCGATAGCGCCCAAGCTGAGACCATCCGCAAGATGATTGTTGCGATGTCCCGCGACATCCGGGTGTTGGTCATCAAGTTGGCGGATCGGCTGCACAACATGCGGACGCTGCGTTATGTGCCGCAAGCCTCGCAAGAGCGCACGGCGCGCGAGACTCTCGACATCTACGCACCCTTGGCTCACCGGCTCGGGATGAACACCATCAAGTGGGAACTCGAAGACCTTGCGTTCGCCACGCTCCACCCGAAGATGTACGACGAAATTGTGCGGTTGGTTGCTGACCGGGCACCTTCACGTGATCAGTTTCTCAATCAGGTGATCGACGAAGTCGAGCGTGACCTTAAGGAAGCCAAGATTAAGGCGACCGTGACGGGTCGACCCAAGCACTACTTCTCGATCTATCAAAAGATGATCGTGGGCGGCCGAGACTTCTCCGACATCCAGGACCTCGTCGGCATCCGAATCCTTGTCGAAGATGACCGCGATTGCTATTCCGTCCTGGGCGTGCTCCATGCTCGATGGAATCCCGTGCTGGGTCGATTCAAGGACTTCGTAGCAATGCCGAAGTTCAATATGTATCAATCGCTCCACACCACGGTGATTGGCCCGACGGGCAAGCCCGTGGAGATGCAGATTCGCACCTATGGCATGCATCGCCGAGCCGAATACGGCGTCGCCGCTCACTGGAAGTACAAGGAGAACGGCCGGGTCGGTGTAGACACCGACAAGCGCGGCGATCTCGATGACATGACGTGGGTGCGTCAACTCCTCGACTGGCAGAGTGAGGTCGAGGACCCAGGTGAGTTCCTCGAATCGTTGCGTTTTGAGATGCAGCAGGCAGAGGTCTATGTCTTCACTCCTGGCGGAGATGTGATCGCCCTTCCTGCCGGCGCGTCGCCGGTGGACTTCGCCTACGCCGTTCACACCGAAGTCGGCCACCGCACCATCGGGGCCAGGGTCAACGGACGCTTGGTGCCGCTCGAATCCACGTTGGAAAACTCAGACGTGGTGGAGGTGTTGACCTCCAAAGCAGACACCGCTGGCCCGTCTCGCGACTGGCTCAACTTCGTGAAGTCACCCCGGGCTAGGGCAAAGATCCGCCACTGGTTCACCAAGGAACGACGCGAAGAGGCGATCGAGCGAGGCAAAGAGTCGATCATCCGACTCATGCGAAAGGAGGGCTTGCCTCTCAATCGTTTGATGTCTCATGAATCACTGACCCAAGTGGCCTCGCACTTCAAGATCGCCGATGTCACGGCTCTTTATGCCGCGGTGGGTGAGGGCAATCTCAGCGCCCAAGCCGTCGTACGCCGCGTCATCGACTTGCATGGCGGCGACGAGGGTGCGTCAGAAGACCTCGCTGAGGGCATCACAATCACCGGGCGCCGGGGGCGCAGCAAACTGGTGAGCGGCGATTCTGGAGTGATCGTGCCTGGCGCCTCGGATCTCTGGGTCAAGCTGGCCAAATGCTGCACGGCCGTACCTGGTGATCCGATCCTTGGATTCGTCACCAAAGGCGGCGGCGTTTCCGTGCATCGACAGACCTGCACCAATGCGGCAAGTCTCACCAGCCAGCCCGAGCGTCTGGTGGAGGTGGAGTGGGCACCGACCCCGCAGTCGACCTTCCTCGTCAACATTCAGGTGGAGGCTCTCGACCGAGCCAGATTGTTGTCCGACATCACCATGACCTTGTCCGACGCCCATGTGAACATTCTGAGTGCGACGCTCACCACCACACGTGACCGCGTCGCCAAGACCAGGTTCACCTTTGAGATGGCGGACTCCAAGCACCTCGACAATGTGCTGGCCGCTGTGCGCAGTGTCCCCGGTGTCTTCGACGCCTACCGCGTCACCCAATAGCCACCCCCTCCCCGCCGACCCGTCACTCATGTGGCGATTTTCGCGGCGTGTCGTACTGCGATCGACGGGTCGACTGTCGCCTGTGGATAAATTCTGCGCGCGTCTCCCAATCTTTGGGACTCTGCGGGTATGACGGATAACAACGACGACTTCAACGGTGCCGGCCGACTGCCCGATTCAGACGAACGCTTGCCCTTCAATATTCCATTCACCAACTTTGAGGCCCGCAGGTTCGGGGTAACGCCAGCGGAGTTACGCACGATGGTGCGCTCCGGAGTGCTCCGCCGGGTATTCACCGGTGTCTATGTCGATTCCAGCGTGCCTGACACCCAACTCATTCGCACTCAGGCCTTGGGCAAGATTCTGCCGCCCACGGCCGTGGTGACTGATGAGTCCGCGGGTTGGGTGCACATGGTTGATGTGGACCCACCCAGTGCGCAGTTGGTGGCGCCGCCTGTCACGGTGTTTCAAACCGCGGGAGCGACCCGGTTGCGAAAAGCGGGTACGACGAGTGGGCAACGTGGCTTGCTGGCCCGGGACGTCGAATTCATCAACGGCGTGCCGGTGACCTCGGCCCTGCGCACGGCCTGCGACTTGGGGCGCTTGCGCCCGCGAGAACGGGCTTATGCCGCCATGAATGCGCTCGTTCACACCGGCAAAGTTGATCGGCTTGCGCTCCAAGGCGAGGTCGAACGTTTTCGTCGCATGAGGGGCGTCGTACAACTGCGCGAACTTGCGCCAATGGTCGACGGGCTGGCGGATTCACCCGCCGAATCTATCGTTCGACTGCGTTGCTGGGACCACGGTTTGCCGCCACTGACGCCGCAGGTCAAGGTCGTGCGCCGACGCACCGGTGAGGTGGCCTACCTTGACCTGGCCGATGAGCGCCTCCGGTTTGCCGTTGAGTTTGACGGTCGCGAGTGGCATGAAGACCCGGTGGCGATGTCCCGTGACCGGCGACGACGCGACTGGTTGGTCAACGAGGAGGGCTGGTTCATCGTCGTACTCGTGGGCAGTGATGTGTACGGCGTGTCGCGCGAGCACACCGCCAACGTCGTACGCCGTGCGCTCGATGCCCACCTTCGCCGGGTCGGTTGACCCGTCAATGACAGTGCGACACGCCGCAAAAATCGCGACCTGAGTGACTGGTCGGCGGGCCTAACTGGAGAATTCGTCGGCCGCGCGGCGGGCCATCTCAAGGAAGGCCTGCCGGGAGGCGAGATTCTCTTCAAGGTCCGCAATCTTGCGAGCATTCCCCGAGGCGCGTGCGACGTCCAAGTCGGTCTCGGCCTTGGCGATGGCCTGTTCCAACTTCGTGATCATGTCGTCGGCTCGCGCGGATTTTTCCGGATCGGATCGCTTCCACTGCGCTTCTTCGTGGCCACGGATTGCCTGCTCGACCTTACGGATGCGGGACTCAAGGCCCTGCATTTCTCGCGAGGCACCTTGCCCGCCGCATCCCATCGATCGGCAATGTCGCGGAACGCCTTTTTGGCAGCCTCAATGTCTTTGATGGGGAGCAGCGCCTCGGCTTCGGTGAGGATCACTTCCTTGACTGCTGCATTGGCTGCGAACTCTTGGTCAGTTGCTGCCGCGGCAGCATCCCGGGCCACGAAGAAGGCGTCCTGCGCACCCCGGAAGCGCTGCCAGAGGGCTTCATCAACCTCCCGTGGCGCCGGTCCGGCCGTTTTCCACTGGCGCATGAGGTCGCGGAACTTGCCAGCAGTCGGCCCCCATTCGGTGGACGTGCTGAGGCCCTCGGCCTCTTTCGCTAAACCTTCCTTGACTGTGCGGGCCTGGTCGCGTTGTTCGTGTTGCTCGGCAAAGTGGGCTTTTCGGCGACGGGTGTAGGTGGTCCGGGCACTCGAGAAGCGCTTCCACAGGGCGTCGTCAGAGGCTCGATCCAGGCGAGGGAGCGCCTTCCACTCCTCGAGCAGCTCGCGCAGGCGAATCGCCCCGTTGCGCCAGTCTTGGCCAGCGGCCAAACCCTCGGCCACCTCGACCAGAGACTCCTTCTTGGCCTTCGACTCTGCGACCTTGAGAGCCCGCTCAGCCTTTCGTGCCTGGCGCTGCTCGCTGATCACTCCAGCTAAGGCGTCGAGCCGTCCACCGAGGGCGTCGAGATCACCGACCGCGTTGGCGCCAACAACTTGGGTTCGGACTTTGGTGACGGACTCGGTCGCTTCATCTGGCGATAGGACACCAGAGGCGATTCGCCGTTCGAGCAACTCGACCTCGAAGGCCAACGCGGCGTACCTCTCGGTGAAGAAGTGCAGCGCCTCTTCCGGAGAACCCACCGGATACTGACCTACTGACCGTTCACCGTCGCTGGTCCGCACAAACACCGTGCCGTCCTCGGTGACCCGTCCCCATTCGTGAGTCGTCACAAGATGACCCTTCAATCGCAGTTCGCCCGCGGGAGTGCCCACGCCGAGCCCATGGTAGCGACCGGCCCGCGATGGCACGTGCGGCACCTGCGTTCTTAGATTTGATCGAACCCTCGAGCGGCTTCCCATTTCACCGATGCAAAATCACTCGACCACCATCGGTAGTCTTGCTGGGTGTTAATTGCCGGCTTTCCCGCAGGGCCATGGGGGACTAACTGTTATGTCGCTGCAGTGTCCGCGCGCAGCGAGTGTTTGGTGATTGACCCAGGCAAAGACGCCGCTGCGGGACTGTCGGCCCTGGTCAGCGAGCACGGCCTCAAACCTGTCGCAGTGTTGGTCACGCATGGACACATCGATCACATGTGGTCGGTGACCCCGGTGGCCGGTGCCTACGACGCCACGGCCTACATTCACCCTGCTGATCGGCACTTGCTCGCCGACCCGATGGCGGGCATCTCCCCGGAGACGGCAGGCATGTTGCTTGGCGGGGACTACACCTGGGCCGAGCCGGATGACGTTGTCGAACTCTCGCACGGCCTGACCCTCGAGGTGGCTGGGCTTCAAGTCACCGTTGATCACACGCCGGGTCACACGCCCGGATCGGTGACATTCCGAATGCCGTACGACGACCAAATCAGCCAGATCATGTTCTCCGGGGATCTCCTGTTCGAGGGGTCGATCGGGCGGACCGATCTGCCGGGAGGAAACCCCGGCGCCATGCAGGCTTCTCTTCGCGCCAGCGTCCTGACGCTGACCGATGACGTGGTCGTCTTGCCCGGCCACGGTGGGCAAACCTCGATCGGCGCGGAGCGCCGCACCAACAGATTCCTGCAAGACTTGCGCGATGGAGAGCCCGCACGATGAGCAAACCCACCCCGCTCAGCGGGTTCCCTGAATTTCTGCCGGCGCAACGGTTTGTCGAAGTGACCGTCCTCGACGCCCTGGCCACGACCTTTGAACTCCACGGTTTCGCGAATGTTGAAACGCGGGCCGTGGAGCCCTTGGGTCAGTTGCTGCGCAAAGGTGAGACCTCGAAAGAGGTCTATGTATTGCGGCGGCTCCAAGAGGAAACCGAGGGTAAAGATGCGGGCTTGGGCCTGCACTTCGACCTGACCGTGCCCTTTGCGCGCTATGTGTTGGAGAACTCCGGCAAGCTCGAATTTCCCTTCCGGCGTTATCAGATTCAGAAAGTCTGGCGCGGAGAGCGGCCCCAGGACGGTCGTTACCGCGAATTCACTCAGGCAGATATCGACATCATCGGGCGAGACACCCTTGCCTACCACCATGACATCGAAGTGGCCCGCGTGATGGTGCAAGCGCTGGCGGGACTGGATTTCCTGCCTGGTTTTCGGCTCCAAGTCAACAACCGAAAATTGATTCAAGGCTTCTATGCCGGGATCGGGGTTGAGGTTGTCGACGATGTGATGCGGATCATGGACAAACTAGACAAGATCGGTGCTGACCGCACGCGTGGCCTGCTGATGTCGGAAGCCTCGCTCACGTCCGAGCAGTCAGATTTGTGTCTACGCCTCGCCAGCATCCGCGCGACAGACGACTCGTTTGTCGCCGACGTACGCAACTTGGGGGTCACCAACGCCCTCATGGACGAGGGCCTCGCAGAGTTGGCGGCTTTGGTGCAGGGGTGCGCACCCCTGGTGACCGACCGGGTGCGCGTGGAAGCTGATCTGAGCATCGCCCGCGGCCTCGACTATTACACCGGGACAGTTTTCGAGACCCGCTTGGACGGGTTTGAGTCATTGGGCTCGATCTGCTCCGGCGGGCGCTATGACTCGCTGGCAACGGACGGTCGCACGACCTATCCGGGGGTGGGAATTTCCTTGGGTGTGAGCCGTCTGTTGGTGCCACTGCTTAACCGAGGTGATTTGGGTGCGACGCGGGCAGTTCCTAGCGTCGTACTCATCATTCTCACCGATGAGGCCTCCCGGGCAGCCAGTGATGATCTCGCCGAGGTGTTGCGTGCGCGAGGCATTGCGTGTGAGGTGGCCGCCAGCCCGCAGAAGTTTGGCAAGCAAATTCGCTACGCCGAGCGGCGCGGAATTCCCTACGTCTGGTTTAGCTCCGACGATGGCGATCAGGTCAAAGACATCCGCAGTGGTGAGCAGGTGCCCGCTGATCCCCACGCTTGGCTGCCCCCAATCGAAGACTTACGACCCACGGTCACATTCAACAGAGGAGAAACGAACTGATGATCCGCACCCATGATGCAGGTGCCCTGCGCGCTGAACACGTCGGCGAGGGAGTCATCCTGGCCGGTTGGGTCGCTCGTCGTCGGGACCACGGGGGAGTGGCGTTCCTTGATCTCCGGGAGGCCAGCGGCGTAGTCCAGGTGGTGGTCCGCGAAGAGGTGGCTCACTTGCTGCGCAACGAATATTGCATCAAGGTGACCGGACAAGTGGCGCTGCGTCCCGCCGGCAACGCCAACCCCAACTTGCCCAGCGGCGCAATCGAGGTCATCGCTGACGACGTGGTGGTGTTGAGCGAGGCGGCCCCGCTGCCCTTTCCTATCGACGATCATGTTGAAGTCGGGGAGGAGGCGCGGCTACGTCACCGCTATCTCGATCTGCGCCGTTCCGGTCCCAACCAGGCGTTGCGGCTGCGAGGCAAAGTTAACAAGGCCGCGCGAGACATTTTGGACGATCACGGGTTCGTCGAGATTGAGACCCCGACTTTGACCCGATCGACGCCAGAGGGTGCGCGAGACTTCTTGGTGCCCGCTCGACTCCAGCCCGGCAGTTGGTATGCCTTGCCCCAGAGTCCGCAGCTGTTCAAGCAGTTGCTGATGGTGGCGGGGATGGAGCGCTACTTCCAGATCGCGCGCTGCTATCGCGACGAAGACTTTCGCGCTGATCGTCAGCCTGAGTTCACTCAACTCGACATCGAGATGAGTTTTGTTGATCAAGACGACGTGATCTCGATCGGTGAGGACGTTCTGGTCGCGCTTTGGAACCTCATTGGGTACGACGTGCCGGTGCCGCTCCCGCGGATGACGTACGCCGAGGCGATGGCTCGTTTTGGCACCGATAAGCCGGACCTGCGGATGGGACTCGAGCTCACCGACTGCACGGCGTACTTCTCAGACACGGAGTTTCGGGTCTTCCAGTCCGACTACGTGGGCGCCATCGTGATGCCTGGTGGTGCCGGGCAACCGCGCCGGCAGTTCGATGCCTGGCAAGAATGGGCAAAGCAGCGCGGAGCGCGTGGATTGGCCTATGTCACGATCGGCGAGGACGGGACTCTGGGTGGCCCGGTTGCCAAGAATCTCAGTGAGATCGAAAAGTCGGGCTTGGCCGAACTCACCGGTGCCGGGCCCGGCGATTGCATCTTCTTTGCCGCTGGCCCCATCAAGTCCAGCCGCGCACTGCTGGGGGCGGCCAGGTTGGAGATTGGCCGCCGTCTGGAGCTCATCGATCTCGATGCCTGGAGCTTTCTGTGGGTCATCGACGCTCCGCTGTTGGAGCCTGCGGGCGACGCCACGGCTGCGGGCGATGTGGCGGTTGGGAGCGGCGCATGGACTGCGGTTCACCACGCATTCACCTCCCCGCAAGATGTGGACACGTTCGATCAGGATCCAGCAAACGCGCTCGCTTATGCCTACGACATCGTTTGCAACGGCAACGAGATTGGTGGCGGATCGATTCGTATTCATCGCGATGACGTTCAGCGCCGTGTGTTTGCCTTGATGGGCATCGGGGAAGAAGAGGCTCAGGAAAAGTTTGGATTCCTGCTGGACGCCTTCAAGTTCGGCGCGCCCCCTCACGGCGGTATCGCGTTTGGCTGGGATCGAATCGTTGCTCTGCTGGCCAAGATGGATTCGATCCGGGAGGTCATCGCTTTCCCAAAGTCCGGTGGAGGCTTCGATCCCCTCACCGCTGCTCCCGCACCCATCACCGCGCAGCAGCGCCGCGAAGCGGGAGTGGACAGTCTCCGCAAATAGTCCAATTCCAGACAAGACTTTCCGGTAAATCGCTTGACTGACGGGATGATCTCAGTCTTTCTAAGTTTCTCGTTGGTAACAATCTCGTTGCGGGGCGCTTCGGGGGTGCCCTAATCCCAGATAAGTGTCTAATGTTTCACACGTCCGGCGCGGCCAAAGGCCTGTGCACATGCTGGCGAGACCCTGGAGGTCTCGTGCCAAGGAGGATTATTTCGTGAGAGCAAGACGATGGGGGACCGCCGTAGCGGTCATCGCCAGCCTGAGTCTGGGGTTGTCGGCCTGTTCCGGCCCAAGCAACGAAGACACACCAACTGAAACTGACAGCGAGCCCACAGCGCTGACCGTCGGGTGGAACCAACCGTTCTACTCCTACAACTCGGTCACGTCGAACGGCAATGCAACCGCTAACAACAACATCATCTACATGATGAATGGCGGTTTCTGGTACTACGACGCCGACTCGGTGCTGCAGAAGGATGAGACCTTCGGCACCTATGAGAAGACCAGCGACGATCCGCTGACCGTCAAATACACCATGGCTGACGACGTCAAATGGTCCGACGGCACCGCCGTTGACGCCTCCGACATGCTGTTGACCTGGGCTGCGCAGAGCGGCAACGTGAACACGTTGAAGCCAGAAGATGTGAAGTACGACGAAGCCACCGGCCTGCCCAACAACACCGAGGGCGAAGCCTACTTCGACTCCTCATCGGCCGGTCTTGCCCTTGTCACCACGACGCCCGAGATCACCGATGACGGCAAATCCTTAACCCTGGTCTATGACGAGCCCTTCGCTGACTGGGAACTCGATATGGGTGTCGCCGTTCCGGCGCACGTGACCGCGATGAAGGCGCTTGGTCTCGATGACCCCCAGGCCGCCAAGGACGCACTAGTCGCCGCGATCGTCGACAAGGACAAGGCCGCGCTGGCCAAGATTTCCTCGTTCTGGAACACCGGCTACGACTACACCTCGCTTCCTGCGGACGAGTCGCTGCGCCTTTCCAACGGTGCTTACCTGATGTCGGAATTCAAGGAAAACGAGTTCATGACTCTCTCCAAGAATCCCGATTACAAGGGCAAGTTCGAATCCAACTTTGACACCATCACGGTTCGTTGGAACGAAGACCCGATGGCTCAGGTCCAGGCCCTCCAGAACGGCGAAATCGACATGTTCTCGCCGCAGGTCACCACAGATGTGGTGCAAGCGGCCGAAGCTATCGAGAACGTTGAGATCAAGAAGGGTGTTGAAGGCACTTACGAGCACTTCGACTTGGTCTTCAACAACAAGGGGCCGTTCGATCCGGCGTCTTACGGTGGCGACGAAGCAAAGGCCAACCTCGTTCGTAAGGCGTTCCTGACGGCAATCCCGCGCCAGGAAGTCATCGACAAGTTGATCGCCCCGATCAATCCCGATGCTCAGGTTCGCAACTCGATCCTGATCACCCAGGGTGCTCCGGGCTACGACGAGATGGTCGCCGTGAACGGCTCGGCCGCTTATGCCGAAGCTGATCCTGCTGCTGCTAAGGCAATGCTCGAAGAGGCCGGGGTCAAGACCCCGATCGATGTGCGAGTGATGTTCGCGAAAGAGAATGTCCGTCGCGAGTCTGAGTTTGCCATCTACCAGCCGGCTCTTGCGGCAGCCGGGTTCAACCTGGTTGACAAGCGCAACCTTGATTGGGGATCCAAGCTCGGTGACGGCACCTACGACGCCGTCTACTTCGGCTGGCAGTCCACCACCACCGCAGTGAGTGCCGACAAGGAAACCTTCGGCGCTAAGGGCCTCAACAACCTCATCGGTTACAACAACCCTGAGGTCGATGCCCTGTTCAGTGACTTGATCGTCACCACGGACGCGGCGGAGCAGTTGGCGCTTCAGATTGAGATCGAAAAGATCCTGTTTGAAGACGCTGTCGGCATCACGATCTTCCAGTTCCCCTCGGCAACGATGTGGAATGCAGATCGCGTGAAGGGTGTCGAGCCGGGCACCTTGGCGCCGACCATGTTCTACGGTTTCTGGAACTGGGAAGCACCGTAATCAAGCAGCACAAGAGTCTGATCTGACTCGCTAGCACTGCTGGCGGGGTGTGGCCGAATAGGTCGCACCCCGCCAGCAACCCATGTCTAGGCACGTGAGGGTTTCGGGGCGCAATCCCTTGCCCTTTCCAGCGCATCAGTAAAGGCTGCTACTTATGGTGATGTTTTTCGGAAAGCGTTTCTTCGCTTCATCCCTCGTGGTCTTGCTTTCCACTTTGATCATGTATGTCCTGGTCGACATCGCGATCGATCCGCTTTATGACCTGCGCACGAGCACCGCCCCCAACAAGGGCGAGTTGATCGCGGCACGAACCGCCGAGTTGCGGCTCAATGACCCGGTCCTGGCTCGCTACTTCAGTTGGTTGCAAGGATCGGCCGGATGTTTAGTCGGCAACTGCGACCTTGGCGTCAACTGGCGCACCAACCAGCCCGTGACCGAGTTGTTGGGTGGCGCCGTTGCCAACACCCTCCAGTTGGTGACTTTTGCCGCCCTGGTGGCCATCGTCTTAGGTGCCATGGTTGGCCTGGTCAGTGCCCTAAGGCAATACACCGGCTTCGACTACTCAGTCACCTTCATGTCGTTCCTGTTCTACTCCTTGCCGGTTTTCTGGGTGGCTGTGTTGGCGAAGGCCTTCCTTGCTATCAAGTTCAACGACTTCCTGGCCGAGCCACACATCCCTACTTGGGCGATTGTGGGTTTGGCTGCGTTTTGGGGCCTCGCGCTGTCGGCCGCCGTTGCCGGCGATCGAGTACGACGATTGACCACGTTCGCAGGGGCGGCTGGTGTCGTTGTCATTGCCTGCCTCTACTTCAATCTGACCGATTGGTTTATCAATCCCAGCCTCGGCATCGTCTTGGTTGCGTTAATGGGTGCTGGCGCAGCGGTGGCGATCACTGTCTTGAGCACCGGCCTACGAAACCGGCGAGCGCTCGGGGCAGCGTTGACCGTGGCTGGCATTGGAGTCGCGCTCTATTACCCGATGCTCTACTTCTGGAACGCCGTAGATGAATCCTGGCTGATGATGGCTGGTTTAGCCGTCGTATCCATCCTCGTCGGCGTCGGGGTGGGTTTCGCCTGGGGAGGACCCGACCGCAGCCAGTCCGCTCGCACGGCCGGACTGACGGCGCTCCCGGTGGCCGGACTCCTATTCATTGATCGGGTCATGCAGTCCTGGGAGGCTTACACCAACTCCTCGCTCATCCGAGGCCGCCCGATCGCCACCATCGGCAGCGAAACCCCCAACCTTGATGGCAGTTTCTGGTTCTTCACGATTGATCAGTTCACCCACCTGATCCTGCCGTCCCTCACGCTGATCTTGATCTCATTTGCCGGTTACACCAGATATTCGCGCGCCTCCATGCTTGAGGTGATGAATCAGGACTACATCCGCACTGCTCGCGCGAAGGGTCTCACCGAGCGAACGGTGATCATGAGGCACGCCTTCCGGAACGCAATGCTGCCGCTGGCGTCGGTCGTACCGGTGGACATCATCACACTCGTGGGAGGGGCCGTCTTGACGGAGACCGTGTTTGGTTGGTTCGGCATGGGGCGGCTTTTCGTTGCGTCTTTGGGAGACGCGCAGATAGATCCGGTGATGGCCTATATCTTGATTGTGGGGATTCTCGCGGTGTTCGCGAACTTTGTCGCCGACCTTGTCTATGCCGTTCTTGATCCCCGGATTCGAGTGAGCGCATGAGCAACCTAGAGCCGCCCACCGAACCCGGCCTCAGTGGCCAGGTGGAGCATGCCGAAAATGCCATCGAGCTCAGGGAAGTTGAGGGTCTCTCCCAGGGTCAGATCGTTCGCAAGCGCTTCTTTCGCCATTGGGGTGCGCTCGGGGGCTTAATCAGTTTGGTGTTCGTCATGCTGCTGGCCTACACCTCAATCGGGATTGGGCCGCTGCCAGGTTGGTGGAAGTACGACCACGTCACCACCAACGACGTACTGCTGCCTAACGGGGCCCCCTCCTTGAATTTGCCTACGTGGCTGGGTGGTTCCGGGTTTGCCATCGGTGAACATCCCTTTGGTCAAGATGAAGTGGGCCGCGACATCTTTGCGGCCACGATGAAGGGCACCCAGACCTCACTCAACGTGATGCTGATCATTGGCTTGATCTCGACGATTGTGGGCCTCGTCGTCGGCGCTGTTGCAGGATTCTTTCGCGGTGCCGCCGACCAATGGCTGATGAGGTTCACCGATCTCGTTATCACCCTGCCCGTCCTTGTGGTGGGATCCGTGCTCGGCAAGATGGTCGACAAATCAGGCGCTTTTTGGCTCGCCGTGGCCCTGGGCCTGATCACCTGGACCACCCTGGCTCGCCTGATCCGCGCTGAATTTCTCACCTTGCGCGAGCGAGAGTTCGTGGATGCGGCGAGGGTGGCCGGGGCGAGCAACTTCCGGATCATGTTCAAGCACATGATCCCGAACGCCATGGGTGTGATCATCGTGAACACCACCCTGCTGATGTCGGCGGCGATCCTTCTGGAAGCCGCGCTGAGTTTCTTGGGTTTTGGGGTGCAATCACCAGATGTTTCGCTGGGCACGCTGATCTCGCGTTACCAGAACTCCTTTGCCACTCGACCGTGGCTGTTCTGGTGGCCTGGCCTCTTCATCATCATCATCGCCTTGTCCATCAACTTCATCGGTGATGGTCTTCGCGATGCCTTTGACCCGCGGCAGAAATCTGTGACCTCCGCTCGCAAGTTGGCTGCCGCCGAGGCCAAAATGCGGGCCGGGCTGGCCGGACAGGCGACTCCGTGATGCAGCCTTACCAATTGCGCGTGAACAATGCGATTGAGATCGTCCAGGCGGCGGTTACCAGCGTTCCCCAGATAACTTCGAGACGCCACTGCCAGGGTCTTGCGCTCGACTCCAATCGGGGATTCTCGAGATGACCGGCCGCTTTCAGTTCGGACCACAATCGGGGCACTTCCAGGGCCGGCTGCGGTGCCGTCTCCGCATCATCCCGGTTGTCTCGGAGACGAGGTCGGGAAGCACTCCACGAGGAGAACGGGCCATAGACAGTTTCCAGACTCAGCCCATAGCGACCGTTGACGGCGGTGATGGCGGGCCAAGGGAGCGTGATGGTGCGCAACACGTTGTGGAGACGTACGCCGCTGAGGCTGCACTCGACGTACGGCGACCAAAGAGCCGCCCACAACAGCGCCCCGAACAACCCCAGCGGTCCCGAATAGCGCAACAGGTCGAGCCATTGGCGCGACCAAATCATCTCGCCGACGATCACCAACGTCGTTGCCGCGCCCGCGACCGCAAGGGTGCGTGCACCACGCGAATGCATGCGAGTGGTGACCGACATCGGCTGCGCCTCCCAGAGTTTTCTGAATCCCGGAAAGGTACCCCGTGACTGCCAGCGTCAATGAGCCCGGCCCTGTTACCTCAGACTTAGATGGCCGCTCACCCATCCTGGATGTGAAGGGACTCAGTGTCTCCTTCTTGGTCGATTCCGAGTGGTATCCCGCAGTGTCTGACCTGTCCTATCAAGTCTTCGCCGGCGAGGTGCTAGCGATCGTCGGCGAGTCCGGCTCCGGCAAGACGCAGTCCTCGATGTCGCTGCTGGGGTTGTTGCCACAAAACGGCAGGGCGTCTGGTAGCGCCAAACTCAGGGGCGAAGAACTACTCACCATGAATCCTGCCGAGCGGCGGCTGATCCGGGGTAAAGAGATCTCGGTTATCTTCCAAGAGCCGATGACGGCGCTCAACCCCGTCTACACCATTGGTTTTCAGATAGTGGAGACCTTACGCACGCACTTCGTGATGTCACCGAACGCCGCCAGGGAGCGGGCGCTCGAATTGTTGAGGCTCGTTGAGATTCCCGATCCCGAGCGCCGAATTGATCACTTCCCCCACCAGCTATCGGGCGGCCAGCGGCAGCGGGCGATGATCGCCCAGGCATTGGCGTGCGAACCGAAGTTGCTTGTCGCCGACGAGCCAACGACCGCGCTGGACGTGACAGTCCAGATGGAGATCCTGCAACTGATGCACGATCTGCGTGATCGGATTGACTCCGGCATTGTCCTGATCACTCACGACATGGGCGTGGTGGCCGACATGGCCGACCGCATCGTTGTCATGAAGGACGGCCGGATGGTCGAAACCGGCACTGCCGTCGACATCTTCAATCGGCCACAACATCCCTATACGCAGCAATTGCTGGCTGCAGTGCCACACTTTGGGGCGATTGCGAAGGAGTCGGTTGCGCTCGCTGCCGGAAAGTATGCCGAGCCTGCGGCCGTTGACGCACCCGCGGTGCAGCCGATCGTGATCGCAGAGAAACTTATCCTCGAATATCCCGCCCGCGGCAATCAGCCGATCTTTCGGGCGGTGGACGAAGTGTCCTTCACCGTTGCCCCCGGCGAAGTGCTTGGAGTCGTCGGCGAGTCCGGATCTGGAAAGACGACGATTGGCCGAGCGATCATGGGTTTGCTACCCGTCGCTGGCGGGAATCTTGAGATCGACGGCATCAACATGGTGGGCGCCAAGCAACGCGATCTCAAACCACTGCGGAGCAAGGTCGGCATCGTCTTCCAGGATCCAGGTTCATCGCTCAACCCGCGCCTCCCGATTGGTGAGTCCATCGGCGAACCGTTGTACCTGCACGAAAAGTTGCGCGGCAAAGAGCTCGCAGTTCGGGTTGAGTCGCTGCTCGACTCTGTGCAACTACAACGGTCCTTCCGAAACCGTTACCCCCACGAGCTGAGCGGTGGCCAACGCCAGCGGGTGGGCATCGCTCGCGCACTCGCGCTCGACCCGAAGTTGCTCGTCGCTGATGAGCCAACCTCCGCTCTTGACGTGTCGGTTCAGGCTCGGGTGCTCGACCTCTTCCAAGAACTGCAGCGGGAGAAGGGCTTCGCTTGCGTCTTCATTAGTCACGACCTCGGCGTCATCGAAATGCTCTGCGATCGGATAGCGGTTATGCACAACGGCAGAATCGTTGAGCTGGGAAGTCGTGACCAAGTCGTTTTGTCCCCACGGCACGACTACACCAAACTCCTGATTGCCGCAGTCCCCGTGCCAGACCCGACCGAACAGCATCGGCGCCGCGCAGAGCGCATCAAGATCGTCAGCAGCATCCAACTGCCGTAGTTAGTGGGTCTGTTGGTTGAGGGGTCGCAACCTGGTCTTTGTTGGTTGAGGAGGCGCGCTAGCGCCGTCTCGAAACCTGAGGTGGGTCTGTTGGTTGAGGGGGCGCAACCTGGTCTTTGTTGGTTGAGGAGGCGCGCTAGCGCCGTCTCGAAACCTGAGGTGGGTCTGTTGGTTGAGGGGGCGCAACCTGGTCTTTGTTGGTTGAGGAGGCGCGCTAGCGCCGTCTCGAAACCAGTTATCCACAAGTCGCTGATTGGCCGTTGCCCGACTGAGCGTTTCGAGCGACAGTCTGGGGGTGGCGTGGACCTACATCCTGCAGTGCGCCGACGGGAGTTACTACGTTGGCAGCACCATAGATTTGGCGAGTCGTTTGTGGCAGCACCAACAAGGATTTGGTGCGGCGTACACCCGCCGTCGACGTCCGGTGACCTTGGTGTGGAGCGCGGAGTTCGACTGCGCACCTGACGCTTTTAACTTTGAGAAGCAAGTGCAAGGCTGGAATCGACAAAAGCGCGAGGCGTTGATTGAAGGTCGATTTCTGGACCTGCCAGGCTTGGCGCGACGACGAAGTGGTCGTCCTCCTCCTTGATGCCTGGGTTTCGAGACGCTCGCTGGCGCTCGCTCCTCAACCAACAGTACGGCGGGGGTTTTTGACTGTTGGGTCCGGGTGGTGAGGGGGGCGGGGGATGAGCCGGTCTCGAAACCAACAAACCGCGGCAAAGCGCCTTCTAGACCAATGGACCGAGGTTCGGCGACTACGGTGTACGGCGTGGAGGGACTCTTTGACATTGCTGGTGCGGCGGGGCAGGGGGCTCCCGCTGGGTCGCTGACTGGCAATACCCACGCCTCGGCTCCGCTCGCCGTACGAATGAGGCCGCGGACCCTGGAAGAGTTGGTCGGCCAGCCACAACTCAGGGCAGCCGGGTCCCCATTACGCCGTTTGATCGAGAGCGATCAGTCGATGTCGCTCTTGCTGTGGGGGCCTCCAGGAACAGGCAAGACCACCATCGCGGCGATCGTTAGCCAGCAGTCACAGCGCAACTTTGTTGAAGTCTCTGCGGTGTCGGCAGGCGTAAAGGAAGTGCGAGCTGCCATTGACCGGGCGCGGGCGGAACTCGCGAGAACGGGCAAGGAGACGGTGCTCTTTGTTGACGAGGTCCACCGGTTCACCAAGGCCCAACAAGATGCCCTCCTACCCGGAGTCGAGAATCGTTGGGTCACATTGATTGCCGCGACGACGGAGAATCCCTTCTTTTCGGTGATTTCACCGTTGCTTTCTCGCAGCCTCCTGCTGCGCCTGGAATCCCTAACGGACTCCGATATCGAGGCCGTCATCGCTAGCGCGTTGACCGACGACCGAGGGCTTGCGGGCCAAATCACCTTGGATCAGGACGCGAAAGATCATCTGGTCAGGCTGGCTGGCGGAGATGCCCGACGCTCGCTGACCTATCTGGAGGCGGCCGCTGGTGCTGCCATCGATACCGGACGGCCAAGCATCGATCTTGCGACCGCAGAGACTGCGGTCGACCAAGCGGCCGTTCGCTATGACCGGCAAGGTGACCAGCACTATGACGTCACCAGCGCGTTTATCAAGTCGATTCGCGGTTCGGACGTGGACGCAGCGCTCCACTATCTGGCCAGGATGCTTGAGGCGGGGGAGGACCCACGCTTCATCGCTCGCAGATTGGTCATCCTGGCGAGCGAAGACATCGGGCTGGCCGAACCGACCGCACTGACAACGGCGGTGGCCGCCGCCCAAGCTGTGCAGTTGATCGGGATGCCGGAAGGTCGACTCAATTTGGCTCAGGCGACTATTGCGCTCGCCGTCGCCCCCAAGTCGAATGCCGTCATCAAAGCCATCGACGCGGCTAGCGCTGATGTGAGAGCGGGCAAGATTGGGCCAGTGCCTCCTCACCTGCGGGACGCACACTATTCGGGCTCGAAGAAACTTGGGCACGGTACGTCATACGCCTATAGCCACGATGCCCCGTTTGGAGTCGCCGAGCAGCAATATGCACCGGACGCCATCGGCGACACCGCCTACTACCAACCGACTGAGCTCGGCGCGGAAGCGGCCATCAAGCAACGGTGGGAGAGAGTACGCCGGATCATCCGCGGCACCTCGCCACCGGGTTAACGTATTGCTCGATTCTCGGTCGCGGCGGATAGGGTTCGACCGCAGGCAAGTCGAGTAGAGCGAGAGGAACGCACGTGGACACCGCGGAGATACGCCGACGGTTTGTTGCCCATTTCGAGGGCAACTCAGCGATCGGAGCCCATCAAGCGGTGCCGTCCGGCTCGTTGCTTCTGGACGATCCGACGTTGTTGTTTGTGAACGCGGGCATGGTGCCCTTCAAGCCCTATTTTCTTGGCCAAGAGACACCTCCTTACCCTCGCGCAGTAAGCATCCAGAAGTGCGTTCGCACACCCGACATCGAAGACGTGGGGAAGACCACGCGCCACGGCACCTTCTTCGAGATGTGCGGCAACTTCTCCTTTGGGGACTATTTCAAGGAAGGCGCCATCTCGTTGGCCTGGGACTTGGTCACCAAGCCGGTTGCTGAGGGTGGCTGGGGATTCGAGGAGAGTCGGCTTTACCCGTCGATCCTGGAGGGCGACGACGAGGCGCTATCTCTGTGGAAGCAAATTAGCGGCCTGCCCGATGACCGCATTGTTCGGCTTGGACCTAAGGAGAACTACTGGTCGATGGGTGTGCCCGGGCCAGGGGGGCCGTGCTCGGAGATTCTTTATGACCGTGGCCCGGCCTATGGGCCCGATGGCGACTTCACCGCAGAGGATCGCTATCTCGAATTCTGGAACCTTGTGTTCATGCAGGACGAATTGTCCGCAGTCCGCGCAAAAGATGACTTCGACATTGTGGGTTCTCTCCCCAACAAGAACATCGACACGGGCATGGGCCTAGAGCGCGTCGCCTTCCTCACCCAGGGTCTCGAAAACATGTATGAGATCGACGTTATGTTCCCGGTCATCCAGCGCGCCGAAGAGCTCGCCGGCCGGCGTTATGGCGCGGGCCACGAGGACGACGTGCGGTTCCGGGTCGTCGCCGATCACGTGCGCAGCTCGATGATGCTGATTGGGGACGGCGTGACCCCCGGGAACGAAGGCCGGGGCTACGTCTTGCGCCGGCTGCTCCGGCGCGCGGTGCGATCAATGCGCTTGCTCGGCGTCGAGGATCGGGTGTTGCCCGAGCTCTTCCCGGTCAGCCGCGACAAGATGGTGCTTTCCTATCCCGAGTTAGGCACCGATTGGGAGCGCATCTCGACGATTGCGTATGCCGAGGAGGACGCTTTCCGGACCACCTTGAAGGCCGGGACTGCAATCTTCGACTTGGCCACCACCGAGTTGAAGGCTGTTGGTGCTTCAGAGTTAGGTGGAGCAAAAGCATTCGCTCTTCATGACACCTTCGGGTTTCCGATAGATCTGACCCTAGAAATGGCTGCTGAGCAGGGGCTCAGTGTTGATCAAGACGGCTTCCGGCGCTTGATGACCGAGCAACGCGACCGAGCCAAGGCCGACGCGCGCGCTAAGAAAGGCAGCCATGCCAACACCGGCGGCTATCGCGAGGTCTCGGACTCGTTGGGACGCGCCGTCGAGTTCACGGGCTACACCCAAGTGGTCTCAGAAGCCGCAGTCCAGGGCATCGTTGTGGGTGGCGCGGTTGTCGCCTCGGCGGGACCGGGTGACGACATCGAGTTGGTTCTGGATCGCACCCCTTTCTACGCCGAGGGGGGCGGGCAACTCGCCGACCAGGGCGTCATCGAGCTCGCCAACGGAGCTCGGGTCTTGGTGCGCGATGTTCAATCGCCGATCAACGGTCTCGTCGTCCACCACGCCACGGTCGAGTCTGGAGAAGTCACGCCTGGACTCGCTGCCCGCGCGTCGGTCGATATCGGTCGTCGCCTGGCCATCTCGCGCTCTCATACCGCGACTCACATGGTGCACAAAGCCTTTCGTGAGGCCTTAGGTGAAACGGCAACCCAAGCCGGTTCTGAAAATGCCCCCGGCCGCTTCCGCTTCGACTTTTCTGCAACTGGAGCCGTGCCAGCGTCGGTGCTTAGTGACGTCGAGGCGCGAGTCAATGAACTCGTCTTATCTGACATGGCTGTGCACGCGGAATACATGAGTCAGGCCGACGCGGTGAAGTCCGGCGCGATGGCCCTGTTTGGCGAGAAGTATGGCGACACCGTGCGCGTCGTTTCCGTGGGTGACTGGGCCCGTGAGTTATGCGGCGGCACCCACACCGAACGCTCCGGCCAACTCGGTGTGGTCAAGCTGTTGGGGGAATCCTCGATTGGCTCCGGCGTACGCCGTGTCGAAGCGTTGGTGGGCACCGATGCCTATCAGTTCCTGGCTCGAGAGCACGTCATCGTTGCCCAGTTGACTGAGGCGCTTAAAGCACGCCCCGAAGAACTGCCCTCGAGGGTTAACGACATCGTGGAGAAGTTGCGCTCCGCGGAGAAGGAACTAGAGCGGGTCCGAGTTGGCCAATTGCTCGCGGGCGGCGCCGCCCTGGCCAATGCTGCGCTCGTGATTAACGGAGTCAACGTCGTTGCCCATCGCGTTGACGGGGCAACCGGTGGCGACGTACGCCAACTTGCTCTGGACGTTCGCAGCCGACTGCCCGATGGTGAACCTGGCGCAGTCGTGGTGATGGGGGTGGCCGACGGCAAGGTCTCCGTTGTCGCCGCCGTCAATGCGGCCGGACAGGTGAGGGGAGTCAGCGCCAATGCGCTCGTTCGTGCCATCGGCCCATTGGTCGGCGGCAAGGGTGGCGGCAAGGATGATGTGGCCCAGGGGGGTGGCACCGACGAATCACGACTCGCCGAGGCTGTGGCATTGGTTCGGCTTGAAGTGGCTCGACTGTCCGGACAGGGTTAGCGGTGCGACTGGGTGTGCGGCTCGGGATTGATCCTGGGGATGCCCGCATCGGAGTGGCACGCAGTGACCCGTCGGGGTTTTTGGCTACGCCGGTCGAAACGGTGAAGCGTGGCGAGGGCGACCTTGATCGGCTGGTTAGTCTGGTCGAGGAAGTTGAAGCCATCGAGATTGTGATGGGGCTGCCTCGCTCGCTGAGTGGTGGCGAGGGTCCGGCGGCCAACAAAGTCCGGGAGTTCTCCGCACTCCTCGCCGCAAGAGTGGCGCCGGTGGCGATTCGGCTCTGTGACGAGCGGATGACTACCGTGTCTGCCGAGGCCATGCTGCGTGAGCGGGGACGGTCCGGTCGCAAACGTCGAGCCGTGGTGGATCAGGCGGCGGCTGTCATGATTCTTCAGCAGGCGCTTGATACCGAGCGCGGCACCGGCAACCCGCCGGGAGAACTCGTTGAACTTGAAGAATCGCCACAAGAGGTTGAGGTGAACAGTGAGTAGTGACCAGATCGAGGCACAGATGGGGGAGTCGTCCCCCACACCCCGAGGCGACCGCCGTAGGAGGCGCAGCGTGCCAGGTGTCATAGCCGTGTTGCTCTCCCTCGCGATCTTGGTGGGCGGTGGTTACCTCGTGGTGACCAAGGGCATCGAGACCATCAGCGAAGCATTGTCCTCTGCCGATGACTTCCCCGGACCCGGCTCGGGAAGTGTGATCTTTGAAGTGCAAGAAGGAGACACGATCGCGGCAATGGGACGTTCCTTGAAGGAACAGGGCATCGTCAAGTCCGTTGACGCCTTCACTGCAGCCGCTGCCGAAGAGCCCGAATCGGTGGGCATTCAGGTGGGCTACTACGAGATGCGCGAAGAGATGGCCGCCGAGGACGCGATCGAGATCCTCGTTGACCCTGCCAACTTGGTGCGCAACACGATCGCTGTCCCAGAGGGGTTGCGGTCGACCGAGATCATTGATCTCCTCGTGAAGAAGTCCGACTTCAAGCGCGGTGCTTATGACAAGGTTCTCGCCAATCCCGACTCAATTGGGCTGCCAAAACAGGCTAAGGGCAACGTGGAGGGCTATCTCTTCCCTGCAACCTATGACTTTGGACCAAAGGCCAACCCCAAGTCGATGTTGACCGCCATGGTTGACCGGTGGAAACAGGCCGCTGAAGAAACGGATCTCAAGAAGAAGGCCAAGGCCCTCGGTTACTCGCCCGCCGAAGCCATGACGATCGCGAGCCTGATCCAATCGGAGGCAAACCTGCCTGAAGACCTTGGCAAGGTGTCGAGAGTGATCTACAACCGGCTGGAGAATCCAGACAACGAGACGCGCGGCAAACTCCAACTCGATGCCACGGTCCTCTTCGCACTCGACAAGAAGAGCGGGGTTGCGCTGACCGAGGAAGAATTGAGCGTTGATTCTCCCTACAACACCCGTTTGTATGCCGGGTTGCCACCAGGCCCCATCGAGTCACCCGGAGATGCTGCCATCGAGGCCGCACTGAACCCCACAGACGGCCCGTGGCTCTACTACGTCACCGTCAACCTGAAGACAAGTGAGACCAAATTCACCGATAGCTATGACGAGTTCTTGAGTTTCAAGGACGAGTACGAGGTCTACTGCGAGACATCGGAAGCCTGCTGACCCAGGTGACTGAATCATTGTCGCCGCGGCGATGCGGGGTGCTTGGTCATCCGATCTCACACTCGCTGTCACCGGTCCTGCATCGTGCGGCGTACGCCAAATTGGGGCTTGATTGGGAGTACGACGCCCACCAAGTGTTGTCCGGAGGCTTACCCGAATTCTTGGCCACCTGTGGCCAAGCCTGGCGGGGGCTTTCCCTGACGATGCCGCTCAAGCGCGAGGCCATGGAGCTAGCTGATGTCGTGTCTGATGTTGCGGCGGCGGCCAGCGCGGCCAACACGCTGGTGTTAGAGGGTGGCCAGATCTTCGCCGACAACACCGACGTCCCCGGCGCGTCAGCAGCGATCCGCGAGCGCTCCGGCGCGACGATTCGCCACGCAGACATCTTGGGCGGCGGGGCGACCGCCGGATCGGTCTTGTTGGCCTTAGCGCAGGACGGTTGTCGCCAGTTCACGCTGCATGTTCGCGATTTCGATCGCGCCGCGGAGACGCTCGCGGTCGCCGATCGATTCCGCGAACCGCTCGACGTTGCCGTGGTTGGGCTTGACCACGCCATGGGGGGAGACATCGTGGTCTCGACAATTCCTGCGTCAGCCCAAACTCCCGAAATCGTCGCCTTGGCTGCCGGAGTCGGCATCCTGTTCGACGTCATCTATGACCCGTGGCCGACCCTCTTGGCCAGGCAGGCATCGGCTGACGGTCGCATCGTGGTGAGCGGTTTGGACCTGCTGATTCATCAGGCCGCCCTGCAATTCACAATCTTCACTGGCCTTGCGGCTCCGCTCGAGGCGATGCGTCGCGCTGGGGAAGCAGCGATTTCCTGAGATGGGGTTGTTCGAAGCGTATGTCTTGGTGGCTGGATCAATCGCGGTTGGTTTGGTCGGCGGGGCCTTCGTCCCGCGAATGATCAGGGCCGTTCCCGAGCCCGAATCAGCAGAGTCTGGCGAGGGGGGGACTCCCAAAGAGTTGTATATCGACATTGCCAAGCGCAGAGGGCTCACCTGGAAATCTGCGCTTGGTGCCGCGCTGGCAGCGGGTCTCATTGCCGCGAGTGTCGGCTGGCCGACTGCCTTGGCCCTCGTGCCGTTGACGCCCGTCGCGCTAGCGCTGGCTGTCATCGACCTCCGCACTCGCCTGTTGCCGCGCATCATCGTTTTGCCTGCGACGGCCTACCTTCTGACGGCGCTGGCGTTGGTGTCGCTGGTGGCCGGGGAGTCGCAGGACATGATTCGTGCGCTTATCGGCTTGGTCGCCGCGCGCACCCTCTTTTGGCTGATGTGGAAGATTCATGCGGCCGGGATGGGCTTTGGCGATGTCCGACTCGCTGCCTTGATCGGCCTGGCCCTTGGCTATCTCGGCTGGAGTCAACTGTTCATCGGTGTGTACGCCGGATTCCTACTGCTGGGTCTGCCGGGCTTTGCCTATGCGCTGATCAAGCGAGACCGAGGCTATCTCCGGGTCGCCATACCCTTTGGCCCTTTCATGCTTGCGGGGTCGCTGGTGGGAATCGTGGTTGGACCCTTGGTAGCAAGATATCTCGGCTATGCCTGACCGAATCGGTGCTCGCACTCGCGCGTGAAAGACTGAGCCCATGCTGCGTTGGCTCACTGCGGGCGAGTCCCATGGCCCATCCCTGGTTGCGATCCTTGAGGGTCTACCGGCTCACGTCGAGGTGACCTCGGCCGATATTGAAGATGCCTTGGCCCGGCGACGGCTCGGCTACGGTCGAGGCGCTCGGATGAAGTTTGAGGCCGACGAAGTGACACTCATCGGAGGCATCCGCCACGGCCTGACGCAGGGTGGTCCAGTCGCGATCGGCATCGGCAACACCGAATGGCCAAAATGGGACAAGGTGATGTCTGCTGATCCCGTTGACGTAGACGAATTGAACGCGCTGGCGCGCAATGTCGCGCTCACCCGGCCACGCCCAGGCCACGCAGACCTGGTTGGTATGCAGAAGTACGCCTTTGATGAAGCGCGTCCCATTCTTGAGCGGGCTTCAGCGCGCGAAACGGCAGCTCGGGTCGCCTTAGGGCGGGTGGCCACCAACTTCCTCGAGCAGGTCTTGGGCGCCAAGGTCGTCTCCCATGTCGTGGGGCTAGGCGGAGTCAAGGCCCCCTCGGGCTCGGTGCCCGGGCCCGCGGACACTCCCCGGCTCGATGAGGATCCCGTCCGCTGCCTCGACCCCGACGCGAGCGCAGCAATGATCGCTGCCATTGACCAGGCACATAAGGATGGCGACACCCTCGGGGGAGTTGTCGAAGTTGTGGTCCATGGCCTGCCGCCGGGCCTGGGCTCACACGTCCATTGGGACCGGAGATTGGATTCTCGACTTGCCGGTGCGCTGATGGGGATTCAGGCGATCAAGGGGGTCGAGGTGGGTGACGGTTTCGATCTCGCCGACACTCCTGGCTCCCTGGCCCATGACGAGATTGTCTCCACCGACGACGGACTCCGGCGGACGAGCGGGCGTGCCGGTGGCACCGAAGGTGGCATGTCCACCGGCGAAGTGCTGCGCGTGCGGGCCGCGATGAAGCCGATCGCGACGATCCCGAGAGCGTTGCGCACTGTTGATGTGGCGACCGGTGAAGCCACGGTCGCCCATCATCAAAGATCCGACGTGTGCGCTGTCCCCGCGGCGGGCATCGTGGCCGAGGCCATGGTTGCCCTCGTTCTGGCCGACGCCGTGTTGGAGAAGTTCGGAGGCGATTCAGTGGCCGAGACCAAACGCAATGTGACTTCTTATCTGGACAATCTGAGCATCCGATGACCGCGTCTGCGTCAAAGCCGCGCGTCGTCCTGATCGGACCGATGGGTGCTGGCAAGTCGACCGTGGCCCGGATCCTGGGTGCTAACTGGAGGTTGGCGACCCGAGACACGGACGTCGACATTGAGGTCAAGGAGCGCCGGTCAGTCTCCGACATCTTCGTTGACTCGGGGGAGCCCTATTTCCGGGCCTTGGAAGCAACTGCTGTGGCAGAGGCGCTGCGGACCCACGAAGGCGTCCTGTCGTTGGGGGGTGGCGCTGTCCTTGATCCAGACACGCGGGTGTTGCTCGCCGACCACGATGTGGTCTTCCTCAAGGTCGGACTCGCAGATGCCGTCAAGCGGGTCGGTCTTGGCACTTCCCGCCCACTCTTGCTCGGCAATGTGCGGGCCCGAGTCAAGGCGCTCTTGGATGAACGAAACCCGATCTATGAATCGGTGGCCAAGTTGACCGTCGACACCGACGGTCGTTCACCCACGCAGGTGGCGCGGGAGATTCGCGAGCACGTTGAAGCGATCGCGCGATGAGTGCCCTGACCCGGCTCAACGTCGCTGGCCCCGCGCCGTACGACGTGATCGTGGGGCACCTCGATGACGCTGAATTGGGCGCCCACCTGAGTGAAATGCTCGGCTCCGCGCTTGGACACCGGGTGGCCCAGATCGCGGTTTTGTACGACGCGTCGGTGGGGTTGACGGACGTCGTGGATCGGATCAAAGCTGCGGTCAACTCGCTCGGCACACGAGTCCTTGACCTGCCGCTGGCAGGCGGGGAAAACGGCAAGTCCGCGGCCGCTGCAGTGGCGGCGTGGGAGGCGCTCGGAAAGGCTGGCTTTACGCGCTCAGACGCTGTCATCACAGTCGGCGGTGGAGCCACCACTGACCTCGGGGGGTTTGTGGCGGCCACCTGGCTGCGCGGCGTACGCGTAGTGCATGTCCCCACCACTTTGCTGGCGATGGTTGATGCTGCTGTCGGTGGGAAGACCGGGATAAACACTGCTGCGGGCAAGAACCTAGTCGGCTCCTTCCATGAGCCTGCGGGGGTCATCTGCGATCTGACGACCCTGCGGACGCTGCCGCGCGCAGAGTTCGTGTCCGGACTGGGGGAGGTCATCAAGTGTGGCTTCATTGCCGATCCGGTGATCTTGGACCTCGTTGAGGCAACTGATCCGGAGGTCCTGAGCGCAGACTCGCCGATCACTCGCGAGCTGATTGAGCGGGCACTCCAGGTGAAGATCGATGTGGTCACCATGGACCTTCGCGAGACAGGGGGTGCTGATGGTCATCCTGGTCGGGAGGTGCTCAACTACGGACACACGATGGCCCACGCGATAGAACGGGCTGAGGACTACACCGTTCGTCACGGCGAGGCTGTCGCGATGGGTTGCGTTTACGTCGCCGAGCTTGCGGGTCTCACGGCCGGACTCTCCCCAGAAATCGTGAACCGTCACCGGACAGCGTTCGCGCGGGTTGGCTTGCCCACGACGTACGACGGAAGCGACTTCGCCACCGTGCGCGCGACAATGAGCGTGGACAAGAAGTCCCGCGGATCGACGTTGAGGTTTGTGGTGCTCGAAGAATTAGGGGTGCCACGAGTGCTGACTGGTCCGTCGGAGGGTGATCTGGCAGCGGCGTACGTTCGACTGATGGGAGCAGAGTTGTGAGAGTCCTGGTCATCAATGGGCCTAACTTGGGTCGCCTCGGACGTCGACAACCAGAGATCTACGGCGACACGACTCATGACGAACTTGCGACCCTCTGCGCCGACTGGGGCGGCGAGTTGGGGCTCTATGTCGAGACCAGGCAGACCAACCACGAAGGCGAACTGCTCGACTGGCTCAACAGCGCCGCGGATGAAGCCACTCCAGTGGTTCTCAATGCCGCCGCCTGGACTCACTATTCGTGGGCGTTGTATGACGCCTGCGCGCAACTGACTGCCCCGCTGATTGAAGTTCATATCTCGGAACCCAAGCAGCGCCCCGAAGTCTTTCGGCATACCTCAGTGGTCGAGCCGCATGCGTTGGTGACTATCGCGGGTCAAGGTATTGATGGTTATCGCCAGGCGTTGCAGGCGTTGGCAGCTGCCCTCGAGGTCTGAGGCGTCCGGCCCTTTTCGTGCGAGCTCGAACAGCCGCTAGAGTTTCCCGCTATGGCCACTACCAATGACCTCAAGAACGGCATGGTTCTCAACCTCGACGGACAGCTCTGGCAGGTGATCTGGTTTCAGCATCACAAGCCAGGCAAGGGTGGTGCCGTGGTTCGGAGCAAGCTGCGCAACATCGCCTCCGGCAAGACCGTCGACAAGACGTTCAACGCTGACGTGAAGGTCGAGATCGCCAGCGTCGACAAGCGCACCATGCAATACCTCTACAACGACGGCACGTCCTACGTCTTCATGGACACCGGCACCTACGACCAGGTCGAAATCAGTCCGGAGGTGCTCGGCGATGCCAGTAACTTCTTGCTTGAGAACCAAGAAGCCATCGTGGCGACCAACGAAGGACGAGTGCTCTACATCGAGCTTCCCGCGTCGGTCGAGTTGGAAGTGACCTACACCGAGCCCGGCCTTCAGGGTGACCGGTCCACAGGCGGCACCAAGCCCGCCACTACCGAGACCGGCGCAACGGTTCAAGTGCCTTTGTTCATCACAACTGGTGAACGGATCAAAGTCGACACCCGCGATTCGTCATACCTGGGTCGCGTCAGTTCCTGATGACCGATCTCTGCGTCGCTGGTGCTCTCTGATGGGCGCCAGATCAAAGTCCCGCAAGCGGGCCCTCGATGTGATGTACGCCGCCGACATGCGCAATGAGTCCCCCCGCGAGGTGCTCGACCGGATGGTTGAGGAAGCGGCTGGCGCCTATAACCCCTACGTCGAGACGCTGATTGTCGGTATCACCGAACACCGTGCGGTGGTTGATCGCCTGCTGGCTCGATATTCCGAGGCCTGGACCTTGGATCGGATGCCAGTGGTTGATCGCAACGTCTTGCGTCTTGGCGTCGTGGAAGTGTTGTTCACCGACGACGTCCCCGATGCGGTCGCCGTCTCCGAGGCCATCGCCCTCGTGAGCTCGTTGTCCACCGATGAATCGCCAGCCTTCGTCAACGGAGTGCTCGGGGCCATCATGCGTGACAAGGAAGATCTGCTTAAGGAATTGAACGAGCAGGCCGTAGCCAGCACCGATTCCGCGGGGGTTGAATAAGCCCCACCTCCAATTGGGGCGCGTGAACCGGTGCGCCTTGGGCTCCCAACTTCTTACTTTTGTCACTGCAGTCCCAACGTTGGCGTCGGAGGCAAGCGAGAGCCAAATGGCTGATAGTGTCGTACGAGTTCGACATCCTTTAACGAGCCGTCCAGAGAGGCGGAGAAGGAGGTCCGCGGCTGATGGCTGCGCCCCCCGCAGAGTCCAATCACGACTCGCGAAGTGCCTTTTTTGGCACCCATGATCCTGTTGCCCGTGTCGTCCTCGACAGTCGAGACATCACCCGTGCCCTGACCCGGATAGCCCACGAGATCCTTGAGCGCAATAAGGGCTCGCAAGATCTAGTGCTGCTGGGGATTCCAAGTAGGGGTGTCCCGCTGGCCCAACGAATTGCTGATCGGATGGCCGCAGTCGAGGGGCATTCCGTGCCGGTGGGTTCACTGGACGTGACGATGTATCGCGACGACTTGCGCCTTAAACCGGCTCGAACTCTGCTGCACACCGAGATTCCCCCCATGGGCATCGACGACAAGGTGGTGGTGTTGGTGGACGACGTGTTGTTCTCGGGTCGCACGATCCGCTCGGCCCTAGATGCGCTCAACGACATCGGACGACCACGGGCAGTCCGCCTCGCGGTGTTGGTTGACCGGGGACACCGCGAACTCCCGATTCGGGCCGACTTTGTCGGCAAGAATCTGCCGACCTCGTTGATCGAGCGGGTCCAGGTCTCCCTGGCCAGCGATGCAGAGGGCAAAGAGGACGCGGTCACGATCGAAGGCCTTGCTGGCGCGAGCCGAGATCGGAGCGAGTCGTGAAACGTCACCTGTTGAGCGCCGCCGACTTGACCCGCGCAGATGCAGAGCTGGTTCTGGAGACAGCCGAAGAACTGCGTTCGCTGGCCGACCGTCCGATCAAGAAGCTGCCTGCCTTGCGTGGGCGAACGGTGGTGAATCTCTTCTTCGAGGACTCCACTCGCACACGTATCTCCTTTGAAGCCGCCGCCAAGCGCCTGTCTGCAGACGTCATCAACTTCGCCGCCAAGGGGTCGTCGGTGTCCAAGGGAGAGTCGCTCAAGGACACTGCGCTGACGCTGGAAGCGATGGGCGCCGACGCGGTGATCGTCCGCCACCACGCCTCGGGAGCGCCGCATCGACTGGCTCACTCCGGGTGGGTTCGGTCAAACGTGATCAATGCGGGCGATGGCACCCATGAGCATCCCACCCAGGCCCTCCTCGACGCGTTCACGATGTGGCGCCACTTGGCACCAGCCAATGGCGGTTCGTTAGACGGATGTCGAGTCGCGATCGTGGGGGACGTGTTGCATAGCCGGGTCGCCAGGTCAAACGCGCTGCTTCTGCACACGCTGGGTGCACAGGTGACACTGGTGGCGCCGCCGACCCTCTTTCCCGTCGGCATCGACAGTTGGCCGGTGGAGACGTCGTACGATCTGGATAGCGTGCTCCCCAAGGCCGACGTGGTGATGATGCTCCGCGTGCAACGCGAGCGCATGAGTGCATCCTTCTTCCCGACGGCGCGTGAATATTCTCGACGATTTGGCCTCGATGGTCGTCGGATGGCGCAACTGCAGGACCACACGATCGTGATGCACCCCGGACCAATGGTTCGCGGCATGGAGATCACCGCTGACGTGGCCGATTCCCAACGATCGGTGATCGTCGAGCAGGTGACCAACGGGGTCGCCGTGCGGATGGCCGTGCTCTATCTCTTGTTGGGCGGCAATGAACCGGCGTCCACCGCCTCGATGGCTGAGCCAGTCGAGAGCACCGTTCAAGGAGTGAGGCAATGAGCACGTATCTGATCCAGGGCGCACGCATCCTGGGTGGTGAACCGGCCAACCTAGTGATTCGGGATGGGCGGATCGCTGAGATCGGGGCGGTTGAGGAAAGCGAGACACGAGCCCGTCTCGAGACCACCGGTGCAGAGGTGGTCATCGATGGCACGGGGCTCATTGCGCTGCCGGGACTGGTGGACCTTCACACCCACCTTCGCGAGCCAGGACGCGAAGATGCCGAAACTGTTGAATCAGGCACCCAGGCCGCGGCGCTCGGTGGTTTCACTGCCGTGCACGCGATGGCCAACACCGAGCCGGTGGCCGACACAGCTGGGGTGGTCGAACAGGTATGGCGGCTCGGCCGCGAGGCCGGCTATTGCGATGTTTTTCCGGTCGGTGCCGTAACGGTCGGCCTCGCGGGTGAGCGCCTCGCCGAATTGGGGGCAATGGCTGACTCGCAGGCTCGCGTCCGGGTTTTCTCCGATGACGGCAAGTGTGTGAGCGACCCCTTGTTGATGCGTCGAGCGTTGGAATACGTCAAAGCGTTTGATGGGGTGATCGCTCAGCACGCCCAAGACCCACGGCTGACCGAGGGTGCTCAGATGAACGAGGGCGCATTGTCGGGGAAGTTGGGTCTGGCTGGGTGGCCGGCAGTCGCCGAGGAAGCGATCATTGCCCGAGACTGTCTCCTCGCTGCCCACGTCGGATCCCGGCTGCACGTGTGTCATGTGTCGACTGCGGGGTCGGTCGAAATTGTCCGTCAGGCCAAGGCCAACGGCTGGGATGTGACAGCGGAAGTTTGCCCACATCACCTCCTGCTAACCGACGATCTGGCCGCGACATATGACCCGATCTACAAGGTGAACCCGCCGTTGCGGACTGCTGCGGACGTTGCGGCGCTCAGGGCAGGACTGGCAGACGGCACCATCGACATCGTCGCCACCGATCATGCTCCACACCCGCATGAGGACAAGGATTGTGAGTGGGCTGCGGCGGCGTTTGGCATGCTCGGACTTGAAACCGCGCTGTCCATCGTGCACGAGACGATGGTGAACGAGGGCTTGCTCGACTGGGCCGGAGTTGCAGAGCGGATGTCGGCGGCACCCGCACGCATTGGCCGGATTGACGCACACGGGCAGTCGCTAGTCGTCGGGGCCACTGCCAATCTCGTGCTCTATGACCCCGATGTACGGCGCACAGTGGTCGCTGGAGAGTTGGCGTCGCTGTCGCGTAACACCCCCTACGACGGGATGGAACTTCCGGGGCGAGTGATCGCCACGTTCTTGCGCGGCAAACCCACGGTGTTGAACGGAGAACTGGCGTGACCGCCTTGTTGGTGCTCGAAGACGGTCGGACCTTCCGCGGCGAGAGCTATGGCGCCCAGGGAGAGACCTTTGGTGAAGCCGTTTTCAACACCGGGATGACTGGCTATCAAGAGACTCTCACCGACCCGTCCTATCACCGGCAAGTCGTGGTGATGACGGCTCCCCACATCGGAAACACGGGCGTGAACGACGAGGACAACGAATCGTCGCGGATCTGGGTGTCAGGCTATGTCGTGCGCGATCCGGCGAGAGTGACGTCCAACTGGCGTGCCCGCCGCTCGCTGGCTGACGACCTACGTGATCAGGGTGTGGTTGGCATTTCCGGAGTGGACACTCGCGCACTCACTCGCCACTTGCGTGAGCGGGGCGCCATGCGGGTCGGCATCTCATCGATCGAGAGCGACCCAGACGCTCTCCTGACACGTGTTCGTGCGTCTGCTGAGATGGCGGGCGCCAATCTGTCTGCGGAGGTTTCCACCGCGTCGACGTACGTCGTGCCAGCGGTGGGTGAACGCCGTTTCACGGTGGCTGCCGTGGACCTGGGCATCAAAGCGAACACCCCCCGCATGCTGGCCGAACGTGGCATCGAGACTCATGTTCTCCCGGCGACTTCTTCGCTGGCTGAGGTGCTGGCGATCACACCCGACGGGTTGTTCTTCTCCAACGGCCCCGGGGACCCGGCGGCCACGACGCAACAGCTCGAATTGCTTCAGGGTGCCCTATCGCAAGGCATTCCATTCTTCGGGATCTGCTTCGGCAATCAACTCTTCGGACGCGCCTTGGGCTTTGAGACCTACAAGTTGAAGTATGGACACCGAGGGCTCAACCAACCGGTATTGGACCGCACCACAGGAAAAGTTGAGGTCACCGCGCACAACCATGGGTTTGCCGTGGATGCGCCGCTCGATGCCGCCACCGCGACCGCTTGGGGCCTCGCCACGGTTTCCCATGTCTGCCTCAATGACGACGTTGTCGAGGGCCTTGAATTGCACTCCGAATCGGGTGATCTGCTGGCCTTTTCCGTGCAATATCACCCGGAGGCCGCGGCCGGGCCCCACGACGCGGCGTACCTCTTTGATCGCTTCTGCATGCTCATGCGTCGACGAGGCGTCAATGACAGTTCGACACGCCGGGAAAATCGCGACATGAGTGACGGGTCGACGGGGAAGGGGGGTTTCTAATGCCGAAACGCACAGACATCTCCAGCGTCCTGGTCATCGGCTCTGGGCCGATCGTCATCGGGCAGGCGTGTGAGTTCGACTATTCAGGGACCCAGGCGTGCCGCGTGCTGATGGCCGAAGGCATTCGCGTGATCCTGGTCAACTCCAACCCAGCGACGATCATGACCGACCCTGAGTTTGCCGACGCCACCTATATCGAGCCGATAACGGCCGAGTTTGTCGAGAAGGTGATCGAGAAAGAGCGTCCAGACGCCCTGTTGGCCACTCTGGGCGGTCAAACAGCACTCAACACCGCGATGGCCCTAGATGCGGCTGGCGTTCTGAAGAAGTACGACGTGGAGTTGATCGGCGCCTCTATTGAGGCGATTGAGCGGGGAGAAAATCGAGAGTCGTTTAAGAAGATCGTCGAGGGCCTCGGTGGTGAAGTCGCGCGAAGCGTGATCTGTCACTCGATCGAGGACTGCGTGGCCGCATCCGATGACTTGGGCTATCCCATGGTGGTCCGACCGTCGTTCACGATGGGCGGCTCCGGCTCTGGAATGGCCTACAGCGAGGCCGACCTGCGGCAAATTGCTGGCTCCGGGCTCTCGGCCAGCCCCACCACCGAGGTGCTCTTGGAGGAGTCCATCATCGGGTGGAAGGAATATGAACTGGAGGTGATGCGCGACACCGCCGACAACGTCGTGATCATCTGCTCCATCGAAAACCTTGACCCGATGGGTGTTCACACGGGCGACTCGATCACGGTTGCCCCAGCTATGACTCTGACCGACCGTGAATATCAGCACCTCCGTGACCTCTCGATCGGCATCATCCGAGCGGTGGGGGTGGACACCGGCGGATGCAACATCCAGTTTGCGGTGAATCCGGAAGATGGCCGGGTGGTCGTGATCGAGATGAATCCACGGGTGTCGCGGTCCTCTGCGTTGGCCTCCAAGGCGACCGGCTTCCCCATCGCCAAAATCGCAGCCAAGGTCGCCATTGGCTACACCTTGGACGAGATCACCAACGACATCACTCAAGAGACTCCCGCGTCCTTCGAGCCCACCTTGGACTATGTCGTGGTCAAGGTGCCGCGGTTTGCGTTCGAGAAGTTCCCCGGGGCGGATGCCACCCTCACCACCCACATGAAGTCGGTAGGTGAAGCAATGGCGATCGGGCGCAACTTCACTGAAGCACTGCAGAAAGCGCTGCGGTCCTTGGAGAGCAAGGCGGCTGTCTTTGACTTCAGTTCATTGTCGAGTGGCTCCGAGACCTCTGGGGAGCTAGCAAACTTGTTGGCCGAGATCGCGGTCCCAACTGATGGCCGGCTCAAGCGCGTGATGGACACCATCTTGACTGGCGCAACCCAGGAGCAGATCTTCGAAGCTACCAAGATCGATCCGTGGTTTGTTGACCAGCTGTTCTTGATCAAGGAGGTGGCCGAGCGGGTCGCAGCTTCGGAGCGGATCGACGAGGCCACGCTCAGGTTGGCCAAGCGGCATGGCTTTTCCGATGCCCAGATCGGTCAGCTTCGAGGGATGCGGGAAGATATCGTCCGCGGGGTGCGTCAGGCCCTCGGCGTACGACCGGTCTATAAGACAGTCGACACCTGTGCGGCCGAGTTTGCCGCCTCGACGCCGTATCACTACTCGTCCTACGACGAAGAGAGCGAAGTCGCTCCGCGCACACGCGAGGCCGTGATCATTCTGGGCTCGGGACCCAACCGTATTGGGCAGGGCATCGAGTTCGACTACTCCTGCGTTCACGCCTCACTCGCGCTGAGCGAAGTCGGCTACGAGACCATCATGGTCAATTGCAACCCCGAGACGGTGTCCACCGACTACGACACTTCAGATCGGCTCTACTTCGAGCCACTCACCCTTGAAGACGTGTTGGAGATCGTGCACGCCGAATCTCTTGCCGGGCCCATTGCGGGTGTGATCTGTCAGCTCGGCGGCCAAACACCTTTGGGCTTGGCACAAGGTCTGCACGATGCCGGGATCAAAATTGTTGGCACGCAACCGTCCGCGATCGACCTTGCTGAAGAGCGAGGTGCTTTCGGACGGGTGCTTGCACAGGCCGGGCTGCCTGCGCCCAAGCACGGCATGGCTTCATCGTTCGAGCAAGCACAACTCATCGCGTCGGAGATCGGCTATCCGGTGTTGGTTCGGCCGTCGTACGTCCTCGGCGGTCGGGGCATGGAGATCGTTTATGACGACAGTGCCCTGCGTGGCTATATCGAACGAGCCACAGAGATCAGTCCCGATCACCCGGTGTTGGTCGACCGTTTCATCGATGACGCTGTAGAGATCGATGTTGATGCGTTGTTTGACGGAGAGGAGCTCTATCTCGGCGGGGTGATGGAACACATCGAGGAGGCTGGGATCCATTCGGGTGACTCAGCGTGCGCGTTGCCGCCGATCACGCTGGGAGCGGCAGAAATCCAGCGGATCCGAGAAGCGACGGAGGGCATTGCCAGGGGCGTGGGGGTCTTGGGGCTGATCAACATTCAGTTCGCACTCGGCTCTGATGTTCTTTATGTTCTCGAGGCGAACCCAAGAGCCTCCCGGACAGTTCCTTTTGTGTCCAAAGCAACGGCCGTCCCGCTCGCGAAAGCGGCCGCCAGGGTGATGTTGGGCGAGTCGATCGCGTCCCTGCGCGAGGCCGGTGTGTTGTCTGCGGAAGGTGACGGGGGCAGCTTGCCGATCGACGCGCCGATCGCGGTGAAAGAGGCCGTGATGCCGTTCAACCGATTCAAGATGCCAGATGGGCGGACCGTTGACACCGTGTTGGGGCCAGAGATGCGCTCCACTGGCGAAGTCATGGGCTTCGACGCAGTCTTTGGCACCGCCTACGCCAAATCTCAGGCCGCTGCCTATGGCTCGTTGCCCTTGTCCGGGAGCGTGTTCGTGTCCATGGCCAATCGTGACAAGCGGACGATGATCTTCCCGATCAAGCGGCTCGCCGACCTTGGCTTTGAAGTGGTGGCTACGCAGGGGACAGCGGATGTACTTCGACGCAACGGCATCGAGGCAACGGTGGTCCGTAAACACTACGAGGGGCCGGGGCCCAACGGTGAGCCAACCACGATCCAGCTCATCGCTGAGGGGCGGATCGACCTCATCGTCAATACTCCCCACGGCGCGACAGGCGGGGGCGCAGCGCGAATTGATGGCTACGAGATCCGCACTGCGGCCGTGATGGCGAGCGTGCCCTGCATCACCACGGTCCAGGGTCTTGGGGCTGCCGTGCAGGGCATCGAGGCCCTCCGCGCGGGCACGATCGGCGTACGCTCGCTCCAGGATTGGGCTCGAATGGCTCAGGTTTCCAGCAAGTGAGGACGCCCTATGGGGTGCTGTTCGACAGCGCCTTGGTGCACATCGACCCAGAGCGGGCTCACCACCTGGGTTTCCGGGGGTTGCGAGCGCTAAGCCCGATCACAGTCCGCAGCCCTCACGTCACTCCCGGGAAATCGGTTCAATCGATGGGCTTGGTGTTCTCCAATGCGCTTGGATTGGCTGCGGGTTTCGACAAAAACGCAGTGGGCATCGATGCCTTGGCAGCCTTGGGTTTTGGCCACATAGAGATTGGCACCGTGACCGGCGAGGCCCAGCCTGGAAATCCACAACCGAGATTGTTCCGGTTGCCCGCCGATCGGGCGATCATCAATCGAATGGGCTTCAACAACGACGGCGCGGAGGTCGTGGCGCGACGATTAGCGGCTCGCCGAGTCTGGCTAGCCCGGTCGGGGACCGGGCCTGAGGATCCGCGGCTAGCCCGAGTGTCTCCGCGGCTGGCCCGAGTGACTCCCCGGCCAGTGGTGGTCGGAGTCAACATCGGGAAAACCAAGGTCGTGCCCGAGGAGCATGCGATCGAGGACTATCGCAAGAGCACTAGGCTGCTTGCGCCGTACGCTGACTACTTAGTGGTCAATGTCAGTTCGCCGAATACCCCCGGGCTGCGCGATCTGCAGGCTGTAGAAAAGCTCGGACCGCTCCTCGCGTCTGTACGCCGGATGGCCGACGAGACGACGACACAGAGAGTCCCGCTATTGGTCAAAATCGCCCCTGACCTCAGTGACGAGGATGTCCTAGCGGTCGGAGATCTGGCGCTGTCGCTTGGCCTTGACGGCATCATCGCCACCAACACCACAATTAGTCGTGCGGGGCTGCTGACACCAACGGCGGCGGTCACTGAGATTGGTGCTGGCGGCTTGTCCGGTCCACCGGTCGGTGCACGTTCGATGGCAGTGTTGGGGCTTCTCAGAGCGCGGGTCGGCGATGCCCTGACGTTGATTTCTGTCGGCGGTATCACCGGCGTCAGCGACGCGCAGGCCAGGCTCGATGCTGGTGCCGACCTGGTGCAGGCCTACACCGCTTTCATCTATGGTGGCCCGCTCTGGCCGCGGCGCATCGCTAGCGGCGCAATCGCGATCGACTCTGGAGGTCAACGATGACATTTGGTGCCCGGCTTCAAGCGGCGATGGTTGCTCGAGGGCCGTTGTGCGCGGGTATCGACCCTCATTCAGCGCTGCTGCTGGACTGGGGTTTGAACGATGACCTCGTCGGATTGGAGCGATTTTCGCGGGTGGCCGTGGAAGGCCTGGCGCCCTATGTTGCCGCAGTCAAGCCTCAGTCTGCCTTCTATGAGCGCTTCGGAAGCCGTGGCATAGCGGTGCTGGAGCGCGTCATTGTGGACGCGCGGGCAGCCGGGACGCAGGTGATCCTCGACGTCAAGCGTGGTGACATTGGCTCCACAACTCAGGCCTACGCTGATGCCTACCTGGATCAAACCTCACCGATGGCCGTGGATGCCATCACGGCCAGCCCGTTCCTGGGGTTCGGATCTCTCGACCCCATGTTCGAAACTGCCCGGGTGAATGCGGCTGGGGTCTTCGTGTTGGCGCTAACGTCCAATCCGGAAGGGCACCAGATCCAGGGGGCCATCACGAGCACCGGCGGCACCGTGGCCGGTGCAGTGCTGAATGGTCTGCGCACACTAAACGTTGGGGCTGGGGCCATGGGCTCATTTGGTGCTGTTGTCGGCGGCACGATTGGCTCCACCAAGGAGGACCTGAGTATGAGTGGCCCATTGCTGGTGCCTGGGATCGGTGCCCAAGGCGGCACCGCCTCCGACATTCAACGGCTCTTTGGTGGCGTGCTTGGGATGGTGCTGCCAAGTTCATCGCGGGACATCTTGTCGGTTGGACCTGACCCTTCGAAATTGCGGGATCAGGCGTGTCGAACAAACGATGAACTGCGGGTCTTGTTGAGGGACGGCTAACGCCCTGACTAGATTAAGTCTGACCGGATTAACTCATCGCTCCTCCGCCGATTAGGGTCGTTCCTCACCGTAATCGAGCAGTCAAGGAATCACACGTGGCTTTACCCCCGCTCACGCCCGAACAGCGTTCAGCCGCCTTGGAGAAGGCAGCAGCGTCTCGCCGCGAACGCGCCGAGGTCAAGAATCGGATCAAAAACTCCGGGGCTTCGGTCATGGACGTCATCCACGAGGGCCACGCCAATGAAGTCATCGCGAAGATGCGGGTCATCGACCTTTTGCAATCTCTACCTGGTCTCGGCAAGGTGCGGGCCAAACAACTGATGGAGCGGCTGGGCATTGCTGAAAGCCGTCGCGTGCGGGGCTTGGGGAGCAAGCAGATTGCCGCCTTGGAGCGCGAGTTTCCAGCTCGTGACTGAAGCCAACGATCTTGGTATGGCAGTGCTGAGGCCGCAGTCGAGGCTCTTCGTGCTTGCCGGACCGACTGCTGTCGGCAAGGGAACCGTTGCTGCTGCGGTACGCAAACGACACCCAGAAGTGCAGATTTCCGTTTCGGCCACGACCCGCAAACCTCGGCCTGGAGAAATCCACGGGATCCACTATTGGTTCATCACCGATGAGGAGTTTGATGAGCTGATCGCCGGCGATGAACTTTTGGAATGGGCCGCCGTGCACGGGGCAGCCCGCTACGGCACGCCACGCGCACCGGTTGCAGCCGCGTTGGCCGATGGCATCTCCGTGCTTTTGGAGATTGACCTCCAGGGGGCGAGACAGGTCAGAGCGAGCATGCCGGAGGCGCACTTCGTGTTTCTCAAGCCGCCATCGTGGGAAGAATTGGTGCGCAGACTCGTCGGACGCGGCACCGAAACCGCACCGGAGCGGGAGCGCCGCTTAGCCACTGCTCGTCTCGAATTAGCTGCCGAATCCGAGTTCGACACGACGATCATCAATCATGAAGTTCACGAAGCGGCCGACCAGTTGGTAACCTTGATGACGCTCACCCGTGAGCAACCCCCAACAACCGACTTGTGAGGCAACTTCGTGTCTTCTGCTAGTTCCGCCGCCGAGGGTATTACCCATCCCTCGATCGACGATCTGCTCACCAAAACCGACAGCAAATACAAGTTGGTTCTCTACAGTGCCAAGCGCGCACGCCAAATCAATGCCTACTACTCGCAGTTGGGCGAGGGTCTGCTGGAATATGTCGGTCCGCTCGTCGACACCCATGTCCAAGAGAAGCCGTTGTCAATCGCTCTGCGCGAAATCAACGAAGACTTGCTGACCTGCGAAGATATCGACCCGGCCGAGGTTGCTGCCCAAGAGGCGGCTGCTGCGGCGGCCGCAGCAACGACGGTCGTGGACCCGTTCGCAGCGCCTCTCTGAGCTCGACGAGGTACTGACCGTGCGCGTCGTGCTCGGCGTCAGCGGGGGAATTGCTGCTTACAAAGCCTGCGAACTGCTCAGACTTTTCACCGAAAGTGGGCATGACGTCACCGTCGTGCCCACTGAGGCGGCGCTGAAGTTTGTCGGTGCGGCGACCTGGTCGGCGCTCTCTGGCAAGCCGGTTTCTGCCGATATCTGGTTTAACGTCGAGCAGGTCTCCCATGTGCGCATCGGTCAAACTGCAGACGTGGTCGTGGTCGCACCGGCTACGGCTGACCTGTTGGCCAAAGCCGCTCATGGCTTGGCCGACGATTTGTTGACCAACACCCTGTTGACCGCCCGGTGCCCAGTAATCCTGGCCCCCGCTATGCATACCGAGATGTGGGAGCACCCGGCGACAGTTGCCAACGTAGCAACGCTGCGGGGTCGTGGCGTCCAAGTGATCGAGCCTGCAATCGGCAGGCTGACGGGTGCTGACTCAGGCAAAGGTCGACTGCCGGATCCACAGACAATCTTTGAGATCGTTCAGGAGTCGATTGAAACTCCTGGGCCCACGCGAGACCTGGCTGGTCGCCACGTTGTGGTGTCGGCCGGGGGAACTCGCGAATACCTCGACCCGGTCCGGTTCATCGGCAACCGCTCGTCCGGCATCCAGGGCTATGCGTTGGCTGAAGCTGCTGTTGCGCGGGGTGCCCGCGTGACCTTGATCGCCGCAAACACCGCTTTGGCGGATCCAGCGGGAGTCGATGTGGTGCGAGTTGAGACCACGGCCCAACTGCGCGAGGCCGTCCAGGCTGCGGTTTCGACTGCAGACGCGGTGGTGATGGCTGCTGCCCCCGCAGACTTTCGGCCAGCCGGCACTAGCGACGTCAAAATCAAGAAAGCGGCCGATGGTTCGGCCCCCACCGTCGAGTTGGTCCAAAATGTCGATATCTTGGCCGAAATTTCACACCAGCGCTCGCGGCCCGAGTCAGTGATCGTCGGGTTTGCCGCTGAGACTGGGGATGAGTCCGGTTCGGTGCTACAACTTGCCGCCGCCAAGCTAACTCGAAAGGGCTGCGACCTACTCGTAGTGAACGATGTCAGTGGAGGTGCCGTCTTCGGCGCTCCCGACAACAAGGCCGTCATTCTAGGTGCGGACGGATCGTCGTACGACGTGCCCATGGGCACTAAGTTGGCTCTAGCTCACATCATCTGGGACCGTGTCGGTCGGCTTCTCTCCGAGCGATCAAACAGCGCCATCCGCAACGAAAGCGAGCAACAACTGTGACTGGACGTCTCTTCACCTCTGAGTCGGTAACCGAAGGCCATCCCGACAAGATGGCCGACCAGATCAGCGACAGCATTCTGGACTATCTGTTGGAGCATGATCCCAAGAGCCGGGTCGCAGTAGAAACGCTGCTGACAACGGGGCTTGTTGTTGTCGCTGGCGAGGTCACCACAGAGGCTTATGCGCCGGTCGCCAAGATCGTTCGAGATCGAGTGCTTCAGATTGGCTACGACTCATCCGACAAAGGTTTTGACGGCAACTCCTGTGGCGTTCAAGTGGCCATCGGTTCCCAGTCGCCTGATATCGCACAAGGGGTCGACGACGCTTACGAAGAGCGCCACGACCACTCCGCCGATGTGCTCGACAGGCAAGGTGCGGGCGACCAAGGCCTGATGTTTGGCTATGCCTGCGATGACACCGACGTGCTAATGCCGCTGCCGATCACCATCGCCCAACGCCTCGCTGAAAAACTGACCGCCGTGCGCAAGGACGGCACGCTGCCCTACTTGCGTCCCGACGGAAAGACCCAGGTCACCATTGAGTACGACGCCGAGAACAGGCCCGTGCGCATTGTCACGATCGTGGTCTCCTCTCAGCACGCGGCTGATGTTGACCTCGAGTCAACCCTCGAGCCCGACGTGAAGAAGCACGTCATCGATCCCATTTTGGCAAGTTTCGATATTCCCTCTGAGGGTTACCAGTTGCTCGTCAATCCGACTGGACGCTTCGTCACCGGCGGGCCGATGGGAGATGCCGGGCTGACGGGTCGAAAAATCATCGTGGACACCTATGGCGGCATGGCTCGCCACGGAGGCGGCGCCTTTTCTGGGAAAGACCCCTCAAAGGTGGATCGCTCAGCTGCCTATGCCATGCGGTGGGTTGCCAAGAACGTCGTGGCTGCGGGTTTGGCTCGTCGCTGCGAGGCCCAGGTGGCGTATGCCATTGGCAAGGCTCATCCGGTTGGGGTGTTTATCGAGACCTTCGGCACCGGTGTGGTGTCCGACGAGGAGATTCAGCAGGCGGTTCTCAAGGTCTTTGACCTGCGACCGGCAGCAATCATCCGTGACCTAGACCTTTTGCGGCCCATCTATGCGCTCACGGCGGCCTACGGCCACTTTGGCCGCGAACTCGAGGAATTCACGTGGGAGCGAACGGATCGGGCAGACGCACTGAAGGCCGCTGTCGCTAGCTAATTTCTTGCTTCGTCCGTTCGGCCGGGCCTGACTGTCGGGGATGGCTGATATGAATGCGGCGATGACAAGCAGCACGACCGCCTTAGACGAGCAGTTGCCCGGGTTAGCCCGTGCGGCGGTCAAGCGCACCCGTTCAGCACCGACGCGACCAGCCGAGGAATCGGCTGCAGTTGATCCCGTTGCCCAGGTGCTGGTCGATGTTGCCTTGGCGCATCTGGATCGAGAATTCGACTATTCCGTCCCTCAATCCATGGCGGCTGACGCCGTGCCAGGATCACGAGTGAAAGTGCGTTTCGCGGGCCGAGAGGTCGGCGGATTCGTCGTCGGTCGCGTTGCCCACACCCCCCATGTCGGGCGCCTCACCCCCATCCGGCGGGTGGTGAGCCCTGAGCCGGTGCTTTCGCCGGCTGTTGCGACCGTGACCCGGGAACTTGCCCACCGCTACGCCGGCACACGTTCCGATGTCTTGCGCCTGGCCATCCCGCCCAGGCACGCACGGGTGGAGGCGGAAGATTCTGTGAAGGCTCCACCTGCCGGGGACTACCTCACCGCCGCCCAAACGTCGTGGGCTCACATTGACCGGGCCGGTGCTTTCCTGAGTCACCTTGCCGCCGGGCAGAGCCCCCGCGCAGTCTGGGGCACCGCGCCTGGTGATGACTGGCCCAAGATGTTGGCCGGTGCCGCGGGCGCCGCATATGCAGCCGGGCGTGGTGTGGTGCTGTGTGTGCCGGATGGTCGCGATGTCGATCGCGTTGATGCCGCACTGACGGACGTGCTGGGTTCTGGACATCACGTTGCGCTGCGCGCTGACGTGGGCCCGGCCGCACGTTACCGTGACTTTTTGGCGTTGTCCCGGGGTGCGCGGCGGGTGGTGGTGGGGACACGATCTGCGGGATTGGCTCCAGTGGCAAACCTTGGTTTGGTGGCTATCTGGGATGACGGCGATGACCTCTATGCAGAGCCGCGAGCGCCCTACCCACACACGCGCGAGGTGCTCCTGACGCGAGCTAACCTCGAGGGGTGTGGGGTTGTCGTGGCTGGATTTGCGCGTTCAGTGGAAGCGCAGATACTGGTGAGCTCGGGCTGGGCTCACGAAATGGGGACCTCGCGCGCAGCTTTGCGCGAGCGAGTGACCGTCAGTGCCTCCAGCGCGGAGGTCAATCCAGACCGGGACCCCCACGGTCAGTCTGCCCGCATCCCTCGGGTGGTCCATGACGCCATCCGCGAGGGCCTCCGGACCGGGCCGGTGTTGGCACACACGCCGCGCGGAGGTTATGCGCCGTCATTGGCTTGTGACCGGTGCCGAAGCCCAGCTCGTTGCCGGGCGTGCGCCGGACCGCTGGCGCTGAATGGCGCCGCCTCGGCGCCAGCCTGCTCGTGGTGTGGCTCGATCGCTGACTCGTGGGCCTGCGCGGAGTGCGGGCATCGGGGACTCCGGGCGCCGGTCGTGGGTGGTCGGCGTACGTCCGAAGAGTTGGGGAAGGCCTTTCCTGGGGTTCTAGTGCGCACCTCTGACGGCGACCATGTGCTGTCTGAGGTCGACGCCAAGCCCATGATCGTCGTGGCCACACCGGGTGCCGAGCCGAGAGCGATCGGGGGCTATTCGGCGGTGGTGCTTCTCGACACCTGGTTGCCACTGTCTCGGGCTGATCTCCGCACCAACGAGGAGGCCGTCCGCCGTTGGTTCAACGCGGCTGGGCTGGTGCGCCCCGGTGGTGTGGTCATGGTTGTCGGCGACAGCAGGGTTCCTGCCATTCAGGCTTTGGTGCGTTGGGACCCTGCCGGCTTTGCCGTTCGCGAGGCCGAGGAAAGAGCAATGGCGCACCTGCCGCCGGCGGCTCGGGTGGCGGCCATCGCGGGTGAGGCGGGTGCGGTGGATGACGCAGTCACGCTGTTTGCGGGGCCGAGCAGTGCCGAAGTTCTCGGCCCGACACCCCACGGCGTAGATGGTGAGGTGCGGGTCGTCGTCAGGGTGCCACGCCGAGATGCCCAAGCTCTGTCGGCTGCTCTCGGTGAGCTGCAACGCCTCCGCTCGGTTCGGAAGTTGGATCCGGTGAGAATCCAAGTTGACCCGATCACTCTTTAGCACCCGCTTGTGGGTCGAGGAGCGATCGTCGAATTGTTGGTTGAGGAGCGAGCGCAGCGAGCGTCTCGAAACCACTCAACCTAAACTTGGCCCGACATCAGGGATTGGGAGGTTTTGTGGCTATCCAGCCGATTCGGCTCTTCGGTGACCCGGTCTTGCGCCGGCCAGCAGTTGAGGTCGTTGACTTCGACCGGGAGTTGCGGACGTTAGTGCAGGATCTCACCGACACGATGTTGGACGCCCCGGGAGCAGGTTTGGCGGCACCCCAGATCGGCGTGGGCCTGCGCGTGTTCACGTGGTACGTCGACGGCGAGGTTGGCCACCTGATCAATCCCACTCTGGAGTTGTCCAAGGAGACGCAATCTGGGGAAGAGGGTTGTTTGTCGATTCCCGATCTCTACATCGAGTGTCAACGTGCGGCAAGCGCGGTTGCTCACGGCTGGAATATGTACGGCGAGCCGGTGACAGTGAACGGCACCAAGATGCTGGCCCGGGCGATCCAACACGAAACTGATCACCTCGACGGGGTGATGTTCTTGGAGCGACTCGATGACGCCAATCGAAAGATCGCCATGAAACTGATTCGCCAGTCGGACTGGTTTGGGGCCGAAGTGCCTGTCATTAAGGCCTCTCCGCATCCGACCTTTGGTTTGGGGCGGTAGTGCGCGTTGCCTTTGCTGGCACGCCGGAGGTGGCGCTGCCAGCCCTCAACGCCGTTCTTGCGTCCAGACACGAAGTAGTGGCGGTCATTACCCGACCGGATGCCCCCGCGGGTCGCGGACGCAAGCTAACGCCATCGCCGGTGGCGGTCCGTGCCGCCGAGTTGGGCATCCCGCTGTTCAAGCCCGACCATCCTCGTGACCAAGACTTCCAGGCTGACTTGGCCGCCCTCGCGCCTGAATGCTGTCCGGTCGTGGCCTATGGCGCGATGCTGCCCCAGTCGGCACTCGACCTGGTCCGTCAGGGCTGGGTCAACTTGCACTTTTCTTGTCTCCCCGCCTGGCGGGGGGCTGCACCTGTGCAGCACGCTATCCGCGCAGGCGACGAGGTCACCGGGGCGACAACTTTTCGGATTGTCAAGGCGCTCGATGCCGGCCCGATCTTCGGCACCATGACGGAGCGCATTCGACCCGACGACACTGCCGGGTCCTTGTTGGCTCGTTTGGCCGAGGGTGGCGCGGGGCTGTTGATCGCGACTTTGGATGGGATTGAAGACGGATCAGTGGAGGCGCGACCCCAGCAGTCTGAGGGCGTGAGCTTCGCACCGAAGGTGACCGTCGAGGACTCCCGCGTTCAGTGGGCTTCTTCGGCCCGGATCATTGACCATCTGATCCGTTCCTGCACGCCGGAGCCTGGCGCTTGGACGACGTACGCCGGTGAGCGGTTGAAGCTCGGGCCCGTGCAGCCAGCCCCTGGGCACGCAGCCCTGGTGCCTGGGGCGATCGCGGCAACCAAGAACGCCGTCCACGTCGGGACCGCAACCCACGCAGTGAAACTGGGCGAGGTGCAACCAATCGGCAAGAGACCAATGCCCGCCGCTGACTGGGCACGAGGGATCCGCTTAGCATCCGGTGCGCGCCTTGACGGCGTAGACGGTGCCTCATAGGCCAAGGTGTTTCCGTCAACCAGGGGCCATTGGATGTCCGTGAATCTGGCGACATGCCGAAATTTGCGCGTGTCGGCCAAAGCTGCGGCATGGAATGGCCCGCCCAATCCTTGGGAGAGCGCCAGCACGAGGAAATGGTTGCCTGCCCATTAGCCTGGCACCATGTCTCGACCAGCCACTCCCGCTGATGTTGACGCGATTTGTCGGTCCCTACCTGAGGTGGAGGTGGGGATCTCATGGGGAGACCGGCCAACTTACAAGGTCCCTCAGGGTCCCAAGGGTCGTGGCTTTGTTGTCTATCGAGCGCCCAACAAGAATGCGATCAACCCCGCGTCGGGGGCGAAGTATGAAGATTTGCTGGTCATCTGGGTCCCTGATCAGGGAGCGAAGTCGGCCCTCGTCGAGGATCCTTCGACGCCGTTCTTCACCATCGACCACTTCAACGGCTACCACGCTGTGTTGGTCCAGGAGTCACGCATCGGCGAACTGCAACTCGACGAGCTCACCGAGATCATTACCGACGCCTGGCTCGATCGGGCCCCGAGAGCGTTGGCCAAACAGTTCCTAGCTAGCAACTTTCGGGCCGATGTCTGACCCACGCGCTCGGCCGCAGCGCCGAGCAGGAGGACAGCCCCCGGTAAGGAGGCCGTCGGTCGACCCCGCTCGCCTTGCGGCGTACGACGTGCTCAAGGCGGTGCGAGTCGACGACGCCTATACCAATCTTGTTTTGCCCCAAATCCTTCGTCAGCATTCGCTATCCGGTCGGGACGCGGCCTTCGCCACGGAATTGGTGTCCGGCACGCTGCGTCGCCGTGGCACCTATGACGCCATCTTGACCGTTTGTCTCGATCGCCCGCTGGTGAAGGTGGAGGCGAAGGTTCTTGATGCCCTCCGGTTGGGTGTGCATCAATTGCTCTCGATGAGAGTCCCGGTCCATGCGGCGATCAGCACCACGGTGGATCTGGTGCGAGCACGCGTCGGTCAAGGACCAGCGGGCTTCACCAATGCCGTGCTGCGCCGGGTGTCGGAGGCCGATCTCGACACGTGGGTGCGGCGGGTGGCACCAGACCCGGTCGAAGACCCGATCGGCTATCACTCCATTGCCTTTAGTCACCCAAGGTGGGTAGTCGAGCAGTTGCAGATGGCGCTAGGCGCGCGTGGCACAGCTCCTGCTGACGAGGTGGCCGAGTTGCTCGCGGCCGACAATGCGGCTCCTACGGTGACCTTGGTGGCGCGGCCCGGGCGGGCGAATGTCAGCGAACTTCCTGGCGAGCGAACTCGTTTCTCGCCGTACGGCGTGGTGCTCGCTGGCGGGGACCCGGGCGCGGTTGTGGCTCTCGCCGAAGGCCGAGCCGGCGTCCAGGACGAAGGCTCGCAACTGGCCGCAATTGCGCTCGCCTCGGCGCCCCTGCACGGTCGTGACGAGAAGTGGGTGGATCTCTGCGCGGGTCCCGGTGGAAAGGCCGCGTTGCTGGCTGGCCTGGCGGCGCGAGTAGGTGCGACGGTCTTGGCGGTGGAGAAGCAAGAGCATCGAGCCGAACTCGTGCGTCGCGCCTTGCGAGGAGCAGCAGGAGTGGCCGATGTAGTTGTGGCAGATGGCACCAAACCGACCTGGGAATTGGGTCGGTTCGACCGCGTGTTGGTCGATGCCCCTTGCTCCGGTCTCGGTGCTTTGCGTCGACGACCTGAGGCGCGTTGGCGGCGTACTCCTGCAGACATCGACGACCTGGTGCCCCTTCAACGAGCACTGCTGAACTCCGCGCTCGATTCGGTCCGAGCCGGAGGTTGCGTGCTCTACGTGACGTGTTCGCCGGTGTTGGCCGAGACCAGGGGAGTCGTCGATTCCGTGTTAGGAGCCCGCTCGGACTCCTCCCTGGAGCCACTTCGACCAGTATTGCCTCAGGTGCCCGATTGCGACGGACCACTGGTTGGCACTATCCAACTGTGGCCACACGTCCACGGGACCGACGCCATGTTTATGGCACTGCTGAGGAGGGACGGATGAGAGTTCTCGTCACCGGCGCCGCCGGGAGCATCGGACGAGTCGTTTCGGCCGGTCTCTCGGCCAACGGATACAACGTCATCGCCCTTGACCGGGTGCCCGCGCCTGCGGGATCTGCCGTGGAGGCCTGGCACACCGCCGATTGCGCCGACGCTGTGGCAGTCGAAGCTCTCTTTGCGTCCCACCGCTTGGACGCCGTCGTACATCTGGCTGGGCATCCTGGCGAGGCCAATCTGCTGGACTCGTTCACCTCACACGTGGTGACTACTGCTGCGCTGCTCGACGCAATGGTCGCTCACGGCGTGAGCCGCCTGGTGTACGCCTCTTCGAATCACGCGGTCGGACGGACGCCGCAAACCGGGATGCTGACCGTGGACGCCCGGCCGCGTCCCGACACGTTTTATGGAGTCAGCAAGGTCGCGGCCGAGGCTCTGCTGAGTTTGTACGCCGATCGCTATGGCCTGGATGTAATCGCGTGTCGCATCGGCTCTTTCGAGCCACGACCTGAAAACGTTCGCCATCTCAGCACCTGGCTGTCGCCCGCCGACGGCGTTCGGATGGTCGAGGCTTCGTTGACCGCGCCCTCCCCGGGGTATGCCGTGCTTTATGGCATCTCGGGCAACAGCAGAGCGTGGTGGGACCTTGAGCCAGGTCGGGCGTTGGGGTTTCAGCCGCAAGACAATGCAGAGTCCTTTGTGGCCGACGTATCCAAATCTGACGCTGATGAGGCGGAAGCGTCCCATGTTGGGGGCTCGTTTGCTCTGGAGTCCTTCTATCGACCAGCACTGGGCGACTAACCCCCGTCGAGGTGTCGCAAGTAGGACTCGGGGCGATCAAGGAATCGTCGCCAGTGATCGACCATTTGAAGGTCTTGCCAGGCACACTCGCGCATTCCCCAATCGCCCACTTCGAGGATGCGTGCACCGGGCATGGCTGCGAGGACGGGAGAGTGGGTCGCGCACAAAACTTGCCCACCGTCAGCCACCACGCGCTGCAAAACCGCGATGAGGCTGAGGGTTGAAGAGAATGACAGTGCTGCCTCAGGTTCGTCGAGGACGTAGAAGCCAGCAGAGTTGAAGCGGGCCTCCAACAGCGCGAGGAATGACTCGCCGTGGCTCATGTCGTGGAAGTTGGGACCCTGATGATCTTCGGAAAAGGTGTACCACCCGTGCATGGTCTCGGCGCGGAGAAAGAAACCCCATCGACCGGCCCCGATCCCGCGTTGAATCGTCAGGGACTCGCTCAGCGGCGACTCACTCTGTCGGGTGGAGTGGTGGCCGAACGGAGACCCGCCCTCAGGTGAGAGCCCGTAAGCCACGGCGATCGCCTCGACCATGGTGGACTTGCCGGACCCGTTTTCGCCGACCAAGAAGGTCACGCCTTTGGCCAAGTCCAAGCCGTCTCGCACCAACTGGGCAACGGCCGAAATCGTGCCGGGCCACACATCAGATGGGGATTGATGCTCTGGGCGAACTGACACGCGCACAACCGGGGGTTGATCAAAGTCCATCGGGGTCAGTCCATCGTCAGATGTCGAAGATAGGACATGGGACTGCCGAGATACCGGCGCCAGTGATCTACGATCTGCAACTCGTCCCAGGCACACTCGCGCAAACCCCAATCGCCAACCTCGAAATCCGGGCGCCTGGGAGAGAAGCGAGCGCAGGCGAATGGGTGGCGCACAGAACCTGCCCGCCGTCTGCGACCACTCGCTGGAGCACGGCAATCAGTTCTAAAGTGGAGGCGAAGGACAGCGCAGCCTCGGGTTCGTCGAGGCAGTAGAAGCCCGCCTTTCCGAAGCGCATGGCGAGCACGGCGAGGAAAGATTCGCCGTGACTCATTTCGTGCAACTTTGGTTCAACTGTGTAGGGACTGGTCGGCGGATTCGACTCAAGAAATGTGTACCACGCGTGCATGGTCTCGGCCCTCAGGAAGAAGCCCCATCGTGGGCCGCCGAGCCCGCGCTTTATCTCCAATGCCTCACCCAGAGACGACTCCGAAGCCCGTGTCGAGTGGTGTCCTTGCGCAGAACCGCCTTCTGGCGACAAGCCATAGGCAGTAGCCACCGCCTCCACGATGGTCGACTTGCCTGAACCGTTCTCGCCGACGAGAAACGTCACCCCAGGAGCCAACTCCAGTCCATCGCGCACCATCTGCTGAACGGCAGGAATGGACCCGGGCCATCTGGAGAGTGAAGGCCGGGCGTCGCGGCGTACGGTCACCCCCACAACGGGTGACTGGTCAAACTTCATGAACAGACCGTATGACAAGCCACCCCCAAGGGGGGTGGCTGCCGATAGCGTTGCGCTATGCCAGCCGCCAAGTCTCCTGCCGTCGAAATTGAGGTTGAGGGACGCGTCGTACGCGTAAGCAATCCCGACCGGGTCTACTTCCCGGACTCGGGAGCGACCAAGCTCGATCTGGTCGACTACTACCTGGCGGTTGGCCCCGGCATCGTCAACGCGCTGTTTGAGCGTCCCTGCATGCTGCACCGTTTCCCCAAGGGACTCGCTGGCGACAAGGTGCACCAGAAACGGTTGCCCGCTGGGGCGCCGCCATGGGTCGAGACGGTCCAGCTTTTCTTCCCGCGCTGGAGCCGCACCGCTGACGAATTGTGCGTCACCGAACTGGCCAGCGTGATCTGGGCCGTGCAAATGTCTACGGTTGAGTTTCACCCGTGGAACAGCCGGCGGGCGGACACCGAAATGCCCGACGAATGGCGCATTGACCTCGACCCGGGGCCTGCTTGCGACTTTGCCACGGTCCAACGAGTGGCCCACGTTGCCCACGAAGTATTGGACGATCTGGGTGCGGTGGGATTCCCGAAAACGAGCGGCGGGTCGGGGATGCACATCTATGTGCGGATTCCTCCTAAGCATGGTTTTCAGCAAGTACGCCGCGCCGCGCTCGCCTTCGCCCGAGAAGTTGAACGCCGTGCCCCCTCCGAGGTCACCACTGCTTGGTGGCGCAAGGACCGCGACCCCGCGCACCTGTTCGTGGACTACAACCAGAACGCTCGGGATCACACCATTGCGGCGGCGTACTCCGTCCGCGGCGTTGCCGACGCACGCGTCTCCACACCGGTGCACTGGCACGAAATCGATGCGCTGGACCCACATGACTTCACGATCTTGACGGTTCCCCAGCGCTTCGCCGCGTTGGGCGACCTACACGCGGACATCGACGCACACGTGTTCGACATTGCGCCGCTGCTTGAGTGGGCGGACCGCGACGAACGCGAGGGCCGTGAGATGCCCGGAGGAAGAGGACTTAAGATCAGCGCGTGGGAATCCAAATAACGCCGAGCATCCTGAACGCCGACCTCGCCGCCCTCGCTGATGAGGTTGCCCGCATTCCCAGTGCTGACTGGGTCCATGTGGACGTGATGGACAACCACTTTGTGCCCAACCTGACACTTGGGCTTCCGGTCATCGAAAGCCTCCGGAAGCACACTGATCTGCCACTTGATGCCCACCTGATGATTGATGATCCGGACCGTTGGGCGCCGGCCTACGCCGAGGCGGGTTGTGGGAGCGTGACCTTCCACATTGAGGCCGCCGGGGCGCCGGCTCAACTGGCGCGCGAGATCCGCCTCCAACGTGCTCGAGCCTGTATGGCGTTGAAGCCCGGCACCCCGATTGAGCCCTACGCAGAGCTACTTCCGGAGCTCGACATGATTCTGCTGATGACGGTCGAACCCGGATTTGGTGGCCAAAGCTTTATGGATGCCGTGCTCCCCAAGATCCGACAGACTCGCGCACTGATCGAAAAGTCTGGCGGCGAGTGCTGGCTCCAGGTCGACGGCGGCATCTCGATGGCCACTATCGAGCGCTGCGCCGAAGCCGGTGCCGATGTCTTCGTTGCTGGATCCGCCGTCTATTCCGCAGCCGACCCAGATGCCATGGTCGCCGCGCTCCGTCGTACTGCCGAAGCTGTCGGTCTCTAGTTCGGCCTAATACCTTGATGAAACAACCAAGGACGCGGACGCGAGGCGAAGAGCGGGTGTGGCAGAATTGCGTCAAGAGTTCTTAGAACTCGCGTGCTCTGGGGGCGGTGAAAGTCCGCACCGGCGGTGAAAGTCCGCGACCCGGCCACAGCCAGTGGCCGGTTGACTAGGTGAAATTCCTGGACCGACGGTCAAAGTCCGGATGGGAAGGTGCACGCAGGGTCCGGCTGCCGCATTGCGGCACTTGACCCCACCCCAGAGTCCGCGCCGACGAGTCGATGCGCAGAGGAGGGGTGAAGTGTCCGTCACCGAAGTAGAACGTCGCGCGATGGCGCGCGCACTCACCCTGGCCGCCACCCCCGGCGTCTCCCTTGGTCCCAACCCTCGCGTCGGATGCGTCCTGATTGACGCGGACGGCGCCGAGATAGCAGAGGGATTTCATCGCGGGGCCGGCACTCCACACGCGGAGGTCTCGGCGCTCGAGTCGGCAGGTGCATCGGCCAAGGGCTCCACAGCCATCGTTACCCTCGAACCCTGCAACCATTCGGGCCGCACGGGGCCTTGCACGCAGGCGTTGATTGCTGCCGGCGTACGACGTGTGGTCTTCGCTCAGCCGGACCCGAATCCGGTGGCCGCCGGTGGTGCCGACACCCTAAAAGGAGCAGGTATCGAGGTCGAAGCCGGACTCATGCTGGATCAAGCAAGAAAGGTGAACCGCGCATGGACCTTTGCGATGGACGCCGGACGTCCGTTCGTCACCTGGAAGTTCGCCACCACTTTGGATGGCCGTTGTGCGGCGACAGATGGCACCAGCCGTTGGATCAGCAGCCCACTGGCGCGCCGTGACGCTCATCGACTTCGGTCCGAATGTGATGTGATCCTGGTGGGCACCAACACAGTCGAGATCGATAACCCTGAGCTCACTGTTCGTGACGAATTCGGCGAGCCGTTGGCGCATCAGCCACTGCGCGCCGTGATGGGGTTGCGGACGTTGGCCGAAGATCGAAGGATCTTCAATAATCGCGCCAAAACAGTCCGGCTTAAGACTCATGACCCGAAACATGGGCTCGAATCCCTCTTTCGCCTGGACAGGCAACACGTATTTCTCGAGGGTGGCCCCACCGTGGCGGCGGCTTTCCTCGGAGCCGGACTGATCGACGAGATTGTCGCCTATGTCGCCCCAATCCTGTTGGGCTCGGGGCAACCTGCGGTGGGCCACTTAGGGATCGACACCCTCGGTGACGCCCACCATTTTCCGATCACCGATGTCACGGTGCTTGATCCACATGACCAACACGAAGACTCCTGCGTTCGCATCACCATGAAGGGCAACTGACATGTTCACCGGAATTGTTGAAGAACTCGGCACCATCGATGAGATTGAGGATCTCGGTGACTCCGTTCGGCTAACGGTGGGTGCGCATCCCGTCCTCGAGGACCTGAGTCTTGGGGACTCGATCTCAGTGAATGGTTGCTGCCTAACAGTGGTCTCGGCAACTGGCACACAGTGGACTGCCGATGTTATGCAAGAGACTCTCGACAAGACCTCACTGAGGGGCTCGCGAATCGGTGACACAGTCAACCTCGAACGAGCAGTCACCGCCAACAAGCGACTCGGTGGGCACATCGTTCAGGGCCACGTGGATGGCGTGGGCAAGACTGTTTCGCGGACCCCAAGCCCACATTGGGAAATCGTTGAGATCTCTGTCCCGGAGGAACTATCTCGCTACCTCGTGGACAAGGGCTCCATCACCGTCGACGGGGTGAGTCTGACTGTGGTGTCAGTCGGAACTGACTCCTTCACCGTCAGCCTCATTCCAGAGACTCTCGCCAGAACAACCCTCGGTGCCCGCCAACCCGGTGATCTGGTCAACCTCGAAGTTGATCTGATTGCCAAGTACGTCGAGCGCCTGCTGGGTGCCCGCAACGAAGAAGGAAAATCATGAGCGCACCCCAGCCAGTCCGACTCGACACAGTCGAGCGAGCCATCGCCGACATCGCCGCTGGCAAGGCCGTCGTTGTGGTCGATGATGAGGAGCGCGAGAACGAAGGTGACATCATCTTCGCGGCTTCCAAGGCCACGACCGAACTGATGGCCTTCACGATTCGCTACTCCAGCGGCGTGATCTGCGCGCCTATGCCGGCCGAAATGTTGGATCGCCTGGAGATCCCGCTGATGACACCCCATAACAAGGATCGCCTGCGGACTGCCTACACCATTTCCGTCGATGCGCGTGACGGTGTGACGACGGGGATCTCGGCTGCCGATCGGACTCACACCGTGCGGGTCTTAGCCGACTCGGCGACCGAGCCTTGGGAGATCACCCGGCCTGGGCATGTCTTCCCGCTGCGCTATCGCGAGGGTGGGGTGTTGGTGCGCCGCGGGCACACTGAGGCGGCCGTTGACTTGGCCCGATTGGCTGGGCTGACCCCAGTCGGAGTGTTGGTCGAGGTCGTCAACGATGACGGCACGATGAAGCGTGGGCCCGAGTTGCGAGAGTTTGCCGACGAACATGATCTGGCCATGATCTCGATCGAGGATCTAGTGCGTTATCGACGCCGCCATGAGCGTCACGCTGAGCGCGTCGCCGTGACCCATCTCCCGACGAGACATGGCGACTTCACGGCGTACGGCTATCGCATCAGCGTCGATGGCAGCGAGCAACTTGCGTTGGTCTATGGAGATGTGAGCGGACCTGAGCCAGTGCTCACGCGAGTGCACTCGGAATGCCTGACCGGTGATGTTTTCGGATCGGCTCGCTGTGACTGCGGGCCGCAACTCGAGGAAGCCATGGCTGCGGTGGCTGAAGCGGGTCGAGGCGTCATTGTCTATCTCAGGGGTCACGAAGGCAGGGGGATTGGCTTGGTCGCCAAACTTCAGGCCTACTCACTCCAAGACGCCGGTCTCGACACTGTTGACGCCAACTTGGAACTCGGTCTGCCTGCCGATGCGCGCCACTATGGCTCGGCAACTCAGATCCTCAAGGATCTTGGGGTGGCCAGCGTTCGACTGCTCACCAACAATCCCGAAAAGACGACGAGTCTGGAGGAATACGGCATTGAGGTAGTTGAGCAGGTGCCGATTACGCCGCGACCGACCGACCAAAATCTTGCCTACTTGCAAACCAAACGTGACCGGATGGGCCACACCCTGCCCGGGCTCGATTTATTGCCGACCCTCAGCACGGATCACCCGACAGGAGTTGCCAAATGAGCGGCGCCGGAGCCCCAGCTATCGAGCAGCTAGACGGCAGCGCACTGCGAGTCGTCATAGTTGCGGCTAAGTGGCATGAGGTGGTGATGGCTGGCTTGCTCGCTGGCGCCGAACGAGCCATGATCGATTGTGGTGTCACCGAAACCAAGGTGATCCGGGTGCCAGGCACCTTCGAGTTGCCCGTGGCTGCAGCGACCCTCGCCAACCAGGGGTATGACGCGATCGTGGCGCTCGGGGTGGTCATCAGAGGTGGCACACCACACTTTGACTATGTCTGTTCGGCGGCAACCCTCGGGCTGAACAAAGTCGCCGTCGAGAGTCGTACGCCGATTGGTTTCGGCTTGCTCACCTGCGACAACGAGCAGCAAGCCCTCGACCGGGCCGGGCTGGTCGGCTCGGTCGAAGACAAGGGCTACGAAGCCGCTTCCGCGGCGATTGAGACAGCGCTGACGCTTCGGGGGATAGTCGCCTAGCCCATGTTTGGTGCGAGTTGCGTCAGCCGAAAACTGTTGCCTGAGGGATCACGGAAGCCCGCATCGATCCCGTAGGGCTGCTCGAAGGCTTCTCGATGAACTCGACGCCACGTGCTGACAACTCCTCGTAGGACTTCTGGCAGTCGGGTGTGGTCAGAAACACGGTCCCAGCGAAGCCCTTGGCCATCAACTCTCGAATTTGTTCACTCGTGGTGCTGTCGACCATCGGCGGTCCGGGAATGGCCATCAACACAATGCTGAAGTCCGGCTGGTCGACTGGGCTGACGGTTAACCAGCGAAAGTTGCCCATCTCGGGCATCGTGACGTCCATCCGGACGACCATGCCGAGCTTTTCGGTGTAGAACTCCAGTGCCTCGTCTTGGTCGTGCACCCACATCTGAGCATTGGCTATGGCGATCATCTTCGAACTCCTCTAGGTGATGATTTGCATTGCCGCCAGTCTCGTTGACCACAACCCACGCGTCTTCTCGAAACGTGCGGTTCTGCGGTCGGCCATACGCACGCAGGACGCACCCCGGGATCATCACTCGGGCGGCCGCTGGCGGACAGGAGGATCGGTAGGCAGTTGGAGTCAGACCGAACATCCTTCGGAAACTGGTGCTGAAGGATCCGACGCTGGACAGTCCTACCTCCACGCAGATCCGCAATACGGTCCAGTCGGTGTTGCGCAACAGCGCCGCCGCCCGTTCAAGGCGACGGGTGAGCAGGTACTGGTGCGGCGATTCGCCAAAGGCTTTACGGAACTCTCGGCTGAAGTGAGCGGGGGAGAGGCGGGCGGCGCTTGCCAAATCCGCGACCGTCAACTGCTCGGCGTACCGTCCGTCGGCCAGATCCTTGGCTCGCAACAGATAGCGAGCGGGAGGGACATGAGACACGGTAGTCATCCTGGCACGCGCACGCCGTACGCTTGTTACCTGTGAAGACCTTTGAGGAGTTATGGGTTGAGTTGACGGCGAAGGCCGAGACTCGCCCCGCAGACTCGGGAACGGTGAAGCAACTCGATGCCGGAGTGCACGCAATTGGCAAGAAACTTCTTGAGGAAGCGGCTGAGGCCTGGATGGCAGCCGAGTATGAAGGGCCAGAGCGCACTGCTGAGGAAATCAGCCAACTGCTCTATCACGCCCAGGTTCTGATGCTGGCCAGCGGCCTCACCCTCGACGATGTCTACACCCACCTGTGAGACAACGATGACTAACCTGCCCATAGAAAAGTTGCTGCGCATCGCGGTGCCCAACAAGGGTTCACTTGCCCAAGCTGCCAGCGAGATGTTGCGTGAATCCGGCTATCGCCAGCGCCACGACACCAAGGAACTTGTCCATCGAGACGTCGAGAACGGCGTCGAGTTCTTCTACCTGCGTCCGCGAGACATTGCGCTCTACGTCGGTGAAGGAACCCTTGATGTCGGCATCACTGGCCGCGATCTCTTGCTTGACTCTGGGGCTCACGCCGAAGAGATGCTGGCGCTGGGATTTGGTCGATCCAACTTCCACTTCGCTGGCCCCATCGGCGAGTTCACAGACCCTAGCCAAGTCGCGGGCAAGCGCATCGCCACGTCGTACGTCGGCGTGGTGCAGAGCTTCCTCGACGACAACGGAATCGACGCTCACGTCACTAGGCTTGATGGTGCCGTTGAAACCTCCATCCAACTTGGCGTCGCTGATGTCATTGCTGATGTCGTCGAGACTGGCAGCACCTTGCGCGCCGCCGGTCTAGAGACCTTCGGCAAAGTCATCTTGAGTTCAGAGGCCGTGCTGATCACGCGTGCAGAGACCGCACTGCCACCTGGCTTTGAAGTCTTTCAACGCAGACTCGAAGGCGTCCTTGTCGCTCGGGGCTACGTGATGATGGACTACGACATCCCACTCCAACAGGTGGATGCCGCGGTCGCGATGACGCCCGGGATCGAGAGCCCGACGGTCCTGCCCTTACACAAAGAGGGTTGGGTCGCGGTTCGGGCGATGGTGCCTCGCGCGGGCTCGCAGCGGCTGATGGACGACCTCTTCGACATCGGCGCCCGCGCCATCTTGCTCACGGATATCCATGCCTGCCGGCTCTAACACTCCGGCTCCTACGCCCGTGCTGACGCTGCCACACACGTGGCGTCCCCTGGGTGTGCGGGTCTCCGGTGCGCTCTTTGGCGGCGTTTTGATCATCGTCAGTGCGGTCTCTTGGATTTCCTTGCCACCGGACATCCAAGAGGTCTTCACCACTTTGCAGCGCTTCACCATGCTGTTGTTGTCTTTGGTGGCCTTTTCAGCGTGGTATGCCCTGGTCCGCTCCCGGGTCGTAGCCGAGGCTGACCGACTGATCGTGGTCAACGGATTCAAACGACGTGAGTTTGCGTGGCCCCAAGTGGTGTCCGCCAACCTGGGTCGAGGTGCGCCCTGGGCGAGCCTGGACTTAGCCGACGGCACCACGATCCCGGCGATGGGAATCCAGGGCTCTGATGGGGCTCGAGCCCGCGCCGCGATCCGTCAACTGCGCCTTCTCGTTCGGCAACCGCCGACTGGCTAACCCGACAGCGCGACGATGCCCCAGTTCGTCGTCACAGAGTCGCCGGGCGTCCCGGCCGGGGAGAGCCGGATCAGGTCGGTGCCGCTGCGAAAGGCATCAGGAGGGCCAGTCATCGGCTCCACGGCAAGTGAACGTCGATTGATCGCCGGAGCGTCGTCCGCGGTGTAGACCTGCAACCAGGAATGTGAGCCATCGGCCCAGAGGGCAACGCCTTTCCCGCTTGTCAGGTTCTTCAGAGACACCCAGGTGTTGCCATCGGCGCTGGGTGCTAGATCTGTCACGGCGTGATCCCACGTGTGTCGCCAATGGCCCGTGGCGCCCGAAAGTCGTAGTCGGTCCCGGAGACAGCCACAGTTCCAGTGGGGAGCTTGCGCTCGTCAGTGATCATCATGGTGTCGGCGGGAAGGGTGAGTTCGAGCGTGTCGACGAGCGCCGTTCCAGCAGGTTCACCAACCCACAGATACGGATGGGCGCCGCTGACGTACGGCGCGGCGCGGGGGGCCAGATTGACAGCGTGCTGTGAGACAGCAAGGCCTTGCTCGCTGACTTCATAACCCACCCGCAGGTCAAGCGTCCAGGGATAACCGCTCTGCGCCATCAGCCGATAACCCATGACAACGCCACTGGGATTGTGCTGCACCACTGACCACTGAGCCCAGCGCACCAGGCCATGAGAGGCGTTGTTGCGGGACGGCTCGCTTAAGGGCAATTGATAGGTCCGGTTGTCGAACGTGTAGTTGCCCTCGCCGATTCGGTTGGCCCATGGCATCAACACTTGGCCCTTCCCGAAGGTGGGCATTGCGTCTTCGGCGAAGCCATCGATGAGTGGCGACCGTCGTACTCCAGGACGCGCAGCGTCGCCCCGCCCTCGGTGATCATCGCTCGATAGCCGCGTTCGCGATGGCAAATTGTTTCCCCGTCGCAGCGACCATGGCTTAACCCTGGCATACCCCGGTGTTGAGGAGGGCGAGGTACGAGCCGGCGCATTGGTGGTTGAGGAGGGCGAGGTAGAGCCGGCGCTTCTGGTGGTTGAGGAGGGCGAGGTACGAGCCCGTCTCGAAACCATCCCCACCACACCTGTCCTAGGTTGCATCTGCTCAGATGGCCACGTGCGCATCACTATCTTTGCTTCCGGGTCTCGCGGTGATGTGCAGCCGATGATTGCCCTGGCTCTTGGTCTCGATGCAGCAGGCCATGCCGTCACTCTGGCCGCCCCAAGAAACTTTCGGGACCTGGTGGAACAGCGCGGGATCACATTCCATCCCTTCTCCGTCGATGTCGACGACTTGATGCGCTCGGACACTGGACGTTCCTGGTTGGGTCATAGTTCTCATTCGCCGCTTCTTGAGGTGCGGCTGGTTGCACGACTGGTGAACGAGTGGGCGGAACGGATGGCCGACGAATCGATCGCGTTGGCCGGCACCGCGGATCTTTTCATCAGCGGGGTGATGACCCTCGACGTTGTTGACGCACTGGTGCGCGTTGGCGGTGGCCGTCATGTGATTGCATTGCTCGCGCCCTTTCGAGCCTCTCGCTCTGGCCCGGCCGGTTTGCAGTCGCCACAGCCACGCGCTGATTCGCCGGCAAATATCCTGGCCGGTGTGGCCACAGAGCTGGCCTTAGGTTATGGGTTCGGCAGTCCGGGCCGTGCTGTGCGACGGAAGCTCGGTTTGTCTACACGAAGGGTGCTGAGTTGGAGAAGCACCTATCGACGCACCCTCAGCACGACGCCCACCGTGCTGGGTGTTTCACCATTGGTCGTGCCGGTGGCATCCGATTGGCCGACCTGGATCTATCCTTCGGGGTATTGGTCGCTGCCGGCCAGCCGAGATTGGCAGCCCGAGCCACGATTGCGCGACTTCCTCGAGCAGGGAGAGCCACCGGTCTATGTCGGCTTTGGCTCGATGTCCACTCGGGAGCCCCAGGCAACCCTGACGGCAATCGTCCGCGGGCTTAAGCTTTCGGGCCGACGAGGGCTGATCCACAGTGGTGGCGCAGATCTGGCCGGGGTTACGAGTGGACAATTAGACGACTCCAGGGTGTTGGTGGTCGACGACGTCCCTCATGACTGGCTGTTCTCACAAATGGGCGGCATCGTTCATCACGGGGGAGCGGGGACAACGGCCGCTGCGTTGCACTCCGGAGTGCCATCGGGCGTCGTCTCACACATTGGCGATCAGCCCTATTGGGGTCGACGGATCTACGAGCTCGGAGTTGGCGCAGCTCCGATCGCCCGTCATGAACTCACCCCAAGCCGACTTGCTCACATGATTGGCGAACTTGCTTTGCCAGCCGTGGTGGCCCGGGCGAATACTTTCGGAGAACAAGTTCGCGGTGAGCGCGGAGTTGACCGGGCGGTCTCGTTCATCGAGCGTTGGTAGTAACCACGCGGATGTCTGCCTCCTCCTGAATCCCCAACGCTGAGAAGTAGGCGCCTTCTCGTTCCTTCCAGGCCAGCCACTGAGGACGCAGGGCGTCACCGTCGCGAGCCAGTCCTCTGGCCAGGCACGACTTTCGGATCTGCGTCCACCCAAACCAGCGTGGCGCGCCGGCTGGCGATCTGCCAGTGGCCGGAGCCGACTCCTTCGAGGATCAGCAAGTCGACCGCTGGAACTCTTACCCAGTCGGTGAACTCCCCGGCAGACCAATCGAAACGTCGGTATTGCCCGACGTGCCCGGAGGCCAGCGGGCCAACGAGGTAGTTGCGCAGACGACCCCCCAACTTGAAAAGACTCTGATCCCAACCGTCATACGTGTCGTCGAGGTGTACGACGTGGACGGTCACACCCTGGTCACGTGATTGAGCCGCGACCGCCTCGCTGAGGGTGCTTTTCCCCGCGCCAGCCGGACCGTCGATGACAGATCATCCGCCCACCACCTAGCAGGGGACGTTGCTCAGCGGTGTGCAATAAATTTCCGAAAGGTCTCAGACCCCGGTGTGAGATGTCGAGACCCCTCCACGGCAGGGCTAGTTGATCCCACGCTTGCGAAGCATTTCCTCGATATCCGCCATCTCGTCATCGCCCACACTGTCTTTGGCCGGGGCGGCCCGCCCCTCCTAGCGTCGATTGCGGGCGCCGACGGGGCTCCAGGGGTGGTCGCGGCTGGGCTGGCTGGTCCCCTGTCGAGCGCCCGCGCACGCATCCGTCCGGAAACAATGAACAACAAGGCCGAGGTCCCGAAAAGCCCAATGCCGTCCAGACAAACGGGTTGAGCACCAATCCTGTTGCCCAGTCAGTCACGGAACCAGCGATCTCCGTGAACATCTCGAGAGTGCCGGTGAGCCACGCAGACACGGGCAACAAGGTGATCGCCAGCCCACGAATTCCCGAGGCTCTACCTCGGCTCCGGAATGCTCGAATTGTTCCGAGGGCGCAGACAATAGTGAGTGACACCATTAACGCTGCCCAGGCTGCTTCGTTCATGCTTCCAGCGTGCCACACCTGGGGTGACGGTCGAGGCGTACGACGCGTCGGCAGCCGAAGGCGTTCAGAATTCGGCGTCCGGGAATGCCTCGGGTAACATTCGACGTTGACCGATTAGTCACCCTGCGAGCGTCCGCGCTGGCGAGGTGATCAATCAGCAAAGCGGAGGCCGGATCTCGATCCACCTCCCACCCGCATCGATCGACAGGCCTTGAGGCTGAGCAACACAGATCGTCGGGTCCGGTCCTGAGCCACGCGGCATACGCCGTGCTGACTCGTGTGCCACGCATCCTGCCGGGAGGCGTGTCGTGACTGGCTTCCGCTTATTCAAGCGGAAGCCTTTTTGTTTCTCTCCCACGGGAGTTGATCGAGAAAGGCACCGGTCAGATACTCCACAGGAGGAACCATCACCACCGGGCTAGCATCAACGACGGATCCGGGTCCCCGAGGTCCGACTCGTCGGCCCCAACGGCGAGGCGCTGCATCGTCCCCCTGATCAGCGCTTCGGCTTGCCCAAGAGGCCGACCTTGACCTGGTAGAGGTCGCGCCGATGGCGCGCCCGCCGGTTGCCACTGATGGACTTTGGCAAGTTCAAGTACGAATCGGCCCAGAAGGATCGTGAAGCTCGCCGAAACCAATCCAACGTAGTCATCAAAGAGATGAAATTGCGGCCCAAGATTGATGACCACGACTACGAGACCAAGAAAGGCAATGTCACCCGGTTCTTGCAGGCCGGCGACAAGGTCAAGGTCACCATCATGTTCCGTGGACGCCAGCAAACCGCCCCGAATTTGTATTTCCTTTGTTGCAGCGCTTGGCCGAGGCTCACCGAGTCGGGTTTCGTCGAGTCATCGCCCAAACAAGATGGCCGCAACATCATGATGGTTTTGGGCCCTCACAAGAAAAAGGCCGAAGCCAAGGTGGAGCAGAAGGTGGCCCGGGAAACCAAGGCAGCCGAGCCGGCTCGCCTCCGAAGCCGAGGAGCGCGCCGAGCGCATTGCGCACAACGCTGGGCAACCGGCCGCCCAAAAGAAGGAACGCGGACGGTCCAGAAAAGATGGATCCTGAGATTGAGGCGTGAGAGACGGGTCGCAACTAGAACGACGGATTGAGGCTTAACCCCAAGTTTTTACCAATACAGATGTTGAGGCTTAGGAAGAGAGTAGAGAGAGATGCCGAAGAACAAAACCCACTCGGGCGCGAGCAAGCGCTTCCGGGTGACAGGCACCGGCAAGATCCGCCGTCAGAAGGCTGGTCTGCGCCACAACCTGGAGAAGAAGCCCTCGAATATGACCCGGCGTCTGTCGGGCACCACCGAGGTTGCCAAGGCCGACGTCAAGCGTCCCCCGAACATGCTCGGTCTCTGACCGAACATTGCACAAGAACTGCTAACAAGGAGTAAGAAGTAATGGCACGCGTCAAGCGGGCGGTAAACGCCCATAAGAAGCGCCGGGTAACCCTCGAGCGCGCCAGCGGCTACCGCGGGCAACGCTCACGTCTCTATCGCAAGGCCAAGGAACAGGTCACCCATTCGCTGGTCTACCCCCACCGCGACCGCAAATTACCGGAAGGGTGACTTCCGCAGGCTTTGGATCCAGCGCATCAATGCTGCGTCACGTCTCGCACGGCATGACCTACAACCGCTTTATCCAGGGTCTGGGTTTGGCTGGCATTGAGGTCGACCGCAAGATCCTTGCCGATCTAGCCGTCAACGATGCCCCCGCATTCGCCCAGTTAGTGGAGGCCGCCAAGGCCGCGCTGCCTGAGGACGTCAACGCTCCAGCAGCATCCTGAACATCCCATCATTTAGGTCGGCCAGATGATGTCTGACGCGCCGTTGTCTCGGGGCAACGCGCGCGTCAAGGCGGCCCGCAAATTGGCACGTCGTACGACGCGAGCCAAGGCACGTCTGTTTTTGGCCGATGGCCCGAAGTCTGTCGATGCCAGCCCTCGGCTCGAGAGGGCTGCGTCACCGATGTCTTTGCCACCCAGGCCGCTACCGGCGGCCCACCCCGAACTTGGTGGCTCGCGGCCGGCGATCGTTGGACCGTGGTTGAGGATGCTGCGCCTCAACTTGCTCAGTGACAGCGTTAATCCAGCCGGCCTCGTCGCTGTGTGCCGCTTTGTCGATCGGCCTTTGTCCGTCAAGCATGACGGACGCTTCGCTTGGTTGGCCATTTGCGCGGATGTCAGGGACCCTGGCAACGCGGGCACTGTGCTGCGCACGTGCGACGCCGCTGGTGGAGATGCCATCGTGTTTGCCGGAGAACTCCGTCGATCCATACAACCCCAAGACGGTGCGTGCCACCGTCAGGAGTTCTCTTCCACCTGCCGATGAGCGCAGGGGTCGCGGCCGCTGATGCCGTGGCGGCCGCCAAGACTGCCGGTCTAGTCGTTCTGGCGGCCGACGGCGCTGGCGAGATCGATCTTTCACGACGCGGGCGAGATATTGTCGGGTCCCACTGCGTGGCTCTTCGGCAACGAAGCGTGGGGATTGCCCGCTGAGTTGGCCGAGTTGGCTGACCATCGGGTCAGGATCCCCATCTATGGCAAGGCCGAAAGTCTCAATCTCAGCACGGCCGCCGCCCTCTGCCTCTACGCCTCGGCGCGAGCCCACCGTGCGGACGCAGTCGCGAAGTAGGCTGCCCCGATGCCAACTCTTCCGGGTTCAACACCGCCGGAAGTCTTGGCCATCGACTCCCTTCCCGATGGCGTCGTCATCAGCGATGCGTCGGGCAAAGTGTCACTGGTTAACAGGGCTGCCGAGCAACAATTGGGGATGAGTCGCGATGAGGCGATTGGCCGCCCCTTGGCCGAAGTACTCACCCTGCGCGATCAAGACGGCGCCGAGTGGTTTGCCACCAACTGCCCTTATCAGGGGCTGCACATTCGCTCGGGCATCCCCGAGCAGCCGTGGTTCTTGCCGAATGGTCACGAGGTTCTCGTGGCGGCGAGATTGATGAGGACAACCGGGCTGGCAAGTGGACGGGTGGCCGTCTCGATTCGGTCGGGACGGGGCGCGCCAGGCTCGACCGCGAGCGGTCCGACCTGGTGGCCACCGTGGCTCACGAACTGCGCTCCCCGTTGACCGGTGTGAAGGGTTTTGTCCAAGCGTTGCTCAATCGCTGGGACAAACTCAGTGACGATCAACGAAAGTTGATGTTGACCACGGTCAACGCGGACGCTGATCGCCTGACTCGGCTGATTGCCGAGTTGCTCGACGTTGCCCGGCTCGACACAGGCCGACTTTCGCTCTACCGCCGGCCGTCAGATGCCGTCATCCTCGTTCGACGAGTGGTCGAGTCTGTCCAGGCTGGCACCTCACGGACTATCGAGTTCACTGCCGATCTGGACCTGCCGCTTATCGCCGTGGATCCTGACAAGTTCACCCAGGTCGTGACGAACCTCATCGACAACGCCGTTCGACACGGCGAAGGACTGGTTCGAGTAGACCTGACTCAGGCGTCGCCCCGTGCGATGACAGATGCCATCGGCGTACGCATCACGGTCGATGACGAGGGTGAAGGCATCCCTGAAGCGATCCGCCAGCGGGTCTTCACGAAGTTTTGGAAACATGGTGTTCGGGGCGGCACAGGCCTGGGGATGTATCTCGTTAATGGTCTGGTCAGAGCCCATGGTGGCTCGGTCACGATCACGGAATCACCGGCGGGCGGGGCTCGGATCACGCTCTTCTGGCCAGAGCATGCGCCCGATTCTGCACAGGATCTCCACGATTAGTTGACCCACGTGAGTGATCAATAACCGTAGGGTTCGAGACATGAATTCCAGTGGCCGTCGCATCCTCGTTGTCGAAGACGAGCCGCTTATCAATCAGAGCGTGACGAACCGCTTGCTCGCTGAGGGGTACGACGTGACCCAGGCGTGGGATGGACCCACCGCTGTGAAACTTGGGAAGAGTTCCACCCGGACCTGGTGCTTCTCGATGTCATGCTCCCCGGTCTTGACGGTTTAGCGGTGTGTCGGCTGCTCCAAGAGCAGCGTCCGGTGCCGGTGCTGATGCTCACGGCTAGCGACGATGAGCGCGACATCTTGGCGGGTCTGGCAGCTGGCGCCGATGACTACTTGACCAAGCCTTTTGGCATGCGCGAGATGGTGGCCCGGGTGGCTGCCTTGTTGCGCCGCGTCGACCGGGCAGTTCTGTTGGCTTCACGACCAGCGACCGTCTTCACCGTCGGGGATCTGGTCGTGGACACAGGGGCGAGGCGGGTGTCGGTGACGGGGGTGGACATCCGCCTCACCCCGACGGAATTTGACCTGCTGCGAGCATTAGCGCTGAGCCCGGGCACCGTCGTGACGCGTGAAGATTTGCTTGCCGACGTGTGGGATTGGCCGGATGCCTCCGGGACCCGCACCGTTGACAGCCATGTGAAGGCTTTGCGCGCCAAAATCGGAGCAGGGCGCGTCCGCACGGCTCATGGGGTGGGTTACGCGCTGGAAAATCCGGATGTGAACGCGGATCGGGGCTGACCCGGATGAGCCTGCCGGGCGGCTGAGCCCAGTGAGCACGGCGCCGTTGGCGGGCATCGCATCGATCAAGGTCAAATTGGGCCTCTTGTTGCCGTCAGTGCGGCAATGGCCGCCATCATCGCCACTGTTGGCGCCACCGGTGGTGTGCCGGCGATCCTGACGATCCCCGTCACGATCGCGCTGGCTCTAGGGGTGACCCAATTGCTCGCCGTCGGCATGACCTCGCCGTTGCGGGCGATGACGAAGGCGGCGCGCCAAATGGCAGCAGGTGACTATTCGGGTCGAATTGCCACGACGTCCCGCGACGAAATCGGTGACTTGAGCGCCGCGTTCAATCTGATGGCTCGCGATCTTGCCGAGGTCGATCGCGAACGACGCGAGTTGGTTGCCAACGTTTCCCACGAACTCCGCACCCCACTGACCGCCTTGAGTGCGCGGCTAGAGAACATGGCCGATGGCGTCGAGGTCGCGGATCAAGCGGCGATGGAACAAGCGTTGGGCCAGACCAAAAGGTTGTCCACCCTTGTCTCGGACCTGTTGGATCTCTCTCGACTCGATGCCGGGCTGACCGAACTCGCCGTTTCCCGGATGGGTCTCAGCGACTTCCTGTCCGCGGCTGTCGAGGACCTCGCCGACCTGCAGCGCGAGGTGTCTTTCACGATGGCTGTCGAGCCGCCGGAGCTCGTGGTCGAGGCTGATCCGCTGAGACTTCGGCAGTTGGTGACCAACCTGTTGGCGAATGCCCTGCGACACAGCCCTCCCGGAGGCGTCGTACACGTCCACGCTTATGCCGTGGGGGCCAGCGATACCGGCCCTGACGCCGATCCCTGGTGGCGGCTCGACATCACCGACAGCGGGCCCGGAATCGCCCGGCGGATCGCGACCGAGTCTTCGAGCGGTTTGGCACCTTGGCCGGGAATGAAGGTGGCGGAACCGGCCTTGGGTTGGCCATCGCCCGCTGGGTGTGTGTGCTCCACGGCGGTTCGGTCCGCTTTGTGGATCCTCCGGGTGATGCCGCCAACCAGCGGGCTCGGGGCGAGAGTGCGGGTCGAGTTGCCTCAACTCATCGTCGATCGAAACCTCAGAGGCCCAGAGGTCGTCGCGGCCGCGGCGCCCGAACAAACCCGGGTGACAGCGCGCACTGAGGCGGGTGGAGTGCCGGAACTCTGGGGTGGTTTCTGGCCGCAGCGTGCGGTGTCGACGCGTCCAGATTTGTTGATCGCCAGCGCCGCTGTCGGCCTGATCGCCGCGCTGGCTGTGCCCTTCGTGAAATCGGCCTTGGTTTGTTCGTGGTGGTGTTGTTGGCGGGCGCCACGGTGCTGTTCGCTTCTCCACATCGGCGTGAGCGCTACACCCTATTCAGCGCGGGTTTCGCTTTTGTCCTGGCGCTTCCGGTCCTGATTCGCGATGCCGAATGGATCGCAGTCCTTTGTCTGCTTGCTGGGGCCTTGGTGATGACTGTGAGCGTGACCCGCGCGACCACCATTTCCGGGTTTGTGCTCGCCGCGCTGGCTTGGCCACTAGCAGGGCTTAGGGGTTTGCCTTGGGTGGCTGAGTCCATCAACGCGTTTGGTGGGCGGTCCCGGGCGGCTCCCATCATTCGCACCCTCGCGGTGTCGGCCATCGCTGTGGTGATCTTTGGTGTGCTGTTCGCCTCAGCCGATCCGGTTCTGGCGGCCTGGTTTCGGACGCTTCTGCCCGAGTGGAGTTTTGCTCGCTTGGTCTTGCGCGGTTTCGTGGCGGTCGCGGTAGCTGCTGCAGTCCTCGGCGCCGCCTACCTCGCTCTCAACCCGCCACGGGTCGACAATGCCGCCGGGGAGGCTGATCACTCCACGCGCTACCGCTATGAATGGCTGGCCCCCGTGCTTTTGGTAAATCTGGTCTTCGTCGCCTTCTTGATCGCCCAGGCCACGGTCGTGTTCGGCGGCCACGACTATCTGCGTCGTACGACGGGTCTGACCTATGCCCAATATGTCCACCAGGGTTTCGGCCAACTCACGATCGCGACAGGTCTCACTCTCGTTGTGGTCTGGGCGACAGCGCGAAAGGCCGCGCAAACGACCAGCGAAGATCGGCTTTGGCTGCGCGCCTCGCTTGGCCTGCTCTGCGTCCTGACCCTGATCGTGGTGGCTTCCGCGATGTATCGCATGCAGGTCTATCAAGAGGCCTATGGCTTCACCCGCTTGAGGCTGCTGGTCGATGTCTTTGAAGGCTGGCTCGGCTTCGTCGTCCTCACGGTGTTGGTCGCTGGCATCAGGCTCAAGGGCTCGGCGTTGCCACGAATCGCGCTCTTCAGTGGCGCCGCGGCCTTGGCAGCCTTGGCCTTCGCCAACCCAGATGCCTGGATCGCGAGGCACAATATCGAGCGCTATCAGGCCTCCGAGCGGATCGACTGGTCTTACCTCGACGGCCTCTCAGCCGATGCTCTCCCGGAGATCGCCAAGCTTCCACCTGCCGATCTGGCTTGTCTGGACAGACCGGTGAAGCCAGCCGCTCGCGATTTGTGGTCCTGGAATTGGGGATATCACCGCGCCCGAGTCTTGATCTGCCCTCGAGGGCCGGCAATCCGGCCTCCTCCTCTTGTCTGAGCATCACCTTCGGCGATTGATCGTCGCGTGCCTGTGCAGCCAACCAGCGATATCGGTTCGCTCGTTGCCCGGTTCCCTTCCTAGACTGACGCCCATGTCAGGTCCCAACACCGAGTACGACCCGTCCAGGTCACCGCGCTTCAAGCTGACGAGGTGGAAGCCATGGTCGCAGCAGCGCTCGCGGCCATCGAAGGCGCGGAGGATCTCGACATGTTGAAGCAAGTGCGCCTGTCGCACGCGGCAGATCGCTCACCACTGGCCCTTGCCAACCGCGAAATCGGCGCGCTGCCACCCCAAGCACGCAAAGATGCCGGGCAACGCATCGGTCAAGCTAGAGGAGCGGTGAACAAGGCGCTCGCGGCCAGGCAGGCCATTCTCGAAGTGCACGATGAGGAGCGCATGCTGGCCACCGAAGTCGTTGACGTCACGCTTCCAGTCGGCGAACCAGTCGCGGTTCGCGTCATCCGGTGACGACAGGCTCCGAGCTCATTGCGGATGTCTTCGTAGCCATGGGTTGGGAGGTTGCCGAAGGCCCCATCGTCGAGGCCGAGTGGCTCAACTTCGACGCGCTCAACCTGGGCCCGGATCACCCCGCCCGCACGATGCAAGACACGTTCTGGACCGAGCCAGCGGAGAACGCCCTGGTTCTCCGCACCCACACGTCGCCGGTCCAGGCGCGCACCATGTTGACCCGCACGCCGCCGATCTATGTGGTCTGTCCTGGTCGGGTTTTCCGCACCGACGAGTACGACGCCACGCACTCGCCGATGTTCCACCAAGTCGAGGGCCTCGTCATCGATGAGGGCATCACCATGGCCCACCTCAAAGGATCGCTGGACCACTTCGCGACGGCGATGTTCGGCGAAGGGATCGACACCCGATTCCGGCCCTCCTACTTCCCCTTCACCGAACCCAGCGCCGAGGTTGATCTGCGCTGCTTCGTCTGCCGTGGACAGGAGCCAGATGTGGGCGATGCCGCACCTGCCGAGGAGAGGGCTGGATCGAGTGGGGCGGCTGCGGGGTCGTTAACCCGCGAGTGCTAGTCGCGTGTGGTGTCGACCCAGACCGCTACACCGGCTTCGCGTTCGGTATGGGGATCGACCGAACCTTGATGTTCCGCCACGGCATTGCCGACCTCCGCGACTTGTTCGAAGGCGACATCCGGTTCTCCTCAGCGTTTGGAAGTGAAGTCTGATGCGCGCACCGATGTCCTGGATTCGGGACTACGTCGAGTTTCCCGCCGAGCTGTCCGTCGACGACTTGGCCGCTGAGTTAACCGCATTCGGGCTCAAACTGGAAGCCCTCGAGCGGCCTGGCTCAGACATGCGGGGGCCGCTGGTCATTGGGCGCGTCCTGACCATGGAGGCCGAACCGCAATCCAATGGCAAGACGATCAACTGGTGCACCGTTGATGTTGGGGTGGCCAATGGCAGCGGCGAGCCCCAGGGCATCGTGTGTGGAGCCCACAACTTTGCGCCCGGGGACCTTGTGGTGGTGATTCTTCCCGGAGGCATCCTCCCGGGTCCCTTCGAGATTTCCGCGCGCAAGACATATGGTCACGTCTCCGCCGGCATGATCTGCTCGGCGCGGGAATTGGGTCTCGGCGATGACCACGACGGCATCATTGTGTTGCCAGCCGATGCGGGAGAGCCGGGCGAGGACGCGTTCGGTCTGCTGCAGATCCGCGACGAAGTGATCGAGTTTGAGATCAATCCTGATCGTGCCTACGCCTTGTCGTTGCGTGGAGTCGCCCGGGAAGCCACTCTTGCCTGCGCTCGGCGCGGCCTGACTGCGAAATTCAGTCGATCCAGCCCTCCGATGACTCCGGAGCCCAACGGCGATGGCTATCCGGTGGAGATTGAGGACCCTGTTGGTTGTCCCGTTTTCGTAGCTCGAAAGGTCAGCGGTTTCGACCCGACGGCGACCAGCCCCGCATGGCTGACCCGGCGGTTGGTGTTGTCCGGCATGCGGCCGATTTCCCTGGCGGTCGACATCACCAATTACGTCATGCTCGAGTTGGGTCGCCCGATTCACGGCTACGACGCGGACAAACTGCAAGGCGCTCTGCGCGTGCGCCGGGCGCACGAAGGTGAGCGACTGACCACGTTGGATTCGGTCGATCGTGAACTTTCTCCGGAAGATCTGGTCGTCACTGACGACTCAGGAATCATTGGGTTGGGCGGGGTGATGGGTGGCGAATCCACTGAGATCTCGGCGACCACGAGACGGATTCTCGTCGAGTCAGCCCACTGGGACGCCGTTTCGATGTTCCGCAGCGGAAAGCGTCACAAACTTACTTCAGAAGCAGGCAAACGCAACGAGCGGGGAGTCGATCCGACGATCTGTGAAGCCGCCGCGGATCGGGTTGTCGAACTTCTGGTGCGCTATGGCGGTGGAATCGCTGAACCCGGCGTTACCAAGGTTGGCTCACCGCCGTCGCGGCGTACGGTCGTGATGTCGAGTGACCTCCCGGCTCGGATCACCGGCATGGCCATCTCGCGAGAGACGACTGTCGACAACCTGATCGCGGTCGGGTGTGACGTGCGTGTGGCCGACGATGAACTGATCGCCACGATTCCGCCGTGGCGCCCCGACCTGACCGATCCGTTCGACCTTGTCGAGGAAGTGGCCCGAATCGTCGGCTACGACCAGGTGCCTTCGGTCTTGCCTGCGGCACCGGGAGGGCGAGGGCTCACCAGAGGACAGAAACTTCGACGCCGAGTGGGCCGCACCCTGGCCGGCGATGGTTTTGTCGAAGTGATCAGCTTCCCCTTTATCGGCGAAGCCGATCTGGATGCCTTGCTGCTCGACCCATCCGACGCCCGGCGGTCGGTGCTCAAGTTGGCAAATCCGCTGTCCAGCGAAGAGCCGGCCATGACGACAACGCTATTGCCGGGTTTGTTGAAGGCTGCGGCCCGCAATGTTGGTCGTGGCGCCAGTGGCTTTGGACTCTTCGAGTTGGCCACGGTGACGTTCCCCGTCGGGGGCACGGCGCCACTCTATGGAGTGGATCGTCCCCCCACCGCGACAGAGTTCGGACTTCTTGAGGCGGCCCTTCCTCGGCAGCCGCTCCACGTTGGAGTCGTGCTCACGGGGGAGTTGGAGCGATCCGGGTGGTGGGGTGCAGGGCGCGACGCTGGTTGGGAAGATGCAATCGCGGCGGTTGAATCGATCGCGGACTCATTAGGCGTAGAACTCCAAATCAAGAAGGGCGCTCTTGCCCCGTGGCATCCAGGCCGGTGTGCGGAATTCAAGGCTGGCGACCTGGTCGTTGGTCATGCGGGCGAAGTGCATCCGAAGGTGTGTGCGGCGTACGGCGTACCCAAGCGAACTGCAGCCGTTGAGGTGGACCTCGCTGTCCTGATGGAACTGGCGGTTGACGTGGCGCGTGCACCGAGCTTCTCCTCGTTTCCGCTGGCGAAAGAAGACGTCGCACTCATCGTTGACGCCTCCATCCCCGCAGGTGACGTTGAGTCGGCGCTGCGGGAAGGCGCGGGCGAACTGCTTGAGTCGATCCACCTCTTTGACGTCTACACCGGCGACCAGGTTGGTGAAGGCAAGAAGTCGTTGGCGTTCGCTCTCCGCTTCCGGGCATCCGATCGGACCCTGAAAGAGGGTGAGTCGGGCGCGGCCCGCGACGCAGCGGTTGCGCTGGCTATCGAACGTTGTGGAGCGGTCCACCGGTCCTAGACCCTTTCGTATTCTCATGCACACCCATGTATAGTCATGCAAATGACTCAGATGTTCTCCGCGGCAGTCGCGGGCGCTTCGGGCTATGCCGGTGGCGAGATTTTGCGACTGCTGCTCGGACATCCATCGATTCGGATAGGAGCGCTGACCGGCAGCTCCAACGCTGGACGAGCCATCGGGGAGTTGCAGCCGCACCTGCTGCCGTTGGCTGACCGGGTGCTGACACAAACTGATCTAGCCGCCCTATCTGGGCATGATGTGGTTTTTCTCGGCTTTCCGCACGGCCAGTCTGCGGCGATTGCCGAATTGTTAGGACCCGACACGCTCGTGATCGATTGCGGAGCGGACTTTCGGCTCAAGGACGCCGAGACTTGGCGGCGGTTTTATGGCAGCGACCATGCTGGACACTGGCCCTATGGCCTTCCGGAACTGCCAGGCCAACGTGCGCTTATCGCAGGCTCGCGTCGCGTAGCGGTTCCCGGTTGCTATCCCACCATTTCGACGCTGTCGCTCGCGCCTGCGGTCGCGGCTGGCCTGGTTCATCCTGACCTGGTGATCGTCGCCGCTAGCGGCACATCCGGCGCGGGGAAGGCACTCAAGGCCAATCTGCTGGGCAGCGAAGTCATGGGCAACGCCTCGGCGTACGGCGTGGGTGGAGTTCATCGTCACACTCCTGAGATTGTGCAGAACCTCACCCCACTGTCCGAACAGTCAGTGAAGGTGAGTTTCACACCGATGCTGGTGCCGATGGCCCGCGGGATTCTGGCCACGTGTTCGGCGCCGTTGAAGGGGCCCGTCTCACCAACCGAGGCGTACGACGTCTATCAGCAGGCTTATGCTGATGAACCCTTCATCCATCTCTTGCCACCCGGACAGTGGCCGCAAACAAAGTCCGTGATGGGCGCAAACTCGGTCCACCTGCAAGTGACCATTGACGAGGCGGCCCAGCGTTTGGTCGCGGTCGGTGCGATTGACAACTTGACCAAGGGCACCGCCGGCGCCGCCGTTCAATGCATGAACCTTGCGCTCGGGCTCGTCGAGACCGCGGGGCTAACCACAATTGGAGTTTCCCCATGACTGCCCCCGATGAGACCAAACGATTCACGATCCAGCGCTTCCCGGAAACCATCGCCGTCGTTCGGCTGGGTCCCGGCGCCGAGGTTCCGTCCTGGGCAGAGTCTTCGTCGATCTTCTCCATCACAGCCACAGCCACCGAAACGTCCCTCGTGTGTGCCGCGCGAAGCGTCCCCACAAAGGCCCGTGCGCTGAAACCACTGACCGGATTTGCGATCGAGGGACCGCTCGACTTTGGTCTCACCGGTGTGTTGAGTTCGTTGCTAGCGCCCCTGGCCGCAGCCGAGATCAGCATCTTTGCGCTGTCCACCTTTGACACCGACTGGATTCTGGTTCCGGTCTCGGCCGCCGACCAAGTCGAAGCGATCTGGCTCGAAGGCGGCCACCGGGTCGCGCGAGCCATCCCGGTTAAGACCTTCCGAGAAGTGAAGGGCGGCAAGAAGAGATGAGCGTTACTAGCCCCAAAGGCTTTCTTGCGGCCGGGGTGAGCGCCGGGTTGAAGTCCTCAGGTGCGAAAGACGTTGCACTTGTGGTCAATCAGGGCCCCACGTTTGCTAGCGCGGCCGTTTTCACCACCAACCGCTGCTTGGCCAATCCCGTGATCTGGAGCAAAGAGGTGATTAAGAACGGGGTGGCGCGGGCAGTCGTGCTCAATTCCGGCGGAGCCAATTGCTACACCGGTCCTGAAGGATTCCAGACCACTCATGCCGTGGCGGAACGAACTGCTCAACTACTGGGAACGGGCGCGATAGATATCGTGGTGTGCTCGACGGGTCTGATCGGGCTCGCGAATCTCCGGACCGCCGTCATCAGTGGGGTCGATGCTGCGCACGGCACGCTCTCCAGCACGGGCGGGCCCGATGCGGCCGCCGCAATCATGACCACCGACACGGTCGCCAAGCAGGTTGTCATCCAGGGCGATGGGTGGTCCATCGGTGGCATGGCCAAGGGCGCAGGCATGCTCGCACCGGCCCTGGCCACCATGTTGGTGGTGCTGACAACGGATGCAGCGGTCGGCGCGGCTGATCTCGACGAGGCACTGCGGGCTGCCACCCGGGTCAGCTTTGACCGCTTGGATTCCGATGGCTGTATGTCGACCAACGACACCGTGACCTTGCTCGCGAGTGGAGCCTCTGGCATTGCTCCGGACTTGGCGGAGTTCACTGCCGCCCTAACCGCCGCCTGTTCAGACCTGGCCATGCAGTTGCTTCGTGATGCGGAGGGCGCCGACCATGAAATCGCGATCACAGTGGTGAATGCCCACACTGAGGACGAGGCGGTTGAAGTGGCGCGAAGCGTGGCGCGCAGCAATCTGTTCAAGGCTGCGGTGTTCGGCAAGGATCCCAACTGGGGTCGAGTCCTGGCCAGTGTCGGCACGACGAACGCAGCCTTCGATCCCGCCGATCTCGATGTGGCAATGAACGGCGTTTGGGTCTGCCGCAACTCGACTCCCGATGCCGATCCCGCCACCGTGGATCTCGCGCCGCGTGAAGTCAGCGTCACCATCGACTTGAAGTCGGGGGATCAGACCGCGACGGTGTGGACGAACGACCTCACTCACGCCTACGTCCATGAGAACAGCGCGTACTCCTCATGACGGGCGTCGGACCTGACCCAGCCAAAGCCGCCGTGCTGGCGGGTGCCCTGCCCTGGCTGAAGGCTTATCACGGAAAAATAGTGGTCGTGAAGTACGGCGGCAACGCCATGACCGACGACACCCTGAAGCGCGCCTTTGCTGAAGACATTGCCTTTCTTCGCTTCGCAGGTTTCAAGCCAGTCGTCGTCCACGGCGGAGGGCCGCAGATCAACGCGATGTTAAACAAACTCGGCATCAAGTCGAGTTTTAAGGGTGGACTCCGGGTGACAACACCCGAGGCGATGGACGTGGTCAGGATGGTGCTCGTCGGCCAGGTTCAGCGCGAGTTGGTCGGCTTGATCAACTCCCATGGCCCCTTGGCGGTGGGGTTATCGGGCGAAGATGCAGGATTGTTTACGGCGACTCGAACCACGGCGCTGGTTGATGGTGCCGCGGTAGATATCGGGCTGGTCGGTCAAGTCACCGAGGTGCGCCCGGAGGCAGTTCTCGACATCGTGGAGGCCGGTCGGATTCCCGTGATTTCTTCGGTTGCCCCAGACGAAGACGGTGTCGTCCTCAACGTGAACGCCGACACTGCCGCAGGGGCGTTGGCAGTTGCACTGGGTGCCGAAAAATTGCTGGTATTGACTGATGTCGAAGGCCTCTATCGCGACTGGCCGGACAGCGACGACGTGATTGGGGAGATCAGACCTGAGGCACTCGCAGTGCTGATGCCCACCTTGGAAAGCGGCATGGTGCCCAAGATGCAGGCCTGTTTGGATGCGGTCCGAGGTGGTGTGGCTCGGGCGACGGTGGTTGACGGCAGACAGGCTCACGCCGTACTTCTTGAGTTGTTCACCAACGAAGGCGTTGGCACGCAGGTTCTGCCTGGGGCTCCGACCAAAATCCGCAAAGCCCGGCAAACAGTTGGTGATTCTGGGTGAGCCACGTCAACGCCGAGTGGACCCAGCGTTATCAGGGCGCGCTGATGAACACATTTGGCCCGCCCAAACTAATCCTCACCAAGGGCGAGGGCTCTTATGTTTGGGATGCCGAGGGCAAGAAATACCTCGATCTGTACGCCGGCATCGCGGTCAACGCACTCGGGCATGCGCATCCCGCGCTCGTCGAAGCCGTACATCGGCAACTCCTCACCTTGGGTCACGTATCAAACTTCTTCGCCTCGGAGCCCCAGATCCGGCTGGCCGAACGACTGCTGATGCTGGTCATTGGCAATCAGTCGGGAAGGAAAACACCCGGCCGGGTCTTCTTTGGCAACTCGGGCACCGAGGCGTGTGAGGCCGCTCTCAAACTCACTCGCCTGACGGGTCGCACCCACGTCGTCGCCGCAGAGGGTTCCTTCCATGGTCGATCAATGGGGGCCTTGTCCTTGACCGCCAAGGCTGCCTATCGCGAGCCGTTCGAGCCGTTGCCCGGCGGCGTCACCTTCGTGCCGTATGGCGATGTGGATGCGCTCGCAGCCGCCGTCACCGACGCAACCGCGGCCGTGGTCTTAGAACCGATTCAAGGCGAGGCTGGCGTCATCATCCCTCCGCGCGGCTATCTCCGTGCCGCACGCGAGGTCACCGCGCAACATGGTGCGCTGCTGTGGCTCGACGAGATTCAGACGGGGATGGGTCGCACCGGCACTTGGTTAGCTCACCAGAATTCCAAAGTGTGCGATCCGCTCGAGCGACCAGACATCATCACGCTGGCGAAAGGCCTCGGCGGCGGAATGCCAATTGGCGCTTGTGTCGCGTTAGGCGACGCTGCCACGCTCCTTCAGCCGGGTCACCATGGCAGCACCTTTGGTGGCAATCCGGTGGCCACTGCGGCGGCTCTGGCAGTCATCGAGACGATCGATGTGGACGACTTGTTGGCCAAATCCGCTTCACTTGGTGAATCGTTGGCGAGCTGGCTTGCCGTCCCCGGGGTGCGCAGAGTCCGCGGTGTTGGTTCCTTCCTAGGGATTGATCTGGAGGCCGACATCGCCCCCGCCGCGGTGGCTGCCGCGCAAGCCGCGGGCTTTTTGATCAACAGCACGGGGCCGGGCACCATCCGGATCGCTCCATCGCTGGCCCTCCACGAAGTTGATGCACGCAGATTTGCCGCGGCCTGGCCCAACATTCTGACAACCGCTAGCGAGGGCCAACGATGACGCAACTCCGACACTTTCTTCGTGACGATGATTTGAGCCCTTCGGAACAGGCTGACGTCCTAGCCCTGGCGGCTCAATTGAAGGCTGACCCTTTCGGCACGAAGTCGCTGGCTGGGCCGCGCACAGTGGCCACGATCTACGACAAGCCAACCCTGCGGACTCAAGTGTCCTTCGCTGCTGGCATCGCAGAACTGGGTGGGCATCCCATGCTCGTTGAAGGGTCTCTGGCGGGAATCGGTGTTCGCGAGTCTGTCGCCGATATCTCCCGGATCCTTGGGCGACAGGTCTCCATGGTTGTCTGGCGCACCTTCCACCAAGCCTGGTTGGACGAGATGGCGGCGTACGCCGGTGTGCCCGTCATTAACGCGCTAACCGACGACTTCCACCCCTGCCAACTCCTAGCGGATCTGCTGACGATTCAAGAGCGCCTTGGCAGACTGGCAGGAGTGTCTGTCACTTTCGTCGGCGATGGTGCGTGCAATATGGGCAATTCGTGGGTGCTGGCCGGAGCCACCGCCGGCATGAACGTGTGCGTGTCATCACCATCCGGATTCGAACCGGCAGCCGAATACGTCGCCCAAGCTCGAGACCTGGCTGAGCTCACCGGTGGATCTGTGGTCCTGGAGTCAGATCCGATCACGGCCGTAAGTGGAGCCGACGTCGTGGTCACGGACACCTGGGTATCTATGGGCAAGGAAGTGGAATCGCGGGCGAGGCGAGCGGCGTTTGCCGCTTACCAGGTTGATTCACGGCTGCTAGGCAACGCTCAAGCCGATGCCATCGTCATGCATTGTCTGCCTGCCTATCGGGGCAAGGAGATCACCGCCGAGGTGATCGACGGGCCCCAAAGCGTGGTGTGGGACGAAGCGGAGAACCGGCGCCACGCACAAAAGGCGATCATGACGTGGCTCATCGGCAACGTGGTGAGCCAAGGAGCTTGAACCATGACTGAGAGCGCACCGACCCCGCTCACCAAGGCGGCCAGACATCAACAGATCATCGATTTGGTGACCCATCAGGAAGTGCGCTCGCAAGGCGAATTGGCGCAGTTACTCGCTGACCGTGGGGTGAGCGTCACCCAGGCGACCTTGTCTCGTGACCTCGTCGAACTGGATGCAGTGAAGGTGCGTTCACGCAGCGGTGGATTGGTCTACGCCGTGCCGAGTGAAGGTGGCAACCGTGTCCCGACGACAAGTGGTGAGACACCGGGTTCGGCTTCACGGCTCTCGAGGTTATGCGCCGAACTCCTCCTCAGTGCCGAAGCCAGCGCGAATATCGTCGTACTACGCACACCACCCGGGGCAGCTCAGTTTCTGGCCTCCGCCGTCGACAAGGCAGAGTTGGACGAGGTGATGGGGACGATCGCGGGGGACGACACGGTCTTGGTGATCACCCGCGATCCCATCCTCAGTGACGAACTTGTGCGTCGAATGTTGGAATTGGCAACTGCCCACACCTCACGCATCCCCTCGGACTGAAAGGAAGTCGTGTGGACACACCCGGCACCACCAATGACGGCAAACTGTGGGGGGGACGCTTCGAGGGCGGCCCAAGCCCGGCGATGGAAACGTTGTCCCGTTCGACGCATTTTGATTGGCGCCTAGCGCCCTATGACCTTACTGGGTCGCGAGCACATGCGAACGCTTTGTATGCGGCCGGCCTTCTCAGCAGCGACGCTCACGAAGAACTGCTCCGCGGCCTGGGGGCGCTCGCTGAGCGCTTCGCAGCGGGAAGCCTCCACCCCAACGCCACTGATGAGGATGTGCACGGGGCACTAGAGCGGCTACTCGTCGAAGAGGTGGGCGCAGACATCGGCGGACGCCTACGCGCTGGTCGCTCGCGCAATGACCAGATCGCAACACTGCTGAAGATGTTTTTGCGCGACCACGCCAGAGTGATCGCGGCACAGATTCTCGACCTGGTGGACGCCATTGTCAGCCAGGCTCAAGCACACCTTGGTGCGCCCATGCCCGGTCGAACTCACCTTCAACACGCGCAGCCCGTCCTGCTGTCCCACCATCTTTTGGCGCATGCCTGGCCACTCCTACGTGACGTCTCACGTCTGCACGACTGGGAAGTCCGCGCGGCGGCCGAGTCACCCTATGGTGCAGGCGCTTTGGCTGGCTCCAGCCTTGGACTGGACCCCGAGGCCGTAGCACTGGAGTTGGGCTTCGGCGGCGCCAGCGCCAACTCCATCGACGCGACCGCGTCCCGCGACTTCGCCGCGGAGTTCGCGTTCGTGACCGCCATGATTGGAGTGAACCTGAGCCGAATCTCCGAAGAAGTGATCCTCTGGGCTACCAAGGAGTTCGACTTCGTCACTCTCGACGACGCTTGGGCAACTGGATCGAGCATCATGCCGCAGAAGAAGAACCCCGACATCGCTGAGCTCGCGCGAGGCAAGTCTGGGCGCCTAATCGGCAACGCCGCTGGGCTGATGGCGACGCTGAAAGGTCTACCGCTTGCTTACAACCGCGACCTTCAAGAGGACAAGGAGCCTGTCTTCGACTCGATTGACACTTTGGAGGTCTTGCTTCCTGCGATGACGGGAATGGTGATAACGCTGCGCTACAACACCGAGCGCATGGCCGACCTTGCTCCCCAAGGCTTCTCGTTAGCCACTGACATCGCCGATTGGCTGGTACGTAGAGGCGTTGCTTTCCGTGTCGCACACGAATTGGCAGGGGCGTGCGTACGCCGCTGTGAAGCTGTCGGCTGCGAGCTCACGGACCTTAGCGACGCTGATCTTGCCGACATCTCGCCATTCCTCACCCCCGAGGTTCGCGACGTGCTCTCAGTCGAAGGGTCAATCGCTGCTCGGACCGGTCGCGGGGGCACCTCCCAACCTCGAGTCGCCGAGCAATTGGAGGAGACGGCAGCCGTGGTTGAGGGCTGGCGAGAGGTCTTCTCCTGAACGGCTTTCGCCAAGTTGACCGACCCCCTGGCATCGGGTAATGTTTCTTAGGTTGCCCCCGACGACGCCCGCAAGGGTCGAGTTGGGTGCGTGTGTGGTGTTTGAGAACTCAACAGTGTGTGATAGTCGATGTATGTTTTTTGCTTGTCAACTTTTTTGGTTGGTGGGTTTTGTTTTTTTGATCGTTATGATTCTGGCTTTTTGTCAGTTTTGTTTTGGTTGGTTTTGAACTTTTCGATGGAGAGTTTGATCCTGGCTCAGGACGAACGCTGGCGGCGTGCTTAACACATGCAAGTCGAGCGGAAAGGCCCACTTGTGGGTACTCGAGCGGCGAACGGGTGAGTATCACGTGAGTAATCTGCCCCTCTCTTTTGGATAACCCTCGGAAACGGGGGCTAATACGGAATATTCAGTGCTGCCTGCATGGGTGGTGTTGGAAAGATTTTTGGTGGGGGATGAGCTCGCGGCCTATCAGCTTGATGGTGGGGTAATGGCCTACCATGGCTTTGACGGGTAGCCGGCCTGAGAGGGTGTCCGGCCACACTGGGACTGAGACACGGCCCAGACTCCTACGGGAGGCAGCAGTGGGGAATATTGGACAATGGGCGGAAGCCTGATCCAGCAACGCCGCGTGAGGGATGACGGCCTTCGGGTTGTAAACCTCTTTCGCCTTTGACGAAGCTCCTATTTTTTGGTGGGGGTGACGGTAGGGGGTAAAGAAGCACCGGCCAACTACGTGCCAGCAGCCGCGGTAATACGTAGGGTGCGAGCGTTGTCCGGAATTATTGGGCGTAAAGGGCTCGTAGGCGGTTTGTCGCGTCAGTAGTGAAAGCCCGGGGCTTAACCCTGGGTCGGCTTCTGATACGGGCAGACTAGAGGTATGTAGGGGAGAACGGAATTCCTGGTGTAGCGGTGAAATGCGCAGATATCAGGAGGAACACCGGTGGCGAAGGCGGTTCTCTGGGCATTACCTGACGCTGAGGAGCGAAAGTGTGGGGAGCGAACAGGATTAGATACCCTGGTAGTCCACACCGTAAACGTTGGGCGCTAGGTGTGGGATCCATTCCACGGGTTCCGTGCCGCAGCTAACGCATTAAGCGCCCCGCCTGGGGAGTACGGCCGCAAGGCTAAAACTCAAAGGAATTGACGGGGGCCCGCACAAGCGGCGGAGCATGCGGATTAATTCGATGCAACGCGAAGAACCTTACCTGGGTTTGACATATGCCGGAAAGCGCCAGAGATGGTGCCCCTTTTTGTCGGTATACAGGTGGTGCATGGCTGTCGTCAGCTCGTGTCGTGAGATGTTGGGTTAAGTCCCGCAACGAGCGCAACCCTCGTTCTATGTTGCCAGCATGCCCTTTGGGGTGGTGGGGACTCATAGGAGACTGCCGGGGTCAACTCGGAGGAAGGTGGGGATGACGTCAAGTCATCATGCCCCTTATGTCCAGGGCTTCACGCATGCTACAATGGCCGGTACAAAGGGCTGCGATCCTGTAAGGGGGAGCGAATCCCAAAAAGCCGGTCTCAGTTCGGATTGGGGTCTGCAACTCGACCCCATGAAGTCGGAGTCGCTAGTAATCGCAGATCAGCAACGCTGCGGTGAATACGTTCCCGGGCCTTGTACACACCGCCCGTCACGTCACGAAAGTCGGCAACACCCGAAGCCCATGGCCTAACCCGTTTACGGGAGGGAGTGGTCGAAGGTGGGGTTGGCGATTGGGACGAAGTCGTAACAAGGTAGCCGTACCGGAAGGTGCGGCTGGATCACCTCCTTTCTAAGGAGTTTTTCTTTAGATACGCCTCCAGTGGGTGGGTCTTTCTCAGCCGTTTGTGTTGAGGGGCGCCATCGTGGGTGGCAGTGGAACGTCGATTTTTCCTCACCGTTGGTGGGTGTCAGTGGTTCCGGCGTGTGTCGGGGTTGGTGGTGTCTGTTGGGTGGGGGTCACACATTGTTGGGTGTCTGAGACACCACATTTGATGGGGTTGGGGGCATGTGAGTGTCTGTGGCCCTTGTTGGTGGTGTTCCAGGCCAGGTTCCGTGTGCCGGTTGGTGGGCGGGTCTGGTGTGGGTTGTTGGTTGAGAACTGGATAGTGGACGCGAGCATTTTTTGTAGTGCAATTTTTTTGTAGTGCAGCTTTTTGTTTGTTGTTTCCGCATGTTGCTGTGTGTGCCTGTTGCTTTGGTTGGCTCTGTTTTTTTGGGGGTTGGTTGGGGTGGTGGGTGTGTGTGGTGTGTGTGGTGGCAAGTTATGAAGGGCACATGGTGGATGCCTTGGCATCAAGAGCCGATGAAGGACGTGGGAGCCTGCGATAAGCCCTGGGGAGTTGGCAACCGAGCTGTGATCCGGGGGTGTCCGAATGGGGAAACCTAGCTGGAGTCATGTCCAGTTACCTGCATCTGAATGAAATAGGGTGTTGGAGGGAACGTGGGGAAGTGAAACATCTCAGTACCCATAGGAAGAGAAAACAAAAGTGATTCCGAGAGTAGTGGCGAGCGAAATCGGAGGAGGCTAAACCTTGTCAGTGTGATAGGCGACAGCTGTTGCTGGTGAGGGGTTGTGGGACATGTTTTTACTGTTTCTGTCGGGGCAGTGCGGAGTAAGAAATTGTTGTGGAAGTTGAAGTCCATTGGAAAGTGGCGCCGTAGAGGGTGATAGCCCCGTAAGTGTAAGGCAGCAGCTCTGTGAATGTGTTCCCAAGTAACACGGAACTCCTGTAATTCCGTGTGAATCTGGCGGGACCACCCGTTAAGCCTAAATACTTCTTGATGACCGATAGCGGACTAGTACCGTGAGGGAAAGGTGAAAAGTACCCCTGGCGGGGAGTGAAATAGTACCTGAAACCGTGTGCCTACAATCCGTCAGAGCGGGGAGACTTGATCTTCTTGTGATGGCGTGCCTTTTGAAGAATGAGCCTGCGAGTTTGCGTTGTGTTGCGAGGTTAACCCGTGTGGGGTAGCCGTAGCGAAAGCGAGTCTGAATAGGGCGTTTTAGTAGCATGATCAAGACCCGAAGCGAAGTGATCTATCCATGGGCAGGTTGAAGCGTCGGTAAGACGACGTGGAGGACCGAACCCACTTCAGTTGAAAATGGAGGGGATGACCTGTGGATAGGGGTGAAAGGCCAATCAAACTTCGTGATAGCTGGTTCTCCCCGAAATGCATTTAGGTGCAGCGTTGTGTGTTTCTTGCCGGAGGTAGAGCACTGGATAGCTAATGGGCCCTACAAGGTTACTGACGTTAGCCAAACTCCGAATGCCGGTAAGTGAGAGCGCAGCAGTGAGACAGTGGGGGATAAGCTCCATTGTCGAGAGGGAAACAGCCCAGACCATCAGCTAAGGCCCCTAAGCGGTGACTAAGTGGAAAAGGATGTGGAGTCGCAGTGACAACCAGGAGGTTGGCTTGGAAGCAGCCACCCTTGAAAGAGTGCGTAATAGCTCACTGGTCAAGTGATTCCGCGCCGACAATGTAGCGGGGCTCAAGTCATCCGCCGAAGCTATGGCATTCACACAATAGCTAAGCCGCCCTTTTGGGGTTGGTTCAGGTGTGTGGGTGGGTAGGGGAGCGTCGTGTCGCCAGTGAAGTCACAGTGTGAACTAGTGGTGGAGGCGACACGAGTGAGAATGCAGGCATGAGTAGCGAATCACGGGTGAGAAACCCGTGCGCCGAATGATCAAGGGTTCCAGGGTCAAGCTAATCTGCCCTGGGTAAGTCGGGACCTAAGGCGAGGCCGACAGGCGTAGTCGATGGACAACGGGTTGATATTCCCGTACCGGCAAAGTAACGCCCATGATGAATCCAGTGATGCTAACCATCCGAAACTATGCTTAACCAGTCATTTCCTTCGGGAGGTGGTTGGGGGTGTGGTGGAGCGTGGGATCCGAACTGGGTAGTAGTCAAGCGATGGGGTGACACAGGAAGGTAGCCCAACCGTGGCGATGGTTGTCCACGGGTAAGCAAGTAGGACGTTTCCTAGGCAAATCCGGGAGGCTGTCTTTGATGACGAGTCTGAGATGTGATGCCGAGCCCGTAGGGGTGAAGTGGGTGATCCTATGCTGTCGAGAAAAACCTCTAGCGAGTTACGCGCCGCCCGTACCCCAAACCGACTCAGGTGATCAGGTAGAGAATACTAAGGCGATCGAGTGAACCATGGTTAAGGAACTCGGCAAAATGCCCCCGTAACTTCGGGAGAAGGGGGGCCCGGATCGTGATCCCACTTGCTGGGGGAGCGTGAAGGGCCGCAGAGACTAGGCCCAAGCGACTGTTTACTAAAAACACAGGTCCGTGCGAAGTTGTAAGACGATGTATACGGACTGACTCCTGCCCGGTGCTGGAAGGTTAAGAGGAACTGTCAAAATACCTTCGGGTGTTTGAAGCGGTGAATTTAAGCCCCAGTAAACGGCGGTGGTAACTATAACCATCCTAAGGTAGCGAAATTCCTTGTCGGGTAAGTTCCGACCTGCACGAATGGAGTAACGACTTGGGCGCTGTCTCAACCATGGACTCGGCGAAATTGCAGTACGAGTAAAGATGCTCGTTACGCGCGGCAGGACGGAAAGACCCCGGGACCTTTACTATAGTTTGGTATTGGTGTTTGGTTCGGTTTGTGTAGGATAGGTGGGAGACTGTGAAGCTCAAACGCCAGTTTGGGTGGAGTCAACGTTGAAATACCACTCTAATCGTATTAGATATCTAACCTAGGTCCATGATCTGGATCAGGGACAGTGCCTGATGGGTAGTTTAACTGGGGCGGTTGCCTCCTAAAAAGTAACGGAGGCGCTCAAAGGTTCCCTCAGCCTGGTTGGCAATCAGGTTTTGAGTGTAAGTGCACAAGGGAGCTTGACTGTGAGACAGACATGTCGAGCAGGGACGAAAGTCGGAACTAGTGATCCGGCACCACCATGTGGAAGGGGTGTCGCTCAACGGATAAAAGGTACCCCGGGGATAACAGGCTGATCTTCCCCAAGAGTCCATATCGACGGGATGGTTTGGCACCTCGATGTCGGCTCGTCGCATCCTGGGGCTGGAGTAGGTCCCAAGGGTTGGGCTGTTCGCCCATTAAAGCGGCACGCGAGCTGGGTTTAGAACGTCGTGAGACAGTTCGGTCCCTATCCGCCGCGCGCGCAGGAAACTTGAGAAAAGCTGTCCCTAGTACGAGAGGACCGGGATGGACGAACCTCTGGTGTGCCAGTTGTCCCGCCAGGGGCACCGCTGGTTAGCTACGTCCGGAAGTGATAACCGCTGAACGCATCTAAGCGGGAAGCACATTTCAAGATAAAGTTTCCCACCCAGAAATGGGGTAAGGCCCCCCACAGACCATGGGGTAGATAGGCCGGAGGTATACAGCAGCAATGCCCAGCCGACCGGTACTAATAGGCCGAGGACTTACCACCCAACACACCACAAACACCCACCCCACACAAACCACGGGGCACCCGGGAACACAAAGTGTGTGTGTGAAAACGGTAAACAAACAAACAAGTATGCCCGCGTCCACTAACCAGGTTCTGAACCAACAAACCACACCCCCACACCCCCCACAACAACACGTGGGAACGTGTGGAACAGGTGAAAAGAGTTACGGCGGCCATAGCGACAGGGAAACACCCGGCACCATCCCGAACCCGGAAGTTAAGCCTGCCAGCGCCAATGGTACTGCAACCGGAAGGCTGTGGGAGAGTAGGACGCCGCCGAACACCACTTAGACAGAGGCCACCCTTCGGGGTGGCCTCTGTTGCATTTCGCCCGGCGATTTCTTGCCCAGGAATTGTCCACAGGATTTGCGGCGCCTGGCTTATCCACAGATTGGGATCTTCGCTGAGCCTCACCCAGTAATCGTTGGCACAATTTCCTTATGGAGGAAATAGCTGCAGAGACCAAGAGCATCGAGGCCAAGACCGCCACGACGGCCAGGAATGAGGTCCGCTTAATAGGGAGAGTGTCCGCCGATCCCGAATCGAAGACGCTTCCGAGTGGGGATGTGTTGTGGCAACTGCGAATAGTCGTCCCGAGGCTGGATCCAGTGGGCAAGCAGACCGTTGATGTGGTGGACTGCGTTGCCTGGTCGGGTCGCGCCCGTCGATCGATCTCACGTTGGGTCGCCGGCGACGAGGTGGAGCTCACCGGTGCGCTCAGGCGTCGGTTCTATCGCGCAGTGGGCCGAACCGAGTCACGGACTGAGGTGGAAGTGTTCAGTGGTCGGATTCGGCAACGCGCCCCGCGCGTCGACGCAGGATAGTCTCGCGCAATGCTGCAGACCTCTAACCGGCCACTAACCCAGATTTATGACTTGGCAATGTTCGACCTTGACGGCGTCATCTATGTCGGTGGACACAGCATCGCTGGGGTTCCGGAACACGTGGCTCGCTTGCGGAAGGAAGGTCTGGCAATTGCCTTCGTGACCAACAACGCCTCGCGCACACCAGAGGCCGTAGCCGGTGTCTTGACAAAACTGGGTGTCCAGGCGGCCTCCACGGACGTGGTGACCTCGGCTCAGGCGGCCGCGCGGGTCCTCCACGACAAATTTGGTGACGAAGCGCCGGTGCTGATGTTAGGTGCAGCTGGCTTGGAGGCTGCGTTGCGCGCTGAAGGTCTCGTCCCCGTTTCCGGCGCAGACCCGGCGGCTGTGGCCTTGAGCACTGGGTACGGTCCCGACGTGGTGTGGCGCGACATCATGCGAGCCGCAGTGCGCGTGCGCGCCGGACTTCCTTGGGTCGCGAGCAACACCGACCTGAGCATCCCGACGGACTTTGGCATTGCGCCAGGTCATGGAGTCTTCGTTCGGATGTTGGAGGACTTCACTGGCGTGAAGCCCGTGGTCGCTGGTAAACCGGAACGACCATTGCTTGACGAGACGATCCGTCGGGTCGGCGGAGCGCGACCTCTCATGGTGGGCGACCGGCTCGACACCGATATTGAAGGCGCCCACAACGTCGGCGTTGACTCACTGCTCGTGCTCACCGGAGTGTCCGGGCTGGCCGACTTGGTCGCCGCGCCCCCAAGGTTGCGACCGTCGTACATCTCCCCAGGACTGGAGGGACTGCACGAGACTCACACGGCCCCAAGCGTTTCGATCTCGGGCGACAACTCGGTGGAATGTGAACTCGGTGGTTGGTTGGGGATTGTGGTGGCTGGCGAACTTGTCGTGCAAGGAGCCGGAACGGTGGGGGATTGGTGGCGGGTGGCAGCTGCGACCGCGTGGGCCCATCACGACGCCACCGGCAGTGTCGTGGGTATTACGCAGTCGCAGCAGGTCGTGACGTGATGACGCGGGCTAACACGGTAGATTCCAACGCATGAACGAGGTCTCTGCATCGTCGACCGCCGGTGTGTCGGAGAGTGGGCAGGATCTGCCCGAGGACGCAGTCATGGCACTGCAAGTCTTGACTTCCTTGGAGTCGCTGCCCATCAACGAGCATGTTTCGGCGTTCGAGAACATCCACACAACGCTGCGCGCGGCGCTGAATCGCCCTTCAGAGGCGTGAAACACGTCAGTGGGGCCGTGTGGGGCCGATGTGATGGGGCATAGGGGTGTCGCCACGATTGTCGAGACTTGATGCCGAACTGGTCCGTCGCGGACTGGCTAGGTCTCGAGAGCATGCGAGCGAATTGATCCGCTCGGGCCGAGTAAAGGTGAGCGGTGGCGTTGCCAGCAAACCGGCCACCGGTGTCGGTACGGACGCGCCGATCGTGGTTCGCGAGACAGCCGACGACCCCGGCTACGTCTCTAGGGGTGGGCACAAGTTGGCCGGGGCCTTCACGGCGTTCGAGCCACTGGGTCTGAGGGTGCGGGGCCGGCGGTGCCTTGACGCTGGCGCATCAACCGGCGGATTTCAGTGACGTTCTCTTGAGGGCTGGCGTTTCCGAGATCATCGCCGTGGATGTGGGCTATGGGCAACTAGCGTGGGCAGTCAGCCAAAATCCCGATGTGCACGTCTTCGATCGGACCAATGTTCGGGACCTGAATCTAGATCTGATCGGAGGCGCGGTCGACCTCGTCGTGGGTGATCTCTCGTTCATTTCCTTGCTCTTGGTGTTGCCACCACTCATTTCGGTCACTCGCCCCGATGGTGACTTGGTGTTGATGGTCAAGCCGCAGTTCGAGGTGGGGAAGGATCGAGTCGGGAAGGGCGGCGTTGTGCGGGATCTCGCTCTGCGAGCCGAGGCAGTTACTTCGGTGGCCACCGCCGCGGCGTTGTTGGGCTGGGGCGCTCAGAGCGTCACGACGAGCCCACTTCCTGGGCCGTCGGGCAACGTCGAGTTTTTCCTTTGGCTTCGAAAGGGCGAACCGCTCGTCGGTGCGTCAGAAATTGGGCTGGAAGTGGAGCGCACCAGTGCTTTGGGGTTGCCCAGTGAGAGGGTTGACGGGTGAGACGCGTACTCGTTCTGGTGCACACCGGCCGCCAAGAGGCACGTGAGGTGGCGCTGCAATTCTGCGCGGCACTCACCGCTCAAGGTTTGATCGTGAGACTCGTTCGGGACGAAGCCGACGCCCTTGGGTTCTTCGAGGTCTCCGACTCGATCGAGATTACTGAGAGTGAAGATGACGCGGGTCACGACTGCGAGTTGGCCATTGTCATCGGTGGCGATGGCTCGATTCTGCGGGCAGCCGAGATAACGCACGTCAGCGGAACGCCAATTCTCGGTGTCAACCTGGGACATGTGGGCTTCCTAGCCGAGGCGGAACCCGAAGATCTCGAATCCACGATCGATGCCGTTGTCCACCACCGCTACGTCATCGAAGACCGGCTAACCGTCGATGTCTCGGTGTTTCAGGGGACCGAGTTGGTGACCAAGACGTTTGCCCTCAACGAGGCGAGCGTTGAAAAGGCGGCCCGGCAACGGATGCTGGAGGTGGTCGTGGAGATTGATGGTCGGCCACTGTCTCGCTGGGGTTGCGACGGCGTGGTCTGTGCAACCCCCACTGGTTCCACTGCCTACAACTTCAGCGCTGGCGGACCCATTGTGTGGCCGAGCGTGGAAGCTCTTCTCATTGTGCCGATCAGCGCGCATGCGCTCTTTGCCCGGCCCTTGGTGGTTGCTCCTACTTCGGTCCTCGCTGTTGAGGTCCTCGCCCAGACACAGGGCGCCGGCGTGTTGTGGTGTGACGGTCGGAGAACCGTAGATTTGCCGCCTGGTGCTCGAATCGAGGTGCAGCGCGGTGAGCGACCTGTTCGATTGGCGAGACTGCAAGATGCACCCTTCACTGATCGACTGGTCGCTAAGTTTGGGCTACCAGTTGAAGGGTGGCGCGGCGTGAGTGAGCGACGTAGAAGGCTGGCGGGAGACGACCATGCTTGAGGAGATTAACATCTCGGGCCTCGGCGTCATTGATTCGTCGACGCTCGAACTGGGTCCTGGACTGACCGTTATCACGGGTGAAACGGGCGCAGGCAAGACGATGGTCGTGACGGCCTTGGGCTTGCTGCTTGGGGACAGGGGAGATCCAGGCGCTGTTCGACGCGGAATGGTGTCTGCAAGAGTTGAAGGAATAGCGTGCCTAGCCCGGATGTCCGATGTTGTTGAAGCAGTCGGCGAAGTTGGGGGCGTGGTTGAAGACGACCGTGTGGTGCTGGCTCGGACGGTGGCGGCGGAGGGCCGCTCACGGGCCTTCGTGGGTGGCGCATCCGTGCCAGTCTCAACGTTGGGGGCCATCACTTCGCCGCTGGTTGCCGTCCACGGCCAATCAGATCAACACAGATTGCTGAAGCCGGGCGCGCAGCGCGATGCTTTGGATCGGCATGCTGGTGACTCTGTTGCGGTGCCCCTTTCCACTTATCGCCTGAACTATGACCGTTTGCGAGTGGTGGAGCGCGAACTGGCTGGTGTGCTTGCATCTCGGCTGGAGCGAGCCAGAGAGGCAGATCTACTGCAGTTTGGATTAGAAGAAGTGAGCAACGCCGCACCCCAGGCGGGCGAGGATCTCGCCCTGGCTGCTCAAGAGGAGCGATTGGCCTTCGCAGACTCTTTGCGCAGCGCCGCCGAACTCAGCCGGGAGGCACTCTCAAGTGACTCGGGAGAGGCGGATGCTTTGAGTGCCGCCGCGGCAGCGCGCAATCTGATGGAGGGAGTGCGTGACCATGACCCTGAGGCAGCCGCGCTCGCCGATCGGCTGGCTGAGATCACGTATGAGGTGTCTGATTTGGCTGCGGATGTCGCGTCGTACGCCGCAAAACTTGAATCGGATCCGGCCCAATTGGCGTCCGTGTCGTCGCGACGTGCGCTGTTGTCATCCTTAACCCGAAAGTACGGTGATGACATCGATGCTGTCCTGGAATGGGCAGCGACGGCGCAGACTCGGTTGAGCGAGTTGATGAATACCGATGATCGAATCGACTCACTTCGGGCCGACAGAAGCCGACTGAGGGCGTCATTGACCAGTGAAGGTGCGGCGGTCTCGCGGGCTCGAGCTGCGGCTGCGGAGCAACTCGGAGCGGCAGTGACGGCTGAGTTGACCTCCTTGGCGATGCCACATGCAAGGGTCACCGTCGCCGTGCGGCAGGTCGAGTTGCCGCCCTCCGCAGACCCCGCCCAGAGTCTGCTGGTGGAATCACGATGCCTGCAGTTCACGGCTTCCGGATTTGATGATGTGGAGTTTCTGCTGGCGGCCAACGTCGGTAGTGAGTCTCGTGCGTTGTCGAAGGGAGCTTCGGGGGGCGAGTTGTCGCGGGTTATGTTGGCCCTGGAAGTCTCGCTCGCCGGCAGCAGTTCGGTGCCCACTTTCGTCTTCGACGAAGTTGATGCGGGAGTAGGCGGCAAAGCTGCGGTGGAAGTCGGACGTCGATTAGCCCAACTCGCCGAGTCGGCGCAGGTCATCGTCGTCACCCATCTTCCGCAAGTGGCAGCGTATGCCGATCGCCACATCGTTGTGGAGAAATCCGACGACGGCTCGGTGACCACCTCGGGACTTCAGCGACTTGATGACGCAGGTCGCGAACGTGAACTTTCTCGGATGTTGGCCGGGATGGAGGATTCGGTGACCGGCTTGGAGCATGCCCGCGAACTGTTGGCCGCCGCGCAGTCGCGTCGAGAGTCATGAGCGGGCAAATAGGCTGACGTCAGGTAGGCTTGAATCCCGTGAAGCTAGCGACGCCGACAAAGCACGTATTCGTCACTGGAGGTGTCGCCTCCTCGCTCGGTAAGGGGCTCACCGCATCCAGTTTGGGCAGTTTGCTTAAGTCACGCGGCCTGCGCGTGACCATGCAAAAACTTGACCCCTATCTCAACGTGGACCCGGGGACGATGAATCCGTTCCAACACGGCGAGGTCTTCGTTACCAATGATGGGGCTGAGACCGACTTAGACATTGGTCACTACGAGCGATTCCTCGACACCGACCTCAACGCCATCGCCAACGTCACGACCGGACAGGTCTATTCGTCGGTCATAGCGAAGGAACGTCGCGGTGATTATTTGGGAGACACCGTGCAGGTGATCCCGCACATCACCAACGAGATCAAGGAGCGCATCCGGGCGATGGGCTCCGCCGACGTTGACGTCGTGATCACCGAAATTGGCGGCACGGTGGGCGACATCGAGTCCTTGCCGTTCTTGGAAGCCGCACGACAGGTGCGGCACGACATCGGGCGTGCCAACTGCTTCTTTCTTCATGTTTCGCTGGTGCCCTACATCGGGCCATCGGGAGAACTGAAAACCAAACCGACCCAACACTCTGTCGCTGCACTTCGCTCAATCGGCATCCAACCGGACGCAGTGGTGTGCCGAGCCGACCGCGAACTACCGCAAAGCATTAAGCGCAAGATTTCACTCATGTGCGACGTTGATGAAGAGGCAGTCGTGTGTGCTGCGGATGCTCCTTCGATCTATGACATTCCGAAAGTCCTGCATCGCGAAGGGCTCGATGCCTACGTCGTACGACGTCTGGATCTGCCGTTTCGTGATGTCGACTGGACGGTATGGGATGACCTGCTTCGCCGCGTGCACCACCCGAAGGAGGAGGTCACCATCGGGTTGGTTGGCAAATACATCGATTTGCCAGATGCCTATCTTTCGGTGGGAGAGGCCCTCCGTGCTGGCGGCTTTGCCCACGAAGCCAAAGTCACGGTCCGCTGGATTGCCTCGGACGACTGCGAAACTCCAGCCGGGGCGGCCAAGCAACTCGGTGATGTCGATGGCGTTTGTGTGCCAGGAGGCTTCGGCATCCGGGGAATCGAGGGAAAGTTGGGAGCGCTTACCTACGCGCGGACCCATGGCGTGCCGACGTTGGGCTTGTGCCTCGGCTTGCAATGCATGGTCATTGAATACTCGCGATCTGTCGCCGGACTCGCCAAGGCTGGTTCGACCGAATTCGACCCGGAGTGTCCCGAGCCGGTGATCGCCACCATGGAGGAACAGAAGTCCTTTGTCGAAGGCGGTGGCGACTTGGGTGGCACCATGAGGCTCGGGCTTTACCCCGCACAACTTAGCGAGGGCTCGGTGGTCCGAGCCACCTACGGCGAGGCTACGGTCGACGAACGTCATCGTCACCGCTACGAAGTGAACAACGCCTACCGAGAGCAACTAGAAGAGGCTGGCCTCGTGTTCTCGGGAACTTCGCCAGATAACAACCTCGTGGAGTTCGTCGAGTTGCCCGCCAGCGATCATCCGTATTACGTCGCCACTCAGGCACATCCTGAGTTGAAGTCCAGACCCACGCGACCGCATCCACTGTTTGCCGGGCTGATCGGCGCCGCGCTCGATCGTCAGCGGGAGTTGCGGTTCCCCATGGACGAGACGGCGTTGCATCGCACGAGTTAGACCGAGTAACTCGCCAAAGACTGGTCTACTCCGCCGTTCGACTTGGTGGCAATCGATCTCCGATGTCAAGTTGCAAAGGAGTAGTGTCGCCGAGGTCGCCGCAGAGCCACGGCGAGTCACAGTGAGGAGCACGAAATGCGAGTCGGCGTACCCAAGGAAGTCAAGAATCACGAATATCGTGTGGCCATTACACCCATTGGGGTTCATGAGCTCGTCGCGCACGGTCACGAGGTTTCGGTGGAAGCCGGCGCAGGGCTCGGTTCCTCAATCTCGGATGAGGAGTACGTCAGCGCGGGTGCGCAAATTCTCTCCACCGCCGACGACGTTTGGGGCTCGGTGGACATGGTGCTCAAGGTCAAAGAGCCGGTCGCCGAGGAATATCACCGGATGCGCGACGGACTCACCCTCTTCACCTACCTGCACCTTGCGGCGGACAAGCCGCTGACTGAGGAACTGCTCGCGCGCCAAGTCACCGGCATCGCCTATGAGACCGTGCAGTTGCCGTCTGGTGGGCTGCCACTGCTCTACCCCATGTCCGAGGTGGCGGGCTGTCTCGCACCCCAGGTCGGGGCGCACGCGCTGCTCAAGGCCCAGGGCGGACGAGGCGTGCTGATGGGGGGCGTCGGTGGAGTGGCGAATGCGCGGGTGGTCATCATTGGCGCGGGCGTTTCCGGCCAGAACGCTGCCAACATCGCGCTCGGAATGGGCGCCGACGTGACGCTGCTCGACACCGACCTCGAGAAGTTGCGGATGTCCTTCTGGCGATACAACAACCGAGTCCATGGATTGGCATCATCTCGGCTGGCGATCGAGCAACAGGTGATCGAGGCAGACATGGTGATTGGTGCGGTGCTGATTCCGGGAGCGAAGGCGCCAACGTTGGTAAGCAACGAGCTGGTCTCTCGGATGAAGCCGGGGTCAGTGTTGGTGGACATCGCCGTGGACCAGGGCGGATGCTTCGAGGACACTCACGCCACCACCCACGCCGATCCCACCTACGCCGTGCACAATTCGATCTTTTACTGCGTGGCAAACATGCCGGGAGCCGTGCCGAACACTTCGACGTACGCATTGACCAATGCAACGCTGCCCTATGCAGTGGCTTTGGCTAACAAAGGTTGGGCTCAAGCGTGCCGCGACGATCACGCTCTTGCCCTGGGGTTGAACACCCATGCCGGGCAACTAACGAATGGGCCGGTGGCAGACGCTGTCGACATCCCAGCAACAAGCCTGGAGAGCGTGCTCTCCTGAGAGTCTGCTGTTGGGTAGGGTCACTGTTGTGAGCGGGGTGTCGATGGCGAAGGCTATCGGCACCTATCTCGATCACCTCAACGTCGAGCGCGGGCTCGCTGCCAACACACTGGTTTCGTATCGGCGCGATCTGGGCCGCTATCGGCAATTCCTGGCAGACGAGGGCATTGCTGATGTCACTGGGGTAACGGAATCGTTAATCACGTTGTTCGTCGTGCGCCTCCGCGAGGGAGATCCCGACCACGTTGCCCTCGGCTCGGCTTCGGTTGCCCGCACCGTCGTGGCTGTGCGCGGCTTTCACAGGTTCGCAGTCCGCGACGGCATGAGTGAGCACGATCCAGCGGCATCGGTGCGTCCACCCGCCCCGCCCAAGCGGCTGCCCAAGGCGCTGTCGCTGAGCGAAGTCGAGTTGATCCTAGAGGCAGCCAGCTTTGCGGATACGCCCCTGGCTTTGCGTGATCGAGCGTTGCTTGAGGTGCTCTACGGAACTGGTGCACGGATTTCTGAGGCCGTGGGCTTAGCGATCGATGATCTCGACTTGGTGGACGGCACTGTGCTCCTCAAGGGGAAGGGATCGAAGGAACGCTTGGTCCCTGTCGGCTCCTACGCTCGCGCAGCCGTCGACAGCTATCTGGTGCGTGGTCGTCCCGTCCTCGCGCAACATGGCGCTGGGATTCACGGCTTATTCCTCAACGCCCGGGGTGGACAGCTTTCCCGGCAGAGCGCCTGGACCGTGCTGGTGAGCGCTGCCGAGCGGGCGGGCATCAATCGTGACGTTTCACCCCACACGCTTCGTCATTCATTCGCCACCCACTTGCTTGACGGCGGTGCTGACGTTCGCGTCGTACAGGAGTTGTTGGGGCACGCCTCGGTGACGACGACGCAGATCTATACATTGGTGACCGTAGACAACTTGCGCGAAGTGTTTGCGACGGCTCACCCGCGTGCCAGAGAATGACAAGTGACACGAAACCAAGGGAGCCTTAGATGATCGGCGATGGGTCGCGACCGAGTTACCCTGATCAGGGCAGTGCGGCACGCGAAATGCCGCCCCTGCGTCCGGCAAACTCGTTCCCGACCGACCCACCAGCTCCCGAAGATGGCCCCTTTGTGAATGATTCCCAGATGTTTGATCCGCAGGTCAACGACCCCTTGCTCTTTCCGATTGCCCCCGAACATGAGGCAGCCACTTCCGTGACGGTCGAGATTGGGCCGACGGGCCGACCCATGCCCGACCTCCCAGAGCCCAGACCGGTCCTCAATCATGGGCCTGCCCGGGTCATTTCGATGTGCAACCAGAAGGGTGGAGTTGGCAAGACCACCACGACGATCAACTTGGGTGCGGCACTGGCGGAGTATGGCCGAAAGGTCCTGCTCGTTGACTTTGACCCCCAGGGATCTTTGTCGGTCGGTTTAGGACTGAATCCTCACGAGATGGACTTGACGATCTACAACGCCTTGATGCAGAACGACGTGTCGATCAAGGACGTCATTGTGGGGTCGGGTGTTGCTGGCATGGATTTGGTGCCTTCCAACATTGATCTATCGGCCGCAGAAGTTCAGTTGGTCAATGAGGTGGCGCGCGAGCAGTCACTGCAACGCGTGTTGGCGCCGGTGCTGGCTGACTATGACTTCGTCTTGATCGATTGCCAGCCGAGCCTGGGTTTACTCACGGTCAACGCGCTCACTGCGTCGAACGGTGTCCTTGTCCCACTTGAGTGTGAATACTTTGCCCTTCGCGGTGTCGCCCTACTCAAAACCACCATTGACAAGGTGCAGGAGCGGCTCAATCCGGGCCTCGAAATCGATGGCGTCCTCGGCACCATGTTTGACAGTCGTACTTTGCACGGCCGCGAGGTCATGGATCGACTGGTGCAGGCCTGGGGGGATCTGGTTTTCCATACCGTGATCCGACGTACCGTGAAGTTCTCCGACTCCACCGTGGCTGGCGAACCGATCACGACGTACGCCGGTAAGTCGACGGGCGCCGACGCCTACCGGCAACTTGCCAGAGAGGTGTTGGTTCGTTGTCCCGACGAGTGAGTCTGCCTGCCGCTGACGATCTGTTTCGGCCAACGACCTCGGCCGACGCCGAGCCTGCTTCGGCTACCCCTGCGGCGTCTAGGTCAGTGATTCCGGCCGATGATTCCGCTAGCGAAGGCAAGCCCAGCCGACGAGTGCGGCACGACGAGAAGATGACCATTTACGTCACCGCCGACGAGCTTTTCGAAATCGAGCAGGCCCGACTGATCCTCCGCCGTACCCATGGTCAGGTAGTCGACCGGGGTCGTCTTGTTCGTGAGGCGGTCGCCATTGCTTTGGCTGATCTGGACCAGAACGGCGAGGACAGCGTGCTGGTGCAACGCCTGATCGAGCCTTGATGACCAAGACGGCTCCTTCCCCGCGCGACTCCTCGGTGGGGGAGTCTGACCATGCCGGTGTGTCCTCGGGTTTCGCCGTCAAATTGGTTAATTTCGAAGGACCCTTTGATCTGCTTTTGAGCCTGATCGCGAAGCACAAACTCGACATCACCGAAGTCGCTCTTTCCCAGGTCACTGACGAATTCATGGGTCACCTCAAAGCTCAAGGCAAACAGGGGGATCTCGAACAGACGACCTCTTTCCTCGTCGTAGCAGCCACCTTGCTTGATCTGAAGGCCGCCCGACTTTTGCCGCAAGGCGATGTTGAGGACGAAGAGGACCTCGCGCTCTTAGAGGCGCGCGACCTGCTCTTTGCCCGGCTTTTGCAATATCGGGCCTTCAAACAGATCGCGGGAGTTTTTGAGGCCAGGCTCGAGGCGGAGTCGACCAGACACCCTCGGGCCGTGGGGCTGGAGGATCGGTTCGCGACTTTGCTGCCGGAGGTGTTGATCGGCCTCGGTGTCCACCAATTCGCTCAGTTGGCGGCGCGCGCACTACAGCCAAAACCGATCGTCGAGGTGTCGCTCCAGCACATTCACGCACCACAAGTCAGTGTGCGGGAGCAGGCAGCATTGGTGGTCGAACGTCTACGCCGCAACGGAGCGATGAGTTTCCGCTCGCTTTGTGGGGACTCCCCAGACGTGATGACGACCGTGGCTCGATTCTTAGCACTGCTGGAGTTGTTTCGAGAGGGTGCGCTGGCATTTGACCAGATGACACCCTTAGGCGAGTTGACGATTCGCTGGACGGGCGCCGAGAACGCGGAATTTGAGATCGAAGACGAGTTTGATGGCGCGCCCGTGGCGCCTTCCCCAGACGAGGATGAACCCAATGGATAAGGCAAGCACGGCTAACGCGGAGCCCGACAGCGACACGTTGGCAGTGGCCGTGGCTGAGCTCAAACCGAGCCTCGAGGCATTGCTGATGGTCGCTGACCAGCCGCTTGATCGGGTGACGTTGGCTTCGGCGGTGGGATATCCGCTGGATGACGTTGATAGTGCGCTCAAGGAGCTAGCGGGCGAGTATGCCGACGACGGGCGCGGCTTCGAACTCCGCAATGTGGCGGGTGGCTGGCGCTACTACACGCGCGAGGAGTATGCCGCGGTGGTCGAGGCCTTTGTCTTGGACGGTCAACGAGCTCGATTGACTCAGGCGGCGCTCGAAACGCTGGCGGTAGTGGCTTATCGGCAGCCGGTGTCACGGGCTCGCGTCTCAGCGATCAGAGGCGTCAACGTCGACGGGGTAGTTCGCACGCTGGTCACCCGTGGCCTCATCGAGGAAGCGGGCCAGGACGGCGAGCATGGCGCCATCCTCTATCGGACCAGTAGTTACTTCTTGGAGCGGATCGGTATCGGCTCATTGGAGGAACTTCCCGAATTGGCTCCTTATCTTCCGGACCTGGACGACCTCGAAGACGAGTTGTTGAATGCCTTTGAGGACGGCGCCTAATGAAGCCCAAGGCGCCATGGACCCGCCCCGACCTGGAGATCGACGACCAAGGTTTGGTGCGACTTCAGAAACTCCTCGCGCAATCTGGCGTGGCCTCTCGTCGTCGGTGCGAGGAGTTGATGCTGGCGGGGTCAGTCACTGTTGATGGCGAGGTGGTCACCAGGCTCGGGACCAAGGTAGATCCTGCGGTGGCCGTCGTGCGCGTGGACGGCAAGCGGCTGGCGCCGGTCAGCGCCCATGTTTATCTCGTGGTCAATAAGCCGCTTGGGGTTGTCTCGACGATGTCCGACCCGGAAGGGCGGCGTACCTTGCAAGACCTCGTGTCGGATCGTGCCGAGCGGCTGTTTCACGTTGGACGCCTCGATACCGACACCTCAGGTCTGATCCTGCTGACCAACGACGGCGACTTTGCCCAGCGAATGGCGCACCCGTCGTACGAAGTCAACAAGACGTACGTCGCCGAGGTTGAGGGTCACGTCTACCCCAATGTGATTAAGCGGCTGCTGGCCGGTGTGACGCTCGAAGACGGGCCGGTCACAGTCACCAAAGCCCGAGTCATGACAGCCTCCGACGAACGAAGCATGATCGAGTTGGTTATCCATGAGGGGCGCAACCGAATCGTTCGGCGCCTGCTTGAAGAGGTCGACCATCCCGTCCGACAGTTGACCCGAACCGCGATCGGAACTGTGCGGCTTGGCGATCTCCGACCCGGTGCTGTGCGTGAGCTGAGCGTGGAGGAGCTGGGGCTCCTCTTGGACAGTGCTCAGCTCTGAAGCCGAGCACGGCGTAGGGTTTCTCGGGCCACATCGACAACGCACCTAACAAGGTGGTCACTGGGAAGAGGAGGAGCCGTGAGTGTGCGCGCCATTCGGGGAGCCACCCAACTCGAGAGTGATGATCGCGAGCACATGCTGGAGCGGGTCGCCGAGATGGTGATGGACGTTATCAGCGCCAACGGGTTGGAGGTGGACGACTTCATTTCCGTGATCTTCACCGCCACCTCGGATTTAGTCTCAGAGTTTCCGGCGTATGCCGCGCGCCGTCTCGGCTTTGGTGATGTGCCGCTCCTGTGTGCCCGAGAACTTGAAATTGCCGGCTCGATGCCTCGCGTTGTTCGGATGCTGGCGCACGTCGAAACTGAGGTTCCGCGCGCCGCGATCTCCCACGTATACCTCCATGGCGCTGCCCAGTTGCGGACCGACCTGACACGCACTGTGAGGCCATAAGTGACCATGGGCGACGGTGTGGTGAAGGGGCCTGTCCTGATCATTGGTGCCGGTTTGCTCGGCACCTCGATCGGATTGGCCCTGAGTGCCCAGGGGGTCTCCGTCCGCTTGCGTGATCGCAACCGCGAACACGTGCGGACAGCCTCTGGGTTGGGCGCCGGTGTGGCTGATCTCGGCGGGGAGGCACCCGCGCTGGTGATTGTGGCCGTGCCCCCAGAGCATGTCGGATCCGTCATCAACGATGCTTTGCTGGAGTTCAGCACCGCCATCGTGACCGATGTTGGCAGCGTGAAGGGTGAGCCGCTGGCGCATGTGCACACGGGTTTGGAGCGATATGTTGGCTCGCATCCGATGGCGGGAAGCGAGCGTTCTGGTCCCTTGGCGGCATCCGGTGCGTTGTTTGACGGACGTCCCTGGGCGATCGCGCCACATGCTGCCGCCTCTCGCGATGCGCTGGATGCAGTTCTCGAGCTGGCGCGAAGCTGTGGCGCAACGCCGATCCTCACCAGTCCAGAGGAGCACGATCGGGCGGTCGCGACCATTTCACATGTGCCCTACCTGGTGGCAGTTCTGATGGCTGGGCATCTGACGAACGCACCGAGCGAGCATTTGGCGCTGGCGGGACAGGGCGTGCGTGATGTCACGAGGGTCGCAGCGAGTGATCCGGTCCTGTGGGAACAGATTCTTCGGCTCAATGCCAGTGCGGTGTTGGGTCCGCTGCGGGCACTCCGCGATGATCTCGATCGGCTTGTCCAGGCCGTCGAAGGCGACCATCCAAGCCAACTCCACGAGGTGTTGAGTCGGGGCGTCGTCGGCACTCAATCGATTCCCGGCAAACACGGTGGTGCAGACCGACCAAGTAGATCCGTCTATGTCTCGGTCCCAGACAATCCGGGGGCCTTGGCTCGGCTGTTCGCTGATGCCTCGGCGAGCGAGGTAAACATCGAGGACGTGCACATCGATCATGACCCAGGGCGCCCGATGGGGCTTCTAGAACTGGTCGTCGCGGAAGAGCGCGCGGAATTTTTGCTGGAGTCCTTGGAATCACGTGGGTGGGTCACTCACCGGTAGACTGACCTCTTATCCAAGCGGTGATTCTGCATCCAGAGTCCGGGCCGCAATGAGAAGGCAGGAACACTGGTGAAGAACAACGTCGTCGTGGCCATTGATGGCCCGTCGGGGTCGGGAAAGTCGAGCACTTCGCGCGGGGTGGCAGCCCGCTTGGGGCTGCGCTATCTAGACACCGGAGCGATGTTCCGAGCAATCACACACTGGATGCTTGCCGAGGGCGTCAACATTCAGGATCAGGCGGCTATCGCCGCATTGGCAGACAGCCCTGAGCTTGCGTCCGGCACCGACCCGCTCGATCCCACTATCACCATCGATGGTCAGGACGTGGCTGTGGCGATCAGATCCGCCGAGGTGACGGCCGCTGTAAGTCCCGTCAGTGCTGTTCCCGCTGTGCGTGCCCGACTGCTGGCCCAACAGCGCACGATCATCGGTGGCGGCGACATTGTTGTTGAGGGTCGCGACATCGGATCTGTAGTCGCACCTGATGCAGCCGTGAAGATCTTTCTCACAGCGGATGCAACTGCCAGGGCGACCAGGCGCGCGGCCGAGGAGGGCGGCGTGGACACCACCGCTATGGAGTCCTCGCTGCTCGAACGAGATCGCATTGACTCCACGCGGGCGACAGCTCCGCTCACCATGCCCGAAGGCGCCCACCACATCGACACCACGACGTACACATTGGATGAGGTTGTCGATCAGATAGTCGACCTCGTCAAAGCAGCACAGGAAAGTGATTCAGCATGAGCGAGGCGTTCGGTTCTGGCCCTGATGCCAGCGAAAGCGGGCCAACTGCCCAGGGTGTGGTCCCAGTACTGGCTGTGGTTGGACGGCCGAATGTTGGGAAGTCAACCTTGGTCAACCGGATCATTGGTCGACGTGAAGCGGTCGTCGAAGACGTGCCCGGAGTTACTCGAGATCGAGTTTCCTATGACGCCACCTGGAACGGTCGCGCCTTCACCGTCGTGGACACCGGCGGCTGGGATCCGGACGCACGTGGGCTTGCTGCAAGGATCGCGGGGCAGGCTGAGATCGCGACGCAGCTAGCCGACGCTGTGCTCTTCGTCGTCGATGCGACTGTGGGCATTACCGATGCCGACGAAGCTGTCGTCAAGATCTTGCGGGGAGCCGGCAAGCCAGTCATTTTGGCCGCCAACAAGGTTGATGACCAGCGCACCGAAGCAGAAGCTTATGGCCTGTGGAATCTTGGCTTGGGGGAGCCCTATCCCGTCTCGGCGCTTCACGGCCGCGGTTCGGGCGACATGCTCGATGCTGTGTTGGCCGCCCTGCCCGAGCCGCCACCGGAGTCCGAGCGTGAATTTGGCGGCCCTCGCCGGATCGCCATTGTGGGCAAGCCCAACGTCGGAAAGTCATCTCTGCTCAACAAGTTGGCTGGCGAAGAACGTGTCGTCGTTGACAACGTTGCTGGCACCACCGTTGACCCGGTTGACGAGTTGATCGACTTTGGTGGCCGCACTTGGCGCTTCATCGACACTGCAGGCATTCGCAAACGAGTCAAGGAAGCCTCGGGCCACGAGTACTACGCCTCCTTGCGTACGTCGACCGCGATTGACCGCGCGGAAGTGGCCGTTTTGGTGATCGATGGATCCCAAACGGTCTCCGAGCAGGACCTGCGGATCATCCAGACTATTCGCGAGGCCGGTCGGGCTCTCGTGATCGCGTTCAACAAATGGGACCTCGTCGACGACGAACGTCGCTACTACCTCGATCGCGAGATCGAGCGCGACCTTGTGCAGGTGCAATGGGCGCCGCGGATCAATGTGACCGCTCGGACCGGATGGCACATTGACCGCCTGGTTCCTGCTCTGGATCGCGCACTGGAGGGCTGGGAGACGCGGATCTCGACTGGCGTTCTCAACGCATTCCTGGGACGACTTGTGGCGGAGCATCCACACCCGGTTCGGAGCGGTAAGCAACCTAAGATTCTCTTCGGGACCCAGGCTTCGTCAGCCCCGCCCACCTTCATCTTGTTCACGAGTGGCAAGCTCGACGCGGCGTACGAGCGGTATATCGAAAGACGGCTTCGTGAGGAGTTCGGCTTTGTTGGCACCCCGATCTTGTTGCAACAACGTCCTCGGGAAAAGCGCAAGCGTTAGGGTCTGGGCGATTCCGAATCCGGGGCTCTGCTGAGGTAGGGTTCACTCGCTCCTTGGGTCGCTATGACCACAGGAAGCAACGGGCTGTGGCGCAGTTTGGTAGCGCACTTGACTGGGGGTCAAGGGGTCGCAGGTTCAAATCCTGTCAGCCCGACCGTGTGATGTCTCAAGACATCGGCGACAACCGGACCTGCAATTGCAGGTCCGGTTGTTTCTATTTGGGCGGTCTGTGGGTGGGCCTTTTGGGTGCTCGCGTGGGCTGGTAGTCACGGGTGGGGTCGAGGACGAGCTCGCGGAGGAGTTCGCCGGTGACTGCGTGAACGACTCTGATGTCGAGGTCTTGGATGAGCAGGATGATGCAGGTTCCGGCGTGGGTTCGCCCAATGCCGATGTGGTGCAGTCTGCTGTTGTGCCGCAGGGTGACAGAGCCTGCTTTGTCGACGCGGTCGTGGCGGATCCGGTTGTGGGTTTCGGGATCGCGGGATTCTCCGGGCAGGGCCTTGGGCATCGAGTCGTAGTGCGTTGCTGGGGTGGCCCGGTGGGGCAGTGATCGGTGTGGTCGCCGGTGGTTGTACTCGTCGACGAATACGTCTAGGAGCGCCTGCAGTTCGGTGATGGTGGTCGGCTGGATGGGTTGGGCGCGTAGCCACTTCTTCATGGTCTGCTGGAAGCGTTCGACTTTGCCGCAGGTGGTGGGGTGGTGGGGTCTGCTGTTCTTCTGTACGACGTTCCAGGTCCGGAGTTGTTGTTCGAAGCCGTTGCGGCCTCCTTGGCGTCCGATGCCGGCTAGGCGGACGGTGTAGACCATGCCGTTGTCGGTGAGTGTTGAGGCCGGAATGCCGTGCTGACCTGCGGCTTTGTGGAACGTGGCCAGCACGATGGATCCGGTGACGCGGTGGTGGGCGCTGATGTGTAGGGCGTAGCGGGTGCAGTCATCGAGCCAGGTGATGATCTCGCAGTCGGGGCCGGGTCGGCCATCGGGCCGGGTGAGCCGGTAGTGGGTGAAGTCCGATTGCCAGGTCTCGTTCGGCATCGCTGCCTCGAAGCGGAGGTAGGACGACCTCGGTCGCTTCTTGGGCTCGGACACCACTAGCCCAGCGCGGGTGAGGTGGCGGCTGATGGTCGATCGGGGAACCCGGCGACCATGGTGGTTCTCGAGGTGCCAGGCGATGGTCTCCGGGCCGGCGTCGAGTCCGGCATCCGAGAGCTGTTTGCGGAGGGTGATGATGAGGTCGACCACCTCCGGTGCGAGGGCCGACGGGGTGGTCTTGGGGCGACGCGACCTGGGTTCGAACGCCGTGTCGCCCTCGGCTTCGTAGCGGGCTTTGAGTTTGTAGACCCAGGCGCGGTGTACCCCGTAACGGGCGGCGACCTCGGCGGGGGTCTGGTGGTCGACGAAGAGGGCAGTGAGAACGAGGCGGGCTTTCGATGTGGGCTGTGGCATGTCCGAGCATCGAGCCCGGGTGATGTGTCGCCAGTGACCCGAGACAGGTGTCGCCTATGTCGTGAGACAGCTGTCGCCTATGTCCTGAACCAGCACACTGTCAGCCCGACCGTGAGATGTCTCGCGACACCGTTGGCCGGTGTTGGGAGACATCTTTGCATTTCAGGGGCGCCTTGGATCGAGGTCCTGGTGGTCGGCCGGTGCTATCTGCTCGGGTCGGGGCGGATGGTCATCACCGACCTGAGACTGAGAAATGCTGATAGTCCTTCGAAGTCAGCCAGTTGCCGCCCCACTTCCAGCCGACCGAGCCGAATGCTCGAACGACGACGTCACTGTCTTTGATGACGCCGGGTTTCACTTTCGCGCCGGGCGAGCGAAGAACATTGGCGTTCGCCACACCCTCAGGTGGAACGATCGATGTGGACGAAACGTAGGGGTTTTGGAGCGGATTGATGTCGATGGCCGCGCCGTAGGAGTGCTCAGACCATCGTTCGGTGCCAGCCACGTTTCGGCAGTTGAAGCCCGAGGTGTTGTTTGCCGTCATCGAGCGGTCGTCATCACCCTCAAAGGTGTCGATCAGAGTCATTTGTTCGATGGGCCAGCGCTCGGCGTACAACTTGCCGAAGACGTCGATCACGTCGGTGACGTGATCCTTGTGAACTACCATTTCGCCAGTGTGATGTTTGCCGTCGAAACCTACGAACGCCATTCGGAGATAGCGCAGATCGCTCAGAGCCACCGGACACCCTGGTCGGTGGCTGAAGCGCATCCGCGCCCGAAGCGATGCATCGATCGGGGCGACCGACGAGGAGTACGCCGGCAGTGTTGCGCTGCTGTCACCTGCTGGGATCGGCTGTTTGCATAGTGGCAACTCCCGCCATGTCTTGATGGCTTTGAGCCGGGTTGACCCCTTCAATGGGATTGGTCGCCCTTGCTCGGAGATCCGGGCGGGTATCCATGAGTCCGTCGTGACTACGCCGTCCTCAATGCGAACTTTCAACACCCCCGATGCCGCCTGAGCGTTGTGATACCAAAGGAAGTTTCCGAGCCCATAGTTGACATAGGTGTCCCCAAGCCGTTCCGAAGGCATCAGCAGGTGGGTGTGGCTGCCAACAATGATGTCAGCGCCGGCTTCTGCGAGTGCCTCGGCGGTGATTTGTTGCTTCGTCGTCGGACACGCACGGCCCTCGACGCCCCAATGAAGGTAGACGACTACGACGTCATCACGCGCGCTGGCTCTCCTCACCGCCTCGAGCAAGAGTCTGGGGCGCGACTCACGTGCTGCCGCCACGCCGGGGTTTGTGAGTCCAGCAGCCCAAACCGAACTTGCGCCCTCACGGGTGGCACCGTCTGCGCCGAAGAACGCAAAGTCAGTCTGCGAGATACGGACCCGGTGAGGTGCGAAAGCTTCCGCCCGATCAACGCCAACTCCAACAACGGGAATGGGGCTCCTTCTGATTGCCTCGAAAGTGTCTCGGAGCCCGACCGGGCCAAAGTCGGCAGCATGATTGTTGCCCATCGTCACAACATCAATTCCCGCATCAGCCAGGAAGGTGAGCGCTGCCGGCGACGTACGGAAGTGAAACCGCTGGCTAGGCTCCTCCAGTTCCTTAGCCTCGGGCACACCGCGATTCGTGATCGCGCTCTCCAGATTCACCATGGCCAAATCGGCCGTTTTGAGGATTTGGGTGATGGGACCGAGTGAGCGGTCCGGTTCGGCCAATAGGTCGCCGAGTTCGTCTTCGAAGTGCATGTCGCCTGCAAAAGCGAGAGTGACGACACCGCTCGGAGGCTCAAGGCCTCCAGGCTCGGACATCGTTCGATCGAGTTCCGGCGAACTCGTCGGAGGTCGGGCTTCAACGGGGCGCGCACTTTTGCGAGTAGGTTGGCCCGCGGACTCAACAAGCATGACGAGGCTGATGGCAAAGGTAGGCATCAGCAGGCGAACCGTCAGCCCCGCATTCATAACATCGTTCCAAGTGCCATGCCTCTCGAGTGTGTCACACGACAGGTGAGGCGATCAGGCTCAAGGACCCAGGGGACTGGTGGCTCAATCCAGAAATCCGGTGGCTCAGGTCAGCTCTGAGCCCGTCAGCAGGCCTTGCCGTAACTCCCGAGGGTTGCCTGAGGGCCAACGATGGGTTTGCTATTGCGGCGCTGGAGGGTGAAGTAGCGCAACCAGTCCATCTGCATGCGGCTGGGGTTCATTCGCTGGCCGGGCACAGCCTTCATTTTGAATCGCACCGTGAAAAGCGTGCCGGACAGTGCCTCGGGGCGACGTTCTGACGCCACAACGTGGCTGTCCACGATCCAAGAGATCCTCGTCTTGGTCACTTCGACGGCAAAAGTGTGCCATTGGTCCGCAGCGAGGTTGAGCCTACGCTTCGACGTGAACTGGATGTCGGGACGATTTCGAAGATAGAACCGTGCCGTGTTGCGCCCCAATCGATATGTCTCAAGAGACACGTTCTTCGCCCCGCAGAATTGCTTGCGCTGACCCGCTGGAATCAGTTCGGTGACGACCCGATAGTCCTCATATGCAGTCGCGTAGCGGCGTGATCGAAGGCGGATCTCCCACCGTCCCGTCCGATAGGCATGACCAGTGAGGGTGGCACTCACGCTGCGACGTTTGGTGGTGTTGAGAGTGAGCATGCCCACCTGATTCTGCACCACTCCCGGCCCCTTCACTTGCCAAATACTCTTACGCGGGCCCACAAAATCGTCCTGCCACAGTGGCTTGCCCCAGCCATACGTCGTCTGGGCATTGATGGGCCCGGGCAGCCCGATGTGGTCTCGCCGAATGGCGATAGCGCCAGCCTCCACGGACGGGGTCAGCGTCACCCCAACGATGAAGACTGTGAGAAGGGTCAGGAGCCGTCGACGCAGGAGATGTGGATGCATACCCGCCACGCTACGCATTGCATCGGGCGGTTGTCATGCCGGCTGAGGCTCAGATGACCTGTGCTCGACCTACGCCGTGCATCATCCGTTCGGTCAGGTCAGCCGAAACGATCGGGCGAAACTGGGCCGCTGAGTCAATTCATGCGTAAGCCGGTGACAACTCGTCCGTTGACTAGGCGAAGGGACCGGGGGGCTCTTCGGAGGAGGGTTCGGGCCGTTGGGCGCCGGGGGGTTGCCCCGCTCGACCCTCCTCGCCATTCGGCAACGCCCGTTCCCAGGCCCAGTGGTTCTGCGGCTACGATGATGATTCGTGCAATTTCTCACCGTCGAAGGAGTGACCCGCGCTTGAGCGAGTGGCTCTTCCTTATCATTTCCTTGTTGTGCATCGCTGCCTGTGGCGCGTTTGTTGCTGCCGAGTTTGCCTTCCTAACTGTTGACCGAAGTGCCGTCGACAAGGCAGCTGCCGAAGGCGACGTTGCGTCGCAGGGCGTTCAAAAAGCCCTACGTTCATTGTCGACGCAACTTTCGGGCGCCCAGGTTGGCATCACGGTGACAAACCTGGCGATCGGCTTCTTGGCCGAGCCGGCTATTGCTCAACTGGTTGATGGTCCGTTAATCATCATTGGAGTTCCCGACAACTGGATAGATCCCATCGCACTCGGAATGGGCCTTGCCATCGGCACCCTGCTCACGATGATCTTCGGCGAGCTCGTCCCAAAGAACCTGGCGCTCGCTCGACCCTTCGCTACCTCGCGGGCCACCCAGAGGTTCCAACGCACGTTTACCAGCGTGATGGCGTGGCCGATTCACCTGCTGAACGGGTCGGCGAACGCAATTGTGCGTCGCTTCGGCATCGAACCTCAAGAGGAGCTCAGGTCGGCGCGGAGTTCCACGGAATTGGCGTCCCTGATCCAACGTTCTGCCGACCTCGGGACCCTGGACGCAGGCACTGCCGAGCTGGTTGAGCGTTCCGTCGAATTTGGATCGCGCACTGCGGGGGAAATTATGACGCCTCGAGTGCGAACTGCATCACTGGAGGACACCGAGCGAGCGGTCCGAGTGATCGAGTTGGCAAGGGAGACCGGACACTCGCGATTCCCCGTCATGGACGCCGATGATGTGGTTGTGGGCACCGTTCACGTGAAGCACGCAGTGGCCCTCGCAGTGCCTGATCGAACGACAACCCGCGTCAAGCACATCATGGTCCGAGCGACCGTCGTGCCCGACTCCTTGCGGCTTGACCCACTCCTGTCGCTTCTCCGGCGCGACGGTTTTCAAATGGCCGTGGTGCTCGATGAGTATGGCGGCCAGGCAGGCATTGTGACTCTCGAGGATGTCGTTGAGGAGATTGTCGGCGACATTTCTGATGAACATGACCCCGACCCGTCCAGAGCCCGGCTGCTGCGCGATGGGAGTTGGGTTCTCTCAGGCCTTCTTCGGCCCGACGAGGTGGAGAACCTCACCGGCATTGGCCTGCCTGAAGACGACGACTACGACACGATTGCTGGTTTGATTCTCAAGACTCTTGGGCGGGTTCCTCGAGTCGGTGACGTCTGCATTGTTCAAGGCACAATTGAGGACGCGGCCGAGGCCGACAATGACGGTGCGAGTGTCTCGGTCCAGCCTATGAGGCTTCGGGTTGTTCGCATGGACAGTCTGCGCGTTGATCGAATCGTCATGTCGCCCCTGCACGCGGGGTCCGGTGAGGCGAACGATGTCTGATTTTGGCGCACTCGCGCTGGCGCTTGGATTGCTGCTTGGCAATGCCTTCTTCGTGGGCGCCGAGTTCGCACTTGTGTCCGCGCGGCGGAGTCAGATTGAGCCGAAGGCACAGTCAGGCTCAACGATTGCTCGGGTCACGCTGAAAGCCATGGAGAACATGTCGCTGGTCATCGGCGTTAACCAGTTAGGGATCACGGTCTGTTCTCTGGTGCTGGGGGCTGTGGGTGAGCCCGCCGTTGCCCATCTCATTGAGCCGCTGCTCCACCTGTTGCGCATTCCCGATGCCTTCCTCCACCCAATCGCCTTCGTCTTGGCCCTGATGGTCGTGGTCTATCTGCACGTGGTCATCGGGGAGATGGTGCCAAAGAACATTGCCTTGGCCGGCCCCGACCGAGCCGCCTTGGTCTTGGGTCCACCGATCTGGGCCATCGTCACGGTCCTGCGCCCGGTCGTGATGGTGATCAATGCGATCGCGGCCCTCGTATTGCGGATTGTCGGCGTCGAACTCAAGAACGAAGTGAGTTCGACTTTCACCAGGGAGGAAGTGGCCGCCATGGTCGAAGAGTCTCGCGGTGAGGGTCTCATTGAGGCTCACGAGTATGACCGGCTAGCGGGGGCTCTCGGCTTCGCCGAAAAGACTGTCGAGTCGGTACTCATGCCACTTTCCTCGCTCGCCACACTTTCGGAGACAGCTCCCGTTTCGGCGGTGGAAGCGTTGTGCGCGGCCACGGGCTTCAGTCGTTTCCCAGTGACATCAGCGGAAGGCTCGCTCATCGGATACGTCCACATCAAGGACATGTTGGAAGCTGACGTTGAACGCCGGTCGAGGGCCCTGGACACGCAAGTGATCCGGGAGTTCGCCGACGTCAGGCCAGATGCGTTGCTGCACGATGCCCTGGCGACGCTGCGACGCAGGGGCGCTCACATGGCGCGCGTCGTGGATAACGGGGGAGTGCTTCTGGGAGTAGTCACGCTGGAGGATGTGCTCGAGGAACTTGTCGGCGAAATTCGTGATGCCGCGCACTTGGGTGACAGCAACTAAGGTCGCGGATTTCATCAGGATCCCCGGTTAAGGTGGTCTTTGACCGGTCCTGAGCGAAGGACCAATCCAACAGTTGAGAGATCAGGCGAAAACGTGCCCAGCGAACACACGCGAAGTAATCGCGTTTGGACGTTGCCCAACATCCTGTCCATGGTGAGGCTGGCGGGCGTTCCTGTCTTCTTGTGGCTCGTACTCGGTCCCCAAGAGGACGGTTGGGCCTTAGGTGTCCTGATGTTGGCCGGCATCACCGACTTCCTGGACGGATACCTGGCCCGACGCCTCAACCAATATTCCGCATTGGGAGAAATCCTGGACCCGGTAGCGGACCGGCTCTACATCTTGGCCGTCGTTGTGGGGTTGGCTTTGCGTGAGGTGATCCCTTGGTGGGTCGCCGTCGTTCTTCCAGCACGTGACTTGTTCTTGTGGTTGCTGGTCCCGTTCCTTCGCAGTCGTGGCTATAGCGCTCTGCCGGTTCATCTCTTGGGAAAGGCAGCCACCTTCAATCTGCTTTACGCGTTCCCGTTGTTGTTGTTGGGTGATGGCGACGGCCTAGTGGCGACACTTGCTCGAGTGTGGGGTTGGGCCTTCGCCTTCTGGGGTATCGGCCTTTATTGGTGGGTCGGTTTGCTGTACGCCTGGCAAGTGCGCAAATTGTTGGCTAACAGTGATCGTTGGGTCAGCGCCGATGGTTGAGCAAGCGTCACGCCGCGACGTCACCACCCCGCTCCTCGAGCGCATCACCGAGGAGTCGCTAGATCAGGATTATCGTTTGGCCGCGTCTCGACGTGCCGAGGATGGCTCGAAACGCCCTCGGCTGGGCCGACCGACCCTGCTGGTGCTTGCCGCGTTCGGTCTGTTGGTCGGAACCGCGGGAGCGCAGGCAACGCTTTCGGCTCAAGACGACCGAGGAGAGCGTTCGAGCCTGCTCGGGCAGATCGAGAGTCGCCGTGACCGTGTGAGCAGCCAACAACAAACCCTCACGGACCTGCGGTCAGACGCCCGGATCCTCGAGGCGGAACTCGCCACAATCACTCAGGCGATCGGTTCGGCCGAAGGCACCATCGAGCGGCTCGATCTCTCCGCGGGGCTATCCCGCGTTACTGGTCCAGGTTTACGGATCGTGGTTGACGACCCTCCTGGTGCTGACGATAACGAACTTGTTCGTGCCGATGATCTAGGGCTCCTTCTCGACGGTCTGTGGAATGCTGGAGCCGAAGCCATCGCCGTGGACGGCCAACGCATCACCGCGGTCACGGCATTGCGCAATTCCGGAACCTCCATTGGAGTCAATCGAGTCCCGCTACGGGCTCCCTATTCCATCCGAGTGATCGGAAACTCGCGCACTCTGGAAGCGAACCTCCTCGACACGACAAGCGGCCTGGCCTGGCAAGCACTCGTCGATCAACTCGGATTCCGCGTCGAGGTGGACAATGTTGATGAGATGACGTTGCCGCCGGGACGCTTGAGAACGTTGGCGGTCGCCCAAGGCACCCAGCAGACAGACCAGGCCAAAGTTCAGGAGATCAGACCTTGATTGCAGCAGTGGGATTACTGGCTGGCGTGGTGCTGGGCTTGATCTTCAAGCCGGATGTTCCAACGGGTTGGGAGCCATACCTGCCCATCGCTGTGGTGGCCGCCCTGGACGCGGTGTTTGGTGGACTCCGTGCTCACCTTGACGGAATCTTCGATGATCGGGTCTTCGTGATTTCGTTCGTCAGCAATGTCGTCATCGCAGCCGCGATCGTCTTCTTGGGAGATCAGCTGGGTGTGGGCGGGCAACTATCGACGGGTGTAATCGTAGTGCTCGGTATCCGAATCTTTTCCAATGTCGCCGCCATTCGGAGGCATCTGTTTCATGCCTGAGTCCGAGTTTTCTAACCAGACGCCGGAGCCGCCTTCGTCGGGAAACGCTGCTGATTCGTCGGTCGAGAAGCCGGGAGCTCTTGGTCGGGCGCGCCTTTTGCGCGCGATGACCCGACCTAAGCGGTCTCAACTCGTCGTAGCGGTCCTGCTGGGGGCGTTAGGGCTTGCCGCTGTCACCCAGGTGCGCGCTAACGAGGTGAGCAACGCTTACGCCGGCTACCGCGAGCAGGATTTGATTGACATTCTCGATGGACTATCCACACTATCCGAGCGCACGGAGCGAGAGATTGCTCAGTTGGAGCAGACTCGAGATGAGTTGCGGTCAACTCGGACGTCAAGACAGGCCGCGTTGGATCAGGCGCGGGCAAACGCCGACAATCTCAGCATCTTGGCTGGCGTGGTCCCAGTCTCCGGACCAGGGATTCGAGTGACTATCGAGAGCGGCGCCGAACAGATCTCAATCGATGTGCTGCTTGACACGATCCAGGAGTTGCGTACGGCGAACGCGGAAGCGATTGAGTTCAACGACCAGGTGCGCGTGGTTGCTCAGACGGCATTCGAGGTCACTGGGCGCGGTGTCCTGATTGATGGACAACTCGTAGTGGAGCCTTACGTGATTGATGTGATTGGTGAGCCCGAAACCCTTGCCGGCGCGATCAATTTCAGTCGCGGACCTCGCGACGTGGTCGAAGCAAAGGGTGGCGCCGTACGGATCGATGAGCGCGGCAGCCTTGAAATTCAAAGTGTCGCGACACCACGGACTCCTGAATTCGCTGAGCCGGAGTAGAGTTCCGATTTCCATCCCGGCTTTATCTCTAAGGAGGAAGCGTGTTTCCTGAGGACGTTAAGTACACCCCAGAGCATGAGTGGGTGCGCACCACAGATGCCGTCGCAGGAACGGTGCGCGTTGGCATCACGCACTACGCCCAGGATGCCTTGGGAGACATCGTGTTTGTCTCGCTTCCGGATGTGGGGGAGACGGTGACGGGAGGCGCGGTTTGCGGTGAACTGGAATCGACAAAGTCGGTCAGTGACATCTACGCACCGATGTCTGGCGAGGTTGTCGCGCGCAACGATGCCCTGGAGGCAACCCCTGAGCTGGTCAACAACGACCCCTATGGCGGCGGCTGGTTGATAGATCTGATCCCGGCTGATGCGGTCGCCATTGACGAATTGATGGACGCAGCCACCTATCAGGCGTCGCTTGAGGGTTAGGGTTGGGGATATGGCATCGTCTTCGGTTGGCCCGTTCTGTACCGCTTGTGGTAGCCAAAACCCTGACGGGTCGCGGTTCTGTGCACAGTGCGGGGCCAAGTTAGCGGGTGCCCCTAGCGTCGAGCCCCCCGAGATTGACGCCACCTCGACCATCACCTTCAGTGGACGTGAGACAACCGAGACTGCTGAGCGGCTGCTCGATCCAGTCGATGCGGCGGCCGTCGATGCGTTGCCACCCGGACACGCTCTGTTGGTAGTTCAGCGAGGTCCCGGTGCCGGGAGCCGGTTCTTGTTAGCCGAGGATCTGGTGGAAGCTGGCCGACATCCAGACAGTCAGATCTTCCTCGATGATGTAACTGTCTCGCGCAAACATGCCGAATTCGCCCGGACTGGGAACACTTTCGCGGTCCGGGATGTCGGGAGCCTGAACGGCACCTACGTCAATCGAGATCGAATTGAAGAAGTCAGTCTCCAGGACGGCGACGAGGTGCAGATCGGGAAGTATCGGTTGGTCTTTTTCGCTGGCCACGAAGCCTGACGATGGTTCTCACGTCTAACTCACCCGAGCGGCCGCGGGGCCGCCTCAACATCGGGCAAGTCCTCGACCAACTGCGCGTGGACTACCCCGGAGTCACGATTCCGAAGATCCGCTTCTTGGAAGACAAAGGACTGATCAAGCCTGAACGTACGGCGGCGGGCTATCGTAAGTTCTCCGGTGGTGACGTCGATCGATTGCGCTACATCTTGCGGATGCAACGCGATCACTATTTGCCGCTCAAGGTGATCGGTGAACATCTTGATGCTCTCGACCGCGGGCTCGAACCACCACCCATCGAGTCGGTGATCCCGACGGTGCCACAGGTGGCCCTCGCCACGGATGGGCTGCCTAGCGCCGAATCCTTCAAGCGCCGCAGCGACATTCGCCTGTCGAGACGCGAGCTGCTCAAAGTGAGCGAGATCTCCGAGGAGCTCCTGGGTCAACTCGAACAGTTCGGCTTAATCCAACCTCGCCCCGGGACTGGACAGTTTGATAGCGACGCGCTGGTGATCGCTCGGACGGCGCAAGAGTTGTCAGGCTTTGGCTTTGAACCCAGGCATTTGCGGGCCTTCCGCACGGCTGCAGATCGAGAGGTCGGTCTCGTCGAGCAGGTAGTGACGCCGATACGCAACGCCAAAGACGCCTCAGCTGAGGCGAGAGCCGATGATGCAGTCGCCGAAATCGCAGCGCTGTCTGTTCGCCTCCACGCAACGCTTGTCAAAGTGGGGCTGGGCGGGCGTTGAGCCGGATCCACCTAGGACGTGGGTCGATTCGCCTGCGGAGTACGCTGGCGAAGTGCGAGAAGTAGATGTCATTGGAGTGCGGGTTGAGATGCCCTCGAACCAGCCTATTGTGCTGCTGCGCGAGGTAACCGGAGAAAGGTATCTCCCGATCTGGATCGGGGCCGTCGAGGCAACCGCCATCGCCTTCGCCCAACAGGGGGTTGTTCCGCCTCGTCCGCTTACCCACGATCTGATGAAGGACGTCTTGGTCGCTACCGGCAACGCGCTGGCCGAAGTCCGGATCACGCAGATGAAGGACGGCGTCTTCTACGCATTGCTCGTGTTGGACTCTGGAGCGGAAGTCAGCGCTCGCCCTTCTGACTCCATTGCCTTAGCGCTGCGAACCGGATCCAGGATTGTCTGCGCCGATGAAGTCCTTGACGAGGCAGGATTGGCGGTGCCCGAAGAGCAGGAGGACGAGGTGGAGAAGTTCAAAGAGTTTCTCGATCACGTCACCCCAGAGGACTTTGAGGGGTAACTCTCATCATCCACTAGAGGGTTAGGGATGCGACACGCCGTACCGCACGATTGACCGAAGTTGATTCGGGGCTTACCTTGAAACGTCTCTGTTGTAACTTCACCGCTGTGATTGTGGGCCTAGTGAGCCAGTAAGCGGATTCTTCCCCCGCGAAGTTACGCCCAACGGAGTAAGTCGACGGAGGTCGAAACGTGGCAGTGAACGAGAATGAGCAGAAGTCCGATCAGCTCGGCTTGGCGATCGCCGCAGAGAAAGCTGACGAACAGGGCCTGCTGTTCACCGATGACGTCTCACCGTTGCCGAGTGACACTGGATACCGTGGACCAACTGCTTGTCGCGCGGCTGGGATCACCTACCGCCAACTGGACTATTGGGCAAGAACAGGACTCATCGAGCCGACCGTGCGCGGGGCCAAGGGGTCAGGATCACAGCGCCTCTACTCGTTTCGCGACATCTTGATCTTGAAGGTCATTAAGCGCCTCCTCGACGCGGGGATATCGCTGCAGCAAATTCGTACGGCGGTCCAGCACCTCCACGCGCGCGGAACCGACGACCTGACTCGCGTCACCTTGATGAGTGACGGTGCTTCGGTCTACGAATGCACCAGCAACGATGAAGTGATAGATCTTCTCCAGGGTGGTCAGGGCGTCTTCGGCATTGCCATTGGTGGCGTCTGGCGAGAAATTGAAGGAAGCCTCGCCACGCTGCCGAGCGAGCGAACTGCGACGGAGGACGAGGCGCCAGTATTGGGTGATGAATTGGCCGCGCGTCGGGTCGCCCGCCACATCAGCTAGTCAGGGTGCTAGATTTTACCCGCTGACAATCCCGCACGGGAGAGTCTTCATTCACTGGGGTCTTGCGATGGGGTCACGGTGGGTATGAAGCGCCGAAGGGGCAACCCCTCCCCGGAACCTCTCAGGCGCCCGGACCGTGCGGGCTGGCGACTCTGAAGATATCGAGTTAACTCGTTAATAACAGAGGGGGAGGCGATCCGAACCAGCCTTCGAGGAGCCTGCATTGTCGCCCTATGAGAATCCTTCGCTAGACGCTTTTGTCACCCGTCACATCGGGCCCCGAGCCAGTGACTCTGCCGTGATGTTGGGGCATCTTGGCTTTGCCTCCCTCGATGACTTGATGGCTGCGGCCCTTCCGAGCGCGATTCGGTGCGCAGGACTGAATCTTCCAGACCCGATCGACGAGCGCGCTGCGGCCGCCGAGTTGCGACGGCTCGCTGGTCTCAACAATCCGGGTGAGTCGATGATTGGCCTGGGCTATTGCGCGACCATAACGCCGCCCGTCATCAGACGAAATGTGCTTGAGGACCCGAGTTGGTACACCGCTTACACGCCCTATCAGCCGGAAATTTCGCAGGGTCGCCTTGAAGCGCTGCTCAACTTCCAAACCGTGGTTGCTGACTTGACGGGATTGCCCACGGCCAACGCCTCGCTGCTGGATGAGGGGACTGCAGTCGCTGAGGCAATGACCCTGGTACGTCGGGCCCAACGTGGCACAGTCGGCCCATTCGTGGTCGATTCAGACGTGTTTCCGCAGACTCTGGAGGTGGTGCGCACCCGAGCAGCTGCCATGGAAATCGAGGTCGTAGTTGCAGACTTGGACGCTGGCCTCCCGGCGGGGGACATCGGAGGGGTACTTATTCAATACCCTGGCGCCTCTGGCGCTGTTCTGGATGTTGAAAGGCTAGTGACCGAGGTTCACCAGCGCGGCGCAAAAGCGATAGTGACCAGTGATCTGCTCGCGCTCACTCTGTTGGAGGCTCCCGGAAAATTCGGCGCCGATGTGGTCGTTGGCTCATCTCAACGCTTTGGCGTGCCGCTCTTTTATGGTGGCCCGCACGCCGGCTTCATAGCAGTGTCGGCCGGGCTTGAGCGGCACTTGCCAGGTCGACTTGTCGGTGTCTCGCTTGACGCTGAGGGTCGGCCCGCCTACCGACTGGCTCTGCAAACGCGTGAGCAACATATTCGTCGCGACAAGGCCACCTCGAACATCTGCACGGCACAGGTGTTGCTGGCCGTCGTCGCGTCCATGTATGCGGTTTATCACGGACCTGAGGGCCTACGCGCTATTGCCCAGCGAACCCACCACCACGCTCGCACCCTGGCGGAGGCACTCAGTGAGCGGGGAATCCTCGTGAGGAACTCCACCTTCTTCGACACACTGACCGTTGAAGTTCCGAAATCGTCAGGCCGCGTTCTCGACGAGGCGCGCAGGCTCGGCATACACCTCCGGTGGATTGACGAAGACCACGTAGGTGTATCCACCTCCGAGTGCACCACTGATCACTCAGTTTCCCTTGTGTTGAAGGCATTCGAAGTCGCGATGGGTGAGTCGCGATCGGCTGCTCCGATCGTCGGGATCCCAGCAGTGTCTCGACGTACCACCGAATTCCTCACCCACGAAGTCTTCAGAGACCATCGCAGTGAGTCAGCCATGCTGCGCTATCTCCGACGGCTGTCGGGACGAGATTATGCTCTGGACCGAGGGATGATTCCGCTGGGTTCGTGCACGATGAAGCTCAACGCAACAACGGAGATGGAGCCCGTGAGCCTCCCTGGTTTTGCGGACCTGCACCCCTTTGTCCCAAGTCAGGACGCGACGGGTTATCGCCAACTCGTCAGTGACTTAGAGGCATGGTTGGCTGAGATCACCGGCTACGACCGTGTTTCAATTCAGCCGAACGCAGGATCTCAAGGCGAGTTCGCAGGTTTGATGGCGATCCGTGCCTATCACCAATCGCGCGGTGAAGAGCAGCGCAAAGTGTGTTTGATCCCCTCGTCTGCTCATGGCACCAATGCCGCGTCTGCGGTGATGGCTGGCATGCGAGTTGTTGTCGTGGGAGCAACCCCAGATGGCTCTGTTGATCTTGAGGATCTCAAGCTCAAGTGTGAGCAGCATGGTGAAACGCTGGCCGCGATCATGGTCACCTATCCGTCGACGCATGGGGTCTATGAAGAGACCATTACCGAACTTTGCGAGGTGGTGCACGCTCACGGCGGTCAGGTCTACGTCGACGGGGCGAACCTCAACGCGCTGCTGGGTTATGCGAAGCCAGGCGAGTTTGGCGGCGATGTCTCACACCTCAACCTGCACAAAACTTTCTGCATCCCGCACGGTGGCGGCGGTCCTGGGGTCGGACCGGTGGCCGTGCGCGCCCACCTAGCGCCCTTCCTGCCTAGCCATCCGATGCATCCTGAAGCAAACAAGCGCGAAGGGATTGGCCCGATTAGCGCGGCTCCCTATGGCTCGGCCGGGATTCTCCCGATTAGTTGGGCCTACATCGCGATGATGGGGGCCGAAGGGTTAACTCTGGCCACGGCCACCGCAGTGCTGGCAGCTAACTACATCGCGGCCAGGCTGCGAGATCACTACCCAGTCATGTATACCGGCCAGGCTGGACTGGTGGCGCACGAATGCATCCTGGACCTCCGCGACATCACCAAAGAGACCGGCATCGGAGTTGATGACGTGGCGAAGCGTCTCATTGACTACGGGTTCCATGCACCAACGATGTCCTTCCCAGTGGCCGGCACGTTGATGGTTGAGCCCACTGAGTCTGAAGACTTGGCGGAGATCGATCGCTTCTGCGAAGCGATGATCTCGATCCGAGCGGAGATCGACCTGGTCGGATCAGGCGAGTGGGCCCCCGAGGATTCTCCTTTGCGGCACGCGCCACATACGGCCCGGGCTCTCGTTGGCGAGTGGGATCGCGCCTATTCGCGAGTTATGGGCATCTTCCCGACCGGAATCGACCCGGACAAATACTGGCCACCGTCTGCGCGCGTAGACAATGCCTACGGCGACCGGCACTTGGTATGTTCCTGCCCTCCAATCGAGGCCTTCGCCGAAGAGTAGGCGCTGACTATGTCGCTTGGGAGACGCTAGACATGTTGAAATCGGGAATTCGCAGCGCCGGCGTCGAAGTCCAAGGGAAGTAGTCCCCCCACTCGCGGCTGAAACTCGGAGTCGTTGCCGACGACGCAGTGAACCGACGAAGCAAGTCGATAGGGCTTTCGTTAAATCTAAAGTTGTTCACTACGCCGGTTACTTCGCCATTCTCGACGAGATAAACGCCATCGCGGGTGAGCCCGGTGAGCAGCAAGGATTGGGGATCGACTTCCCGGATATACCAGAGGCAGGTCAAGAGCAGACCGTATTTCGTGTTTGCGATCATGTCGTCGACTGTGCCTACGCCACCCGTGTCAACAATCAAGTTGTCGATGAGTGGGGTCGTCGGCTGACCCGTCAATGCGGCTGTATGTCGTGTTTGCGCGAGCGCAGTCAAAGTCCCATCCCTGATCCAATCCGTTCGAGTCAGTGGCAGGCCGTTGTCGAAGACAGATGAGGCATCACCTGAGGCGGGAGCCACTACGAAAGGTGCGCACTCCAGGAGCGGGTGGTGCGGGTCAGAGTAGAGATTGACTCCCGACTTGGTCATCTTTTCACCGATACGCGTGCCGCCACCCGTGTGTCCATAGACGGATTGACCGTCGTGCGCGTCACGAGCGGTGGCTACCCACAACGCATATATCGACAGGTCAGCAACTGCTGCTGGAGGAAGAATGGTGTCGTAGCGCCCAGGAGGGAGGGATACCCGCCGGGTTCCCCAGCCCAGCCGGGTGGCTAGCGCTGCATCAAGGTTGATTGGATCGATGTCGGTGAAGTCTCGGGTTGACTGACCAATCCAAGCGCTCTGCGAGAGGTCACTCGTCTTGGCTGTGCAGCTGACATAGCCCATCGGTTGGGCATGCCGCAGGCGCAGTCCGCTGCTGGAACCTAGGTAGGTCGTCTCCACCTGGTGATCGACGAATCCATAGAGCACCCTCTTCTCATGGCTGGCCTTCTCGAAAGCGGCTCCGAGCCTAGGTGCCAAGTTCGCGTAGACCCCGATGTCTGTCGTCGCTGGTGGGAGTGACCAATCGTGGTCAACGTGTCCGGGTACCAGCGGGGACGCGTCTTCGGCTGCACCGGTTGCCCGAGCTGAGGCATCGGCAGATTTCACCAAAGCCGAGATCTGATCAGCGGTGATTGCCGCGCCGGACATGGATCCGGCGCTAACCCCAGCGTCGCCATCGATGTAGGCGATCACGGTGACCGTGGCGGACTGCATAGCACCGTTGGTGGTCAGTGTGTTGTTGGCCCAACGGAGGTTGGCACTGTTATTCCGCTTAACGACAACCACACAGTGGTCGGCGGTGGAGGTTTCCAGCGCATGCTCGACCAGGTCCTGGGAACTCATACCGGTGGATTTCATCAGTTGCCGCTCTCACTTACGGTGTTGAGGATGCGAATGTCTCGAAATAGCGCCGAGGGACAGCCATGGCTGACTGATGCCACTTGTCCCGGTTGGGCCTTGCCGCAGTTGAAGGCGCCGCCAAGCACCCAGGTTTGCGGGCCTCCCACAGCCTCCATGGATCCCCAGAAGTCGGTCGTCGTGGCCTGATAGGCAACGTCTCGCAATTGGCCAGCAAGTTTGCCGTTCTCAATAGCGAAGAATCGTTGGCCGGTGAATTGGAAGTTGAACCGCTGCATATCGATCGACCAGGACTTGTCACCCACGATGTAGATCCCGCGGTCGACATCAGCAATCAAGTTGGCAGTGTCCGGCCCATCGGTCGCGGGTTGAAGGGAAACATTGGCCATCCGTTGAATAGGGATATGACCCGACGAATCGGCGTAAGCGCAGCCGTTGGAGCGGCCACCGTTGAGTTCTGGATGCATCTGCCCCATGGATCGATCAAGTTGATAGCCGACCAAGACGCCGTCGCGAACGATGTCCCACGTTTGACCTGCGACGCCTTCGTCGTCATAACCGACTGTGGCGAGGCCGTGAGCCACAGTTCGATCGCCAGTGATGTGCATGATGTCGGAGCCATACTTCAGCGAACCCAGTTTGTCGATCGTCGCAAATGAAGAGCCAGCGTAGTTTGCTTCGTAGCCCAGCGCGCGATCTAACTCTGTGGCGTGGCCGATTGATTCGTGGATGGTGAGCCACAAGTTGGACGGGTCGATGACCAGGTCGTAGTTGCCGGGCGGAACACTCGGGGACTGCAACTTCTCGGCCAGCAGTTCGGGGACTTCTGCCAATTCTGTTGACCAGTCATAGCCGTCGACCAGATATTCCCAGCCTTGACCCACTGGGGGTGCAATCGACGACATCGAATCAAAAACGCCACTATCTCGGTTGGCGCCCATGGCTTCGAACTTGGGCATCAGTCGGACTCTTTGTTGGGTGATGATGCTGCCGGCGAGGTCGGCGTAGAACTTGTTCTCATGCACCTGCTGAAGCGTGGCGGTGGCATGCCCGACAACGGGGTGTTCGCGCAGCGTTCGCGTCCAACCGATGAGGAGTTCGGCCTTCTCTGAAACGGAAATCTCGGTTGGATCGATTACGTAATTGGAGACCCAAGTGACGTCGTCATAAACGGGCTCTGGAGCCAATTTCACGGGCGAGCGAGTCATCTGAGCCGCGACGACCGCTACGGCTACAGCTTGCTCAGCCACCCGAACAGCCTCACCGGGGGTGAGCACGACTCCCGCCGCGAAACCCCACGCGCCGTGGTGGACGACGCGGACCGCGAAACCGAGATCCTCGGTGTCCGCAGCGCCCTGAACTCGTTCATCCCGGACGGCAATGTGTTGGTAGCGGACTCTTTCAAACCTGAAGTCTCCATGCTCGACTCCCAGTTGTGCGAGCCGACCGAGGGCGGCAGTTGCAAGTTGGCGATAAGGAAGCGCGAGAAACGATGGATCAATCATGAGGACGACGTTATCGGACTAGTGTCCGTGCACAAGGGAAAGCGTTGAGCCCGTGCGGTGCTTGGTCACGTGTAATCGCGTCGGGATGCGATGACGCATTTCGGCCACGTGACTAACGACTCCGACAACCCTTCCACCTGCCCGCAAGGCGTCCAGCGTATCCATGACATCGTCGAGGGTGTCGGAATCAAGGGCCCCAAAACCCTCATCCACGAAGAGCGTATCTAGATCGGCTCCACCAACCTCATGGGCAATCACGTCCGCGAGCCCGAGCGCGAGTGCCAGTGACACCACGAACGTCTCCCCGCCAGACAATGTGGCTGGGTCGCGGGATTCACCCGACCAATCGTCACGAACGAGCAGACTTAGCCCGCCGCGGCGTTCGCCGGCCCCGCGGCGCAAGCTGTGTTCGAGGCAATAGCGTTGGTCGCTCATTGCCACCAACCGCTCATTGGCGGCCGCGACGACCTGACTCAACCGATAGGCCAGAACATACGCTGACAACCGCATCTGAACTGCGTTGTCAGCAGTAGACCCTTCGGCCAGCGATGAGATTCGAATCGCCAACTCAAGGTCCGAGATCACGGGCCGCCACTGCCGCAGGGTCGCTTGCAAACTTATCTGTAGTTCAGACAGCCGGGCTTCTCGAGCATGGCTGGTCGAGAGCTGTGCTTCAGCCTGCGAAGCGCTCCGGCGAGCAGAGCCGAGGCGTGATTGAGCCCCCGCGGGGTCTGGCGCGTCGCCGGTGGCGGCTCTTTGATGGGGAGCAGAGTCCAAGATCTGTTGGGCGTTGCGACGCCTTGACTCGTAGCTGGCCACTTGCGCTTCCGTGATTGCGCGGGCCTGGGGAGAGAGGATCTCGGACGGCACCGCATCGGGATCCGAAAACCCGAGTTCGAAAGCCGCTTTGCGAAGGGAATCATGGTGTTGTTGATGACTCTTGTGGGCATTGGACCAATCCTGAGCCGCCGCCAACGCCCGTTGAAGCCGGCCCAGCAGAGCGGCTACGTTCTCTCTAGCCTCATCGAGACTTGCGCCATCATGAGGTTTGAGCGTGACTTCTAAGAGGTTCTGAAGGCGGGAAATGACCGGTGCCAGTTGGTCCAATTTTCCCTCAAGCTGCGAGAGACGCGTGCGGGCATGCTGAACAGCGGCAATTGTGTCTGCAAGTTGGGCTTTGGCCTTAAGCAGGTCGCCCTGGTGTTGGTCGTGGCTGGAGGCACGCGCCACGGCTAACTTCAATTCGTGTGCCAGTCGAACACCTGCGGCGTGGCATTCGACGGCCGTGGAATCGCCAATTTTCTCGGTCAGGACCGCTGACTTGATTGTCAGGTCGCGGTGACGATCCTGGAACGCGATCATTTCAGCTTCGGCATCATCCAGCGCTGAACGTGCCTTTCGTTCGGTCGACGCGTCGGGCGATCGAAGCACGGCCTGGGCAACGTTGGGGTGGTCCGCTGAGCCGCAAACCGGGCAACTGCCTCCGACGACGAGGCAGCTCGCGATTTCTGCGGCCATGCCGTCAAGCCTCGATTCGCGAATCTGGAGCCAGTCTTGCTTCAGGCTCAGTGCGCGAACACGCATGTCATTGACATCGCTGGTGGCCACCTTAAGCAGGTGTGACACCTCCGCGTAATCACTGTGCGCGCGCGAGAGTGCGGCATTGGCTAGCCTGCGCTTCTCAAGGTCATCGGCCTGTTGCGCGGCAGTGAGCGCATCGCTGAGTTGGACTTGTAGACGAGCCACATCACCTTCTGCGGACTCACAAGAGACAAGAGCGGCCTCGATGGTGAGATTGAGCGCGGCCGCTTCACCCGTGAACTTGTCCTGCTCGCGCAGCAGGCGGCGTAGTTCAGATGCGGTGGGTCCTAGCGACTTCAGTTCGGCTAGTTGTGCCGCCGCGTCGCCAAGTGCAGCTTCTAGGGTGGGCAACAGGTCTGGATCCATCGTGGTTGAGGTTGCGGTTCCAGCGAGCGCTCCGGTTTCGATCAGCGCTTCGCTGGCTCTGAGTAGGCCCTGGGCGCTTTGCTGCGTCAGGGTTAGCAGCGGGGATAGTGAGGCTGCCCGCGTGTCGCGATCGAGTCTCGCCAACGCTTGCTCATTGGCTTGGCTCGCCAGGGTCAATTCGGCTTCCTCGTGGCGCGCCTGGTCATAGGCCGCGCGCAGCTGAAACTTCTCTTGGGCCAACCGATAGGCCTCGGTAGCGGCGGAGACTTCGGCTTGAATGGTCTCGACCCGTTGCTGTGCCAAACCTCTCGCGGACTGCGCCTGATCCAGCAGGACCTCGGCCCAGCGATGCAACGCGTCAAGACTCGACGGACTGCTTTCGATGTCGGGGGACTCGTCAACACCAGCGGCCTCACAGAGTCGATTGACCACCGCCAGCACTTCCTCTTGAACGGCCGCAGAGTCTCGGCGTAACTGGCGGCGGTGTTCGGCTAACCAAGATTCGATATCGGAGAAGCGTTGGGTGCGAAAGAGCTGCTGCAAAAGTTGTTGGCGTTCTTCGGAGCGGGCGCGCAAGAAAGATTGGAACCGCCCTTGTGGAAGCAGTGCCACCTGGCAGAACTGGGTGAGGGTCATCCCGAGCAGTCCTGTGACGAAGTGTCCGGCTTCGTCGGCTCGCGTCGTACGGGTGACCCACTCCTTACCCACAGACTCTTGGACGATCACACTGGCTTGTTCGGACATCGTCCCGGATCCCCGCTTCTTGGCTCTCTCCCAAGTGGGCGACCGCGTGAGCCTGAGTCGACGTCCGCTCATGGAGACCTCCAAGACCACCGTGGGGCGCACACCCGCCGGCGCCTGATCGGAGCGCAGTCTCTTCGCCGAGTTTCGGTCGCCTGGAACCTCGCCGTAAAGGGCGAAACAGATCGCGTCGAGAACGCTTGTCTTGCCGGCACCTGTGGCGCCCGAGAGTAGGAACAGCCCTGCTTGGCTCAGTGTGTCGAAGTCGACGTCAACGGTGCTCGCGAATGGTCCGAAGGCCGTGACGCTGAGGGAATGCAGCCGCATCTAGGTGCCTAGCCCTGGGCTGCTGAAGTCGAGCTCACGATCGTCTCCGCAGGCATCGCAGGCGGACTGGAGCAAGGTGGCCTCCTCGGGCGTCGCGCCCGCGCCGCGAACAGCGGCAACGAAGTCCAGCGTGATCTCGTGGTCGGACTTTGGCACCGAACGAGGGGCGGGGGAATGTGGTGCGGTGGTTGGTGGCTCAAAGGCCAGCACCAGGGTGTGGGGAAAGCGTCTGCGAAGTTGCTCCATAGCCTGGGCCGGCCGAATCTCATCGGTCAACGTGACCTGCAACCAGGAGTTCTCATGATTGGTGAGTGAATCGTCGGTCAGTAGGCGTTCAAGATCACCCCGGATTTGGGCTAGTGGTCGGGGCACGGGCGCCGCCACAAATTTCCCGTCACCAAATCCGCGCTGGCCGAGTTCGATAAGCCAAGACCCCTTGAGATGGCTGGTTTCGGAGAACGAGTAGGCCAACGGGGATCCGCTGTAGCGGATCTGATCGGTCAAGGTGTGGCGGCCGTGCAAGTGGCCTAAAGCGACGTAGTCGATGTCAGTGAAGGTGTTTGTGGGCACGAGCGAGACGCCCCCAACACTGATGTCTCGTTCGGAATCGGATGGCTGGGCGCCAGCCACGAAGGCATGAGCAATGACCACACTTCGGGTGTTGGGGCGTCCACGCAGATCCGCACGGACTCGCCGCATCGCTTCGCCCAAAGCTGCCTGGTGTGACCGAGTTGGCAATCCCCAAGGCTCACGAACGGACTCAGGATCGAGATAGGGCAGCGGATAAAAAGCGACCGGACCGGTGGCATCATCGATCAATACGGGGTCGCCGACGGTGTTGGCGTCGGCTCGAAGAAATACGCCAGCCGCATCGATGAGGCGTGAGGCAAAACCCAACCGCTGCGCCGAGTCATGATTGCCGCTGGTGACGATGACTTTGGCGCGCGACCGAGCCAACCTTGCGAAGGTCTCATCGGCCAACGCAACCGCGTCAACGGGCGGCAGCGCGCGGTCATAGACGTCCCCTGCGAGCACGACGACGTCGACCTTTTCGGCGTTGACCGTCTCTAGCAGGTGATCAATGTAGGTCGCTTGGTGGGTGAGCATTCCCTCGCGGTGAAATGACCGGCCTAAATGCCAATCGGAGGTGTGAAGAATGCGCACACGTCGAACTTAGAAGGCACCACCGACAGGCCTGCGCTGCCACGCCGCTCGAGCCGCAACAGAGCCTTAGTGGAAGCGGACGCAGCGTTCGGCGGAGGTGAAGCCGTAGATCCTCAGCCCGGACGTGATCGCCATCTGCACGGCCAGGCTAGAGGGAGCGCCCACAGAGATGAGTGCTCCGACACCCGCCGCCGCCGCCTTCTGGACCAACTCAAAACCAATCCGGCCACTCAGCACCAAAACGGCGGACGCAGGTGATTCACCAGCCAGAACACGAGCACCGGTGACCTTGTCGACGGCGTTGTGTCGACCGATGTCTTCACGAATCACTGAGATCGTGCCTGCTTCGTCGGCCAGTCCTGCTGCGTGAACGCCTCCAGTCTTTGCGAAGATTGGCTGGCCGGCGCGCAATTGTGCGGGCAGGCCACGAATCACGTCGGCGCTCGGCAATTCGCCGGGCCAGGGCTGCCCACGAAAGCCGGCCAAGGCCTCAGCGATGCTGTCCTTTCCGCATACACCGCAGGCAGACGAGCCTGCACTGGCGCTAACCAGGCGTTGAGCCGCGACCTTGTGGGGGGCCGAATCAAGGGTCACCGTGACGACGTTGAATTCCTCAGCCGGAGCTAGATCGTCGTCGGTGCAGTAGGCGACTGCACGCAAGTGTGCTGGATCCAGAATGCCTTCGTGCAGGAGATACCCAACGGCCAATTCGAAGTCGTGTCCAGGGGTGCGCATGGTGACCCATATGCGATGGGGGGGCATGCCTGGCCAGGTGAGCCGGATCTCGAGTGGTTCTTCGGTTGCCAGACGATCTTCTCTCGATTGTTGGCCAGCTGCGGTCAGCTCGGTGACTTTGGTTCGCACAGTCGGACCTGGCCGGCGCGAGGAATCAGCCATCAGGTTGAGAGGTTCGCCGCCGCCGCAGCGAGCAACGGGTCAAGTGTGTCGTCGCCCTTTGCTGCTTGAGCCCTAAGTGTGGCGCGCATGCTCGGCGTCCAAAACCGGTCAACGTGGGCGGCGATCGTAGCCACCGCCTCACTGGTCGGCAAATGAGCAAACTGGCGAGCTATATCGTTGCCCATCCGAGCCTCAGGGGTCAGCAGCTCCGTCATCGCTGTTCGACCAAGTCTCCCGTGGCCGCCGCCGTAAAGGTCGCTTGCTGCGAGTTTGCGACGCCCACCTGCACCGCGGTCACCTTGTATTCGGGACAGTTGGTTGCCCAGTCGGAATTCTCTGTGGTGATGACGTTGGCCCCGGTGACGGGATGATGAAAGGTCGTATAAACCACGCCAGCCGGTATCCGCTCGGACACCTTGGCGTGCAACGTCGTACTCCCGACACGGCTGGCCAATTCCACGAGGTCACCGGTGGTGATGCCACGCATCTCTGCGTCGGCCGGGTGGATCTCCAGCACGTCCTCGGTATGCCACGTGTTGTTGGAGGTACGTCGGGTTTGGGCGCCCACGTTGTATTGGCTCAAGATCCGACCGGTAGTCAAGATAAGTGGGAACCGGCGGGTTGATCGCTCGGTTGTGGGGACATAGACCGTTTCGACCAACCTGCCCTTGCCGCGAACAAACTCCCCAACGTGCATAGTGGGCGTGCCTTGCGGGGCGCTCTCGTTGACTGGCCATTGCATCGAGCCGGCCCGGTCGAGGCTGGCAAACGAAACTCCGGCAAACGTGGGTGTCGTGGCGGCGATTTCGTCCATGATCTCCGCCGAACTGGCGTAGGGCATGTCAAAACCCATGGCAGCGGCAAGATCACAGGTGATCTGCCACTCGTCTTTGCCCTGTTTGGGGGAGAAAACGGGCCGAACCCGGTTGATCCGGCGCTCGGCGTTGGTGAAGGTGCCATCCTTCTCGAGAAACGACGTGCCGGGCAGGAAGACGTGGGCAAAACGTGCGGTCTCGTTGAGGAACAGGTCCTGGACCACCACGAGATCCATGGCCCGTAGGGCGGCTTCGACGTGGGTCGTGTTGGGATCCGACTGGGCAATATCTTCACCTTGTACATACAGCCCGCGGAACTGACCGCCGATCGCGGAGTCGAACATGTTAGGGATTCGCAGGCCCGGTTCGGGATCGAGGGTCTTGCCCCACAGTTCCTCATAGATGCCCCGAACATCGTCACGGCCCACGTGCCGATAGCCGGGGAACTCGTGAGGGAAGGAGCCCATGTCGCAGGAGCCCTGCACGTTGTTCTGTCCACGCAGCGGATTGACACCCACGCCTTCACGGCCAAGATTTCCGGTGATCATGGCCAAGTTGGCCATGCCCATCACCATCGTTGAGCCCTGGCTGTGTTCGGTGACGCCCAAGCCGTAGTAGATCGCTCCGTTTTCAGCCAACGCGAAGAGGCGTGCAGCTGCCCGCATGTTCTGGGCTGGGATCCCCGTCGAGTTGGCAGTTTCTTCGGGGGAATTTGCCAGGTCACTGATGAAAGCAAGATAGCTGTCGACGTTCTCACAGCGCTCGGCGAGGAAGGCCGCGTCATAGAGGCCCTCGGTGACGATCACGTGGGCAAGGGCGTTGACAAAGGCAACGTTGGATCCAGGCAACACGGGAAGGTGATGAGCGGCCTCGATGTGAGGGCTGCGCACCAACTCGATGCGACGGGGATCAGCCACAATGATCTGAGCGCCCTCGCGGAGTCTGCGTTTTAGTCGTGAAGCAAAGACCGGGTGGGCGTCGGTCGGGTTGGCTCCGATCAGCAAGATGACGTCAGCCTCGTCGACCGATTGGAAGTCTTGAGTGCCAGCAGAGGTGCCGAAAGTCTGGCTTAAGCCATAGCCCGTGGGGGAGTGGCAAACCCGAGCGCAGGTGTCGATGTTGTTGTTGCCGAAGGCCGCGCGCACCAACTTTTGCACGACGTAAACCTCTTCGTTCGTGCAACGAGAAGACGAGATGCCGCCGATGGAGCCGACGCCGTGCTCGGCCTGGATGGCCTGGAATCCGCCGGCCGCCTTGGCAATAGCGTCTTCCCACGTCGTACGCCGCCACTCGTCGTCGATGCTCTCACGCACCATGGGGTGAAGTTGGCGATCCTTGTGGGCGGCGTAGCCGTAGGCGAAACGACCCTTGACACAGCTGTGTCCCTCATTGGCGCCGCCCGACTTGCTAGGCATCATGCGCACCACCTGGGCATCCTCGCCGACCCCACGGACTTCGGCTCGGAACGAACAACCGACGCCGCAGTAGGCGCACGTTGTGTCGACTGATCGAGTTGGCATGCCCAGTTCGATGACCGACTTCTCTTGCAGGGCCGAGGTTGGGCAGGCCTGCACGCACGCGCCGCAGGAGACGCACTCCGACGAGAAGAAGTCCTTCCCTCCCGGGCTGATCTTTGAGTCGAACCCACGACCCTCGACGGTGAGCGCAAAGGTTCCTTGGGTCTCGCTGCACGCACGGACGCAGCGAGAGCACACGATGCAGGCAGATTGGTCGAAATCGAAGTAGGGATTGCTTGCGTCGTACGTCGCGTCTACGCCGTGGGTTTTGCTGGGCTGGGCTGAGGCCAATCCATACCGCACTTCGGCAGACCCGATCGTGGCGGCCAACGACTGCATCTCGCAATTGCCCCTGGCGCACCCCGCGCAATCGGCTGGGTGGTCGGAGAGGTAAAGCTCCATGATGTTGCGCCGCAACTCGACGACCTGCTCGGTGTGAGTCGATACGACCATGCCATCGGAGCAGGGAGTGGTGCACGACGCGGGAGTCCCGCGCATACCGTCGACCTCGACCAAGCACATCCGACAAGAGCCGAAGGCATTCAGGGAATCCGTGGCGCACAGTTTGGGAACCTCGATGCCAGCCTCGGCAGCCGCTCGCATGACTGAGGTCCCGAGTGGAACGCTTACGGCGCGCCCGTCGATGATGACGCTAGCAACGGCTGACGATTCCACGACAGGGGTGCCGTAGTCGGGTTCGGGCGCCCAGAAGGTCTCGAGAACAGTCATGACGTTGCCTCCTGCGGGGTGCGATCGAAGTCTTCAGGCCAGTGTTTCAAAGCGCTTTGCACTGGCATAGGGGTGAGGCCCCCCATAGCGCACAACGAGCCCTTGGTCATGGTCTCGCAGAGATCGTCGAGCAGGGTGAGGTTGGCCCGCACATTTTCACCGGCAATGATGCGATCAATCGTTTCTACGCCGCGCACCGAGCCGATCCGACATGGGGTGCACTTGCCGCAGGATTCGGCCGCACAGAACTCCATTGCAAAGCGAGCCATCTGTGCCATCTCAACAGTGTCGTCAAAGACCACGACCCCGCCATGGCCCAGCATGGCATCGACGGCAGCAAGGGATTCGTAGTCCATCGCCACATCGAATCTCGACGTGGGCAGGTAGGCACCCAAGGGGCCACCGATCTGCACGGCTCGGACGGGTCTCCCCGAGCGAGTGCCCTCGGCGTAGGTCTCGATCAACTCGCGCAACGGCACTCCAAACGGCAGCTCGACCAGGCCGCCCCTTGCGACATTGCCGGCTAGTTGAAAGACCTGGGTGCCAAGGGAACGGCCAACGCCGAGCTCTGCGTACGCCGGGCCGCCGTCCGCCAAGATCATCGGGATCGTGCACAGGGTGAGCACGTTGTTGACCACGGTTGGTTGGCCGAACAGGCCAGAGATCGCCGGGATTGGAGGCTTCGCGCGCACCTCTCCGCGCTTTCCTTCCAAGCTGTCCAACATGGAGGACTCTTCACCGCAGATGTAGGCCCCGGCTCCCACTCGGACATGCAGATCAAAGGCCACGTCCCCACCCAGCACTGAGGAGCCGAGATAGCCGTTGGTGTAGGCAGCATCGATGGCTCGCCGCAAGGCTCGAATCGCATGCGGGTATTCGCTACGCACATAGATATAGCCCTCACCGGCCCCAACGGCGTACGCCGCGATGATCATCCCCTCGATGAGGGTGAAGGGGTCGCCCTCGACGACCATCCGGTCGGCAAAGGTGCCGGAATCGCCCTCGTCGAAGTTGCAGCAGACGAACTTGAGATCGGACTCTTGCTCCAGCACGGTGCGCCACTTAATGCCGGCGGGAAAGCCTGCACCGCCACGGCCGCGAACACCTGACGCGATGACCTCCGCGACAACTTCCGCTGGTGTCAGGGCCAGGGCGCGTCGCAGACCGGTCCAACCACCGTGCTCTGCGTAGTCGGCAATCGAGGCGGGGTCAACCACGCCAACGCGCGCGCAGGTCACACGGTGCTGATTAGCCAGCCACGGATGTTTGTCCACCAGGCCAATTGCCTTGTCGCCTAATGCACTCCAGCCTTGCGCAACGACGGCGGCGGCATCTTCGGGGGTCACGTTGGCAAAGCCGATGCGGCCCTCCGGCGTCTCCAGTTCCACGAGGGGTTCGGCCCACAACATCCCGCGTGACCCATTGCGAACCACCGTAGTCCCGGGCAACTCGGCCAAGGTGCGGGCGACTTCCTCGGCACCGACCGACACCGCTGCGGCATCGGCGGGGACGAACACTCGATAGGTGACCGCTGGACTAGAACTCATGCGGTTCGCCAATCTTCGCTCAGTGCCTTCACGCGCGCTTCGTCCAGGCGGCCATAGAGTTTTCCATCGACTGTTCCTGCTGGACCAAGGGCACAGTTGCCCAGGCAAAAGACCTCTTGAACTTGGATCGAGTCGCCGAGCTTGCCGCTTGCTGCCTGCGCCTGGGTGTGGCTGAAAAGATCCTGGCCGCCAACTGCTTGACAGGCCTCCGCACGGCACAACGCAATGGTGTGCTGAGCCGGGGGCTCCGTCGAAAAGTCGTGATAGAACGACACCACGCCATGCACCTCTGCCACCGAGAGGTTGAGCACATTGGCGATCACCGGCACGTCGCTCTCGGCGATGAAACCGCACTCGTCCATGACTTCGTGCAAGATGGGAAGAAGGGCACCACGCTGATGGCGCTGGCCTTCGGCGATGGCCCTGACGAGAGTCTCTCGTGAGGTCTGAGCGCTGGTGGTCATCGGTTCCTCACCGGGCAGTGCGGATGCAAGATCCGTTCAGTGCCATTGTAGGGCGACGAGGTTGCTTTTTGGTTGCACTCAACGCAACGCTATGCGTCATGAGCAACGAAAAACTCTCGCCAGAGCCCGATTTGAGCGTACGCCGTCTGCCTGAGTATCAGGTCTTCGAAGAGTCGGCACTGCATGCGATCGTAGATGAGGCGCTGATCGCGCACGTCGGTGTGGTGCGAGACGGCAATCCGGTGGTGCTGCCCTTTGCCTGCGCACGCGATGGAGATTCGGTGATCTTGCATGGCTCCACGGGCGGGGGAGTACTCCGGATCTCCGCGAAGACTCCCATCGCAGTCGAGATCACCCACGTGGACGGACTGGTCTATGCGAGGTCGCTGTTCGAGAGTTCAATGCACTACCGCAGCGCGGTGATTCTTGGTGAGCCTGAGGTGCTGACGGGGGAGGACCGAGTCGCAGCCCTGGATCTCTTGTCAGAGCACCTGTTTCCCGGACGCGGTGAAGAGGTCCGCAACCACACCGCGAAGGAACTGGCAGCAACGTTGGTGCTTCGCCTCTCCCTGTCCAGAGCCAGCGTGAAAGTCAGCCAAGGACCAGCTGACGATCCCGACGACGGAGAGTCGCGAGACGTGTGGGCGGGCGTCGTACCCCTGCGAATCACTGCGGGTGAACCCGTCGCTGCGGCTGACGTACCAACTGGGCTGCCGACGTCAGCCTCGGCGCTGAGAGCGGCCGAGCGTCATCGAATGGTGACGGACTGAAGCTCCACCGGATCTTTTGGCGCGCCATCAGTGCTGCCGTTGGCGGTGCCTTTGGCGGCGATCTTCTGGACGGCCAGGATGCTTGCGGCATCCATTTTGCCGAAGACCGTGTAGCCCGCCGGAAGTCCCAGGGAGTCCTTGTAGACGAGGAAGAATTGGGAGCCGTTGGTGCCCGGGCCAGCATTCGCCATGGCAACAGTGCCCGCCGGATAAGTTTCAGTGCCAGCAAGTTCATCATCAAAGGCATAGCCTGGCCCGCCTCCGCCGGTCGCGGTCGGGTCGCCGCATTGCAGAACCCAGATCCCATCGGTGGTGAGGCGGTGACATTGAGTGCCGTCGAAGTAGCCCTGCTTGGCCAACGCAACGAAGGAGTTCACGGTGCAGGGCGTCGTCGACGCGTTGAGGTCCACGGTGAACTTGCCGGCACTGCTCTCGATCACACTCGCGACCTTGCCAGTGACGGTGGGATCGGCCGGTGGCGGAGTGACCTCTTTGACCGGGGTCGTGCCGTCGGAGCGATATTCGCAAGCACCGGCGGCAGCGGGGGCTTCACTAGAAGATTCGACGACGGGCGGGTCGACCGCAGTCTGGGTGTCGTCCTCATTGCCGCAGGCCGACAAGAGGAGGGTGACGATGACGAGCAACGGAGCAAGGAAGCGATAAGTCACAGGCTTGATCGTAGGTCAGGGCCGGTCATGGAGCGTCCTGGGTCCGGGACTCGAATACGAGTCGCGGTTGGCCATAGGGTTCACTCATGCCCCAGGACGCCGCCCCTCGCGAGATTCAACTTGCGGCGGCTAGGCATTTGGTCGGGGTTTCCGCAGATCGCCAGTCCGTCTTCGCTGCGCGCCTCGACCGCTGGTGGGACGACCTCCTAACTCCCTTGCTTGTGCTCTATCCCCACAGCGACGCCGTTGAGTTGGCGGAAGGGCTCGTCGTGCGGGCCGCCACGGCGTACGCCGATCGGGCAGACGATCTTCACGCGCTCGATCTGAGGCGCCAATTGCGCCCCGATTGGCTTCAGCAACCGGAAATGATTGGCTACGCGGCCTATACGGAACGCTTCGCGGGGGACCTCGCCGGGGTCGAGAAGAGGGTCTCCTATCTCCAGGAGCTCGGGGTTCGATATCTCCACCTCATGCCGTTGCTTCAACCACGCGATGGAGACAACGACGGTGGCTATGCCGTTGCGGACTATCGACAGGTCCGCTCCGACTTAGGCGACGTCGAGGATCTTCGGGCGCTCGCAACGACCTTGCGCCGTGAAGGCATCTCCCTCGTCTTAGATTTGGTTCTCAATCACGTCGCTCGCGAACACCTGTGGGCTCAGCGGGCGCGAGCCGGTCAACAGCGCTACCGCGACTACTTTTTCGCCTATCCCGATCGCGAGCGTCCCGACGCCTATGAGGCAACGCTCCCGGAAGTCTTCCCTGATTTCGCGCCGGGAAACTTCACCTTTGATCCCGAGCTCGAGGCCTGGGTTTGGACGACCTTCAATGAGTGGCAATGGGATGTGAATTGGGGCAATCCCCACGTTCTTGAGGAGTACGTCGAGATCATCTTGTTTCTGGCCAACTTAGGCGTGGAGGTGGTGCGTTTGGACGCAATCGCCTTCATGTGGAAGCGGTTAGGCACAAATTGCCAGAACCAACCAGAGGTCCACGAGATCACTCAAGTTCTGCGGACGGTCGCCAAGCTTGCGTGTCCGGCCCTCGCCTTCAAGGCTGAAGCTATCGTGGGCCCGCGGGATCTGGTGCAATACCTGGGGGTCGGCAAACATGTCGGGAGGGTCAGCGATCTGGCTTATCACAACGGGCTGATGGTCCAGATTTGGTCGATGCTGGCAGCACGCAACGTTGTTTTGGCCAGGCAGGCCCTAGGGTCGGTGCCCCCGATTCCGGCGGGGTCTTCCTGGATTTGTTATGTCCGCTGCCACGATGACATCGGGTGGGCGATCGACGATGGTGACGCCAGTTCCGTCGGACTCAACGGGCACCTGCATCGAGTCTTCCTCTCAGACTGGTATTCCGGGTTGATGGAAGACAGTTGGGCCGAGGGTCTCGTCTTCCAAGAGAATCCAGAAACCCAGGATCGCCGAATCAGTGGCACGACAGCGTCGCTGCTCGGGATCAACAAGGCAGCGCGGCCGGTGGATGCTTTGGCGCGCTTTTTTCTGGCCCATGCCATCGCCTTTGGCTGGGGTGGCGTGCCCGTTATTTGGAGTGGCGACGAGCTCGCTGAGCCCAACGACGGCGACTGGGCAAAGGAAGCGGCACACGCGAGCGATAACCGTTGGGCCCATCGCCCGGCGCTTGATTCTGCTCGGATGGCCTTGCGCCACGACTTGGAGAGCGTTCAAGGCAAGGCGTTTCACGCACTGGCTCACCTGGCGCGGGTGAGGGGGTCGTTGCCGCAGCTGCATGGCAGCACCCAACCGCAGGTGATGTGGGACACCGACGACGGAGTTTTGGGCGTCGTACGCAGACATGCCAGCGGCACCATGGTCGGGCTCTACAACGTCACGGGGGAGTGGCGCCCGTTTGAGATGTGGCGTCTCCACGAGCTGGGATTTGAACATCCAATGAACGCGTTGGGTGATCATCGCGTGACGTGCGGTGCTGATGGGGTGATTCGCTTGGCGCCGTATGCCGCCTGGTGGATCGTCGAAGATGGCACCAAAGCCGGTCGATGAGTGGCCTTTTCAGTCGTTATGCCCACCCATTCGGGTGATTTCTGTAGTTAGTCCTGCTCATCCGCGTGAGAGTTGCGTGTGATCTCCGTCCCATAGGCGCACTATTGAATTCTTAAGTAGACCTGGGAGGGTCAGCGCCATGTGGGACACCACCGAAGAGACAACAATGCAGTTGTCGCACGACTTGCCTTGCAGCCGGTGTGGCCATGCTGCGCATACGTTCTTGTCGTGTTCCGACAGCTGCGATTGTGTGCCTGGGCCGATGCCCGGTCAGCGCAGTCCCGAGCGTGCCCTGGCCGGCGTACGCCAATGAGCGTCGCTCGCCCCGCTGGCCTGCTGGATCTGCCGTCCGAATGCGCCAACGTCGCCTGTCGAAACGAATCCGACCACCGCAACTTCCGGCTCATCGAAACACCCGGTGATCCGCTGCTTCACACGCCACCCTTGAGCCTGTGGATGTGTGCTGGTTGCGCCAACACTCTGCGGGCGCTCTTCGCCGCTGCCTCCATCCACTCTGAGGCTCGCAGCGCGTAATACTGGTTGTTCGCGTTGGGAAAACTTCTTCTGCCGTGACGTCGGCTGCGCCACTGTTGCTGTTGCGGGCCCTGGGTTTCGCGACCTCCAAGGGTTGCATCCGAACCGTCGGTGCCGTCGTTGCGCTTGGGGGAGCGGTGTGGGCGGTTACTAGCCGCTAAGGCTCAAGGAAAGTTCATGCTCAGGGAAATTCGATATAGCGACCCACTCCTGCTGCTTCGGCGCGGTCGATAGCCAGCGCGCTCAGTGCGACATCGTCCATCGCGATGCCCATGTTGAGAAACATTCGGCGGCCTGTCTCGGGCACGGCGTACTCGCCGGCAACCACCTCGGCCAGGTGGGTGACTGGCTCCGGGAGCCCGAAGAAGTAGAGACGGTCCGCGACATAGCCATATTGCCCGAGATCGTCGACGCAATAGATGACGGCGTTCTCAAACGCGGCCACTGACATTGCGTCTTCATAGTCAACAGGCAGTAACAGCGCGTTGGGATCGGTGTTGGCACAATCCAACTTCGGGTCCAACGGCACGGTGATTGTGGTGATCACGAGGTCAGCACCTGCCACAGCCTCAGTTGGTGAGATGGCGACCGCGTGGTGCCGGTCTCCGGCGTTCTCCAGCAGCTTTTCGGCGACCCCGTCCACATAGTCATAAGCCGTCACGTGGGTAAGCCCGGGATGAACCTCAAGGGCAACTTCCAGGTGACGTCGACCTTGGACGCCGCAACCAACTAGAGCTAGATGCTTGGGGTCGCCGGGCACATGGCGCATCGTGACTCCAGAAACGCCCGGGGTGCGCATCTCGGTGATCCAACCGCCGTCGAGGAGCGCGATCGGTCGACCGGTCTCGGCGTCATTCATGATGACTGCGCCGTAAATGTAGGGGAGTCCCTTGGCGTGATTCTGCTCGTAGCCGGCCACCCACTTGATCCCGATCCGATCTGAACCGCCAAGATAGGCGGGCATCGCGTGAATGAAGGAGTCGTCTCGTGAAGCAACTTTGGGCTTAGGCGGGTTTTGGACCAGGCCACGAGCCTTCTGGCTGAAGGCATCGTCAAGAACATCGATGATCTCTGCCCAGGTCAGACCCAACCCCTCAAGGTCGGCACGATTCAGGACAAGAAGTTGGTTTTCGCTCACCGTGTCACCGTAGCCTGCAACACTCAACCGCAATCGGGCCAAAAGCCCCTACTTCAGCGGATTGTCAGTTCAGCCGGAGGGCAACTAGATGCGACCACTGCGATATTCGATCAACATCACGCTCGACGGCTGCTGCCATCACGAGGCAGGTCTTCCTCCGGACGAGGAGTCGATGCGCTACTGGACCGCTGAGATGGAGCGAGTTGATGCGCTGCTTTTCGGACGGGTGACCTACGAGATGATGGAGTCGGCCTGGCGGAAGCCTGCCACCGGCACTTGGCCCGACTGGATGGATGAGTGGGAGATCCCGTTCGCCAAGACCATCGACCAGAAGAAGAAGTACGTCGTTTCGAGCACGCTAAGCGGGGTCGACTGGAATGCCGAGCTGGTGAACGGCGACTTGGGTGAAGCAGTTAGGCGGCTCAAGCAGGAGTCAGGCGAAGGCCTGTGGGTGGGTGGCGTGACGCTCCCGCTGGCGTTGGTAGATCTGGGACTGATCGACGAATACGAGTTCCTGGTGCAGCCGGTGCTTGCCGGACACGGACCGACCCTGCTCGCCGGACTCCGTGAGCGCATCCAACTCGAGCTTGTGGACCGCCGTGAATTCCGGTCGGGTGCGGTCGCCCTGAGATACCGGCCCACGTGAGCGATGGCAGGAGAGAGGGGCTGGAGTGAGCCTCTTGAATCGGTAGATTGACATAATATATCTTATCGGCGAATACAGAGGGATTAGAAATTGCTCCTATGACGTCCTGCGGGGCCAGGTCCACGCGGAGCGAAGGATAAAGGCGAGGATCATCACTTCAAGTAAGACGCCAAGGCCATAGAAGTACATCCAGGACTCGCCGACCACGTTAAACACCGAGACGGGGATGTACAGCGATGCCACGACGAGATTGAGCGTCTGGTTAGCGCGGGCGGGTAGTGCCATCGAAAGCAGGATCATGAAGGCCGGTATCCCCACCAGGCTAAGCGAACTGCCTACGAAGGTTTGGCTGATGTCGAACTCGAAGACGATGCCGGCCTGGATGTCGTCGATGACTCCGGGCTTGTATAGGTGGAGATAGTCGACGTAGATATAGAAGAACATGAAACTGGCCCAGGCCGCGGCAAGTTTCGCTTTGACAGGCGTGGGTGGATCGTAGAGGGCTAGGGTGGTCGTGGTCGTCGTTTTGGTAGTCAAGGTCTCTTCCTTTCTTCGGGTTCTCGAACCCAACGATGACGCAACGTCCGCCCGCCGCCATCGGCCTGCTGGCTCAAGGTTTCCTGGCCCCCCGTAGTGGTCAGCTCTCATTCTTTAGGCTGATCCGCGTCAGCTACTGAGACGTATCTCGTGACGTTGACCTGGCCGTCCACAATCGAGCCACGCGGCCGTCATCGGCGAGCAAAAGCGAACCGTCGCCAGAGGCGACGACGAGAGTGTGGTCACCCGCTGTTGTGGGCGTCAGCGGTGGGGCGAGTTGGTGCCAGTCAGTCCCGTTCTGACTTTGCCACAGTTCGTAGTTAGCACCTGTGCTCACGGTCGCAAGAATGCCGGTCCCCCTCACCGCCACGGAAGCGACGTACGGAGCACCTAGCCATTGCTCGCTCAACTGCCCGAAGCGAACCGAACGCTGCCAGACCCCATCGGCGGCTCGAGTCCACGCTGAATAGGTGTCTCCCCGCAGTCCCAACGCCAACAGCCGCCCGTCGGCGAGCGCTACCACGCGATGGACGTCTTCAGTCTCGGCCTCGGCTGGCATCTCCTGAGCCTGCCAGCTGAGTCCGTCTTTGGAGGTCCACGCCAACGGGTCTTGGTTGAGGTGCTGACCAGCCCGCGCACCGGCACCGACAAGGACCCATTCGTCCCCAGCCCATCCACCTGCTTGCGCCAGTGAGTCGAGATCACCATCATCGGTGAGCCCAGGCTCACCTTCCACCCGCGTGAATCCGTCGGGGTCGTCAGTCACCCAAACCCCAGGTCCGCTGAGCCGATTGCCGGCGATGAGCCAACCTGTTGGACCGCCGCTGATGGGCCCAACGTTGGTGGCGCTGACACCGCCGTATTGCGTGAAGATCGCTGGGACGTCCACTAGGCCACCACCCGGCTGGAGGCGAAAGGTCGTAACCCGTGGATTTCCGTGAGCGCCACCCGATCGAGCGCCCACCACCGCGATTCGCCCCTTCGAGCAGGCGACGGAGTTCAAAATGGCGCGTCGTCCCCAGTAGGTCTGCGTGTCCACCTGAAGGGGGGTCCAGTTGGCGCCGTCGGAAGAAGTCCACGCTGCTGGGCGCGTGTCTCGGGTGGCTGATGGCCGGTCCAGAAATACGGCTCCGACGACATACCAAACGCCACCACAATCCACCGCGTCACGCACGACGCTGCGCCCACTGGCTCCTGGATGGGCCGGGAGCGTGCGTTCGGTCCACACGATCTCGGGCAAAGGAACATCGGATGTCGGTTCGCTGGTGCAGGCAACCATGAGCAGCCCGGCAGCGAGGATGGCCGGGAGAACGCGAACGCGCATGACATCACTCTGTCACTAACCGGGTTCCGGTTGCGTAGCCTGGCCCGTTGCCGCCGTTCAGTCGCCGACGTACGCCGCGAGATGCTGTCCAGTCAATGTGGTTTGTTGGACCACCAGGTGTGCCGGGGTGCCCTCGAAGACGATCGTGCCGCCGTCGTGGCCCGCTCCGGGCCCGATATCGATGATCCAATCGGCATGCGCCATCACTGCTTGGTGATGTTCGATCACGATCACCGACTTTCCGGAGTCGACAAGCCGATCCAACAGCCCGAGCAATTGGTCGACGTCGGCCAGGTGAAGGCCGGTCGTTGGCTCATCCAACACATAGATCCCCCCCTCGCCCACCATGTTTGTGGCCAGCTTCAATCGTTGACGCTCACCGCCAGACAAAGTTGTCAGCGGCTGACCTAGTGACAGGTAGCCGATGCCGACATCTGCGAGCCTCTCCAGGATCTTGTGTGCTGCTGGAGTTTTCGCCTCGCCCTCGTTGAAGAAGCCAAGTGCTTCACTGACGGGCATGGCCAAAACCTCGGCGATGTTCCTTCCGCCAAGGGTGTATTCGAGGACAGCCGCCTGAAATCGCTTGCCCTCACACTCCTCGCAGGGCGACTCAACCGTCGCCATGACCCCCAACTCGGTGTAGATAACGCCCGCTCCGTTGCACGTGGGGCAGGCGCCCTCAGAGTTGGAACTGAACAGCGCCGGCTTGACGCCGTTGACCTTGGCGAAAGCCTTCCGAATCGGTTCGAGCAGTCCGGTGTAGGTTGCCGGGTTGCTGCGTCGTGACCCCTTGATGGCGCCCTGATCAACGACGATGACGCCTTCGCGTCCGACCACCGAACCATGAATCAGTGAACTCTTGCCGGAGCCCGCGACCCCGGTCACCACACACAACACGCCCAGCGGGACATCGACATCGACATCGCGAAGATTGTTGGTTGACGCGCCTCGGATCTCAAGGACACCACTGCCCAACCTCACCGAGTCCTTCAAACTGGCGCGGTCATCCAGGTGACGCCCCGTGGTGGTGTTGCTGCTTCGCAGCCCCTCGAGATCCCCCTCGAAACAGATCGTTCCGCCCTCCCTACCCGCGCCCGGGCCGAGGTCGACCACGTGATCGGCGATAGCGATCGTCTCGGGCTTGTGCTCCACCACGAGGACCGTGTTGCCTTTATCGCGCAGTTGGAGCAACAGATCGTTCATCCGCTCGATGTCGTGGGGATGCAGACCGATCGTGGGTTCGTCGAAGACGTAGGTGACATCGGTCAGTGAGGACCCCAGATGCCGAATCATCTTGGTCCGCTGCGCCTCTCCCCCTGACAAGGTGCCGGCAGGTCGATCCAAGCTGAGGTAACCCAGGCCGATGCTCACGAAGGAATCGAGCAGGTGTTGCAGTCCGTTGAGCAACGGCGCCACCAACGGCTCGTCCAACTTTCGCACCCAAGCGGCAAGATCGCTGATCTGCAACTGGCAGAGCTCGGCGATGTTCTTGCCGTCGATCTTCGAAGACAGTGCCTGCCTGGTCAGTCTGGTGCCGTCACACTCGGGACACCGCTGGAAGGTCACTGCCCGCTCCACAAATCGGCGTACGTGCGGCTGCATGCCCTCGGGATCCTTCGAAAGCATGGACTTCTGGATCTTCGGGATGATCCCCTCGAAGGTCAGGTTGATCCCTTCGACCTTGATCTTGGTCGGGTCGGCATAAAGCATCGTGTCGAGTTGCTTCTTCGTAAACGTCGAAATTGGCTTATCCATCGGCAGGCCGACGCCCTCAAACAGTCGCCCATACCATCCGTCCATCGAATAGCCGGGGATGCTCAGCGCCCCCTCGGCCAGCGACTTCGAATCGTCGTAGAGCGCGCTGAGGTCGATGTCGTTCACACTGCCCATGCCCTCACACTGTGGACACATGCCGCCTAGGTAGACCGCTTCCCTAACGACATTCTTCTCCACGCGGCCGTCGCTCTTCTCCGTCGACATGACGCCGCTCGCCTTGCGCGTCGGCACGTTGAAGGAGTAGGCCGTCGGCGGACCGACGTGCGGGGAACCAAGTCGGCTGAACAAAATGCGAAGCATCGCGTTGGCGTCAGTCGCTGTGCCAACTGTCGAACGAGGATTGGCCCCCATCCGTTCCTGGTCGACGATGATCGCGGTCGTGAGCCCCTCAAGGCGGTCAACCTCGGGCCGCGTCAGCGAGGGCATGAAACCCTGCAGGAAGGCGCTATAGGTCTCATTGATCATCCGCTGGGACTCAGCCGCGATCGTGGAGAACACCAAGGAGCTCTTTCCAGAGCCCGAGACGCCCGTGAACACAGTCAGTCGCCTTTTGGGGATCTCGAGACTGACGTCCTTCAGGTTGTTCACCCGAGCCCCGTGCACTCGAATCAGGTCGTGGCTGTCGGCCGGGTGTTGCGCAGACATGCTGATGGAATCTCCCTCTGTTTAGTGGCCTTCAAACCCTAGCCGCGCCACCCGACATCGTGGAGGCGTACGCCGCAGTGGTCACCTGAGTGATCGTGCCAGGTTGCGTCCGCGTTGCGTAGCGCCCAGCACTGCTAGCGCAGTGATAGCGAGTCAAGCTCGGTGAACTCCGCGACAATCTCGAAATCCATGTCCTTATGGAGCAACGTGGCACCGTGTCTAAGGGCGATCGCCCCGATCAGACAGTCCGTGAGACTCCGAATCGTCTTCCCGGAGCTCCGTGCTGTTCGGTAGATCGACGCCGCCGAGCGAAAGTCGAGCGTGGGATCGACAGGCAGCTGAGGAAGGCCATTGACCAATCTTTCCAAGGAAAGCAGTCCCACCTCAGTGGTTGCCCCCGCAAGCAACTCCATCGCCACGGGTTCGCACATCACCACCTGGGCGGACTCGCTCTTCAACAACCGCCGCACCTCCGAAGTTGCCCGCGAGTCACTCCCCCGGAGGTAATCAATCCAGGCCGACGTGTCGATCAATTTCACGCCGAAGTCTCAACTCGATCTCCGCGCATCTCGGCCAGATCGCCTTCCCATCCGACACCTTCCAGCCCGAGGAAGAAGTCGGTCGTCAGCGGAACTCCGACGAGTCGGCGTAAGGCCAGATCGACTGCGTCCTTCTTCGTGCTGACGTTGAATCGGCGCATGACTTCGTCAACAAGTTGATCGTCGAGGTCAATGTTTGTGCGTGCCATACACCAACCATACACATCAACTGCTTAGGCGTCTGCCAGGCGACCGAACACCTCCGCAATCAGTTCATAGGGAATCGGGTCGACATACTTGAACTGCAGGGTTCCCTTGTGGGCGACGTACGGCGCAACGGCGGCACAGAAAGCATCGTCACCGTCGGGAATCGGGTAGACCGCGAGATGGCGCTTCCAGGCCGCGAAGTGAATCACGTTGACGCCAGCACGCTTGATCGTCGGGATTTGATAACTGATCGCCTCCACGCCTTCCGGCACGGCAGCCAGCGCCAACTCGCGCACCCGGTGAAGCAATTGCTGTACGTCGGGTGGCTGCGCGGCGACGTAATCCTGCATGGTTTCGAACTTTGTCGGCATCTTCTTGCCTCCGCATTACGTGGTAAGCGCGAGGATACCGCCACTCCCCCGAGGTCGCATGCCTCCGCCAGGGCCGAGTTGTGTTATCTCATATCTGAGATAACGTGACGACATGAGCGAGGGATACAAAGGCCGAATCGGCAACCTAATCCGCGATGCGCGCAAACATCGAGGCCTCACCCAGCAACAGCTGGCTGAGTTGCTCAACACCTCGCAGAGTGCGATCAATCGCATCGAGAAGGGGCACCAGAACCTCTCGCTTGAAATGGTCGAGAAGATCAGCGCTGCGCTCGACAGCGAGATCGTGGCCCTCGGCGCGGGACCGACCCACTTGCGGGTCACTGGGCCTACCAAGTTATCTGGCAGCATCGACGTCAAAACTTCCAAGAACGCCGGCGTCGCTTTGCTGTGCGCGTCGCTGCTCAACCGTGGACGCACGACGCTCCGCAAAGTGGCCCGGATCGAAGAGGTCAATCGACTCCTCGAGGTGCTGCAAAGCCTCGGTGTTCAAACACGCTGGCTCAATGCCGACAATGATCTGGAGATCATTCCTCCCGCGGTCCTTGACCTCACTCGTATTGATGAGGATGCGGCCAGGCGCACTCGGTCGGTGTTGATGTTTCTCGGTCCCCTCCTACACCGAGCAGACGAATTCGATCTTCCCTACGCAGGAGGGTGCAACCTCGGGACTCGCACCGTTGAGCCACACATGTCAGCACTGCGGCCGTTTGGTCTCAACGTCGTCGCACACGACGGCTCCTATCACGCCACGGTTGATCGAACGACCGTGCCAATCCGCCCGATCGTGCTGACCGAACGTGGTGACACCGTCACTGAGAATGCATTGATGGCCGCCGCCATGCATCCGGGCACCACCGTGATCCGAAACGCCTCGTCCAACTACATGGTCCAGGATCTCTGCTTCTACTTGCAGAAACTTGGCGTGGGCGTTGAGGGCGTGGGCACCACCACGCTGAAAGTGACCGGGTTGCTCGACATCAACGTCGATGTTGACTACGCGCCGAGCGAAGACCCCATCGAGGCAATGTCGTTGCTTGCCGCGGCCATTGTGACCAAGTCCTCAATCACCATTCGCCGCGTGCCGATTGAGTTCCTGGAGATCGAACTGGCGCTGCTGGAGGAGATGGGCTTCGACTATCACCGCTCGGAGGAGTACGACGCTCTCAACGGCCAAACCAGGCTTGTCGACATCACCACCCAGCCCTCCGATCTGCGGGCACCCCACGACAAGGTGCATCCGATGCCCTTTCCTGGGCTCAACATCGACAACCTGCCGTTCTTCGCGGTCATCGCTGCGGTGGCGGAGGGTCAGACTCTGCTTCACGATTGGGTCTATGAGAATCGGGCGATCTACCTAGTTGAACTCAACAAACTGGGTGCTCAGGTCAAGCTTCTCGATCCTCATCGCGTGATGATTGAAGGCCCCACGCACTGGTCTGGAACGGAAATTGTCTGTCCGCCAGCACTGCGACCGGCGGTTGTCATATTGCTGGGGATGTTGGCGGCGAAGGGGACCTCGGTCTTGAGGTCTACCTACGTGATCCACCGCGGCTATGAAGATCTCGCTGAGCGCCTGAACCTGCTGGGTGCCCAGATTGAGACCTTCCGCGACATTTAGCCAAATAACGTTTCGACCCACGCTCGAGCACGAGGAGTCGGCGCTGGCGGCGCAGCCATGTCTGCGGTGATTCGCGGCAGCGGAGTGGTGAGTTGGCCGGCATTGACGTGCCAGTCGTGTTCGGCCTCGATCAAGCTTCCGAGTTGGGAGCGATCAAGATAGACGCCGTCTCCGCGGACGCATTGCCACACGCGAACCTCGGACAACACCACCTCGCGCATGGCGTCCTCACAGTGGGGGCATTTGAGTTCATCCATCCTTCGACCGTACGCCGCTCGCGCGCGGGACTGAGGATGCGCGCCGAGGCTCTTCTCGCGACGTCCGTGGAGGACGCGTTATGCCCGAGCACCGACTAACAGTGATACTTCATCCGTGACGCGCACCCAACGCATGCCTCGCCACAGCGGCTTTGCCTTTCTCGATGACCAACCACCCGGCTCGGTGATTGCCATGGCGCACCGTGGGGGTGCCTTACATCCGGCGAACCTGGGGATGGAAAACACGCTCTGGGCTTTTCGGCACGCGTCGGGACTCGGGTATGCGTATCTCGAGACTGACGTTCACGCCACCCGCGACGGAGTGTTGCTCGCTTTTCACGACGAGCGCCTGGATCGCCTCACCGATCGAACCGGTGCCATTGCTGACTTGACGTACGCCGAATTGGTCGCCGCGCGCATTGCTGAAAAGCACCACATCCCGACGATGGAAGAACTCTTAGCGGCGCTGCCCGAGGCTCGCTTTAATATCGATCTCAAGGCGGATACTGCCGTTGTGCCGCTTGTCCGGTTGATCGAACGAACAAGTTCTTGGGATCGAGTCTTAGTTGGATCCTTCTCTCTGAAGAGACTCCGCAGCTTTCGTCGGTTGACTAAGGGCCGGGTCGCGACGTCTGCCGCACCCCTCGAAGTCGCCGCCTTCCGGCTACTGCCCAGTGGGCGCCTTGCTGATGTGATTACCGGGCGACACGTTCAGGCGCTCCAAATGCCGCTCAAGAAGGGACCATTAACGTTGGTCACCCCCGGACTCGTACGCCGTGCCCATGCGGCCGGGAAACATGTGCATGTGTGGACAGTAGACGATGCTGACGAGATGGAGCGCCTGCTCAGGATGGGTGTGGACGGCTTGATCACCGACCGAACCGATGTCTTGCTCAGCGTGCTCGCCGACCAGCGCCAACCGAGAGGAAACTAGGCATGAGTCATCCCGGAAGCGATGGCGCCATCGCGGATCTTAGTCCGCTGTTGAGAGCTCACAATCAGAAGGCTTGGTATTGGTATGACTGGGCCAATAGCGCCTACTTCACCACCGTCGCGACCGTGCTGTTTGCGCCCTACATCATCGCAATTGCCGAGGCGGCCGCCGTCGATGATCGGATCAGCGTCCTAGGCATCTCGGTTGCTCCTGGTTCATTGCCCTTCTATCTCCTGACTTTCTCCACCATCTTGTCGGCCGTGTTGCTGCCCCTCCTGGGCTCGCTAGTGGATCGCACCGCGAACAAGAAGATCTTCTTGGCTGCCTTCGCGTGGACTGGCGCCGCCTTCGCCTCACTACTGTTCTTCACCACCGGGGATAACTGGCAACTTGGGGCGATCGCGTTCATCGGAGCCAACCTTTGTGCCGCGGGCTCGCTCGTCGTCAATGATTCGATCCTCCCGGACATTTCTCTTGAGAACGAGCGCGATCGGGTCTCTTCTCGAGGGTGGGCGTTTGGGTATCTCGGCGGCGGACTCCTGCTGTTGTTGAATCTGGTGCTTGTTCTCTTCCACGAGAAGTTCGGCATCTCCGAGGCGTTGGCGGTCAGAGTCAGCATGCTTTCTGCGGCCGTGTGGTGGGCCGGCTTCACGCTGGTTCCCTTGCTTCGGCTCAGAGATCTACCGGCCTCCGATCCGGTTCCGCTCAATGGTGGCCTGGTCAGTCAGAGTTTCGGTCAGTTGGGTCAGACCCTTCGAGAAATGCGCCAATACCCCGTTGCCGTGACCTTCCTCGTCGCCTACCTCTTCTTCAACGATGGCATCCAGACCGTCATTTACGCGTCGTCAACCTACGGTGAGCAGACCCTGGGGTTCGGCCAATCTGTGCTCATTGCCACCATTCTGATCGTTCAATTTGTAGCCTTCGGCGGGGCTCTCTTGTTCGGGCGGATGGCCGCCTTGTTCGGCGCCAAACGCACCATCCTCGCCGGGTTGGCTGGCTGGTGTCTGATCGTGACCGTCGCACTGGTCTTGCCCAAGAACCAGATCGTCCCCTTCTTGCTGATGGGCTTCGCGATCGGCCTCGTTCTCGGCGGAACGCAGGCGCTGTCGCGGTCATATTTCTCGCTGTTCATCCCACAAGGCAAAGAAGCTGAATTCTTTAGCTTCTACCACGCAGTCGACCGCGGTACGTCGTGGTTCGGCACCCTGTTGTTCGGGGTGGTCTACCAACTGACGGACTCTTATCGTCCAGCCGTATTTGCGCTGGTCATCTTCTTCATTATGGGCGGGCTTTTCCTGGCCCGGGTGGACACGGCGAAGGGCATCGAAGACGCCGGCAACGTGAGACCCACCGTGATCTAACGGAATGTTGCGCATCCCCCGTACGTTGTATGGGTTACAGAGGTTCGCTATTTGTCGAATTTCTTTGGAGTCTTGCGTCATGGATGACAAGCAGGCCCGTCTCAGTTTCAGGAATCCCGTCATCCCGGGGGAAATCTTTCGTTGGAGGTTATGTAATGGCAGAGCGCACCTTGCGTGGTGCTCGACTCGGCGGCCAGAGCTTCGAGGACGAGCGCGGCATTGAGTTCGCCGCTCGTCAGCAGGTCGGCTACAAGTGTCCCCAGGGTCACATTTTCGAGATCACGATGTCCGATGAGGCTGACGTGCCCGCTCACTGGGAATGCCCGAAGTGTGGCGCTCAGTCGTTGAGCACCGACGGCATCATTCCTGAGGTCAAGGCCGAAAAGCCGGTCCGCACCCACTGGGACATGTTGCTTGAGCGCCGATCAGTAGTTGAGCTCGAAGACATCCTGAGCGAGCGACTCGCACTCCTTCGCGGCGGACAGATTGGACCCGCACATCTTCACCGAGCGAACGCCAAAAAGGTTGCCCGCGCGCGCTAGCTCGTGCGCTCACCCCCTAGTCGTCAAGCACTTCGCCCTGGACTATGGATCCATCGGATCCCGGTCCAGGGCGTCTTTGCGTTGTCCCGGGACCGAAACCGCCACCCCCAGGGATACGGTTGGCCAAGTAGCGTGTCAAGGCGCCGCGGATCGCCGGTCGGGTGAACGGCAAAATCAACAAGATCCCCACAGTGTCCGTGACGAAACCTGGCGTGAGCATGAGCGTGCCACCCACGAGGATCAGGGCCCCATCAGCGAGTTCGCGGGCGGGCATCCGGCCGCTTTGCAGGGCCGTATTCAAGGCCAACCAGGCACGCCGCCCTTCGCGCTTGACCAACCAGCCACCAAGAAGACTGTCAAGGAACAGCAGGAAGATAGTCCACCAGGCACCGATGACCTGACCGACTTGGATCAAGACGTAGATCTCGACCAGCGGAATGACGATGAAGGCGACCACCAGCAACCAGCCGGGCAAGCGAATCACTCGCGCACTCATCCTCGCGTCCTTTCTCGCCACAGGCGCCTCAACTGGAGGCTCCGCTCGGTCAACCCCCACACCGTGATCCGGCGCAGTGATTCAACGGCAATCGTGGGGCTCATCTTGGAGATTCCACGCTCCCTTTCAACGAATTCGATAGGCACTTCGACAACCCGCAAGCCAGCTTGCACGGTTCGCCAGGCCAAATCGGCCTGAAAAACGTAACCCGTCGAGGCCACCGAAGCGAGGTCAATCTTTTCGAGCGTCGTACGCCGAAACAACCGGAACCCCGCCGTGGAATCGCGCACAGGAATCCCGAGGAGACCTCGAACGTAGAGATTCCCTCCGCGAGATAGCGCGCGCCGGGCAGTCGGCCAATTGACGACCGATCCCCCAGCGACCCACCGCGAGCCGATGACCAAGTCCGCGGATTCGAGCGCCCGAAACAAGACCGGAAGTTGCTCTGGTTGATGCGAACCGTCAGCATCCATCTCCCCAACAACGTCATAGTTATTGGCCAACGCCGCGCGGAAGCCAGCAAGGTACGCCGCCCCCAGCCCAGCCTTTTCCGTGCGGTGTAGAACTCGGATGGCGGGGTCTGCTGCGGCCAAGTCATCGGCAACTCGCCCGGTGCCATCGGGTGAATTGTCGTCAACAACGAGAACGTCGACATCAGGCACCGCTGCTCGAAGTCGAGCAACGATCCAAGCAAGGTTCTCCACCTCGTTATAGGTGGGCACCACCATCACGGCTCGACCCAAGGAGGGCAGGTCCTCCCGAAAGTTCACAGTCTTGACGATACGCGAGCAGACCCAACGCTGCGGCGTCCCAGAGCTAGCGCCAGGCCAAGCGCGGTGCCCAAAGCTGACGCCCAACCCAGGATGGGTCCCAGGCGAATCCCGGGAGGAACGTCCGGCGAACGTTGGATGTCGGCGACAACCGATTCTTGGGTTCTGACCTGGGCACGGGCGACTACCCCTCCGTCGGGGGCGATGATGCCAGAAACCCCGTTGGTGGCCGCCACGACGACATACTTTCCGGTTTCGATAGCCCGCAGCCGAGAGATCGCGAACTGTTGTTCGATCTGTGCAGTCTCGATGAACATCGCATTGCTGGTCTGGACAACCAGCAGATCGCTGCCCTGTCTGACTTGCTCATAGATTCCGTCGTCGTAGGCAACGTCGAAGCAGATCGAGTCCGCGACTCGCACTCCCCCGATTTCTAGGGGTGCCTCCCGTTTCCCGCCTAACATGTCTCGTTCGATCTCACGGAGTCGACCAAAGTTTGCGCTGAATGGCAGTTGCTCCCGGAACGGAATGTATTCGCCGTAGGGAACTGGGTGCCGTTTGGTGTAGCGGTCCCCTCCCCCAGTCTCCGGATCCCACACGATGCCCTGGTTGAGCACCTCATCTGGTTGGGGGCCTTGGACGATTCCGCCGACCAGGATCGGCACCTTGATGGCTGCGCTCGCAGCGCTGATGCCAGCGTTGACTTCCGCGTCGAGGAACGGATCGACAGCTGTGGAATTCTCTGGCCACACGACAAAATCGAGTTGTGGGACCCTCCCGGCACTCACTTCGTTGGCGAGTTCGACCGTGGCGGCAACGTGGTTTGAGGTCACTTGCCGATGATCAAACAGCACGTCGGTACCGTCACCGGGCACATCGCCCTGAACTGCAGCCACAGTGATCGACTCGGTCTGCGTCGAGTCGTACGGCGACCAGCTGGGCACTAGGGAGATCACGGCGACAGCCGCCGTCCAACCCAAAGCCCGAGCGGGATGGACCCGCAGGCTGACCAGGAACCACGCTGTCAAAGTGCCCAATAAGGCCCAGACCAACGATGCCCCGGTGTTGCCGACGTAGGGCAGCCAGGCAGCGATAGGAGTGTCTATCGAGGCAAACGAAAGTCGACCCCAAGGCAGCCCCCCGAAGGGGAACGAGGCACGCAGCTGTTCGACCGCAATCCAGGTCACCGCCATCCAAGCAGGCCAACCCGGCAATCGACCCACGATGGCGAACACACTGCCCAGGGCCGCGAAGAACAGCGACTCCACGATCGACAGGGCAATCCACGCATCAGGACCGATAGCTCTGATCCACAGGAGCAGGATGAACTGATAAGCCAGCCCAAAGGCCAAGCCGGGTAGCCACGCCTTGCCCGCGGTGAGTCCGCGGGTGGTGAGCGCCAGCCCGGCAATCGCGAGTGGGATCGCCCAAGCGAAGGCGAACGGTTCGAAGGCGGCGGCAAGCAGTGCCCCCGCGGCGAGCGCCAAAGAAGTACGAGCCAGTAGCGAGAAGCGCACGCCGCAACCGTAGCCGACCGAACCTGACTATCGGTGCGCCGGAACGACGACGGTTCCGCGCGCTGTCGTCGCCACCAACGCGGTATCGAGGAACACGGCCTTCCCTGGTTGTTCCGCGCTCGCTTGGCCCCGGGCCACGATGGAAAGCGTAAAAGCCAGATCACGAGAGCGGGTGCCTATCCGCACAAGTTCGGCCACAACCTCGACCACGTCGCCCGCCTGCACCGGCGCAACAAACTGGATGTCCGCATAGGAGGCAAATAGGCCCTCGTCACCGTCAGTCAGGATGCACATCTCGGTCGCCACGTCGCCAAAGAGTCCAAGGCCGTAGGCACCGTCCACGAGGTTGCCGGCGTAGTGCGCATGAGCGTAAGGAACGTAGCGACGATGGATGACGGTGGTGCCAAGGGTGGGGATCATGATGCCTGCCGATCGTCGTTGAGAAGCCGGTTGACCAGATAACTAGCCACATCATTGGGAGTTGTTCCACGGGTGAAGATTCGGTCCACACCTAAGTCCTGAGCCATACCCTCGCCGAACCGTGGTCCGCCGACCACCAACAGTGGTCGCTTTGACGATGGATAGGCCTCCCGGAAGGCGGCAGACATCTCGCGAGTGTTGAGCATGTGGGCGTCTCGTTGCGTCACGACCTGCGAGACAAGGACAGCATCCGCCTTCTCCTGCTGGGCACGCTCGACCAGGAGCGGCACCGACACTTGTGCGCCGAGATTCACCACTTTGATTTCTCGGTAGTACTCCAGACCCTTTTCCCCCGCGAAGCCCTTGATATTGAGGATCGCATCGATTCCGACCGTGTGGGCGTCAGTGCCGATGCACGCGCCGACAACCACCAACCTGCGCCTGAGCGACTTCTTGATCGCAAGGTTGACGTCATGCGGCGTGAGCAACGGATAATCGCGCTCGACAATCTGCACGGCGGCCAAATCAACAAGATGGTTGACCCTGCCGTAGACAACAAAGAAGGTGAAGTTGTCCCCCATCGGCGACGAATGAGCCACGAGCGCCGGTTCCATTCCCATCTTGTGGGCTAACTGCAGGGCAGCGCCATCGGCTCGCTTGGAGTGCGCCACCGGAAGGGTGAAAGAAAGTTGCACCATGCCGTCGCCTGTGGTGTCGCCGTAGGGGCGAACAACGCCGGTCTGCGAAAGTCCTTGCGACGCATCGTTGGGTTTGCTCATGAGGCACCGTCCAGCATCTCAACCGCTGGATTGAAGTACGTCGGTGACTTCGGCGCGACGCCCTCGAGCCCCCGGCCTGCATTTGCTGGGCGCTTCATGAGACCAAAGGTGCCATCGGCGATGGCGGCGAGCAATGGAGCCTCGGCATCCGGCGCCCTGTCGTTAGCGATCTCGGTGAGCAGATCGATGGCCTCCTGCAAGACTTGTGTCGCTCGGCGATCGATGAAGCCGCCGGGCGCTGGACGAAAGTCCTCGTGCAGATTCCCGGCGGCCTGAAGCACGTAGCGGACGTTTTGCAGGGCCAAGTCTCGGTCGGACAGCCACGGAGTCACCACCGCCTCGGTCATCATGCCGACCAGCAAGATGCCCTGACCAGTGAGCGCCCCAGCCAGGTTGAAGAATCCATCAAGTAGATAGCCGCGAAAGATATCGCCGGTCATGTGACGCGTCGGCGGCATCCACTTCAGGGGTGCGTCCGGGAACAGTGCTCGCGCCAGCAGGGCGTGGGCTAACTCAAGGCGGAAGGACTCCGGAAGGCCAGGATCGATCTCGAAGGCGTGACCGAGGCCGAGTTGCCAGTCGGCCAGACCTGCTTCCTTGGCAAAGAATTCGTTGAGCAACTGCGACGTCGTCACCGTGTGGGCCGCCTCCACCGCATCAGCTGTGGTCAGGTAGTTGTCTTCACCGGTGTTGATGATGATCCCGGCACGCGCGTGAACCTGCCGACTGAACCGCTGGTCGACGAAAGTTCGAATTGGGTTGATGTCGCGAAATAGGATTCCGTACATCGAATCATTGAGCATCATGTCAAGTCGTTCGAGCCCGGCTAAGACAGCGATTTCTGGCATACACAGCCCGGAGGCGTAGTTGGTCAGCCGCACGTAGCGGCCGAGTTCTCGGCTGGTGTCATCCAGCGCGGCCCGCATCAAGCGGAAGTTTTCTTTGGTGGCATAGGTGCCGGCGAAGCCATCCCGAGTCGCACCTTCTGGCACGTAGTCCAACAAACTTTGGCCAGTGGAGCGGATCACTGCGATCACATCTGCGCCGGCACGGGCCGCTGCCTGGGCTTGAGGGATGTCCTCATAGATGTCGCCCGTCGCCACGATGAGATAAATCCACGGTTTGCTTGGTGCGTCCCCGATCTGATTGATCAATGACTCGCGTTCGAGTCGACGGGCAGCGACGCGTGCCAGACCGGCCCCAACGGCGGCGCGTGCCGTTTGCATAGCCTCGGCAGTCAGTTCCTCAGTGCTCTGAAATCTCAGGGCTCCGCTGGCGGCCTTAGAAGCCAGCTCAGCCAAGTCACCGGCCTGACCCCTGGCTAGCGCCGTCCACACAGGGCCGCACACACCGCCATCGAGACCCACATCTGCTCGGACGGCGTCGACTAGCCGGTTGACCCACGGTGTGCCGTCAGGATCGGCGCCTTGGAGGCCTGCCAGTCGCAGGGTGGCCCGCTCCACGGAGACGGTGGTGTGACGCCGAGCAATGTCAACGATCGGCTGACCGACGACCGCTGCCAGAGCTCTGGCCGCTTGAGCCAGGGCCGGGTCGAGCTCGAGTTGGCTCACTCCAGTCTCCCCTCAAAAAGTCGTCGCACGCCGGCATTCTCTCGCAACAGACTCAAGGCGTACGCCGCGTGGCCCGGAAGATAGCCATTGCCGATCAACAAACGCACGTCTGCGGCCACGCCTTCGGCGCCGAGGGCAGCAGCAGTGAAGGAGGTGGCCATCGAGAAGAAAATGACCGTTCCCCGCTCGGCGGTGCCCAGAATCGCTCCACCCTCACAACCTGGCACGTCCACACAGACGACGGTTATCTCGGCCGGGCCACCTGCTTTCTTGACGGCGTCGCGCAACGCAATCGGATCCCGCGCATCAGCAACTGTCGACCACATCGGCCACGCCCGCGTCGCGCAACATCGCGGCTTCCGTCTCGTGCGGGACGATTCCGATCGTGTGAGCACCGAGGCGCCGGGCCGCGGCGAGGCTCAGCGCTCCGGACTTCCCCGCTCCCCCAATCACCGTCACCGTCGGCCTCGCGCCTGAGGCGGCATACTCCTGCACGATCCGTGCCGTGAGTGCCGGGGCACCGCACACATCCATGACCGCCAGGGAGAGAGCGGTGGGCAGATCATCGGGAAGGACCGCCGCGATAGAGCGTTCGAACAGGATGGCAAACCCGTCACACGGAACCTGCTCACTGCGGCCGTTCCAAGACGCCGAGGGCGTCCTCGATGACGAGTGGAGTTAGCCCGAGCGAGACGAGTGTGGCGATCCGCTCGCCAACTCGGAGCCCCAGTGGCGATTCGGGACCGACCTCTTCGACCACGCCCACGAGCATGCCGCCCGAGCCCGTGACAGGATTCTGCATCTTGCCGCGGGTCGCGACGATGTCCAGGACCTCGGCCCGAATGGCGTCGCCGTCACCCTCGTGTTTGTCATGCAGTTGGCGAAACGACGCCGCGTCTAAGTTGAGCCTCTCGACCCGAACTTTGACCTCCCCCGCCCACAATTCGGGCCGAACATCCAATGTGGTGGCGTCGATGGGAAGCACGTCCTGGTGTGGCAGCACGCGGTGTAGACCAGCGGGATCACTGGCTCCTAGAGGCGCCATGGCGACATTTCTCCGTCCAAATGGTCACAGTGCAACAAATTATCCGGCAAGGTCATGGACTCACCGAACGTCCTTCTCGTACTCTGTCACGACCGGATCACGTGACACAACCAGATCCGACAGACCAGATCTGGCGAGGTATTGAGGAGCTGGGATGAGCATCGATCCCTCGATCGGATTGACCGTGGGGCAGCCCTACTCCTATCAACGACAGCAGTTGGTCGAGCCCGATTGGACGCGGTTCCCAGGCTGGGCTGGCGTGACTTCGGCGGAGTGGCGCTCAGTGCAATGGCAACGGGCTCACTGCGTCAAGAACGGCCGCCAACTCCGTGACTTGTTGGGCGACCTCGTGGGTGAGAGTTTTTATGCCGACCTGGAGCGTGATCAGGCAGAGCGAGCCACGATGTCGATGCTGGTTCCGCCCCAGATGTTGAACACCATGATGCCGACCAGTGAGCCGAAAGGTCCCGGGCTCGCTCACCGACGCGTTCTACGCTGATCCGGTTCGCCACTACATGATTCCGGTGTTCTCAGATCGGCGGACTGATTGGCCGTCTCACCCGATGGCCGCAAGAGACTCATTGCATGAGCATGACATGTGGGTGGCCGAAGGCCTTACCCATCGCTACCCGACCAAAGTCTTGGCTGAGTTGCTGCCCACCTGCCCGCAATACTGCGGGCATTGCACTCGGATGGATCTCGTCGGCAATTCCACCCCGACCATCGAGAAATTGAAGTTTGCCGGCAAGCCAGCTGACCGGCTGGGCGACATGATGACCTACCTTCGAAGCACTCCCTCCGTCAGAGATGTTGTGGTCAGCGGAGGAGACGTCGCCAACCTTCCCTGGGTGCGCCTAGAGGACTTCCTCACTCAATTGCTGGACATCGAGAACATCCGCGACATCCGACTTGCCACCAAAGCGCTGATCGGTCTGCCCCAACACTGGCTTCAAGACGATGTGCGAGCCGGCATGGAGAGAGTTGCTGCGCGTGCCAACAGCCAAGGGGTCTCCGTCGCGATCCATACCCACGCCAACCACGCCAATTCGGTCACTCCGTTGGTGGCCGAGGCGGCCATGGCGATGCTCGACACTGGCGTACGCGACGTACGCAACCAAGGCGTGCTGCTCAATGGGGTTAACGCGGACGCCCACGAGTTGCTCGACCTCTGCTTTGCCCTGCTCGATGGGGCGCAGATCATGCCCTACTACTTCTACATGTGCGACATGATTCCGTTCTCGGAGCACTGGCGGGTCTCGGTTGCCGATGCTCAACGGTTGCAGCACCACATCATGGGCTACCTCCCCGGCTTCGCCACCCCACGAGTCATCTGTGACGTGCCCTTCGTCGGCAAACGGTGGGTGCACCAACTCAGCGACTACGACCAGGCCCGCGGGATCAGCTATTGGACGAAGAACTACCGCACCTCAATTGAGGGTGACGACTTCGATGCGCTTTCGCGGACCTACGCCTACTACGACCCCATTCACACGTTGCCACTTCAAGGACAGCAATGGTGGCTCGAACAGCGCTCGCCAGAAGGGGTGCCGATAACCGAGGCCGCTACTCCCCTCGCTCCCCATCGATGAGTTCGCGCACGACGTCGAGATGCCCCAGATGGCGAGCACATTCCTGGAGTACGTCGACCACTAGTCGGCCCGGCTCGATTCGGCTCGCCATAGGCCACGATGGACGATTCCAGATCAACGGCCGCGAGCGTTTCTCGGCTGCGTTGGCATTCGGCATCAAACGCCCCGATGACTGACGCGATGGTCTCCGTAGCACCGATACGGAATTCTTCATCGTGATCGTCCGGGTTCCAAAGCACGGGCAGCTCGGCGCCGCCGAGATGAATCTGAATGTGTTGCCGCTGCACGGCGGTGAGGTGTTTGATCAGGCCGAGTGGGACTGAGGTTCGGCGAGGTCCGAACCGGGCAAGCCCTGGCCTGAGCCTCGGTCAGACCACTGACTTTATTGACCGCTGTGACGTTCACGAAGTCCAGGAATCCAAGCACTGATTGGTCGAGACTCAGAGCTTGATCTGGCCACTCTCTCGGGCGCTCCTCCATGGCCCCAGACTACCCAAGCAGCTGCCTCCATGAGGCATACTCGTGTGGCCATGACAACTGAAACTGCCGAGCGGGAACGGATCCCCCGAGAGATTTGGGTGCTCATCGCGTCGGCCTTTGTGATCGCCGTCGGTTTCGGCTTGATCACTCCGGTCTTGCCGAAGTTCGCGCAGAGTTTCAACGTTGGCGCCACGGGTGCCTCCATCGTCATTAGCGCCTTTGCATTCTTCCGGCTGGTGGGTGCACCGGGCAGCGGACGACTCATCGCCAAGATGGGTGAACGCCCGATCTACCTGGCGGGACTTCTCGTCGTGGCCGCCTCCACCGCGGCCACAGCGTTCGCGCAGAACTACACACAGTTGTTGATCTACCGCTCCTTGGGTGGGCTCGGCTCGACGATGTTCACTATCTCGGCGGTGGCGTTGATGGTGCGTCTGGCGCCTCCCACTATTCGAGCCAAAGTCTCCTCCGCCTATGCCACCTCGTTTTTGCTCGGTGGCATCGCCGGTCCACTCTTTGGTGGCCTCTTGGGTGGTTTGGGGTTACGCGTGCCGTTTCTGGTCTACGCCGCCTTCCTGGTCGTGGCTGCCGCAGTGGTGGCGATCTTCATCAAGAAGGATGCGCTCAAGCCCGCGCCCAATGCCCCTGTCCTGCCTGTCATGACCTTCCGCGAAGGACTCGAAGACAAGGCCTATCGGGCGGCACTGTTTTCCGGGTTTGCCCACGGTTGGTCGACCTTTGGCGTCCGCAACGCGATCTTGCCGTTGTTCGCCGCGGCCACGATTAAGGATGCTCCGTGGGTGGCCGGCACCGCATTGGCGGTCTTTGCCCTGGGCAACGCCATCGGTCTGACCGCGGCGGGCCGACTGGCCGACACGCATGGACGGCGGCCGTTCATTCTCGCCGGACTGCTCGTCAGCGGGCTGGCCACCGCCATCACCGGGTGGGCCACTGGATTGCTGTTCCTCATGCTGGTCTCGATCGTCGCAGGGGTCGGTTCGGGCTCGCTCTATCCAGCTCAGCAAGCCAGTTTGGCCGATATCGTCGGCCGTGAACGCAACGGTGGGCAGGCCCTGGCGGGGTATCAAATGGCGCAGGACTTCGGGGCTATCCTCGGGCCCGTCATCGCCGGACTGCTGGTTGACTTCGGCAGTTTCGGTCTTGCCTTTGGTGTGACGGGTGCCATTAGTTTGGCCGCGATGATCCCGTGGCTGCGGGCGCGCGAGACCCTGCGAACAAGTTAGATGACCGGACGACTCTCGAAGGCAGTGCTGAGAACGATGGTGGTGCGTGTCGAGACCCCCGCCACGGCTCGGATCTTGGCGAGCAGATCTTCCAACGCCGCTGGCTTGGCCACTCGAACCTTCAAGATGTAGGACTCGTCCCCGGCCACCGACCAGCACGACTCGATCTCAGTAATGGTGCGTAGCCGCTCGGGATAGTCGTCGGGCTCGGATCGGTCGAAAGGCGTAATCGAGACGAACGCCGTCAGGGGCAGGCCGAGCTGTTCATAATCAACGCCCGCGGTGTAGCCGTTGATCAGGCCACGCTTCTCCAGTCGCTTGACTCGTTGGTGAACCGCCGAGGTCGAAAGTCCGGTTGCCTTTCCCAAATCAGTGAAAGACATGCGGCCGTCAGCCGCCAACAACTCAAGGATCTTGTGATCAGTGTCTTCCACGGCAGTTACCCTAGCGGGCGTGACCGCTAAAGAACCTCGTCTGATGCTGCTTGATACGGCTTCTCTCTACTTCCGTGCCTTTTTTGGGGTTCCGTTGACCACGGTGGCTCCTGATGGCTCCCCGGTCAATGCTGTGCGGGGACTGGTCGACTTCATCTCGCGCTTGGTAGGTGAGTATGAGCCGACCCACTTGGTTTGTTGTTGGGACAACGATTGGCGTCCGCAGTGGCGCGTGGATCTCATTCCGTCTTACAAGTCGCATCGCGTGGTCAAGGAGTTGCCCAGCCCGACACCAGATATCGAGGAGGTGCCAGACCCGCTGCAACGGCAGATCCCGATCATGCTCGATGTGTTGAGTGCCTTAGGCATCTGTGTCGTGGGCGCTGACGGCTACGAAGCCGACGATGTCATCGGGACCCTTGCGACAAACGCTGGCATGCCGGTGGACATCGTCACCGGCGATCGCGATCTGTTTCAGTTGGTTGACGACGAGCTCGCGGTCCGGGTGCTCTACACCGCCCGTGGCGTGGCCAAGCACGAACGAACGACCAGCCAAGTGGTTCGGGATAAATATGGCATTGACGCAGCGCAGTACGCCGACTTCGCCACTTTGCGCGGGGACGCCTCGGATGGACTCCCCGGGGTGGCCGGGGTGGGCGAGAAGACCGCGACGACCTTGCTCAACCGCTTTGGCAGCGTGGCGGGAATCCAGGCTGCCGCCGATGACCCGGACTCAAACCTTGCCCCCGGACCGCGGGCGAAGATCAAGTTGGCTGCCGACTATCTGGCAGTCGCTCCGACGGTGGTTGCCGTAGCCCGCACTATCGACTTGGGCGAGGTCGACGCGACCTTGCCACACTCCCCCGCAGACCCGGATCGCCTGCTCGCCCTAGCCGGGCAATGGGGACTGGACAGCCCACTGGCTCGCCTAGTCGACACCTTGCGGCAGGTGTCTGAGTCTTCTGCGAGCTAACCCTCGCTCAGATTGGAATACGCGATAACTCCTCGGCGGAGTCGCTCGATGCTCTCTCGCGCCACGGATCTAAGAGGGGTGTCACCCGCAGCATCGGCGACCTGGCCGGTGAGGTCGATCAGTTGCTTCATGTTGCGCACAAAGTCCCCGGCCGCAAGCTCAATTCCCGAGAGTACGTCGTCAAGGTCGTCACCCTCGGCCCAGCGGTAGGCAGCCCAAGCGAAGCCGGGGTCAGGTTCACGGAGGAAGTCGACTGAGTTGGCGCGCTCGAGAGCGTCAAGCTCCCGCCACAAGCGGACAGTCTCGCTGGCGGCCACCCCGACTGCCTTGCTGGGGATTCGCGGTGCGCTGTCGTCGGGTCGGCGCGCCTCAAAAACCAACAGCGACAGCGCCGCCGCCAAACCCGACGGGTCAAGGTCTGCCCAGACCCCGTGCCGGATTGCTTCAGCGGCCAGAAGATCCATCTCCGAGTAGAGCCGCATCAGATGCTGGCCACGACTCGTCACAGTCAGTGGGGCTGTGGCCACCGGCGTGGGGGTGGCCTCCGCCGCGGCAGGGGCGAGGTAGTCCAGGGCCAACAACACGTCGCAGACCCGGTCAAACTGTCGCGACACCGAGTTGGTGCGTTGCTGGATCCGCCGCTTGAGAGTTGCCGTGTCACGTTCGAGCTTGAACCAGCGCTCACCCCAACGAGCGTGCTCTTCCCGATCCGAACATCCGTGGCACGGATGCGCGCGCAACTGAGCCCGCAGTCTGCTGACCTCATCGGACTCCGACGGACCTGAGCCGGGCTGTGTGGCACCCTGCCGGGTAGGTCGATAGGGCGCTAAACCATGGGTGGCCGTGTGTAGTGAACTCGCCAGGTCTCGCCGCTGTTGTGGATTGCGGCTGCTGAAGTTCTTGGGCACCCGAACCCGAGTCAGGGCCTCGACTGGGGTCGGGAAATCGACGATGCTCAGCCGTCTTGCCTGCCGCGCCGCATTGACCACCAGTGGTCGCGGCTGGTCATCGGCTAACCCCGGATCAATGACGACAACCCAGCCAGAGAACTTGCCCGCGGGCACCTCGATGACATCGCCGGGACGAAGCCGGGCGAGGCTGGCGAGCGTTTCTCCCCGCCGGTCCGTGCGCCGGGCTCGAGACGCATTCTTCTCGGCATCGGAGATCGATCTGCGGAGGGCGGCGTACTCCATGAAGTTGCCAAGGTGACAGGTGGCGGCCTCCGCATAGCCGTTGAGGGCGTCGTCAGCCTTTCTCGCCTGCCGCGCCAGACCAACCACTGATTGGTCGGCCTGGAATTGCGCGAAGGAAGACTCCAACAACTGCCGTGAGCGCTCGCGACCATAGCGATGGACCAAGTTGACGGTCATGTTGTACGACGGGCGGAAAGACGACACCAACGGGTAGGTGCGGGTTGAGGCGAGCCCAGCCACCGCGGTGGGGTTCATGCCTGGTTGCCACAGCACCACCGCGTGACCTTCGACATCGAGGCCACGTCGCCCGGCTCGGCCGGTGAGCTGGGTGTATTCCCCCGGGGTCATGTCGGCGTGGGTTTCGCCGTTCCACTTGTCTAGTTTTTCGAGTACGACGGTCCGCGCCGGCATATTGATTCCCAAGGCCAAGGTCTCGGTGGCGAAGACGGCCTTGCAGAGACCACGAACGAAGAGTTCTTCGACACACTCCTTGAACACCGGGAGCATGCCGGCATGGTGAGCGGCAATGCCGCGGGTGAGTCCCTCAAGAAAGTCGTAGTAACCCAGGACGTGGAGATCTTCCTCGGGCAGATGCTGACACGCCTGATTCACGAACTCGGCGATCTCGTTGCGTTCCTCGGGCGTGGTGAGGCGAATGTGGGCGTTAAGACACTGTTTGACCGCGCCATCACAGCCAGCACGACTGAAGATGAAGACGATCGCAGGGAGAAGTCCCTGGCGTTCAAGGCGATCAAGCACCTCCACCCGGCTCGGAATCCAGACCCGGCGACCATTGCCCACCTGCTGGGGTCGCGAGTGCCCCCGTTTGCCGGACTTGACCTTCGGTGCCCGCCGATCACGCACCCGCGTGGCCGCGAAGTCGTCTCGAGCAACCTTCAGAAGCTCGGTGTTGACCTGAGCGCCGTCAGTAGCAAAACCTGCCTGGCCCTGGTCGTCGCTAAAGAGGTCAAACAGGCGACGCCCGACCATCACATGTTGGAACAACGGGACTGGGCGCCGCTCCTCCAAGATAGTCACGGTGTCTCCGCGCACCGTGTTGAGCCATTCGCCGAACTCTTCAGCGTTCGAAACCGTGGCGGAGAGTGAGACCAGGGCAACGGACTCCGGCAGGTGAATGATCACCTCTTCCCACACGGCCCCGCGCATGCGATCGGCGAGGTAGTGCACTTCGTCCATGACGACGAAGCCAAGGCCGAGCAGGGTGGGCGATCCGGCGTACAGCATGTTGCGTAACACTTCCGTGGTCATCACCACAATCGGGGCCTCGCCATTGACCGAGTTGTCGCCGGTCAAGAGGCCGACCCTCTCAGCGCCGTAGCGCTCGACCAGGTCATTGAACTTCTGGTTCGAGAGCGCCTTGATCGGCGTCGTATAAAACGCCTTGCGCCCTGACTTGATCGCCAAGTGGATTGCGAACTCGCCAACGATGGTCTTGCCCGACCCAGTGGGAGCAGCAACGAGGACCCCGCGACCCGCCTCAAGTTCGCGACAGGCACGTAACTGGAAATCGTCGAGGCCGAAGCGATAGTTGGCGGTGAACTCGTGGAGCAACGGATGTTGTCGTGCGGCTTTGGCTGCGGTGTAATTCTCAGCGGCCGAGCCATCTTCATTCACGGCTCAACCCTATGTGCCCCGCTAACCTTGGCTGGTGGAGGATCCCACGTTGAGGTTCGCCCAATAGCTCTCGGGTTGGGCGCCCACGGCTCGCGCCAGTCGATCCAGTGCATCAAGCGCTGAATCGGCCGTGAATCGGTTCCCCGGAACCGCGAGCGCCAGTCGACCCTCGTAGGACACCAGCAGCACTTGGCCGTGTTGCCAGGCCTGGTGGGCGCGCAACCTGGTGGCGTCATCGGCCACGGGTGCGGGATAGGCCTCGTCGACGGCGAGTAGGTCGCACGGTTGCTCAGTCGCATGCACGCCATTGGCTGCTCCCGGACAGGTCAATCGACCGGGCACGAGATGACTTGCGCGTACGCCGCCGTCTGCGACCCACACGACGTCGCCCTCCCCCAGCCACTCGGGCAGGTCGAAGGGATCGATGTCGGCGATGAGAGGAGTCAAAGTCTCGTGGCTAGCGATCGGTGTCTTCGTCAATTGACGACATTTCGTCGATGTCGGAGATTTCGTCGTCACCCAAGCCAGCGGTTGTGTCAGCCTTAGCTCGGCGACGATCAATCAGGCGAGCGATCACCTCAGAGATGAGGAAGAGCACGACCATGGGAATCGCCAGGAAGAGCATGGAGAAGGGATCAACGCTAGGCGTGGCAACAGCCGCGAAGATGAAAGTGCCGACGATGATCCAGGCACGATGCTCGCCCAGGGACTTCCCGGACACGACACCGGCAAGGTTCAACAGGATTACGAAGACGGGGATTTCGAAGGCGATACCAAACACCAGCAGCGTCCGTATGAAGAAACTGATATACCCCGCGTTATCGATGAGGTTTGTCGTGCCGTCGGGAGTGAAACCGACCAGGATTTCGATGCCCTTAGGCAGGGTGGCATATCCCAACGCAGCACCAGCAATGAAGAGCGGACCTGCGATGGCGGCAAACACCCGTGACCATTTTCGCTCACCTGGGTGTAATCCGGGCAAGATGAAGGCCCAAATCTGATAGAGCCAGATGGGGCTAGTCAACAAGATGGCTGACATGCCGCTCAACTTCAGGTAGAGCAGAATGCCGCCCGCAATACCGCTGGTGGTCAGCTCGCTTTTGACATTATCGGGAAGGTTCGCCACCGCCAACTCATAGGGCCGCAGAAAGATCTCATAGAGCTGATCGAAGAAGAGCAGAGAAAAGATCAGGGCCGCCACGATCGCCAAGACGCTGATCATGATCCGGGTGCGCAACTCGCGGAAGTGATCCGAGAGCGCCATCCGTCCGTCTGGACCTATCGGGTGATGTGGCTTGACGACGAAAAGGCCAACGACCCCGGAGATAGACACAGCTGAGTGAGGGTGACTCAGGCGCCGTCGCGCTGTTCGCGGGCGATGCGCTCGGTGTCTGTCTCCATGGCAACTTGTCGTGCTTCGATCTGCCGTTGCGCCTCGGTCTTCAGGTCGTCATCGTCGCCGTCGACCAATCCCTTGGTCTCGGACTTGAAAATCCGCAGCGCTCGGCCGCTGCCGCGAGCTAACTCGGGCAACTTCTTGGCGCCAAAGAGCAGCACGACAATGCCCAGGATGATCAGCAATTCGGTGGGGCCTAAGTTGGGCATCAGCTAATTCCTAACAGTTCGTAGCGAATATCTTCTTCGGGTTTGATCCTACGCGGTCTCCACTGTAGAGCCCTCGTAAAGGTCGAGCGTGGCCCGCGCCGATTCTGTGAACCGATCCGCCAACCACTCGGGAGCGACCACTTGTGCAGCCGGTGCCAGCCGCAGCAACAGCCGCTCTAACCATTGTTCGTCACCGACCAGAAGATCGATTTCGATCGATCCTTTTGGACGCTGGCGAATCTCCTCGACGGGGTAATATTCCGGCACCCAACGTGCCTCGGGGGCCAGCCGCAGGGTGACTAGGGTTGCGGTCTCCAGGGTCAACCCGAACACCCCGTCAGTTAGGTCACGGGGGGCTCGCACGGCAGGAATTGCCGATTCCAAAGTGGTGGCTCGGTGGATTCGATCAAGGCGAAACAACCGCGGCGCCTCGGCGACGTGGCACCAAGCGTCGAGGTAGTCGAGTCCGTTTGCCGTGATCAGCGAGATGGGATCCACGACGCGTTCGGATTCCTCATCGCGAGACGGCACCCAATAAGTCAGCCGGACCTGACTGTTGCTGGAGATCGCCACACCCAAATCCCGCCTGAGGCTCGCCATGTCGTCGATGGAGACGCCAGGGTCAATGTGAGCCACCGGTGCGGCTCCCTCGGCGGCGGCGAGTTCGAGTTTGACCAGAGCTCTATCGACGATCGGCGCCGTCTCGGAGTCCGCGCTGGCACGAAGTGCTCGCAGAGCCACAATCAGGGCCGAGGCCTCAGTCGCAGTCAGGCGTAGCGGTCGGGCCAAGTATTCGGCGTTGGACACCCTGATGACACCGTGCGGTCGCGGTGCCTCAGCAGGATCCTCGCCATCGGGGCCTTCCTCGGGTTCTGGCTCAAGGACGTCGAGGTCAACGTCGATCAGATCGTCTGGGAATCCGCCCGGTAGTCCACACATCAGCAGGACCTTGAGATCCTTCACAAGTTGTGGCACCGGCACTCCCAGAGCCTTAGACGCAACTTCGAGTTCCACGGCGCCACGCTGATGGAGGTAAGGGACCAAGGTGAGCAGCCTGGCCACCTGGTCTTTGGCTCCGCCTGCTGCCGGCCGACTCATCCGACCTTCCTCGCAGTCAAGGTCAGTCGTCGAACAATCTCGTCACGCAGGACCAGCGGGGACTCGACGAACACCGTCGGGCCATAGCTCAACAGTTCGTCAGCAGCCCCCGAGCCGCGTTGAATCTCCAATCGATCCCATCGCGATGACCCGTCTGGGCCGCTGACACCAGCTTCGATCAACCGAGAATCTCGCCGCAGGCCGTGCCCGCTCTCGGATCGCACCAAGACCACGATCGATTCACGCTGAGCGGACGGCGCCAACCTTCGGGCTATCGAGCGAGCATCAGTGCCGGAAGGGACCTGATAACTGCCAGGTGCCCCATCAGTGAGCACCTCACCATCCACTCGGGAAAGCCGAAAGATCCGTTCGGCGTGCCGATCACTGTCCCAGCCCACGGCGTACCAGCGACCAGCCGAGCGCACCACACCCCAAGGTTGGAGATGCCGAAGGGTGGCCTGAGCAGCCATCGAGCGTCGGTAAGAAAAGGAAACTGGCACTCGATTCTGGGTTGCCTCCCAAAAAGCGTCGAAGGAGGGCTCATCCGCTGTCAGGCGGGTCTCAGCAATTTGAAGAGCCGAAACATCCGTCTCGAGGCCTGCCGCGGTGAGTTTGCGCAGCGCGTCAGTTGTGGCGCCTGCCAAGCGAGCGTGCTCCCAGACCTTGGTGGCCAGCCCGACCACAGCAGCCTCGTCGGGCTCCAAAGAGATGGCTGGCAAGCCGAACTCATCGGGCCGAATGCGATAGCCGGGCTCATCGAAGAACGCATCCATGCTGCCCACCTCGATGGGCACGCCAAGACTACGCAATTCCTCTTTGTCGCGCTCAAACATCTTTTCGAACGCATCCTGGGTCGTGCCAGAGTAGAGGATTTCGCGGATTCTATTCTTCGGCACGTAGTGACGTTGAACAAGCATCATGATGAGCAGGTTGAGCAAACGCTCACTTTTCCGGGCGTTAGCCGGTGCACTCATGATGAGCTCCGCATTCTTGGCTAGTTGGCGGCGAGGATATCGAGTACGAAGTAGAGCGTGTCAGTGCCCTTGATACCGGCGTCCTTATTGCCTGCCTTGCCATACCCCAACTCTGGCGGCACCACGATGGCGACCCGGCTTCCGGCGGGGATGCCTTCGAGGCCCTGCTGCCAGCCCTTAACCAAGCCATCCACGTTGAACACGGCCGGTTCGGGTTTGGAGTAGGACTCATCGAAGGGCTTCTTGGAGTTGAAGACCTGCCCAAGATAGCGAGTCACGATGGTGGATCCCTTGCCAACTTCTGGTCCGTCACCGGTGATGAGAGGCACCACCTGCAATTCACCATTGGGTTTGTCTGCCTTGCTGAAGTCCCAACCAGTGATCACGCCATCCTTCTCGACCAGGGTCGGCATGCCGGCAGGCATCTTCGATTGCTTGCCCGCAGGCTCGCCGCGCACCGTGTCGAGGGAGTCAACAATAAACACGACACTGTCCTTGTTGCCGATACCCAACTGTGGATTGCCTGACTCCCCGAACGCGTCCTCGGCGCTCGCTGCCACCATCACGCGAGAGCCGAGCGTTTGACCCTCCAGTGCCTTAAGCAACGGTTTGGTTGTCTGATCGTTGAGGGTGACGGGCTGAGCCTGAGTCGCGAAGGTGTCATAAGCAGGCATCTGGGTGTAGCCGTTGCCGATCCAGATGTGAGCGAGGACAGCGTCGCCGTCCTTGATGGCAGCCCCCTCGCCCTTGGTCAGGACTTCGGTCTCCGTTTTTTCGACATTGACGCGACCGTCCCATTTCACCTCAGGCGCGGCCCCAACTTCGCCGGTCACAGTTAGCGAGGACAAGCCACGAATCGGATCGGCTTCAGCGACTGTCGTCGGTTCCCCGCAGGAGGTGAGCAAACTCGCGGAAAGCAAACCCACGACCAGTCCAGCGCTGGCGCGACGAAATGACTTCAAAGCAGGGTTGCGCAACAACAGATTCACCATTTCTTGATTGACGACAGACGAGTCAGTTTCTTCTGCCAATTCTCACATGCCGTCGATGAGCCGCTGCACGCGATCATCGTGTGAACGGAACGGATCCTTGCACAGCACGGTTCGCTGAGCTTGGTCGTTGAGTTTCAAGTGCACCCAGTCGACGGTGAAGTCTCGTCGTCGCTCTTGTGCCTTCTTGATGAACTCACCTCGAAGGCGAGCGCGGGTCGTCTGGGGAGGAACGGTCTTGGCTTCGAGGATCTTCAAGTCCGTTGTCACTCGGGCGACGGCACCCCGCTTTTCCAGGAGGTAGTAGAGCCCGCGATTGCGGTGGATGTCGTGGTAAGCCAGGTCGAGCTGTGCGACGCGGGGATGCTCCAGGGAGAGGCCATGTTGAGAGCGATAGCGATCGATCAACTTCCACTTGATCACCCAATCGATCTCGCGCTCGACCAGCCCCAAGTCATCGCTCTCCACGGCCTTGAGTGAGCGTTCCCAAAGATCCAACGCGCGTTCGATGGTGGGCGTCGAGATCTGCCGCCGATCGACGAAGTCACGGGCCTTGGAGAAATATTCATGCTGGATGTCGAGTGCACTGGCCTCGCGTCCGTTGGCGAGGCGCACTTTGCGACGGCCGGTCATGTCATGGGAGATCTCGCGGATAGCGCGGATGGGGTTTTCCATCGTGAGATCGCGCATCACGACGCCTTCCTCAATCATCCGCAATACGAGATCACAACTGGCCACTTTGAGCAGCGTGGTCGTCTCGCTCATGTTCGAGTCACCAACGATCACGTGCAATCGCCGATAGCGCTCCGCGTCGGCGTGGGGCTCGTCGCGGGTGTTGATGATGGGTCGGCTGCGGGTCGTCGCGCTGGAGACGCCCTCCCAGATGTGCTCGGCTCGCTGCGAAACGCAGTAGACCGCGCCCCGCGGAGTCTGGGTGACCTTGCCTGCCCCAACCATGATCTGGCGAGTGACAAGGAACGGGATCAGGGTGTCGGCCAACTGGCTGAACTCGCCGGCTCGACCGACGAGGTAGTTCTCGTGGCAGCCATAGGAATTCCCTGCCGAATCGGTGTTGTTCTTGAAGAGATAGATGTCACCGCCAATACCCTCGGCGTGCAGCCGCTCCTGGGCATCCACCAGCAAACCTTCTAGGACCCTCTCCCCCGCCTTGTCGTGAGTGACGAGCTCAACGATGTCGTCACATTCCGGAGTGGCATATTCGGGATGGCTCCCCACATCAAGGTAGAGCCGAGCCCCATTGCGGAGAAACACATTGCTGCTGCGCCCCCACGACACGACCTTGCGGAAAAGGTAGCGGGCCACCTCATCGGGGCTCAGGCGTCGTTGACCGCGCAGCGTGCACGTCACGCCGTACTCGTTCTCGATGCCAAAAATGCGTCGATCCACGAACCCCACCCTAGGGCCCAGACCCTAACCACACAGGCACCTCGGGCCGGTTGCGGTTCAGAGCATTCTGAGGTGGTCCAAGGCTAGGTACGTCTGTGCTGTCGCACCCAGCCCTCCAGTCCTTAACTCCGTGCGCAGTTCGGCCAGGGTGAGTAGGACAACTTCGCAGTCTTCGTATTCGTCCAATTCTTGGGCGTACGCCGGATAGCAGCCAGTTGCGATGGCGACGACCCGAGGCTGAGTGGCGCTGTTGGGATAGGTGAGCCCAGCGATCTCGACGCCTCGGGTGGCGTAGCCCGTTTCCTCACGGAGTTCGCGCTCGGCGGCCACACGTGGCTCCTCACCCGGATCAACCAATCCGCCGGGAAGGCTCAGAACGTGTCGATCCGGGCCTGGCCGATATTGCCGAACGCACACCACGTGCCCATCGTCGGTCAGCGGCAGAACCGTCACCGTGGCCGGAATGTCTAGCAGGTCCCACTCGACCTGGCGACCATCAGGCAATCTGAGTGTTCGATTGAGGACTCGCAGGAAGCCGTCGTAGACAACGCGATCTTCCCCGATCCTCTCCCACCCTGTCGGTGTTGGGACGTCGGCAGCCATGGCTCAGGCCATAAGTTCGGCCAGCTGGGCACCGCGAACCCGGACAAACTTTCGAGGCTGACTTCGGGTGCGGTCCAAGACCGCAACCTCGAGTCCGTCGACTTCGATCACCCGATCGCTGGTCGTGTCCCCAGACTGGGAGTGACCCAGGGCGCTGACCGCTAACTTGAGTGCGTCCCGCAGCGCCGCGCCCTCGGTGTAATGCTCTTGGAGATAGCCGGCCACCACGTCAGCCGCGCCACCCATTACCGCGAATCGGTGCTCATCTGCGACTTGGCCGTCGTAGGTGAGCCGATAGATCTGATCATCCTCGGGAGCATCGCCAATCTCCGCCACAAACAGTTCAACCTCATAAGGCTTCTCCCCGCCACTCGAGAAGATCGTGCCGAGGGTTTGGGCATAAGCATTGGCGAGGCCACGGCCGGTCACATCCCGACGGTCATAGGCATAGCCACGCATATCGGCGAGGCGAACACCGGCGATCCGGAGGTTCTCAAACTCGTTGTAGCGGCCTACCGCCGCGAAAGCGATCCGGTCATATATTTCCGAGACCTTGTGAAGCGCCTGCGACGGATTTTCAGACGCGAACAAGACTCCATCGGCATATTGGACGGCGACTACCGAGCGCCCGCGGGCAATGCCTTTGCGGGCAAAATCGGCCCGATCTTTCATCAGCTGCTCGGGTGAGACATAAAACGGCATACTCATGTGAAGTCCTCGGAATCGTCGCGGTGCGGGCTCAGGTCAGGGCGGCCGCAGGGCCATCGGGGCGTTGCATCCGACTCGCGACGACCTGATCGGCGACTGCCGCGACGTCTGCATCGCTGACTCGGTCGGCACCGTCTTCAGTCACGACATAAACCACCGGAAAGATTCGCCGAGCTAAGTCTGGTCCTCCGGTGGCCGAATCGTCATCGGCCGCATCGTAGAGCGCCTGCACCACAGCGGTGGTGCATTCGGTGGCGTTGAAGTCCTCGCGATAGAGCTTCTTCAGCGAGCCCGCGCGCGAAGAGGGAACCGGAGCCAACCGAATGAAAGGCGGTCTCCTCGTAGCGGCCACCCGTGACGTCGTAGCTGAAGATCCGGCCGTGCTGGTGCACCACGTCATAGCCGGCGAACAACGGGACAACCGCCAGTCCCTGCATCGCCATGGCCAGATTGGACCGAATGAGAGCGGCGAGGCGATTGGCCTTGCCATCGATGGACAAGGTGATGCCTTCGATCTTCTCGTAGTGCTCGAGCTCGGTCTGGAAGAGCCGGACCATCTCGACGGCCAAGCCGGCCGTGCCCGCAATGCCGACCACCGAAAATTCGTCCGCAGGGAACACTTTGTTGATGTCGCGCTGAGCAATGATGTTGCCCATCGTGGCGCGACGATCGCCGGCCATCACCACGCCGCCAGCGAAGGTTGCCGCCACGATCGTGGTCCCATGCGGGGCGAGGTCTCCAGCCTGTCCAGGTGCCAACGTACGACGTGAAGGCAGGAGATCTGGCGATTGCGAAGCGAGAAAGTCAGCGAACGACGAGCCACCTGGAGTGAGGTAGGCGGCTGGTAGTCCGGCCCCACCCACTTATTGCCCGCCCTTCTGGATGAAGGACTTCACGAAGTCTTCAGCATTGGCCTCAAGGACTTCGTCAATCTCGTCCAAGATGGCGTCGACGTCTTCATCCAGAGCCACTTTGCGATCGGCAACGCTCGCATCGGCTGCGACGTCGGCGGCCTCTGTCTCCGATGACTTACGCGGTTGTTTCTGTTCTTGAGCCATGCGTTGAGCCTATACGGCAACCGCTAGCCGCCCCGACAGGTCAGGCCGGTGGATTGGTCAACGCGGCGACCAAGTCATGGGCATCATCACAGCGATCGAGCAGTGCCTCCACGTGAGCCTGGGTGCCGCGCAGCGGATCGAGCGTCGGGATTCGCTGAAGCGACTCACGCCCGGACAGGTCGAAGATCACCGAATCCCAGGACGCCGCGGTGACCTGGTCGGCGTACTTTGCCAAGCAGCGGCCCCGGAAATAGGCCCGCGTATCGATCGGTGGCTCAGTGACGGCCTTGTTAATGGCTTCGTCATCGAGCAGGCGTTCCATGCGGCCAGCAGCAAGCAGGCGGTGGTAGAGCCCCTTTTCGGGTCTGATGTCGGAATACTGCAGATCCACCAGGTGCAACTTGGCGTCCTCCCAACCCAACCCGTCTCGATCGCGATACTGGCTCAACAGGCGCCATTTGGCCACCCAGTCGAGTTCGCGACTACATGACCACACGTCTTCCACCAGGCGAGTCAACAAGGACTCCCACCGGTTGAGTACGTCGATCGTTTGCGGATCGGCGTCGGCGCCGAAACGCTCCTCGACGTACTTGCGGGCCAGATCGTGATATTCCCACTGCAGTTGCACCGCAGTGAGCGAGCGACCGCTTTTCAGCGTAATGAGGTGAGTCAGCGAGGGATCGTGAGACACCGCTCGAAGGGCACCCACCGGACCGTCAACCGCGAAGTCAGCAGCGATGAAGCCGTCTTCGATCATGGCCAAGACCAGCGCCGTTGTGCCGACCTTGAGGTAGGTCGACACCTCAGCGAGGTTGGCGTCTCCCAGAATCACATGCAACCGCCGGTGTCGCTCGGGGTCGGCATGCGGTTCATCACGAGTGTTAATGATCGGCCGCTTCAGCGTGGTTTCCAGTCCCACCTCAACTTCAAAGAAGTCTGCCCGTTGGCTGATCTGGAAGCCGTGCGCTCGACCGTCTTGACCGATGCCAACCCTGCCAGCCCCGCAGATCACCTGACGGCTCACAAAGAAGGGGATGAGGTGCCGGACGATGTCTGCGAAGGGAGTCGCCCTCGGCACCAAGTAATTCTCGTGCGCGCCATAGGACGCACCCTTGTTGTCGGTGTTGTTCTTATAGAGCGCAATGGGCAGGCCGCCTGGCAGTCGTGGCGTCTGGCGGATCGCGGCGAGCATGACCAACTCGCCAGCTTTGTCCCACTTGACGACGTCGAGCGGATTGGTGACCTCAGGCGAGGAGTACTCCGGGTGGGCGTGGTCCACGTAGAGCCGCGCCCCGTTGGTCAAGATCACATTTGCCAGCCCAAGATCCTCATCCGTGAGTTGACTCGCGTCGGCCATCCCCCGCGGTCGCTCCCAACCCCGCGCATCGCGGAGCGGAAATTCTTCCTCAAAGTCCCAGCGCGCTCGGCCGGACTGAGCTGAGCCCGACGCATACGCGTTTACCACCTGAGAAGACGCCAGCATCGGGTTTGCGAAAGGTTGCCCGAGCACCGAGATGCCATATTCGACCTCGGTTCCCATCACGCGACGAACGCTCATGACTGGCTGCCCAGCGTGGTCGAGGTCAACACCTAGAGGTATTGACCGGTGTTGGCAACGGTGTCGATCGAGCGACCCGGCTCGGTGCCTGACTTGCCGGTGATCAGGGTGCGAATGAAGACGATGCGCTCGCCCTTCTTGCCTGAGATGCGTGCCCAGTCATCCGGGTTTGTGGTGTTCGGAAGGTCTTCGTTCTCCTTGAACTCATCGACGCAGGCCTGGAGCAAGTGTTGGACCCTCAATCCGCGTTGCTGATGGTCGATGAGGTCTTTGATCGCCATCTTCTTGGCCCGATCCACGATGTTCTGGATCATGGCGCCCGAATTGAAGTCCTTGAAGTAGAGGACTTCCTTGTCACCATTGGCATACGTGACCTCAAGGAACCGGTTCTCCTCGGACTCGGTATACATCCGTTCGACGGTTGCCTGAATCATGCCTGCCACGCAGCCCTCTCGATCGCCACCAAACTCGGCAAGATCGTCGGCGTGCAACGGCAGGCTGGTCACTAAGTATTTGCTGAAGATGTCGCGAGCCGATTCGGCATCTGGTCGCTCGATTTTGATCTTGACGTCGAGTCGGCCCGGACGCAGGATCGCTGGATCGATCATGTCTTCGCGGTTGGAAGCGCCAATGACCAGAACATTCTCCAGCAGTTCAACGCCGTCAATCTCGCTCAATAACTGCGGCACGATGGTGTTTTCGACGTCAGAAGAGACGCCGGAACCTCGAGTGCGGAACAACGAATCCATTTCATCGAAGAAAACGATCACCGGCGTTCCATGACTGGCCTTCTCGCGCGCCCGCTGAAACACCAACCTAATGTGACGCTCGGTCTCGCCGACGTACTTGTTGAGCAGTTCGGGACCCTTGATATTCAAAAAGTAGGACTTTGCTGCTCCGTCGTGGTTCCCATTCTTAGCGGCCACCTTCTTGGCCAGCGAATTTGCCACCGCCTTGGCAATCAGGGTCTTGCCACAGCCAGGTGGACCATAAAGCAGGATGCCCTTCGGCGGCTTTAGTTGGTGCTCGTCAAAGAGATCCGGGTAGAGATAGGGCAACTCGACAGCGTCGCGGATCTGCTCGATCTGGGCCACCAGCCCGCCGATAGCCGCGTAGTCGATGTCGGGGACCTCCTCGAGAACGAGCTCTTCGACCTCTGACTTGGGCACCCGCTCGTAGATGTAGTTGGAACGCGCGTCGAGCAGTACTGAATCGCCAGCTCGCAGCGCCGTTTCGCGAAGGGTCTGGGCAATACGCACCACCCGTTCGGAGTCACCATTGGCGAGCACGAGCACGCGCTCGCCATCGGCGAGAAGTTCTTTGATGAGGACTACTTCGCCGACCTCTTCAAATTCCAACGCCGCCACCACGTTGAGCGCTTCGTTGAGCATGACCTCTTGACCGCGGCGTAGATCATCCAGCTCAACAGTGGGGCTTGCCACAACGCGCAACTTACGACCACCAGTGAATACGTCCAGCGAGTCATCCTCGTTGCGGGCCAGGAAGGTGCCGAAGCCGGCGGGCGGCTGGGCCAGACGATCCACTTCCTCTTTCAAAGCTGTGATCTGGTCTCTGGCTTCGCGCAGGGTTTGTGCCAGGCGTTCGTTTTGGTTGGTCACCGCGGAGAGCGAGCGTTGCGTGTCTCCGAGACGGATCTCTAAGGCCCTGGTGACACCGGGCGCGTCAGCAAGCCTGCGGCGCAGATCTGTCATCTCCGCCTTCAGGTAAACCACCTGGGCGGCGAGATCACTTGTTGCGTGCGCGGCTGAGTCGTGGCCCTCTGAGTTCGTCACAGTCGAATCACCTCCTCGGTGATTAAGACATTACCCGGCCGACCACGGCAGGTTGGTGACTACTCCACGATGTCGGCGCGCAATTGTGCTTCGACGTCTGGTGGTCGCGGGCCTTGATAGTCCAGACCATAGGCACCCGGCGCCGGTCGGCGATGCTTGCGCGGGGCCCGTTGACCTGGCGCCAACCTCCTAGCCGTCACGAGAAATGCCGTGTGGCCCATCATCTTGTGACCGGGTCGTACGGCGAGTCCTTCCACATGCCAATCTCTCACCATCGATTCCCAGGGCTGCGGTTCGGTGAATTCTCCGTGGGCGCGCACAGTTTCGACGAAGCGGCTCAACTGAGTGGTCGTGGCGACATAGGCGCACACTAGTCCGCCGGGCCTCAGAGCCTGCGCCACGACATCGATGCATTCCCATGGAGCGAGCATGTCCAGGATGACCCGATCTATGGTCGCGCTTTCACCAGCTAGACCTTCAATAAGGTCGTCAACGACCAATTCCCAGGCCGGGTGGGCGCCCCCAAAGAAGCGCGTGACGTTGCTAAGAGCCACGTCGGCAAATTCCGAACGCCGTTCAAAGGACAAGACCTTCCCCTGTGGGCCGACCGCGCGAAGCAACGAGCAGGTCAGTGCGCCCGATCCCGCACCCGCTTCAACCACGGTGGCCCCGGGAAAGATGTCCGCAAAAGTGACAATCTGCGCCGCGTCCTTGGGATAGACAACTGCGGCCCCGCGAGGCATCGAGACGACGAACTCCGTGAGCAAGGGACGAAAGACTAAGTATTCGCCGCCAGCCGAGGACACCACCGTGAAACCTTCGTCGCGGCCGATCAACTCATCGTGCTCGAAGTGGCCCCGATTGGAGAAAAACTTCTTGCCAGTCTCCAAACAGATGTTGTGGCGGCGGCCCTTTTGATCGGTCAGGCGAACCCACTCTCCCGCCCGCAGGACCCCGCGGTGGACCCCCGACCAATCGTCGCTACTGACGCTGGCCTGCGAAGGGTCGTCCGACATGGAGTGGAGACTAGTGTCGCGACTCGCGAAACGCCTTATCGACATCGGAGGTGGCTAGGACTCCCAGGAACGAGCCGTCGGCCTCAACCAACAAGTATTCGCTGGAAGGGCGTCGACTGATGGCCAAAATCAGTTCCTCGCCGCTGATAGAGGCGGGCAACGTGAGCTTCGCGTCGACCATCTGTGCCACCGACGAGACCGGCACCCATGGCCGACGCTCTAGCGGCGTCGCTTCGACGGCAGGCTGACTCACTATCCCGATCACGGTGCCATTTGAGTTGACCGTCAGGATGCTTCGTAGGCTGGCCTCATCTGCGCGGCGCAGCGCCTCTGCCAGCGGGGTGTCTTGTGGGACCGTGAGGGTGGGGCGCACGAGCGATCTCGCGACCAACGAAGGAAGCCTTCGCCGCAGTCGCGCCGACGACATCGCTGCAGTCGCTCCGGTCCACAAGAATATCGAGATGATAACGGCCATCGCATAGTCAAAGAGCGTTGGCCGCCACCCCATTATTTGCTGCATCAAGAGTGGCCAAGCGAGAGCCACTATCGCTAGCAGGCGCCCACACCACCCGGCGATAAGCGTCCCCCGATGGACATTGCCAGTCACTCCCCAAATGGCCGACTTGAGCACCCGTCCGCCATCCAGCGGGAGACCCGGCACCAGATTGAGAATGCCGATGATCAGGTTGGCGAAAGCCACCCCGCCTAGCACCATCTCGATGAGGCCACCGCTGGCAAAGGACAACGCACCGAATCCGACCACTGCGACAGCCAGAGACGTAATCGGCCCCACAACAGCGATCCAGAACTCTTCGCGGGGGCGGCGCGCCTCCCCCTCAATTGCTGTCATCCCACCGAGGAAGTGCAGGGTAATCGACGTGACTGGAAAGCCGAACCGTCGAGCCATCAGTGCATGCGAGACCTCGTGTAGCAAAACCGACAGATAGAGCACGACTGCAAACGCCAAACCGGCAACATACTTCCAGTTTCCCAAGCCGGACTGAGCGGCTTCGGCCTGTGGGGCCATGATCACCGCAATCAACGCCGCGACAATGAACCAGGAGCGGGAAACCAGCACATCACTGCCGGCCAACCGCCCAATCTTGATCGTTCCAGGCGGCTGACTTACCGGACCGGGATCTTCTTCAGTGCGCCCGGATGCCCGTCGGGGGGCAGGAGCGGGCTTGGTCATACTCCGAGGCTAGCCGACAGGCCTGTCGATGACGGCGCCTAGGCTGACGTTGTGTCACTCATTCCTGGTCAGACCTCACCTGCGGACGCCCACTCGACACCGATCGATGGCGTCGAGGTGATTGGTGCACTCTCGCCCAGCCGAGCGGGCGATTTCCTGGCCTGCCCACTGCTCTATCGGTTTCGAACCATCGACAAACTGCCTGAGCCGCCTTCTCCTGCCGCGATCCGAGGAACTGTCATTCACACGGTTCTTGAGAATCTCTTTGATCTGCCCGCCAGGAACCGAACAGTCGAACATGCCCGGTCGATGATCTTGCCCGCCTGGGAGGATCTGGTCGCGGAGGAGCCCGAGATCGTCGACATGTTAGGTGCGGAAGGTGAGTCAATCGCCACCTGGCTAACGTCCTGTCGTGAAGTGTTGGACCGCTACTTCACCCTGGAAGACCCGACTCGGCTCGAGCCGGCCGAACGTGAGTTGTATGTCGAAGCAGTGCTCGACTCTAAATTGCTATTGCGCGGCTTCGTGGACCGACTTGACGTCGCTCCCGACGGCCAGATTCGCGTAGTTGACTACAAGACCGGACGAGCTCCAGGACCTCAGTTCGAGGCGAAGGCACTGTTTCAGATGAAGTTCTACGCTCTCGTGATCTGGCGCACCCGAGGGGTGATTCCGAGCGTCCTGCAGTTGATCTATCTCGGCAACGGCGAGGTGCTGCGCTACAACCCCGACGAAGCCGACCTCCTCGCAACCGAGCGAAAGGTTGAGGCCATCTTCCGGGCCATCCGCCTAGCCGACGAGCAACACGACTGGCGGCCCAGCCCCGGTCCACTTTGCAGTTGGTGTGCCCATCAAGCCATTTGCCCAGCCTTTGGGGGTACGCCGCCCCCGTTGCCGCCGCGGGTGAGTGATCCCGGCGTCATCGCGGAGCCAGACGTCGATTAGCGCATCGACATCAGGTCGATGTCCTCGAGGCTGGACACGAATCTCCGCTGCCTCCCCGGCGCGACCCGAACCTGATGCGGCACCACGATCACCGTGCATCCGGCCGCTTCAGCCGATCTGGTCCCGGTCTCAGAGTCTTCGACGACCAAACAGGAGGTGGGGACCACGCCGAGCGTGTCAGCGGCCTGGAGATAAGGATCCGGGTGCGGCTTGCCGCGCGAGACCACGTCACCTGTGACGACCACCTCAAAGAGACCCGCCGGCAGCTGAGCCAACACTGGCTCCACGAGCGGGCGATAGGACATCGTAACCAGACCTTGGCGAACCCCAGCTTGATGAAGGGTGAGGAGTTGTTCATGCGCGCCAGGGCGCCAGGTCACCTCAGTCGAGAGTTGCTCTAAGACGTCGGCGACCAATTCTTTGGTGATCGTCTCAGCTGGCAGATCTATCCCCATGTGGGTCTGGATGTAGCGGGCGGAGTCCATCAGGTCAGAGCCCACCAAGTGCAGCGCGTGCTCGGTGCTCCAATGACCTCCGTAGGACCTGGCCAGGCGCCACTCTGCCGCTTGCCAATAGTGCTCAGTGTCGAGCAGCGTGCCGTCGAGATCCCACAACACCGCCGCCCAATCCCCTTGCGGCGTTAGTTCAGTCCCCATGGGTTCAGTCGTCGGGGTCATAGCCGAGATTCGGTGAGAGCCAGCGCTCCGCCTCGTCGAGTGCCCACCCTTTGCGGTCGGCGTAGTCGGAGACCTGGTCCTGGCCCAGTCGACCAACGACGAAGTATTGGGACTGCGGATGCGAGAAATACCAGCCACTGACGGAGGCACCGGGCCACATCGCCATCGATTCCGTGAGCTGAATTCCGGTTTGCGCCTCGACATCTAGCAGTTGCCACAGAGTCTGCTTTTCGGTGTGTTCAGGACACGCCGGATAACCCGGGGCTGGCCGAATCCCCTGATACTTCTCCGCGAGCAAGTCACCTTGGTCCAGGACCTCGTCAGGGGCGTACGCCCAGAATTCACGCCGGACGCGCTCATGCAATCGCTCGGCAAAAGCCTCAGCTAACCGGTCGGCGAGTGCCTCGAGCAGAATGGCGCTGTAGTCATCGAGCGCCTCCTGAAACTCTTTCACTTTCGCCGAGAGTCCAAGCCCCGTAGTCACTGCGAACGCACCCAGGTAGTCAGCGCAGTCGGCTTCTTGAGGCGCAATGAAGTCCGCCAGCGAACGATTAGGGATGCCTTCACGATGCACCCCCTGCTGCCGCAATTGACTGCTTGTCAGGAATGGTTCGGTGCGTGACTCGTCGGTGTAGGTGACGATGTCGTCCCCGATAGTCGCTGCGGGAAAGAATCCATAAATCCCGGTGGCGGTCAGCCAACGCTCGGAGATGAGCGTGTCGAGCATGGCCTGCGCGTCGTCGTACAAACGGGTAGCCGCTTCGCCGGTGACCGGGGAATGCAGAATGTCGGGGAACTTGCCCTTCATCTCCCAGGCATTGAAGAACGGCTGCCAGTCGATGTAGGCACGCAGTTCGCTGAGGTCATAGCTCTGGAGGACGTGCACTCCGGGCTGAGCCGGTGCTGGTGGCTGATAGCCCGCCCAATCGATGGGTGTCGCGTTCAGCCGGGCCGCTGCCAGCGAGAGCAAAGGCCGATTCTGCTTAGCAGAGTGCCTGATTCGCAGGGCGTCATAGTCGGTCTTCACAGTCGCGAGCAGCGCTGGCCGCTGCGTGTCATGCAGCAGCGCGGCGGTCGTCGGCACTGAGCGTGAGGCATCTTTGACCCACACCACCGGCCCGTCGTACTTCGGATCAACCTTGACCGCCGTATGCGCGCGAGAAGTGGTTGCGCCACCCAGCAGGAGCGGAATCGTGAGGCCCTGGCGCTGCATCTCGGACGCGAAGTTGACCATCTCATCCAGCGAAGGCGTGATCAGGCCCGAGAGCCCGATCAAATCCGCGTCGACCTCAAGCGCCTTATCGATGATCTTCTGTGCCGGGACCATGACGCCAAGGTCGATCACCTCGTAGTTGTTGCATTGCAGGACCACGCCCACGATGTTCTTGCCAATGTCGTGTACGTCGCCCTTGACCGTAGCCATCACGATGGTGCCGTTAGTGTCCTTGGCCTGCGCGAGGGTGGGATCCAGCCTCTTCTCTTCTTCGATGAACGGGATGAGATAGGCCACTGCCTTCTTCATCACCCGGGCTGACTTCACCACCTGCGGCAAGAACATCTTGCCCGCGCCGAACAGATCGCCAACAACGTTCATCCCGGCCATCAGGGGCCCCTCAATCACCTCGATTGGGCGGCCCCCGCGTTCCAGAATGGCTGCCCGCAACTCTTCGGTATCTGCCTCCACCTGAGCGTCGAGACCCTTGACCAGCGCGTGGGTGATTCGCTCATCGACTGGCAGGCTTCGCCAAGCCTGCTGAACTTCTTCGCTTTCTCGCTCGCCGGTGCCCTGGTAGCGCTGAGCGACTTCGAGCAGGCGCTCTGTCGAGTCTGGGCGTCGATTGAGAATGACGTCCTCGATCCGATCGCGAAGCTCTGGTTCGAGTTCGTCATAGACGGCCAGTGCGCCAGCATTGACGATCGCCATATCGAGACCTGCCGCAATAGCGTGAAACAAAAACACCGAATGGATCGCCTCGCGGACGGGATTGTTGCCGCGAAAGGAGAAACTCACATTGGAGATGCCGCCTGAGACCAGTGCCCCTGGCAGGTTCTGTTTGATCCAGCGCGTGGCCTCAATGAAATCCACGCCGTACGTCGCATGCTCCTCGATTCCGGTCGCGACGGCGAAGACATTGGGATCAAAGATGATGTCTTCGGCTGGGAATCCCACGACCTCCGTCAGGATGCGATAGGCCCGCGAACAAACTTCTTGCCGCCTCGCCAGGGAGTCTGCTTGACCCTGTTCGTCGAAAGCCATGACCACTGCCGCGGCGCCGTACTTGCGGCACAGCGTGGCTTGCCGAATGAAACTCTCTTCGCCCTCCTTCAGTGAGATTGAGTTGACAATCGGTTTCCCTTGGACACACTTCAGCCCCGCCTCGATGACCTCCCATTTCGATGAGTCGACCATGATCGGCACCCGGCTAATGTCTGGCTCGGCAGCCACCAACTTCAAGAAGCGGTCCATTGCGGCAACACCGTCGATCATGCCCTCATCCATGTTGACGTCGATGATTTGTGCGCCACTCTCGACCTGTTGCGCAGCCACCGATAGCCCGGCGTCATAGTCGCCAGCTTTGATCAGGTTCTTGAACCGTGCCGAACCGGTGATGTTGGTGCGCTCCCCCACATTGACGAAGAGGCTTGCCTCCGTGATGTTGAGCGGTTCCAGTCCCGAAAGCCTCATTGCCGGACTTGGGTCTGGAAGCCGTCGCGGCCTAGAGCCTCTGGTGGCCGCGGCCAGCGTCGAGATGTGTTCGGGCGTCGTTCCACAACAGCCACCCACGAGGTTGACCAACCCGCTCTCGGTGAACTCACCCAGCACCTCAACGAACTGTTGTGGGCTATCGTCATACTCCCCGAAGGCATTGGGCAGGCCATTGTTCGGATGGGTCGAGACGAAGCAGTTGGCCAACCGGCTGAGTTCGGCGATGTAGGGCCTCATCTCCTTGGCTCCCAAGGCGCAATTGAGACCGACGGCGAGTGGTTTGGCATGCCGTACGGAATTCCAAAAGGCTTCGGTGACCTGGCCCGAGAGTGTGCGACCCGAGGCATCCGTGATGGTTCCCGAGATGATCACCGGCCACCGTCGATCCCGTTCTTCAAAAAGGGTCTCGAGCGCAAAGATCGCTGCCTTCGCGTTAAGGGTGTCGAAGATCGTCTCAATCAAGAGAATGTCCGAGCCGCCGTCGACGAGTCCGTTGGCCTGGGTGAGATAGGCGCTGACTAATTGATCGAAACTCACATTCCGAGCGCCTGGATCGTTGACCTCCGGACTCATCGACGCGGTCCTATTCGTCGGGCCCAAGGCCCCCACGACATAGCGTTGCCACTGGGCGGTGGAGACCTCGTCTACGACCTCACGAGCAATCGTCGCCGCGGCTTTCGTGAGTTCATAGCTGACGTCGGCCAGCCCATAGTCCGACTGTGAAATATCTGATGCCGTAAAGGTGTTGGTGCACACCAAGTCAGCGCCTGCATCGAGATAGGCCCGATGGATCGAGGCAACTATCTCAGGTTGGGTCAGGCACAGAATGTCGGAATTGCCGCGAAGATCGATATCCCATTTGGCGAAGCGTTCACCGCGATAGTCGGCCTCCGTAAGGCCATAATCTTGCAGCATCGTTCCCATCGCGCCGTCAATGATGAGCACTCGTTCGTGGAGCGAAGCTGTCAGAGCAGTGGTGACGTCGGCGCGTTTCACGTCTCCATCTTGACACCGCTACATCAGCACGCGGCAATCCTCGCCGCGGGAGGAGACGACGGCGACTAGGCTGAGATGGTGATCGAAATCGAGACAATCTCCGACCTTGTCGACCCGGTGGTGATCGCCGCGTTCGAAGGATGGAATGACGCTGGGGACGCTGCGTCGTCTGTGGTCGATCACCTCATCACCGTCTGGGGCGCCCGAATAGTGGGCGCCATTGACCCAGAGGAGTTTTATGACTTTCAGATGAATCGGCCCGTGGTCGGAACAGATGAGGTGGGACACCGAAGGATCACGTGGCCGAGCACTCAGATCGCCATCGCCTCCCCGCCAGATCTTGACCGCGACATCATTTTGGTGCGCGGCATCGAGCCGAACATGCGATGGCGGCAGTTCTGCGCTGAGTTACTCGCCGCTTGCGACGAACTTGGTGGCCAGTTGGTAGTCACGCTTGGCGCCTTGCTGGCCGATGCCCCCCACTCCCGACCGATCCCGGTCACCGGAACGGCCACCGAACCTGACTTGGTGGACCGTCTCAAACTCGAGCAATCCACGTATGAAGGGCCGACCGGAATTGTGGGCGTCTTCCAGGATGCTTGTGTGCGGTTGGATATGCCGGCGGTGTCCTATTGGGCTGCTGTTCCCCACTACGTTGCGCAACCGCCCTGTCCCAAGGCCACCGTTGCCCTCCTCGGCTGCCTCGAGGAACTGCTCGAAGTCGATATCCCGCATGGCGAGCTTGATGAGGAGGCCATCGCTTGGGAAAACGGCGTGAACGAACTCGCCAGTGAGGACGAAGACATCGCGGATTACGTGCGTGCACTGGAGGAAACTCGGGATACGACTGACCTACCCGAGGCGACGGGCGAGGCTATTGCTCGTGAGTTTGAACGCTATCTCAAGCGGGGAGATGGCGAACCAAGTTAGAGCCAGATCCCCAAGGCAGCGTCCACTAGTTCACGGATTGTTGCTCCAGCTGACGGATCAGTCGAGTCGGCAAGGTGTCCGTGTCCCAGCGTCGCCTGCACCCAAGCGTTCACGAGATTCACTGCGGTGGGTGCGTCGAGGTCATTGGCTAGGGCGTCGAGCACCCCAACTACGACGGGTCCAGCTGGCGCCCCGGCTCCGAGGGAAACCGCCCGCCGCCAGTCGGCTAATTGGTCCACCGCGTCCCACAGCATGGAGTCAACCCACTCCCAATCGCTGCGGTAGTGGTGTCCCAGCAGAGTGAGTCGAATTGCCATCGGGTCAACGTCGCTGTTGCGTAATTGCGAAACGAACACCAGATTCCCGCGAGACTTCGACATCTTTTCCCCGGCATAACCCACCATGCCGCCGTGCATAAAGGCTTTTGCGAAGGGCCCGTCGGGGTAGGCGACATGAGCCTCTGAAGCGCACATTTCGTGGTGCGGGAAGATCAGGTCGCTCCCGCCGCCTTGCACATCGAAACTTCCGCCGAGATATTCGCGGGCGATGGCTGTGCATTCGATATGCCAACCGGGTCGCCCCTTCCCGAACGGGCTATCCCAAGAGGGTTCTCCTGGTCGCTCCGCACGCCACACCACACAGTCGAGTGGATCGCGCTTGCCCGGTCGGTCGGGGTCTCCCCCTCGCTCGGCGAAAATTGCCTCCATGGCGCGCTCGGTCCCACCCCGAAACGGCTCCAAACGACAGGGTCTGCGGTGACGGAGAAGTAGAGGTCGCCATCGACGGCGTAGACAGAACCGGCTGCCTGAAGTCGCTGGATCAGGGCGATGACTAACGGAATTGACTCCACCGCGCCGATGTATTCCTGCGGCGGGATCACGCGTAAGGCGGTCAGATCCTGACGAAAGAGTTCGGTTTCGCGTTCGGCCAATTCCACCCAGTCGACGTGGACCTTCTCTGCGCGTTCGAGGAGTGGGTCATCTACGTCCGTGACGTTCTGAACATAGTGAACATCCAGAGCCGGCGTTCAGCCACGCTCGCACCAGCAGATCGAACGCGACATAGGTGGCCGCGTGGCCCATGTGTGTTGCGTCGTAGGGCGTTATTCCACAGACGTAGAGCCGGGCCTGGTCGGGAGGCGACGACTCGACCAGTGCCCAAGGGCGGTGTCATAGAACCTGACGGTGGGACCAGGCTGGGACAGCTTCGGGACCCTGGGGGCCGACCACGCTCGCATGCGGCGAAGCCTAACGCGCTGGGGCTAGAACGGCGGCCACGGGATGGCCGGCCACGCATCGCTGGGGCTGGGCATCTGTTCAGTCAGCGCCAGGTGAAGGGCACGGTCGAAGAAGCAGTCGATCTCACGCTCGGTGAGCAGGCCAGCCAAGGCCTCAGACAATAGTGGGCGCTGCTCGCCAGTGATGCGTCGTACGGCGTCCAACTCATGGCCCGCGAGCCGCTGTCCGCTCCATCCCCACAGCACGGTCCGCAATTTGTTCTCAACGTGGAAGCTAACCCCGTGGTCCACGCCGTAGCGGTGTCCACTGGCCATCGCCAGCACATGGCCACCCTTGCGATCGCCGTTGTTGATCAAGGCGTCGAAGATCGCCATCCTCCGTAAGGCGGCATGGTCTTCGTGAATCAGGGCCACCGGCCGATCACGTTGGTCGAGCCCATCGAAAACGTGGCAAAAGCCGGCGGGCATTGCGTCTGGCGCCACGATGTCTACGGCATCCTGCTCCGGGTCGGGCTCCTGCCATACCTGAACCATCCCTTCGCCGTGCGGGCCATCGCCGAGGAAGGTGTAGGGCACAACATCCCAGCCCAACGCTTCTGAGACCTCCCAGGCTGCCACTTCACGCCAGGCGAGGCATCCCTCTGGGAAGTCCCAGAGCGGTCGTTCCCCGGCGATTGGTTTGTAGACCACTCGCACCTCGGCAATAGATCCCAGGAAGGTGGCATTGGATGCGGGCATCACCCGACCCTCGATGATCAGCTCACTGGCAGCCAGAGCCTCTGGCAATTGCTCAGGGATCACGTCTGCGGAATCCATTGGCTCTGACACACAAGTGGCCCTCGGTTTCGATCGGTTCTCCACAGAAGGGACAGCTCGGCCGACCAGCACTAATCACCCGTTCGGCCCGTTGCACGAAGGCGCGCGCGGGCCCTGGGGCCAGCCGGACCAGAAGCAGTTCGCTGGGCTCTTGTTCCTCAGCCTCCTCGGCGTCCTGAATCTGAAGGGTGTCGTCGCGAGGAAAGACCTCCACGACCACTTTGTGGTCGCGCGGATCCCAGGACAATGTCATGGTCCCGGCTCTGAATTCTTCCTCGATCGGTTGATCCAGGGGGAGCTATCCAGCAAATGATGGGGAGCCACAGCGGGAACCAGGGTGGCCGTCAGGTCATCACTCATGACTTGGTCGAGCAGTGCGTCGATGCGCTCAGCGAGAGCCGCCACTTGCTGCTTCTCAAGCGCAACGCTGACTAAGCGCACGCCTGTGCGCGCCTGCAGGAAGAAGGTCCGCTGACCGGGCTCTCCCACCGTGCCCGCGACAAATCTGTCGGGCGGGTCGAACTGGTGAACGACTGGAGGCATGCCACCAGCCTAGTTCTGGACCTGAAAGGACTGGGCGGGAGGTCGAGGGCCTGACTTGACCTCCCTAATGGGGCGGCCCTGCGCCGCCGCCAACCGCGGCGTCTTGTGGACCGGTGCGCCGACGACGTGCTTTGCGCTGTGGCGGAGACAACCAGGAGAGGTCACCCTCATGTGTATTGGTTGCCAAGACATAAGGCCGTGAGGGGGTGAATCGAATGACGGAGATCGACGCCGGATCGACATTAATTCGTTGAAAGTGATCCAGATGGGTGCCGAGGGCGTCGGCAAGAATTGCCTTGATGAGATCGCCATGGCTCACCGCCACCCAGACCGCGCCTGGTCCGTGGGTTGCCTCTAGCCGCGCGTCCTGGGTGCGTACGGCGTGCACCGCTCGCGCGTGCATCGCACGCATGGACTCCCCGCCGGGAAACACCGCTGCCGACGGGTTTTGTTGCACGGTCTGCCACATTTTCTCCTTGGCGAGTTCTTTGAGCGGACGACCTTGCCACTCGCCATAGTCACACTCGATCAGCCCGCGTTCGAGCTCGATGGCGAACTTTTCTTGTTGACTGTTTTGGGCCGCCAGGACCGCGGCGGCCGTCTCCCGACAACGCACCAGCGGGCTCGAAATCAATGCCGCCAGCGGGATCTTCGACAGTCGGACACCGGCGCGCTCTGCCTGCTTAAGGCCATGCTCATCCAGGTGAACCCCAGCGGTCCGGCCGGCCAACACTCCGGTGGCGTTTGCCGTGGTCCGACCGTGACGCAGTAGAACGACCGTTGCCATAGGTCGCAGGGTAGCCGGTAGGGGGTTTAGCCTGCTCTCGTGATCGTCGACACTGCGCTATATCGATCCGGTGCCCGCTGCTCCCTGCTGAGCGCTCCCGGTGATCTGGTGGCCGCTCGGGCCGAGCTTCGTGGTGACGGCGACTTCATCTGGATTGGCATGTATGAACCTTCGCGTCAAGAGTTAGAGAGGGTTGCTGCTGCGTTCGACCTACACCCGCTTGCTGTCGAGGATGCCTTCGAGGCTGGTCAGCGGCCAAAACTGGATCACTACGAGTCCTCGCTCTTCATGACGATCAAGACCTTGTGGTACGTCGAGAGTGATGACGCAGTGGAGACGGGAGAGATTCACCTCTTCGTCGGAGCCGACTTTGTGGTCACCGTCCGCCATGGCGCAGGGTCCGAACTGCACGGCGCTCGCATGCTGCTCGAGGGCCGCAAGAATGTGCTGACGCATGGCCCAACTGCGGTGGTCTATGCGGTCTGTGACCTGGTGGTTGACGGCTATGAGGCAGTCGCGGCTTCGCTGGACGTGGACGTGTCGGAGGTCGAGGAATCGGTTTTCGCAGATGAGCGGACTAGAGACTCAGCACGGATCTACGTCCTGAAGCGAGAAATTGCGGAGGTACGACGCGCCGTACGCCCTTTGCAGGATCCGGTGCGCCGCTTTGCTGCCGGCGCCGTCCCGGGCATGGACATCAGCACCGAACCTTTTTTTCGGGACGTCGCCGATCATCTGGCCCGAGTCTCCGAAACCATTGATGGCCTGGATCTGCTCCTCTCGGCCGCCTTCGAAGCTCACTTGGCGTCGATTTCGGTGCAGCAGAACGAGGATATGCGCAAGATATCGGCTGGTGTTGGCCTCGTGGCAGTGCCAACGTTGATTGCCGGGATCTATGGCATGAACTTCGATCACATGCCTGAGTTGCATTGGCTCATGGGCTACCCCTTCGCCTTGCTTCTGATGGGAGCGAGCTCAACGGCGCTGTGGTGGTTCTTCAAACGGTCGGGTTGGCTCTAGCCGACTGCCTTGACCCTTGGTCAGGTCGCAGCCATCACTCCGGTGCCGACGAGAGTCAAGATCACGATTCCCAGGACAATCCGATAAGGAACGAACCACACGATGGAATTGCCACCCACGAATTTGAGCAGCCAGGCCACCGAGGCATAGGCGACGACAAAACTGACGGCAGTTCCGACGAACGTGACCCCGATGCTGATATCGCTGCCGATGATTTCGGGGAGCTGATAGAGGCCGGCCGCAGTGAGTGCGGGAATCGAGAGGAAGAAACTCATCTTGGTGGCCGCCACTCGATCCAGACCGAGAAGCAAACCCATCGAGATGGTGGCGCCAGAGCGGGAGACTCCTGGAACCAACGCGATGCATTGAGCAAAGCCAATGATGACGGCGTCCTTGACGGTGACTTCTCGCTCACCGCGCTCTTGGGTGCCCTTGCGTTCGGCGTAGACCATCACCGCGCTCCAGGCGATGAGCGAGCCGCCCACCCACCACAGTGACCGCAGTGGTCCACTAATGATGTCCTTGCCCAGAAAGCCGATCAATCCGATGGGCAAGGAGCCCAAGATGACGGCCCATCCCATCCGATATTCGACGGTGCCGCGTTGTTCGGCTGAGGCAACGCCCCGGAACCACCCAGTCGCCATGTCGACGATGTCGCGAAAGAAGTAGAGCACCACCGCAGCGATCGCACCGATCTGAATCACGGCTGTGTAAGCCGTGACTGCGGGGTCATCAACCTGCAGTCCGAGAAGTTGTTCGGCGATAGTCAGGTGGCCGGTGCTGGACACCGGAAGGAACTCAGTGAGCCCTTCGACAATGCCCAAAATGATCGCATCTAGATAGTCCATGAAACCTGAAAGAGCTTTCTTTGAGAGCACGTGGGCACAGCGTCCACAAGATTGGAAAAGGCGGTGGGCACAGCCTACGCAGCCAAACCGTGCCGGTTGGCATTATCGGATGCGTCGTGCCTCACACGGCGAGCCGCGCGGCGGCGGCGCGTTCTCGCTGGACTAGCGTGTTGACATGCAAAGTCGCAGGCTAGGCGCCACCGGCCTCAACGTGTCTCGCCTCGGCCTCGGCACCATGACGTGGGGGCGAGACACCGACGAGCATGAAGCCCGCGAGCAGTTGCGAAGCTTCGTGGAAGCTGGCGGCACGCTCATCGACACGGCTGCGGCGTACTCCGACGGCGCCGCTGAGTTGCTGCTCGGGCAACTCCTGGGTGATGTCGTGACTCGCGACGAGGTGGTCATCGCAACGAAGGCGGGCGTCGGGCGGCGAGACGGAGGGCGCTACACCAATACGTCCCGGGGTCACTTGCTCCGCACTCTCGACCAATCTTTGGCAAGGCTCGAAGTTGACTCGGTTGACTTGTGGCAGGTGCACGTGTGGAGCGATGAAGCGCCTCTAGAAGAGACTTTGAGCGCACTGGACTTTGCCGTTTCGTCCGGCAGGGCGGCGTACGTCGGAATCTCGAACTACACCGGATGGCAGACAGCCCAGGCAGCAACGTTGCAGCGCGCTGGCCACGGGCACGCACCGCTGGCGTCGACGCAGGTCGAATATTCCCTGCTCAATCGCAGCATCGAGGCTGAAGTGCTTCCTGCGGCGATGGCACTGGGCCTTGGCGTGCTGCCGTGGTCGCCGCTGGGGCGCGGCGTACTCACTGGGAAATATCGCACCGGCACTCCATCGGATTCACGCGGCGGCTCGGATGGCTTTGCCAGTTTTGTGGAGCCCTACCTCGACCAGCGGGGCACTCGGATCGTTGAGGCAACAGCTCGGGCGGCCGATGGTTTGGGCTGGACTCCGCTTGAGGTCGCCTTGGCCTGGGTCCGCGATCGTCCCGGTGTTACGGCGCCTATCGTTGGTGCCCGGACGGCGAAACAATTGGAGGCTGCGCTAGCAACCGAATCGTTGAGCCTGCCCGCAGAACTAGTGGCTGCCCTAGACGACGTCTCCGCCGCTGGTTGAGGAAGTCGCCACGTCTGTTGGTTGAGGAGGCGCGCCAGCGCCGTCTCGAAACCAAGGTGGGTTGAGAGATGTCGCGGGGTTTGGTGGTTGAGGAGGCGCGCTAGCGCCGTCTCGAAACCAAGGTGACTCAGGACCGCGGCGCCGCACAATCATCCAAGAACCGGTCAAAGACCCGCGTCCCAAACTCCAGCGCATCCGTGGGCACACGCTCATCCACGCCATGAAACAGCGCCGTGAAGTCAAGATCAGCAGGCAGCCGCAAAGGCGCAAAGCCATAGGACGTCATACCGAGTTTGGTGAAGTGTTTGGCGTCGGTGCCGCCGCTCATTGTGTACGGCGCGACGAGGGCGTCGGGGTCTTCGGCGAGGATCGAGCGGGTCATCGCGTCGACGATGTGGCCCTCGTAGGGCATCTCCCAGGCAGGTCCGTGGCTGACGTAGTCAATGCTGATGTTTTCCCCGCAGAGCTCCGCAATCGTCGCGAAGAACTCGTCCTCGAAGCCAGGGAGGAACCGGCCGTCAATGTGCGCCGTGGCTTCGGTGGGGATGACGTTGACCTTGTAGCCGGCGCTCAGCATGGTCGGGTTGGTGGTGTTGCGGAGTACGGCGCCGAGCATGCGTGCCGCTCCTCCGAACTCCTCGACCAACGCTTCGGCGTTGTCAGGTGTGGCCTCGGTGCCGGCGAGTTCGGCCACGCTGGCCAACAGCACCTGCATGGTAGGCGTCAGTCGCACGGGCCAGTTGTAGGCACCGATCCGGGCGACCGCTCCGGCGATGTCGGTGATGGCGTTCTCGGAGTTCAACATCGAGCCGTGTCCGGCTCGCCCGCGTGCGGTGAGGCGCATCCAGGCCATGCCCTTCTCGGCGGCTTCGATGAGGTAGAGCCGGCGGCCGCGGACCGTCGTACTGAATCCACCCACCTCGCCGATCGCTTCGGTGCAGTCGGCGAGTTCGTCGGGATGGTTCTCGACCAACCAGTCGGCGCCCAGGTGACCACCGGCTTCTTCGTCAGCGGTGAAGCACAGCACGACGGGACGGGCGGGTTCGGCGCCCGCGCGGGCCCTGGCGCGGATGACGGAAAGCGCCATCGCGTCGAAGTCCTTCATGTCGACGGCCCCGCGTCCCCAGACGTAACCGTCCTGGACCTCGCCGGAGAAGGGGTGGACCTGCCAGTCCTCTGCAGCGGCTGGTACGACGTCGAGGTGGCCGTGGATGAGGAGCGGATCACCGTCACCACTCCCCCAGCGCGCGATCAACGAGGTGCGGCCCGGCTCGGAGTCATACAGGTTGGATTCGATGCCGACCTCGTCGAGCAGGCCGGCCACAAACTCGGCGGCCTTGCGCTCCCCCGGGCCGTCGCTGGAGCCGTAGTTGGAGGTGTCGAAGCGGATCAGGTCGCTGCACAGGCTGACCACTTCGGCGGACGGGTCATAGGGCTGTGACTTCGGCTGGGGCGTCGGCTGAGACATGTCCCCATCCTCGCACTCGGTCCGTTGCCGCTCCACTCACCTGGATGCGGATGTTGGGCCACCCTTTTGCTAGAGTTTCGCCCGCACTCGTCCGGGTGGCGGAATTGGCAGACGCGCTAGCTTGAGGTGCTAGTGCCCGTATTAGGGCGTGGGGGTTCAAGTCCCCCCTCGGACACTGGAAGGCCCCGGCTCCACGGGGCCTTTCTTCACTTTCTGGCACCTGGCAGCGGTCACGACTGTCAAGCGCCTGGGTGCGTCACTCTGCCCACTAAGACGCAGCGTCCTGCTGGGAATCTAGTCAGCAATCAGACCTCAGGTTCCAGGCGCCACGCGTGTCCCCGAGCGCGATCGCAAGACTGCTGCCAGAATTTGGGCGTGGGCAACCGTCGGAACGAGACTTGGCACCGGCTCCGGGAGTGGACTTCTGGTCAAGGCGCGGCCGAGAGACTCGCCGCCCAGGTCCTTCTGGCTGAGGGATTTTCACTGACGTAGACCCGAGCCACCCGCCGGGCGGCAAGGATGGCGGTAAGGATGTCGCGTGCACTCGCGAGGGCCGCCGATACATCGGAGGGTTCTACTTCCCGCGCGGCCAGCTGACGTTCAATGCAATCGAAGCGAAGTTCACTACCGACATCAACGCCGCTCGTGGGTATAACCAAGCCGAAGCGTTTATCTTCGTGACTAACCAGGGAGATTCGGCTTTCCGAACGTTCCAAACTCGAAGCTTGCAGTGGCCAGACGACCTCGTCATCTACCACCTGGAGCGAGTGGCGGCTGTCCTTGACCAGCCCGCCATGGCGCAGGTCCGAGCGCAGTTCCTTAACATTGAAGTGGATTCGACCGGTCGTGGCGGTGATGGCGGTAGCGGCACCATCTACGGCAAATCGCGGCACTGTTGTCGGCGGGCAGGTGGCGAGCGGCGGAACCGGCGGATCCGGCGGGCGTGGTGGAGACGGAATCGTCCATGGCGACGACGGAATGATAATCGGCGGCAACGGCGGAGATGCCGGCGGCGCGGACGGCCGCGGAGGACGTGGTTCCCCTGGCCCAACCGACCCGTACGGCTTCAACACCAATGTGGCACCGGTTTTGGCGTGGCCAGGCGCGGCGGTGGTGTCATGCTGGCATGCACCTGAGTACACTGTATCCAGTTTCGTTCTCCTGACCGGCAGGTCCGTCAGGAGTACCTCGGACAATTTTCGTCTCCCAGATGCGCCCTACATCCTTGCCGTATTGACCGGTCCCGGTCGACTCGGTCAATCGACCCCCTCGACAGCTCAGTGAGGCCGCTGCACGTGTCCCAGGCCCATGTGGCTATGTCTGCCTCCTCTCCCCAAGGAACCGACCCCAGTCAGCCGTCATCGGGCCAACGTCCGGCGTACCGGCTGCTCGAGGATCGGTCCCTGGACCACGAAACTCTGCTCATTGTGCTGGATCTCGCAGCGTTGGGAGTGGGTGTGCGATTGCCTACATCAACATTCTTTCAACACCGGCACGCATCTCGCCCTGTCTCCGAGTCTTTCACCCTCGCGCGTCGAGGCGCCGTCCCACACAGTGGTGTGCTAGGTGTGTTAAATGTGCTCGGTGCCCAAGATCATGTGGAGTGAGTTCGCCCTTCTCACGGACGACCCGGAGGAGGCATTTCGGTTACTACAAGCTTTTCAGCGGTCCGGCGACATCGGATCCCAGTAGACGACGATTTACGCTGGGATCGCCCGGACAGTCGAGGGCGGGTGGTCCAAACAGGGGAACCCCATCGTCAACACAACACGAGGAGCGTCACCTGACTGGGTATCGCTGGTTGCCCGGACTCGTGACAAATTGGTGAGCCGACGCGCCTGGACCACTTTCGTGATGGCCGGCCACTTCCGGCGGATGGGCGCATTCGTAGGTTCGCACCTTCAAATTCGGCCGATCTCAGGATGAAGAACCCAAGCCCTCGAAAGTAACTCTTCGAGCGTTGCCATCCTGCCCAACCAAATGCGGCCCCCGAACGTGTTTTCTGGTGGAAGTCGAGTAGAAAGACCGGCCAGTCTCTGGGTCGATGCCCTGAGGAGATCCGCCGCTATCTCAGAAAAACGGCGAACTTGCTAACCCTGGCCATGTGGCCGCAGGTGCGGCGTACCGGAGGGGCGAAAGGAATGGACAATCGTCGACCATCCGGGCCTGCCGGAGGTGATCAACGCGCCGCTACATCGCGGCTACCGACACAGCGAAGCCGGCGACCATGAATCCCGGCCCGACGCCGCGGACTACCCACCGGGGGCGACCATTGCTCACGACGACTTTGTGACCGGCGGAATTGACCGTCAGCTCACAGGCGAACTGTACGCATCCGACGCTCTGCAGGAGACCTTCGAGATCTTACGAAGTCTTCCACTGGAGGAACGGCGTCGCGCCAACCGCGCTCTCGCATGGATGGCCGAAGGGACCCGGATCGGCGAGGGGACTCTGGGTGGTAGTCCTTCCATCAAGATCGCCTGTTATGTGGCTGCCATCGAGGCAATTCTTCCGGATCAGGTTCCGGTAAAGTGCGAGACCTGCGGCCAAGAGACGTACCAGATCACGAGTCGCGTGAACGAGTTCCTTGACGAATTTGCGGACTCATCTATGCGCCAGGAGTACCGCAAGCAGGTCTACGACTCGCAGTGGTCTTGTTCACGGCGACCGCCACTACGCCGTGGATTCACCAATGTTCCGACTGTTTTCGCAGGATGCTCAGACCGATGAGCTGATCGTTGTCGGGACTGCGACAGCCGCAATCCTCAATTGGATCCGGGCTCAGAAGCCAAATGGGCCGACACAGGAATAGCGAATGCACAGACAACCCGCCACTCGCGACTCGGCAGGTTCTACGAGGCTACCCGGTGCGATGCTTCCGGGAACTGATGGCGAGCCCTAAACCGCCGTCCGATCGCTAAGGCCCACGCCTGTCGATTCATTCACTCGATTGCCGAGTTCCGCGTATCAGCGCGTACGAGGGCGACTCAGGAGCGGGTACCAGCGGAACCGCACCTCGGTCGCGTTGAGACCAAAGCCAGAATGAGAATGACGCGCTCGCCGAAGCGGATCGCCGCCACCGAAACAAGAGGGAGCCAAGGTTCGCCTTCCAGTTGAGCCCAGGCTTGCGGCGCGCTCAAGATCGTCCAACCCGATCGGGCTCGTACTGCGCGCGCGTCGTCCTGCCCCATGCAGCGCCATGTCTCATTATTGACTTCCAGCAACTCCTGCTCCACCGCGCCAATCACGGCGGAGCCTGCCCCGTTGACGATCAGTGGCAGAACTTGGTTGGGGCGGCCGTACTTCACATGCTATCCCCCCGACATCATCCGGTCGAGCGTCTCGTCAATCTGGATCCGGCCTTGTTCAACGACACTTACCCGCATCTCGCTGTCTAGGGCGTCGACGCCGCCCGTCGGTATGAGCCGCTAGAGATGGCTGCCGATGGACAAGAGTCAGTCGCTATACGACGATCCTGCATCCACAGTGCATCGCAGCTCTTCCGGGAGTCAGTTGTTGCGGTGCTGGATAGCTCGGCTTCCCAGTCACCCTTCCCTGCCCCGAGTGGCCTCAGCAATCAGTTCGCGACAACGCCGGTCAACTGCCATCCCGACTTCGCCAGCAAAGTAGCCATACTGGCCAGCGCCATATTCTGTCGATATGCCTCGGCGATCAGGTGAAACATCCCCGTCAACGTCGCCTTCTCTCAACGAAAAGCTGGACGGATTGCAAGGTCAACCCCGCTCGTCGTACGCGTTATTGGCCGGTTCCGAAAGGCGGTATACCCCCACAGCGAGCCAGATGCGATGTACGCATTCACCGCGCTTCGCAACTGTGCGACGTCTTGCCGGACCGAGTTCAGTCGCCCAGTTGGAACTTCACTATCTGTCCATCGCCTGGCCTGGCCAGGGACCGCGAACAGGCGGGATGGTCCCGCTTCCGGCACTCGCAAGGAGCCAGTTGAGAACGGCGCCTCCAGAGTTCATCAAGCGTGACGCCGAAAGCATCCCTGAGCGCCAGATCGACCCGCTCGCGCGCGTGCGGTGACAGATGCCTGAGAAGCACATCGTGAGACGCGATCAACGTCTCCAATCGACGGTGGATTGCTGAGCCATAGAAACCGAGCCATCTCCAAGGCAATGTCCTTGCTTGCCAACCTGACGGAACGCTGGCGCTCTGCGGCCTCGCGGTGATGCTCTGCGATCACGAGCGACCACTCAACGAGTTTCAATAGGTCCTCCCGCGCCAGTGACGACGGCGTCACGATGGCGCTTGACTGTGCTTGGCCGACAGATAGTTGGGCCAGGCGAAGGAGCGGACGAGGGACGATGAGGGCGACGTGGCGCGCCGCTCTCACTTTCAAGCTGAGGCAGTCGATGTGCAAGAGGCGTACCCGCGTACAGACGATGCAAGAAGGCCCAATGTTCATCGGGTGCCGCCACGGCCCTCGGCGCCCGCGAGCAGATAGGCCACACCCGCAGATTGGACCGGGTCGCATCCTCCTGAGCCCTGAATGCACGGATTCGTCCGTGCCCGGACATGCCGAGGTTCTGGAGCACCGATCGCCAATGCAGTGACCTGCAGAGGCAGACCTAGTGGGGAACCGATACGCATCCCACCATTCTGGGACAGGACAGGACGTTCCTTGGCCGCCGGGACGTAGGTCATTGCGCCGCGACAGCGGCAGTGTTATCGGTCTAGTCCAAGTGGCCAACTACGTCCCGGAACGGGCTGGCTGCCGATGCCATGGCAGCGAGCCCAGTGTCGGGTGAGGGAGCCAGCACTACGCTCAGATTCGTGGCTAGAGCAACGCAGATCTTGGATCGCCTGGCCGGCGACGAGAGGATCGCCGCCGATTGGGTTGCTGGTCTTCGCGCGGCCGACGCTGGGATCGACTCCAAGATCGACGTCTGCTTGGAGAAGGTGGCCGCTGCTGGCTCGTACTTGCCGGTCGAAGAGGATGAGCACTCGGTCATCTGGCGCGCCTTCGAGTTGCCGCTCACGCAGGTGCGAGTACTGATCCTCGGACAGGATCCCTACCCAGACCCAGCGCGCGCGACGGGCTTGAGTTTCTCCACCGGTCCAGACGGCGATGTCCCGGACTCGCTGGCCAACATTTACGCAGAGCTCGCCCCGGTCGGATACCCGGTGTCGGGGACCGGCGATCTCTCCGCGTGGACCAGGCAGGGCGTGATGCTGCTGAACCGCGCACTGACCCTTCCCCGCGACAAGCAGTCACGGCCGAAACGGCACATCCGGTGGTGGTCGCCGCTCGCTGTGGCCGCCATGAAGGCAATCCGAGCAGAGGCCGAGCTCGGCCATCGCTGCGATGCTCTGGGGAGTCCCTGCCCACGGCATGCGCAAGCACCTAGAGCCCGACGTTGAGGTCTTCGCCTCTAGCCACCCGTCGCCGATGTCGGTTCACCGGACAGCCAGCGGGCGAACCGGCTTTCCGCGGCTCGGACCCCTTTGGCAAGGTCGATCGCTGGTTCGAGAGCCGTTGCGTCGAGCCCATCGACTGGACGATCGTCGACTGAGCTCATCAAACAAGATCCTTCCAGCCTTGGTCCCGCAGTACCGCAAACATGTCGCTAGAGCAGACAACCCCCGCGACGGCCTACGGGAGGCAGCGCTGGGTGAGTCATTCCGCCGCCTATGACTGCCGAGAGTCATGTGGCCTTGGACCGCACCACTTCCTCGACTGCGGCAGCCAACTCCGCCCCTCTTTCAGGCCATTCCGCGCTGACGCTCGGCGCGGACCAACATGGGCAGCGTGCACTTTCACGCTTGGAGCGTGAGGGGTACGAATCGCCCGCCAACATGCAATAGGGAGAGTGCAAGCACCGACGGGCTCAGCAACTCGGACTCCTGCCGCGAGCGACGTTCAACGTCAGCGTTCTGGCTACCCGTCGCGGCGCAGTGCCTCCATCACTCGAGTAGCCCTTTTCCGCCCAGAATGGGCGCCACAAATCGCCCAGAGCGGAACCACTCTGTTGGCCTAGGATGGTGTCGGTCCGTGCGCAGGCTGCGAGTTCACAACTCAACGGTCCACGATGCAGGAAATGCGAGTTCGAGTCTCGCTGGAGGCCGCCCACTGGTGTGTCGACATCGTCCAACTGGGAGGACACCTGCTCTAAACCTATTCGATCCTCCACGAACCGTCGTCGGTCGGTGATGCGATGCGAAGGTCGTGATTCTCCCCCTCGCAGGATGGGCCGCCCCGAGATGGAAACTGTGCCCTTCCAGCGTGTGGCGAAAAGTTCGGTCCGCATCGTGCGGTACACCTTCGCGATCTGTGGGGGTCCGCCTACGGTGTCGTGCTCCAGTCGGTGAGACTCGCAGAGTTCCGCGAGCACCGAAACCGGCTGCATATCTAGCGGACCTATTCGGGTCTGGGACTTGCGCGCCAGACCCCCGGTCACTTTGGTGCCGGCGTCGCCGATGGTGGCGTACACGACGGTGGCCGCCTCCCCTCCCAGCATTGCGGGTGCTGGCCCGGCTGGCGAGGCAATGAACTTGCGAACTGTCTCACCCTCCGCGTTCCGTCCTGTCTCGTATCGAATCGGGTAGGCGCGGAACTTGCCCAGCCTCCATGACCAGCCTGCTAGCAGCAACTCACAGTCTGGGTTGGCCTTGGCCTCGTCTTTGGTGTTGATGGAGCGCATGTGGTTCAACGCATGAGCCAGGTGCGATGCCAGGTCTCGGATGTCGAGGTCACCGCGACTTGAGGCCTGATAGGAACTGACGGTGGCAAGGGCTTGCAGGATGAGTGGGTAGGCCCGCAACGTGTCTCCGGCGAACGCAAGGACGGCATCGCCGCGACCCGTGGCGAAGATCTTCGGGCACGCGTCCCATCGTTGCCCTCCGCTGAGCCGGCTGTCGGAGATCACCACGAGTTCGCTGAGCGGCCCGACCCGCCGTTCCCAGCAGACAACGGCGGTCACTCTGGCGACCTGCGGTTCGCGAGTGGAACGGTGACCACGGAATCGGCGCCCACTGTCGGCAGGCGCAGCTGAATGTCGCGCGCTGGCCCCTCAGCGCCCTCGGCGAGCCAGTCTGTGTGGTCGACGTGCGGGTAGCGGGCGCCCGTGTCGGGGTGGACGAGCATCAGGCTGAACGGGAACCAGTGAATGGTCGCTGACGGCGTCGGCAGGGACTTGATGCCCGTCGGCGGTCCTCCAGCGATGGGGATGGTGATGAATGCACCACGGTGCACGCCTTCAACGAAGAACCGATCCCAGCTGAGTCCATCCGACGATGAACCGGAGGTCCGCCGGCGGGGCGATCGGCTCCCCGTTCAACACGCTCTCGACGAGTGCAGGGTGGTCCTGCCAGAGGTTCTCTGCTAACGAAGCCATGCCAGCCAAGGCGGCTCTGACGAAGCGACCCGGGCGCGCACCCTGAAGTACCACTGTGCCATCGCCCGCGTAGTCAGGATGTCCCGAACCTGAGCCGCCTTGGCGCAGGCCTCGGCCCAAGCGACCGCGACGTATTCGTCATCGAAAGGCGATGTCAGGCGGTGACATGGTGAACGGGCCGTAGATGCGATTCCCGCCCGCGCGTGGCCGCGACAAGGTTGTCGTGGAACCTTCATCGGTCTCGAGTTGGATGCCGCGGAGGCGTCGCTGTTTGTTGAAGGCGGCCCTGGGTGGCACATGGGTCTTGGTGCGTCGTCCTCAGGCGCCCACAGAGCGCGCAGGGTCCAACCTTGACGTGCGTCCGAGGATTGGTGGGACTGAGCCAGGCACAACGCAAGCTCCAGAGCGCGGCCCGGAAAGTGCCCGGGATTCACGGGCACCACAAGTATCAACAATGAAAGGCATGTCAACGGGCGGTAGGGGCTGCCGCACGAACCGGTGACACCTCAGGTCGGGCCAGCTTGGCTCAACTCGATCCAGAGCGCGGGAGAGTTGAGGCCCGTTGCCGCCGCTTCTGTCCGGCTCTCGACGCCGTTGTTGGTCAGCCTCCGAAGGTGCTGCATATTGCCGCTAGTGACGCTCACGCCGCCCGGTTCGAACGGGGTCAGTCGCGAACCACCAGAGTCTCGTCGCCGAAGTCAGCAACGATCTTTAGCTGCCCCCCAAGCGCCTCGACGTACGCCTGCAGCGTTCCCAATTCGGTACGGCTTAGCTCTCCGCGTTCGATGGTCGAGACGCGGGCTTGGGAAACGTGCATCCCGGTTGCAAGTGTCTTCTGAGAGACGTGCTGGCCCCGACGAATCTCGGCCAGCCGAAACGCGCGAGCCTCGCCCGTCATCTCCTTGCGGGCGTCCTCGACACGCTGCTCATCGATTAGGCCGGCCTCAGAGGCGTCGCGGCGAACATCGGTCCAACTTCGAGCCATATCAGTCGACCTCCTCGTCGTAGTCGCCGGCCAGCCACGCGTCGTAACGCTCTTCGGCCACCGGGATGTTGTCTTCGTACCAGCCCTTCCAGTCGCCGGCCTTGTCTCCGGCAACCAGCAGGACAGCGCTTCTCGTAGGGTCAAAGATGAACAAGATGCGGATGCTCGTCGCCGATGGCCGCAGCTCCTTCATATTGTGCTGTGTCGAACCCTTAATGCGATCCACGATTGGGCGCCCAAGCGTGGGTCCGTTTGCGGCGAGCATGTCGATCGCGGCCGTCACTGCGTCGACCTGGTCATCATCCTGCTTCGCGAGGGTTAGGAACCACTCCTCCACCTCATCGAGCAGGATCACTTCCCAAGCCACTGGACCAATATAACTCAAGAGTTGTACAACTTCAAAGTTATACCAAACGCTTGTGGGGGGCTTCCATGTGTCGGCCGAATCCGACGACTCCCTACGAACATAGGCCAGTCCGGGCACGCCGATAACCTTCCGCGACCTACAGGCCGACGAGCGCGTCTATCGGCCGCCTGACGGCGCATTCAGCATTCGCTCAAGCGGAACGCAGCGCCAAAGGCAGACTGCGTCGAGGCTGACAGAAGTGGCCAGTACTGGCCTAACGGACCTTATGGACGTAGACCTGTGCATCAACACAGCCGCAGTTCGCTCGCTGCGCTGTCGCAAGTCCCGCTCGTACTCGATCGCCCTCGAAGTGGTCGAGCCGATCCCAATGATCCTCAAGATACTCTGAAACGAAGAGAAACCCCTCCACCTCCCCAGCGCCCTCAGCGAGTGTGATAGCTAGATAACCCATACCATCACCCCAGCCCTGCTGCACCAGTTTTCCGCTCACCTTGGCCGCCTCCCACTCGCCATCGACCTCAGCCAGGACGCGCTCGTTAAACCTGCCCGGAGCCAGCTTGCCGTACACGAAGAGTCGTTGTCTCACACTGTCATCGGCGCTGACCGTTAGGAAATGTGGCGACGCGACTTGTCGAGCACGTCAACCGCTACTCGGTCAAGCCGGTCCCTCTGCGGTCACCGCTCGCAGTGCTCGGCTCTAACTCGTCCCTTTGGGTGCCCTCCTCGATGGAGCGCTCGAGGTAGATGAAGAGCCGACGCTATCTGACGTACTTCCACCAAGATCCAAGCGCTGCACGGAGTGCGTACTTCTTCTTTCTACCTATTTTTCTTCCTCACTTCTAACTTTCTTAATCTAATATAATCTAATTTCTTATACTATATTCATCTATTTACCTTCTCATTATCTCTCCTTATTTACAAGGTCATCGGCTATTTTCTCCGGTCACCACCTATTCGCGGTCCTTCTATGTTTCTCTCTTCACTAGCTAGCCGCCTCGACGATATCTCTTACCGCAGCTCTCTCTTTACAACTATGGGTCTCACCAAGTTCTGTCTTAACCACACCGAGTTGTGATTTTACAAACACCAACACCTACCCTAACCTAATCTCATAACCATTCTCTATCTTAACCTAACAAACTACCACAGCCAGTTCTCTATCGGTCCCGCCTGCTTTTTATCCTTATACATCTTCTCTATCTTATTCTCTACTTTACTCACATCCCTACCTTTACTCATCACCTCTCTTACTTTACACCTAACTCTCATCTACCTAACTCTCCTACTCTTATCTCACATCATCTTCTCTTCTCCTCTTCTTTCTGCGGATGGCAGCCGGAGGATTCGGCCCTCGGCTGTCGCCCCTTGTCGCAACACACGCTCGATCTATTCGGCGTTTTGACAGTTACGAAATTGGCGACGACTACAAGGTCATCGGTCTACCGGTCACTCGGTCAGCCTCATACCGCCGTTGCCGCTTATCGTCCCCGAGCCCTTCAACTCTTACGACTCCAATGCCGTCTCCATGTGGTTCAACACACGAACACTTAGCCGTCCACCTCCCCCGTGACGTCGCCGCTCCGTACGCGCCTTGTCTCTAACGACTCTACCGAGGAACTCACCTCCAGGTCCCAGCACTTGTCCTGCGATCGGTCTACGATCCGATTGGGACGAGCGCACCGGTGCCGAGATACTCTAGCTCCGCGGTCAGCGTGAGCGTGCGCTTACCTGAGCCAGACATTGTCACTACCTACAACTACCTGCCCTACTAGCCTCACACCTTGCTCCCCTTTGATCTAGCAACACAGGTCACCGGCGAAGAAGGCACCTCGACGTGCTCCGCACTTCGCTCTCGGCCGATCCCCGGCATCGTCGCAGCCCCTTCTACGACATGAGCTACAGCGCCGCAACTAACTCGCTCTTGATGTGAGGGTTAGGCTCCACGTCCAGCGGTTTTTTTATCTTTAGCACAGTCATCAGCTAACAGGTTCTTGATCTGTTCACTTATGTCTCCAGCATAGACTTCTCATCCTCTATCTCACTAGCAATCTTCAAAGTGTCTCACTTACTTGCTTAATTCTTCGTACAGGTGGTTCTCAACAACGAATTCCCGCACAAATGGCTCGAGTCCGTAGGTCGCTGAGCCTGTCTCATCACGCGTCCAGCCTTCGGAATGCCTGAGTGACCAGCACCAGTTCGCCGAGTTCGTCGGAGGTTTCCACGTCGACGAGGGCTTCGATGATCCAGTCGTGGTGGCCGGAGGGGTCGTGAAGCGTTTGCGTGACCGGCCAGGAGTGCCCCGTCCGTTCGATCCGCAGGAGGTCGGGCCCGCGTGCGTCGCCGTCCAGCAACACTTCGTCGTGCTCAGCGAAGTACTCCTCGATCGCTGCATCCCAGGCCGACCGGGTCATCACCACCTCACCCGGCGGATCCGTTCGGTCAGCCGCGGCGCGTTCGAGGGCCATCAAACTGTCGAGGTCATCGCGTGCCACCCTCTCCACCCGTCGGCACATCGTGTTGCGGATCATCACGGTGATCGTCCGCTCCTTCTTCGAGATCGGTCGCGTTGTACCGGGCGGTGCACGACCAATTCCGAGCGCGGTGCCATAATTCGAGCACTTGATCGTAAAGCGGCTTAGCCGCATGTCCGTCATTTTCGACGGCGCCTATCTCTTGAGGTGGTCGATTTCCGGCGGTCCTAGCCAGCCTGGCGATTCTCGTCGGGCGTGAAGGTCCCGTCGCCTGGCTGGTCTTCGGCCTCTTTGTGCTTTTCCTGTGGCGCCGATCCTTGTGCGTTGGATGATTACGGTTCGCCGCTCCTTCAGAACAGGTGCCTTCGGAACTGAGTCAGGCGGGCTCAGGAGGCGAGGAGGCGTCGTCCCGTCATTGAACGCACCGTGATCCGGACGAATAGCGGTCGATGCCCTCCGGCCCAGGGTTGCGGCCGGGAACCCGACGCAGGGAGGTCATCGACCTCGACGAAGTCGGCTCGTCCGCGCACAAGCACGCTCCATCCCGACTGGTTGAAGTCGTCAAAGTCATCAATCTGGAAAGCGACCTGCTCCTCACGTAGGTGCTGGGCAAGTTGGGAATAGGGCGCGATCCGGATCAAGACGTTCCCGTCGGCAAACCCGTAATTCACCGGCACCACAACGGGACCATCGTCATCGCAATAGGCGATTCGGCCGGTCACTCGGCTCGCCAAGAGTTCTGCGCACTCCTGTGCGTCCAGGTCATGTAGTCGACCTGGAAACCAACTCGCATTGGTGTTCATGTCTGCTCCCTCCCTAGAAACGTGCGATCGACCCGATCAACGAGCGACCACGACCGGGCAATGCGCCCGCTCGACTACCTCTTGACTGACCGAGCCGAGCAACACATCACGCAGCGCCCCGTGGCCTCGAGAACCAACCACCACCAAAGCAGCATTGACGGACGCATCAATCAGCGCATCAGCAGGCTTAATCGGGACGGACTCCTGCCGGATAACGACATCTGGATAACGCTCGGACAGGCCCGCAACAGACTCGGCAAGCAGCCGCTCATGTTCAGCCAGTCTCGGCACAATCGCGACGTCCAACTGTCCCTTGCGATCGATGGAGACCGCACTCAGCGGAAATCCGTGAATCACTACGACCTCCTCACCTGAAAGCGCTGCCCGCTTGCACGCGAACTCAAGAGCGCTGCTGCTGCCGCCCGAGCCATCAACCCCGACCAGGATTGAGTTGGAGTCCACCGCGAGGACTGGTCGCACCACCACAACCGGACATGGCGCGTGCCGAATCAGGTGTTGGCTCACCGACCCCAAGAAACTCCCCGCAACCAGTCCATGACCCCTGCTGCCGACTACTAGCATCTCGGCGCCTTCGGCGGCGCTCAAGCAGACGGTGAGGGCGAATCCTTCCAAGCGTTCAACAGTCCAATGCTTGACCTGCGAGGCCGTCAATGACTTTCGCGCCCACTCCAGCGCTGAATCAACTTCTACGGCGTTCGGCACGATCACCCCCGGAAGCCGGTGTACGGGATCGGCATAGACCGCTCTTAACGGACGTCCCAGGAGTTCGGCAGTCGCTTGGGCCCAGGTGAGGGCATCTTTCGCGTCTTTCGAGCCGTCGTAGGCGACGACTACGGCTTGCTGTGTCGTAGGCATGACATCACAGTGGCAACCTGAAGAGCCACCCTGCTAGGGCCTAAGGAAGGACCTTGGCGGGCCCTAGGACCTAGCCGGCATGAAATGAGGCCGGACGGCGTACATTTCGACGGTGAATGCGAACAGTGGACCGCTGCGGATTGGGCTCGTGCCTGGAGTGCTGCCCGACAAGTGGCTTCAGCGCTGGCGCGAGCGTGAACGACGACCCCTCACTGTCGTGCCGGTGGCGGAGTCAGAGCAAATGGCAGCGCTCGCCAATCAGGAAGTTCAACTTTGTTTTGTTCGGTCCCAGAAACGCACAGACGACTGCCACGTGATTCCGCTCTACGAAGAGACGATGGTCGTGGTGGTGCCCATCGATCATGTCGTGACCGCGTTTGATCAGGTCAGCCTCAGCGATCTTGGCGACGAGCAGCTGCTCCAGCCGCCCGAAAGCGTGCCGGGCTGGGCGGCGATCGCGACCGCCACCCGGCTGGATTGGCCGACGATGAGCCAATCCGAGGCAGTAGAGCTTGCGGCCACCGGTGCAGGGGTGGTGATCCTGCCCCAATCTCTAGCCCGGGCATATCACCGGAAGGATCTGACCTACCGCCCCGTCTCCGATCTCGACCCCACACCCATCGGGTTGGCATGGCGCAAGGACGCCGACGACCCCGGCATCGAAACCTTCATCGGCATCGTGCGTGGTCGCACCGAACGCAGTTCGCGCGGCTAGGGTTTTCCCATGGATCTTTCCGGCCTCAACTTCGTGGACCCCGGCACGCCTCACGAGGGTCGAGAAGCCGCGAGGCGCGCCTTTTTTGAGCAGTTCGGCTACCAAGCTGACCTTGTGGGCAGGGCACCCGGACGCGTCAACTTGATGGGCGAGCACACTGACTACAACCAGGGGCTTTGCCTTCCGATCGCGCTCCCGCATGCGACGTACGCCGCCATCGGGAGGAGGCCAGACGACAAGGTGCAAGTCGCCAGTGGGCGAATCGAGACACCATGGGAAACCACCCTTGACACTCTCGGGCCAGAGCAACCCAGCGGTTGGTGGTCCTACGTCACGGGCGTGCTTTGGGCGATGCAGAACCCGACTGGCGGCGACGAGCCCATCGACCTCCCAGGCGTTGATATCTACATTCACAGCATGGTGCCCTTTGGTTCGGGGCTCTCCAGTTCGGCTGCCCTCGAAGCTGCTGTAGCAATTGCTATGTGGTCGATCACGGGGCAAGACGCCATTGAGAATGATCGGGCAAGGCTGGTCGATATCTGTGTTCGCGCCGAGACGGAAGTTGCCAAAGCGCCAACCGGCGGGATGGATCAGGCCGCTGCGCTTCTCTCCGCCGCCGGGCATGCTCTGCTCATCGACTTCGATGAGGGGTCGGCCGACGATGTCGATCTGCATCTTGCTGATCATGGCCTTGAGCTTCTCGTGATCGACTCGGCGGTGTCCCATGCTTTAGTCGACGGCGGCTATGGATCTCGCCGAGCCGACTGTGAGAAGGCAGCCACCGCACTCGGCCTCCCCTCCCTGCGTCACGCAACCCTGGCGGACGTGGACAGGTTGAGTGATGCCCGACTCAAACGACGGGTCCGGCATGTCGTGTCAGAGATTGCCCGGGTCAACGACGCCGTCGCGGCCGTCGAGGCCCGTGATTATGCAACCCTCGGTGACATCTTCGCCGCTTCGCATGCTTCTCTCCGCGACGACTTCGAGGTCTCCTGCCCCGAACTCGACACCATCGTTGAGCAGGCAACGGCACTGGGAGCCGTGGGGGCCAGAATGACGGGCGGTGGGTTTGGCGGATCCGCGGTGGCGATCCTCGAGCACGACCGGGTTGGGCCCGCTGCCCTGGGCATCGCGGCTGCGTTTCGAGATAAGGGCTGGGCGCCCCCACGTTTCCTCAGGGTCTACCCATCCGGACCTGCTGATCTGGTCTAGGTCTACAGCCCTCAGGCTGCGCTCAGTCGCCGCCGTGGTTTGAGCCCAGAATCACGCAATTCCAACATGGCCAATTGCTCGACGATCGCAGCATTTTGGGTTCGCCAGGCACCCGCTGGATCATCACTAATTCGAGCGAGGATGTGGAGGGGCTGGTTGGCCAGGGCTCGCAGCGCGAAGAGATCTAGGTCGTCCTGCGAGTCCACAAACCGGCGCCCAGCGGTGGCGGTTCGCACAAATCTCCAGCGCAAGGGCAGATAGACCGCTGCGACGATCAGAATTGGGATCGTCGCAGTGATTAGTCCCAACCAAAAGGCCAGGTCATTGACTGCTTCGACCTGAGCACGCCCAGCCGCCGCCAAGCTCCCCGAAGCGTCGGCAGCCTTGTTAAACGGGACGGCGGCCTCGTCTCCCACCAGTGGCAGGTTATCGACCACTCCCCCGGCCGCCGTCATCTGCTCCGCCAGCGATGTCGCCGACTGATCAGTCAGTCGACCAGGTGCCCCCAAAGCAAGCGTCGCGTCGTGGACGACGTAGGCGACCTTGACCCAGCACCAAATCCACAGGACCAACAACACGTCACCAAAGAGTTGGCGGACGCGGCGAAATGGAGTGTCTGCATAGAACTTCATAGACCCATCCGATCAGACCGACGCGCAACTGTGAAGGTTGGGAATCCTGACGGCGCGCCACCTAGGATTCGGGCATGTCTGAAGAGTTGCCAACAGGTGGCACGATCCGTCCGATGACTCGGTGGGGCACGCCCGTGATGCACCGGCCCCAGCAGCCGGTCACGTCGTACGACGAAGAGTTGCGCGCTCTTGCTGCAGACATGGTGGCCACGATGTATGCCGCCAACGGGGTCGGTCTCGCGGCTTGCCAGATCGGCGAGGACGTCGCGATGTTCATCGTTGATTGTCCCGACGATGACGGCAACCGAGTCACCGCCATCGTGTGCAACCCCGTCCTCACATTGCCCGAAGGTGACGATCGCCGACTCGACGTCGGCGAGGAGGGGTGTCTCTCCTTCCCCGGGGCCTTCGTCGACTGCGCGAGACCCGACTGGGCGCAGGTCACCGGAACAAACTTGGTCGGCGAACCGGTGACTTACGTCGGCACCGGGCTGTTAGCAAGAGCTCTCCAACACGAGACTGACCACACCGTTGGGACGGTGTTTGGGGACCGGATCAGTGATCGCAACCGCAAGCGGCTGAAGAAGGAGCATGACCTCAATGCGGAGGACTTTCCCGCCGGTTGGCCAACTGATTCGCCCGAGGCTTAGTTCCGTTTCGCGGTGACGAAACATGCGATGGCGGCCGCGGCGCCGACATTGAGGGAGTCAATCCCCGGGCGCATCGAGATGGTGGCCCGGGAGTCGGCGGCTTCCTCCCACCGCTGTGACAGTCCGTGGCCTTCCGAGCCCAGCACAAGAGCGACCTTTTCAACTCCGTCGACGGCGTCCCTAATGTCGACCGCACCCTCGCCCAGGGTCAACGCCACGCTGACGAAACCATGTCCAGCGAGCGTCGGGAGGGCGTCGTACCACTCCGGCAGCCTGGTCCAGGGCATAGCGAAGACGGCGCCCATCCCTACCTTGATGGAGCGTCGATAGAGCGGGTCTGCACACCGGGGGGACAGCAGCACGGCATCAAATCCCATGGCGGCAGCCGTGCGAAAGATGGCGCCGACATTTGTGTGATCGACGATGTCTTCAAGGACCACGATCGAACGCGCCCCTGCCAAGACAGCGGCCAACTCGGGCAGTGGCTCCCGCGCCATCGAAGCCAGCGCTCCACGATGCACATGAAATCCGGTAACCTGTTCGGCGATTTCCTCGGAAACAACGAAACAGGGCGCCTCGGTGCTCGACATTGCGTCGTCGAGGCCGGCAAGCCAACGGTTCGTCATGAGAAACGACCGGGGCGCGCAACCCGCTGCCAGCGCCCGTCTCACCACCTTCTCCCCCTCGGCAATGAACAAGCCATGTTCGGCTTCTAGATGTTTTCGAAGTTGTACGTCGCGCAGATCGCGATAGTCGGCCAACAATGGATCGCCGGGATCCGTGATGTGAATCAGCTCAACCACGGGGATACCGCTCGGGATGTGCGACGGCAACCACATTGCCGATCACGATGATCGCGGGCGGCTTGACGTGCTCGTGCGTCATGTCGCGCGCCAGATCTGCCAGCGTTGACAACACCACGCGCTCCTCGGGCATGGTGCCGTCCATGATCACAGCCACTGGTGTGTGGTTGCTCCGCCCTCCGGCCATCAGGGCAATAGCGATTGCCGGCGCGTTTTCGACTCCCATCAGGACCACCACGGTGCCGGTCATCCCAGCGAGGGACTCCCAGGCGACCAGCGAGTCCGAGTGGCCAGGAGCGAGATGTCCCGAGACGACAGTGAACTCGTGAGCTACTCCACGGTGAGTCACCGGAATACCGACCATTGCCGGCACCGCTATCGCGGAAGTTAGCCCCGGCACCACGGTCACTGGAACCCCTGCCTCAACGCAGGCCAACCACTCCTCAAAGCCGCGGCCAAATACAAAACCGTCGCCACCCTTGAAGCGGACCACTCGTTGGCCCGCCTTGGCTCGAGCCACCAAGATCTGGTTGATCTGGTCTTGCTTGGCCGATCGACCACGCGGGAGTTTTGCGACATCGATGAGCTCCACGTGCGCGGGTAACTCTTCGAGCAATTCCCGTGGGGCCAATCGGTCGGCCACGACCACATCCGCCGACGCAAGCGCGTGGCGAGCGGCAACGGTGGAAAGTTCGGGCTCCCCCGGTCCGCCGCCGACCAGGACCACACCTGGAGTGTGGTCGTGCGCGGCGCTGGCATCGATGGCACCATCGCGCAGACCAGCCATGATCTGGTCACGCAGGGCGGCAGACTTCCGCGGCTCGCGGTTGCTCAGCACCGCGACAGTGACACCGGCATGGCGGCCCACCGCGGGTGTCCAAGCGCTCGCCTCGCGCGCATCGTCCGCGCGCACACAGAAGACGCGTCGTGCTTCGGCAGCAGCAGCCACTTGCGCGTTCACTGCGCGATCGTTCGTCGCAGCAATGGCATACCAAGTCTCATCCAGGTCAGCGTCCTGGAAACCTCGTCGGTGCCAGGTGAACTCGCCTGCCATGCCTTCCAGCGCTGGCGTAGCCACGGGAGACACCACGATCACGTCGGCACCCGCCGCGATCAGTGCCGGGATCCGGCGCTGAGCGACCTGGCCCGCACCCACAACGACCACCCGTCGACCCACTAGGCGGAGCCCCGATGGATAAGGCGCAAACTGGCGCTCACTCATTTCAGCCATTGCTGATCCCCGCAGCCGCGAAGGTTGGCATCCCAGTGAGAACGTCCATTTTTCCATTCTCGCCCAACCGGACCTGGTGAAGGGTTCAGGTCATCTCGGCTGGACAGTATGGTGCGAGCATGAGCCTCGATCGCCCCGTCACCCCAAATCCCTACCCGCTGCTCCCGGCAACCAACTCGTTTACCGTCACCAGCACTGACGTCTCGGATGGGCAGCCTCTCAACGATGACCAGGTGGCTCATCTGGGCAACACCTCACCTCAGCTGTCCTGGTCAGGGGCTCCGGAGGGCACAGCGTCGTACGTCGTGACTTGCTTTGATCCTGATGCCCCCACGCCGAGCGGCTTCTGGCATTGGGTCTTGGTCGACCTCCCCGCTGAGGTCACTTCCCTGGATACTGGCGCCGCAGCCAGTGAGTTGCCACTAGGAGCCTTCCATTGCCGAAACGACGGTGGCGGCAAGAACTTCATGGGCGCAGCCCCGCCAGAAGGCGACCAAGTCCATCGCTACTACTTCGTAGTCCACGCGGTCGGCGCCGAATCGCTCGGTGTTGGCTCAGATGCCTCCCCGGCCGTGGTCTCCTTCAATCTGGCCTTCAAGACCCTTGGCAGGGCCATCATCCACGGCACCTACCAGCACTAACTGCGGAGCTAAAGCAGGGGCGCTTTGAGGGTGGGGGTGATCGGAAAGCCGACTCCCGCGACGTCCACCTCGAAGCCCGGCAGGGCTAGCCATTCGCTCGTCACTGGCGCGTCGTGACGGAGGTAGGCCAAACCGACGCACGAACCCACCGTCTCGCCCCAAGCGGCACTCGTCACTTGGCCTACGGCGGCACCGTGAAGACGAATCAACTCTCCACCCCAGAGCATCGGCTGGGGATCGTCCACCCGAAAACTCACCAACCTGCGGCGATCCGCCGGCCCGGCCAACCGTTCACGCTGTCTCGCGAGCGCCTCTCGTCCTAGGAAGTCCTTAGTCCCGTTCAGCGCGGTGGCGAACACAAGTCCGGCATCGACTGGCGTGTAGTCAGGGGTCAGTTCGCGACCGAACGCCCGATAGCCCTTCTCAATTCGAAGGCTCTCAATGGCGTAGTAGCCCGCATTTGCGACGCCGAGATCGGCACCCGTGCTCATGAGAGTGTCGTAGACACCGCTGGCGAACTCAACGGGGATCAGGAGTTCCCAACCGAGCTCGCCGACATAAGTCATCCGGGTAGCCCGGACGGTCGCCTGCCCGAGCGAAACCACCTGGCTTGCGCCGAAAGGGAATGCCTCGTTGTCGAGATCGCTAGCAGTCAACCGAGCGAGCAGGTCGCGTGATCTGGGACCCATCACACCGAGCACTGCATACGTCGTGGTCGCGTCGGTCAGGCTCACCTGCCAACTCGGCTCGAGGTTGCGTTTAATCCAGTCCTGATCACGGACAGTCGTCGCCGAACTACTCACCATCAAGAACTCCTGATCACCTGTCCGGGTCACGGTCAGGTCCGACTCGTAGCGCCCGCGGTCATTCAGCAGGGGTGTGTATACGCACGTGCCCACTGCCACATCGACATCGTTGGCGCAGAGCCATTGGAGCGATTGGAGTGCGTCCGGACCCGAAACGACGTACTTTGAGAAGGACGTCTGATCGAACACCGCGACACCTTCGCGGCAAGCCCGTTGCTCCGCAGCTGACCAGGTCAGCCAGGACGGTTTGTCCCAGGAGTATTCCAAGTCGCTCGATCCATCCGAGGCAAAGAAGTTCGCTCGTTCCCACCCCATCCGTGAGCCAAAGCTCGCCCCAGCTCCCGCCAGCCGGTCATGGACGGGAGAGGTACGGAACGGCCGGGCACTGAGCAACTCTCGATTGGGCCAAGCAATGTCATAGTGCACACCCAAGACCTCACACACGCGGTCACGCAGCCAGCGGTTGTTGGCGTTGAACGGCGCAAATCGTCGTACGTCAACTCCCAGCAGGTCTCCATCCGGCTCCCCGGCCACGATCCACTCAGCCAACGCTCGGCCGGCACCACCCGCGGACGCGATGCCCACCGAGTTAAAACCGGCGCCGACGAAGTACCCCGCCAGTCCGGGCGCGGCACCTAGCAGGAATTGGTTGTCAGGAGTGAAGCTCTCCGGCCCGTTGTAAAACTTTCGGATGCCCGTCTCGGCCAGTGCCGGAATTCGTTGAATCGCAGAATCCATCAACACCGCGAAGTGTTCCCAATCCTCCTCAAGCAGTTGGAATTCGAACGGATGGGGGATTTGGTCTGGCGATACCCAGGGCTTTGCAACCGGCTCAAACCCACCGACCACGAGGCCGCCCACCTCTTCCTTGAAGTAGGTATAGCCGTCGGGATCGCGCATGATCGGGAGATCCGGATGGACGCCCTCTACTGCTTCAGTGACGACGTAGAAGTGCTCCGCGGAGTGCAGCGGCACCGGCACCCCGACCTGATCGCCGAGGGCCTTGGCCCACTGCCCAGCGCAGTTGACCACGATTTCGCACTCCACAAAACCCTGATCGGTGTGGACACCCTGCACTCGGCGGCCGGCCACGCCAACCCCAACTTCGACGCGCTCGACTCGGACGCGTTCACGGATGCTGGCTCCGCGCATCCGGGCGCCCCGTGCCAGGGACTGCGTTAGATCCGTTGGATTGACCTTGCCGTCGCCCGGCAGCCAGAGCCCACCCAGCAGATCATCGACCTGCATGGGCTCCCACATCGCCCTGGCCTGTTTTGGCGTGAGCAACTCACATGGCATGTCATAAGCCTCTGCCGTCGCGGCCGTTCGTTTGAGCATGGTCATGCGCTCAGGGGTCCTTGCGACGATCACACCGCCGACGTTTTTATAGCCGGTGGCAAGACCGGTCTCAGCCTCAAGGGAGGCATAGAGCTCAGCGGAGTATTGGACCAACCGGGTCCCGGACTCCGAGGCGCGCAGAGGTCCGACTAACCCGGCCGCATGCCAGGTCGTGCCACAGGACAGAGACCCCTGCTCCAGCAGCAGTACGTCGCTCCAGCCGGCTTTGGCGAGGTGGTAGGCCGTTGACGCACCGATCACTCCGCCACCAATGATCACCACCCGGGCGCGCTCAGGGAGCCCCTTGCCCGAATCTTCAACCACTGGCCACGGTCCGCATCAGGTCGTCGAAACCGCTGCTTGAGAAGGTTCGAGCCGCTTTCTGAAAGCGATGCAGCCCCCAGCCCCGGAAGTCATAATCAATGGCGCTGACCTCCGCTTGGATAAACCCCCAAAGGGCCCACCCATATTCGCTGACCAAAGACTGTAACTGCACTCGGGCAAGCAAAGCAGGCTCCATCCGACCGTAGTAGGCCTCGACCCACGCCTGTGTGAGGTCTGGGGTGAACTCGCACTCGGTGGCAGTGTTGCCCAACTCGAAGGACGCTTCGTTGTTGCCAGAATATTCGTAGTCGATCAGCCAGACGCGGTCTCCCCCGTCAATGAAGTTGCCGGCCAAGAGATCGTTATTGCATGGAACCGTGCCGGTGCGAGTCTCCGTCAGCACTTGGCGTACGTCGTGCCAGGAGTCGGCGAAATCGTCATAGCCCGCTGGCAGCCATAGCCCCGCCTCGGCAATCCGTCGGCGATAGTCGGCTTGGCGGGCAAACATGTTGAAGTCTCCGACGAATGCCGCACCACTGTGCAGGAGCCGACACGCAGCCGCAGCCCGCGCCAACACCTCGGGCCGATTGAAGTCCACCTCGGTCAATGTCGAGCCGACGATGAACTCGATAACGAGGACGTTTAGGTCCGGTCGATAATCGACCACTCTTGGAGCCACACCGGTGCCGGCGGCACGTTGGGAATTGGCGTGTTCGGCGTCGCGATCAATGCCTAACATGCCGACGTCGGTCTGCGACCAACGCACGACATAGACGCCTGAACCAACGGTGACCTTGAGATTGCGATTCGTCAGCCCCCCCGAGAGCTCCTCGACCAGTCGCGGTCCGGAAAGGATCGGGATCTGGTCGAGGAGCGTGTCTAGCTCATGCACTGCCTCAGAGTCCTAGTCTTCGAACGCTTTCACGACAGCTTCATCGATTGTGTGCTTGGGTCCGGTGAACCAGTTCTTCGCCGACACATTCCACCAGATCGTGAGAAGGATCAAGGTGCCACCAGTCAAGATCGGCGCATAGTTCATCAGCCAAGGGCTGTAGTTCGCGTCGCCGGGCCATCCGGCTGGATAGAGAGGCAAGATGAAATAGAACGAGGTCACGGCGATCTCGGCGAGAGCCAGTGGACACATCCACTTGTAATGCTTGCCGATCGTCCACGCACCCGGTTCGAAGTCGTCTCCCATTCGCCAACGCAAGAAGATCGGGATGGCGAACGCCGCATAGAGGCCGATGACGGCAACGGAAACCACGGCATAGAACGCCATCGGCAAGATCACCGGCGACTCAGCAGTTCCGATGTTGACCTCTCGCAATGCGGGCAGGGTGATGAGGATGCCGATGATCATGACGAAGATCACCGCATTGCGCGGCACTCTCGTCTTAGCATCCACTTTGGATAGCCAGCTCGAGCCTGGGATCGCGCCGTCGCGAGAGAAGGCGAAAGTCATCCGCGATGCGCTGGTGAGGCACGCCGTGGTGCAGAAGAACTGCCCCACCGTGGCGATCATCAGCACGGTGGCGTGCCAGCCGTCTGGCAGCGCCTGACCGAAGATGACATCAACCGCTGCGCCCCCGGCGTTTACCCCATCGGTGACCCCTTGCTCGTCTTGGACGGCGTAAAGGAACGTCAGAAGGAGAATCCAGCCACCGATAGCGGAATAGAAGATCGACTGCCAGATACCTCGCGCGGCTCCCATCGACGCACCTTCGGTCTCTTCCGACAAGTGCGCCGACGCGTCGTAACCGGTAATCGTGTATTGCGTCAACAGGAATCCGAGTGGGAGCACCAGGAACCAGAACATCATTCCTGTCGTCGACCCACCGTCATAACCGGAGTTGTTGATCCGCTCCGTCCACACAAAGGCTGAGGAAGCATGCTGGTCCGGGACGATCCACAAGATGGCAATGACCAGTGCTGCTCCAGCCACATGCCACCACACCGAGATGTTGTTGATCACAGCCAGCAGGTGCCCGCTGAAAATGTTGAGGACAGACGCGAGCAAGAAGATCCCCATGAACAACAAGAAGACGCGTCGCAGGCTGTAACCCTCGGCCCACGACTCGCTAAATGACATCAAGGTCAGGTCCAGGAAGGTTGCGCAGCCGTATGCCACCGAGCCACAGACCGCCAACAAGCCGATCAAGTTGAGCCAGCCGGTGAAGAACCCGGCCGCTGGCCCGCCCATCTTCGAGGCCCACCAATAGATGCCACCGGAGGTGGGGTACTTCGACACGAGCTCAGCCAGACAGAACCCGATCAACAGAATGAAGACCGAAAGAATCGGCCAGCCCCATGAGATCGCGATCGGCCCGCCGTTGCTCCAGGCCTGTCCGAATGTCGTAAAACAACCCGCCAAGATCGAGATGATCGAGAAAGAAATGGCGAAGTTGGAGAAGCCTGACCACGATCGGTCTAGCTCTTGTGCGTACCCGAGTCCGGCGAGGGTCTTTTCATCATCGGTCATCTTTTCGATGTCAGCCATGCAGGGTCTCCTGTGTTCGAGTGTCCCAATGCGGGATCGGTGCGAGGCTAGACCCGTCAAACCGCGCCCGTCTAGAGCCCGAGCAAGATTGGTTTGAAGTCAGACCATTGACTTAAGTGGAGACCCACCATGAGACTGGCCCGCATGACGTCGGCCATGGCCCTCCCCGGGGACCACCTCAGCGACGCTGTCCTGGTGCCAGTTCGTGGTCATCACGCCTTCGAGGCCTGCGTCGAACGCTTGGGTACGGCGATTAGGTTGGGCGTGTTTCCACGCGGAACCACATTGCCGAGTGAACGGGAACTCGCGACACGATTGGCAGTGTCACGCGCCACTCTTCGAGAAGCAATGGCCGCACTCCGCGAAGCCGGACTGGTCGAGACCAGACGAGGCCGCGGTGGCGGAACCATCGTGACTCTGAAACCAGCGTCACCCTCGGCTCGCAGCGCCGCTCAAGCTTCAACCGAGCAGCGTCGAGACTGGTTCGATGCCCTGGAATTTCGCCGCCTCGTCGAACCCGGCGCCTGCCGAATGGCTGCCTTAGTTGACCTCAATAGCCAGCAACGGCGTCAACTGGTCGAGGCACACAGTGCTGTGGCAACTGCCCGGACGCGCATCGAGCACCGTCAGGCCGACAGTCGCTTCCACCTCACCGTCGCGAGCCTGAGTAACTCCCGTCGAACGGTCGAGGCAGTGACCTCTGTGCAGGCCTCCTTGCACGCCATGTTGAGCGCGATTCCGGTGCTCGGTCGCAACATCGAGCACTCGGATCGTCAACATCGAGAGATTCTTCGGGCGGTGCTCGCCGGTGACGCCCCAGCGGCACACCACGTCATGACTGAGCATTGTGACGACACGGCCGCATTGCTAAGAGGACTAGTCGGATGAGAAATGACACGAGGGGATTCACCTGTGGCTACACCGAATGATCGCTATCTGAGCCTTGAATCATTGCGACAGTTGATCGACAACGACGAGATCGACACTGTGGTGATGGCCTTCACCGATATGCAAGGCCGGCTGCAGGGTAAACGTCTGCACGCTAGGTATTTTCTCGATGTCGCGCTCGCGGCGGGCACCGAAGGCTGCAACTACCTCTTGGCCGTCGACATCGACATGAACACCGTCGACGGCTACGCGATCTCATCTTGGGAGCGAGGCTACGGCGATATCGAGTTTGTGCCGGACTGGGACACCCTGCGTCGACTGACCTACCTCCCGGCCACGGCGATGGTTCAATGCGACGTTGTGTGGCTCGATCACTCGCCCGTGGTGCAGTCGCCACGCACGATTCTGAAGGCGCAATTGGAGCGGGCAGCCGAACAAGGCTGGGCCGCACTAGCCGGCACCGAGCTTGAATTCATCATGTTTGAGGACACCTATGAGCAAGCACACGAGGCCGGCCACCGCGGGCTGACTCCGTCCAATCAATACAACATCGATTACTCCATCATCGGCACCACCAGAGTGGAGCCGTATCTGCGCGACGTACGCAATCACATGTACGCCGCCGGGATGGATGTCGAGGGCGCAAAGGGCGAGTGCAACTTCGGCCAACACGAGATCGGCTTCCTTTACGCGCCGGTGCTCACCAGCGCCGATAACCATGCCGTCTACAAGACAGCCGCAAAAGAGATCGCTGCCCTTCACGGCAAGTCGATCACCTTCATGGCGAAGTACGACGCCAAGGAGGGCAACTCCTGTCACATCCACCTGTCACTGAGAGGTCAGAACGGCGAGATCGTGTTTTGGGAAGGCGATCAACGTTCAACTCTTTATGACCAGTTCGTGGCGGGCATTTTGGCCACGATGGCGGACTTCACCTTGCTGTATGCCCCCAATATCAACTCCTATAAACGCTTCGCGGCTGGCTCGTTTGCCCCGACCACCATCGCTTGGGGCAACGACAACCGCACCTGTGCCGTCCGGTTGGTCGGCCACGGACCCAGTGCCAGATTGGAAAATCGGGTGCCGGGTGGCGACGTCAACCCTTATCTCGCCTTGTCCGCGATGCTGGCTGGTGGGCTCTATGGCATCGAGAACGCGCTCACCCTTGAGCCCGAACTGGTCGGCAACGCCTACGCGTCCGACCAGGCCAAGGTTCCGTCAACCCTGCGGGCAGCGCGCGAACTCTTCACCAACTCAGCGGTCGCTCGGGCGGCGTTTGGCGATGAGGTCGTCGACCACTACACCAACATGGCTGACGTCGAGTTGGCGGCTTTTGATGCCCACGTCACTGACTGGGAACTCACTCGTAGCTTCGAACGGATGTAGGCGCAGATGACCAGTTCCATGCACACCGTGATCAACCCGGTCACGACCCAAGCAGTCTCCGAAGTCCCCTCTGCATCGCGGGACGAAACCGACGCGGTCATCGCGCGCGCCCACGATGCCTTCTCGTTGTGGCGGACCGTGGCTCCGGGCGAACGAGCACGACTCCTGCGCGCCTTTGCCAGTGTCGTGGACGCTCACGTGGAGGAACTCGCCCAACTGGAGGTGCTCAACGCCGGCCACACGATTGGCAATGCACGGTGGGAGGCCGGCAACGTCCGGGACTGCCTCAACTACTATTCCGCGGCGCCCGAGCGACTCTTCGGCCGCCAGATCCCCGTCGCCGGCGGCACCGACATCACCTTCCACGAACCGCTTGGAGTCGTGGGCATCATCGTGCCGTGGAACTTCCCGATGCCCATTGCCGGTTGGGGCTTCGCACCAGCACTCGCAGCCGGCAACACGGTCGTCCTCAAACCAGCGGAGATAACCCCGCTCACGGCCATCCGGCTCGGCGAACTAGCGATCCTCGCTGGGCTCCCGGAGGGTGTCTTCAACGTCATCACCGGTGCGGGCTCCATTGTCGGCAATCGGTTCGTTACGCATCCGCTGGTTCGCAAGGTGTGCTTCACCGGATCGACGTCTGTCGGCAAGCAGATCATGGCCGGCTGCGCCGATCAGGTGAAGCGAGTCACCCTCGAGCTAGGCGGCAAGAGCGCCAACATCATCTTCGCCGATGCCGATGTCGCCGCCGCGGCCGCTTCGGCGCCTTACGCCGTGTTTGATAACGCTGGACAGGACTGTTGTGCCCGGTCACGCATCCTCATTCAGCGCTCGGCCTACGACGAGTTCCTCGGCCGCCTCGAAGTCTCGGTCAAGGCGCTGCGGGTGCTCGATCCCACCGAGGACACCAGTGAGATGGGTCCCTTGGTCACCGCCCAACACCGGGACAAAGTTGCGGGCTACGTCGCCGGGGCAAACGTGGCGTTCACCGGGTCTGCCCCAGAGGGACCTGGTTTTTGGCTGCCCCCCACAGTGGTCGAATCCAAGTCGGTGGACGAAGCGGTCTGGCGTGATGAGGTCTTCGGGCCAGTTGTGGCGGTGATGGCTTTTGATGACGAGGACGAAGCGATCACCCTGGCCAACGACACCGAATATGGGCTTTCCGGCTCTATCTTTACCAACGACCTGGGCCGGGCCTTGCGTGTCGCCAGATCTGTTGACGCGGGCAATCTCAGCGTCAATTCACATTCGTCCGTGCGTTACTGGACACCGTTTGGCGGCTACAAGCAGTCCGGGCTCGGCCGCGAGCTCGGCCCTGACGCCCCCGCTGCCTTCACCGAAGAGAAGAACGTTTTTATCGCCCATTGAGCCCGTTTCAGGCAAGAACTCCCACGCTCTCAACCACCGAGGAAGGATTACGCATGGCAGGACGAATTGAAGGCAAAGTAGCCGTCATCACCGGAGGATGCTCGGGCATCGGCGAGGCGACCGTACGTCGCTTCGTAGCCGAGGGCGCCCGCGTCGTCATCGGAGATATTGCCGATGAGTTGGGTGCCGCCTTGGTCGCCGAGCTCGGCGGCCCCGATGTCGCGACGTACGTTCACGTGGACGTCACGTCAAAGGAGCAGGTAGACGCGCTCTTCCATGCCGCCAAGGCCACCTACGGCTCGGTCGATATCGCCTTTAACAACGCCGGCATCTCGCCACCCGAAGATGACTCGATCCTCGACACCGACCTCGAAGCGTGGCGCCGTGTCCAAGAGGTGAATCTGACCAGCGTCTACCTCTGCTGCAAGGCGGCGCTTCCCTACATGCTCGAGCAAAAGTCGGGGTCGATCATCAACACCGCCTCCTTCGTCGCAGTGATGGGCGCTGCCACCTCGCAGATCTCCTACTCAGCCTCGAAAGGCGGAGTGTTGTCCATGACTCGTGAGCTCGGCGTGCAATTCGCGCGCGAGGGGGTCCGGGTGAATGCGTTGTGCCCCGGTCCGGTCAACACCCCTCTCTTGAAGGAGCTCTTTGCTGCCGACGCTGAGCGAGCGGCCCGTCGATTGGTGCACGTGCCGATGGGCCGCTTCGGGGAGCCCGAGGAAATGGCGAGCGCAGTTCTCTTTCTCGCATCCGACGACTCGAGCTTCATGACCGCGAGCACCTTCCTCGTTGACGGCGGCATCTCCGGTGCCTACGTCACCCCGCTCTGAGCCGCCGACCCTGATGCCACCGGTGATCGGTATCTCGACCTATCGAGAAGTCGCCGCCTGGGGCGTTTGGCAGCAACCCGCTGATCTGCTTCACGCGGAGTACGCCGACGCCATCGTCGCGGCGGGGGGCGTCGCTGTTCTCTTGCCTCCGGCTCAAGCAGATCCGGAAGCCGCAGTTGCCGTAGTCGACCGGCTCGACGGGTTGGTCATCGCCGGGGGTGCAGACGTCGATCCTCAACTCTATGACCAGTCCCCGCATCGCCAGACTCGTCAGTGGCGAAGCGATCGGGACGCCTGGGAGGTGGCCCTGCTAGCCGCCGCTGACAGCGTCAACTTGCCCGTCCTCGGCATTTGTCGGGGCATGCAGGTAATGGCGGTTGCCGCAGGTGGTGCGCTCGCCCAACACACTCCTGATCTGGTCGGCCACGAGGAGCACAGTCCTGGGGGTGCTGAGTTCGGTGCGACGAACATCAGCACCAGTCCCGGCTCGCGAATTGCCCGCATCACCGGTCCCCAGCTGGTGGGTTCTTGCCACCACCACCAATCGGTGAGCAAACACCCAGGCTTTCAGGCGTCAGCGTGGGCGCCCGACGGTACGGTTGAGGCCATGGAGATCCCTGGTGACCGCTTTTGCGTCGCGGTCCAATGGCATCCCGAGATGCACGAGCACTCCCCCGCTGCCACGAGAAGTGATGCTCTCTTCGCCGCTCTCATTCGGGCTGCTCAGGACTTTCGTTCGCCCCTCGCCCACAGGAGTTAGCCTCGAAATGAACGATCCTGACGTGCTGGGACTGCCGTATACAGCCGAGGTCATCGATCTCCCCGATGACGACGAGGGCCGGGTAACGGCAACCTTGGTCTCGTTAGCTCCGGAGTTCCCCAACGGTTTGGCCGTGCTACACGTCCACGGCTTCGCCGACTATTTCTTCCACACGGAGTACGCCGAGTGGTGGACGCGGCGCGGTTACACCTTCTACGCGATCGATCTACGCAAACACGGCCGATCGCTGCTCGAACATCAGAGCCCGTGTTATGTCGATCAACTCGACGACTACTTTCCGGAATTGGACCGAGCTTGGCAACGGATCACCGAGCGTGACGCCTTCAAATCGGTCGTCCTCACGGGCCACTCCACCGGCGGGTTGACGTCGCTTTTATGGCTCCAATCTCGCCAGCCCCTCGAACTCATCGGTGTGGTCCTCAATTCTCCATGGTTTGACATGCAGGGATCCTTTTGGACCCGCACCGTGGGCACCACCGTTGTCAAGAGAGTGGGAGCCCGCCAGCCCAAACGCGAGATCTCACGCAGTGTTTCGGGGCTCTACGCCAGCAGCCTGCACCGCAATCACGACGGCGAGTGGGACTTCAACCTTGACTGGAAACCACTGCAGTCGTTCCCGGTGTATGCCGGGTGGTTACGCGCCGTCCGGAACGGGCACACCCGTTTGCACCGCGGCATCGGGCTCACCCAGCCGGCACTGGTGCTGTCTTCCGCTCGGTCGTCACAACCGACGGAGATGACTCCCGAGGTTCACCGCACCGATATCGTGCTCGACGTCGAGCAGATTCGGCGTTGGGCACCGGCCGTTGGCCGTCACATCACCAGCATCGCCATCGAAGACGCCCGCCACGACATCTTCTTGTCCTTGCCGCCGGTGCGGGCTGACGCCTATGGCACCCTTGATCGGTGGCTTAAGGCCTGGGTCGAGCCCCGCTAGCACCTACTTCCAGAAGAAGGCAGCAAGAGCGACAGTTCCGACGATGACGATCGCTGCCCGCAAAGCCAGATCCGGAAGTCGACGTCCATACTGGGCACCGATCTGGGCGCCAATCACTGAACTGACGGCAATGGTGGCGACGATCCCCCAGTCAACCTCGGCAACCACAATGAAAAATAAGCCGGCGACCGCATTGACGACTGCGGCCAAGACATTCTTGGTGCCGTTGAGTCGTTGCATCGTGTCCGAGACGCCAAGGCCCATCACCGCCATCAGCAGGATGCCTTGGGCCGCGCCGAAGTAGCCGCCATAGATGCCGGCCAGCAAGACCAATGGCCAGACCCACCAAGCGCCAAACTCGGGTAGCCCGCCGGTCAGTTCATGCCGAGCGGCGATCCGAGCACCAATCGGTCGCTGAAAGATCACTAACCCGATGCCGACACTGATGAGGACGGGAACGATGGTCGCAAAGGCCGTTTCGGGCAGGGCTAGCAGCAGCATTGCGCCGATGACCCCGCCCACGACCGACGCTGAGGCCAGCCTGATGATTCGGCCGCGCTGACCGACCAATTCGCGTCGATAGCCGACAGCTGCCGAGATCGATCCAGGCACAAGCCCGATCGTGTTGGAGACGTTGGCAACCACTGGCGGGACGCCCAACGTCACGAGAGTCGAGAAGGTGATCAGGGTGCCGGAGCCCACGATCGCGTTGATCAGGCCCGCGCCAAGGCCCGCCGCAAAGACCGCGGCGATCTCCCAGGGGCTCACGGGCTCCCAGGTAGCCCTGTGCCGGTGTCAAGATCAACCGCAGCGTCGGTGTGCCGACCTTGAGCATCCTCTCCGGCGGCAGGTCTTGCCACAGTCGCGGCTTCAGCAATCGCGGCCTCCACCGCCGCGCGGGTGTCTGTTCGGTCAGGAAGGCCGTCCGAGCCGTCAACTTCCACCCGCTCAGTGGAGCCCATATCAACCCGAACGCGCGGACCGGGTAGGTCCTTCGCGATTCCGGACATCTCCGACATCGTTGAACCGAGGCCTTCCAGCGCTCGCCCGATCTCGCTCGGCACGATCCATACTTTGTTGGCGCTACCTTCCGCGATCTTGGGCATCATCTGGAGGTATTGATAGGCCAGCAACGACTGATCCGGCTGACCATCGTGAATTGCCTGGAAGACCGTCTGAATTGCCTGACCTTCACCTTGCGCCCTCAGAATCTGAGACTCGCGATCGGCCTGCGCCCGCAAGATCAGCGACTCCCGGTCACCTTCGGCGGACAAGATCGCGGCTTGTTTGTTGCCCTCTGCAGTGAGGATTGCGGACTGTCGTTGACCCTCAGCCGTCAAAATGACGGCGCGTTTGTCTCGATCGGCACGCATCTGCTTCTCCATCGAATCCTTGATCGAGGGAGGCGGATCAATGCCCTTAATCTCGACCCGATTAACCCGGATCCCCCACTTGCCGGTCGCTTCATCAAGCACCCCGCGCAGCCCGGTATTGATCTCTTCGCGACTGGTCAACGTCTGCTCGAGGTCCATGCCACCGACGATGTTTCGCAGGGTCGTCATGGTGAGTTGCTCAACGGCTTGGATGTAGTTGGCAATCTCATAGGTTGCCGCCACGGGGTCTGTCACCTGAAAGTAGATAACCGTGTCGATGGAAACCACCAAGTTGTCTTCGGTGATCACCGGTTGCGGCGGAAAACTCACCACCTGCTCGCGAAGATCGATGAGGTAGCGCACCCGATCAATGAACGGGACCACGACATTAAGCCCGGCCGGCAGAGTCTCCTTGTATTTTCCGAAGCGCTCCACCACACCAGCGCGCGCCTGCGGAATGATCCGCACCGTCTTGGCTAACAGCACCACGACGAACAATGCGACCAGAATCAGCAAACCAGCGACAATAATTGATTCCATCAATCCCCCTAAGACTCCAGGCTGGGAATAGGCAGCACCACAGCGGTAGCTCCCTTAATCTGCAGCACTTCAACCGTTTCACCTGGCCCGATGGTGACACTCTCGTCATAGGCCCGAGCCGACCAGATCTCTCCGGACAGTTTGATTCGACCAACCTGGTGTGTGCTGATGCCCTCGGTCACGATGCCCCGCTCGCCCACCAACTTGCCATGACCCAACGCAAGGTTTGGCCCATGGTGCAAACGGCGTACGGCGATCGGCCGGACCAGTCCCAACATCGCGACCGACGCCCCAGCAGCAGCGAGCACTTGGATCGGAAACGGCAGGCCCAACATCGCGGCCAGCATGCCGACCCCAGATCCAGCAGCCAACATGACCAGAATCAGGTCGAGACTGAACATCTCGGCGACTCCGAGCAGCATCGCGAGGCCAAGCCACGTCTGCCAAAGGTTGTCGCGAAACCAGTCCATATCAGCAGCCTATCTGGCGACTAATGAGCATGGCGCCCGGACTTACGCCGGGCTGCGTAACGGCCGTCATAAATGTTCAGATCAAGCGCCATCCCGAAGGTCTCCGCCAACGAATCTTCAGTGATCGCCTGGGCGATTGGGCCTGATGCCATGATCCGGCCGTCGCGCATCAGCAAGGCGTGAGTGAACCCGGGCGGAATCTCCTCGACATGGTGCGAGACGAGCACAATCGCCGGAGAATCCGGGTCAGCAGCGAGCGTCGACAACGTGGAAACTAGGTCTTCTCTGCCGCCAAGATCAAGCCCTGCTGCCGGCTCGTCGAGCAACAGCAATTCAGGGTCGGCCATCAATGAGCGAGCGATCTGCACTCGTTTGCGTTCACCTTCGCTCAGAGTTCCAAAAGTGCGGTTGGCGAGATGTTTGGCCCCCACCTCGATCAACAATCGATCCGCTCTCTCATGATCTAGCGAGTCATAGTCTTCGCGCCACCGCCCCACCACGCCGTACGACGCAGAAACGACGACGTCCTGAACGCGCTCGCCGCGGGGAATGCGCTCGGCCAACGCGGCACTGGTCAACCCGATCCGCGGTCGCAACTCGAAGACGTCAACGGTCCCGAGGACTTCCTCAAGAATCCCCACGACCCCACTTGTCGGATGAATCAGGGCGCCAGCAATCTGAAGCAGCGTGGTCTTGCCTGCCCCATTGGGACCCAGAATGACCCATCGGTCCTCCGCGTCGACACGCCAAGAGATCGAATCGAGCAGGGTCGCCTGACCACGCCGCACCGTGACATCAGCGAACTCCAAGACAGCGGGCATGTTGGCAAGCCTATCCTCGAAAGTCTCGTGGGGCGGGTCGCGGTCATGCACCGGCAACGAAGACCGCTAGCCTTTATCCGCGATGGTCGCCGACGAATCCGCTCCCCGGACCCTGCTGATTACGCTCACGGGCAAGGATCGCCCGGGCGTGACCTCAGCAATCCTTTCCACCGCAGCCGATGCTGGGGTCGAAGTGATCGATCTGGAGCAAATTGTTCTCCGAGGTCGACTCATCCTGGGGGTCTTGGTGACCGCGCCCCGCGATTGGAAGCGATTGCGCCGTGAGGTGGAAGAAACCGCGGCGGCGCTGGGCATGCATATCGAAGTTGACCGAGGGGTTGGCGACAACAAATCCCGTGGCTTGGGACGAGCCCATGTGACAGTGATTGGCTTCCCCCTTCGCGCGAGCGCGATGGCGGCAATTACGGGTCGGATCGCCGACAGCGGGGGCAACATCGACAGAATCGAGCGGATGGCACGTTATCCCGTGACCGCCATCGATCTCCATGTTTCCGGCGCCGACCCTGAGCGCTTGCGAACTTCCCTCGCGCTAGAGGCCGCCAGGCAGGGTATCGACGTGGCAGTTCAGCCTGCCAACTTGCTGCGCCACGGCATGCGGCTGATCGTCATGGACGTGGACTCCACGCTGATCCAGGGTGAGGTGATCGAGATGCTTGCCGCACATGCGGGTTGCGAGCCGGCGGTGAGCGCCATCACCGAGCAAGCTATGCGGGGCGAGATCGACTTCGAACAATCGCTACGCGCACGAGTGGCCCTGCTGGCCGGTCTCGACGAAGAAGCACTGGACAAGGTCTACACCGAAATCACCATCACTCCAGGAGCGCGCACCATGGTGCGCACGCTAAGCAGATTGGGCTATCGATTCGCGATCGTCTCCGGGGGTTTCAGCCAGATCACCGACCGCTTGGCCGATGAACTCGGCATCCACTTCGCCCGGGCCAACACCCTCGAGGTGCACGAGGGGAAGTTGACTGGGCGGATCGCTGGGCCCGTCATCGACCGGGCCGGCAAGGCAACGGCCTTGCGTGACTTCGCTGCGGAAGTTGGGGTTCCGGTGAGTTCGGTTATCGCCATCGGCGACGGCGCGAATGATCTCGACATGCTCAGCGCCGCAGGGCTTGGTGTCGCCTATAACGCGAAGCCCGTCGTTCGCGAGGCGGCCGACACCTCAGTCAATGTGCCCTACCTCGATGCGATCGTTTATCTCTTAGGCATCTCCCGCGAGGAAATTGAAGCCGCCGACGCTGCGCATGGAATCGCCACGCCAGCCCCACCTGTGTGACGTTTCAGGCGTGAGCGCGGCCAGTCTGAAAGCCGTCGAGCCGGGCTACGCCGGGCTCGATGTCCACCCAGTCCGCAAAGACGCTGAACACGGCCGCACTGCTGGTGGGGAACCCGGCGGCCATTGCTAACTCGGCCTCGGGCGGTCCCTCACCGTCTGCCAAGATCTGTGCGAGATAAGCCATCGTCGGGTTGTGCCCCAAGACGAGCATCGTTTGCAGATCGGCGTCGGTGCCGCGAATCTCATCGAGGAGGGTGTCAGTGTCACCGGCGTAGACGCAATCATCGAACTCCGCGGCCACCCCCCACTGTGCAACCGACATCAGCGCATCCCAAGTCTGGCGGGTGCGTTCGGCGGTTGAGACCAAGGCTCGGTCAGGGCTAATTCCTTGACTCATTAGCCAGGCTGCCAATACTCGGGCGTCAGCTAGGCCGCTGCCGGTGAGTTGTCGACGGCGGTCTGAGTCGGCGAAGGCTTCGGCGCGCGCATGTCTGATGACAACCAAGCGTCTGGTTGGCTCGGGTTCGATATCCGTCACCGCTTGCTGCACCCCGCAACTATCGCATCGGCACCGAGCTCTGTCATGCGCCGACGGCGTGGAATCCCCCATCGACGTGGACAATCTCGCCGGAGGTCGCTGGGAAGAAGTCCGAGAGCAGAGCGCACACCGCAAGTGCGGTGGGCCGGTGATCACCGTTGTCCCAACCCAACGGAGCCCTCGATTCCCACATCGACTCCAGATCCTCAAAGCCAGGAATAGCTTTTGCGGCCAGCGTTTTCAGGGGCCCAGCGGCGACCAGGTTGACCCGGATTCCTTCGGGACCCAAGTCGCGGGCGAGGTAGCGCGAACACGACTCAAGCCCGGCCTTGGCGACACCCATCCAGTCGTACGCCGGCCACGCGACCGAGGCATCAAAGGTGAGGCCAACGATGGACCCGCCACGACCCATGACCGGCACGCAGGCTTGGGACAGTGACTTCAGCGAGTACGTCGACACGTGCAGAGCTTGGGCGACGTCTTCCCAGGGACCGCTCATAAACTTGCCGCCGAGCAGGGTAGCGGGATTGCCGTAGGCGATGGAGTGAACAACGCCGTCCAAGCCATCCACATGTTCACGAACGGCGTCAGCGAGACCAGCGAGGTGTTCCTCGTTGGTGACGTCGAGTTCGAGCACAGGCGGCTCAACGGGTAGCCGTTTGGCGATCCGGCGGGTGATGCCGAGGGCCCGCCCGAAGTTGGAGATCAGGACTGTCGCACCCTGTTCTTGCGCGACCTTGGCCGTCGCGAAGCCGATTGAGGAATCCATCGTCACCCCCGCGACCAGAATTCGCTTGCCGTCCAAAATGCCCATTTGCGCTCCTTGAGTCGTCACGATCAGCGAGTGTTGCGAGAGAAAGCTAGTGGCCCATGCCCAAGCCACCGTCAACCGGAATCACGGCACCGGTGACATAGGCCGCACCATCACCGGCCAACCAGAGCACGGCCGCCGCGATCTCGTCTGGTTGGGCGTAACGGCCTAACGGAACCTGAGACTTGATCGCCGACTTCTGCTCGTCGGAGAGCACATCGGTCATGTCGGTTTCAACGAATCCTGGCGCCACCACGTTTGCGGTGATCGACCGCGATCCCACTTCTCGCGCCAGCGATCGAGCCATGCCGACCAGTCCAGACTTGGACGCCGCATAGTTGATTTGTCCCGCAGATCCACTCAATCCCACCACGGATGAGATGAAGATGATGCGCCCTCGACGAAGCCGCAGCATGCCTTTTGCCGCACGCTTCGCCAGCCGAAAAGAACCAGTGAGATTGGTATCAATCACACTCGACCAGTCATCCTCCGACATGCGTAGGAGCAACGTGTCCTTGGTAATCCCGGCATTCGCGACAAGAACTTCAACCGGCCCATGCGCTGCCTCAGCCGTCACAAAAGCAGCTTCAACCGCTGCCGGATCGGTGATGTCGCAGCGAATGTCAAGCGCACCCTCAGGCGCGCCACCATTTCGGGTGGTCACGGCGACTTGGTCGCCAGCCGCAACGAACGCTTCGGCGATCGCGCGCCCGATGCCACGATTGCCGCCGGTCACCAGAACAGAGCGCGCTGTCGGTTGGTTGGTCGAACTTGTCGAGACCTCATCGTCATTTGCCACGGCCCAGACGTTATCTGCTTGGGACGCGCATGACTATCCGGCCCGCCGAGGCCGATCCACTCACTCATCCTCGAGGCGGAAGCCGACCTTGATGCCAACTTGAAAATGCTCGACCTGACCGTCCTTGACTTGGCCGCGGACCTGAATGACTTCGAACCAATCAAGATGCCGCAAGGTCTTGCTTGCGCGTTCGATCCCGTTACGGACCGCCTGATCGACTCCGTCGGGCGAGGTGCCCACGATTTCGGTCACTCGATAGGTGCGGTTCGACATAGTGCCTCCGAAGTAGGTTGGTAGCCGGAAGCCGATGGTAGCCGCGTTGGAGCCGCTCCGTACGATCAAGATGTGTCTTTCCCTCGCCTGACTCGACGAGCGGGATCCTCAGCGCCCGACGCAGTGCGCATCACTTCAGCAGGCTCGAGCGCAGCAGAAGGACTGAAGGCTCGCCAACGGCGCTATGTGATCTCGATGACCATCCGGACCCTGTGTTTCGTTGGCGCCGTGGCTATCGGGGATGGCTGGTTGCGCTGGGTCTTGGTGGCTGCCGCAGTGTTTTTGCCGTATGCCGCGGTGGTGATGGCCAATGCTCCTGGGGAGCGCGAAGACCCGTTCACGCCAGAAGCACCCATCCCCGTCAAACCGGTGCTGCCTCGCGGCTCAGACACGTAATTCTGCACAAACTCGCGAGTAGCAATGACAGCGTTGAATGATCGTGCAAGACTGCCAGTGATGCCAGACGACCTCCCCCGTGGTGGTCTGGCATCACCTCATTTCAGCCGCCGATAGCTGACATCGGCCGGTCCGGCTGCAAAAACGATGGATCGTCGATGCCATGACCAGCGCGCTTGGTGCTCATCGCAATCACCCAACGTTCGGCGATCTCCTCGTCGCTGGCACCTGCCCTCATCGCCAAGCGCAAGTCTGATTCGGACCTGGCGAACAAACAATTGCGAACCTGCCCATCAGCGGTCAGTCGCACCCGATCACAATCACCACAAAATGGCCGTGTGACTGACGCAATAACGCCGACCGTGGCCGGTCCGCCATCGACGAGGAAAAGCTCAGCTGGGGCACTCCCTCGTGGCTCTCGGGCTGGCGTGAGGTCAAATTCCTGAGCCAAGGAGGTGAAGATCTCATCTGCGGTGATCATTTCAGTGCGAGTCCACCCGTGTTGCGCATCCAGCGGCATCTGCTCAATAAATCTCAGCTCATAGCCTTCAGCGATCGCCCACCTCAGCAATTCCGGAGCCTGGTCGTCATTCATGCCACGGAGCAGTACGGCGTTCACTTTGACCGGCCCCAGCCCAGCCGCCTTTGCCGCCGCCAATCCCGCCAGTACGTCGTGCAAACGATCTCGCCGGGTGATCTCAGCGAAGGTCTCGGGTCGGATGCTGTCCAGGCTCACATTGACTCGATCGAGCCCCGCATCTGCCAGTCGCTGGGCAATCCGGGTGAGACCCAACGCGTTAGTCGTCACGGAAAGTTCGACATCGGGATCGATCGCCCGCGCGCCTTCAACAATCCCCACAAATCCTCGACGCACGAGCGGTTCACCGCCGGTGAACCGCACCTCGTTGATGCCGAGACGCTGAACGGCGATCCGGATCAACCGGATCACTTCGTCATCGGTCAGGACGGTTTCATCAGGCAACCAATCAAGACCCTCCGGGGGCATGCAATAAGAGCACCGGAGGTTGCAACGATCAGTGAGCGAGACTCGCAGATCACGCGCGACCCGCCCAAATTTGTCGGCCAACAGCAGGCTTTGGGACGAGTTGACTGGCGCAGCGCTATTCACGCTCGGAGTCTAGTCGGCTGCACCATATGGCGCACCCGACCACTCCCCAGCGTGGGCAACCTGGCTAACCTCTGGGTGTGCGGTCCTGGGCGTTCCTCCTCACTCGTCGGTGGGTCGGCTTTGCCCTGGTCGTGACTTTGTTGGCCTATCTCGCCTGGTGGCTCGGAGAATGGCAGTTCAGCCGCCTGGATGACCGACACCAACGCAATGCGATCTTCGAACGAAACATCGACGCCGATCCCACGCCCGTGGCCGACGTACTCCCCAACCAAGGCGACCTGGCGGCCAAAGATGAGTGGCGCAGAGTGAGCGCCAAAGGTGTTTACGACCCCAGCCAAACGGTCATTGTCCGATATCAGACCCGCAAGAGTTCCTCAGGTGTTGACGTCGTCGTGCCACTGAGGCTCACAACGGGGGAAACAGTCATCGTCGACCGCGGCTGGTTGCTCTCTGACAACACCGGGACGGCAGTTAGTGACATCCCGGACCCACCCGGCGGTGAAGTTACCCTGACTGGATGGGTCCGTCGCAACGCCGACGGGGCGAGCACCGACGTCACCAAGCCCTCCGCGACGGCGCCGGCCTCCACGCGGGCGATCTCGTCGGCAACCATTTCCGAACGACTTGATCTCCCGTTGCTGCGCGGCTTTGTGATCTTGGAGGAGGAGTCGCCTGCTCCCGCAGACCCACTCTTAGCGGCAGAACTTCCCGATGTCGGCAACGGGCCGCACTTCTTCTACGGGCTCCAGTGGTGGTTCTTTGGTGCCTTGGCGGTGGGTGGCTTCGGCTACTTGGCCTACGACGAAAGAAGAGGTCCTCGGCTCAGATCTGCCACGGCCGAGGGCCCAACGACTAGGTAGTGGCGGTGGCCGGCGCGGTGCGGAACTGAGTGCGGTAGAGGTCAGCGTAAAGGCCTCCGGCGGCCAGCAATTCGCTGTGGTTGCCGGACTCCACGATCCGCCCACTCTCCAAGACCAAGATGCGATCAGCGTCGCGAACTGTTGACAACCTGTGGGCGATGACCAGCGAGGTGCGCCCCTGCAATGCCACATCGAGGGCGCGCTGAACGGCCGCTTCAGACTCACTATCGAGGTGCGCCGTAGCCTCGTCTAAGACGACGATGGCTGGCGCTTTGAGCAGCAGCCTCGCAATCGCGAGGCGTTGACGCTCGCCGCCAGAAAGCCGATAGCCCCGATCGCCCACGACCGTGTCGAGTCCGTCGGGCAAAGAACGCACCATTGGCGCTATCTGGGCTGCGTCAAGGGCCGACCAGATCTCTTCATCGGTGGCACCTGGCCGCGCGTAGAGCAGGTTGGCTCGCATCGTGTCGTGGAACATGTGCGCGTCTTGAGTGACATAGCCAATGGAGTCGGCCAAGGACTGCAACGTGACGTCGCGGACATCCAAGCCACCCACCCGAACAGTGCCAGTTGTCGCGTCGTACAACCGCGCGACCAGATGTGTCAACGTTGTCTTGCCTGCACCTGACGGTCCCACCAGTGCGATCATCTGACCCGGCTCGGCGACGAAGGAGATGTCGTGAAGCACCGGTCCGCCTGACCGACTTTCCTGGCGCGCCACCGTCTCCAATGATTCCAGCGAGATGTCGTCGGCGGTGGGATAGGTGAAACCGACATGATCAAACTGAAGCCGGGACGTTCCCGGAGCCAACGCCACCGCACCCGATTTCTCGGCAACAATTGAAGGAAGGTCCAAGACTTCAAAGACCCGTTCGAAGCTGACCAGTGCCGTCATCACATCAATGCGCACGTTGGAGAGGCCCTGCAATGGACCCAACAGGCGCAGCAACAAAGTGCCCAGTGCGAGCATGACGCCCACTGTGAGGGCGTCTTGAATGACTAGAACTCCGCCAACTCCAAACACGATGGCCGTGGCCAGCGCGGGCACCAGCATCATCGTGGCGCCGAAAAGCCGGGTGATCAGCGCGATTCGCACCCCGAGATTCCTGATGCTGGCTGCCTTTTCGGCAAAGACAACATCCTCCCGATCAGCGCGACCAAACAATTTGAGTAGCATTGCGCCGCCCACATTGAATCGCTCGGTCATGGCATTGCCGAGGTCGGCGTTGCTGTTCATTTGCTGCCTCGTCAACCCCGCGAGCCGATTGCTGACAATCCGGGAGCTGATCAATAACAGCGGAAAGAGTGATAGGCACGCCAGCGTCACTTGCCAACTCAGCGCGAACATCGCGATTCCAACGACTATGACCGAAATGATGTTGGAGACCGTGCTCGACAGCGCGGAGGTGAAGGCCCGCTGGGCACCGATGACGTCGTTGTTGAGCCTAGACACCAAAGCACCGGTTTGAGTGCGGGTAAAAAAGGCCAGCGACTGTCGTTGTACGTGGGCAAACACCCTGGTCCGAAGGTCGTAGATCAAACCTTCGCCGATGCGCGATGACAGATAACCCGAGCACACTGCAAGCGTCGAACCCACGACGGCGGCACCCGCCATCCCGAGGGCCAGCACGATCACCAGCTGGGTGTCGCCCGCCGGAATGGCATCGTCAACAATCCGCAACACCAGCAGCGGAGTCACGACGACCAGACTCGCGTCGAGGACGGTGAGGATCAAGAACAAGGCAATCAGCAGCCGGTGTGGCCGAGCGAACGTTAGTACCCGTCGGAGGGTTACCCGATTCACGCCGCTTTCGACGGCACTGCGATCTGTTCGAATGTGGCGCCATGTGGAGCCCATCCCCGACATTCCCGACAAATTCACTCCACTCCGATTTGGCCGTTAGTGCGGCTACGCCAGTGCAACCAATTCGGCGTACTCCGCATTCCACAGATCCTCGACACCATCAGGCAAGATCAGGACACGGTCCGGTTGCAAGGCCAACACAGCGCCTTCATCGTGGGTCACCAAGACGATCGCACCCTGGTAGGCCCGGATCGCCCCTAGCACCTCTTCGCGTGAGGCTGGGTCAAGGTTGTTCGTTGGTTCATCGAGGAGCAAGACGTTGGCCGAAGAAACCACCAGGCTGGCCAAGGCAAGCCTGGTCTTCTCGCCCCCGGACAGGACCCCCGCAGACTTGGCGGAATCGTCCCCAGAGAACAAGAAGGATCCCAGCACAGATCGTGCCTCGGTGTCGGTCAAGTGTGGGGCTGCCGACTGCATGTTCTCCAGGACGGTGCGGTTGGTATCAAGGGTCTCGTGCTCCTGGGCGTAGTAGCCAAGCTTCAGCCCATGGCCCGGATGCACCTCGCCAGTATCTGGTTCGTCCAACTCACCCAGAATCCGCAACAGGGTGGTCTTGCCCGCGCCGTTCAGACCCAAAATGACCACCCGGGAGCCCTTGTCGATGGCAAGATCAACGTCGGTAAAGACCTCGAGGGAGCCATAGGACTTTGACAGCTCAGACGCGGTGAGCGGAGTCTTGCCACAGGGAGCGGGTGACGGGAACTTGATCTTGGCGACCTTATCGTTGGCCCGCTCGGCCTCAAGTCCACCCATCAATCGTTCGGCGCGCTTGAGCATCGATTGCGCAGCAGTTGCCTTGCTGGCCTTGGCACGCATTCGGTTTGCCTGATCCATCAGCGTCGTAGCTTTGCGCTCGGCGTTGGATCGCTCGCGCTTTCGTCGCCGCTCATCTGTTTCACGCTGAGTGAGGTAGGCCTGCCAACCCATGTTGTAAATGTCTATCTCGGCTCGGTTGGCGTCGAGGTGCAAGACCTTGTTCACGGTGTCTTGGAGCAGGGCAGTGTCGTGACTGATGACCACCAGACCGCCCTTGTGGTTGGCCAGAAACCCGCGTAACCACACGATGCTATCCGCGTCGAGGTGGTTGGTGGGCTCATCGAGGAGAAGCGTGTCAGCCCCTGAAAACAGAATCCGCGCCAACTCCACCCGGCGACGCTGCCCACCCGAAAGAGTATCGAGAGTTTGGCCGAGCACGCGGTCGCTGATGCCCAGGCTGTGCGCGAGCTGAGCCGCCTCCGATTCGGCGGCGTAGCCGCCGCCGGCATGCAACTCTGCCTCGGCACGAGTGTATTTCTTCATGGCTTTTTCGCGTTTGTTGGGGTCGTCGCTGCCCATTTGGTGCTCAGCGTCACGCATTCGGCGGACGGCGGAATCAAGTCCGCGCGCCGACAGAATTCGATCTTTGGCCACCACGGTTGGGTCACCCGTTCGTGGGTCTTGGGGCAAGTAGCCAACCTCGCCAACCCGCTGAACCGAACCACCAGCAGGCAACGCATCGCCGGCCAAAATTCGAGTCAAAGTCGTCTTGCCGGCGCCGTTTCGGCCAACGAGGCCGACTTTGTCTCCCGGGGCGACGCGGAAGGAAACATTCTCCATCAGCAGGCGGGCACCCGCCCGCACTTCAAGTTGGTGGGCGGTGATCATGAGGTCTTTAGTCTACGTACTGCTTAGGCCCAGGTACGATTCGGCAAGCAAGACCCTCAGCAACAGCACTTGACTCACAGCCACGTGGGCATAGGAAGGACGCAAACGATGCGGTTCAACCCGAAGGCTCGCCTCGACACCAGCCGGACCTCTGACTCTGGCGGAGGCGGCGGAGGTTTGGGTGGTGGCCAGATGCGGCTGCCGATCCCTGGTGGCACAGCAGGCGGTGGGGGCATCGGCCTGGTGCTCGTGATCTTGTTCTTCGTGGTCAGCCAGTGCCTGGGCAGCGGCGGTCAAGTTGCTCAATCAGGGACACCGATGGACGCGAGCCGAGTCGCTGCTGATGAAACGGGCATCTACGAGGGCTGCAGTACGGGCGAAGATGCCAATACCAACCCGGATTGCGCGCGCCTCGCAATCGAGAACTCGCTGTATGACTACTGGAAGGCCACGCTTCCGGCCGAGGACGGAACGGCTTTCCGACCAGCCAGGCTCAATACCTTCTCCGACTCCGTTGGCACCGGTTGCGGCAATGCCACCTCTCAAGTGGGTCCGTTCTATTGCCCCGGTGACGAAACCATCTACATGGATATCTCCTTCTTCGATGAGGTCCTCGAACGCCAACTTGGTGGGCCCGATGGCGGCTTCGTGCAGTACTACGTGTTGGCACACGAATATGGCCACCACATCGAGAATCTGCGCGGCACGATGAGCCAGGTCCGCACCCAGCAAGGCCCTCGATCAGATGCCGTCCGTCTGGAATTGCAGGCCGACTGTTTCGCGGGCATGTGGACCAACGCGGCGACGCGCACCCAGGACGCTCAAGGCGAGATGTTGATCCAGGAACTCAGCCAGGCGGACATCCAGTTGGCTCTTGAGGCGGCGGCCGCCGTTGGTGATGATCGCATCCAGAAGAAGACCCAGGGCCAGATTTCCCCCGAGGCTTGGACGCACGGCTCAGCAGAGTCCCGGATGAAGTGGTTCCAGGTCGGCTACACCGAGGGCACCCTCGCGGCGTGTGACCAGGTCTGGAAGGTCAAGACCCCCTGACCACCACCCAGAAGGTGCTTGTCCCGGTTCATCGTTTCCCGAGGTGGGTGAGCAACTTCGAGTCACGTCACGGCACCACGACCCTCGTAGTTGAGGGCGGTGCGCTTCGTGGTGCGGCCTCCGATGGCTCCATTTTTCGGGCCGCTCAGCCTTTCGCCACGTCGTACGACGGCAAGGCGGACGCCGCCGACTTCGCGCGCAGTGTGCAGCCGCCCGCCGATTGGGGTGTTCTGCTGGTTCGCAAGGGCGGGTTTGCTGTCGCCAGACTTCAGGATGCGCAGATCACTGACTCCAAAGTTGGTCAACGACACGTCCAAGGCCGTACCAAGGCCGGCGGTCAGAGTCAGCAACGCTTTGCCAGGAGACGCGACAACCAAGCCAGAGCGGCCTATCAGGCCGCCGGTGACCACGCAGCGCGGATCCTGGCCGGACTCGGTCCAGTCATCGTTGGCGGTGATCGGCCAGCCGTGGACGAGGTGATGACCGATACGCGCCTGGCTGCTCTCCAGGTGCGGCCGCCGTGGCTTACGGTTCCTGATCCCCGACGGGCGGTCCTCAACCAGGCCATCCTCGACGCACAGTCAATCGTTGTCGAGGTCACGAACGCTCAATCCCCATAGTCCGGCGGTTCATCTGCCAAGATGTCGCCCATGTGGCAACCGGCGCCCGATTGGCGCCCGCTCCCGGGTGGCATGGGTCCTTCCACTATCGGTGTGTGGCTAGAAGAGCGCAACGGCATCGAGATCGTTGTCAAACGCCTCGAGGCCCCTGGGGATCACGATCCGGCCGAACTTGCCAATCCGAAGCACTTCGCCTACTGGCGGCGCGCTAGCGATGTGGCCCTCAGCGGCATCGCCATCGACACTCCTGGGCTCAGAGCACCGCAGCTCGTCGGCGCCGAAGAGGACCCCGATGGGATCACGCTGCGCCTGCAACGTGTCGAATCCGTGCCGCTGAACGGGCTGTTCGTTGCCCGCTGCCTGGGTCGATTTGCAGGAGCCGAAATTGCGGACGAGCCCTGGTTGGCCACCCGGCAACTCGCTGACCGGCTCAGCCGTGTCGAACGGCGCGGAGGTTGGCGGACGCTAGCCCGAACAGCCGTGGCCGATGTGGCCAGTCGGTTGTGGGATCGTCGAGAGACGCTGCTCGCTCGGTTGGACGACGTACCTCAGGTGCCACAACACGGGGACCCCGTGCCCGGAAACCTGCCCGGGCGACTTGCCGATGACGTGATCGCGATTGACTGGTCCACGCTTGGTTTGGGACCGGCGGGGGCGGACTTGGGCTATTACGCCTTATCTGCCAAAGAAGACTTCGATGCCTTGCTGGATGCCTACGAGTCTGGCCTCCCAGCCGCGACGGCAACCCGCTCAGAGCTCGAACTAAGTGCCCGCATCACCGCTGTCTACACGGTCCTCACCCGAGCTGACTGGGCGTTGTCTCGGGTCGCGGATGGAGAGGGGGCGCTTGCCGGCAAGTTCCGCCATCCGGCCGTGGCGCCGTACCTCCGAGCGATGCAGCGGCAATATCCCCAGATCGAGGCCCTGCTCTAAAACGCCGAGGCGTCACGTAGAACGCGTGAGGAGTCACTCAAGATCGCCGAGGCGTCACGTAGAACGCGTGAGGAGTCACTCAAGATCGCCGAGGCGTCACGTAGAACGCGTGAGGAGTCACTCAAGATCGCCGAGGCGTCAATGACAGTTCGACACGCCGCGAAAATCGCGACCTGAGTGACTGGTCGGCGGGAGGGCGGAGCCCGACGACGCAGTTAGACGTTGAAACCGAGCGCTCGAAGTTGGTCGCGGCCATCTTCGGTGATCTTGTCAGGACCCCACGGCGGCATCCAGACCCAGTTGATGGCCACCCCACTCACCAGGCCCTCGAGTGCAGTGTGGGTCTGATCCTCGATGACATCAGTGAGTGGACAAGCTGCGGAAGTCAGCGTCATGTCGATGACCGCGCTGCGATCCGCAGCGAGGTGGACACCGTAGACAAGGCCAAGGTCAACCACGTTGATCCCCAACTCTGGGTCAACGACGTCGCGCATGGCCTCGGTGACTTCCTCCTCCGTCACGGTGGAGGAAGCACCGCTGGTGTCCACTTCGGGCAGGTCGCCATGGTCCACACTGTGATCGGCGCCGGTGGAAAGCGCAGTCTGATCAGACATTTTGGTTCTCCTTCGAGTCGTTGACGACCGCCGTTGAGGTCGCGTCCTTCCATGCCATCCAAGGCAGCAGTGCACACTTCACGCGAGACGGAAACTTTGCCACCCCGGCAAAAGCCACCGCGTCGCCCAGTGAGTCTTCGTTGGGAACAACCGTGCCCCGGCCCTGCATGACTTCCAGAAATTCTTTGTGCAGGGCCATTCCCTTTTCGATCGATTTCCCGATCACCAGTTCAGCCATCACCGAGGCTGATGCTTGCGAGATCGAGCAGCCGAGAGCGTCGTACGACACATCCATCACAGTGGAGTTCGGCCCTAACCGCACTCTTAGGGTGACTTCGTCGCCACACGTCGGATTGACGTGGTGCACCTCGGCTCCAAACGGCTCCCGCAGGCCAGCATGCTGAGGGTTGCGATAGTGATCAAGGATTATTTCTTGATACAGCGCGTCCAGATCCATGCCGTCACCCACTCGCCATGGACGATTGCACGCCGAAGTAGGACAGCGTGAAATGCAGGCCCTCGATCAGCGCGTCGATCTCGGCGGGTGTCGTGTAGAGATAGGAAGACATCCGAGTGGAGGACTGCACGCCATAACGAGCGTGAGCAGGCTTAGCGCAGTGGTGACCCGCCCTCACTGCGATCCCGCGAGTATCGAGCACCGTGGAGACATCATGGGGATGAACACCGGCGATCTCAAAGGAGATCGCTCCTCCACGCTCCCGCGCATCGAGCGGACCAAGCACCCGCAAACCCGGCACCGTTGCCAGCCCCTCGAGGGCGTACGCCGTAATGGCTTGCTCGTGGGCATGAATCGCGTCAAGCCCAATGTGAGACAGATATTCGAGGGCGGCCCCCAGCCCAATGGCCTCAACAATTGGTGGCGTGCCAGCTTCGAACTTGTGGGGAATAGGCGCATAGGTCGAACGCTCCATGGTGACCGTCTCGATCATCTCACCGCCGCCGAGGAAGGGAGGCAGAGCTGCTAGGACTTCCCGACGCCCCCAGAGCACACCAATACCCGTCGGACCGACCACCTTATGGCCGGTGAAGACGACGACATCAGCGCCAGAGGCCACCACATCGATCGGCAACTGTGGCGCCGCTTGCGAGGCATCAACCACGACGAGAGCACCGACCTCGTGGGCACGCCGGGCGATCTCCGCGATCGGGTTGATCGTGCCCAACATGTTGGAAACCCAGGTCAGCGACACAACGCGGGTGCGCTCAGTGATGAGCGAGTCAATGTTGCTGAGATCCAAATGGCCGTCGTCAGTCAATCCAAACCACCGCAACGTCGCGCCAGTCCGCTGCGTCAACATCTGCCACGGCACGATGTTGGAGTGGTGTTCCATCTCGGTGATGACCACATCGTGACCAGCATCAACGGCGTAGTCACCTGGCCAGGCCAGCGTATTGGCCACCAAGTTGAGCGCTTCGGAAGCATTCTTGGTGAAGATCACTTCGTCACGCGAGGGAGCCTTGATGAACCGGGCCACCCTGTCTCGGGCAGCCTCAAAAGCCTCTGAGGACTCCGCGCCAAGTTGGTGCATCGCTCGCGCGACATTCGCGTTGTGGTGCTCCAAGTGATCAACCATGGTGTCGATCACGATCTGCGGCTTTTGCGAGGTGTTGGCACTGTCGAGGTAGACCAACGGGTGGCCGCCAGCCATGACGCGCGACAAGATCGGGAAGTCAAGGCGCAGCAGTTCGAGGTCGGGTAGTAGACCTTCCATGTCCTATCCTCTCCTCTCAGTGGTTTCGAGACGGTTGCTGCGCAACCTCCTCAACCACCAAACCTGACGGTTGCTGCGCAACCTCCTCAACCACCAAACCTGACGGTTGCTGCGCAACCTCCTCAACCACCAAACCTGACGGTTGCTGCGCAACCCCAAATGCTGGTTGAGGAGCGAGCACAGCGAGCGTCTCGAAACCAAACAACTAGACGGCTGCGGCGGCTTTTACATACTTGTCGTAGCCCTCAGCCTCGAGCTGGTCCGCCAACTCGGGACCGCCTGCTTCAGCGATCCGACCGTCGACGAACACATAGACAACGTCAGGCTTGATGTAACGCAAGATGCGTGTGTAGTGGGTAATCAACAGCACACCCTTGTCGCCACCGGCCGAAAAACGGTTGACGCCGGCCGAAACGACCTTCAGAGCATCGATGTCAAGGCCAGAGTCAGTCTCGTCCAGGACGGCAACCTTGGGGTTCAACAACTCAAGTTGCGCAATCTCGTGACGCTTCTTCTCACCACCGGAGAAGCCCTCGTTGACACTGCGTTGGGAGAACGAGGGATCGAGGTCAGCCTGTTGGAGTGCGGCATTGACCTCCTTGGCCCACGTGCGGAGCTTAGGTGCCTCGCCGTCAATGGCCGTTTTGGCGGTCCGCAGGAAGTTGACCACAGAGACCCCAGGCACTTCGACGGGGTATTGCATGGCTAGGAAGAGTCCGGCCCGGGCGCGCTCGTCGACGCTCATCTCAACGACGTCCACACCGTCCAACTTCACCGAACCCGACGTAATGGTGTACTTCGGGTGGCCGGCGATGGAGTAAGCCAGCGTTGACTTGCCCGACCCGTTTGGTCCCATGATTGCGTGCGTTTCGCCGTCGCGTATCGTCAGGGTGACGCCCTTGAGTATCTCCTTAGGGCCATCTTCGGTCTCGACGGAGACGTGCAGGTCGAGGATTTCTAGGGTGCTCATTTTCTCTTTCGTCCTTAACTCGGGGTGACGCCATTGAGGGTGCTTGAGATGTCGACGTACACGTTGTTATCGCGGATGTCGACCGGGAAGGTCGCGACCGGTTCGGTAGCTGGGTAGGTGGTTGGCTTGCCGGTGCGTAGGTCAAACATCGAGCCATGTAGCCAACACTCGATCTGACAGTCGGCCACCTCGCCCTCACTGAGGGCAACAGCGGCGTGCGAGCACAGATCTTGGAGTGCAAAGAATTCATCGCCGGAGCGGGCAATCGCGACATCCAGCTCGCCCAACGTGACGGCTTTCGCTTGATCGTTGGCGACATCGGTCACGGCACAGGCCAATTCGAATCCCATCAGACACCGGCCAAGACGGTTGTAGACAACTCCGCTTCGACGGTCTCTAGCAACTTGGCTTCGAGCTCGGGCACGTCGATCTTGCGAATCAGGTCGTTGAAGAAGCCGTGCACGACCAGACGTCGCGCTTCCTTCTCGTCAATGCCACGCGAACGCAGATAGAACAACTGGTTGTCGTCGAACCGCCCGGTCGCCGAGGCGTGTCCGGCACCCTCGATCTCGCCGGTCTCGATCTCCAGGTTGGGCACCGAGTCGGCTTGGCAGCCGTCGGTGAGCACCAGGTTGCGGTTTTCCTCGAACGTCTCGATGCCCTCGGCCTCTTTGCGGATCAGCACATTACCGATCCAGACCGCGTGCGCACCCTCACCCTGCAATGCGCCCTTGTAGACCACGTTGCTGCGGGTCTTGGGTGCGTTGTGATCCACGAACAGCCGGTGTTCGATGTGCTGACCGGCGTCGGCGAAATAGAGACCGAGCATTTCCACCGATCCACCGGGACCACCGAAGTCGGTCGTGGTGTCGTGGCGTACGACGTCGCCACCGAAGGTGACCGCCACGTGTTTGAGCGTGGCGTCGCGCCCGATTCGCGCCTGCTGGGTCGAGTGGTGCACGGCATCGTCGGCCCAGTCTTGGACCGTGACGACCGTGAGGTTGGCACCATCGCCGACAACGATCTCGACGTTCTCGGCAAGCGTCGCGCTGCCGGCATACTGGATGACCACGGTGGCCTTGGAGAAAGCACCGATCCGGATCACCAGGTGGGCCGCGATGGCCGTGTCAGCGCTGATGCCGGTGAAGTTCACCGTCGTCACCGCGGAGACGGACACCTCGCTCGGGATGTCGACCAGATAGACGCTCTGCGAGGCTTCCCAGGCGCGAGCACTCACGCGATCGCGCGGGATCAGGCCCGACGAGCCCCGTGACTTGTCGGCATTGGGCACCGAACTGACGGAGACCTCGGGTGCCGCGATGGTGTCGACCCTGAAGTCCGTCCCGCTGAGGTCGGCGTCCTGGTGCAGGCCACGAAGGCGCTTGAGCGGGGTGAACCGCCAGACCTCCTCGCGGCCGACAGGCACAGGGTGATCGGAGACCTCGAAGGAGCCTGCGGGATGGAGGTGGCTCGAGACCGCGGACAGCGCACCGGCTGCCACGGTCTCGACGGCGCCCGCAACGGCAGGCGATTCAGTGATGGTCATGCTCAGCTTTCTACGTTCGGGCCCTGGGTTTCGGGGAGTAAAGTGCGGACGACGTCGGCGTCAGCCGACTGCCCCTTCCATCTGAAGTTCGATCAGGCGGTTGAGTTCAAGGGCGTATTCCATGGGCAGTTCCTTCGCAATCGGCTCAACGAAACCTCGGACAATCATTGCCATCGCTTCGTCCTGCTCCATGCCGCGGCTCATCAGGTAGAAAAGTTGGTCTTCGCTCACCTTCGACACGCTGGCCTCGTGACCCATCGACACGTCGTCCTCACGGATATCGACGTAGGGGTAGGTGTCGGAGCGACTGATCTGGTCGACCAACAAAGCGTCACAGAGCACGTTTGACTTCGAGCCATGCGCGCCCTCGTTGATCTGGATCAGCCCGCGGTACGACGTCCGACCGCCGCCCCGAGCCACCGACTTCGACAAGATGCTCGAAGACGTGTTGGGGGCCGCGTGCACCATCTTGGCCCCGGCATCTTGGTGTTGCCCTTCGCCCGCAAAGGCGATCGACAGCGTCTCACCCTTGGCGTGTTCGCCCATCAGATAGACAGCCGGATACTTCATCGTGACCTTGGAGCCAATGTTGCCGTCGACCCACTCCATCGTGGCGCCGGCCTCGCAGACGGCCCGCTTGGTGACCAGGTTGTAGACGTTGTTCGACCAGTTCTGGATCGTGGTGTAGCGGCAGCGGCCACCCTTTTTGACGATGATCTCGACCACCGCGGAGTGCAGCGAGTCCGACGAATAGATCGGGGCTGTGCAGCCCTCGACATAGTGCACATAGGCACCCTCGTCAACGATGATCAACGTGCGCTCAAACTGGCCCATGTTCTCGGTGTTGATCCTGAAGTAGGCCTGCAACGGGATGTCGACGTGGACACCAGGCGGAACATAGACAAAAGAGCCACCCGACCACACCGACGTGTTGAGCGCGGCGAACTTGTTGTCGCCAACCGGGATGATCGTGCCGAAGTATTCTCGGAAAAGCTCAGGCTGCTCCCGAAGCGCGGTGTCGGTGTCGAGGAAAAGGACACCCTTCTCCTCAAGATCCTCGCGGATCGAGTGGTAGACGACCTCACTCTCATATTGCGCAGCCACGCCTGCGACCAGGCGTTGCTTCTCGGCCTCAGGGATGCCCAACCGGTCGTAGGTGTTCTTGATGTCCTCGGGCAGGTCTTCCCACGACTGCGCCTGCTTCTCACTTGAGCGCACGAAGTATTTGATGTTGTCGAAGTCGATCCCGCTCGAAATCGGCGCCCCAGGTCGGCATCGGCTTGCGGTCAAACAACTTCAGACCCTTGAGGCGCAATTCGAGCATCCACTCCGGCTCGGACTTCAGCGTAGAGATGTTGCGGACGATGTCCTCATTGAGACCGCGCTGTGCACTAGCCCCCGCATCTGACTCATCGTGCCAACCGAATTCGTAGCGACCAATGCCTTCAAGTCCGGGGTTACGTTCGTCGATTGTGGTCATTGCTGTGCTCCTTGGTTGCTAGTTGCCGGAATGCAGGTGGTGCAGACCCCGTCGCCGTGGGCGATCGTGGCAAGTCGTTGAACATGTGTGCCGAGCACCCGACCAATGGCCTCAGTTTCGGCCTCACACAATTGGGGAAACTCATGGGCCACATGGGACACCGGGCAGTGCTGTTGGCAGAGTTGGGCGGCGCCCGCCGAAACCTGAGCATCAGCCGGGCCGATCATCGGGAGGTGTCGCACACTCGCGGCGTAGCCCTCATTGGTGAAGACCTTGGCCAGCGCTTCGGCCGGACTCAAACTCGGATCGGCCGCCACTACCCGCGCATAATCCAACTCAATGAAACCAACCCGTCGCCGGGCAAACTCCACGACGGCTACCTCTCCTTGAGTTTCCGCCAGGAAACGCAGAGCTTGAGCAGCGAGGTCGTCATATTGTTGGTCGAAGCGGTCACGCCCGGCCTCGGTGATCTTGAAATGCTTAGCAGGACGGCCGCGACCACGAGTGCCAACGACTCTCTGGTCGATCGATTCGAGGGCCCCCTCCTCGAGAAGTTGCTCCAGATGACGGCGTACGGCGGCCGGGGTCAACTTGAGTCTTTGGGCTAGGTCGGCGGCGGTGGAAGGACCGTTCTCGAGGATCGAATTGGCTACTCGGGCGCGCGTAGGAGCGTCCACAGCCACTGCTTCTCCGAATTCCACAACACAATTGTTACGTTATTCCCGGCGAGCCTTCAAGTAAGGCAGTCCTAACCCAAGCGAGGTTCGTCACCATTTCTAGACTTATCGAGTGAATGACGCGATCAAGGTCACCGACCTCGTAGTCAATTACGGCCAAAAGACTGCCATCGACTCACTGTCGCTGACCGTTGAAGCGGGTTCGGTCACGGCGATTGTCGGACCCAATGGCGCCGGCAAGTCCAGCTTGTTGGACGTGTGTGAAGGTCTGCTGCCACCCACCTCGGGAAGCGCCAGGGTGCTCGGACTTGATCCCATTGCCGATCGTCGTGCGCTGCTCCCCCGGCTGGGCGTTCAGCTGCAAAGTGGCGGCGTCTGGTCGACTGCGCGCGCCGAAGAGATGTTGCGCCACATTTCGGCGCTGCACGCTCATCCACATCCGGTCGACGCGCTGATGGAGCGTTTGGGGCTCGAAGAATGCGGCAAGACGCCCTACCGTCGTTTGTCGGGTGGACAGCAGCAGCGACTGGGGTTAGCGATGGCCTTGGTCGGTCGTCCTAAGTTGGTGATCCTTGACGAACCGACGGCCGGGATGGATCCCGTCGTACGCCGCGAAACCTGGGCAATTCTTCGTGAGTTGCAACGTGATGGAGTCACCGTCGTCATCACCACGCACTACCTGGAGGAGGCCGAGCGACTCGCCGATGTGGTGCACATGATCGATCACGGCCACCTCGTCGCCTCCGGTTCGCCTGCGGACTTGATTTCGCAGTGGTGCCCCGAATCGGGCAGCCTCGAAGAAGTCTTCTTCGCGGTTACCAGTCTTGAGGGCACTGCATGATTGCCGACTTCTCACCTCGGCCCGGCGCTGCGGCATTACCTCGACGGGCTCTCTCGCAGGCCCGGATGGAAACGCGCCTGATGCTGCGCAACGGCGAACAACTGCTGCTCGCCTTGGTGATTCCCTTGGTTGTCCTGGTCGGAGGAATGTATGCGATCAACCGGCCCAACTTCCTGCTGTCCGACTCTCCGGTCAACCTCCTCACCCCCGGCGTGCTCGCACTCGCGGTGATGTCGACGTCGTTTACTTCTTTAGCGATCTCGACGGGCTTCGAACGACGGGCCGCCCTGTTGAGACGGTTATCGGTCTCTCCTTTGGGCTGGTCAGGCCTACTCGCCGGCAAGATCGGCGCAGTCCTCGCGGTCCAGTCCGTCCAGGCTTTGGCCATCGGCGCAGTGGCATTGGCGCTGGGCTGGCAGCCATCAGCACTTGGCTTAATCTTTGCGCTTCCAATCGCATTGGCGGGCACTGCGGCCTTCGCAGGTCTTGGGCTCGCCTTATCCGGGATTCTGCGCGCGGAAGCCACCCTGGCCGCAGCCAATCTTGCCAATGTCTTGTTGATGATTGGTGGTGGGATCGTCGTGGGAGGGTGGCCAGTTAGTGCTGACTGGGTGCGATTGCTGCCCTCGGCGGCCCTGGGGGACGCAATGCGTGCAGCCCTGATCGATGGCCACTTCAATTCACTCGCGATGGCAACGTTGTTAGGTTGGGCGGCGCTTGGCGCCACCGCCGCTGCTAGCTGGTTCAAATGGGATTGATGCCGCGGGCCACCTCGACGGCCGCCCGGTGGCTCTGGCCGCTGAGTGTCACCAACTTGGTCGCCAATATCGCCATCATTCTTACCGGCGGAGCGGTCCGCCTGACCGGCTCCGGACTGGGGTGTCCCACGTGGCCAAGATGCACGAACGACTCCTACGTTCCGCGGGGCGAGCTGGGCATTCACGGGGCCATCGAATTCGGCAATCGGATGCTGACATTTGCCTTGGTGGCCGTGGCCATTGCTTGCTGGGTCGCTGCCGTTGGTCATCGTCGCGAACGCGATGAGGGACGACCGTTCTTCCTCGCCACAGTCATCGCTCTCGGAGTTCCCGCTCAGGCGATCATCGGTGGGGTTTCCGTGCTGACGGACCTGAACCCGTGGGTCGTCTCCCTGCACTTGATGGTGTCACTGACAATGGTGGCGCTCTGCGTGGTGTTGCTCGCAGAAGTTCGCCCAGCATTGTTTCCGGGTTGGCAGTCAACGCCGTCAGCAGCTCGTTTCAGCCTTCAGCGGTGGGTGGCAGCGGCGTACGCCCTGCTGTGGTTGGCCGTCTATCTCGGCACGGTAGTGACCGGAAGCGGTCCGCATGCTGGTGATGCCAAAGCTCCTCGGAACGGGTGGGATCCGGCTTTGGTCTCGCATGTGCACGCCGCGTCCGTTTACACCTTGGTTGCCTTGACGATCGTGATCATCACGATCGCACGTCGCGGCGCCAGCCCGGTCGTAGTTCAATCGGCGGTGGGGCTGCTCGGCATCGAGTTCGTTCAGGCGGTCATCGGAATTGCTCAGGTCAATTGGGGGCTGCCCGAATGGCTCGTCGCTTTGCACCTACTAGGGGCTGCGCTGGCTGTCACTTTTGCGACCCGGCTGATGCTCAACACGGGCCATTTCATCAGCGTTTCCCGGGCACGAAAGACGACGGTTGCCTGAACCCCCGTGGACAGGCACCCGTCGTCTATTCAGGTAGACGCACCACGCCTGGATCCGGTTGCCTCCGTGATCAAAACGTTATCAAATGCCGGACGGGGTCCAGCGCGTGAGCAGCGGATCAAGGGCAACGGCCACAAACAGCAAGGCGAGATAGAGGTTGGACATGTGAAACAAACGCATCGGCGCAATCTCAGCCAACACCTCGGAGCGTCGGGCCCGACCCCACATCCGGTGGGCCTCCAACAAAAAGATCCCGCCGAGGGCACTTGCGGCCACGGCGTACGCCGGACCAGCATCAGCGACCCACCAAAAGATCAGCGAGGTGGTCACCGTGGCCCAGGAGTAGAGGACAATCTGACGGCCGACCTCACTCGCCGGTGCCACCACGGGCAACATCGGCACGGCCACCCCGGCGTAGTCCTCGCGGTAGCGCAAAGCCAGGGCCCAGGTGTGGGGTGGCGTCCAGAAGAAGACGACCAGAAACAAGATGATCGGGGGCCACGCGATGCTGCCCGTCACCGCAGTCCAGCCGATCAGCGCCGGGAAGCACCCTGCCAGGCCGCCCCAGACGATGTTCTGGGTCGTCCGGCGCTTGAGCCAGACGGTGTAGACCAGCAGATAGAACGCTTCTGCTCCTAGCGCCAACATTGCCGAGAGGGTATTGACCCACACCAGCAGCACAATCGTGGCCAGGATCCCCAGAATGACCCCGAAACTGAGGGCTGCCCGCGTGGAGACGATGTGACGAGGCAGCGCTCGACGCCGGGTCCGTCGCATCTGCTCGTCGATATCGCGGTCATAGACACAGTTGAGGGCAGAGGCAGATCCAGCCGAGAGCGTGCCACCGAGCACCGTCGCAGCGACCAACGCCAGCGGAGGGATCCCGCCTGCCGCATAGAACATCACCGGAACGGTGGTGAGCAGCAGCAACTCGATAACCCGCGGTTTCGTGAGCCCGACGTACGCCGCCACCACATCACGCCAGGTTGACTCAACGATTTCGCGCTCATTCGCCTCGACCGGCGCGCCTCGAGACGCGTCATGGTCAATGTGTGTCACGAAGATCCTCGATCAATCTCTAGCCCAAACTCACCCGGTCATCAGCAATACAACCGGAGTCTATCGCCCGTCTCCCGTCAACCCAGATAGGCTCTTGCTCTGCTGCCTGCGCCGCACCCAATCTCTAACTATTCCTAAGGACAAGTGTGAGCCCGTCAACGACAGACCTCGAATGGAACGACCTAGACAGCCGGGCGGTCGACACTGCTCGGGTCTTGGCGATGGATGCCGTTGGCAAGGTGGGCAACGGTCACCCAGGCACAGCGATGAGCCTCGCGCCGGCTGCCTATCTGTTGTTTCAAAAGGTGATGCGCTCGGATCCCAGCGATCCCCACTGGGCAGGTCGCGATCGATTTGTCTTGTCAGTGGGCCATTCCTCGATCACTCTCTATACACAGTTGTTCCTCGGTGGTTTTGGTCTCGAGTTGAAGGACCTACAGGCCCTTCGCACGTGGGGTTCACTCACCCCAGGGCACCCGGAAGTGGGACACACCGACGGCGTCGAAACCACCACAGGACCGTTGGGTCAAGGCGTAGCCAACGCGGTGGGCATGGCGATGGCGGCGCGCCGTGAACGCGGTCTCCTCGATCCTGATGCTGCCCCCGGGACCAGCCCCTTCGACCATCACATCTATGCCTTCTGTGGCGATGGGGATCTCCAGGAAGGGGTCGCCTCGGAGGCCGCCTCGCTCGGCGGTCATCAGGGCCTGGGCAACCTCACGATGATCTACGACCTCAACCGGATCAGTATCGAAGGCGACACCAATATCTCCTTCACCGAAGACGTCGGGAAGCGTTTCGCCGCCTATGGCTGGGACGTGCAACACGTGAGGTGGACTAAGGACCCCACCAAAGGAGAGAGCTATCACGAGGATGTGCCGGCTCTCTATGACGCACTCCTGAAGGCGCGACAAGTCACCGACAGGCCCAGCCTGATCGTGTTGCACACCATCATCGGCTGGCCCGCGCCGACCAAGCAGAACACCTATGCAGCGCACGGCTCAGCGCTCGGTGCCGATGAGGTCGCCGCGACCAAAGAGATCCTCGGGTTCGATGCCACCAAGACCTTCGAGGTCGGTCGCGACGTGCTCAAACACACCCGCACGCTCAAAGTGCGGGGCAAAGCACAGCATCGCGAGTGGACGGCCCAGTTCAAGGCGTGGGCCAAGACCAACAAAGACGGCAAAGCACTTTTCGACCGGATGTCGACGCGCACCCTGCCCGACGGATGGGCCAAGTCGTTACCGAAGTTCGACGTCGAGCCCAAAGGCATCGCGACCCGCGTTGCCTCGGGTCTCGTTCTGAACGCGATCGGCTCGGCACTGCCCGAGCTCTGGGGCGGCTCAGCCGATCTGGCCGGCTCCAACAACACCACGATCGACGGCTCGCCGTCATTCACCCCCGAGCGTTGGCAGACTGCCAACTGGTCCGGCTCCCCCTATGGCCGCACACTGCACTTCGGCATCCGCGAACACGCTATGGGCTCGATCATGAATGGCATCGCGCTGCATGGCGGCACGCGGGTCTATGGCGGCACTTTCATGGTGTTCTCCGACTACATGCGCCCGGCGGTTCGGCTGGCCGCAATCATGAAGCTGCCGGTCGTCTATGTGTGGACCCATGACGGCATCGGTGTCGGCGAAGATGGGCCGACTCATCAGCCCGTTGAGCATCTGGCTGCGCTGCGAGCGATTCCTGGTTTGGACGTCGTACGACCAGCGGATGCGGCCGAAACAGCAGTCTGCTGGAAGACGGTGCTCGAGAACATCGATCGCCCCGCCGGTTTGATCCTGAGTCGCCAGAACCTACCGACGTATCCCCATGGCAAGGACGGCTTCGGGTCGGCGAATGGTGCGGCCAAGGGTGGGTACATCCTGCTTGACGCCGAATCCGGCGCCCCCGATGTCATCTTGATCGCCACAGGTTCGGAGGTTTCCATCGCAGTTGATGCTCGAGACCTGTTGGCTAAGAAGAATATCTCCGCCCGGGTGGTGTCGCTGCCGTGCCTTGAGTGGTTCAACGCCCAATCAAAGTCCTACCGCGAACGGGTGCTGCCCCCATCGGTGCGGGCGCGGGTCAGCGTCGAAGCCGGAATTGCCCAAGGCTGGCGTGATCTGGTCGGCGATGCCGGTCGCAGCGTGTCTTTGGAACACTTCGGCGCCTCCGCCGACCAGGCCACCCTCTATCGCGAGTTTGGCATCACCGCAGCGGCAGTAGCCAAAGCGGCCCAAGACAGTCTCAAAGGAGCATCCGCATGAATTCACCACTACAAGAACTGGCTGCGGTCGGGGTTTCGATCTGGCTTGACGACCTCTCCCGCGAGCGCCTGGAGTCAGGCAATCTCGCAGATCTCGTCGCTAACTCTTCTGTCGTCGGGGTCACGACCAACCCGTCCATCTTTCAAGCAGCGCTGAGCAAGGGCGTCCGATATGACGCCCAGGTGCGCGAACTGGCTGCCCAGGGCGCCGACGTGGCCGAAACGGTGCGAGCACTGACCACGACCGACGTCCGAAATGCCTGCGACGTACTCCGGCCGACCTTCGATGCCACGGCTGGTGTGGACGGCAGGGTGTCGATCGAGGTCTCCCCCGACCTCGCCAACGACACCGAGGCAACTATCGCTGAGGCTCGTGAACTCTGGAAGGTTGTTGATCGACCCAACCTGCTGATCAAGATCCCGGCCACCCCGGCCGGCTGCCCGGCTATCACCCAGGTTCTCGGCGACGGCATCAGCGTCAACGTCACGCTGATCTTCGGCCTCGCGCAGTACGCCGAGGTCATGGAGGCCTACCTCGCGGGCATCGAGAAGGCCGCCGCGGCAGGGCACGACGTTTCGCAGATCCACTCAGTGGCGTCTTTCTTCGTCTCGCGCGTCGACACCGAGATCGATGCGCGACTGAAGGCCAGTGGCGCTGACTCCGACCTGTTGGGCAAGGCCGGGATCGCCAATGCCCGGCTAGCTTTCGAAGCCTTCGAGACCTTTTTCGCCGACCCTCGCTGGGAGCCACTCGCCGCAGCGGGGGCCAACGCCCAACGACCGCTGTGGGCGTCAACCGGCGTCAAGAACCCCGACTACGACGACACCATGTACGTCGTGGACCTCGCCGTTGACGGCACCGTCAACACGATGCCGGAAGCCACCTTAAATGCGGTCGCTGACCACGGTGTGGTGAGGGGTGATCAGGTGCGCCCCCACTATGCGGATGCTCATGAGGTGATGGCTTCTCTCGCGGCCGTCGGGATTGACTATGACGACGTAATCGATGTGCTGATTGCTGAGGGCGTGGAGAAGTTCGTTTCCGCATGGCGTCAACTAGTCGACGCCACCGCGGTGAGTTTGGACGCCGCTTCGAGCCAGTCATGACAACTGCGCCGATAGACGCCACCACCACGGCAGCCTGGGCCAGGCTCACTCAACTAGCCGCCGATCTCCAGCCCGATCTGCGAGGTTGGTTCGACGCTGACTCGGGCCGCGTGCAGCGACTGAGTTTTGCTGCTGCCGATCTCCACGTCGACCTGTCCAAGAACCTGGTGACCGACGACGTTATGGCCGCTCTGTTGTCCCTAGCCGAGGAAGTGGGTTTGTCGGGACAGCGGGAGGCGATGTTCCGTGGAGATCGGGTGAACGTCACTGAGGACCGGTCCGTCCTTCACACAGCATTGCGGCTGCCCGCGACTGCGTCGCTGAAGGTTGACGGGCAAGATGTGGTGGCCGATGTCCATCAGGTGTTGGGCCGCGTCTACGAGTTCGCGGAACGGGTGCGTTCCGGTGCCTGGCTCGGGGCGACCGGCCAACGAATTGAGACCGTGGTCAACATTGGCATCGGCGGCTCGGACCTCGGTCCTGCCATGGCCCTGGAGGCGCTGCGTCCTCACGTCCAAGCTGGGTTGACCTTTCGGTTCATCAGCAACATCGATCCCGCTGACTGCGCCACAAAACTTGCCGGTCTTGACCCTTCGACGACACTGTTCATCGTCGCGAGCAAAACCTTCGGCACCCTCGAAACCCTCACCAACGCCCGCCTTTGCCGGACCTGGCTGCTTGAGGGTCTGCGCACCCAAGGTGTGGCCGACGCCGACGGCCAATTGGTCTCCAAACACTTCGTTGCCGTGTCAACAGCACTCGACAAGGTCGCTGACTTCGGGATCGACCCAACCAATGCGTTCGGCTTCTGGGACTGGGTGGGCGGACGTTATTCGGTCGACTCCGCGATTGGCACGTCTTTAGTGATCGCGATTGGGCCAGCGGGATTCGCTGCTTTTCTCGACGGAATGCACGCGATTGACGAACACTTCAGGCACGCTGAGCCGGCGGCCAACGTGCCAGTGCTGATGGGCCTCCTGAACGTGTGGTACACCAACTTCCTCGGCGCCCAAACCCACGCCGTACTCCCCTATGCCCAACTGCTCAGTCGGTTCCCGGCCTATCTGCAGCAGTTGACGATGGAGTCCAACGGGAAGTCCGTGCGCTGGGATGGCACACCGGTCACCAGCGAAACTGGCGAGGTGTTTTGGGGCGAGCCCGGCACCAATGGCCAACACGCGTTCTATCAATTGATCCATCAGGGCACGCGACTGGTGCCCGCCGATTTCATCGCCGTAGCCAACCCGGCCTACCCGTTAGTCGATGGCGAGATCGATGTCCATGAACTCTTCCTGGCCAACTTCTTCGCCCAAACCAAGGCCCTTGCTTTCGGGAAGACCGTTGACGAGGTGCGCGCGGAGGGAACCGCCGAAGCGATCGTTCCTGCACGGGTTTTCGGTGGGAATCGTCCGACGACTTCCATCATGGCGCCGGATCTCAACCCTTCGGTGCTGGGTCAGCTGATTGCTCTCTACGAACACATCACGTTCACCCAAGGTGTGGTCTGGGGCATCGACAGCTTTGATCAGTGGGGCGTTGAACTCGGCAAACAACTTGCTCAGCAAGTGGGTCCAGCAGTTTCCGGAGACGCCACTGCCCTCGCCGAGCAAGACCCGTCGACCCGCGCTCTGATCGACTACTACCGGACCGCGCGCCGACAATGACCAATCCGCTTCGAGATCCGCAGGACAAACGACTGCCGCGCATTGCCGGTCCGTGCGGCCTGGTGTTGTTCGGGGTCACCGGTGATCTGGCACGCAAAAAGATCATGCCGGCGATCTATGACCTCGCCAACCGTGGCCTGCTGCCGCCCGGGTTTTCCTTGGTTGGCTACGCCCGTCGTGATTGGGCAGACCAGGACTTCGCTCAGATCGTGCACGACTCGGTGCGCGAGTATGCGCGGACCGAATTTCGCGAAGAGGTGTGGGCCCAGCTGGCTGAGGGGTTCCGCTTTGTCTCCGGTGACTTCGCTGATGATGACGCCTTCCGGACTTTGAAGCTCACGATTGAGGAGCTGGACCTTAGCCGCGGCACCGGGGGCAATCACGCGTTCTATCTCTCAATTCCGCCGCGTTTCTTCGGAGACGTCGTACAACAACTCAGCGAGCACGGCCTCGCCGATGCCCACGGTGACTCCTGGCGCCGCGTGATTGTCGAGAAGCCGTTCGGCCACGATCTTGAGTCCGCCCGCGAACTCAACGACATCGTCGGTCAGGTGTTTCAGTCTGGTTCGGTGTTCCGCATCGACCACTACCTTGGCAAGGAGACAGTCCAGAACATCTTGGCGATGCGCTTCGCGAACACAATGTTCGAACCGTTGTGGAATTCCAACTACGTCGACCATGTGCAGATCACCATGGCCGAAGATGTCGGAATTGGCGGGCGAGCCGGTTATTACGACGGCATTGGCGCAGCCCGCGACGTCATCCAGAACCACCTGCTGCAACTGATGGCCCTGGTCGCCATGGAAGAGCCTTCCGCCTTCGATGCAGACAGCCTTCGACGCGAAAAACTCAAAGTGCTGTCGGCGGTGCGTCTTCCGCCCCGGTTGAGTCGCTCAACCGCCCGCGGAAGGTATGTCGAGGGCTGGGCCGGTGGCACGGAGGTGACCGGATATCTCGGCGAGGAGGGCATCGCAGCAGATTCGATTACGGAGACCTACGCGGCGATCAAATTGAGCATTGATAACCGTCGGTGGGCCGGCGTGCCGTTCTATCTCCGGGCCGGCAAACGACTGGCGAGGCGCGTGACGGAGGTGGCCGTGGTGTTCAAGCGAGCGCCCCACCTGCCCTTCGCTGAATCAGCAACTGAGGAACTCACCCAGAACGTCCTGGTCATCCGCGTCCAACCAGACGAAGGCATGACCCTACGATTCGGCTCTAAGGTGCCCGGCACGGCCCTGGAGATTCGCGACGTCAATATGGACTTTGCGTATGGCGGGTCGTTCACCGAGGCCTCACCCGAAGCCTACGAACGGCTCATCCTCGACGTGTTGCTGGGCGACCCGCCGCTTTTCCCACGGCATGAGGAGGTTGAGGCCTCGTGGAGGATCCTCGACCCGATCCTGGCTCACTGGGCCAAGCACGGGCCGCCAGAGGACTATCGCGCGGGTGGCTGGGGACCCGACTCGGCCGACGCCATGCTGGCCCGCGACGGCAGAGTATGGAGGCGACCATGATCGAGTTGATTGACACCAATTCCTCGCAGATCGCCGCCGCCTTCGTGCGCGCCCGAACGAAGGCCGGCAGTCCGGCGATGGGCATGGTGATGACCCTGATCGTCGTAGTTGATGAGGAGGCCGCCGCAGACGCAATGTCAGCCGCGCGAGCAGCATCGCGCGAGCACCCGGCTCGGGTTCTGGGTGTGATTCTCGGCTCCGCCCGGGGGCAATCCCACATCGTCGCCCAGGTTGGCATCGGTCAGGGTTGGTCGGGAGAAACGGCTTTGATCCGGCTTCGTGGCGAGGTCGTCAAGCATCCCGAATCTGTAGTCCTGCCGCTGCTGTTGCCGGACTCCCCCGTCGCTGTCTGGTGGCCAACCGACCATCCACCCGACCCGGCCGCCGACCCGCTGGGCCAACTCGCTCAACGACGGATCACTGACGCCGCTCTGGTGTCGCGAGGGAAGATCAAGGCAATGCATGGTCAATGCACGGCCTACTCCCCCGGCAACACGGATTTAGCATGGACGCGCATCACCCCTTGGCGCGCGCTGCTGGCCGCCGCTCTGGATCAACACCCGGCAACGGTCACAGCGGCCTCGGTGACAGCTGAACGGATCAGTCCTAGCGCGGACCTCCTGGTGGCTTGGCTCAATGATCGGTTGCGCGTTCCCGTGACCCGATCGACTTCATTGGGTCCGGGCATCACCCAGGCCCAACTTGAGACTAAGGCCGGCCCGATCATCGTGGCGCGCACCGATGGACGACTAGCTACCTTCTCGTCGCCGGGTCAACCTGATCGGCCCGTGGCGCTCAAGCGCCGAGATCTGCCGGATCTTCTTGCCGAAGAGTTGCGAAGGCTCGACGAGGACAACATTTACGCCTCGGCTGCGAAGCGTCTCGTTCAGTTGGCGCAGACTCCTTGACCAGCCCCGAAATCGACATCAGCGCAGACGCCGCAACCTTGGCGACGTACGTTGCGCAGCGGCTGCTCGCTCAACTGGCCCATGCTCAGACCGGAGGACGACGACCCCATGTCGTCCTGACCGGCGGAACCATCGCAAATGCGATCTATGCCGAGATCGCCCGACTGGGACCAGGATCATCGGTCGACTGGGGCGATGTCATCTTTTGGTGGGGCGATGAGAGATTCGTGGCTGAGTCCAGCCTCGACCGCAACTTCGGCCAAGCACGCGCCCTGTTCTTGGAGGCTTTGCCGATTCCGGTGGCGAATGTGCATCCCATGCCCTCAAGTGACACCGTTGGTTCGCCCGATCACGGCGCCGAAATCTATGCTGAACTGCTTCGTCGGGATGGCGCCGCGGAGTTCGAAATTCTCCTGCTCGGCGTTGGCCCCGACGGCCACATTGCCTCGCTGTTCCCTGGCTTCCCCCAACTTGATCGGGACGACACGCTTGCCCTGGGTGTCTATGGCTCGCCCAAGCCTCCGCCTGAGCGCATCACCCTCACGCTCCCCGCCCTCAACCGTTCCCGCATCGTCTGGTTCCTCGCCTCCGGCTACGAAAAGGCCCCCGCCGTCGCCACCGCCTACACGCAGTCCGCCGAGGCGTCACGCAATCCTGCCGAGGCGTCACGCAATCCTGCCGAGGCGTCACTACCAGCAGCCCGGGTCAGAGGACGAGTCTCCACAGTCTGGTTCCTGGATGGCCCCGCGTCGGCTGAATTGACTTAGCCCCACGACCTGTTCAGTGCTCGGCGGTATCCCGCGGCCAGTCGCGATGGGGCCTCGGGACATTGCCCGTAGACACTTTCGGAATGGAACGGCTCGATAATCCAATCGCGCTCTTGGGCCAACCAGTCGCGTCTGCGTAGATCACGTTGAACCTGGACCTCGCCGGAGTGAAATTGCTGTCCATCAAACTCCGCGCAGTACTTGAGTTCGGGAAGGGCAAGGTCGAGGCGATAGATCGGGTTGCCCTCGTCATCGTGAATCCACCATTGCAACTCCGGACGCGGCAACCCGGCGTCATACCAGTGCAAGCGCAGCGCAGACTCGGCCGGTGACTCGGCGCGACCATCGGCCAGAGGCAGCAAGGTTCGAAGTTGGACGACCCGGCGAAATCCTCGAAATCGCTCACTGTCGAGCAGCATGTCATTGTGAGGCACACCTATCCGGAGAAATCCGTCCAACGCCGCGAGCGCATCAAATCGCCAGAGCAGCCTTCCCAGATCAAGCGCGGTACGGAGAGGGCTGGTGACTTGTACGCCGCCGACCACCATGACGTCTCGATCCAGCATCTGGCGGGTCCCTCCCTCGACGCCTGGCCTCCGAACTCGAGTGCCTGACCGTTGATAAATCGAAATCTTTGGAGCTTTGGCCAGCGCGGAGCGGGGAAGAATCGCGACGCCGTGGAGCCAGGCGGCCGTGCGGTCCGTCACCACCGCGGATTGCGGCACCACGAGAGACAAGGCTCGCGCTCTCAACTCAATCGTGTCGGCTTGGTCCGCAGAGACGTAGACGCTCCTACACATGCGCCGGATCTCGTGTCGCTGGAGCAGATCGAAGAGCTCGGCCTTGCCCACGCCTTGCTGACGCGCCTGATCCACCGTGAAGGGCAGGTCGGTGGGTAGCGGACCCGAAGGAGAAAGGGCGATTCGTTCGCAGGAAATAGTGTTCTGGGTGTCATGCATGAGGTCAGCATGCACAAGTGTGAAGGATGAGAGCGAAAGTTCTCCACAGACCCGGTCTGTGGAGACAATCTGGCGCGACCTGAGTGACGTCTCGGACGACCTGAGTGACGCCTCAGCCAGATTGCGTGACGTCTCGGCCGACCTGAGTGACTCCTCGGCGGGGAGGGGTTAGAAGACGACGTCGCCGGACTTGCGGCGGGTCCGCAGAAGTTGGATGGCTTCGTCCAAGATGTCGGCAGCTTCGGCGTCTGACCGCCGCTCTTTCACATATGCCAAGTGCGTCTTGTAGGGCTCGATCTTCGTCGGCGGCGGCGGGTTGTCCGAATCCAACGAGGCAGGCAGTCCGCACTTGGGACAGTCCCAAGTGTCCGGCACCTGGGCCTCCACGGAGAACGTCACGACCGAGCGATGCTCGTGTGAGCAGAAATAGGTCACTGCCTGGCGTGGCGCAGAATCGCCGCGTTCGGCTTCCCCCATCGGGCCTGCGCCTACTCGACTCCCACGAATCGCACTTCCGCCACCAGCCACGATTAAGACCCTTTCTCAGACGCCGCGATAAGCCATGATGAGCCCGAGAGCAATGATGCAGGCGAACCAGATCACGCCGATCCCGACCGTAAAACGATCGAGATTGCGCTCGGCGATCGAGGATCCACCCAATGAACTAGACATGCCACCACCAAACATGTCCGACATGCCGCCACCTCGCCCCTTGTGCAGAAGCACCAGCAAAATCAACAGCGAACTGGAGATAACGAGCAAAACAGTAAACAAAGGAATCACGGTTACGAAGCCTACGTCACGAAACGCTGAATCAGAGGACCGGCATCGCGTAAAAGCGACTGATGCCACCAAATTCGTCGGCATCTAGGCTCGCCCCACCGACCAACGCCCCGTCGACGTCGGCTTTCGCCATGATCCCGGCGACGTTTGCCGCCTTCACAGAGCCGCCATAGAGGACGCGTACGCCGTCTGCTGCTGCGTCTCCGGACACCTCACGAATGCGCTGCCGAATTGCGGCGCACACTTCTTGAGCATCCTCCGGCGTAGCCACCTCACCAGTGCCGATGGCCCAGACTGGCTCATAGGCAACCACGAGGTCGGCGACTTGTTCGGGCGAAAAGCCAGCCAGCGAGCCATCCACTTGCGCCAGCGTGTAGGCGACCTGCTCGCCAGCTTGGCGAATCTCCAACCCCTCGCCAACACAAACAATCGGCGTCATGCCGTGCTTGGTTGCCTGGTGTGCCTTGGCATTAACCACCGCGTCGGACTCAGCGTGATATTCGCGTCGCTCAGAGTGACCGACGACCACGTAGGAGCACCCCATCTTGGCCAGCATGCTCGCGGAGATCTCGCCGGTGTAGGCGCCGGCATCGTGAGCTGAGACATCTTGCGCGGCATATTTGATGGACAGATGATCGCCATCGACGCACGTCTGCACCGAACGCAGATCGGTGAACGGCGGCACGACCACGACTTCGGCCAGCGCAAAGTCATGCTTCTTGTCAGCCAGGATGGTCGACAGCTTCTGAACCAACATCACCGCTTCTTGGTGATTGAGGTTCATCTTCCAGTTGCCTGCCATCAATGGCGTGCGGCTTGTCACTGTCCTTCTCCTTCGTTGGATGCTGTCTCGAGAACAGCGATACCGGGCAGTTCTTTGCCTTCGAGATATTCGAGGCTGGCACCGCCGCCGGTCGAAATGTGCCCGAAGTCGGAATCCGCAAAACCCAACTTCCGCACCGCCGCCGCAGAGTCTCCCCCGCCGACGACCGATAACCCGTCGATCTTGGTGAGTGCTTCGGCGACGGCTTGGGTGCCGCCCGCAAACTCGGCTACTTCGAATACCCCCATCGGTCCATTCCAAAACACCGTGTGGGCACCCGCCAAAGCGGCGGCAAATGCAGCGCCAGAGGCGGGACCAATATCCAAACCAATCGTGTCCGCAGGAATCTCCCCTGACGACACAACGACGGGGTTAGGGACGGTGTCGCCGGATGGGAAAACTGTGTCCACCACGATGTCGGTGGGCAGCACGATTTCGACTCCAGTGGCGGCAGCTCGGGCAAGGTAGCTGCGGCAGGTCTCGAGTTGATCCTCCTCGAGCAGGCTGCGCCCCACCTCGTAGCCTTGAGCCTTGAGGAAGGTAAAGACCATTCCGCCACCGATCAACAAGGTGTCGGCCGTGCCAAGCAGATTGTCGATAACGCCCAACTTGTCCGACACCTTGGAACCGCCGAGCACCACCACATAGGGGCGCTCTGGGTCAACGGTCAGCCGCCGGAGCACGTCAACCTCGCGCGCCACGAGGCCACCCATCGTCGATGGCAACAACGTGGCGATGTCGTAAACCGACGCCTGCTTGCGGTGAACAACGCCAAACCCGTCGGAAACAAAAGCGTCAGCAAGCTGCGCCAACTCACCGGCAAACCCGGCTCGTTCGGCCTGATCCTTGCTGGTTTCGGCAGCCTGGAAGCGAACGTTCTCGAGCACCGCGACATCGCCGTCGTGGAGTCCGGCCACGACACGCTGGGCTTCAGGACCCACTGTGTCGGCGGCAAAAGCAACCGGCGCACCGAGCAACTCGGCAAGGCGTTCGGCCACCGGCGCCAAGGAGTACGCCGCGTTGACGGTGCCCCCCGGTCGTCCGAGGTGTGCCGCGACGATGACCCGCGCGCCAGCATCAGCTAGCGCGCGAATCGTCGGCAGGCTTGCCCTAATGCGTCCGTCGTCCTCGATGACACGGGCACCATCGGGGCCCGACAGCGGAACATTCAGGTCCGATCGAACGAGGACACGCATCCCCTGGACGTCACCGAGTGACTCCAGGCCAGTCGCGATCAGAGCGAAGCACCCATCAAGACCGTGAGATCGGCGAGGCGGTTGGAGTAACCCCACTCGTTGTCATACCAACCCACAACCTTGACCTGGTTGCCGATCACCTTGGTCAGACCGGAGTCGAAGATGCATGAGGCCGGGTCGGTGACAATGTCGGAGGACACGATCGGATCTTCGGTGTACTTCAAGAAGCCCTTCAAAGGTCCCTCGGCGGCGGCCTTGATCAGCGCATTGACTTCTTCCACGCTCGTCTCGCGACCAGCTTCGAACGTCAGGTCCGTGGCCGAACCGGTCGGCACGGGCACCCGCAAGGCATAACCGTCGAGACGTCCCTTGAGATCGGGGATGACCAGACCGATTGCCTTGGCGGCACCCGTGGATGTCGGAATGATGTTGAGGGCCGCAGCGCGAGCGCGACGCATGTCCTTGTGGGGTCCGTCGAGGAGATTCTGATCCTGGGTGTAGGCGTGAATCGTGGTCATCAAGCCCTTCACAATGCCCAACTCGTCATGCAACGGCTTGGCCATCGGCGCGAGACAGTTGGTGGTGCAAGACGCGTTGGAGACGATGTGATGGTTGGCCGGGTCGTATTCGTGATGGTTGACGCCCATCACAAAGGTCGCGTCGTCGTTGGACGCCGGCGCGGAGATGATGACCTTCTTGGCGCCACCGTCAAGGTGGGCCTTCGCCTTCAGGCCATCGGTGAAGATGCCCGTTGACTCGATGACGATGTCGGCGCCAACCTCGCCCCAAGCGATGGCTGCCGGGTCGCGTTCTTCGAAGACGCGGATGGTCTGGCCACCCACAGTGATCGAGTTAGCGTCGGCCGAAACCTCTTCGCCGAGGACTCCCAACACGGAGTCGTACTTCAACAGGTGGGCGATGGACTTGTTATCCATCAAGTCATTTGCGGCGACAATTTCGATATCCACGCCGGATGCCTTCACAGCGCGGAAGAAGTTACGGCCGATGCGGCCGAAGCCGTTGATCCCAACACGAACGGTCACGAGGCTGCTCCTGGTTAGTCGGTGTCACTTGATTGGTCGATGCATGTGGATGGCGCCAACATACGTGGGCACGTCCAAAAACAACCCTATCGTGGAATTGGAGCGATCCAATTCGTGGATCAGAGGTCGGGCAAAACCTCCGCACTATTGCTGTCCTTAGCCTTCGTCCGCGAGCATCTCGGGCGTCAGAGACGCTTCGGTGTCGGGTATGCCGAGCTCTTCTGCTTGCTTGTCAGCCATCGCCAACAACCGCCGGATCCGTCCGGCGATCGCATCCTTAGTCAACACCGGCTGATGGAGTTGACCCAGTTCTTCGAGGGAAGCCTGCTTATGTTGGGTTCGCAGATCGCCCGCCATCCGCAAGTGATCGGGCACGTCGTCGCCCAAGATCTCTAAGGCGCGTTCAACCCTCGCGCCAGCGGCCACGGCGGCCCGCGCGGAACGACGCAGATTCGCGTCGTCAAAGTTGGCGAGCCGATTGGCACTGGCCCGGACTTCGCGGCGCATTCGGCGTTCTTCCCAGGCCATCAAGGATTCATGGGCACCTAGGCGAGTCAGCAACGCACCAATGAGGTCGCCATCGCGGATAACGACACGATCCACCCCGCGCACCTCGCGCGCTTTGGATTGGATGTTGAGGCGTCGGGCCACCCCCACGAGGGCGAGCGCGGCCTCTGGCCCGGGACAAGTGACTTCGAGAGATGAGGATCGACCCGGCTCGGTGAGCGACCCGTGGGCCAAGAATGCGCCACGCCAAGCCGCCACTGCGTCACAGCCGGCCCCCGAAACAACCTGCGGTGGAAGCCCGCGAATAGGGCGGCCCCGCGCGTCCACGAGACCAGTCTGACGCGCGAGCGCATCGCCGTCTTTGCTCACTCGAACGAGATAACGAGTGCCTTTTCGCAAGCCGTTGCCTTGCAGCACCACCACATCGCTGTCGTGGCCGTAGACCTCAGCAATGTCTTTCCTGAGCCGCCGAGCCGCCGCTCCCGTGTCGAGCTCAGCCTCCACCACGATCTTGCCGCTGACCAGGTGCAGGCCGCCTGCGAAGCGCAGCATGGTGGCGACTTCCGCCTTGCGGCAACAGGTTTTCGTAATAGGTGTGCTGGCCAATTCTGCCTTCACCTGAGCCGTCATCGCCATGGGCGGAATCTTCCCATGCCCGTCAAACACCCATCATCTCGGCATAGGCAGCCGCGAGAAGAACAGGGTCATGTCGGGCCGTCCCATCCCCCATCGCCACCTCTGCCAACTGAAGGCGCGCCCCCAGACTCTCCACGGCAGCCAGCAGCGGCGCTACGTTCGGAACACCCCGCGAATCGGCGAGGACCGTGTCAATGCGTACGTCGGCGGCATAGGCATCAAAGTTGGCTAGATAATCTTGCGGGAGATAGCCGTGGGTTTCTCCGCTCTGCGGTGCCAGATTGAGTACGACGGCAATCCTCGCGCTAGTCGTGGCCAGTGCCTTGCGCAAGTCGGGCAGCAACAAGTGAGGCACCACCGAACTAAACCAAGACCCCGGACCCAACACCACCCAGTCGGCTTCGGCGATCGCGGCAAGTGTCTGGGGACACGCTTCGACATTCTCGGGAAGCAACGAAATCCCGACAATGTGTCCCGACGTCGTGGCTACCTCAACCTGGCCGGTGACCGTGGTCACCGCCATCGGGAATTGTGGGTCAGCGCCTCGAACCGAGGCCCGGATGTCCATGGGCGTGGAGGTCATCGGCAGGACCCGCCCCTGGGCGTTGAGAAGCCGGCCGATCCAGTCGAGGCCCTCGACCGCGTCCCCCAACAACTCCCACAGGCCGACCAGCAAAACATTGCCGACGACGTGGTCGCGAAGCTCGCCATTGCCTTGCAACCGATGCTGAAGGACCTGAGCCCAAGTGTTTCCCCAATCATCGTCCCCGCACAGAGCGGCGAGAGCCATCCGCAAATCGCCTGGCGGTAGGACGTCAAACTCCCCACGCAAACGCCCGGAGGATCCGCCATTGTCAGCGACTGTGACCACGGCCGTCAGTTCGTTGGTGACCCGACGCAATGCGGACAATGAGGCATGGAGGCCATGTCCCCCGCCCAGCGCAACCACCCTCGGCTCGCCCACGTCATTCACGGCCAAGATCGCGGTGTTCGGCGCGCGCGTCGAGGCCATGCTCGCGCAGGCGCTCGCAGAGCAACTCGGTCATGGCCACGCTGCGGTGTTTGCCACCCGTGCACCCAATTGCCACGGTCATGAATCTCTTGCCCTCTCTGAGATAGCCGACAGCAACTGTCTTCAGCAACGGCACCAACGACTCCAGGAACACTTCGGCAGCCGGCTGACCGGTGACAAATTTGGCCACTGATTCGTCCCTGCCGGTCAATTCGCGAAGGTCCGGCTCCCAGAAAGGATTCGGCAAGAACCGCATGTCGGCCACGAAGTCGGAATCCACAGGGATGCCGTATTTGAAGCCGAAACTCACTGCAGTGATCTTCAACCTGGTAGTCGTAGGAGTTCCGAACGCCTCCGCCACCCGGTCGGTGAGCTGGTGAACGTTCAGGTTGCTGGTGTCGATGACGAGGTCTGCATTGCCGCGCAGAGTTGCCAAGACCTGACGCTCACGCTGAAGACCGTCGAGCAGCCGCCCACTCCCCTGGAGCGGGTGGGGTCGACGGGCCGCCTCTTGACGTCGCACGAGCACGTCGTCGCTGGCTTCAAGGAACAGCAGTGTCGTACGCCGACCCGCTGGCTCCCTGCCTCGCTCTGGCGTCGCGCCTCCCATTCGCGCCAGGTCCGCTGGCAAAGAGTCAAAGAACGCCCCTGAACGCACGTCGACGACAACCGCAATTGGGTAGCCAACCCCCAACCCCTCATCAACGAGCCGGACGACGTCCGCAACGAGGTTGGGTGGCAAGTTGTCGATGACATAGAACCCCAGGTCCTCTAACTCCTTGGCCGCCGTGCTTCGCCCGGCTCCGGTCATCCCGGTGACGACGACAAGTTCGCCAGCGCCGTCCCGGCTCACCGCTTCGGACATTAGCTCTCCTCTATCTCGCCGGTGGCAGTGTTGACGCTGACGGTCTTGCCCCGATCTTGCTCGGCCAAGGCCGCCTTAATCGTGGCCGCGGTTTGTGGCCCGATGCCGGGGACCAATGCCAACTCATCGAGGCTGGCAACCCTGAGCTTGCGCAAAGAACCAAAGTGCTTCAGCAGCGACTTGCGGCGTACCTCGCCTAAGCCTGGGACGTCGTCTAACAGGCTATCGACCATCGTCTTGGAGCGTCGCCCACGGTGGTGTGCGATGGCGAACCGGTGGGCTTCGTCACGAATTCGCTGCAAGAGATAGAGGCCTTCGGACGAACGCGGCAAGATCACCGGGTCTTCTTGACTAGGCAGCCAGACCTCCTCAAGCCGTTTGGCCAACCCGCAGAGCGCAATGTCTACGATCCCCAAGTCACTCATCGCGCGCTGGGCGGCCGCCACCTGTGGCGCTCCGCCGTCCACCACCACCAGTCCTGGGGCATAAGCAAACTTGCGTGCCTTTCCCGTGTCGGGGTCGACGAGAAGTGGGCCAGACGACTCCGCCCGAGGAGTTCCCTGGCCCGCCCTCGGAGCCGCCTCTTCAGCTGGGCCCCTGACTTGTTCATCGAGCAAGCGACGGAATCTTCTGGTGATGACCTCGTGCATCGAGGCAACGTCGTTCTGGCCATCCACTCCCTTGATCACAAACCGGCGATATTCGCTCTTTCGAGCCAACCCATCCTCAAACACCACCATCGAAGCAACCACCTCAGTGCCCTGCAGGTTTGAGACATCGAAACACTCGATGCGCAGGGGCACCTCGTCAAGACTGAGCGATTCCTGGATCTCGGCGAGGGCCAGGTTTCGCGTTGTCAGGTCACTAGCCCGTTTGGTCTTGTGCAGGGCAAGGGACTGCTGGGCGTTCTTGGCGACCGTCTCCATCAGCGTCCGCTTATCGCCACGTTGAGGCACCTTGACCACGACTTTGCCGCCGCGAAGATCACTCAACAATTCCTCAATGGTTCGCCGATCACTCGGGAGATCCGGCACCAAGACTTCGCGAGGGATGTTGTCGGATTCGGCCCCATAGAGCTGTAGCAAGAAGTCCTCGACAAGCTCGGGATTCTCACCCTCCTCGACTCGATCAGCGACCCAGCCTCGTTGCCCACGGATCCGTCCACCTCGCACATGGAAAACCTGCACCGCAACTTCCAGGGGATCCACCGCCAGCGCGATCACGTCGGCGTCGGTCCCGTCGCCAAAAACCACGGCTTGCTTTTCGAGGGCCTTCGCCAACGCGCCGAGGTCATCGCGCAAGCGTGCGGCCCGCTCATAGTCCTGCTCGGCCGATGCGGCATACATTTCAGTCTCTATACGCCGTACGAAGTTCGTGGTCTGGCCAGCCATAAAGTCACAAAAATCGTTGACAATCGCCCGGTGTTCCTCAGCCGTCACCGAGCCGACACACGGAGCGGCGCACTTGTCGATGTAGCCCAACAGACATGGTCGGCCCACTTGCTGGGAGCGTCGAAACACCCCGTTTGTGCACGAACGCATCGGAAACACCCGCAACAGCAGATCAACGGTCTCCCGGATCGCCCACGCGTGACTATAGGGACCGAAGTACTTGGTGCCACGACGCTTGCTGCCCCGCCCCACGAACACTCGAGGAAACTCTTCGTCGAGGGTCACGGACAACCAGGGATAAGACTTATCGTCACGATATTTCACGTTGAAGCGAGGATCGAATTCCTTGATCCAGGAATATTCCAGCTGGAGCGCCTCGACCTCGGTCGCCACCACCGTCCAGTCGACGGAGGCGGCCGTGGTCACCATCTGGGCTGTGCGCTGATGGAGGCCGCCCACGTCTTGGAAGTAGGACGACAACCTTGACCGTAGGTTCTTGGCCTTGCCGACGTAGATCACTCGGCCACGCGAGTCCCGGAATCGATAGACCCCCGGCTGAGTGGGGATCGATCCTGGCTCGGGCCGGAAGCCCATTCCAGGTCGTCGCGCCGGACTCTGAGGTGTCACGTGGGCAGCCTACGGCGCCTCGCCGACAGCAAAATCCCGCGGGGGATCAAGCCAATGAAATGCTGTCGCCCTCAACGCTCAAGGCAACCTCACCGAGGGCCGGCAAGTTGGCTGACCCGCCGTTGGGTCCGACGGTGTTTGACCCGTCCTCAGCGGCGAATTCCGACTGGTGACAGCCCCCGCACTTAATCGCGTTATCGGAGACCTCGGTGAACAGACACGCTTGATGCGGGCACACCGCCGAATACGCCTTGAACTCGCCTTCGACCGGTTGCACAACTACAACCTTTTCCTTGCCGAATACTTTGCCGCCACCCACCGGAATCTCGGCCACGGTGGCGAGTGCGGCCGCGCCGACCACGGGGGACTCGGAGTCAGCGGCCTCCGAATCAGCTGCAGCAGGGGCGCTCGTCTCCTCCGGCACTGGTTCAGCCACCGGCTCATCATCGGCGGCGCAAGCCGCGAGGAGAGGAGCACCGACGCCGACAATTGCCGCGCTGCGAACGGCGGCGCGGCGCGATAGACCTTGATTGCTCATTCTGAAGAATCCTTCCGCGGGGCAAGACACTTGAAACGAAACCCTAGCGACGTCGTGGTTGCGCCTTGGCAGTCCGGCCACCGGCCAACAGATCTTTGAGGAAACGGCCCGTGTGGCTCTCCGAGTCCTCGGCCACGCTTTCCGGGGTTCCCTCGGCCACAACGAAACCCCCTCGAGACCCGCCTTCAGGACCCATGTCAATGATCCAGTCGGCTGTCTTGATCACGTCGAGATTGTGCTCGATGACGAGCACCGAGTTGCCCTGATCAACGAGTTTGCCCAGCACCAACAGCAATTTGCGAATGTCCTCAAAGTGCAGCCCGGTGGTGGGTTCGTCGAGGACATAAACAGTGCGGCCAGTCGATCGCTTCTGGAGTTCGCTTGAAAGTTTGACCCGCTGAGCTTCACCTCCCGACAGGGTCGTCGCGGGCTGGCCGAGCCGGACATAACCAAGTCCGACTTCACACAGCGTCTTCATGTGTCTCGAGATCGCCGGCACCGCGGCAAAGAAATCAGCGGCTTCTTCAATCGGCATATCGAGGATCTCGGCAATCGTCTTGCCTTTGTAGTGGACCTCAAGGGTTTCGCGGTTGTAGCGGGCACCGTGACAGACCTCGCACGGCACGTAGACATCGGGCAAGAAGTTCATCTCGATCTTGATCGTGCCGTCGCCAGAGCAGGCTTCGCAGCGCCCACCCTTGACGTTGAAGGAGAACCGGCCCTGGAGATAGCCGCGCATCTTGGCCTCGGGCGTGGAAGCGAACAACTTGCGCACGTGATCGAACACCCCGGTGTAGGTCGCCGGGTTGGATCGCGGAGTGCGTCCGATCGGTGACTGATCAACGTGGATGACCTTGTCGACGTGTTCGAGGCCGGTGATCTTGGTATGCCGTCCCGGCACCGCCCTCGCGTTGTAGATCTGCTTTGCCAGTGAGGTGTAGAGGATGTCATTGACCAGCGTGGACTTACCCGAGCCCGAAACCCCAGTGACAGCCACAAACAGGCCCAACGGAAAACCGACAGTCACGTCTTGCAAGTTGTGTTCGCGGGCACCGTGGACGGTGAGGTCACGGCCCTTCGTTCGCGGACGGCGTACGACGGGAGTGGGGATCTCGCGACGACCGGAGAGGTATTGCCCGGTCAGCGAATCGCGATGCTTCAACAGCCCGGCGACACTCCCCGAGTGCACGACCTGCCCGCCATGCTCGCCGGCTCCCGGGCCGATATCGACAACCCAATCAGCCATCCGGATGGTGTCCTCGTCGTGTTCGACCACGATCAAGGTGTTGCCCATGTTCTTCAGTCGCACCAAGGTCTCGATGAGGCGTTGATTGTCGCGTTGATGAAGACCGATAGAGGGCTCATCCAACACGTAGAGAACGCCGACCAGCCCAGCCCCAATCTGGGTGGCTAGTCGGATGCGCTGGGCTTCGCCACCAGACAACGACCCTGACGGTCGGTCCAGTGAGAGATAGTCCAGCCCGACGTCGAGGAGGAAATTAAGGCGTTCCTGGATCTCTTTGACGACCCGCTCAGCAATCTGCAACTCTCTGGAACTGAGGTCCAGGGTGGCCAAAAACTCCGCCGACCCATCGATCGACAGAGCACACACTTGGGCGATGTTCATCTCGCCGTGGGTGGAGGAATTGAGCGTCACCGAGGTCGAGACTGGCTTGAGTCGAGCTCCCTGGCAGACCGGGCACGGCACCTCGCGCATGAATCCTTCGAACCGGTCTCGACTGGTGTCAGACTCAGCCTCCCGGTGACGACGTTCGATGTAGTTGCGCACACCTTCAAAGTCGGCGTAGTAAGCCCGTTCGCGTCCATAACGGCTGGTGGTCACAACGTGGACCTTGGTGGGATGCCCGTCCAGAATGGATTTGCGAATCTTGGGGCTCAGCTTGTCCCACGGGGTGTTGAGGTCGAAGCCCAATTCTTCGCCGAGGGCGTTCATCAGACGCAGGAAGTAGTCAGCGACGTGGGCACCGCTCCACGGCTGGATCGCACCCTCCCCCAGGGTCGCCCCGGTGTCTGGCACGACCAACTCTGGGTCAACCTCCATGCGGGTGCCCAAGCCGTGACACTCAGGGCAGGCGCCGAAGGGTGAGTTGAACGAGAAGGACCGGGGCTCAAGCTCGTCGGTGTCAATCGCATGCTCGTTAGGGCAGGCCATCTTTTCGGAGAAGCGGATCTCACGGTCCGCACCACCAACAGGCAGATCCACGAAGTCGATCACCACTAAGCCACCGGCCAGGCCGAGAGCCGTCTCAATGGAGTCAGTCAGCCGCCGCTTTGCTGACGCCTTGACTGCTAACCGATCGATCACGACCTCGATCGTGTGTTTCTGCTGCTTGTTGAGGGTGGGCGGATCGTCGAGGGAATGGGTGTCGCCGTTGATCCGGGCGCGAGAGAACCCTTGGGTCTGCAACTGCCGGAACAGCTCGACGTACTCCCCCTTGCGTCCACGGATCACCGGAGCCAGCACCTGGAATCGACGCCCCTCTTCGAGGCCCATGATCCGATCCACGATCTGTTGGGGGGTCTGTCGCTCGATGGGACTGCCACACGTCGGGCAGTGCGGACGACCAGCCCGGGCATAGAGCAACCTGAGGTAGTCATAGACCTCAGTGATCGTGCCGACGGTGGAGCGCGGATTCTTGGACGTCGACTTTTGGTCAATCGAGACTGCGGGCGAGAGTCCTTCGATGAAATCGACGTCCGGCTTGTCCATTTGGCCCAAGAATTGTCGGGCGTACGCCGACAACGACTCGACGTACCTCCGCTGCCCCTCGGCAAAGATCGTGTCGAAGGCGAGACTCGACTTGCCGGAGCCCGAAAGGCCGGTGAACACAATCAGGGAGTCGCGAGGAAGATCGAGCGACACGTCCTTGAGGTTGTGCTCGCGGGCACCCCGGATGATGAGCTGATCGGCCACGCTGTTGGTCCCCTGATCTCCCGAATTGCTGGTCGGGTCGGCGAATCACTGGTCTGCTCCTACCGTAGCGAGAAATTCGAACAATTGTTCGCAAGACGCACTGGGTGGAAACGCGGTTCAATTGCACCATGACGGACAAAGCTGGGACTCACCCCCTCGACACTGACCTGACCACCACCCTCACTCACATCGAGGAAGCGACCCAGAGTTATCTGCGAACGGTCGCCGGCCTCACCGATGAGCAGTTCACCGAACCTTCCGTGTTGCCCGGATGGACGGTTGCGCACGTGATTTCGCATGTCGCGTCCAACGCGACCGGGATCACCCGTGCCGTGCGGGCCGCGATGGCTGGTGATCCCAACCCCTGGGTCTATGAAAGCAACGCCGCACGGGACGCGGAGATCGACGAGCGGGCGGCGTGGGAAGTGGCGGACTTGCGCGCGCTCAATGCCACGTCCACGGACGATCTGCGCGCAGCTTTTGCCGAATGTCCGGCCGACACTTTGGAAGTGCTCCTACCCCGAGCTGCCGACACTGGCCCCCCTTGGTCGGTGATTGACTGGATCGGTGCGCGTTGGCGTGAGGTGGAGATCCACCACACCGACATGGGCGTTGGCTACACCCACCATGATTGGACTGACGCGTTCGTCAACTACTTGCAGACCGTCGCCGTCTACGACCGGGAGAACGAGATCTCCGTAACCCTGAGCACTCCCCAAGGCGATGTCCCGGTCGGCGGTGGCGGACAGGTCATCTCCGGCGCACAACGTGACGTGGTCTGGTGGCTGATCGGACGCGGTGGCGGCGTTGGTGTCTCCTCTGATCTACCCTTGCCCGAACTCGGACCATGGCAACGGAGGACCCGCGCATGACCTACACCGGCACAGTTACCCCAGGCGGCCCCCCCGACGTCCGCGCCGTCGGCGGACTCACGATCACCAAGCTGTCCGTAGATCCCGAGATGCACAACAACTGTTATCTCCTCACGTGCAACGACACCAGTGAGCAAGCGTTGATCGATGCCGCCGACGAGCCCGAGCGCCTTCTGCCGTTGATCGGCGAGGCTGGCCTCACCGCGGTGATCACCACGCATCAACACTGGGATCACCATCGAGCCCTGCGTGACGTCGTACTGGCGACGAAGGCAGAAGTGATCGCCGGCGCTCCCGACGCGGAGGCGATCACCGAACAGACCGGCGTCGACGTCACCCGAGCGGTCGCGGATGGCGACACCATTGCTATCGGCACGTGCACACTCCAGGTCATTGCCATCGCCGGCCACACGCCGGGCTCGATTGCGTTGGTGTACGACGACACGGCCAGCCCAGACGGCATGGTGCATCTGTTCACCGGCGATTCCCTCTTTCCTGGGGGTGTGGGCAACACCTTCGGGAGCAAGGAAGCCTTCGCGCAACTCATCGACGAGGTGGAGACCAAGGTCTTTGGCGCCCTGCCCGACAACACCTGGTTCTACCCCGGTCATGGTGGCGACTCCACGCTCGGCGTCGAACGACCCTCGGTCGCCGAGTGGCGCGAGCGGGGCTGGTGAGCCACTCCAACTGGCACCGCGTTGTCGTGATCATCGCCGGCGTCACGGCGTTGCTGCTGACCCCGACGTTGGCCTCCGCAGAGAGTTGGTCAGACGGGGATAGGCGCGGCGACGTGGTTGGCACCCATTTCGAACCCGGGCCGGAGCCGTGCGGCACCACCACCTTGATCGATGCGTCCGCAAACACCACCAACGACATTCGCCGACTCTCTGTCGTCCACCGGGGTCGCTTCGTGCAAGCCAAAGTGCGTTTCGAAGATCTGAAGAAGAAGGGTGGACATGTCACCTCGGTCATCTTGCGAACAGATCGAAATGACTACGAGGCAACGGTGATCCGTTATCGGTCACGCGTGGATGTGTCCGTGACGAAAGTGCGGCCTTTGCCACCACCGCCAGACGGCCAGGAGTGTTACTCGATTATCCGCGGCAGCGCACCCTGCTACGCAGTCAGCGGCGGGCTTAACGTCCAGCGTGACGTCGTGCGGATCCGGGTGCCCCGGTCGTGCCTGGGCACACCAGCGTGGATAAAGGCGGGCGCTCGCAGCTATAGCCTCGGCGGCCGTGACTTCTTCGACGATTCCTACACAGCCGGTAGCCGCAAGTTTGGACCCAAGGTGCATCGCAACTGATTCCTAGCAGCCACTCCTGACGGGTTCGCTGGGTCGGAAGACGGTGCCGCCGTCAGCTCTGATCTGCTCGAAGTACGCCGCCCAGGCATCGAGTTCGGCGAGGCATCCTTGCTTGCGATCACTCGCCGCCCAGTGGTGCCAGAGGACTCGGCCCTCTCCGCAGCCTCTGTAGGCCGGAGCGAGAGTCGTCGCAGCGCTATCGGCTTGTCTACTCACCATTCGGTCGAGGTCACGGCCAAGAACCTTCGTGGCCCCATCTCTGGACGACCGGACATAGTTGGCCATCGCCGTCACTGGCAGCATTGCCGATCTGGTGACGGATTCGATCTGCTGCGCACAACGGTCGATGGCCGCCTCCTCGGCTTTGCGGGCACGATGGTCACCAACAGCGGCGAGCACGAGAAGGACCAGCACTAGCCCGAGCGCCACTTTGGCTCCACGACTGGGACGCCACGGGTTGAGCTCGTGCTCGAGCACCTCAGATTGGGCAACATCCGACACGCTCCCAGTGTGCCCTCAACCAGGTTGCTTGCCGGCTAAAGCGCCGCCTGGTAGTAGGTCGACTCCCCCAGCACTCGGTAGCCCAAGGTTTCATTGACCGCAATCATGTGTGCGTTGGACTTGGCATTCCAGGTGTCGATCGTGGCCAACTCGGGCTCTTGATCTCGCAACCAGAGCAACATTTCGGCCTTGAGTAGCACGCCTAGACGATGTCCACGATGCAGCTTGACGACAGACGTATCGTCCTGCTCCCCAACTTGTGGTCGATCTCGCTCCACCGTGACGACGGTGTGGCCAGCTAACTCCCCGGTTCTGCGATGTTGGGCAATCACCCGGTAAAGACGTTGAGTCGCGAGCACAGACTGCTCATACTTCGTGACTCGCTCGGTGGTGAAGACCTCTGGCTCCATGTCGAGGTCATCGTTGGGGGCGTCGTTGATCGCAGCTGTCATTTCGGCGACGGCGGAGAGGAGTTTCTGCGGCGTCGCCCCAGCGACCCTGAGCAGGCGGTAGTCCACGGCCGCATCGCGTGCCTTCGTGTGTTCCCTCTCGATGACGGCCCAATCCGTGTCCGCGAGATACTGGCGACGATTCACTTCCACAATCTTCGGCGCGAAGTCGTGTGCGGCGGCAAACCCCTGTGTTGCCGCCGAATCAAACCCACCCACACCACCCACTTTGCGACCGGCCGCACGCGAGGTTGAGGTCAGTTCCTCAAGCAGGGCCGAGCCATAACCTCGCCTCCGATCCTCTGGCGTGACACGCACCCCCATGTCGGCGAGGTGGAGGTTGTCATACGTCGGGAGCGTCACTTCTCCGGAAGCGACCACCCGTTGCCCGTGTAAACCCACATAGGCGACTGGCGCGTCGCCATCCCATCCTGACTTCAGCCAGGACGCCCAGTTCTGCGCCAACTCCGGAGGTCGCCAAGGCGTGTCCGTCGCCCGGGCAAGGTTGCGATGAGCGACGACGTGCTCGATTAACTGCGTGTCGCTCGCGTCGTACTGTCTGATCTCCACCAGCCCAGACTGGCGCAAACGGCCGCATCCGTCATCCGATTTATTGTGTCAATCTCCGATGGAAATAGCCCCGCGTGGGCACGATGTCACTGCGCGCTGGATCCGCGCCCGGTTGTCATCGGTCACTTCTTCGGTTTTCAAGAACAACCAGTCGTTCTCGTCAATCTCAAAAACATCGGGCGCTAGCGACTCGCATAACGCATTGGACTCGCACAGATCGAAATCAACTGTGACCTTCATGGCTACCTTTCGTTGGTCGAACCCGGTTTGTGTTAGCCCTCACTGGAGTGGCCGGGGAATACGTGAGCGGACGGATCAATCACCACGGCCGCATTGTTGACCGCGGTCGCTGCTTCACCAAACCCCACGGCAATCAATCTCACCTTGCCGGGATATTCGGTGATGTCGCCGGCCGCGAAAACTCGGGCCAGGCTGGTGCGCATGGCCGAATCAACCACCACATGCCGCTTTTGGACTTCAAGTCCCCACTGTTGCAGCGGGCCGAGATCGGCGATGAAGCCGAGGGCCGCAACAACTGCCTGGGCAGGATGGAGCATCGGCTCCTGTCCGTCGACGGTGATCTCGACCCCTTCAATAGCGTCGCTGCCTTGGACACCGGTGACTTGGGCCTTGGTGATGATCTCGACGCTAGTCGCTCGCACCTGGTCGACGGTTCGTTGATGGGCGCGAAAGGCATCGCGACGGTGGACGAGGGTCACCGACTTGGCGATGGGTTCGAGGTGGAGCGCCCAGTCAAAGGCGCTGTCGCCGCCGCCGACGATCACGACCTCTTTGCCGACGTAGGGATCAAAACTTGGCACGAAGAACTCCAGGCCGCGTCCGATCCACTCATCTCCCACGGGCAGATGGCGCGGGCTGAACTTGCCGATGCCTGCGGTGATGATGACCGTCTTGGCTCGGATCTCGGTGCCGTCGTCGAGGCCGATGGTGACTGCATCGTCATGTTCAACGAGGGTGAGTGCCGTGCGATCCAAGAAGTACGCCGGCTCCGCAGCGGCCGCTTGCGCGACTAGGCCCTCGACTAGATCGCGCCCCTTCACCGTGGGGAATCCCGCGACATCGAGGATTGCCTTCTCGGGATACATCGCCGTGATCTGTCCGCCCAACTCTGGCAATGAGTCGACCATGGCGACCCTCAAGCCACGAAACCCCGCGTAGTAGGCGGCATAGAGCCCGGTCGGCCCCGCCCCAATGATCAGGACATCCGTTTCGACCGCCGACCCTGGGCTCATAGCCCGATCCTAGTGTGGTGCGGTCAGGATCAGGCGTGACAAACGGCCTCGACGTTGTTGCCGTCCAGATCTCGCACAAACACGCCGTAGTAGCCGTCGTGATATTCGGGCCACTCGCGCGGTTCGTGGAGCACCTCGGCACCGAGCTGAACGGCTGCGAGGTGGATGGCATCCACGGTCGCTCGATCCGGTGCTCGAAAGGCGAGATGGACCTCCTCGCTGCCACCGCCCGGTGGGGTTTGCGAAATCCAGAAGGTTGGGAAGCCATCCGCCGCCGCGAACCCCAGGGCCATGCCGTAGTCCATGACAACGGTGATTCCGAGCGGCTCCAGCAACTGCTCAAGGAACTTCCTGCTGGCTTGTAAGTCGGCACACTGCACACCCACGTGATCAAACATGTCTGCTCCTTCTCTGACTCATCGAACGCCGGCTTCCATCATTTGTCGTAACTCCCGCTTGAGCCCGCTGATCTCGTCCCGAATCCGGGCAGCTACTTCAAACTGAAGCTCCGCCGCAGCGCCGTGCATCTGATCGGTGAGTTGCTGGATCAGGTCGGCCAGGTCAGTGCTGGGCAGCCCGGCAAGCTCGGGCGCTTCCCGAGAGTTCTTCAACTTGGCCAGCGCTGGGACTGGTGCGCGCTTGGCTTTGGGATCTTGCTCCTGCCAGGACTGCAACAACTCCTTGGTGTTGGCATCCTCACGCGCGAGCATCTCGCTGATATCGGCGATCTTCTTGCGCAGCGGCTGCGGATCAAGGCCGCGCTCGGTGTTGTAGGCCACCTGCTTGGCGCGTCTGCGATTGGTCTCATCGATAGCCTTCTCCATCGACGGCGTGATCTTGTCGGCGTACATGTGAACTTGTCCGGACACGTTTCGCGCTGCCCGACCAATCGTCTGAATCAGGGACTTGTCGGAGCGAAGGAATCCCTCCTTGTCGGCATCGAGAATCGCCACCAAGGACACCTCGGGAAGATCGAGGCCTTCGCGCAGCAGGTTGATCCCGACGAGCACGTCGTATTGGCCCAACCGAAGATCCCGCAACAACTCGATGCGCTTGAGGGTGTCCACCTCTGAGTGGAGGTAGCGAGTGCGGATGCCGGCATCGAGGAGATAGTCGGTTAGGTCCTCGGACATCTTCTTGGTCAGCGTGGTGACCAGCACGCGTTCGTTGCGGTCGGTGCGCAGATTGATCTCGGCGATCAGGTCATCAATCTGACCCTTGGTGGTCTTCACGATCACCTCGGGGTCGATCAGCCCAGTGGGTCGGATAATCTGCTCGACGGCGTGATCAACGCCGCCGGTCTTATCGAGCTCATAGTTGCCTGGCGTTGCAGAGAGATAGATCGTCTGCCCGATCCGCTCCAAGAACTCCTCGAACTTCAGCGGACGATTGTCCATCGCGCTGGGCAACCGGAAGCCATGCTCGACAAGGTTGCGCTTGCGGGACATGTCGCCTTCATACATTCCACCGATCTGTGGAACCGCGACATGAGACTCATCCACCACCAGCAGGAAGTCCTCGGGGAAGTAGTCGAGCAGGCAGTTGGGTGCGGTCCCCCGCTCACGGCCATCGATGTGCATCGAATAGTTTTCGATGCCAGAACACGAGCCGACCTGGCGCATCATCTCGATGTCGTAAGTGGTGCGCATGCGGAGCCGCTGGGCCTCCAAGAGTTTCCCTTGCGCTTCGAAGGTCGCCAGTTGCTCGCCCAACTCCTTTTCGATGCCGTTGATGGCTCGCTCCATCCGCTCGGGGCCGGCGACGTAGTGCGTGGCCGGGAAGATGTGCAGCTCGGAGTCGTTGGTCACGACCTCCCCGGTGAGCGGGTGCAGCGTCATCAGCCGCTCGATCTCGTCACCGAAGAATTCGATCCGGACCGCCAACTCTTCATAGACCGGGAAAATTTCTAGGGTGTCGCCGCGCACCCGGAAGGTGCCACGCGTGAACGTCATGTCATTGCGGGTGTATTGGATGTCGACCAACCGTCGCAGCACTGAGTCGCGGTCGTGCTCCTCACCCACCTTGAGCCGGATCATCCGATCGACGTACTCCTGGGGGGTGCCCAAACCATAGATGCAGGAGACCGTCGACACGACGATGACGTCACGCCTCGTGAGTAGGGAATTGGTGGCTGAGTGACGCAACCGCTCGACCTCCTCGTTGATGGAGGAGTCCTTCTCGATGTAGGTGTCGGTTTGGGGGACGTAGGCCTCGGGTTGGTAGTAGTCGTAGTAAGAGACGAAGTATTCGATCGCGTTGTTGGGGAACAGTTGGCGCAGCTCGGTCGCAAACTGCGCGGCAAGAGTTTTGTTGGGCTGCATCACCAATAGGGGGCGCTGCAATTTCTCGGCCACCCAGGCCACCGTGGCGGTCTTGCCGGTGCCTGTCGCACCCAACAACACAACATCTTGCTCGCCACCCTCGATCCGCTTGGCAATCTCGGCGATCGCTGCCGGTTGATCGCCGGCAGGCACATAGTCGGAGATCACTTCGAAGGGCGCAACCCGTCGCTCTAGGTCAGTTATCGGTCGCATGTGGCGAGCCTACGACCCGCCACCGACAGACCTAGAAGTTAACTGGTTTGGCCACCAACAAACCACGGCTATGTTGGGGGGCGTGAGTGCCGCCCCCCTTGCCACCTGGCTGCTGAAGCTGAGGCATGGTGCCTATGCGGTGATTGCCGGCCCGTTTGTCATCGCGATCGGTTTGACCGTGGTCGACTCCTATCGCCGCCGGGGCAAGAAGCCAAAGCCTTTCCCGGTGTCGAGCCCACGCAGGGTGCAAGTGGGGTCAAGTCAGGTGACGACGTACACCTTCGGTCGGGACCTGTACGACGACATGTTGGCCGCCATCGATGGGGCCCAACAACAGATCCTGTTCGAGACCTACATCTGGAAGAGCGACGCACTGGGTGAGCGGTTTAAGTCTGCCCTGATCGCCGCTGCCGATCGAGGCGTCGATGTTCACGTCATCTACGACGCCTTCGCCAATCTGGTTGTCCCACCGCAATTTAAGCGGTTTCCGCCAGGGATCAAGGTGCTTCGCTACCCCGTCTACAACGCGGGCTGGCGCTTCTATCAACTGCGCCGCTATGGCCGCGATCACCGCAAAATCTTGGTCGTCGACGATGAGATCGGGTTTGTCGGCGGCTACAACATCGGCAGCGCTTATGCCACCGAATGGCGCGATACCCATGTGCGCATTACCGGTGCTGGTGTCTGGGACCTCAAACGTGCCTTTGCCGACTTCTGGAACCTCAATCGACGCAAAGCCATCGGCATGTCGGAGCAGCCGTTGTTGCTCGAGACCTCCGCCCACTGGAGCCCCACCATTCGGTTCCACCACAACGTGCCGCGGCAATGGAGTTTTCCGATCCGATCGATGTATCTCGAGGCGATCAATCGGGCCACCCGCAATGTCTGGCTGACGCAGGCCTACTTCTTGCCCGATCAAGACTTCGTTGACTCGTTGAAGTGGGCCGCAGAGCGTGGAGTCGACGTGCGGTTACTGATTCCACTGAAGTCCAACCACATCGTGGCCGACTGGATCTCACGCGGCTATTTCTACCAACTCCTCGACTCGGGAGTGAAGATCCTGCGATTCCGTGACGCGATGGTGCACGCCAAAACCGCCACTATTGACGGCAATTGGGTGACCGTCGGCACCGCCAACATCGACCGTCTTAGCCTGCAAGGCAACTATGAGATCAACGTTGAGTTCGTGGATCCAGACTTGGCGGTCGCTCTTGAGGAAATCTTCGCCGTCGATGAGTCCAACTCCTTGGAGTTGACCCTCGACGAGTGGCAGGCCCGCGACCTGCACCGGAAGTTCACCGAAATAATCCTCAAGCCGCTTCGCCCGCTGCTTTAGCCTACCCAGGGAGCGTGCCCAGAAAGCGTGCCCAGCACCTAACCGAGACAGATATTACGAAGGGCAGACAGCATCCCCGCACTCCTTGTGCAGGCCTCCAAGCACTGATCAGATTGCTCGCGTGCCACCTACATCTCGCTTCACTGTCTCAGACCTTCTCGCGGAGGCCCGCTCACATCTCCAACGGGTGAGCCCACAGCAGGCGCATGCCTTGGCACTACGCGGAGGGCTCATCTTGGACACCCGGCAAGATGTCGACCGATGGGCAAACGGGGTCATTGTCGGCTCCTTGCACGCGCCACGAACCGTCCTGGAATGGGTGGTCGACCCCTCGTCGGGATATCAGAATCCGGCCATCGAATCCTTCGATCAAACCTTGATCGTCATGTGCAACGAGGGCTATTCGTCCAGCCTGGCGGCGTACACCTTGCAACGCTTGGGCTTCCGAAATGCAACCGACATGATCGGTGGCTTCGCAGCCTGGCGTGAGGCGGCCCAACCGATTCAAACCATTCACCACTCGCGGCGGCCAGACCCCGAAGGGCTAGGGCCCCCCGAGACCTTGTCCAATATCCAATGTCAACCCACGAAGGGGCACCAATGAAGCAGCCACTAGATCACTCTCGACGAGCCTTCCTCCAACGCACTGCCCTCGCCGCCGCGGGCGTGATGGGGGGATCTGGTCTGCTCGCCGCCTGTGGCGAAGATGCGGCCAAACCCGCATCGACGGCGGCGGCCACCGAGAAAGCCAAAAGTCTCACCGGAACCTTGAACTTCGTCAACTTTGAAGGCTGGCTTGGCGAAAACACCGAGGCCGCTTTCAGCAAAGCCTTTCCCGGGGCAGCTCTCAAACAGATTCCGATCGCTGGCACCCAGGAGACATGGTTGCCGAAGGTCAAGGATCGACGCGGCGACTACGACTTAGCGCTTGTTGACGGGACAACCATTCCTAAGTTGATCGCCCTCGATGCCATCGCCTCGTTCACCGAGGAGGAAGTCCCCAATCAGAACAACATCGACCCGGCGTTCCGAAACCAAGCCTGGGACCCTGAGAACAAATATTTCGTTGCCACAGACTATGGACGAACCGCTATCGGTTATCGCAAGGATCTGGTCAAGGAGCCGATCACCAGCTATGCCGACTTGTTCGAACTACTACCAAAGTACTCCGGCAAGGTGGCCGTCCTGTCAAGAATGGGATCCACGCTTGGGATGGCCATGAAACGATTGGGCTACTCAGTCAACTCCAACGACCCTGCAGAAGTAGAAGAGGCAACGCAGTTGCTGATCGCCTCCAAGAAGCACTTTCTCGCTTTGACAGACTCAGGGAGCCCCAGCCTGATTAGCGGCGATGCCGTGATCGCCTTGTGCGATGACTACGATATTGCTGGCGTTTCCGCCAGCAATCCCAACATCGGATGGGTTGACCCGACCGAAGGCATGAGTGCCTATCTGGAGGGTTTTGTCGCTCTCAAGGGACCGCGTGAAGATTTGGCAAAGGCCTTCATTAACTTTCAAGCCGACCCCGTTCAAAACGCCGACTTCGCAAACACGTTGACGGTCGCTTCAGTTGTTCCTAGCGCTGTCGATTTGATCAAGCCAGAGATCACCGAGAGCGAAATCTTGTTCCCCTCCGACGCGGTCAAGCAACGGATCGAATTCTTCGTTGCCCGGCCACAGGAGGGTGAGGATCTGTGGATGAAGGCCTGGGACGAGTTCCGCGCGTCATAGGCAGGGCGTCCAGCAAACCTCACCGCCGGGCGTGGTGGGGTTTGCTCGCTCTGACCCCGGATCTCGCGATTGCCGCGAGTTTCTTTGTGTTGCCCCTGGCCATTCTGATCGCCTACTCGTTCGGTGTCGAAGACAGTTTCACCTTCGAGATCGAAATCACTGGGACCCTCGACCGGTATCGAGAGGCACTTGCCACGCCCTATCTCGAAACTCTGAGGCGCTCGCTGCTCCTCGGGGCAATTACGTCGGTGGTGTGCGTTTTGATCGCATTTCCCACCGCTCTGGCCCTGACTCGGGTGAAGGGACGCGGGCGACTGTTTGTGCTCTTCGCAGTGCTCTTTCCATTTGTGGTGAGTTTCACCGTCCGAACTTACGCCTGGCTCGGTATCTTGCAAGCAGATGGCCCGGTGGCTGAATTCACGAACAAGATCCTCGGGCACCCGATTGTTCTTGCCTACACCCCGGGCGGTGTCGCTGTCGGGATGATTCACGGCTACTTAGTGCTGGCCATTCTCCCTTTGTACGCCGCCCTGGACCGGATCCCCGACTCGGTGCACGACGCTGCCGACGATCTAGGGGCCCGGCCATTGCGTCGTCTCGTGGCAATCACCATCCCGATGGCCTGGCCAGGGATTCTCGCAGCACTCGCGCTGGTTGGGATTCTGGCCATCGGTGAGTTCACGGTGCCAGCGATCCTCGGCGGCGGAAAAACCCTGCTCATTGGCAATGTGCTCGCCGAACAAGCCGGGGGCGCTAACCAACCCCTCGGTGGAGCCATCGCGGTGATTCTGCTGGCACTGTTCGCGGTCGCTGGGGCTGGCGTCTATTTGTCTCGGCGGAGCGTACGACGCCTAGCTGGGGGTGAGGGATGAGCGGCCAGGTGCGGAGCCTTCGCCGTGGGTTCTTTGGCTGGTCGGCTATCTGGCTGGCAGTCATGCTGCTATTTCTTTACGCACCGCTGGCTCGGGTGGGTTTCAATTCGATCAACATCAACCCGACTGGCTCATCCTTCGACGGCTTCACCCTCCAGTGGTACGAAGCTGCTTGGGCTGATGTCACGGTTCGCACCGGGCTTCGAACCAGCATTCTCCTCGCCACGGTTTCTGCCATTCTCTCCACGACTATCGCCTTGTCAGCAGTTATCGGGATGCGGCTGACCCGCGGCCGAGTGACGGAAATTTCTCAGATTCTGATGACCTCGCGCGTGCTCTTGCCAGAGGTGATTATTGCCGCAGGAATCGCCACGATGCTGCCACTACTCAATATCCCGCTGGGATTCGGAGCACTGGTTATCGGACACGTGGTCTTCCAAACGGCCTTCGCCATCGTGTTGATCCAATCAAGGGCCGCTGGGCTCGACGATCGCCTTGAAGACGCGGCGGCAGATCTTGGGGCGACACCACTGCGAACACTGTGGTTCGTCACGATTCCCGACTTGGCTCCAGGAATTTGGGCAGCAGCATTGTTGACATTTCTCTTTTCGTTCGACGACGTGGTGTTGTCCAGGCTGCTTTCCTCCCCCGACACTCCCACGTTGCCAGTCACGGTCCTGTCCTTGATCGGGCGACGCATTTCGCCGCAGATCGACGCCATCGGCACCCTGGTGTTGGGCGTGGCCCTGGTGACGTTTGTCGTGGCAACCCTCGTGGGTCGAAGCTCCTTGGCACAGGTCATCACTGGTCAGACTGAAGGAAAAACATGAAATCTCCCCACCACACTCCCGTTGTTGAAGTGCGCAATCTTGAGCGCTCGTTCGGCACGACGCTTGCTGTGGACGGTGTTTCGCTGCACATTCGACCCGGAGAAATTTTTGGCATGCTGGGGCCCTCTGGATGTGGGAAGACCACTCTCCTGCGTCTCATCGCTGGTTTGGATCAGCCCGACGCTGGCTCAGTCCTTCTCAACGGTTGTGACGTCACCGATCAACCGGCGTACCGGCGCAATATCCACACGGTCTTTCAGTCCTATGCCTTGTTCCCACGAATGAGCGTCGCCGCGAACATCGAATTTGGGATGCGCGCAAGCCGAGTGCCCAGGGCGGATCGTCGCGAGCGAGTCGCGGAAGCCCTGAAGTTGGTCGGCCTAGAAGGAAAAGAACGTCGGCGCCCGCACGAAATCTCCGGCGGTGAGCAACAACGGGTCGCGCTCGCACGCGCCTTGGTCAACCGACCCCCGGTGCTCTTGCTCGATGAGCCACTAGCCGCTCTCGATGCCCATCTACGTCGAGAAATGCAATCTGAACTGCGCCGAATCCAACACGAAACAGGTTGCTCGTTCATCCTGGTCACCCACGACCAAGACGAAGCCTTCTCGCTTTGTGATCGCGTGGCCGTGATGTTCAACGGCCAGCTGCGGCAGATTGCTGCGCCCGATGAGCTCTACCGCAACCCCGCTAGCGTCGAGGTGGCCCGCTTTGTTGGACGCTCAAGCCTGCTTCCGGCGGTGTGGTCTCAAGGGCAGGCGCTGCTGGCTAACGAATGGGGCATCGCTGCGGATGCCGCGACCGAACTGCGTGAACGCGACGCCTGCACCCTGATGCTGCGGCCGCGCCAAATCACGTTCGGCGGCAGGCAGGGGCTTCCAGGTCTCATCGAACACGTGGCGTTTGCCGAAGATCGCTACCAGTCCACGGTCAAGACGTCGATAGGAATCGTCTCCGCGGAAACCGATGAACATCCTGGGCCAGTGGGCACGGCGGTGACTCTGGGCACCAACCAAACCCGAGGTTGGGTGCTCCCAAGCGAGCACTAGCCTGCCCCGCGGCGTTCACTATTTTGGCAGGTGCCGCCGCGGCGCCATCCGAGGGCCATGCCGCGGACGGTCGCATCCGACCAGCAGCACGAGCCTCACCACTCGGCCGCGGTGTCCACGCCACGGCTCCAGCAGGGTGGCCATTTCGTCATCGCTAATGTCGTGACCAAGCATCGCCCAGCCGACCTGATTGGCCACGTGGTAGTCGCCAAAAGACACAGCGTCTGGGTCGCCCAAGGCCGTAGCGCGGACTTCGGCGCTGGTCCAAATGCCGACTCCTGGCAGTGATTGCAGGCGGCGATCGGCCTCGATATTGTCAACTGTGGCTATCCGCTCGATGGCCGACGCGACTCGTGCGGCTTGCGCAATCGGCTTGGATCGAGCCGGGTCGATGTGAAGCCTGAGCCACTCCCAGGAGGGGATCAAGGCCAACTGTTCAGGTGTGGGCTGGAGCCAGACTTTCTGTTCGACACCCGGCCCGGGCGCGCGTTCGCCAAAGCGGTGAACAAGCGCGCGAAAACCTGCAAAAGCCTCTTGTCCGGTGACCTTCTGCTCGATGATCGATGGCACCAATGCCTCCATCACCAGCCCCGTGCGGCCAATTCTCAAATGTGGATGACGGCGCCAACCCTCGGCGACCAGTGGGTGATTGGGCTCGAAGTCGCTGACATCGTCGTCGGCGCCCAGCAAACCCGGGACTGAGGCCAGCGCCCATTCGGCGCCCGCTCCCCACGCGGCGGCGTGCACCTCATCGGGCGTGACCGGGTGGATCATCAGCGTGGCGGGGCCCACCGGGGTGCGCAGCCCTCGCCAATGACGGCCGGCGCCATCGACGCGATGAGTGGGATCGCCAGCCCCGCGCCGCAGCGGTCCGAGGATCTGCACGAGAGGCAGCGGGCGACCCGGGCCCCAACGCATCGACACGTCCCCCGCCATCACGACACGAACCTAAACCACGACGCCGACAAGAAGTAGGTTGACGACCATGAGCGATGAAGCCAAGAGCCAACGGCAGATCGAGGAGGGCATCCAGAAGGACTTCAGCAAGGCGATGTCCTATGGCGACTACTTGTGTTTGGACACGTTGTTGTCGGCACAGCGGCCGTGCAGCGAGCCGCCCCAACATGATGAGTTGCTGTTCATCATTCAGCACCAGACCTCGGAGTTGTGGCTGAAACTGATGATCCACGAGCTCCGTTCCGCTCGCTCGTTAATCCTGGAGGACCAGCTCTCCCCCGCGCTCAAGAGGCTGGCCCGGGTCAAGCACATTCAACATTCGTTGACCGATCAGTGGTCAGTGTTGGCGACGCTAACACCCAGTGAGTACGCCGAGATCCGGCCTTTCCTTGCGACGAGTTCCGGCTTCCAGTCCGCGCAATATCGCGAAGTCGAGTTCCTCCTCGGCAACAAGAACGCCGACATGGTCGCCGTGTTCTCCCACGACCCCGCAGCGCGGGCTGAGCTCGAGATCTTGCTCCACCAGCCGAGCCTGTATGACGAGTTCTTGGCCTACCTTGCCCGCTCGGGCTACGGCGTACCCGCTGAACTTTTGGACCGCGATTGGTCCCAGGCATATGTCCTCAACGAGGCTTTGGTGGACACCTTCGCCGGGGTGTACGCCGATCCGGCTGCGCACTGGTTGGTCTATGAGGCCTGCGAAGAATTAGTCGACATCGAGGATAACTTCCAGATGTGGCGCTTCCGACATCTCCAGGTCGTCCAGCGCACTATCGGTTCACGGGTTGGCACAGGTGGCTCCAGCGGCGTGAACTTCCTTCGCCGAGCCCTCGACCTCACGTTCTTCCCCGAGCTCTTTGCGGTCCGCGGCCAAATCGGAGCCTAAATTCTCCCAACGGACGCGCGACACGCCGTACCAGAGGTTCGTTTGGGAGGGAGCGCCCTGGCGATCTGCTCACGAGGCCACCTCATCATCGCTTTCCCACGAGTCTTGCAGCGCCCGGGTGAGGTCCCGATCCGCGACGCGATCGTGAAGCTCACTGCGGGGAGGGAACGCTCGCCAGCGCCGCTGAGTTTCGGGTTCACAGACGGTCCGGGCAAGGGCTTCGTGGAGGCGAGTGACCACGCGACCCGGATCGCCCAGGTCGAGCCCAGTTACCCGGACGACTTCGAGGCCGACCTGACGCAAGGCGGCATCCTTGGCAGCATCGCGCGACTGCTGTGCCGCCGTTCGATGGTCGGCGCCGTCAAACTCCGCCACCAATCCTGATTCGGGGTCAAGCAAGTCGGCGGTACCGAGCAATCGACCCGACAAGTCGCGGATCGGACAGTTCACCAACGGTGCCGGCAGTTTGGCAGCCAGCACCCAGATCAGCCGCAGTCGGGTTTCATTGGGAGAGCGCGAAAACTCCGATGCCAAGTCAAGCGCGGATCGAATCCGGCTTCCTCCTCGACAAGTCAGGGCGTATTGACGGATCTGCTCAATCGCCACCAACTCGGCCGCAGCCATCATGTCGGCAGCGATGACCGCCTCCTCGTAGTGTTGCGCGTGCCGGATCGCGTCGACGACGCACCGCACGGGGGTCAGAGTCGGAACGCCGTGGCGCCGCACTCGCTCCCCCGCCGCGATGGCATCGTAAAAGACTCGGGCTCGGTGATCGCTACGATTCTTGCCGCTCTTGCCCACTGCCAGAGTGACCGGGATCAGCGTGCGACCGTCCTGAGCCAAACCATCGAAGAATTGCGCGCCATGAAGGCGACACCCAGCCCACCCGGTGACAGCCCCGTCGGGTGGCAGGCGCATGGACTGCTCCATGATTCTCTGCTCCGGGAGTTCCATCGAGGTGTCCACGGGGACATACATCCCTTTCGACGTACGCCGCCAATAGCGCCCTTGGGTCTGGCGCTTGGTTGGCCCCGTTCGGCCTGTGGGGTCAATCGGCACCGGCCGCACAAGCCGCCCAGGATGGGCGGCTTTCGGATCCCACTGATGTCGAGGCACCTCGTCATGCTCGTATATGTCAGCCCTCTGTGCGGCCGGCTATCCACAGGGCCGCATCTCCCTCCGAATCGAACCCTCGCGCCTGCGTGTCGCGTATCCGTTGAGAGGGAGAATGGGGCCATGTTGCTGGCCAAGGTGGTGGAGGCGTCGGGAGAGGTTGCGGGCACGCGGTCGCGCAAGGCCAAAGTGGAGGTGCTCGCGCGCTGTTTGAGTGAGGCTGATGCTGAAGAACTCCCCGCGGTGGCCAGCTGGCTGTCCGGTTCACTCAGGCAACGCCGCACTGGCGTCGGGTGGCGCTCGCTTTCCTCGTTGCCCGAGCCAGCTGGTGGGTCCACGCTTGAGGTGCGCGAGGTCGACGCGGCGTTTGAGGCGATGGCTGGTCTAAGTGGGCCTGGCTCCGCCGCCTCCCGCGCCAGCGCACTAAAAGTGTTGCTAGGCGCTGCCACTGCAGAGGAGCAGGCGTGGTTGCGAAGCGTCATCACCGGCGAGGTGCGCCAAGGTGCCCTTGACGCACTCCTCCAAGAAGCGATCGCCCGGGCCACGGCGATCCCCCTGCCAGTCGTACGCCGAGCAGCGAAGTTGTCTGGTTCGACTCCAGACATTGCCGCTGTCGCTGTGGCCCAAGGGAGCGCAGGACTTGAGGCGATCGGGCTCAGCGTCGGTCGCCCGATCCAACCCATGCTGGCGTCGAGCGCACCAAATGTCGCGGCGGCGGTCGGCAAGGCTGGCCCAGGTCTCGTCAGCGTGGACGCCAAACTTGATGGCATCCGAATTCAGGTCCATCGAGCTGGCGACGAGGTCAGGGTCGCCAGCCGGAGTCTGGATGACATCACCGCGCGCTTGCCGGAGGTTGTGGCGTTGGTGAAGTCCTTTCGGGGCCGATCAGTTTGTGCTCGACGGAGAGGCGATCGCGCTGCGCTCTGACGGCCGACCGAGGCCCTTTCAGGAAACTGCCTCGCTGACCGCGCAAGGATCGGGCGTCGAGATCTCGGCGTACTTCTTTGATCTGCTTCACCTCGACGGCGTGGATCTGCTCGACCAGCCAGGCAGCATCCGGACGGCCGCCTTGGACGCACTGGTCCCAGAGAAGAACCGCATCCCGAGGCTGGTGACGGACGATCCAGCAGCCGCCCAGCAGTTCTTCGAGGAGACCGTCACCAGCGGCCACGAAGGTGTCGTCGTCAAGGGCCTTTCCGCACCGTACGACGCCGGGCGGCGTGGTGCCGCCTGGGTCAAGGTCAAGCCAGTGCACACGCTCGATCTGGTGGTGTTGGCGGTCGAAGAAGGCAGCGGACGACGCAAAGGCTGGCTGTCTAACATCCACCTCGGTGCAAGGGACGCCGCCACCGGCGGGTTTCTCATGTTGGGCAAGACCTTCAAAGGCATGACCGACGAGATGCTGGCCTGGCAGACCGCGCGGTTCACGGAGTTGATGACCGAGCGCAACGATTGGGTGGTGACCGTCCGCCCAGAACAGGTTGTCGAGATTGCCTTCGACGGACTCCAACGCTCCACCCGCTACCCCGGTGGCGTCGCCCTCAGGTTCGCCAGAGTCGTTCGCTATCGAGACGACAAGACCGCCGCCGAGGCTGACACCATCGAGACGGTCCGGTCGTTTCTGTGATCGCTAAGAGCTGTGTGACTACCCCTTGTGGTGTGACTCGGCCAGGCGATAGACGGGAGTATCCAAACCCTCATAGCGCGCCTTGAGTTGCAAACCGAGGAACTGGGAGTAATGCCGCGACTGATGCAGATTGCCGCCATGCAGCCACAGGTTGGGCACTTGAGTCGGCTTCCACATGTTGCGCTGCTCGCCTTCCCACGGCCCCGGATCCTTGGGAGTGTCTGAGCCCAATCCCCACACTTTCCCGATTCGATCCGCGGTCTCCTGATCGATCAACTCCGCAGCCCAGCCATTCATCGAGCTGTAACCAGTTGCATAAACGACCAGATCGGCAGCCAAGGCAGTGCCGTCAGCCAACACCACAGAATCTTCGGTCAGGTGGTCGATCTGGCCGCGCACCAACTTCACTTCACCATTGGCAATCAACTCGGCCGAACCCACATCGATGTAGTAGCCGGAGCCTCTACGGAGGTATTTCATGAAGAGCCCCGAGCCATCCGGGCCCCAATCGAGGTCAAAACCGGCGGCTTCGAGCCGGTTATAGAAGTCCTGATCTCGCTCGCGCATTTGGTCATAGAGCGGAATCTGAAAGGTGTGCAAGATCCGATAGGGCAGCGAGGCGAAGATCATGTCAGCCTTCTCGGTAGTCACCCCAGCTGCGACCGCCTCCTCGGAATAGAGCCCGCCCAAGCCGATGTCCATCAACGTCTCGCTCTTGACGATGTGGGTCGATGACCGCTGCACCATGGTCACCTCAGCACCGGCCTCCCACAGCGCGCCACAAATATCGAACGCCGAGTTGTTGCTCCCGATCACCACACACTTCTTGCCGGCATACGCGTCCGGGCCAGGATGTGCCGATGAATGGTGTTGATCCCCCTTGAAGAGGTCCTGGCCGGGCAAAACCGGCACGATGGGCCGCCCAGACATCCCGGTTGCCAAGACCAAGTGCTTGGGGCGCAGGGTCAGCGACTCGCCATCACGCGTGACCTCCACAACCCACTCACCGGCCGCTTCGTCGTACGACGCGCCGATGGCCTCGGTCTTGGCCCAATAAGGCACCTCCATGACCCGCGTGTAGGACTCGAGCCAGTCGGCGATCTTGTCCTTCGGCGAAAAGACCGGCCAGTTGTCGGGAAACTTCAGATAGGGCAAGTGGTCATACCAGATCGGGTCGTGCAGACACAGCGTCTTGTAGCGCTTGCGCCACTGGTCACCAGGCCGATCGTGTTTGTCGATCACCAGGCTCGGGACACCCATCTGACGCAGCCGTGAACCTAAGCCAATGCCACCTTGACCCCCACCGATCACCAACACATAAGGCTGTTCGTCAATCCCCAGACTCGCCGATTCGTCCTGCCGTCGCTCCAGCCAACTCTTGCGATCCTTCTGCGCTCCGTGCTCAGCGCCATGGGGACGGCGTACGCCGCGTGGCTCTTCGTGGTCCTTCAACTCGTCCAAAGTGGTCAGGAAGGTCCACGCCTTGAGGTCTCCGGAGCCCTCGGCGTCTTCAAGGAACCGAGCGAGACCCCAGCCTCGCCCCGACCGCAGTCTCAAAGTGGAACCAAGCCGTGGTCACGCCATCCCCGCTATCAGCTGGGTCATCAAGGATGAAACCGCTCGGCTGGGTGGCCGCACCGGTGTGTTGCAGGAGGTCGAGAACGCCCTCGCGGCCCTCGACCGTGGTGATGTTCCAGGTGAACGAGACGAGGTCTCGCCAATAACACTCGGCGGCAAAAAGGCCGGCGGCGGCTTCGTAGTCACCCACTGACACGGCCTTGGTGAACGCGGCAAACCAGGCGTTCACCCGGTCGCTAGGCGTTTCCTGCGCAACTGCTTCAGGGTCAAGTTCGGTCTGGGTCATGGTGGCTCCGATCTCCTGGGTGACTTCCATCACACACCCGCGCGGGCGAGAGCGGAAGGGTTACCGCCACCCATTTGCAGCCAAGTCCACCCCTGCCGCTACGGCGGCCCGGGCAGCTAGCGATCCAGCCGAAGAATGTGGTGCAGCGGCGGATCGATTGGGTTATCCGGCTCGAGGTCGCCGTCTGCAATCCGGAGAAATCCGTTCTTCTCCAAGGCGCGCCACGACGCCCGATTGCCGGCCGCAATCGGGACCAGGATCGTCGCGGTCGCAGGAGCCTCAGCCCAGAGTTTGTCGACGAAAGCCTCGATTAAGGCAGTGCCAATGCCGCGACCTCGCAGCGAGGGCGGACCGATCAGATAGTCGATGGTCATCGCGGCTTCGGGGATCTCGATGATGGATGCGAGAGCGGCGTGTTCCTCTGGATAGTCCTGCCAACGGCAACGCTGAAACAGCCCGACCGGCGCGCCGTCAATCGTTGCGATGAAATCCTCGGCGGGCTCTTCCCCATCGATCGCCGGACCGAAGTCACGCTCCATCGCCTCAGGCGTCGTCTCGTGATGCCACCAACGATGTACGCCGGGATCTTCGAGCCACGCGGCCAGCAACGGAAAGTCTGCGCGCGTGGTCCGGCGAAACGCACTCTCCCTCATTGAGCTACCGCGGGAGGCGCTTGCGAATCAGACCCTCTTGGGCCACGGTCGCCACCAAGAGACCCTCGGCAGTGAACACTCGACCGATCGCCAACCCTCGCCCACCTGAAGCGGAAGGTGACACTTGGTCATAGAGCCACCATTGGTCAGCCCGAAAAGGCCGGTGAAACCAGACGGTGTGATCGAGGGACGCCACTTGCATTCCGGGAGTGTAGAAGTCGATCCCGTGGGGCACCAGGGTGGCGGCAAGAAGGGTCATATCGCTCGCGTAGGTGAACGCAGCCAAGTGGTGCAACGGGTCGTCATCGAGCACTTCTGAGACTCGAAACCACAACTGCGCCCGTGCCGGATGCAGTGGATCGGGAGCGAGACCACGCGCGGAGGTGCCGATGGCCCTGATGTCTAGCGCCGCCCATTCGCGCTCCCAGTCACCCATTTCGTCGCGATCATCGACGCTGTCTCCGCGTCTTTTGCGTGAGAGGTGGGCGAGGTCAATCCCGTGTTCGGGACCGGGCACGTCTGGCATCACGTCTTGATGTTCGAAGCCAACCTCGACCTGCTGGAAGTTGACGGTTTGGTAATAGATCGGCCGCCCATGTTGGCGCGCGATCACCCGTCGAGTCCCGAATGAGCGCCCGTCGCGCAGTCGCTCCACGTCGTACAGGATGGGGATGCTCGTGTCGCCCGGCAACAGGAAATAGGAGTGCAGCGAGTGCGCGACGTACGCCGGATCGGTGGTGCTGGCAGCCGCGACGAGCGCTTGCGCCGCCACCTGTCCGCCAAAGACACGTTGACGTTGGGTGTCTGGCTGAAATCCCCGAAACAAGTTCTCGTCGAGGGTTTCGAGCTCCAGATAGTTTGACTAGTGCAGCCGCATTGCCCGCCATGCCTCAATCCTGGCGGGTTTCGGCGTCCGGACCATCAAGCCCCGCCAAGAACTGTTCGAAGAGTTCACCGATCTCATCACCGGTGGGGAGTTCGGCTCCTTCTGCCAGCAGCGACTGTCCCGAAGTCTGGGCCCGCTCGAAGGCGTCGTACTGCTGTTCGAGGCCTTGCACGACCTCGGCGACCTCGGAGTTGGTTTCAACGTAGTGAGCAATCTCGGTGTCGCGATCAATCGCAGCTTCGCGCAGATCGGTCAGATCAATCAGGATTCCGGCCGCGCGCTCGACCTCTTCGAGCAGGGAGATGGCGCCCTTGGGATATTCGAACTGTGCCAAGTAGTGGGGAATGTGGGCTACGAAGCCCATCGCATCATGTCCCCATTCACCCAAGCGAAGCTCAAGCAGCCCTTGAGCGCTCGAAGGGATCCGCAACTCGCCGCTCCAGCGGCTCTCGCCGGTGATGAGGGTCGGGTTGTTTGCGTGCGGTGTGACATGAATAGGGCGGGTGTGAGGCACCGCCATCGGCACCGAGCCCATCCCGACGACACGGGTGACGCCGAACCGCTCAATGACATCGCGTACGCCGCGCGCGAAAGCTTCCCAACGGGTGTCCGGCTCCGGGCCAAGCAGCAAGAGGTAGGGCGTGCCTGAGGCGTCTTTCATCAGCCGAACGATCAGGCGGGGGGCGTCGTAGTCCTGGTAATGGTCGCGAACAAACGACATCGCGGGGCGGCGAGCGCGGTAGTCGAAGAACTGATCGACATCAAAGGTCGCCACGACCGGACCTTCGGAGCCGTCGGCAAGGCTGGAAGCAGCGAGCGCGGACGCATGGCCAGCGTCGAGGAAGCCATCAAGCGACACCACCAGAGTCAGGCTCGCGGCTGGCGCTCCGCTGGCTGAATCACTGGCGCGATCGGCAAGCTCGGGGACGTCGTCCACGATGTGCACGAGGCGTGGCGCCTTACCCACAGAGGATCCTTCCATCGTTCTTCACTAGACAGGCTGGCTTGGGTCCAGCGCTCTGAGCCTCCACGATATTCCCTCGATGCAATGGCCCGGCTCACATCTGCGTCGCCTCACCGAACCTTCTGCCCGCCTCATCGCGTCGTACTGGATAAGGCACACCACAACTAGCGCACACTTGGACGCTCGGGACAGGAGACAACATGGCCCAGATCTTCAGGGCACCGAAGAATGGCGCTCGGCGCGACGCAGCAGCGTTCAGCGACTTTGTGGCCGCACGCTCGACCGCACTGCATCGCTCGGCCTATCTCATGGTGGGCGATCCACACCTTGCCCAGGACTTGGTGCAGGAAGCGCTCACTAAGACGTACGTCGCGTGGCCACGACTTCGTGACATCAGCAAGGCGGAGGCCTACACCCGCAAAGCGATCACGACAACGGCCATCTCCTGGTTTCGTCGAAAATCGTGGGGTGAAAGGGCGGTTGAGGTGGTGCCGGAGCCACCCGTTGCCAATGCCGCCCCCGAAGGCCTCGCCGCCTCTGTCACCCAAAAAGACTGGTTGTGGCAAGCCATCGGGACCTTGCCGCCTCGGCAGCGAGTGGCTTTGGTGCTCCGCTTCTATGAAGACCTGACCGAAGCACAAACCGCAGACGCGATGGATTGCGCTGTGGGCACCGTCAAGAGCCAGGTCTCGGCCGCCTTGGCCAAACTACGAACCCAACTCGGTGACGACGTCGACCTGATCCCTGCTGAACTCCCCTTCAACTACACGGTGGTGAAACCATGACTGGACTATTGACCGACCTTTTGCATGACCAAGCTGAATCACTCTCCGCGGCGACCTTTGACTCTGAACGAATCATTCGCGACGGCAATCGACGCGTGGCCCGTCGGCGGGTGGGCGTGGTGGCTGCTGGTGCGGCAGCCGCGGTTGTCGCTGGATTCGCCATTCCTGCCGTGTTGCCGGGCGACACCGGCGGCCCTGACAAGTCCGTGATTCGGGTCTCTGACAGCCCATTTGCCGGCGCATTCGCTGACCATCAGCCGACGTACGCCGTGGGGTCTGTTATCCATATTGGCGGCCTCGCCTTTGATGTCGGCACCAAGATTCGTGCGTTCGTGCCGACCGATGTCGGGGTGGTCTTCTCGGACGCCGCTGGCACGGTTTGGGCTGCGGACGGCGTGGACGTGGTCGAAGTTGGGGAAACGCAGAAAAAGTATCCTCAACTCAAAGCTGGCGGGACTTATGCCGCTTGGGTTGAGCCCAACGGCGACGCCGCGCCTGTGTTTGCGGTTCTGGACCAAACCTCAGGCGAAGTCGTTCGCGACACCCTGGGCAGCGCGCCGGGAATGGGCTTGCTCTCCGACACCGAGGATCCCGCTTTGATCTACGCAATTGATGGCGACGAAGTTTATGTTCGGAGCGCTCCGGGTGTGTCCAGATGGCATCCGGAGTCCGGCTTTCAGGAATATCTCCAGAGCGACTCCGGCGAAGACGGCGCGTTCGAGATCACTGATGTCAAAAACGGCGTGATTGCCTACCGCCCGGGGACTTCGCCCGGCGAAAGCGATGGTGGCCCAAGTTTCAGGGTTGGGCCAGATCTGTTCACCGGCAAGGAACTCAATCTCTGGAACGGCTACACGCTCTCCCCCGATGGGCGCTACCTGCTCGGCGAGCGCGAGTCGGACGTCGTACAAGTGTTTGACGTGACGACCGGCGAGACTGTGCTCGGATCAGATCCCGGCTATGACTACTTCGCCGGCTATGCGTGGATCGATAACGACACCTACGCTGCGCTGGGGATGACTCAACCCTGGGACACCACTCCGGTCGACGTGTTGACATGTGAGGTGGGCGGAGTTTGCGTAGTTATAGAAGAAGCCGCCGGAAGCATGGCCTCCGACGGCTTCGTGATGCCCAATGGGCAAGCTATGAATTGATCAGGCGACGCGGTTGGTGTTCAACCGGGCGGTGAGGTTCTGTTCGAGGATGAGTCGGACTTCGTCGTCCTCGGTCGCGCCGAAGCGGGTGACGGCGGCGAGCAGGTCGGCGATCTCGTTGGGGGTGGTGTACGTCGCCAACTCTTCACGGAGCTGACGGTGGGCTGCGCGAGCCGCTTGACGTTCGCGCACTTCGTCGAGGAACTTGACTGTGGTCGCTTTCAACGTGGTGTTCATGTCATTAAGTCTGCGACCAATCAATTCATGCGTCCAATATGATTTAACGCAGTGATCCATGCGTTATCGTAATGAGTCATGGAGACTGAATCGCTGCGCTGGTTTCAGCAAGTTGCCGACGGCACGACCGTCACCGAAGTCGCCGACATCTTCGGCGTCAGTCAGCCCGCCGTATCTCGAGCCCTCGATCGCCTAGATCTCGATCTAGGAACCCCCCTGTTGGAGCGCAGTGGGCGCATCCTGCGACTGACCGAGGCCGGCGCGGCCTTTAAACACCATGTCGACAAGGTCATTCACGATCTCGACGACGGCCTGGCCGCGATCGATCAACTGGTGGACCCAGAGACCGGCACGGTGACTATCGCTTTCCAATTGTCCCTGGGCACCTGGCTGATCCCCGCCATAGTGAGTCAGTTTCAGCAGCGTCATCCCCAGGTCGTCTTTCGCTTTCAGCACTCCCAAGACGGTCGCAGCTCAACCTTGCATGCCGGCAGTCGCGTAGACGTGGAGTTCACCTCCCGGCGCCCGACCGACCCAGGTGTGCGCTGGGAGGCGATCATGAAGGAAGAACTGATGCTCGCGGTGCCACCCGATCATCCCCTCGCGGGTGTTGAGGAGATCGCACTGGCTGAGGTTTCCGAAGATCGCTTCATCACCCTGGGCCCGACCTGGGAATTGCGCCGAATCTCTCAGGAACTGTGTCTGGCGGCCGGCTTCACGCCGTACGTCGCATTCGAGGGTGACGACCTGCCGATGGTGATTGGTTTCGTCGCGGCCGGGCTGGGCATCGCGATCGTGCCGCGGATGGGAATGGACCCCGCTCGGCGTCGCAAACGTGAGGCACGGCTGGTCCGGATCACCGACCCGGGAGCCTTCCGTGACATTGGCGTTTCTTGGTCATCGCAGCGGCGACTGCTGCCGTCGGCGGTGCTATTTCGAGACTTCGCCCTCGGTGGACTCAGCCCCGACGCTTGAGGACACCATTTCCGGAAGAGCGTCGCCGTGAGGACTTAACTCCTCGATGATGGTGAGCGCGATCGCTTGCGGCGTAAGCCCGATCCGCTCCAAGATCGCGGCCCGCTTGGCATGCCCAAGGAACTCTTGCGGGATCGCATGGAGTCGGAAGGGTGTCGTGACTTGGGCGTCGTTCAGGGTTTGGAGAAGTACCGCACCGCAGCCACCGATCCGACCGTTGTCCTCGATGCTGACCACCAGTCGGTGTTGACGGGCCAGTTCGATGATGGCCGGGTTGACCGGCTTGACCCAGCGCGGGTCAACGACGGTCGCGCCGATTCCCTGAGCGGCCAACCGCTCAGCTACACCGACGCCCGTCTCACACATCGACCCCACGGCCACGATCAGCACATCTTTGGTGCCCCGGCGGAACAAGAGGTCAACGCCGTCGATCGCGTCCACGGCGTCGAAGATCGGCAGGTGGTGGCCCCTTGGGGAAGCGAACCACTGTCGGCGCGTCAGACACATCGATAGCTTCGTTGAGCAGTTCGCGCAGCCGAGTCGCATCTCTCGGCGCAGCGAGGCGCAAACCGGGCACCACTTGCATCGCCGACATGTCCCACATGCCGTTGTGGCTGGCGCCGTCGTCTCCGGTCACGCCGGCCCGGTCGAGAACAAACGTCACACCGCACTTATGCAGCGCAACGTCCAGCAACACCTGATCGAAGGCCCGATTGAGGAAGGTGGCATACACGGCAACGACCGGATGTAGTCCGCCCATCGCCAATCCGGCTGCTGAAGTGGCGGCATGCTGCTCGGCGATGCCAACGTCAAAGGTGCGCTCGGGGAAGCGCTGTTGGAATTTGTCGAGGCCGACCGGGTGCATCATCGCCGCAGTGATCGCGACGACATCCTTACGGCGCTCGCCGATGTGCACGATCTCGTCGGCGAACACATCAGTCCAAATGCGACCCTTCGGTCGCTCCTCGCCCGTGTCAACATCAAACGGACCAGGTGAGTGAAACTGGTCGGCCTCGTGGCGCTCCGCGGCGTCATAGCCAAAACCTTTGTGGGTGATCGCGTGCACGATGACCGGCCCGTTGAACCGCTTGGCCTGGGCGAGGATCTGCTCTAGGCCAGGTCGATCGTGACCATCGACCGGCCCGACGTACTTCAGCCCAAGGTCCTCAAAAAGGCCCTGGGGCGCAAGGGCGTCCTTCATGCCCTTCTTGATCGCGTGCAAAGCGTCGTAGGCCGCTGGGCCGACGGCCGGGAGGGCGTTGAGGCGCTTCTTGACCAGGTCGAGGGCTTGCTCGTAGCGCGGGTTGGTGCGCAGGGAGGTCAACGCGGTCGCGAGGCCGCCGATGGTGGGGGTGTAGGAGCGACCGTTGTCATTGACCACGATGACCAAGCGGCTGCCGCGAGCGATGGCGATGTTGTTGAGCGCCTCCCAAGCCATCCCGCCGGTGAGCGCACCATCGCCGATCACGGCGACGACATGGCGCTCCTCGCCACGAATGGCGTAGGCCTTGGCGAGGCCGTCGGCATAACTCAGCGCGGTCGAGGCATGGGAGTTTTCGACGATGTCATGTGGTGACTCGGTCTGGCTGGGATAGCCGCTAAGCCCGCCCTCTTGACGCAACCCGTCGAATCCAGGCGCGCGGCCGGTCAGCAGTTTGTGGACGTAGGCCTGATGGCCGGTGTCAAACACCACGCGGTCGCGAGGGGAATCAAAGACTCGGTGAATCGCCATCGTGAGTTCGACGACACCGAGGTTGGGGCCCAAGTGGCCGCCCGTGCGGGCACACGTTGTGACCAACGTGTCTCGGATCTCGCTGGCCAGCTCGGCCAACTGACCGTCGTTCAGGTCGCGGAGGTCGCGCGGGCCCGAAATCGACTCCAGGTAACCCATGGTGTCGAGTTTAGGACACACCTGGCGAGACCATGGCGGCGTACTCCTCGGAGGCTAGGAAAGCAGGCAGCGCCACGGTTGCTCCGGCGGTGAGGTCTAGTCGCAGTGCCGCTTGGGGATCGACGAACACAATCTTTCGACCCTCCCCGACCTCGATTTCCGCATCGGTGACGGTGGTGGCCGCGGCGTACAACTCAAACTCGTCGAGTCGTTCGTCGAGCCCCACCTTGTGTACGACGTCGAAGCGTCCGAATCGTCTGAGTTGAAGGCCGGTCAGGCCGGTTTCCTCGTGGAGTTCGCGATAGGCGGCCTCTTCATAGGACTCCCCCGGCTCGACATGGCCTCCGACGAAGCCCCACTTCTCGGGATCGAGCACCGGATGCTCATCGCGCTCCTGCAACAGCACCCACCCACGGCAGTCCACCAACACCACGCTCGCAAACCGCTTCACCGCTCCAACTTAGCGGCCCAGCACAGCGTGATGGTGCAGGATTGCAGTCACCTGGCGACTGAAATGCTGCACCATCTGCGATGGAGATTCTCATGCCCGAACTCGATCCGCCCCCTCTCACCATCGTGCGCCCCGGCGAGGGTGAAATCGGCGACCTGGGCGCCATCGGAGTGCACTTCAAGTTGTGGGGCAAAGACACCGACGGCAAGTTGTCGATAGTCGAGCATCCCTTTCCCGTGGGAGCTTTCGTGCCACCTCATCGGCATACCCGCGAGGACGAATACACCATCGTGACCGAGGGCGAGATCGGCTTCCGTTCGGGGTCTCGCGAGGCCGTTTTAGGCGCGGGCGGCTACATCACGAAACCGCGTGGCGAAGCGCATGCCATGTGGAATGCCGGCGAGACACCGGCCCGGATGATCGAGATCATCAGTCCGGCTGGCTTCGAAGACTTCTTCCACGAATTGGCGCACCTGGTGTCCGCCGGTGAAACGCCGGTCGATGGCGGAGCCGAACTCACCCAGCGCTACGGCCTCTACTTCGAGGAGACGGACTGGTGGCCCGACGTCGTCGCCCGCTTTGGTCTTCACGTTGGTTGAGGGTGCGTCAGGTTGGCTGACGAGCGGGCCCCCACGAGATCCAGCGGTTGCTGTGGTGCGCTTGTTTCGGCGTTGGTTGCGGGTGTCGAGCCTTGCAGAGAGCTAGAGCCTCGCGATAAATCGACGGCCACGGATGGCTTCTTCAACCAGCCCAACAGCACGTCGTACGCCGAGAAGTCGGGCTTCTTCCGCCTGCCACGTCTCCACGGCAGCGTCGACCACCTCAATGGTCGCCACATCTCGCAGGTCGGCGCGTGATTGACGCAACCCCTGCTTGACCGCAGCCTGACTGGCCTCGACATGGAGGACAGCAAATCGGGCGAGGACAACAATGTGTCTGCGTAACGCTGGATAACTGCGATATTCGGGTGGGCAGAGGTCCAAGAGCCAGTTGGTGGCCGTCACTTCCCAGCCTGGGGCTTCGGGAGGGCGCACCTCACGAGGCCAGCCGGGCGGGACGTAGGGACGCATAGCGCACTCTAACCGGATATCGAACATTTGTTCGACCCGTCTAGACCCAGAGCGAGCCGCTACCAGCCCAGCGGGGTGCGAGCCCTACCATTCCTAGGTGACCGACGCATGGGCAGATGTTGATGAGTGGGGCCGGCTTCTCCCCCAGGGCCAAGAACTTGTCACCCTCGCCAATTGGCAGACCGATCCTCACCAGCGCTGGGCCTTCCAACACATGCGTGAATTGATGCCGAGCCAGGTCATTGACGGCACCGATGATCCCCGCCCATTGCCCGAGCGGCCCGTAGACCTCTCCGCGATCGCTCTAGAGACGACCTGGGCCCCGACTGTCGCCGACCTGATCAAGGCCACCGACACCGATGGTTTCCTAGTGTTCCATCGTGGCGAACTGCTTTTTGAGGAGTACGCCGCGCCGCTGACGCGACGCCGACACCACCTGGTCATGTCGGTGACCAAGTCCATCGTGTCGTGCGTGGCCGCGAGCCTGTGGGCTGATGGCCTGCTCGATCCCGAAGCGCCGGTCGAGACTTATGTGCCCGAGTTGGGTGCCAGCGGGTACGCCGGCGCCACAGTCCGCACGTTGCTGGATATGCGTTCGGGGATTCGCTTTCACGAGACCTACACCGACCCCGACTCTCAAGTGCGGGTGATGGAGCGGTCGATGGGTTGGGCGCCGCGAGGACTCAGCGATCCATTGGGCATGTATCCCTACATTCTGACCATTGAGGCCGAGGGCGCGCATGACGACGTCTTCGACTATCGCTCGATCGACACTGACACCCTCGGTTGGGTGTGCGAGCGCGCCGCCGGCGAGCGGATGTCCGATCTGATCTCCAAGCGCGTCTGGCAGCCGATGGGCGCCTTCCACGATGCTGAGATCACTGCTGATCCCCTCGGCTTCGCCATTCATGACGGCGGACTCTCCTCAACGCTGCGGGACTTGGGTCGCTTTGGGCTGATGTTGCTCGATGACGGCCGGGTGGGTGACACCCAGGTGATTCCCGCAGCGTGGCTGGAAACCACTCTCAATCCCCCGGCCGACGTACGCGATGCCTTCGCGCGGTCGGTGAACGAGCCCTACATGCCCGGGGCTTGGTATCGCAATCAGTTCTGGATGACGCCAGGCGACGACGGCCCCATTCAGCTGGCCCTCGGCATTCACGGCCAGATGGTTTTCGTCGAGCGCTCGACGGGATTGGTCGGCGTCAAACTCTCGTCCTGGGCTGAGCCGCAGGATTCAGGCAAACTTCACGCCACCATCTCGGCGTTCCGCCAGATCGGCCGCGAACTTCAGTCGCAACAGCCCGCGCGCAAAGGCTTCTTTCGCAGCCGTTAGATCTCGATGACATCGAGAAGATCCTCAAGGCCGAGGAAGTCCTCCATGTTGCGAGTGAAGACCGGCAGTTCGTGTGCCAATCCCGTCGAGGCGATCAGCAGGTCGCCAAAGCGGCGTCTCGGCTGGCGACCGAGCACACGAATGGCGACGCAGACGCGCCCATATGCTCGCGCTACGGTTGAGTCAACCGGCAATGGCTCGAAAACCGACTCGGCACGTTGCAGTCGATCTTGGCGCACAGCGCGCTCAACCAGATCCTCTGTGGCGCCTGGTCCTGCGGTGAGCTCCGCCAAAGTTATGGTGGAGATGGCTGCGTAGCGAGGCAACCAACTGCGATCAACCAAGTCGATGTCGACCACCACCGAGGTGTCGAGAATCCCTCGCTCGACTCGTTGCAAGTCAGTCAAGACCAGGGGCCTCTTGCTCCACCAGCGCGTCTAGGTCGTCACGCAGGCGTTCGTAGTCGAGGCGAGGAACGCCGTCGAAGACGCCCAACACATGACTGATATCGACAAAGCGATCGCGGCGTAGCGGGCGTAGTTCCCCGACGGGACGTCCATGGCTGTTGACGATAAAACTCTTGCCGTCTGCGAGCGCACGCATGATGCGTCCACTGTCATTGCGCAACTCTCGCTGAGAGATCTGTTCACTCACTTTCGCAGCGTAGCACGTCGTGCTACGCCTTAGTGGCTCCTTAGCTGAGGTAGTCGTCACTCACGCCGTCTTCAATGGCATAGGAGCCGGACTCCACATCGATGACGATCTGGCGGGCGGCTTCTTCGTCTTCGGGAGGCACCCAGAGGTAGCACTGCCCGACGCGGTAGGGGCCGGCGCCCTCGCCTTTGACTTCGGCCAAGATGCCCTCCGCCTCCAGACGTCCACGCATCAACTCAGCGGACAAGACGTCGCTGCTGGCATGAACTCGGACGAGGTTTGTCATGACTTCATCTTGCCACTCGCCTGGTTTAGCCACGGTCGGCGCATTTCAAAGGTTAGAGTCGCCGCATTTCTTACTGGTTTGCCCATCAACACGGTGATTCTGACGTCCCCAGCGCGTTGAATGTTCCGCACTAATGGGTTCGAACTCGGCGTACGAGATCTTGGGAGGCTTCGGACCACTCGGGATAATCGAAGACGAAACCAGCCTCAAGCAGGCGACCAGGTATGACGCGTCGACTCTTGAGGAGCAACTCGGTGTCGGAGCGCATCGCCCAGGCGCCAATCTCGGCCATCCAGGCGGTTGCTGGCAAGCCGAGCCGACGCCCCCACGCCTGACGCATCGAGCGCATCAGTTCGCGCTGCGGGACTGGTCCGGGGGCGGCCAGATTGACCGGACCCTCGATGTCGTCTCGTGCGAGGAGGAAGGCGATGGCTCGGATGAAGTCTTGGTCATGGATCCAGGAGACGTATTGCCCTCCACCGGCGACCGGACCACCCAGCCCGAGTCGCGCGAGTTTGAGGAGTACGTCGAAGACTCCCCCGCGATCGGGACTCATCACCATGGCTGATCGCAATGCGACACGCCTAGTGTTCGGCAAGTCGAGCTCCAGTTGGGCGGCCTCCCAGTTGCGCGCGATCCGAACGCTGAACTCCCAATAGTCGGGTACGCCGGGTTCGTTGCCGCCGATGATTCCGGTCGCTTCGTCGTTGGCGGCATCGCGACGGTCGGCATAGATCGTGGCGGTGCTCATCTGCAGCCACACCTTCGGCGGGTGTTGCGCTTGCGCGATGGCCTGGCCAACAACCTGGGTCGACTCGACCCGAGAGTCCATCATCTGTTTGAGGTTTTCGTCGGTATAGCGGCAGCTCACAGTCCGCCCCGCAAGGTTGATCACAGCATCCGCGCCATCGATTTCGTCAGCCCAGTCACCGAGCGTCCTGCCATCCCACCTGCAGTGCTTGATGCCCGGCTCAAGTTGCTCCGGATGCCGACTCAGCACCACCACGTCATGACCCTGCGCAGCCATCGCTCGCCGCAGGAGTCCACCCACTTGCCCAGTCCCGCCCGGAATCACGACCTTCATGGCTCGAACCTTAGGCGCTCCCTCTTCGGCGATTTGAGGCCAGGCTTGACGGCAGATGTTCAGCTAGGCCAGCCCCGCTCACCGACGTACCAAGCAACTGACGTCCACAAGACGATGGCGAACAGCGTGACGAGCACTCCCCCCGCGACGGGGAGGAACCATCCTGGCGCGCGGCGGGAGCGCACGGCCATGACTTTGACGACGACAGCACCGAAGACCGCACAACCGAGTACGCCGTGGACGACTGTCCGCATCGGCACTACGTGGCCGTCTGGGAGGGTGCCACTCTCAAGGCCGAGCGCCACTAGGCAGTGATAGGCCACAAACAGAGACAAAACGAGCGCGATGGTTCCGCTGGCACGGTGGGCTTTGCCCAACCACGTCGGCGCCTTGATGCCGAGCCGTCCGTAGAGCCAGAGTGCGCCCAGAAGTTGAAGCACCACGAGCACGCCGATGACGATCGAGACCGCGACCTTCATCTCGAGGACGGTGTCGAAGCCGAGCGTGGTCGTGCCCGCCAGCGAGGGTTCGCGGACCTTCCCGACCACGCCGATCAGGAACGCAACTGCCGCACCCGCCAGCAACGCGGCGAGAGGGACCGAGTGCCGTGCTCGGTCAATACGTCGATGCGCGGCGTCTTCACCCATCCCGACACCCTCCTCCCCCGTGCCTCAGTTGGCAATGGAGACCCACCGGCAGACTTCTGACCAGCAACCACCCGGCGCCACGACAGTCCTTCCGCCCACAAAGACGCGGTCGCACTCGGCTCGAGACGTCCGGATCTGCCGATGAGCGTGCGTGCGTGGATGACCGAGCCAATCGACCTTCCGGCGCACCTGTCCCGCGAACATGGATCACTTGGTAATGGTGATCTGCTCCTGAGCATTGAACATCGCGACTTCCTCCCACTCGTTCGTCGGGCAGTCCTCCAGCGGCTCAGCAAACTCGGCTCCAAGGTCGGACAAGTACGGATAGCCGCCACCGCCGCTTACTCGATCACCCAGGGCAACTATCTGATCCTCTGACAATCGGACTGCTTCGGTCTCCGCATCCCATGTGGTGCCGTAGGGCCAGACAACCGGGACCCCACCCACCAGCAGGCACCCGCCTGACATGGTCAGCGCGCCACCGATGAGTGCGTCGGATACCGAGCCGTCTCCCTTGGCAAGGTGTGCAACGACTGGACTGTTCCCATTCGAACTGGAGTCAACATCGGCGCCGCAGGCAGCAACAAGCGCGAGGAGCAGGACATTCGCAGCGGTCAGTCGCACGTGCTTCACAGTCGTGGGACGTCTGAGCATGCCTCATCGTTGCACCAGACCATCCGCATCTGCCGCAGATAGTGGGCGGCCCGTGTCGATGAGGGGTCAGGCCCCCGCACCTGCTGCGAACTAGCCGTCGCTTGGTTAGGTACGACGTACAGTGCGGCCATGGCCAATCGGAGTCGCCTGAGTAAAGGTATGGACCATCGTGGGCCGGGTGCGTGGCCGTGCCCCTGTTGTGGCTATCGAAAACTTGATCTACCTTCTGGAAGTTACGACCTGTGCCCGGTGTGCTTCTGGGAGGACGATGGATCCCAACTTCGGTGGCCAACGTCGACCGACGGACCAAACGGCATCAGTCTGATTGAGGCTCAACGCAACTTTGTCGAGATCGGCGCTTGCGATCCAGAGTGTGTCGTGAAGGTTCGCAAGCCGACGCCAGGTGAAGAACGCGAACCCGACTGGCGTCGTATTGATCCGGAGTTGGATGACTTTGAAGCGGGGCCAGACGACCCGCGGAACCTCCCCTGGCCTAGTAAGGGTGAGGACTTGTACTGGTGGCGGCCCACCTACTTCCGTCGACTTGAGAATCAACGTCCAGGCCCAGCTCCACGTCAGCCTCCGTCGAGCGAGGCAGAGCGGATGATGGCACGGATCATCGAAGCAGCACCAGGGACCGAGGCCATCGACATCGACTTGCGCTCTCGCTGGGAGGAACCGGCACCGCTCCGCTTTTGTGGGGAACTGGGACAGTTCGTTGTGGAAGCCGTCCAGAGGGGAGACACCGAAGTCGCACTCCTAGTCGTCAATGAACTGAATGTCGGGCTCACCAGTGGGGACGACTGGGCTGCTACCTGCGTTGGTGTCGGCTTCTTTGAACAAGATTTCGAGTGGGGTGGTGCCGACGAGCCGCTTCCTCCGGCGAAGCAAGGATTCGGCAACGACGAAATGTCCGAGTTCGTCGCCATGTGGCCCAAAGAGATCACAGGCGAACTACAGCGGCAAGTTGCCCATCAGGAGAAGATGCAACGCAAACAGGATCGAACATGGGGCCCTCAACAACCAGATGGCCCTTGCAGGTTGTCGCTGCGCTGGAAGTTCAGACACCCGATCCTGTGGTGGACGATGCGCCATCGGAGTTTCACGATCATCAGATGACGGGCCCGATTCCCTCGGGCGGGGAACGCACTCATCTGCCGCATAGTGTGCGCGGTAGCGCGCGCCAGACTGGGTCTGTGGTGGAACTGTGAAGAAGTGCGTTCAGCCGCGCTTGGGCAGGATGTCAGCGCCTAAGGTCCCCTTTATGTCCACAATTCCGAAGTCGCCTGGTTGGGACGTCCACCTCGTCGCGACAGCGGTGGGCTTCGTTCTCATTTGTGCGGCGGTCGGCATTGGCTTTCTTCCAGTGAGTGGCACCTATGACAGTGAAAGTTTCAGTTGCGGGTCACCAGTCCTGGGCGTGCAGGACGACGGCGGCTACGGTGGCACGGAGGTCTACGAGGCGTGCGACCGGGAGCGTGTGCACCGGCGATGGTTTGCGCTCGGTGCCCTCGTTCTGGGCGCGGTATTGATCGGGGCAGTCATCCTGTCCGGACGCCGTCAGCCGGACGAGATCCCCGGACCCTCACGGGCTCCCTAACAGCCTGATCGCGAACGAGCGCGCCATGCTTCGGCCCGACCGGATTTGCCGCATAGCGTTGCCGTTTCTGTGGCGGGATGGTGAAGAGGGGCGCGAAGCCGACCCGTGGAAGACGTCAGCGCCTAATGTCACCGTGTGATGTCGACAAGTTCAGCCCAACCTGCCGCTCGTAGTGGGAGGGCGCGTCAGCGTTTCATCTGGTTTCTGGCGGGCGTCCTGGTGTTCGTGTTCGTTCTGCAGCCGGGATACCGGTTTGTTTCGGTGGCATTGGAGTGGAGCGAGTGTCCAGGTCTCGGGGCGAGCGATGTGCAGCAGTTGGTCGAGATCTTGGATGAGGTAGAGGAGAGTCTTGCGGTGGATGAGAGTGGGCTTCGGGCCTGTGATGCCGACGAAGAAGCCGCGGACGCCTGGGTGGTCTTCCCCCCGGCAACGGACTTGGGTGACGTGCGCGGCCTAATGTCCACCCGCGGATTCCGTAAGTCTGATTCGGAGAACTGCTACGAGTACTCGGACGGACGCCGAAACATGGCGTACTGGTTCACAAACACCGAATCGGGTGGGGTCCGAGCGATTTTCTATGTCGAGCGGTCTTGGATCGACCTCTGCTCCGCGTTGGTCGATTCTGATGCATCGATCACCAAGTTCGCGCCTCCTAGGTGAACGCCGGGCTATGAGAAGCGTCCGCTCATGCCGCGAGTCGGGCGGCCAAGGACAAGCTGCATTCTGCCGCGAGTCGGGCGCACGGATCTGCCCGATGAGCTTGCGGGCGGGACTAGTGTCTGCGAGATGAGCGATGTTGAGGGCACCGTGCGCCTGTGGGATGCCGAAGAAGGCTGGGGCATCCTGGACTCCGCTGCTACCCCTGGTGGTTGCTGGGCGCACTTCAGCGCGCTGGAGGTTGAGGACTACAGAGTGCTCAACCCGGACGAGACGGTGATTCTGACCTTTGAGGCAGTTGAACAAGACGGGTTCGACTATCGCGCCCTCAGCGTGAGACCAAATACGTAGATCGCAACTTGGCCGGTGGCCTCGAACGCGCAGATCTGCCGCGATCGTTCGGACCAGCCCGAGATCGAACGGCCGCTCCCCCACTAGAATTCATGTGGTGGACGATGAACAAAGCACGCACCGCGGAACACCGAATCCCCTGGAGTTCCCGATAGGCCGGTGGACTCTGTGCGGCGTGGCCGCGCTGCTCGCTGGCATCTTCGTCTTCGACGACACCGGTTGGCGGTTCGCAATCGGCATTGGGCTTTTCGGGGTCTCAATGGCGGGGTTCTATCTCGCAGTCAGACTCATCAGACAGGGCTACCCGGACATCGAGGGTGACTAGAAGGTCCCCTCATTGCCGCCGCATGGTGTGCGCGGCAGCGCGTATCTGCTGCGCGATCCGAGAGGCCTCGAGGTACGTCTTAGTGCCGCGACTGACCTCCCGTCGGGGCCAGGTCGAAGACCTGATCCGTACTGCATGGCCCGGCCTATGACTCAGCAACTGTGACCGAGGCTCTGTGGGATAGTCCAAGGCATGGAGTTGTCCATTCGTCCTCTTACGGAGAGTGAGTGGCCGGCTGCGCGCGCGTTGCTCCACCGCGCGTTCGTCAATGAACCCTTCACCGTGGAGATGTATGGTCCAGCGACGCTGGATCGGTGGGGTGGGTCCTGGAGCCTGTATTCCTCATTACGAAGTGAAGACTCGACTGTCGTTCTGGGCGCTCACGTGAGTGACGTGCTGATCGGCGTCGTCATGGGAAGCATGTCTGGACAATGCCGGCTTTGTCAGGTGCTGGCGCGCGAGCCTCGGCCCGCCGATGACCTCCTCGCGATCGACTGGCAGTTTCACCAGAACGTCGCACAAGTCCATGGACAACTCGGAAAGCATGCCTGGGTTGAGAAGGCTGCGGTCGAACCTGCGCTTCATGGCCTAGGCATCGGGCGACGGCTGCTCGAGGCCGTTGCCACGGCCCTCGAGATCGCGGGGCCAGCGGAACTGGTTCTCGAGTGCGCCCCCGATCGAGTCAACTTCTATGCAGGCTTGGGGTATGAGGTGTTCAGCACCTTCCCAGATCCCGCAGGCCCTGATGCCTACTCAATGCGACGCGGCCTCCGCTAAGACTTCTGCGACGCGGCCACCAGTATGGAGGGGTAATGTCTGCATGCCCTGAGTGAAACCCGGAGGTGCGATGAAACTCATGCTCACGTCAGGCGGCGTGACCAATCCCAGTCTCTATTCGGCGCTGGTGCGGCTGCTGGGCAAGCCGGTCGAGGATTGCCATGCCCTCCTGGTGCCGACGGCGCAGTGGGGCCATCCGATGTGTGGACCAGCGTCGGTCCGCGGGTTCGTCGCCGCCCTATCCGACTGGCAACACCTTTCCGGCTTAGGTTGGGCTTCGCTCGGTGTCCTCGAGCTCACCGCACTGCCCAGCATCGGGTCCGAGCGGTGGGTGCCGTGGGTCCGAGAGGCCGATGTTCTGCTCGTGGACGGCGGCGATGCGACCTACCTGGGTCACTGGATGCGCGAGTCCGGGCTGGCCGACCTGCTGCCATCGCTGCCAGACACCGTGTGGGTGGGCGTAAGCGCCGGAAGCATGGTCATGACGCCGCGGATCGGAGCGGACTTCGTCGCCTGGCCGTCCGCGCCTGATGACCGCACCCTGGGAGTCGTCGACTTCTCAATTTTCCCGCATCTGGACGCCTTCCCTCAGAACACCCTGGCCGACGCAGAGCGGTGGGTCGCCGACATCGCGGTCCCCGCCTACGCCATCGACGAACAGACGGCCATCACCGTCGTCGATGGGTCCATCGAAGTCGTCTCCGAGGGAAGATGGACCAAGTTCGGCTGATGGCGCCGGGCTCTCATGGGGGCCCCCTTCCGCCGCCAGACTGGGCATGATCAGGCGTCGAGTCTGCGGAATGCCTGGGTGATCAGCACCAACTCGCCAAGCTCGTCGGAGGCGTCGACGTCGACGAGGGCCTCGATGATCCAGTCGTGGTGCCCGGAGGGGTCGTGGAGAGTCTGCGTGACCGGCCAGGACCGCCCCGTCCGCTCGATCAGCAGGAGGTCGGGACCGCGTGCGTCGGCGTCCAGCAGCACTTCGTCGTGTTCGGCGAAGTAGTCCTCGATCGCTGCGTCCCAGGCTGAGCGGGTCATCACCACCTCACCCGGCGGATCCGTCCGGTCCGCGGCAGCGCGTTCGAGGGCCATCAGGCCATCGAGGTTGTCGCGGGCCACCAGCTCCACCCGTCGGAACATCGTGTTCCGGATCATCACGGTGAACGCCCGCTCCTGCTTCGAGATCGGTCGCGGGTTGTGCGGCGGGAGGTCCTCGGCCAGCTCGAGGGCGTGTCGGTGGACCGCCTCGGGATCCGTGAGGGACTCCCACTCATCGAGCAACGAGGAGTCGGTCTGGCGGATGGTCTCTCCTAGCCACTCCACGAGCTCCTCGAGCCCTGGGGTGCGGTGCTGTTCCGGGACGGTCTGTCGGAGGGTGCGGTAGGCGTCGGTGAGGTAGCGCAGCACCAACCCCTCGGACCGGGCCAGCTGGTAGCGGGAGACGAAGTCGGTGAAGCTCATGCCCTGCTCATACATCTCCCGGACGACCGACTTCGGTGAGAGCGCATCCTCGGGCAGCCACGGATGCCTCTCCCGATAGATCGCGTATGTCGCCTCCAGCAACTCACGCAGCGGCATCGGCCAGGTGATCTCGTCGAGTAGCGCCATCCGCTCCTCATACTCGATCCCGTCGGCCTTCATCTCGGCAACCGCCAGGCCACGGGCGATGTATTGCTGCTGGGCGAGGATCTGCCGAGGACCCTCGAGCACGGACTCGACCACCGAAACCAGGTCCAGGGTGTAGTCGTCGGCCTCCGGGTCCAGCAGATCGAAGGCCGCGAGAGCGAAGTGCGCCAACGGCTGGTTGAGCGCGAAGTCGACCGGCAGATCGATCGTCAGCACGTAGCGGCGGCCGAACTCATCGAGCTCGTCGAGCCGGGTGAGCACGCCCGAGTGCACCAGGCTGCGCGCCAGCCTGAGTGCACGCCGGGCCAGACGCAACTGTTTGCTGCGGAGTTCGTGGTTGTCCATCAGCAGTCGGCGCAGCACCGGGAAAGCAGGTTCCTCGCGGGCGAAGACGTTGATCAGCATCGCGTTGTCGACCTTCATCCGCGAGACCAGCTGTTCGGGCGGTCTTGCCACCAACTTCTCGAACGTCTCCTCGGACCAGACGATCTCGCCGTCGGGCGGCTTCTTGCGGCGTACGCTGCGCTGCTTCCGGGGGTCGTCGGCGAACTTCGCCAGTGCCTTGGCGTTGTCGATGACATGCTCAGGAGCCTGTACGACGACGTACCCCGCAGTGTCGAACCCCGCACGCCCCGCACGACCCGCGATCTGCAGAAACTCCCGCGAGCGCAAGATCCGCGCCCGGGTCCCGTCGAACTTCGCGAGCCCGGTGAAAAGGACCGTCCGGATGGGGACGTTGATGCCCACACCGAGGGTGTCGGTGCCGCAGATGACCACCAGCAACCCGGCCTGGGTAAGTTGCTCCACCAGTCGGCGATAGCGGGGCAGCATCCCGGCGTGGTGGGCCCCGATGCCACGCCGGACGAGCTTGTGCAGGGTCTTGCCGAAACCTGCACCGAAGCGGAAACCGACCAGGCGTTCGTTGATCGCGTCGCGGGCCTCCCTCGACGGCTCGATGCCACCGCGGGTTGCGAGGAGCGTGGTGGCGTGCTCGACCGCGGCCAGCTGGGTGAAGTGGACGATATACACCGGCGCTTGTTGGGTCTCCACGAGCTCAGTGAGCGTCTCAGGGAGGTGGGTCATCGCCCAGCTAAAGGTCAGCGGCACCGGTCGTTCGGCGTCGTCGACGACCGCTGTCTCCCGGCCGTTGCGGCGGGTCAGGTCGGCAGCGAGTTCGCTGATGTCCCCGAGCGTGGCCGACATGAGCACGAACTGGGTCCCGGTCAACTCCAGCAGCGGGACCTGCCACGCCCAGCCACGATCCGGCTCGGCGTAGAAGTGAAACTCGTCCATCACGACGAGGCCCACGTCAGCCCCCACGCCCTCGCGCAGCGCGATGTTCGCCAGCACCTCAGCAGTGCAACAAATGATGGGTGCCTCGGGATTCACCGACGCATCGCCAGTCAGCATGCCGACATTGGCCGCACCGAAGATCTCACAAAGCGCGAAGAACTTCTCGCTCACCAGAGCCTTGATCGGAGCCGTGTAGAAGCTGACCCGGTCGCCGGCCAGGGCAGCCGCGTGCGCGGCCACCGCCACCAGCGACTTCCCAGACCCGGTCGGTGTGGCAAGGATGACGTTGCTACCCCCGAGCAACTCGATGACAGCCTCGTCCTGGTGCGGGTAGAGGCTCAGTCCCTGCTCGCCGGCCCAGGTCACCACTGCCTCGTAGACAGCGTCCGCATCGTCGGTCCGGGGAACCCAATCCACGCTGTCTGCCTGCACCCTGACCTCCCGCTTCAGCCGACACCTTCGAGGCGAACTCTGCATTACGTTGCGCTCAGCACGAAGTCCTCGACCAGTGTCAGATTGCCAGGTCACGTCCCAGGTCCGAAGTAGGCTTCGAACTCCCGCTGACATTGGCGTGGTCGGGAGTGGTGTGCGTATCAGCCGAAAGCATGAGAGACAGACCGTTCCCCCGGCCGATCGAGCACGAGCCATGAAGCCGATCCGCCCCTGGCAGAGGTCAGAGATCGTGGAGTCACCGATCATTCGAGCGTAACGAAGGAGTCTGAGATGAGATCACCGACCCGAGAGCAGGTCGTGGGCGCGACTGCGATCGCATTGGGAGCGTCGATGGTGGTCCAGAACGCGATGTTTGGCTGGGCCGATGCGCCAGGCTACGGGGACCCGATCAAGGACGTGCTCGCCTGGCATCAGCAGAACCGGGTCGTGGTCGCGATCGCGGTCGGCCAGGAGGCGCTGCACGTGCCGCTGCTGCTCGGGTTCCTGAGCGGTCTCCACGGGCTCATCGGGCGCGGAAGGGCGGGTGCGGATGCGGGCGCGGTTTGGTCGCGCCTCGCGCTGGCCGCTGGCGCGACTGTCTCGGCGGTCTTCGTGCTCTACGCCGTCCTGTGGATCGGCACCGTGTTGTCCGCCGCCGAGCTCACCGAGCCCAGCCCGGTGTTCGAACTCGCCTGGCAACTGCATGCGGCAGCGTTTGCGCTGGCGCTGGCTGCTCTCGGCACCACGTTAATCGGCGCCGCGCTGGCGGCGCATGCGAGCGGGCTAACGCCGCCGTGGCAGCGTCTACTCGGCGTGGCAGGGGGAGGTCTGCTCCTCGTCGCTGGGGCGGCCAGCCTCGCGATCGCCGACGGTTCGCCGCTCGTGTTCGTGGGGGTGGCCGGCTACGCCACCTGGTTCGTGTGGCTGCTCGCGACCGGCGTACGGCTGGTGCGCGGTCGAACAACCGATCGTCCTGACGACGCATCCACCTCCGACAACCAGCGCTATTTCAAGTAAGCCAACAGGTTCGCAGGCTTCGGCTTCACATCCACCGGTGAGGTTTCGTATTGGGCGTGAATGCCGTCGATGTAGGTGCGGCAGCGGTCGGTGAGCTGGTTCTTGTCGGTCTGCATCCGGCTCTTGGAGACCAAGATCCCAATGTCGGCGCCCTTGAAGAGATATTCGCCCTCGCCATAGACCCGCAAGAAGAACGCTTCATCACCTTCGTGGAGGTAGTGCCAGTCGAGAGTGTTTCGCTGATATTCCAGCGTGCCGTCCGAGTTGACCCGGTAGATGCCCGTTTTGGGCGCCTTATCGATATGGCGGATGTTCTTGTCGGAGGTCTTCATGATCAGCTGACTCCACACATCCACGGCCGCCAATTCGCGCCAGCGCTCATTGATCTCATCAACGTCGAGGTCGTAGTCGACATCGAGATATTCGAGCAAATGGAACAAGAAAAGGGGTACGTCGGCATAAGCACCGGCGGTCACATTGGTCATTGAGCTCGCCCCCGAAATGCGTGGGTTGAGCTCGCCGAGATAGACCTCGTCATCTTCAAGATCGACCAACACATCGACCTCGAAGAAGCCCTTGTAGCCCTCCTGGCGGAGCCGATCCCCCAGTTTGCGCACATGCTCGATCGCCCGCGCCCGCTGATCGTCGTTGAGCGCTTCGGGATAGAGGTCGTTGCCACACCAACCACCGCGATAGGGCGTGAGCTCCTTGTAGCCCGTCAGGTCGGTCATGAACGGCCCGACCACCGTGCCATGCCGGGTGTTCACCGCCTCGACGGCGGCCGCCCGGTTGGTGATTCGCTTCATCACCTTGACCTCTTCGCCGACGACGTCGGTGGCGCACTTGTTCCAGTCGTCACGATTCGCCACGAAGTACGTCGTCTTGCCGGAGTCGCCGTACGCCGTCTGCAAGACCCAATCCTTGCCGAGCTTCGCGGCGCGGGCCTTCTTGTTGAGATCAGTCCACGACGTGACCGTGGTCAGAATGTTCGGCACGCTCGCTGCCCCAGCCTCATTGCCCAACCGGGTCGTGGTGATCTTGGAATCGAGGTAAGTGCGCAGCTCGTGGGAAGGGAGGATCAGGTCATAGCCCTGCTCTTCACAAATCCGCTCGGTCTCCTCGTCGAAGAAGACCATCGCGATCTTCGGCCGATCCCCATCCCGGCGCACCTGGTCCGCAATGTGGGCACGCACCGCCGGATGGGTCAGCAGATAGTTGTTGATGTCCTCGCCACTGGTGAACGGTTCATGCTCGATCAAGGTCGGTGAAAACACCCTCGGGTGGTAGCCGTCCCACGAGTCGTAGTAAGTGATGAATGAAAAGTTGCGGACCCAGCGATCAACGCCGAGAAGGTTGAACGCGGTAGGCCCCAAGAAGAAGATCGGGGTCTCGTTGGTGCGGAAGAAGGTGCGGATCTCCGAGATGTTGCGCAGGTGCCGGCGCGGCGCGGTCACGACTCGCTTCTGCGGGCACCTCGGGAGCATCCGGCGTACGCCCACCGGCCCCGCCGCCCTTGATGGCCCCGCCCTTGGCCACCGGCGCCGCTTTCTCAGTCGGAACTAGTTCAGGTTCCCGGCAGCATCTGACTTCTTGCGCGGCATGTGGGCTCCTCCACTCGACATTCGAACTGGTCCAGATCATCCTGCCCGAAACAGTGCCCCCTCGTCAGCCCAGTCCAGTCCAGTCCACCTCACCAGACGGCCGTGCGAATTTCTGCTTGTCAGGCTATCCTGACAGGCATGAGTCACGTCCTAGATCGACTGCCGACCGATCCACTTGACGCGTTGCGCGAATTGGCGCGCACGGAAGCGGAGCTCGGGGTGCTGCGACGCCAGTCCGTCGCTGACGCGCGAGCCGCAGGCGCGTCTTGGGATCAAATTGGGGATGCGCTCGGCATGACTCGACAGTCGGCCTGGGAATACTTCACCAGAGAAGTGCGAGGTGCGATGAGCGATCGCGCCGACTCTGGCCTTCTTGACGAGGATGAATGCGATGCAATTGGCTGTTGACGAAACTCGGTCAGTGCGGCGCCGACGTGCCCGATGAGGAAATCCCGCGTGTAGTTATCGACACCAATGTCTTCATCTCAGCGGCAATCGGGGCAGGCGCATCCACTCGCCTCATTCAATGGTGGCTTGTAGGCAGCGCACCATTTGAAGTGGTCGCGTGCCCGCAGTTGCTAGAGGAGATTTCTGGGGTGCTTGCCCGTCCAAGGATTCAGAAACGAATCCCGGAAGTGGTGGGCTCGCAATTACGTCGCCACACTCCGCGGTTTGGTGACGCTGATCGAAGACCCCGCTGTACGGAGCGCCTACACGCGTGATGCTGATGACGACTATCTAATTGCCCTTGCACGGGAGCAAGGGGCGACATGGATAGTCACGGGAGACGACGACTTGCTGGCATGGGGGGAGCAATTGCCGCCGGCCCTCTCCCCGGCCGCATTCGAGATTCTGCTCAAGCGGACGTAGGGCGTGACTGCAGCTGTTCGCTGGCCGAACTCAGCGCAAGAACTGAACGTGGTTGTTTGGTCGGCCACCAACGGACTCGGCAGCGGTCATCAGACAGGTCAGGCCATCAGTAAAGAGGCTGGGGCTTTGTGGGCCTGGCCAGTTGGACAACTTCACCGCCACAACGTCGTTGTCGCCGTCGATCAGCATGGCTTGGCCGTGTACGCCGAGGCACAACAACTGCCTCGCGCCTTGCGCTGGCACCCAAAACTGGTTGCGATAGATGCCGTTGGTTGCCTGTTCGGGACGCACGGAAGCCTCGACCGTGAGCCCCACCCGCTCCCCCATGCGAGCTTGAAATGCGGCGATCGAATCCTCTTGACCCACCCGGGTGTCCTTCACAAACATGGTCGGCACCACCTGTGCCGAACCCACCGAGCCACCGTCAAGCAGCATCAGACCAAACCGGGCGAGATCGCGTGGCACCAACGACAACCCGCCGGACGCCAACGGGTCCCCCACCGGGTCCACCAACAATTCGGCAGCCGCCTCTAGGCCGAGACGACCCAGCAACCGCTCCTCCAGCAGCTAGAGAGGGGTACTCCTGCCGCAGCCTCCAACACCCAGCCCAGGACTTCGGTGTCAGTGGAGCGGTAACTAAACGGTCCCGCTTGCGCGGCGACACGCGGCACGTGGGCGGCATACTGCCGGAAGGAGTCGGGCAGATCCCAGCCGCTTCTCTCCCGCCAGCCCACGATCTCGCCCATCGCGGCGAGTTCATTGCTGTGGGTCGTCGTGATTTTCGACGTAATCGCCACCGGTGCGCATGTCGAGCAGGTCGCGCACGGTCGCAGACGCATATCCCCCATTCAGGAGTTCGGGGACGTACGCCGACGCGTAGGCGTCAGGGGCCAACCGGCCCGCATCGATCAAGATCCCAGCCAGCGAACCGATGAACGACTTGGTGATCGAATGCAATGGATGTTGTGACGTCTCGTCGGCCGGGTCGGCATACCACTGCGACACCAACTCACCCTCGTGCACCACCACGAAAGCATCCGTGTGGGTCGCGGCCAGTGTCTCGGCGATCGTAGAGGGAACACCGGAGACAGTCGGAATGCTTAGCCCCAGGACGTCGGGTGCGGGATCACGAGACGGCAAGTCTCGGGTTGGGGACGAACCTGTCCCCACCGTCACGGTGCGCATGAGGAGAGACACTATCTCTGCGTGGGCCCCTCCGGACTCGCGCCGGACTGGTATCGACCGATGGCTGTCGGTCACGACGTTCGTCAATGTTTCATTGACGTCAATGTATGCTTGACGCATGACCACTACAGAAACCGCAACGACCGTCCCAAGCGCCGACGCCGACTGGACCCAATGGCGCGATTGGGGACTCGCCCAGTCAGCAAATTGGTCCCGTCAGTGGGGCGCATCAACGCCGAGTCGCACACTCACCATTCACGCCTACCGCGAGGAGGTCCCTGGCGAACGGTGGAAGGCCCTGTATGACGCGACGTGGTCGGCCTACCGCGCTTGGTATGTCGCCCGACCGGATGCGACCCCTTCCTCGAGGAATGCCGTGATGCTCTGACCAAGCACATGCCCGAACTGGTGCCCACGTGGGAACGCCTCGGCGCCCTCACCAGCGACCCGCTTGCCGAGCGGATGTTGTCGATGTGGAATTGCCCGCCTTCGCCGTCGGCTGCTCACAGATCATCATCCCTGGAGAGCGGCCCGTGATCGCCCGCAACTATGACTACGACCCGCTGCTCTTCGAGGGCGTCATTGCGTCGACCAACTATTCGGGCCGACGTCGAGTCATCGGCACCAGCGACCTGCTTTGGGGCCTATTGGACGGCATGAATGAGGACGGTCTGACCGTCTCACTCACCTATGGCGGGCGGGTTGGCCATGGCGAAGGGTTTGGCATTCCGCTAGTGATTCGCTACCTCTTGGAGACATGTACGACGGTCACGCAGGCGGTCGACGTGCTCAAGCGACTGCCGATCGCTCAGTCCTACAACATTGCCCTCGCAGATCGACTCGGCGAACACGCGACGGTGTTTGTTGCCCCGGGTGAAGATGCCGTCGTGAGCACGCTGACCGCGACGACCAACCACAAGCTGAGCCTCGTCGAGCGCCCCGAGCATGCAGCGCGCTTCAAGAGTGTGGAACGCCAAGAACTGCTGCTGGATCCACCCCTCGACCTCGTGGAGGCGCTCTTGGCTCCTCCCCTGCGTTCAGAGGAGTTCGAGGTTGGTTTCGGCACCCTCTACACCGTCGTCTACGAGCCGGGACTCAACGCTGACGAGGCAGTCGCCACCTGGCATTGGCCATCGGCTTCGTGGGCGCGCCAGTTTGAGGACACCGACGAGATGCGGACCGTCATACTGACTCCATGACCGACCTGAGCGCCACTGCCGACGAGATCCGCGCCCGCCTTGACGTCCTGGCAGCCAGTGACGATCCCCAGGCTTTCCAGTCGCTGCTCGCCCTCAGCACCTATGTCGGAGAATGCCTCGGGGTGTCAGCACGGAACCTGGCTGAGGCCCAATCATGGACGAGCGTGGCGGGCGTGGCCGGCACGACCAAACAGGCCGCCTGGTCGCGCTGGCGTCAGTAGGCCCCCGGCTATCCGCGAGCGCGTTCGACCTCACCGAGAATCGGATCGCGCAGCCCAACGCAGTCAAGTGACCAGAACGGCTCGCAATAGATCAGCCCTCCGGTCATCCAGGCCTCATGATGAGGCAGCAGCAGCCTGACTTGAAAGGACGGCTCGGGGATCCGCATTGAGGGGCGCAGGAATCCATGTGCCCTCCCGGGCTCAAAGCCGTGTCTGGCATAAAACCCAGGGTCGCCCTCGAGGAAGAGCGCGGGACAACCTGCCCCGCGAGCCGTTTCGACGGCAGCCGCAACCAGTTCGCCACCGATCCCCCTGCCTTGATGACCCGGCACCACACTCAGCGGACTCAGCACGAGTACGTCGACCAGTTGCCGGCGGGTGTCCAACCACGAGTGATTGAGCTGAACATGGCCCACCACTTCGCCGTCCACCTCGGCCACCAACGCGTGCCTCAACTTGCCTGCGACCTCAAGGGCGACCACCAGATCGGCGACCAGTGCCCCATCGCCGCCGAAGGACTCGCGGACCACGCTCGAAACAGCTGCCTGATCGCCGGCACCAGCGGCGCGAATCACCTTGCTCATCGAGGACGCTCATGACCGTCGAGATAGGCCGCCACCAGTCCGCCGAGACTCGGTAGGTGATAGCCGCCCTCCTGGACGATGACGCTCGGGACCCCGAGACCGCCAAGGACCTGCCCGGCGGCCTCATAGCCGGCTGCGGTCACGAGCAATGGGCTCTCCGGGTCCTCGGCAGCCGCATCGACCCCGAGTGAAACCACGAGGGCTGTGCACGACGCATGCGTGATCCACTCCGCCAACTGCTCAACCGCAACGAGCCACTCCGTCGTCACCCACCCCCTCTGCCAGCGGGACATTGAGGTTGGACCCGGGCGCGAAGGAGCCTCCTCGCTCGTCGGCATACCCGAAGATGTGGGGGAACCACCCGGCACCAGGGTCGACGTGCACGGAGCCATAGAACACGCTCGGGTCGTCCCAGAAGATCGCTTGGGTGCCGTTGCCATGGTGGGCGTCGAGGTCGAGGATGCCAACCCGCTCGTGCCCGGCATCCCGCAGTCGGACGGCCGCAGCAGCGGCGTTGTTGAGATAACAGGAGCCGCCGAACCCGCCGCGAGTGGCGTGATGTCCGGGTGGTCGACACAAGGCGTACGCCGCATTTTCACCGTCGATCACCAGCTCGCCCGCAGTCAGCGCGCAATCGATTGCGCCAGCGGCCGCCTGCCAGGTGCCTGGCCCGACCAGGGTCATGGTGTCGTAGCAATACTCCCCAGCCAGGGCGTGGGCGCCGCCGGTCTTCGGGATGGCATGCCCTGGGTCAGCGCCGGGGTCGGGAAGAAATACGGCACCACCCGGTCCTGGCCGACGAGGTCGACGTACGGCCCAGCCAGCCAATTCTCGGCCGCGTGCTCGAGGTAGTCGAGGAAGTCAGCATCGTGGATCCTCGCGAGTACTGACCGATCACCCGCCGAGGCTTCGACCAGCCTCCGACCTTCAGCAGCTGCAAGATTGCCTCTACCCGGGCCGCCATTCGGTGCCGACCATCGAGACACCGACCCAGACCTCGTGCCTGGGTCGTGCAGCAGGTGGTGGCGGTCCAGACGACGGGGATCCGTCCACCTTGGGATGCCAACGCCTTCCGTTCCCTCCGCCACAGATTCGATTGACTGAAGGTTAGCGCAGCGAGTGCTGAGACCCACGTCGGCAGCGGCCGATTGACACTTAGTCAGCATTCCTTGTCGGCAGCCGCCATCCGTGTGGCTAACGCCGGATCGACCGGGGCGGCACCGAGGGCGTCCTTGAGATCCACAAGACTTCTGCCCCATACCTCTGCGCGAATGCCCTGACTGGGTTTCGTCTCCTTAAGTTCGCTTTCGCTCAGCAACTCGCCCTCAAACTCGCCGACGCCTATCACCTCACTCTCGTACGGCATGTTGAAGCTTCCACCAAGAGGGGACCACTCGCCTGGTTCCTCGCACATATGTTGATCCCAATCCAGAGCCACAACGTAGATCTGGCCTTTCTCGAACCTTGGCGTTCCCTCATATCCCGCGACGGTTCGATTATCCACCGATCCCTTAAAGAACCAGCCGACTGCGGTCCAGTTGAACTCTCGGGGCACCGCGTGGGCGGCCGATTGGTTCGACCAGACGGTCTCGCGGACATGGAAGGTCAGGTCGCGTAGGACCAAACCCTCGCCCCGGTCGACATCCTCTTTGGGAACTGGCAGCGAGTTATCGTCAGTGACTTCAGCAACCACAACGTGGTCGGCGAAAGTTACAATCTCGCTTGCAGTCAGGTTGGGGAGGCGATCGTCCCCTGCCCCAAGCGCGATAGCAGTCGACCGACCGTCGTCGGCTCCACACGAGGCGAGTGAAGCGCACGCAACGACCATCACAACTGCCGAACGCGGAACAAACCAAGAATTGGCACGCATAAGAAGTCCCCGCCTAATATGTAGAGGCAATGTCATTGATTTGAAATGTTCGCAAAACTCCGGGACCACCAAGTTGGCCACTGACCATACAGCCCATCACGGCAGAATTGCTATTGCTGACTGCATCCGGACTTGCGCTCTCGCCGTGAACCAGGCCAGCTGCATGCCCAGCCTCATGGCACACTAGCGCCGATGTGTAAAACCCGTTGCCTCGAATTCGAATATAATGCTGATCGCAACCATCGGAGAGCAACGCGTCGTCGCACCAGGTGTATCCGTTAAATCCCGACCCGGGATCGCCTTCTTGGAAAACCCAGTCCGTTTCGGCCGATCCCGAGAAGGCAGGCGTCGAATCATAGGCAATATTAAGTGCCGTGGGCTGAAACACGTTTGCTATTGCGGCATTTACTGCGTTGCGATCCGGTGTTTCCAACTCGTAAGTTCCACTTGAGTCCATGTAGAATGAAACTGAGGCATTGTCAGTCTGGCAAACCTCACCAAACCCGGGCCCCCCAGTACTACAGTTTCCGGGGTCGTAGTTACCGGTTGGTCGAAGACCATCGGTGGTTGTCGCCAGGGCCGTCAATTGAACCCCCGAAAGTTCCGATGATGAACAGGAAGATGATGACGGTGGGAAACGAGTACCGAGGGAACATGATCCCGACGGTACCCCCCCCCCCCCGGTATGGCAGTCAAGTAACTAGCCCGGATCGTTCACGGCTCGTCGGGTTGATCGGCGCGTAGTAGCACGGAAATGCCTGCCAGCAGGGTAAGCGTGGGATTGCGACGTCTTAAGAATCTCGAACCGGAAGGCACTGCGTAGGTGAAGCGTACTTCGTGGTCTGCTGGCTTGTCTGTGTCTGCTGATGGTGTCGGCGTGGTGGCCCACGTCGGCAGCGTCGGGGCCCCTGCTCCTGGCCGACCGGGTTGGCCTCACGGCTGAGCTGTTCAAGCTGATGGCTCGTCGCAACTTCAAGCCCGGTCATGACCTCGAGCGGGTGCTGACCGACGTGGCGGTGATGCTCGCTGATGGTGGTGAGGCGATCGCCGACATCGACGTGCTGCGCCATCAAGCCAGGTGCTCGGTCCGGTGACGTCGGCACCGACGGTGTCGCGAGGTGACCCCGGCACGGTTGAGGTAGGTGTCAGCCGACCAGACCACGGGGATGCTCACACGGCAAGGATGCACTACTCCGAATGAAGTTTCGAGACGCTAACTCCTCAACCACCGATAGTCCGGCAAGATGAGATCCATGCCACGCGCGCGCGAACTGGGAATTGTGATCGGGGACCTGCCGACAGGGCCCACCAACTCGGTGTTGGACGTTGCCGGGGTTGGTCTCGGCCACACCACCCTGCACCGCGACGAGCCCGATCCGCCAACGGCTCGAGGAGTCGCGCGCACGGGGGTGACGTGTCTAGTGCTGGCGCAGGACGCCTTCACCCGGCTCGTGCCGGCTGGTGGTGCGGTGCTTAATGGAGCAGGCGAATGCACCGGCTTTATCACCGCGGCTGAGTGGGGATCTGCCGAGACGCCGGTCTACCTAACCTCGACCCTCCAGCTCGGCCGGGTCTATGACTCCGCCTGCCGGATCATGTTGGAGCACGACCCATCCTCTGCCGTCGACTTCATCATCCCGGTGGTCGCCGAGTGTGATGACTCCTGGCTCAATGACGCCCGCCGGATGCAGGTCGAGCATGAGGATGTCGTCGCAGCCTGGGAGGCCGCATTGGCCTCTCGTGGGTCCTCCCGACCTCCGGCGGAGGGTGCAGTCGGGTCCGGCACGGGCATGTCGTGTTTCGACTTCAAGGGCGGCATCGGCACGGCCTCCCGCGTGACGGCGCAGGGGCACACCGTCGCGGTGTTGTTGATGACCAACTTCGGCAGTCGCGCGGAGTGCGTCGTGGCCGGCGTACCCCTCGGTCGGCTGCTTACAAACACACCTAACGCAGGCCGCCAAGTGCCAGCAGGCTCCTGCATCGGCATTGTGGTGACCGATGCCCCGGTCGACGGGGCAAGTTGCGCACGGCTAGCGCGAAGAGTCGGATTGGGCTTGGCTCGCACCGGCTCGGTCGCGCATCACGGCAGTGGCGAGATCTTCATGGGCTTCGGCACCGGCATGCGGATGGACCGCAACGGCGTGCCAGACGGTACGCCGCTCGTCACTGGCCGCGCGCTAGACCCGCTCTTCGCGGCTGTCGTTGAGGCCACCGAAGAAGCCGTGCTCAACTCGATGTTCGCAGCCGAAACCACGGTCGGGAGATCCGGCAACACCGCTGAATCGATCTACACCCCGGAGATCATGGCCCATCTCTCAGGGCTGATCGCGGCCACCTCATGACCGGCATCGATCAGGAGATCCGCATCCCACTGAGCGACGGTGAGTTCTTGGCGGTCAGCCTCTATCTCCCCGACCCGCTGCTCGGACCACAGCCGTGTCTGATCGAGGCGCTGCCTTATCGCAAGGACGACCAAACCTCGTCGTACGCCGAGAGCTATCGCAGCCTCCGCGACAATCATGGCTATGCCGTGGCGCGCATCGACGTTCGCGGCACCGGGTCATCCTCGGGTGCTGCCCTCGATGAATATCAAGAGGCTGAGCAGCGCGATCTTCCCGAAGCCATCGCCTGGCTCGCCGAGCAGGACTGGTGCAACGGCAACGTCGGCATGTGGGGCACTTCCTACTCCGGCTTCAACTCGATCCAGGTCGCCTGCGAGCGCCCATCAGCCCTCAAGGCAATCTGTGCGATCTATGCCACCGACGACCGCTGGACCGACGACGTGCATTGGCGCGGAGGCGCCCGCAAACTGGTCGACCTGGTCGACTATTGCCACTACATGACCCCGATGTGTGTGCTTCCGCCCGTGCCAGCCGTCTGGGGCGAAGGCTGGGACACCGAGTGGCAGCGACGTCTCGCCACCAATGAACCGTGGGCATTGACGTGGCTGCGCGAAAACCGGCACGGCCCCTACTGGGACCACGGCTCACTGCGTCTAGGGGGTACGACGCGGGGCTATGACCGCATCAACTGTGCGGTGATGATCGTCGCTGGTTGGGCAGATGGCTACCGCAACAATTCCTTTCGCACCCTGGCGGAGCTGAAAAGTGCGGGCATCCCCCACCGGCTGTTGGCAGGCCCCTGGGCACACGCCGATGCCACCACCGCCATGCCTGGCCCTCGCGTTCACTTGGAGACCGAACTCGCCAAGTGGTTTGATCGGTGGCTGCGACCGGGCGCGGGACCCAGCACCCATGAAGACGGTGCTGATGTGTACGTCCGCTCCTCGACCCGGCCCGAAATCGATCTAGATCTCCACGAGGGCTATTGGCTGAGTTTGCCGTCGGTTCCGCCTGTCGAATCGTACGGGCTGAACTTCGACGGGCCAGCCGAACTAGTCGTACGCCCCGATGTCGGCACCGGGGCCTGGATTGATTGCGCCGGACACTCTACCGTGGGGGCAGTCTGGCGACCAGTCGTTGGACGATGCGCGCTCCCTTACCTGGAAGTTCACGCCCCCCGACAGCCCGATCGTCGGTTATCCGGTGGCTAGGTTGCGGGTGCGTGCCGACCAGCCGTTGGCCTCCCTCTCGGTGAAATTGTGCGATGTCTTCCCCGACGGCACCTCGGCACTGGTGTCTCGGGGGAGCCTCGATCTGACCTATCGCGAGGGCGTCCACGGCACTCCGAAACCGCTCGTGCCTGGCGAGGTGTACGACGTCGAGATCACCCTGGACGCCTGCGCATATGACTGGTCGGACGGACAACAACTCCGAGTCAGCATCGCCGGGTCGGATTGGCCGAACACGGTCTCTCCGCCGGCGCCGGTTGTGCTCACCATCCTCAGCGGAGAGATCACTTTGCCGGTGCTAGTGGGCGAATTCCCGGAGCCACAATTGCCGCCCGGCGACCCTCACTCGTCAGAGTCCGCGGATGGAGTCGCGTGGACGATTACTGATGACGTGTTATCGCGGACGACGGTTGCGCGCACGCGAGTCGAGTCCGACTACGAGACGCCGTACGACGGTCGCTCACGAGAGTTGTACGTCGGCGAGGTCAGCGTCAATCGGCGTACATTCGACCAGCACGCCCACGCCGAAACCACCTTCGAACTGTCCTGGCCAGACGTCGCCGTCAAGGTCCACTCAGTCATGGACATCGCCATCACCACAGCAGGTTATGACGTAACCATCTCTACCGTGGCCCACCGCGATGGCACGGAGATCAGCAACCGCACGTGGTCTGAGCACATCCCCCGCTAGGGGCTGAGAGCCTCAAGTTGGGCGCGCAGCGTTGTCTCACGTTCCAACGTGGTCGCGTCGGACAGATAGACGCGTACAAAATTTCCGTCGTCAACGGCCAGAACCTCGGCCGGATCGAAACTCTCCACCTCGTAGGCGATCGTGACGTGGGGTGAGTCAGGAAAGTAGGAGCCACCCGGGCTCTCGCCGACATCCGCACACTCCGAGAGATCCGCCTCTCCGGCCTCTGGTCCCACCTGCTCCGTGAACCCCGCTTCGTTGTAGACCACCCCGTCAAGGCGGATCTGATTCCAGCAGTCGGTTGCCGCCTGGGGTTGTGACGGTGCGCAGGCCGCCAACAGCAACAGAGCCGGCACCACGGTCGCAAGCAATCTGGCCATACAGGGCAGACGACATGGATTCACCACCGGTTCCGGCTATGTCATCCGAGTCACAGCGACGACGGAGTCGAGGAGGGTTGCGGGACTTCCGTCGGGAGCTGTGATGTCTCGTTCAGCGACTTCCACTCGATCAATCCGCCAGTCCCCGGGGGACAACTGGAGTGACTCGAGGGTTTCTTGCGGAGTCGGGAATCGCACCTCATGTCCATGATCCCCATGCCCCCCATGATGATGCCTGTTGTCACCGTGTCCTTCGTGCCCCTCATGACGCGACTGTGCCCAAGACGGCCCAGCAGCGTGGCTGACGACCAACAACAATCCGCCAGGGGCAACCTTCGTTGCGGCGGCCGACAGCACGGACTCCAATGGGAAGTCGACGGGCGCTTGGAGGAACTGCGCCGACACCAGGTCAAAGCTGCCATCGGGCAAGGAGACGGTGAAGTCATGTTCCTCCCACGAGATGCGATCACCCACTCCCGCCGCCTGGGCAGCCGCCTGGGCGCGGGAAATTGCGGTGGGCGACACGTCGGCAGCTGTGACCTGCCAACCGTGACTTGCCAACCAGATAGCGTCACCGCCTTCGCCACACCCGAGATCGAGCGCAGTGCCAGGCGTCATCGCCTCCACCGTTGAAACCAGGACCGGATTGGCCCGCCCGCTCCACACGCGATCGCTCTTGCCGTAGTGGTCTTCCCAAAAATCCTGGGTCCTGGAAGTCGTCATACAAGAATGTTAGGAGACGCGGTTCCAGAAGCGCAAACAATGTTGCCGTATCAGCAAATTGCCTGCGGCGACTCCGAACCGTGCCAAGGGCACGATTGTGGCGATCATCCGAGAACAAATAGGACCGAAACCGTGCCGAGGGCACGACATGGGCATGATGTGCTGGCTCCGCTCACACGCGCGCCTCAACAACTGACTCCGCGTAGTCTCAACTCATGGAGTCGATGGCCATCCGAGCGTGCCGACTTCCTGATTTCGCCGACATGCAGGTTGTCGCCCTCCCCAGCGGCTCAACCACGGACCCTGCGGAGTGGGTGGACCTCATCTTCACGGCCGCCAATATGCCGTGGTGGGTCAAGGCTCTCTTCGGCGTACGCCGCCTGCTGACGCCGCTCCTCGGCATTCCCCAGCGCGACCTCACCACCTTTGCGGTGAGCCGAGTCGAGGGCAATGAGTCCCTCATCGCGGTGGAAGACCCACACCTCGATTTCTGGGTCGGCATCGCCGTCGACACAGCCAACCAAAGACTCATCGCCACCACCGTGGTCAAGTTGCACGGCTGGCGTGGACGGCTCTACTGGATTCCCGCCGGACTCCTTCACGGCGTCGTTTTCAAGGCGATGCTCAGACGTGCCGTCGCCGGCTATCGCCCGGGCGACTCGGTGGCCAAACCCACCCGCTGAGCAGTGGCCAACAACTCCGCGTCATACGCCACCATCGTGTGCGCCCCCAAACGCAAAGCCACCGCCAAGTGAATCGCGTCCGCGCTTCGCAGGCCCCACTCAGACGTCCCAGCTGTCTGCAAGTCAGGAGTAGTGAGTTCCAGCAGGTTCAGGTTGTCCAACACCGCGTTGACTGCAGCGGCAGCCTGGGCCAGGCGACGTCGACTCGCGCAGTGCAACTCCGTGAAAAGCAACATTGAGGACCACAAATCCTGACCGCTGTCTCTCAACTGAGCGAAATAGGAAGCTATGGCCACAGACTCCCTTTCACTCACAACGAGTTTGAGTGCGGCCGACGTGTCGACATAGATCACCTGTCGCCACGCAGATCAGCCAGGATCTCTTCGGTGGTCAGATCTGAATTGATCCGCTCTATCTGGTCCAGTCGAGGGGCACCTGGTCGCGCTTCCCGCACTTGGCCAAGCAACCGAGCCTGATCGAGTGGGCTCAGGGAGGGCGGGCTGATGACGGCGACCAACTCACCGTGATTCGTGATCGCGATGGTCTCGCCGTTCTTCACCCGCGCGAGGATGGCACTGCTGTTGTTGCGCAATTCTCGATGCGGAATCGTCTCCATAACAGCAAGCGTAGCAGTGTTGCTACACCATCCACTGAGGCACGAAATCGGCGTCGGTGATGCCGGGCCGATCAAAGCGATAGGGCGTCAGATCAAAGTCGGTTGTGCCAGTCTCGGCAAGATCACCCAGCAAGCGACCAAACGTGGGGGCGAACTTGAAACCATGGGCCGCACCCAGCCCGACGTACACCGCGTCAGATCCGGGCACGGCGTCAATGAGGAAGTCCCGGTCACGTGTCAGCGTGTATTGGCAGCGCAGTGAGCGAATCGGCTGGCCCAGCGCCGGGCAACATCGCAGACATGTGGGCCGCAAGGCGATCGAGCATCTCGGCATCCACGGAAAAACTGCGGTCATTCGGATCGATCATCGGTCCGCCGCAGTCTTGAGCCGCCTTCACGGTCGGCTCGCCATAGGTCGGGAAGCCGTAGTAGCAAGGTTCATCCATCCAGATCCACAGCGGCAAATGACCTGGCTCGAAGGGCCGAATCTCGGGTGGCTGGAAGTAGGTCACTTGCTCGAGGGTGACGTCCAGCGGGATCGAGACACCCAACCCTTCAAGGAGTTGATTGGTCCACGCATCCGCACACACGACCACTCGTCGGCAGGTGTACGTCGTGTCCCCCACCGTCACCTCGACGCCCCCGGCGCCCCGGTCTCGCAGTGAGGAAACCGGAGACCGATCACGCAGAACAGCACCGTGGGCAAACGCACGGCGCTGCAAGACTCCGGTTCCGCGGCCTGCGGGGACCATGGCGCCACGCTCCTGGTAGAGACCAAGCGTCCCTTCGGGGAGCGAAAACTGCGGCCACCGCGCCGCAATCTCCGCGACCGAAAGGACCTCATGCTCAATCCCGACAGCCGTGAGCGAAGAGGTGTAGTCAGCGATTGCGATCGCACCACCGGCCGGAAATAGATCCAGCCCGCCAGTCAGCGTCACGAGCGTTTCAGCCGAATCAACTTCGAGCGCCGCCCAGTCGTCGTACGCCGCACACGTGAGTTCGACGTAGGACGGCGTGTGATAACTGTGCCGCAGGATTCGCGAAGTGTCATGCGAAGCGCCTCGGTTGTGACCCAACTCAAACTTCTCCAGGCCAAGCACCGAATGCCCACGCTTCGCCAGTTCGTACGCCGTGGCGGAGCCCAAGGCCCCCAATCCAATGACGGCATACTCGAATGAATCACTCACGTGTTGCCCCGTTCAACCGCGGCAATAGCCAACGGCGAATGTCGGCCGAATCGTCCTCCATCGGAGCAAACCAACCGTGTTGGTAGGAGCGTGAACTCATCCCGCGCTGCACCGATTCACAGATTGCCCAATCTTGTTTGTTGACCAAGTCCCAGAAGTCCCCGGCATCTGCGGGGTCAAAGTCTGTGGCCGACACCGCAGCCCGCTCGAAGAGCAACACGCAATCAATGCGGGTCCGATCCACAGCCAAGGGTCGCAAGACAAACGCGGCTACATGGTCGGCCGAACACGACAACATCAGGTTGGGATAGACCAACTCCCCCTTGTGTCGAACACGTTCGTCCTCGTCGAGCCCTGGCAGCGGGGCTCGATTAGTGGTGCCAGACATGGTGAAAGTCCAAGCACCTTCGCGATGCTCGACACCCGCGTCCCAATCAATGCCCACACCTCCCCCACCAAAAGCTGGCACCAGGCGCGTGAGCTCGGGATGCACGGGACCGCAGTGATAACACTCGTTGTAGTTTTCGGCGATGACCTTCCAATTGGCCGCCACGTCATAGGTGTATGTCGCTCCGGTCACCAGGTCACCGATCCGATAGTTGGCAAGCGTCCGCGATGGTCGCTCCACCGCGTCAGCGAGGGACTGCCTGGTTTCGAGACGGACTCCTTCGTCGCCCTCCTCAACCACCAATTGTGGCTTGTCGGTTGAGGAGCGAGCGCCAGCGAGCGTCTCGAAACCACTCTCAACCAACCTGAGAAAGACAAACCCGGCCCACTCATCTACCGCGACGCGATTGAGCCCAAAACCCGAGCGATCAAGACCTTCCGTGTGGGGCGCCTTGAGCAGCGATCCATCCAGGGCGTAGGTCCACGAGTGATAGGGACAACGCAACGCGGCAGCCGCGCAAGACGTGGGATCAGCCCCAGGCTCGGTTGGAAATATTTGCGATCCTCGATGGCGACACACGTTGTAGGCCGCGTGGAGCAGCCCGGCGGCGTCGCTGGTGACAATCACCGATTCCTCATGGACCTCAATGACAGCAGCACGCTGAGGTTCGGCTAACCCCAGATCATCGCGCCGCCCTACACACGTCCATTCGGCGGCCAAAACACGGTCCCGCTCCGCCACCCACGCGGCTTCATCGACATACATCTCGCGCGGGAGGGCTGCTTGCAGATCGCTCACCCATTCACCTCGCGCAGGTGGCAGGCGACTCGCTGGCCGACAGGGTCACCGGACAGGACTGGCAGTGCCTGACCGCGACAGAGACTCTCTACGGCAACAGCCGAGCCATTAGCGACGGCGGGGCAGCGCGGATGAAATCGACAGCCACCTGGGATCCGGGCCGGATCCGGGATCTCTCCCGACAATACGATCGGCGTCAGCCCCTCCATTTCGGGCACGACTGAAAGCAATGCCTCCGTGTAGGGATGTTGCGGCCGAGACAGCACGTCCTCCGTCGGACCGGATTCGACGATCCGTCCGAGATACATCACCGCGATCCTATCGGCGATATTCCAAGCGAGCCCGAGATCATGGGTGACCACGAGTACGCCGAGTCCCATGCTGTCGCGCAACTTGAGGAAGAGAGCCAGGACTTCGCCACGGATCGAGGCGTCAAGACTTGAGACCGGCTCATCAGCAATCAAGAGTTCGGGTTTCAAGGCAAGCGCTCCGGCAATGAGCACCCGCTGACGCTGACCGCCCGACAACTCGTGCGGATAGCGCAAGAACAACCGCTCCGGCGGTCGCAGACCGGCAGACGACAGCGCAGCCGCAACGAGGTCGGCCTCCGATCCACCTGCTCCGCTGCCAGCCAGGCCGTGCAGTCGCACACCCTCGGCCACTGACTCATAAACTGTATGACGTGGGTTAAGCGCGCCCGCGGCGTCTTGCAACACCATCTGCACTCGCCGCCGTAAGGACCGAAGCCCGTTGGCGGAGTAGTCCAAAGGTTGCCCGTCGAAACGGATCTGACCACCCACGAGCGGCTGAAGCCCCATCAGACTTCGCGCCAACGTCGTCTTGCCCGACCCGGATTCCCCCACCAGCGCCACAATCTCGCCGGCTCGCACGATGAGATTCGCGCCGTCCAAGGCCTTCGCCACTGCTCCGCCACGAGAAGAGAACTCCACGCTGGCCTCGACTGCCTCCAACGCACTCACTGGGCGCCCACCCCCAGGCGGAGGCAGGCAGCCGAACGATCGGCGGACTTAACAGTCAACTGGGGATCAATCTGCTCACAGTCAGGGATGACAAGTGGGCAACGCGGGGCGAAGGAGCATCCCTCGGGCAGATCATTGGGCTGCGGTGGGTCGCCCTTGAGCCCCGATGGGGCAAACCTCGCAGCGGCATCACCAATTTTTGGAAAGGCAGCCGCCAACGCCGTGGCGTAGGGATGCAGCGGTGATTCGAAGATCGAGTGAGCCGGACCTTCTTCTACCACCCGGCCGGCGTACATCACCGCAATCCGGTCACAAAGGTTGGCGAGCACCGAAAGGTCATGGCTAATGATCAACATGCCCACTCCGTGGTGGTGCACCAACTCCGCCAGCACCCCCAACACCTGCGCCTGAACCATCACGTCCAGTGCGGTCGTCGGCTCGTCCGCGACGATCAATGACGGTCGACAGGCCAGCGCCATGGCGATCATGACGCGCTGCCGTTGTCCTCCTGAGAGTTGATGAGGATAAGACCGGGATCGCGCTCCACTGAGGCCCACCTCGGTCAACAACTCAGCAATCCGGGACTCCATGGCCTCGGCACTCAACTTCGAATCGTGCGCCTTGATCGCCTCCGCAATCTGGGCACCCACCCGATGCACCGGATTGAGCGAGTGCAAGGCACCCTGAAACACGATGGAGGCGCCCGCCCACCGCACGGCTCGGAGGTCTCCCCAGCGCATGGTCAACACGTCCTTGCCCTCGAAGAGCACCCGCCCCTCAACGCTGGCAGACGCGGGTTGCAGCCGCAGGATCGTGCTGGCCAAGGTCGACTTGCCGCAGCCGGATTCACCGGCCACTCCGACGATTTCCCCCCGATCAACGCGGAGCGAGACGCCGCGCACGGCGGGCAGATCCCCCTCGCTTGTCTGATAGGTGACCTTGAGGTCTTCGATCCGCAGCAACCCGACTGCATTCTCAGTCATCGACGGGATCTCAATCGCGGATTCAACACTTCTTCAAGTGCCTGGCCGATCAGCGTGAAGGATAAGACGATAAGCACGACACAAACCCCAGGAGGAATGAAGTACCACCAGGATCCCGTGGTGATCGCACCAACTCCATAGGCCCCTTCCAACATGGTCCCCCACGAGACCGTGGTGGGATCTCCCAGGCCTAAGAAACTCAGCGTGGTCTCGGCGAGGATGGCGATGGCCACGGTGAGCGTGGTGTTGGCAAACACCATCGGCATCACGTTGGGCAAGATGTGCTTGCTGATCTGATGCCAACGACTCGTGCCGAGCACGCGCGCGCGTTCGAGATAGGGGCGCTCCTTGATCGACAACGTTTGGCTACGGATCAGCAATGCAGTCGAAGGCCACGAGGTGATGCCGATGACCAACGCAATATTGACCAAGGAAGCTCCCAAGACGGTCGCCAAGACGATGGCGAGCGGCAAATAGGGTATGACGAGCCACCACTCGGTGAAACGCATGAGGATGCGACCGGTCCAGCCGTCTGAATAGCCCGAGACCAAGCCGATCAGAGTGCCGATCACCATCGAGATCATCGTGGCCAGCAACCCGACGAGCAGCGAGACTCGAGCGCCGTACATCAGCAACGTCAGGATGGGCCGGCCGGAATCGTCGGTGCCAAGCCAGTAGGTCGAGGAGGGAGACTCGAGGACTCCACCAGGCGCCCTGGTCAGCGACAATCCATCCGGATCGGTCAACACTGGAGCCAACACGGCCATGGCCACAAAGAACCCCAAGATGCTGAGGCCCACGATTCCGGAGCGATGGCCACCGAAGCTCTGCCAACCACGTCTCCAGGACGCCCGACGGCGGGCTCGCGATAGTTGTCCGGGACTCAGAGGCGTTGCCGAACTCATGTCCGCACCCGCGGATCCAATAGTCCATACAACAGATTCGCGATCAGGTTGGCCAGGATCACACCCACTGCCGAAACCAAGAACACACCTTGCAATAGCCAGAAGTCGGGTCCACGCAGACCCTCAACAGCCAGCAGCCCGAGCCCCTCGATCGAAAAGATGGTCTCGATAGTGATAGCCCCCGTGACCACAAACCCAAGGTTGAGCGCTATCAAGGTCGTGGTCGGCAGCAACGCGTTGCGTACGGCGTGCCGGTTGCGGACGTCGACATCGCGTAGCCCTTTTGCCCGCGCCGTCGTCAGATAGTCCTCACCGATTTCATCCAGCAGCGAAGACCGCATGATCAGCGAATAGTCAGCCAGATAGGCCAAGGTCAATGTCACGACAGGCAAAGTCAAGTGCCACATGGTGTCAAAGACGCCGGCGATCGACGTCGGGTCGACCCCGGGCGTGTGCAGGCCACCGATCGGAAACAACCCCGGCAGCGGCCCCACCCCCACGGCAAGGGTGGCAATCAAAACCATCCCTAGCCACCACTCCGGCATTGAGTAGAGCGTGAGGGTGCCAAGGGTGGTGGACTTATCAAACTTGCTTCCGCGCTTCCAAGCCTGGTTGATGCCTAACCAGACACCGATCAACGTCGCGAGCAACGTCGATGTCCCCACCAACAGCAAAGTCGGCCAGATTCGGTCAGCGATCAACTCCGCCACCGGCGCGCGGGTGCTCACCGACAGGCCCAGATCGCCGGCCAGGATGTTCTTTAGATAGGTCACGAATTGCTCGCCAAGGGGCTGGCCGAAGCCGTACGTCGCGTTGAACTCGTCGATCTGTTCTTGCGTGGTGAATCGACCACGACCAAAAGCTCGGGCCGGGTCACCCGGCAGCACTCGGAACAGGAAGAAGTTAGTGATCAGGACGAACACCAACATCCCAGACGCTGCCGCCAGGCGGTTCAGGACATAACGTCCATAGCCACGCCCAAAACCCGATCTCTCTGGCGGTTCGGCGACAACCGCAGGTTCGCTCGCCGTGGCCACGCTCACTCTCGGTCCTCAGTCGCCCCTCGACGTCGCATCACCACTGCGCCAGCAACGCCAGCGAGCACGGCTGCTCCAGCGGCAAGCCCGATGATGGCTCCGGAACCGCCTTCATCTTCAGCCGGTGGAGGTGACGCTTCAGTGACGCCCTCGGCACCATCGCAGTCGCCGGCTTCCGCGACCGGTCGGGCATGGATGTAGTTGTAGGCACCGTATTGGAAGATCCAGACCCCATCTCCTTCGGGTTGACGCACCAAACACGCCACCCGATCCGAGCGAACTGCCTCACCGATGGTGTTGTAGGAGGTGACGAGGTAAGGCGCGTCGCGGTAGAGGATTTCCTGCATCTGCTTGATGGTGGCAGCGCGAGACACGTCATCAACTTCGGCGTGTTGCTGCTCGTAAAGCGCGTCGTACTCCTCATTGCAATACCAAGAGTCCGACCAGTTTCCGCGTTGACCACACGTCATGTACGACAACATGGAGTCAGGATCCGGCTCGACGAACCAACCCCACTCGAAGGCATCAAACTCACCGTCGAGAATAATCTGAGTTAGTTTGCCCTCTTCTTTGGCCTCCACTTTTGAGTCAATGCCAATTTCAGCAAGCCACTCAGAGAAGAATGTCAGCGACTTCAACGAGGTTTCAGAGTCGGCTCGCGCATACAGCCGCAGGCTACCGATGGGCTTGCCGTCGGGCATGGTGCGCAAGCCGTCGGCCCCCAGCGTGTAGCCAGCCTCATCGAGCAGTTGCCCAGCCTTCTCGAGGTCGAAAGAGAAGCGCGCATCATCGGAGGGTTCCCAACGAACGCTGGAGTAGGTCGGCGGGACGATGCTGTCACCTTCGATGCCTGCGCCGTAGTAGACCTTTTCCTTGATCACCTCGAGGTCGAGGGCATAGCCCAGCGCCTGCCTAAACTTCACGTCTTGAAGTGCCGGATTTCCATCGCCTAGCGGGTCACCCGTCTTCACGTCGATCGCGCCGGTGTTAAAGGCGATCTCGTCGAAGCCTGGGGAGAGCCCGTTGATCGCGGTGATGCCCTCCCGGTTTTGAAGTTCGGTCACCTGGAGCGCAGTGAGGTTCTCAGCGAAATCGATCTCGCCAGCGATCAAGGCCTGGATCTGAGGGTCCTTGGCTTTATAGACCCGGAAGATGACCTCATCGAAATAGGGGACGCCGCCCCAGTAGTCGGGGTTCTTCTCGAAGCGGTAGAGCGAGCCGCCAGCCTTGCCCTCAACCAAGCGGAAGGGACCGGAGCCGACCACCGGGCCCCCATCGGGCTCCGCCGAATACGTCTTGACTTCTTCTTCCGAGATATCTGCCCAGATGTGCTCCGGCAGGATCGGCACACCCAAGTTCGGCAAGACCGCGTTGATTCTCTTCAGATTGAGCACGATGGTGGTGTCGTCTGGGGCGAGCACTTCGGTAACTCCACTGAGGCTAGAACCCCACGTGGCAGCTTCGGGCCCTTTGTCAACGATGCGGTCCAGCGTGTGTTTGACATCGGCAGAAGTGAGCTTTTCCCCATCTGACCAGGTCACATCGTCGCGGATCTTGAAGGTCCACTGCAGGCCATCGGGAGTGGACTCCCACGACTCCGCCAAACCGGGGATCGGCTCCATGGTTTTCATGTCGTAGTTGACCAACCGGTCATAAGTCAGCGCCCAGACTTCGTATGACGGCACCTCAATGCCAAGGAACGGATTAAACGAATCAACCTCGTTGTCTAGTCCAATCGTGAGCGTCGAGTCATCGGCCGCATTCGCCACCGTGGTGCTGCTCAGCAAAACCCCGAAGGACGCCGATCCAAGCAAGAGAGCGCCGGTCACCAGCAACCGAACTGGAGTACGTTGGCGCCCGTGACTGTTCCGCCACAGGCCGCCCAAAGACCGCATGAGCACACCGAACATGGGGTGCTGAGACCGGACGCTTACTACTGGATGCACGATTCCTCCTCGCCCGAGTTTCTTGACTACTTGGCTGCGGAACGCAGTTTCTACGACACGTCGTGTGCCCATCTGACTCCCCTGGTCACTGCCCTGCGAACCGAGATGATCTCTCGCCTTCCTGACGTTGAACGCTCAGTCAAATGGAAGCGTATGAGGTTTTCCTACTACACAAGGCTCGCCACGGGAAGTGACTACGCAGAACTGTTGCGCGAAAAGCATCCAGAATTGACTGAAACTACGACAAATTTGGACACCTTTGCCCAAGAGGCCGATGAAACTTCTGCAGAAACGGTGCTGGACTTCAATTCTCTGGCTGATGACACAGGTTATCTAGACCTCGGTCTCGCCATCATCAGCCCCGACGAAGACTGGCTGGCCTACTCCGTCGACACCACGGGTGATGAAGTCTTTCAATTGCGGTTTCGTGACCTAAGAACCGGTCACGATGGCGAGGAAATTCAGCGGAGCTACTACGGCGGCGCCTGGAGTGCCGACTCGGCGTACTTCTTCTACACCGTGCACGACAAGGCCTATCGGCCCTGCGAGGTGTGGCGACATCTCTTGGGTACGCCGTCCAGTCAGGACGTGCTGGTCCTGAGTGAGCCCGATGACCGGTTCGAGCTGAATCTTCGCGCCACTCGCTCGGGAGACGCCATCATCATCTGGAGCGAGAGCAATTCCACCAGCGAGTCTTGGCTGCTCGATGCCCACGAGCCCCTGGGCACACCGCATTCGATCGGCGGGCGTCGACCCGGCGTTCGCTATCGAGCCGAACATCGTCGCGTCGACGGGCCCGATACTGCTGGCGAACTACTCATCGTCACCAACGACAACGCGGTCGAGTTTCGCCTGATGACTGCGCCGGTGCCCATCGATTCGGACCAGGACTCCTCGGTTTGGCAAGAGGTCCTCGCAGAGAATCCTGCCGAACGCCTGATCCGGGCTGACGCATTCTCCGCCGCAACCGTGCTCACTGTGCGGACCAATGGCACCACCGCCCTGCGCATCCTCGAGAGTGCGTCACATGGGTTTCGAGACGGCGCTAACGCGCCTCCTCAACCAACAGATGATCGGCGGTTGAGGAGCGAGGAACCAGCCGATCCAGGGCGGTTGAGGAGCGAGGAACGAGCGTCTCGAAACCCCCTGACGAGCGCCTTACCCGGTGGCGAGATTTCCCTGTCACGCAACGTGCTCTATGACGTCGAAACCGTCACTATCCACGACGAATCCTGGCTTTACCCTCCGGTGTTTTCCGAGTTGGACCTGGTCACTGGTGAACGAACCGAGATTTGGCGCGAAGAGTCGCCCGGACACGATCCCGAGCGCTATGTCACCGAGCGTCGCAGCTTCCCGTCGACTGATGGCACCCAAGTCCCGGCCACCGTGTTGCGCCATCGAGACACGCAGCTGGACGGGACGGCACCCTGCCTGATCTACGGCTACGGCGCTTACGAATCAGTCTTCGAACCCGAGTGGGATCCAGCCCTCCCCAGCCTGTTAGATCGCGGCGTTGTTTACGTTCATGCCCACATTCGCGGCGGCGGCGAGGGCGGTCGCCAGTGGTATCTCGACGGCAAGTTGGCCAACAAGCAACACACTTTCGCTGATCTCATTGCGGTCGCCGACGGCATCGCGTCACAAGGCCTCGTAGACCCCTCACGAATTTGTTCTCGCGGCCTCAGCGCTGGCGGCCTGCTGCAGGCCGCAGTCTTCAGTCAGCGGCCCGACCGTTGGCGCGCGGTCCTTGCTGAGGTGCCGTTCGTCGACGTCGTAACGACAATGTTTGATGCCGACACGCCCCTGACGGCCACGGAGTGGGAAGAGTGGGGCGATCCACGCAGGCGTGAGGAGTTCGATTGGATGTCGGCCTATGACCCGATGCAAAACCTGCCCGAACCCGGCAGCCGAACCAACCTCCTGGTGACGGGCGCGCTACATGATCCGCGCGTTATGGTTCGTGAGCCCGCCAAGTGGGTGGCAGCTCTGCGGGCTACGGACCCGGAGTGGTCCCCGCGCTGCCTCTTCCGCGTCGAGACGGGTGCCGGCGCTCATGCCGGCCCCTCGGGCAGGGTGGGCCACCTGTCCTACGAAGCAGAGGTCTACGCCTGGCTCCTCTCCAACCTCTCCAACCTCGTCGGGCTCCGCCCTCCCGCCGACCCGTCACTCATGTCACCAAAATCGCGGCGTGTCGAACAGTCATTGACGGGTCGATCCGAATGATCGATCTTCATCAACAAGTCATCGAACTCGCGCAGCGCCTCATCCGGATCGACACAACCAACGGAAACGAAACCGAGGCTGCTCGGCTCCTGGCGGCGTACTTGGTGGACGCTGGCGTCGATTGCGAATTGATTGCCAAGGATCCAGCGCGAGCCAATCTGGTCGCACGAATCCCAGGCAGTGATTCCGAGTTCGAATCACTAGCCTTCATTGGTCATCTCGACGTCGTACCCGCTGATCCACGGGACTGGCTGTATCCACCCTTCGCCGCCGAGATCACTGACGAGGGCTATCTCTTCGGCCGCGGCGCTGTTGACATGAAAAACGAGGTGGCCGCTCGTGTGGTCGCGATGGCCGAACTGGCACGCAACGGATTTCGACCACTCGGCGATCTTTGGCTCATCTTGGTCGCCGATGAAGAAGACGGCATCGCCGACGTTGGCATGCGCTGGCTGCTCGAATCACGACCAGACATCCGACCCGACCTAGCAATCAACGAGGGTGGCGGCAGTCGCTATGAGCTCACCAACGGTCGCACGGTCGTGGAATTGTCGATCGGCGAGAAGGGCACCCAACCGGTCCGTGTGGTCGCCCTTGGGGAGGCGGGCCACGCCTCCATGCCAACTCTTGGTGACAACGCTGTTCCCCACCTTGGCACTCTGCTCACCAGGATCGGCAAGGGCACTCCCCACCCTGCTGAGTCGCCGCTTCTTGAGCACACGCTCGCGGTTCTACTCGGCCGTGAGGTGGCTAACCCTGAGGCTGACGTGGCCGAAGCGGCAGCACTCCATCCGCTGCTCACGCACCTCCTACCGCCACTCCGAGGGATGACGATGGCTCCGACGATGTTGGGTGGCTCGGCGGCGCGCAATGTGATGCCAGCGCGAGCTTGGGTGGATCTCGACTGCCGAATTCTGCCTGGTACGACGCGCGCCGAGGTTGAGTCAGAGGTGCGATCACAGTTAGGCCAGGATGTGGCGTTCGCCATTGAGTGGCCGGACAAGCTCGTTCCCGGGAGCGCGAGCGCGCCCGATGGTCGTCTCCCGAGAGCCATTGCGGAGTTCTTGAAGACGGAGGATCCGAGCGCGATTTTGCTGCCGCTGCTCTGCACCGGCTACACGGATTCGAGTTTCCTCCGACTCGCCGGGAGGACTGCTGCCTACGGCTTCAGCCCGTTCCTTAGCACCCCTGCGGACGTCATCGCCGCTGGGTATCACAACGCCAACGAGCGGGTGCATGTCGACGACTTGTTGCTGTCGGTGCGTTTCCATATTGGCCTCGCCCACCGGTTGCTCACCTAAACGTCAAGGCCCTTCTCGACTGGGGTTCCGATGCCCCCGTCACAGGAGGCTTCGGCCTCTGGCGCAGTGCCACCGTCGCCATACTCCGCGATGAACAGCGCGAGTCGCTTGTCATCAGCGCGATCGAGCCTCAGCTGCACACCCCAAACGGTCACCACGGCCGGGGAATCAAGCCCGGGATAGGGCGTCAAAATTCCGTCGGCTGGCAGTGACTCGGCCAACAGGGCAACGTCAGCAGATGACATTTCGGGATCATGGGCTATCCAGACGCCGCCATGCTCCAGATTATGGACAGCAAATTCACTGCGAACCAGCTCCGGGTGACGGCCGCAAGCCAGCCAGACGCGGTTGTGATCGCCGCCGACCGGTGGGCTTTGGGCATAAGCGATCCGCCCTGAGACATGCTTGGGTGGGCCAAGTTCGAAGGTCTGGACCGCAGCCAAGGTCACCTCGCCCGAACCGGAATCGACAGCATCGTCATCGCCCAGCAATACGGGCACAGCCAAGAGTCCACCCAGAACCAACATGGCCGCGAGGACGCTGACCAAGACCGGCGCGATCTGTCGTCCCTTGGGCTTGTCCAAAATTTCGGGGGTCGGCTCCGCGAGCGACTCATTCATGGGCACCAAACTACCGAGCCAACCCTGGACCGGTAACAAAAGTATGGATCTCGGCTTCCATTGCCTCAGTCTGAGTCCGCGATATCGAGTTGAGCCCGCACCCAGGTCCACAATTGTTGGCGTTCGGCCTCACCGGTGCGAGTCTTGGACAAAAGATGGGTCGGTCGCACCTGGCGGTCGTGCCAGAGTTGACCACTCGCAGGGGTTGGCTGCGTGGCAGCCAACCACACGGTCGTCTCTGCTCCGCTGTGGACATCCCGCAAGAACGGCCCCACCAGTTTCCTGAAGGCGGGCAACGATTCCGCCAAGCCCGGTGTCTCAGCCCAGCCTGGGTGGGTCGCATTCACGGTGATGCGCTCGCGTGACCAGCGGGCATTCAACACCGGCAGAAGCTCAACTTGCGCGCGCTTGCTGCGGGCATAAGCGGTCGTGCCCGAATAGTCGCCCACCAGAAACTCCGGATCGTCGGCGCGCAGCCCCTGTCCATACATGCCACCGCTAGTCACGAAGATCACTCTCGCGTCGCGCCCACGCAACTTGGGCCGCAGCAGTTCAGTCATCAATACCGGCGACAGCACATGAACCGCCATCGTCAGCTCATGCGACTGTGGCGACTCCGTGCGCTTCGGTGGCATGACGCCAGCGTTGTGAACGACGATGTCGACAATTGCCGCGTCCAGTTCGCTCGCAAATCGTCGTACGTCGTCAAGGTCGGCCAGGTCGCAGCGGTCCACGGACACCTCAGCACCGGGGAGCCGCTTAAGGAGTTCGACGCGGACTTTCTCCCCACGTTCGACGTCGCGAACGACGAGGTGAACTGCCGCCCCCAACCTCGCTAGGCCCTCGGCCGTCGCGAGTCCGAGACCAGAGGTGGCGCCGGTGACAATCGCCGTGCGACCAGTCAAGGCACCGGGCGGCGCATCAGCCGGCCAGGTGGACAGTCGGCGACGGATCGCGGGACCAACTTTGGTATAGCCCGGCGCGACGGAGCGGTCCAGAAGGTTGTCGATGGCGCGAGCGGCCCGCAGCGAGAAGGAGGTCATCAGCCTCGACGTTACCCCCTCGACATAGGCTCACTCCGTGACCTCGCGACGTCCTGACTGGGATGCTTTCCCACCCGAACTCCTCGCGTTTTGGACCGCCCGCCATCTCTGCACCCTAAGTTCGGTTCGTGCAGACCGAAGTCCACACGTTGTGCCCGTCGGAGTTGCGCTCGATCTGGGCCAGCGCTGCGCGTGGGTGATCACCGCTGCCTCGTCTTATAAGGCACGGCTGTTGTCAGCGGCGGACGCCAATCGGCAGGTGGCGGCCTGCCAGGTGGACGGTGCCAGATGGTCGACCCTGGAAGGTCAAGCAACAGTGAGGACCGATGCCCCCTCGATCCGGCGGGCAGAGGAGATGTATGCCGCTCGCTATCGAGTGCCTCGACCCAATCCGGAGCGCGTGGCAATCCAGATTGAGATCGACAGATTCCTTCATTCGGCCAGGATCTAGACGAGGACTCTCATCAGCAGCGCTAACGCAGCCAGCGCACACGTGATCAACACGGCAGTCCGGAGACGTTCCTGAGGCATTCGTCCACGAACCCTTGAGCCAATCCAGAAGCCGACCAAAACCAGTGGCGCGAGGATTGTCGCGACCCGGACAGTCGCGCCAGACACCTCGCCTGCGAGAAGTAGTCCACCAAGGCTCAAGATGACGCCGACGAAGAAGAACACCGACATAGTCGATCTCATCTCCCCGGCCTCGCGATGTTGCAAGAGCAGCGCGATCGGCGGCCCACCCACTGAGGTCGCCGTACCTGCGGCACCAGCCGCCACCCCGGCGGCCACCATCGTGATGGGAGTCACCCGAACGTGGGTGGTTCTCACGGTCACGAGCACACCCATCAGCACCATCACCCCGATGGCGATGGAGAGTTGAGGCTCCGTGAAGCGAACGACCAGCCACACTCCGATCGCGGTGCCTGGAATTCGGGCTGGGAGCATCCACCCGACAGCTCGCCAGTCAATGCGCCCCCACTCGCCACGCAGCATCAACGCGGAGACCAGCATGGCCAGCATCAATGGCAAGACCGGCACCCAAGCTGGGTGGACCATCGCGGTCACGGGAGCAACCAGCAAGCCCAAGCCGAGCCCCACGACTGACTGCACCAACGCGCCAAGGAGTACGACGGCGGCGAGCAACGCGAGTGCTGGCCAGGAAACGCCAGCCAAACTCAGCCCTTCAACAGGTTGCGCAGGACGTACTGCATGATGCCGCCGTTGCGGTAGTAGTTGGCCTCACCAGGGGTGTCGATCCGCACGACCGCGTCAAACTCGACGTCACCAGCGACGACCCGCACCGTCTTAGGGATCCGACCTTCGTTGAGTTCGGTGACGCCGGAGAACGAGAAGGTTTCCTCCCCGGTGAGACCTAGCGACTCCGCCGTCTGACCGGCGGGGTATTGCAACGGCAGGACCCCCATGCCGATCAGGTTGGACCGGTGAATTCGCTCATAAGACTCCGCGATAGCCGCCTTCACACCCAACAGCGCGGTGCCCTTCGCCGCCCAGTCGCGTGAGGATCCAGAGCCATATTCTTTGCCGGCCAGCACAACGAGCGGGATGCCCGCAGCCTGATAGTTGGCGGTGGCGTCATACACCGTGGAGACCGGCGAATCGGCCACGGTGAAGTCACGGGTGAAGCCGCCCTCGGTGCCTGGCGCCAACTGATTGCGAAGCCGGATATTGGCGAACGTCCCGCGGATCATCACCTCGTGGTTGCCACGACGCGAGCCATAGGAGTTGAAGTCGCGTCCGTCAATCCCATGGGCGGCCAAGTAGATGCCTGCCGGCGAATCCTTCTTGATGGCCCCAGCTGGGCTGATGTGGTCGGTCGTGACCGAGTCGCCCAACTTCAACAACACCCGAGCACCGGCGATGTCCGTGACCGGAAGTGGTTCGTCGGGCATGCCGTCGAAATAGGGTGGCTTCCGGATGTACGTCGATGTCTCATCCCACTCGAAGGTCTTGCCCTCGGGGGTGGGCAGCGACTGCCATTGCGCATCGCCAGCGAAGACATCGGTGTAAGAGTCGCCAAACATCTTGGCGTTGATGGCCGAGCCGATGACTTCTTCGACTTCAGCGGCCGTTGGCCAGATGTCGCGCATGAAGACATCGTTCCCGGCAGCGTCCTGGCCAAGCGGATCCTTGAACAGATCCACGGTCATCGATCCGGCCAACGCATACGCCACCACCAAGGGTGGCGAAGCTAGGTAGTTCATTTTGATGTCAGGATTGATCCGGCCCTCAAAGTTTCGGTTGCCGGACAACACCGACACCACCGCCATGTCGTTGGCCTGAACCGCAGCCGATACCTCAGGAATGATCGGACCGGAGTTGCCAATGCACGTCGTACAGCCATAGCCCACGAGGTTGAACCCCAGCTTGTCGAGGTAGGGCGTTAGGCCGGCCCGGTCGTAGTACTCCGAAACCACCTTGGAGCCTGGAGCCAGGGTTGTCTTGACCCAAGGTTTGCGCTCAAGACCCAACTCCACGGCTTTCTTCGCCAACAAGCCAGCCGCCATCATGACTGAGGGATTGGAGGTGTTGGTGCAAGAGGTGATGGCAGCAATCGTGACTGCGCCATTCTTCAGGTCAAACGACGAGCCGTCGGCAAGGGTGACTGGCACTGACACACCGGGATTCGACGAATAGTTCGGCAGTTCACCTGCGAACGCTTCGGCCGCGTTCGACAGAGACACCCGATCCTGAGGCCGCTTGGGGCCAGCCAGGCTTGGCACCACGGTCGTCAGATCAAGCTCGAGTTTTTCGGAGAACCGAGGCTCAAGATAGGCCGGATCGCTCGGATCATGCCAGAGCCCTTGCTCCTTGGCATAGGCCTCCACGAGGGCCAACTGCTGCTCGTCCCGACCAGTCATGCGGAGATATTTGATGGTCTCGTTGTCGATGCCGAAGACCGCAATAGTGGAGCCAAACTCGGGGCTCATGTTGCCGATGGTGGCGCGGTTGGCGAGGGGCAAGGCCGACACACCCGGGCCATAGAAGTCCACGAACTTGCCCACCACGCCGTGTTTACGCAGCATCTCGGTGATCGTGAGCACCAGGTCAGTAGCGGTCGCACCCTCGGGCAAGTCGCCGTTCAACTTGAAACCAACCACGCGTGGGATGAGCATCGAAACCGGCTGACCGAGCATCGCGGCCTCAGCCTCGATGCCGCCAACTCCCCAGCCGACGACACCGATGCCGTTGACCATCGTTGTGTGGGAGTCAGTGCCCACGCAGGTGTCGGGATAGGCAAGCAAACCCTCAGCAGACTCACGCGTGAACACCACGCGGGCAAGGTGCTCGATATTGACCTGGTGCACGATGCCAGTGCCCGGCGGCACCACCTTGAAGTCATCAAAGGCGCCCTGTCCCCAGCGCAGGAACTGGTAGCGCTCACGGTTGCGCTCATACTCAATTTCGACATTTCGCTCGAAGGCGCCGGCCCTGCCAAAGACATCCGCGATCACCGAGTGGTCGATCACCATCTCTGCCGGAGCCAGCGGGTTGATCTTTGCCGGGTCTCCCCCGAGCTCAGCCATCGCTTCGCGCATCGTGGCCAGGTCAACGACACACGGGACACCGGTGAAGTCCTGCATGATCACCCGAGCAGGCGTGAACTGGATCTCTTTGTCGGGATCGGCGGTTTCATCCCACCCCGCGAGCGCTCGAATGTCAGCCGCGGTGATGTTGGCGCCATCTTCGGTGCGGAGCAGATTCTCGAGCAACACCTTGAGAGAAAACGGCAGGCTGGCAACGTCGAGTCCGTCACCAGTCACGGCATCAAGACGATAGATCTGGTACGCCGTGCCGTTGACGTCCAACTCGCTGAGGGCATCGAAACTGTTCTGACTGGCCATCCACCGTCTCCTCATCCAAAGTATCTTGATGTCAAGATACATGCCATACGCACGTCTAGTCCAACCATCCCACTTCAGAGCCAAGCGGGGCGACCGTGGTCCACCTGGCCACAACAATTGACGTTTCACCATACGGTTGAGACCTTGCGTGTTCGAACAGATGTTCGATAGTCTGTCCTATGTTCAGCCTCGGGAACCCCACCAGCAAGCCGACCGCCTCGGCTGCGGAGTTGGCGGTCCTAGATGAGTCCCGCCGCCTGCGCAAGACAGTTGAGGCTGCTGAGGCCCGCACGCTGATGTTGGCCGTCGAGTGGGCTGATTTGCACCCCAGTGATAATCCTGTGAGGCGGCCTTCGAAAACGACAATCTCCCGGGTGTGGACTACCAATGCACCGCAACCTTTGCCCTCAACATGGGTCTCTCCGACAGTGCAGGCACCACTCTGATCCACCAAGCCCTCGAGCTACGCCACCGGCTCCCGAAAACTTGGGCACGACTCCACGCCGGCGGGGTGCCTGCCTGGCGGGTCCGTCGCATCGCTGAATCCACCATCCATCAAGACGCCGATGTTGCCGCCGCCCTCGATGAGCTGGTCGCACCGTTGGCCCACAAGATCGGCGCCATCACGTTGGACCGGCTCATCAATGAAACGAAGATGCGGCTCCACCCCCACCGCACCGAGGCCGAACAGATCGCCAAACTCGAGGCCCGGCACGTGAAATTACTCCCCGATCTGAGCCATGAGGGCATCGCAACCATCGAGATTCGGGCCGACCTCAAAGACGCGTTGGACTTCGACCGCACCGTGGGTGAGATCGCCGCCATCCTCGCTGACCTGGGTTACACCGACGACCTCAACGTCCGTCGCTCACTAGCGATCGGGATCCTCGCCGACCCCCAAGCCGCCGCCGACCTGTTAGCCGGCGACGCCGACGCAGTCAGCAAACTGTCGAAGCGGAAGAACATCCATCTCTTCGTCCACGTCACCCCCGAAACGTTCACCGGCGACAACCCCGTCGCTCGGACCGAATGCAACGGCGGACAACCCATCTACGCCGACGTTGTCCGCACCTGGTGTGGGCGGACCGACACCCATGTCACGGTTACCCCCGTGGTCGACCTGACCGATCTGATCGCAGTCCCGCAATACGAGGTCCCCGACCGGCTGAAGGCCCAGATCAAGCACCGCGACCTCACCTGCGTCTTCCCTCACTGCACCCGCCCAGCAACCAGATCAGACAAAGACCACATCGAGCCCTTCGATGAAGGCGGGGCCACCGACAGTGACAACGTCGCCGCGTTATGTCGGCGACACCACCGAATCAAAACCCACGGCCAATGGCAATATCAACGCATCAACCCGCGCACCTACCTCCAGACCTTCCACCACGGACTGCAATATTTGCGCGACCACGAAGGCACCACCACCATCACCCCGCCTACCCAAGACACCAAACTGCCCCGAGCCGGCTAAGCAGGAATCAGCGCCGCTCGAGCAGGGCCACACATTCGATGTGGTGCGTCATCGGGAAGAGATCAAACGCCTTCAACTGCTTCAGCGAATACCCGTGCTCAGCAAAGATCGCCACATCTCTCGCCAGGGCGGCAGGATCGCAGGCGACATAGGCCACCGCTCGGGGTGCTCGATCAACGATCTGGTCAACGACTGCTCGCTTAGCGCCCTCACGTGGCGGATCGAGTACGACGAGGTCAAATGGCTCGTCATATTCCGCCTTCAACACCGCACTGACATTGCCCGTCGTGACTTTGGTCTTGCTCGGGCTGCCGGCGAGGTTGGCCCGGGCGTGTTGACACGCCTCACGATCGCCTTCGACAGCAATCACCCGACCTCGCTCGCCGACAGCGTCAGCGAGAAACCGAGCAAACAGCCCCACCCCGGCATACAGATCGAGCGCCCGCTCACCAGGCTGTGGTTTCAGCATGTCGAGGACGGTCTCCACCAAAACAGTGGGTGCGCCGGGATGCACCTGCCAGAACCCATCATCAGCGTGCGTGAACTCGTGCGAACCGGAGGAGGTCTCGACCACTTCAGAGGAGTGCGGAGCGAGATCAGTCTTGGCAATCAAACAATCCTCGACCGGCACCACTCGAGAAGACCGGTGAGCGCGCATTCCTTTCCCCCCCTCGGGGGTGTGGGCGAAGCGAACGCGGGTCCGCCAACGCAGACCCTGACGATCGCCGGGCACCGGCTCCACGACCACCGCAAGGTCAAGTCCGGCAAGCCTCGAGAGCTGCTCCCGAACGACATCCGCCTTCAAGACCCGCTGCCGGGCAAGCGTCACATGCTGGAAGTCGCAACCTCCGCACAGCCCAGGGCCAGCCACCGGGCAACCCGGGACCACACGATCTGGAGAAGCCGACAGAATCTCGACCGCATCGCCTCGCCAAAAGCGATCCCCATCGTTGCCCTCGGTGATTTCTACGATCACGAGTTCACCCGGCAACGCGTGTCGGGTGAAGACAACCCGTGCCTCAGGCTCCGGCAATCTAACGATGCAGTGGCCGCCGTGGGCGACCGGGCCTACTTCCGCCTCAAACCGCTCCCCCACTCGGGAGTGACCACGGGCTTGCCGCTGTCGTGGCGCTCGTGACCTCATTCCGAGTCGTCGCTTTGAATGCGGCCACGACGCACATCACCTGGATGAGCACGGGCTTCTTCACGGCGCTCACGCTCACGAGCAAGCTCAGAAGAGCGCAACTGGAAGGGCACGGAGATCATCATCACGCCAGAAGCGAAGAGGAGACGTGCCTTGAGACGGAGTGCCGTTTGGTTGTGCAGCAATTGCTCCCACCACCGACCGACGACGTACTCCGGCACGTAGATCGCCACAACACCGCGCGGGTTGGCCCGGCGCAACTCCATCGCATAGTCGACGATTGGCTTGACGACTTCACGGTAGGGCGAGTGCAAAATCTTGAGCGGAATGTCGATGTTGCGCTCATCCCAGTCCTCCAACAACCGTGCGGTTGCGTCGTCGTCGATCGCGACGTAGACCGCCTCGAGCACGTTGGGTCGCGCTGCCTTGGCATACGCCAGCGCCCGCAACGTCGGTTTATGCAGCTTTGACGTCAGCACGACCGCATGCACCCGAGTCGGCATGATCTTGTCGTCCTCGTCGGCCACCAACTCCAACTCAACGGAGTCGTAGTGCTTCGAGATGCCCTTCATGACCAGGAAGAAGATCCCCATTGCCAAGATCGCAATCCAAGCCCCGGACAAAAACTTGGTAATCAACACGATGACCAAGACCACAGCAGTCATCGCCAAACCAAACGTGTTGATGGCTCGCGATTGCATCATCTTTCGCCGCGCGACCGGATCGGTTTCGGTTCGAAGGTGTCTGGTCCAGTGTCGAATCATGCCCAGTTGGCTGAGGTTGAACGAAACAAAAACCCCGACGATGTAGAGCTGAATCAGCCGGGTGGTTTCGGCGTTGAAAGCCAGGATCAGCAGGATTGACATCACCGCGAGAAAGACAATGCCATTGCTATAGGCGAGGCGGTCGCCGCGGGACCCCAGGGATCGAGGGGCCAGCCCATCCTGCGCAAGGATCGAGCCAAGCACTGGGAAGCCGTTGAAAGCAGTGTTGGCCGCCAAGACCAGGATCAAGCCCGTGACCGTGAGCACGAAGTAGAACGCCGGGCTGAAGTTGTCGAAGACCCCGGCAGCGATCTGGGCGATCACCGATTCTTGGCTCGTCGCCGGATTGCCGTCGGCGTCAACGAGGCGATCCAGTTCGTGGATCTCGACATATTTGATGTTCATCTGATTGGCCAAAACGATGACGCTGATCATCATCGTGATGGCGATCAGCCCTAGCAACAGCAAGGTGGTGGCGGCGTTCTTGCTCTTCGGTTTCTCAAAGGCAGGCACACCGTTGGAGATCGCCTCAACACCCGTCAGCGCGGCACAACCCGAAGAGAAGGCTCGGGCCAGCAGCAGCATCAGGCCAATGGTGGTCAGGGGTTCTTCCCAACCCTCCGCGGGAATAATGGTCAGATTTGCGCTCTCGGCATCCGGCAAGGTCCCGGCGAGCAGCCGGAAAAGTCCCCACGCACACATGCCAAGAATGGCCACCATGAAGGCGTAGGTCGGGATGGCAAAGAACGTGCCCGACTCGCGCACGCCGCGCAGGTTCAACGCGGTTAGCACAATCACCATGATCGTGGCGACTAGAGGTTCGTGGCCCTGGAGGGGATCGATGGCCGCACCGGCGTACGACGCTGCGGACGAGATTGATACGGCGACCGTGAGCACATAATCCACGAGCAGGGCCGAAGCCACCGTGATGCCTGCGTTGCGCCCGAGGTTGACGGTCGCCACCTCGTAGTCGCCACCCCCGGACGGATAGGCGTGCACGTTTTGGCGATAGGAAGCGACCACCGTCAGCATCACCACGGCAACGGCGAGGGCGATCTTCCATGAGTAAACGTATTGCGCTGCGCCGGCAATGCTCAGCATCAAGAAGACTTCGTCGGGCGCATACGCAACCGAAGACAGTGCGTCGCTGGCAAAAACTGGCAGGGCAATCCGCTTCGGCAGGAGAGTCTCGCCAAGTTGGGAACTCCGCAACTTTCGGCCCAACAAGATTCGTTTGGAAATGTCGCCGGCGCCCACAGGACGACAGCCTAGGCCACGCTGTGAGGCCTTCCAATCTGGCGATGGGCCCACTCTGGGATACGGTTCTGGTGTGCATGTGGTGATCATGGGATGCGGCCGTGTCGGTTCGACTTTGGCGAGAAGTCTGGAGGATCGCAATCACACGGTGGCGGTCATCGATAGTGAGCCGGACGCCTTTAGGCGGTTGGGCCCGTCCTTTAACGGCGAGAAGGTCACCGGCTATGGCTTTGACCGCGATGTGTTGTCCCGGGCTGGCATCGAGCGAGCCGAAGCTTTTGCCGCCGTGAGCAGTGGGGACAACTCCAACATCATCGCCGCCCGTGTCGCGCGCGAAAGCTTTGGCATTCAGCAGGTAGTAGCCCGGATCTACGACCCTGGCCGCGCCGAGGTCTACCAGCGCTTGGGCATTACGACGGTAGCCACGGTGAAGTGGACGGCTGATCAGGTGCTCCGCCGGCTTCTCCCAGCTGGCGCCGAACCGGATTTCCGTGATCCGTCCGGGACGATTCGCGTCGACCATCTGCTGGCGCCACAGGCGTGGATCGGACACCGCTCGGTGCAGTTCCAGGAGCAAAGCCGCAGCCGAATCGCCTGGATAGACCGACTTGGCGAGGGCATGTTGCCTACCCGCGAGACCGTTATCCAAGAGGGCGACATGCTCCATCTAGTCATTCGTGAAGAGAATGCCGATCACGCCTACGCCGCCATCACCGCCGGCCCAGAGGAGCACTGAGCCATGCGCGTCGCTATCGCCGGAGCCGGGGCCGTTGGCCGTTCGATTGCCCGAGAACTCATCGGCAACGGCCATCACGTCTTGTTGATCGACAAAGATCCCGGCTCCATCAAGCCCGATCGAGTGGACAACGCTGACTGGCTGCTGGCCGACTCATGCGAGCTGTCTTCGCTTGAGGAGGCTCGAGTCGACTTGTGCGACGTAGTGATCGCCGCCACCGGAGACGACAAAGCAAACCTGGTCACTTCGCTCCTGGCGAAAACAGAGTTTGGCGTGCCCAGGACAGTGGCCCGCGTCAACCACCCCAACAACGAATGGCTGTTCACCGAGGCCTGGGGCGTTGATGTGAACGTTTCCACGCCGCGCATCATGTCGGCACTGGTGGAAGAGGCCGTCACCGTGGGCGACTTGGTTCGGCTCTTCACGTTCCGGCAGGGAAATGCCAACTTGGTCGAACTCACGTTGCCCGATGACTCGCCGTTCGTTGGGAAGCCAGCTGGCGGGGTGCCCTTTCCCACTGGCGCCGCGCTGGTCACTATTCTGCGTGACGGCCAGGTCTACAAGCCCGACCACGACCAGCCACTCGAACGTGGCGACGAACTGCTTTTCGTGTGCAGCGCCGACGTCGAAGACGAGTTAGAGCGGCTGCTCGCGCCCCTCGAGCACGGCGGCTGATTCAGCAGCATCTGGACCGGCCGGATCAATGGGTGTGCGGTTGCGCGAAAGTAGCCAGACCATCGATCCCAACGCCGCCAACTGAAGCGGCCAACCCAGCAGGATCTTCGATATACCCAGGGCCGCGACCATCGTGTCAGCATCGGCTGCCCCAGAGGACCCAGCGAGCCACATCGGCGCTTGGATCGCCACTCGCACGATGCACGGTGCCACCAACACCCAGGTCAGCCGCGAGCACAACTTCACAATCTGTTTGTCTTTGCGCCAGGCCGTCGGATCACCCGTCACGCTGCCAACCATGAAGCCCACTAGCGGCCAGCCAATGATCGTCGTCAGGGCCAAAATGACCGCATAGCCAGCGTTATAGAGGATGCCGGGCAAAAAGTAAGCCAGCGCCTGATCGTCGGCGCTGCCACCGGATCTGGCCGAGAGCGTGACGAAGAACCAACCCAGACCAATGCCAAACAACGCATTGAGCACAAACTGAGGGCTAGAGCGTTGGACCAGTCTCGCCGCCAACATCGCCACGGCCACGGAGATGCTCAGGATCAGCGCAGTCCGCATCTCGCGAGTCGTTAACCAAGTGACTGTGAAAATGATCGTCGGCAAAGCTGCCTCGAACATCCCGCGACGACCACCGAGGGCCTTCGCCAAGGAATGCCGCACCACCGCCTCGACAGTCGCTGCGGCTCGCTCGTCCTCGGGATGGGCCATCAGGCACGCAACTCATAGCGCGGATTGAACATCACTCGGATCCGGCCTTGCAGACCGATCCGACCTTCAACTTCGATCGCTCGCCCCGGCCCGATGCCACTGATACGTCGTCTGCCTAGCCAGATCAGGGTGAGCACCTGAGAGCCGTCATCCAACTCAGCCTCGAGCGCGGGTACGCCGCCACGTGGTCGCAGCGTGACGGTGCGAATGGTGCCGCGCACTTTCACCATCTGTCGAATGGGTGCCTCATCAATCGGCACACACGAATGGTGGGCGTGGGTCTTGCGGAGATCGGCCGCATTCTGATCGGAACTATTGCCCCAGCGCCGGATAGAGCGGCGTAGACGCTTGGTTCCGGTGGGACGAGTTTGCGGCTCGCCGGAAGGACTTTGCACTCGCTCAGCCTAGTCGTCTCTAGCTAATTGGCGCTTGAGTTGCGACGCCCGGCTGGGTGGGCAAGTTGAGTGGCAGCGGCTCGCCCACAGGGAGAGCATGCTCTCCTCGTCGTACGACGACTGAGGCGAACACCTCATCCCAATCCTCGGCGGTCTCTGGTTCGGCGGCTGGCTGGCCCAAAAAACTCCCGCGGAGCAACCAACGATCACCGTTGACACCCACCAGACGAGTAGCCATGACGGTCGGTCCCTGGGGTGTGTCAACTCCCACCTGACTCATCAACTCGGTGCCAAATCTCCCCTCACGCACATCCACTTTCGTGCCGCGTTCGGTGGACTCAGCCGCGATTTCTGATCGCGCCTTGGTCCAGAGGTCACCATTGCGTGGCGCGGCGAACGCCCGGAGTTCCACGGCGCCGTCTTTGCCAACAACTTGGACTGCGATGACGGCCTGGGTCGCTTCATTGACCTGCAGGCGGATCTCGCGATCCGGGCTGACCGGGATAAGTAGGGAGCCCAAGTCGACGCGTTTAACGCCGTCGCCTTCGACCTGATCCCAGCTATAAGGCCCTGGTTTGACGCTCGCGACCTCGCCAGTCGTCACAGGGTCGTCGGTCCCTACGACGGTGGACGGGGACTTACGTCTGAACTTCACAAAACTCCTTTGTCGGGTGTGGCAACACCGCCTGTGGAACCGTACCCTCCAGAGCCACGCGTCGACTCAGGCAGTGTCTCGACTTCGCTAAAACTGGCCCGCTCGAATCGCTGGATCACGAGTTGGGCGATCCGATCTCCACGGCGAAAACTCACCGCCCGTGATCGGTCGTGGTTGATCAGCAGCACCTTGATCTCGCCGCGATACCCGGCGTCGACGGTGCCGGGCGTGTTTACGATGGACACTCCGTGCTTTGCCGCCAGACCCGAGCGAGGGTGGACCAAAGCAACAAAACCGTCCGGCAACGCGATCGCGATCCCGGTGGGGACGAGCACCCGCTCCCCCGGCTCAAGCCGCACATCAACAGCGGCGTACAGGTCAGCCCCGGCATCACCGGGATGGGAATAGGCCGGCATCGGAAGGTCAGGATCGGTGCGCGTGAGGAGGACCTCAAGTTCGGCAGTCACGGCAGCAGTCTAGGTTGCATCGTAGGCTGAGGACCGTGAGCATCCCGGCGAAGAGTGTGGTCGTCTACCACGAACGTCTGCGGGTGCCGTTGCGCTGGTGGGTGCAAGGCACTTTGCTCATCGCAACCCTTTGGCTCGCAATGGTCGTGGCCATCCCCGGCTGGCTGCCTTGGGCCATCACCGGGCTGACTTTGGGGCTCATGTGGCTCGGCTTCACGTCGTACGCCGCAAAAGTTGTGCTCACCCAAGATCAACTGCTGGTCGGCAGCGCGCACATCAACCGGGAATATCTCGGCTCGGCAGTTGCCTTGAATGCCGAGCAAACTAGTCAGTTGGCAGGGGTCGACGCTGATGCTCGGGCCTATCTGGTGGTGCGCCCCTATCTCAGTGAGAGTGTTCGGGTGGAAATCGACGATCCTCAGGACCCGGCGCCCTATTGGCTGATCACTACGCGCCACGCGGCGCGCCTTGCCGAGGCCATTCAACCCGACGCCTCGCAGCCTGGTGGGCCTTCAGTGGGCCAGCAAGGCACCCTGGGACACTAACCCGGGCCACTACGATGAAGCAGACACCTAGCGGGAGGAAACCGATGGACTCGAAGACCTGGTCGACATTCATGACTGTGTTTGCACTGGTCGCGGCGGCGGTCGCCAAGAAGGGTCTGAATACGTCGTGGCGCGCTGCCACGGGCAAAAAACCGCCCGCCAACCCCGCAGACCCCGATGTCGACCTGAAGGAGGCTGTGTTGTGGGCCGCCTTTAGTGGCACTTTTGTGGCCATCGCCCGGATGCTCGCGACCCGCCAAGCGGCCAGTTATGTGGCGCGCTCCAAGGCCAAGCCAGTCGTTTAACCAGCGGCCTTCCGCGTTTGTCAGGCGCAGTCGCGGCAGGTGAGCGCCACCGGGTCAGCAAGTTGGCTGCGGTGGTGCACCAAGAAGCAGCTCATGCAGGTGAACTCGTCATCTTGTCGAGGGCGGACCTCAACTGCGAGTTCTTCATGAGAGAGGTCTGCGCCGGGCAACTCAAAGGACTCGGCCGCTTCGGCCTCGTCTTCGTCGACCTTGCCCGAATTCTTGTCGTGACGGCGTGCCTTGAGCTCCTCGATGCTTTCTTCGCTCTGCTCTTCTTCGGTCTTGCGTGGTGCGTCGTAGTCAGTCGCCATCGTCATTCACTCCCGTGAGCTTCTCTTCCATTCGCCGTCAGTCGCCATCGTCTTGGCGGGGCAGATTGTGCACGATTGCGAGCCACAATGCACGTTCCCGGGCAAGTTCCCGGCACATTTGGACACTTTCTTGCGCAATTCAAAACCCTTGTGTCGCGAGAACGTCTCACCTGTCGGTCATATTCCCGTCGGCCCATGTGTGCACGTTCATCCAACCGCCATGAAGCCCGCCGCAACCACAGCCGCTCGAAACTCCTCGAAACCCGCCTCAGGCGCACACAACAACAACGACAGGCCGCCCGCTCCAGTTCCCAATTCGGTGCGCATCCCACATTCGCGGGCGATCAAACCTCCAGCCGCGTGATCCCACGCATTCACGCCCTCCTCCACGTAGGCATAGAAGGCGCCTTCGGCCACGTGGCAGAGATCCAGCGCACACGAACCAGTGCGCCGAATGTCCCCGATCGTCGGAAGCAGCCTGGCCGCCGCCTGCGCCTGAATCTCGCGGACGCGCTGGTCATAGTTGAAACCGGTGGCAACAAGCGCTTGTGCCAACGGAGGTTGATTGGCGGGGGGAGCCAATCGCTTGCCATCGCGCCAAGATCCGCCACCCAACGTGGCCGTGTAGGTGATCCCTGTCGGGACGTGAAGGACAACGCCGGCGACTGCTTCACCTTCGAGCTCGGCACCGATGGAAACCGCATACTGCGGAAACCCCGACACAAAGTTGACGGTTCCGTCAATGGGATCGACCACCCATCGCACACCGCTCTCACTGGCGTCGCAGCCGCCTTCCTCGCCCAGGAATCCATCGCCGGGGCGAGCAGTCAGCAAGCGCTCTCGGATGAGCTTCTCGCTGGCGCGATCGATATCAGTGACCACGTCGGTGATCGACGACTTTGTGGCCGCCACCCGAAACCCTTCCGCGCGTCCAACGCGGATCAACTCTCCGGCCTCGTGGGCGACCTTGACGGCCAAGTCCAGCAACTCGTCGTACGACCTCATCATCGAGCCAGGACTTCGTCGAGCCCACCCAGCGTGGGCACTTGCCCTCGAGGGTTGGGGCAGCAGCCAATCGCGCACCGATCCTGATTGACGCGCATGCCTCCGCGCACCGCCCGAACCACCCGTTCGCCCCGCTCAACAGCGGCTCGCTCCAGAACCAGGTCACGAACGAGCGTCACAAACCGGGCATCGATTCCCGGAGTGGCGGCGCGTACGGCGACAACCCCGTGATGCTCAGCCGTCGCCATAGCCTCCGTGTCGAGGTCATAGATAACTTCCATGTGATCAGACACAAATCCAATCGGGACCATCACGATCCCTTTGACGCCCTCGTCGGCCAACTCCGCGATCCGATCATTGACATCCGGCTCGAGCCACGGCGCGGTTGGTGGTCCCGATCGTGAACAAAACACCAACTCATGATCAACGCGGCGTCCAACTCGGAGTCGGACAACCTTCATCACCTCGGTCATCGCCGCGTGGTGTTGGCGCGTGTAGGCGTCACCTTCGGCACCGCTAGAAGCATTCATCGAGTCGGGAATCGAGTGGGTGACAAAGAGGATGTGTTGGTCGCGTGATTGCGGTAACGCAGCGAGTGCACTCAGCGTGGCGTCGACGACCGGATCAATGAAACCGGGGTGGTTGAAGTAGTGGCGCAGACGGTCAAGTCTTGGCGCTCTGTCGATGTTGGCAACCGCCGCCGCGAGGTTCTCGCGATACTGCCGACAGCCGGAGTACGACGAATAGGCCGACGTCACGAAGCAGGCTGCCCGCGTCACGCCGTGATCTCGCATCTCAGTGATCGTGTCGGTGAGATACGGAGCCCAATTGCGATTGCCCCAATAGACCGGCAAGTCCAAGCCAGTGTTCGCGAAATCGGCTTGAATCGCCGCCAAGAACTCCCGATTCTGATCGTTGATGGGTGAGCGACCACCGAACTGGAAGTAGTGCTCGCCCACCTCCACGAGACGTTCCTTCGGAATGCCTCGACCCCGGGTCACATTCTCTAGAAAGGGCACCACATCCTCGGGTTTTTCGGGCCCGCCGAAGGAAACCAATAACACCGCGTCATAGGGCCGAGGGTCGATCCGAACATCGTCGTTTTGCATGGCCTCATCGTAGGCTCGGGCAAATGTTCTCGCCCTACCGCCGTGTCCTTGCAACGCCTGGGGCACTGCTGTTCAGCGCGACCGGAATCGTCGCTCGCTTGCCCATTTCGATGGTGTCTTTGGGGATTGTGCTGCTGGTCGAGTCCCGCTCTGACTCTTATGGCCTAGCAGGTGCCGTCGCGGCCGTTTACATCCTGGCTAACGCGCTGTTGGCAATTCTGCACGGTCGCCTGATCGATTCCTACGGGCAAACTCGGGTCCTGCCCATCGTCATCTTGATGTTCGGCACAGGCCTGGCCATGTTCATGTTTGCGGTGCTGGCAGACCTACCGCAGTGGTGTGTCTACGTCAGCGTTGCGCTCACAGGCGCCTCCCTGCCTCAGGTAGGAGCGTGTGTCCGCGCGCGGTGGTCCCACGTTGTTAAGGGCGATGACGATATCCAGACCGCCTATGCCTTAGAGAGCGTCGCCGACGAGGCCGTCTTCATCCTGGGGCCGGTGCTGGTCACTCTGCTCGCCACCACTCTCCACCCCGTCGCCGGCTTGGCCACGGCGCTCGTCACGGGTGTCTTCGGCACCCTCGGGCTTGCGGCTCAGCGACGGACGGCGCCACCTGCGCACCGGAATCGTCCGGAGGGTTCTATCCACGCCCCCATGCCCTGGCTCGTGGTTGGCACCGTCACCGCGCTGTTCTTTGCCCTCGGGTCATTGTTCGGTTCCGCCGAAGTGGCCACGATCGCCTTCGCTGAAGACCGAGGAGCGTTGCGTTACGCCGGCTTCCTGCTGGGACTGTGGTCCCTCGGCAGTCTCATCTCTGGCATCGGCGTTGGAGCCATCCGCTGGCGTTCTGGACCGATCCAGCGCATGCGTTGGGGTGCCTTAACGCTGACCTTGTCCCTAGTTTTGATTCCCTTCATCACGAGTCTGCCCATGATGGCCATCGCACTCTTCATCACTGGTTTTGCGATCTCACCGACGCTGATCGGGGCCACGTCCTTGATCGAACGCTCCGTGCCAACCTCGCGACTCAGCGAAGGGCTAGCTGTGGCACACACCGGTATTGCCGCCGGGCTCGCCCCCGGAGCGGCCATCGCCGGGCAAGTCATTGACACCTACGGCGCCTCCGCGGCCTATTTCGTGGCGATAGCTTCTGGCATTGTTGGCGTGACGGCAGCCTGGACTACGGGGCTAACGCGGCGATGACTTCCTGTGCCGCTCGTTCCCCTGCATCGACGGCACCTTCCATGTAGGCGCTCCAATAGGTCGCTGTCTCGGTCGAGGCCCAGTGGATCGGTCCGATAGGAGCACTAAGCGCCGGCCCGAAGTTGGTCCAGACCAATGGACCCAGGTTGGCGTTGTAGCAACCCCGCGTCCATGGTCGCTCTGCCCACTCCCCATCGATGTAGTGGCTGGGTTTGGCTGCCTGTGAGCCAAAGTGCCGCACCAGCAAGTCGGTGAGGGCAGCGCGCCGTTCGACTTCGGGCCATCTTCCGACGGTGCGGGCCTGCTCACCCTCAAGGAAGCACAGGATCACCCCTCGGTCGTCACCGGGCATGCCTGTGTCATTGGACATTCGGGCCGGACCCAGCTCGGAGATCAACTGGCCGTTGAGCCCATCGGCACGCCAGAACGGTTCGTCGTACACAAAGAACGCTTTCATGGCTGAGGCCTGCGGCATCCGCTGCGTGAGTTGATCTCGAACACCCGGAAGTGGAGGGTCATACATGATCCTCCCGGCCAGGGTGGGAGCCACCGCCACGATCACCCGCCTAGCCTGAGCCACGAGCCCACCGCGACAACGTACGACGACCCGGTCGATGGTGTGATCAATCGATTGCACCGGGGCATCCAAGACAATGAACGCTTCGAGAAGGGCAGCCATGCGCCGCGGGATCTGGCTGGTGCCGCCCACAAATCTCGTCGTCTGCGCACCACCCTCGGACTCCGCGAAGAGCTCGGCAGTGACGCCGCAAGTTTGTATCGTGTAGAGCAAGTGGAGAAACGAAACCTCAACCGTTGGCACTGCCAAAATCCCCACTGAGCAGATCTCAAACAGCGTGCGCGCAGCGGGCGCCAGACCCTGGGCGTCCACCCAGGCGCCAGCCGTGATCGCATCCCATTCCACCGCCCGCGGCGCTGTCCACGGGGCGTCCGGCGGAACTGTGGCCGCCAACTCGTCCAGCGTGCGCAACATCTGCTCAAGGCCAGCCAGGTCGCCGCCGAACCGTGCGTGGAACTCTGCCTGCCTCAGGACCCCCGTCCCTGCGATTTCGTAGGTCGTCTCGCCTTCGTCGTACTGGGGGTAGGTCTCGACGCCGAGTTCCTCGGCCAAGGCAAACATTCGGTGGTGAGTATCCCCAATCCACTGGGCTCCCAACTCGAAGGGGACGCCGTCAACCTCTTCGGTGAGGATTCGCCCTCCAACGCGTTCGCTGGCCTCAAGGATCAGCGGTTGCAAACCCGCTCGTTGCACTGCACGCGCAGCGATCAACCCGGAGAGCCCAGCCCCCACGATGATCACGTCTGCTTCACGAGTCATGCCCGACACTTTCTCACGTCCACTGATCTCTCCGCCGACTGGCGTAGGCTCGCCACACCGGAGCGGTACCGGTATGAGCGGGTGTCACTTGCGGAACAAGGATGAACGAAACGTCAGGAGCATCAAGGGAGATGATCCGACTCAGCATTGCTGGGTTGAGCAGGGACGGCGCTCGGCTCCTGCTCGTGAGCGATGACGGCACCGAATTCACTTTGTCCGTTGACGACAAACTCCGGGCCGCCACCCGCGGCGATCACGCAAGAATCGGCCAGTTGGAGATTCAGATGGAAAGCGCACTTCGTCCACGAGACATCCAAGCGCGCATTCGTGCGGGCGAAACTCCGGACCAGGTGGCCCAAGCGGCTCAGACCACGGTCGAGGCGATCATGCCGTACGCCGGCCCGGTGCTGGCCGAGCGCGCGCATATTGCTGACCGCGCCCAGCGTGCCTCTCTGCGACGCTCCGGAGAACCTTCGGGACAAGGCTCGCGCACTCTGGGAGACGGAGTCGCCGCCCACTTGCAACCTCAAAACATCGATCCCGGCACTGTCACCTGGGATGCCTGGCGTCGCGAGGATGGGCGCTGGATGTTGACAGCCGAATATGCCATCGGTGCCCAGGCCGGGGTCGCCCGCTTCGCCTTTGATGCGCCCGGCAACTTTGTCACGGTCGAAAATGACGAAGCTCGATGGCTAGTCGGTGAGCATCAAAGCGACACCACGGCCGATGCTCCGCTCGTCGAAACGACACTCCCCGATGATCTCGACGTCGCTCGCCAACGTCGACGCTCGGTGGCCGCCGGTGACGAACTTCCGCTCGGCCAGGACGCTTTGGAGTTGGTCACCGAGGCCGAAAGCCCAACCGAGGGTGAGATCGAGGAGGTCGATCCCGAGGACTCCACTATGGACCTCTCCGAAACCGCAGACCGCATCCGTGCGGCCGAAGCCGAACCGTCACGACGAGAAGTGAACAAGACCCGCGGACGCGCCTCCGTCCCGAGTTGGGACGAGATCATGTTCGGTGGCAAGACCGACTGACGTGGCGGTCCAGCACTAACCGAAGGGCAGTGGCTCAGGTGCCAACGACACTGCGCGCGCGCGGGCCGCTGTGAGGTTGCGCCGATGGTGCTGGCGACACAACACTTCGTAGGCCACTTCGGGCGGCTGATCGCTCGGTGGGGCCACATCCCCCACAACAATGACCTCACCTTCGGTGACCATCACGCCGTCCTCGGTGCGCGCGTTATGGGTTGCCTTGCGCCCACACCAACACAGCGCCTCGACCTGCAAGACCTCGGTGCGATCGGCAAGTTCGACAAGCCGCGCGGCCCCCGGAAATAGTCGGGTGCGAAAGTCAGTGAGGATGCCAAAGCAGAAAACATCAATCTGGAGTTCGTCCACAATTTTGGCCAATCCCTCGATCTGCCACGGCGTGTAGAACTGCGCCTCATCGCACACCAGATAATCAAGACGTCCACCTTGGGTGAGTGTGTCCACAGCAAAACGCCAAAAATCTAACTCTGGCGTGACCTCGAGGGCGTCGTGGTGGAGTCCGAGCCGCGACGAGACTTGCGCCTGCCCGGCGCGATCATGCGACGTGAAGATTTGGCCGACCTTGCCGCGCGAGGCGTGGTTGTAGTTGGTCTGAAGCGCAAGGGTCGACTTGCCTGCATCCATGGTTCCGGTCCAGAACGTCAACTGCGCCACGGCTGAATTCTGACACGCCAACACCGTCGCAGCTGCCGCTTGGCGTTCTCACCCGACCAAAACCGGAATCAACAACTCGTCCGGGGTGAGTGAACCGTGGACACCGGTCAGTTTCAATTCACCGGGGAATCGCCGCTTTGAGAAGATCCCAAAGTCACCAACAGCTGCGACGACTACGTCTCCGATCCGGGGTGAAACATTGTCGTCGACGGGGCCAAACCAACCCGCCGAGATCGCCTCGTCGCGGGAGAGCACCACCGCGCGTTCGCCCACCACCTCGCTCCAAGTGCTCGCCAAATCGGCGGCGGCACCGTCGATCGCATACAGATGCCGGAACCGAGCCTCGCCGCCCAGCAAGGCCAATCCGCTGCGAAGCTCCGGCACTCGATCGATGTCTAGCCGAGCAGATGCTGGGCAGTCGACCATCCCGTGGTCGGCAATGACAAGGAGACGAGTTTCAGGATCTAACGCCGCTCGCAACTGCTGGGCCTGTTGGTCGACCGATGTCAGTTGATGGCGCCATTGCGTCGAGTCGACGCCGTAACGGTGACCCGTCCAGTCCAGATCTCCCTCGTAGACGTAGGTAAGGCTCGGTGCTGGCGAGTGGTCGACCGCGGCGGCAATTCGCTCGCCAATGCGGTCCGCGGCTAGGTAAGTGGCTCCCCGCTGAGAGGCCACGGTCAGCCCGCTGCCTTCGAACTCGCGTTTGCTCACCACTCGCACTGAAGCGCCGGCGGCGGCTAGCCGATCAAATGCGGTCGGGTGAGGTTGCCATTGCAACGGATCGACTCGCTTGTCCCACTGCAAAGCATTGAGCAATAACGAGGTCCCGGGGATTCGAGTGGTGTAACCGACGATGCCGTGGGCACCTGGCGGCAGCGCTGTGCCGAGGGACGTCAGGCTCGTCGAGGTCGTGGACGGCACTCCCACAGTTGCTGCTGGGACCGCCACGGCCAGGCTAGCCAGATAGGGCGCCCACTCCGCATTTCGGCGAAGCAAGCGGTCCCCCAGTCCATCGACGAGCAACACGACGTACGCCGGCGCCGCAGGCAACGCCCAACCGGGATCCGCAAACTCAGCAACACCAAGCGCCCAGGCCACGGCCGGAATCACTTCGCTCAGCGTGCACTCTCCATAAGCCGGAGAGATGAAACCGGCGGAAACCGGATCAGTCATGCGCCACGGGTGCGTGTTGATAAGGCTTCCGCGAAGGAGAGCAATCTCGCCACCGCCGAATCGCCGTCGGCGGCTTCCGAGGCCCGTAAGGAGAAGTCGTCGGGCGCCAACATCCCGGTGTAGCCGTGATCGGCTTCGCAGGCGGGGTCAGCACAGCCAGCCGGCTCAAGATCAATGCGGTTTACGCCACCCCAGCCGATAGTCAACACTGCCTCTACTGGCGGAGAGACCTGTGTCGCGGTGGGTTGGGTGGCGATTCGCGTCACCACCACAGAGCTGATCGATGACAACGTGATCGCCTCGGTTGACGTGGACGTGTAGGGCTCCGGCAGGAGATCATCGCCGGGATGTTCGTCGGTGTGGGCGCGGACCAGGCGGCTGGGTGTGAGAACTACCACCGTGAGGTGGCGTCGGACTTCGTCACGCTCAAACGTCGTCTCGTGGTGGACATAGAAGGAGACGACTTCTTCCCCTGCCACGGCAGACGCAACGGCATCGCTGACAATGTCGGGGTAATAGCCCGTGTGATCAATCGCGCTGCGGAGTTCGCGGGTGTGATCTCGGTGTTGGGCCGCTGTGGTGCGACCAGGAATCGATCTGGGCATAGGGGCAGTCTGTCACGGGCTACCCCGGAATCGTGTCCGCGGCCGGGCCATCCAGCCGCCGAGCAAACCAGCCAGCTCGCGAATCGACCACCGGCTCCACCCGACCGACGGCACTCAACACCGCCACGCCGCGTTCGGCGGCCAGCACCAACGGCAACTCAAGGGACCGCAACTGGGGTAGATCGTTCTGTAGCCGAGAAACCGCTTGCACCAATCGTTCGATCTCATCAACATCTGCTGGGGCTGTTCCGCGATAGCCGAACAGAAGTGGGGCGGCCTTGACCGCTCGAACCAGGGCAGCCGCATCTGCTTGGTCCAGCGGGGGGATCCGATAGGCACGATCCGCGAGCAATTCGGTGAGAGGACCCGCCAGGCCGAACGAAACGACTGGCCCGAAAAGCGGGTCTTCAACGCTGCCGATTGACACTGGCACCCCGACTGGCGCCATTTTCTGCACCACGAAGCCGGCTTGGCTTGGCGATTCGACGAGGTCGTTGAGAATGGTCCAGGCCTCCTCCAAACCGACGGCTGAGTCCACATTGCGGCGAATATGGGCCAAGTCCGGACGTTGGCGCAGGTGCTCAGCAGTCGCCTTGAGTACGACGTTCCAGCCGAAGTCTTCGCCGGCCCTGGTGGCCTCGGCCAGATCGGCCACTTCCCGCGCGGGCCAGAGCTGGATGTCATAGGCCGCAAGTAGCCGCTCAAGTTCATCGGTGGTCAGGTCGCGCCCGGTCACAGAGTCGGCAAGCACGTCAGCCACGATCCGCTTGCCGATCCGTCGCCCGTCGCTATTGGCTCCAGGGTTCGGCTCGATCCCGACTTCGCGGGCGGACCGCAACCACACGGCGTACTCCACCACGGCGGCGAGTGCTCGAACGGCCTGCTCGACCCCGGGGTAGGAAGGCACTGAGCCGCGGCCAGCCGTGGCGCCAGCAACATCGGGAACACGCAACAACTCAGGGACACCCTCGGCGCCAAGAAATGATGAAACCAATGGTTTGTCGGACTGCTCTCCGACCGCAGCCAGAACGTTGGCAACGTCCTCGCCCGAAACGTTCAATGGCGGAATGTAAACCGCGATCACCGCGTCAACCTCTGGGTCGTCGATGGCCGAATCCAACGCGTCCTCGAAGTCCTCGGCGCTCGGGTCTGCCTTCAAAGCGACGGACTTGCTCACAATTAAGCCCACTGCCGCCGCAGCGTCGGTGGCCAGCAGACCCAGAGCATGGGAGTTGCCGACCACGGCGACGCGCCGATCTCTAGGCAACGGCTGATGGGCCAGCAACTGGGCGACGTCAAACATCTCATCCAGGGTGTCGACCTGGATGACGCCGGCCTGCCGGAACATGGCATCCACCGCGGCCAACGGAGAGGCACCGGCGAGACCGCCACTTTCGCGCAGTTCGTGACCCATGGGAATGCCCTGCGTCGTACGACCTGAACGAACGGCGATGATGGGCTTTCGTCGCGAGACCCGGCGCGCGATGCGTGAAAACTTCCGCGGGTTGCCGATCGACTCGAGGTAAAGCAACACCACTTCGGTGGACGGATCTTCCTCCCAATATTGCAAGAGGTCATTGCCGGAGACGTCTGCCCGGTTGCCGGCGCTGACGAAGGTCGATAAACCTAGGCCACGGTTGCGGACCTTCTCCAAAATGGCGGAGCCAAGGGCCCCAGACTGACAGAAGAACGCTGCTCGTCCACGCGGTGGCATGGTCGGCGCCAACGACGCATTCAGAGACACGGCCGGGTCGCTATTGATGACACCCAGGCAGTTGGGTCCAAGCAGGCGCAGGCCATAAGACCGGGCCAGGCCCACCAGGCGGCGCTGGCGGGCTTTGCCCTCCAGTCCGGCCTCGGCAAAGCCTGAGGAGATCACGACGAGACCGTGGACCCCTTTGGCTGCGCAATCGAGTACGACGTCTTGCACTGCCTCTGCGGGCACGGCAATGATCGCTAGGTCCACGGTGTCTGGGATTTCCCCCACGCGGGCAAAGGCGGGTAGTCCTGAAACAGCGGACGTCCCCGGGTTGACGGCGTAGATCCGGCCGGTGAAGTCGCCCGTGACCAGATTGCGCACCAACGCCTGGCCGATGGTGTCTTGGCGGCGACTTGCACCAATGACGGCGACCGAACGGGGATTGAAGAAGGCGTCAATCGAGGCCGCCTCCGCCCGGTGTTCGCGATTGCGCATGACGCTGACTGCGTCATCGGTGGGATCTATCGGAAACTCCAAGACAACAATCCCGTCCTCCATCTCACTGGTGACGTGATAGCCGGCCTCGCGAAAGGTCTGGAGCATGCGAACGTTGTCAGGCAACACCTCAGCAATGAAGCGCTCGACTCCACGCTCTCGTCCGGCTTGGGCAAGGTGTTCGAGCAGCACATGCGCGATGCCGCGACCCTGATGGCGGTCTTCGACAAGGAAGGCAACCTCGGCTTCCCCTGGACTCACCCGGTCATAGCGACCTACGGCGATCATTTGTCCCGCGACGAGCATGACCAACGCGACCCGATCAACATGGTCGACCTGGGTAAATCGGCGAAGGTCGCTGGTTGATAACTCGGGCATGGGTGTGAAGAAGCGGTAATACTTCGAGTCATCGGAGACGCGGGCGTAGAACTCGACCATCAGGTTGGCGTCTTCGGGACGAACCGAGCGCAGGTGTGCGGTGCGTCCATCACGCAGCACCACGTCGGCGTCCCAGTGTGCAGGCGCAGCCTCAGGCTGCGTTAAGGCTGGCCCCGCAGATGGCTCCTGTTCGACACTCATTGGGTGAAATCTATCCTGCCATCACATCGGCGGGTTGGCATCGGCGTGGCCTGGGAGTTGTGTGTGACGAAGCGGACAGAATGCCCCTATGGCACGTCGTACCACCAAGTCCCCGCTCCCTGACGACTTCGAAGAGCACATCCTCGACATCGATGTTGGCGAGGAGATGAGATCCTCCTTCCTCGAATACGCCTATTCCGTGATCTACTCTCGCGCACTTCCGGATGCGCGAGACGGCCTCAAGCCGGTGCAGCGACGGATCTTGCACACCATGAGCGAGATGGGCTTGCGTCCCGACCGTGGCCACGTCAAGAGCGCTCGCGTGGTTGGCGAAGTGATGGGTCGCTTGCACCCCCACGGTGACGGTGCGATCTATGACGCGCTGGTCAGAATGGCGCAATCCTGGTCGCTGCGGCTGCCTATGATCGACGGGCACGGCAACTTTGGCTCACCCGACGCCGGGCCTGCTGCCATGCGCTACACCGAGTGCCGCATGGCACCACCTGCGGTATCAATGACCGCATCGATCGACGAAGACACCGTCGACTTCAAGGCAAATTACGACAGCCGCGAGTTTGAGCCTGTGGTGTTGCCTGCGGCGATTCCCAACCTGATCGTCAACGGCACGACCGGCATCGCCGTTGGCATGGCAACCAACATCGCGCCACACAACCTGGTCGAGGTGGTGCAGGCCCTGCGCCACCTGATCAAGCATCCCAACTCCAGCGTGGACGACATGATGCGCTTTATCCCGGGGCCAGACCTGCCGACTGGTGGCAAAATCGTCGGGCTTGATGGCATTCGCGACGCCTACGAAACCGGTCGCGGAGTTTTCCGGATGCGCGCGACGGCCCGCGTGGAGATGGTCACGCCGAGGCGTAAGGGCATTGTCATCACCGAACTGCCCTATGGCGTTGGCACCGAAAAGGTCATTGAGCGCATCAAGGTGTTGGTGCAGTCCAAAAAGCTCCAAGGCATCTCCGACGTCAAGGACCTCACAGACCTCGCTAACGGCATGCAACTGGTGATCGAAGTCAAGAACGGTTTCCATCCAGAGGCGCTGCTCGAACAGCTCTACAAGCAGACGCCCCTCGAGGACTCCTTCGGCATCAACACCGTTGCCCTCGTTGACGGCCAGCCCCGCACCCTGGGGTTGCTGGAATTGCTGAAGGTCTTCCTCGATCACCGTTTTGAGGTAGTCCGCCGCCGCTCGGCCTATCGCAAGAAGAAGGCCACTGATCGCCTCCACCTGGTTCTTGGCCTGCTCATTGCGATCGTCGACATAGACGAGGCGATCCAACTGATCCGGTCCAGCGACAACTCCGCTGAGGCTAAGCAACGACTGATTGCCGTCTTCGACCTCAGTGAGATCCAGGCCGATTACATCCTCGATATGCCACTGCGTCGCCTCACGAAATTCTCCCGGATCGAGTTGGAGAAAGAGCAGTCCGAGCTCCAGCGCACTATCGAAGAACTCGACGCGATCTTGGGCGACGAGTCACTTCTTCGGCGAGTTGTCTCAGATGAGCTGGCTGAGGTGGCCTCAACATTCGGCACCCCGCGCCGCACCGTGCTGTTGGAATCAGCCGGCACTCCCGTCACCGCTGCTGTGCCGCTCGAAGTCACCGACGACCCGTGCTTCGTCTATCTCTCCTCTAGTGGCCTGCTTGCGCGCACCACCAGCGCCGAGGCGCCCGGGTCTGACGGCGCGCGGAGTCGACACGACGTGATTACGTCGGCAGTGCGGACGACCGCTCGCGGCACGATCGGCGTGCTGACCAGCCGGGGTCGGGTGATCCGGCTGACGGCCCTTGACCTGCCCACGCTGCCAGCCACCGCCAACCACCCCCACCTCCAAGGCGGTGCCCCAGTCGCCGAGTTTGTCGCTCTGGAGGCTGGGGAACGAGCGCTGGCTCTGACCAATCTCGCACTCGATGGTCCTGGCGTTGCCGTTGGCACCAAACAAGGAGTCGTGAAGCGAGTTGTTCCCGATGTGCCGTCCAACAAGGAAAGCTGGGACTACATCCGTCTTGCTGACGGCGATGAGGTGGTCGGAGCGCTAGATCTGGGCAGTGGCACCGAATCGCTGTGTTTCATCACTTCCGATGCCCAGTTGCTGCACTTCTCGGCTGATTCGGTGCGACCGCAGGGTCGCGCAGGCGGAGGCATGGCCGGCGTACGCCTCGGGGCTGGAGCGTACGTCGCCTGGTTCGGGGGGATCCGCGGGGACGAGGCAGTCGTCGTCACATCCTCGGGAGCCTCATCGGCGTTGCCGGGCACAGAGCCAGGGGCCCAGAAAGTGGCCCCCTTTGCCGAATATCCAGCCAAAGGAAGAGGCACCGGCGGCGTCCGGTGCCATCGCTTCCTCAAGGGTGAGGACACCTTGGTCTTCGCCTGGGCCGGACCTGCGCCCGCCCGGGCCGCGGCCTCTAGCGGCGCACCGATCGACCTCCCCGAGGCGAGTGGAAGGCGGGACGGCTCTGGCACCCCAGGCACGCAGCCAATCGCGGGCTGCGCAGGACCCATCGCGAACGCCCTCGCGGTCACCGCTCATGTGCCAGGCTGATGGCATGACCAGCAGCAGACCGCCAGCGTTCCGCACTCGTTTGCTGAGCCGCACGACCCTGATCGCACCCTCGGTCGCCCTGTCTCTTGCGTTATCCGGTTGCAGCGGTGAGGACGCCGACAAAGAAACGGTGACGCCCGCCGAGACCATGGCGGCCGCGAAACAGACCCTCGACGAAACCAGCGGTGTCGGGATCAACCTATCCACCGAGGATCTCCCAGACGGGGTCGACGGCGTCGTTGGGGCCTCTGGCGTTGGCACCCACGCCCCCGCCTTCGAGGGCGAGATCACAGTTGTTCTGGTTGGTGCACAGTTTGATGTTCCCGTCATCTCTGTCGACGACGTGGTCTACGCCAGGTTGCCCCTCAGTCTGGGCTGGACTGCTGACATTGACCCGGCTGAATACGGTGCCCCAAACCCCGCCACGTTGATCTCCACCGAATCAGGCTTCTCGTCCTTGCTCACGGCAACCGACGGGTTAGCCAAGGGCGAGTCGGTCCGTGGCGGCGAAAACAACGACGAGATCCTCACCGAATTCACCGGCACGGTGGCTGGGGAAGATATGTCCAACATCATCCCCTCGGCGACCGGCACCTTCGACGTTTCCTACACCGTCACCGACGAGGATGAACTGCGCACGATGACCATGACTGGCAGCTTTTATCCCGACTCAGAATCGATGACCTATTCCGTGGAGTTCACCGACTATGGCACCGAAAAGGACATCGTTGCCCCCTGACGCGTCGGGGCGTGCGAAGTCGGGCCGGGCGCTGCTGAGTCTTGCCGCGATTGCCGTCGCCTTCGCGGCGGCCGACACGTATGTCGTCGTCCTAGCACTGCCAGAGATGATGGCGAGCGTCGGCATCCCCCTCGACGAACTTCAACGAGCGGCCCCGATCGTTTCCGGCTTCCTCCTGGGCTACATCGCCATGTTGCCGCTCATCGGCCGTCTCTCCGACCTGCGAGGGCGGGTGCCCATCTTGGTGGCCTCGTTGGTGCTGTTCGCGCTCGGATCCCTGGTGACCGGCTTGGCCTATGACCTCCCCAGCATGGTGTCGGGGAGGTTTCTTCAGGGTGTCGGTGCAGGCGGTTTGGTGCCTGCCACGCTGGCCTTGGTCGCCGATCTCTATCCACCTGAACGGCGCGGCGTACCTCTCGGCATTGTGTCTGGAGTGCAAGAGATCGGCAGCGTTGTTGGACCCCTCTTTGGCGCGGTGGTGATCGCTTTCGCGACCTGGCGCGGCATCTTTGCAATCAATCTCGCTGTCGCCCTCGTGCTCGCCGCAGTCATCGCTTCGCCGCGCTGGTCCGATCAAAGTGCCAGACCGGCGCCCCCCGAAGCTGAGCGGACTGATCTCATCGGCCTGACGCTGTTGTGTCTGAGCCTGGTCGCAGGTGCCTTGGTGTTCGTGCAACCCGGCCCCATCATGCGAGACCTCACCTGGGGTGCCATGTTCGTGCCGTTCGCCGGTGACGGTCGTTGGTTCACGCCGGTGGGGGCGGCCGCCGCCGTTGCCGCCCTGGCCTTCGTGTTGTGGTGTGTTCGTGCACCGCAGCCACTGGTGGACCTTCGTTCCTGGTCACGCAGTGTCTCCCAAGCTGACCTTCCCGGGTCACTGCTGCTGGCGCTCAGCCTGGGCGGTGTCATCGCCGCGTTTGCGACCGCCGACCCCCGCGTGCAGGTGTTCTCACCGCGGGGCGGTTGGTATCTCACGGGTTCCGCCCTGGCGCTGATCGCTCTGGTCTGGCACCTACGCCGCACCAAGGCCCCGCTGATGCCACCGGGCGCGCTGCGCCGGCGCGGGGCTTGGGGCTCGTTGGTGGTCAGCTTCTTCATCGGCTCGGCGCTGATCGCCGCCCTTATCGACATTCCCATCTTCGCGCGGACAACTGTCTATCCAGATTCTCAACTCGATGCCGCCTTGGTGCTCGTACGCTTCCTGGTTGCCTTACCTATCGGGGCGGTCATTGGCGGCCTGCTGATCAGGCATATCAACGCGGGCCTCGTCACAGCAGCCGGGATGGCCTGCGCGTCCATTGGGTTCCTGTCGATGAGCCGGTGGGGCGTCGCCAGTCTGGACACCCTCGGGGCATCGATGACGCTCATTCTCTGCGGCCTTGGTTTTGGTCTCGCGCTGGCCCCGGTCAACGCGGCCCTATTGGACGCGACCAACGCAGACACGCATGGTGTCGCAAGCGCCTTGCTGGTGGTTTCACGAATGGTGGGCATGCTGGTGGGCATCTCCACGTTGACCGCGATCGGGCTCCGCCGTTACTACGTCGAGCAAGCTGACTTGCCCTCGGTGCTCGAGGTCTGTGACGGAAGCAGCAGGTGTGCTGAATTCACTCGCTTATTGCAGGAGGCTGGCATCGCGCAAGAACAGGCCGTCTTCACCGGCGCGGCTGTCTGCGCGTTCACCGCCGGTGCCCTTGCATTGCTCCTGCTGACGAGCCGATACCGTGAGCCCCATGCCAGCCGAGTTTGACGACCTGCTCGCCGCCAACGTCGAATATGCCGCCACATTCTCCGGCGGCAATTTCGACGGCGTAGCCCATGCCGGTGTGGCGATCGTGACGTGCATGGACTCCCGCATCGATCCGTTACACATGCTGGGCCTCGACTATGGCGATGCCAAGATCTTCCGCAATCCCGGCGGCCGAGTCACCGAGGCCGCGCTAGAGGCGCTGGTGCTGGGCTGCCACCTGCTGGGCGTTGAGCGCATCTTGATCATTCCCCACACACGCTGCGCAATGGCGCTCAACAGCCAGAAGGAACTTCAAGATCGAGTCAGCGAGTCAGCTGGCATGGATGCCAGTTGGCATTCATTTCATGTCATCGAGGACCAGGTCGTGAGTCTCGCCGAAGATGTCCGGCGAATCCGATCACACCCGCTGATCCCCACGAGCATTCCCGTCGGCGGATTCTTGTACGACGTCGACACCGGCCGAATCGTGCAGAAGATCTAGCCTGGTCGAACTGGCCGGATTGCTAGTTGCTCTTCTCCCGAGGCGGTTTGATTTGCTGCCGATCGTTCTCGATTTGCGCACGCAAGCGGGCGGTCCACTCTTCGTCTGACTCATTAGGACGCTGAATCGGCAACCCATCAGACACCGCGCGACGATAGACGAGACCAATCACCAAGCCCATGCCCAACACCGCCACCACCACTGGCAGCACGAGAGCCAAGAAGAACTGGACGAGCGTCATACCCATAGCGTGAGTCTAGGCGGGTGGCTATAACGCATCCACGAATGAGACATTACGTTTCCGACTCAGCACCTCGACCCGGCGCTTAACCCTGGTTCGCAGCGTCCACCCGGCTCGAAATCACGCACTTTTAAGCGTCTAGGGACTCAACATCGACTTCATAGGCACCCTGCACGATGAATTCCTTGCGTGGCGCGACTTCACTGCCCATCAGCAGTTCAAACACCTTGGCGGCTTCGTCCGCATCGTCAATCGTGATCCTGCGCAGCGTGCGGTGGCGAGGATCCATGGTGGTTTCGGCTAACTGATCAGCATCCATCTCACCCAAACCCTTGTAGCGTTGGGGCGGTTCTTTGTGGCGGACATTCTTCTTCTTCAGCTCGGCCAACTTCCGGTGCAACTCGTCATCGGAGTAGGTGTAGACGTATTTGTCGATGCCCTTCTTCGGGTTGATCAACTCGATCCGGTGCAACGGAGGCACCGCCGTGAAGACTCGCCCGGCGTGAATGAGGTCGGGCATGTATTTGAAGAACAACGTCGCCAGCAAACACCGGATGTGGGCGCCGTCGGAGTCTGCATCGGCCATGAAGATGATCCGGCCATAGCGAGCCGAATCTAGATCAAACGTGCGTCCGCTCCCTGCCCCCACCACCTGGATGATCGAGGCGCACTCGGCGTTCTTGAGCATGTCGCCGACTGATGCTTTCTGAACATTGAGGATCTTCCCTCGAATCGGCAACAACGCCTGGAACTCCGAGTCGCGAGCCATCTTGGCCGTCCCGAGGGCGGAGTCGCCCTCCACGATGAAGAGTTCACTGCGCTCGGTGTCGCCACTGCGACAATCGGCTAACTTGGCCGGCAGCGCAGACGACTCCAAGGCGTTCTTGCGACGTTGGGTCTCCTTATGTTGGCGGGCGGCGATCCGGGTTTTGGACGCGGCGACCACCTTGTCCATCACCAACCGGGCTTGCGCCTTCTCAGCCCGTTTGGTGGACGTGAGGAACTTCTTGAGCTCGCTTGAAACCACCTTTCGTACGACGCCACGCGCCGCCGGAGTGCCGAGGATCTCTTTGGTCTGACCCTCAAATTGGGGCTCGGCCAAACGTACGGTGACGACAGCAGTGAGCCCCTCGAGTACGTCGTCCTTGATGACGTTGTCGTCGTTGACGCGCAGTACCTTGGCTGCCTTCATCGTCTCGTTGAAGGTCTGGGTCAGCGCTTGCTCGAACCCGCTGACGTGAGTGCCGCCCTTGGGCGTTGCGATCACATTGACGAACGACCGAACCTCATTGTCATAGCCATGGCCCCAACGTGCGGCCACATCGACGTGTAACTCTCGCTCGACTTCTTGAGGCGTCATGTGCCCCTGCTCATCCAACAGCGGAACTGTCTCGGTGAACGTGTCCATCCCCTGCAACCGAAGCACGTCCGTCACCGCTTGGTCGCGGGCCAAGAACTCGGTGAACTCGGCGATCCCGCCGTCGTGCCTAAAGCGCTCTTCGACGGGCTCTGGGCCACGAAGATCACGCAGCAACAATTCGAGTCCTGGGACGATGAACGAGGTTTGCCGAGCACGAGTGATCAGCTCGTCGTACTTGAAGGTCGCGTCCTTGGTGAAAATCTGTCGGTCTGGCCAGAAGCGGACCCGCGTTCCGGATTTGGCCCGCGCGACTCGGCCCCCTTTTCGGGTCAGCCCGGACTGTGCCTGGAAAAGGCCACCAGGGCCGGCCGTCGTAAAAACGCCGGGCACCCCCCGCTGGAACGACATGCCCTGCTGGCTAGGTGAACGATCCACCTCAACGTCCAACCGCGCAGACAAGGCATTCACCACGGAGGCACCAACACCGTGCAGGCCACCGGTCGCGACGTAGGACCCACCACCAAACTTTCCGCCGGCATGAAGTTTCGTGAAAATCACCTCAACACCCGGCAGGCCTGTCTTGGGTTCTTTGTCGACGGGGATTCCGCGTCCGTCGTCGTAGACCTCGACAGAGTCGTCTGGGTGAAGCGTGACCTCGATGCGTTTTGCCGCGCCGGCCAGTGCTTCATCGACGCCGTTATCGATGATCTCCCACAGGCAATGCATCAGACCGCGCGTGTCGGTAGAGCCGATGTACATGCCGGGGCGTTTACGCACCGCTTCCAGGCCCTCTAGAACAAGCAGGTGGGCAGCGTTGTAGGTGTTATCCGGTGGAACGACCACGCACGTCCTTTTGTTGTGGCTGATGTTTGCTGCGAATCTACCCGCGACACGCCATCTCGCTTTGGAGGCACGCTGCGAACCGACCACCCAGCGGGCGTGGTTGGATTACCATTGTTCAGTCAGACACATCGTGTCGGTCGGGAATCTTGGAGCCCTCCGCTACGTTATGTAGGTCACCGAGATAGAAACGAGGCTCATGTGAACACCGCCGTTGCTCCCGATGCAGCAGCCCTGAGCGTTGCTGACCGCTGTGACCGATGCGGCGCCCAAGCTTTCTTGCGTGCCGTGATGCCTGGTGGGGGCGAACTTCTCTTTTGTGCTCACCACGCTCGCGCTCACGAGGAGAAGCTTCGCCAGGTGGCACTCAACGTCACCGACGAAACCCACCGACTGAAGAGTTGAGTTTCTAGAGATTCACTTCGACGAAGGCCCCGGGCGATCTGCCCGGGGCCTTCGTCGTCTCACCAGTGGTCGTGAAAAGGTGAGTCCATGAGTTTCCTTGAGGTGTGCGTGGGCTTGGCGATAGCCGTTGGCCTGGTCGGCATCCTGTTTCCCATCCTCCCCGGATCAATCCTGATCCTTGGCGCGATCGGAATCTGGTCCTTCCAAGTTGGCGGCGCCACAGCTTGGGCGGTCTTCGCGGTGGCCGCGGTCCTGCTCATCGGGGGCACCATCGTGAAGTACGCCGTGCCAGGCAAGCAGATGAAAAACTCAGGGGTGCCGAACTCCACACTGGTCATTGGTGCTGTCTGTGCCGTTGCCGGCTTCTTCATCGTCCCCATCGTGGGCATCCTGATCGGCTTCGTGGTGGGGGTGTACGCCGCTGAGTTCCGCCGACTCGGATCACAACGAGCCTGGCCCTCCACAAAAACCGCAATCAAAGCCGTTGGAGTCAGCATCGCGATCGAGCTCGTTGCGGCGTTGCTCGCTGCAGCTGCCTGGGGTGTTGGCGTGGCCACCACCTGATGAGCATCGTCTTTGCGCTCGGGTCTGCCCTTTGCTATGGAGTGGCCGACTTTCTTGGCGGTTTCTTCTCTAAACGCACGTCAGTTTGGGCGCTGACTTTCGTCGTTCAGACAGTGGGTTGTGCCTTTATCTTGGCCGTTGCTGTGGTCGTGCCTGGCGATCCCGAACGAACCGACTTCTTCTGGGCCGGCCTTGGTGGCATTGCCAACGGAATTGGCACTGCTGCCCTCTATCGCGGACTGGCAAATGGATCCATGAGCGTTGTTGCCCCAGTCTCGGGCGTGGGCGCAGCCCTGGTCCCGGTGGCCATCGGCTTCGCCCTGGGTGAACGGCCAGCCACCCTAGTCTGGATCGGTGTGCTCGTAGCACTCCCAGCCATCTGGTTGGTCGCCCAGGAACCCGGCGAATCCGCGAGGGACGCCGAGGGCTCAGACATCAGGGATGGGCTCCTGGCTGGGCTCGGGTTTGGCATATTGTTTGCCTCGCTCGACCGAATTCCACAAGAAGCGGGTTGGCTACCGCTGGCCTTCAACGAGGCCATTGCCGGCCTGGTTATTGCTGTAGTCGCGACCGCCGTGGGTGCCCGTTGGGTCCCAACTCAACGCGCCGATTGGGCCGGATCGCTCAGTGGAGTCCTCGTCGGGCTCGCTACTGGACTTTTTCTGTTGGCCACCCAAACCGGCCTGCTCACGGTCACCGCAGTGCTTTCGTCGCTCTACCCAGCCTTCACGATCATCTTGGCTGCGATCGTGCTCAAGGAGCGCGTCCACGGCACCCGCCTCATCGGACTGGCGCTCTCGATCGTGGCCGTCGGACTCGTCGTCGCCGGTTAGTCGGCAAGCAGGCGAGAAACGATCAGTCGAGGTAGTCGCGCAGGACCTGGGAGCGCGATGGGTGCCGCAACTTCGACATCGTCTTGGACTCAATCTGTCGAATTCGCTCGCGGGTGACGCCGTAGACCTTGCCGATCTCGTCGAGAGTCTTTGGTTGCCCGTCAGTGAGGCCGAACCGCATGCTGACTACGCCAGCCTCGCGCTCCGACAGAGTGTCGAGGACAGCATGTAACTGCTCTTGGAGAAGAGTGAAGGACACGGCATCAGCGGGGACGATCGCCTCGGAGTCTTCGATCAAGTCGCCGAATTCCGAGTCACCGTCTTCACCGAGCGGAGTGTGCAACGAGATCGGTTCACGTCCATACTTTTGGACCTCGATGACCTTTTCCGGGGTCATGTCGAGTTCTTTTGCCAACTCTTCCGGAGTGGGTTCGCGGCCAAGATCCTGGAGCATCTGCCGCTGAACGCGGGCGAGCTTGTTGATGACTTCCACCATGTGCACGGGGATCCGGATCGTCCGGGCCTGGTCAGCCATGGCCCGAGTGATGGCTTGCCGAATCCACCACGTGGCATAGGTAGAGAACTTGTAGCCCTTGGTGTAGTCGAACTTCTCAACGGCGCGGATCAAACCGAGGTTGCCCTCTTGAATCAGGTCGAGGAACAACATTCCGCGGCCGGTGTAGCGCTTGGCGAGGCTCACGACTAACCGCAGGTTTGCTTCCAGCAGGTGATTCTTGGCGCGACGCCCGTCTTCCGAGATCCACTCGAGTTCATCAAGCAATTTCGGAGTGACCTTGCCGCCCTTGGCAAGCTTTTCCTCCGAGAACAAGCCAGCCTCAATGCGCTTGGCTAGCTCAACTTCCATCTCCGCGTTGAGAAGCGGAACCTTGCCAATCTGCTTGAGGTAGTCCTTAACGGGGTCGGCGGTGGCGCCGGCGACCATGACTTGCTGTTCGGGCTCGTCCGTCTCGTCGGCAGCTGATACGACGAAAGCTTGTTGCTCGTCATTCTTGATCGTGGGGTCAGTCTTCACATCTGTTTCAAACTGCTCGTCGGGAAGGTCAGGAAGGACCTTCTTGCCGTCTGCACCAACGGTCGCAGGTTCGGCAACGGCAATAGCTGCCACACCCGCTTTGGCGCGCGTCGTGCGGCGCGGCGGAGACTTCGATATGGGTGCCTCCGGACTGTCAGCTGCCTTCTTCGCAGGCGCCCTTCTTGCTGGCGCCTTCGTGGCTGCGATATCGGGCTGCGCAACGACCTTGGCGGTCGAAGCGACTGGAGCTTTTCGCGCGTTCGAGGACACGAACACCTCTCGTCAAGTGAAGTTGGGCGCGACACGACCCGGTGACGTCAAGTGCCGCTGTTCATATTCTGCCACGCGCTTGGTGACATCTCGCATTCGCCACCAGGAAATCGACCCCGAGTGATCATTCCGTTCGGATCACTCACAAGCAGCTAGGTTGAGCTTGAGTCTTTGGCCTTCTGTTTCTGAGCCTTCTTATAGTCGCGCACCTTCTGCAGCGACTCGGCGCTAGTGACATCAGCCACGGACCGAAACCCTGGCTCGGCATATGCGCCGACAACCGCTTCCCACCCATCAGGGCGTACGTCGAGCTGCTTGGCGAGCAGAGCAACGAAGATCTGTGCCTTCTGGGTGCCGAACCCGGGCAGTTCTTTGAGCCGGGCGAGCAGTTCGCGACCCGTCGTCGCCTCCGTCCACAGGCGAGCTGCTTGGCCGTCGTACTTCTCCTCGATGATGGTCGCGACGGCTTGGATTCGCCCAGCCATCGACCCCGGAAAGCGGTGGACAGCGGGGGTTTGCGAACAAAGTGCCGCGAACTCCTCTGCGTTGACGGCCGCCAGTCGGGCGGGCTCAAGGGTGCCGAACCTATCCAATAATTTGGCTGGGCCACGGAAGGCGTGCTCCATCGGATATTGCTGATCAAGCAGCATGCCCAACAGCAATGCGAAGGGGTCCTCACTCAGGACCCGGTCGGCTACCTCGTCGCCGGTGATCTGAATCGTCATCGTCACCCCGCCTTGACAGCTAGGACTGCACAGCCTGCATCCAACAAAATCCGCTGAGTGCTGGACCCGAGGATGAGTTTGCCTACGGGCGACCGACGGCGCAGTCCAATAACGATGAGTTCAGCCTCGTTTTCCTGAGCAATCGCCACGAGTTCGTCGGCAGGGTCGACATCAGAGCCGAAGTTTCGCACCTCATAACCGACCCCGGAGTCTTCCAGCACCTTCACATCAAAGTCACCGGCCGTGTGCGTGTTGACCACGATCAGCCGAGCGCCGCGCAACTTGGCCTCTGCCACCGCCCTCACGAGAGCCGCCTCGCCCTCTGGTTTAGGCACATAGCCGAGCACGATCGTCCCCATAGACCCTCTCCTCATGTTCTGTTCCGTGGCACCGTACCGCGACGACCCTGCCTAGGACAGCCTGTGGAGGAGCAGTTTCGACCGCGTCCCAGATGCGGGACGCTGTGTGGGATGCCCATTTTCGAAGACCCGCTATCCAAATCTCAGGCTGCTCAGTTACGTCGAGCCGTGCTGACTTTCAGATCTACCCAGCGCAAACGTGTTTTTCCAACGACCGTGCATATCGGCGATCCGGACGGCACCAACCGCAGTTTCATCCACACGAGTCACCCAACCTCGGCTGCAACTGGATACTCGTACGCCACGAAGTTGGCACCTCCCTCAGCAATGGACCTTGCACAGCGAGCCGATCTGATCGGCGTTCTGCTCGAGGACTACGTCCGCTGTTCACCGGGCGGAGTGCCGATGATGTGGTTGACGCGATCCGGAGAGGTCGGCTATCCCCACGATGTGGATCACGAGTGGCTCGCGGCCGGCAACACTGCCTTCGCCGAGTGCTGCCTGGCGTTCTCAATGTTCGTCATTTCTCCGCAAGGTTGGTATGACCCACGCTCGGGCGTGGTGAGGCGTTGGCAACGCCTGCGCCGCCGCTAACCTGGATTAGCTCCAGAAATGCACCGGCTCATTGGTGTGCATGTTGCGCCGGTAGTCCTGGAGCACCTCACGCAGTGCGTCATACCGGTCGACGCCCGCCTCCTGCTGAGACATTTTGTTGACGAACCATTCAGCCCCGTTGGTCTGTTTGAGACAACGCTGCTCAATCACGCCAAGCAAACGTTCGCGCTCCTCGGTAGAGACCCCCCACGATTCAAGACCTGCATGTGCCAGCGGCAACAGTCGTCTCAGGGTCAACTCGGTGGCGCTCACTTCTCCGACTCCCGGCCAGTAGACCAGGGTATGGATGCCGTCCTGCGCCGCTTGATGGAAGTTTTCTTCAGCTGCACTAAAGGACATCTGCGACCAAATGGGCCGCTCGTCTTCGGCCAGTGCACGAACCAAGCCGAAGTAGAAGGCGGCATTCGCAATCATGTCGACCACGGTTGGGCCGGCGGCCAAGATTCGGTTCTCGACGCGAAGATGCGGCACTCCCCCAGCAATGTCGTAGACCGGACGATTCCAGCGGTAGATCGTGCCATTGTGGAGTCGGAGTTCGTGCAAGACCGGCACTCCGCCGCTCTCAAGAACCTCCAAGGGATCTTCGTCGTCGGTGATAGGAAGCAACGCCGGGAAGTACCGCACATTCTCTTCAAACAGGTCAAAGACTGAGTTGATCCAACGCTCTCCAAACCACACGCGAGGTCGCACACCCTGAGCCCTTAGTTCTTCGCCACGAGTGTCCGTGGCTTGCTCAAACAGGGGAATACGGGTTTCTCGCCAGAGCCGCTTGCCCAGGAGGTAGGGCGCATTGGCCCCGAGCGCGACCTGCACGCCTGCGATTGCCTGAGATGCGTTCCAATAATTGGCAAACTGCTCAGGCGAAGTCTGCACGTGAAACTGGGTGCTGGTGCAGGCTGCCTCGGGAACGATCGACTCGGAGGTGGTGTCGAGCCGCTCGTCGCCATGGATGGAGATGACCAGGTCCTCGCCCCGAGCCGCCAGAATCTGCTCACCCAGAAGGGCATAACGGGGATTGGCACTGATCGAGCTTGGCGCCATGTGTCCCTGTGACAACGTCGGGAGAATGCCAATCATGACGAGGTGGGCGCCAACACGTGATGCGCTCTCCTCGGCGTTGTTGAGGCTCCGGCGCAGGCTGTTCTCAAAGGTCGAAAGGCCGCCTTCGCGAAGCCGCTGAGGGGGGACGTTGATCTCGATGTTGAACTGGCCTAACTCAGTCTGGAAGTCAGGATCCGCGATGGCCGCCAACACCTCCGCATTCTTGAGGGCCGGATCGCCGAGTGCATCAACCAGATTCAGCTCCACTTCGAGACCCGTCATGGGGTCATCAGTGTCGAACCTGGCTTCCCGGAGCATCCGCGCGAAGACATCTAGGCACGCCCGGACCTTCTCCCGATGGCGGGTCCGGTCGGCTCTGCTGAACTCTTGTGCTTCCACCTCTTCGCCCATGCTTAAACAGTACGGCGCGGCGTAGGCAATGCGATACGTCCGCAAGCAGGCGGACTACGCCAAGTCGGGACTGGCGCCCGACCACGGTGCGGCGCCCATCCCGCCACCGACCTGGGAGATCCACTCAGCGGGAGAAACCCACGCCGAGGGCGGAACGGCCCGATCCAGCATTCTGGCTAGCAGAGCGGCCAGCGAATAGTCCGGGTCACACTCGTTGCTGCGATCTAGCGCACACCAGGCCAGCGCACCCCGCCCGGACAGCCAGGCCGCGAACGCAAGCAGGGTCGCCGGAGCAGCTAGGACGGAAACGGGGCTCGTCCGAACCACACCTGTCCAAAAAGGCACAAGTCCCCTCGCATTGTCCGGACTCATGAGGCACCACACCGCGTCCCGAATCGACAGGTCATGGAGCGCCCGCAATAACCGCGCTGTGTCGCTATCGTCGGGCAGCGTCTGATCGCTCAGATGTCTGCGCACAGCTGCCAAGGCCCACGCACCTTCGGCTGGAATCTGATGCTGCGAGAGCGGACGTGCTGCCACGAGGTGACTCGAGACCGCAGCTACTGAAGATTCCTCGCCACGCAGGCTGGCAGCGAGTTCCTCACGAGTGGAGAACATCAGGTGACCATCCACGACGGCTTGCAGCGAGATCGGATTCATTCGATCGTCATACGGAACACCCTGGGCGTCAAGGCCGACTCCTGGAAGGGCAGGAAACCACTCTGTGCCGTTGGCATGCAAAGCATCCAGCACAGAGATGTCGTGCTCACCAAACGCGGAGACCAGCGCCTCGACAAGGTCGCGAACGCCCGTGCCGCTGGCCGCATAGACCACAAAAGCAACCCTTCTCACGCCGTGAGCAAGGACCGGTCCCAGCAATACTTCGATGACTTTGCCCTGCTCGGTCGGTGATCGGGGCAGGTCGATGCGGGCATGAAACGAGCCAGTTGACCCCACCGTCAACATGACAACCGACTCGGCCGGAGTGAAGCCCAACAGCACTGGCACCGAAGCCAGTAGATCATCGGGGTTACCTGCTGTGATCGTCGGCCGCCGGGCCGGCTCATGGGATGAACCGTGATGTGAAGTCATGAAGCAAACTCTTGCGCTCTGCAGCATTTCGCGAGCCAGCCAAGCCCATTGCTGTGGATAAGTCAGCCCGATCAAACCAGTGGACACCTTCTGGCCCGTGTTGACGTGGGCACTGGGGCTGCGCGGCGCTACCTTTCACGTATGTGGCGGAGGGAGCAGTAAGTGCGCGCCGTTGCCTCAGTCCTACACATCGACCTCGACGCCTTCTTTGCCTCCGTTGAGCAGCGCGACAAACCTTCCCTCCGCGGCAAGCCCGTGGTCGTGGGAGGTGTGAGTGGCCGGGGCGTTGTCGCGACAGCCTCCTATGAGGCTCGTCAGTTTGGCGTGCGGTCAGCGATGTCCACACGAGAGGCCCGAGCCCGCTGCCCGCACGCGGCGTACCTCGGCGGACGTTTTCATGCCTATCGGGCCACGAGCGGGGCCGTCATGGCCATGCTCCGTTCCGTTTCACCCCTAGTCGAACCGCTGTCTCTTGACGAGGCTTTCGTAGACCTCGAAGCCACTGACCTCACGTCCTATGACCTCGATCAGGTGCGAGCCTTTGCGGTCGATCTCAAACGTCAAGTGTTCGAGGTCACTGGGGGGATCACGGCCTCGGTCGGCGTGGGCTCCTCAAAGTTCATCGCAAAGGTGGCCAGCGAACTCCAGAAACCTGATGGACTGACGCTGGTGCCTCCTGGCTCCGAGCGTGATCTGCTACGACCCATGCACGTTTCCACCATCCCCGGAGTCGGACCGGCCACGGCAGAGCGTCTTCGACGGGCCGGTATCGTGAGCATCGCCAATCTCGAGAACGCCTCAGCCGAAGAGTTGGTGCGTTTGGTGGGAAAAGCGCACGGCCACGACCTCTTTCAGCTAGCCCGGGCCGAAGACTCACGTGCCATCGAGCCAGAGCGAGAAACGAAGTCAGTGAGCGAGGAAAGCACCTACGACTCCGATCTGACCGATCGGTCGCTCATGGAGGGCTTGCTGACGCGCCAAGCATTGAATGTGGCTCAGCGACTTCGCAAGCATGGACTTTCTGGACGTACCGTGACCATCAAGGTTCGACTTCACGACTTCACCACAAGTAGCAGGTCTACCACTCTCGGCGCTCCGACCGACAGCCCGAGCACAATTGCCCGGCTGGCCCGCGGACTGTTGGGCGATCTTGATACCTCAGGTGGCGTGCGGTTGCTTGGGGTAGGTGTCTCGGGCTTGGCCGATTGGATCCAAGAAGACCTGTTCGGAGAGATTGAGGCTGAGCCGGAGGACACTGAACTGCTGGAACCAGTCGATCTCAGGCCCGAGAAGCGCTACTCCCCCGGGATGGATATTGCCCACACCGAATATGGGGCTGGTTGGGTCTGGGGCTCCGGCAAAGGCGTCGTCACGGTTCGGTTTGAGACTGCGTCGACCGGGCCGGGCCCCGTCCGATCTTTCGCGATCGATGATCCAGACCTTGAGCCCCTGATCGTAGAGACTCGCTAAGCGGGCAATTCAAACGGCGACGAAGCTGATCGAATCTCCGGCGCGAAGTTGTCCACACTGATCGAGGTCTCCACGATCGATCACGCCAACGACCGGATAGCCACCCGTGACAGGGTGATCATTGAGGAAGAGCACCGGGTTGCCATCTGGGGGAATCTGGACGGCGCCAAGCACCATCCCTTCGCTGGCCAGTTCGCGTCGTCCTGCCACAGATCTGGATATTGCAGCGCCAGCCAATCGCAGGCCGATCCGATTCGAGGCAGACGTGACCAAAAAGGGAGCGGCGTGCAACTTTTCGAGAGCGCTCGGTGAGAACCACTCTCGGCGAGGACCGTCATGCATCCGTACGTGCACCACGTCAGCGGCACGAAGACGGGGCGACACCGGCGGACTCTCTGGAGGCTGCCCCGCGGCCCGGCCGATCGGCAACACGGTGCCTCCGACCACGATGGGGGGACCGACCTGCGCCAGGGTGTCGGTTGACCGCGAACCGAGCACCGGCTTCACGATGATCCCTCCACCAAAAGCGACATAGGACCGAACCCCGATGATCGCGGGCCCCACCCTCACCTGCGACCCGGACCCCACGCTCAGTGCTTCGCCCCAGGCGAGCGCCCGACCGTTGACCCACACCTGGGCAGATGCACCCGTGACGGCCATCGTGAGCGCTGAGCCGACCGTGAAACCAATCCCAGTCAAGGTCGTTTCCAACAATCCACACCCGGTCTCATTGCCCACCAATCGATTGGCCAACTCTGCAGAGTGCGAGTCGAGGGCACCAGCCCGAGGAACGCCCAAATGGGCCCAGCCTGGGCGGCCCTGGTCTTGGATCGTCGTCAGCAATCCTGGATCAGTGATCTGGATCGTCGCGGCCACCATCACGTGATCTCCACGAAGCGAACTCGAACCCCAGGGGTGATGAGGGCGGGAGATGACGACTTGGATTGGTCCCACACCTGCACATCCGTCGTACCCAGGATTCGCCAACCACCCGGAGACGGCGAGGGATAGACCGCACACCAGGTGTCAGCAACCGCAACAGCGCCGACTGGCACCGTTGTGCGCGGCGTCGCCAGGCGCGGGACGGCCAACTCGGAGGGCAGACCCGTGAGATAGGTGAACCCCGGACTGAATCCACAAAAGGCCGCCTGGAACTCAATTGACCCGTGCAGCGCGATGGCGTCTGCCACAGCCAGCCCCCAGGATTGGGCGACAACGCCAAGATCAGGTCCGTCATAACGCAGAGGAATCGTGATCACCGGACTCTGCCCAGTCGCCACCTGGGTCTCTGACGGAGTCTCACCCCAGTCGCGGAGTGTCGAACTCAGGGTCGTCGAGTCGCTGATTCCATCCACGAGCACGGACCGCGCCGCCGGCACCACATCGCGTACGTCGGGGCAGTGCCGCCGGATCCAAGTGGCCAGTGATTGCGCGCTCTCGGTGTCGCGAACCTCGATCAAGAGAGCATCTGGTCCGACGGGACGTAACCTCATGGCTCCAGGCTGCATATGCTCATTATTGTCTGGAAATAGGGTGAGGGGCTCTTGATGGTATGAGCATCAGGAGCCCCTCGGATTGATCGGTGTGTGACGCCCGATCCACCAGTCAAACTCTCCGGTCCCGCTACCCCCGTCACCGGGATATCGCGTCGAGTTGCCTCGGCGTTTGAACCTTTGTTTCTGTCTGGTCACCGCCCCTCTTGCGAGGTTTGGTAGGTACAGTTCTACGTCGGTTTACCCCCTGGACGCAAGAGATTTCCGCTACTGATTTCGGCAGTGTCGAGTTTCCGGCGTGTCGTCCACAACCAGGTCCCGGGTGTCCACAGATCTTCCCAACTTGTCCACAGGAAGCGGGCTAGCCCTGTGGAAAAGTGCTGAGGGCATCACAGCCCTTTGAGTTGCCAGCCAGTGACCTCGAGCACGCGTCGTACGGCCTCCGCCGTCGCGACCGCCCCTGGGGAGTCACCGTGGATGCAGAGTGAACTCACGCCCCCGGCCAAAGCCACCGCGTTTTGTGCAATGACCTCGGGATCGGAGAGCACGGCCCCATGATCGGCTCGGGGAAGTAGCCTCCCCGCAACCCCATAACCTCGGTCTGGAAAGGCCTCCGTGAAGGTCACCCGGCGAGCCTCACTGGCCAGCCGAAGCAACTCGCTCTGGGGAAAGCCCAGGACCGCGAGATCTCCCGATCCAGCCAACACCGCCGACGCCTGCACCGGGTCATCGATCACCCGGTGGTACAGCGCTCCATGTGGCTTTACGTACCGGACATCGACACCCTCATCCACCGCGAGTTCGCGCAGTGTGCCCACTTGGTCAAGAACCTGCTCGGTCAGCGTTTGGAGCGACACTTCGCGCGCCACCCGTCCGAAGTTCTCCCGATCGGCATAGGACACCTGAGCTCCCACGGTCACGCCACGTATGGCCGCTTCCGCACAGACCGCCCGCATAATGGCTCGGCTGCCAGCGTGATAGCCGCAGGCAACGTTCGCGCTAGTGACGACGGCTAAGAGCGCCTGGTCGTCAGTGACCTCTTCCCCGAGGTCTGCGTTCAGGTCAACGATTCGGTCCCGTGGCAGGAGTCGCACCATCCGAGGCTATCGTCGGCTCTCATGAATACCACGAATCCTGCGACACCGTCCGCGCCCGTGGCCCAACGCATCCCCGTCACGACGCAACATCACGGCGATCAGCGCACTGATGACTACGAATGGCTTCGTAACAAGGAAGACCCCGCTGTGCTGGCCCACCTCGAAGCCGAGAATGCCTATACCGAGGCGCGCACCAGCCACCTAGCCCCGCTGCAGGCGACCATCTTTGACGAGATCAAGGCCCGCACGTTGGAGACCGACCTCTCGGTGCCAACCCGAAATCGCCAGCATTGGTATTACAGCCGATCCTTCACAGGCCAGGAGTACGGCGCATCGTGTCGAGTCCCAATTCAAGACGACGATGATTGGACTCCCCCAAAGCCCGCCGAAAACAGCCGCCCGGACGAACCGGCCTTGCCCGGCGAAGAGATGTTGCTCAATCTCAACGATCTCGCTGAAGGCCATGAGTTCTTTTCGATGGGCGGATCCGCGCTGAGCCTCGACGACCGGTTGCTTGCCTACGGAGTGGACGTCGTAGGAGACGAGCGCTACACCCTTCGGGTCAAGGACCTGTCCACCGGCGAATTGCTAGCCGACGAGATCACGGGGGCACGCGGCGGTGTCACCTGGGCACGCGACTCCCAGTCGTTCTACTACACGACGGTCGACGATGCCTGGCGCTCCGACAAGGTGTGGCACCACACCCTAGGAACCGACCAGTCCGAGGATTCGTTGATCTATCACGAAACCGATGAACGCTTTTGGGTGGGATTCGGCCGCAGCCGCGATGACCGTTTCCTGATGATCTCCACAGGATCAAGAACGACTTCGGAGTATCGCGTCTGCGACGCGGACCACCCCGAGTCCGGCTTTTGGTGCTTCGCCGAGCGCTTGGATGGACTCGAATACGGCCTGGAACCTGCGGTGATCGGGGGCGAGTCAACGTTCCTCATCCTGCACAACCTCGATGGCCCCGACTTTTCGCTGTCCCAAGCGCCCGTCGCCCCAACTTCGGCGGCGGAGTGGACCACCCTCATCGGGCATGACCCCCAGGTCCGGCTCGAAGGCATCGATGCCTTCGCTACCCATTTGGTCATCAACCAGCGCAGCGACGGGCTGACCCAATTGCGCATCATCGAACTAACCACCGACGGACTCGGCGATGACTATCTTGTGGCCTTCGATGCCGAGGTCTACTCGGTCGGCAGCAGCGGCAATCCAGAGTTTCACCAGCCGGTGGTTCGTTTGGGCTATGCCTCCCTCACCGTGCCTCCCTCGATCTATGACTATGACGTTGCCTCACGCGAGTTGACATTGCTACGCAGAACGCCGGTTTTGGGTGGGTATGAACCCAGCGACTACCAAGAGCAACGCCTTTGGGCAACCGCTTCTGACGGAGAGCAAATTCCAATCTCCCTGGTGAGCCGGCGAGACGCGGTGGCGAATCAGCCACTCCCCATGCTCCTCTACGGTTACGGGTCTTACGAGGCATCTATGGACCCATACTTCTCCATCGCCCGACTCTCGATCCTTGATCGTGGCGCCGCTTTCGCTATTGCGCACGTCCGCGGCGGAGGCGAAATGGGTCGTCGGTGGTATGACCAAGGCAAGTTGGAGCACAAGCAGAACACCTTCTCCGACTTCATCACCTGCGCGCAGCACCTGGTCGATCAGGGCTGGACGGCGCCCGAACGTCTGGTCGCCGAAGGAGGGAGCGCAGGAGGGCTGCTGATGGGAGCGATCGCCAATCAAGCGCCGCAGCTGTTCACGGGCATCGTGGCCGCCGTACCCTTTGTTGACTCCCTGACCACGATGCTGGACTCGTCTCTTCCGCTGACCGTCATTGAGTACGACGAGTGGGGAAACCCCGAGGGAGACGCTGCGGCGTACGCCTGGATGAAGGCCTATGCGCCCTACGAGAATGTCTCTCCGCAAAGTTATCCGGCGATCCTCGCCGAGACCTCCCTCAACGACACTCGTGTTCTCTATGTTGAGCCGGCGAAGTGGATCGCCAAATTGCGGGCGACAGCCACAGGAGAACAAGACTTCTTGTTGAAGACCGAAATGTCCGCCGGCCACGGTGGTGTCTCTGGCCGTTACAAAGCCTGGCATGACCGCGCCTTTTCGCTAGCGTGGATGCTCGACAAGATGGGGTTGTCAGGGGTTCGCCCCTGAGAAGTCCCTGAGAGTTCATCAGACTTGCAACTCCCGTCGCCGTTGGCACGTCTTTGATAGTGAAGGCTCCAACGTGAGGTCGGGAATCCTCCCGCCAACTGATTCGTTGGACTAAGCGTAGGTCGCATTCCACCGGGAACGCGCCTTGCCAAGGAGGAAGTTGATGGCGACGATTACGGCGACGGCCAGGTCCACCAAGACCCGACCCGTGACCACGCGGGAGATCGAAGGCCGCGACAGCGTGGGTCTTTATCTCGACGAAATTGCCCGCAATCCGCTGCTTGACGCGGAGACCGAGGTTGAGTTGGCTAAGACCATCGAAGCGGGCTTAATGGCACAGTCGCTGCTCACCGAAGGTCGCTTTGGCCGCCGTAAAGGTGGGGCGCCCTCCAAGGCAACTCAGGAGGAGCTTGAGTGGCTGGTCGCAGAAGGTGATCGGGCAGTCGACCAGTTTGTGACCGCCAACCTGCGTCTTGTCGTTTCCATCGCGCGCAAGTATGGCCGCTCGCAGATGCCCATGCTCGACCTGATCCAGGAAGGCAACACGGGCCTCATTCGGGCGGTCGAGAAATTCGACTACACCAAAGGTTACAAATTCTCCACGTACGCCACCTGGTGGGTGCGGCAAGCGATCACCCGCGGCATCGCCCAACAGGCCCGCGTGGTCAGGCTCCCCGTGCACGTTGTTGAAGAACTCAATCAAGTGGGCGGCGCCAGACGCACCCTTGAGCGTCAACTCGGCCGCGATCCGGACCCCTCGGAAATCGCTCACGAACTAGGAATGAGCGTCGACCGAGTGCTAGATCTTTTGGCGTGGGGTCGCGAACACATCAGCCTCGACTCACCACTTGATGAGGATGGCGACACCTCACTTGGCGATCTGATGGCACAACAGACCACTCCTGGCCCAGACCTCAACGTGCTCGATGTCGAATCACGCGAGCGGCTGAGCACCCTGGTTGACCAGTTGGATGAGCGAGCAGCAGACATCATCCGCTCCCGTTACGGTCTCACCGATGGCCGTCAGCACAAATTGGCTGACATCGGGGCTCGGCACGGCATCTCGGCGGAGAGAGTGCGGCAACTAGAGCGTGAGGCGCTCAACAAGTTGCGTCGCTTCGCTGATCCGGATCTGGCCGCTTAGTTAGTCCGCTCGAAAGCAACTCGAAGACCTCCGTCACCTGTCGACGGAGGTCTTCGTGCGTCCCGGTGTTGTCCACGACGTAGGTCGCGAGTGACTGGCGCTGCTCACGGGTGGCTTGAGCGGCCACTCTCCCCCACGCTTCGTCATCGCTAAGCCCGCGAAACTCCATGAGCCGGGATATCTGAGTCTCAACTGGTACGTCGACCAGGATGACCGCATCGAACGTCTCCGCCTGACCCGTTTCGACCAATAACGGGATTTCGTGGACCACGATCGACCCCGCAGGAGCCTGCTGTTCCAGCTCAGCGGCTCGAGCCCGAACCAGCGGATGGACGATGGTTTCAAGAGCCTGGCGTTGGTCAGGATCCGGGAAGACGAGCTTGGCTAACGCGGCCCGATCCAATGTGCCTTCCGCCGTCACCACGGCGTCGCCGAAGTGCTCAACAACCGCGGCATACCCAGGGGTGCCTGGCTCAACCACTTCACGAGCCAGGACGTCGGCGTCGATCACGACCGCACCGAGATCGCGCAGTACTGCCGCCGCGGCGCTCTTGCCTGCCGCCACTCCTCCAGTCAACCCAACGCGCACGCCCGCTAACGTACCCGAGCACTCGGCTCACTAGCCTTTGCCACCGCATTGTCTCGGTGCCATTCGCACCATCACCCAGCCACTGGGCTGGCTAAATGACAACTAGTCCGCCCCAAGGGGACGGACTAGTTGTGCAATCACACTTGGTTGCTGAGCTTAGGAGGCTCCGCCAGTGAGTTTCTCCCGCAATGCTTGGAGTGCTTCATCAGATGCCAACGAGCCGCCCGCGTCGACGTCGACCTCAGCGTCAGAATCGGAACTGTAGGTCTTGGCTTCGCCAGCCTCAGCCTCGGCCACGACAGCCTCCGCCTGCTGCTTGACATGTGCTTCCCAGCGAGCGTGAGCCCTGGCGTACTGCTCTTCCCAGGCTGCGCGTTGGGTGTCAAAGCCCTCGAGCCACTCGCCCGTGTCGGGGTCGAAGCCATCGGGATAGATGTAATTGCCCTCGGCGTCATAGGTTGCCGACATGCCGTAAAGGGTCGGATCGAACTCTTCGACGTCGGCCGCGGTGGCGGTTTCGTTGGCCTGCTTCAGCGACAGTGAAATCCGACGCCGCTCAAGATCAATATCAATGATCTTGACCATCACATCGTCGTTGACCTGCACAACCTGCTCGGGGATCTCCACGTGACGCTCGGCCAACTCGGAGATGTGCACGAGACCTTCGATGCCCTCTTCGACGCGGACAAACGAACCGAACGGCACCAACTTGGTGACCTTGCCCGGCACGATCTGACCGATCTGGTGGGTGCGAGCGAAGTGCTGCCACGGGTCCTCTTGCGTTGCCTTGAGAGAAAGCGAGACCCGCTCGCGATCCATCTCGACCAGCAGAACCTCAACGGTGACTTCGTCGCCGACTGCGACGACTTCGCTCGGGTGGTCGATGTGCTTCCAGGACAACTCGGACACGTGCACAAGTCCGTCAACGCCGCCAAGATCAACAAACGCACCGAAGTTAACAATCGAGGAGACGACGCCCTTACGGATCTGACCCTTCTGCAGTTGGGTCAAGAAGCCATGGCGAACTTCAGATTGCGTCTGCTCCAACCATGCCCGACGTGACAACACAACGTTGTTGCGGTTTTTGTCGAGCTCGATAATCTTCGCCTCGAGCGTCTGGCCGACGTAGGGCTGCAAGTCCCGGACCCGACGCATCTCGACCAGCGACGCGGGCAGGAAGCCGCGCAGTCCGATATCGATGATCAAGCCGCCCTTGACGACCTCGATAACGGTGCCCTCGACGACACCATCTTCTTCCTTGACCTTCTCGATCGTGCCCCAGGCGCGTTCGTACTGTGCGCGCTTCTTGGAGAGGATCAGTCGACCTTCCTTGTCCTCCTTCTGGAGAACCAGAGCTTCGACCTTGTCACCGACATTGACGACCTCGTTGGGGTCAACATCGTGCTTGATCGACAACTCTCGCGAAGGGATAACGCCTTCGGTTTTGTAACCAATGTCGAGGAGAACTTCGTCTCGGTCGACCTTCACGATGATGCCATCAACGATGTCGCCGTCGTTGAAGTACTTGATAGTGGCATCGATGGCGGCGAGGAAGTCCTCTTCCGAACCGATGTCGTTAATCGCCACCTGGGGCGCGTCGTAGTCCGGGAGGAACGTGGTGCTTGTCATAGGGGAAATAATTCCTTGGGTGGATGATGTTGTTCGGACGCACCAGAAGTCCGTTTCACTACCAATGAGAACGCACCCGATTTGCGGGACCGATCAAAATGATCCCAGCACATCGCAACGAAGGAACTGATAGCGAGCGAAGGTCCGCTCCATATGGAACCCAAGCAGACTTGCTAGCGCATCTCTCAGGATACGGCGCTGGGGAGCAAACAGTCCAACCGGCGAGGTCTTTCACCCAACGCACGTTAGGGTCGCCTGTGTGCAGGAGTTCGCGGCAGATCCGCCCGTGCGGGTCGAGCGTAGGCCGGTCGACGAGGTTGAGTCACGATCGGCCAACGGACCCGACTGGGACCGCTATGCCGACGAATACCAAGCCACCCACGGAGACTTCCTCGGAGATCTCGGCTTTGTGTGGGGTCCGGAGGGCTGCTCCGAGGCAGCTGTCGGCGCCTTGGGCCCGGTCGCGGACCGAGACGTGCTTGAGGTCGGGTCAGGCGCTGGACAGTGTTCGCGATGGGTCAAGTCCGAGGGCGGTCGGGCCTTCGGTCTCGACTTGTCCCAGCGTCAATTGCAGCACTCCCGTCGCATTGATGAGTCGACCGGTGTGCCCGTGCCCTCGTTGAGAGGAACCGCCACCCATCTCCCATTCGCCGATGACTCTTTCGATATTGTCTTCTCTTCGTTTGGCGCCCTCCAGTTCATCAGCGATCTTGAGCAGGCGGTGGCCGAAGTGTCTCGAGTCCTTCGGCCTACGGGGCGGTTCGCCTTCTCGATCACTCACCCGACTCGTTGGATGTTTCTGGACGACCCCGGCCCCGAGGGTTTGACCGCAACACAGTCCTACTGGGATCGGACCCCGTATGTCGAGATTGACACGGACACGGGGCGGGCGTCGTACGTCGAGCATCACCGCACCCTGGGTGACTGGGTGCGAATCCTGGTGAGGCATCAGTTCGTTCTTCGCGACCTGATCGAGCCGGAATGGCCCGCCGACCATGACCGAAACTGGGGCGGATGGTCAAGGGTTCGAGGCCTGCTCACCCCCGGCACCGCAATCTTCGTCGCCGACCTCGCAAACTCGAGACTGTCCAGCGATGGCTGAGGTTCAACCGAAATCATCATTGGTCGGCGCCGGCTCCATGGTCGCGGCCGGCATGATGTCCATGAACGTCATGGTCTATGCGTTCACGCTGTTGAGCGCTCACACTCTCGACCCGGCCGCTTTCGGTGGGTTGGGAGCTGTGTTGGCGTTGCTCATCATGATCAGTGTTGGAGCACTGGCCCTGCAGGCCACTGGGGCTCGGCGGATCGCCACGGCGGAGCCAGATCTCGAAGCCGCCGTGGTCGGCAACATCCTCGCTACGACGCGTGCCCTGGCACTTGGCCTGGGCGGTTTGTTGGTGATCCTCAGTCCGCTGGTTCGCGTGGCGTTGGATGTTACGTGGTCCGTAGCTCTGATGATTCCGTTGGCAGTCGTGCCACTCACGTTCCTAGGCAGCTACGCGGGGATACTGCAGGGCCGTCGCGAGTGGCGACTGCTTACCGCCGTGTTCGTTGGCCTCGGTTTGGGGCGACTGGTCTTCGGCGGTGCCGCACTGCTGATCGAGGGATCCCTCCCAGCCGCCATGACCGGCCTCACGGTGGGCGCTTACGTCCCCGCACTCATCGGCTGGCTGGCCTGCCGCAAGTCAGTCGCTCGACACCCTGGGTCAGCCAGTGCCCTGATGCGTGAGGTCTGGCACAACGGACACACTTTGCTAGCGTTCTTCGCATTCACCAATCTCGATGTTCTGCTCGCTAGAAACCTGCTCAGCAACGACGATTCCGGCCTCTACGCCGCTGGCGCGATCCTCACCAAGAGTTGTCTATTCCTCCCACAGTTCGTGATCGTCGTCGCCTTCCCCGGAATCGCCGAGGCCCAGGCCCAGAATGACCGAAGTCATGCGTGGCTACGCCCACTGGGCCTGGTTGCCGTGATTGGGCTGTGCGTGGTGCTCGGCACCGCGATCCTCCCCTCGCTGGCCGTCACGTTCGTCGGTGGCAGTGCCTACGCCGCGCTGGAAGGATATCTGTGGCTCTTTGCGGTCGCCGGGACATTCTTCGCCTTGTTGCAGATGATCGTCTATCGGCAGATTGCCCGTGGTGCCGGCGCAGTGGCTATCTGGCTGTGGTGTGCCGCCGCGTGTGCGGCGGCTGCGGCCTTCACGATTGACCGAATCGGCGCCGGGCTGGATCAACAAGAATTGGTCATGATCGTCATCTTGGCTGCGACCTTGGTGGCGCTGCCCTCAAGTTTCGCCAGACCTCGCCGGACGGTCCTAATGAGCAGCGTCGTGCCAACTTCTGCCAATGCCGATTGACACATCGAGCGGCACCGCCAGTTGGGCGGCCGAGGCCATCTGCTCACGCACGAGAGTTTCCAGGGCAGTCCGTTCGCCCATCGCAACATCAAAGACAAGCTCATCGTGAACTTGCAGCAACATTTGAGAACGCATGCCTGCTTCCTCCATCGCGCTTGCCGCGTTCAGCATCGCCACCTTGATCAGGTCTGCGGCAGACCCCTGAATCGGCGCGTTCAATGCCATCCGCTCGGCCATCTCGCGGCGCTGCCGGTTGTCGCTGGTCAAGTCAGGAAGATAGCGTCGGCGACCCATGATGGTTTCGGTGAAACCCGACCGGCGAGCCTCATCTACAACGCCGGCCAAGTAGTCACGGATGCCCCCGAATGTCTCGAAGTATTCGTCCATCAGCCCTCGGGCTTCGGCCGGCTCAATGCGCAACTGCTGGGACAGCCCATAGGCAGATAGCCCGTAGGCCAAGCCGTAATTCATCGCCTTGATCTTGGCGCGCATTGCCGAAGTGACTTCTTCGGCTGGGACACCGAACACGCGAGAAGCAGTGATCGAGTGAAAGTCCTGACCTGATCTGAAGGCATCAATCAGCACTTCGTCTTCGGACAGGTGGGCCATGATGCGCATTTCGATCTGGCTGTAGTCAGCGGTCATCAGGCACTCGAATCCCTCACCGACAATGAAAGTCTCTCGAATGCGCCTGCCCTCCTCGGTGCGGACCGGGATGTTTTGCAAGTTGGGGTCGGTGCTGGACAGCCGGCCAGTTGCGGCAATCAGCTGGTTAAACGTGGTGTGGATGCGACCATCCTCGGACACCGTCTTCAGCAAGCCTTCGACTGTCTGCCGCAATCGCGTCACGTCGCGATGGCGCAGGAGTGCGAGCAAGAATGGATGTTCGGTCTTCTCGAAGAGTTGTTGCAGCGCATCGGCATCCGTGGTGTAACCGGTCTTGGTGCGCTTCGTTTTGGGCATGTCGAGCTCTTCGAACAGAACAACTTGCAATTGTTTGGGTGAGCCCAAGTTGATCTCCTTGCCAATGACCTCGAAGGCGTCGTCGGCGGCGCGGCGTACTTCGCTAGCAAACTCGGCTTCCAAAGACTCCAAGAGCGGGATGTCGACGGCGATACCCACCCTCTCCATGCGGGCAAGGAGGTCAATCAAGGGAAGTTCGACTTCGGCTAGCAGTCGAGTGCCGTCGTGTTCACTGACGGCATCGTCCAAGGCTTCAGCCAGATCGAGAATGGCGCGCGCGTCCAGCATCAGTCCCATGCCATCATCGCCCTCGAGGGAATCAAAGCTGAGCTGTCCCTCATCAGGCGTGGCCGGTTTGAGTTCGCGCTTGAGATATCGGACGGTCAGATCGGCGAGATCGTAAGACCGTTGATCTGGGCGCACCAGATAGGCCGCCAGGGCGGTATCGCTCACGAGGCCCTCAACTGGCCACCCCCGTGCTGCCAAGGCAAGCAACGGCCCCTTGGCATCATGCATCACCTTCGCGTAGTTGGTGTCGGCTAACCAGGCCGTTAAAGCCTGATCATCAGCGGCTCCCAGAGCATCGGCATCCACCCACGTGGCGGTGTGATCGGCCGCAGCCAAGCCAAGCGACCAGACCTCGCCGGTGCCAGCACGCCATCGGCCGCGTACAGAAAGCCCGACCCGCGAGTTGGCGTAGGTTTCTCGTGGCAAGGAGTGCTCGGCCAGCCAGGCGCCTAGCTCGCCTGGTGCGAGCGTGACCGTGGCCAACTCAAAGCCCGCCTCGTCGCCGAGTCCATCGGCTTCGGCGGTCCCGAAGAGTTGCTCACGCAACACACCGAACTCCGCAGTTTCAAGCAGTCGCTCGCGGAGCACCCGGAATTCCAAGCCGTCAAACAGCGTATGCACTTCATTGCGATCACTGTGTTGGATTGCCATGTCCTGCGGCGTTAGGTCTAACTCAAGGTCTCGGACGAGTCGGTTCAGGTGACGATTGCGAATCACGTCACTCAGATGGGCGCGCAGACTCTCTCCAGCCTTGCCGCCGATCTCATCCGCGCGCGCGATGACATTGTCGAGCCCGTCGAACTGATCGATCCACTTGGCAGCGGTCTTCGGCCCCACTCCCGGCACTCCAGGCAGATTGTCGGAGTCCTCACCGACTAACGCAGCCAACTCCGGATAGCGGCTGGGAGAAACGCCGTACTTCGCGCTCACCGCTGGGGGCGTCATCCGGGCGAGTTCGGAGACGCCGCGCATTGGGTAGAGCACGGTCGCGGTATCTGTGACCAACTGCAAAGAGTCCCGGTCACCGGTCAGAATCAGCACCTCCATTCCCGCGTGTAATGCCGACTCAGTCCAGGTCGCGATGATGTCGTCAGCCTCGTAGCCCTCTTTAGTCAAGAAGGGAATGCGCAAGGACGTGAGCACCTCCTGGATGAGGGGCAATTGGCTCTTAAACTCATCAGGAGTCTTGTTGCGCTTAGCTTTGTAGTCGGCGTATTCCGCAAGTCGAAAAGTTTGTCGAGACAAATCGAACGCTACGCCAACATGAGTGGGGCGTTCGTCGCGCAAGACGTTGATCAGCATCGAAGTGAACCCATAGACCGCATTGGTGGGCTGTCCAGTTGTGGTGTTGAAGTTCTCCACGGGCAAGGCGAAGAACGCTCGATAAGCCAACGAGTGTCCGTCAAGCAGTAAGAGTCGTTGGGGCAGGCTGGCGGTTGACAAGTCAGGCACAGGGTGACTCTAGCCGCCGACTAGGACAACGAGTGGGGCCACTCAATCGTGCGGGAGAATAGCTCCCATGAACCGCTCCCCGCAGCCCGATCCGGACCACATCGCCCGAGTGTTATCGATGGGCACAGGCGCCCTAAACGAACGGATGGGCATCAAGCTAACTGAAGTCACGCCCGATCGGCTCGTGGGCACCATGCCGGTCGACGGCAACACCCAGCCGGTTGGTCTGCTGCACGGCGGCGCCTCGGTGGTTTTGGCCGAGACGCTTGGCTCCTTCGGTTCGATGTTGCACGCTTATCCCGAACGCCTAGCGGTTGGGGTGGACATCAACGCCACGCACCATCGCGCCGCGCGTTCAGGCATCGTCACCGGTGTAGCGACACCACTTCACAAAGGGCGCACCATCGCGACGTGGGAGGTGGTGATCACCGATGACACGGGGAGGCGCATCTGCACGGCACGGATCACCTGTGCGCTGGTGCCAAACCCGCCGGAGAGTTAGTCGACCGACGCAGCGAATGACTGGGAGCGGCGCAGGGATCGTCGGGCGGCCAGGATCTGTCCCATCGGGCGTCCGGGTTGGCGTGACAGCGCGGAGCGTTGGCCCGTCAGTTTGGCTCGCAACATCTGCGTCGAAGTCACTCGAAGAGTGGCGTGAGGCGACAATCCAAGCCTAGCCATAAACCGGTTGGCCTCTCGTGAATTACTCATTGAGGCCGTGCCAACATGATTGATTCCACGGTCCTCCGCGAAACTTGCGGCGGCGTCCATCAGGGCCCGACCAACCCCACGACGTCGATACTCCGCAAGAACGTGCGGCGAAATGACTTGCACAATCGACTCGAGATGCAGCGGCGTCAGTGGCGCAATGCGTAACAGAACTGCCCCGGCGAGGATTCCGTCGTACTCAGCCACGACTAGCCGCTCATCGATTTTGGTTTGGACTTGGGCGATGATCGTGCACATGTCTGCTACCGGGTCACGATCCTCGCTGCGCCGAATGATCTCACCCCACAGTCGACTGAGGTCAGCAGCATCGTCAGTGACGACATCTCGCAAAGTGACGAGGGTTCGAGTCATGGCGTACGCCTCCGGGTGAAATCAGCAGTTGAAGAGACCTGCTGAACTCCCCCGCAAGCTTGTCTCTGCGGGCAGACTACGCCCTGAACACCGGGACTTGAAAGTGGCCCCGACAGGAACTCACAGAAACTGGCTCAAACAACACCGAGATAGGCCTCACGAACGCTCGGGTCAGTCAGCAACTCAGCCCCGGTGCCCATCTTGACGATACGGCCGGTCTCGAGAACGTAGGCGCGGTCGGCTCTCGACAAGGCTTGTTTTGCGTTCTGCTCGACCACCAAAATTGTCGTTCCCTGTTTGGAAATCTCGGTGATGATGTCGAAGATCTGTTGGATCAACATGGGGGCTAGACCCATTGACGGCTCGTCCAGCATCAACAACTTGGGTCGCGACATCAGAGCCCGTCCGATGGCGAGCATCTGCTGTTCGCCGCCCGACATAGTCCCAGCGACTTGCTTGCGACGCTCGCTCATCCGAGGGAACAGCCCGAAGACACGCTCGAAGTCTTCTTCTATTCCCGCCTTGTCCTTGCGCGTGTAGGCGCCCATGCTCAGGTTTTCGGTCACCGTCATGCCCGGGAAGATGCCGCGCCCTTCAGGTGCCAGGACCAGGCCAAGTCGCATGCGCTGGTCAGCACGGAGCTTGGTGACATCGATCCCGTCAAAACGCACGGTGCCGTTGCTCAGAGCACGTACGCCGGAAAGTGCACGCATCGTGGACGTCTTGCCAGCGCCGTTGGCGCCAATCAAGGCAACAACCTCCCCCTCATGGACTTCGACACTAATTCCATGGAGGGCCTGGATCTTGCCGTAGGTCAGATCGGCATTCTCAAGCTGAAGCAGCATCGTCAGGCTCTCCCAGGTAGGCGGCGATGACGCGCGGGTCGCGAGCCACGTCCGAGGGCAGACCCTCGGCGATCTTCTGACCGAACTCCAGCACCACGATGCGATCGGTGACACCCATGACCAACTTCATGTCGTGCTCGATCACCAGCACCGTGTGTCCCAGCCCCTGAATCCGGCGGATCAGACCCATCAGGTCTTCCTTCTCCGCGGGGTTGAAGCCGGCTGCCGGCTCGTCCAGACATAACAACTCGGGCTCTGTGGCAAGTGCTCGGGCGATTTCGAGTCGTCGCTGATAGCCATAGGGCAGGTTGCGAGACAACTCGTTAGCTCGGTCCGCGATTCCTACGAAGCGGAGGAGGTCCATCGACTTCTTGCGTCCGGTGCGCTCCTCATAGTTGTGTCGGCTGACGCCGAACACCCGCGCGAAACTAGCTTTGAGTGGGCTCTTGGGCAGATCGGCTTCCTGCACTCGAACTCGGGACAGCCGAAATAGAACCCCCAGGACGCTCGTCTTGTGGCGGGCGTCGCAGCCAACCATCACGTTCTCCAGAGCAGACATCTCGGGGAACAACCGGATGTTTTGGAAGGTCCGCGCGATCCCCAACTGGTTGATCTTGTGAGGCTTCGTGCCAGCGATGTCCTTGCCGTTGAAGCGGATTGCCCCGGAGGTCGGGGTATAGACACCTGTCATTGCGTTGAAGCAGGTTGTCTTGCCAGCCCCGTTCGGGCCGATAAGACCAAGGATCTCACCCCGCCGAATCTCGAACTGGACATCGTTGAGGGCGACCACACCACCGAATTTGAGTGTTACGTGGTCGACCTCAAGCAACACGTCACCTTGGGCCCCCGACTGCGTTTGGGTCAGTGACTGGGCCGCGACTGCGGTCTCATCAGGCATCGGCTGCCGCCTCCTGTGCTTCCAGTTCGCGATCTTCCAGTTCCCGGGCACGTCTTCGACTTGGCAGCAGTCCTTGAGGTCTGAGCAACATCACCGCGACGAGGGCAACACCAAAGGCAAAGGGACGCCAGGCGACCGGATCAAACTCATCGGGCAGGAACGGCAACGTGCGGAAGCGTTCAGGCAGATAGGTGATCAGGAACGCGCCGAGGATCGCACCGTAGATGTTGCCAGAGCCACCGATAACGACCATCGCCACGAACAGGAATGACAAGTTGAGCGCGAAACCTGTCGGCTCGACGTACTGCTGTTTGCTGCCGAACAGCAGTCCAGCTATTGAGCCGACGGCGGCACCAATGGCAAAAGCCCACAACTTGAACTTGAAGGCCGCGACGCCCATCACGGCGGCCGCGTCCTCGTCTTCACGAATTGCCAGCCAGGCCCGTCCCACGCGGCTGTACTCGAGTCGTCGGGCCAGGAAGATCAAAATGATCAAGACCACCAGCGCCAGCCAATACCACCGCTCGGCATCGCTGGTGTTGAAGAACGCACGACCATCGATTTCTGGCCCGGGTGGCACCGGCACATTGGTGACGCCAGCGGCGCCGCCCGTAATCGGGTCTGCGTTGCGCGCCACGATACGGATGATCTCGCCGAAACCCATCGTCACGATGGCGAGATAGTCCCCTCGCAACCGCAGGGTTGGCGCTCCCAGCAACACACCTGCCGCCATCGTCAACGCGATGGCGATGGGGATACACATCGCAAAGGGCACTGCCCAACCTTCGGCAAGCCCGAATCTGCTCGCGATCGCCTTGGTAACAGGGGAAGACGGAGAGCCAAAGAGGGCAACGGAATAGGCACCTAGCGCGTAGAAGCCTACGTAGCCCAGGTCGAGCAAACCGGCCATGCCGATCACGACGTTGAGGCCTACGGCGACGATCATGTAGACCACGACGAGGAAAAGCACACTAGCCCAGTCAGACCCGGTCGGTCCTAGGTCGGTGCGGATGTATGCGAACGGCAAGATATTGAGAAAAGGAAGATAGAAGGCGAAGGCGATGAACGCGATGACGCCAGCAACGTGCACGGCCCTCGGAGCCTGACGCCAACGCTCACCCAGCCCGAGGGACTTCCAGGAATTCGCCACGGCACTCATGCTCTTGCCTTACCGAGCGACTCGCCGAGGATGCCCGTAGGTCGAATCATCAAGACGAGGACCAAGACGATGAAGGCCCACACATCTTGCCAACTGGAGTCCCAAATAGCCGAAGCGTAAACCTCCACCAACCCAAGTAGGAGGCCACCTAGCAGCGCACCACGTAGGTTGCCGATCCCGCCAAGCACCGCAGCCGTGAACGCCTTGACGCCGATGATAAATCCGATATCGAACTTCGTCCCGTCAAACTGAATCGTGTAGAGCAGGGCGGCTACCCCCGCCATGGCCCCGCCGATGATGAACACCAGCATGATCACGCGATCCTGATTAACCCCCATCAACGAGGCGGTGTCAGGGTCTTGGGCAACTGCGCGCACGCCTCGTCCGAGTCGGCTTTTATTCACGAACGTATCCAGCGCCAGCATCATCCCGATTGCTCCAACGACCACAATGACTTGGACGTTGGTTATCCGCAGATCGCCGAGGGTGAACAATGTCGCCGTGTCAAGTGGACTGGGGATGCTGACTGCGGCGCGACCGAACGGGGGGCCGAAGAAGACTTTGAGGACGTGCCCAAAGATCTCCACCAACACCAGTGAACAGCCGATCGCAGTGATCAAGAAAATGAGGGGCGGCGCGTTCTTCTTGCGTAGTGGCCGATAAGCGATGCGTTCGACGGCGAGGGCCACTCCCGCCGAAGCTGCTACCGCACATAGGAGACCTGCAAGCGTGGCGAAGACAACCATTGCCGGGCCGGATGATGAGTCGGCGCCAAGCACCGTGTAAACGCCAAGAACAGTCCAAGTGCCCACCATGAATACTTCTGAGTGGGCGAAGTTGATCAGCCGCATGACGCCGTAAACCATGGTGTAGCCCAAGGCCACCAACGCATAGATCGAGCCGCGGACGATGCCGTCGAGAGTGTGCCGATCAAGACCGCTGATCAGGTTGTCGAAGTCCAATTGTCCTCCTGGGACGAGTAACTGATGCAGCGCAGGTCAAGCGTTGGAAGCGGCCGATACAAAAATCGGCCGCTCCCAACGACAGGTTTGACTGTTGGTGCTATAGATCAGTTAAGGCTGACCTGCTGGTCCGGCGCAAGGGTTCCACCGGTGTTCTTGTAGGCCCAGTAAGACACCTGGTCAGCAGGAACATCGCCGTTCTCGTCGAACGCCAGCTGCTTGCTCAGGCCCTCTGCGGAGTAGGCATCAACAAACTTCTCGACATCCGCACGAGTGCGGGCCCCATCATCAAGGGCAGCGAGGAAGATGCTCATCGCGTCGAAGCCTTCAGCCGCATAGGCACCCGGTGCGGCACCAAACTCTGCTTCGAAGTCAGCAGCAAATGTGCTAGCTGCGTCGATCGGTGCGCACGGGCACATAACAACTGCGCCTTCTCCGGCATCTCCGGCAGCCTTGCCGAAGTCGGCACCGTAGAGGCCGTCACCGCCAATGAAGGTGGCTTCGATCCCTGCGTCGCGGATCTGCTTGAGCAACGGAGCGGACTCAGCGATGTAGCCGCCGTAGAAGATGGCGTCAGGCTTGGCGCTTTCGATCTTGGAGATCGTGGGCGCGAAGTCAGTCTGGCCCACCTGGGTCTTGTCGCGAGCAACCATCTTGTCGCCCAGGGTCTCTTCGACCTTGTCAGCAAGCGGCTCGCCGTATGCCTCAGAGTTGTCAACCACGAACACCTTGGAGGCACCCGCAATGTCGGTGAGGTACTTGGCGATGGCCTGGCCCTGGAAATCGTCGTAGGGGACGATTCGGTGGAAGACGGGCACCTGATCGGTCTGCGTCAGGTCCGTCGCAGTCGCAGACTGACTGATCATCGTGATGCCGGCATCGTTGTAGATGCTCTTGGTGGCCCGGGTTTCACCGGAGAAGGCGCCACCGATCACGCCGATGAACGAGTCGTCGCTGGCAACTTGAGTCGCCACCGGGGTGGCCTTGGCGGGATCACCCTCGGTGTCGAGTCGAACCAACTCGACCTCGCAGTCGTCGCTTTCCCACTGATTGAGCGCCAGTTCAGCGCCGTCAACGGACGGTAGGACGATGCTGGCGTTGGCGCCGCTGAGGGCACCCATCGCAGCGATCTTGAAATTACAATCCTCGGCCGCGGCGCCTTCATCCGCGGTCTCGGTCGTTCCGCATGCGCTGAGCACAAGTGCAGTCGTAGCTGCCACTGCGCCAAGGCGGAAAAGGGAGCTGGGGTGCTTCATGAAGCCTCCGGTCTCGAATCTATGGAAGTCCTTCGGCACCACTGCCGATGAACGAACAAAAACTAATCCCTTCCGACGGTTTCAGCGAACATCGGACGCCCTCGTTGCCAAGTTGTTACCATTGCGATCCGGCTGTCGCCTACGTATGGGCGGACCTTTTGCTCACTTCAGATAGCCGAATCCGACGAATTCGGGACTCCATGAGTCAACACGCCCTGGGCCACATCGCTCATGTCAATGCGGAGATCCATGGCCGTTTTCTGGATCCATCGAAAGGCCTCAGGCTCGGTTAAGCCAAGCTCCTTCTGGAGCACACCCTTCGCCCGGTCAATCAACTTTCGAGTCTCCAATCGCTCCGCCAGGTCGGCTACCTCAGCCTCTAGCGTCGCGATCTCGGCGAACCGGCTGACCGCCATTTCGATTGCTGGCACCAGGTCGCTTCGCGAGAACGGCTTCACGACATACGCCATAGCGCCGGCATCGCGCGCCCGCTCGACGAGTTCGCGCTGCGAAAAGGCGGTCAGGATAACGACCGGGGCTATTCGTTGCGAGGCGATCCTTTCGGCGGCGGCAATGCCATCGAGCAGGGGCATCTTGACATCGAGGATCACTAGGTCGGGACGCAAGGATTCGGCCAACTCGATGGCGCGAAGCCCGTCACCGGCCTGGCCAACGACCTCATAGCCTTCCTCCGCGAGCATCTCGGCCAGGTCCATCCGGATCAACGCCTCATCCTCGGCAATGACCACACGTCTCGCTTGCGGCTGCAGCGGCCGTACGTCGGAACTCACAGCCGCAGGCTACCGGGTGTTCACGAAGGACGGGTGATGTCATGTTTCCGCGGACGATCGGGTACGGTGGTGCGCTGCCAGCCCCGGTATCCCAACCGGTAGAGGAAGCGGTCTCAAACACCGTCCAGTGTGGGTTCGAATCCCACCCGGGGCACACCAGGTTGTCGGTGGCAGCAGGCATGCTGGACCGATGTACGAACAACGTTTTCGGGCACGTGCTCTCGCCCTTCTCAACACTGGGTTGTCCATGCCTGAGAAATGCACCCATCACCTAGGTAGTAGCCGAAGAGAGCTGCGTAACTCCGAGAGTCGAGCGCGGCATCGGCACACCGAGGACAAGTCCCGGCTCTTGGGGACGGGGACGAAACGCCTGAACGCATCCAATCTCGGAGTGAGGATCGGCTAACGCCAAGCTCTCTGCTCACTTCTGACATCCTGCGTGGGCTGTTTCACTCAGATGGATCGCGGAGCAACAACTGGACCACCCGTGAGGTTGGCGGACAGTCCAAGCTGTATGACTACCCCCGCTGGGAGTTCAGCAACCGCTCTGAGGAAATCCTCGGCTGGTGCGCGGCAGCGCTTGATCTCACCGAGATTCGATGGCGGCGCTCCTCAAAGTTCCACATCGCGGTGTCTCGACGCGAAGCCGTCGCCAGGCTGGATCAGTTGATCGGGCTGAAATCGTAATTCAGCCGCGAAGACTCAATACCGTCGGCGATAGGCAGGGGCCGCCTCATTGATCGCATCGCCCATCCGATGGATCCGCAGGGCGTTGGTCGAGCCCGTAATACCAGGGGGGCTGCCCGCGATGATGACCACGAGATCGCCTTCCTTGACGCGTCCGATGGCCAACAGCGCCTCATCGACTTGACGGACCATCTCGTCTGTGTGCTCGACCGGGTCGGTCTTGAAAGTCTCCACGCCCCAACTCATCGCCAGTTGAGAGCGTGTTGAAGCCTTCGGTGTAAACGCCAGAATGGGGATCGATCCGCGCAACCGCGAAAGGCGCCTAGCAGAGTCACCGCTTTGGGTGAACGCCACGAGATATTTCGCCGCGACGCGCTCGGCCACCTCAGCTGCGGCCTTGGTGATCACGCCACTTCGAGTCTTCGGTTGCCAATCGATCGGGTCCAGCCCGATCATTCCGTGGGCGTCCACGGACGCGATGATCCTCGACATAGTGAGCACCGTCTCAATGGGATATGCGCCTACCCCGGTCTCCCCCGACAGCATCACCGCATCGGCACCGTCCAAAATCGCATTCGCGACGTCGGACGCTTCCGCGCGGGTTGGAGCCGGTGCGGAGATCATCGACTCCAACATCTGGGTAGCCACGATGACTGGCTTGGCTTTTCGGCGCGCAGCCTGGATCACTTGCTTCTGTAAGAACGGCACGTCCTCAAGAGGACACTCAACGCCCAGGTCTCCTCGCGCCACCATTACCCCGTCGAAGTCGTCGACAATCTCGAGCAAGTTGTCGATAGCTTGGGGCTTCTCGATTTTGGCAATGACGGGAAGGCGCAGGCCCTCTTCGTCCATGATCCGCCGCACATCGATGACGTCTTTCGCCGAGCGCACAAATGACAAGGCAATGAAATCGACCCCAAGATGCAGGGCCCATCGGAGGTCTTGAATGTCTTTCTCGGAAAGGGCGGGCACCGAAACCGCAACTCCAGGCAAGTTGATGCCCTTGTTGTTGCTGACGGTGCCAGCCACCTCGACCGTCGTGAGGACTTCGGTCCCGTCCACCGAGAGGACCTGGAGTCGGACCTTGCCGTCGTCGATCAAGATCGGATCTCCCGCTTTCACATCACCGGGAAGTCCTTTGTATGTCGTTCCACAAGATGTGGCATCGCCCGGAACATCTCGGGTGGTGATGGTCCACTCCTGGCCCGCCACAAGCTTCACGGGGCCATTGGCGAAAGTCTCCAAGCGGATCTTTGGCCCCTGGAGATCAGCAAATATGCCGACCCCGTGACCGGTGGCGTCTGATGCCTCACGCACCCATTGATACGCACGTTCATGGTCGGCATAAGATCCGTGGCTCATGTTGAGACGAGCCACGTCCATCCCCGCGTCAACTAAGGCGCGGATGCCAACAGCGGAGGAGGTAGCCGGGCCGATGGTGCAAACAATCTTCGCTCTACGCACAGGGCAACCCTAGCCGACTTGAACGATCCAATCCGGTTGCATCCAACCGATGTGCCCTACTGTTTGGCGTGAAGTCACGCAATCAGGGGGCGCGCTGTCGGTGGGATAGGTGCAGGCAGGGTCGTCGAGCCGGTCAAGGACTGATCCACGGCAGCCGCGGCTGCACGGCCCTCGGCAATGGCCCACACGATGAGCGATTGTCCTCGCCCGGCGTCCCCAGCAACAAACACACCCGGGACTGAGGACTCGTAGTTGGCGCCACGGGCGACGTTCCCGCGCTCATCAAGGTCAACCTCTAACTGAGCAATCACTCCATCGCGCTCTGGTCCCGTGAAGCCCATCGCGAAGAGCACAAGATCAGCCGGGATTTCTCGAGCGGTTCCCGCGATCTCGATCAGTTTGCCACCTAGAAACTCCACATCGACGAGACGCAATGCTCTGACTTTGCCCTCGTTGTCCCCCAGGAATTCCTGGGTAGAAACGGCGTAGACACGATCTCCGCCCTCTTCGTGGGCCGAAGACACCCGGAAGATCATCGGATAGGTAGGCCAGGGCTGACCGCTTGGCCTGTCGGTAGGCGGCTCCGGGAGGATCTCAAGCTGAGTTACCGACGCAGCACCTTGGCGAAGCGAGGTGCCCAAACAGTCGGCGCCGGTATCCCCCCCACCGATGATCACGACATGCTTCCCTTCCGCCGAGATCTGATCTGACACATCGACACCTAAAGCCGAGCGGTTCGCCTGCGGCAGGAAGTCCATCGCCTGATGAATACCCGCCAACTCACGACCAGGCGCACCGAGATCTCGGGCCACAGTTGAGCCCACCGCAAGGACCACGGCGTCGTAGCGATCACGTAGTTGATCACCGGTGATGTCGACCCCGACGTTCACCCCAGCTCGGAAGATCGTTCCCTCCCTCCGCATTTGGTCGAGGCGTCGATCGAGGTGCTTCTTCTCCATCTTGAATTCCGGGATGCCGTAGCGGAGTAAGCCGCCAAGCTTGTCCTCGCGCTCATAGATGGCGACCGTGTGTCCGGCCCGGGTGAGCTGCTGCGCCACGGCCAAACCAGCCGGACCCGAACCGATCACGGCCACGGTTTTTCCGGAGAGCCACTCAGGAGGTTGGGGTCGGACTAGTCCCGAGTCCCAAGCCTTGTCGATGATGGTGACTTCGACACTCTTGATCGTCACTGGGTCTTGATTGATGCCCAGCACGCACGCGGTTTCGCAGGGTGCCGGACAGAGTCGACCCGTGAACTCTGGAAAGTTGTTGGTCGCATGAAGGCGATCAATGGCGCCCTCCCAGTCGTCGCGCCACACGAGGTCATTCCACTCAGGAATAATGTTTCCAAGTGGGCATCCCTGGTGGCAGAACGGGATCCCGCAGTCCATGCAACGGCCCGCTTGATCGGTGATGATGGGCAACAGCGCCCGCCCGACCCCTCCTGGATAGACCTCATTCCAGTCCCTGAGTCGGGCGTCGACAGGCCGGCGCTCGGCCATCGCCCGGCCCTGTTTAAGGAAGCCCTTCGGGTCAGCCATGTAGCACCTCCATGATTCGCGCGTTTGCCTGCTCGTCATCGAGACCTTCTGCGAGCGCCTGGGCTCGGGCCTCCATCACCCTTCGGTAGTCCGTGGGCATCACAACGGTGAAGCGCTGCGCACTGCTCTGCCAATCCTCAAGCAGCGCGCCAGCGATCGGTGAACCTGTCTCGGTCGCGTGACGATGGATCAGGCCCCTCAACTCTTCGGCCTGTTCTGGATTTGGTCTGGTGAGTTCGACCATTTCCGGGTTCACGCGGTGCCGTGCAAGGTCAAGCACATACGCGTAGCCTCCTGACATCCCGGCCGCGAAGTTCCGGCCCGTTGGGCCAAGCACAATCACTCGCCCACCGGTCATGTATTCACAGCCGTGGTCGCCGACTCCTTCGACCACCGCGGTAGCCCCGGAGTTTCGGACACAGAATCGCTCGCCCACTTGACCACGCAGAAAGATCTCACCAGCGGTGGCGCCGTAGGCAATGACGTTTCCAGCGATGATCTGTTGGCTCGCATCAAACTCGGCAGCCCGATCTGGACGGACGACGATTCGGCCACCCGAGAGACCTTTTCCGACATAGTCGTTGGCGTCACCCTCGAGGCGCATCGTCATGCCGTTGGGGACGAACGCCCCAAAGGACTGGCCCGCAGATCCAGTAAAGGTGATGTCGATGGTGTCATCCGGCAAACCCGCCCCAGCAAAGCGCTTAGTTACCTCGTGGCCAAGCATCGTGCCAACCGTCCGGTTGACATTGCGCACCGGCATCCGAATCTCAACCCTTTCTCCGCGCTCCAAGGCGGGTTCGGCCAATTCGATCAGTCGGATATCCAGCGCCCTTTCGAGCCCGTGGTCCTGGCCTTTCGTGTTGTGGAGGGATTGCCCAGCCGCATCCACGGGAGTGAAGAGGATGGGCGAGAGATCCAGACCATCGGCCTTCCAGTGGTCGACAGCACGCACCACGTCGAGGGACTCCACCTGGCCAACCGCCTCTTGAAGAGTTCGGAACCCCAACTCAGCGAGAAGTTCGCGAACTTCTTCGGCGATGTATTCAAAGAAGGTCACGACAAACTCAGGCTTTCCTGAGAAGCGCTCCCGAAGAATCGGGTTCTGGGTCGCAACGCCGACGGGACAGGTGTCTAGATGGCAGACCCGCATCATGATGCAACCTGAGACCACTAACGGGGCCGAGGCAAAGCCAAATTCCTCTGCGCCCAAGAGCGCAGCAATGATCACGTCGCGACCAGTCTTCAACTGGCCGTCAGCCTGGACGACGATGCGATCACGCAATCCGTTGAGCAACAGGGTTTGCTGAGTCTCTGCAAGGCCCAACTCCCAAGGGCCACCGGCGTGCTTCAACGAGGTCAGGGGGGAAGCTCCTGTGCCGCCATCGTGGCCGGAGATGAGTACGACGTCCGCGTGAGCTTTAGAGACGCCGGTGGCCACCGTGCCCACGCCCACCTCCGAGACCAACTTCACGTGAATTCGGGCCCCTGGATTGGCGTTCTTCAAATCGTGGATGAGTTGGGCGAGATCCTCGATGGAGTAGATGTCGTGATGCGGTGGCGGTGAAATCAAGCCCACGCCCGGGGTCGAGTGGCGCGTTTTGGCGACCCACGGATAGACCTTATTGCCGGGCAACTGACCACCCTCCCCAGGCTTCGCACCCTGGGCCATCTTGATCTGGATGTCATCAGCGTTGGTGAGGTATTCGGCGGTGACTCCAAATCGTCCAGAGGCAACCTGTTTGATGGCTGAGCGCCGCAACGGGTCGTGCAACCTGTCGGCGTCTTCGCCACCCTCACCAGTGTTGGACTTGGCGCCGATCTGGTTCATCGCGATGGCCAGCGTTTCGTGCGCTTCTTGGCTGATCGAGCCATAGGACATGGCGCCGGTCGAGAACCTTTTAACGATTTCAGAGGCGGGCTCAACTTCCTCGATGGCGATCGGCGATCGCCCGTTTTCGGAAGGGTCCCTGAAGGCGAACAAACCGCGCAACGTCATCAATCTCTCGGATTGGTCGTTGATGTGTTGGGTGTATTGCTTGAACACGTCGTAGCGCTGATGCCTGGTGGAGTGCTGCAACCGAAACACGGTCTCCGGATCGAAGAGGTGTGGTTCGCCCTCGCGACGCCACTGATACTCCCCGCCAATGGCCAATTCGCGGTGCGCCGGCGCAATCCCTCCTCGGGGGTAGGCCATGGCGTGTCGCTTGGCAACTTCTTCAGCGATCGTGTTGATCCCAATACCGCCAAGGCGAGAGGTGGTACCGGTGAAATACTTGTCAACCACGGACTGGGACAGTCCGACTGCCTCGAAGATTTGGGCACCCGTATAGGAGGCAACTGTCGAAACACCCATCTTCGACATCACCTTCAAGACGCCCTTGCCAAGTCCTTTGATGAGATTGGCAACTGCCTGCTCCGGTTCGACGTTGACGTAGTACCCCTCACGAGCGAGGTCTTCGACTGACTCCATGGCTAAGTAGGGGTTCACGGCAGCAGCCCCGAAACCAATGAGCAAGGCCACGTGATGAACCTCATGCACATCGCCGGCCTCGACGAGTAGCCCGACCTGGGTGCGGGTCTTTTCGCGCACGAGATGGTGGTGCACAGCACCGGTCAGCAACAAGGATGGGATCGGTGCCAACTCAGCGGTTGAGTGCCGGTCGGAGAGCACGATGATGCGCGCGCCGCCAGCAATCGCAGCAGAAACTTCGACGCAGATCTCATCCAACCTGAGGGCCATCGCATCGCCGCCTCCCTCAACGTCGTAGAGGCCGCGAGAGACATGCGTAATGAACCCCGGCATGTCGCCGTCCCGGTTGATGTGCCGGATCTTCGTCAAGATGTCGTTGTCGATCACCGGAAAAGGCAAGATCAACTGACGACAGGAGGCTGGCGTTGGGTTGAGTAAGTTAGATTCCGGCCCAATGGAGCCTTGCAACGAGGTCACCAACTCCTCGCGAATTGCGTCGAGCGGCGGATTTGTGACCTGTGCGAACAACTGACTGAAGTAGTCAAACAACAACCGTGGCTTGGCCGACAACGCGGCAATCGGCGTATCGGTCCCCATCGATCCCAACGGCTCGCCGCCAGAATTTGCCATCGGACTCAAGATAACGCGCAGTTCCTCTTCGGTGTAGCCGAAGATCTGCTGGCGACGAGTCACCGACGCGTGGGTGTGCACGATGTGCTCGCGCTGCGGTACGTCGTCAAGATTCATCAGACCGGCGTGCAGCCACTCGTCGTAGGGATGCTCGGAGGCCAATTCAGCCTTGATTTCCTCATCCTCGATGATGCGATGTTCGTCGGTGTCCACCAAGAACATCCGTCCGGGCTGGAGTCGCCCCTTGCGGACAATCTTGCTCGGGTCGAGATCGAGAACTCCCACCTCGGAAGCCAGCACTACCAAGCCATCATCGGTCACCCAGTAACGCGACGGCCGCAAACCGTTTCGGTCCAAAACGGCACCAATCTGGGTGCCGTCGGTGAAAACCACACACGCTGGGCCGTCCCAGGGCTCCATGAGTGCGGAGTGGAAGGAATAGAAGGCGCGCTGCTTAGCCGCCATCTCCTGATGGTTCTCCCAGGCTTCGGGGATCATCATCAACACTGAATGTGGCAGCGATCGTCCACCCATGTGCAGGAGCTCGAGTACCTCATCAAAGGAGGCGGAATCGGAGGCGCCCGGCGTACAGATCGGATAGAGACGCTCAAGATTCCCCGGAATCAGGTCAGAACCGAGCAGAGCTTCGCGCGCACGCATCCAGTTCCGATTGCCCATGACGGTGTTGATCTCACCGTTGTGGGCGATGAATCGGAAGGGATGTGCCAACGGCCAACTCGGAAAGGTGTTGGTAGAAAATCTCGAGTGGACGACCGCCAGTGCACTGGTTACGCGTTCATCGACCAGGTCTGGGAAGAAGTGATCGAGTTGGTCGGTCGTGAGCATGCCCTTGTAGACAAGCGTGCGCGAGGATAACGACGGGAAATACACGTCTGCTTCGTGCTCGGCGCGCTTTCGCAGACAGAAGGCCAATCGCTCGAGCGCCATGCCAGCAACTCGCGAGCCAGCTCCCGCAACGAACAACTGACTAAATGTCGGCATCGTCGCCCGCGCGGTGGCGCCAAGGTGTTCGGGGTTGATGGGAAGTTCGCGCCACCCAAGCACGGACATGTTTTCTTCAGCGGCAATCTCCTCGATCCGCTGCTTGGTCTTCTCAACTGTCTCTGCGTCACCCGGCAGGAAGGCTGTTCCGACGGCGTAACTGTTCTGGGAGGGCAGAGCGAAATCGACCACTTCTCGCAAAAAGGCGTCAGGGACCTGCAGCAGGATGCCTGCTCCGTCCCCCGAGTTAACCTCGGCGCCGGCGGCCCCTCGATGCTCCAAGTTGTGGAGGGCCGTGACCGCGTGAGCAACAATGCTGTGGCTCGCCTGACCGGTCAGCGTTGCCACAAAGGCAACGCCGCAGGCGTCCTTTTCGTGGCGGGGGTCATAGAGACCCTGGGCCGGCGGGAACGCGTGCATGGGGTACTCCCGTCGTCGTCTGAGCATGAATCATTGCAGCCCGGGGACGACATTGGCCCTGGTTGTGGTTGAGATTATCACCGCGAGTGGACGGTGAGACTCATGGTTTCGTGCTAGTGAGACGTCTCAGCTGTCTCTGGCTCGTCGTTCGGAACCGAATAAACCTCGGTCTCCCGACCAGGATGCCGGCGGGCCGACCACCAGAAGTACAGGGCAGCCAGCACGAACAGCACGATCGAGGTCCAGACGTTCAGCCTCAGGCCGAGCACGTCATTCATCTGGACGTTGTCAATGCGAAGGTATTCGATCCAACCTCGACCCAGGGTGTAGCTCATGACATAAAGTGCGACAACTCTTCCATGACCCAGCCGAAAGTGCCGGTCAGCCCACATCACGAAGACAAAAGCCGCAAGATTCCACAGGCACTCATAGAGGAAGGTCGGGTGGAAAGTTGCGAACTCCTCGAACCCAAAGGGCCGATGGGTGGCATCGATTTCCAATCCCCACGGCAAGTCAGTGGGACGCCCGAAAAGCTCCTGATTGAACCAGTTGCCCCACCGACCCATGGCCTGGGCAACTAACACCCCTGGGGCGAGCGCGTCCAGCATCGGCAACAGTTTGATGTTATGGCGTCGCGCCGCAATCGCGACGCCCACGGCGCCGAGAGCGATTGCCCCCCAAATCCCAAGGCCTCCGCGCCAGACGTAAAGTGCCGTAACGGGGTCTCGACCTTCACCGAAGTAGAGCTTGTAGTCAGTCATCACGTGATAAAGCCGACCACCGATGAGTCCAAACGGAATCGCCCAGATGGCGATATCACTGACCTCGCCGGCCGTTCCCCCGCGCGCAATCCATCGGCGCTCCCCTAGCCAAATCGCGAAAACCACGCCCGCGATGATGCACAGCGCGTAGCCGCGGATAGGTAGCGGACCCAACTCCCACACACCCTGCGAAGGGCTCGGAATCGTGAGTGGCGCAAGTGCAGAAATCATAGAGTCCTCATAGTCACGATTATTCGCTGGTGGTGGTTGTCAGTAGCGCGTTGATGTCTTCGGCAAATTGATTGGCCGAGGTCCCCTCGGTCCACACTATGTCGACCTCGTTCTCACGATTGATCCCGAGTACGGGCGTTCCGTGTTCTACTTCATAGCCGCCGCTTGGCAGCTTCGTGCCCTTCTCAAAGAAGATTCGCAGGGGCTGAGCCACTGCTTGGATGAGGCTCAATTCGCCCGTCAAGCCAATAAAGGTTGGGTCAAACCGATCCAGGTAAGCACGAAGTGCTCGTTCATCGTCTCTCGCCGGATCCGTCGTCACCAGGACCACGTCAATCTGCGAACGCTGAACATCGGTCAGACGCGTCAATGACGCCGCCAATGAAGACATCACGATTTGGCAGATATCTGGACAGTTTGTGTAGCCAAAAAAGACCAGAGTGAGCGGACGGCCGGTGTCGCTGGCCAGCGAAAATGGAGCCCCGCTTGTGTCGCTCAGAGCCAGGTCAGGAACAACATAAGGCTCGGTGAGCACGGCCCCGTGGTAGCCGTCCTCGTTGAGGACGACAACATCGGCCGGCAGTGACCCAGCAGACGTGCCACCCGAAGCTCCGCAAGCCGTCAGAGCCAAAACGGCTACGGCAACCACAGCGAACCTGATCCGCTTCAAGTCACGCTCGATCTGTCGACGCCGACTCGTCAATCTGACCCCGCACTCCAAGCGCCAAGTCGTGGGCCAGCGCCGACAGGGCGCGGAGCCCGGCCGCCCGATCGTGTGCATGATCCAACAACACCCGCACGAATGCGGACCCAACAATGACCCCGTCGGCATAAGTGGCGACCTCTGCTGCCTGGTATCGGTTGCCAACCCCCAAACCAACCCCGACGGGCAAGTCGGTGACCGCCTTTGTTCGGGCAACCAACGGACCGGCAAGGTCGCTGGTGGTGGACCGAGCGCCGGTGACTCCCATCACGGCCGTGGCGTAGACGAAACCCCGGCAGGCGTGAGCGGTCATCGCAACTCGGGCGTCGGTGGACGACGGTGCCACAAGGAAGATCTTGTCCAAGTCGTGTGCGTCCGCAGCGGCTATCCAGTCAGCTCCAGAGTCAGGGGTGAGGTCAGGCGTGATCAAACCCGCTCCCCCAGCGCTCGCAAGATCCGCGGCGAATCTTGCGACGCCATACTTCTCCACAGGATTCCAGTAGGTCATCACTACGGTCGGGATGCCGGTGGCGGCAACCGCCTCCACCGTCTTGAGCACATCCGTGATCCGTACGCCGCCCTCAAGTGCCTGTTGCGCCGCGGCTTGAATGGTGGGTCCATCCATCACCGGGTCGCTATAGGGCAGACCCACCTCAATGACGTCGGCTCCAGCCGCGACAAGTGTTTTGATCGCGGCTATTCCACCGTCCACATCTGGAAAACCAGCAGGTAGATAGCCAACTAGGGCGGCGCGACCTTCGGCCTTCGCAGCGGCGAAGGCGTGTGCGACGTTCATGGGGTGCCTCCGTTTGCGAGCTCAAACCACTCGATTGCGGTGCCCATGTCCTTGTCCCCGCGACCGCTCAGATTGATCAGCAGGATCGCGTTCTCACCGTGCTTCTGCAGAAGTTCCGGAGCAAGTCTCAAGGCCCCGGCGATCGCGTGCGCAGACTCAATTGCGGGGATGATGCCTTCGCTGCGACTTAACAGCGCCATCGCAGCCATTGCTTCGGAGTCAGTCACTGGCAGATAGGTCGCCCGACCAATCTGCGCGAGATGACTGTGTTGCGGGCCAACACCCGGGTAGTCCAAACCGGCCGAGATCGAATGGGACTCCACAGTCTGGCCATCGTCATCTTGCAGAACATAGGTTCTTGCCCCGTGCAGGACCCCGCTGTCCCCGGCGTAAATAGTGGCCGCATGTCTTCCCGTCTCGACGCCATCGCCTCCGGCTTCAAAGCCGTAGATCGCAACCTCGTCATCGTCAAGAAACGCGGAGAACAGTCCGATTGCGTTCGAACCACCGCCCACACAGGCCGCAATCGCATTCGGCAGTACGCCGTACTGCTCGAGACATTGGGCCCGCGCTTCGTCACCGATCCCACGAGTGAAGTCGCGGACCATGCTTGGGAAAGGGTGTGGTCCGGCGGCGGTGCCAAAGAGGTAAGCAGTGTGGTCGACGCTCGCGACCCAATCCCGAAGGGCCTCGTTGATCGCATCTTTGAGCGTGGCACTGCCCGAGTCCACCGGCACAACTCTTGCCCCAAGCAGGTTCATTCGGGCTACGTTGAGCGACTGACGCCGGGTATCGACGGAACCCATGTAGACCGTGCAATCCAAACCGAAATAGGCAGCCGCCGTCGCGCTGGCGACACCGTGTTGTCCGGCTCCGGTCTCAGCAATGACCCGGGTTTTACCCATCCGTTTCGTGAGCAGGGCCTGGCCCATCACATTGCGGATCTTGTGTGCACCGGTGTGATTGAGATCTTCACGTTTGAGCAAGACCCGGATGCCGACTTGATCGGAGAGCCGTTTGGCTTCATACAGTGAACTGGGCACGCCTGCGTAGTCCCGCAGGATCGCATCAAACTCAGCAATGAACCCGGGATCAGCCATCGCGTCTTGCCAGGACTGCGTCAATTCATCTAGCGCTGCGACCAATGCTTCCGGCATGAACCGGCCACCAAAATTGCCGAAGAAACCACGTTCGTCTGCGTCAAACTTCACGCCAGCACGCTCCTCATTGCGCGAACTCCCGCATCGGGGTCTCCATTTTTCACCAAAGCTTCTCCGACCAAAACTACTGAAGCGCCCTGCGCCGCGAAGTACGCAGCATCATCGGGACCTGAGATTCCTGATTCAGCTACCTTCACAACGCCTGGAGGAATCAGTGCAGCCAGCCGGCCGAAAGTCTCCGGGTCGACCGCGAGGGTTTTCAAGTTGCGGGCATTGACCCCGATGAGATCCGCACCCAGGGCAACCGCGCGTTGCGTCTCCTCTTCATCGTGCACCTCGACCAGGACTGTGAGCCCAAGCCCACGAGCATGGTCGTGGAGTTGGCGCAATTGCGCGTCATCCAAGGCGGCAACGATGAGCAGGGCCAGATCCGCGCCAGCGAACCTGGCCTCGTCGAGTTGATAGGTCGAGACGATGAAGTCCTTGCGAAGCAGCGGGGTGTCCACGGCCGCTCGCACTGCCCGCAGGTCGGCCAAACTGCCACCGAATCGGCGTTCCTCAGTTAACACGCTAATCGCGGCGGCGCCGCCCGCTGCGTAAGCCTGCGCCAACTTGGCAGGGTCTGGAATTGCGGCTAAGTCGCCTTTGCTGGGGCTACGCCGTTTCACTTCGGCAATGACACTCAAACCAGGCGCCCGAAACTCCGGCATCGGATCTCGTGTTGGCGGGACGTCAGCCAGCATCGCGCTGAGTTCAACAGCAGGCAGTAGCCCTTCCCTGCGCGCAAGATCTTCGCGGACACCGACGATGATCTCGTCGAGCACCGACACAATGACCTCGCTTCCCATCAAGTTAGTCTCGTGGGAGTCCAAAGCGACTCGCCAACTGCTGAGCACAAGCCTCTCATCCGGCACCACTCCCAATGAAGTTGGCTCAACAAGTAGGTCAGGAATGCAGCCAAGCAGCTTGGGGAAGGTTGCGCGCAACGGTGAAGGCAACAGTCACCAGAATCGCCATGGCCCACACCAGGGTTGGCACCCGCGGAGGCACGTCCGCACCACCCCCCAGCCAAGCTCCCCGCAGTCGCCGCAACCAGAGCAGCAACCCAATCGGGACGAATAACACGAACAACAAGTTGCTGGAAGCCGCTGCGATCAGGTCGACGTTGGTGAGGTGATAAACGGCGCGCAGACTGCCACACGCTGGGCAATCAAAGCCCAGCAACGCCGTTGGGCACACGCCCCAAGACCCTTGCACATTCGGGTTTCGAAAGTGCAAAGCGACGGTGGCCGTCGCCGTGGCCGAGCCCACAGTCAGTGGGGCGGCCAGTCGGGCCATACGGCTACGCGACGGATCCCTGAGCGTGGTCGCGGGATTAGTGACCGTCGTCGCCATAGCCGAGTTTGGTCATCGCAGCAAAGACGACAAGGGCAAAGGGGAGCAAACCGATGCCCACCCAAAAAAGCACCATATTGATCGGGTCCGTAACGAGCCCGACACTGCCCACGGTGAAACCCGCCAAGCCCACGGCAACGGCAGTCCAGGCTGCGGGGGTGTTTCCGTGGTTGTCGGCCATCACTTCTCCTTGGTGCCAGGGGCAAGTTTGCGAGTTTCGGTTCTGCTGAGTCAATCCTAAGCGTGCGGGTATGACGTGGGGTCTCGACCCTCGTCGATCGCCTTCCAAACATCATGCCCAGACGTGAGATCGACCGCTGTTGAGGGACCCGCAGGGCTTTCCGGCGCGTCGTACCGCTTCCCCATTGCGGGCCAGGTAGCCATCCCTCCAAGCGCCGCCACACCGACAACGACAGTCAGGCTGGCCGACACCAAGCCGAGCCAAAACCACGCCGTCAAGCCGGCTTCAAATTCGGTCACGCCAACCTGGCTGAGAGTTTGGGCGGCGTGGCTCGTTGATCTCGCGCCCCAGTTGATAGTCGCCACAACGCATGCGATCGACGCCGCCAGACCCACCACGACCATGGCTCGACGAACCGCCCCTCGGGTGACCAGCAGTGCGCCCCAGGCCGCTAACAGCACCCAACTCATCGCGGAGGCCATCGGGCTGCCGCCCACAACGCCGGCCAGAAGATCAGCTGAGACTTGGCCGCTAGGTAAGCCGATGTTGAGCCACTCCTGGCTGGCGGCAAAGGCGGCCAGACCGCCCGTGATCGCCATCAGGCCCACCGCCCCACCGAGTCCAAGTCGTAGGGAGCCCCGAACAGTTGCTCCGACTTCAGTCACGCTCGGCCAGATTCAAGGGCAGCAAAGTCGCCGCGAAGCAAGTGCGGTTGCCGGTGTGGCAGGCGGGCCCTTCTTGGTCCACCTTGACCAAGAGGGTGTCCCCGTCACAGTCGAGCCGGACCTCATGCACCCACTGTCGATGGCCCGACGATTCGCCCTTGACCCAGTATTCCTCGCGACTACGACTCCAATAGGTGGCCCGACCAGTGCTCAGGGTGAGGGCCAGCGCCTCATCGTCCATCCAGCCCAGCATCAACACTTCGCCGGAATCATGTTGCTGCACGATGGCGGGGACTAACCCATCAATGCTTCGTTTAAGTGCAGCGGCAATCGCGGGATCCAAGTTCGACACAACAGCAAGTGTCCCCCGCCTCGGGGCAGTTGCGCGAATGAGGCTCATCGCACTGGATATCCAGCAGCAGAGAGCGCCTGCTTAGCGTCTCCTATTCGCAAGGTGCCGAAGTGAAAGACGCTAGCCGCGAGCACGGCGTCAGCGCCGGCCTCCACTGCCGGTGGAAAGTGTTCGGCAGCGCCTGCTCCACCGGATGCGATGACCGGAATGGAGACTTCACGACGCACCGCGCGAATCAAGTCGAGATCGAACCCGGACGTTGTGCCATCGGCGTCCATCGCGTTAAGGAGAATCTCCCCCGCGCCCAGTTCCGCAGCGCGTACTGCCCAGGCAATGGCATCCAGGCCAGCCGACTTTCGGCCACCGTGGGTCGTCACCTCAAACCCCGACTCGGTGTCGGGGGCACGGCGGGCATCGACGGAGAGCACGAGCACCTGATTCCCAAATCGTGCCGCGATCTCCGAGACCAGTTCCGGTCGGCGAATGGCGGCGGTGTTGACGGCGACTTTGTCTGCCCCCGCCCGTAGGAGCCGGTTCACGTCCTCGACGGAGGAAACTCCCCCACCCACAGTGAGTGGGATGAACACCTGCTCAGCAGTGCGAGAAACGATCTCAAGGGTGGTCGCGCGACCCTCGTGTGATGCAGAAATGTCCAAGAACGTGAGTTCGTCGGCACCCTCGGCATCATAGGTTCGGGCTAACTCGACAGGATCGCCCGCGTCGCGAAGTTCGCGAAAGTTCACGCCCTTGACGACTCGTCCGCCATCGACGTCAAGGCAAGGAATGACCCTGATAGCCAGGCTCACTGCGGGCCTCGAGTTATCCGCAAGGCCTCGACCAACGTGAACCGGTTTTCATACAGCGCGGTGCCAATGATCGCGCCTTCGACACCCTGCTCAACCAGCAGCATCAATGCGGCCAGGTCCGCGAGTTCGGTGATCCCTCCAGAGGCCACTACCGGACGATCCGTCTCTTCGCAGACGCTACGGAGCAGGTCCAGATTCGGACCGGCAAGCATGCCGTCCTTGTTGACGTCGGTGACGACATAGCGGGCGCAACCTTCGGCGTCCAAGCGGGCCAAGACCTCGTAGAGATCACCCCCCTCGCTAGTCCACCCACGGGCCGCCAACGTCCGACCCCGGACGTCCAATCCGACGGCAACGCGGTCACCGAAGTCCGCGATTGCCCCAGCACACCAGTCGGGTTGCTCCAGCGCTGCCGTGCCGATATTGACGCGTCGACACCCAGTGGACATAGCTGCCTGCAAGGACTCATCATCGCGAATCCCACCGCTCATCTCGACGTCGATATCGAGGATGCCGACGATCTTGGCCTGAAGTTCGCGGTTATGTCCGCGACCGAAGGCGGCATCGAGATCCACGAGGTGGATCCACTCGGCGCCAGCGCTCTGCCACCGCAGGGCGGCCTCCACCGGGTCGCCGAATCGCTTCTCTGACCCTGCCACTCCTTGCACGAGTTGCACAGCCTGACCCCCAGCTATGTCAACGGCAGGGAGAAGTTCAAGATAGGGCGCGGTCGCCCTCAAGGAATCAGACATGGCGTTACCTTCCTAAAGCGAGTTGACCCAGTTGCGGAGCAAGACCGCGCCGGCATCGCCGGACTTCTCAGGGTGGAATTGGGTGGCCGACAACGGCCCGTTCTCAACCGCAGCAACGAAGCGATCGCCGCCGTGCTCGGACCACACCACCCGCGGAGCCTGGGTGCGCCCATTCGTTTCAAGCTCCCAACGGCGTACGGCGTAGGAATGCACGAAGTAGAAGCGCTGATCGCTCACTCCAGCAAACAGGGTGGACTCCGGTGGCACTTCCACAGTGTTCCAACCCATGTGGGGTACGACGGGTGCCTGCAGCCGGTCGACCGTACCCGGCCATTCTCCGCAACCTTGGGTCACGACCCCGTGTTCGACCCCGGTCTCGAACAGCACCTGCATCCCGACGCAGATCCCCAACACAGGCCGACCCCCCGCCAGTCTTCGACCAATCAACTCAGGACCTCGGACGCCACTCAATCCGGCCATGCAAGCGGCATAAGCACCGACCCCGGGCACGACAAGACCGTCGGCGGCCGCAGCCTTTGACCCCTCGGCGGTGAGAGTCACCTTCGCGCCGGCGCGTTCGAGTGCTCGCACGACAGAGCGCAGATTCCCCGAGCCATAGTCGAGGACGACAACTGACTTCACGTCAGAGGCTGCCCTTGGTCGACGGCACTCCGGTCTCGCGCGGGTCCAAGGCGATCGCATCACGAAAAGCGCGCGCGAAGGCCTTGAACTGTGCCTCCACCAAGTGGTGCGGGTCTCGAGAAGCCAATACGCGAACATGCACAGCAATCTGGGCGTGGAACGCCAGAGTCTCGAAAACGTGGCGCGTCAAAGAACCTGCATAGTCGCCGCCGATAACGACGTACTCCTGACCAGCGGGCTCACCAACGTGAACGCAGTAGGGCCTTCCGGACACGTCCACGGCGCACTGCACCAACGCTTCGTCCAGCGGCACCAGGGCATCCCCGAACCGGCGAATACCCACCTTCTCACCCAACGCGGCGCGCAAGGCTTGGCCCAAGACGATGGCCGTGTCTTCAACGGTGTGGTGGGCGTCGATGTGGGTGTCCCCGACGCTCTGCACCGTCAGATCGATCAGCGAGTGTCGCGAGAATGAGTTGAGCATGTGGTCATAGAAGCCCACGCCGGTTGAGATCTCGGCGCGTCCACTCCCGTCCAGATCAAGCTCAATCTGGACCTTCGACTCCTTGGTCTCCCGGACCAAGGTGGCCTTCCTACTCATTTCTTCTCCTCATCGAGCACTTCAAGCAGTGCCTTCTTGAATGCAGACATCTCTGCGGGTGTCCCCACGGAGACTCGCAACCAGCCCTCGGGGCCAGTTTCGCGAATCAAGACACCACGGTCGCACAATGCCTGCCAGATCGCATGTCGGTTCTCGAAGGTTCCGAACAAGACGAAGTTGGCGTCGCTATCGGCCGCCCGCTGCCCCTGGGCTCTTAGCCACCCAACCAGCAGGTCCCGTTCTCTGCGCAGATCGTCGACGCGAGAGAGCATTTCGGGCGCATGCTTAAGGGCAACCAAGGCGACTGCTTGGGTCGTGGCCGAGAGGTGATATGGCAATCGGACGACTCTCACGGCGTCACAAATTTCGGGCGCCGCAGCAAAGTAGCCGAGCCGAGCGCCAGCCAGCGCGAACGCCTTGCTCATGGTGCGTGACACCACAAGGTTGCGATGCTGCGGCAGCAACTCCAAGGCCGACGGAGTGCCAACTCTTCTGAACTCACCGTAGGCCTCATCAATCACGATCAGACCGGGACCGGCGGCCTCACACAAGGCAACGACTGCGGCACTCGGCAGCGCCGTACCAGTCGGATTGTTTGGCGAAGGCACCAGCACCACAGCCGGTCGATGCTGCTGCACCATCGAAACTGCATAGTCGAGATCGAGGGTGAAGTCCTGATCGCGGTGCCCCACGACCCACTCAGTGAGCGTATTTCGGGCGTACTCCGGATACATGGAGTACGTCGGGGCGAACGACAATGCCAGTCGTCCCGGGCCACCGAACGCCTGTAGCAACTGCATCATCACTTCGTTAGACCCATTGGCTGCCCAGATCTGATCGGCGTTCATCTGCGGTCCGAGGTAGGCCGCCAACGCCTGGCGGAGTTCGAGGAACTCCCGATCGGGATAGCGATTGAGAGTGGTCGCGGCGGCGCGCACCGCCGCCGCCATCTCCTCGGCGACCTGATCGCTGGGTCCGTAGGGGTTTTCGTTGACATTGAGTTGCACTGGAAGATCCAGTTGCGGAGCACCATACGGGGTGAGACCCGCCAGTTCAGTGCGAACTGGCGGCCACGGCCCGAGGGCGAGCGGGGATGAACTCACGTCGTTTCTGGCTCGATCCGGATAGCCACCGCAGCGCCGTGTCCGGGGAGATCCTCGGCGTCAGCAAGGGTAATGACGTGGGTGGAGACGGCATCGAGTGCAAGCTGTGAATACTCCACGACGTGCATCGATCGAAGGAACGCGCGAACTGACAAGCCAGATGAGTGACAAGCACAACCAGCCGTTGGCAGCACATGGTTAGAGCCAGCGCAATAGTCGCCAAGCGATACTGGCGTGAAAGCGCCCACGAAGATCGCCCCAGCGTTTCGGACCTGGCCGGCCACCTCAGCGGCTCTTTCGGTGTGAATCTCCAAGTGCTCAGCAGCGTAGGCGTTCACCACCTCAAGACCTTGCGTGAGGTCATCAACCAACACGATGGCAGATTGTCGACCCGAGAGAGCCGTCTTGATTCGTTCAATATGCCTGGTCACGGACACTTGCTTGTCCAGCTCAGCGTCGACTTCATCGGCAAGTCGCTCAGAGGTGGTGACTAAGACGCTGGCTGCCAAGGGATCATGCTCAGCTTGGCTGATCAGATCGGCCGCGACATAAGCCGCATCGGCTGAATCGTCAGCCAACACCAGGATTTCGGTCGGTCCTGCTTCGGAATCGATGCCAATGACTCCTTTGAGAAGTCGCTTGGCTGCCACGACATAGATGTTGCCGGGACCGGTCACCAAATTGACCGGACGACAGGGTCCCGCGCCATAGGCGAACATAGCGATGGCTTGCGCTCCGCCCACGGCGTAGACCTCATCCACACCCAGCAAGGCGCAAGCGGCCAGAATTGTCGGATGCGGATATCCGCCGTGTTCGGCCTGCGGTGACGACGAAAGGGCGATGGACCGCACGCCGGCCACCTGAGCTGGAACGACGTTCATCAAGACACTCGAAACCAGCGGCGCCAGCCCCCCCGGCACATACAGACCCACCCGATCCATCGGGACCATCCGATGGGTTACGACCGCGCCCGGCGCCACGGTGGTGACAACATCGGTCTCGCGCTCGGCCTCGCACGTCAATCGGAGTCGCGTGATGGACTCCTCAAGCCCTGCTCTGACGGCGGGATCCAGGTCGATCAGCGCCTGCGTGATCGCCTCGGCGGGCACGGCGATCGACGACTGTTCGACCCCATCGAATCTCGCTGAGAATTCGGCGATGGCTTCTTCGCCCCGACCTCGAACCGCATCACAGATTGGTCGTACGACGTCGACGGCAGCCTCCACGTCAAATTCAGCTCGCGGGACTACCGTTCGATAATCGATCGTTGCGGGACCGGTTGGCGACGCGTCGGACCCAAGGTTGCGGAGCTCGATCCGGCGCATCATGTTGGCAATTCTAGTCGGGCAGGATCACCGGCCCGCCGCGCGGGATGCCGGCAAGACAACTAGGGTGAAGAGATGGACGAGACGCTGCCGATGTTCCCGTTGAACTCCGTGCTCTTTCCCACGATGAGTGCGCCTCTCCATGTTTTCGAGGATCGCTATCGGGCGCTGGTCACCCATGTCCTCGCCGAGCCCGACCCGGCGCGCCGAGTCTTCGGTTCCGTGGCGATCCGTGAAGGCTACGAGGTCGGGGAGCACGGCAAACAAGAGCTTCATCGAGTTGGCTGCCGGCTGCAGATCACCGAAGTCACCGCCCATCCTGATGGGACTTTCGACATCCTCAGCGTGGCCAGAGATCGATTTCGGCTCAACCGACTTGAGACCGGCGGCCCGTTTCCGATCGGCGAAGTGACCAACATCGTTGACGAGTCGACGAACGTCCCGGAGGGTTTGGTCGACAAGGCCATCGCCACGTTCGCGGGTTACCGGTCGGTGCTGTCCGAGATTCGCGCCGACCCACTCACGGGGCCCCTGCCTCGTGATCCGGTCTACCTCGCTTGGGTTTTGGCGTCAGCGGCTCCCCTGACGTTTCCGGATCGGCAGGCACTGTTGGAGCAAACCGACCCTGCGGGACGATTAACGATGGTGACCGACCTCTTCCGAAGCGAGTTGCGCGCGATGTCGGTCATCCCGTCCTTGCCCGCCACTGACGTCGCTAGAACGGGTTGGTCACCAAACTAGGTCAGATCGCTTACTCCGTTGCCAGCCGGAGCGTGAAGCGACCAATCTCCCCGTCCACGACGGTGTTAAAGCCGAGGCCCGATAGCGGCTCGATGTTCTCCAAGAGATCCTCATCTCCGCTCTGCTCGACTGCTTGGTCGAGCCAGTTGTCGGCTGCGTCAAAGTCGACGAACAAGATGGCGCTGGAGGAAGCCACATCACCAACGACGTTCTGGAAGGTCTCCGAATCACCCAGAGACCCAGCGGCCAACAATTCCTTCCGATAACTCTCGCTGGGGCTCACGGCGACAGAGTTATCGGAGGACTCAGTGACCAGCAAGGTGTCGGCCAACGGGCCGATTGCCGAGCGCAGCTGCGTGACTACTGACTCGATTCCTGCGGCGTCACCAGTGATTTTAAGACCAATCGGGACGTCGGAACCGTCTGTGCTGTTGACGACTTGATCCACTTCGATGTCACCGCTGACAGCCAGGACGAATGACTCGCCCAGCAGCGTTTTCAAGTCTTCGGGCAGTTGGAGCCCCAACTGCTGCTCAAACTCGGAGATCATTGCTTCGGTGTCTTCGCCGCCACCGTAGTTGGCCAATTGCTCCATGAACTTTTCGGCAAAGTCGTCGCCTGGGCTCAGGCCCAAGGCGGCCGCGGTGTCATTTGGCAGACTGCCGACCGCTTTCCCGGCTTGGGTGCCCGGCTTCGAGCCCGCCGAGGTGGAATCGGTGGCCGCCACGAACTCAAGGCCCTCGTCACGGAAGCGCAGCGTGGCTGCCATGCCGGTGAATTCTTGATAGAGCTCTCGATATTGGTCGAGCATTGGGGTCAGGGTCGGCTCACCCATGGCTTCTGCCATTTCGAGACCCCGTTCGATCGCTTCCGGGGCGACGTACATCGTCATCACTCCGAGATCGCCAACTTCGTCGAGCCACTTGCTATGAGCCGAACTCGATGCGAGCGTGCCCTTGTCCGTCGCAGCGATCACGTCCTCGGCCAAGCCCGTCTTCTCGGCGACGACAGCCCAGTCACCGGAAAAAGCCCAGCCGCCAGCCTCTTCGGACTCTTTGTCACACGCCTGCAGCTTCTTCATGCCGACTTTGGCGGCTTCCTCATCCTTGATCTGCACGACCGCAACCGGCGTGACCCCATCCTTGCCAAGGTCAACGGCGGCAAGAGCAGCCGTTGTGCCGAGCCACGGCTCCACATCTTGAGCGAAATCAATGCCCTCGCAAGCTCCCTCATCCTGGATCCACTCGAAGAGTTGCTTGCGTGGGTCGCCGTCTTCAGTGAGGTCGAACTCCGCATTCGCGAGAGGGAACTTCTTCGCAAATTGGTACGCCTCAAGCATCTGCTCTCCGCTGGGCGACACGTCAATGCTGACGTAAGCAAGGGTTGACGCTGGCAGCGCCTCCGCGGGTTGCGCTCCGTTGGCGAAGAATGAAGTGGCAGCCCAGGCCCCGGCGCCGACTGCGACTGCGCCGACGATTCCCCCGCCGATAAGCAGCCCACGCCTCTTGCCTGACGCTGTTGTTCGCGCTGATGTGTTCTTGAGCGGATCACCCGAGACCGCGTCGAGGTATTCCGGTCCACCAGCGGAGTTAGCAGCACCAAGATTGTCAGACATTTCGTTTCCCCCAAACAGAGATCAATATCGCGACGGGCTCATCGCGGGTTTAAGGGTACCTAGCCTTCCAGGCCGGTGAGACCAAAACCGTCACATCGGAGCAGTGGGCAACTAGCCGGTGAGGCATCCAGGTCCAAGGAGCGCTTTGAGGTCCGCAAAGAGAGCCGGGCTCGGTGTGACCCGCAGCCCGTCGTCGAGGCGCATCAGCGTGCGCTCGGTGCGGTGCAACAACCGGAGATGGACCTCAGTCGTTCCTGGATGGGTGCCTAGCACCTCGCGCAACTGGCTGACCACTGGAGGTGTGCAACGTGTTGAGGCGAGGGTCAGCACGACCGGCCCCGTGCTGGTGCCCTGATCGATATCAGGCACGGTGATTTCCAGTGCGTGCACTTCAGGTTGATCCTTGCTACGCGAAAGGCGACCCTTGACAGTCAAGATGGCATCTTCGACGAGGAGGGTGCTGGCCAATTGGTAGGCCGACGGAAATAGAAGTACTTCGACCGCGCCTTCCAGGTCTTCGAGGGTGACCATCGCCCATGCGTCGCCGCGTCTGGTGATCTTGCGCTGGACGGCGGTGACTAACCCACTAATGGCGATGACGGCCCCGTCAGCCCGCTCCTCATCGGTCATCAACTGACCGATCGTGCAGTCGGTGCCCTGACCGAGCACATGCTCCAAACCCAACAGTGGGTGGTCGGAGACGTAGAGCCCCAACATGTCGCGCTCGTGGCCGAGTAGCGTGGTCTTGTCCCATTCATCGATGTCAGGCACAGCAACGGACACGCCAAATGCGCCAATCACGCTGTCTTCGTCGTCATCGAAAGCGCCAAACAGGGAATCTTGACCAATGGCTTCATTGCGCTTGATGTCGACATATTGATCAACCGCCGCCTCGTGAACCGTCACGAGCGCGCGCCGGCGATGCTTCATCTCATCAAACGCGCCAGCCTTGATCAACGACTCTATGACTCGCTTGTTGCAGACGACAGCTGGCACCTTGGACATGAAGTCGTTGAACTCGATGAACCGGCCGTGTGCCTGCCTTGCCTTGACGACCTCGGAGACCACATTCGTCCCGACGTTCCGGATCGCAGTCAGCCCAAATCGAATGTCATGCCCGACCGGGGTGAACGTTGCATCCGACTCGTTGACATCGGGTGGCAAGACTTGGATCTTCATCCTGCGACATTCGTTGAGATAGATCGCCATCTTGTCTTTGTCGTCCTTCACCGACGTCAGCAGTGCCGCCATGTATTCGGCCTTGTAGTGCTCCTTGAGATAGGCCGTCCAATAAGAGATGAGGCCGTAGGCCGCTGTGTGAGCCTTGTTAAAGGCGTAATCGGAAAACGGCACGAGCACGTCCCATAAGGCTTTTGTGGCGCCCGCGGAGTAGCCGTTTGCTTTCATGCCGTCGGAGAAGGGGACATATTCAGCGTCGAGAATCTGCTTGTTCTTCTTGCCCATCGCCTTGCGGAGCAGGTCTGCCTGGCCGAGGGTGTAGCCCGCAAGTTGCTGGGCGATCGCAAGGATTTGCTCCTGGTAAACGATTAGGCCGTAAGTCGGCTGCAAAATTTCGGCGAGCGGCGCTTCCAACTCGAGATGGATAGGAGTGATCTCCTGCTTGCCGTTCTTGCGCAGCGCATAGTTGGTGTGGCTGTCAGCACCCATCGGGCCCGGCCGGTAGAGCGCCAAGACAGCCGAGATGTCCTCAAAGCTGTCCGGGCGCATCAGGCGCAACAAGGAACGCATCGGACCGCCGTCTAGTTGGAACACCCCTAGGGTGTCGCCGCGACCGAGCAACTGATAGGCAGCGCTGTCGTCTAACTCAAGGTCTTCAAGGACCAGAGTTTCCCCCCGATTGGCCATGATGTTCTTGACGGCGTCATCAAGAACCGTGAGGTTGCGCAACCCGAGGAAGTCCATCTTGATGAGACCGAGCTTCTCGCACGTCGGGTAGTCGAACTGCGTGATGATCGCGCCGTCCTGCTCCCGCTTCATCAACGGGATCACGTCGATCAGCGGTTCGCTGGACATGATCACTCCCGCCGCGTGGACTCCCCATTGGCGTTTGAGTCCTTCGATCCCAATCGCGGTATCGACAACGGTCTTGACGTCGTTATCGGCCTCATAGAGAGCTCGGAACTCACCACCCTCACCGAAACGCTTATGAGTAGGATCGAAGATCTGTTTGAGCGGAATGTCCTTGCCCATGACGGCGGCCGGCATGGCCTTAGTGATCCGGTCCCCCATCGCGAACGGATATCCCAGGATCCGACTCGAGTCCTTGACGGCCTGCTTTGCCTTGATCGTGCCGTAGGTCACGATCATCGACACCCGGTCACTGCCATACTTGTCGCTGACATAGCGGATCACCTCGCCTCGACGACGCTCATCGAAGTCGATGTCGAAGTCCGGCATTGAGATCCGCTCAGGGTTGAGAAAGCGTTCGAAGAGCAAGCCGTGGCGGAGCGGGTCGAGGTCGGTGATGCGAAGGGCGTAAGCCACGATCGATCCGGCTCCAGACCCCCGACCGGGACCAACTCGGATTCCGTTGCTCTTGGCCCAGTTGATGAAATCAGCCACCACCAGGAAGTAGCCAGGGAAACCCATTTTGAGGATGACGCTCATCTCGAACTCCATCCGCTCCCGGACAGCGGCTGAGATCCCGTTGGGATAGCGGGCGATGAGGCCGCGTTCGACCTCCTTGAGCAACCAGGTCTCCTCGGTGTCTCCCGGTGGGCAGGGGAAGCGTGGCATGTAGTTGGCGGATTCGTTGAACTCCACGTCGCACCGTTCGGCGATCAGCAGCGTGTTGTCGCAGGCTTCCTTGAGTCCGTTGCGGTGCTCCCACAACTCGCGCATTTCAGCGGGTGACTTGATGTAGTAGCTATCGCCATTAAATTTGAATCGCTTCGGGTCTGCCATCGTGCTGCCGCTGGAGACGCAGAGGAGGTGCTCGTGGGAGCCGGCGTCCTGCGGGTTAACGTAGTGAGAGTCGTTGGTGGCGATCGGGGGGATCGCGAGGTCCTTGGACAGTTGCAGAAGCCCATCGCGCACCCTGGTCTCGATGTCGAGGCCGTGATCCATCAGCTCGAGAAAGAAGTTTTCCCGGCCGAAGATATCTTGAAAGTCGGCTGCCGATTGGCGAGCCTTGGCATAGTCACCGATCCGCAGCCATGTCTGGATCTCGCCGGACGGACACCCGGTGGTGCCGATGAGACCCTCAGAATATTCGGCTAAGAGTTCCCGGTCTGCACGCGGCTTGTAGAAGAAACCCTCTAATGAGGACCGAGTCGACAGCCGAAACAGGTTATGCATGCCCCGAGTCGTCTCGGCCAGCAGCGTCATGTGTGTGTAGGCGCCCGAACCAGAGACGTCGTCGTCGCCACCGTTGTTCCATCGCACCCGCTTGCGCTCCTGGCGAGGAGTGTTGGGCGTGAGATAGGCCTCCATCCCAATGATCGGTTTGATACCCGCGGCCTTGGCCTTCGCGTAGAAGTCGTAGGCACCGAACACATTTCCGTGGTCGGTCATGGCAATGGAGTTCATGCCTAGTTCGGCGGTCCGCGCGAACATGTCGGTGAGACGGGCCGCCCCGTCGAGCATCGAGTATTCGGTGTGCACGTGCAGGTGCACGAAGGAATCTGAGGTCATTACCTACGCTTCCACTCCCGACATGGGACTAGCAGTGAACTTGTGTCTTCGGGGGAAGGCTCCCAACCCTAATCGACTGACAAGCCTGATGGTGACAGGCGGCACCGACAAGCCTGATTCTCAGTCCACGGCTGGCGGGCGTGGGACAGCGTCGAGACTCTCGGCGATAACGGTGTGCATGATCCGCGACAAACGCCGAACACCCAGCCGCGGTGCCGCGGGTGACATTCGGGCCACTATCTCCGCTTCCCGACCAGGATCTCGCGGGGCGGGGCCACATCCTCCGCCAGCCTTATACGCCTGCACTTCCGCTGTGAGCCCGGCACGCAATTCCAGCAACCTCGCCAATTCCTGATCAACTTGATCAATGGCATCGCGAAGAGTGGTCACGGGATCAGCACCCGGCCACAGCATCTCGACATCCGGAGCCTGCTCCTGGTTTGCCGATCCGTCTGTACGACGAACAGCCACCAGCCCACGGCGCTCATAAAAGGCCCGTGCGCGAACATTCGACTCGAACACCCAAAGTCCGAAACCGCCGGGCCGCGCAACCTTGGCGTAGTCCAACAACACCGATCCGATGCCCTGGCCCGTCACGTCTGGGTGAACGTAGAGCGAGTGCAGCCAATCGTCCTGGATGATCGAAAAGGCGACCAGGCGATCCCCCTGCTCTGGGCAGGTAGCGACCCAAACCTCAGCCTCGCTTTCGATGACGTGGCCGAAGAACTCCATGTCTTCGGCCGGGGTGTGCACGGCTGGCGGGATAGCGGGGACCGCCGCCCTTCGCACGGTGCCATAGAGCTCAGCGACGAGAGGCGCATCAGCCCCGTTCGCCAGACGAAACGACACGTTGGTCGGTGGCTCAATCCGCATCGCGGATGATCTCGAGCGAGGCAGCCAGATCGGCTGGATAGGCGGACTCGAAACTCACGAATTCACCGGAGTCCGGGTGCACGAATCCGAGGCGACAGGCATGCAACCACTGTCGTTCCAGGTGAAGCCGACGGGCCAAAGTTGGGTCAGCGCCATAAGTAATATCCCCCACGCAGGGATGTTTCAGTGCAGCCATGTGGACGCGGATCTGGTGGGTCCGTCCGGTTTCGAGCTTAACTTCCAGCAGACTGGCAAAACGATGCGCCTCGAGAGTTTCGTAGTGCGTGATGCTGGCTCGCCCGTCGCTCATCACGGCAAACTTGTAGTCGGCCCTGGGATGGCGGCCAATCGGCGCATCGATCGTGCCCTCATGTGGATCAGGATGCCCTTGCACCAGCGCGTGATAGGTCTTCTCCACGGTTCGATTTCGAAAAGCGTTCTTGAGTTGGGAGTAGGCATGCTCTGCCTTGCAGATCACCATCACCCCTGACGTCCCAACATCGAGCCGCTGCACGATCCCTTGACGTTCAGACGCTCCCCCAGTGGCGATCCGAAATCCTGCGCCAGCCAGGTGACCCACCACGGTCGGGCCCTTCCACCCAGGACTCGGGTGTACGGCGACGCCCACCGGTTTATCGATCACAATGATCGATTCGTCATCGTGAATGATGCTGATTCCGGCGACGACCTCGGGGATGACAGCCAACGGATCGGTCGTTTGCGGAAAGGTGACCTCCAACAACGAACCCTCGTGGACTCGGTCAGATTTGCTCACGTGCTCCCCGTCGAGGAGCACCAACTGGAGCCCAATCAACTCTCCAGACTTCGATCTGGACAAGCCAAACATCCGGGCCATCGCGACGTCGACGCGCTCACCGCTAAGACCTTCCGGCACTAGAACCGTCCGATTGTTGGTCGAGGTGTCCATCAAGAACCCGCCTGATCTGAGCTGGGGATCTCTTCGCGTGCCGGGTCTGCACGCTCACGCGTGCCATCAACCCGAATCCCCCGAAATGCCTGAAGCACAATCACCGCCGCCGCGACATTGATACAGATATCCGCAACGTTGAACACCGGCCAGTTAGGCAATCGCAAGAAGTCGACCACGTGGCCCCTGAAGGGTCCCGGTTCCCGGAACAGCCGGTCGGTCAGATTGCCCAGCACACCGGCTAGCAACAAGCCCAAGCCCAGCACCCAGAGTCGACTCCTGGCCCGCCAACCGAAATAGATGACGACACAGCCCGCGATAATGGCCAAACAGGTCAGTGCCACGGTAAACCGGGTCCCGGTGCTGAAGGCAGCGCCCGGATTGCGAACCAAGTGCAAGGTGAGGAAAGAGCCTAAGACCTCGATATCGGGTCGCCCGCTCAGGTGCTTGACCGCCGCGATCTTGGTGGTGATGTCGACGGTGTACGCGACTACAGCCACCAATAAGAACGCCCAGCGGGCCTGGCTGGTGGTGAGCCTTGACTCTGTTGGGGTGTTGGGGTCGTCTGCGGCGCCGGGGTTCAGCGACGTTCCTCGCGCTGCTTGCATGACATACACAGTGTCGCACGCGGGAACGCCATCATCCGCATCTTCCCAATCGGGTCTCCGCAGGATTCACACACCCCATACGTGCCGTCGTCGATGTGCTGCAGCGCTCGATCAATTTGGGCCAGCATCTCGCGCTCATTGTTGACGACGGTAAGTTCTTGATCTCGCTCAAAACTGGTGGCACCCATGTCGGCTTGATCGTGTCCTGCACCGTCGCCCGCATCGCGCATCAACCCGGCCAACTCCGCCTGCTGGCTCTCTAGCAGTGCAAGAAGGCGATCTCTGTGCTCGTGCAACTCAGTCAGCACGCTGGCCAACTCTGCTTTGGTCCAAGGCTTCTCACCTTGCTTGTGGGCCAGCGTCTTTGCCTCAACAGGCGCGACTATTCGCGGCCGGGCCGGCTTTCGGGATGCAGGTGCGGTGGAAGTTCCGCCGTCGCTTGGCGATCGTCTCGCTGTCATGCGGTCTCCTTGCTCCTTGGGTGTGCCAGGGAGGTTAGCCCTTCACCGAGCCGGACTCAACCCGGGCATGCCATCGGGACTAGCTCGGAATAGATCCAACAGAAAAGTCCGGCCCGATGACTTCATGCCATCGGGCCGGACCGTTTCTTGCTCTTTAGCCTTCATCCTCACCGAGGATTGAGCGAAGTCGCTTTGGCGCAGCGACGCCCTCACCCGAAGGTGCTGCCGTTTCGGCGCTGTTCTCGAGGCCTTCCAACTGCTGGACGAAGTAACTCTTGAGCCTGGAGCGATATTCGCGCTCGAAGGCCCGCAGATTTTCCACTTCCACGTTGAGCTTGTCCCGCTCACGCTCGAGATCACCAAACAACTGTTGGCGGCGTTCGGCAGTCTCGGAGTCAACCATCTGGGAACGCGAGCGCGCGTCCGCCTCAAGCCGATCAGCTTTGCCCTTGGATTCGAACTCAAGTCGCTCAGCCTTGGTGCGAGCTTCGCCGATGATCTTGTCGGCTTCGTTTTTTGCCTCTTCAACCAATTCGTCGGCATTCCGAGTGGCAATCTCCAGCAACCTTGCTGCGGCGTTGGACGCTTCGGGAACGGTCTCAACACGGATGGTCTGGACCTCAACCGGTGCTGCCACGGCAACCACGGGAGGTTCCGCCGCCACCACGACCGGCTCGGGGGCAGGCTCAGGGACCACCGGCTTCGCGGGTTCGGCAAAAACGTTGGCTGAAGTGCCATCGGTGTCGTTCTGAGCGATTGAGAGTTTCGACCGCAAGTCGTCATTCTCACGCGTCAAGCGAGCAAGCTCCGCTTCAACTTCATCGAGGAATTGATCCACCTCCCCCATGTCGTAACCCTCGCGGAGTCGCACCGGAGTAAAGCGCTTGTTGCTCACGTCCTCAGGCGTCAGCGGCATTGACCTCACCCATTCGTTAGTCGCAGGAATCTCACACGTCGCAACGAACAATAGCGCCTCTAGCCGAGTTGTCGTTAGCCCAACGCCGGGAGAACGAAAAGTCGCGCGGGCAACTTCCTAGAGCAACACGGCTCGGTTGACGAACAGCGCGATGGACGCAAGTACCAGGACGAGGATGAAACTGATGTCCAGGGCTATCGAACCGATCCGGAAGGGCGGGATGAATCGCCGCAGGAAGTTGATCGGTGGATCCGTGATCGTGTAGGTCCACTCAAGCAGGATGACCACCAAGCCTCGTGGCGCCCAAGAGCGGGCGAACACTTGGACCCAATCAAACACAAAACGGGTCCACAAGAAGACAAGAAAGAACCACAGTAGGCCTTCAATAATCTGGCCTGGAATCGACGCCATTGATCTCAGCTCTGGTTGAAGAAGCCGCCCTCGACGATCCGCTGCTTGTCCTCCGCGGCAACGTGAACGTTGGCCGGAGAGAGCAGAAAAACCTTGGCGGTGATGCGCTCAATTGTGCCACGCGTGGCAAAAACCAAGCCCGCAGCGAAATCCACGAGACGCTTAGCGTCCACGTCGTCCATCTCTCCCAGGTTCATGATGACGGGTGTGCCGTCCCTGAAGTTCTCACCCACTGTGCGCGCCTCGTTGTAGGTGCGGGGGTGCAACGTCGTGATCCGAGACAATTCAGCCACTGAACCCACGGGTGCAGGGCGGCGACGCTCGGCCAAATCAGACACCGAGGCTGCGCCAGACTTCGTAGCCCGTGGTGCAGAACGCACCGGAGCAGCCGCCTGAACTGCCTCAAGTTCTTGGCTGTCAAACTCGCCGTCGTACTCGTCGTAACGTCCGGTGTCCTCGACTAGGCCGAGGTATTCCCCGATCTTGCGCATCCCGCCGCTCATGAGCGTTGACCTCCGGTTGTAACGGTTCCTTAGCGCCCTCATTGGGAGACGCCGGCTGGTTGTGACCCTACTCGAATGAGGGTCTCAGGCCGAGGACCGAACGTCCGACACGCACGTGTGTCGCGCCAGCCGCAATCGCCTCTTCGAGGTCGCCACTCATGCCCGCCGAAAGCACCCGAGCGTCTGGAAATCGGGCCAGGAACTCGGCCCGAATGACCGCAAGGCGGGCAAACGCTGCGCTCGGGCTCTCCCCGGGAGGCGCAACCACCATCAAACCTCGAAGCGATAAGTGCTCAGAACGGTCGAGGGCGCTCGCAAGCTCAGCCAGCTCACCTGGGGCAACGCCAGCTCGATTTCCATGATTCGAAGGCTTGTCCAGGCTCACTTGAACCAGACACTCCAAGGGAGTTCGCTGCGATCTCGCGAACCCCGCGTTCGAGCGCCGGAATCAACTTGAGTCGATCCACCGATTGAACGAAATCAACATAAGACGCGATCACAGCCGCTTTGTTGCTCTGAATGCCACCGATGTAGTGCCAGCGGATCTCAAGATCGAGGCACGCAGAACGTTTATCCATCGCCTCTGGGTGACGATTCTCCCCGAAATCAACAACGCCAAGTTGAGCCAAGAATCGAACATCTGACGCAGGAAAGAACTTACTCACCACGACGAGCGTGACTGACGCTGTGTCCCGACCCACCGCCGAACAAGCCACCGCGATTCGCGCGCGTACTCGCTCGAGGTTCTGGGCTAACTCCATTTGGCGATCCACTAGGTCATCCACACCAGACCCGCCATTCGACCAGCCGCATCCCCATCGCGCCGAAAGGAATGCCAACGAGGGTCCTCATACGAGCATCCTGGCACTTCCGTCACCACGCACCCAGCAGCGCTCAGTTGCGCCATCACTCCTGCGCCGATGTCGAGTGAAGGAGTCCCCCAACTCGTGTTCGCAAAAGTCTCTGGGATCGCAGCAGCAACGAGGGCCCGCATCTCGTGCGGCACTTCGTAACAAAGACCACAAATGTGCGGCCCCACCCACGCCTGAATCTCTGTAGCCCCGTGCTCACCCATTTCTGCCAGGGTCGCCGCAATGACGCCCTCATGGAGTCCGACCCGGCCGGCATGCGCAGCAGCGATCAAGCGTGCTTGCGGATCGGCGAGGAGCACGGGCACACAATCCGCAACGCGGACGACTAGGGCAACGCCCGGTTGATTCGTCACCAGGGCATCTGCGCGCGGGCCCTCTGGGCCGTTCGGGTCACCTACCCAGTGCACGCGGGTGCCATGCACTTGATGCATCACCTGCGGTCGGGCTCCGCAGGCCTTCGCCAGACTCTGGCCGTTGGCCGCGCGGGCTAGCGCACCCTGCGTGTCGCCGAAGTCGGCTGAGGAGTCAGTGAAGGCGACCTCGATGTTGCCGAGGTCGCCTTCAACGCTGGTCCGAAAAGCGAACATGCCTACTTCAGGAAATCGGGCACATCGAGTTCGTCATCGTCGAACTCCATAGGCGCGCCAACTGAAACTGGCGAGCGGATCGGCTCCTCGCTGGGGTCGAATTCGACCTGGCCGGTAATCGCTGCGTCGGTATTGCTGGTCGGCTCGGGCGGGGCGGTCTTGCCCCTCTCCGAGCTCTTACGCAACCCGGCACCCTCCTCGCGACGCTTCGGCATCCCGCCGTCAAAACCCGCAGCGATGACCGTGACCCGAACCTCGTCGCCTAGTGCGTCATCGATTGTTGCGCCGAAGATGATGTTGGCATCCGGGTGGGCAGCCTCGGCAACAAGAGCGGCCGCCTCATTGATCTCAAACAAGCCCAGGTCGGAACCGCCGGCGATGGACAGCAGCACGCCGTGGGCACCGTCGATCGACGCCTCGAGCAACGGGCTCGATACCGCCATCTCGGCTGCTGTGACCGACCGGTCTTCCCCACGTGCGGAGCCGATCCCCATCAAGGCCGAGCCAGCGTTGGCCATCACCGACTTGACGTCGGCGAAGTCGAGATTGATAAGTCCTGGCGTGGTGATGAGATCGGTAATCCCCGACACGCCTTGTAGCAACACCTGGTCCGCTTGCTTAAAAGCATCCAACACCGAAACCGAGCGATCACTGATGGACAGCAGGCGATCGTTGGGGATCACAATCAACGTGTCGACTTCTTCGCGGAGTTGGGCAATGCCCTCTTCGGCCGAGTTGGCGCGTCGGCGGCCTTCAAATGAAAATGGTCGGGTCACGACACCGATAGTCAGGGCACCCAAAGAACGCGCGATGCGCGCCACGACGGGTGCGCCACCAGTGCCGGTGCCACCGCCTTCACCTGCGGTGACGAACACCATATCGGCGCCCTTCATCACCTCTTCAATCTCGTCGGCGTGGTCATCGGCGGCTCGGCGTCCCACCGTCGGGTCAGCGCCAGCACCTAGCCCCCGCGTCAATTCACGACCGATGTCCAACTTCACGTCCGCATCGCTCATCAAAAGCGCCTGGGCGTCGGTGTTGATCGCGATGAACTCGACGCCCTTCAATCCCACGTCGATCATCCGGTTGACAGCGTTGACGCCGCCGCCGCCGATGCCTACGACCTTGATAATGGCCAGGTAGTTCTGTGCTGCCACGGCGAGACCCCTCCTTGTGTTGGTAACCGTAACCGTCAGGCTGAGGGTTATAGTTATGTCAACCTGTCGTTGGTCTTGACCGTAGGCAGGGACGCCGCGATTGGCGGGGCGACACGCGGAGAGCGGCGCCACAATCTCAATTCATGAGCAAGCCGCGCTCACTTTCGATAGGTAGGCAACCCAGGAACCGACACGTCGTACGTCGTGGCCCGAATGGCCAACAGTTTCTCCAGAACCCTCGCCTTGTCGACCGATTCTTCGGCGCTCCCCCACAACACAACCCGGCCATCCCGCAACACGAGTGAGATCCGATCAATCGTTTCAACGGACACGTAGCTCACGCGTTTGGACACGTCGGGCGGCAGTGCCGACAACACCTCCCCTGCCTCTCTCAAGGTGTCGGTGTCTACAGCGAGTTCGGTGCGGATCCGCGGGATCTGCCGCGGCGCCTTCGCGAACTCGCGGAACAGCACGCCACCCTCGTCCATCCCACGGAACTGTCCGCCGATCTGGACCACTGCCAGAACTTCGCGCTCCTGCACCTCGATTAAGACTTGATCGGGCCATAACCTGGTCACCTGGGCTGATTTCACCGGAGCCAGCGCGCTGACTCGCGACGTGATCTCGGCGAGATTGATCGTGGCTAACGGTTCCCCCAGCGGAACAAGCGCGGCCTCTCGCACCTGTTGTGGGGTGAGGAACGCCGCCCCCTCTACTTGCACTTGCGCTGCTGAAAGCAACGTTGAAAAGTAGACCGCCCAGGCAATACCTGCACCTAGGAGCAGCAGGAGGGCCGCGCCAACCGCTAGTCGCCAGACATGCCAACGCCGACGCCATTGCCTTCGGATGAAACGACGACGAATACGGTCGTCATCACTCCTGGCCGGTGCTTTCGGGAAACTTGCACCAGTGACGGGCCTTCTCAATGAACTAGCCATCGGCAGTCGCTCTCAACAGCGTCAACACTTGCGGCCCAATCTCGGTGACATTGCCTGCGCCCAGTGAAAGAACGAGATCCCCCGGCTGGGCGATTTCCACCAACCGGCGCGGGACTGCGGAAAAATCTGGCTCAAAGTAGGCGTGATCATGGCCTACGGCATCAACGATCAACTGACTCGAGACTGCCGGATCTGCCGCCTCACGAGCGAGGTAGATGTCCAGAACCGTGACGTTGTCGGCCAAACTGAGCGCCTGTCCCATCTCTGCAGCGAAGATACGGGTACGCGAGACCAGATGCGGCTGGAACGCGACTATGAGACGCCCACTCCCAGCGATCGAGCGAGCCGCCTCTAGATCCGCGGCGATTTCTCGAGGATGGTGAGCGTAACTGTCGTAGACACGAACACCTCGAGCCTCGCCCTTGAACTCCATTCTGCGGCGCGTCCCCGTGAAGCTCCTCAAACCGGGGGCTAGCTGCGCGAATGTGAAGCCGAGTTGCAAACCCAGACCGAGGGCTGCCAAGGCATCGACGACGTAGGCACGCCCGGGAATTTGAAGAGTGATCTCGCCGAGCGTGTGTTGGGTTTCGGCCGTTTGAAGCTGGACAACGAAGGTCGAGGTGTTGCCCGAGAAACGAAGATCAGTTGCCTGAAGTTCGGCGTCGGCTGAGGTGCCGACACGCAGCACCCGTCTGCCGTTTGACATTGCCTCCGCGCACAAAGCAGCGGCCCCGGGATCGTCAATCACACAGACCAAAACCCCTGCCGGGTCTATGTGAGCGGCAAACTCACTGAAGGCCGCCCGATAGGCATCCTCGGTTCCGTAATGATCGAGGTGGTCAGCCTCTACGTTGGTCACGATGGCGGCATAAGGGGAATAGACCAAGAACGCCCCGTCACTTTCATCCGCCTCGGCGACGAAGTAACTTCCGGAGCCATCTGCGGCATTCGTCCCAGTCTGGGTGAGGTCGCCCCCGATGGTGAAAGACGGATCGGCTCCCGCTGAGATCAACGCACTGGTCAGCAGGGAGGTTGTCGTCGTCTTGCCGTGCGTCCCAGCGACCGCCAACGTCCGCTGACCAGCCATGACGGATGCCAACGCCGCAGAGCGAGGCCATAACCGCAGTCCTCTCCGGATTGCCTCCACGACTTCTGGGTTGTCTGCGGGCACAGCTGTGGAGACCACGACCGTGTCCGACTTCGCCACATGATCGCGGTGATGCCCGACATGAACTTCCGCCCCGGACTCTCGCAACGACTCCAGGGTTGGCGAGTCGCGCCCGTCGCTGCCACTAACTGCGATCCCCCGAGCGAGCATGATCCGGGCAATTGCGGAAAGCCCGGCCCCGCCAATGCCCACAAAATGAACCCGGCCAAGATCCCGGGCGTTGGGAATGGCGGCTGGAACGTCAACGTTCATCGGGCAACCCCGACGATGAGTCGAGCCAGCGCAACATCTGCGTCCCGAGAGATGAGAGTGCTGGCAGCCGTCCCCATTCGCTTCAAACGCTCCCCATCCAGGGCCAGGGTTGCGACCACGTCGGCAACCCAAGACGACGATAGATCAGCGTTGTCCACAAGCAATGCGCCACCGACGTCGACGACCGGCTGGGCGTTCATTCGCTGCTCGCCATTGCCGATCGGGAGTGGCACGAAGATCGCTGGCAAGCCGACGGCAGCGGCTTCGCTCACGCTCGATGCACCTGCTCGACAAAGCACCAAGTCCGCGGCGGCGTAGGCCAAGTCCATCCGATCGACGTAGGAAACGATGACGTAAGGGAGCGCGGTCGCCAGTGGAAGTGCTGAACCCTTTGGTCCCACCACGTGAAGCACCTGGACGCCGGCTTGACCCAACGCTGCGGCAGCTCCAGCGACACTCTCGTTGAGATGGGCAGCACCTTGAGAACCGCCGGTCACCAAGAGGGTCGGCAAACGGAGGTCAAGACCGAAGAAGGCCCGCGCTTCCTCGCGAAGCGCGGGTCTGTCGAGCTGAGAAATCATCCGCCTCAGCGGCAGCCCAACGAATTGAGCATGGGGCAGCGGCGTGTCAGGGAAACTCACGGCCACATGATGAGTGAGGCGAGCCCCGATCTTATTAGCCACTCCTGGCAGCGCATTCTGCTCGTGTACGACGATCGGAACCTTGCGCCGTCGTGCGGCGAAGTAGACCGGCAGCGAGACATACCCGCCGTAGCCCACCACGACGTCGGGTTGCACCCGGTCGATCACTGCCAAACTCTCGACGACGGCCCTTCGTAATCTCCACGGCACCCGCCCCAACTCGCCATTGACCTTTCGAGGCATCGGAACGGGCGGAATGAGTTCTAAGGGATAACCTGCGGCCGGAACGACCGTGGTTTCAAGCCCACGCAGCGTGCCCACACATGAAACATCGATGTCGGGAAACAGACGCACCAGAGCATCCGCCGTCGCCAGGAGCGGCGACGTGTGACCCGCCGTACCGCCCCCAGCCAAGAGAATTCGCATGGACTAACGGCCTCGACGGGCCGATATGCCCACCGTTCGCTGTCGCTTGCGTGCCGCGAGAGCTCGGGCCGCTTCAGGTTCACGACGAGCGAAGCCAATCACGAGTCCCAACGCGACCAGCGACGGCACCAGCGCGGAGCCTCCATAGGACACCAACGGAAGCGGGACGCCGATGACGGGCAGCAGGGCAAGCACCATGCCGACGTTGATGATCATCTGCCCAAGGACCCACACCATCACGCCGAAACTCGCATAGCGAACAAACGGATCGCTGGCGCTAAGGGCGACCTTCGTCATGGCGTAGGCGATGGCCAAAAACAGAGTGACCACCAGCAAGGTGCCGGCCAGGCCCAGCTCTTCACCGAGCACCGCAAAAATATAGTCGGTGTGGGCCTCCGGAAGCTTGCCCCACTTTTGCTGGCTCGCGCCGATGCCCTGACCGAAAATGCCTCCCGAAGACAGCGCGAAGAGCCCATGGGCCGATTGCCAACCCGTCACGTGAAAGTCTCTGAATGGATCAGTGAAACTGGTCAACCGAGAGAGCCGCTCGGTGTTATTAGCCGCCAGGAAAAAAGCCAAGACTCCCACCGCGGACAGGGCGAGCCAAAACAACTTGGCGGGCGTGCCGACCACCCACAACATTGCCAGCGCGATGGCGAAGAGGACGAGTGCTGTTCCGAGATCGCGCTGGAGCAGAACTAGACCAATCACCGTGAGCATCCCAGGGATCATCACCGGAACCAGAATGTGGTGCACCGAGCCCAGCTTCCGATCCTTGTTGGCATAGACGTGCGCAGCCCACAAAATCAGGGCCAACTTCGCCAACTCGGAAGGTTGGATGTCAACCGGCCCCAAGGCCAACCAATTGGTCTGGTAATTCCGTGTAACACCTAGCCCGGGAACTCTGGTGAGAGCTAACAGGGTGCAGGCCACGACGACCCCGGGCCAAGCGAGCCAGCGGACGAACCGCACCGGCAGTCGCGAGGCAATAATGGCGGCGGGAATGCCGATGAGGACCCACATCAGTTGTCGTTTCACGACGGCATAGGAATCGCCATCGAACTGTTTGAACGACCACACACTCGAGGCGCTCAGCACCATGATCAAACCGATGGTCAGCAGCAAAGCGGAAGCGCCGAGCAGCAGGTAATAGGACGTCAACGGCCGGTTGAGGCTCGCCCGGGCGGCCGTGAGCCAGCGGATCGACGAGGAATCCTGCGGAGATGCGCCGACATTGGCGGTTGTCACTGCACCGTTCCCCTCGACCTAAGTCTGTCGCCTCCGCACGGCTGCGGTGAATGCGTCGCCACGGTCGGCATAGTCGAGGAACATGTCCATCGACGCACAACCGGGGGCCAACAGCACTGTGTCCCCTGGTCGGGCCAGCCGGGCAGCCGCAGCAACCGCTTGGGTCATGGCCCCATGAGCCCATGACAAGCCGTTGTCCGTGCCTTCCTTGTGTCGAGTCTCGCTGGCGTCGACCGCGATGACGGGGACATCTGGGGCGTGTCGCGCCAACGAGTCAGCAATCACAGCTGCGTCCTGGCCCATCAGGACCACTCCCCTCAACCTCGTTCTCACAGCCGTAACTAGGTCGTCGAAGCCTGCCCCTTTGGCCAATCCACCAGCTATCCACACCACAGAGTCAAAAGCCCTCAGCGAGGCCAAGGCTGCGTGGGGGTTAGTCGCCTTGGAATCATCGACATAGTGAACTCCGTCGACCTCCGCCACAACCGCAATGCGATGCCCATCAGCAACGAAGCTACTCAATCCCGTTCGCACCGCCAGCGCCGGAACTCCATGGGCTCTCGCGAGGGCTGCCGCCGCCAGGGCATTGCTGACGAAATGCGGAGCCTGGCTGGCTAAGTCGGCAAGGGTGCACAACTCGGCAGCACTGGTGGCTCGCTCCGCGACAAATGCGCGGTCGACCAAGATGTCGTCAACCACGCCAAGCATTCCGACCGACGGCGTGCCCAGGGTGATGCCAATGGCTCGCGCGCCTTCCACCACATTGGCCTCCCTCACGAGTCGCTCTGTTTCGGGATCGGCAACGTTGTAAACACAGGCTCGTTGAACGCCGTCGTAAATGCGCCCTTTGTCCGCTGCATAGGCCTTCATCGCAGCGGTGGACAGTTCGGCATACCAATCGAGATGATCTTCGGCAATGTTCAGCACGGCGGCCGACTCGGCACTCATCGAGGTCGTGTAATGCAACTGGAAGCTCGAAAGCTCGACAGCTAGTACGTCGTAGGGCGTCGGGTCCATAACCGCTTCCACGATCGGGCGACCAACATTTCCCACTGCCGCAGCACGCAAGCCAGCACTTTGGAGGATCGTCTCGAGCATCTGGACGGTGGTGGTCTTGCCGTTAGTGCCAGTGACGGCAAGCCAAGGGGCTGCTTGATCAGGATCACGCAGCCGCCAAGCGAGCTCAACCTCACCCCAGATCGGAACTCCGCGCGCGGCCGCTTGAGCCAAGAGCGGCGCCGAGGGACGCCAGCCGGGAGAGGTGACCACGACATCGACATCGTCAGGCAAGGTGTTCGTTTCACCAGCGCCAAGGCGGACATCGGCACCGAGGACTCTCAGTAAGTCAGCCTTCTCTTGGCGATCATCGTCGGCTTCTGCACGTTCGTCCAAGGCCAGCACTTCGGCGCCGAGAAACAGCAGATTGTCGGCGGCGGCGTACCCCGACACTCCAAAACCAGCAACTACCGCTCGGATGCCTTCCCACGAGTCGTGTCGGCCTAGACCAAGTGCGCGCGGCGAACGGCTCACTGTCGCGCCACCCATTCGGCGTAGAAGATGCCGATGCCTGCCGCGACACACAGCCCCGTGATGATCCAGAATCTGATCACGACAGTGACTTGCTCCCACCCGAGTAGTTCAAAATGGTGCTGCAACGGTGCCATCCGGAACAGCCGCTTCCCCACCCCGGTCACTCGCCTGCTCGCTTTGAACCAAGCAACCTGCAGCACCACCGAGAGCGTGATGGCGACGAAGAGCCCGCCCAGAACGATCAGCAGCAACTCCGTGCGGGTGAGCACAGCCAGCCCGGCCAGAGCCGCTCCGAGCGAGAGCGAACCGGTATCGCCCATGAAGATGGCGGCGGGCGGGGCGTTCCACCATAAGAATCCGAAACAGGCCCCCGTGATGGCAGCCGCGACGACAGCGAGATCCAGAGGATCACGGACGTTATAGCAATTGGCCTGGTTGCTGATCAGACACGACTGGTTGTTCTGCCAGATACCGATCAACGTATAGGCGCCGAAAACCATCACGCAGGCGCCGGTGGCAAGACCGTCGAGTCCATCGGTGAGGTTCACAGCATTCGATTCGGCGGTGATGATGAACCAGATCACGAGTACGGCGACGCCCATCGGCAGGGCCAACCAAGAGAGGTCGCGGAGGAAGGAAATTGACGTCGAGGCGGGCGTTCGACCCCCCGCATCGGCCAATTGGGGTGACAGGGCGACGACCGCAAAAGTAATGGCGATGATTGCCTGCCCGATCATCTTTGCCTTGCTACGCAGCCCCAGGCTGCGCTGCTTAACGATCTTGATGAAGTCGTCTAGAAAACCAACCAGACCCATCCCGACGAACAAGAACAGCAACAGCAACGCAGACGCGGAGGGCACCGTCTGGGTCAACAACTTGGCGCCAAAGTAGCCGATTACCGAGGCGACAATGATCACGATGCCACCCATCGTGGGTGTCCCTCGTTTGGTGTGGTGACTTGTCGGCCCATCGTCGCGGATTTCTTGGCCATAACCTGCCCGAGCAAGCAAGGTGATCGCGCTTCGAGTGCCCAGCAGCGACAGAACCAGCCCAATGCTGCCGCTAAACAAGATGGCCTTCACGAGTGATCCCTCTCCACCGGACGATTGGGCAAGTCAACTTCTGCGAGCAATGCCGATGCCACAGATTCCAGAGCTGCCCCGCGCGAAGCCTTCACCACAACGACATCGGTAGCCGAAACATTGTGCCTCACCCAGTCGATCGCTTCACCGCGGCCCGCCACAGCGACACCAAAACCTTGCCAGTGAGGGTTTCCGTTGGCGCCAGCCAAGATCTCCGAAGCAAGTGGGCCAATCGTGATCAGCTGATCAATACCTTCGCGTGCCACAAGTTGGCCCACCTCCCGGTGCAACGCCACTTCTTCGTGACCCAGTTCGCGCATCTCACCAAGCACTGCGACTGTTCTCCGGCCGCTGCGACGCCCAATCTCAGCAAGCGTGGCGATGGCGGCAGCCATCGATGTTGGATTCGCGTTGTACGAGTCGTTGATCACAGCAAGGCCGTCAGCCCGCTCGGTCAATTCCATCCGCCAACGCGACGGCAACCGACAATCCGTGAGTCCTTGCGCAACGGTGGCCAGATCAACTCCACCGGCCAAGGCGAGCGCACCCGCCGCACAAGCATTGGCGACTTGATGGCTGCCCAAACCGTTGAGGGTCACGGGCGCTGAGTCTCCGAGATAACCCAACTCGAAGGACACTCGGCCAAAGTCATCAGCGACGAGCCCCGTCGCTACGACATCACCGCCTGCCCCAAACGTGATGACTCGCGCTGCTGTGCGAGATGCCATCTCTAGATAGAAAGGGTCCTCGGCGTTAAGGATCGCGCTGCCGTGGGCCGGGAGAGCCTCCACAAGTTCACCTTTGGCGGAGGCGATAGCCGCCCTCGAGCCGAACTCCCCCAGATGGGCTGTCCCAACATTGACCACAGCCCCGAACTCGGGTCGGGCAAGGGAACTGAGATAAGCGATGTCGCCTCGCGCTCGGGCTCCCATCTCCACGATCAGAAACTGTGTCCCTTCGTCGGCTCGGAGCAGCGTCAGCGGAACCCCGACCTCGTTGTTGTAGTTGCCTGCCGTAGCAACCGTTGACCCCACGCCGGACATGATTGCGGCGAGGTAGTCCTTGGTGCCGGTCTTGCCCTGCGACCCCGTGATCGCAAACACCCTCAGCTCCGGCAAGCACGACACGACGTACTGCGCGAGTCGCGCCAACGCAACTTTCGGGTCGGCGACGACCAGAGTGGGCAACTCCGTGGGACGAGTCCCCACTACCGCCACCGCGCCCAAGGCCCCGGCTGGCGTGGCGAAGTCATGGCCATCGACGTGATCGCCCGCAATGGCCACGAAGAGGCCACCCGCCGTCACACTCCGGCTGTCGACTGAGACGTTGCCGTTAACGATGATGTCTGAGCGTTGGGGCTCAATGAGCCCACCAACTACCTCGGCTATTTCGCCCAATGACGTCGCAATCATTGGTTTAACGCCTCTCGTGCCACCGCTCGGTCGTCAAATTCAGTGAGCACGCCCTGTATTTCCTGGCCCGTCTCATGACCCTTGCCAGCAATCAGCACCACGTCACCTGGCCTGGCGAGGGCCACTGCTTGGTGAATTGCCTCCCGTCGGTCGCCGATCTCATGAATCAGGGCGGCGCCATCGTGAACGCCGGATCGCACCTCAGCTCGAATCACTGCTGGATTCTCCGAACGGGGATTGTCATCGGTGATGATCACCACGTCAGCTAACTCAGCCGCAACACTCCCCATCAACGGTCTCTTGCCGTGGTCCCGATCACCCCCGGCACCTATGACCAAGATGACCCGCTGGTGTTGGGAGGTCCTGAGAGAGCCCAGGGCGGCTCGCAGCGCATCAGGTTTGTGGGCGTAATCAATGACAACACCAAACCCGTGTTCGTTGGGCAGCCACTCCATCCGACCAGGCACACCGTTGGTGGCGGCTATTCCCGTGGCCACGGTTTTTGGGTCAATGCCGAGCTCAGCGCAGGCGGCAACGGCGGCTATCGCGTTAGCGACGTTGAAAAGTCCAGGCATCGGCACGTCCAATACCAACGTGGCACCAGTGGGTGTGCGCAGGACGGCAGTTGATCCCATCGGCCTCGGATCCACGGACAGCGCTTGCCAGTCTGCGGGTTGATCATCGCCACGATCCACCCGTTCTTCCAGCGGGGTTGCAGAGAACGTCCGAATAGGGATCGAGGACTCAACACACAAGCGCCGCCCGAAGGCGTCATCGATGCTGACCAAGCCACGCCGCGCGCGTTCAGGAACAAACAGGGAAGCCTTCGCCGCGAAATATTCTTCGACATCGGTGTGAAAATCCAGGTGGTCGCGGCCTAGGTTGGTGAAGACTGCAACGTCGAAAATAATCCCATCCACTCGACCCAGCACCAAGGCATGACTAGAGACTTCCATCAAACAGGTGGTGACGTGTTGTTCACGCATCACCGCAAACAAGGCCTGCAGATCTGGAGCCTCTGGGGTTGTCAGTGCGGTCTTGATGTCAATGCCGTGGATGCGAGTGCCAACGGTGCCGATTACCGCCGCGCTCATCCCAAGGTTCGCAAGCGCACTTTCGGCCAACCAGGTCGTGGTTGTCTTGCCTTGCGTCCCGGTCACGCCGACTAGGTGCATCGCCCGAGCAGGCTCGTCGTACAGCCAGGCACTCAATTTGCCGATCAAGCGCCTCGGTTCGTTGATGATCAGAGCGGGGACTCCCCGCGGCAATGCCTTCTCTCCGGCTGGATCCGTCAAGACTGCGACTGCACCGGCTGCCATCGCCTGCGGGACGAAACTCGCTCCGTGTGCCTTGGTGCCCGGCAATGCTAGGTAGAGATCACCCGGCCGAATTCGAAAGGAACTCAAGGAGATCCCGGAGATGGCCACCAATGGGTAGCCCACTAGTTCAGCGTGAAAACCAGACTGGCTTAGCCAGTCAGCGATAGCTCTCAGGCTGACGGCGGGGGGCTGATGCGGCCGCATCAATTCGTCCCCCGGTTTGGTCACGATGCGAGGTTACCGTTTCTCAAGCGGACGATCCCTACCACGCGACCGGCAACCGCGATGGAGTCGTGCCAGTCGGAGGTACGCCGTAGCGCAAAAGCACGTGGCTCATTAACTTAGCGAAGACGGGACCAGCGATCGATCCGCCACCACCCTCAATCCGTGGTCGGTTCACCACGACGTACACCGTGAAGCGTGGCTTGTCAGCCGGCGCGAAACCGGCAAATGAGACAACCGTGCCGTTGCCTGCATAGGTGCCGTCCACTACTCGCTGGGCAGTGCCGGTCTTTCCCGCCACTCGATAGCCGGGAACGGCGGCGCTCGGAGCAACGCCATCGACCGGATCGAGCACTCGTTCCATGACCTTGGCGGTCTGCGCCGCAGCCTTCTCGCTCACGACCCGCACGCTTTGGTCAACCTCGGTACCGACGGTGACGCCGTCGTCGGTTACGGCCGCGCCTTTGACCAGACTCGGGGCCACGTATACGCCCCCATTGGCCACGGTGTTGATGGCTGCCGCCAATTGCAGTGCATTGACCGAGACTGATTGGCCAAACGCGATCCGGTCTTTGTCCAGCTGTGCCCAGTCTTTGGGCAACAGACCCGCTGACTCCTTCCAGGCACCGACACCCGTTCGAGAACCCAAACCGAAGCTCACCAGATAGTCACGCAATTGCCCGCTGGTGAGTTGGTCGGCCGCCAGCACGGTGCCAATGTTGGAAGACTTAGCGATGACACCTGCCATGGTGAGCCGCAGTGGACCGTGGTCCCACCAATCATGCAACACCTTGTCGCTACGAGTCAGGGTTCCCGGGACGCGAATCTTGGTCCTCGGCGTTACCTTTTCGGCGTCGAGAAGTGCGGCCAGAGTGAGCACCTTTTGCACCGAGCCCGGTTCATAGACGTCACTGAGGCCGCGTGAGCCGTGATCGCGGCCTGGTGACAAGTCCGGCGCGGCAGCATCAAAGGTTGGGTAGTCAGCGAACGACAGCACATCGCCCGTCTGGGTGTCCATGACGACAGCGATGCCAGAGTTGGCGCGCGCATCCAGGACAGACTTTCTTAGCACCCGCTGCGTGTACCACTGCAGGTCGCGGTCGATCGTCAGCTCAAGGTTCTTCCCGTTCACGGGCTCAACCAGATTTGAATCGCCGAGCGGCAGTCGATTGCCACCGGAGACAAGAACGAATTCCTCCTTGCCGTTCTTGCCCGACAGCCACCTGTTAAACGACAACTCCAACCCGGCCAGCGGCTTTTCTTGTCCCATGAAGCCGACCAAGTTCGCGGCGACATCATGGGCCGGGTAGTCCCGCACCGGGTCCAATTCGGTGTAAATGCCCGCGTACTTCAATGCCTTGGCTTCGGCCACCACATCATTGGCCAGCGTCGCAGGCACCTGTCGAGCCACGTAGGCGAAATGGTCGTCCTCGCGGAGTCGCTTGAGCACGGTGAAATAGTCAACCCCAAGCCGATTGGCGAAGAATTTCGCCAATTCCGGGGCCACTGCCTTGGTGAGAGTGGGATCAACGAAAACAGCCAGACCGTTAACCGAGGTGGCCAGCGGTTCACCGTTGCGGTCCAGGATCTCCCCACGTCGTGCGGCAAGTGGCACCTCTGCGCGAGTTTCAGCAGCCGCCATCGCAGCATAGGAGCCCGGATCGACACCCTGGAGCTGCAGTAAGCGTCCGCCGTACAGCGAAAGCACCATGGCCACAATCACGAACCCGACTCGCAGCCGCGCCGCAGGAGCACCGCGACGGCCTACCCAGCCGCCGGCCAACCCGCGGTTGGCGGTGCCGTGGGATCGCGTGGGCACGGAGACTCCTGGTTACTTGGGGAAGGATCGGTGGCGAGTCTGTTACTGGTGTTAACCAGAGTTACTGTTGTTTCTATTGTTGTTGTTTCTACCCTGTTGCTTGTTGCGCTGCTCGGATTGAGCGGACGTGTCGGATGACTGATTCGACCGTTGCTCCCTCCGTGACTGAGCGTTTTTCGTAGGTTCCACCACAATTGGTTGGGGGTACGCGGCGGCGGGAGGCTGAGCTGCCGGGGGGTCGATCGACAATTGATCAGCCGAGCTCGCCGGCACGGGGTTGCCGAGCAGTTTCCCGTCGACGAGTCGGAGGAAGGCAGGCCGAGCAAGAGGCACCATGCCCTGCTCTCGAGCAGCCTCGGCCAGGCGCTGGGGATCCCTAAGGTCCTCGAGTTCCATGTGCAGGGTCTGTTGGCGCTCGGAAAGTGCTTGCGCTTGTTTTTCGAGCGCCGTGGCAGCAAAGGACGCCTGTTGCATCGATGTGTTGAACAGCAACAACCCAACGACGCCCCCAACCATGATCATGCTTACCAGCGTGACAAATGGGAATCGCGGCGTCGGCACCCGCAACCGCGCGGGGACGGTCAATCGTGCTCGACGGGCAGCTCTTTCTTCGGCGCGGCCGGAGACACGCGCCTCCAAGTCCGTCGACCTGCGGGTGACTCGTGCTGTGGACTGCGAACTCATGGCAACATCCGTTCCGCTGCGCGCAGTCTCACTGACGCCGCTCTTGGATTGGCGGCCACTTCGGCTGCATCGGCCTGCTCGGCACCCCGCGTGACGAGACGAAACGGCGGGTCCATCCCGGCGGGCACAAAGGGCAGATCTTCTGGCACCTTGCTCTTGGTTGCTTCCACGAGCGCCCGCTTGACAACGCGGTCCTCAAGGGAGTGATACGACTCCACGACTAAGCGTCCGCCAACCGAGAGCGTGGACAGCGCGGCCGGAATCGCACGTTTGAGCACTGCAAGTTCGTCGTTGACTTCCATGCGCAAGGCCTGAAAAGTCCGCTTTGCCGGGTGTCCACCCGTGCGCCTTGCGGGCGCCGGGATGACGTCGTACAGCAACTCAACAAGTCGTCCGGAATGAGAGAAGGGCTCAATCTCGCGCGCCCGCACCACCGCAGTCGCAATCCGACGAGCGAACTTTTCTTCACCGTAGTCGCGCAACACGCGGGTCAAGTCGCCGACGCTGTACGTGTTGAGCACATCGGCAGCGCTCAAGAGATCCGCAGGGTCCATCCGCATATCGAGCGGAGCATCCACACGATAGGCGAAGCCTCTGTCCACCAGATCGAGCTGCATCGACGACACTCCCAGGTCAAAAAGGACCGCCTGAACTCGACGGTGTCCAAGTTGAGCGAGCACCAGGGGTATCTCGTCATAGACCGCATGGACAGCCACGAACCTCTCCCCGAAGCGCTCGAGGCGGCGCGAGGCCAACGTGAGGGCGGCAGGATCTCGATCAACCCCGACAACCAGAGCGTGCGGGCAACTCACCAACACGGATTCGGTGTGGCCACCTAGGCCCAAGGTGGCATCAACCATGACCGAGCCGGAGGTCTCCAGGGCTGGTGCCAACAGCGCGACGACACGGTCGCGCAACACCGGCTGATGAGCCGACGGCGGAGGCGAAATCATGATTGGCGGACTCATCCCTCGTGCGATCAGTGCACCAAGGTCGTTAGTGCGACGAGGAGACAGACCAAGGAGAACGACGCAACGACCGAAAACGCCATGACACAGAGTGCGTCGCGCGCGAGGTCGCGAACTCGACGATCATCGGCTCTTGTGAGCGTTGCCGTGTTTGGCGTGCTGCTTGTCATGCGATTTCGACCCCCTGCCTGTACATCTTTTGGCTGCTTTCGAATTCGTCAGTCCAGGTCCCTGCCCGCTTCACCGTGCGCGGCTTCGAACAATTCCGGGGCCGGGGAAGTGGCTCCGGATCGTTCTACTTCGACCGATATGACTGGCAGAAGCGGGCACGAGACCTCGTCTGACGACTTTCGCTATGTAGTTATGGCTGCGTTACCTAGATCGGAGGGAAGATGTCCTCACTCAGTTCCGCGAAACGCTGTTCTTGTTCGGCGCTGTACTGCGCCCATGCGGCGGTGTTCCAGATCTCGACATGGTTCATGGAGCCGATCACCGTGACCTCCCGACTGAGTCCCGCCCAGTCGCGCAGTTGCGGAGAGAGCGTGATGCGACCCTGTCGATCGGGAACTTCTTCGGAGGAGTTGGCGGCGATCATCCGCAGATAGAACCGCGTCTCCGCGTTGGTGATCGGTGCCGACTTGTAGCGCATGGTCGATGCTTCGAAGTCCGCGGTGCGCCACACATTGAGGCACCGTTCTTGCCCGGGCGTCACCACGAGCCCAGCCCCGAACTGGTCACGGAATTTGGCTGGCAGGAACAACCGACCCTTGTCGTCGACCTTGGGGGTGTAGGTGCCGAAGAACACCACACACCTCCCTCAGTCAGTTGATTCATGCGCTGATGCTCCATTTCGCTCCACAATACGCCACTTTCCCCCACCGTCAACCATTTGGCGCTCATTCCGGTGGCCTTTGTGTCTCTTGAGGCCACGGCCCTTGATCCATACGCTGGTGAAGTTGACGGCACCACATACCGTGTAGGCGAGTGCTGATGTATCGCTCAGCACGACTGACGGGCAATAACGGGAGGACCCTGCGCGTGAGTACGACGAATGCATTCTCGGACGAGACTGCTCCTGGAGCGCCCCAGCCGGTGAGCCCTGATCCACATGGGCATCTTGGCCTCGCCAGCACGGAGGCTGACCTTGAAGCTCTCGCCGCGGTTGTTGAGCGGGTCCGCACCAACATCGAACGCGTGATCTCTGGCAAGCCGGATGTGGTTTCCGCAGCTTTGGTCGTCTTGCTCGCGGGCGGACACCTCCTGCTCGAAGATGTGCCAGGCGTCGGCAAAACGATGTTGAGCAAGTCCCTGGCACGAAGTATCGACTGCTCAGTGCGCAGGATTCAGTTCACTCCCGACTTGCTTCCATCCGATGTCACCGGCGTGTCTATCTTCAATCAGGTGACTCGCGAGTTTGAGTTTCGACCGGGTGGCATTTTCGCCAACATCGTGGTCGGAGACGAGATCAACAGAGCTTCACCGAAGACCCAATCTGCTCTGCTTGAGTGCATGGAAGAGCGCCAAGTCACCGTCGACAATGCGACGTACCAACTCGACTCGCCGTTCATGGTGATCGCGACCCAGAACCCCATTGAGATGGAAGGCACCTACGCCCTTCCAGAGGCGCAAAGAGATCGCTTCATGGCTCGGGTCTCGATCGGATACCCGGTGGAGTCGGCGGAAATCGCCATGTTGAACTCACACACCGGGCACAACCCACTTGAGGACTTGGAGCCGGTGACTGATGCGGCGGAGATCCGCAAACTGGCAGAAATCGTCATGAACGTGCACGTCTCTGAGGCTGTTCAGCGCTACGCCGTTGCCCTCACCACGGCAACCCGACACTCAGCAGAACTCACGCTTGGCGCATCCCCCAGAGCCACTTTGCACTTGGTAAGGGCCGCCAAGGCCTATGCCGCTATGCGTGGTCGCCACTATGTTCTGCCTGACGACATTCGCACTCTCGCTCGCCCGGTGTTGGCTCATCGCATTCTCTCAGGCGTGGAGGCAACTATGACGGGCCGAAGCACGCTGGCAATTCTTGACACCATCGTTTCCAGCGTTCACGTGCCGGAGGCTGCTCCGCACCGGGCGGCGCCGGTCGCCGGTGCGTGAGTCACTGAGGGGCCTCACTGCCCGTGGACGGGTATTCCTGGGCGCGGGTGTTGTGGCCTTCTTTGGCGGACTAGTGATCGGCGAGAGCACATTGGTGCAAGCCGCAGCCTTCATCACCGTGCTTCCGCTATTGGCTGCGGCCCTCGTTGGGCGTAATCGCTACCGTCTGGCGCTGGTGCGAACCGTAAGTCCGCAGCTGATCTCGGCTGGCCAATCGGCCCAAGTGAACCTCACCCTGACCAATGAAGGCAAAGCTCCCAGCGGCGTCCTGCTGCTTGAGGAACAGCTCCCCTACGTCCTGGGCGCGAGGCCACGGTTTGCCCTCGCAGGACTGGGGCAGGGGCGACGACGCGACGTCAATTATCAGGTGCGCTCAGAGGTGCGCGGACGATTCGACGTCGGCCCCATGAGCGTCCGACTCACTGACCCGTTTGGCTTAGTTGAACTTGGACGTGCGTTTCGCGCGACGGTTCCCATCACGGTGACCCCACGAACCGTGGTCCTGCCCGCTATTGCGCTAGGTGGCTCCGCGACCGGGTCCGGCGATAACCGACCCCGGGCGTTTGCGATCGGCAGCGCCGAAGACGTGACCGTGCGCGAGTATCGACGGGGTGACGACCTCCGCCGGGTCCATTGGCGCAGCTCGGCCCGCGTGGGCGAGTTGATGGTGCGCCGCGAGGAACAGCCCTGGCAATCTCGCGCCACGGTCTTTCTTGACAACCGAGCGCAGGCACACCGTGGTCAAGGTCTCGCCTCCTCTTTTGAGGGCGCCGTTTCCACCGCAGCTTCGGTCGCCCTCTATCTCTCGCAGCGCGGTTTCATGGTGCGCCTTGTCACCGCCACCGGGGAGCAAGAAGCCACGGCTTGGCACATGCGCGACGCCAACTCCAATGCCCGCCCCTTGATGGAGTCACTCGCCGTGGTCGGCACCGTGTCGCGCGACTCCATCGATTGCACGTGGCTCACCGAGTCCGGCCATAGCGGAGTGACCGTGGCCGTATTTGGCGAGGTCGGCACAAAGGATTCGGCGGCATTGCGGCAGATGGCCAAGAACGCGAGCACGGCGCTCGCTTTTGCGCTGGACGTGCACAGGTGGGGAAGTCCTGATCTGGCTGACCCCGACTCGCTCGCTGCTCCCCTCGGCACGCTGGCGACCAACGGTTGGGGGGCCGTCGCTCTACGACCCACGGATCGCTTGGAATCGGCGTGGCAAGACCTGGGCCGACGTACACCGCGGGGCCACGGCAACGGCTCAGCGCAGTCTGGTTCTCTGGAAGGAGCGGTCTGGTGACACAAGTTCTCGACCGCGATCAGCGTGCCGCTTCCCCCGTGCGGACAAAACCAACCGACATCGCGACAACTGCGGGTCAAATCGCGGGGACCACCACTTGGCTGACCCTCTGTGCGTGGTCGGGATTCACTGTCGATCCAATTAGGTACCTCTTCCCTTGCTTCGCGATCGGGCTGGCGATTCTCCTCACTAGAGTCTTCGCGCGCCGTCTTCGGGCCTCACGCCTGCTGACTGTTCTTGCTCAGACGTGCGTGGCGCTCTTGGGCATTTTCGTCAGTGTCACGGGCTCACCGCTGCCCAGCTTTGCTGGACTTGAGGCTTTAGCGGAGGCCTTTGTTCAAGCCATCACCACCGCGCAGTCCTACACCTCACCGATCCCACGGACCCCGCCCAGTGTGCATCCACTGTTGATTGCGAGTGGGGCGCTGACTCTCCTGCTCGCCGACGTTCTCGCAAGCAGTGTTAAACGTGCCTCCCTTGTCGGTCTCCCGATCTTGGTGATCTATCTAGTGCCGGCCGCGATGAACGGTACGCCGGTCTCCTGGTGGGTCTTTCCGGTCTCAGCCGCAGGATTCCTACTGTTGCTGTATGTCAGCGAGTTCCACTTGGCTTCACGGTGGGGTAGGCAGCTCGAACGCACTCGGCGCGGGCCAGTGGGCAACCCGTCCCCGCTGAAGTCTTTCGACTCTTCAGCCGCAACCCGTCATCGCCAACACGCGCTGAGCATCGGCCTCCCCGCCATCGCGCTAGCCATCCTGGTGGCCCTGAGTGCACCATCTTGGGATCTATCCGGCTGGGGACCTGGTTCAGGCACCGGGGGCGGTGGCGACGAAATCACGATTCAAAGCCCGATGACGGACCTGCGGAGGGATCTAACCCGCGGGCGCGACGTCCCATGGTTGAGGATTGAGACGAGCGACCCTAGCCCCGGCTATCTCCGTATCGCGGTTCTCAATCGGTTCAGCAACAATGCTTGGACCTCCGGCAATCGCAACTTTCCCAGTGATCAGACTGCTCAGGGACAAGACCTCCCGCTCACTGGAACGGCTCCACAAGTCCAGCGCACAGAACACAGTTATGACATCAGGGCAGCAGCCGCGTTTGACTCCACCTGGTTGCCAGTGCCATTTCCTGTTACGGCAGTCTCGGCGAAGGGCGTTTGGAAATATGATCGCGACACCATCGACTTTCTGGCGGCTGAGGACGAACTAACCACGGCAGATCTGTCCTACTCGGCCCGGGCGGTGGACTTGGAGTATGACGCCGAGATGCTCGCGGCGGCAGCTCCAGGCGCTGGCGCTGTCCCCTCAATTTTCACTCGCCTACCCAAGGATTTCCCCGAGTTTGTCCAAGACCTGTCCGACGAAGTGACCAAGTCGTCGCCGAGTGACTTCGAGAAAGCCGTTGCCCTCCAAGACTGGTTCCGTGACACCGGTGGATTCGAATATTCGTTGAACACCGCGCCGGGCACCGGCTCGGACGAGTTGGTGGCCTTTCTGACTCGTGGAAATGGTGGGCGCGTCGGCTACTGCGAGCAGTTCGCTTCGGCGATGGCGGTGATGGCCCGGGCTCAGGGTATTCCTGCTCGCGTTGCAGTCGGATTTTTGCGCCCAGACCGAATCGGACCGAATCAGTGGGAGTACAGCTCCCACGATCTTCATGCTTGGCCCGAGCTGTACTTCCCTGGTGCCGGGTGGGTGAGGTTCGAGCCCACGCCGAGCGCGCGAGCTGAGGGAGTTCCCGACTACACCACACAAGATCTCGCCCGTCCCGAACCCGAGCCATCCGACTCTGCCGCGCCTTCGCCATCCTCGTCTTCCTCAAGCGGAGCACCGCGAGCTGACGGACCCAATCTCCCAGACGAACAGACCTTCGAGTCGTCTGCCCAGTCCTCATCATGGCCGCGAGTGGTCGCCGTCCTCGGCGGCGTGACTTTGCTGTTGGTCACGTTGTTGATTCCAAGGGGTATCCGAACGGTGCGGCGCACTCGTCGGTGGCAGGGTGCCACCGAGCTGAGCGGGCCGGAGTTGGCCTGGGCCGAACTTCGCGATTCCGTGAGTGACCTCGGACGCCGGTGGCCGCTAGGCCTTTCGCCACGCGAAACCCATGGCCGACTGGCTCAGTGGTTTGGTCGACCACTCTCAGACAACGCACGGCAACCATGGGGAGAAGCCAGGTGGGGCAACGCCGTTAACCCAGATGCCGTGGCAGCACTCGATCGGATCGTGTTGGCTCTGGAAGAAGTGAGGTATTCCGCGATCTCCGTGCGCAGCGACGTAGCCCAGCTGCGAGCGGATGTCGAGTGCTGCACTTCTGCCTTAGGAACGGGAGTCTCCCCCGCCGCGCGACGGCGAGCGTTGTGGTGGCCGATCTCGGCGTTCCGTCGATCAGAACGCGAGGGAGTACGACAGCCGAGCATCGAAAATGAGGAGATCTTGGGTTGAGTCCCGGCAGTCATAACACCGGAAGGCTCCGGACTAGTAGTCGCGCTGTTCGTTTTGGTCGCGGCGTCGGCGCCAGCGCTCTTCCATGCGCGCAGAAAGTGAGGAGGGTCCGCCGCTCTGCTTGGGTGCGCGAGCGCGACCCCGCCCACGGCCTCGACTACGGCCACCATCTATCACCTGGAAGTCGCCGCTCGGGTGGGCTACCTGTCGTCCCTCAGCAAGTTGACTGCGGCCCCTGAGCGCCGAAATCGCCACGGTTGCCGAAAGGAGCATGAGAACAAACCCGGCGATTCCTAAGGGGGTCATCGTGAGCACGGCACCCGCCATCAGCACACCGATGCCGATGACCAAGCCGAGGCCAGCGAAGATAGCCCGACGCTTCGCAACCTTCTCGAGCGTGGTTCCCCGCAGAGTCGAGGCAAACTTTGGATCCTCCTCGACGAGGGCGCGCTCCATCTGCTCGAGAAGTCTAATTTCTTCCTCTGAGAGCGGCACTGCTCGGTCCCCTCACTTCTGCCAGATGCGATTGCGGTCAAGTAGTTAAAGTGTGTCAGGCCTCCAGTCTAGGCAGGCCCTTGACGTGAGGGTAGCCGCATCGGAAAAATCCCTAGATTCTGGTTGGGACTTATTCCCGATTTGCTTACTTAAGGAGGCTCGCCGGATGGACTACGGCAGCCCCAAACCGCCGGGTGGCTCGGTCCATCGCCCGATCAGCATCGGACCAGCCATGCTCGGGTTCACCAAGCACTAACTGGCGATGGACAGCGGTTCTTGGCATCAAAGCCTCGACGCGTACTCCGACCAAACGGATTCTGGCTCGTTGCAAACCGAGGGCGTCGTACAACATCGTCGCGGTGCGGTAGATCTCTTGAGTGACATCGGTAGCTTCGGTGAGAGTGCGGGACCGAGTGATGGTGGTGAAGTCGGCGAACCGGACTCGAATAGTGACTGTGCGACCAGCCACACCCGCGACTCGCATTCGACTGGACACCTTGGCGCTCAGTCGCAGCAGTTCACGCAAGATCACCGCACGATCATCGGTATCGCGCCGAAAGGTTTCATCAGCACCCATCGACTTATCCGGCTCGTCCGGGCCTCGGCGTGGCGTGATCTCTCGATGGTCGATCCCCCACGAAAGGTCGTGCAGATGACGCCCTTGAGACTCACCCAGTGCCCGTTGCAGAGTGCGTTGCGAGGTGTGCGCAAGATCACCAACCGTCATCAGGCCTAGTCGATGAAGCACCAACTGCGTCTTCTCCCCGACTCCCCATAACTCACCCACATCCAACGGATGAAGGAACGAGGTGACGTCGTCGGGCCTTACGGTCACCACACCATCTGGCTTGGCGCGCCGACTAGCCATTTTGGCAAGCGTTGCCGAAGCCGCGATGCCTACCGAACAGGTGATCCCCTGTTCGTCGTAGATCACTGCCCGAAGGTGCTCCGCGATAGCTTGTGGCGAACCGATCCGACGAGCCGAGCCAGCAACGTCGAGAAATGCCTCATCGAGAGAGAGCACCTCGACTTGAGGGGTGACCCGCCGAAAGTTCTCCATAATCGACGTTGATACCTCAGCGAAGGTCTCGAAGTCTGGTGCGATCACTACGGCAGCAGGGCACAGCCTGCGAGCCCGCATGCTGGGCATCCCTGAGCGGACTCCCGATGCTCGAGCTAGGTAATTGGCAGACAAGACCACACCGCGGTAGCCACCTCCCACTATGACTGGCACCTCATCGAGTTCGGGACGGTCACGTAATGCCACTGAGGCATAGAACGCGTCCATGTCGATGTGCAAGATCGTTGGGTCACTCATCAGAGCGACCCCGAGTCAGTGAGCGCGATGAGCCAAGAAGTGGAGGTGAGTGGCCAGAGTGAGATATTCGGGTCGCTGCGAAACTGCGTGTTCGAGGTCCCACAAAGCCTGAGCAGCGCCTGGCTCGCTGTCGATGAGCGCACCAGGGACGAGATCGGTGAACACCCGGGCAGCGTGCACGCTATCTGAGACCAGGCCGACGTCTGCGAGCAAAGTAGTGATCTCTTCTGGGGTGAATCGTCGCCCAAAACGGGGCTGTCCAGAACGAGACCCGGCTTCTCCACTCGGGTCATCGAGCAAGGTGATCGCCTGTTGGAAATGGCCCGCCATTGCGCGGGCAACCACGGCCGCGTGGAGACCTGCGACAAGCAGGCTAAGCGACCCACCGGGTCGCAGGATCTGGGCAATCGTGGCAAGTGCCGCAGCCGGATCATCAAGCACTTCCAAGACTTCGTGGCACAACACCAAGTCAGCATCACTAACGAGGCCACCGACCTCGCCGACATCCCCCTGAAAAGCAGTGACTCGGTCAGTAACCCCCGCCTCCGCAGCACGCCGCGCCAAGGCGGCCAATGCGTCGGGATTGGGATCAACCACCAGCACTCGGTGCCCAAGCTCGGCAAGCGGGACGGCGAATCCCCCAGTTCCGCCGCCGATGTCAACGATCTGAGTTGGCTGAGGAGGTGCGCCGTCCTCGGACACATCCGCTTCTTCAAGTACTTGTTGTACGGCGGCCCAGACAACTCCCGCACGAGGACCCAAACGGCCTGACCCCAACCCACCTGACATGACACCCACTCTAAGTCCGAAGAGTTGTGTTTCACCGCACCACTCGTCACCCCGGGCTCCCTGGGCTGCGATGCCACAACTTTCTGGCCACATCTTTAGCGGGGTCGCCGGCCGGCTTGACATCGGCGTAGGGGGAAACTTGATAGCCGCTGGAGTGCACCAACACCCGTCGCCTGCCCATGCCCCCCGCTGCGGTTTTGGGTGGCGGGACGGAGTCGCCCGGAGCCGCCCCCGCATCAACATCAGCGGTTGCGACTTCAACACCCACCCCGGCGAAACCAGCGGGCACTATTCGCATCTCAGCACGCACTGCCTCAATCCCTGCTTGCCCTCCCCCAGCCCGATGAAACAACTCAAACAGATCCGGCAAGGACCAGGCCCCGGTTGCGCGGACCGAAACTCCGCGATGTCCGGTGCGCCTCAACTCCCCCCGCACGACCAGCAGCCAACAACTGAAGACCGTGGCGGCATAGGTGCCTTGAGCATCTTCGAAGAAGGTGGCATCAACCGGCCCGGTCGCATCGTCCAGGGTGAGGAAGATGACCCTTCTTCCGGATCGGATCGGTGGTGTTTGAGTGGCTACTTTTACCCCGGCGACCAGCAGTTGCGATCGGCTGCGCTTAGTCAATAAGTCACGACTTCGCGTCACTCCTAGGTCGTCAAGGAACTGGGAGTAGGACTCGATCGCGTGTCTGCTGACGTCGAGACCCAGAATCTCCAACTCGGCGCGCATCCGCTCTTCATCGGTGAATTCGGGTAATCCGCTGATCTCTCCTTCACCCGGTTCATCGCCTAGGTCGAAGGACAGTTGGACTGAAGTCACCGGCGGAGGGGCAGCCGAGACCCTTGACTGTGCTGCGGCGCGCACCAATGGATCGGATGAGTTGCGCCCCTGGGCGGCCTCAGCGGTGAGTTCGCTCTCCCGGGGTTGACTCCCCGGAACTCGCTTCCGAGTGCCGCCCAGACCACTTGCTCGATGGGCCCGGGTGATCGCTCGGGAATGTTGATCCAAACCAGCAACCTGAAGCAACAAGTCACGTCGGGTGACCTTGTTACGTCGGCGTACGCCGAGAGTTGAGCCTATTCCGTAGAGGGAATCGAAAGCTCCGGTGAGCACCAGTCGCTCTATCACTGGTCGCGAGGGCTGAGCCCGGTGCCAAAAATCCGTCAACGAGTCATAGGGTCGGGCCGCAATAATTCTGGCAATCTCGGCTTCAGTAATCCCTTTGACCTCGGCCAACGCCAGCCGGATTCCCCGGGCCGCTGAGTCTCCAGGAGCGGATTCAACGATGTAGTCCTTAGCTGAGGCGTTGACATCAATCCCGAGAATCTCGATGCCCCACTGGCGAGCGTCATCAAGAATCAGCCGTTTGGGATACATCCCGGGATCGTGGGTGAGAACTCCCGCCAGAAAGTGCGCCGGCCAGTGCGTCTTGAGCCACGCAGATTGATAGGTCGGCAAGGCAAATGCGGAGGCATGCGCCTTGCAAAAGCCGAACGACGCAAAGGCCTCCAGGATCTTCCAGATTCCTTCGACCACCTTCAGCGAATAGCCACGTCCGAGCGCGCGAGGAAAAAACCATAGTTTGGTCTCGGCCATCCCGGCGAAGTCACCGAGCGCTCGGCGCTTCTCATCAGCTTCGGCGTAGGTGAGCCCGGTGAACTGGGCGATCAACTCGATCACCTGCTCGTGGAACACCACAACACCGTGGGTGGGCCCCAGGATCGGCCGCAGATCATCGTGGAGATAGGCCGGGGACTTCCACCCCTGTTTGGCATTGAGATAAGGGGTGATCATGTCGCTTTTGACCGGCCCCGGTCGGAACAAAGAGATGTCGGTGATGATGTCCTCGAAGGACTCAATCCCGGACTTGCCGACCAACTCCCGTTGCCCTGGCGACTCGATTTGGAAGACACCCAACGTCTTCGCGCTGCTGATCAGAGCATAGGTCTGCGGGTCATCGAAAGGCACCTGATGTTCGTCATCGAGATCGATCTCCACCCCTTCAACCCGCTTAATCTCAGCCACTGCGTGCGCCATCGAGGACTGCATCCGAATGCCTAAGACATCTAGCTTGAGCAGGCCGAGATCTTCCACATCGTCCTTGTCGAACTGGCTCATCGGGAAACCCGCATAACTGGCCTCCACTGGCGTGCGGTCGAGCAGGGTGGCATCAGAAAGCAGCACCCCACATGGGTGTACGGCGATGTGTCGAGGCAGCCCGTCGAGCCGCTCAACCAGCCGGAACATCAGATCCAGTCGGTCCTCAGCCAGCCCGGAGGCCCGGAGTTCGGGGAGCTCGCGAAGGGCAGCTCGGGCGTCTTTTGCGCGGATATGCGGGAATGCCTTGGCGATGGTGTCGGTCTCACCCGGCGGCATACCGAGCGCAGCACCAACATCACGGACCGCATGCCGCACCCGATAGGTGTCCATCATCGAGACGCACACGCAACGCTCGGCGCCATAGCGCTCCAAGATCGCTTGATAGATCTCCAAGCGACGTGCTGATTCCACATCAATGTCGATGTCGGGGAGCGCCTGACGCAGCGGCGAGAGGAACCGCTCCATCAACAGATTGTGACGAATCGGATCGACTCCGGACACTCCGAGTAAGTAGTTGACCAGGCTGCCTGCTCCCGAGCCACGGGCAGCACTGCGGATTCCCATCCCGCGGATTAGGTCGGTGACATCACCAACAGTCAAGAAGTAAGACGCATAGCCAAGACCACGGATCATCTCCAACTCATCATCGAGTCGCTTCCAGATCCTCATGCGTGGCGTCGAGCCATAGCGATCACCGATCGCCGCCTCACAGCGAGCACGCAAGGCAATATCCGCAGAGATCAGTGGAGGAATCCCCGTCCAATTTGTTGGTTGAGGAGGGCGCGCAGCGCCGGTCTCGAAACCACCCGAGACCACAAACTCGGGAAAGTGCACCTCTCCCAAACCTAGGTCCACTCGCGGATCAAGCGAGCACCGGTCGGCCACGATTCGGGTCTGGGCAAGGAGCCGGCGAGCTTCACGCTCGCTATCGCCAATTCCGGAAAGGCGAGAGACCTCTTCGGCTATCTCATGCATCTGCTTGCCGGACTTGAGGAAGCCTTCGGCATTGCCTCGATCAACGTGTCGCCGATCGAGAGCAACCAGCCGCCGCGCCGCATCCAAAACATCGACTACCGGCGCATCACGACGATCGACATACCTGACAGCGTTGGTGAGGACCGAGCCCAATCCTGCCTGACGGGCGATCCCCGCCATCCGAGCAGCGTGTTGTGATGTCCCTGGTCCCCAGTGGCTCTGGCCCCCGTTGACAGCTCGCTGAGGCAATCGATGGGAAACCAGTTCGATGAGGAGATTCTCGGGCGGGACTACTTCACGCCAAGGAGCCAATGCCGCCATCGCCAGGTCGTCACGTCGCAGCGTCATGGCCATGCCGAATTCCGAGGCGGGCCCGAGCATCACTAACACCTCACCACTGTGCAAATAGGGCGCCAGCAGCGCCAGATCAGCAATGGGACTCCCCCTCTCTCCCGCGAGATGAGTCGCTGAAACGAGCCTGCAAAGCGCCGCCCATCCTGCGCGACCACCCGCTGCGCCAGCGTGTGCCAGGAAAGTCACCCGAGGAAGCACCGGGTCTCTATAGACACCACCTTTAACGGGACTCTTCCGGCGTTGCCCCCCAACGTCACCCGGCGTGGAGCAGGGTTTCACCGCCAGATTGACGCCCAGCACCGGACGCACACCGGCGATGAGACATGCCTTGGCAAACTTCACTGCACCGTAGGTGCCATCACGATCGGTCAACGCCAAAGTGTCCATCTCGTGCTCAACGGCTCGCTCAACAAGGGCATGCGGGTGAGAGGCGCCGTATTGCAAGGAATAGCCCGACGCCACCTGGAGATGGACAAATCCGCTAGGCGACACCGGCCCGGGTGCCAATGAGTCGTCCGGAGTATGACGCGTGTGGGGTCAGCCCCAAACTTGATTCGATTACTCCAAGAAACCGATCCGCATCGCGAACTAAGTCATCAGCCTCGCGTTCGGTGACGGCCCTGGTTGAGCCAGCCTCAGCGGCCGCACGCTTGGCAGCACCGGCGGCAAAAAAACTAGCCCATTCCACTAATTCGGGAGCAACCTCGGCTAGCAAGACCCAAGCATTTTTCTGAGGGCTTCTTCGTCGTCGGGCCGGCGCTGGTTGGGCACGCGCAGCGAGCAAAGCAGCCGCCGCCCGGAGCGCGGCCACATGGGCACAGGCATAGCGAGTCGGCACATCAGTTGCCGTGATCGCTTCGTGGAGCGACTCTGCGGAGCGACTGAGATAGGAGTGCGTCACGGCTGGCAATGTGTAGGGGTTCATCGTGGCAGCCACTCAGTCCACACAGCCGACGAGTTGCCATTTGCCGTCAGACCAGTCAAATGCCAAGTCAAAGACCCCACCCGCAGTTCCACCTTGTCCGGCTTCGACTCTCCAGAACTCTCGTTCGTCTAAAAGATCGGACATCAGCACGTTGGAGTGAGTGGTGATTTCATCAGCGCCAATCACCGCTTGTGCCCCGGGAGTCGTCCACCAAGGGCCGGTCTCCACCCAGTGCGCAACCACCTCGCGCACCTTCCATAGTCGGCCATGCCATAGAAACTGCTCTGGTCCCTCGATACCGCTTTGTTGGTCGCCTACCCATCCCTTGCGGACTTCCACAGGGTCGTCATACCGTCTCATCGCTTGCTCCTTCGCGTGGTTGGTCGACCCAGGAATTCCGTTCAATCGAACATTTGTTCGAATAAGTGAAAGGTACACCCGCCTACCGACATCTCGTCAAGAACCCAGCCGAATCTCTGGACAGGAGCGCTGGCTAGGCTCCGCGATATGTCTGAGCAACTTGAACACCCCTCCATCGCCACTTTTCGCGCCGAGCATTCTCGGCTCGGTGGCACCGGTCGAATCGTGACTCTTCCCGACTCTGTGCACACTGCCGCACTAGCCGCGGAGGCATTGGAGTGTGAGGTAGGAGCCATTGCCAACAGTCTGCTCTTCGCCACCGACAACGCACCGATATTGATCTTGACCTCAGGAGACCATCGCGTCGACACGGCACTGGCGGCAGCAAACATCGGCGTGCCCGCACTGCGTCGCGCCAAGCCTGAATTTGTGCGAGAGCACACCGGCCAGGTCATCGGCGGCGTCTCGCCCCTCGCGCACCCGGCACCGATCCCTACCTACATCGACCCCTGGCTCAAGAGGTACGCCGTGATCTGGGCTGCTGCCGGTCACCCGGCTGCGGTCTTCTCCACCACCTATGACGAACTGCTGTCGATGACAGGGGCAGTCGAAATTAAGGTAGCAACCGAGGAGAGCAACCAATGATCGAGATCTGGATTAATCCGGCCTGTTCGACCTGTCGCACCGCAATCTCTGAGTTAGATGACGCTGGCGCGGACTACATTATTCGCCGCTACCTCGATGATCCACCGTCAGCGCAGGAGTTGGCTGAGGTCGTTGCCAGACTCGGGTTGGAGCCGTGGGATATCGCTCGACCCAAAGAGACCGCTGAAGCAGGGATCGATCTTCCTCGCGATGTGGCCTACCGAGCCCAGTGGCTAGCCGCTCTCGCCGCGCATCCACAAACCATTCAGCGGCCCATCATCACCGCATCAGATGGGACAACCGTCCTGGGTCGCGATCAACAATCCCGAGATCGCGTGATCTCAGCCGAGCCACAGCCCTGATCAGTCGAAGGTTGCGCGACCTCATTCGGCCCGTCTGGTGTTTCATCAACGTATGATTTGAGCGTGGAAGCACTCCCTCTTGTCTTTTCCAGCGGCTGGGCCAGCGGAATCAACGCCTACCTTGTCGTGCTGGTGCTCGGCGTTGCCGACCGGGTTAACGACCTCGAGCAGATCCCCAACGTGCTGGGACGATGGGAGGTCCTTGCCGTGGCTGCCTTTATGTACTCGATGGAGTTCATCGCCGACAAGATTCCCTATATTGACTCGACCTGGGACGCTATCTCGACCGCGATCCGGCCCACATCGGGCGCCGTTATCGGCGTACTGCTTGCCGGTGATGCCTCCTCGCTCGATCAAGCGATCTTGGGCGTTGTGGGCGGCACCACTGCCCTCGCGTCACACATGGTCAAGTCGGGTAGTCGGCTTGCTCTCAACGCCTCCCCTGAGCCCTTTACCAACATCGCCGCGAGTCTGGCGGAGGACTTCGCTGTCCTGTATGTCGTCTGGTACGCCATCGACAACCCACGCGCGGCGGCCGCTATTGCCGCGTTGGCGTTGATCTGCGGACTGGTCTTGCTCTACTTCATCGCAAAACTCATTCGCCGTGGCTGGCGCAAATGGAAACAGACCGAAACCCGTTCACCGCGATACGCCTAATCGGCTGACTCGGTGCCTCACATTGTGGTGATCGGTGGCGGTTTTGGTGGACTCGCCAGTGCCGCTCGGCTCGCCAAACTCGGGCACAAAGTCACCCTCGTCGAGAGTTCCCACACTCTTGGCGGAGCAAGTCAACGAATCTCCCAGGATGGCTTCACCTGGGATGCGGGCCCGACCTCAACATTGCTCCCAGCAGTTGTCCGTGACCTGTTTCGCAAGACCGGTCGTCCGCTCGAACGAGAGCTGAACCTCATCCCCAGTGCGCCACGTCAGCATCGGTTTCCCGACGGGAGTTCGGTCTCAATTCCTAGCGGTTCGCGGGCCAATCAACGTGCAGCAATTAATGAACTCAGTTCTGGTTTGGGTGCCGAGTGGGTCAACTACGTCGCGGAGTACGCCGATCAGTGGGAACTGCTTCGACGAGACTTCCTCGAACGTCCCTATGCGCCGGCGCTCGCCCCTACTGAATTGCGCCATCTCCTAGACAACCGTGAATCGCTCACCAAACGCGCCAGCAAACTCACCGACGCGAGACTCCGGTCAATCGTGGAGTTCCCGGTTTGGCTCGAGGGCCACCGTCCAAAGCGTGTTCCTGCTTGGGTTGGTGTCGATGCCTACCTCGCTCAACGGTTTGGCGAGTGGACAGTTGCTGGCGGTCTAGCTGTCATCGCCGAGGCCCTCGCTCAGCGGTTGGTCACCAGAGGGGTCACTGTGCTGACGGCGACCACGGCACGCGACCTTGTCGTTCGCGAAGGTGCGGTTCGGGCTGTTCTCACCGACAGCGGCGAGATAAGTGCGGACCTTGTGGTGTGCGCCATCGATCCCGCCCGGTTGCCCCAGCTTCGCAGACATTTGCGACGCACGAAGAGCACGTCACCCCCGGATAGTTGTCACCTTGCCATCCGAGGGGCTTTGCCGTGCCAGTCGGAGACCGTGATCCACGGTGAGCATCCCTTGGTAGTGCGGCCCGGAGAACTCACTGACGACACTCAGACCCTCACGCTGCTGACGCGCGGCCGAGATGGTGTGCAGGCGCTGGCTCGATCCGGCCTTGATCTCAGCAATCGCATCATCACCAGAATTGACCGCGATGCCGCAACGCAAGCAACTCACGGTTCGGCGTACGGCGTCCTTTGGCGAGGCCGCGGAACGATCAGTCGACGACTCGGTCCGACCACCCCCATCGCGGGCGTTTACGCGGCCGGTGCACACGCCAACCCCGGGGCTGGTGTGCCGATGGTGGGATTGTCCGCGGCACTCGTGGCTCAAGCCATCGGGCAAAGCGACTAAACGCCAAGCAACTACGCGAACTCCCAGGTCACTGTCAGCGATGCACCAAGCGTCGATTCGCCCGGCTCGATGGCCACATCGGCTGCCTTCGCAAATGCCATCCCGCCCGCTTCGCGGCCGGATCCGCCGAAACCGGACTCGGCAACGCTGAGGACCGCACCCAGCGTTTCGCCGCTGAGCTCGGCAAGATGCTCAGCGCGTGCGCGCGCGTCTGCAAACGCTGCCTCGCGTGCCTTGAAGACAGCAGCGGTGTCATCGGAAACTTCGAGCGACACCCCTTCAACGATCAGGTGGTTGCCCACATGCCTGGCAAGTTCGGTGAGTAACTCCCCCGCAGCACCGAGATCAGCACAACCAATCGACATGCTGTGGCGCGCTTCAAAACCCGATTGCTGGCCCTGGGAATCGTGGGCTGGCCAAACACTTAAATTTGACGAGGAAATTTTGGTTGGCGCGGTGAAGTCTCTGGCCACCTTACTGACTAGCCGAGCTGCGGAGTCGACCCCAGAGAAAGCCTCGGCAACGCCTGCGGCCCGATGGGCCACTGCGACGCGCACGATCGCCGAGTCCGGGACGACCCGAGAACTGCCCTGTCCGGTGGTGGTGACGGTGCGCAATCTACTCATCCCTCAAGGCTATCTGGCTCGAAACTCAAGACAGCACCAACTCAGGTGGTGATGTTGAGGTGTTGAAAGATCTCGAGCGTTGCGCGCGAGCGATTCAGTGTGTAGAAATGCAGGCCCGGCACGCTCTCGCGGAGCAGCATCTCGCAAAGCTCCGCGGCGATGGCGATGCCCTCGGCTCGCAGAGCTAAGGGATCTGCCTCGTGTCGCGTGACTCGGGCGACAACTTCGGACGGCACCTCGCGCCCAGAGAGTTCGGCCATCCGGGTCACTTGCCGCAGATTAGTGATCGGCATGACCCCGGCCAAGATCGGAATCGTCACCCCAGCGGCACTGGCACGCTCGCGGAGCATGAGATAGTCGTCGGCTCGAAAGAACATGTCCGTGATCGCAAACTCTGCTCCGGCCCGCTGCTTGGCCAGCAGCACCTCGACATCGTGAGCCAAGGACGGCGCCTCACGGTGTCCTTGTGGGAAGGCCGCCACGCCGACACAGAACTCACCGGACTGGTGGGCAAGGTCGACCAGTTCGCTTGCGTAACTCAGCCCGCCAGCCGCCGCCGACCACGGCGTCCCCGGACCGCCAGGTGGGTCACCCCGCAGCGCCAACACGTTGCGAACTCCCGCGTCGGCGTACGCCCGAAGAACGCTCACGAGTTCATCCGTCGTGTGTCCCACACACGTCAGATGTCCAAGGGGGACCATGCTGGTTTCGCGAGCAATGCGGCCAGTGATTTCCACCGTGGTGTCCCGCGTGGAGCCTCCGGCGCCGTAAGTGACGGAAACAAAAGTTGGCCGATAGGGCTCGAGATCCCGAATCGCTTTCCAGAGTTGAGCCTCGCCGTCGGCATCCTTTGGTGGGAAGAACTCAAACGAGAACGACCGTTGACCAGCTGCGATTAGATGGGCGATCCGAGAGCGGGGATGGGAAAGACTGTCTTCATCGCCCACTGACATATCCCCATGGTAAGCCGCCAGACCCCGAAGAATTGGTCCTGTCCACAGGCTGCGCGTGCGCTGGCATAGTGTCGCGGGGTGAGCCGCACCGTGACCTCCCCCAACCCTTCGTGGGACTCCAACGAATTTCGTTCTAGTATCCAAACCGTTCTTGATGACTTCCTCCATGAGCAAGCCGCCCGGTTGACGCCCATGGGTGCTGACGGCGAGAGGCTCTTGCAGCAGGCCAGGCTGATCGTCTCCGGCGGTAAACGCTTTCGGGCCGCCTTTTGTTATTGGGGTCACGTGGCGATCTCGACTCACTCCAGCGACGAGCAGGCCCTCATTCGGGCCTGTGCCGCACTTGAGGTCCTGCACGCCAGTGCCCTCGTTCATGACGACTTCATGGACGCCTCAGACACCCGTCGCGGACGGCCTGCCGCCCACCGAGCGTTCGCACGCCAGCACCGAGAATATGGCTGGCTCGGCGATCCAGAGCAGTACGGCGCAGCCGGTGCGATCCTCCTTGGCGATCTGCTGCTTAGTTGGGCCGATGAGCTCTTGCGACGGTGTCCCTTTCCCTATCAGCATGTGAGCGCGGCAATGGATATCTTCGACCTGTGCCGAAGCGAGGTGATCGTCGGCCAGTTCTTGGATGTCTCAGTGCAAGCTCGGGGCCGGGCTGACGTTGAAACGGCAATGACGGTGCTGCGCTACAAGTCCGCGAAGTACTCCATCGAGCGGCCGCTACACATTGGCGCAGCCTTGGCCGGAGCCGACAATGACGCGCTCGCCCAGCTCAGCGCTTTCGGTTTGCCGTTGGGAGAGGCATTTCAACTACGCGACGACCTACTCGGAGTTTTTGGTGACCCGGAGACCACGGGAAAACCAGCGGGCGACGACCTAGTGGAGGGCAAACGGACGGTCTTAATCGCGTTGGCGCTCGACAGCGCCGACCCTGACGAGGCAGCACTTCTCAACCGCTCATTAGGCACCTCACTCACCCCGGATCAGGTATCTCGATTGCGCCAGACAATCGATGACTCCGGAGCTCATGCCCAGGTGGAATCCGCCATCAAACTGCTCGCCGACCAGGCTCTCACTGCCTTGGCACAGGCCAGCATCGATGAGAACGCACGCTGCCAACTCCGAGCGCTAGCCTCGGCCGTGACTGACCGCGCCAATTAGTCCAAGCTGCTGAACTGAGGCAAGTCGGGCCCGGCCCCGCGCAGCAGAACCACGAAGGGTCCCACGTCGCTCGTTGCCGCTCGCTCCCCCAAGACACTCGCAGCCGTCGTGAAGGAGGCGAGATCCTCGGCTGCCAAGGTGGACCAGCCGTCCCAGAGCAACACCAACCCCGCATCGGGTTGCTGGGCTACCTCACGCAAACAATCCACTAGCGCATCCCAATTTTGCCCATAGTGATCGGGAAAACTGAGCGCTAGCCCAATCGCTTTCAAGAATTCCGACTTGGTCTGGGCGAGCCAGCCATCGACGTAGCCGAATTGCCAGCCCGCGTGTTCGACCGAATCTTGCACGTCCGCGGCGTCAAAGGCCGCATGCCACTGGTAGATCCCGGCCGGGATCCGCCCCGACAGCACTGAGGCCAACCCGCTCATGGGTTCTCGATTCGCTCGAAGGAGTCATAGTGATCGCCGGTCCAGAAGTAGTCTCTGCCGTTGCCGACCACGATCCGGCGTGCTCCTCTATCGTCACTGCCGGGCGTGGGAACTGTGAATTCGCGGTAGTAACCGCGGGGCTGATCTGGCAACAACCCTTCGCGATTCTCGAAAGTGGCTCCGTCCTGAGTTTCGGGAAATGGCCCGCCAGCTTTGATCAACACAATGGTTTCGGCAGCTTCTGGCGGCAAGTCCGCGACGGACACCAGTGGTAGCCCACTTGATGGGTCAGTCGCTGCAGCCTGACTTGGCGGCTGAATTTCTGGCAGGTGCTCATCGATCGATTGAGGGCCAATGTTGCCCCACCACCACCAACCGACCACCAAGACAAGCGGGACGATCAACCAGGCAGACCAGTCCCGTCGCACGGTCAAAAGCCTAGGGACTGAGCACGGCGCTTGGCTTCGGAGCCGCGGTTCTCGCGCAAAGCGTCAATTGGCCGGCCCGGGAGCCCCGCGTCGGTAAAGATCCACTCGATGGCCTCGCGATCGTCGTACTCCGCGTCATGCAGCACTGTGAGCAACCCTGGCAGTCCTTTGATGACCACTCCATCCTCGATGAAGAGGGCTGGGATTTGCTGGCCTCTGCTCGGCCCAGGCACGGCAGCGGCCAACTCGTGAATCCGGATCATGGTGCGCACTTTGCCGACGGAGACGCCTAATTGTCGTGACGCCTCCGACCAGTCGATCCAATCGCCCACAAGATCATCCAAGTCTTGTGCGTCAGCTTGATTCTCCGAAGACATGGCCCAAGCCAATCACGACAACACTCCTTACGCCACGCCGGGAGCACTAACCCCATCAGCATCCCGAGTCGTCCGTACGATGGACCCGCCGGAGTCTTCCCCGTCCGGAGCCCTTGGAGGATCAACATCGTGGACATGGGTCGAGAATCCCGCAGTAGCGGGGTCGTGAGCGATGGCCTGACTGGCCGATTGCTCGATCGGCGCTATCTGGTCGGGCGTCGTATCGCTCGAGGGGGGATGGCAAGTGTCTACGAAGCCACTGACACTCGACTTGATCGGGATGTGGCCATCAAGATCATGCATCCTGGGCTCGGTGACCCCGGGGTAGCTAGTGCGACGCCCTTTGCCGACCGATTCGTGAGGGAAGCGCGAGCCTCAGCGCGGCTCACCCACGAACACATTGTGAGCGTCTATGACCAAGGTGAAGATGACGGCACCGTCTATCTGGTCATGGAGTACGTCCCCGGGCACACGCTGCGAGACGTTATTCGTCTTGAGGCACCGATGCCGCCGATCCGGGCGATGGCGACGATCGAGCCAGTGCTCTCAGCCCTCTCAGCGGCCCACCGAGCCGGGATCATGCATCGAGACGTTAAGCCTGAAAATGTGCTGATCGCGGATGACGGACGCGTCAAGGTGGCGGACTTTGGCTTAGCCAAAGCAGTCAGCGCCGACACCCAACACACCGCCACGGGTGGTGTGCTCATCGGGACGGTCTCTTATCTAGCGCCAGAACTCGTCATTGACGGGCGAGCCGACGCCCGCGCAGACGTTTATGCGGCGGGAGTCTTGCTCTATGAACTCTTAACTGGCAGCAAACCTCATGAGGGCGAGTCGCCGATCCAAGTTGCCTACAAGCACGTCCACGAGGACGTTCCTGCTCCGTCGTTGATCCAGCCCGGAATTCCCGACTACGTCGATGCGCTGGTAGCTCGCGCCACAGCCCGCGATCGAGATCTGCGGCCGATGGATGCTGGCGTGTTCCTTCAGCAAGTACGCCGAGTGAGTCAGGCGCTTTCCGAGGGTCTCGTCGACGAGCCGGAGCTCACCACCGACCTCACTCCGTTCACTGAGGAAACCACCGCCTTTGTCGTAGCGCCTGCACGAAACTCCGTCCAGACCCTGCCGGCCCGCCCCCCATCACTGTCCGAGACGGTCGAAACGAGCAAGCGTCCGCGGCGGCGCGGACCAGTCCTGCTCGTCGTTTCGCTCGTGCTCATGGGTCTCCTCGGTGGTGGTGCCTGGTGGTTTGGATCGGGTCGCTTCACTCCGACTCCCGGTGTCATCGGAATGACTCAAGCCGACGCCAAACAGGCCCTCGAACAAGTTGATCTAGAGCTGGACCTCGCGCCTGCCGACTACTCCGAAACGGTGCCCGCGGGCCAAGTTATGCAGACTGACCCCGCTGCTGGAGATCGGGTCCTCAACGGCGGCACAGTCACTGTCGTGTTGTCGCTGGGCAAGGAGCGCTACGACGTACCAAAAGTCCGAGGCAAGAGCGAGGACGCTGCTCAAGATGCCATCGCTGCGGCCAACCTGAAGGTTGGCGCGGGGACTGAAGTTTTCGACGAGAAGATCGCCGCGGGCGATGTCGTGTCGACCACGCCGCCAGCAGGTACGACGCTAAAACCCGGGGCCGTAGTCGACTTGGTGATCAGCAAGGGCCGGCGACCCATTCAGGTGAAGGACTGGACTGGCAAGCAGGCCGATCGTGCCTTCGCTTGGCTTGAGAAGAAGGGGCTCAAACCCACACAGTCCGCTGCCTATTCGACCACCGTCCCGGCTGGACGGGTGATCAGCCAGCAACCTGCCAATGGTCAACTTTTTGTCGGAGACGCCGTGACCTTGGTGATCTCCGACGGGCCGGAGTTGATCGAGATTCCTCGGGGGCTTTTGGCAAGCGGGGTTGAGGACGCCGTGGAACTGTTGGAGGGGCTCGGCTTTAACGTGGAGACCCGCAAGTCAAGCGGCTACCTCGGACTCGGCTACGTCTTCTCCGTGGACCCTGGTGAAGGCAGCGAGGTGCCCGTGGGCACCACTGTGACGCTCTATCTAGTGTGATCCGCGCTTCAGGCTTTGCGGAGCATCTCCGCGACCAAGAACGCCAGTTCAAGCGACTGCACCCGGTTGAGGCGCGGGTCGCAGACGGATTCATATCGATCGGCCAGGTCGATCTCTAGTAGTTCTTGCCCCCCACCGACACATTCGGTGACATCGTCACCGGTCAGTTCGATGTGCACACCACCCGGCCAAGTGCCAACGGCTCGGTGGACATCAAAGAATCCTTGGACTTCCTCGATGACGTCGTCAAACGCTCGTGTCTTATAGCCAGAACTAGTTTCGAAGGTGTTGCCATGCATGGGATCGCATACCCAGCCAACTGGGATACCCGCCGCCGTTACCTTCTCAACGAGGTTCGGTAGACCCTCACGAATCTTGCCAGCCCCGAAGCGAGTGATAAAGGTCAGTCGTCCGGGCACGTTGTCCGGATTGAGGCGTGCGGCAAGGGCAAGCGCGTCATCGGGCGTCGTCGAGGGGCCAAGCTTGACGCCGATCGGATTTTGGATGTGGCTCAGCAACTCGACGTGTGCGCCGTCAAGTTGTCTAGTCCGCTCACCAATCCAGAGGAAGTGACTCGACACGTCGTAGGGGAGGTTGGTGCGGTGGTCGAAGCGTGTCATCGCGTGCTCGTATTCCAACACCAACGCCTCGTGGCTGGAGTGAAAATCGACACGATGGAACTCGTCAGGATCGGCACCGATGGCCTCCATGAAGGTCAATGCCCGATCGATCTCGCGAGCCATCTTTTCGTAACGCTGGCCCACCGAAGAGGTCTTCACGAAATCGGTGTTCCACGCATGGACCTGGCGCAGGTCGGCGTACCCACCGGTCACAAAGGCCCGGACCAGGTTAAGGGTCGACGTTGAGGAGTGGTACGTCTCGATCAGTCGTTGCGGGTCGGGAATTCTTGACTCGGGGTTGAAGTCAAATCCGTTTACGGCGTCGCCGCGATAAGCCGGAAGCGTGACGTCTCCTCGAGTCTCGTCATTAGCGGAGCGCGGCTTGGCATATTGGCCGGCCAGGCGACCCAACTTCACCACCGGCACGGATGCCGCATAGGTGAGCACGACGGCCATTTGCAGGAGTACTCGGAGTTTGTTCCGCACATTATCGGCGGTCGCACCGTCGAAGGTTTCCGCACAATCGCCACCCTGAAGCAAGAAAGCCTCACCGCGAGCGACGGCCGCCAGTTTGTCTCTTAGCTCGTCACATTCGCCGGCAAACACCAACGGAGGCAACATCCGGAGCCTGGCAACAGCCGCGTCAACTGCTGCCGGATCGGGGTAGACGGGTTGTTGGGCAGCGCCTCTGGCGTGGAGAGCAGCAAGATCCGGAATGGCGGGAGTCACTATCAAAGGGTATCCGTGGAGAGGTTCGAACGGTGATTCGCCTGTGCCCGGCCCGAGAGATCTGCCAGACTAGGAGTGCTTAGGGGATAAGCATTCGAATTAAGGGATCTCATGTCATCGAGACACACCGCACGCAGTCATGCCTCGCGCCTGATCCTGGCGACAGCCTTGCTCGCGCTCGGCCTACAACCATTCGCTCATGCGCAAGACGAGCCGGCACCTGTTGTGCCGACCGATGCCGTCACCCAGCCACTTGCGCCGGCAGGCGAGGCAATCGCGGCGGAGCCAACTCCAACCGCGGCGACTGAGCCTCAGTCCGTTGGCCTGACTCCGTCCGAGGCACCTGAGCAGTTGCCCACAGAGGAAGCCGTTGACCTGCAGGCGGGTGATCCAACCAGCTCCGTAGAGCCGGCTGCCGAATCCGTATCGGAACCGGCACCATCACCTGCCACTGAGGCCAGCGCATCCGAAAAGCAGCCCTCGCCCCGGCTTGCCTCTCCAGGGTGCCCGCCCAGCGATCGAACTGACTCCATCACCGGCATCTCCGTGGCGCCGATCATTGTGTCTCCTAGCGACATCGTCACTGTCACTTTCGACGCCATCATGCGGGACGGCGGATGCGAGGGTGATTTCATCGATTTGGTGCTGCCCGCCCAGCTCGCTGGGCTGACCGGAACATTCCCAATCACTGCTCCCGATGGATCAGTCATCGCAAACATGGTCGTCACCAATGGCCGCGCGCTGATCACCTTTAACGACTATCTCGAGTCCAACACCAACGTCTCGTTCCAGGGGAACCTGAAAGCTCGGGTGCGTGTTTCGGTCGAGCCGGACACTCGCTATGACCTTGAGTGGCAAGCAGGTGACAAGGTGTTCGTCACCCCCGTCACGACCGTTCCCTGTCCGGGCTGCGGTCCGGCGAATGTCCGCACTCGCAAGTTCGCCGAATATGAGGCCGGTCCCCCGCCGTTCGTGCGCTTCGCCATCTCTTCTCTGGCCACCCTGACTGCCACGGAGGTGCTCGTCTTCACTGACACCGTTGATGCTGGACACGAGATAGACTGCGGGGCGATCTCCGTCCGAATGGGCACGAGCCTCGACGCCTGGGGATCGATTCAGTTCAGCCAAAACTGGACCAACTACACCGTCGTGTCTTGTACGACGACAACCATGACAGTGAGGGTGCAGGCTACGGCGGTCGGCCAATACTTCCGCGTCCTCGGGGAGTCCATTCCAACGGTGCTGCAGTCCGCCTATTCAGACAGCGCAACCGTCACTCAAGCCGGAGTCACCACCCGGGTTCGCGCCTCAGCTCGCCTCACTGATGGTGGCGGTCAGGTCGATGGGACCCGTCGAGTGCCACGAGTCACCATTGAGAAGTGGTCGACAGAGGATGGGCCAAACGCCGGGGACTTCGACGATGACTTCAAGCAACTCAAACCAAACGAGGCCGAGAAGATCACCTTCACGGTGACCAACCGAGGAAACGAGATTCTCAACAACATCGTTGTCACGGACCGAACCACCGCTGGCACGGGCACCGTCCGTGGATTGACCTGTGACTTCAGCGCTTTGGGTGGTCCAGCTAGCGGTACGACGTGGGCTGGGCCGTTTGACATCGACGACTCGTTCACCTGCAAAGGCCGGTTGCCTGCCTTGGGCAAGAACGCGAAGCACACCGATCGCGCAAAGGTTGTCGCCGTCGGCCGAGCCACCACAAACACCGTTACCGACACCGACGATTGGAATGGCAAGACCAAGAAGGGCGGTAATCCGCCTCCTGGCATCGACATCGAGAAGTGGTCCACCGAAGATGGCCCGCGATCGGGTGACTTTGATAGCGAGCCCAAGGCTCTCCAGGTGGGCGAGACGACCGACTTGACCTTCACCATCACCAACCGCAGCAAGGAGCCACTGGTAGACATTCGGGTCAAAGACCGCGTAGTCGCGGGGTCAGCCAGCGTCGACGGCCTGACCTGTGACTTCTCTGCATTGGGTGGACCCGCAACCGGAACCAAGTGGGCGGGCCCACTTCGGGTTGGCAAGTCCTTCCGCTGCGAGGCGACTCTCACAGCCCTCCCAGAGGGGGTCCAGCACACGGACCGGGCAACGGTCAGCGCGACGGGCCAAAACAGCGGGAAGACGACCAGCGACACCGATCGATGGAACGGCAAGGTCTTCGTCGGCGGGTTACCTGAAGTGGGGCTCAATAGTCGCATTGCACCCACGGCCGGCATCGGCATCCTGTTGGCACTGATCGGCTTCTGGTTGCTTCGCCGCAACAGGCTGCACCACTAGGACCACGCGATGAGCCGGGTTGCCCAGGTGTCAACCCGGCTCATCGCCGTTTTAGCCTGATTAACCGATAATGGCCTAGACAACCTCAAATATTCCCCTGATCCGTGTCATTAAACGGCTAGTCAACCGTCTAGGTTAGGAAGCACGGGGCGCTATTTAGGTCGCCCCACCGAAACCGAAGATCCGGGGGGATCACAGATGTTCGCCAAACAACGCAGGCTTCTGCCTGCGCTGGTAGTCGCCACGCTCATGGCCTTGACATTGCCGCCAGTCGCGTATGCCGACGAAGGCGCAGTCGCCACCGAAGTGGCCGTTGCGACAACTCCAGCAGAAGAGCCCGCTGCACCTGCAGCAGAAGAGACCCAGGACGGTAATCCGGACGAACTGGAGACGGCGTCCGAGACTGCCGTCGAAGAAGCACCGGCTGAGGTAGAGGAGGCAACGCCAGCTGATTCACCCGCTGAAACCGAAGAGGCGGCAACCGCACCTATCGATGCCGATGAGCCCGCGGAGGCTCTTGAGAAGTCGCCCGAGGCCGCCTCCGGCAAAGCGTCTACAAAGGCAGCAGCCGCAGCGGTTGACTGCCCACCAACGGATCGCAGTGACACCATCACCAGCATCACGCTCGATCAGAATTTGGTTGACGTGTGGGATGTGTTGAACGTGAAGTTTTCCGCCGTCTTCACCGACGGTGGTTGTGAAGGCGACTTCATCAAGATTCCGCTGCCGCCACGAACTCAAAGGCATGAGCGGCACTTTTCCGATCACGAGTGCTGACGGCACCGTCATCGCGCAAATGGTCGTCACGGCTGGCATGGTGACCATTACCTTCAACGACTACCTTGAGACCCACGACAATGTCCGCTTCAACGGCTTCCTGAAAGCTCAGGTGACCAATGAGGTCGAACCCGACACGGAGTATGACCTCGAGTGGAACGTCGGCAACGAAGTGTTCATCACGCCGATCACGACGGTGCCTTGTGAAGACTGCGCCCCGCAGGACCAGCAGCCAGCGAAATATGCCACCTATGAAGCAGGGCCGCCGCCTTACATCGTCTTCGGTATCAACACCGCGCTGACCCAATCAGTCGGTGAAGAAATCCGGATTACCGACACCTTAGGTGCGGGACAAGAGCTCGACTGTGCGCGGATCAGAATGCGGGTTGGTGACTCGGTCGACGTGTGGGGAGACATCGAGTGGGACGGACTGTGGGCTGCCTTCACTGTTGTCTCGTGCGACACACAAAGAGTCACGGTCAGTCTGCGTGCCACCAAGGTTGGCCAGTTCTTCAAACTCGAAGGTCGCACCTACCCGACCGAGGTTCGTGAGTCCTACACCGATTCCGCCGATGTTACGCAGGCGGGAATCACCACCCGAGTGCGAGCGACGGCTCGACTCACCGATGGTGGCGGCGACGTTGACGGCGCCAACCGGGTTCCAAAGATTGACATCGAGAAGTGGTCAACCAATGAGGGTGCCAAGGCTGGGGATCACGACACTGATCCCAAGCAACTCGACGCAACACATGCCGAGAAGCTCACCTTCACCGTCACGAACACCGGCAAAGAGGTTCTCAAGAACATTATCGTCTCCGACGCCACTACTGCTGGCACCGGAACCGTGAAAGACCTGGTCTGTACCTTCCCAGCCGGGGCGCCAGCCGGAACCACTTGGGCTGGGCCGTTCACCATCGGTGCTTCCTTCACGTGCACTGGCACCCTGACCGCGTTGGGTGCGGATGGCAAGCACAGCAACACCGCCACGGTCACAGGTGTCGGACGCCGGTCGAACATCTCCGTCACCGACAACGATCCTTGGATGGCAGTCACTCCGGCAAAGCCGAAGCCGGAGCCAAAGGTCGACATCGAGAAGTGGTCGACGGTGGATGGACCAATTGTTGGTGACTTCGACGACGACCCAAAGCTCATCGAATCCGGCGAGGGGCAGAAGCTCACCTTCACGGTCACCAACTCCGGCAATGAGGACCTCGTCAGTGTTCGGGTCAGCGATGAAATCATCGCGGGCAACGGCAAGATCAAGGGACTCACCTGCGACTTCAGCGCCTTGGGCGGACCAGTTTCAGGCACAACTTGGAGGGGCCCGTTCAAGGTCAGCGACTCGTTCGACTGCCACGGCACCCTGACAGGATTGAAGTCCGGCCAGAAACACCGCGACCGGGCCACCGTCACCGCCACGGGAGTCGACTCGGGCACCCCGGTAATAGACAAGGATGACTGGAATGCGGCAACGCAGCCCGGGCTCCCCAACACCGGCACTCCCAACTCAGGGACCCCAGCACTACCAGCCACAGGAAGCCGTGCAGAACTCCTGCCACTGGGCTTGCTGGGCCTCGTGATGATCGCCATTGGGATGAACCTGACTCGTCGGAAGGTCAGTGTTCGCTGAGCCGGCAACGAAAGTGGGCTGTGCTTCAAACTCGAAGCACAGCCCACTTTGTTGTCTTGATGCTGAGTAAATCAGCCGAAGAACACCTTCGCTTCGGCGTACTCCTCAGTGCTGACCAACTTCAGTTCGCCAGTCCCTTCGATGAGTGGCACACGCACAATATCCGTGCCGCGAAGCGCCATCATGGTGCCAAAGTCTCCATCGTTGACGGCAGCAATCGCCTGCAAACCAAAGCGGCTCGCGAGCCAACGGTCGAACGCTGTCGGAGTACCACCCCGCTGAACGTGACCCAGCACCACGGCGCGCGCTTCCTTGCCTGTGCGCTTCTCAATCTCGCTTGCCAAACGGTCACCGATTCCACCTAGGCGCACATGACCGAAGGCATCGACCTCACCGCTGACCAGAGTCATTTCTCCCCCGGCGATCGGCACAGCGCCCTCGGAGACCACGATGATGGGGGAAAACATAGAGGTGAAACGTGACTCCACCAGGGCGCACACTTCGTCGATATCGAACGGCATTTCGGGGATCAACACGATGTTGGCCCCGCCGGCGATGCCCGCGTGCAAGGCAATCCAGCCGGCATGGCGTCCCATCACTTCGACGACCAACACTCGGTGATGCGATTCGGCAGTGGTATGCAGTCGGTCGATGGCTTCGGTCGCGATGTTGACGGCGGTGTCGAAGCCGAAGGTGAAATCAGTGCCTGACAAATCGTTGTCAATTGTCTTAGGAACGCCCACGACATTGACGCCTAACTCGGCGAGTTTGGTCGCCACGCCAAGGGTGTCTTCGCCGCCGATTGCGACCAAAGCGTCCACGCCGTCGTTCAAGAGGTTTGCCTTGATGCGGTCGACCCCGCCCTCGATTTTGAACGGGTTAGTGCGCGATGATCCCAGGATCGTTCCGCCGCGAGGCAAGATGCCGCGGCACTGCTCCACACCGAGTTCCATCGTGATTCCTTCGAGCGGGCCCCGCCAACCATCGCGATAGCCAACGAACTCGAAACCGTACTCTCGAACTCCGCGGCGGACGACGGCCCGAATCACAGCATTAAGGCCGGGGCAGTCGCCTCCACCCGTGAGAACTCCAACGCGCATGCCAAACTCCCTCAGTCCTGGATTGGATCGTTCACATACTGACCTACGGTTGTGGCCAAGAACAACTCACGGCTCGCCGAAGTGGTTAGTTCTGCATTAGCAATTGGGCGGCCTCCTGCCGCGACCGCTCTGCCTCGACCCGATTCGCCTCCGCTTCCGACACCGCATCCTCCGCTTCGGCCAACTCATCGTCGAGATGCTCTTGCGCTGCTTGAAGATCGGCCAACTGTCGCCTGATCTCATCCATCCTTGCTTCATTTTGCAGGGCCTGAGCCTGCAGGTTGGCATGGACTTGCACAGCAGCCGCGTGGTTGGATCTGGCCTCACTAAGGCGCTCTTGTGCCGCGGAAAGCCCCGCCTCGCGTTCGGCGCGCGCCTTAACGTCGGCATCTGGATCGGCGACCAGACGCAGTGCGGGACGGCCCGGCAGGGGTGGCCTGGCCGAAGATTTGGTGCCGAGCGCCTCCGGCAACGCCACGGCCGCACTAGCTTGGTTTTCACGAAAGCCAACCGCAGACAGCGCCTGCACCAACATCCCCGTGCGCAAGGCCGCTGCCGCTTCCTCGTCGAGCAGGGCTGCAGTGATGGTGGCTTCCACCTGCTCCGCCACGCTTTCGGTCACCCGGACGCCATATTCGGCAGCCAACGTGCGAGCCCGCGTGGTGACCGCGGCCGTCAACTGACGCCGCTGCCTAGTCAACTGCCGGAGTTCGTCACCATCCATCGCTTGCTGGGCGGCACGCAGACCCTCAGCTATCTTCAGGATCTCGGCCACCTGCTCGCCGTCTTGGCGGACCAAGTGATTGACCACCCAGGCAGCGAGCGATGGCTTCCTTAGTTCCTTGATTCGGGCCGCAAGAACACGATCGCCCGCTGTGCTACGTCCGACAGTTTTTGCCTCGGTGTCCCGAGCGGCTGTGAAGTCATCGCGAGCCAGCGCATACAAGATGTCCGCAATGGCGACCAAGTCTCGTTCAGTCACCGCCATCGAGCCCTTGCTCAATCACATAGCGGGTGAGCTCGACCCGATTATGCATCTGTAACTTCCGGAGCGTGTTTTGCACATGATTCTGGACGGTGCGATGCGACAACACCAGTCGCTCAGCGATCTGCCGATAACTCATCCCCTTCGCCACCATCTTGAGCACCTCAGTCTCCCTTTCGGTCAACTGTGATACGGACGGATCCGGAGGCTGCGGTCCTTCAGCGAGTCGGCGGAATTCGCCCAGCACCAGGCCAGCCAAGCCAGGAGTAAATACGGTGTCCCCGTGAGCGACGCTCTTCACAGCGTCAATGAGTTCGTTGCGCGAGGCCGACTTCACCAAATATCCCGTCGCACCCGCCTTGACCGCTTGCAGAACGTCGGCTTGCTCTCCGGACGCCGACAGGATCAGAACCTGTACTTCGGGGTCGAGTTGGACCATCCGCTCGGTGACTTGTACGCCGTTCGGTTCGGGAATCTGAAGGTCCAGGACGACAACCTGTGGACGGGCGGCGGCAAAGCGGGCGAGCGCCTCTGAGCCATTGGCGGCAACGGCAACCACAGCAAACCCAGCATCAACCAGATCCCGCTCGACGGCATCTCGCCACATGGGGTGATCGTCGACCACCATGACCCGAATTGGTTCGCCTGCCGTCATGTTGAGACCTTACCGATCCTTGCCCGAGCTAGGGCTTTGCGTGACCCAACGGCACGGTAAATTCCCATTCGGTTCCCCACGAACCGGTGGTGAGCACCGCCTCTCCACCCAGCTCGCTCAGCCGACCCAGGATGGACTCGGCAACTCCCAGTCGCCCTTCGTCGAGCGCCAACGCCAACCGGCCCTCGTCGATACCGCCACCTTCGTCGCGAACCGAAACGATCAGATCGGAGCCGACAGCCTCAAGCAGCACCCAGGCGTCCGCCTCCGGACCAACATGTCTGGCGGTATTGCTCAGGGCCTCTGTCACCGCCGCGAGCACCTCAAGGCCGGCTGATTGATCGATCTCGATTCGGTGTCCTGGCGTCGCCACATGCACGCGCGGGCTAGGCAACGACTCCAAACGGGCGAGCTTGGCCGCGACATCCATTAACTCGGCCGCTGAGGAGTCAGGCAACGCGTCCTGCTGACGAATCAGCGCCCTCAGCGCGACCTCCTGAGCCCCCGCGAGCTTCCCCAAGTCTTCGAAGTCACCACCCACCTCGAGGCCACGCCGCTGCACGAGCGCCAGCACCTGGAGAACACCATCATGGACCGCCCTCGCCAAGCGAGCCCGCTCGGCTGCCGCCGTAACTGCCCGCTGCGCCTCATCGCGCTGCACCGCCATGGCTTTGAGCGAGTCAGAGAGATAACCCACCAAGGGGCCACCTAGGAGCAGCAAGAACACGTTGCTGTAATTGACTTGGGTGAACTCCGCTCGAATGGCGACATCCGCGGCCGACAGCAGCACTGCGGCGAAGGCGCCCCCTCGCCAACCCCAATGCACGGCCCAGGCCAGCAGCGGAGCCATCACCCAAAAACCAGGAATGGTGGCACGAACATCTTCACCCTTGACCCACCACGACGCGAGGATGGCGACCACTGCCACCACAAGATCCACGATCAGCAGCATTCGGGAGCGTCGCGCGGGAGTCGCGTAAGCCCAGGTGGCCGCTCCTGTCCAGGAAACGAGAATGAGCCCGACAACAAGACCCATGAGCGGACGATCAAAATTTTCAGCCCGAACGACGTTGAGCCCGACCATATTGACGACGAGCACGATCCGAAGAACGGCCAAGGCTTGAAAAAGGCGCCCCTCGACATCCTCGCGGACCGCATCCGACCATGGGACGTCGTCGCGCTTAGACGTGAGTTGGCCAAGCCCGAATGCTGTCATCGGAGAGTCAGGACGCCTGCTTGTGCTCGTCGGCAGACTGCGGTTCGCCGGAGTCACGGCTTTCCTTTTCTTGTCTGAGCGCCTCTGCTGCGGCCTCCTTGGCTGCCTTCGCGCGCTCCTTTGCCTCGCGTTCGGATTGGCGGGCTAGCTGCGCATTCTTGGCAGCCAACTCTTTTGCTGGGCCGGCGTACATGTCGACGTACTCCTGACCGGAGAGCTGCATGATTTCGTACATGATCTCGTCGGTGATCGAGCGCAGGATGTAGCGGTCATCCGCCATCCCGGCGTAGCGCGAAAAATCGAGGGGCGGTCCAAAACGAACTGTCGGCCTCGTGAACTGGCCAAACTTCTTGCCGGGGGGCGCCACCACATCGGTGCCAACCACAGCCACTGGAATGACCGGGACGCGGCATTCCAACGCCAGCCGCGCGACACCAGTTTTGCCCCGGTAAAGTCGTCCATCATGGGAGCGGGTGCCCTCAGGGTAGATCCCAAATAGTTCCCCCTCTTCCAGAATCTGGCGCGCGGAGGTGAGCGCCCCCTCAGCTGCCGTTGCCCCGGAGCGATCGATAGGGACTTGCCCGGCGCCGGCGAAGAACTTCCGTTGAAACCAACCTTTGAGACCGGGGGTTGTGAAATATTCTGCCTTAGCCACAAACGTTACCCGGCGCGGAATGACCAGCGGCATAAACAACCAGTCGGCGTAAGACAGGTGGTTGCTGGCGAGGATCGCCGCCCCGTTCTCCGGAACATGTTCGTCGCCGACGACTCGTGGTCGAAAGATCAGCTGGACTATCGGTCCCAAGGCAATCAATTTCAGAAACCAATAAAACATCGATCCTCCTTCCTCCCGGCAAGCCAAACGGCCCAGACGCTAGGCACACCTTAGACCCCCAAGCAGGGGGATAGGCGATAGCCGAGCGCATCAGGGGCTCACTCAGCCCTATGCACAATGGTGCACAATCGGGTCATGCCAATCGACCCACATGCCGAGCCTTACAGCGCCGCCGCAAGACCAACCCTGACAGGTGAACGCCCCATCGGCGTCCTACTGATTCACGGCTTCACCGGATCGCCCTATTCTCTGCGACCCTGGGCCGAACATTTGGCAGCGGCTGGTTTCGCGGTCGAGTTACCGCGACTGCCTGGTCACGGTACGTCGTGGCAGGAACTCAACCGCACGGGATGGTCGGACTGGTACGCCGAAATCGCTCGCGCGTTTGTGAAACTCCGAGCGCGGACCGATGCCGTTGTCGTGGGCGGACTTTCCATGGGGGGTGCCCTCGCCTTACGTCTTGCCGTCGATCACGCAGATCAAGTGAGTGGCGTCATCGTGGTGAATCCCGCAGTGGCAACGCAACGAAAGGACGTCTTGGCGCTGCCGGTGCTGAAACACGTAGTGCCTGCATTTCCCGGGATCGCTAACGACATCAAGAAACCCGGCGTTGAAGAGCATGGCTACCGCAAGACTCCGCTCAAAGCGGCCGCCTCAATGATGGCTGGTTGGAAGGCACTGCGGGGTGACCTCGGCAAGATCGCTGCGCCGTTGCTCTATTTCAAGTCGACCGAGGATCATGTCGTTGATCCGCTCTCCTACAAGATCATTCTGAGCAGCATCTCCTCCGCAGACGTGACCTCACGAATGCTCGACAACAGCTACCACGTGGCAACGCTGGATAATGACGCGCCCACAATTTTTGCCGAGTCTGTTGACTTCGTCACCCGAGTTACCCTGAAGTCGTGACCCAACCGCACGACGAAGACTGGCGAGCAATCGTCGATAACTTCGGTGACACCCCGGACGCAGATCGGGTGGCCGCTGAAGTTGCCCCCCTTGCCTCAGCTGACCCGCCCGCCTGGGCCGGCGATTCGTGGGCCGACGAAGGCCGATATGTTCCTCCGCCACCTCCGGCACTCCCCCAACTGACGTGGGCCCAACGGTCTGCTTGGCTCTCCTTGGTGGGCGGACCGGCACTGCTCCTGGTCTTCCTTTTTGTCGGCTATCGCCCGCCCACCATCCTCACGTTGGGCATCGTGGGTGCGGCGGTGGGCAGTTTGATCTACCTCATCTTCTGGTCGCCGCGCACGCCGCGCGAACCCTGGGAAGACGGCGCCCAGATCTAGCGCCAGTCAGCGTTGGGTGAAGGCGATCAATCCTGGCTCAAGTCCGTTGGCGACCAGCCTCTCCGCCTCCTGACGAGCGAGCGTTGCGGCGCCCACCAGCCCAGCCGCTGGCCCCAGTTCGGCTATTACCACCGGAGGAACCACCCGGTGCTCGGCCCCAACCAACGACCGATTCAGCGCGGTCCTAGCCGGCTCTAAGAGCAGCTCGCCAGCTGACGAGACTCCCCCGCCCACCACTACGACGTCGGGGTCGAAGGCCGCCACCAAGTTGGCCAGGCCCACACCCAACCACTCACCAACAAACGAAAACGCATCCCGGGCTACGCGATCACCCTCCATGGCGGCCTTTGTCACAAGTGGCCCAGACAGTTGGTCTGGGTTGTCACCGCACCAGAGATCTAGGATCGTTTCTTCTCGGTCGAGACGTTCACGAGCGTGACGGACCAAGGCATTTCCACTTGAATACTGTTCCCAGCAGCCAGTCCGGCCACACTCACATGAATATCCCCCGGGGACGACTTGCATGTGACCGAACTCGCCAGCCATGCCGTTCATGCCCCGGTGGAGTCGACCATCGAGAACCAAGCACCCGCCGATGCCGGTGCCAAGCGTCACCATCACCGCGCTCGAGACGCCCCGCGCCGCGCCGTAGGTCCACTCGGCCCAGGCCGCTGCGTTGGCGTCGTTGTCAAGCACGACCGGCGCATTCCAGCGTTCTTCCAAGCGAGCCCGAACGTTTTCGCCGCGCCAGGGCAAATGTGGCGCAAACAGGACGCTGCTTCGCTCTGCGTCAACAAATCCCGCAGCCGCTACGCCCACACCACCGATCGCCTGGCCGCCCGCAGCTTCGACCACAGCCTCGACCACGGCATCCTCAACCAGGCGAACATCCACCCTGCGTCCGGGAGTGGTGCGCCTCGCCGTTCGAATGACCACGCCCTCGGCGTCGACAACACCGGCGAGCACTTTGGTGCCGCCGATGTCGACGCCAAGATAGAGAGGCTCCGGTGCGGTTGCCCTGGGTGACATTGTGCTACTCCGATTGCTTGGTTTGATCGGATTCATCGCCCAAATTTATCCGCTCAAATCCTTGTTTCCCTGCTGGCGGATCAGTCTTCAGTGCAGCGCTTAGAGCCAATAGCAGTGACTTGGCCGCGCTTGAGAGATGGTCGACGACTTCTGGAGAACACTGATTCACCAGACTGCTGGCCCTACACAATGGGCACCAGGCAAGACCAGTGCAGGCCGGGGCAACGTTGTGAGCCGCAGCACCAAGATCGACAGTCATCGCGCTCAGGGCTGTCCAGAGTTTCGCCAGTTCCTCAGCAATTGTGGGGTAACTCGCTGCTTGCTCATTTTGTTGACTATCAGTTGGCTCCGTCATGTCACTTCCTAGTTGGTGGCGAAACGCACATGCAATTCGCCAGCTACGACGCTCGCACTTACTACCCGATGATGAGACAACCCTGCCGGGATAGCCAGTAGGCGACGATATGAGCCAACCGTGATAACCAGCTCATCGCCATTGCGAGCCAGGTCCACATCTGCCGTCGTTGTCCCCGGCAAGGCGATGTAGATGTCAGCGCCTTGCGACGATCTCGTCATCCGGAAGGGACCCTCACCGGTCGGCCGAGCCAATGGATCCGTGCCGGCGTACACCTCCTCGGCGAGCACGCGGAGGGTTGGTACGCCGACCGGCTCGGCGGCACGATATTCGGACTGCCAAATCGGCATTCCGGGGAAGGATGCGGCCACGTCCTTCAACACCGTTTGCTGGGCGTCTACCCAGGCCGTCCGCCAGAGATCGGCCCCGCCTGCCGGAAACACCCGGTTAGCGACCACACCGTCAACGCGATAGCCAAACAGGGACAACGTTGTGTAGGAGCGACGCGCCTCCGAGAGGACCACGGTCTCTGGCGTCAGCACCAACCGGACACTGGCGTCCGGACCAGCCAGGATGGCTTGCACCTCTTCGAGGTCGGAATACAACCGCTCCACGGCGTCAAACACCGGATCTCCGGGCATCGGCACACCGGCAGCCCGGGTCAAGAGGGGTTTGAGCACCTTCACCAGTCGCCGCTCGGCCGGGAAGACCCGCTTCATATACCACCCCAGTGCCTCAGGGAGGGCCAGCAGACGCAATGTCTCGGCGGTGGGCGCGCAATCCACGATCACGACGTCCCACTCTCCCGACAAGACTTGGAGTCGCAACTCCAGGAGAGCCAACACTTCCTCGGCACCCGGCACCACGGCGAGCTCACCAGCGGCCACGGGATCGACGCCAGCAACTTCCAGAACCGAAAGCATGTAGTCCTGGATCTCGGCCCACGATCTCTCGAGTCGCAGCTGGGCGTCGACCTGTTGCACGAAGAGCAGGTCGCTCACTTGAGTGGGATCAGGGCCAGCTGGTGCACCAAACGCATCCGCCAACGAGTGAGCCGCGTCGGTGGACAGCACCAAGGTTCGCAAGCCTCGGGCGGCCGCAAGCGCAGCCGTTCCGGCAGCCACGGTGGACTTGCCGACACCACCCTTGCCCGTGAACATGATGATTCGCACGCTCGTACTCCCGATCTACCTCAATGGTCTCATTCGACAGCGATCAGCAAAGAAACGAGCCGCTAGCGGGCTTCGACGCGCGTTTTCAGCCCCTTCAAGGCGGTGTCGATGAGGATCTTCTCGCCTTTACGTTTCAGCATCCCAATCAGGGGAATCGACACGTCGAGGGCCAGCCGATAGGTCACTTCAGTTGACGTGGCCGTTTGTGCGGCCAAGGAGTAAGCACCATCGAGCGCACGAAGAATATTGCCCTCGACCAAACTCCAAGTGACCTCACGGTCGCCATCCCACACGTAGTGGAGCGTGTAGTTATCTTTTATCGGTGCCACGTCGAGCACGAACTGAACGCGTTCAGCCCGACCGTCGCCATAGGAGGATTCGACGACAGCGCTCTGCACGCCTTTGGCCCACTCCGGGTAACGAGAAAAGTCACTGATGACGGCCATGATCTCTGCTGGCGATGCGTCAATCACAATCGAGGAAGTCGTTTGCTCGCCCACCGTTTCAGCCTACCTGAGCGCCGTTTGGCGCGTTCTGCCGGTAGCCTGCTCTCCGCCAGACCCAACGCAGCAAACCAACGCCCCAAAAACCAAACGAAGGCAGGAGCGGGACCATGCGGGCATACTCATCCCCGGCAACCTATCTGGTGCCCGCGGTCGGAAATCTCACCGATGACGTCGTAGCCGCTGCTGGCGAAGATCCCGCCTGCGTGTTGTTCAGCCGACCAACCGGTGATGGTAAATGGCAGGACGTCTCAGCGCACGAATTCTTGACTGAAGTTTCCGCTGTCGCCAAGGGGCTCATCGCAAGCGGGGTCCAACCCGGCGACAGGATCGGACTCCTGTCGCGCACCCGATTCGAATGGACGCTCTTCGACTATGCCATTTGGTTTGCCGGGGCGGTGAGCGTGCCCATCTATGAGACCTCATCCTCGGCGCAGATCCAGGTCATCTTGGCCGACTCTGGAGCAATGGCAGTGGTGGCGGAGGGGCCGTCCCAGTTGAGCAGGGTTGCGCAGGTCCGCGGCAACCTGCCCAACCTCCTACATGTTTGGTCAGTCGACGACAACGCCGTTCACGTTCTGCGTGGGATCGGGGCCGAGATCACCGATGAGGCCCTTGAGTCACGACGTACGGCGGCCAAGCCAGCCGATTTGGCGACGCTGATCTACACCTCCGGCACGACGGGACACCCCAAGGGTTGTTGCCTCACTCATGGCAACTTCATGTTTGAACTCAGTGTGGCCGTCGAGGAGTTACCCGAAATGTTCGCCAGCGAGTCTGCCTCCACCTTGCTATTCCTCCCCTTGGCTCACGTCTTTGCTCGGATTATCCAGATTGGTTGCGTCAAGGCCAGAGTCCGGCTCGGGCACAGTCCCGATATCAAGGTGCTGGCAGATGACCTGAAGACCTTCCGGCCGACCTTTGTCCTCGCTGTGCCCCGAGTGTTTGAGAAGATCTTTAACGCCGCGTCCCAAAAAGCCACCGCAGAAGGCAAAGCGCGCGTGTTCGATCGCTCCACCGAAGTGGCAATTGCCTACTCTCGCGCATTGGATCAGCGCCGCGTGCCCATGCGGCTGCGCGCTCAACACGCTCTCTTCTCGAAACTCGTCTATGGAAAGTTGCGGGCCGCCCTCGGTGGACAGTGTGAGTACGCCATGTCTGGAGGTGCCCCGATGGGCGAACGGCTCGGGCATTACTTCCGTGGACTCGGGATCACTGTCTTGGAGGGTTACGGGTTGACCGAAACAACCGGGGCGCTGACAGTCAATACCGTCAGCGCGGTCAAGATTGGCACGGTCGGTCGCCCGCTCCCGGGCACCTCCGTGAAAGTTGCCCAAGACGGCGAACTGCTCTTTCAAGGAGGGCAGGTATTTTCCGGATATTGGCACGCCGCGAACGAATCCGAGGAGACCTCTGATGTCTTCAACGACGGCTGGTTATGCACCGGAGATGTCGGCGAAATCGACGATGAGGGTTTCGTTCGGATTACTGGGCGAAAGAAGGAAATCATCGTCACGGCCGGGGGCAAGAATGTCGCCCCGGCTGTGCTGGAAGACCGAGTCCGTGCCCATGTTCTGGTCAGCCAATGTTTGGTTGTTGGAGATGGGCAACCGTTCATCGCCGCGCTCATCACGCTAGATGAGGATGCGGTCCGCACCTGGGTCGAGATGCGAGGCGGTAAGTTCACTCGCCTCGAAGACGTCGTCGATGACCCAGACCTGCACACCGAAATTGCCGAGGCTATCTCGGAAGCCAACAAGGCAGTGTCCCAAGCGGAGGCGATTCGAAAGTTCGAAATTCTGGCGATTGATTGGACCGAAGAGTCCGGGCAACTCACCCCTAGCCTGAAGTTAAAGCGCGCTTCGGTGATGCGCGAGTTCAAGCTTGAGATCGCGCGCCTGTACGCACGCTAGGCCCCGCCCGACCCTCTTGCTCGGCCAAATTGTTCCGCGAGGGCCGCTCAGCCGTTTACGCTGGGCTTGACCTGCCCAAGATGGGCCTAACCGGCTAGGAGCGCTGACGCAGTGGCGATGTCCCGTAGTGACGTCCGCCCTCATCGCGACGATCGTGGTGCTGCCGCCGTGGAGTTTGGACTTGTGGCCATTCTGTTGGTCACCATGATGGTGGCGATCATCCAGTTCTCCGTGTGGTTTTGGTCCTTTCAGGTCGCCGAACATGCCGCCCGGGAGGGCGCGCGTAGGTATGCCGTGGATCCGTGCAACTCAGCTGGAAACGACGCACTCATCCGCTCCCGCGTTGGTGGCGCAGCTAGCGGCGCGGTGGCTGTGTCCGGCGCATTTAGTGGCGGTAGTCCGCCGAACGCCGGTGACGACGTCACGGTCACTGTGAGTTTTAGCGTGCACCAGATCGGTGGTGGCCTGATCCCCACACCCGCCGTAATCACCCAGCGGGCGACTTCGCGCGTCGAGGACGTCGAGGACTGCTGATGCTCAAAGCGACCCCGCCCCCTGACGATCAAGAACGCGGCGCCACGGCTGTCTTGGTGGCCATTTTGTCACTCGTGCTACTCGGCGTCGGCGCCGTCGCGGTCGATATGGGGCAGGTCTATGCCAAGCGCGCTTCACTACAGACCAACGTGGACTTGGCGGTTCTCGCGGCCGCCGCAGAACTCAACGGCACCGGCTCCTGTACGACGCAAGCCAAGGCTGCCGCAAGCCGTTTTCTTACCCTCGCTGGGAATGAAGTCGACCTGCAACGTGCCGTCAATCTCAACGATGGCGACCGTTCTAACGGGCAGATGATTTGCTCGGGATGGACGGTGAAGTTGTTTGCGCCGAGTGCGCGAGTCAACTTTGGCCTGGCCAAAGCGTTATCGCCAGACAACGACGGCGTCGACGTACCTGCGTCCGCCGAGGCGGCGGTCTACTCACCGAAGGGTCGCGGAATCATGCCCGCCTTCGTCGCACCTGGCTGTGATTACGGTGAGCACACCCTGGTTCCAGACTTCTCGGCTGGTGGCACTTCGGTGCCTCCGCTGCGCGAGGGCAACCCCATCGATCCGAGGCCACGACCTGCCAATATGAACCCTCAATACCTGCGCCCGGGCACGACTGGTGCGACGCTTACGATCCGGGGGCGGGCGTTGGGGGGTGTCAACCAAGTGGGTTTTACAACGGCTCTGAACGGTGCGAACCTGCACGAGGAGACCATCCCCCTCTCAGTGGCCAACCGCACCATTCGAGTGCGAGTTCCCCTTGAGGTTCGAACCACGGCTGCGCAGTGGTTCGTCCGGGTTTCCCGCGACGGTGGCACCACATGGACCCAGGCTCGGCTTTCCTTGCGTCTGACGGTTAGCGATCTCGTCTTGAAGTGCGACACAGGTCCGACGAACGGCGATTTTGGCACCCTCGCCGCACCTAGACGAGCGAACTTGGGCTCCACTGACAATGTCTCAGCCAATCTCGCGCGTGGTCTCGACTTCTCAGTTACGAAGTTTCCTAACCCTGGACCGGGCTGGCAGTGCTCCGGCGGTTCGGGCGGAGCGGTGTCTTCGAGTCCCGGATCGTTGAACGACCTCACCAACTGTGTGAGCGTGGACGCGGAAATTGGCACCGGGCTGTCGGCCGACGGTGCAGAGCGTGGACTGCTCATTGGCGGTCCCTCCAGAGCTCGGCTGGCGCGCGGAACGACTAGTGGCTGCGGCTCTAGCCTGCGCATCCGATTCGGCAGCCCCATCGGCACGCGACGTGTCAATAACGACACTTTGGACTGCTTCGTCAAGTCCGGCGCCACCAATAGCTTTCAATCCAGCAACTACGCGGGTTCGGCGGTTATCAAAGGCAGCATCTTCATGTCGCCGCGCTTCTTCTGGGTGCCCGTACTAGGCACCAGCGCAGCCGCTGGCGGTCAATATCAAATCGTCGATTTCCGACCTGCTTTCCTCACCGGCCCCACCGGAGGAAACAACTTCAATGGGTTCACGTTGCCCTGGCGTGGTGGACGTCGCTCACTCGAGGGCGTTCGTCTCGTATTCTTCAATCCACAAGCGTTGCCCGAGAGTGTCGCGGACGTGCCGATCATGGACTATCTAGGAGTCGGCACCAAAGTGATTAGTTTGGTTGACTGATCGATTCGGCGCAGAACTATCTAACCCGAATGGGAATATCAATATTCGAAGGAAGCAAAGATGTCCCGACGAACCACCCTCTTGCTCGTCGCGGCTCTCATCGCCGCGGTCGGCACGGCCATGATCTTGCTCTATGTCAGAGGCATCGATGATCGCGCCCGCGCCGGACAAGAACTAGTTGAGGTGTTAGTTGCTGCCGAGGTCATCAACGTCAATGAATCTGTTGCCGACGCGGAAGCCGCCGGGAAGTTCGTGAGCAAACGCGTGCCCAGCGCCGCAAAAGTCGAAGGGGCGCTCTCTTCTATCAACTCGCTCGACGGAAAAGTCGCCACCGGGACCATCTATCCGGACGAACAGATCCTGACCCAAAAATTTGGCCAGCCAGGAACCGGCGGGCTACTCCCAATCCCAGATGACAAACTAGCCATCAGCGTTGAGTTGAGTGACCCAGCGAGGGTCGCCGGGTTCGTCAACAATGGCTCGGAGGTCGCCATATTTGCTTCCGCAGATCCGCAACTCATCACCCCCGATGGTGATGAGAGGGCGTTGAGTTCAACGACTCGGCTGATCGCGACACGGGTGACGGTTATCGGAGTGGGCGACACCACGGTCACGACCCAAGCTGGGGGCCCCGATGGAGGGGGCGACATCGATGCTGCGATTCCGCGGACAATCTTGACGATCGCTGTGACGCAAGCCGAGGCCGAAAAGATCCTGTTCGCCGCCCGCAATAGCGACATTGCCCTTGCCTTGCTCACAGAAGACTCCGCCGTGCGAGATAGTCGGGGTGTGACAGGCCGCGACCTCTATCCCGAACTCTTCGGAGTCAAGCCGTGACCGTCATCGTTGAGTCAGATGACCAGTTAGCCACCGACATTGCGGCGGTTCTCGGGCGCGAAGCGGTCACCGTTTCCGATTTGGAAAAACTCGACGCCTTTCTCCTCGAGAATCCAGACCAAGCCGTGATTGTGATTGGCAGCAGTGTGCCAATCAGCGAGGCTACGAAATTCGCGGACAGCGTCAGAACTGTTCGCCCCGCAACGAGTGTGGTCTTGGTGCGCAAGCGAATGGACAGTTCGATGCTCGCCTCCGCCATGCGGGCTGGGGTTCGCGATGTCATCGCTGTTCGTGATCTTGCTCCGCTAGCCGACGCCGTACGACGTGCCCAGGACCTTGCGGTGGCGATGCGCACTTCGGCTACCAGTCTCGACGACCAGCCCACGTCAACTGGCCGGCTGATCACGGTCTTCTCCACGAAGGGCGGCGTCGGAAAGTCAACAATCGCCACCAATCTTGCTGCCGCGCTCAACGCTCAAGGCCAACGTGTCTGCGTCGTTGATCTCGACCTGCAGGGCGGCGATGTCGCCATCATGTTGCAACTGTTTCCGACGCGATCCCTGTCCGACCTTGAGAGTCTGCGAGGCGCAATCGACGAGAGCGGCGTACTCACCCTGCTCACTGAGCACCGCAGCGGCCTCAAGGTCCTCGCCGCGCCACTCCATCTCGAAGCACGAGATTCCGTCTCCCCGGAGCAGGTCACGACCGTCCTGGAGATGTTGAAAACTCTATTCGAGGTCGTTGTCGTGGACACCTCTCCTGCTTTTGACGATCTGGCCCTCAGCGCATTCGACCAAAGCGACTTTCTGGTGTTGGTCGGAACCCTGGACATTCCCGCGCTCAAGAACCTCAAGATGGCGACTGGGACCCTCGACTTGCTCAGCATGCCGAGGGACCAGTGGCGCCTCGTCCTCAACCGGGCCGATGGAAAAGTCGGACTCACCCCCGCTGAGTTTGAGTCCACGTTGGGATTGACCATTTCCTGCTCGATTCCGACCAGCCGCGATGTGTTGGCCTCGGTCAACCGAGGCGAGACCCTCGTCCAAGCACATCCGAACCATCCGGTCAGCCTGGCGATGTTCGAGTTGGCCAGAAGTGTCAGCCCGGGAGCAGCTCGCTCAAACTCAATCGCCCCGGCTTCGCGGTTGTTTCGGCGATTTAAGCGAGCCAAGCAACGATGAGCCTGTCTGACCGAATCGCGAAAGCCCAACGTTCGCTTCAGACGCCGGTCGCCCCTTCGTCCGACGAACGAAGCCCCGCCACCAGCGCCATGCGGCGACGGATGGCTCGAAGGGATCCGTTCTCTGAGGTCAAACGCGTGGTCCACGCTCAGTTGGTTGAGACCGTAGGACCACAGTTGTACGACGTCAACATGACCCAAAGCGAGCTCGAGCAGCTGGTTCGAGCGTCACTGCAAACGGCAATTTCGGCAACCCAACAGCCGATGTCTGGCAGCGACCGGACCCGATTGTCGCAAGAGATTGCAGACGATATCTTGGGCTTCGGCCCGCTCGAGCCGTTTTTACATGATCCCGCGCTCACCGAGATCATGGTGAACGGCTATGACGATATTTGGGTCGAGCGAGACGGTCAATTGCACCGCTCAGAGGCCTCTTTTGCGGACGAGGCGCACCTCAGACGAACCATCGACAAGATCGTGGCCAAGGTTGGTCGCCGCGTGGATGAGACCAGTCCGATGGTTGATGCACGTCTTCACGATGGCAGTCGGGTGAACGCCATCATTCCCCCGTTGGCCCTGGATGGTTCGAAACTCACCATTCGAAAGTTTGCCGCCGATCCCTTCACCATTGAAGACCTGATCGCCTTCGACACTCTTCCTGGAAACGCGGCACAGGTACTCGAGGCCTGTGTGAAGGGGCGGCTAAATATTCTTGTTTCTGGTGGCACCGGGGCAGGCAAGACGACCACCCTCAACGTCTTGTCCTCATTTATCCCTGAGTCCGAACGCATCATCACCGTGGAGGACGCGGCAGAACTTCGCCTCCACCAAGAGCACGTCCTGCGGCTGGAGTCACGTCCAGCAAACATTGAGGGCAAGGGTGCGATCACCATCCGAGACCTGGTGCGCAACTCACTGAGGATGCGCCCCGACCGCATTGTGGTCGGCGAGATTCGTGACGCTGCTGCCCTCGACATGCTTCAAGCCATGAACACCGGACACGATGGATCGATCTCGACTGTTCACGCCAACTCACCCAGAGATGCCCTGGGCCGCGTCGAGACCATGGTGATGATGGCGGGGATGGATCTCCCCATCAGAGTGATCCGCGAACAGATCTCCGGGGCTGTCAATCTCTTGATCCAGCAGGCTCGGCTCAAAGACGGCACGCGGCGGATTACGGCGATCACCGAGGTGCTCGGGTTGGAAGGAGACATCATCACGCTCCAAGACGTCTTCATGTTCGACTACTCCGCGGGCTTTGACGACTTCGGCCGATCCAGAGGCCATTTGCGTCCAACGGGGCTGCGGCCGAAGTTCCTCGAGCGCCTCGCCGATCATGGCGTCCCCCTCGACGTAAAACTGTTCACCGATGGGCAGTTCATGCGATGACTCAGCGGGAATGGTCGCAATGAACTGGGTCCGATTCCCCGCCTTAGCAGCCATGGTGGCGAGCGTCAGTCTCGCGCTCTTCGCCGGCGGCGCCGGGGCTGCGGGCGGTCTTAACATCGATGACGTTGAGGTCTCTCCCGGAGGAGAGGAGTTGACGATTCTTATCGGCGTACCACCTGCTGTTACGCCTGACTTGTCTTCGGTGCGAGTCACTGTCGACGGAGAGCCAGCCAGCGTAGAGGCCAAGAAAGTTGAGGTCGGTGATGTCCAACGCACCGTGATCCTGGCCCTGGACGCCAGCAATAGCATGGGCCGCGACGACAAGTTTGAAGCGGCGAAATCTGCCGCGATGGCCTTCGTTAAGGCAGCCCCTGAGGACGTCGAAATTGGTCTCTTGACCTTTTCCAAGACCATCAGCGTCGTGGCGGAACCCAACACCGAGCATGGCGCGCTCCTGGCTGCCCTCGAGGGTCTCGAACTCACGGCTGGCACTCGCGTCTATGACGCGATTCAGGGCTCAGTGGAGCTGGCCGGAGACACCGGAGCCCGTTCGGTTCTCTTGTTGTCCGATGGCAAAGATCAGGGCAACGGCGCGACCATCGAAACCGCCATCGGTGTCGCCCTCGAGAATGAGGTTGTTGTCGACGTGGTGGCGTTGGACCAAGAACCGGCCAGTTTAGCCTTGATGACCCAGATCGCGGACGCCACCGGTGGCGATGTCATCTCCTCGGCCCCTGAATCGCTCTCCAGCGTGTTCACCGCCCAGGCACAAGCCCTGGCTACTCAACTGTTGCTTTCCGTGGTTCGCCCCCCCAAAGCGAGTCAGGAGGAGGGTGATCTCACGGTCACGCTCACTGCAAACGGCGTGGACTATTCCGACAATGCCGTGGTTCGACTCCCCCTGCGTGATCAGGGAGCCGTGCCCGTGACCAGCCAAGAGAACCCGTTCGGCAAACCCTTCCTGTGGGGAGGCAGCCTGATGCTCCTGATCGGGATGACTGCCCTCGTGGCCGCGACCCTGAGTGGTCTTCGACAACCGTCGTTGGCACAACGACAAGTTGCGCACTATTCGCAGAGCCCTGGCGGATTCAAACCCCCGCCCGCGCCCGATCGTTCCATCGCCAAGGTGGCAAGTGACGCGATGAAGGGCACCGCCCTGTCGATCTCGCAGTTGGTTGTGCGAGGCAATATCGAGTCGAAGCTAGCCACCCGCCTGGCGGGTGCTGGTCTCACCTTGACCTCCGCCGAGTGGCTCTTGATACATAGCGCCGTTGCGACCGCCGCGGGCTTGGTCGGCCTGCTGCTGCGTGATGTAACGCTCATGGTGATCTGCTTCCTTGTGGGAGCCGCTGCGCCCTGGTTCTATCTGACTCGACGGCACCGCAAACGACTGGCGGCCTTCCACAGTCAACTTGCCGAAACGCTGCAGTTGATCGCCGGCGGTTTGTCGGCGGGACTTTCGCTTCCTCAATCAGTTGACACGGTGGTGCGCGAGGGGTCGGAGCCGATGGCGGGAGAGCTTCGCCGGGTGCTTATCGAACAACGCCTGGGAATCGATATCACGGTGGCCCTCAACGGGGTTGCCGAACGGATGGATAGCCGTGACTTTGCGTGGGTGGTCATGGCGATCCGCATCCAGCGGGAAGTGGGAGGCAATCTCTCCGAACTACTCACGACCGTGTCAGAGACACTTAGAGAACGCGACCATCTTCGGCGTCAGGTCAACGTGCTTAGTGCCGAAGGCCGCATTTCCGCCTGGATTCTCGGAGCACTTCCGATTGTCATGTTCATCTATATCGCCGTGGTTCGGCCCGAATTCATTCGCCCTCTCCTGACCGAGCCCGCTGGACTGCTGATGCTGGGCGGGGCGGTTGCGCTCCTGCTTGCCGGATTCTGGACGCTCTCCAAGATCGTCAAAGTGGAGGTCTGACATGAATCTGAGTGATGTCAGCCCCGGCGCACTATTGGGTGGCGGCGGACTGATGCTTTTTGTGGCCCTCGCGCTAGCGCTGTGGGTGTATGTTGCCGCCCGAAACGAACGCCGTGCCACCGCCCGCTCACTGCAGGCAATCAAGTCAATGGATCGCTCGCCAGAAGTGGTACGCCGCGAACTAGACCGGCCCTTTTCGGAGCGAGTAATCGCACCGCTCGGCGAGAAACTTGTGGGCGTTGGCCGACAGCTGACCCGCTCAGACGCCGAGGCGCAGATTCAACACAGACTCGACATTGCCGGAAACCCACCGGGCTGGGACGTTAATCGAATAATCGGTCTCAAAGTGCTCGGCTTGGCAAGCTTCGGCTTCCTCACTTTTGTGTGGTGCCTCACCACAGGCAAAACACTCTCCGTTACCCTCGTGATTTCAATCGCTGTCGCTATATTCGGCTATCTCCTACCCAATATCTTGCTCAACAACGCTGGGGAAAAACGCGAACAGCAGATGCAGAACGCCCTTCCAGATGCGTTAGATCTCATGACTATCTCGGTCGAAGCCGGGCTGGGCTTCGACGCGGCCGTCAGCCGGGTAGCGAAAGAAACGACCGGCCCGCTAGCGCAGGAGCTGGCCCGGCTGCTGCAGGAGATGCAGATTGGCGTGGGCAGAGTTGAAGCCATGAGAGCGATGGCCGAACGAACCACCATGCACGACCTCAAGTCATTCTGCCTAGCCATGGTGCAGGCCGATACCTTCGGCATCCCCGTCGCTCGCGTGCTCCGCGTGCAAAGCAAGGAGATGCGGGGTAAGCGGCGCCAGCGTGCGGAGGAGAAGGCTCAGCAGGTTCCGGTAAAGATTCTGTTTCCGCTGATCTTCTTCATTCTTCCGTCCTTCTTCGTCGTCACCATCGGCCCGGTTGTTCTTGAAACCATGGATGTGTTCGGGTCGGCACGATGAGCGCCCGCGATTTGCGCGGGCGAACTCCTAACCAGCAGGTTTTCGGTTGGCGTATCGCCACCGCGAGCCGGGTGTTTGTGCTGTCTCTGGCCACCGGTCAAACAATCAGCGCCAGAACCTTCGATGACGCAGGTGTTCTACTTGCCGGTCTGGTCATCCTGGCGGCGATCGCTTGCACCCTCGACATCGACTCACCCCCCTTGCTTACGCGACTGATTCCGGTTGCCGAAGGGGCCCTCGCGGCCGTTCTGCTGGGGTCCTCGTCTGCTGACGTCCTCACGTTGTTGCCCTATTTCATCGCTCCCCCACTCGCCGCTGGCATTAGGGCCGGGTGGGTGACGTGTGTCAATAGTGCGCTCGCCACGCTCCTGGCTCTCGGGGGGACCTGGCTCACTGCGGATTCCCTAGGCGCCGACTTGGGGTCTATCGAAGCGGGGGTGCCCTGGCTCGCCGTGGGCGTGGCCGCGGGCCTACTGGCAAGTTGGCAAACTCGCTCACTTCGCCAACTCGAGGAAGCGCAGGCTCCCTACCTCGTCGCACACCGGCTGATGGCACAGTTGCATGCCGTCTCCCAGGACCTCTCTGGGGGCCTCGACAGCGTTTCCGCCGGGGAGACACTCATCCGCGACATCATGACTTCTGGAGTCGCTAGTCGAGCCTTGTTGTTCGCCGAAGCACCCGACGATTCGCTGAATTTTCTTGTTGGCAGCGACGGCGCTCGGCCATCCAACGACGAAGTTGTCCAAGCAAACAGCACCCGCAGACCTGACGGCGTCACCGAAACCGCGTCGAGCACTGCCTTTCCGGTGCGGGTCGGCGAATATCGCGTCGGAGTCGTCATGGTGACCGCGCATTCGGGAACTGACCCGAGAGAGTTGAGAGCGGCCGTTACTCCCATTGTTGACTCACACAGTGTGCCGCTCGACACAGCCTTGCTCTTCGACGATGTCCGGGAAGTAGCGACGTCTGAGGAGCGGCAGCGTCTCGCCCGAGACATTCACGATGGAATTGCCCAAGACATCGCCTCGTTGGGATACGCCATCGACGAGTTATCGGCCAGCAGCAGCGATCCAGAGGTGCGTCATGCTGCCGCCGCCCTGCGCAACGAGGTCACGAGAGTAGTGAGCGAATTGCGCCATTCCATCTTTGATCTGCGATCCGACCGAACACTCAATACCGAAATCGACCAAGCGCTAAGGGACTACGTCGAGGAAGCAGCCAGGCGCGCTGGTCTAATCGCCCACGTGGACGAGGTCCTGAGCGGTCCACCGTTACCCGGACGGACTCAAACAGAAATTCTTCGAATCACGCAAGAGGCGGTTTCGAACGTTCGGAAGCACGCCGACGCGAGCAACATCTGGATTTCTTTCGACACCGATGGCCGCCATTTTTCCCTCACTATTTCTGACGATGGCAGCACCGGCAAGGTGCCGGAACCTCGAGTGGGGCACTACGGTTTACACACGATGCGCGAACGGGCAGCACGAATCAACGCTTCACTCGTCCTGGCTGCCCGCCCCACTGGAGGAACGAGTGTCCGCGTGCGCTCTGTAGATCTCCCGTTGGACCACACTTTGAGAGGAACCACATGATCACCGTGATGCTGGTTGATGACCACGAGTTGATCCGGCAGGGTCTTCGTAGAGCGTTTGAGCGGACCGGTGACTTTGAGGTGATTGGAGAAGCAGGAACCTTGGTCGAGGCGCGCGGACTACTTGCCGCTGCGGTGCCTCAAGTTGTCGTGACAGACGTCCGCCTGCCCGACGGTAGCGGCCTTGATTTGGCTCGCGCACTCCGCGCGGAGCACGAAGAGCTTGGCATCGTGGTCTTGACGATGTACGCCGGCGACGACACTTTGTTCGGCGCCCTCGATGCTGGAGCTTCAGCCCTGGTCGCCAAGGACGCTCCGGGCGACGACGTGGTTTCCGCCGCCCGCCATGCCGCCGTGTCCCCCCGGTCGTTCACGGCCAAAGACTTGGCTGGCGCGATGCAGCGTCGCATGCAACCACAAGGCCCTCGGCTCACCGACCGTGAGTCGCAAATTCTTGTCCTCCTTGCCGAAGGGCTGGGAGTTGCTCAGATCGCACGGCAACTCTTCATCTCCGAGTCCACGGCGAAAACTCACATTTCACGCATCTACGAAAAGCTGGGAGCGGCCAATCGTGCTCAGGCTGTGATGAAGGCCGTCCAGTCAGGGCTGCTGCCTGGCCGAGAGTGACCTAGCAGTCATCATCCCCCGGGTGCATCAGCCGTTCGGATGACAACGCATCAAACCGATTGTGCGATGCGCCAAAGCCCGCTCATCGGGCAGGCTGACCTTGGCGGGCTTATGCGCGCCAATTGGATGGCCACATCGAGACCGTTTCGGAGGGTTCCCCTACATGCCAGACAAATTGCAAGAGAAGCTCGGCTTCCTTGGCTGCTTGCTGTCTCGCCGCGCCTCTGAGCGTGGAGCGACGGCGACCGAGTACGCCTTATTGGTCGCGCTGATCGCAGTGATCCTGGTGGTCGGTGTGGGTGCGTTCGGCAACGCCCTAAATGACTTCTTCCAGGATCTCGCGGGCACCGTGGCCGGCTGGGGATAGGGCACCCACTTCATTCGGAGCGAGTGTGCCCGTCTCGAACGAACTCCCTTGCCAACCCGATCCGCTCCAGAACTGTTGGGTGAGTGCCAAACCACCACTGGAGCCCGGCTGGCGGGGTGGGGTCCGCCAAAGACCGCAGCGCTAATTTTCGCTGTAAGGCCTCCAAGGTGGGCCCGTCCCCAGTTACCACGAGAGCCTCCACATCCGCACGCGTTTCGATCTGTCGACTGATCGTGCTCTGGATCGGCGCGCTCGCCACACTGGCAATCGCAACAAAGGCGAGCAATAGCGGCACAACGGCTGGATCCGAAGCCGTCGCTCGAGAACTCCCGACGGAGCGTCCTCGCGGCAATAACACTCCCAGGAGACCAACGCCGATCAGCACTCCCCCAGCGCCCAGCGCGGAACCCATCAAGACATCGTCATGACGAGCATGCGCCAGCTCGTGGGCCACAACGGACAGCGTCTGAGCCTGGGAGACGCCGGAAATCAAGTTGTCATAGAGAACCACGCGGCGGGTGGACCCGAACCCAGAGACATAGGCATTGAGACTCGTCGTACGCCGTGACGCATCGGCGACCAACACATCGTCCAACTCGACGCCCTCAGTTTCAGCGAGCGAGATGACCTCGTCTCGCAATGGCCCTTGCGGGAGGGAACTGAAGTCGTTGAAAACCGGCTCGATCACGAGCGGATAGGCGAAAGACGCGGCCAAGGTCGTCAACATCAGCAAGCTCCCAGCGACTGCTGGCCAGGCTCGCGACCAGCGCCGAGCACAGATCACAACGGTGATCACGACGGTGAGCAGCACTGCCGTCGACACTGCGAACTCCGCGACAACATCGCGAAAGTAGTCTGCTAGGGATTGGCTGGTCAGCCCATACTCCAGCCGATTCTCGCGCAGCCCAAGGGACAAGGGGAACGTGATGAGGCGTCGCAAGCCCAACACGCACACAGTGACAAGGATCAATTGCAACCACCAAGGACCGGGCATCCGTCTGGTCAGCCGTTCGCCCCACCGGGTCAGCCCCATGATGGCCAGGGCGGCCAGCGCGAGTGCGTAGGAGCTCAGACTGAGCCAGCGCGCGGTTGCCGAGTAGGCCTCTGCCCGGGCTAGTTCACGCGCAGAAAACACGGTGTCGGCACCCACTGCTGCCGGCACCCCTCCTGCCACAGGCGCCCAAGGCACCCACGCCCACCCGATGACGGCACACACCAACAGGCCGACGCCACAGACCAACCAGCCGACCTTTCGAGCGTTCACGGATTCAAGTCTCCACACCCCTCCCCATCTCATCGAATGGGGGGCCTCGTTCGCTCGAGCTCAGCTTGCCATCGTTCGAGAAACGCTGCATAGGAGATGCCGAAGGTCGCAGTTAGTGCTGCTGCCACGGACGCACCGCCGCTCAACTGCTCTTGGAAAGCGGCCAACGCGGGGATCGACCCGCCACGACTTCTGGTCTTGGCTAGCGTCGCCAGCACTACGCACGCACGCCGAGACGCTTCATAAGCGATCTCTTGACGATCTCCGTTGAAGTCTTCGGTGGTGGGAAGATCCCCCGGGGAGCCCGTCCGCGCGAGCGCCGCAACCAACCGCTCACCCGCTTGCGCGAGCAGTTTGTCTGGCAGGTCATCGGCGTCGTCGACGCTCTCGAAGGCGACGTACTCCGCAAAGCCCTCCGCCCACCACAGCGGCACCGGGACCGTCGCGGCTCGGGTGGCCACGTGGACAACCTCGTGGGTCATCACCAGGCGAGCGGCACTTGTTTTCATTGCCCGATAGGCCCGTGGGTTGATCAGGATCCGTTGAGCGACATCGCTTCCTGCCGAGCCGTCGCTCGATGACGCGACCGCCGCTACGCCGGAATAGGAACCACGCGGCACCGCCAGCGAAGACTCCAGCAAGCCCTGCGACGAAGGCGCCTCAACGATCAACATCCCATTCCACTCGGGAAGGGCGCCCATCACACCTTTTCGAGCCAGCTCGGCCACCTGTAAGAGGGCGTCAAGATCTGTCACCGCTCCCCCGTAGACCATCAACTTGGCTGCCCGACGGATGCTCACGGGCTCAAGCAGCCACAACGGGATCGGTCTCCCTTGTGTTCTCAACCCGACAATTTTTGGCCCACTTGCTGAGTCGGCCCAAACGACGCTCAAAGTCGTGGAATTCAGCCGGCTTTCAAACTGTGGGATGCGCCAGGTGATGCGAAGGCTAGGCGAGGAACCCTCCCTTAGCGAGACGCTCACGTCCTTAAGGCCAAGCAACCCAATGTTCTGGGCTGCCGCAGCAAGTTGTTCCCGCGTTGCCACGGCACTAGAAGCCGCCAGATCACCCGCCAGTTCCGCGTCTGCGGACTGCCAAGCCCGAGACAGTATCTCGACCGTTTCGGCTCGCGTCAGCTTCGGCGGTGCAACCCGCGACGGCGTACAGCCAACGGTCGTGGTCACCAGAACCGAACAGAGCCCCAGCCAAATCAGGGCTTGCTTAACCAGGGCGTACGGCGCCGGAGTACGGCATGGAATAGAGGCCGGAAACCCGGACGCCAGCACCAGGATTAGCTGCGTGAACGATGAGTCCGTTGCCGATATACATGCCGACATGGCTAATCGGGCTGTAGTAGAAGACAAGGTCTCCGGGTTGCAATTGATTGGCTGCTATGCGTGGCCCTGAGCCCGACTGCGCCCCGGAGGAGTGCGGGAGGCCGACCCCGGCCTGGGCCCAGGCCATCATGGTAAGGCCGGAGCAATCGAAAGCGCTGGGTCCAGCCGCACCATAGCTATAGCGGTCGCCGACTTGTGCCATCGCATAGCGAATCGCGATCGCGGCTCGACCGGAGGCCGGAATATTCGACGGCAGAACAACAGGGCCGCCCGAGGACGCGGCCGCCAGTAGTGCGGCGCGCTCTTCGGCCTCCAACTTGCCGAGGAGTTCCTTTGCGTCCGCCAACGACTCGTCAACTTCGGCTTTTTCAACTCCCAGTCGCTTCTCAATGTTCTGCACTTCAGCGGCCCGACGGTTGGTGGCCTGGCGGCGGAGATTGAGTGCCTTCAACTCCGTGGCGTAGTCGTCATACATGCCAGCTTGGAGATCATTGAAGGCAGACATCGTGGACAATTGGCCAAGGAAGAGGCCCGGGTCATCGGCAACGATGACCTGGCCTACCGCCGAGATGCCCTCGCCCACGTATTGGCGCACGACCGAGTCCTCGACCTCCGCCTGCGCTCCGGAGACACGCTCACTTTGCAGGCTCTGGTCCTCGCGTAGCGCAGCTAGATCCTGATTTAGTTCGCGCAATTCAAGTTGCGCGTCGTGATATCGCTCTTGCGCCTGCTCGGCTTGGTGATAAAGCGCATCGACCTGCTTCTTGACATCGTCAATATCAGGCTCGGCGCTGCTGGGGCTGGCGGGCATGAAGCCCATGGCGATCAGCGCAACCAACCCAGTGAGGGCGGCAACGAATCGCTTCCGGTCGTGAAGCACGAGCGGACGTCTCCCTTGCGTGTCGTACGTCTACCGGGTGAGCTGACGGGTTCGGGCACGACTGGCCCTACCAATGCTCCTCGGACACTTTCGTCCGCCTGACAAAGGATTCACCCCAGAGTGGTGGTTCCCCGGTTTTGGAGCCACGGGTTCCCCCACTCGTGGCGCCAAACTCGACGCGGCGTACGTGCGGATCCGGACTGATCCACTTCCACGAACGCCTGAGTCAACAGGTTAGTCGCGGCTTCCCAACGCGGCAAACTTGCGCGACTGTTTAGGCAAGAATTTCCCCATTAGTCAGGCTGACTCGACCTCCGGGCCCACCATCGGCCGCACCATGCGCAGCGGCGGGATCAGCCCGACGTCCGCCAGCGCACTCAGCGCCCGACGCTCCTCACCGTCAAACCCCAACTCGGGTGGCGGGCCTAACAGCACGGTCACCATGCAGTCATTGCAGGCGAGACCACGCACCTGGCAACTGTCACAGTCAATCTGGAGGCTCGTTTCGCCAAGCACTGGGTCCTCGTTTCCTGGGGAAATCGTCGTTTACTGGGTCTGGAGTTTGAGCATTGCAGGCTCCACCGACACAGCTAGGACTTCTCTGCGTCCCCTCGATCGATGACCTCGATGGCATCAGCCCGTCCGCACCAGCGGCAAGCAACCTGATTGAGTTCTTCGTCGAGAATTTCCACATCTTCGATCGTGTGAGCGCCAGCCAAGTCGAAATGCCAGTACTCCGTCGTACGACGAGCGCGAGTGACATCAAAACGGGTGAGATTGCCGCAGCCGGCGCACCGCCAACGTTTTCCGGCCGCAGGGATCATGCGTTTGACAATAGCGCCAGGCGTGGCTGCTCAGGTGTGTCGGTGTTGCCCTCTAGCCTCACCAACCATGGCCCGTGCAGCACTCGATCATCCGTCAACCGCAGAAGTCACCGCGCTGTCACACCAACTCTGGGAGCCACAACGAAGTTTCGCTGAGTTGGGCCAACTGTTGCACGAGGTGACTTTTTGCGTTGTCGACTTAGAAACCACTGGCGGCTCACCAGAGGGGGGATCCCTGATCACCGAGATTGGCGCCGTCAAGGTCCGGGGCGGCGAGACCCTAGGCGAGTTTCAGACCCTCGTAAATCCCAATGCCCCCATCCCGCCCTTTATCGGCGTCCTCACCGGCATCACCAACTCCATGGTTGCCCAGGCCCCAACCATCTTGGTGGCCCTACCTTCGTTCTTTGAATTTGCTGCCGGCTCGGTCTTGGTAGCCCACAACGCACCATTTGACGTGGGGTTCCTTAAGCATGCCGCTCGGCTTCAAGGTCGTCCGTGGCCCGGCTTTCCAGTCCTAGACACCGCGACCTTGGCCCGCCGCGTCGTCACGCGCGACGAGACTCCCAACTGCAAACTCGCTTCGCTCGCCCGGCTCTTCGGGTCGTCGACCACTCCCAACCACCGGGCTCTAGCTGATGCCCGAGCCACCGTCGACGTATTGCACGGGCTGATGGAGCGGCTCGGAAGTCTGGGCGTGCACACCTTGGAGGAGTTGCAAGCGTTTAGCTCTCGGGTGAGTTCAGCCCAACGACGCAAACGCCATCTCGCGGATTCCTTGCCCCACTCCCCAGGCGTCTATCTCTTCAAAGATGATCGCCAACATGTGCTCTATATCGGCACCTCGCGTGATCTCAGAGGGCGAGTTCGTTCTTACTTCACCGCCTCCGAGACACGCAGCCGGATGGGTGAGATGGTGCGATTGGCCGATTCGGTGGTCGGCATCCCCTGCGCGACCGCCGTCGAGGCTGCAGTCCGCGAACTCCGCCTGATCGGCGAGCACAAGCCCCCCTACAATCGACGCTCGCGATTTCCGGAGAAGGTTCACTTCGTCAAACTCACACGCGAACCCTGGCCGAGATTGTCTCTGGTGCGTCAGGTCCTTGACGACGACGCCGACTACCTCGGTCCCTTCGCTTCCCGAAAGTCCGCAGTGCGCGCCCTTGACGCGTTGCAGGCAACTTTTCCGATTCGTCAGTGCTCTGACCGACTCGCGATGAATTCGGCCCGCTCGGCCTGCATGCTGGCTGAGTTGGAGCGCTGCCTGGCGCCGTGCGATGGCACAGCCGGCGTCGCGGCCTATGCCGCGGTTGTGCAACAGGTGCGTGCTGCCCTCACCCAGTCGTCCCGACGATGTCGTCGACGCCATCAACACCAAGATGGCCTCACTGGCGGGACTCCGCCGTTATGAGGAAGCGAGCTTGCAGCGGGACCGCTTAGCCACCTTTGTTCGGGCGGCTGCCCGCACCCAGCGGCTCACCTCCATCACTAGTTGTCGCGAAATTGTCGCCGCTCGACGAGAGGATGACGGCCGCTGGCAAGTTCACATCGTCCGGTTTGGCCGGCTGGCAGCCGCCGGGGTGATCCCCTCCTCCGCAGACGCCCATCAATTTGTCGCCGAGCTCTCCGCATGTGCCGAGTCGGTCCCCGCGGCTCCTGGCCCCATTCCGGCGGCGAGCGCCCAAGAGACTGAAATAATTCTGCGCTGGCTCGATCTGCCCGGGGTCAGATTGGTCGAGATCGATGGTGACTGGGTTTCCCCGATCGCGAGTGCGACTCGCTATCTGCCTCTAGTTGATGTGAACCCACAGCGGCACTCGCTAATGTCGAGCCCATGATCACTGCCATTGTGTTCGTTAACGCCAAGGTTGACCGAATCCCGCAAGTCGCAGAAGCAATTGCTGCTCTCGACGGCGTTAGTGAGGTCTACTCCGTGACCGGCCAGATTGACCTGTTGGTGATGGTCCGCGTCAGCAAGCATGACGAGATCGCGTCCGTTGTGGCTGACCGCCTGAACAAAGTTGACGGAGTCACCTCGACGGAGACGCATATTGCGTTCCGCGCCTATTCCCGCCACGACCTCGAGTCCGCGTTTTCACTCGGCTTGGACTAAGCCGAGTGCCTAGCGGGTTGTTGAGGCCGAACTCGCCGCGACCCATCGCGCTAGCGCCGCTTTTGCGGCGCCAGAGTCCACGGCTTCCTGAGCGCGCTCCAAAGTCGTGGCAAGACGGGCATGGATGTCCTTGTCCGCCTCCTCTTGTTCATACACCGCGAGGGCAGCAGCGGCGTTGAGCAAGACCGCGTCGCGAACAGCTCCAGACTCACCGTCTAGCACGCGGCGTACGACCTCGGCGTTGAATTGGGTGTCCCCGCCGCGCAGCAACTCTGCTGAACCCAACGAAAGACCCAGGTCTCTTGGATCGACCGTCTCTCGACTGATCGTGCCGTCCTGGACTAGCCACACCGACGACGTCGTGGTCGTGGTGATCTCGTCAAGCCCGTCGTCGCCCCGAAACACCCAAGCGTCTACTCCCCGTTTGGCGAAGACTCCCGCCATCACCGGCGCCATTGCCGAATCAGCACACCCAATCGCTTGGGCGGCAGGCTTCGCCGGGTTGGCAAGGGGGCCCAAGAAGTTGAACGTCGTGGCGATGCCTAGCTCACGACGAGGCACGGCAGCGTGCCGCAAAGCAGGGTGGAAGGCCGCTGCAAAGCAAAAGGTTATGCCGGCCTCCTCGGCGACTGCCGCCACGCGTTCGGCCGGAAGATCGAGTCGAATCCCGAGCGCCTCGAGGACATCCGCACTGCCTGATTGAGACGAGGCCGAACGATTGCCGTGCTTGACAACCTTGGCTCCAGCCCCGGCGGCGACGATGGCAGCCATGGTCGAAATATTGACCGACATTGATCGGTCCCCCCCGGTGCCGACAACGTCAAGCAGTCGCCCAGAGATAGCGATGGGAGTTGCGTGTTCATACATGGCATCGATAAGACCAATGACCTCATCGATGGTCTCGCCCTTGCTGCGCAGCGCCACTGCAAAGCCGGCGATCTGGGCCGCAGTTGCCTCGCCGGCCAAGATCGTGCCCATCGCCCAAGCCGTTTGCTCAGCACTCAGATCCCCTCCACGAACAAGACCCGTGAGCAGATCCGGCCAGGAATGTGAAGTGGCCACGTCAGGAAGCGGCTGGCACTCGTGCTCGCAGCAATGCGACAACCGTGTCCGCTAGCTGGATCGGGTCAAGCGGGTGTGGCACGGCGGCCTCGGCTCGTGACCATGTCGCAAGCCAGGCGTCCTGTGGTCGACCGGTGAGGACTAGAACCGGCGGGCACCGGAAGATCTCATCCTTAAGTTGCTTGGCAATGCCCATGCCGCCAGCTGGCACCGCTTCGCCATCAAGGATCGCCAGTGCAACACCGCCTGCGTCCATGTTCTGAATGACAACTGGTTCAGTCGCCACTTCGACATATTCAAGCGGCGGCAGGTCAGGATGCGGTCGTCGGCCCAACGCCAAAATGACTTGCGCCCTAGTGTTTGAGTCGTCGCTATAGACCAACACCTTGAGCGGTTGAAGACGCTGGGTCTGGGCGGCAGCAGTTGAATCGGTCACAGGCAGATGCTACCGCTCATCGCTCAGGTTTGGCCGCTGGGCTAACCGGGCTCGTCCTTCCATGAGATCGAGCCGACGGTCCTCACGAACAGCCTCGCGTCGCGACTCGCGCACCCACTGCACAAACAAAACTGCAAACAGAGCGGCTCCGATCAAATCGCCGGCTCCCCAGAGGATGCCACCGGCCAGATGCTGGTCGGCCTCCGTCGTGGGCAGCCACTCACCCATCGGTCCCGCGCGCAGAGTGGCGTAATAGTCACCAGCCAGCAAACTTGACTGGCCCATGATCGTGACCCCTAAGAAGGCGTGGAACGGCAAGGTCAGCAAGATCATCAAGAAGCGGAAGGGGTAGGCCACTTTCCCGGGCACCGGGTCGATCCCCACCAACGGCCAAAAGAACAGGCAGCCGACCACCACTAGGTGCACGTGCATCAGTTCGTGGAGGAGCGGAGAACTCAACGTTGCTTCATACCAACCGCTGAAATAGAGCGCCCATGGCGACAATACGTAGAGGGTGAAGACCAGCGGTGGAAACGACAAGACCCGCGCCACTCTCGAATGCAGGACGCCGAGCAGCAGCCGTCTGGTCCGCGCCTTCGGCAGCGTACGAAGAGCCAAGGTCACCGGCGCGCCCAGCGCGAGCAGCAGAGGGGCCAGCATGGACAGCAGCATGTGCTGGACCATGTGCACGCTCAGCAGGGTTGTGTCATAGGTACCCAACCCTGATGAGGTAGCGAACACAAAGACCCAGGCTCCTGAAGCGAAGGCGAGACTGCGCGAAAACGCCCAATAGTCGCCGCGCTTCTGGAGTCTCCGAACCCCCATCAGATACAACGACAGGGCGGCCAGATTCAGCAGCATCAGGAGTGGATTGAGTTCCCAGGCACCAAGTGCCTGGCTCAGTGTGAACGCAGGAAGATCGGCTGCCGCGCTGCCCAATACCCGCTCCACCCAATAGATAGTAGGCGGCGTCGGGGGGCCGGGGTTACCTGGCGGAAGGCGGCGGTCAATAATGATCCTGTGGCGACAGTTTCAGCGATCCCGGCATCTCGGCTCCACGGCCAACATGATCGACCCAGCATGGTTAGTGTGGGCACGATCATCTGGTTGTCTAGCGAGCTTATGTTCTTTGCTGCGCTCTTTGCGGCCTACTTCACAATCCGGGCGGTTAGTTCGGATTTGTGGGCGCAGGAGACACAGCTGCTCAACATTCCGTTCTCCACCGCCAACACCATTATTTTGGTGCTCTCCTCTGCGACTTGCCAGTTGGGCGTGTTCGCGGCTGAGCGGGGCGATGTCGCTGGCCTCCGTAAGTGGTTCGCCATCACCTACGTCATGGGCGCTATCTTCATCGCCGGCCAGGCTCTTGAGTACGCCGAACTCGTGCACGCTGGGCTGACGATTCCGTCCTCCGCCTATGGCACCGTCTTCTATCTCGCCACGGGCTTCCATGGCATCCACGTGACTGGTGGATTGATCGCCTTCTTATTTGTGCTTGGGCGCACCTTCATGGCGCGCAGGTTCACTCACGAGCAGGCGGTCACGGCTATCGTCGTCTCCTACTACTGGCACTTCGTCGACGTCGTCTGGGTGGCACTTTTCGCGGCCATCTATCTCATCAAATAGACCCGATTCGTCACTGACTAGGACTTATCTTGAGCTTCCTGAATCGCAGCCTCAATCGAACCGCCGGGCGGATCTCACGACATCGTCGTGGGCGTGCTGCGGGGATGGTTGTTGTGTTGTGCGGCCTACTGCTGAGCGGCGGCCTCTATGCCCTTTTTGCCCCCGCCCAGGCGAGTCGCGCAGAATCCGATGCCGAGTTGGTGGCCAAGGGTCGTGAACTCTTTCTGGTCGGCTGTGCGTTCTGTCACGGCCAGAACGGCGAGGGCATCAAGACTGTTCGTGGGCAGGCCTATGGCCCGTCGCTAGTCGGCGTCGGTGCTGCCAGCGTCAACTTTCAAGTCGGCACTGGCCGGATGCCGTTGGCCCAGCCTGGAGCTCAGGCCCTACGCAAACCTGCCGTCTATGACGCCGAAGAGACTGCTGCCTTGGCGGCGTACGTCGCCACGCTCGGGCCAGGCCCGGCGATTCCTAACGAACGCGATTTCAGCACCGAGGGTCTGAGCGAAGAGGAACTGGAGGCGGCGATCACTCGCGGCGGTCAGATCTTCTTGACCAATTGCACGGCCTGCCACAACTTCAACGGGTCTGGCGGAGCCATGCCGAGGGGCGGATTCGCGCCGTCATTGAAGGGCGTTGAGGCAATCCATATCTACGAGGCGATGCTCACTGGACCTCAGACCATGCCGACCTTCTCCAATGGCAACCTGTCGTCGGAAGAAAAGCGTGACGTCATCGCCTACCTCCAAAGTCTTGAAGACACTCCGGAATACGGCGGGTTTGGTCTCGGCGGGCTAGGGCCGGTGAGCGAAGGTCTCGCCGCGTGGTTAGTTGGTGTCGGTATTTTGGTGGGCTTCGCTGTTTGGATCGCAGCCCACACCAGCCGGGCAACGAAGGAGAAGGTGGAATCGTGACCATCGAGCGAGAGTCCGAGCGTGTTCAGTCGCTGCCCGTCACGGTTTCTATTGCGGCGGGCGACCCCATACCTAACCCGGGGTTGCCGGCACACCAACACCGGCCCACAGACGTTGATCTTGCGGCCGAAAGGCGCGCCGAGCGGCAAGTGGCAGCGCTTTTCGCATTGTCGATGCTCTGCACGGTCCTGTTCGTCGTCTCCTACGTCACGTTGGAGATCGGTGATAATCAGGACACCTTCCTCAACCTCGGTGCCTCCAACCTAGCTTTGGGCATGTCCCTAGGAGGCGCGCTGCTGTTCCTCGGTGTTGGGATCATCCAATGGGCACGCAAACTCATGGCAGACCACGAAATCGTGGAAATGAGGCACCCAGCTTCCTCTTCGGTCGAAGACAGGGAAGCGACAATCGCGGCACTCGACGTTGGTGTCGAGGAGTCCGGGATCGCACGCCGGCCATTGATCCGCAACACCTTGCTCGGAGCTCTGGGCCTGGTGGGCGTGGCTCCACTGATCGTCTTGCGCGATCTCGGCCCCCTTCCTGGAGAAACCCTGGAAAGCACGCTGTGGAAGCGCGGCATGCGTTTGGTTCGCGATGTCGTCGGACGGCCAATCCGGCCCGAAGAGTTGGAGATCGGTGATCTCGTCAACGGCGCCCCAGGGATCCTGTTCGAGGTCGACGAAGAGGGCAACCCGCTCGTTGAGGGTCTTGAGCTCCAAATTGCCAAGTCGAAGAGCACCATCATCGTTGTGCGGATGGAGCCCGACGACATCACGCCGATGAAGGGTCGAGAAGACTGGACTGTCGACGGCATCTGCGCCTTCTCCAAGATCTGCACCCACGTCGGGTGCCCGATCTCGCTCTATGAAAAGACCACACGCCTTGTGTTGTGTCCCTGTCATCAGTCCACATTCGACCTGGCCGATAGCGCCAAGGTTGTGTTCGGCCCGGCCGCGCGAGCGCTTCCCCAGTTGCCGATCATGGTCGACGAGGAGGGCTTTCTTGTGGCACAAGATGACTTCGATGAACCCGTCGGGCCAAGCTTCTGGGAGCGCGATTCCGAATGACTAACACTGAGCAAACGTCACTAACTGCCACGGTGGCCGACACCAACGCCACCACGGCGTCAACGGCGCGCAAACCGGGCAAGGCTTCAGCAATCGCCTCCTGGACCGATGAGCGTGTCGGCATTGCCGGCCTGATGAAGAAGAATCTCCGGAAGGTCTTTCCCGACCACTGGTCGTTCATGTTGGGCGAGATAGCGCTCTGGAGTTTTGTCGTTCTTCTGCTTACCGGCGTGTTCTTGACCCTGTGGTTCGTGCCCAGCATGGGCGAGGTCCACTATGAAGGGTCTTACAACCAGCTGCGCGGCATCGCGATGTCGGAGGCCTACGCATCAAGTTTGAACATTTCCTTCGATGTCCGAGCCGGACTCCTCATGCGGCAGATGCATCACTGGGCGGCGATGATTTTCATCGCCTCGATGATGATTCACATGCTGCGAGTCGCGTTCACAGGTGCCTACCGCAAGCCCCGTGAGCTCAACTGGGTGATTGGCTGCCTACTACTGCTCCTCGGCACTCTGGAGGGCTTCACCGGCTATTCCCTTCCCGATGACCTGCTCTCCGGCACCGGCGTACGAGCCGCTGACGGCTTCGTAAAGGCGATCCCCGTCGTGGGGACCTACGTCTCCTTCTTCCTGTTCGGCGGCGAGTTTCCGGGCGAAAGCATCATCCCGCGTCTCTTCACCATTCACGTGCTGCTGATCCCCGGCCTGCTGCTCGCTCTGATCGCCGCCCATATGCTGCTTCTCGTCTACCACAAGCACACGCAGTGGCCTGGGCCTGGCCGCACCAACGAAAACGTCGTTGGCTACCCCATGCTTCCGGTTTACGCCGCCAAGGCGGGTGGCTTCTTCTTCATCGTGTTCGGCGTCACTGCCGTCATGGGTGCTTTGCTCAGCATCAACCCCGTGTGGAAGTTCGGACCCTACGACCCTTCCAAGGTGACGGCTGGGTCGCAGCCTGACTGGTACATGGGTTGGCCAGATGGCGCCTTGCGCATCATGCCGGGCATCGAGACCCATGCTTTCGGACACACCCTTTCGTGGAACGTCCTGCTGCCCATCATCGTTCTGCCTGGGGTCGCGTTCACGGTGCTGCTGTTGTTGCCGTTCATGGAGTCTTGGATCACCCAGGACAAACGTGAACACCATCTGTTGCAGCGCCCACGCAATGCACCCACGCGCACTGCGTTCCTGGTCGGCATGATGACCTTTTATGGCCTGATGTGGGCTGCCGGCGGCAACGACATCATTGCCATCAAGTTTGGTCTGAGCATTAACCAGATCACCTATTTCATGCGCGGAGCTGTCTTCATTGGGCCGGTGATCGCTTTCTTCCTCGCCCGGCGTTGGTGTATTTCGCTTCAACGTCACGACGAGTCAAAACTCCTTCATGGCTATGAAACCGGCGTCCTCATGCGCTCACCTGAGGGTGCCTATAGCGAGAAGCATCTGCCGCTCAGCGAGACAACTGCCTACACCCTGACGGCTCGCGATCGCGAGGAGAGCCTGTCGCTTCAGTCAGACACCGACGAGAACGGCGTCGCGGCGGCTGGCGGGGGTCGCCGACTTCGGTCTCGGCTGTCCGCGCTGATGTATGCCGACAACGTCCAGAAGCCGACCCGTGAACAGCTTGAAGAGGCCCACCACCATGCCGGCTTCCTCGGTCACGGTCACGATTCTCACGAGCTCAACGGGCACGGCGAGCTCAAGGGGCACAGCGAGCTCAACGGGCACGGCGAAGAACATCCCCAGCCCTGAGTCCCGTCCACCCGGCTCGAAACTAACGATTCTCCCGTCGACCCGGCTCGAAACTAACGAATAGCCCGTCCACCCGGCGCAACTTTGCCCGCTCTGCGCTCGACCTTGGGCTCATTTGGTCTGCCGTTCAGAAGTAGCGGTGGGCGGCACACTGGTGAGGGTTGTCTCGTACCGCCGCCCGGATGAGTTCTTGGGCGTCCTGATGACGCCCGTAGACATTGGTCCGGCGGAGGACGAGCAGGGTGGGAGCGGCCGAGGCGCGAACCCACTCGCGGCGAGCTAGATCGCTCGTCCTTTGGTCGTCCCCGTGAAACGCCTCACCATCAAATTCGACGGCAAACCCGCAGCAAGGCAGCGCAAGATCCAGGAAGTAGTTGGCGCCGTGTGGACTCGGCACGGGCCATTGCAACTCAGGCCTCGGGAGGCCAACGTCGTACCACCTGAGACGCGTAGCGCTCTCACCAGGAGACTGCGCCCGACCATCGACGATTGGTGCCAGCATGCGTCCCTGACGAACGCCGCGTTGCCGACGGAAGCGCTCCATCTCGCGTGTGAGTTCGGCGACGCTGAACGCGCCCAGGGAGTGCAACGAGTCCATCGAGGCTAATGCCTCATCACGCGTTAATAGTCGGCCAAGGTCGCACGCTGTCCGCAAAGGCGAGGTGACCAAAAGACCATCGAGTTCGATCAAGTCCTTCGTCAGGAACGCTCGCTCGCCACTGCTGGCAGCACCGTTGCGCAGCCGATTGCCAGGTTTGTTTAGAAACATGCTGACCCGCGGCACCACTAGGTGATCGTTGGGTGCCAAAGACATGGGCGCACCCTGCAGCCAGGCAGCAGTGCGATCAGTCACGACCGCAGTGGGTGGGGCCATGAGCTTCAGGCAATCTATCCTTAACTGGAGTGACTCAGCGGAGTCAGACCTGTAATAGATCCCTCGCAGTGGGCGTCTAAGAAATCCGTGCTCGGTCCACATCGAGATCTGCTCCGGCTTCAGGTCCAGCAGGGCGCAATCTTTGACTCGGAAGGGTTTGTTGACGGGCAAGCGAGCGAGTTCATGCGGGACAGCTCGCAAGAGACTTTGGGCCATGCCTCATACAGTTGTCGAACCCCCAGCGCACCGAGCAGACTTCACCAGACGTTGTGGATAACTAGCCCCAATTGAATCCTGTGGTCAAAGACCGGCTACTTGAGGGCATGGCACAACAAACTCGGGCCGGGTCGAGCACGTGGCGCAACAGTAAGGGCCGGGTCGAGCACGTGGCGCAACAAGTTGCGCCGGGTCGAGGCTAGTGGGCGTGTTCGCCGCGGTAATACTCGAAGACCCAGCCGCACAGGGCGATCATGCCTAGAACCGCGCCGATGATGAAAAGCCACCAGGCTCGCATTGCGACACCGTAGACGCAGACAGATAACGTGGCCGCGCACCACAACGGCCACCAGGAGTATGGCGGGAAGAATCCCAACTCCCCCGCGCCGTCGGCGATCTCCGCGTCTTGTCGATCCTCCGGGCGGGCATCCATCTTCGACGCGTGGAAACCAAGGTAAGCAGCCACCATGGCCGCGAGCAGTGTCGTCATGGTGAGTGCTGACGTGCCCGTCCAGTCCTGCGTAATCAACCAGTACGCCGGTGTGACCAGAGCCAAGAAGATCATGGTCACACCGAAAATCCAGGCTTCGATCTTCATCGCTCGCCCTCCCCTGTCGAACCGACGTTGGCGTCAACGTATTCGTCGTATTCGTCGTAGTGCTCCAAAGCCACAATCTCTGGGTGATGCAGATCGAACGCAGGGGACTCCGAGCGGATCCTCGGAATCGTGGTGAAGTTATGCCGTGGCGGCGGACAACTTGTCGCCCACTCCAGCGAGCGGCCCCAGCCCCACGGATCATCGACCTCAACCTTGGGCGACTTGCGTGAGATGTAGACGTTGTAGAAGAAGACCAGCGTGGATGAAGCCAACACGAACGAGCCGATGGTCGAGATCTGATTGAGCGTCGTGAAGCCATCCGCAAACAAATAGTCGGCATACCGGCGGGGCATGCCAATCACGCCGAGCCAATGCTGCACCAAGAACGTGGTGTGGAAGCCGACAAAGAGTAGCCAGAAATGAACCCGCCCCAGCCGGTCGTTTAACATCCGACCGGTCATCTTCGGCCACCAGAAATAGAAGCCGGCAAACATCGCAAATACGACGGTTCCGAATACGACGTAGTGGAAGTGGGCAACTACGAAGTAGGAATCAGACACGTGAAAGTCGAGCGGCGGCGACGCCAAGATAACCCCCGTCAGGCCGCCGAACAGGAACGTCGTCAAGAAGCCCACCGTCCACAGCATCGGAGACTCGAAGGTCAGAGACCCTCCCCACATGGTGCCGATCCAGTTGAAGAACTTCACCCCGGTGGGAACTGCAATCAGGAAAGTCATCCCCGAGAAGAACGCCAGATCCACAGCGCCGGTGACGAACATATGGTGAGCCCACACAGCGACAGACAGCATCGCGATCGCCATGGTCGCGCCAACGAGGCCGACATAACCGAAGATGGGCTTCCGGCTGAACACCGGCAGGATCTCGGTCACGATGCCGAAGAACGGCAGCGCCAACACGTAGACCTCAGGGTGTCCGAAGAACCAGAACAAGTGTTGCCACAGGATTGGCCCGCCATGGGATGGATCGAACACATGGGCGCCGAACTGGCGATCTGCCTCAAGGGCGAGCAGAGCGGCCGCAAAGATCGGGAAGATGATCAGCACGAGGAGGCTCGTGACGAGTGCGTTCCAGGTGAAGATGGGCATCCGGAACATCGTCATGCCGGGCGCTCGCATGCAGATGATCGTCGTCAGGAAGTTGACGGCGCCAAGGATGGTGCCGAGACCAGCGAGCCACAGACCCATGATCCAGAGGTCTCCCCCGACCCCCGGTGAGCGTACGACGTCCGATAGGGGTGTGTAGGCGAACCAACCAAAGTCAGCTGCCCCGCCCGGAGTCAAGAAGCCAGAGATCACGATGATGCCGCCGAAGAGGTACATCCAATAACTCAGCATGTTGAGCCTCGGGAAGGCCACATCGGGCGCTCCGATTTGCAACGGCATGATCACGTTGGCGAAACCGAAGAAGAGCGGCGTCGCGAACAGCAACAACATAATCGTGCCGTGCATGGTGAACAGCTGGTTGTAACGCTCATCATCAACAACCTGCGACCCAGGAAAGGCCAACTCCGCGCGGATGATCATCGCCATGATGCCGCCGATGATGAACCAGGCGAAGGACGTGATGAGGTACAGCTTGCCGATCAGTTTGTGATCGGTGGTCGTCATAATGGTGACCAGTTGCTCGCCCAAAGGCTTGCGCCCGGAGGTGTTGCCAGTGGTCGGGTTAGCGGCAGTGGCGGTCATTCTTCGCCTCCCGGTGACTCGTCGGGGAGGTCAGCTCCGACCTCCAGTTCGGCGTACTTTCCGCCAATGATCGGCCGCTCGGACACGTTTCCTTGCCTCTCCAACCCTTGCAAGTAATCCTCATAGTCAGCCTTGCTAACCACGTTGACGTTGAACAACATCCGAGAGTGGTAGACGCCACACAACTCAGCGCACTTGCCGCGGAACTCACCAATGGTCCTGGGCGTGACTTGGAAACCGTTCTCCGGACGGCCCGGAACGACATCCATCTTCATCAGAAAGCCAGGGATCCAAAAAGAGTGAATGACGTCTGGAGACTGAAGATCGAAGCGGACAGTCTCATCAACCGGCAGCCAGAGCGTCGGGATGTCGCTCCCGGTGCCTGAGGTGTAAACGTTCTTGTCCCCGACCGCATCTTCTTGGGTGTAGTTAAAGGTCCACGTCCATTGCGAACCCACCGCAACCACGACGTGCTCCGGGTTGGGGTCTTCGGCCAGAACGTCGTTTTGCACCTTGACAGTCCAGTAAAAGAACACGATGACCATCAAGATCGGCGCGATCGTGTAGAAGATCTCCAACGGCAGGTTGTAGCGCGTCTGGACGGGGATTTCGTCGGGACTCTTCTGTCGGTAGCGGAACACCACCCAGAAGATCAGTCCCCAGACGACGACGCCCGTGACCATCGCCGCGACCCAGCCCCAAATCCACAGATCAAAGATGCCTTGAGCCTCTTCAGTGGCTGGGTCTGGAAGCGCGAAATTGCCCCATTCCTTTTGCTGCTGGGCACTGCACGCGCTCATCACCAATAAGCTAGAAGCAATGAGCACAGATAGCACCAGCCGCCGAGGCGTGCCGGTTTTCGTACGGTGTAGCAGAGCCACCGTTCGAGCCCCTTTCCGAAACCATGTTGGACACCCGCAGACTATCTGAATCCGTTCCCGGAGAAGTGGTCGGGTCGATCGTCAGGTCTGCCCGGTAAGTTCGTGCCGTGACGAACTCCTCCGGCGCGAGCGGCCCGACCCAGGCGACACCGTTCACGCCTGGATCGGACTATCTGGACTCAGCCTCCAGTTCCGCCTTGCATCCAGCCGCTCGCGAGGCGCTTATTTCCGCGCTCGACCAAGGTTTCGCCGACCCTCGCAGGCTGCACAGACCAGGTCGAGCAGCACGCCTGTTGCTCGACAATGCGCGAGCGGTGGTCGCGGAATCCCTTGGCGTTCGCGCAGACGAGGTGAGTTTTACAAGTTCAGGAACGGACGCGGTCCATCGCGGTCTCTTGGGCCTTCATCGCGGCCGACGCCGGCAGGGCAACACCATCATGGCCTCAGCCATCGAACACTCGGCCGTGTTCGAAGCCGCGCGTTGGGCGGAAGCCCCGACCGTCTCATTGGGCGTCAACCGGACGGGAGTGGTGAGGCTTGACGAACTCAGCGCTGCAGTGGCCGATCCTCAGCTAGAACTTTCCGTTGCCGCAATCCAGCTCGCCAATCCCGAAGTCGGGACGGTTCAGCCGATTGCTGAGTTTGCCGATCTTTTGGGCGAGACACCCCTGTTCATGGACGCCTGTGCCGCCACGGGTCACGTGCGGTGGCCCACCGGTTGGGCGGCCGCGGCTGCCTCCGCCCACAAGTGGGGAGGGCCGGCCGGCGTCGGCCTGCTTGTCGTGCGTAAGGGCGAGCGGTGGCGCAACCCCTTCCCTGCTGATGATCGGATCGACCCGCGCGTGAGCGGCTTCGAGAATGTGCCTGCGGCGTTGGCGGCCGCAGCAGCACTCCAGGCCATCACTCGCGAACGTGAGCAACGGTCTGCAGATCAGACAGCCATAGCGCAATATCTCCGGTCCCAACTAGCCACCATTCCCGACCTCGAGCTGGTGTCCCCCGCGCAGAGTTGTCTGCCTAACCTGGTCGCATTCTCCTGTTTGTACGTCGCTGGCGAGGCGTTAGTGACCGAGCTCGACCGCCTGGGTTTCGGCGTCGCTAGCGGCTCCGCCTGCACTTCTTCAACGCTCTCCCCCAGCCATGTGTTGGAGGCGATGGGGGTGTTGACCCACGGGAATGTTCGCGTCTCTTTCGGACCCGCCACGACGACGGCACAACTCACCAGCTTCGTCAGCGCACTTCGCGCTGTAGTCGGTGAGCTCAGAGACCGAGTTGGTTTGCCCTGATGACGCAGCCCGATTCGACTATGCCACTCCACAGCCTCGAGCTTGATTGCCGCGGCCTGCGCTGCCCCCTGCCCATCATCGAATTGGCCCGTCACCTTGAGGATGTCCAACTCGAGGAAGTAATTCTGGTTGTGACGGCCGATACGGCGGCCCGGGTTGACGTCCCGGCTTGGTGCCGCCTGCGTGGTCAGGAGTACGTCGGCGAAACAGCCGCCGAGGACGGCGTACCGGGGTATCTAGTACGCCGCGTGTCTTGATCCGGGTGTCTTGAGCTAGGGCCGGAAAGTGACGAGATGTGGCGCGACCTCGGCAGCAGCCTGCGCACCATAGGCATGCTCCATGCGAGCAAGGAACGCCGCCCGCGACAGCACATATTCCTGTGTCCCGATCTGTTCCACGACGTAGGCCGCTAGCAGGCAACCAAGTTGGGCGGCCCGCTCATGCGACAAGTCCCACGCCAAGGCCGCCAAGAAACCCGCCCTAAACGCGTCGCCAACGCCGGTTGGCTCGATGGGCACGACGCCGGGAACGGCTGGCACTTCGAACGGAGTCCGGTCACGACCCTCGACCCGTACGCCATCGGCACCGAGGGTGGTCACCCACAATCCCACGCGCGCCAAAACCTCAGCGTGAGTCCACCCGGTCTTGTGGATGATGAGCGATGACTCGTAGTCATTGGAGATCAAAATCCCCGCGCCATCGATGAGGTCCCGAATCATTGGCCCATCGCCCCAAGCGAGCTGTTGCGATGGGTCGGCAACGAAGTCATAACCACGGGTGCGGCATTCCTGCGTGTGGCGAAGCATCCCCTCAGGATCGTTGGGGGCAATCAGGACGTAATCCACGCCGCCGACACGCTCCGCGATAGGGCGGATCTCAATCTCCCGGGCCTCGCTCATGGCGCCGGCATAAAACGACGCGATCTGCGCCATGGAGGCATCGGTGGTGCACACAAAGCGTGCGGTGTGTCGAGTCTCGGAGACGTGAATCGACTCGCAATCAACATTGTGACGGTCCAGCCACGATCGGTAATCGACGAAGTCCTCACCCACGGCGCCAACGAGCACCGGGCGAATGCCCAACATTCCCAGGCCAAAGCAAATGTTCGCAGCGCAGCCACCTCGGCGTACGACCAGGTCTTCGACCAGGAAGGACAGCGAAACCTTGTCGAGTGCGTCGCTCATCAGGGAGTCGGAAAACTTCCCGGGAAACGACATCAGGTGGTCAGTGGCGATCGATCCGGTGATGAGCAGCGGCATGACAGGCAAGACTAGTCATGACCCAGACCAAGACCACTAACGGCGCGAACTCAGTGGAAAGAGTCTCCACAAGCGCAAGAACCACCAGCGTTGGGGTTGTCGATCGTGAAGCCCTGCTTCTCGATCGTGTCAACGAAGTCGATCATGGCACCGTTGAGGTAGGGCACGCTCATCCGGTCAACCACGACAGTGACGCCGTCGAAGTCAGTGGTGACATCTCCGTCAAGGGTGCGCTCATCGAAGAAGAGTTGGTAGCGCAAGCCGGAGCATCCGCCAGGCTGGACGGAGATGCGCAAGGCAAGGTCGTCACGACCCTCTTGCTCCAGGAGGCTAGTCACCTTGCTGGCAGCCACGGCACTCAGATTGATCTGATCGGTGCGGCGTTCTTCGGTGGTCTCAACCTGCTCGGTCATGCTCTCTCCCAATGTTCGTGTGGCGTGTTCTGAACGACGCCTATGTTAATGCTCGCACACCTTGGGTTATTCCCGGGATACTTCGGATCCGGGTTCAGTGCGACCAGGTGCGAGCCACCCGTTCGGCCAACTCCGTCAAGGCGTTCGCTGAGTCATTCAGAGCGCGATCTTCACCCACGGCATCAACCAGTGAGTACGCCGATTCAACACCCAGCGCGCGCATCTCGCGGCTTCCCACGAGGACCTGACCGGCGAGTGCCACGCATGGTCGCAGGGCGGCCCCAGCGATCTCAGCCACGCCGTAGGGGACCTTGCCGGAACGACTCGAGAAATCGAAGGCGCCCTCGCCCGTGATCACCAGATCAGCCTGAACGGCCCGCTCGAGGAGACCCACCGCACGAGCAACCAGAGCGATGCCTGGCTCGCGGGCGCCGCCCAATGCCATCAGCGCAAACCCAATGCCACCGGCTGATCCCGCCCCCGGCGCCAGGCTGAGCTTTCGGTCGATAGCGATGGCGAATGCTTCCAGCGTGGCGTCGATGTGCGGCAAGCGTTCTTCGGTGATGCCTTTCTGCGGGCCAAACGTCTTCGCTGCACCAAAAAGCCCAGTCAGTGGATTGTCCACGTCACTCGCTGCCAAGATCTCCACGTCGCTTACGGCAGCAAGAGCCGGACCGAGGTCAACCTCAGTGACCCCCTGGAGACCATTAGGGCCCGACCTAAGTTCGGCGTTCGAGGTCGCCCCCAACGCGGCAAGAAGTCCGGCCCCAGCGTCTGTCGTGCCTGATCCCCCCAAACCGATCACGATGCGCCGAGCGCCTGTTTCGATGGCGGCGAGCAGCAGTTCACCCACCCCGAAAGAGGAGGCGGCCTCAGCGTCATGACGTTGGGTCAGGTGAACGCCGCAGGCTTGAGCACCCTCAATATAGGCAGTGGCATCGACGGACAGAATCGTTGCTGGCACGCGTTCGCCCAGCGGACCACTCACGCTCACCACGGACAAGTCCCCGCCCAGCGCAGCGTGCAGCACATCAACAAATCCCGGTCCGCCGTCGGCCATCGGTGCGAGGTCCAAGGTGTCCAGGGGGGCCCGACGAGCCCAGCCGGTTGCGATCGCCTCCGCCGCTTCGACCGCGGTGAGTGTCCCAGCAAACTTGTCCGGCGCAATCAGGATCCGCATACCCCCATCCTGCCTCCTCTGCCCACCTCACATGGCGGCGGGACGTCATACGATCGGGCGTTATGACGACCAGGGCAAACGACGTCAGGATCAGGCCGATGCGCGCCGAAGACGTCGGCGACCTCCAACGGTTGAGCGCGATCTCCTATGAGGGTGCCGCGCAGCCACATCTGTCTCCTGCCGTGGTGGCGACCCACACCCGCAAACCGGCCCACGCTGCGCTGTGGGAAATGCGCACACACCATCTCTTGAACACCGACCCGGCTGGTTGTTGGGTCGCGGAGGCTGCAGATGAAATGATCGGATTCGCCGTGTCGTTTAACCGGGAACTGATGTGGATCCTTTCGTCGTACGCCGTGCTGCCGCAGCACCAAGGGCAGGGAGTTGGCGAGCAACTTCTCCAAGCGGCGCTCCGCCACGGACAGGGCTGTCTGCGAGGAATGCTGGTCTCGTCCGCCGACCCCCGGGCCGCCCGTCGCTACCGGGGTGCAGGATTCAGTCTCCACCCACAAATGGCATTGACCGGGATCCTAGATCGGTCGGCAATCCCGGTTCTCGACCGAGTTCGTGATGGCGGGCTCACGGACATCGAACTCATGGACTCCGTTGATCGGCGGATCCGGGGTGCGGCCCATGGTCCCGACCACCAATTCTTGATCTCGACGATGCCCTTGCTCATCATCGACCGATCGACGGGTTCCGGCTATGTCTACCTTGAGGCAGCAGGGACCCCGGCTTTGCTGGCGGCCACCAACCGGCGCACCGCTAGCGAACTCCTGTGGGCCGCGCTCGCGACCACCCCGGCAACCTCGACTGCTCACATCAACCACGTCACCGCGGCAAACGAATGGGCCATCGACGTCGGGATGGCTGCCCGGCTGATGTTGAGCCAAGGCGGCTATCTCGGCGTACGCCATCTGAAACCCCCCATGCCCTACCTCCCGCACCGAGCATTGCTCTAACCGCAGCGGCATTAGAATGAGCCCATGACCACCGTTGACTTGCCATTGCTGGCCCTGGGCCTAGGTCGAGATCCCAACGCCGAGCGCGGTGTGGAGTGTCCTGGCGACCTGCCACCCACCTCCGACTCGTCCTTGGTGGCCCGCGCGCAAGCCGCCAAGGCAGCGTTGGGCGACCGGGTATTCGTCCTCGGCCATCACTACCAGCGCGACGAAGTCATTCAGTTCGCAGACGTGACCGGAGATTCTTTCAAACTTGCTCGTGAAGCTGCCGCCCGACCGGAAGCCGAATTCATCGTCTTCTGTGGCGTGCATTTCATGGCCGAATCAGCCGACATCTTGACCGGTCCCGAGCAGAAGGTGATCCTGCCCGACCTGGCCGCCGGCTGCTCGATGGCAGACATGGCTCGTCTGGCCCAGGTTGAGGATGCCTGGGATGCCCTTGTCGACGCCGGCGTTGCGGAGTCAGTGGTGCCGGTGACCTACATGAACTCCTCGGCAGACATCAAAGCGTTCTGTGGGCGCCATGACGGCGTGGTGTGTACCTCCTCGAACGCCGAGACGGTTCTCAACTGGGCGTTCGACCAAAAGCCTGACGCCAAGGTGTTGTTTTTTCCCGATCAACACCTGGGCCGCAATACGGCCGTTCTCAAGCTTGGCCTGAGCCTGAATGACTGCGTTGTGTGGGATCCCCACGCACCAAATGGCGGGCTCACCGTCGATCAACTCCGCGATGCGAAGGTCATTTTGTGGAAGGGCCACTGCTCGGTGCACGGCCGCTTCTCCTCCGACGTGATCACGGACCTGCGTGCGAAATTCCCCGACATCAACATTCTGGTCCATCCCGAATGCACTCATGAGGTCGTGCTTCAGTCCGATTTCGTTGGCTCAACAGAATTCATCATCGCGACCATCGAGGCCGCCGAACCTGGCTCCACCTGGGCCATCGGCACTGAGCTCAATCTGGTGCAACGGCTCGCGCGCAAACACCCCGACAAGAACATCCTGTTCCTCGATCGCAACGTTTGTTATTGCGCCACCATGAACCGGATCGACTTGCCCCACTTTGTCTGGGCGATGGAATCGCTGGTCAACGGTGTGGTGGTCAATCAGATCCAGGTCGACGCGGACACCGAGCACTTTGCCAATCTGGCGCTCCAACGCATGCTCGATCTGCCCGGTAAGACCCACCGGGACTAGTCCAGCCCGAACTAGTCTAATCCGGGTGCCCCCCACACCGACATCCACCGTTGGAGGTCGGGCTCCATGGGGAGTTCGGCGTTCAGCTCGTCGCGCACCTGCAATTCGAGCAGATTGTCTCGGGTCTCAACGTCTCCGCTCGTTGGCGCAAACGGATAGAAGGTCCCCTGTTTATAGAGATAGACCAGCCCCACTGGATGTTCGCCAGCGGCGCGAAAGGCAATCAGCGAACACAGCAGCCCGCCCCCAAACCCCTGTTCTTCCAAGATGGTGTTCACGGCGTGGAGATCGGTGCACAACGCACCCAGCTCGGCTGGATCACGGCGAGCCACCAACCAGGTAAAGCCAAAGCGATCTTGAGAGACCGAGACATCGGGCGCTTCCGGATCGGCGTTGATGAGCTCTACGACGTCAGCTTGAGTTTGCGCAAAGGCTGCTCCTGTGGCAGCTCGGAAGCACACCGATCCGACACCGGTGGCCAAGATCCCGGCTGCAGTTTCGAGCGTTATGGCAGCGCTGGGCACCAAGAACAACGAATCCAGATTGGCCTTCTTGGGCCCCATTCGGCCTGACATTGCTGACCACAGTCCCATCCGCGACCCTACTCAGTCGGACGGCCGAGTTCGGCCTGGATGCGCGCTAGTTGCTCTAGTCGCTGCTCCAGTGAAGGGTGCGTCGAAGTCACGCTCTTCCAGGAAATGCCACTGATAGCCGGGGCGATGAAGAACGCGTTCATGGCAGCAGACGAACGCAGATCGCGCTGCGGTATCGCCGAGATCTCCCCCGAGATCTTCTGCAACGCCGAGGCCAGGGCCGCAGGCTTCATCGTGAGATAGGCGGCGGACCGATCCGCGCACAACTCGCGATAGCGCGACAACATCCTGGTCAGCAAGAAGCTGATCGCGTAGACAACCAAACTCACCAACAAGGCCACCAGGTAGGCCGGAATAGCGCCATTGCTGTCGCGGCTACGGCTGAGCCCATAGGTGCCATATTGGGCACTGCGCGTCAACATGCCCGCCACAATGCCTGCCGATGAGGCGACCGTCATCACCAGCACGTCTCGATGAGCCACATGAGACAACTCATGGGCCAACACTGCCTCGAGTTCCTCGGCGTCCAAGGTCCGCATGATGCCTGTCGTCACGCACACCACCGAACGGCTCGGCGAACGCCCCGTGGCAAACGCATTGGGCAGATCGAGATCAGCAACGCCGACCCGCGGCTTCGGCATGTCTGCCAGGGCACACAACCGATCGATGATGCCGTGGAGCTCGGGCGCCTCCTCCGGGGTCACCTCTCGGGCTCGCATCGCTCGCATCGCTACTTTGTCCGAGCTCCACCACTGGTAGAACGCGATCCCGATGCCGACAAGGCCGATGACTGGGGCAGCGCCGGAATAGCCAGCACCGTCGGCGATAAACATCAAGGTGATGATGAAAGCAACAAACAATGCCCCCAACAAGAACATGACGAGCGTCATCCGGGCGGTCAACCCGGTGTCTTTGAGATAGCGCGATTGGCTCACTGAAGATCAACTAGACAATTCAGCCGGGGATCAAGCCGTCGTCATTGAGCAATTCGCGGACGTCGTCAATGGTGGCATCTGGGGGCGGCAGGATCACGTCCGAGGCATCCAGACTGTCAACGGCTCGTGGAACTCCGACGGTCCGGACGCCCTCAAGGAGCGCACCGAGAGCGGCGGCAAAAGCCCCTGAGTCTCCGGCCGACACCGCCGACTCAACCTCAGCGTCCAACTGATTGAGTCGGGAAAGCGCCTCATCCGACACGTCGTACTGCCCCTCGGTGAGGATCCGCACAATCACGGTTGACCCTGAGTGTTTGTCCCGTCAGCCGCGCCATCCGTGCTCTCAGCCGCGTCGGCAACTGCCACCGGCTCCGGCTCAGCCAACAAGATGTCTCCACCGTCCTCGGCAGCTTCGATCGCCGCCGGCGCTTCAGCCGGAGCAGGAGCCGCCACGCCTTTGAGGCGAGCCAACTCCAACTCAACGTCAGATTGTGACCCAAGCGCGTCTAGTTCACGGGCGATGTCGTCGTTGCCACCGACTTGAGAGACGTCATCGAGAGCACCGGAGGCGATCAGTTCATCGATGGCGCCGGCGCGAGCCTGCATTTGTGCCGTCTTGTCTTCGGCACGCTGAATTGCCATGCCGACGTCGCCCATCTCCTCGCCGATCCCGGAGAGTGCCTCATTAATCCGCGTTTGCGCCTCAGCTGCAGTGTAGGAAGCCTTGATGGTCTCCTTGCGAGTTCGGAAAGCTTCGACCTTGGCCTGGAGCCGATGCTGCGCGAGCGTCAACTTCTCCTCTTCGCCCTGCAACTGAGCGTGCTGAACCTTCAAGGACTCAATTTGGGTGTTGAGGCCCGACTTTCGGGTCAGGGCTTCACGGGCCAAATCTTCGCGCCCCATCGTGATGGCCTTTTCGGCCTGGCCTTGCAACTTTGCGCCCTGCTGCTCGAGCTGAGTCACCTGGAGCTCAACGCGCTTGCGGCTGGTGGCCACATCCGCCACCCCGCGCCGTACCTTCGACAGCAAGTCGAGTTGTCGTTGATAGCTGTAGTCGAGGGTTTCGCGGGGATCTTCGGCACGGTCGAGGGCCTTATTGGCTTTGGACCGGAAGATCATGGTGATGCGCTGCCACAAACTCATGGGATTCCGCCTGTCTGGTTGGATTGCTAACTTCACCCTAAAGCCAAACACAAAACCAGGCGAGCAGGACGCCCGGTAGGCTAAGGGTAGGTCAGACAATCACCCCTACCGATTAGTTGCCGATTGTCTGCCGCCCACCGCATTCCACCAGCCCCTGAAGAGGCCTACGTTGTTCCGACGATCAAAGTCCGAAGCCGCGCAAAGCACGACCGCACCGACCAAAGAGGGCGGAAAAGGTCGCCCCACGCCCACCCGCCGGGACGCGCAAGAGGCAGCCAAGGCTCGTGCACAGGGTTCGCAAGTCAAGAGCAAACGGCTCTCAGGGGCCCAAGTGCGTGAGGGCATGAATACCGGCGATGAGCGTCTGCTGTTGGAACGCGACCGCGGCCCGGTCAAGAGGTTCATCCGGGACTTCGTCGACAGTCGCTTCAGCATCACCGAGTTAATGATTCCGATCCTGTTGGTGACCCTCATCCTTGGCTACAGCAACAACGAAGCGCTCTTGCGCGCCGCCAACGGCATCATGTTCGGGACCCTCTTAGTGGTGGTCTATGACATCACGATGTTGCGCCGCCGGGTCCGTCGCGAAGTGACCGCGCGGTTCCCCAATGAGTCGCTCAAGGGAACTTTCCATTACGCCGTCGTACGCCTGCTTCAGGTGCGTTTCTTGCGTCGGCCAAAGCCACAACTCAAGGTCGGTCAGACCTTGCCAGACACCTATCGGTAGTCACTTGGCGCCAGTTTGCGAGGCTCGATGCTGATCGGGCTGCTGGCCGGGCTCTTCTCGGCGGTTCTCTTCGGTGTTGCTGCCGTAGCCCAAGCTGCCGCCGTTCGTGGCCTCGATAACAAAACCGACAGCATCACTTGGTTTGCCCAACACGCCTGGCGTCAGCCGCTGCTCCTCGCAGTGATCGCTGCCTACTTCGCCGGCTTTGTCTTCCACGCCGTCGCCATTGCCTACACCCCGCTCTACCTTGCTCAAGCCACCATCTCGTTGTCGTTGCCGATCACCGCGTGGTATGCCGCCAAGAAGCTCGGCGAGCCGTTAGGGCTCATCGGATGGTCGGCCGTTTCGGCGATTGCTGCGGGCCTCATTCTGCTGGCTTATTCAGCCGGGCCCGCTGGCGAAGCACTCCGCTCCAGCGGCTTTGTCTTGGCCTTGTGGGCTGGGGTGTTGTCCATCGCCATCGTGGCCTGGTGGTCGCCGCTGGCGCACCCACCCGTCCTGGCGATCGCCGCTGGTTTGGGGTATGCCGGCTCGGCGCTCGCAGTGCGCGGCATTGCCGGCCCCGATGCCCTGAGCATTGCGTGCGCACTGGCGGTTCCGGCGTACGGCGCCATGGCCTTTTGGCTCTATTCCATCGCGCTTGACCGGACCACTGCAGCCGGGGCATCGGGCTCGGTCATCGTCTACCAAACCCTGGTGCCAAGTGTCGTCGGGTTGGTCTGGTTGGGCGATGGGGTCAAGGACGGCTGGTCGGGTGGCGTGCTGGCTGGGCTCGCGCTCGCGATGGCAGGCGCCTTGGTTCTCGGGCGGCGCTCCTGAGAGAATGTCGAGCATGGCCGACGTCTCAGTTCGCATTGCTTGGGCTGATGATGCGCCCGCCATCGCCGACCTCCAGATTCGAGCATGGGCAACGCAGTACGCCGCCAACTTTGGCGAACTCGCGCATCTGGATCCGCAAGCCACGGCAGCTGCTTGGCATTCCTCGTTGACCAAGTCCACAGATGCCCGTAACCGGGTTCTGGTGGCCCTTGAGCGAAACCGAGTGGTCGGATTTGCCGTGACCATTCCCGCAGCAGATCCCGATTGTGATCCCGTTTCAGTCGGTGAAGTGGTGGAGTTGGTCATCGACCCCCAAGAGCGCAACGTGGGCCATGGGTCGCGCCTGCTTCAGGCCGCCGTCGACACCTTGGTGGCCGATCAATTCACGCGCGCAGTCGGCTGGGTGGCCGCCGCCGATGATGGCCGACGGGCCTTCCTCACAGCGGCAGGATGGGGCACGGACGGCGCTCATCGCGAACTGGACTTGGACGGCACCGGCGAAGTAACGCTGAAGCAAGTGCGACTGCACACTGCCATCGCATGAGGGAATCGGAGCTCTCCCCCGATGAACGCCGGGGAATTCTTCGAGACAGCCTGGGGGTCGGCCTAGCCACCGGAGCTTATGGAGTTTCCTTTGGCGCGGTCTCGGTGGCTTCCGGTTTAGACGTCTGGCAAACCTGTGCACTTTCGCTGTTGATGTTCACCGGAGCCTCCCAGTTCGCCTTTGTCGGCGTTGTCAGCGCCGGGCGGCGCACCTCTTTCAGCCGCGTTCACTGCCATCATGTTGGGCTCCCGCAACGCTCTCTATGGTCTGCGACTGGCTCCCTTGCTCGGTTGGCGCGGGCTCCGGCGGGCTTCGGCAGCCCATCTGGTCATTGATGAATCGACGGCAATGTCGGTCCTTCGTCCGTCACGAGCGGGAGCGCGGCTTGGCTTCTTGGCCACCGGCCTAGCCGTTTTCATCTTTTGGAACCTCGCTACTTTCGTCGGCGCAATGGCCGGCGCTCGACTTGGCGACCCCCGCACCTACGGCTTGGACGCCGCAGTCGGCGCTGCCTTCCTAGCCTTGCTCTGGCCACGGCTATCCCACTCGACCAATCAACTCGTCGGTGGGATCTCGGCCGCCCTAGCGCTGTGCCTGGTCCCTTTCACCCCGGCTGGCGTTCCCGTGCTCGCCGCCGTCGCAGTCGCCCTAATGGCCGGGTTGCTGGCCCCCGGAACACGCGTCTCAGAAGAGCCCGAAGGGACGGAGGTAGCGTCTTGATATGGACAGGCATTCTCGTCGCGGCGGCGGGATGTTGGCTGCTCAAGTTGCTTGGTATGTCGATTCCGCCTGGCATCCTCGAACGCCCTGTCGTAGGCCGCATCGCTGACTTCATCCCGATTGCGTTGCTCTCAGCGCTGATCGCAGTCCAAGTCTTTAGCGCTGGAGCTGAACTTGTCCTGGACGCGCGGACTGCGGGACTTGCCTTCGCCGTCGTGGCTCTCGTGTTTCGCGCTCCCTTCTTGGTCGTGGTGTTCGGCGCCGCAACCACAGCGGCCGTGTTTCGACTCTTGTGATTCGAAACCGGTGTCTCGTGCCATCAGTGTTGCTCGGCGAGGCTCCTCATCGTCCACAGTTCTGTGCGCATCCGACGCGGCTGCACGTTGGCTCCAGCCTCAAGAGCTAATCGAGCGAGGGCTCCGCCGATGCCCCCGCCCTCGCCAGTGATGGCGATGACGGTCTGTTCAAGGCTGCGAGTCTGCGTCCATGGATCTGGTCACCCCAGACGCAATTCGCCCGATTGAATTCGCGGACCGGCGGGATCGAAGAAGTGGCCGCGGCCGGCGACGTCAAGGTAAAGCGCATCTCCGGGAGACGCTGAAAACGGAGCCGGCACCTTGGCCACGACTGCCACATCTTGACCCTGATGCCCGACCAAGAGGTGCACAAACACCTCGGACCCAAGGTCCTCGACGACGCGGACGCGTCCCGACACTGGGCCGGTGCCGAGTTTGACGGCCTCCGGGCGGAATCCGAGCGTCGTGGCACTGGCGCCTGAGGTTGCTTCATCACCTACTCGCACCAGCGCTCCACCGAATCGCAAGCCTTGGTCGCCCGCCTCCAGCGGGATCAGATTCATTGCCGGGCTGCCGATGAATCCAGCCACGAAGAGATTGTGTGGATCGTGATAAAGCGTGCCGGGGGCATCGCATTGCTGGAGCTCGCCGTCTTTCAACACGGCGACCCGATGCCCCATCGTCATCGCTTCGACCTGGTCGTGCGTGACATAAACCGTCGTCACCGCAAGTCGTGCTTGGAGCTCGACTAACTCCGTGCGCGTCTGGACCCGCAGTTTGGCGTCGAGGTTCGACAGCGGCTCGTCCATCAAGTAGACCTTCGGGCGCCGCACGATCGCCCGCCCCATCGCGACCCGCTGCCGCTGCCCGCCGGAAAGGCTCTTCGGTTTGCGATCCAGGTAGGGCTCTAGATCGAGAATGCGGGCGGCTTCCCGCACCCGGGCGATGCGCTCGTCTTTGGGCACCTTGGCCTGCTTGAGCGCGAAGCCCATGTTTTCGGCAACTGACAGCTGCGGATAGAGCGCATAGTTCTGGAACACCATGGCTATGTCGCGGTCCCGGGGGCGCACGTCAGAGACATCGCGATCGCCGATGAAGACGTGCCCGCCATCTAGTGGCTCCAGGCCCGCCAGCATCCGCAGCGCGGTCGACTTGCCCGAGCCGGACGGGCCAACCAGAACCAGCAACTCGCCGTCTGGGATATCGAGATTCAACCCTTCCACGGCAGGCTTGGTGCTGCCGGGATAGAGCCTGGTTGCCTCTTGGAACCGAACCGATGCCACTTGATTTCCTCACTCACACGTCGCTTGTCGAAACTTGTGCCGAAATTGCAGGTTTGTCGTGCTGCTACTTGATGGCGCCCATTGCCAGGCCACGAATCATCCGCTTCTGCGCCGCCCAACCGGCGATCACAACGGGGATGCTGGCCAGCACCGAGGCGGCAGACAACTTGGCCAGGAAGTTGTCCTTCTCACTGATGTTGGTGGTCACCCAGATCGGGATGGTTTGGGCGTTGGCCGAGTTGAGCTGAAGGGCAAAGAAGAACTCGTTCCAGGCGAAGATCATGCACAAAAGCGCGGTCGCTGCGATGCCCGGCACCGCGATCGGCAAGATCACCGTCTTCAACTGACCCCACAGCTTGGCGCCATCGATCTCCGAGGCCTCCACCAGCTCGCGCGGGATTTCCTGGAAGAAGGATCGGAGCATCCACACCGCCAAGGGAAGGTTCATCGCCGTATAAAGAATCACCAGGACCGTCCGCGTGCCGAGGAGATTGCAGGTCGCGAGCCACGATGTAGATCGGCAGGATTGAGGCGACTAGGGGAAGAAACTTGGTCGAGATGAAGAACAACAACACATCGCGCCACTTCGGAATCGGCTTGATCGCCAAGGCGTACGCCGCGGGGATGGCCATGGCCAGCACGAGCGCAGTCGACACCAACACGACAAACAGCGAGTTCGCGAAGGCTGTGCCGAACGGCAAAATCCCGGTAAAGGACTCGGTGACCTCACGGTAGCGCTCCAGCGTCGGTGAGAAGAACAATTTCGGGTCGCCGACTGCGTCCAGTTCCTCCTTCAAACTGCTGAGCACCAGCCACAGAATCGGGAAGAAGAAGATCAGCCCAACGAGCCAGGCGAGCAATCCTAAGACGGCGTTGAGCATGCGACTTTCGCCGATACCTCGGGTGGATCCGTGGCGTGAATTGAAACGTGCCATCAGCCTAGACATCACGCGATGTCCTCTCCTTCGAGCAGCGACGAGACGATACGCAGCGACAGGTTTGCCACGATCAACGCGACGATGACCACCACGATGCTGTACGCCGAGGAGCGGCCGAACAGCCAGCCGCCGCCGATCGAGCGTTCATAAACAAAATAGGGAATGTTGGTCGAGCCCGGACCGCCACCGGTCATCACAGCCACATGATCGAAGGCTTGGACGATGTAGATCGTGCCGAGCAGCAGGCCGAGCTCAAAGTAGGGTCGCAGGTGAGGAATCGTGAGTTGGCGAAACACGCCAAATGACGAAGCGCCGTCGACCTTGGCGGCTTCCAGCACGTCGGAGGGTTGGCCTTGGAGCCCGGCCAACACGATCAGCATCATGAACGGCGTCCATTGCCACACCAGCACAGTCACAATCGAGGCGGTCGGGTGTTGGGACACGAATTCGACCGCGTCGACACCGATCCGCTCCAGGACCCAGTTGAGGACGCCGTACGACTGATTGAACATCTGCAACTTCCAGAGCAGACCGGCCACCACCGGCATGATCAGAAAGGGGGTAATGATCAAGGTGCGAACAAAGCCCTGACCGAAGAAGGAGCGATCCAACAAGATCGCCATCAGCGTGCCCAGGATCAGCGCGATCACCACGGCACTCACGGTCATGACGACGGTGACAACCGCCGCATCGCGAAAGAACCGCTCGTTGTCGGAAAAGAGTCCGGTGTAGTTGTCGAGTCCGACGAACTTGCGAGGGCTGGGCGGGATGAGTTTCCAGTCGGTGAGGCTGTACCAAATGCTCATCAGGAACGGGCCCTGAGTGACCACAATGGTAAAGATCAGAGCAGGCAGCAGCGGGAGTCGGCGAAGCCACAACGAACCCGTGCCTGCCCGACCCTTGCGCTTGGGGCGTTGAGACGTGGTGGGCCGCGTTTCGCTTGGTGCTTCTGCCGTGCTCACACAGTTCCTTTCGGGTTCAGATGGTGTTGGTGGGGAGGGCCAGCCCTCCCCACCAACAACCTAGATGAATCAGCCGGTTGATACCGCCGAGGCGATGGTCTGGCAATCAGCCAACGCCTTGTCGAGATCGGTTTGGCCAGCAATCACACTCGAGAACAACTCCGTGCACTGGTTGCCCACGTCCTGGAACTCAGGAACGCCGACATATTGCACGCCCGGCAGACCCGGTCGTGGTGTAGTGCCCGGGTTGTCGATCGGCGCTGCTGCCATCGCATCCAGCGTCGGCTTTGCGAACGCGGCGGCTGCCTCCTGGTACTCAGGGATGGCGTACGTCGAGTTGCGAGTGCCCGGCGGGATGGCTGCCCAGCCGCCGTCGATCAACGTGCCCGCAGTCGGACCGTAATTCGGACCGGTTGCAAACGAGATGTACTTCCACGCTGAATCGACATCCTTCGTCGTCTTCGGGATGGCTAGCGCCCAGCTCCACAGCCAACCTGAAGCTTCAGTCTTGTTGGTCGGCGCCAAGGCGTAGCCCAGCTTGCCCTTGATTGGGCTGTTGTCACCTTCGAGGTTGGAGGCAGCAACCGTGGCGTCGTACCACATGGCGGCCTTGCCGTCCTGCATCGCCTTGGTGCATTCGTTGTACGACGCGTTAGCGGCGTCGGGTTCACCGGCGGACTTGAGCAGGTCGACGTAGAAGGACAAGGCCTCCTTGAACTCAGGCTGATCGACCTGTGCTGCGCCGATCGAACCGTCATCATTGGCCGCCCACCAGGTCCCACCGAACGTGTTCAGCACGGTGGTGAAGGAGGCTCCGAGGTCGCCCCAGCCGGGCTTGCCGCGAAGGCAGATGCCAGCCATGTCCTTGGTGTTCACGGCCTTGGCGATCTTGGCCACTTCATCCCAGGTAGGTGCGGCCGGCATGGTCTGACCCGCTGCTTCCAAGACGTCCTTGCGGTACATCAAGAACGAGGACTCGGCGTAGAACGGCGCGGCGTACATCGAGTCGCCGACCGAAAGCCCACCGCGCACGGAGGGAATCAGGTCATCGATCTGGTACGACGCGTCGGCGGTCGCCAGCGGGGTAAGGTCGGTCAAGAATTCGGCCTGGCCAAACTGTGGGGCTTCATACATCCCGATCATCATCACGTCGAACTGCTGTCCACCACTGGCGACGTCACGAGTGGTGACCTCGCGGAGGTCGCCCTCGCCGAGGATGGAGTACTTGACCTCGATGCCGGTCTCCTTCGTGAAGAGCTCGGGGGTCAATTTGGCGATGTCCTCCATCTGCGGGTTGCCGACGATGGCAACGTTAAGCACCTTCTTGGCGCCGTCGGCGGGAGTCTCTCCGCTGTTCGACGTATCTTCGCCACATCCCGCGAGGGCAATGCTGAATGCAGCTAGCCCCGCGATCAGTGATGCTGTTTTTCTTGACCTGGTGGTCACGATTTCCTCCAATTGTCAGGTGAATCTCTTTGTTTGCCTTGCCTTCGGACCTCGAGGGATTTTGTTCGCTACGCCCGCACCACCTCCGGGCCTAAGGCGCCGTAGCGATTGGCTTCGGTAGCACTTACCCCCGTATCGGTGATGAGCGCTTCCATCTCAGAAACGTCAGCGAAGCGACAGAAACTCGAGACACCGAACTTGGTGTGGATCCCCACAAAAATTTTGCGCCGAGCGCTCCTGACCACCTGCGCTTTAACGGCCGCGACGGCGGGGTCGGGGGTGGTCAGACCGTGTTGGCGCGAGATGCCGTTAGCCCCCAAGAAGGCGACGTCGATGACTAGTTCCTCAAGCATCCCGGTCGTCCAATGACCGACAGTCCCCATAGTGATGCCACGCAACCGTCCACCAAGGACGACCACGCTGACGCCTGGGTGCTCCGCTAAGACACTGGCGGCGAGCAGCGATGAAGTAACGACGGTGAGCGTTTCCCCAGGTTTAATAGCGTTGGCTAGGGCCTCGGCCACAAGCTGAGGGGTAACGCCCTCGTCGATGAAGACCGATTCGGCACCATTGAGACGCCCTGCGGCTGCTGTCGCGATCCGATTCTTTTCCGCCAATAGCGATGTCGAACGGTGCGCGAGGTTGCTTTCATAGCCCACACTCTCAACCGGGTGGGCACCACCGTGGACTCGCTGCAACATCCCCCGGTCAGCGAGTTGGCGGAGGTCGCGGCGGACCGTCTCGGGCGCGACGTCGAGCTCTTCAGCCAAGGGGCCCACGTGAACCCGACCATCCTTGCGAGCGAGCGCCAAGATCTGCAACCTTCGCTCGTCAGCGTCCATCAATAGGTCCCTATGCCCTTGCCAATCGTGGGAATCTTTCCTTGGCCTTGTGACGGGGGTCACATCAAGCAGTGTTCACCCGTTCGGGCATTGAGGGTAGCCCGAAAGGCCCATCTGCGATGCCCGCTATTTGCCCGAACTCGCGGTTCGCTATCGCCATCCGCACTCGATGCGCTCCGGTGTCTCAATCATTTCGAGATATTTGGATGCCCGAAATCATCACTTTGTTGCCCGAATGGGCAGAAGTGGCCTTGCTGGCCAAGACGATCTGGGTGGTCCGAACTAGCTACTCCCTCGGATCGAGGGTGTCTTGACTCTCATCGTTAGGCGCGGTTGGGTTCACCCGTGGACACTCGTACCGTCATCCCCCTTAGTGCGGTGAACCTGCCTCAGTTCGCGGACCGAGGAGTCCCAGTCCCGACGTACGATCGCACTCACCTGCGGCCTCGGATCCTGCACGTTGGGATCGGCGGATTCAGCCGAGCACATCTGGCGCTTTACACACACGAACTGGCCAAGCATGGCTCAGATTGGGGCATCCGTGGCCTCGGTCTAATGCCAAGCGACGCAGAGATGGCCGCCGCGTTGACCGCACAGGACTTCCTCTACACGCTCACCGAGAAAGGTCCGGGCACCTTCGATTCGGCGGTCATCGGCAGCATCGTGGATTTCGTTTTGGCTACTGGTGATGAGGCTGCCGCGCACGCGGCGATCGCGGATCCCGAGACAGCGATCCTGTCTCTAACGATCACCGAATCAGGGTACGCCGAGCCGGCCACGCCGACCGATCGAACCACGGTGGACATCTTGGTCGCGGGACTAGATGTACGTCGCCAAGCGGGTGTTGGCGGTTTGGCAATCCTGTCCTGCGACAACCTCCCAGGAAACGGGGAGGTCGCCCGCACTGCTTTTCTGTCAGCGGCTGCCAGGCACTCCCCTGAGTTGGTCGCTTGGTTGAGCAGTGAATGCAGTTTTCCGAACTCCATGGTCGACCGGATTACGCCGGTCACGGCCGCGACTGACCGGGAATGGCTCGTCACGAATCTTGGGCTGCAAGATCAGTGGCCGGTCGTCGCCGAACCGTTCCGCCAATGGGTCATCGAAGACTCCTTTATCTCCGGACGCCCTGCGTGGGAAACCGTTGGAGCCCTCTTCACCGACGACGTACACGCCTGGGAATTGTATAAACTGCGTTTTCTCAACGCTGGTCATTCGTGCATGGCCTACCTGTGTGCCCTGGCCGACATCGAGTACGTCGATGAAGCGATGGCCGATCCGATTGTGCACGATTACTTGACCCAACTGCTGACCGAGGAAGCCCTGCCGACGTTAAGCGAGATACCTGGCTATTCGCGCAAGGACTACATCAACGTTGTCTTGGAGCGGTTTGCCAATACCGGGGTGCGTGATCAGATCTCACGATTATGCATCGACGGCACAGCAAAGTTTCCCACTTTCCTGATCCCCACCATTGTTCGCCAACTCGAGATCGACGGACCGATCCACCGGGCCACCTTGGCCTTGGCGGGCTGGGCACGCTACCTGTCCACGGTGCCTCGCGCCGAGCAGTCATTCGATGCGGCTGGGGAGCGCCCTCGCCAGCGAGCGATTGACTCGGCCAAGGACGCGGTTGCCTTCGTGAACTTTCCCGAAGTCTTCCCTGCAGTGTTGCGAGGGAGCGCACGCTTCCGCGACGAGTTCGTCGCGTCGGCGGCCACGCTGGAGCGACTCGGGCCGCTTGCCGCAATGAAGAGCGTCAGCACCGCCAGTCACGCCGCTAAATCTCAGCAAGGAGCGATTCCAGCCCCAGAGTGAGCCCTGGCCGCTGCCTGACGGAACGCACTCCAAGTAGGACGCCTGGCGTGAACGACACTCGATCAAGGGAGTCGTGCCGAATCGTGAGCGTCTCCCCCGGGCCACCGAAGATGACTTCCTGATGGGCCAGCAGCCCCCTGGCTCTCACCGAATGGATGTGTACGCCGCCGACCGTGGCTCCCCGGGCGCCATCGAGCCCGCTTGAGGTTGCATCCGGCATCTCCGGCGCCCCTACCCCTGCACGAGACTGCGCAATGAACTCCGCCGTCCGCCGTGACGTGCCGGACGGCGCGTCTGCCTTGTCGGGGTGGTGCAACTCCACGATCTCGGCCGACTCGTAGTGGCGGGCCGCGACGGCAGCGAACTGCATCATCAAGATTGCTCCGATTGAAAAATTCGGCGCGATCAAGACCCCCACCTCAGGCTTGGACGCCAACCACCCCCGCAGCGTGTCTAGCCGGCTTTCGTCGAAGCCAGTAGTGCCCACCACGGCATGGATGCCGTGGTCGATGGCGAAGTGAAGGTTGTTCATGACGACATCGGGGTGGGTGAAGTCCACCACCACTTCCACGCCGCTGGTAGCTAGATCAACAACTGAGTCTTCGGCGTCTAGGGCGCTAGTGAGAAGCCAAATCTTCCGCCGCTCTGATCGCCGAACACACTTCAACACCGACGCGCCCACGTGCACCCAAAACCCCGACCTTGATCATCTGCTCAACCTATCTGGGCTCGAACCAAAACCAACTTGTTGGCCATAGTCCGGGCGGGTGCGCGACTAACCGGCCACAAGGTGGCAGGCTTACACCCATGCCGAAGCCCACGATCCCTCCACGCATCCGCTGGGCGGTCGACCTGATGGACGTCCAGCCGTCTGATCAGGTGTTGGAAATCGGGTGTGGGCCAGGTGCGGGAGCGGAGTTGATTTGCTCTCGCTTGGTCAAGGGCAAGTTGTTTGCTATCGACCGCTCCGAATCCGGCGTTGATCGCACCAAGCGTCGTAACAAACGTTTCGTTGATGCTGGGCGACTCGTGGTGCGCCAGATCGATCTGGCCACGCTGCGGGTTCCAGTGAAACGACTCGACAAGGTTTTCGCTTTCAACGTCAATCTCTTCTGGGTGCGCGATTGTCCCGATGAGGTGGCGCTGCTTCACGAACGGGTGGTTCCTGGCGGTGCAGTCTTTTTGTATTACGAGGCCACTCAGCCCGAACTCGTGCCGAACATCGTCAAGAAGGCTTCCGCTGCGCTCACCGATGGTGGGTTCCGGGTCTCCGTCGTCGAGCAGAAGGCACCCCCGGTGATCGGCATAATTGGTCGGCGCTAGCGCATGAGTCGTCTCCGTTGGACAACGGTGGCTCCCTTGGTGGCTCCGGTCTTGCTCGCCGCTACTTGGTCCACCAAGCCTGGCCCGATCGTGTTGGCCCTCGTGGCCGCCGTGTTGGTCGCAGCAGTGCTGGCCGCCGTACACCATGCCGAGGTCGTTGCGCACAGGGTTGGCGAACCTTACGGATCGCTGATCTTGGCTGTCGCGGTGACAGTTATTGAAGTCGCCCTGATCGTGACTTTGATGGTGTCGGGAGGTAAGGACACCTCAAGCCTTGCCCGAGACACGGTCTTTGCCGCCGTGATGATCAGCGTCAACGGGATCGTCGGTCTCAGCCTCGTGGTGAGTGCGCTCAAACATCACCTCGCCGTGTTCAATCCAGAAGGGGCCGGCTCGGCATTGGCCACCGTTGCCACGTTGGCGACCCTGACGCTGGTCCTCCCGCGCTTTACGACCTCGGAACCGGGGCCAGAATTCTCTCCTGGGCAGCTGGCTTTCGCCGCCGTCGCATCCTTAAGCATCTATGCCATGTTCGTGTTCACCCAGGCTGTCCGACATCGTGACTTCTTCTTGCCAACCGAGAGTGAACACGATCGGCATGGTGTGCCCGACGAGGACGAGGACGGCCACGCCGATCCGCCAACCAACCGCACTGCGTTGATCAGCCTGTGGCTTTTGATTCTCGCCCTTATCTCCGTTGTCGGCTTGGCTAAAGTCGAGTCGCCGGCGATCGAAGATGCCGTGGACGCCGCCGGTTTCCCGCATGCCGTTGTGGGGGTCGTGATCGCCTTGTTGGTTTTGCTGCCCGAGTCGATTTCGGCAGTGCGGGCGGCTTCGCGCCGCCGGGTCCAGACCAGTCTCAATCTTGCCTACGGTTCGGCGATGGCCTCGATCGGTCTCACCATCCCCACCATTGCCGTGGCTTCCATCTGGCTTGAGGGACCACTGGCACTAGGCCTAGGTGAGACCGAGATGGTGCTCCTGTTCGCCTCGGTGATAGTCGGAGTGCTGACGGTCGTCCCCGGCCGCTCCAAACCGCTCAACGGCGGGCTTCACCTAGTCATCCTGGCAGCCTATATTTTCCTAACGATCTCCCCGTAAGGCACCGGTTGGGCGGTCCTAGTTTAGAGAATGACCTGATATAGTCAGACATTAGGTAATTTTCTAAGGAGTGAACATTGAAGGTTGTTGTCTTCACTGTTGACCAGCAGCAAAGCCGACAAGGCCCTGACCTCGTCCCCGCCATGATGTCCACGCTTAGCGATCTGCCGACCTTGAGTGGCTTCGAGCGGACTGCCGGAGACGAGTTTCAAGGTGTGCTCAACGATCCCCCAGCAGTCCTCGCAGCAATCTATCGATTGTTGCGCGATGGTCGGTGGAACATCGGTATCGGGGTAGACACCGTCGAGTCACCCCTCGGCGCCGATCCTCGAGCCGGGCGAGGCGCCGCATTCCTGGCGGCAAGGACGGCAGTTACGACAGCGAAATCGAGCCCGTGGAATCTCAAGGTTGTCGGCGCCGACCACTACGCTTGCCGACAGTTTGAGACCGTGTTGTGGCTATGGGCCGCTGCCTTGGCCCGGCGCACGGCCAAAGGTTGGGAATTGGCCGACCTTGTTCAGCAGGGCCTCAACTACGAGCAAGCAGCGCAAGCGATCGGCATTACCCAATCCGCAGTTAGTCAGCGAGCGCAGGCCGCGAGTCTGGTCGAGGATCGACGTGCTCGCGAGCTCATCGAACAGCAGGCAGCACAACTCTTGAAAGGAACAACACTGTGACCCACGAAGTTGTGCTCGCAAATTCCCTGTTGTGTTGTGCCCTGGTCCTGTTTATCGCGGCTTGGCGAGTACCGCGGCCACGACCCCTTGTGACGCTGGGGATCGGTGTTGTTATGGCAGCTGCCACGATCGCAGCCATCAACGCCGAGGCTCAGGCGAACGCTTCATCCACCTGGCAAGGCGCTGACACCATCATCGTAACGTTAGCGGGCCTGCTGGCCCTAGCTGGCGGTGGACCCACCACGGCACTCGTGTTCAGCTTAGTGAAAGGCGAGTCTGACGAAGATCATCCAGGGCCCGTCAGCCGCGCCGGCAACATCCTTCGGGGCGGTGCACTCATCGGCACGCTCGAGCGGATGGCGATCTTCGCCAGCCTCATCTCCGGGTGGCCCGAGGGTCTCGCTCTTGTCCTGGCACTGAAAGGACTTGGCCGCTATCCCGAACTCCGCAACCAGGAGCACACCGGCACCGCAGAGCGCTTCATCATCGGCACCTTCAGCAGCGTTCTGTGGGCCTGCGCTTGCGCGGGGATCGCCACGCTCCTGCGTTGAACGGGTTTCGAGACGCTCGCTGCGCTCGCTCCTCAACCACCAGATTCAGTCTGGTCCGACGATCGCCAGCAACTCGGGTTGGGTGAATAACTCAGCAGCCAGGGCGTTGACCTCGGCTAGCGTGACCGTGTTGATCCGGTCGATCACCTCATCGATGGATAACAAGTCATCTTGGAGAAGCTCGGCCTTGCCGATTCGCGACATCCGCGAACCAGAGTCCTCCATGCCAAGAACCAGTCCGCCACGCAATTGGCCCTTGCCGCGCTCAAGCTCACTCTCGGTGATGCCCGAATCGGCCAACTTGCTGAGCTCGCCACGGATGGTCTCAAGCAAGGCCCCAAGCTTGGCAGGCAAACAACCGGCAGCCACGCCCACCAATCCACTTTCGGCATGGTGGCTTGAGAACGAATAGACCGAATAGGCCAGCCCTCGACGCTCACGTACCTCCTGAAAAAGCCGGGATGACGTGCCTCCGCCCAGAACCGTGTTGAGAACCCCGAGCGCAAAGCGACGCGGGTCTCCACGCATCAGTCCACCCACACCCAGCACCAGATTGACCTGCTCCAATGGCCGAGTGGCGGATCGCTGTCCCGTGTTCACCCGTCGGGGTCGCCCGTTCCGCGACGCGGTGGGACCGCCCGCCCCGTCAAGAAATCCTTGCCGCGCAAACGCACGTCGTACGAGACGGAGCACCGCGGCATGTTCGATATTTCCGGCCACGGCCACGACCATGTTCTCGGGGCGATAGTGGCGACGATAGAACCGCTGCACTTGAGCTGGCGTCATCAGCTCAATCGACCTCATCGTGCCAGCGATCGGGCGTCCCAATGGAGAGTCGCCCCAGGCAACTTCGGCAATGAGGTTGTGTACGACGTCATCTGGGTCGTCGTCATGCATCGCGATCTCGTCGAGAATCACCTCTCGCTCGGCATCAACGTCAGCCGCGCTGACGAGCGAATTCGTCATCATGTCGCCGAGGACATCGACAGCCCTAGGTAGGTCCTCATCGAGGACTAGCGCATGAAAGCAGGTGTACTCCTTAGCTGTGAAGGCATTGAACTCACCACCAACAGCATCAAGCGCAACGGAGATGTCCATCGCCGAACGTTCAGCGGTGCCCTTGAAGAGCACATGCTCAAGAAAGTGTGAACAGCCGTGCAGTGCAGGCGTCTCGTCGCGCGAACCCACCCCCACCCAGACACCGATGCTGGCCGAACGCACGCCTGCCATCTGCTCGGTAACAACGCGCAGGCCGCTCGGCAGGACGGTACGTCGTACGCGAGAAGTCACCTGCCCGTCGGCATCCTTGACTGTCTGGAGCGTCTTGGTCGCTCCCACTCCAGGGGTACGTGAAGACCGACCAGCAGAAATCTGCTGGTCGGTCTTCACGATCGAGACGGGAGTGATCACTCAGCAGTGACCGGCTCGGCATCAGTTGATTCCTCAACGTAAGGGATCAAGGAGAGCTTGCCGCGGTCGTCGACCTCGGCGATTTGGACCTGAACCTTCTGGCCCACCGACAACACGTCCTCGACCGCTTCCACACGCTTGCCACCGGCGAGCGCGCGCAGCTTGCTGATGTGGAGCAGACCGTCCTTGCCAGGCATCAGCGAGACGAACGCACCGAAGTTGGTCGTCTTCACGACCGTGCCGAGGTAGCGTTCGCCGACCTCTGGCATCGTCGGGTTGGCGATCGCGTTGACGGCCTGCTTGGCAGCCTCGGCTGCTTCGCCGTTGGTCGCACCGATGTAGATCGTGCCATCGTCTTCGATCGACAACTGGGCTCCGGTGTCGTCCTGGATCTGGTTGATGACCTTGCCCTTGGGCCCGATCACTTCACCGATCTTGTCGACCGGGATCTTCACAGTGATGATCCGCGGAGCGTGGAGCGACATCTCCTCTGGGGTGTCGATGGCCTCAGCCATGACGTCGAGGATGGCCAACCGGGCACCCTTGGCCTGGTCGAGCGCGGCAGCGAGCACCTCGGCAGGAATGCCGTCGAGCTTGGTGTCGAGCTGCAGTGCGGTGATGAACTCGCGGGTGCCGGCGACCTTGAAGTCCATGTCACCGAAGGCATCTTCGGCGCCGAGGATGTCGGTCAGCGCGACGTACTCCGTCTTGTCGTCCACGGGGCCGGAGATGAGACCCATCGCGATGCCAGCAACAGCGGCCTTAAGCGGCACACCGGCCTGGAGCAGCGACATGGTGGAGGCACACACCGAGCCCATCGACGTGGAACCGTTGGAACCCATCGCCTCGGAGAGTTGACGGATGGCGTAGGGGAACTCTTCCCGGGTCGGGAGCACGGGGAGCAGCGCGCGACGAGCAAGCGCACCGTGGCCGGTTTCGCGACGTTTGGGTGAACCCACGCGGCCGGTTTCACCGGTGGAGAACGGCGGGAAGACGTATTTGTGCATGTAGCGACGCGTCTTCTCCGGTGACAACGTGTCGAGCTTTTGCTCAAGGGTCAGCATGTTGAGTGTGGTGACTCCCAGGATCTGGGTCTCGCCACGCTCGAACAGTGCCGAGCCGTGCACCCGCGGGATAACCCCAACCTCAGCGTGCAACGGACGAATGTCGGCCAAGCCGCGCCCATCCATCCGCACCTTGTCACGGAGGACACGCTCGCGTACGAGCGACTTGGTCAGCGACCGGTAGGCAGCACCAATTTCTTTTTCGCGGCCTTCGAAGTCGGCACCGACTTTTTCGAGCAGCGCAGCCTTGACAACATTGAGTTGCTCTTCGCGCTCCAACTTGCCCTCAGTGAGCAGGGCGGCGGCGGTGTCAGACTTCCCAGCAGCTTCAACGGCGGCGTAGACATCGTCTTGGTAGTCCAGGAAGATCGGGAAGTCCATGACGGGCTTGGCGGCCGCATTGGCCAGTTCAAGCTGGGCAACACACAACTGCTTGATGAACGGCTTGGCCGCATCAAGTCCGCTGGAGACAACTGCTTCAGTGGGACCTTGCACACCGCTCTGGACGAGATTCCAGGTCTGCTCGGTGGCTTCTGCTTCAACCATCATGATGGCAACGTCACCGGTATCAGTGACGCGACCGGCAACCACCATGTCAAAGACAGCGTCCTCAAGCTGGCTGTGGGTGGGGAATGCTACCCACTGCCCCTCGATGAGGGCGACGCGAACGCCACCAACCGGACCAGAGAACGGCAGGCCCGACAACTGGGTGGAGATGGACGCGGCGTTGATCGCTAGCACGTCGTAGGGCTGGTTCGGATCGAGGGCGAGCACGGTGATGACGACCTGAACCTCGTTGCGCAGACCTTTCTTAAAGGTCGGCCGCAGGGGGCGGTCGATAAGGCGACAGGTGAGGATCGCATCTTCGCCTGGACGGCCTTCGCTACGGAAGAACGAGCCGGGGATCTGGCCCACGGCGTACATCCGCTCTTCAACGTCAATGGTCAACGGGAAGAAGTCGAACTGATCCTTGGGCTGCTTGCCGACCGTTGTGGCCGAAAGCAGCATGGTGTCTTCGTCGAGATAGGCCGTGACAGAGCCGGCGGCCTGACGGGCCAGCAGCCCGGTCTCGAACTTGATGGTGCGGGTGCCGAACTTGCCGTTATCAATAACGGTTTCGACGGCGGAAATGATGGGTCCCTCGTTCAAAGGAATCCCTTTCTCTTCGCGGAGTACTCCGCGTCGCCTGCAAGCAGGTCTTCGATCGAGGCCCGCGGAACCCCCTGCGCCAATTGGCGCCCGGCTCCGAAGGCCACTACCGAGGACCTTGCCAAAACGAGCGGCGTGACTCCTGGTTGGTTTTCAGTTGTGAGGCTGCAGTCGGGTTCGACGCTGCCTCGGGTGGTGACAAATGTGAGCGGAGCGGTCACCCTTGTGGGGCAACCGCTCCGGCAAGTCAACGACGCAGACCGAGGCGTTCGATGATCGAGCGGTAACGCTCGATCTCCGTCTTCTGCAAGTAGTTGAGCAGACGACGACGCTGGCCCACGAGCAAAAGCAGACCACGACGGCTGTGGTGGTCATGCTTGTGTGTCTTCAAGTGATCGGTGAGGTGAGCAATTCGGTGGCTCAGCAGAGCAACCTGCACCTCGGGCGAACCGGTGTCGCCCTCCGTCAGTGCGTATTCCGCGATGATCTTCTTCTTTGTTTCCGCGTCAGTTCCGATTGACATGGGGGCTCCTTGGGTTCTCGTTGCGCGGCGCGCCGGGGCCTATTCACCCGGGCACTCTGGATCCGCGGCCGTTTCACGGCAACCTAAGGAGGTTATCAGCGGGCCGGTGAGGCCCCAAAACGTCGCCTACTCGTCGCCCCTGTGACTTCGCCCGCTGTCGGTGGTGGCGCAGGGCTCGTCACACCTGGCACGGTCATTCGTTCGCGAGGAGGGAAGAACGGTTGATCCTCACCCTCAAGCGGGTCCGGCAGGCCGAGGGGGAAGACGTTCCATCGCTCAATGTCGCCGAGTTTCCATGCCAAGTACCCCTCTTGACTCCAGTCCTGACAACCGACCACCAGAGGGCTCCCGAGCTCGTCGAAAAGTTGCACGCCATAAAGCGGATTGCCTGCAGCGTCATAAGGCTGGATGTTGCAGACGTCGACGCCGTCGTTGGTGAGGCCGCGTTGGGACAGCTGGGCGTTCAGTTGCTCGGTCCTCTGGGCGTTCAGTTGCTCCACCCGCTGGTCATGTATGTAGATAGCGCTCGCGATGATGGTCGGGACAACCACGACGGCAAGGGCGTTGAGCAAACCTAGAACCGTACGAGCACTCGCCTGCTGGGTGCCAGGCCAGAGTCGGCCACGACCGATCTGGACGCTAAGCGCGGACGCCCCCATCACCACTATGACGCCCAACAGAACATTCTCAGTGGGGAGGAACGACGCCCCCCGTGCATACGGAGTCAGAACGAGCTCATCCACTAGAAGGCAGGCCGCCCAGGCTCGGACAATCCACCAGATGGGACGAAAGCCAACCAGCGCCTGCCAGATTCCTCGCAACGCGGGTTGGGAGGTGAGCACGAGGAACTTGTTGCGCCAACCGTCAAGTACCTCGCCCCAAATGCGACGCGGCTTGCCCATCAACGCCTGATAGGCGGGAAGGTCGGCGGCAGAGCGCAGCTCATCGGCGTATTCCTCTGGCGGGCCCACCACATCCTCAAGTGAGATCTCCCCGAGTGGTTGCGAGCCCCCGTGCTCGGCAACCAACTCGGAGAGATCGGCTTCTAGCCCATCGGTGAGCTCGTTGCGCACCTCGGGATCTAGGTCAGAGAGGCGTAGCCGAACCTTCTCCACAAACTCGACAACCTGGGGCAAAACAGTGAGATCGATGTTGTTCATGCGGTAATCCCTTGGGTCTTCAGCAGCGTCGAAACGGTCGTCGCGAAGTGGCGCCAATCGTCGGCTTGACGCTTGAGTTGGTCTCGGCCAGTTGCCGTGATCCCGTAATACTTGCGGTGGGGGCCCTCGTCAGAGGGTACGACGTAGGACGTCAGGGCGCCGGCAGCGTACAACCGGCGCAGGGTGCCATAGACCGAGGCATCGCCGACATCGACCAGACCGCCGGTGCGGAGTCGACGCACGATGTCATAGCCGTAGCCATCGTCATCAGCAACAACCGCTAGCACCGCCACATCCAAGACGCCTTTGAGCAGTTGGGTGGTATCCATGTTTAGAGAGTATTACGTATTCCGCATTAGTGCATACAAGTCCACCAATCGGGCGTGTCGGGGGTGCGCGAAGCCTCCCCGTTTCAACTCCGGGGACTGAATGTATATGTATGCAGGAACCCGTATATACTTACTTTCATGTCAAAGGTGCTCACTCATGTCTAAGGTCCTCACGAGCCTGCCTGTCGGCGAACGCGTCGGCATCGCCTTCTCTGGCGGACTCGACACCTCAGTTGCCGTCGCCTGGATGCGAGAAATGGGTGCCACTCCGTGTGCCTACACGGCTGACCTCGGTCAAGCCGATGAGCCGGACATCGACTCAGTGCCTTCTCGAGCCACGGCGTACGGCGCAGAGATCGGCCGCCTCGTTGACTGTCGACTGCCCCTCGTCGAAGAAGGGTTAAGCGCTCTCCAGTGCGGCGCCTTCCACATTCGTAGCGCCGGTCGCACATATTTCAACACCACTCCCCTGGGTCGCGCGGTCACCGGAACGCTCCTCGTGCGGGCGATGGCCGAAGATTCCTGTGACATCTGGGGCGATGGGTCGACCTACAAGGGCAACGACGTCGAACGCTTCTATCGCTACGGACTGCTTGCGAATCCGGCACTCCGGATCTACAAGCCTTGGCTGGACGCAGCATTCGTTCGCGAACTTGGTGGCCGAGACGAGATGTCGGCGTGGCTGACCGAGCGCAACTTGCCCTATCGCGACTCAGCAGAGAAGGCCTACTCCACCGACGCCAACATCTGGGGTGCCACCCACGAGGCGAAGCAACTCGAACACCTCGATGTCGGTCTAGAGATCGTGGATCCGATCATGGGCGTGAAGTTCTGGGATGAGTCGGTTGCGATAGCCGCTGAGGAGGTCACGATCGAATTCAGCGCCGGGCGGCCGATCGCCATCAATGGCACCGAATACGCCGACCCCGTCGCCTTGGTTCTGGAAGCCAACCTGATCGGCGGTCGACACGGCCTCGGCATGTCCGACCAGATCGAGAACCGCATTATCGAAGCCAAGTCCCGCGGCATTTATGAGGCGCCCGGGATGGCTTTGCTGTGGATCGGCTACGAAAGGTTGCTTTCTGCCATCCACAACGAGGACACGCTCGCGAGTTACACCGCTCAGGGGCGGCGCCTTGGTCGCCTGCTCTATGAGGGGCGCTGGTTTGATCCGCAAGCCTTAATGCTGCGGGAACCGCTCCAACGCTGGGTTGCTTCGGCCGTCACTGGAACGGTGACCTTGCGGTTGCGACGCGGCGACGACTATTCCGTGTTGGACACTTCGGGACCGGCGTTGTCCTATCATCCAGAGAAGTTGTCAATGGAACGCACCGAGAATGCCGCGTTCGGGCCGACCGACCGGATCGGCCAACTCACGATGCGCAACCTTGACATCGCCGACAGTCGGGCCCGATTGGAACAATATTCTGCCAACGGAATTGTTGGCTCCGGCCACCTGATCGGCGCTCTCGAGTCAGGCGGCGCCGAGGCCATCGCAGAACGCGATCCCCGACCCGGCAGCGACTCGCCGGAAGAGTTGCTCGAGGATGCCAGCTTTGACTTTGGGGCCGACTAACCGCGACTCGAGCACTAGTTGGCGACGATGTTGACCAATTTTGGTGGGCGGACGATGACCTTGCGGATGGTCAGACCAGCCAACGAACGCTGAACTGTCTCGTCGGCCATCGCGGCCGTCTCCAGGTCTGCCTCGCTGATGTCCGGTGACACTTCCAGGCGCGCGCGCACCTTGCCCTGGATCTGCACGACGGCAGTAACCGCCTCTTCGACCAGGAGGGCCGGATCAACCGCCGGCCAGCCGGCACGGGCGACCGTCGGCTGGTGCCCCAATCGCTCCCACATCTCCTCTGCGGTGTAGGGGGCCACCAGAGACAACAAGATGGCGACCGCCTCCACGGCCTCTCGGACGGCGGGATCACCTCCCCCACAGCCAGAGTCGATGGCCTTCCGGGTCGCGTTAACCAACTCCATCGTGCGGGCCACCATGACATTGAAACGTTGCGCCTCCACGAGGGCAGCCGCATCGGACACCACCCGGTGGGTGATCTTGCGCAATGCAACATCGCCGGTCGTCACGTTGGCTCCACTCGGTGATGTGACATCGCCACTCAAGCGCCAGGCACGCTGCAAGAAGCGCAACGAGCCGGCCGGGGACATGTCCGCCCAGTCGATATTGTCTTCTGGTGGCCCGGCAAATACGAGGGTCAAGCGCACCGCATCGACGCCGAATTCGCTCAGTTGGCCGCCCAGATCGACTCCGTTGCCCAGTGACTTGCTCATCTTCTTGCCTTGGTTGATCACCACGCCCTGATTGAGCAAGGCGGTGAACGGTTCCACGAAGTCGATCAATTCCATATCGTGCAGAACCTTGGTGAAGAACCGCGAATAGAGCAGATGCAACACCGCGTGCTCGACCCCGCCGACGTACTGCTCAGCGGGCATCCATTGACGAACCAACTCAGGATCGAAGGCCTGCGTGTCATCGTTGGGCGAGCAATAGCGCAAGAAATACCACGAAGAGTCGACGAAAGTGTCCATGGTGTCGCTGTCGCGCTTCGCGGGGCCTCCACACGACGGGCAGGGCACGTTGACCCAGTCCTCGGCTGCCGCCAGCGGCGAAACGCCCTTCGGCTTGAGGTCGGCGCCCTTCAATTCCGGCAACAACACCGGCAACTGATCCTCGGGTACGTCGACTTCGCCGCACGCGGGGCAATGAATGACCGGAATCGGGCATCCCCAAAAGCGTTGGCGACTCAGCAGCCAGTCGCGTAGTCGGAAGTTGACTGCACCCGTGCCGGTGCCTGCGGTCTCCATGGCAGCGATCGTCTGGGCAACTCCTGCAGCTTTGTCGACCAGCCCGTCTAGATAACCAGAGTTGACGTAAACACCATCACCGGTCGTCGCGATGCCGGTGTCTTCCGGGTTTGGTTCACCGGTGTCGACCACACGACGAACCGGCAGACCAAACTTCCTGGCGAAGTCCAGGTCGCGCTGATCGTGTGCCGGGACGGCCATAATCGCGCCCGTTCCATAATCGGCCAACACATAGTCGGCCGCCCACACCGGAATTTGCTCGCCGTTGACCGGGTTGATAGCCGTGATCCCCAGATCAACCCCGGTCTTGACCCGGTCGGTCGCTAGCCGATCAATGTCGGAGGCCATGCGCACCTCGGTGACGTAGGCGTCGTAGGCCCCGCGCTGCTCAGGGGCACAAATCTCCGCCGCGAGTGCGGCGTCGGCTGCGACCACCATGAAGGTCGCGCCGAACAACGTGTCAGGGCGAGTTGTATAGACGCCGACGGTGCGACTGGTCTTGTCTGCCAGCGTGATCTCGAAATCGACATGGGCTCCTGTCGATCGGCCGATCCAATTCTTCTGAAGTGTCAGCACCCGATTGGGCCAATGGCCCTCCAGGGCGTCCATGTCGTCCAACAGCCGTTGGGCATAGTCGGTGACTTTGAAATACCACTGCGTCAACTCGCGTTTGGTGACTTCTGCGCCACAGCGCTCGCAGGCTCCGTCAACGACCTGCTCATTGGCCAGGACAGTTTGATCATTGGGGCACCAGTTCACCGGTGAGTTCTTGCGGTAGGCCAAGCCGCGCTCCCGGAACTTCAGAAACAACCACTGGGTCCAGCGGTAATACTCCGGATCACTGGTGTGGAAGCGTCGCGACCAGTCGAAACTGCAGGCGTACTTCTTGAAGGACTTGGCCTGCGTCTCGATGTTGGCATAGGTGTAGGTCGCTGGATGCTCGTTGTTCTTGATCGCCGCATTCTCGGCGGGCAGCCCAAACGAGTCCCAACCAATCGGATTCATCACCTCAAAACCACGTTGCCACCAATAGCGGGCGATCACGTCGTGCAGGGCGGTCACTTCGGCGTGGCCCATGTGCAAGTCACCAGAGGGGTAAGGAAACATCGTTAGCGCGTAGCGCTTCTCGCGCGGAGAATTGTCGTCAGCGCGGAACGGGTCGAGTTTCTCCCACACTGGCAGCCATTTTTCCTGGGTGGCCACGACGTCGTACGTATTTGGGTCAGACGAAGCGAGGTCGTCATTCGCCGCGTCATTGGCCGGCGTTGGTGTGGCGCTCATCGGGAATCTCTTTCATCTGATCGGGTGATCTGCTCTTGACACAAAAAAACCCCTCACATGGAGGGGTAGCCGCACGACGCTCTGGTCAGTGCGGCTGGCTAAGGAGCGACCCGTGCTTCGACATATCAGCATCCTACCGCGATCTCGACAGGCCCGGGTTTCGAGCCTGTCGAGACCCGGCACTCAGCGGACGAACTTGGGCGTGAGCATCGGGCTCCACCACTCGCCAGCATTTGCCTTGATCGCACCAATAATGTGCATCACAAAGGCAACCGCGATGGCCAGCGGGTAGGTAAAGAATCCGATCAGCACCAACATCAGCGGGAATGAAATCAGCAACACAATTCCGGTCATGATCTGGATGTTGACCGAGTTGGCAGCGTGGGCGCGAACGAAGGGGCCCTTGTCGCGGTACATGAAGTAGATAATCAGCGATCCAACGAAGCCCAAGGTGCCAGCGCTAAGGACCATGGCAACCAGCGGCGCAAGGTGTGCGATCAAACCCCACTGACGCTCCTGCTGCGGGCTGATCTGGGCCGGGGCCGACACTGCATACGGATCTTGACTCATTGCTTCCTCCTGTAGTGGATACACATCTACATTAACCGCCCTGCAGAGCGATCTGCTTCGCTTCGGGGTCCGACCAGGGTCGGCTCAGGGACAACTCATACAGTGTCGCTATGACTTCACCAGACCCGTTTCGGGTCGACGGCAAGGTCGCCATTGTGACCGGCGCCTCCAGCGGATTGGGCGTCGCTTTCGCCTTGGCCCTTGCCGATGCCGGAGCCGACCTCGTCATCGCCGCGCGTCGCGTCGACCGCCTTGAGGAGACCGCGGCAATGGTCAGGTCCCGCGGCAAGCGAGCCCTCGTTAGCGCTGCTGACGTATCCGACCCCGACCACTGTCAAGACCTCGTCAATGCTGCCATTGGCGAGTTCGGGCAGGTGGACATCTTGGTCAACAACGCCGGAATTGGCACCGCCGTGCCAGCCACTCGCGAGACCCCCGAGCAATTTCGCCAGGTCATCGACATCAACCTGAACGGTTGCTATTGGATGGCCCAAGCCTGCGGTCGAGTGATGCCAGCGGGCGGCTCGATCATCAATATCTCCTCGGTGCTGGCCCTGACGACCGCGGGCCTTCCGCAGGCGGCGTACTCCGCAAGCAAGGCGGGTCTCATCGGCTTGACCAGAGACCTTGCGCAGCAATGGACCGGGCGGAAGCGCATCCGGGTCAATGCCATCGCACCCGGGTTCTTTGCCTCCGAGATGACTGCGGCGTACTCCAGCGACTACGTGGCTGCCCTGAACGAGAGAATCCCTGCCGGGCGGTGGGGAGCGCCAGCTGAGCTCGCGGCGGCCGTCGTATTCCTTGCCTCAGACGCCGCTAGCTACATCACGGGTCAAACGCTGGCCGTTGACGGCGGTCTGACGATTACTTAGTTGCGCGCCCCAGCCCGGTCGCGATGGCCGCAATATCTCGTGGCGTGACTCGACAGCAGCCACCGACAGCCGATGCTCCAGCAGCAATCCAGTCTGGGGCTTGCCTAGGATCAAAGGCAGGCTCGCCAGCCCAACTTCGATTCGATCCGTCCCAACCCTCACCTGAATTGGGGTAGACGATCACCGGCTTTCCAGATGTCTCAGCCGCGAGGGCAATGACCTCCTCCAGACCAACCGTGGAGCAGCAGTTCACACCCACGGCAATCACCTCCGCCACGTCACCAGCCATCGCGAAGGCCTCTTCCAACGGCTCGCCTTGCCGGGTGAGCAATCCCTGACTGGTCAGCGAGACCCAGCAAGGCATCCCCGCGCCGGCGACCTCAGCTAGCATCGCCTCGACTTCGGCAAGGCAGGGGACGGTTTCCATGGCAAGGACATCGGGCCTCGCACTAATCAGGGTCTCTAGCCGCGGCCGGTGCCAGGCTCGCAACTGAGCCACCGACAGGCCGTAGTTGCCGACGTACTCCTGACCGTTAGCCAAGCTCGCGCCGTAGGGACCCACCGACGCCGCCACCCAGCACTGGGCATCCTCAGCCTGGTCTGCGGCCGTGCGAGCAAGCTCAACACTGAGCGCCAGCAATCGTTTGGTCTCGGCAGCATCAACTCCGATGGCCGCCATGCCTTCAAAAGACACCTGATAGGAGGCAGTGATGGCCACTTGCGCGCCGGCGGCAAAGAAGTCCCCGTGCACAGCGACTATTTCACTCGGATCCTCGGCCAACAGCCGAGCAGACCATAAGGCACCAGTTAGGTCGTGCCCACGGGCCTCAAGTTGGGTAGCGAACCCACCGTCAAGAACGATCGGCCCCTGCGCGATGGCATCGGAAAAGCTCATCAACGCGGGCCGCTAGCCCAGGAGCGCATCGACAAAAGCTGCCGCATCAAACGGCGCCAGGTCGTCTGGGCCCTCGCCGAGACCGACCAGCTTCACTGGAACACCCAACTCGCGTTGTACGGCGACCACAATGCCGCCCTTCGCAGACCCGTCGAGTTTGGTCAGCACAATGCCGGTGACGTTCACGACTTCGCTGAAGACGCGGGCTTGAACCAACCCGTTCTGCCCGGTTGTCGCATCGAGCACCAGCAAGACTTCGGTCACCGGGGCTTGCTTCTCGATCACCCGCTTGACCTTGCCCAATTCGTCCATCAGCCCGGCCTTGTTTTGCAGGCGACCGGCTGTATCGATCACCACGGTGTCCACCGATTGCGCAACGCCGGTTTTGACTGCCTCGAATGCCACGCTGGCCGGATCGCCGCCCTCTGGCCCGCGCACCACATCTACCCCAACCCGCTCACCCCAGGTGGCAAGTTGGTCGACAGCAGCCGCTCGGAACGTGTCAGCGGCTCCCAGCACGACCGACTTGTTCTCGGCAACCAGAATGCGAGCGAGTTTGCCAACGGTGGTGGTCTTGCCGGACCCATTGACGCCCACCACTAACACCACGCCCGGCAGGGCATCCGCACCGGTGATCTGCAGTCGACGGTCCATCGTCGGATCAACCAAGCGGATTAGTTCGTCTCGCAGCACGGCCCGGGGATCTGGCCGCTCGGCACCTTCGACACGCAGCCGGGTGCGGAGGTTTTCGACCACTTGTTGAGTTGGCGCGACACCAATATCGGCACCCAGGAGAGTATCTTCGATGCTCTCCCAGGTGTCTTCATCCAGCCGATCACGCGACAACAACGTCAGTAAGCCTCGGCCGAACCCGCTCTGCGAGCCTGCTAAGCGGGCTCGCAATCGTGCGAGGCGCGAGGCTGTGCCCTCTGGCTGTTCCAGGGTTGAGGCTCGGGCCGAGGTTTCCTCCGGCTCCGCCTCACTGGACGAAGCTTCCGTCGGTGTCGGGAGAGCTGGCTTTGGCTTAGGAGCCGGAATCTCGGCTCTGCGACTGCGAGCCACAAGCCCAAGAACGACGCCGACGATGACGACGGCAATGCCAACAATCAGATAGATCTGGTCACCCATGACTCGATCCAATCAGGAGTCGAAGCCGAGACCCAACTTGTCCAACGAGCGCAACCATAGATTGCGCTCCCCTGTCGCGTCGGCCCGCCCCATCGCCCATCGGGTCAGGGTGATCCCGGCATAGCGGGCCGGCTCCGGCGGAAACGGAAGCGGCTTTTCCCGCACCATCCGTAAGCGGGTGCGCTCAGTGTCGTCACCGGCCAGCTGATCGAGCATCACGAGGGCACCAAAGCGAGTCGGCCCGACGCCTAGGCCGGTGTAGCCCAGCGCGTAAGCAACCCGCCCCGAATAAGCAGTTCCCCAGAAGGCTGAGAAGCGCGTGCTGGTGTCGATGACTCCTGCCCACCTGTGAGAGAACTTCAACCCTTCCAACTGTGGAAAAGTGTCGAAGAAGTGCTCGGCCAAAGTCTGGTGGGTTGTGCCGGCCTGCTCCAGGGCGGGATCGATGCGGCTGCCATAGTGATAAACAGCGTCGTAGCCGCCAAACAAAATCCGGTTGTCCTGAGTGAGCCGGTAATAGTGGAACATGTTGCCGCTGTCGCCGATGCCTTGTCGCCCCTGCCAGCCAATCGCCGCCCGCTGTTCGTCTGAGAGTGGCTCCGTGGCGATGACGTAGTCGTAAACCGGCACCGTCATCATCTTCAGGCGCGAGAGCAGCGACGGGAACGCACTTGTGGCGAGCGCGACCTGCCGAGCAACAACGCGACCGGTCCCGGCCACGAGCACCATCGAAGCGCCGTCAGCGGCAAGTTCGGCGACGCGGGTCTGTTCGAAAATTCGGACGCCTAATGACAGGCACGCCGCACGCAGTCCCCACGCCAGTCGCGCAGGCTCCACCATCGCCACACCATGGGCATCGAGCATGCCCGCGAGATAGGTCGGCGACGCCACGTGAGCTTGTACGGCGTCCTGATCAAGCCATGTGACATCGTGACCAGCAGCCTTCATCGCCTCGGCGTATTCCCGCAGGCTCTCCACCTCGTGTGGTCGAGTAGCGACATCAAGTTCGCCGGTTCGCTCCCAGTTGCAATCGATGTCATACCGGGCGATCGTCTCTCCGATGGCGGCCAAATTTTCCGCACCCAGCCGATCGAGTTCGGCCAGTTCTTCGGGCCAACGCTCCATCCCATTCGTGAAGCCGTGGGTAAGACTCGCTGATACAAAGCCGCCGTTGCGGCCGCTGGCCTGCCAGCCGCAGTCCCCCGCCTCAAGGATCACGACGTCGAGACCAGGGTCGCGTTCCTTGGCAAGCAGCGCCGTCCACAACCCGGTATAGCCACCGCCGACGACAGCCAAGTCCGCTGTCGTCGTGGTTGTCAGCGGGGGCGTCGAAGCTGGCCGGCGCGTGTCGTCGAGCCACAAGACCCTGGGAGCGGCATCAGCGAGGGCCCGTTGAGCGCGGTCAGCCGCCGCAGAGACAGAGGAACTCATAGCTGTGAGCCTAACCTCGCCTCTGCGTAGGCGTTACTGGGAGGGTCCGTTCCCGGCATTCAGGCGCAGTTATCTAAAACAAGCAATCTCGTCGCCAGGTGGACAAAACGCAACGCTTTCGATTGTTGACCGGCACCTGGAAGGGGCGGTTGACCAATCCGTCGCACGTTGACACCATCACGTCATGAATAGACCCCTTCGCAATGGCGGGCATCCCGCCATTGACGAGACGTCCAAGGCCATCATCGAGGAACTCCAAGCCGATGGGCGCAAGTCCTACGCCGCCATCGGCCAGGTGGTCGGCCTCTCCGAAGCGGCCGTTCGCCAGCGGGTGCAGCGGCTGACCGACACCGGGGTTATTCAGATTGTTGGAGTGACAGATCCGCTGCAGTTGGGCTTTGCGCGGCAGGCCATGATCGGTCTGAAAGTGAAGGGCGACGTCGAAAGTGTCGCCGACGAGCTCGCCGCTATGGACGAGGTCGACTATGTGGTCATCACGGCCGGATCTTTCGACCTCATCGTCGAGGTCGTGTGCGAAAGCGACGAACAACTGCTAGCGATCCTCAGCCGCCGCATCCGGGCGATCGAGGGTGTCCAGTCAACCGAGACCTTCGTCTATCTCAAGTTGCGCAAGCAGAGCTATAGCTGGGGTGTGCGCTGAGCGTCACCCGGGGTGTCTCGCTGTGGCTCGAAGATGTCTTCGCTGGCCCAGGGCCAAGCACGCGACGCGAGAGCCTGACTGAAGACATCGACGCGGATGTCGCGATCATTGGGGCTGGGTTCACCGGGCTCTGGACGGCCTACTACTTGTTAGAGGCAAATCCCCGGCTGAAGGTCGTTGTCCTCGAAGCGGAGTATGCAGGGTTCGGTGCCTCGGGGCGCAACGGTGGGTGGGCTTCCGCGTTGTTTCCGAAGAGTCTCGACAGCCTAAGCGCTGGCTCATCACCAGAGGCCGCGTTGGCCCTCGACTCAGCAATGCGAGCGAGCGTGCGCGAGATCGAACGGGTGACGGTCGCCGAAGGCATCAACGCTGACGTACGCCGCGGCGGCACGATCGTGCTCACCCGAAATTCCGCACAGCGTGTCCGCGCCCTTCGCGAAGTTGACCATGCCCGGAGTTGCGGCCTCGGCGCCGACAAGTTGAGGTGGCTGGATGAAGATCTGGCGAGACAGCGACTCAATGCAAGCAACGTCAACGGGGCGACGTACACCCCCGATTGTGCGGCTATCCAGCCGGCAAAGTTGGCTCGGGGGCTCGCCGAGGTGGTGGAGCGCAAGGGCGGCACTATCTATGAGTCGTCCCCCGTGCTCAGGATCACCCCCGGATCCGCCGAGACCGCGAAAGGCACCGTCCGCGCGAGGCACGTCATCAGGGCAACGGAGGGCTACACGCCCGGGTTGGCAGAGAATCACTTGGCAATGATTCCGGTCTACTCAATGATTATCGCGACCGAGCCACTTTCAGATTCGATATGGGCCGAGATTGGCCTTCGCGAACGCGAAACCTTCAGCGATCATCGACACCTGATCATCTACGGGCAGCGCACCGCCGATGGTCGACTCGTGTTTGGCGGGCGCGGCGCGCCCTACCACTTTGGGTCGAGGATCCAGCCCGAATTCGATCGAGACCAGCGCGTTTTCGGACGCTTGTTCACGACGCTCACAGGTCTTTTCCCCGTCCTGTCCACAACTAAGGTCAGCCATGCCTGGGGTGGACCGTTAGGAATCACCCGAGATTGGTGGGCCTCAGTGGGTCTCGACCCAGCGACGGGACTGGGGTGGGCAGGTGGCTACGTCGGCGATGGAGTGACCACCACCAACCTGGCCGGGCGCACCCTGCGTGACCTCGTGTTAGGGCTCGACACGGAGCTGACCCGGCTGCCCTGGGCCAACCATCATTCGCGGCGCTGGGAACCCGAACCGGTGAGGTGGTTCCTCGTCAACGGCGGCTTGCAAGCCGTCACTCTGGCTGATCGAGAAGAGCAAGTCACCGGGCGGCCAAGTTTGCTGGCCAAAGTGGTTGAGCCTTTCATCAGTTAACCGACCCGGGCTTTCGGCGTTTCGCCGAGGCGGTGAGGAGTCCAGCAAGCATGCTGAGAACGTGTTGAACATTTCTTGCCTCAGGCTCGGAGCGTTGTTCATAGCGGCCACGGTCGCACTGTCGTTAGTGTCTCCAGCTGCTGCGAACCCAGTGTCAGCCGTGGCCGCGAAAAAGTGTCGTGCGGGCTATATCGCGCTGACTTTTGATGACGGTCCGAGCGCGACGATGACCCCCAAACTCCTCAAAATCTTGCTTCGCAAGAAGGTCCCGGCCACCTTCTTCATGGTGGGCGAGCGGGTGGCCAGCGCTCCCGAAACAGCCAAACTCGTCTCTGACAGCGGCTTTCGCATTGCCAACCATTCCTATTTTCACGAGAACATGACCGAGCAGAGCAAAGCCAAGATCCGAGAGACGCTCAGCACCACCAAGAGTGCGCTGCGAGATGCCGGGGTGACTCAGCCGATCAAGTTGATGCGGCCGCCGTACGGCGCGATGAACAAACGCGCAAAGCGCACCATCCTCGCCGAGGGTTATCTGCCAGTGCTGTGGAACGCCGACTCGATGGACTGGTCCGGCGGGAGCTCGAAGCGGATCACCAAGCGGGTGCTCAAGGCCCTCTCGCCGAGTGGCAGCATCGTGTTGCAGCACGACGGCATCACCAACTCCCCCAATTCTATCGCCGCCGTTCCGACCATCATCAAGAAGGCAAGAAAACGGGGCTATTGCTTCACTGGCCTGAACAACAAAGGAAAGTTGATTGTGCCGAAGGCCAAGATTTCTGTGCGGGCCGCAGCGGGGCGCGAAGGCCAGGAAGCGTTGGTGGAGCTGATGTTGAGCCATCCCATGCCCTACGACACCAGCGTTTATCTGAAGACCCACGATGACCCCCGAACAACCTCGGCGATGGGCACGCAGGATTATCAACCGACCCAAGAGCGGGTCGATTTCCGTGCCGGTGAGACGCAACAGGTGTTGCGCATCCCCGTCATACCCGATGAAGTCGATGAAGCCACTGAGGTCTTTGAGCTTGAGTTATCCGACCCGCGCGGCCTCACCCATGAGCAAGGCTCGGTCACTGTGCCGATCAAGGACGTTCGAAAGCCTCCGGCAATCGCCATCGACCCTGCCGAAGTGATCGAACCCGAGCGTGGCAAGCAACTCGCCCAGGTCCGGATTCGGCTCGGCCGGGCAAGCGCCAACGAGGTGACGTTCACTTTGCGCACCAAGGCCGGGACTGCCGGAGTTCGTGACTTCACCCAACTGACCAAGCGGGTGAGCATTGCGGCCTTCAAGACCTCGGTGATCGTGGAGATTCCGGTGCGCGCAGACCGGCAGCGAGAGTCTGTGGAGGCTTTCACCGCAGCTATTTCGGGCATCGAAAACGCCCGAGTAGTGAGAGCTCAGACCACCGTGACCATCACCCAGCCAACTCTTCGTGAGACGGTGCGCCAGTGAGCACCAGGGCAGCGAAAAGAGCGCTGGTACGACGCCCCAGCCCCCGCCTCGGCGAAGGCTTGATCACGCACATCACCCGATCAACAATCGACCCCGATCTGGCCCTTCAACAGTGGGAACAATACGTCGCCACATTGCGAGCTGAAGGGTGGGAGACCCTCGAGGTCTCCCCCGCGCCCGACTGCCCCGATAGCGCATTTGTCGAGGACACCGTGGTGATGTTTGGCGATCTGGCCGTGCTCGCGCGGCCCGGAGCGGACGAGCGCAAACCCGAGGTGACGGGAACCCAAGAACGCCTTCACGAATTGGGCTATGAAATGGCACCGATCGCAACACCAGGCACGCTCGACGGAGGAGATGTCCTCAAGCACGGACGCCAGGTGTGGGTCGGAGTGGGTGGCCGCACCAATTCCGCAGCGGTCGATCAACTCGCTAACCTGCTTGAACCGAGGGGCTACCAAGTGGTGGGCGTGCCCCTGACCCTCGTTCTCCACCTCAAGTCGGCCGTCACTGCGCTGCCCGACGGCACCGTGATCGGCTATGAGCCACTCGTCGACGACCCGACAGTGTGGGAGCCCTTTGTCGCGGTTCCCGAGGAGCCTGGGGCCCATGTCGTCGTGCTCGACCACGAAAGCGTGCTCATGTCGACCAACGCACTGCGCACGAAGAAATTGCTGATTGAACGTGGCTTGCGTGTCGTGACCGTCGATATCGGCGAGTTCGAGAAACTCGAAGGCTGCGTGACCTGTTTGTCTGTGCGACTGCGGAGCTGACTCGTCACAGGCCATTCTCGGGAGTGGCCGCCGGCTTGGCGCTGGTGAACAGCCAGGCGTCGAAGAAGCCGGTCAGGTCCTCGCCGCTGATTGCCTCGGCCAAGGCGATAAATTGCTCAGTCGACCCATTGCCACCGGATCGTTGTGTCACCCAAGCCCGGAGCAGGGCGCTTAGGTCCGCCTCGCCAATACGATTTCGCAGCGCAACGAGGGTCATCGCACCCCGGACATAGACCGGCCCATCGAAGATCCTGGCCGGTCCGGGCCGGCCAATGCGGATCGACCAGAAGGAATCACCCGCCGGGCGCAGGGCATAGCCGGAAGCCAACCATGCTTCCGCCGCTGGCCCACCGTGCGTTTCGGCGTAACGGACTTCGAGATAGGTCGCAAAGCCCTCGTTCAGCCAAATGTCTCGCCAGCGCCGCACGGCGACGTCATCGCCAACCCATTGATGGGCTTGCTCGTGGACCACAGTGGAGAGGCCGCCAGTGCCTAAGTAGTGGTAGGTCGGCCGGGTTTGCGTCTCGAGGGAGAACCCGGGATTCAGGTTCGTGACGACGCCGCCGGAGATGCTAAAGGGATAATCCCCAAGTTCACTTTCGAGCCAAGCGACGACACTGGGGGTTTGTTCAAGCATCGAATGGGCCGTGGCCTGCTGATTGGCTGAGAGGCCCCGAGAGACTCCGTTGATCCACGGCAGTCCGTTGCTCGTGCCGCGCTTGATACTGAACTCGCCAGCCGCAAAGAAAGCTAGATAGGGCACCATTGGCTCAGCGGCACGCCAGTGCCACGTGCTCAGGCCAGGGCGCTTGGTCTTGCGAACCAACTCACCATTCGCGAGCACCTCCCGGCCTCGCGGAACGGTGATATGGATCCGCATGGCGGCCTTATCGACCGGATGATCGTTGGCTGGAAACCACCAAGGAGCCATATGTGGTTCGTTCATGGTGACGACCTCGTCGCCCGAAGCGAGCCAGTTTCGTTCGCCCAGATAGCTAAGGGCGGCCGGTTGGCCGGCGTACTTCACCTTGACCTTGAAGGTTGTCCCAGCTGGGATTGCGTGTGTCGGGCGAATCTGCAACTCATGTTTGGTGGGTTTGGAGAACCTAGCGGCTGTGCCATTGACCTGGACCTTGCTCACCGGCAAGAGCAGGTCCAGGTTGAAGCGCGATAGATCCTGAGTCGCGGTGGCGGTGATCCGGGTCCACCCCGTCAACTTGCCCGAGCCAAAGCGGTAGCGGTTGTGGATGTTGTAGCGAAGGACGTCGTAGCCCCCGTTGCCATCTTTGGGGAAGTAGCGATCCCCAATGCCTGCCGACCCGGGGTTGCCGGAGGCGAGCGCTGGCACGCCAAGGGCGATCAGCAGCCCGGAGACCGCGACGGCGAGAAGTGTGGTGATGCGCACACGTGCATTGTGCCTGAGCGCGATTAATTCGGTGGCCCCACGACCTTGATCGCGGCAGGGTAGGCACCGATTGAGGAGAACACCACCATGAACCAGCCGTACGACGTCGACCCGCAGTTCGTCTTCGAATTCCTGGCCGTAGGCGAACTCGACGACTCCTATCAGCGTTGGTCGACCTGGCTCGACGTTGAGCCGCTCTGCCGCGGCCCCGAGCCCCGACCTGAGTGGGTGATCGCAGCGCAGGGCGCCGTCGACACCGAGCTGGGAATCCTTAAGTCGGGAAAGGAAGCCGACGTGTTCCTCCTAGAGCGCGCCATCCCTGACGGCCCGGCAGTGGTGTTGGCCGCAAAGCGCTACCGCAGCACAGAACACCGCAACTTCCACCGAGCGGCCGCCTACACCGAAGGGCGGTCAGTCAAGCGCTCGCGCGACCAGCGTGCCCTCAAACGCAAAAGCACCTGGGGACAAGTGGTCGCCTCGAGCGAATGGGCCATCGCCGAGTGGGACGCTCTGAAACGACTGTGGCTATGGGGCCTGCCCGTGCCCTATCCAGTGCAGATCGATGGCACCGAGATCTTGATGGAGTTGATCACAGACGACGAAGATAAACCTGCCCCGCGGCTCGCCCAAACTCGGCCAGATCCCCCAACGTTGGAGCTCTACTTCGAGCAAGTGCGCGCAGCCATGGCAACTCTGAGCGAGCACGGAGTGGTGCACGGCGATCTGTCGGCATACAACATGCTGGCCACTGGAGAACGCGTCGTGATCATCGATTTGCCCCAGATCGTTGACCTAGCCGGCAATGCCAGTGGAACGGATTTCCTCCAGCGGGACTGCACCAACGTGTGTCGTTGGTTTCGATCTCGGGGCCTGGCGGTCGACGAACACGAATTGTTCACAGACCTGATCGGCAGGGCCTACTAAGTTCACGCCTACAATCACTCACCCCCTACCAACGGAGTCGTGATGGTTCGCATTCAAGACAGCGCTGACGTTTCGCCCGATGCCGTTCTCGGCGAAGGCTCGTCCATCTGGCATCTGGCTCAGGTCCGGGAAGGTGCCCGCCTTGGCCGCAACTGTGTCATCGGGCGAGGCGCCTACATCGGCACCGGAGTCGAGCTGGGAGACAACTGCAAAGTCCAGAACTATGCGCTCGTCTATGAGCCGGCTAGCTTGGCCGAAGGAGTGTTCGTCGGTCCCGCCGTCGTGTTCACAAATGACCACTTTCCGAGGGCCATTACTCCCGACGGTGAACTCAAAAGCGCCCATGATTGGGAGCCCGTGGGCGTCACCGTGCATCGAGGCGCTTCAATAGGTGCCCGCGCGGTCTGCGTTGCACCGGTGACCATCGGTGCCTGGGCGCTGGTGGCCGCCGGATCAACGGTGGTGAAGGACGTGCCCGACCATGCCCTGGTGGCTGGCGTCCCAGCTCGACGACTTGGTTGGGTCGGCCGTGCGGGGATTCCACTCCTCGATCGAGGTGAGGGTTTGTGGGAGTGCCCCACAACAGGCGAGAATTACCGTCAGGTCGGCGAGACACTATCGCTGGACTCACAGCAGACCTGACCGCATTCCAGCATCGGAGCAAAACTATTCATGAGTGACTTCATTCCCCCTGCCAAGCCTCTCATCGGAGACGAGGAAAGGGAGGCCGTTGACCGCGTCATGCGCAGCGGGATGCTGGCGCAGGGCCCCGAGGTTGCCGCCTTCGAGACCGAATTCTCTGCCCACTTTGGACTCAACCGGGCCTGCGTCGCGGTGAACTCAGGAACCTCAGGACTGCACCTCGGCTTGCTGTCGGCCGGAGTCAAGCCTGGCGACGAAGTGATCGTCCCGTCCTTCACGTTCGCGGCGACCGCCAACTCGGTCGCTCTCACGGGTGCCACACCCGTCTTCGCTGACATTGAGCTGACTTCTTTCTGCCTAGATCCCGTGTCTGTCGAAGCATCCATCACCGACAAGACGGTCGGCATCATGCCGGTCCACCTTTATGGTCACCCGGCCAACATGGCCAAGCTCACCGAGATCGCGACCCGACACGGCCTCCAGATCTTTGAGGACGCCGCGCAAGCCCATGGCTCCTCACTCGGGGGTACGCCGGTGGGTGCTTTTGGCTCGTTTGCGATGTTCTCCCTCTATCCGACCAAAAACATGACGTCAGGTGAAGGCGGGATGGTCTCCACCGGCAGCGCTGAGATTGAGCATCGGATGCGCCTCTATCGCAATCAGGGCATGCTTAAGCAGTACGAGAACGAGGTCGTTGGCTTCAACGCCCGGATGACCGACATTCACGCCGCGATTGGGCGCGTGCAACTCACCAAAGTTGACGCGTGGACGCAAAAGCGCCAGGCCAACGCAGAATTCCTGACTGCCAATCTGGAGGGCGTCACCCCACCAGCGGTGGCTGCCGACGCCGTACACGTCTATCACCAATACACCGTTCGGGTAGCCGATGGCCGCGATGGCCTGGCGGCCGCGCTTCGCGAGGAATACCAGATCGGATCGGGGATGTTCTATCCCATTCCCAACCACCGGCTCGAACCTTTCCAGGCCGACGTTGACCTGCCTGCCACCGAACAAGCTGCCCGCGAGTGCCTGTCCTTGCCGGTGCACCCATCGGTGAGCCAGGGCGACCTGGAGCGCATCGTGTCAGCGGTCAACTCGCTGGCGAAAGCGGGGGCGTAAGCATGAGCAATCTGCGAGCTGGGCTTATCGGTCTGGGCATGATGGGTCGTCACCACGCCCGGGTCCTAAACTCTCTAGACGGGGTTGACTTGGTCGGCGTGGCGGATGCCGGTGGAGATCCTCATGGGGCGGCCACACAGTTGCCTGTTCATTCCTCGATTCAGGACCTAATCGCCCTCGGCATCGACTACTGCATGGTTGCCGTGCCGACGATCTATCACGAGGAAGTCGGTTTGGCGCTCGCCGAAGCAGGCGTGCATGCGCTGATCGAGAAGCCCTTGGCCCAGGACACGATTTCGGCCCAGCGGATCGCGGATGCTTTCGAAACTGCTGGGCTAGTGGGTGCGGTAGGGCACATCGAACGCTATAACCCCGCGCTGCAGTCGGCCCGGACCCGCCTAGAGAACGGCGATCTCGGCCACGTATTCCAGATCGTGACCCGTCGCCAGGGGCCCTTTCCCGGCCGAATCGCCGACGTGGGCGTGGTGAAGGACTTGGCGACCCACGACATCGATCTCACCGCCTGGGTGGCCCAACAGCCGTTTGTGTCAGTGTCGGCTCGTACCGCCTTCAAGAGCGGCCGTGACTATGAGGACTTGATTGCGGTCGTGGGCTCCCTGGCCGATGGCACGGTCACGTCACACTTGGTGAATTGGCTTTCGCCCCTCAAGGAACGCGTCACCATCATCACGGGCGAGCGCGGCACCTTCGTAGCCGACACGTTGACAGCGGACCTCACCTTCTATGCCAACGGTTCAGTGCCGACCACCTGGGATGACGTCGCTCAGTTCCGCGGTGTCTCTGAGGGCGACGTGGTGCGCTTTGCCCTCGCAAAACCAGAGCCGCTCCGAGTGGAGCATGAGAACTTCCGAGACGCCGTACTTGGCAAAGACGCTGACATCGTCACCTTGACCCAGGGATTGACAACGGTTCGTGTCGCCGAGGCGATGATCGAATCGGCCGGCACCGGCGCCACGGTGACTATCGAATGAGAATCACCGTTGTTGCCATGGGCAAGATCGGCTTGCCGTTGGCGGTTCAGTTTGCCGAAGCAGGTCACCAGGTGATCGGAACCGACGTCAATCAAGGCGTGATTGATCTGGTGAACGCCGGAGTCGAACCATTTCCGGGCGAAGCTGAACTTGCCGCAAAACTGGCAACCGTCGTGAGCACAGGCTCCCTGAGAGCCACCAATGACACCGCTGCGGCGGTGCGTGAATCCGACGCCGTGGTCGTCGTTGTTCCTCTTTTTGTGGACTCCAACAGCGTGCCCGACTTTGGCTGGATGGACGCAGCCACCGAAGCGATCGGCAGCGGTCTCAAGCCCGGGACCTTGGTCTCTTATGAAACGACCCTCCCGGTCGGGACGACCCGATCTCGCTGGAAGCCAATGCTTGAGCAGATCTCCGGCCTCACCGAGGGTGAGGACTTTCACCTCGTGTTCTCGCCTGAGCGAGTGCTAACGGGCCGAATTTTTGCGGATCTGCGGAAATATCCCAAGCTCGTCGGCGGTCTTAGCCAAGCCGGGACTGACCTAGCGATCGCGTTCTATGAAGCGGTCCTTCAGTTCGACGATCGACCGGACCTTGCTCGCGGCAACGGAGTGTGGGACGTGGGCTCGGTCGAGGCTGCCGAAATGGCTAAGCTCGCAGAGACCACTTACCGCGACGTCAACATCGGCCTTGCCAATCAGTTCGGTGTGTTCGCGGCCGCAAACGGCATCGACATTTATCAAGTGATCGAGGCCAGCAACTCCCAACCGTTCAGCCACATCCACCGGCCCGGCATCGCCGTCGGCGGACATTGCATTCCGGTCTATCCGCGTCTCTATCTCTGGAACGACCCGGACGCCACCGTGGTTAGGGCTGCCCGCGAAGCCAATGCCGCCATGCCAGCCTATTGCGTCGGGTTGGCCCGCGGAGCCTACGGCGACCTCGCTGGCGCTCGCGCGGTCGTGCTTGGCGCGGCCTACCGGGGCGCAGTCAAAGAGACCGCGTTCTCCGGAGTCTTTGCGACGGTTGCGGCCCTGTTGGCTGAGGGTGCGCACGTCACGGTGCACGATCCGATGTTTAGCGATGCCGAACTCACTGCCCTGGGTTTTTCGCCCCATCACCTAGGTGAGCCAGTCGACGTGGCCATTCTTCAGGCCGATCACAGCGAGTACGCCGACCTTTCTGCGGCCGACCTCCCTGGCGTCAGGACCGTCATCGACGGGCGCAATCATCTCAATGCCGCCAACTTTGCGCCGGGCCAGGTCATCGTGGTCGGGCGACCACATTAGGTATTTCGTCGGAACACTTTCGGCGTTCTGAGAGCGGCAATGACCTGCTGGTGAACCCCCACATTGCCGTCGGCGGTCGCCGCTAGTCGCAGCCACTGCCAGGTCAACTCGTGCCGCGAGCGCGCTCTGGTGGGGGCACCGCTAAAGGTGATGGGCAGGTCATAGGTCCATTTGTCCACTACAAGACGCAAACGGGCCTCCCAGGAGATCCCGTCGGGTGGGATGTCATCGGGAATTGGAAACGGGACCAGAGCCTGCCAATCGAACTCCCCACCATCGCTCTCGGAGCCCATGGTGACCGGATGACGACGCCTTGATTTGAGACTCTTTGTGGCGACGCGACGCGCGGGAAAAGCTGGCTGGTTCGCTCCGGACTTCACCAGCGCGACGTACATCGCATCTGGAGTTTCAACAGAGATCTGTGTCTTTCCCTGGAGAAGTAGCCCTTCGCCGGTCAACTGCAACTCAGTGACGCTGACGTTGTTCTCCATCCGCTCCAGCAAGAGCTTGGGATTGTGCTGATACCAATCATCTGGATAGTGATCAAAGCCGGGGAAACGAGAGTAGGCCTGCTCCGCACGGAGCACGAGGGTCGGCTTCGATAGCTCCGTTAGCTCCGCAAATTCTCGAAGTCTCAGAAGATCACCGTGGTGTGCAAGTCGGGCCCGCACCCGATGTTCGGCGGTGAGACGTTGGGCCACTCGGTCGGTGAGAAAGTTGTCGGCCAGCTCGGCGTACGCCGCCACGAGGTCTGCTTGCTCAGCATGATCCAACTGAGCAAAATCGCGTTTCAGCAGACTTCCAAGTTCGAAGTGAAAGTGTCTGCGAAGGATGCTGTCGCGAAGCTCACCGGCCGGGACCAACTCGGCAATGCCGTGAATGATCGTGGTCACGTCCCTGAGCCGCGGGCGCCAGGGCACGCTGTAGGTGATGTTCGAAGCGTCCTGCCGCTTTACCGCGTAATAGAACGGCTCTCCACTCAAGACCGAGACTCGGTCAGCATTCAGGATGGCCCTCACCACGAACAGTTGGTCTTCACCCACCGACAACTCCTCGGGAAAGTGAATCGAGTGCTCCTCGATGAGGGAACGCCGGAAGAGCTTCGTTTGGGAGAGGCTGTAGGCCAGCGGATGCGAAACAAAGCCGACGTCCGGCTCATCGTTGGTGAACATTCGTTGATCGACGTAACGGTCGTTAACGCCCACCATCGTCCCGAAGATGATATCGCTGTCCCACTCTTCGGCCCGGGTGATCAGACGCTCCATGGCATTGGCAGCCAAGTAGTCGTCCGACCCGAGGAAGAACACATACTTTCCGGTCGCAAGCTTCAAGCCTTCGTTGCACGGATTCGCTGGCCCACCTGAGTTTTCCTGGTGGCGGACGACTACGTCGGCGGGGAATCGGGCAGCGAACCTGTCGACCTCTTCGGCCCCACCATCGGTGGATCCATCATCGACCAGGACGATCTGTTGCCGACCCATGCCGATCGACTGACTGGCCAGTGATTCGAGACAGGCAGTGAGGTAGGGCATGGTGTTGTAGATCGGAACAATGACGCTCACATCGGGAAGCGACCCACCCCTCAACTCCACCACTACTATCCCCTCGCGCGGTCTGCCCCGAACTGCCGAGACAGCCTATCCCGCCCCCTACACTCAGCACGTGCACCAGTGCGAGGAGACATTCCAATGAAGGTTCTCAGTGTCGTGGGCGCGCGCCCACAATTCGTGAAGTTGGGTCCAATAGCTGGTGAACTCTCCCAGCGATCGGTCGAACACATCATCGTCCACACTGGGCAGCACTACGACGCGGCAATGTCCGATGTCTTCTTCCAGGACCTGCAGATTCCGACACCAGACGTACATTTGGGTGTCGGATCGGGTGGGCATGGAGCCCAGACAGGGGCCATGCTAGCCAGCCTCGATGAAGTGTTCCAGAATCACCGCCCGGACTGGGTGCTCGTCTACGGAGACACCAACTCAACCCTTGCTGGTGCCGTTTCAGCTGTGAAGTTGCACTTTCCCGTCGCCCATCTCGAGGCCGGACTGCGCAGTTTTAATCGGCGCATGCCCGAGGAACACAATCGGGTGCTCACCGATCATGCTTCCGACCTCTTGCTGGCACCGACGGAGGTGGCGATGGATCACCTACGGCGGGAGGGCCTGGGAGACAGATCGGTCAACGTAGGCGACGTAATGACCGATGTTTGCTTTCGCACCCGAGATCTGGTGGCTGACCGGCCGCTGGCGCTGCCTCCCGATGTCGACCCCAACGAACCATTTCTGCTCGCCACGCTGCACCGACCGGACAACACCGACAATGAGGTTCAACTGAGGGCCATCCTCGCGGAACTCAAGGCATTGCCTGTTTCGACACTGCTGCTGGCCCACCCGCGGCTCCTGGCGCGCGCTAAGGAGTTTGGCGTTTCCCTGTCCGGCGGAGCGCTTCGCGTTGCCTCTCCCCTGGCCTATCCAGAAATGGTGGGCGCTGTTATGCGCTCGGCGGGCGTGGTGACCGATTCCGGCGGTCTCCAGAAGGAGGCCTACTTGCTCGGCATACCCTGCACGACTTTGCGAACTGAAACCGAGTGGGTGGAGACCCTTATCAACGGCTGGAATGTGCTCGATCCTGACCTGTCCCGTGTCCGCACCGTTGCCTTCCGGGAGCCGCCCGCGCACGCACGGCTAACCCCCTATGGAGATGGCGCGGCGGCGGCTCGGGTCGTGACGACCCTGCAAGATTGGCTCCCGTAGAGTGTCGGCCATGGTCGAAGAGTCCTCTTCCAGGGACTTTCGTGCCCTCTCCCCCCTCTGGACCTCGCGACGTGTCTTGATCGGTCCGATCGTCCGCCCGTGGGACGGCGACACTTGGTCTCGTGCTTTGGGGGCGGAAATTCCCGATGCCTCCGCCCACACGTTCGCCGATCCTCAAGAGTCTCAGACTGGGCACTGTGACTTGCTGATCTCACCCGAAAGCGACAGTGCTGCCACCGACAACTTCGCAGCATTTGTGAATCGGAACTACACCCACGTGGTGCTCAGCAGCACGGATCCGTTCCTGACAGCGGTATCCGGACCCTCGGTTGCGGTCTTTGCCCAACCTGGCGACGAGAACGTGCAGTCCTTCTCAGGTCCAGTCTTTGTCAGTGACGTAACCCAGCTCCTCACGCTTCCCGACGCCACCTGGTGTCCCCGGATCGTGCCGCTGGGGCCAGTCAAACCGCTGCCATCGACGTCGTCGACAAAGTTCGCCGTGCTAGTTGCTTCTGAATCGGACGCGCTGACGGCTCCCGACGATCTACTGACAACGCTGACTCAGCTGGCGAAAAGCGGTGCGATTACCCTCCACCAGGCCACCTGGGCTGGGAGGGAGTCTTTGGTCGAAGCCATCGCTGAGAGTGATGTCGTGCTGGAACTGACGAATAGCGGCGATTATGGCGTGGTCGCAACCGAGGCGCTGGCCGCCGGACGGGTTGTTCTTGGCCACGTGTCCGAACTAGCCAGGTCGCAAATTTCCCGCATGAGCGACACCGCATTACCGATCCTCGAGACTCCCCTGGGCCAACTTGCCAGCACCCTGCAACGGTTGGCCGATGACCCCGCCGAGTGTGCCGCAGTAGGCGCCGCTGGCGCGGCGTACGCAACCCGTGTCCACAGTGGTGCCATGTCGATGGCAATGCTCGCGAAGTTCCTGCCTCTCGAAGACCCGACTGCGATCGATCAGGGCTCCCACCCGACCAAGTCCGTCGAGTCGAGTGACGTTTCCCGGGGACGGATCGTGATGCTGGTAGACAACGATGTGGTTCGAGATTCCCGCGTTCAGAAGCAAGCCCGCAGTGCAGCCGAACGCGGCTGGGACGTGATTCTCCTTGGGATCACACGAAAGAAGTCAACAAACCAACGCCTGCGCTGGCGAATTGGCCATGCTCGGGTGCGGCTGCTCTACAAGTCCACGGCACTGAAACCTCCGCGGCGACGCCGAACGCCTGCCCCCTTGACGGCGCTGATCGCCTACCGCAATAAGTCGGCTGAAACGTATGCCCAGTTTCGCGTCGATGCGAAGCGACGTTCGCTAGAGCACGACCGTGCGGTGCGCGAGCAAGCGGCCCAACGCGCCGGTAGTGCCCTGCTGGTAGCCCGGCGCGCCGGCTTCCTGTTGCGACGGAAGGCGGTCGCCATCCGAACCAACGCAAGCCTGCGTCTAGTGCTCGTCAACGAACACGACTCCCCCACGACACGCGCCGTCACCAAGATGTGGCAGCGGGCATTAGGTGATCGATCCTGGAGCGAGCTCGACCCATCCCTGGCCGAATGGGATTTGGTCTTCGGCGACACGATCGACCAACTTCGACCCGACATTATTCATGCCAACGACTTTCGCATGCTCGGTGTTGGCGCGCGCGCCAAAGTCCGCGCCCAGCAACAAGGAAGAAGAGTCTCCCTCGTCTGGGACGCCCACGAATATCTCCCTGGACTCACGGAAACCCCGACGCGGCAAGATCTGGCCCTGTTTGCCTTTGAGCGCGAACACATTCCCTTTGCTGACCAGGTAATCACCGTCTCCGAGACGTTGGCAGACATGTTGGTCCGAGACCATCAACTCTCCAGTCGCCCCTCGGTCGTTGAAAACTCGCCCGTCGTCAAACCACCCTCTGACGCTCGCTGGGCGGGAGGGAACATCGACGAGGAGCGTGGCCTGCGTCAGGATTGCGGCCTAGACAGCGACGTACCCCTACTTGTCTATTGCGGTGTTGCCGTTCCCGAGCGAGGTCTCGAGACCATCGTTCGGGGCTTGGCGAATCTGCCCGGGATCCATGCGGCCTTTGTGGTCTCTAGTATCGAGCTTCCTTATGTGGTGGAACTGCAGGATCTTGCCCATCAACTGGGGGTGGCTGATCGCCTCCATGTGGTGACCTATGTGCCGGTCGATCACATCGTGCCTTATCTTTCCGGCGCGGATGTTGGTGTGGTCGCGGCTCACCACGTCCCCAACAACGAGATTTCTTTGCCAACCAAATTCCGCGAATACTCCCACGCTCGGCTTGCCTTAGTGGTCAGCGACGTGAAGACCGTGTCCGAAATCGTGCGGACCTATGGGCTCGGCGAAGTCTTCGTAGCTGGCGATGTCGAATCCTTCAGCCAAGCAGTTGCCACTGTGCTTGCTGACAAAGAGACCTACCGTTGGCGACTCAATCACCCGGGGCTTCTTAGCGGTTGGAGCTGGGACGCAGCAGCGGAAGTGTTGGAGTCTGTCTACGCATCGCTCGAACCACCTAAGAGGTAGGCCCGCAACTACTCGCTAGCGGCAAGCTGCCCGCAGGCACCATCGATCTCTCGACCCCTGGTGTCTCTCACCGTGGTCGGGATGCCACCCGCCTCAAGGCGGCGGCAGAACTCCCGCTCGTCGGCCGGATCTGAAGCCGTCCACTTTGAGCCGGGGGTTGGATTGAGCGGAATCAGGTTGACGTGGACCCATCCCCAATCGCCATACGAGCGAAGAACGTCAGCGAGCAGATCTGCTCGCCACGCTTGGTCGTTGATCTGGCGGATCAATGCGTATTCGATCGACACCCGACGCTTGGTGACGCGTGCGTAGTTCCAGGCTGCGGCCACGGTCTCGTGCACATTCCACCGTGTGTTGACGGGCACCAATTCGTTGCGCAACTCGTCATCGGGCGCATGCAAAGAAAGGGCGAGGGTGACCGGGATGCCGAGCTCGGCGAGTTGATTCATTCGGGGCACGAGGCCGACTGTCGAGACAGTCACGCCGCGAGCCGACATCCCGAGCCCTCCTGGGGTGGGATCGGTGAGTCGACGTACGGCGCCAATCACGGCGTTGTAGTTGGCTAGGGGTTCGCCCATCCCCATGAACACCACGTTAGAAACCCGTGCAGGTCCACCCGGCACCTCGCCTCGAGCAAGTGACCGCGCCCCGGCAACCACTTGCTCGACAATCTCGGCAGTGGACATGTTGCGTTGAAGCCCGCCCTGACCGGTGGCGCAAAACGGGCAAGCCATCCCGCAGCCCGCCTGTGAAGAAACGCAGATAGTTGTTCGGTCGGGATAGCGCATCAGCACCGATTCGACCAGCGCACCATCAAATAGCTTCCACAAGGTCTTGCGGGTGGTGCCTTTGTCGGCTTCGAGAGTGCGCAGTGGGGTCATCAGATGGGGCAGGAGCGACGCGACAAGTTCGGCCCGTTGGTCGGCAGGCAAATCAGTCATCTCAGCCGGATCGTCAACCAGTCGGGCAAAGTAATGCGTGGAGAGTTGTTTCGCTCTGAAAGCCGGCAGCCCATTTTCGACGAGGAGGGCAGCCCGCCCAGCCGGATCGAGATCCGCCAGGTGCCTCGGTGGTTTGCCTCTTCCGCGAGGTTCGTCAAAAACGAGCGGAAGAGATTTTATCTCAGTCATCTGGGGTCAGACCTCACTTCTGGCAAGTAGCCACAACACCAAAGTAGCGACACCCACCACCACGATTGCGGTGACGAACATGCCCAGCAACATATAGAGACCAAACTTCCGGGTCCGCCGCCAGGCCACCAGCCCAGCCGGCACGATGAGCGTGGTCGCCATCAGTGGAGACAGGCCGCGGACCACGTCATCGTTGAAGAACACCGTGAGCAGGGCCAGAAACCCAGCTGGCACCAAAGCCACGAAGAGCAGCCCACTGAAGAAGCCCACAATGGGCGTGAAGGTTGGGTGATCGCGATGCCACCAGTCCGGTTGCCGTTGGCCAACCTCTGGTGCAACTTCCGTGCTCATAGCGTCCCCCTCTCGTTGTTCAGTGTGCCCTAGAAGACCGCCCCTAGAAAACTGCGTAGTGGAGCAGCAGCCAAATGGGCGCGATCGTGGCGAGCAACGAATCGAGTCGATCCATCAAACCTCCGTGGCCAGGGATCACCTGAGACATGTCCTTGATCCCCAGGTCGCGTTTGATCACCGATTCGCAGAGATCTCCGAGCGTGGCCATGGTGACCGCGATCAGGCCAAGCACGACGCCCACCCACCACTCCCCGTCCAGGAGGTAGACCACCAGCGCAACCCCCGCCGCGACGCAGGCCACCAGAGACCCAGCAAACCCTTCCCACGACTTCTTCGGCGAGATCACTGGTGCCATCTGATGCTTGCCCAGGGTGACCCCAGCGGCATACCCGCCCATATCGGAGGCAACCGTTACCAAGATAAAAGTCACAACGCCTCTGACGCCGTCGTCGAAGCGTTCGAATCCGACGGCTCCACCTTCGGCAAGAAGGAGTGCGACAAAGGAACCCAAAAATGGCACATAAATCAGGGTGAACACTGCTGCGGTTGCGTTCTGAACGTAGCCAGAGACGCCTCTGCGCAGGAGCCACAACATGATGACCAACGCTGTCACGGCCGTGGCTGTCACCAGGGCCGGTGCACCAAAGAAGTAGGCGACAACCACCATCACTACTCCGCCGACCATGAGCGGCTGCTCAGGCAGATCTATGTCTTTTGCGGCGAAGCCACGATGGAGCTCCCACACCGCCACCACCACAGCGATCGCCACGATAAGCATGAAGGCGGTCTTCCAGAAGAACAGTGAAGCGGCAATGCTGCCGAGCAGGACGACTGCCGAGGTGACTGCGGCAGGCAGGTCCCGACCTGCCCGTCCATGGGGTTTTGCGGGCGATGCAGCCGATTCTGTGGGGGCGGTCATGGTTCAGACCTCCAGCAACTCGGCTTCCTTGGACTTCAGCATTTCATCAATGAGATCCGTGTGCTTCTTGGTGAACCCATCGAGGCGCTTCTCGGCACCCGTGACGTCGTCTTGTCCGACGTCACCGTCCTTCTCCAACTTGTCGAGTTGTTGTTTCGTGTGCCGCCGAATATTGCGGACTGCCACTCGACCGTCCTCGGCCTTCGCCTTGGCGATCTTGATGTATTCCTTGCGTCGATCTTCGGTCAACTCAGGGAATACGCAGCGCAGCACGCGCCCGTCATTAGCCGGGTTGATCCCTAAGTCTGAGTCTCGAATTGCCTTTTCGATGCCTGCCATAGCACCGAGGTCATAGGGGGAGATCAAAATGATGCGCGCCTCGGAGGCAGTGAATGAGGCCAGTTGCTGAAGCGGCGTCGGCGAGCCGTAGTAGTCCACGACAATCTTGTTGAACATGCTCGGGTTGACGCGCCCAGCTCGAATGGTGGCGAAATCTTCCCTTGTCGATTCAACCGACTTATTCATTTTTTGGTCGGCCTCATTGAGGATTTCGTTGATCACAGCATTCTCCTGTTCAGCCGTCAGCACTGACGAGCGTGCCAATCTTCTCACCTTGAACGACGCGCAAGATGTTGCCTGGCGGCTCCATGCCAAAGACCACCATTGGCAGTTTGTTCTCCCCGCATAAAGCGAATGCTGTTTGGTCCATGATGCGAAGACCCCGAGACATGGCTTCGTCATAGGACAGCGTGTCGAACTTGGTAGCTGTGGGATCGAGTCGGGGATCGGCGGAGTAGACCCCATCTACGCCGCTCTTGGCTACGAGCACGACGTCGCACTTGCTCTCCAGAGCGCGCTGGACGGCGACGGTGTCGGTGGAAAAGAACGGCATCCCCATCCCGGCCCCAAAGATCACCACGCGGCCCTTCTCCATATGCCGGATGGCTCGGCGGGGGATATAGGGCTCGGCAACCTGTCCCATCGTGATCGCCGTCTGAACACGTGTCTCGACGCCAAGCTTCTCCAAGAAATCTTGAAGGGCCAGGCAGTTCATCACAATGCCAAGCATGCCCATGTAGTCGGCTCGCACGCGATCCATGCCGCGTTGCTGCAATTCGGCGCCGCGGAAGAAGTTGCCACCACCAGTGACCACGGCCACCTGAACACCTGCCCGAGCGACCGAAGCGATTTCCTCGGCGATTTTGTGCACGACGTTGGGGTCGATGCCGACTTCGCCACCACCAAAGACCTCACCAGAGAGCTTGAGCAGAACACGTTTATAGCCAGTCATCGGTCTCCCCGGTGAAGTCAGGTTGGTGCCTTGGTCGGGCTCGTGGTGGACACCCTACTGAATGAGGCCTACTGAACTAGGAACCGACTTCGAAGCGCGCAAAGCGGGTCAGTTCGACACCAGCATCGTCCAGGAGCGCCTTCACAGTTCGCTTGTTCTCAGTCACAGAGGGCTGCTCCAGCAAGACGACTTCTTTGAAGAAGCCATTGAGGCGCCCTTCGGTGATCTTGGCGATTGCTTGCTCCGGCTTGCCCTCGCCTCGAGAAGTCGCCTCAGCGATCTCGCGTTCGTGCGCGACAATTTCGGCAGGCACCTCGTCGCGGGTGAGGTATTGAGGTCGCATGGCAGCGACCTGCTTGGCAGCACCCCGCGCGGCGTCGTCATTGTCACCCGTGAACTCGACGAGTACGCCGATCGCTGGCGGCAGATCCGCGGCGCGTTTGTGCATGTAGGACACAACCGGGCCGTCGAAGTAGACGATGCGACCCAACTGGATCTTCTCGCCGATCCTGATGGCTAGATTTTCCACAACCAGACCGACCGTCGAGTCACCCAGGGCCAACGCCTTGACTGCTTCGAGATCGCCTGCCTTGGCCGCATTTGCCGCTTCGGCGATTTCCTGGGCCACGGCGATAAAGTCGGGGCTCTTCGCCACGAAGTCGGTCTCGCAGTTCAACTCGACGAGGGCTCCGCCAGCATGAGCGACCAACCCGGCAGTCGCTTCGCGTTCCCCGGCGCGCTGGGCCATTTTTGCTTGACCCTTGGTGCGCAGGATGTCGGCCGCCGCGTCGAAGTCACCCTCGGCCTCTTCAAGCGCCTTTTTGCAATCCATCATGCCGGAGCCGGTCATGTCACGAAGCTTCTTGACATCGGCAGCGGTGAAGTTAGACATGGGTTGCTCAGCCCTTCTGCTCTGCGTTAACGAATCCGGCTGCTTCAGCAGCCTCTGCGGTCTTGAACCAAACCTCAGCCTTGGTGCGGCCGTACCAAGGGCTGGTAGGCGCGTGGAACTTCATCGAATCAGCGTTGCCCTTAATGTCGAAACCTTCAGGAGCCGACCCATCTTCGAGGGGCGCAGCTGAGTCGGGACCATGCCCACCCTCGACCGCCGGAGCCTCAGGAACAGCAGCGAAAGCAACCGGCGCCTCAGCAACGGCCTCTTCAACTGGGGCTTCCTCGACAACTGGGGCTTCCTCGACAACCGGCACCGCGTCAACGACAGGAGCCTCGTCAACAACAGCGTCGGCGACTACCTCTTCGGCTGGCGCGTCATTGGGGGTTGCCAGCAACTCGGCTTCCCACTCTGCCAATGGCTCCTCGGCGCCAATTGTCGGCACGTCACCTTCGGCTGTCTTGACGCCAGCGCGAGCCTTAAGTCCTTCAGCAACAGCATCCGCAACCACCCGCGTCAGCAGGCCGACAGCGCGGATCGCGTCATCGTTGCCGGGGATCGCGAAGTCAACTTCGTCGGGGTCACAGTTGGTGTCAAGGATGCCGATGATGGGGATGCGCAGCTTGCGCGCTTCCTCCACCGCCAAGTGCTCCTTGTTGGTGTCGACGATCCACACGGCCGCCGGCGTACGGGTCATCTCGCGGATGCCGCCGAGTGTCTTGTCGAGCTTGTCCCGCTCCCGCTTCATCTGAAGCAGTTCCTTCTTGGTGCGACCTGAGCCGGCCACTGCATCGAAGTCGACTTCGTCGAGTTCCTTCAAGCGGTTAATCCGCTGGTGCACGGTCTGGAAGTTGGTCAGCATGCCGCCCAACCACCGCTGGTTGACGTAGGGCATGCCAACGCGAGTGGCCTGCTCAGCGATCGCGCCCTGAGCCTGCTTCTTAGTGCCGACGAACATCACGGTGCCGCCCTTAGCCACGGTTTCCTTGATGAAGGCGTAGGAGCGGTCGATGTAGGAAAGCGATTGCTGCAAGTCAATGATGTAGATGCCGTTGCGCTCGGTCATGATGAAGCGCTTCATCTTGGGGTTCCAACGACGGGTCTGGTGCCCGAAGTGGACGCCGCTCTCAAGAAGCTGGCGCATTGTGACGACTGCCATGGTAAATCTCCTGGTACGACCCGGTCACTGGGGCCACAGCACGCCGCGCCCACGGATGATCGTTTCGGTTGATAGTTTTCAGTTGAATGCAACTGGCGGATGCCCGTTGCCCTGATGCCTACGCGTGATCCGACCTGACTCTCGTCAGGACCAAGGAACATCGCCCACGGGTGATCGGCTAACCAGGAGACTGGAATAACCGTCGCGGTCTGCAAGCATGCGAAGTCGAATCCCGAAGGACTCGCTGCGATAAGGGTAATCCAGCGGGGCCGCACGGAGAAATCGCCATCCCCTCTGTGCCGGACCACATTTTCACCACCACTTTTGGTAGACCCGGTTGTCCACAGGCGTGCCCAGTGTCGTCATGACGGGCATCCCTATCGAGGCAGATTGGTGCCCATGAGGATTCTTGCTGGCGCCATTGGTGCCCTGGCCCTACTCATTTGCGCAGCTCCGCCGAGCCTGGCCACCTCGCCAGAAGTGCCGGTTGGCTCGTGGCCATTGACCCCAGCGCCCGAAGTCGTGGCTCGCTTTGACCCTCCCGAGAGCGCCTACGGCGCCGGTCACCGGGGAGTCGACCTCGCCGGTCACGTGGGGCAAGAGGTGAGGTCGGGTCTTCCAGGCGCGGTGACGTTTGCCGGCACCGTCGCCGGCAAGGGCGTCATCGTGGTGAGCCATGGCGACACCCGCACTACTTACGAACCCGTTGCCGCCAGCGTCGCAGTAGGAACCACCGTGGAGTCTGGTCACGTGATTGGCACCCTTCAGCTCCCCGGCGCACACTGCTTCCCCCGAGCCTGCCTGCACTGGGGTTGGTTGCGCGGCGAGCTCTATTTGGATCCGCTGTTGCTCGTCGGCGTACGCCGCGTCCGACTCCTGCCGCTCAGCGGCCCCGTAGCTCGGCTAAGCCCGAGGATGAGCCTGCTGATAGGCCCTCCGCAGCCGATCCGTCGAGACGTGCGTATAAAGCTGGGTGGTGTTCAAAGAAGCGTGCCCCAACATCTCCTGCACCGTCCGCAGATCCGCCCCACCTTCAAGTAGGTGGGTTGCGGCCGTATGACGCAAACCGTGGGGACCCATGTCTGGCGCCCCGGGCACCTCAGCGATGCGCTTGTGCACCATTGTCCGAACAGCCCGTTGATCTATTCGCCGTCCCCTCGCGCCGACAAAGAGCGCAGCACCGGCTGTCTCCGACTGAAGGGCCGGGCGCCCGCTCCGCAACCAGTCCGACACCGCTCTGGCAGCAGGCACTCCGAACGGAACGACACGTTCCTTACTCCCCTTCCCGAGCACACGGACGACATTGCGGTCATGGTCAACGTCGTCAATATTGAGGCCCGCCAACTCTCCGACTCGGATCCCGGTCGCGTAGAGAAGCTCGAGGATGGCCACGTCACGCAGCCCGACTGGGTCAGTGCCATCTGCGACCGCACCCACGGCGCTCTCCACCAGGCTTCGTGCCTCGTCAACCCCCAAAACCGCAGGCAGGGTGCGGTGTGGCGCGGGCGAACCCAGTTGAAGGCCGGCATCACGAGGTGATCGACCACTTCTCAACAGCCACTGAGTGAACATTCGGGCCGCCGTCGCGCGGCGCGCAAGTGTCGTCCGCGAGCGCCCCAGAGACTGTTGCTTGGCGAGCCAACTGCGAAGGGTCCGGAGGTCAAGTTCATCCACAGTTCGCTGTCCCAGCCGTCCGGCGTGTTCCAACAAACCCTCGACGTCACCCAGATAGGCCCGAACCGTGTGAGCAGCAAGGTCCCTCTCTGCGCTGAGATGCAACTCGTAGTCAGCCAGTTCCTGACGCATCTCGACTGAGATAGAGCCCTCGCTCGCTGGTATCTCCGGCACCTTTCAACACTACGACGCCAGCACGCTTATGCAGAGCGTGCCTCGCTCGTGAGTCGCCAGCCAGACTCGGAGAACTCTGCCAGCCCCACCTCAGCCAGTCTGGTGAGCGCGGCTCTGACCTCAACCAGGCCCATTCCCGAACTGCGCGCAATGGAGTCCGCTGCGGCACCGCGAAAGACCGGCACGGCATCGAGCACCTGTCGCTGACGAACCGTGAGTCGATCAGGTTTCCGGACTTCGCCGCGAAGTTGTTCGTTGAGATGCTCGCCGGCGTGAGCAACGACTTCCAAAACGTCGTTGCTGGTCGTCACCAACGTGGCGACGCCATCGCGCAGAAGTTGGTGAACGCCCTGTGAGGGTGCGCTGGTGATGGGTCCCGGCACCCCCATCACTGGCCGATTGAGACCTTGGGTCCAACTCGAGGTGTTGAGCGCGCCGCTGCGGAGCGCAGCCTCGACGATCACAGTCCCGCGCGCAAACCCGGCAATCAACCGGTTGCGGGAGAGGAATCGGAGTTTGGTAGGGGCACAGCCAGGTGGAGACTCCGAAACCACTGCGCCAACCCCCACAAGATGATCAAACAATGCCTTGTGAGCGGCTGGATAGGCACGGTCCACACCACAGGCCAACACCGCTACGGTGGTGCCGCGCACACCGAGGGCACCACGATGGGCCGCTTGGTCAATGCCATAAGCGCCACCCGAAACCACAGTGAACCCGGCATTGGCCACACCTGCTGCCAGCTCAGCCGCAGCAGTAAGGCCATAGGTGGTCGCCGACCTGGAGCCCACAATCGCCACCGACTGCTCTAGCTCGTGGAGTGGCACCGCGCCTCTTACCCAAAGTCCTAGTGGAACACCACCACGACCAGTCAATTGAGGGGCCGAATGCAACCTGTCCATGGTGATCGGCCATTCGGCATCACCCGGTATCACAAACCTGATCTTCAACCTGTCAGCGTTCTCAAGATCGCGCTCCGCGTTAACCGAGCCAAGGCGCAGGGCCACGTCAGAAAGCACTCCCCCGAGGTCACGTTCGGAGGCGAGGTAGTCATAGACGTGGATGGCGCCAAGTTCAGCAACCAAGTTAGCCAGCCGGGGATCACCCGGCTCACCTAGCCGCGACAACGCGATGCGTGCCAATCGCTCGGGCTCACGACTAGCGCTCATCCCGCGGCTCGAATCGTGTGCGCAAGCAGCGGCTCGCCCGTGCGCAGCCGGAGCGCGGTATCGAACTCGATGACACCCGGATGTTCGACGCCAGCAAGATCGGCGACGGTCCACGCGAGACGGTGAACCCGAGTGGCCCCTCTACGCGTGAGCCTCCCGGCATAGATCTCAGTGTCCGAACGGGTTTGGGCCTCTTCGCTGAGAGGCCAAATGGAGCGCAAGTCAGGGCCCGGCGCGTGGGCATTGAGACGCCAGGACCGATCGGCATAACGCACCGCTTGGGTTTGGCGCGCCGCCAGCACCCGAGCGCGAACTACGGCTGAGGATTCTGGGGAGGCAAGCGGATCTGCCAACTCGTGAGGCCTCACCGGCAGCACGTGACGAACGATGTCGATCCGATCCGCAAGAGGCCCGGTGATTTTACGGCGGTAGTGACGGCGTTGGACCTCGGTGCACACACACCGGTTTTCTCCGGGATGGGGGTGGTAGTCCCCACATGGACAGGGATTTGACGCCAGGACGACAAGTCCACGGGCCGGAAACGTGGCGGACTCTTCGCCCCTTGCAATGGTTACTTCGCCGCTCTCGAGGGGCTGGCGCAGAGCTTCGATCACGTCGGCGCTGAAGAGGGGAAACTCATCAAGAAACAGCACTCCGCAATGGGCACGGCTAATCTCGCCTGGCCGGACCCGACCCGAGCCGCCCCCGAGCAGGCTGGTGCGACTAGCGCTGTGGTGGGGCGCAAAGAACGGCGGCCGAGTGGGCATGGCATCACCCGGCTCCAACGCCGCCGCAAGCGAATGGATGGCCGTCAGTTCGAGAGACTCCTCTCGGGTGAGGTCGGGAAGGATAGAGGGGATTCGCTCGGCGAGGGTGGTCTTGCCCGCGCCCTTGGGACCGGAAAGTTGCAGTGGGTGACCACCGGCGGCGGCAACCTCGAGCGCATACCGCGCGTCTTCAACCCCCAGCACGTCTGACAAGTCAAGCTCGGTCGCTCGGTCCTGTCCGCGCCAAGACAGCAACCGACTTCCTGACATGGGCGAGACGGGGGGAGCCTCTGGGACGTCGATCCCACGCAATTCGGCGACGACCTGAGCCAAGGACCGCACACCGAACACTTCCATCCCGGGCACCATGGCGGCTTCTTGCGCCTGCGGCTCGGGCACAAAAACCCGGCGTAGTCCGTGGGCACTGGCGGTCAGGACCATGGGTAAGACCCCGGGCACCGAGCGCAGGCCGCCTTCCAAAGTGAGTTCCCCGATGAACCCCGTCCCGGCCAATGACTCCACCGGCAGTTGATCGGAGGCTCCCAACACGGCGACAGCAATCGCGAGGTCGAAGTGGGTGCCACGCTTCGGCAGATCCGAGGGCGAAAGCAAGATGGTGACGCGACGCGTGGTCGGCCATTTCAGCGCCTTGCCGAGTCGACTGTTGGCAATCCCCATCCGACACCGGTCGCGGGATTCGTTGAGCGACGAGTCTGGACGCCCCACCAGGACGGTCTTGATGGTGCCGGGAGAAACATCAACCTGAACATCAATGAGATGGCCGAGGGCGCCTTGAAGTGAGACGGCGTAGGCCGTGGCGACCGGCATTCACCCCACCCCCGCCACATGCTCGATTTGAGCAGGTCCGCGCTGTGGCTTCAGAACACCCACCACATCAATGCGGATGTCGCTCGGGTGGACGTGTCGGTCACGAATCCAAGCCGCGGCAAGCCGCCGCAATCGCGAAACTTTGACGTCTGTCACTGCCTCGAGTGGGTCGCCAAAGGCCGTCGATGACCGGGTCTTTACCTCGCAAACAACCAAGACTTGCCCATCGCGAAGGACGAGGTCGATCTCTCCGGCCTCGCATCGCCAATTGCGGTCGAGCAACACCATTCCTTGCTGGGTGAGATGTCGCGCGGCAAGGGACTCGCCGAAGGCCCCCAGGGCATTTCGTTGGGCGGCGGTTGAGGTCATCGGCAGTTCTCCATGCCCCAAGCCTCGCCGCAATAAGCGCCCTCCGCTGCCGGCCAAAGTTCTTCTGTGGAGAACTAGGCCCCCGAAAATCTGGGGTGAAGAAATGGTGCGAGTTAGGCCTCGGCCGGGTCGATCTCGGGAGCTGCCAACTCCTCAACGTTGACGTCCTTGAAGGTCAAGACCTTGACGTTCTTGGCGAATCTGGCCGGGCGATACATGTCCCACACCCAGGCATCGCTCATCGACACCTCAAAGAAGACGTCGTCGGCCTCAGTGCGGGCCTTTACATCCACTTGGTTGCACAGATAGAAGCGCCGATCGGTCTCCACGACGAACTTGAAGATCGACACCACGTCGCGATACTCGCGATAGAGCGTGAGCTCCATCTCCGTTTCGTACTTCTCCAGCTCCTCGGCACTCATCGTGACTCCTCCGCAAGCTCCATAGCTGCATTCTCTAGGTGGGTGAGTGGTTCGAGGCCCGCGGCCCGCCGTACGTTCACAAAACGCATTCGGTGCACTGGCGCTGGACCGTGCTTGAGCAAGGCCGCATTGTGAATTTCGGTGACATAGCCCTTGTGCGTCTTAAAGTCGTACGCCGGCCAGGCGGCGTCCATCTCGCACATAATGCGATCGCGGGTGACTTTGGCCAGCACGGAGGCAGCCGCGATGCAGGCGGAGACCCGGTCGCCCTTCCACATCGCCAGCCCAGGAACTTCGAGTCCATCCACGGGAAACCCGTCTGTCAGAACGTAGGCCGGCCGCTGATCGAGCAATGCCACGGCGCGACGTAGAGCCTCGACATTGGCCACGTGCATGCCAAGCCGGTCGCATTCTTCGGCCTCAATCACGACGACCGACCAGGCAACTGCGCGCTTAAGAATGTGGGTGTAGCAGCGTTCCCGCGCTTTTTCCGTGAGCAACTTCGAGTCGGCCAGACCGGGGATCACGCCTCGGGCCCCTTCTGGCAATATCGCCGCGCCCGCAACCAACGGGCCAGCGCACGCTCCTCGGCCAGCCTCGTCGACACCTGCGATCGGAGCGATGCCGGCCCGACGTAGCGCTCGCTCATAGCCATAGAGCCCGGCATCGCGGCGGACGGTCAGCCCGCGTGGCAGCTCACTCACCGCGGGCTACTTGGCGTCGGGGACATCCGCGAACGAATCAGCCTGGCGGATCCACCCCATCCGCTCCCGCGGCCACACCAGAGCAAAGACCTTGCCGACCACTAGATCGGCGGAAACGAACTCGTCGCCCGGGACGCACTCAGTCTCGGAGTCGCGACACATGTGAGCGCTCGAGTCAGCCGAGTTGGCCCGGTTGTCACCCATGACGAAGATGGCTCCCTTTGGCACCGGACCGGCAGACCAATCCTTGCCACACTGGGTCACCATCGGGCCATTGCAGGCTTGTCCGGTGTCTTTGACATAGACCGTTTCATCAAGCGGAACTCCGTTGACGCTGATCCGGCCTTGTTTGTCACAGCAGGTGATCACGTCACCCTCAACGCCGATCACTCGCTTCACGAGGTGACCGCCAGCGGGATAAAGACCCACCTTCGACATCACCTTCGCGACAGTATTCGTCGGGCCGACCTGAGTGGCCCCTAGCCAATCTCCAGGGTCCTGAAACACCACCACGTCACCGCGTTCGGGAGTGCCGCCGCCCCAGTAGGAGACCTTTTGAACCAGGATCCGGTCGTTGTTAATGAGCCCAGGCTCCATCGACTCCGACGGGATATAAAAGGCCTGAAGCAACACTGCCTTGATCAGGACGGAAAGGCCAAGGGCAATGGCCAGCAACAGGATCGTCTCCTGCCACAGCGGCAATTGCTTCTTCTTCACCTTTGCCGAGTCGGCAACAGGCTCACTAGCCGGGGCCTGGTCGCCAATATCGGAGGTCACCCGGAGAGCCTAACTAACCCGCCCTCAGAATTCGCGTCGCTCCTTGATCTTGGCGGCCTTGCCGCGAAGATTGCGCAGGTAGTAAAGCTTGGCGCGACGAACATCGCCGCGGGTCACGATCTCGATGGTCTCGAAGATTGGGGAATGCAGCGGGAAGGTGCGCTCGACACCAACGCCAAAGGACACCTTACGGACGGTGAAGGTGCGACCAACGCCGGAGCCATGGACGCGAATGACGACGCCCTGGAAGATCTGCACGCGGGAGCGGCTGCCTTCGACAACTTTGACGTGCACCTTGATGGTGTCGCCGGCGCGGAAGGCGGGGACGTCGTCGCGCTTTTGCGCGTTGCCAATATCTTCAACTGCGGTGCCAAGTTTGCGGCCCATGATGTGCTCCTCGCGACTGCCACAGGTCAACCACGGAATCGGTGTTGCGTTGAATTCGAATGGCCATTCATCTGCCTATGTGTGGCGCCCCCTGTGGCAGGTGCGCACACCAATCACGTCGACAGAGTCGGATGATTGTGGCCGAATGGACCGGGAACGAGTTTGCCATAGAACCTCGCAGTCGACGTAATTGAAGGATTATCGTTGGCCGCACTATGGCTGCCCCCCTCGTCAGTTTCGGCCGCGCCGCGCCCAGCATCTTTGTCACCAACATGGAGGTGGCCGTCGACTTTTACGTCGGCACTTTGGGGATGACGTCAACCTTCGAGAACGGCGAACCGGTCGGATTCATGATCGTGGAGTCCGGACTCGCCGAACTTCATCTTCATCTCGTTCGCGAGCATCGTGCGACCACGACGAACGTCGTACACCTCATGGTTGATGACGTCACGCTGCTCTACGACCACGTGATCGCGGCTGGAGTGCGGATAACAAAAGCTCTGCGCGATCAGGATTACGGCCTGCGTGCCTTCGTCATGGCAGACCCGGACGGAAACCGGATCGACGTTGGTCAACCGCTTTAGTGAGCCGGACGGCACCTGGGATCTCATCGCCGGGAGGCCAAGTGAAGAGCCGGTAGCCAGCTTTCTTATACATCCTGATGTTGTCGACACTGCCCGCGCCAGTGAAGAGTTCGTACGTCGTCACTTCCGGAGGGGCGGCCTCCTCGATGGTCCTCAACATGAACCGCCCCAAGCCTTCGCCTTGGAGGTCTGGGGCCACCATCAACCGACCGACATCCCACAACTCCCCCTGTGACCGTCCCCGGGCCGCGCCGATCAACCGGCCACCGCGGAGGAGCACCAAGACCGTCCATTCGGTCATCCAGCGGCGCACATCATCGAGCGTCTCGTGGAGGGGTGGGATATGAACACCAGGGTTGGCCTGCTGCTCTTGGACCCAACAAGCGCGCTGGAGAGTCAGAATTTCCCCCGCATCTGAAGGCTGAGCGAGTCTCAGCTCGCCCAGAGCTGTCGTCGTGCTCGGGTGACGGAGGTCCGGACGACGCTCGGCAGTACGGCGTACGGCCTGGTCGTGACGCCACCGCGCGATAGCAGCGTGATCGCCTGAGAGCAGGACTTGAGGGATATCGAGCCCACGCCAGGTCCGAGGCTTTGTATAGACCGGGTATTCGAGCAAGCCATCCTCGTGGGACTCCTCCACCAGGGACTCAGGGTTGCCCATGAAGCCCGGGAGCAATCGCACCACCGCTTCGGTGATGGCCAAGGCGGCGACTTCTCCGCCGTTCAGCACGTAGTCACCCAGTGAAACTTCCACGACCTCGCAGCGTCCTTCGGCGTGATCGATCACCCGCTGGTCGATCCCCTCATAGCGCCCACACGCAAAGATCAGCCTGGACCGCGTGGCGAGATTTCGGGCCAACTGCTGAGAAAAGGGCACTCCTGACGGTGTCGGCACGACGACGGTGGCGTCGTCAAGCCCAAGGTCGTCGAAGGCTGCTCCCCAAGGCTCAGGCTTCATCACCATGCCTGCTCCGCCACCAGCTGGCGCATCGTCCACCGTGTTGTGTCGGTCGGTGGTCCAGTCACGCAGGTTGTGGACGTGGATCTCAAGAAGTCCCGCGTCTCGCGCCTTTCCGGCCAGCGACAGCTCCAGCGGAGCGAGGTAGTCCGGGAAGATCGAGATGATGTCGATCTTCATTGGTCGATCGTCATGCGTCATCTGGGAACGGTGTCACGAGACCGGGGCGATCAGCGATGACAATTCGTCGACCCGCCACGTCCACCTCAGGGACGAGCGTCGCGACGAACGGCACCAAAGTGTCTCTCCCATCGGGAGTCGTGATGGTGAGGAGGTCTTGAGCGGAGCCGTGTTGGACGGCAGATAACTCGCCCAGATTCCGCCCGCCGAGGTCGTAGGCCGCGAGTCCAATCAGCTGATGGTCGTAGAACTCCTCAGGATCGCTCGGTGCTGCATCATCGGCCCTCTCAACGAAGAGGAGGAGACCTCGAGCAGCCTCCGCGGCATTGCGATCAGGGATCTCGGCAAACCGGGCCAGCAGCACCGAACTGTGCCAGCGAGTGTCCGTCAGGGTGAGCACCGGCGGGGCTTCCCCCGGACCATTGACGCGCTCGGGGCGAAACCGAGCACCCTCCACAAACCGAAGGTCGGGCTCGTCAGTGCGTACGTCGATCGTGACGTCGCCGCGCAAACCGTGTGGTTTGCCGATCCGACCTACGAGGAGCTCGATCAACGACGCCGATCCACATCGACAAAGTCGACTCGCGCGCCGCCTCGGCCCGCGAGGGCCGAGACGACGGTGCGGAAGGCGGTAGCGGTGCGTCCGTTGCGACCGATCACTTTGCCAAGATCATTGGGATGAACCCGAACCTCGAGGATGGAGCCACGGCGCAACTGCTTGTCACGCACGCTGACGTCATCGGGGTGATCGACCACACCACGAACCAAGTGTTCTAGCGCCTCGACAAGCACGCTCAGGCCTCGGTGGTTTCTGCAGCCTCGGTGGTTTCTGCAGCCTCGGTGGTTTCTGCAGCCTCAGCGGCCGGGGCCTCTTCAGCAGCAGGGGCTTCGTCAGCAACAGCCTCAGCGGCCGGTTCTTCGGCCTTGGCAGGCTCCTCAACCTTGGCAGGCTTCTTGGCGGTCTTGGCGGTGGCCTTCTTGGTGACGGCTTCTGCCTTGTGATCGCCGGCGGCTTCCTTCAACGCTTCGTTGAAGATGTCCAGCTTCGAGGTCTTGGCTTCCTTGACCTTCAGGGTGCCTTCGGTGCCCGGGAGGCCCTTGAAGGTCTGCCAGTCGCCGGTGATCTTGAGGATCTTCTCGACGGCCTCAGAGGGCTGAGCGCCAACGCCGAGCCAGTATTGTGCGCGCTCGGCCACGACGGAGATGTAGGAAGGATCTTCCTTCGGGTGGTACATCCCGATCTCTTCGATAACGCGACCATCGCGCTTCTTGCGGGAGTCGACGACGACGATGCGGTATTGCGGGACCCGGATCTTGCCCAGGCGCTTCAAACGAATCTTGACGGCCACGTTTGTGGTGTCTCCTTGACTGTGTTGGTTGGTGAGGTCACCTCACCAGGTGGGGTCACCGGGTCGGATTCCTCGAGGGGCCATCAGCGTCTGGATGAGAGGGTCCAGGCGCACAGGACTCAGCGCCGTATTCTGCCAGAGATTCGCGACCGCACGTAAATCCCGCCGACCCGTCACTCAGGTGGCAAGAATCGCGGCGTGTCGAACAGCCATTGACGGCTCGACACTAGAGGCCGATGGATTCGCGGAAAGGCTGCACCTCTTCGGCCACGAGGGGATGCTCGGATCTGACCAAGTCGCCTGGTCTAAGCAGGTAGTCGACGTGTTCGGCCATCTCGCCACGGCGCCGCTGCATACGTCGTACGCCATTTTCACGATAGCCGACCTTGCGACTCACCGCCCTCGAGGCAGGGTTGTCTCGCCACGCACCGGAGGTGATCTGGACGGCGTCGAGATGGTCAAAGACCAGAGCGCACATCGCCTGCCGCATGGCCGTGCCGATCCCCTGCCCCTGAAACTCTTGACCCAGCCAGGAACCTGTTTCACCCGTCCTCGTCACTAGGTAGTCACGGGTCGCGAAACCCTGGCACCCCACAAGTACGCCGTCGAGCCAAACGCCGAGTTGGAGATCCCAAGCCTCCGGGCTGAAGGAGGCCCGCCCGGCCCAGTGGTACTGCGCTGTGTTGAGCGCCAATTCAGCAGCGGGCACGTCCGTCCACGGGACCGCGAACGGCATCTCGCCGGACCGATGAATCCCGCGAGCGGCCAGTGTGCACAACGCCACGAGGTCGTCATCAGTGATGCCTCGCAGAACGAGCGGCCCCTGACGCACCCTCAACCCCAGCATCGGAAGCAGAGCAGCGGCGGTCATCGAACCATGGTCGCCGATTCGCCAGCCGACTGCACGCGAGTTTCCAATCAAACCCACTCCTCGGTGTTGTTGCGCGAGCTGAGCTGGGTGGACATGGGGCGTTTGCCAACTCGCCAACCTGGTTCATTGGCTCGCTCTACATTCCCCACTCACCGCTCATACGCAACCAAGCAGTGGTGGGTTACGCGGTCGATCCAGCCACAATCGCGCCCCGCAGCACGACGCAGGTCGGTGTGCGGAGCACGTTGAGATCCAGCAACGGATTGCTGGGGTAGACCACGAAGTCTGCGGGTGCACCCTCGGCCAGGGTTGCGTTCCAGCCCAGCCACTCGCGACCCCGCCAAGACGCTGCCCCCAGAACATACCGAGCCGGCATCCCAAGCTCGGCCATCGCCAGCACTTCCCCCGCTAGATTGCCATGCTTGGTGATCCCTCCCCCGTCAGAACCGGCAAAGAGCGGCACGCCCGCGTCGTACGCCGCCATCAATGTGTCCCTGGTGCGGGTGTGGAGGTCAGTCATGGTCGCCGAATAGCGTGGGAACCGCTCAGCCCCTGCTGCGGCGTACTCCGGAAACTTGGCCAACTGCATGACGGTGGGCACCAGAACTGTCCCGCGCGCGAGCATCGATTCGATGAGATCTGGCGTCAATCCCGTCCCGTGCTCGATGCAGTCAATGCCCGCGTCGATCAGTCCAGCCAACACTTCCTCGCCAAAACAATGAGCCGTCACCTTGGCGCCATGGTTATGGGCGACAGCAATTGCCTCGGCAAATTCGGCTTCAGAGAAACTCGGCTCGAGATCACCCGAGTCGCGCGAGATCCAATCCCCTACCAACTTCACCCAACCATCACCGCGTTGGGCTTCGATGGCCACTTGTCCGGCCAGATCCTCTGGCTCGACCTCGTGGGCGTAGTCGCGCAAATACCGACGCGTGCGAGCAAGGTGTCGCCCGCAACGGATCAACCGAGGTAGGTCTGCACGTGTGTGCATCCACGACGTATCAAGCGCAGATCCGGCATCGCGAATCAACAAGGCGCCGCCGTCGCGATCCTCGATCGCCTGCGCCGCGGCCTCCGCGTCGGTGAGCACACCACCAAGGTCGAGTCCTAGGTGGCTGTGAGCATCCACAAGCCCAGGGATGATCCAGCCGGTCGCGACGAGGTCGGCAGTCGCACTCGGCTCATAGGTCACTCGACCATCAACGACATAGAGGTCCCTGGTCTCCCCTTCAGGAAGGACGACGCCTCGATACATTTCCACAGCCACCGGACCATCTTGACAGCAAAGGCCCACTCGTTCAGCGGCCCGATAGACTCAAACGCGTGGAAAGCCCCGAGTTGACGAACTCCGCCGACGTGACCGATCTCGTGACGCAGGAAGACCTCCAGTTGGAGGCAGATGCAGCTCAGGAGCAGGTTCGACTCGGCATCTACATCAGTGCGGTCCGCTGCCTGATCACCTATCTCCTCGCGCCAGCCTTGGGCACCGCCGGGACCATGACCAGTTTTCTTGGAGTAGCGGGAATCGCCCTCCAAATCCTTGGCGCGGTGATTTGCACCTTCGGGGCAATCCGGCTCTGGAAGCTAGGCCACCGCCTGCGTTATCTGTACGCCGCCGTGGCCGGGGCCGTCTACGTCGTCACAGCATTGACGCTGCTGGGCCTGGCCTAGCGCTGATCGGCTACTTGAGGTACTTCGAGAAGTCCTTCGGCAGGTTGAGGGCAGCGGCGGCGGCTTCGTAGTCGACTTCCTCGCCACCTGGGTCACCAAACGGGCTCCCGGCCGGCCGTTCCTTCGCGGCCTGAGCCGCAATCGCTCGTTGCTGGGCCGCCTTGGCCGGGTTGCCTGAGACGCGTTTGTTCTTGGACTTGGCTGGTTGCTGACGGCCCTTGCCGCGCTTTCCGCCGCCACTTCCGGGCATTCCTGGCATCCCGGGCATGCCTCCACCGCGAGCCATGGACTCCATCATCTTGCGCGCTTCGAAGAAGCGATCAACCAACTGATTGACGTCGTTGACCTGACGGCCTGCACCGCGAGCAATGCGGGATCGGCGTGAGCCGTCGATCATCTTGGGGTTGGCCCGCTCGGCCGGCGTCATCGATTGAATGATTGCCTGCAACCGGTCAACTTCGCGCTCGTCAAAGTTGTCGAGTTGGTCACGGAACTGTCCCATGCCCGGGAGCATTCCCATGATCTTCGACATCGAGCCGAGCTTGCGGATCTGCTGCATCTGGGCGAGGAAATCATCGAGGGTGAACTCGCCGCCTTTGCCCATCAGCTTTTCGGCGGCCTTGAGCGATTGCTCACTGTCGAAGGTCTTCTCGGCCTGCTCGATCAGGGTCATCATGTCGCCCATATCGAGGATGCGAGACGCCATCCGATCCGGGTGGAACAGATCAAAGTCGGTGAGCTTTTCGCCGTTAGAGGCGAACATCACCGGTTTGCCAGTGATCGACGCAATAGAAAGCGCCGCACCGCCACGGGCGTCACCATCGAGTTTGGTGAGCACGACCGCGTCGTAGCCAACACCGTTGGAGAATGCTAGGGCGGTGTTGACCGCGTCCTGACCGATCATCGCGTCAACCACGAACAAGATCTCATCGGGGCTGACAGCGTCGCGGATGTCCTTGGCTTGCTGCATCATCTCGGCGTCCACACCGAGGCGCCCCGCGGTGTCGATGATGACGACGTCATACAACTTGCGCTTGGCATGCTCAATCGAGTCCCGCGCGACCTGGACCGGGTTGCCAACACCGTTGCCGGGTTCGGGGGCAAAGACGGGGACACCGACACGTTCGCCGTTGACCTGCAGTTGCGTCACAGCGTTGGGGCGTTGCAGATCTGCAGCCACCAGAACTGGGGCCTTGCCCTGGTCCTTCAACCACAGGGCCAGCTTGGCGGCCAGAGTCGTCTTGCCGGCACCCTGGAGACCCGCCAACATGATGACCGTTGGGCCCGTCTTCGCGAACCGCAGACGCCGGGTTTCACCGCCCAGAATCGCAACGAGTTCTTCGTTGACGATCTTGACAACCTGTTGTGCCGGATTCAGCGCACCACTAACCTCTTCGCCCCGGGCGCGCTCCTTGACGGCCGCGACGAAATCTTTGACCACCGGCAGCGCGACATCAGCCTCAAGCAACGCGATCCGGATCTCACGCGCGGTGGCGTCGATATCAGCTTCGGAGAGTTTCCCTTTACCGCGGAGGTTCTTGAAAGTATCGGCAAGCCGGTCAGAAAGTGTGGCGAACAAGTCAGTCCTCAAGTCGTACGGCGCGGAGGAGGTGTCCGCCCAGATCCCGCCAAGCCTAACCGCGCGGGCCTAGATGCTGCACACTTGCTCGATGGAGACCTTCATGCCTTTCGTCGTGGTGGCGATGATCTTCGCGATCACGACGGTGGCGATCATTCGGTTTCAGCGAAGCCTCGATAAGCCCGGCGGCCGCGATGGTCTCGGGAGCATCGGCGACGCCTTCGGCAATTTGATTGACGTGTTCGAACCAGCACAAGCCAGGGCTGCCCGGGACCTTAAGGCGGAGGAGCACAAGGGACCTGTCACGCCGAGCCCCGATGATGACGACGAGCGCCCGGTCCGTCTGGTTCTGGGACCAGACGGCAAGCCCAACGCCGTACGAATCAAGAGAGGTCCAAAGGCGTAACCGTCAATGCCTCTCGAACTGCCCGGGCGGCTGCGGTTGCCTGCTCACCAGAGAGCGCGCCAGCTCCGGGTTGTTGGACATAGAACACATCAACGGCCTGTGGACCGACCGTGGCTACGTGGGCGGACCGAACATTGAGTTTGAGTTGAGCAAGCGCCTCAAAGACGAGGTAGAGGAGCCCTGCTCGATCCGTCGCCCTCACCTCCAACACGGTGGAATCGTGGGACGCCTCAGGGCGAACCAGCACCGCCGGCGCGAGTTTGGCCGGGTCGGGCCGGCGTAAGCGCTCCAGATTGAGTTGTCCGTTGCAGATGGCCTCGAAACGCTGCCGAAGCACCGCGGCCTCAAGAAACTCATCGGCCACGTGCCATTCGGAAACACTCCACGTGTCCTGGCTGCGCACCCGGGCCGATCGCACTGAGCAGCGCTGAAAGGCCAACACGGCCGCTACGTCGGCAAGTAGGCCAATCCGATCGGGCGCGATCACCGTGACCCTCGCAGCCTCGTCCACGGGGTCGACCTGGAAGAACAGATTGGCCTTCTTGCGCAGCAATGGCGCGGGTATGTCGTAGGGCTCCTCGATGCGGGCGGCGAGGAACTTCTCGGGTTCGTCGATGGCATCGGCAACTCGCCGAGCGAGTTGGTCAACGAGTCCGGCTCGCCAGGGAGTCCAGGCTTGAGGGGAGGCTGCGCGGGCATCGGCTTCGGACAGAGTGCGCAGCAGCATCAGAGTCTGAGTGGAGGTGATGTGTGCGGTGATCAGTCCCACCGTCGCGGGGTCGTCCGGATCGCGAGTTGCGGCGGTCTCCGACAACAGCAGGTGCCAGCGCACGAGCATTGCGATGACGTCCACTGACTCCTGGTCAAAGCCCATCCGCGTCGCCACTGCCCGAGCAATCGGCTCCCCTTCGACACTGTGTGAACCAGAGCCCCCCTTGCCGATGTCGTGCAATAAGGCCGCAACCACCAAGACATCAGGTCGCGAAGCGTGGCGGATCATCGCGGCTGCTTCGATGCAGGTCTCAACGACGTGGCGATCCACGGTGAAGCGGTGGATCGCTGAGGCGTGCGGAAGCAGCCGGATCCGTTCCCACTCCGGAAGAATTTGCTCCAATGCTCCGGTTTCCTCGAGCGTCTCCCACACCGCGAGCAAGCCCCTCCCGGCGGCCAACAGCCGCACCATGAGCTCCCTTGCTTCAGCTGGCCAAGGCTCGGGCAAGGGCACACCCTCGCGGACAAGCCGCGCTGCAGTTGTGGGGGCGAGCACGATGTCACGCTCTGCAGCTTCAGCCGCGGCCCTCAGCAGCAGGAGCGCATCATCCTGAGGGCGAGTTTTGGCGTCGAGGACGACTTCGTCCGCGGAAATCGCGATCCCGGGCGCGATCGAAATCAGTTGCGGACGACGAGGTGCCGACGGCGATGACGGTCGGTCAACGACTGCGCGAGCGCGACGCCACGCTAACCGTGAGAGGTGCGTGCAACGTCGACCCAACTCACGCACCCGAAACTGGGCAGCCAGCGCATCGGCGTAGCCCATCGCAATGGCAAGATCCCCCCACATCTCCGGTCCGATACGGTCACTGGCCCGACCAGCAAGGGTGTGCACGATGTCACGAACATCGAGGAGTTCGAGCCGGCACCGCTCCAAGTCGGCATGGGGTACGTCGATCAACCACGTCGCGACGAGAGCCTTGAGGACCACCGCATCACGCAGCCCGCCCTCAGCTTCCTTGAGATCGGGGATGGACGCGTGAGCCAACTCGCCGACGCTCTCATGTCGTTGCCGGACAAGGGCGCGGAGGTCGGGCAAGCGAGACCGGGCGGTGCGGCGCCATTGAGCCAACATTTGGGTGCGAAGCCGCAGGGTCAGATTGGGATCGCCAGCAAGGTGGCGGATATCGAGTAGCCCGAGGGCGACTCTCAAGTCAGCTTCGGCCGCCGCGGTCATCTCGGAGAAGGACCTGACCGAATGATCAATCTTGGTTCCGGCGTCCCATAGTGGATACCACAGGCTCTCGGTCAAGGCATGCAGACTAGAACTGGCTTCGACGCTGAGTTGGTCGTCATGGACAAGCACGATGTCGAGGTCGGAGTGGGGCGCCAACTCAGCGCGCCCATAACCACCTACGGCGATCAGCGCGACCGCGAGGACCGGCCCCCCGCCCGCAGCGTAGGCATCAACGCACAACCGGTCTGCGGTGGCAGTCCGGTCGGCACGCTCAGCCGCCGTCACTAGATGGCTGCGTCGTCACGTTCGCCGGTGCGCACTCGGACCACCGAATCAATGGGGCTCACCCAGACCTTGCCATCCCCGATTCGTCCGGTTTGGGCAGCGGCAACGATCGTGCGCACCACGTCGTCTGCGTCGGCGGAGTCGACCACGATCTCCACTCGAACCTTGGGCACCAGCGCAATGTCGTACTCGGCCCCACGGTAGACCTCGGTGTGACCCTTCTGACGGCCATAGCCACTCACCTCTGAGACAGTCATTCCGGTGACGCCGACCGTCTCCAACGCGGAGCGTACGTCTTCCCATTTGTGCGGCTTGATCACCGCGGTGACGAGCTTCATGCGTCTTCCTCTCGTTGGAAACTGCTTCCCAAGAATGATGAGCCACTCGAGCGAGCGCCCGAAGTTGCGTGCAGGTCGTAGGCGGTCTCGGCGTGCACCACAAGATCGATGCCCATGATTTCGTGATCCTCGTCGATGCGGAAGCCCATGGCCTTGTCGATCAACAGGCCTAGGGCACCTGAGACCACGAAGGCATAGACCAAAACCGCGCTTGCGCCAATCGCCTGCTTCCCCAGTTGTTCCAGACCGCCACCGTAGAACAGGCCATCGACACCCGTCGGAGCGGCCGCGGTTGCCAACAAACCAACGCCGAGGGTGCCAACTAACCCCCCAACTAGGTGAACACCGACCACGTCCAGAGAGTCGTCATAGCCAAACCTGTATTTCAAACCAACCGCCCAAGCACAGATGGCTCCGGCCACCAGGCCCATCACGATCGCTCCGATCGGTGATAGCGACCCACAAGACGGGGTGATGGCGACCAATCCAGCAACCAACCCGGAGGCAGCACCAAGAGACGTGGCATGCCCATCGCGAACCCGCTCAAGAGCCAACCACCCGAGAGTGCCTGCGGCACCCGCAACTAACGTCGTCGTGAAGACGATGGCCGCGTTCTGACCGGCGCTGAGGGCAGACCCTGCATTAAATCCGAACCAGCCAAACCACAGCAGTCCGGCCCCCAACATCACCAAAGTCAGGTTGTGCGGGCGCATCGGGTCACGTCCGAAGCCAACCCTTCGACCCAACACCAACGCTAGCGCGAGTGCTGAGGCTCCCGAGCAGATCTCGACGGCGGTCCCGCCCGCGAAGTCGATGACGCCGACCCGATTGGCCAGCCAGCCACCCACGTGGTCACCGGCCGAAAAGTCAAAGATCCAGTGTGCGACTGGGGCATAGACGAGCAAAGTCCACGCGCCAACAAACACCAGCCAGGCACCAAATCGAGCTCGATCGGCGATCGCGCCAGAGACCAGCGCACCAGTGATGACGCAAAACAAGCCCTGAAAGACCGCAAAAAGGATCAGGGGGATCGTTGACTCACCATTGCTGGCCGGGTCAAGCAACTGACCCATTCCGGCGTACTGCGTCGGATCACCAACCAGTCCACCACCCAAGTCATCACCGAAGGCAAGCGAATAGCCCACGAGCACCCAAACGATGGTGATGACCGCCAGTGAACCGAAGGTCATCATCATCATGTTCAGCACGCTCTTGGAGCGGACCAAGCCGCCGTAGAAGAGTGCCAATCCCGGAGCCATCAGCAAGACCAAGGCGCAAGACACCAGAAGCCAAGCAGTGTTGCCGGAATCCAAGGGGGTGGTCGCAGTCATGGGAGGCAACAGTGGTGTCACCAGGTTTCGACCAAAAGCACATCATGTTTCGGGCGCGTTAACGTGTGCTTGAGGCCGACCCTGCTGCCGCTGCTAGACCGCGGCTGAGTCGCGGTCTCCAGTGCGAACGCGAACCACCGAATCGATCCCACTGACCCACACCTTGCCGTCGCCGATCCGGCCCGTGTGGGCTGACTTGGCGACAATGCCGACAATGTCCTCCACGTCTGCGGAATCCACCACGATTTCGACCCGAATCTTCGGCACGAGGGCGATGTCATATTCCGCGCCGCGGTAGACCTCGGTGTGACCCTTCTGACGCCCATAGCCGCTAACTTCACTGACGGTCATCCCCGTCACGCCGAAGGTCTCGAGAGCCTCCCGAACGTCTTCCCATTTATGCGGCTTGATTACTGCGGTGACCAACTTCATGCCGACACCTCCGCGTCGCTCGTGGTGCCAATGGATGTGTTTGAACCGAGGGTGGTGCCGGTCAGGCGACGAGCACCAGGAGCGCCAACGAGGTCGTAGGCATTTTCGCCGTGTTCGACGAAGTCGATGCCTTCCAGCTCATGGTCCTCATCAATGCGCCAACCCATCGTGAATTTGATGCCGAGGCCGACGATCAGAGTGGCAATGGCAGACCAGATGACGGCATAAAGAGCGACTAGGAACTGGACCACCAGTTGATCGATGCCGTTGCCGTAGAACAGCCCCGAACCGGTCGCTAAGAACCCGATCGCAATGGTGCCGACGAGGCCGCCGACCAGATGCACACCAACGACATCGAGCGAGTCATCGAAGCCCAACTTGAACTTCAGACCGACTGCAAGCGCGCACAGACCGCCAGCTACGACACCCAGCGCCATCGAGCCCAGCGGCGAAACAGAACCACAGGCAGGAGTAATCGCAACCAGCCCAGCCACGATGCCAGAGGCCGCTCCGAGCGAAGTGGCCTTACCGTCGCGGTAGCGCTCCACAATCAACCAGCCGATCATGGCGGCGCAGGTGGCGAGGGTGGTGTTCAACCAGACGAGCCCGGTCTCGCCCACGAAGTTGGCACTGAAGGCCACCGAGTTGGCGAAGAAGTCAGCTTCATCACCAGCAACACCTTGGGTTTCGACCGGCACGATCGAGCCGACGTTGAAACCGAACCAGCCGAACCACAGGAGCCCAGCGCCGATCATGGTCAGCGTGAGGTTGTGGGGGCGCATTGGCTCCTTGCCGAAACCAACTCGCTTGCCGATCAAGATCGCCAAGACCAAGGCAGCCACACCGGCGTTGATGTGGACCACGGTTCCACCGGCGTAGTCGATGGGTGCCACGTTTGCGACACCGTCGGTCACGCCGTACACGAGGGCCGAGAGGCCACCGTCGACGCTGCTGAGGAAGCCGCCGCCCCACACCTGGTGGGCCAATGGGAAGTAAGAAAGCGTGACCCAGATCGGCATGAAGACCAACCAGGAGGAGAACTTCACCCGGTCGGCGATAGCGCCACTGATCAGTGCCGCGGTGATGATCGCAAACGTCATCTGGAACGCGACGAACACATAGTTGCCCGGCAGCGTTTCGCTCAGCCCAAACTGATCGAACGGGCTCGCGAAGAGCTTGGCGAACTCCCAGCCGGGATTCTCTGCGTCCGCTGCCGCCCAAGGCGCCGAACTGTAGGTCATCGACCATCCCCACAGGGCGTAAACGATGCCGATGACGCCGACGGCGCTGAAAGACATCATCAACATGTTGAGCACCGACTTGGATCGGCTCATGCCGCCGTAAAACAATGCAAGACCCGGCGCGGTCATTAACAGTACGAGGGATGCTGAGATGAGCATCCAGGCTGCGTAACCGGTATCCACGGTCACCTCCACAGAAGAGTTGGGTCGGGGTGGTCACGTCACTGTGATCCGCCACAACCATCTGACAACGGGATTACGACCTGGCGTGCGGCTTGTTACGGGCAGGAAACCTTCCGAGTCATTGCGTTTCGATCTTGTTTCGTCCGAACCTCCGAGCCAGCCTGAGCTCAGAGGACGTACAGCATTTCTTGGTACGTCGGGAGCGACCACAGGTCGTCGGCCACCACGCCCTCGAGCGTGTCCGAAGCCGCCCGAACCGCTGCCATTGCCGGCAGCAAGGTCTTCAATGCTTGCTCGGCCTCGTCTGCCAACTGTGCGCTGTGTTCGGACGCCAGCGCCGACTTGAGTTCAGTCAGGCTGGATCGAAGCTCGGCCAGCGGAATCGACACCGCATCGAGGATCGAGGTGTCGGGCGTGACCCCGGCACCCTTGAGCGCGGCCAAGTTGGCCGCGATTTCGGTCTGATAACGCATGGCAGCCGGCAACACGATGGTTTTCCCCAGCTCGAGCGTGAGGCGGGCCTCGACGCCAATGCTCAGCACATATTGCTCAAGCCCGATCTCATAACGGCTGTGCATCTCGCGCTCACTGAACACGGCGTACTTCTCGAACAACTCGATCGCCTCGGGGGCGATCAACTCGGGAAGCGAGTCCACCGTGGTGCGCAGGTTCTTAAGCCCCCGCTGCTCGGCCTCAATCTGCCAGTCGTCGGCATAACCATTGCCGTTGAAAATGACCGCACCGTGGTTGGCGACGATCTCGGCCAGCAATTCCTGCACGGCCATGTTGAACTCGGTGCCGGCAGCAAGCGCCGTGTCGAGGTGGGTCGCGCAATAGTCGAGAGCCTCAGCCATGATCGCGTTAATCGTGGTCATCGGACCAGCTACCGATTGCATCGAACCCGGAGCACGGAACTCGAAGCGGTTGCCAGTGAAGGCGAACGGGCTGGTGCGGTTGCGGTCCCCTGGATCCTTGGCCAGATCGGGAAGGGTGTCGACCCCAATCATCAAGGTGCCCTTCTCCTTCGACTTGGTGGCACCACCCTTGGCGATCTGATCGAAGACATCGGCCAGCTGATCGCCCAGGAAGATCGAGATGATCGCTGGCGGGGCCTCGTTGGCGCCGAGGCGATGGTCATTGCTAGCCGACGCAACCGATGCGCGCAACAGGCCGCCGTACTGGTGCACGGCGCGAATGACGCCAGCACAGAACACCAGGAACTGCGCGTTGTCGTGTGGGTTGTCGCCCGGATTGAGCAGGTTGCCTTGGGTGGCATTGCCGAGGGAGAAGTTGACGTGCTTGCCCGAGCCGTTGACGCCAGCGAAAGGCTTCTCATGGAACAGGCACTCCATGCCGTGCTTCTTGGCAACAGTCTTGAACGTCGTCATCAGAAGTTGTTGATGGTCGGCAGCCACATTGGCCTGCTCGAACATCGGGGCAATTTCGAACTGACCAGGGGCCACCTCGTTGTGACGCGTCTTGGCGGGAATCCCCAGTTTGAAGAGTTCGCGCTCGGTGTCCATCATGAAGCCAAGAACCCGCTCGGGAATAGCGCCGAAGTAGTGGTCGTCAAATTCCTGACCCTTGGGCGGCTTGGCGCCAAAGAGCGTGCGGCCAGCGTTCAAAAGGTCTGGCCGAGCCAAGAAGAAGTGCCGGTCGATCAGGAAATACTCCTGCTCGGCGCCGCAGTAGGAAACGACCTTTGACGGCGTATGCCCAAAGTGCCTGAGGATACGCTCGGCCTGCTCGGCCATCGCCTGCTGCGAACGGAGCAGCGGAGTCTTGAGGTCCAGCGCCTCGCCGGTCATCGACACGAAGACGGTGGGGATGCAGAGGGTGTTCCCGTTCGGGTTTTCGAGGACGTACGCCGGGCTCATCACGTCCCATCCCGTGTAACCACGGGCCTCAAAGGTGTTGCGCAGCCCACCGTTAGGGAAACTGGAGGCGTCGGGCTCACCCTGGACCAGCGTCTTGCCGGAAAACGATGCAAGCGCAGTTCCGTCACCGACCGGATCGAGGAAACTGTCGTGCTTTTCGGCGGTCAAGCCAGTGAGCGGATAGAAGACGTGGGCGTAGTGGGTTGCGCCCTTTTCCATAGCCCAGTCCTTCATGGCTGAGGCCACGGCATCGGCCACCAACGGATCGAGCGGCGCAGAATGCTCGATCGTGGACAGCACCGACTTATAGACGGATTTGGGGAGTCGCTTCTGCATGACGCTGGTGCTGAAGACGTTTTCGCCAAAGATGTCCCCGGGAGTCTCGCTGATGGCAAAACTCACAGCTGGCGGGACATAGGCTTCGACACTTTTGAGCGCCTGGAGCCGGACGTTATTTCCACTCACAGTGGTCATCCCCTGTTCTGGGTGTTTCGGGTGTGGAACTGGTTCCTGCGACTGAGGGCAGAACGGACAACACGAAGTTATCCACGAGAAGGCATGCGGGATGACGGGACTGTTTCGCCTGTGTGAACTGTTGGACCGGAGCTGTGATGGCCGTCATACAAACGACTCGGGTCGCGGTTGAGGAGCGAGCGCCAGCGAGCGTCTCCACTGCTGGTTGAGGAGCGAGCGCCTAGCGAGCGTCGCGAAACCACACCACGACCCAGGATTCTCCGTGACCAACAAACTGGCTGGCGTACGTACGAGGACATGACCCACACGCTCGACGCGACTGCGAGACTTCACGTCATGGCCCCTCCTTCAGAAGAAGAATTGCGCCTTTGGCGCATCACACTCCTGCTGACCTTCCCCATGTATTTGTTGTCAGATATGAGCAATGGGTTTCCAGATAAACTTGAGTTCGGGACAAGAGTTGCAGAGTCGATTACGGATATCGATGGCGTATCGGTGAGGCTCTCCCCAGCGGAAGACGAGTTTCCAGAGCTGGCGGGCATTGATATGCGGGATCCGGTGAATCTGACTCTCGAACTTGAAGCACGAGACAGTTCCGAAGCGCTGGACTTGGCAGCATCGTCGATTGATCTCGTGGTTGACGACCTGAGTTTCCAGCTCCAAGAGCCACTGAAGGCCCACACGCTCAGCGTATTAGACGTGACACCCCCGCTCCACGTAGGAGAGGAGCGGCAAATCATGTACTGGAGCGGTTATGACCAGTACAAACTCGCCCGCAGCAATGGAATGGGCACAACTGAGACTGTGCTCGTGCCAGCTTTGCGACATGACTATGCGGTATTGCCCCGACGAACCCAGGATGCGCTCGACTGGTACATCAAGTCCATGCATACGCCATGGGATGCTGACCGTTACATCTTTCTTTGGATCTGTTTCGAGATCTTGCGCAACGCTACGGGCCCAAAGGTGGAGGAGCCGACGCGATTGAGATGCCAACACGTACTTGCGGAGTGCCCAGAGTGCGGGAAATCCACGGCTCAGGTCCGGCAGGCAGCCTCGACGTATGAATATCTCGCGACCTTCGAAGTCCAACCGCAGCTTGCGAAAGACCTCTGGGGCATGCGTCAGTTGGTTCACGGATCGAAGTCGTTTAAGCCTGACCAGCTAGAACGCCTCGGCGAGTTGCTGCAGGTTCTTCGGGCAATTTGCGCGGACGCGCTCCGTCTGGCGATGGGAATTCCGGACGATAGCCCGCCATTCGTAGGCGACGGTGGCGTCGGATTCGGCGTTCCGATGGGCGTGGGTGGAACGACCGCCATCACACAGGCCGACATGCCAAACGGGTAGCGATCTTGACTTGAACCACGCGACGAAGTCGTTGGCTCCGCGCGCGCCATGAACCATCCATATCTTGTCAGGTTGCCCCTGGATTAGTCAGCTGCGACTGCTTGCTGGCCTGAGCAGCAACGGGTCAACAACCGCGTGGCCAATGAGCTCCAATGCACCAGATCGGTGGAGCGTCTGATGGGGATCGCGGCGAAGAATTCAACACTGCTGGTGGCGAGGTAATAATCATAGCCGACTCGAAACACCGATGGTTCCGGGGCGGAGCCGCGCACGACAGGGTTTTGGAACATGGAAAAAGTGGTGGTCATGGTCTTGCCTCCATCGCAGTGGGTCGCTGGCATTGTGAAGTCATCGCAACACACGCCGCAGTGTCGATGGAGGTGGCGATGCCCTCCAGCACTTCCAGGATATGGGCGGCGGTGTCGGCGTTCGCGCGATACGGCCTGTCCTCAATGATCGCTTCGACCATCTCCTCAACTCCGGCACCGCGGTAATTGGCGAATTCGCCGAACGGCAAGTGGAAGTTGACTTCGCTCCACGGTCCATTCGTTAGACTGACGAGTTCTCTGGCTGCCTTCCTCACTGAGAGCTGAGGCTCGCCACCAAAGAAGTTGGGATCCGGCAACGTGATCACACCTTCAGAGCCGTAGATCTCTGACGGAGGATGACTGTTTTGCTAGGCATCGAGGGACAACGTGAGTGTGGCGATCACGCCGCTCGTGAAAGTGAGGAGCGTTGACGGTGGTGGGGACGTCTACGTCGATGACCCGGCCAAGGTTCGGACCGCTTTCGACCGTGCGGGTAGGTGGCCCGCTGGCGCCGGCTGCCATCACTGATGCGATCGGACCGAGCAGGGTGACGAGTTGTGTCACGTAGTAGGGCCTGATTTCGAACAGCGGTCCTCCCTCGGAGAAATACGCCGCAGGGTCGGGCACGAAGCTTGTAAGCCTTGGAGAGCCATAACGCCGCTGCCGCGATCGGCTCCCCAATCTGTCCGGAATCAAGGGCGGCCCGGCCCGCCTGGTGCCCGCCACCGAACAGTGTGTCCGGCGCGCAGCCAATCCTTAATCCCTGTTGGGTGGCGAGGGCGAGAAGTTCCCGCGCCTCGGCGTACGTCATCGCAAGCGGCTTTCGCTGTGGACATGCTTGCCCGCTTGCAGGATCCGGTGTTGATCGAGAAGTGGTGAGGCATCGGCGTGAGGTCGAGGATGAGATCAATCTCGGGATCCGCAAGCAGTTCGTCGAGAGTCAGTGCGGTGGCGCCGTACTTTGCGGCTGTCGGGGTTGCGGACTCGACCGACCGTGCTGCGCACGCCTTCAGCCTGATCAGCGGCGACGCCTTAGCGGCCTCGAAGTAGATCTCCGAGATCGCTCCCGTCCCCACGATGCCGAGCGTCGCGAAACCCTGCGAACGGATTCGTTCAGTTGATGTCGTCACCCCCGAGAGTGTGCCGCGATAGTTGTGTAGCGGAACCAGCGTGTGCGGATGCTGACCATTCGTGGCCGCGATGTCCGCGCGAGCAACTAGGATTTCCAGTCGTGATCACCGGTGACCTCAAGAGCAAGATTGACCAGGTCTGGAATGCGTTCTGGTCGGGCGGCATTTCCAACCCGCTGGAGGTGATCGAGCAGATCACCTATCTCCTGTTTATGCGCCGCCTCGATGACCGCCAGACGCTCGCCGAGGCCCGCGCACGCCGCACTGGTGAGCCGATCAGCGGTGCGATTTTCACCACCGATCAGGCCAACTTGCGCTGGTCGGTTTTCAAGCACCTCGATGCCCAAAGTGATGTTCGAGGTCGTGGCCGAGCACGTCTTCCCATTCTTGCGCGCGCTTGGCGGTGATGATTCGACCTATGCCGACCACATGAAAGACGCCCGCTTCACGATCCCGACTCCAGCCCTGTTGGCCAAAGTCGTCGACATGATCGATGACGTGCCGATGGAGGATCGCGATACCAAAGGCGATTTCTACGAATACATGCTGGGCAAGATCGCCACGCGCTGGCGACAACGGCCAGTTCCGCACGCCTCGCCACATCATTCAGTTGATGGTGGAGATGACCGCCCCCGGTGCCGACCGATGTCATGTGCGATCCGGCCGGCGGCACCTGCGGGTTTCCAGGTGGCGGTCGGTGAATACCTGCGTCGCGAACCATCCTGGAGATGATTACCGACACGGCGCAGCGCAAGCACTTTCACGCACAGCTGTTTAACGCCTTTGACTTTGACACCACGATGTTGCGGATCGGCAGCATGAACATGCTGCTGCACGGCGTCGAGAAGCCGAACATCGTCTACCGCGACTCGTTGGCCCAGGAACGCGGCGGCGAGGAAGAACGCTATTCGTTGGTCCTGGCCAATCCCCCGTTTGCGGGCTCGCTCGACTTCGAAAGCTACGTGCCAAGGATCTGTTGCAAGTCGTCAAGACGAAGAAGACCGAGTTGCTGTTTCTGGCGTTGATCATTCGCTTGCTGAAGCCGGGTGGACGCGCCGCCGTCATTGTTCCCGACGGGGTGCTGTTTGGTTCGTCGACGGCGCACAAAACGCTGCGGAAGATGATCGTCGAGGATCAGAAGCTCGACGGGATCATCAAGATGCCCGGCGGGTGTCTTCAAGCCGTATGCGGGAGTCTCGACGGCGATCCTGTTGTTCACCAAGACTAACTCGGGCGGCACCGATCACGTTTGGTTCTATGACATGCAGGCCGACGGCATAGTCGCTGGACGACAAACGCAACGCCATCGCCGGCCAACGACTTGCCCGATGCTCTCCAACGCTGGTTGAGCCTTTTCGAAACCTGGCGACACGACCGAACGTCAGCCGTGCCCGCACGGACCAAAGTTTCTGCGTGCCCAAAGCCGACATCGTCGCCCAGGGGTATGACCTCTCCCTCAACCGCTACAAAGAAGTCATCCACGATGAAGTTAAACATCGACCGCCGCTCGACATCATCGCCGATCTTGAACAGCTGGAAGTTGAGATCCAACAGGGGTTGGCTGACTTGAAGGCGATGCTGTTGTGAAGTCTGCACGGGTTGCCGATCTCGCCGAGCAAATTCGAGGGGTCACGTACTCGAAGGGCGAGAGCTCAAGACAAGCCCGCGACCGGATTCCTCCCTATTCGCGCGCGAGCAACATTACGAACGCCGAGCTCACTGGGCCGACGCTTCGATCTACGTCCCGGTTGCTCGAATCAAGCCAAGCAGTTGCTTCGAAGAATGATCGTTTTAGCTGGCGGCATCGCGCGGAAGCCTCGAATGTCGGGAAAGCCGCTATCGCTCGTGAGGACTTCATCGGCGCATTCGGTCAGCTTTTTCCAAGGTACTCAGTGCCTGGCTCGGATGTGGATCCCGACTACTTCGCTCATACTTCAAGACTCTCGCGTTACCGATTGCTCATCTCATCGCTCAGCAGCCGGCCGCACAATATCAACAACCTGCGAGGGAACATCCTCGAAAATCTCTGAGATTCCATTGCCAGCCGCTTTCGCGAGCAACGGAGGATTGCGGGGATCCTGGATCAGGCCGACGCCCTGCGCGCCAAGCGCCGCAAAGCCCTCGCCCACCTCGACGACCTCAGCCAATCCATCTTCCTCGACATGTTCGGTGATCCCCGTCTGCGCAACGAATGGCCGAACGAACCCCTCTCCGCCCTCACGGTGACCATCAACGATTGCCCCCACTCGACACCAAAGTGGACTGAGTCAGGAATGATCTGTTTACGCACACCGAACTTGACGCGAGGCGGGTGGGACTGGACCGACAAGCGATTTGTCTCCGCCGAGGAATTCGAAACAAGATCAAGGCGGGGCTACATCGCAGCTGGCGACATAATTCTCAGTCGCGAAGGGACCATCGGAGTAGCAGCGATCGTCGACATAGGGATGCAATTCTGTATGGGGCAGCGACTCGTGCAAATAAAACCAGACCTCAAAGTCTTGGATCCCCCATACCTCTTGCACTATCTCCTCAATGTGTTGGAGCCGACTCGTATTTTCACACCTCATGGTGGGATCGACAGCGCAACACCTCAACGTGAAGGACCTGCGGGCATTGAGGGTGCCAACTCCGCCGTTGACTCTGCAACGCCTCTTTGAAAAGCACGTCACACGGATTGCGACGACAAAGCACTCAATGCTTGTAAAACAGCAAAAGGCAGATCTTCTCTTTGGCGCCCTCCAATCGCGCGCGTTCTCGGGCCAGTTGTAGACGCGGGTTTGTTCGCATATTGTGGACCTACTATTGAATTTCGAACACCTGTTCGATAGAATGAGGCTATGTCTAATCTCGGGAACCCCGCCAGCAAGCCGGCGTTGTCGGCTGCGGAGTTGAGGGTCCTGGAGGAGTCCAGGTGCCTGCGGACCCCGATTGAGGCTGCTGAAGCCAGGGTGCTGGTGTTGGCGGTGGAGTGGGCTGACCTTCACCCTGCGGAAGACGTGGTGAGGCTTTCGTTCCAAAAGCATCTTGCCACCGGTTGACTACGGGTCCACCGCAACCTTCGCCCTGAACATTGGCCTGTCTGACAGTGCCGGCACTGGCCTGATTCATCAGTCACTTGAGTTACGCCAGCGACTGCCGAAGACCTGGGCCAGGCTCCATGCTGGCGGAGTGCAAGCCTGGCGGGTGCGTCGGATCGCTGACCGCACCCTCCACCAAAAACCTGATGTTGCTGCCGCACTCGATGACTTGGTCGCGCCGATTGCGCACAAGATCGGGGCCATCACCCTGGACCGGTTGATCAACTGAAACGAAGATGCGGCTCCACCCCGACGCGACCGAAGCAGAACAGGTCGCAGCCCTCGATTCCCGCCACGTGAAATTGCTCTCCGACATCACCCACGAGGGCGTCGCGACCATCGAGATCCGCGCCGACCTCAAAGACGCGCTCGACTTTGACCGCACCGTGGCGAGATCGCGGCTATCCTGGCGGACCTGGGTTACACCGAAGACCTCAACGTTCGTAGGTCATTGGCTATCGGGATCCTCGCCGACCCCCAGGCTGCTGCCGACCTCCTGGCCGGTGACGCCGACGCCGTTCAGCAGGATCTCCAAGCGCAAAAACATCCACCTCTTCGTGCACCTCACCCCCGACACGTTCACCGGCGAGAACCCCGTTGCCAGGCCCGAACGCAACGGCGGTAATCCATTCCTCGACGACATCCGGAACTGGTGTGGCCGCACCGACACCCACCTCACCGTCACCCCCGTGATCGACCTCAACGACACCATCGCCGTCGGTCAATACGAGATCCCCGACCGCCTCAAGAACCAGATCAACCATCGAGACCTGACCTGCGTCTTTCCCCACTGCCACCGCCCAGCAGCAAAGACAGACAACGACCACATTCGGCCGTTCGATGAAGACGGGCCGACCGACACCAACAACCTCGCCGCCCTCTGCAGACGACACCACCGAGTCAAAACCCACGGCCAATGGCGATATCAACGTATCAACCCCCGCACCTACCTCTGGACCAACAACCACGGCCAGCAATACCTCCGCGACCACCAAGGCACCATCGAAATTATGCGACCCCATCGCGACTCGATCCTTCCCCCGCGCCGGGTAACTCAAGTCATCAACATCCGAATCACCATCGGGCCAGTGATCTGGTGGCCACGTGCCTTGCCACGGACCGACGATTTCCGCGACGCCAGTTTTCCCAGCCCAAGAGGGTCGCTTGATGGCTCGGAAATCGATCGAACAGGCAGACGCGAGCGATGCGTCCGTGAATGAGGTTTTGTTCATGCCTTCGAACGACGCTCCGACGAACGAGACGTCCTTCCCTAAAAATCGTGCCCCGTCAAATTCAATGACGCCAGACCCGAAATCGGCGTGTTCGAAGAGCGTTTTCTCGCTGGCAAACTTGGCGTAGCGAAATGAAGTCGAGTCCGAATCGAAGTGGGCGTAGCCGAACTCTGCTTCAGGACCGAGGAACTCAGTTCTAGCGAACGACGTGTGATCCGAGAGCAGTTGTGCCGAAAGGAACGACACATCATCTGAGAACTTGGCGGCCCTGAAGTCAAGCTTTGACCCTTGCCACAACGTTTGCTCAAAGGAAACCAAATTTGCGAAGTCTGCCCCTGTCATCGAGGTCACACCATCGAATGTCGCAGAGTTAATGAAGTGGAATCCGACGAGAAGCGCGATCCGTCGAACGTGCTTTCACCGGAAAATGAGGCCCCACCAAACAGCGTTGTTGTGCCCGCGAACTCGGCTCGACAAAACGAGTTCCTTTCCGTGTCGAAGGTAGCCCCACGAAAGGACGCAAAGCGACCGTAGAATTTCGTGTCATCAAACCGGGCAACTCTGCCAGAGAATTTGACACCACCGAACCATGTGAAATCCCCGCCGAATTCGGCGCCGCGGAAGACGACATCGAAGTCGAAAACTGCGTCAGTAAAGTCAAAGTTGCACGACCGCCAGCTCTTGAGGGCCTCTGGTTGCAGGTGCATGGAGATGGTGCTGACGATCGACTGTCGGACCTGGAGATCAGCTTTATGATCCTCCCTTCCGTCAGACTTCCGAGGAGCACGTAGGTAGGCGCACAGCACGTCGATGCATGTTTGACTTTCGGCGGCCTCACTGCGCATTGACCAGTCGTCCGCTAGCGCTGCCATCGCGAATACTCCCGCCAGGCGAACTGCTGCCGAGTCATCGCCCAACTGCTCGGCCGCATTGGTGTAACGATCACGGAGTGCAGAAACGCCGTCCTGCTCGTGCCGTTCTTCGGCAATGCGCGTGGCGACTTCGTTCGATGCCTGCCGCCTAAACGCGATGGCCAGAGCAATGGCGGCTCCCAGCACAGCGGTGACGGCGGCCGTCGAACGCACCATTTCATAGAGTTCCGGGGGCGTGTCGTCATTCCAAGGATTCCCGTCAGCAGACTGCGTCCACCCCAATAGCCAAAGACGACCAGGGCCGTAAGAGCTGTCACTCCGAATCCCCAAAGCACGCTCACCCCGAGCGATCGCGTACGCCAATTTTTACCCACATCAACCCTTTCGAGGCTTTCCTTGCAACCTATTTGGCCTGGAACTGCCCTGCCTGCCATCATCCCAATTTTCGACACTCGCGCGTCAACCAGTCGTTAGTGTCAGAGCCGTGACCGATGTTTGGCGTACTCGTGGCCCTAAGTACCACCGCCGCCAAGACTGTCCGGGAATCCGCGACGGGCAGTCAAAGGCGGCATCTGAGGGTAAGCGCACGTATTCACCCGAGAGGGTTTCCCTTAGTAGCCTTCATCAAGTTTCCAATCCCCAGGCCTGCCAGCGTTGCTGGCGTGAGGATCCCGCGTGGGAGTCGTGGTTGCCCATCGCGCTCCGGACCGAATTGCATTCTGGATCGCCGTCTGGTTCCCCCTGGGAAGTGACATTTCTAGAGCAGGTTCTCATGCGCATTCCGCTGTTAGAACCTGCCCAGGTCAGTGCCCAATATGAGGTTGAGCGCCAGTACGAGAGCTCACTCTTTCCTGATTTCGTCATCCGGGTCCCCGGTCGGCAGCCCATTGCATTGGAGGTCGATGGTGCTCAGAAGTCGGACAACCCACGTCCGGATGAGAGGGAGAGATCAAATCGACGGGATCATGAGCTTGAAAAACTTGGCTGGAGAGTCCTCCACTTCACAAACTCACAAGTAATTCATGAGACAGGCTGGTGTCGGCAACGAATCATCGATGTCCTGCAGGCCGCAGAGAACGCAGCCGCCCCTTCGCACCCGACGAGTAAACCCCCCACGGTTGCGGCACCAACCACTGCCCAGCGAAGTTCAATGAAGGTCATGGCTGTTGTTGGGACTCTGCTGTTGGCACTTGCTGCGATCGCATTCGTTTGGAACGAGACTCGTACTCAGGCAAACCAAGGAGTGGCTCCTCTCAGCGGTGGGAGTTGCGCATCTGATTTCCCGATCAAAGGGCAATGTGAATGGTGACGGCGAGAAGATCTTTCATGCCCCCGGCTGGAGGTACTACTCGGCAACCGATGCGGAATCGGCTTTGCCACGGCGTCGGACGCCTCATCGGCTGGCTACAGATCCTCAGGCGTCAGATAGTTCCCTTCCAACACACAAACCTAACGCTGGTGAACGTCTGATGTACGTTTCAGCGCTCTCGGCCTAAACTGTGCACATGACCGAGATGAGCGTGACCGAAGCCCGGTCCCGACTCGCTGATGTGGTGGACGAAGCACGCGTCGCCCATGATCCGGTCTTCCTCACCCGTCGCGGCCGTCGGTCGCCGCCGTGATCGACGCTGACGACCTCCAACGACTCATCGACGACGCCGAAGACCTCGCCGACATTCAAGCCGCCCGAGAGGCCCGCGCTGAAATGGTCGAAACGGGCGAAGCGCCGATCCCCTGGGAACAAGTCAAAGGCGACCTCGGGATCACATGAGCCGCTATGAACTGAGGCTCAGCCCTGCCGCCGCTCGACAACTCCGAAAGCTCGACAACACCGCACGTCGACGCGTCCGAGCCGCGGTTGAACTCTTAGCCGAAGACCCTCGACCACCTGGCGCCAAGAAGCTCGTCGGCGGCGAGGGCGAATGGCGTGTCAGGACCGGCAACTACCGAATCATCTACGAAGTCCACGACCAAGTGCTCGTCGTACTGGCGCTCGCCGTGGACACAGGCGGTACATTTACCAACCACGCTGACCCAAACCAGGCATGATAGCACCTCTCAGGAGGTGAGCGTGCCGAGCAACTTCGACTTCATTCGGGCCGAGTGGCCCGAGGTATATGCAGATTGCATGCGCGCCGAAAACAGTGGCCGCACACAGCTATGCACCTGCGTTTTCTACGCCCGACGCGTCGTCGTACAACTCGTCACCCACATCTACTACCTAGAGGCGATCAACCCGCCATACAACTCAGATCTCGCCGCCCGGCTAGCCCACCCACCGTTTCGCAACCTCGTTGGCAACGACATTGCCACCAAGGCCACTCTGATCCGCAAAGTCGCAATGTCGCCGTTCACGAAACCAGGCCGATCAATGATCAGACGCCCTCAACGTTCTCAAGCTAGCTGCACCACATCGTCGTCTGACGCGTTTCGCTACGCGAAAGAGCCTGATCTCATCCCTACTGGTGTCGTCTACAACCCTGCCCTGATCCCACCACCGTCCAGCGCACAACAGCCCGCGCTATCGCAAGCCGAGCTCAACCAACTGCTCCAAGCCTTCCAGCAAAAGACGCAGCCATCGCTGAGCAAAACAGCACAATGCCGACCTCGAAGCCGAACTCATCGCCCTGCGCGAGCAGGTGAGAGTCAGCCAACTCAGCCAAGACTGTCACCGCTGACCAACACGACTATGACGAGGCCACTACCCGTGACCAATTCATCGATCTCTTGCTCCACGAGGCCGGTTGGCAGCTCACCGATGCGCGCGATCGCGAGTTCCCGGTCATCGGCATGCCCACCGTCCAGGGGACATGGCGGGTTCGTCGATTACGTGCTGTGGGGCGACGACGGCATACCGCTCGCCTTCGTCGAGGCCAAGCGCACCAACGCAGTGACGTCAGCAGGCGCAACAGCAGGCCAAGCTCTACGCGGACTGTCTCGAAGCCGATGACCGGGCAGCGGCCCATCATCTTCTACACCAACGGCTACGAGCACTGGACTCTGGGATGACGCGGCGGCTATCCGCCTCGCCCTGTCCAGGGCTTCTACACCACGGACGAGCTCGAACTGCTCATCCAGCGGCGCACGACCGCAACTGCCGCTCGCCGACGTCCCGATCAACACAGCGATCGTCGAGCGGCACTACCAGCACCGTGCGATCCGCGCCGTCGGCGACGCCTTCGAGGGCAAGCGAGCGTCAAGGCGCTGCTCGTGATGGCGACCGGCTGCCGGCAAGACCCGCACCGTGATCGCCCTGGTCGACCTGCTGATGAGGGCGAACTGGGTCAAGCGGGTCCTCTTCCTCGCCGACCGGACCGCCCTCGTGAATCAGGCGGCGAAGCGTTCAAGACCCACCTGCCCGACTCGACCCCGGTCAACCTCGTCACCGAGAAGGACACCGAAGGGCGTGTCTTCGTCTCGACGTATCAGACGATGATGGGCCTGATCGACGACGACGGCGACGACGGACCAACGACGCTTCGGCCCCGGCTACTTCGATCTCGTGGTCATCGACGAAGCGCATCGGTCGGTCTACCAGAAATACGGGGCGATCTTCGACTACTTCGACTCGCTGCTCGTCGGGCTGACCGCGACGCCGAAAGACGAGGTCGACCGCAACACCTACAGTCTGTTCGACCTCGAAGACGGCGTGCCGACCGATGCGTACAGCCTCGACGAGGCGATCGCCGACGGGTATCTCGTGCCGCCGTCGCGGCGGTCGTCGGTGCCGCTGAAGTTCCTGCGCGCAGGCATCCTCTACGCCGAACTGACCGAGGACGAGAAGGACGAGTGGGACGAGCTCGAATGGGGCGAGGACGGCGACAGTCCCGACGAGGTCGACGCGGAGGCGCTCAACAGGTGGCTCTTCAACGCCGACACCGTCGACAAGGTGCTCGAGATTCTGATGATCAAGGGCCACAAGGTCGCCGGCGGCGACCGGCTCGGCAAGACGATCATCTTCGCCAAGAACCAGCGACCACGCCGAGTTCATCGAGGAGCGCTTCGACGTCGCACTACCCCGAACTACGCCGGACACGTTCGCCCGCGTGATCACCCACAAGATCGAGCTACGCCCAGATCGCTGATCGATGAGTTCTCCATGCAAGGACAAAGCGCCGCACATCGCCATTTCGGTCGACATGCTCGACACCGGCATCGATGTGCCCGAGGTGGTCAACCTGGTGTTCTTCAAGCTGGTGCGCTCGAAGACGAAGTTCTGGCAGATGATCGGGCGCGGCACCCGGCTGTGCCCCGACCTCTTCGGGCCGGGCGACGACAAGAGCAACTTCTATCGTCTTCGACTTCTGCGGCAACCTCGAGTTCTTCAGTCAAGACCTGCCCGGCTCCGAGGGGTCACTCCAAAAGTCGCTCTCAGAGCGCATCTTCGCGGCCCGGTTCGGATTCGTGCGCGCGCTCGATGAGGTTCAGATGGAGCCCCGACTGCGGATGGACACCGTCACCAGCCTCCACGAGATTGTCTCGGGCATGAACCTCGACAACTTTGTTGTGCGCCCTCATCGCCGACTGGTCGAGCGCTACTCCCATCAGATTTCGTGGCAGGAGATTAGCGCAACCGAGGCTGGCGACATCGCCGAGAATCTTGCCGGACTGCCATCGTCGGTTCGAGATGACGGTGAAGACGCCAAACGTTTCGACCTGCTTCTGTTGCGACTGCAACTAGCCCAACTCGACGGTGATGCCGTCACGATGGAGCGACTGCGCGGGCAAGTCCAAGCCATCGCTGAAGCGTTGCTCGAGCAAACCTCCATCCCTTCGGTCGCCGCTCAACAACAATTGCTCGATCAAGTGGCAGGCGATGACTGGTGGGTTGACGTCACTCTGCCGATGCTTGAGCTGGCGCGGCGCCGGATCCGAGGACTCGTGGGGTTCATCGAAAAACTCCGCAAGGGCGCGGTTTACACCGACTTTGCAGACGAGCTCGGCACCGAGACGACCATCGACCTGCCCGGCATCAGCGTCGGCACCAACTGGGAACGCTTCCTCGCAAAGGCAAGGGCCTACCTCCTTGCTCACGCGGATCACCTGTCGCTTCAACGCCTGCGGCGCAATCTGCCGTTGACTCGTGACGACCTTGTGGCGCTGGAGTTGATGCTCGTTGAGAGCGGCGCCGGGTCTGCCGCTGACATTGCGAGAGCCGCAGAAGAGTCCCAAGGATTGGGCCTGTTTGTGCGCTCCCTCGTCGGCCTAGATCGCGCGGCCGCCACCCAGGCGATGTCGCGATTCCTCAGCGACTCGTCATACTCCGCAGCGCAGTTGCGGTTTGTCACCATGATCGTCGAGCACCTCACCGAAAACGGCATGATGGAGGCCAAACGCCTCTATGAACCACCCTTCACTGATGACGCGCCAGGGGGCCCCGAACTACTTTTTGCCGAGGGCCAAGTGGACGACATCATCGCCACCCTCAACGATGTCCGGGCTCAGGCCTCCCCCGACGTCACCGTCGCCTAACGGCTGAGCCCTCACTGGAATACCGATCGAATTTTGCCCTTCGAGTAACGTGCAATCCGGCGGGCGCGCCCAGAATCTCAGTAAGCCAAAGCCAACCTTCGTTCGAGAATCACTTTTAATCCACAATTCCCAAACCAACGCACCAAATTCTGGCTAGACTTGTCTAGATGGCCGACTATCCAATTGAAGATACGCTTGCCCATCGCTTGAGAAGCGCCCTTATCGAAGAAGACGGCAAGCCACTGGCGTTCGTAATCGGGTCTGGCGTGACGGCCGGTCCCGTTGCGGATACCAAGGGGATGCTGGCTATTTTCGCGAAGGTTGTCGGTGACGATGAACGCGACTCAGCAGACTTCTTGCGTGTCCTCGAAGAAGCGGCACCGCATGCCCGATATCAAACTGCATGTCGATTTATCATTGACAGGAAGGGGAGGAAGTTTCTGAATCGAGCAGTGCGAATCGCCGTTCTTCAAGCTCGGACTCCTAAGGTGCCTAGGGAGATTGCTCATCGGATCTTGAGGGATGAGTATGCCTTGGACGAACTTGAGAGGGACACCCAAGGGTGGGCTGTGCCGCAAGGACTCTCCTCACTAGCACGTGTTCTCAGTCTCGTTCCGCAGTCTCGTCGTGGGCCAATCTTGACAACAAACTTTGACCCCCTAATTGAAGTTTCGTTAACTTCGGCCGGTTTGGATCCCTGGATAATATCCGCCGATGGAGATGGATCTATTAACTTTGGCGAAGCCCCAACCTCTGCGAACCTAATCCGCGTAGTTCACCTTCATGGATCATGGAGGCGCGGAGACACTTTGCACACCAGCGCTCAGCTAAATAGCGCCAGACCAAAACTACTCGGAGGGTTACGAGAGGTACTTACGCATACCACCTGCCTAATTCTTGGTTACGGCGGCTGGGATGATGTTCTAACCCAGAGTCTCCGCCAAATCATTGACGAGGGTGATGCTCGCGATATTGAAGTCCTTTGGGCATGCCATTCGAGTATTCCCCAAATGGGAGTTCTTACCGGAGAAAACCTGGACGGGCGGCTGCACCCTTACGTCTCAGTCAATTCGAACACTCTGATCCCAAACCTGGAAGCCCAACTCCAGGCACGAATAAGACCTATCGCTGCAGGAATATCGGTCAAGACGAATTCCTCTGAACTAAAAATTCCAAAAGGACTCACACAAATTGATCCGGTATTTATTTTGCGAACGAGAGTCCTGGATCACAGCACCAAAGGACTCCTTGCGTTCTTCGACGGTCGAACTCCACAGTGGGTAGATGTACTTGATGCAAGGGTCCCCAATCTTGATTGGGTGAAGTCGGCGGCGGCTGAGTTGAGTCACGCAGTGGCTCAGATGCTACTTTTTGAGGGCCCCGCTGGAGAGGGCAAGTCCACTGGTCTGATGCAGATCGCTGCTCAGTTCGCCACGGACACCCAGAATATTGTTCTTTGGGCTCACGCGCCCCGAGCAGACCTATCCCAAGTTGCGGCCCTGACCCCGACTTCCAAGCAGATCTGGGTGTTCGTTGACGACGCAGACCTGAGTGCTACTGCAATCAGGAGTCTCGTCGAACTGATCCGAACCCAGGGACGGAACGACATCAAGTTGGTCTGCGCCGCTCGAGACAGTGATTGGAGGATCGCCACCAGCCAGATTGCCATTCCCAGACATGGGATCAAAACGAGCGTTGTCACGGGTTTGACATCCACGGATGCGCGGGACCTTGTGGAGGCCTGGACTCGATGCGGCGACGCGGGTCTTGGACATTTGTCCAAGATTAGTGGCACTGAAAAGCGTTCGGAACTTCTCATCCGGCACGCCAATGGCTCCGGTAGCAATTCGCTGCTGGGCGCGTTGTTGGAGACTCGATTTGGCGATGGCTTCGTACAGCATGTTAGGGATCTCATGGCCCGCCTATCGCGCGTCCCGCTGCCGAATGGCGGCACCCTCGCGGACGCCTACCTTCTCATCTGCGGCGTAGAAAAGGCCGGAATGCCTCCTCTTCGGCTTGAATACCTCTCCTGGTTCCTCGGCCTTGAGAGTGCGGCAACCGAAAGTCTCGTGGTCTTAAGGCTGGGTCGAGAGGCCGCTGCACGCAAGCATGGGGACTTGATCCTTGTTCGACACCCCGCCATCGCACAAGTCGCGTGCGAATTGGCCGGAGAGTTTGGTTTCGATGTCATAGAAAGTGTGAGCAATCTGATTGAAGCAGTGGTTCAAATGCAGCACGGCCGGCCATGGCTTCAACATGACCTGGATGTAATCTACTCTGCGCAGGCTATGAAGGACGAAGGGTTTGCTCTCGCTGCCGCTGCAGCCGCAAGCAACGCTGACCCTAGCCAACTCCGACTCCGCTGCAGCCGAATGGGAGTGTTTCGTCGTTTCAAAAAATCCCAGGATGCGCGCGATCTAGCAGAGGATGCGTGGCAAAATTGGGAAGGAATGTCAGACATCAGAATTGGCGCTCGGCCATTCTTCCTTGAATGGGCTCGAAATGAAGGATTGAGCGCAAATATTTCCGGATCTGTGGCGTTAAACGCTTGTAGCATCTTGGACATACCTGAGTTTGAGGATCTGAGCCGTTCAACAGCCACTATCGGCCTGTGCGGTCTGGCATGGTCAATTTCAAATTTGGATATAGAAATACATCCGATGGTACCGAATTGGGCCAAGATCTTTGCCGAGGCTGCCCTTTCCCTCGGACCAGACCAAGGCCATATCAAGCAGGCCGAAGCGACTCTTAAGAGAGTCGAGCAATTGTCTTCAGTTATCGAAGCCGAGCAAACTCAAGAATTGAGAGCCTTCAAGGATGGGATAAGGTTTGCTATCGGAATTCATAGAATAGGGCCTTCGAGAAGTTACGTTTCGAGATCAACGAGCATTCAAACGCTTCTGCACCACTTACAGAATCACTTCTAGCAACGCCATCGGCTACTTCATCGGAAATACCGTGGCCTAGTATTCGGCTCGCAGACTTGGCGGGGTGGAGCCTGGACTCCGGTGGCAAACGTGCCGGTGTTGTGCAAACGTGTAGACGTCGTTGGCATGTCTAGCCCTGCAGTTGTGAGAAACAGTCACTCGACCATGCAGTCCACGGCACGAATCTCAGCAGCAAACCAGAGCTCACGTCGAGGACCCCCAACCAACGTCCCCGACCTCACCGTCGCCTAGGTTGCGTATCAGTCTCCTGGTCGACACTCCTGTTCAACTAGGGGCCTTCGAAGGGAAGCGACAAATGAACCTCGATCGATTCACGGTGGCGACGTTTAACCTCTACAACTTGCAATTGCCTGGGCTGGCGATGAATCCACGCCAGCAGCCGTGGACGAAAGCGGAATATGGGCGCAAACTGACCTGGATTGGCAACCAGCTGCGTGAGCTCGACGCCGACATCGTCGGGCTTCAGGAACTCTGGCATGCCGATGCGATCAAGGCGGCGTTAGAGAAGGCCAACCTCGATGACGACTACGACCTGCTGGCAACACCCGCCACCGGCAGCAAGATCACCGTCGGCGCATTGGTCCGCAAAGGGCTCTTGCGGGGGACACCTGAGTGGATTGCCAAGTTTCCTGACAGCGTGCACCTCGAATCCACTACAGATGATCCGCAGGCACCCGACATGCTGGTGCGCGTCGAGGGTTTTTCGCGCCCGGTGCTCTCCTTTGAAGTCGCGCTACGCGAGGCCCCACCCCTGACACGAGTGTTCGTTTCCCATTTCAAGTCCAAGCTGCCGACCGAACTCTCCGACGAACCTTGGTATGTCGCGGATCCGGAAGCCTATAAGAACCACCGCACCGCTATCGGTGCCGCACTCTCGACCATCCGTCGTACGGCGGAGGCGACCGGGCTACGGGTTCTCCTCACCGAGGTAATGAAGGGCACTGTCACCCCGGTGATCGTGCTGGGCGACCTCAATGACGGCCAACACAGCAACACCGTCAACATCCTCACCGAGCAACCACGCTATCTCGTGGGAGACTCTAAGGGCGGCGGTGACATCGCGTTCTACACCGGCCAAACTCTGCAGGAATACCGCGATACCAGAGACGTCTACTACACCCATGTGCACGATGACCTGCGTGAATCCCTTGACCACGTCTTGGTCAGTGAACAGTTTTATGACAACAGCGTGCGGCGGCTCTGGCTCTTCGACGGTTTATCAATCGCCAACGATCACCTCAACGATTCCGAACCGGCGGCCCACCGCGCGAAGGGAACCGGTGACCACGGCATCGTGAAAGTGGGATTCGTCTACCGGCCAACGGCCGTCGACCGATAGCTGGTCATATTGCGAGACTAAAATTCGATGGCGTAGACATTCATCCGAGACCCGAGGATTCTGTTCCGAGGATGGCGTAGTCACATCGTTTCAATGACGATTTAGGAGTCACACTGTGGACAGCTTTTGGGATTTCTTTTGGCTCATGATCACGACCTTCCTGTTCATCGGCTACTTGGTCGTACTCATGCAGATCGTGGGAGACCTCTTCCGTGACCGCTCAGTCAGTGGCGGAGCCAAGGCCATCTGGATCTTCTGCTTGCTCTTCTTCCCGATGATCACCGCGTTGGTCTACCTCATCACCCGGGGCGACGGCATGGCCGAGCGCACGAGAGATTCCTTCAGCCAATCCGTTGGCAGCAGCGCCTCGCCTGCCGAAGAGATCACGAAGGCGAAAACGCTCCTAGATGCCGGCACGATTAGCCAGGAAGAGTACGACGCGTTGAAAGCGAAGGCGCTGGCCTGATGAGCCAAGCGTCGTCGTTTGACGGCCGCCGTTTCACCTTTCGCGCGGGCAGCACTTCGCCGTTGCTTCCCGGCGACCTCGTGCTGATCGAGGCGACCGGCGCCCGCTATCTCGGCCAAGTGCTTGAGCACGCTGCTGAGGGTGCCGACGCCCAGGTTCGGCACTGGCGCCGTTCTCCACGTCCTCGACGAGGACCTCGCTCCCCTTCGCGCCGTACGCCGCCCGTTTGCGAACGCGGCTATTGCCGCGGCCAGCGTGGAGTTGCTCGACGCGCTCCAGCGCAGCTCGAAGGCTGGCGTTGTGATCGGCACTTGGCGCTCGGGCCAAGTCGAAACACAGGCGCGACTTAAGGCGCAGGGCTTCAATCGGCACACCTTCTTGTGCGGCCAAAGCGGGTCTGGGAAGACCTATGCCCTGGGGGTGATCCTGGAGCAACTCCTGCTGGAGACAGAGTTGCGTCTGGTAATCCTGGATCCCAATGCGGACTTCGTGCGTCTCGGCGAGACGTTGCCTCAAGCTCCTGCCGACTCAGCACAGAAGATCTGCGGCGCAAGACATCCGCATCCTGCGACCAGGCTCAGGTGGAGATGCGCTCTGCGCACGCTTTGTGACCATGTCAGCACAAAGCAGAGCCGCCGTATTACGGATGGATCCGCTGATCGATCGTGGTGAATACAACACGTTCATCCGGGCGACCAAGGATGCCGCCCAAACGGACCTCACAGCATTCACCGACCAATTGATCAACGGCACCCGAGACGAAGTCGCTCTCGGGCAGCGAATCGAGAATCTCGACCTACTGAGTTGGGAAGTCTGGGCCGATGGACGGCCTTCGGCGGTTGATGTCATCAACAGCGGTGCGCGAGCAACCGTGATGGACCTCGGAGGCTTCGAAGATCCGGCAGAACCACTGGCAGTCTGCCTCGACGTCCTCGACTCGCTATGGGAGAACCGGCAGTCTCGTACGCCGACACTCATCGTGATCGACGAAGCTCACAACGTGTGCCCGGTCGATCCGGCCAATGCTCTTGCGGCAGCCGTGACCAACCGGCTGATTCAGATTGCGGCCGAGGGGCGGAAGTTTGGCCTATGGCTGCTGCTCTCGACTCAGCGTCCCTCGAAACTTCATCCTCAGGTGCTCTCTCAGTGCGACAACCTGGCTCTCATGCGGATGAATTCCCCCGCAGACGTCGCCGACTTGGCCCAACTCTTCGGCTTCACTCCCCCGGCCATGCTCAATGCCGCGCCGAGCTTTGCGCAAGGAGAGGTGTTGCTCGCTGGCGGCTTCGTGCCAGCCCCAAGCTTTGTCCAAATGGGAGAGCGGCTGACCTACGAAGGCGGACGGGATGTGAAGGTGCCGCAGTGAGCGACACCACAGCGGGGATGGGGCTGCACAGCGCTGGTTATCGACGAGTTGCTCGCCACCCGCTCAGCGCCCGAAGATGCGGCTAAACCAGCCTGACCCGGCTTCTTTGGGGTGACCTTGGCAGCGTTGCGCCTTCGGCACGCCAGCAAGCACTTGATTGACGTGCTGACCGCAGCCAGCCCAACTCATCAGACCGCACTTGCGGCACTGCACTGCTCGACACATGGCACTTCTCCTTCAGTAGTTAAAACGATTGCAAAGCCTGAGCGCCGGTGAACACCGCAACCACGACAAGCAGCCCGGCCAAAGCTCGCGCGAGATAACGTGCATCCAACTTGCGGGCTCCCCATGCCCCCACGAATCCGGCGATGGTCGAGGCGAAGGTTAACAAGGCGACCAATCCCCAGTCGGGGCTCACCCCGACCCCCACCCGCACCATCAGTGCGGAGGCGCTGGTAAGGGCAATAACCAGCAATGAGGTCCCGACCGCGTCCCGCATCGGCATGCTCAAACCCAAGACGAGCGCGGGGACGACCAGGAATCCACCGCCCACTCCCAAGAGACCTGTCACCAGGCCGACGATCGTAGCCGCCACGACAACCTTGAGTGCCCGCGGACATTGACAGGCAAATGTCGGACTGAAGGTAATGATCGGGTCGTCGATGCCTGGGCCTACTCCATCTGCTTCTCCGCGGAGTTGTCGAAAGACCATTAGCCCACCGGCGATGAGCATGACCAGGGAGAACGCAACCATCAGATGGCCCCCATCGACGTCCGTGGATAGCTTGGCTCCAACGGCCGCACCCACGATCGCCACCAAGCCGAACCCGAGGCCCTGGCCAAACCGGACGTAGCCCCCTGATGCGGCGGCAAAAACTCCGGCCAGTGCGGTGACTCCGACGATCACCAAGGATCCCGTCGTGGCTTCAAGGGGAGTTTGTCCAAGCCCATAGACGAGCACCGGCACAGCGAGCATCGACCCGCCAGCGCCCAGCGCCCCCAGGCTCAAACCGATGAAGATCCCCGCTACGACGGCGATCAGGGCGAGACTCACGCCGCGTCACCTACCGGGTCAACCATGGGGAGGCCCACCCGTTCGGCGTTGCTGAAATCGTCGTCGACCGCAACGAGCGGGTGGCCCGAGGCGGCCAGCAGGGAAGCGGCGATGGATGCTCGGTAGCCAGCAGCACAGTGCACCCAGACCTCACCCGCTGGCACTTCGGCAAGCCGATGAGGCAGCTCGTGGAGCGGGATGTTGATCGACCCCTCGATCCAGCCCCGGGCATACTCCTTGGCCCGTCGTACGTCGAGCACGGTGACCCTCCGGTGGTGGCGCACCTGGGCCAGGTCCGCAAAGGTTGCCGTGGGAAAGGTCGCCAACTCGCGGTCGCTCCACACCTCGGGGCCACCGAGGGCGTGCGCCACCGGCCGGTCGATGCCAATACGCACCAGTTCCCGCTGCGCGAGCGCAACCTCTTCGGGGGTTGAACCCAACAGGGTGAGCGGAGTTCCCCACGTGACGAGCCAGCCAAGGTACGTCGCGAACTGACCGTCGACCCCGAAGTTGAGAGTGCCTGGGGCATGCCCGGCTGCGAAGACGGTGCGATGGCGAAGATCCACGACCCACTCCCCCGACTCGATCCGTCGACGCACCTCGGTGGCGTCGGCCAAGGGCGGGACGCTCAGATCCGGGGCTGTCGGACCCGCGGCATTGCCCGGTCCCATGTGTGCGTAGTAGGTCGGCCAAGCATCAAGCCCGGAGATGAGCTCTTCGATCCAATCAGTCTCGTTGAGATTGAGGACCGAATTATTCTGCTTTTCGAGCCCGATCGTGGAGGCCGTTGATTCAGACTGGCTGGCAGAGCAGAAGGAGCCGAAGCCGTGGGTCGGAAACAGCTCGGCGTTATCTGGCAGTCGATCTGCCAGCTGTCGGGCAGAAGCATGCTGGTGACGGGCTAGGTCATGGGTATGGGTTGGACCGAGGAGGTCCGGGCGACCGGTTGCGCCATACAGAAGCGAGCCGCCCGAGAACACGCACATGGACTGACTAAGCGAATTTTCGGTGTCCGTGGCACCCAATTCAGCCAGCGCGAAGGACAGATGGGTGAAGGTGTGGCCCGGTGTGGCTATCGCCGTCACAAGCATCTTCTCGCCGACCTTGACCGTGTCTCCATCACTGATCGGGGTCCGCTCAAACTTCACCGGGTCTGCGGCATTGACGTAGTAGGCAGAGCCTGTCGATTCCGCCAGGGCGAGACCACCGGTGAGGTAGTCATTGTGGATATGGGTCTCAAAGACCGCGACCAATCGCACGCGATGTTCCTCGAGGAGGGCCAGCACTCGGTCGATGTCGCGCTGTGGGTCGACCACAAACGCAACCTCGCCGTCATGGACGAGGTAACTCCGGTCCCCCAGACTGGGAGTGTCGAGCGTCAAGATCGTCAGAGAATTCATACCCGGCCACCCACCAATCCAGTTGAGATCGGCATCGATGCCTGCTGCCAGGCAATGGTTCCGCCCACGACGTTGATGGCGTCGAGACCGGCCGCATTCAGCACCTGACACATGACGCGGCTGCGATTCCCCGAGGCGCAGATGACATAGATCGGCGCGGAGGCATCAAGTTCACTCAACCGACCGGGCAACTGGCCCATCGGGATCGCGATGGCACCGGGAACGTGCCCGCTGGCGAACTCCCTTGGTTCACGAACATCGATCAGAACTCCACCGCCGGCCAATGCGGGGGCGAGTTGTGTCACGTCGATCTGCTGCATTTTCCCTCATTCGAAATAGATACCCCTGGGGGTATATGATCGAACAGAACAATAACACCCCCTAGGGTATTGTCAAAGCGACGACCAGCCGGAGGAACCGATGAAGTACACCCTGAGCACCACACTTGCGATGCCGTACGACGACGCAGTGGCGGCCACCCGTGAAGCACTCGCAAAACAGGGGTTCGGGGTGCTCACCGAGATCGATCTCAAAGCCACTCTCAAAGCCAAGATCGGCGTCGACATTGCGCCTCAGATCATCTTGGGCGCCTGCCGCCCGCAACTGGCCCACCAAGCGCTCGTGATGGACCCCTCGATCGCGGCCCTACTCCCCTGCAATGTGGTGGTGCGCGCACTCGACGTCGACACGACCACTGTGGAAGCCTTCGATCCTGACGCCATGATGGGCGTGGCCGGCGACGCACTTCTCAAGGTGGCCAAAGATGCACGCACACGCCTGAGCGCCGCACTTGCCGATCTCAACGAACAACAAGGAGTTTGAGATGGAACTCGATCCCGACTCAATGACACCCGTCATCAACCGCATCAAGCGCGCGCAGGGGCAACTGGCCGGAGTGCTGCGAATGCTCGAAGATGGCCGCGACTGCCAAGATGTCGTGACGCAGTTAGCGGCGGTGTCAAAAGCCCTAGACAAGGCGGGATTTGCGATCGTCGCCAGCGGCCTGCAGCAATGCTTGATTAACGGCGAAGGGGTCGACAGCATCGACGTCAAACAGATGGAGAAGTTGTTCCTCTCGCTCGCGTGACGCAGCGGGCCTGAGGCTTCAACTATGTGGGAAGGGTACTACGACCACTGGCCAATGGTTCCTGCTCAATCTGGCCTGTAGGGTCCTGACATGGGAACCTTTCGAGCCACACTCTGTATGGCAGCTGTCACGCTCACCTCGCTCGCGTTGCTCCCGCAGTCGGCAGAAGCGGCGGTCGGACCCAACGGTCAGATCGTGTTTAGCGCCCTGGACGCTGGCGGATCCGAGCGCATCTGGACCGTCCAGCCCGACGGGAGTGCGCTGACAGAGTTAACGGCGACGCTGTCAGGAGAACAGAGCGCCCCCGTGTGGTCACCAGACGGCACTCGGATTGTCTTCAACGACGTTGCGACCCAAAGTTCCCCGGCAAACCTGCTGGTGATGGACGCCGATGGCGGCAACGTCTCCAATATCACCGCATCACTCAACCCGGACGGCTTCGGCTTCGACAACCGTCATCCCACCTGGTCCCCTGATGGCACCGAGCTCGTGTGGGCGCGCAACAACGACGGCGACCCAGACATCTTCCGCGGCAATGCCGACGGAACCGCTTCTCGCGAACTCGTGGTTAACGAACCTTTTATTGACAACGAGTTTGGCCGGTTCTATGGCATGGAGCAGGAACCTTCCTGGTCACCCGACGGAACCCGCATCGTGTTTACCGAGTCACTCACCCAGAACAGCCTTGCCCTCGTGGAGGCTTCCGGAACCAGCCCTCTCACTTATGTCGAGGCACCGAACGACGGGTTTTCCTACACCAATCCTGCCTGGTCACCGGAGGGCACCGAGGTGGCCTACCTGCGCCGTCCAGCCGGATCCCCTGGCGACGATCTGGTCGTGACGAATCCCGACACCGGCCAGACCGCGACCGTCACTCCAGAGGGTTACACCGACTTCAGGGATCCCGGGTTTTCTCCCGACGGCACGCTGTTGATGTTCACTGCCTACTCTTTCCTCACCGGCGAGAACGCCGTGTGGACCTTGCCTCGGCCAGTGCTCACTCCCGGCGCTCAGAACGCTGTCGCTCGCACCGCCACGAACATCACGGCAGTTGCTGCGACCCCCACGAAGATCGCGGGCACGACTGGGGCGCTGGGCGCAGACTGGGCGGTAGCGACTTCAGACGGCTGCACCATCAGCGGAACCCCTCGTGCTGATCGGCTCGTTGGCACCGATGGTCCCGACGTTATCTGCGGGCTCGGCGGCAATGACACCGTTTTTGGTCGGGCGGGTGATGACGTCATCATCGGCGGCGATGGAAGGGACACCCTGACCGGTGGAGCGGGTGCAGATGTGCTTCGGGGTGGCGCCCAGTCAGATCGGCTCCTTGGTGTCGATGGTGTGCGCGGCAACGACAAGCTCCTCGGCGAGCAGGGCCACGATGTGTGCAGCGCTGACCGAGGGGATGTCAAAACCTCCTGCTAACGCTCGATCTGGGCGAACGAGCCGCTCTGGCTCTTGACCTTCATCTCGGCCTCTTTCAGATGCCGCTTCCCGTCCACCAGTTCCTCACGCGCCTGCTTCTCCAATGCCCGAAACAGGAACAGGAAGTTGTCGTCGTACTCCTCCAGGATCTGAAACGTCCAGCGCCCTGACGTTTGGTCAGTAAGTGCCCGACTCCCATCGGTTCATGCGCCTCGAAGCATGGGTCTGCTCAGACTCGGGTTCCAACCGCAAGCAGATACTCCTTCTCGAAGCGGGCGGAACCGTCGCCACCGATGTTCCACTGCTCACAGAACGCCGCCAGGGCGTCGTCAAACTCCGCTGCGCGGCCTTCGCGCTCCGCGTTGGCGCGGACGGCGATCGTCGGGCCGTAGTACGACGTGAAGTGGGTGCCATAGTCGCCGGCCCGCTCAAAAGCCGTGATTTCGAGTACGTCGCGGGTCATCGTGTGGAAGTCGACCCGCCCACCGAAGAGGGCCCGGAGATGTTCCTCGTCTCCCCACAGCACGGGCGGTTGGGCACCCGGTGGGGGCGCCGGAGCGAAAGGCTTCATGGTGGCGAACAAGGCACCCAACATGCCGGTCGGCGTCCAGCTTAGGAGTCCGATTCGACCCCCTGGTCGGCACACCCGGACCAATTCGTCTGCTGCTGCTTGGTGACGCGGGGCAAACATCACACCGATTGACGACATGACCACGTCATACTGCCCCTCCGCAAACGGTAGGTGCTCCGCGTCGGCCTCGGTCCACTCCACATCCACGCCCGCCGCACCGGCCCGAAGACGGCCAGCATCGAGCAGTTCTGGGGTCAGGTCACTGGCGGTCACCGAGGCACCGGTGGCGGCAGCAGGAATCGATGCGTTGCCGGTGCCGGCGGCCACATCAAGGACTAGGTCTCCCGGGGAGATCTCGGCCGCCGCGACGAGGCGTGGGCCCAGTGGCAAGAGGAACGTCTCGACCATCGTGTCGTAGTTGCCTGAGGCCCACATGGCACGGTGGCGACTTTTGAGGTCGAGGTCGGCGGTTGTCTGATTCATGGCTGTCTGTCTCCATTCGGGTCGGTGCTGAGACTTTCAGCATCGCCGCAGCGTCGCCGGGACACATTGGGAGATCTGCCTAACTGCGTTGCCGGACTGCGTAGGCAGCTGCCTCACCGCGATTGCGAACGCCCAGCTTGGCCAGGATGCGGCTCACATGGTGCCCCGCTGTGCGATCGCTGATCGTGAGGGTGTTGGCGATCTGGGCGTTGGACCTTCCCATCGCCACTAGGGCGAGCACCTCCCGTTCTCGGGCAGTGAGCTCACCGGAAACCCGTGCACGTGGAGCGGTGCCGTGGCCCAAGGTGCGCAAGAAGGCGGTCGCTGCGTCAGCCGCCCGCTGAGCGCCGAGGGAGCGGAAAGCGGTCAGGGCCGTGCGAGCCTCGTCGGCTGCGACCTCTGGGGCTGTCGCGCGGATCGCCCTGGCCAATTCGAGTCGGGCTTCGCCCGCGTCCAGCGGCATGTTGAGGGCGCCAAACTCCGTCAGCGCCAGTCGAGCCGACTCGGCGCTGTCGTCTTCGAGTCCGCGGGCAAGCAGCACTCTGGCCTGGGCCAGTTGAGCTCGAGCCCGCGCTATACGCATCCCGGACCGCGCCGCGATGGCCGTAAGCTCGTCGGCTGTTGCCCCCGCGAGCTCTGGATTGTCTTCGGCAAGGTGGGCATCGGTGAGCGCGGCGAGGAGTTGTACGGCGCGGACGGTGTCTCTCGACGTACCACTCAGGCCCCGCACCAAGAGTGCCGTCGCCTCCGGGGCCCGACCTTCGGCGATCCGGAGCATGGCCAGCGCGTGCAGGGAGGCCGGGTGCTCTTCTCGGCCTTGGAGCGTCTGATCGGCGAGGTCAAGTCGGCCTTGTTGCACCCGCAGTTCGGCGAGGCTCGCGGCCGTGTTGGCCCCCATTTCGGGAATGTAGCGGTCATGGGTCGCCATCGCGACCTCGAGGGCTTCCTCTGCCTCCGGCCAATGCCCGGTGGCGACCAGAACGTCTGCATGCACGGTCCGGCAGGCACCGAACAGTGGCGCGGCCCGACGCGTGCGGGCGAACTCCTCGACGTGCTCACACCATTCGGTGGCCCGCTCCCATTCGCCCGCCTCGGCGCAGGCCATCACGAGGTTGCAGTAGGCCTCACTCAGCGTGTGGAGGTTGCGGACCCGACCCGTCGTCGCCGCGGCCATCGCCTCCTCAAGCAGCACCAGACCGGACTCCCGACGACCCGCACTCATCTCCGCCCGACCCAGCAGGCTGATCGCGAACACCTCCAGATCGTCGGCTCCATGGGCGCGGGCCACCTCGATCGCGATCGTCGCATGGTGGACCTGCTCCGCGGTGGCGGTGGCGTGCCTGGCACGCTCAACGGCCACCCAGCCATGCCCCACGCAGGGAGCGGCGTCTTCGAGAGCTCTCGTGGCGCGAGCCAGCCACCCACGAGCGGCCGACGGGCGACCGGCGAGGAGGTGCTGATGGGAGATCCAAACCGCAATCCGCGCCGCGTCATCGCAGCGCTGCTCCTTGACGTAGGACGCAAAGGCGAGCTCTCGCTGCTTGATCCCGTCGTCAGCGCGGCCCTCGAACCACAGCGCGAGGCCGAGCCCTTCACGAGCTTTAGCCGACTCTTCCCGGGAGAGTGCTGCCTCGAACGCCGTCCGGGCAACAGCCCAGTCGGCCCGCTCCAAGGCTTGCGTGCCCTGGAGGATCTCGTCATCCAGCGCCGAGTCCACCCAACGAGTATTCCACCGATTGCTGGTGCCACGCTGTGCCAACTGACCCGCACGTTCGGTGGAGCTGAGGATGTGTAGTTTCACGACATCGTTGATAGATGAGTCGCGACATCATTGATATCGCCTGGTGGCTGGATCATGGGCCATGTCGAAGGCCAAAGTCATCGTTCTGTCTGTTGTCCATCAAGGCCTGACCAAGGCCGAGGCGGCTCGCCGCTACGACGTGTCCTGGCAGTGGGTCCACACCCTGGTCACCCGCTACGAGCAGGGCGGGCTGGACGCGGTGGAGCCCCGCTCTCGGCGCCCGGCATCAAATCCACGAGCGACTGCGCAGGCAATCCAACAGCGGATCATCGAACTACGTAAACAGCTTGATGCCGACGGTCTGGATGCTGGCCCGGTCACCATCGCCCAATCATCTGAAGGTCGAAGGGATCAAGGCCCCGTCAACCTCGACGATCCGCCGTGTCCTGCACACCGCAGGGTTGATCACACCGGCACCTAAGAAGCGGCCACGCAGCTCGCTGCACCGCTCGCAGCCGACCAACCCAACGAATGCTGGCAATCAGACTTCACCCACTGGCCACTCGCCGACGGCACCGACACCGACACCGAGATCCTCAACTGGCTCGATGACCACTCCCGAATGCTGCTCTCAATCACCGCATTCACCCGGGTCACCGGCGAGGACGTCGTGAACACCTTCACCGAAAACATCAACACCTACGGCCCACCCGCAGCAACCCTGACCGATAACGGCTCGGTCTACACCTCCCGATTCACCGGCGGACGCAACGCCTTCGAATACCTCCTAGCCATCCTGCGGATCACCCAGAAGAACGGGCACCCCGGCCACCCCCAAACCCAAGGCAAAATCGAAAGATTTCACCAAACCCTCAAGAAGTGGCTGACCCGGCAAGAACGCGCCGCCACGATCACCGAACTTCAAGCCCAGCTATCGCGCTTCCAGCAGATCTACAACCACCAGCGACCACACCGCGCGCTCAACAGCCTCACCCCAGCCGCTGCCTACCGGGCCACCCCGAAAGCCACCGTGCGAGGAACAAGCAGCGGCGAGCACTTCCGGCTCTTCGGATTTCAGCGGGGTCTGGTCCGGCAGGAGTGAACGAAGGTGCGCCAGTCTTTGATGTGTGAAGAAAAAAGTCCGGTACACCTTCGTTCATGATGATCCTAGCGAGATTCTCCAGGCCTTGGTCGGGCTCAAAGACGTCCAGGTCTTGGCTTATCGACGTGACCGCAGCGATGTCGAACTGTTGATCGAGCAGAACACCCCGGTGATGTTCTGCCCCTCGTGCGGGGCTACAGCACATGTGAAGGACCGGCCGATCATCAGGTATGTCGATCTCCCGGTCTACGGCCAACCAATGCGACTGGGGTGGCGTAAACACCGACTGATCTGTCCACAACCCCGGTGCCCCAAGGGTCCTGGACGAGCACCGATCATCGGATCGCCGCCACCCAGTGCCTGTTGACGACCCGGTGCGCGAAGTGGGTGACCGAGCAGGTCGGCAAAGGTCGGGCCGTGTCGGATGTGGCCAAGGAACTCGCGTGTGATTGGCACACTGTTAACGACGCCGTCACCACCTATGGTGAGGCGTTACTGACAGCGGATCGGAAACGGTTGAACGCCACGACTGCGATCGGGTTGGACGAAACATCGTTCGTCAAACACAGCCATTACCGGTCGCGTTCGTATGCGACCACCGTCGCGGATGTCGCCAACCATCAGATCATCGACATCCTCCCCACCAGGGCATTCGTTGACGTGGCCGCCTGGATCCGGGTCCAACCCCAAGGATGGAAGGACCGCATCGAACACGGGGCACTCGACATGTCGGCCACCTACGCAGCGGTCTACACAGTGGTACTTCCCCGGGCCCGGCAGGTCGTTGATGCGTTCCACTGTGTCCAACTCGCCAACCGAGCGTTAGACCAGACCCGGCGCCGGGTCCAGCAACAACAAACTGGGCACCGTGGCAGGCGTGATGACCCGCTCTACCGGATCCGCAGGGTGCTCCTCACCGGTGAAGTGAATCGCCCCGGGTTTGGTGGAGGCTCTCGTTCCTCGAAAGGATGAGAGTTATGGCTTCTACAGCGAATAGGTATACCTCGGAGTTGCGTGAGCGGGCTTGTCGGATGGCGTTGGAGTTGAGGGCTGATCCGGTCACGGCGCGTGGGGCGGTTGAACGCGTTGGTGATCAGCTTGGGATTCATGAGTCGACGCTGCGGTCCTGGCTGAAGCAGATGCAGGTTGATCAGGGGTCACGGCCAGAGACGAGCACGGTGGATGCCGATCGGATCGCTGTGTTGGAGCGGGAGAACCGGGAGTTGAGGCGGGCCAACGAGATCCTTGCGGACGGCGTCGGCTTTTTTCGCGGCGGCGGAGCTCGACCGCAAACTGAAGTGATTGTGGCCTACATCGACGCCCACCGGGATCGGGTCGTTGCAGGGCAAGCCGTTCGGGGTCGAGCCGATCATGCGGTGTCCTGCGTACAGCAGACGTCGAGATCGCCCCGAGCAGCTACTACGCCGCGAAGGCCCGTCCGCCCTCGGCTACGAGCGCTCCGCGACGCCGAGCTGGTCGCCAGATCATCGGCAAGGTCCACAACGACAACCTCGGTGTCTACGGCGCCCGGAAGGTCTGGGCCGAGCTGAACCGCGAGGGTCACGTGGGTGGCCCGGTGCACTGTCGAGCGGCTGATGCGGGCCGAGGGTCTGCGCGGGATCAGTCGGGAGAAGACCCGCAAGACCACTATCAGCGAAGGCGCCGAGACCGAGCGTCCCGACGACCTGGTGGAGCGGCAGTTCGTCGCGACCGGCGCCGAACCAGCTGTGGGTGGCGGACCTGACCTACGTCCGCACCCACGCGGGCTGGGTCTACGTCGCGTTCGTCATCGACGTCTTCAGCCGCCTGAGTCGTCGGCTGGCAGGTGTCGACCTCGCTGCGCACCGACCTGGCGCTGGACGCCCTCGATATGGGGTTCTGGAACCGGCAGCGAGCCGGCCAGGACGTCACCGGCCTGACCCATCACTGCGACCGCGGAGTTCAATATCGAGCGATCCGCTACACCGAGCGACTAGCCGAGGCAGACGCGGTCGCATCGGTCGGGTCCAAGGGCGATTCCTATGACAACGCCATGGCCGAGGCGTTCAACTCGCTGTTCAAGGCCGAGTGCATCCGCAACCCGGTGATGCGACCCCAAGGCGGCTGGAAGACCGTCGAGCGACGTCGAGATCGCTGTCGCCGAGTACGTCGACTGGTTCAACCACCGCCGCCTCCACGGCGAGATCGGACTCATCCCGCCCGCCGAGTTCGAGACCAACCACTGGGCAACAATGCCCGCCCTGGACTACAGTCCACAACCAGCCCCGGTCGGGGCCGAAACACGAACGAACAGCCTCTACGAAACCCGGGGCGATTCACGAAGTCTTCCTGCTTACCCATAGGGGCAGTCTGCTACAGGTTTGTTTCACCCGTGTGACGGGTCCGCCCCTGGCCGCCCGCCGCGTGGGGATCACTTCTCCGGCTTTGCTAGGAAGTCCGCCACTGCCACGATGAAGTCGCCGTTGTCTCGCGTGAATGCCTGCAGGTCGTAGTCGTTGTAACTCCAACTCGTCATCAAGGCGACCAGCCGATACTTCACGACATCAGGAAAGTGCGTCTCCGGTTCTTCTTTGACGTAGCCAATCGCCCGGCCTTGGTGGAACGCAAGCGTGTCGTCGACAGGCAAGTCCACCACCTGGCGCACATTGCTTCCTATCGTGAAGTTCCCGAATCGCGTCGCCAAGGACGGGCATTGATCCAACTGATCACCACACAAAGGCGGCGGTCCATCCCACGGAGCTTGATGCGCCCCCGTGTAGTAGTAGAAATCGGTGCCGCATTGGATGCAGAAGGAGACCATCCCCGGGGCGTGACCGTTCGCGCCTTGGAAGAGGAACGAAGACTGCATGTAGTAGTCGGGGTGGCCGTACAAGTCCCAGACTTGCTTGAAGCGATCACGCTCGACATTGAGAAGGTTGTAGCCCTGGATAGCCACGACTTCGTAGTTCGCGTCCATCAGAGTGTTCTTGATGAACTCATGGATCGGGTAGCCGGGCGCGTAGCCCAGCAGCAAGATGTCGGTGGGGTCGGTTTTGCCTCCGCAGTCTTGAGGCCAGGACCAGGGGCTGCCGGGGAGGGAGCCGATGTTCGTCTCAAAGATGGGGTAGGCCTTGGTGCCGACTTTCCAGACCGAGGCAAACACCTCGGCTTTGGCTTTGGCGCCGAGCTCGGCCTTGACGCAGTAGGGATCGCCCCTGGTTTACGGGCTTCTTGATCGTGACGGTGCCCTTAGGCGCTTCCGAGCTCACCTTCAAGCCCACAGCCTCACCAAAACCGATCGTCATGTCGCTCACCAGCGACAAGGACAGCGTCCCTTCTCCTTCGGCTTGGGGTTCACGCGGCTGGAAGTCAACGTTGAAACTACCTTCGCTCTTTGTCACTCCCTCCAGCGTGAACTCCGTGTCGAAGGCAGCGGTGGCGTTCGAGGTGAATCCCAGATTGGCGATGTTGATTTTGGAGTCGACTACCGTGGCCTCCAGCCGCGGCTCCGCCGTCAAGGTCAACGGCACCGGCATGCCCGGGAGCCTGATCAGCCTGGTCACCTTCTGAAACTCCACCGTGCAGGTCGCCGTTCCATCAGTCTTGATCCGCCCGTTGAGGTCCATCTTCAACGTGATTTGACCACGCAATCTGACGCCGGGACTCGTGCCCGGAATCGGAAGCCCTGGCGAGACCACCTGCCCATGGAATGAACCCTCCAGCGTGGGTATCGGGTCACCGAAGTCGATCTCCGGGCTGCCGTCGCCAGAACAGGACGGCTTCGCCAGACCAGCCCCGGTCCGAGGTGCGGCTTGCGCGATCGGCGTATCCGCTGGGAATTGATCGATGTCAACATTCCAATAATCGAAAGCCTCACCAAACGACGCCGGCGTCAACCGCACCAAACCGTCGGTTTCCACCCCGGAGATCACCCCCAGGTAACCCGACGGCAGATCGGTGGTCACCGGCAAACCCAGCACCGTCCCCACCGCCGGAGCCGCCCCGGTGAGTCGCATGGAAACCCCGGTCGGATCCAGGGTCGCCGAAACGATCTGCGCGGCATCGAGGAAGCGCGCATTCGTAGTCGTCACATATGTCGCAGTATTGGACCCCACGGGCGCAACCGTGCCCACACTGATCGCCACCGGCCCCTGCCACACCCTGCCCACCCGGGTAAACAAACTCATCGTGTGCGCTGACCCAGGCTCCAGCCCAGTGACCCGCGCCGTAGCCCCCGACACCGCCACCCGGACCCCATCGTTGACCGTCGCCGCAGGCTGGTTACCGGTCGTACGACGCACCCGCACCGTGGTCCGCGCATCCACATCCCACGCAACCCCGACCGTGGACTCTGTCAACTCGATCACCCGAAAATTCGTCGCAGCAACCAGTGCCGCATCCGGCACCGCCACCAAAGGCCCCACCACCAGTCCCGCGCCAGACGGTGTCGCGCCCTCGGCCACCGGCACCGCAACCCCCGCACCCGGCGCACACACCGCCGCCATCAGGACCGCACCCACGATCCACACATCGATTCGCTTCACCTGCACCATGACCAAGCCTCCGACCGGGTTGACACCGTCCCGGCACATTCGCACCACACCACTAACGCCCGGATAACGCGCACCACTCAATCCGGAGTACACCGGGACGCGACCGCGGGTTGAGGTTTCCCCCCGGACGTAGGGGCACCGACAATGGGTCTGCTGCACGGATCGGTAACCATCACTGTGCCGACGTCCGCGCAGGCACAGTTCAAGCGCGCAAGCTCGTCGAACGACCCGACGAGTCAAGAGGTGAAACGTACGCGGCATGACACGAGATCCACAGGTCTTGACGATTCCTCGTCCCCGTCGACCTCGGGATCAAACCTCGGACCTAACAGAACCACCGGCAGTGGTCCATCCGCTTCTACTTGCTGGTGGTAGCCGCGACCAATTGGGCAGCCTGTTCGCCCTTCGAGTCGACGTTCGAACTCAACCAACCGGCACTGGTCCTCCGTCACCGGACTACTTACTCGTAGTCGCCACACACTCGTTGTAGAGCCTTTGAAACGCACTCTCAGAGATCTCGTTCGCAGACCGTCCGTCAGACAACCAGTACGTGGTCAGGACGAGTGTGAAAGTGGAGGTGCGCACCGACCAGACCGTGAGAACACGCCCGTAGGAGTCTCTCCAGGAGCATTTCTGCCGCAGCGTCATGATCGGCGCCTCATCCTCCGGCACGGCAAAGTCGATAGGGGTAGCGGCTGAAGGGGTAACCTCCAGCACGTCATAAACTGAATGCCAGGCCCCTTCGTCATCACGAATGGGTGTGCCCACGATCTCGACCACCTGGTTGTCGATCCCGCCACCGCCACCGCCACCGCCACCCGTGTCGTCGCCGTCGTCATAGAGCGCGTGAGCAGGCGCCTGAGTCAGCAAGATCACACCGCTTGCGGGACCCAGCATGAGCACGGCGGTGGCGGTCGCCAACTGGGCTTTACGCATCAACAACTTCATTCGATGATTCCTCGCTCCGGATGTCAGGCGCGGGGACTTCCCGCACTCCAAGTTACCGTTACAGGCCATGGCAAACGCAGCGCTAACAGCACCGATCGACCGCAATCACGCTGGTGGCCCCATCACTCGCCTCGTGTTCGGTGCTGGGTCGCGTTAGCGGTACAGCGGGTGATTCCCGTCGGCTCGGCGCTCGGCATCGTCCTGGCGGACTCACACTCACGCGTGGTCGAGTCGCCATCAGGTAAACAGCGAGGGCAAGAGACCTTCGCGACCTCGCCGGCTCCTGCCCACGGTCCTCGTCCTCTA
>CAWFRT010000002.1:0-27636 GCA_963818365.1 uncultured Actinomycetota bacterium | reverse complement strand
ACGCCTTTGGCCAAGTCCAAGCCGTCTCGCACCAACTGGGCAACGGCCGAAATCGTGCCGGGCCACCATCAGATGGGGATTGATGCTCTGGGCGAACTGACACGCGCACAACCGGGGGTTGATCAAAGTCCATCGGGGTCAGTCCATCGTCAGATGTCGAAGATAGGACATGGGACTGCCGAGATACCGGCGCCAGTGATCTACGATCTGCAACTCGTCCCAGGCACACTCGCGCAAACCCCAATCGCCAACCTCGAAAATCCGGGCGCCTGGGAGAGAAGCGAGCGCAGGCGAATGGGTGGCGCACAGAACCTGCCCGCCGTCTGCGACCACTCGCTGGAGCACGGCAATCAGTTCTAAAGTGGAGGCGAAGGACAGCGCAGCCTCGGGTTCGTCGAGGCAGTAGAAGCCCGCCTTTCCGAAGCGCATGGCGAGCACGGCGAGGAAAGATTCGCCGTGACTCATTTCGTGCAACTTTGGTTCAACTGTGTAGGGACTGGTCGGCGGATTCGACTCAAGAAATGTGTACCACGCGTGCATGGTCTCGGCCCTCAGGAAGAAGCCCCATCGTGGGCCGCCGAGCCCGCGCTTTATCTCCAATGCCTCACCCAGAGACGACTCCGAAGCCCGTGTCGAGTGGTGTCCTTGCGCAGAACCGCCTTCTGGCGACAAGCCATAGGCAGTAGCCACCGCCTCCACGATGGTCGACTTGCCTGAACCGTTCTCGCCGACGAGAAACGTCACCCCAGGAGCCAACTCCAGTCCATCGCGCACCATCTGCTGAACGGCAGGAATGGACCCGGGCCATCTGGAGAGTGAAGGCCGGGCGTCGCGGCGTACGGTCACCCCCACAACGGGTGACTGGTCAAACTTCATGAACAGACCGTATGACAAGCCACCCCCAAGGGGGGTGGCTGCCGATAGCGTTGCGCTATGCCAGCCGCCAAGTCTCCTGCCGTCGAAATTGAGGTTGAGGGACGCGTCGTACGCGTAAGCAATCCCGACCGGGTCTACTTCCCGGACTCGGGAGCGACCAAGCTCGATCTGGTCGACTACTACCTGGCGGTTGGCCCCGGCATCGTCAACGCGCTGTTTGAGCGTCCCTGCATGCTGCACCGTTTCCCCAAAGGACTCGCTGGCGACAAGGTGCACCAGAAACGGTTGCCCGCTGGGGCGCCGCCATGGGTCGAGACGGTCCAGCTTTTCTTCCCGCGCTGGAGCCGCACCGCTGACGAATTGTGCGTCACCGAACTGGCCAGCGTGATCTGGGCCGTGCAAATGTCTACGGTTGAGTTTCACCCGTGGAACAGCCGGCGGGCGGACACCGAAATGCCCGACGAATGGCGCATTGACCTCGACCCGGGGCCTGCTTGCGACTTTGCCACGGTCCAACGAGTGGCCCACGTTGCCCACGAAGTATTGGACGATCTGGGTGCGGTGGGATTCCCGAAAACGAGCGGCGGGTCGGGGATGCACATCTATGTGCGGATTCCTCCTAAGCATGGTTTTCAGCAAGTACGCCGCGCCGCGCTCGCCTTCGCCCGAGAAGTTGAACGCCGTGCCCCCTCCGAGGTCACCACTGCTTGGTGGCGCAAGGACCGCGACCCCGCGCACCTGTTCGTGGACTACAACCAGAACGCTCGGGATCACACCATTGCGGCGGCGTACTCCGTCCGCGGCGTTGCCGACGCACGCGTCTCCACACCGGTGCACTGGCACGAAATCGATGCGCTGGACCCACATGACTTCACGATCTTGACGGTTCCCCAGCGCTTCGCCGCGTTGGGCGACCTACACGCGGACATCGACGCACACGTGTTCGACATTGCGCCGCTGCTTGAGTGGGCGGACCGCGACGAACGCGAGGGCCGTGAGATGCCCGGAGAGCCGGACGAAACCTAGGCTTGACCAGACAACCCGCTAGCTCGAGTTGGCGTCAGCCCGCGCCCCTTAAGATCAGCGCGTGGGAATCCAAATAACGCCGAGCATCCTGAACGCCGACCTCGCCGCCCTCGCTGATGAGGTTGCCCGCATTCCCAGTGCTGACTGGGTCCATGTGGACGTGATGGACAACCACTTTGTGCCCAACCTGACACTTGGGCTTCCGGTCATCGAAAGCCTCCGGAAGCACACTGATCTGCCACTTGATGCCCACCTGATGATTGATGATCCGGACCGTTGGGCGCCGGCCTACGCCGAGGCGGGTTGTGGGAGCGTGACCTTCCACATTGAGGCCGCCGGGGCGCCGGCTCAACTGGCGCGCGAGATCCGCCTCCAACGTGCTCGAGCCTGTATGGCGTTGAAGCCCGGCACCCCGATTGAGCCCTACGCAGAGCTACTTCCGGAGCTCGACATGATTCTGCTGATGACGGTCGAACCCGGATTTGGTGGCCAGAGCTTTATGGATGCCGTGCTCCCCAAGATCCGACAGACTCGCGCACTGATCGAAAAGTCTGGCGGCGAGTGCTGGCTCCAGGTCGACGGCGGCATCTCGATGGCCACTATCGAGCGCTGCGCCGAAGCCGGTGCCGATGTCTTCGTTGCTGGATCCGCCGTCTATTCCGCAGCCGACCCAGATGCCATGGTCGCCGCGCTCCGTCGTACTGCCGAAGCTGTCGGTCTCTAGTTCGGCCCCGTAGTTTCATCAAGGTATGTAGGTCGGCCATCACTTCCCCATGTCTGCAGACCCCGGGAAGTGCGGGTTCGCCTACATACCTTGATGAAACAACCAAGGACGCGGACGCGAGGCGAAGAGCGGGTGTGGCAGAATTGCGTCAAGAGTTCTTAGAACTCGCGTGCTCTGGGGGCGGTGAAAGTCCGCACCGGCGGTGAAAGTCCGCGACCCGGCCACAGCCAGTGGCCGGTTGACTAGGTGAAATTCCTGGACCGACGGTCAAAGTCCGGATGGGAAGGTGCACGCAGGGTCCGGCTGCCGCATTGCGGCACTTGACCCCACCCCAGAGTCCGCGCCGACGAGTCGATGCGCAGAGGAGGGGTGAAGTGTCCGTCACCGAAGTAGAACGTCGCGCGATGGCGCGCGCACTCACCCTGGCCGCCACCCCCGGCGTCTCCCTTGGTCCCAACCCTCGCGTCGGATGCGTCCTGATTGACGCGGACGGCGCCGAGATAGCAGAGGGATTTCATCGCGGGGCCGGCACTCCACACGCGGAGGTCTCGGCGCTCGAGTCGGCAGGTGCATCGGCCAAGGGCTCCACAGCCATCGTTACCCTCGAACCCTGCAACCATTCGGGCCGCACGGGGCCTTGCACGCAGGCGTTGATTGCTGCCGGCGTACGACGTGTGGTCTTCGCTCAGCCGGACCCGAATCCGGTGGCCGCCGGTGGTGCCGACACCCTCAAAGGAGCAGGTATCGAGGTCGAAGCCGGACTCATGCTGGATCAAGCAAGAAAGGTGAACCGCGCATGGACCTTTGCGATGGACGCCGGACGTCCGTTCGTCACCTGGAAGTTCGCCACCACTTTGGATGGCCGTTGTGCGGCGACAGATGGCACCAGCCGTTGGATCAGCAGCCCACTGGCGCGCCGTGACGCTCATCGACTTCGGTCCAAATGTGATGTGATCCTGGTGGGCACCAACACAGTCGAGATCGATAACCCTGAGCTCACTGTTCGTGACGAATTCGGCGAGCCGTTGGCGCATCAGCCACTGCGCGCCGTGATGGGGTTGCGGACGTTGGCCGAAGATCGAAGGATCTTCAATAATCGCGCCAAAACAGTCCGGCTTAAGACTCATGACCCGAAACATGGGCTCGAATCCCTCTTTCGCCTGGACAGGCAACACGTATTTCTCGAGGGTGGCCCCACCGTGGCGGCGGCTTTCCTCGGAGCCGGACTGATCGACGAGATTGTCGCCTATGTCGCCCCAATCCTGTTGGGCTCGGGGCAACCTGCGGTGGGCCACTTAGGGATCGACACCCTCGGTGACGCCCACCATTTTCCGATCACCGATGTCACGGTGCTTGATCCACATGACCAACACGAAGACTCCTGCGTTCGCATCACCATGAAGGGCAACTGACATGTTCACCGGAATTGTTGAAGAACTCGGCACCATCGATGAGATTGAGGATCTCGGTGACTCCGTTCGGCTAACGGTGGGTGCGCATACCGTCCTCGAGGACCTGAGTCTTGGGGACTCGATCTCAGTGAATGGTTGCTGCCTAACAGTGGTGTCGGCAACTGGCACACAGTGGACTGCCGATGTTATGCAAGAGACTCTCGACAAGACCTCACTGAGGGGCTCGCGAATCGGTGACACAGTCAACCTCGAACGAGCAGTCACCGCCAACAAGCGACTCGGTGGGCACATCGTTCAGGGCCACGTGGATGGCGTGGGCAAGACTGTTTCGCGGACCCCAAGCCCACATTGGGAAATCGTTGAGATCTCTGTCCCGGAGGAACTATCTCGCTACCTCGTGGACAAGGGCTCCATCACCGTCGACGGGGTGAGTCTGACTGTGGTGTCAGTCGGAACTGACTCCTTCACCGTCAGCCTCATTCCAGAGACTCTCGCCAGAACAACCCTCGGTGCCCGCCGACCCGGTGATCTGGTCAACCTCGAAGTTGATCTGATTGCCAAGTACGTCGAGCGCCTGCTGGGTGCCCGCAACGAAGAAGGAAAATCATGAGCGCACCCCAGCCAGTCCGACTCGACACAGTCGAGCGAGCCATCGCCGACATCGCCGCCGGCAAGGCCGTCGTTGTGGTCGATGATGAGGAGCGCGAGAACGAAGGTGACATCATCTTCGCGGCTTCCAAGGCCACGACCGAACTGATGGCCTTCACGATTCGCTACTCCAGCGGCGTGATCTGCGCGCCTATGCCGGCCGAAATGTTGGATCGCCTGGAGATCCCGCTGATGACACCCCATAACAAGGATCGCCTGCGGACTGCCTACACCATTTCCGTCGATGCGCGTGACGGTGTGACGACGGGGATCTCGGCTGCCGATCGGACTCACACCGTGCGGGTCTTAGCCGACTCGGCGACCGAGCCTTGGGAGATCACCCGGCCTGGGCATGTCTTCCCGCTGCGCTATCGCGAGGGTGGGGTGTTGGTGCGCCGCGGGCACACAGAGGCGGCCGTCGACTTGGCCCGCTTGGCTGGGCTGACTCCAGTCGGAGTGTTGGTCGAGGTCGTCAACGATGACGGCACGATGAAGCGTGGGCCGGAGTTGCGAGAGTTTGCCGACCAACATGATCTGGCCATGATCTCGATCGAGGATCTAGTGCGTTACCGACGCCGCCATGAGCGTCACGCTGAGCGCGTCGCCGTGACCAATCTCCCGACTCGGAAGGGTGACTTCACGGCGTACGGCTATCGCATCAGCGTCGATGGCAGCGAGCAACTTGCGTTGGTCTATGGAGATGTGAGCGGACCTGAGCCAGTGCTCACGCGAGTGCACTCGGAGTGCCTGACCGGTGATGTTTTCGGATCGGCTCGCTGTGACTGCGGGCCGCAACTCGAGGAAGCCATGGCTGCGGTGGCTGAAGCGGGTCGAGGCGTCATTGTCTATCTCAGGGGTCACGAAGGCAGGGGGATTGGCTTGGTCGCCAAACTTCAGGCCTACTCACTCCAAGACGCCGGTCTCGACACTGTTGACGCCAACTTGGAACTCGGTCTGCCTGCCGATGCGCGCCACTATGGCTCGGCAACTCAGATCCTCAAGGATCTTGGGGTGGCCAGCGTTCGACTGCTCACCAACAATCCCGAAAAGACGACGAGCCTGGAGGAATACGGCATTGAGGTAGTTGAGCAGGTGCCGATTACGCCGCGACCAACCGACCAAAATCTTGCCTACTTGCAAACCAAACGTGACCGGATGGGCCACACCCTGCCCGGGCTCGATTTATTGCCGACCCTCAGCACGGATCACCCGACAGGAGTTGCCAAATGAGCGGCGCCGGAGCCCCAGCTATCGAGCAGCTAGACGGCAGCGCACTGCGAGTCGTCATAGTTGCAGCTAAGTGGCATGAGGTGGTGATGGCTGGCTTGCTCGCTGGCGCCGGACGAGCCATGGTCGATTGTGGTGTCACCGAAACCAAGCTGATCCGGGTGCCAGGCACCTTCGAGTTGCCCGTGGCTGCAGCGACCCTCGCCAACCAGGGGTACGACGCGATCGTGGCGCTCGGGGTGGTCATCAGAGGTGGCACACCACACTTCGACTATGTCTGTTCGGCGGCAACCCTCGGGCTGAACAAAGTCGCCGTCGAGAGTCGTACGCCGATTGGTTTCGGCTTGCTCACCTGCGACAACGAGGAACAAGCCCTCGACCGAGCCGGACTCGTTGGCTCAGTCGAAGACAAGGGCTACGAAGCCGCTTCCGCGGCGATTGAGACAGCGTTGACGCTTCGGGGGATAGTCGCCTAGCCCATGTTTGGTGCGAGTTGCGTCAGCCGAAAACTGTTGCCTGAGGGATCACGGAAGCCCGCATCGATCCCGTAGGGCTGCTCGAAGGGCTTGTCGATGAACTCGACGCCACGTGCTGACAACTCCTCGTAGGACTTCTGGCAGTCGGGTGTGGTAAGAAACACGGTCCCTGCGAAACCCTTGGCCATCAACTCTCGAATTTGTTCACTCGTGGTGCTGTCGACCATCGGCGGTCCGGGAATGGCCATCAACACAATGCTGAAGTCCGGCTGGTCGACTGGGCTGACGGTTAACCAGCGGAAATTCCCCATCTCGGGCATCGTGACGTCCATCCGGACGACCATGCCGAGCTTTTCGGTGTAGAACTCCAGCGCCTCGTCTTGGTCGTGCACCCACATCTGAGCATTGGCTATGGCGATCATCTTTCGAACTCCTCTAGGTGATGATTTGCATTGCCGCCAGTCTCGTTGACCACAACCCACGCGTCTTCTCGAAACGTGCGGTTCTGCGGTCGGCCATACGCACGCAGGACGCACCCCGGGATCATCACTCGGGCGGCCGCTGGCGGACAGGAGGCTCGGTAGGCAGTTGGAGTCAGACCGAACATCCTTCGGAAACTGGTGCTGAAGGATCCGACGCTGGACAGTCCTACCTCCACGCAGATCCGCAATACGGTCCAGTCGGTGTTGCGCAACAGCGCCGCCGCCCGTTCAAGGCGACGGGTGAGCAGGTATTGGTGCGGCGATTCGCCAAAGGCTTTGCGGAACTCTCGGCTGAAGTGAGCGGGGGAGAGGCGGGCGGCGCTTGCCAAATCCGCGACCGTCAACTGCTCGGCGTACCGTCCGTCGGCCAGATCCTTGGCTCGCAACAGATAGCGAGCGGGAGGGACATGAGACACGGTAGTCATCCTGGCACGCGCACGCCGTACGCTTGTTACCTGTGAAGACCTTTGAGGAGTTATGGGTTGAGTTGACGGCGAAGGCCGAGACTCGCCCCGCAGACTCGGGAACGGTGAAGCAACTCGATGCCGGAGTGCACGCAATTGGCAAGAAACTTCTTGAGGAAGCGGCTGAGGCCTGGATGGCAGCCGAGTATGAAGGGCCAGAGCGCACTGCTGAGGAAATCAGCCAACTGCTCTATCACGCCCAGGTTCTGATGCTGGCCAGCGGCCTCACCCTCGACGATGTCTACACCCACCTGTGAGACAACGATGACTAACCTGCCCATAGAAAAGTTGCTGCGCATCGCGGTGCCCAACAAGGGTTCACTTGCCCAAGCTGCCAGCGAGATGTTGCGTGAATCCGGCTATCGCCAGCGCCACGACACCAAGGAACTTGTCCATCGAGACGTCGAGAACGGCGTCGAGTTCTTCTACCTGCGTCCGCGAGACATTGCGCTCTACGTCGGTGAAGGAACCCTTGATGTCGGCATCACTGGCCGCGATCTCTTGCTTGACTCTGGGGCTCACGCCGAAGAGATGCTGGCGCTGGGATTTGGTCGATCCAACTTCCACTTCGCTGGCCCCATCGGCGAGTTCACAGACCCTAGCCAAGTCGCGGGCAAGCGCATCGCCACGTCGTACGTCGGCGTGGTGCAAAACTTCCTCGACGAGAACGGAATCGACGCTCACGTCACTAGGCTTGATGGTGCCGTTGAAACCTCCATCCAACTTGGCGTTGCTGATGTCATTGCTGATGTCGTGGAGACTGGCAGCACCTTGCGCGCCGCCGGTCTAGAGACCTTCGGCAAAGTCATCTTGAGTTCAGAGGCCGTTCTGATCACGCGTGCAGAGACCGCACTGCCACCTGGCTTTGAAGTCTTTCAACGCAGACTCGAAGGCGTTCTTGTCGCTCGGGGCTACGTGATGATGGACTACGACATCCCACTCCAGCAGGTGGATGCCGCGGTCGCGATGACGCCCGGGATCGAGAGCCCGACGGTCCTGCCCTTACACAAAGAGGGTTGGGTCGCGGTTAGGGCGATGGTGCCTCGTGCGGGCTCGCAGCGGCTGATGGACGACCTCTTCGACATCGGCGCCCGCGCCATCTTGCTCACGGATATCCATGCCTGCCGGCTCTAACACTCCTGCTCCTACGCCCGTGCTGACGTTGCCGCACACGTGGCGTCCCTTAGGTGTGCGGGTCTCGGGTGCGCTCTTCGGCAGCGTTTTGATCATCGTCAGTGCGGTCTCTTGGATATCTCTACCACCGGACATTCAAGAGGTCTTCACCACTTTGCAGCGCTTCACCATGCTGTTGTTGTCTTTGGTGGCCTTTTCAGCGTGGTACGCCCTGGTCCGCTCGCGCGTCGTAGCCGAGGCTGACCGACTCATCGTGGTCAACGGATTCAAACGACGTGAGTTTGCGTGGCCCCAAGTGGTGTCCGCCAACCTGGGTCGAGGTGCGCCCTGGGCGAGCCTGGACTTAGCCGACGGCACCACGATCCCGGCGATGGGAATCCAGGGCTCTGATGGGGCTCGAGCCCGCGCCGCGATCCGTCAACTGCGCCTTCTCGTTCGGCAACCGCCGACTGGCTAACCCGACAGCGCGACGATGCCCCAGTTAGTCGTCACAGAGTCGCCGGGCGTCCCGGCCGGGGAGAGCCGGATCAGGTCGGTGCCGCTGCGAAAGGCATCAGGAGGGCCAGTCATCGGCTCCACGGCAAGTGAACGTCGATTGATCGCCGGAGCGTCGTCCGCGGTGTAGACCTGCAACCAGGAATGTGAGCCATCGGCCCAGAGGGCAACGCCTTTCCCGCTTGTCGGGTTCTTCAGGGACACCCAGGTGTTGCCATCGGCGCTAGGTGCTAGATCTGTCACGGCGTGATCCCACCGTGTGTCGCCAATGGCCCGTGGCGCCCGAAAGTCGTAGTCGGTCCCGGAGACAGCCACAGTTCCAGTGGGGAGCTTGCGCTCGTCAGTGATCATCATGGTGTCGGCGGGAAGGGTGAGTTCGAGCGTGTCGACGAGCGCCGTTCCAGCAGGTTCACCAACCCACAGATACGGATGGGCGCCGCTGACGTACGGCGCGGCGCGGGGGGCCAGATTGACAGCGTGCTGTGAGACAGCAAGGCCTTGCTCGCTGACTTCATAACCCACCCGCAGGTCAAGCGTCCAGGGATAACCGCTCTGCGCCATCAGCCGATAACCCATGACAACGCCACTGGGATTGTGCTGCACCACTGACCACTGAGCCCAGCGCACCAGGCCATGAGAGGCGTTGTTGCGGGACGGCTCGCTTAAGGGCAATTGATAGGTCCGGTTGTCGAACGTGTAGTTGCCCTCGCCGATTCGGTTGGCCCATGGCATCAACACTTGCCCCATCCCGAAGGTGGGCATTGCGTCTTCGGCGAAGCCATCGATGAGTGGGCGACCGTCGTACTCCAGGACGCGCAGCGTCGCCCCGCCCTCGGTGATGATCGCTCGATAGCCAGCGTTCGCGATGGCAAATTGTTTCCCCGTCGCAGCGACCATGGCTTAACCCTGGCATACCCCGGTGGTTGAGGAGGGCGAGGTACGAGCCGGCGCTATTGGTGGTTGAGGAGGGCGAGGTACGAGCCGGCGCTTCTGGTGGTTGAGGAGGGCGAGGTACGAGCCCGTCTCGAAACCATCCCCACCACACCTGTCCTAGGTTGCATCTGCTCAGATGGCCACGTGCGCATCACTATCTTTGCTTCCGGGTCTCGCGGTGATGTGCAGCCGATGATTGCCCTGGCTCTTGGTCTCGATGCAGCAGGCCATGCCGTCACTCTGGCCGCCCCAAGAAACTTTCGGGACCTGGTGGAACAGCGCGGGATCACATTCCATCCCTTCTCCGTCGATGTCGACGACTTGATGCGCTCGGACACTGGACGTTCCTGGTTGGGTCATAGTTCTCATTCGCCGCTTCTTGAGGTGCGGCTGGTTGCACGACTGGTGAACGAGTGGGCGGAACGGATGGCCGACGAATCGATCGCGTTGGCCGGCACCGCGGATCTTTTCATCAGCGGGGTGATGACCCTCGACGTTGTTGACGCACTGGTGCGCGTTGGCGGTGGCCGTCATGTGATTGCATTGCTCGCGCCCTTTCGAGCCTCTCGCTCTGGCCCGGCCGGTTTGCAGTCGCCACAGCCACGCGCTGATTCGCCGGCAAATCTCCTGGCCGGTGTGGCCACAGAGCTGGCCTTAGGTTATGGGTTCGGCAGTCCGGGCCGTGCTGTGCGACGGAAGCTCGGTTTGTCTACACGAAGGGTGCTGAGTTGGAGAAGCACCTATCGACGCACCCTCAGCACGACGCCCACCGTGCTGGGTGTTTCACCATTGGTCGTGCCGGTGGCATCCGATTGGCCGACCTGGATCTATCCCTCGGGGTATTGGTCGCTGCCGGCCAGCCGAGATTGGCAGCCCGAGCCACGATTGCGCGACTTCCTCGAGCAGGGAGAGCCACCGGTCTATGTCGGCTTTGGCTCGATGTCCACTCGGGAGCCCCAGGCAACCCTGACGGCAATCGTCCGCGGGCTTAAGCTTTCGGGCCGACGAGGGCTGATCCACAGTGGTGGCGCAGATCTGGCCGGGGTTACGAGTGGACAATTAGACGACTCCAGGGTGTTGGTGGTCGACGACGTCCCTCACGACTGGCTGTTCTCACAAATGGGCGGCATCGTTCATCACGGGGGAGCGGGGACAACGGCCGCTGCGTTGCACTCCGGAGTGCCATCGGGCGTCGTCTCACACATTGGCGATCAGCCCTATTGGGGTCGACGGATCTACGAGCTCGGAGTTGGCGCAGCTCCGATCGCCCGTCATGAACTCACCCCAAGCCGACTTGCTCACATGATTGGCGAACTTGCTTTGCCAGCCGTGGTGGCCCGGGCGAATACTTTCGGAGAACAAGTTCGCGGTGAGCGCGGAGTTGACCGGGCGGTCTCGTTCATCGAGCGTTGGTAGTAACCACGCGGATGTCTGCCTCCTCCTGAATCCCCAACGCTGAGAAGTAGGCGCCTTCTCGTTCCTTCCAGGCCAGCCACTGAGGACGCAGGGCGTCACCGTCGCGAGCCAGTCCTCTGGCCAGACACAACTTCGGATCTGCGTCCACCCAAACCAGCGTGGCGCGCCGGCTGGCGATCTGCCAGTGGCCGGAGCCGACTCCTTCGAGGATGAGCAAGTCGACCGCTGGAACTCTTACCCAGTCGGTGAACTCCCCGGCAGACCAATCGAAACGTCGGTATTGCCCGACGTGCCCGGAGGCCAGCGGGCCAACGAGGTAGTTGCGCAGACGACCCCCCAACTTGAAAAGACTCTGATCCCAACCGTCATACGTGTCGTCGAGGTGTACGACGTGGACGGTCACACCCTGGTCACGTGATTGAGCCGCGACCGCCTCGCTGAGGGTGCTTTTCCCCGCGCCAGCCGGACCGTCGATGCAGATCATCCGCCCACCACCTAGCAGGGGACGTTGCTCAGCGGTGTGCAATAAAATGTCCGAAACGGTCTCAGACCCCGGTGGTCGAGACTGTCGAGACCCCTCCACGACAGGGCTAGTTGATCCCACGCTTGCGAAGCATTTCCTCGATATCCGCCATCTCGTCATCGCCCACACTGTCTTTGGCCGGGGCGGCCCGCCTCCTAGCGTCGATTGCGGGCGCCGACGGGGCTCCAGGGGTGGTCGCGGCTGGGCTGGCTGGTCCCCTGTCGAGCGCCCGCGCACGCATCCGTCCGGAAACAATGAACAACAAGGCCGAAGTCCCGAAAAGCCCAATGCCAGTCCAGACAAACGGGTTGAGCACCAATCCTGTTGCCCAGTCAGTCACGGAACCAGCGATCTCCGTGAACATCTCGAGAGTGCCGGTGAGCCACGCAGACACGGGCAACAAGGTGATCGCCAGCCCACGAATTCCCGAGGCTCTACCTCGGCTCCGGAATGCTCGAATTGTTCCGAGGGCGCAGACAATAGTGAGTGACACCATTAACGCTGCCCAGGCTGCTTCGTTCATGCTTCCAGCGTGCCACACCTGGGGTGACGGTCGAGGCGTACGACGCGTCGGCAGCCGAAGGCGTTCAGAATTCGGCGTCCGGGAATGCCTCGGGTAACATTCGACGTTGACCGATTAGTCACCCTGCGAGCGTCCGCGCTGGCGAGGTGATCAATCAGCAAAGCGGAGGCCGGATCTCGATCCACCTCCCACCCGCATCGATCGACAGGCCTTGAGGCTGAGCAACACAGATCGTCGGGTCCGGTCCTGAGCCACGCGGCATACGCCGTGCTGACTCGTGTGCCACGCATCCTCAGGGAGGCGTGTCGTGACTGGCTTCCGCTTATTCAAGCGGAAGCCTTTTTGTTTCTCCCCAGGGAGGGCCGAGAAGGGTTCCGGTCAGACACTCCACAGGAGGAAACATCACCACTGAGCTTCGCATCAACGACAGGATCCGGGTTCCCGAGGTCCGGCTCGTTGGACCCAACGGCGAGACGGTTGGCATTGTGCCGACCGATCAAGCGCTCAAGCTTGCCCAAGAAGCCGACCTCGATCTCGTCGAGGTCGCACCAATGGCCCGTCCACCAGTGTGCAAACTGATGGACTTTGGCAAGTTCAAGTACGAAGCAGCCCAGAAGGCTCGCGAGGCACGTCGAAACCAGACCAACGTCATCATCAAAGAGATGAAACTGCGGCCCAAGATTGACGCGCACGACTACGAAACCAAGAAGGGCCACGTCACCCGGTTCTTGAAGGCCGGCGACAAGGTCAAGATCACCATCATGTTCCGCGGACGCGAGCAGCACCGGCCCGAGTTGGGTTTTCGGTTGCTTCAGCGCCTCGCCGAGGATGTCACCGAGTTGGGTTTTGTTGAGTCATCGCCCAAGCAAGATGGTCGCAACATGATCATGGTGCTCGGGCCGCACAAGAAGAAGTCTGAAGCCAAGGTCGAGCAGAAAGCCGCCCGGGAAACCAAGGCTGCAGAGAGGCTCGCTTCCGAGGCTGAAGAACGCGCCGATCGCATTGCCCACAACGCGGGACAACCGGCCGCACAGAAGAAAGAGCGCGGGCGTTCAGAAAATCTTGATCCTGAGATTGAGGCTTAACCCCAGGTCTTACCAAACAGATGTGAGCTAGGAAGAGAGAGTAGAGATGCCGAAGAACAAGACCCACTCGGGCGCGAGCAAGCGCTTCCGAGTGACGGGCACAGGCAAGATCCGCCGCCAAAAGGCTGGTCTGCGCCACAACCTGGAGAAGAAGCCCTCGAATATGACCCGCCGTTTGTCGGGCACCACCGAGGTTGCTAAGGCCGACGTCAAGCGTGCCAAGAAGATGCTCGGTCTCTGACCGAACACCGCACCAGAACTGCTAACAAGGAGTAACAAGTAATGGCACGCGTCAAGCGGGCGGTCAACGCCCATAAGAAGCGCCGGGTAGTCCTCGAGCGCGCCAGCGGCTACCGCGGGCAACGCTCACGTCTCTATCGCAAGGCCAAGGAGCAGGTCACCCACTCTCTGGTTTACAGCTACCGTGACCGCAAGGCGCGGAAGGGCGAATTCCGCAAACTGTGGATCCAACGGATCAACGCCGCGTCTCGTTCACACGGCATGACCTACAACCGGTTCATTCAGGGCCTTGGTTTGGCTGGCATCGAAGTGGACCGCAAGATCCTTGCCGATCTGGCTGTCAACGACGCCCCGGCGTTCGCCCAATTGGTGGAGGCGGCCAAGGCTGCGCTGCCTGAGGACGTCAACGCTCCGGCCGCATCCTGAACAGCTGTTCACAGGATCGGCCACTCGATGCCTGACGCGCCGTTGTCTCGGGGCAACGTGCGAGTCAAGGCGGCACACAAACTCGCACGTCGTACGTCGCGAGCCGAGGCACGCCTGTTTTTGGCAGACGGCCCCAAATCAGTCGAGGCAGCTCTCTCTCGAGAGGGCTGCGTCACTGACGTCTACGCCAGTCGATCGGCGACTGACAGCTTTCCCGAGCTAGTTGCCGCGGCCGGTCAGCGCTGGACAGTCGTTGAAGACGCGGCCATCAGGTTGCTCAGCGACAGTGTTAATCCGGCCGGTCTGGTCGCAGTGTGCCGCTTCGTCGATCGACCGTTGGCCGTCACCGTCACCGGAGCTGCCCTGGTCGCCATCTGTGCTGACGTCAGGGATCCCGGCAACGCCGGCACCGTGCTGCGCACGTGTGATGCAGCTGGCGCCGATGCCATCGTCTTCGCGGAGAACTCCGTCGATCCCTATAACCCCAAGACGGTTCGCGCCAGCGTTGGGTCGCTCTTCCACCTGCCAGTGAGTACAGGCGTGGCCGCCGATGAGGCCGTCGCGGCTGCCAAAGCTGCCGGCCTCGTCGTGCTGGCAGCTGACGGTGCTGGTGAGATCGACCTTCACGAAGCCGCCGAGATTCTGCAGAGTCCCACTGCGTGGCTTTTCGGCAACGAGGCCTGGGGCTTGCCCCCAGAGTTGGCCCAGTTGGCCGACCATCGGGTCAAGATCCCGATCTATGGCAAAGCCGAGAGTCTGAATCTGAGCACTGCCGCTGCTCTGTGCCTCTACGCCTCGGCACGAGTGCAGCGCGCCAACCCAGTCGCAAAGTAGGCTGCCCCTTATGCCAAGGATTCCCGGTTCAACACCGCCGGAAGCGTTGGCAATCGACTCCCTCCCCGATGGCGTCGTGATGAGCGATGCAGCTGGCAGAGTTTCGCTGCTCAACCGAGTCGCTGAGCAGCAACTAGGGATGAGCCGCGACGAGGCAATTGGTCGCCCGCTGGCCGACGTACTCACCCTTCGGGATCAAGACGGTGCCGAATGGTTTGCCACCAACTGCCCTTATCAAGGTCTCCACATTCGCTCAGGTATTCCTGAGCAACCATGGTTCTTGCCGAATGGACATGAGGTTTTGGTCGCGGCGCGATTGATGAGGACCAACGGGACGAGACAAGTAGATGGCGTGGCCGTCTCGATTCGGTCGGGACGTGGGCGTGCCAGGCTCGACCGAGAGCGCTCTGATCTGGTCGCCACGGTGGCTCACGAATTGCGCTCCCCGTTGACCGGCGTCAAGGGTTTCGTGCAAGCGTTGCTTAATCGCTGGGACAAACTCAGTGACGACCAACGAAAGTTGATGCTGACCACGGTCAACGCGGATGCTGATCGCCTCACCCGATTAATCGCCGAATTGCTCGACGTTGCCCGGCTAGATACCGGCCGGCTTTCGCTCTACCGCAGACCATCGGATGCGGTGATCCTGGTGCGCCGCGTGGTCGAGTCGGTTCAGGCCGGGACTTCACGGACCATCGAGTTCACGGCAGATCTGGATCTGCCGTTGATCGCCGTGGATCCCGACAAGTTCACGCAAGTGGTGACGAACCTCATCGACAACGCGGTTCGTCATGGCGAGGGCGTGGTTCGAGTCGACCTGACGCATGCCGTTCCCCGCGCCGACGACATCGATGCCAGCGGCGTACGCATCACGGTCGATGATGAGGGCGAAGGCATCCCCGAGGCGATCCGCCAACGCGTCTTCACGAAGTTCTGGAAACATGGGGTCCGCGGCGGCTCTGGGCTGGGCATGTACCTCGTGAGCGGTCTTGTCAGAGCCCATGGCGGCTCGGTGACGATCGCGGAATCACCGGTGGGCGGGGCTCGAGTCACGCTCTTCTGGCCGGAACACGCCCCCGATTCTGCACAAGATCTCCACGACTAGGTGACCCCCGCGGCCGGTCATAAACCGTAGGGTTCGAAACATGAAATCCAGTGGCCGTCGCATTCTTGTGGTCGAAGACGAGCCGCTAATCAATCAGAGCGTGACCAACCGCTTGCTCGCTGAGGGGTACGACGTGACTCAGGCGTGGGACGGACCCACCGCCGTTCAACTTGGTGCAGAACTTCACCCCGATCTGGTGCTTCTCGATGTGATGCTCCCGGGTCTTGATGGCTTAGCCGTGTGCCGCCTGCTTCAGGAGCAGCGTCCGGTGCCGGTATTAATGCTCACCGCGAGGGACGATGAGCGCGACATCTTGGCAGGTCTGGCAGCGGGCGCAGATGACTACTTGACCAAGCCTTTCGGCATGCGCGAAATGGTGGCGAGAGTGGCCGCCTTGTTGCGTCGCGTGGATCGGGCAGTTCTGTTGGCTTCGCGACCAGCCGCCGTCTTCGTTGTTGGAGATCTGGTCGTGGATACCGGGGCGAGGCGGGTGTCCGTGACGGGGGTTGACATCCGCCTCACCCCGACGGAGTTTGATCTGTTGAGAGCGTTAGCCCTCAGCCCGGGCACAGTCGTCACGCGTGAAGACTTGCTGGCCGATGTGTGGGACTGGCCGGACGCTTCTGGGACCCGCACGGTGGACAGTCATGTGAAGGCGCTGCGCGCCAAGATCGGGGCCGGGCGCGTGCGCACAGCACACGGCATTGGTTACGCGCTGGAAAACCCGGAGCAGAACTCGGATGGGCGCTGAGTCGGATGAGCTTGCCCGGTCCGACTGAGCAGACCGTGAACGCCGCGCCGCTGGCAGGCATCACGTCCATCAAGGTCAAGTTGGGGCTACTTGTGGCCGTCAGCGCGGCAATGGCTGCCATCATTGCGACCGTTGGCGCCGCGGGAGGAGTGCCGGCGATCCTCACCATCCCCGTCACGATCGCACTGGCCCTTGGCGTGACCCAGTTGCTTGCCGTCGGGATGACCTCACCACTGCGAGCCATGACCAAGGCTGCTCGGCAGATGGCAGCAGGTGACTATTCGGGCCGAATTGCCACTACGTCCCGCGATGAGATCGGTGACTTGAGCGCCGCGTTCAACCTGATGGCCCGCGACCTTGCCGAGGTCGACCGCGAGCGGCGCGAGTTGGTTGCCAACGTTTCCCACGAACTACGCACTCCACTGGCCGCACTGAGTGCTCGGCTGGAGAACATGGCGGATGGTGTGGAGGTCGCCGATCAAGCTGGCATGGAACTAGCGCTGGGTCAGACCAAAAGGTTGTCTACTTTGGTTTCGGATTTGTTGGATCTCTCACGCCTCGATGCGGGACTGACCGAACTCACCGTCTCTCAGGTGGGGATCAAAGACTTCCTCTCCGAGGCTGTTGAGGACCTCGTCGACATTCAACGCGAAGTCACATGCACCATGGTTGTCGAGCCGCCTGACCTCGTGGTGGAGGCTGATCTGCTCAGACTCCGTCAATTGGTGACCAACCTCCTTGCAAATGCGATGCGCCACAGCCCTCCCGGAGGCGTCGTACATCTCCAGGCTTATGCCGTTGGGACCAGCGAAGCGACCCCTACTGTGGCGCCTCGATATCACTGACAGTGGGCCCGGCATCCGCCCGGCGGATCGGGACCGAGTCTTCGAGCGGTTTGGCACCCTGGCGGGGAATGACGGGGGCGGCACCGGCCTCGGGTTGGCGATTGCCCGCTGGGTGTGTGTGCTGCATGGCGGATCGGTCCGATTTGTGGACCCCCCCGGTGATGCCGAAAACAAAGTCGAGGTCGGGGCGAGAGTGCGTGTCGAGTTGCCCCAACGCATCGTTAATCGGTCCAGCCTCAGTGACCCACAGTTGGTCGTCGCGGCGCCTGAAGAAACCCGGGTGACATCGTTCACAGAGGTGGGGGGAGTGCCCGGCCTCTGGGGTGGATTCTGGCCCCAGCGCGTGGTCCCGACGCGTCCAGATCTACTGGTAGCAAGCGCCGCTGTGGGTCTAATCGCAGCGCTCGCTGTTCCGTTTCGTGAGATCGGCCTGGGCTTGTTCTTGGTGGTGTTGTTGGCGGGGGCCACCGTACTTTTCGCGTCTCCACACCGTCGTGAGCGCTACACCCTATTCAGTGCGGGGTTCGCCTTTGTCCTCGCGTTTCCGGTCCTGATTCGCGATGCCGAATGGATCGCCATCCTTTGTCTGCTTGCTGGTGCCCTAGTGATGACAGTGAGTGTGACCCGCGCGACCACCATTTCCGGGTTTGTCCTGGCTGCGCTGGCCTGGCCACTCGCGGGCCTGAGAGGTTTGCCTTGGGTGGCTGAGTCCATCAACACGTTTGGCGGGCGTTCTCGGGCGGCTCCCATCATCCGTACGCTCGCGGTGTCGACGATCTCTGTAGTCATCTTTGGTGTGCTGTTTGCCTCAGCCGATCCGGTTCTTGCTTCCTGGTTCCGGGCGCTACTGCCCGAGTGGAGTTTTGCTCGCTTGGTGCTGCGCGGCTTTGTGGCCGTCGCGGTGGCGGCGGCAGTCCTCGGCGCCGCCTACCTCGCTCTCAACCCGCCCCGGGTGGACAACGCCGGGGAAGTTGATCACTCCACGCGCTATCGCTATGAATGGCTGGCTCCAGTACTTTTGGTAAATCTGGTCTTCGTTGCCTTCTTGATCGCGCAGGCCACAGTCGTGTTCGGCGGCCACGGCTATCTGCGTCGTACGACGGGGCTCACCTATGCCCAATACGTTCACCAGGGTTTCGGCCAGCTCACGATCGCGACCGGGCTCACTCTCGTTGTGGTCTGGGCGACAGCGCGAAAGGCCGCGCAAACGACCAGCGAAGATCGGCTCTGGCTGCGCGCCTCGCTTGGCCTGCTCTGCGTCCTGACACTCATCGTCGTGGCTTCAGCGTTGTATCGCATGCAGGTCTATCAGGAGGCCTATGGCTTCACGCGCTTAAGGCTGCTGGTCGATGTATTCGAAGGCTGGCTCGGCTTCGTGGTTATCACCGTGTTGGTTGCTGGCATCAAGCTCAAGGGCTCGGCGTTGCCTCGCATCGCCCTCTTCAGTGGCGCCGCGGCCTTGGCAGCGTTGGCCTTCGCCAACCCAGATGCTTGGATCGCAAGGCACAATATCGAGCGCTATCAAGCCTCCGAGCGGATCGACTGGTCTTACCTCGACGGCCTCTCCGCAGATGCTCTCCCGGAGATCGCCAAGCTTCCTCCTACCGATCTGGCTTGCCTGGACAGACCCGTGAAGCCAACCGCACGTGATTTGTGGTCCTGGAATTGGGGATATCACCGAGCTCGAGGTCTTGATCTGCCCTCGAGGGCTGACAATCCGGCCTCTCCCTCATGTCTTAGCATCACCTTCGGCGATTGATCGACGCGTGCCTGTGGCAGCCAACCAGCGATATCGGTTCGCTCCTAGCCCGGTTCCCTTCCTAGACTGGCGCCCATGTCAGGTCCCAACACCGAGTACGACCCCGTCCAGGTCACGGCCCTTCAAGCTGAGGAAGTCGAAGCCATGGTTGTCGCAGCGCTGGCGGACATCGAAGGCGCGGAAGATCTCGAAGCGTTGAAGCAAGTGCGCCTGACGCACGTGGCAGATCGGTCGCCACTAGCCCTTGCTAATCGGGAAATCGGCGCGCTGCCACCCCAAGCGCGTAAAGATGCCGGACAACGCATCGGTCAAGCTAGGGGAGCGGTGAACAAGGCGCTGACGGCCAGGCAGGCCGTTCTCGAAGTGCACCATGAGGAGCGCATGCTGGCCACTGAGGTCGTTGACGTGACTCTCCCAGTACGGCGAACCGCCGCCGGTTCGCGCCATCCAGTGACGACCGGGTCCGAACTCATTGCTGACGTCTTCGTAGCGATGGGTTGGGAGGTGGCCGAAGGCCCCATCGTCGAGGCCGAGTGGCTCAACTTCGACGCGCTCAACCTAGGCCCGGATCACCCCGCCCGCACGATGCAAGACACTTTCTGGACCGAGCCAGCGGAGAACGCCTTGGTGCTCCGCACTCATACGTCGCCGGTCCAGGCGCGCACCATGTTGACTCGCACTCCGCCGATCTATGTGGTCTGCCCTGGACGGGTTTTCCGGACCGACGAGTACGACGCGACGCACTCACCGATGTTCCACCAAGTCGAGGGCCTCGTCATTGATGAGGGCATCACCATGGCCCACCTCAAAGGGTCGCTGGATCACTTCGCGACAGCGATGTTCGGCGAGGGGATCGACACGCGGTTCCGGCCGTCCTACTTCCCCTTCACCGAACCCAGTGCCGAGGTTGATCTGCGCTGCTTCGTCTGCCGTGGACAAGAGCCAGATGTGGGCCATTGCCGCACTTGCCGGGGAGAGGGCTGGATCGAGTGGGGCGGCTGCGGGGTCGTCAACCCGCGAGTGCTAGTCGCGTGCGGTGTCGACCCAGACCGCTACACAGGCTTCGCGTTCGGTATGGGGATCGACCGAACCTTGATGTTCCGCCACGGCATTGCCGACCTCCGCGACTTGTTCGAAGGCGACATCCGGTTCTCCTCAGCGTTTGGAAGTGAAGTCTGATGCGCGCACCGATGTCCTGGATTCGGGATTACGTCGAGATTCCCGCCGAGGTGTCCGCGCCCGACTTGGCCGCTGAGTTAACGGCATTAGGGCTCAAACTGGAAGCCATCGAGCGGCCTGGCTCAGACATGCGGGGGCCGCTGGTCATTGGGCGCGTCCTGACCATGGAGGCCGAACCGCAATCCAATGGCAAGACGATCAACTGGTGCACCGTTGATGTTGGGGTGGCCAATGGGAGCGGCGAGCCCCAGGGCATCGTGTGTGGAGCCCACAACTTTGCGCCCGGGGACCTTGTCGTGGTGATTCTTCCCGGAGGCATCCTCCCAGGTCCTTTCGAGATTTCAGCGCGCAAGACATATGGTCACGTCTCTGCCGGCATGATCTGCTCTGCGCGGGAATTGGGCCTCGGCGATGACCACGACGGCATCATTGTGTTGCCAGCCGATGCGGGAGAGCCGGGCGAGGACGCGTTCGGTCTGCTGCAGATCCGTGACGAAGTGATCGAGTTTGAGATCAATCCTGATCGTGCCTACGCCTTGTCGTTGCGTGGAGTCGCCCGGGAAGCCACTCTTGCCTGCGCTCGGGGTGGCCGGACTGCCAAATTCGTCGACCCAGCCCTCCGATCGAGTCCCGAGCCCAACGGCGACGGTTATCCGGTGGAGATTGAGGACCCTGTTGGTTGTCCCGTTTTCGTAGCTCGAACGGTCACCGGTTTCGACCCGACGGCGACCAGCCCCGCATGGCTGACCCGGCGGTTGGTGTTGTCCGGGATGCGGCCGATTTCCCTGGCGGTCGACATCACCAATTACGTCATGCTCGAGTTGGGTCGCCCGATTCACGGTTACGACGCGGACAAACTGCGGGGCGCTTTGCGAGTGCGCCGGGCGCACGAAGGTGAGCGACTGACAACGTTGGATTCGGTGGACCGTGAACTTTCTCCGGAAGATCTGGTGGTCACGGACGACACAGGAATCATTGGGTTGGGCGGGGTGATGGGTGGCGAATCCACTGAGATCTCGGCGACCACGAGACGGATTCTCGTCGAGTCAGCCCACTGGGACTCCGTTTCGATGTTCCGCAGCGGAAAGCGTCACAAACTTACTTCAGAAGCGGGCAAACGCAACGAGCGGGGAGTCGATCCGACGATCTGTGAAGCCGCCGCGGATCGGGTTGTCGAACTTCTGGTGCGCTATGGCGGTGGAATCGCTGAACCCGGCGTTACCAAGGTTGGCTCACCGCCGTCGCGGCGTACGGTCGTGATGTCGAGTGACCTCCCGGCTCGGATCACCGGCATGGCCATCTCGCGAGAGACGACTGTCGACAACCTGATCGCGGTCGGGTGTGACGTGCGTGTGGCCGACGATGAACTGATCGCCACGATTCCGCCGTGGCGCCCCGACCTGACCGATCCGTTCGACCTTGTCGAGGAAGTGGCCCGAATCGTCGGCTACGACCAGGTGCCTTCGGTCTTGCCTGCGGCACCGGGAGGGCGAGGGCTCACCAGAGGACAGAAACTTCGACGCCGAGTGGGCCGCACCCTGGCCGGCGATGGTTTTGTCGAAGTGATCAGCTTCCCCTTTATCGGCGAAGCCGATCTGGATGCCTTGCTGCTCGACCCATCCGACGCCCGGCGGTCGGTGCTCAAGTTAGCAAATCCGCTGTCCAGCGAAGAGCCGGCCATGACGACAACGCTATTGCCGGGTTTGTTGAAGGCTGCGGCCCGCAATGTTGGTCGTGGCGCCAGTGGCTTTGGACTCTTCGAGTTGGCCACGGTGACGTTCCCCGTCGGGGGCACGGCGCCACTCTATGGAGTGGATCGTCCCCCCACCGCGACAGAGTTCGGACTTCTTGAGGCGGCCCTTCCTCGGCAGCCGCTCCACGTTGGAGTCGTGCTCACGGGGGAGTTGGAGCGATCCGGGTGGTGGGGTGCAGGGCGCGACGCTGGTTGGGAAGATGCAATCGCGGCGGTTGAATCGATCGCGGACTCATTAGGCGTAGAACTCCAAATCAAGAAGGGCGCTCTTGCCCCGTGGCATCCAGGCCGGTGTGCGGAATTCAAGGCTGGCGACCTGGTCGTTGGTCATGCGGGCGAAGTGCATCCGAAGGTGTGTGCGGCGTACGGCGTACCCAAGCGAACTGCAGCCGTTGAGGTGGACCTCGCTGTCCTGATGGAACTGGCGGTTGACGTGGCGCGTGCACCGAGCTTCTCCTCGTTTCCGCTGGCGAAAGAAGACGTCGCACTCATCGTTGACGCCTCCATCCCCGCAGGTGACGTTGAGTCGGCGCTGCGGGAAGGCGCGGGCGAACTGCTTGAGTCGATCCACCTCTTTGACGTCTACACCGGCGACCAGGTTGGTGAAGGCAAGAAGTCGTTGGCGTTCGCTCTCCGCTTCCGGGCACCCGATCGGACCCTGAAAGAGGGTGAGTCGGGCGCGGCCCGCGACGCAGCGGTTGCGCTGGCTATCGAACGTTGTGGAGCGGTCCACCGGTCCTAGACCCTTTCGTATTCTCATGCACACCCATGTATAGTCATGCAAATGACTCAGATGTTCTCCGCGGCAGTCGCGGGCGCTTCGGGCTATGCCGGTGGCGAGATTTTGCGACTGCTGCTCGGACATCCATCGATTCGGATAGGAGCGCTGACCGGCAGCTCCAACGCTGGACGAGCCATCGGGGAGTTGCAGCCGCACCTGCTGCCGTTAGCTGACCGGGTGCTGACAGAGACTGACCTGACCGCCCTGTCCGGGCATGATGTGGTTTTTCTCGGTTTGCCGCACGGCCAGTCTGCGGCGATTGCCGAATTGTTGAGACCCGACACGCTCGTGATCGATTGTGGAGCGGACTTTCGGCTCAAGGACGCCGAGACTTGGCGGCGGTTTTATGGCAGCGACCATGCTGGACACTGGCCCTATGGCCTTCCGGAACTGCCAGGCCAACGTGCGCTTATCGCAGGCTCGCGTCGCGTAGCGGTTCCCGGTTGCTATCCCACCATTTCGACGCTGTCGCTCGCGCCTGCGGTCGCGGCTGGCCTGGTTCATCCTGACCTGGTGATCGTCGCCGCTAGCGGCACATCCGGCGCGGGGAAGGCACTCAAGGCCAATCTGCTGGGCAGCGAAGTCATGGGCAACGCCTCGGCGTACGGCGTGGGTGGAGTTCATCGTCACACTCCTGAGATTGTGCAGAACCTCACCCCACTGTCCGAACAGTCAGTGAAGGTGAGTTTCACACCGATGCTGGTGCCGATGGCCCGCGGGATTCTGGCCACGTGTTCGGCGCCGTTGAAGGGGCCCGTCTCACCAACCGAGGCGTACGACGTCTATCAGCAGGCTTATGCTGATGAACCCTTCATCCATCTCTTGCCACCCGGACAGTGGCCGCAAACAAAGTCCGTGATGGGCGCAAACTCGGTCCACCTGCAAGTGACCATTGACGAGGCGGCCCAGCGTTTGGTCGCGGTCGGTGCGATTGACAACTTGACCAAGGGCACCGCCGGCGCTGCCGTTCAATGCATGAACCTTGCGCTCGGGCTCGTCGAGACCGCGGGGCTAACCACAATTGGAGTTTCCCCATGACTGCCCCCGATGAGACCAAACGATTCACGATCCAGCGCTTCCCGGAAACCATCGCCGTCGTTCGGCTGGGTCCCGGCGCCGAGGTTCCGTCCTGGGCAGAGTCTTCGTCGATCTTCTCCATCACAGCCACAGCCACCGAAACGTCCCTCGTGTGTGCCGCGCGAAGCGTCCCCACAAAGGCCCGTGCGCTGAAACCACTGACCGGATTTGCGATCGAGGGACCGCTCGACTTTGGTCTCACCGGTGTGTTGAGTTCGTTGCTAGCGCCCCTGGCCGCAGCCGAGATCAGCATCTTTGCGCTGTCCACCTTTGACACCGACTGGATTCTGGTTCCGGTCTCGGCCGCCGACCAAGTCGAAGCGATCTGGCTCGAAGGCGGCCACCGGGTCGCGCGAGCCATCCCGGTTAAGACCTTCCGAGAAGTGAAGGGCGGCAAGAAGAGATGAGCGTTACTAGCCCCAAAGGCTTTCTTGCGGCCGGGGTGAGCGCCGGGTTGAAGTCCTCAGGTGCGAAAGACGTTGCACTTGTGGTCAATCAGGGCCCCACGTTTGCTAGCGCGGCCGTTTTCACCACCAACCGCTGCTTGGCCAATCCCGTCATCTGGAGCAAAGAGGTGATTAAGAACGGGGTGGCGCGGGCAGTCGTGCTCAATTCCGGCGGAGCCAATTGCTACACCGGTCCTGAAGGATTCCAGACCACTCATGCCGTGGCGGAACGAACTGCTCAACTACTGGGAACGGGCGCGATAGATATCGTGGTGTGCTCGACGGGTCTGATCGGGCTCGCGAATCTCCGGACCGCCGTCATCAGTGGGGTCGATGCTGCGCACGGCACGCTCTCCAGCACGGGCGGGCCCGATGCGGCCGCCGCAATCATGACCACCGACACGGTCGCCAAGCAGGTTGTCATCCAGGGCGATGGGTGGTCCATCGGTGGCATGGCCAAGGGCGCAGGCATGCTCGCACCGGCCCTGGCCACCATGTTGGTGGTGCTGACAACGGATGCAGCGGTCGGCGCGGCTGATCTCGACGAGGCACTGCGGGCTGCCACCCGGGTCAGCTTTGACCGCTTGGATTCCGATGGCTGTATGTCGACCAACGACACCGTGACCTTGCTCGCGAGTGGAGCCTCTGGCATTGCTCCGGACTTGGCGGAGTTCACTGCCGCCCTAACCGCCGCCTGTTCAGACCTGGCCATGCAGTTGCTTCGTGATGCGGAGGGCGCCGACCATGAAATCGCGATCACAGTGGTGAATGCCCACACTGAGGACGAGGCGGTTGAAGTGGCGCGAAGCGTGGCGCGCAGCAATCTGTTCAAGGCTGCGGTGTTCGGCAAGGATCCCAACTGGGGTCGAGTCCTGGCCAGTGTCGGCACGACGAACGCAGCCTTCGATCCCGCCGATCTCGATGTGGCAATGAACGGCGTTTGGGTCTGCCGCAACTCGACTCCCGATGCCGATCCCGCCACCGTGGATCTCGCGCCGCGTGAAGTCAGCGTCACCATCGACTTGAAGTCGGGGGATCAGACCGCGACGGTGTGGACGAACGACCTCACTCACGCCTACGTCCATGAGAACAGCGCGTACTCCTCATGACGGGCGTCGGACCTGACCCAGCCAAAGCCGCCGTGCTGGCGGGTGCCCTGCCCTGGCTGAAGGCTTATCACGGAAAAATAGTGGTCGTGAAGTACGGCGGCAACGCCATGACCGACGACACCCTGAAGCGCGCCTTTGCTGAAGACATTGCCTTTCTTCGCTTCGCAGGTTTCAAGCCAGTCGTCGTCCACGGCGGAGGGCCGCAGATCAACGCGATGTTGAACAAACTCGGCATCAAGTCGAGTTTTAAGGGTGGACTCCGGGTGACAACACCCGAGGCGATGGACGTGGTCAGGATGGTGCTCGTCGGCCAGGTTCAGCGCGAGTTGGTCGGCTTGATCAACTCCCATGGCCCCTTGGCGGTGGGGTTATCGGGCGAAGATGCAGGATTGTTTACGGCGACTCGAACCACGGCGCTGGTTGATGGTGCCGCGGTAGATATCGGGCTGGTCGGTCAAGTCACCGAGGTGCGCCCGGAGGCAGTTCTCGACATCGTGGAGGCCGGTCGGATTCCCGTGATTTCTTCGGTTGCCCCAGACGAAGACGGTGTCGTCCTCAACGTGAACGCCGACACTGCCGCAGGGGCGTTGGCAGTTGCACTGGGTGCCGAAAAATTGCTGGTATTGACTGATGTCGAAGGCCTCTATCGCGACTGGCCGGACAGCGACGACGTGATTGGGGAGATCAGACCTGAGGCACTCGCAGTGCTGATGCCCACCTTGGAAAGCGGCATGGTGCCCAAGATGCAGGCCTGTTTGGATGCGGTCCGAGGTGGTGTGGCTCGGGCGACGGTGGTTGACGGCAGACAGGCTCACGCCGTACTTCTTGAGTTGTTCACCAACGAAGGCGTTGGCACGCAGGTTCTGCCTGGGGCTCCGACCAAAATCCGCAAAGCCCGGCAAACAGTTGGTGATTCTGGGTGAGCCACGTCAACGCCGAGTGGACCCAGCGTTATCAGGGCGCGCTGATGAACACCTTTGGCCCGCCCAAACTAATCCTCACCAAGGGCGAGGGCTCTTATGTTTGGGATGCCGAGGGCAAGAAATACCTCGATCTGTACGCCGGCATCGCGGTCAACGCACTCGGGCATGCGCATCCCGCGCTCGTCGAAGCCGTACATCGGCAACTCCTCACCTTGGGTCACGTATCAAACTTCTTCGCCTCGGAGCCCCAGATCCGGCTGGCCGAACGACTGCTGATGCTGGTCATTGGCAATCAGTCGGGAAGGAAAACACCCGGCCGGGTCTTCTTTGGCAACTCGGGCACCGAGGCGTGTGAGGCCGCTCTCAAACTCACTCGCCTGACGGGTCGCACCCACGTCGTCGCCGCAGAGGGTTCCTTCCATGGTCGATCAATGGGGGCCTTGTCCTTGACCGCCAAGGCTGCCTATCGCGAGCCGTTCGAGCCGTTGCCCGGCGGCGTCACCTTCGTGCCGTATGGCGATGTGGATGCGCTCGCAGCCGCCGTCACCGACGCAACCGCGGCCGTGGTCTTAGAACCGATTCAAGGCGAGGCTGGCGTCATCATCCCTCCGCGCGGCTATCTCCGTGCCGCACGCGAGGTCACCGCGCAACATGGTGCGCTGCTGTGGCTCGACGAGATTCAGACGGGGATGGGTCGCACCGGCACTTGGTTAGCTCACCAGAATTCCAAAGTGTGCGATCCGCTCGAGCGACCAGACATCATCACGCTGGCGAAAGGCCTCGGCGGCGGAATGCCAATTGGCGCTTGTGTCGCGTTAGGCGACGCTGCCACGCTCCTTCAGCCGGGTCACCATGGCAGCACCTTTGGTGGCAATCCGGTGGCCACTGCGGCGGCTCTGGCAGTCATCGAGACGATCGATGTGGACGACTTGTTGGCCAAATCCGCTTCACTTGGTGAATCGTT
>CAWFRT010000001.1:0-253737 GCA_963818365.1 uncultured Actinomycetota bacterium | reverse complement strand
TGAGGAGAGAACAGTGATTCACGTCAATATCGACAACTTCGCTCGGGCTGAGACGGCCCTGATGTTCCAGCGCTTGGTCGGCGACGCAGGTGGGGTGAATACCTGGATCCACTTTCGTGAACCGACCTCGCTCGATCACCAGCCGATCATCCGACAAAACCGGGACACGCTCTATAGCGCGGGGATCGTCGATGTGTCGAAAGGTGGCACGCTGACCCTTCCAGACGCCGGGGAGCGCTATCTCTCGGCGATGATCATCAACGAGCATCATTACGTCCCGGTTGTCTTTCACGGGGCTGGCACCCACGAACTGAGTCGTGACGAGATCGGGACCGATCACGCCTTGGTTGCGGTGCGCATCCTTGTTGACCCAGGCGATGCCGCGGACGTTGCGCAGGTGAATCAACTCCAGGATGAACTTTCGCTGAGCCTTAAGTCCTCGCGACCTTATCTTTGCGCGGAGTACGACGAGGTCTCGCACACGACGACGCGCAATGCCCTATTGACACTCGCGGCGGGCCTCGCCGACTTCCGACGGGCATTCGGGGCCGCAGACGCGGTCGATCCGATGCGTCATCTGGTGGGTACGGCGGCCGGCTGGGGTGGGCTGCCCGAGACTGAGGCCCAACACATCACGGTCAACCCGCGATTGCCGGTGAGTGAATATCGATTGCGGATGGTCGACGTACCGGTTGATGCGTTTTGGTCCATCTCGCTCTATAACGCCTATGGCTATTTTGAGCCCAACGACCTCGGCGTCAACACCATCAACAGCATCGCGGCGACCCCGGAGAGTGACGGCAGCGTCATTGTGCACTTCGGGATTAGAGGGGCGGGCAAGCCAAACTTCCTGCCGATTATGGAGGGCTGGAATTTCCTGATCCGCCTCTATCGGCCGCGGCCCGAGGCGCTGGACGGCACTTGGCAACCGCCAGCAATCCGACCCGACTTCCCCTGAACCTCGCGAAATGTCTGCAAATGTCTGGAAACCCCTGGAAATGCCGAAGACGGCGGGACCTAGCGGACTTTCGTCGGCGGTCCCGCCGTCAATCCATCGAAATGGCGATCGGAGCGGGGGGTGCTCCTTCACCTCAGCGGCCACCCAAGTGGGGGGATGAGGTGGCCGAGATCTGAGCGTGCTCCGCAATTATTCAAGAAGAAACAGTGCGGACACAGCGTGGAAACTACCTGACTTTTGGGCCCCGGCCAGGGGTTCTTGACAATTGGTGGTTGAATTTCGAGCTATGCCACCGGGTTCCGAAACCACGGACGATTTTCAATCGCCGCCCGATGAAATGGTGGCCGCTTGGCAACTCCTGTTAACGGTGGTGGCCAGATCCCTCGACGTTGCCGTCGGCTTAGTGATCCGCCGAACAGGCGAAGAGCACCTCGCGAAGATGGGTCCCAACTTTCGGCCCAGCAATCCCTATCTGCCCAAAGAACTCCATGACCTTGCCCCGGGCCGGGTAAGTCAGCGCATCATCTCTGATGAGACCGAACTGGTCATCATGGACGCTGAGACGACGCAAGAATGGAACGACAATCCAGAGCTGAAGTTGGGATTGGTGTCATATCTGGGCTACCCGGTCTATGGCCCCGACGGTGAGGTGTTTGCCACCATCTGCGTGCTCGACGACGAACCGCGTGACTTCTCGCGGGCCGATCGGGCCTTGCTGCTGTCCGCGCGTGAGGCGATCCATGACTCATTGGGCGTGCACGATCTGCCGACGTCAGCCGGGGGGCACCTGAAGGTGGATCGTGCGGATCGGGTGCGACCTGCCCCGGAGTCCTTCGGACTGTGGGACTTCCATCCCGCCACTGGCGAACTGCGAATGTCGCCCTCGGTGGCGCGGACCTATTGCACCCACGGAGAATCGGCTCCGACAACGATCGATGAGTGGATCACTCGGATCTCAGCACGCCACGCCCCCGTCGTACGACGTGCCCTTGAGCATGTCATCGCGGGCACCTGGGAATCGGCCACGTGTGCGGCCATCCTGCCGACGGCCTCTGGCTCGGACATCGTCCGAATTCTGGCTCGTGGGGTCATGGCGCCGGACGGTTCGCTTGCGTCGGTGGTGGGGGTGCAGACCGTTGTCCACGCAGAGGCCAGTTGGCTCACTGTCGATGTAGTGGGAGCCGATCAACCGGCCTCGATCGATCTGGACACCCAACTCAGGGTGGTTGATCTGACCGCAGCGATGGTTGATCTCGTGGGGGTGGAGCCGCAGCGTGGCATGCCGGTCCAGGAACTCTTGGCAGACACTGTCGAAAGCGCTATGACAATCGCTCGGTTTCGAACCGTCGTACAAGGGCCCCGAAGTCCACGGTTCATGCTGATTCATGCTAGGCCCGACGCTCCGCCGTACGCCGCCGTGCTGGCTCCGCTGAGCAGAGAAGCTGACACCGGTGAGGAACTCTGGCGGGTCACCCTGATCGGTGACGACTGGCACGCGTCGATCGGCGGCGAGGAGCCATCATCGGGTTGCGATGACGTCACGGGTTTGCCCACGCGATCTACTCTCGAGCACAAAATCCGCGCGGAAATCGCACGAGCCCCTGAGACGGGGACGGGCCCGTTGCTTACGCTCACCGTGCTGGAAGTGACGAACCTGCACCTCATTGTCAGCCGGGCTGGACATCAGGTAGCCGAAGAGTGCCTGGCCAAGATCGCCGAGACGATCCAGGGCGAAGGCAGATTCGTGACTTCGGTGGGCCTCTGCTTTCTCAGCGTTCTGACGCAGGGCAAGGGTTCAGGCGTGGTCACCGCGCTCAAGGGCGAGCTCCAGTCCGTCCGTTGGGATGAGCAGATGGTCCCGAGTTTTGCCTTCAGCAGCGTGAGCATCGAGGCGGGGGACCAACGCTCGGTGGGTGAACTCCTGGCCGCGGCATCTCCGCGACACCCCATGGACATTTCGAGCGATCCTGCTGGGCCCGCGATCGCGACTCCTCGAACCGCGAGGTCGACCTCAGGCCAGCTAACAGCGCGCGAGCGGCAGGTGTTGGCGTTGGTGGCTGAGGGTCTGACCAACCGGGCGATCGCCCATTCGCTTCACCTGGCGGTGCGCACCGTTGAAGGTCACCTTGACCATGTGAGAAGCAAACTCGGAGTGCATTCCAGAACGCAGCTAGTGGCCTGGTTTTACACCCAATCCGGAGTCCCCGACGAGCACCTACTCCTCGATCAGTAGTCGTCGCCGCACACCATGTCGTGTTTGAGGCTTTCGATCAGCGCCTCCACGGTGTGGGTGGGGAGAGAAGTAACCAGACCGGCGACCTTCGCGTGCACTCGAGCATGGCACGCCGTACGCCTGGTGTCGGTGGAGCCGATTACGCTGCCCGGGTGAGGGAAACTGGGGCTGAGTCGACGAGGTTTTCACTCAAGGACCACTTGTTCAATCGCGACAAGGTGGAGCTGCTGGCAGCGCAGGTGCACGCCTCAAACCCGCAGTTTGCTGCCGACGCCTTCGTCGAAGACGTGGTCGCGCGATTCCCAGCGCTGGAGTTGAAGGAGCGCATCGCGTGGATCGCGGAGTGCTTGCGCCAGCACCTGCCTGACGACTACGCAACTGCGGTCGCGGTGATTCTTCAGGCCCTCCCGGAGCCACTCGACGAGACCCTGGGTGACGGCGACTTCGGAGACTTCATCTATGCGCCCTATTCGCACTTTGTCGCCCAACACGGTTGCTCGGCTCAGGATCTGGATGTCTCACTGGGAGCGTTACGAGCGATCACCATGCGCTTCTCCGCGGAAGACGCCATCCGTGCCTTTATCAATGCCTTCCCCGAGCAGACGCTCGGGACCTTGCTCATTTGGGCCGAAGATCCCAACTATCACGTGCGTCGTCTCTGCAGCGAGGGCACTCGTCCGACGCTGCCGTGGTCGCGCAAACTCAAGATCCCGGCCGACGCTGCGCTGCCGATCCTCGCCAAGTTGTACGCCGACCCGACCCGCTATGTCACCCGCTCGGTCGCGAACCACCTCAACGACATCTCCAAACTCGCACCCGATCTGACCATTGCGACCTTACGACGCTGGCAAGCAGCCGGAGATCAGGATGCCGCCGAGATGACGTTTATCATTCGCCACGCCACGCGAACACTCATCAAGAAGGGTCATCTGGGCGCGTTGGCCTTGTGGGGGATGAGTCCCGATCCGCGGGTGTCCGTCACTGATTTCGTCTTGACGACCGAGGTCGTGGTGGGCGAGGCGTTGGAGTTCTCGTTCGACCTGGCCGCTGAAGAGAGTGCGGAGTTGATCATCGACTACATCGTTCGTTTTCAAGGGGCCAACGGCACCCTTTCGGGTCGCAAGGTTTTCAAACTCAAACAGCTGTCCCTTACGGCGGGTGAACCGATCAGAGTCACCAAGCGTCACCCATTCCGCGCCAACATGACCACGCGCCAGCTTTATCCCGGATCGCACGAGATCCAACTTCAGATCAACGGCACCGATCACGGGATTTGGAGTTTCAACCTTGCGACACCCAGCTGAGTGCTAACGCTCTCGGGCCAGAACCGGACTGGTGTAGGGCGAGGACGCTTGGCTGTCGGCATACCCCGCCTTCTTCCCGGTGACCTGCACGCTGAGTTGGTAGCCGACGTCTGCGTCCGTCAGCGTGTACGCCGCCCCGGCCGCGCCAGGTGCCCCGGCCACGCCAGCCCCACCGGGGTCGCCCGCGGCGCCCGTGGCGGAGACCACAACACCGCCCCGCAACCAGGTGTAGGTCAGCGTTACCCCTGGCCCCCAGTCCCCGCCGGTTGCGATGAGGGTCTCGCCCTCGACCGCTAGGCCGGAAATTGTCGGGACTCCGGGGACGATGACTCCGGCGGTGATCTCGTCGGTGAACGCCGAGATCTGGCTGGTTGTCTGAAAGCCGGCGCGTGACCCGGTCACTCGCACCCGCAAGCGTTTGCCCAGGTCGGCGGGCACCACGACGTACCGCACCGTCGTCGCGCCCGCGATCTCATTTTTGCCGCGGAGCCATTGGTAGGTCAGGGTCACGTTTCCCGGACCCCACTCCTTGGGGAGCGCGGTGATCGTTTCGCCGACTTGGGCGATGCCGGAATAGAGCGGTGTCGGGGTGCGCGTGAGTACGCCGGGTTGCACGCGTGGGGTCTTGGCGGACCTACGATCGAGTGACTTCATGAAGTCCGCGGTGCCCTTGGCGCGCACCTGGATCGGTTGGTTGAGATCAGTCGAGGTGAGGCGATAACTTGCGTTGGTCGCACCCTTGATCGCGGTGTCGCCGCGATACCACTGCCACTTGAAGCTCACCGGCGACGGCCGCCATCCGCTGGCGGTGACGGTGAGTGTGCTGTCCACGGCCACGGTTCCGCCGATGGTGGGCTGCGGGCTCGGCTCGAAAACGCCCTTCTTCACCGGCCCGGCAGCTGCGGTGAACTGACGTTGGGTGGTGTAGCCGGGGCGAGTGCCAATAACCTGCACCGTGATCTGGCCACGGAGATCGCGGCCACGAACCTGATACCGAGGCCCGCTGATGCCCGGCATCCGCACGCCATCGAGGAACCATTGGTAGGTCAGTGTGCTCGGCCGGGGTGCCCACCCTGGGTCGGGCACCGTGAGGATCTCGTAGTAGCGAGCGACGCCGTCGATCCGGGGGCGCGGAGCCGTGGTGAAAGCCGCGGTCGCCACCCGGGCGGTCTGCGCGGAGCGCTCGGTGGCATCGTCGAACCCGTCGAGGCGCCCCGTCACATCAACGGTGATGCGAGCGCGGAGGTCTGCCTCGCCAAGGCGATAGTTGCGACGGGTCGCGTCCGTGATGGGGATGCCGTCGCGCAGCCATTGATAGCGAAACTTGATGTCTTCGGACCCCCAGTCGGGGTCGACAACATTGAGTTGTTGTCCGAAGGTGGCTGGGCCGCGGATCGCGGGAGCGGTGCTGCGGAACACTGCTTTGCCAATCGGACCCACTGGGTCGGACTCTTGGCTGACTTCGGGGTAGTCAGGCTTGGAGCCGGTGATGCGCACCGCGATGTCGTGACCGACGTCGTCGCGGGTGAGTTCGTAGGTGGCGTCCACCGCCCCGTTGATGTCAGCACCGTCACGCAACCAGCGGTAGGACACCGTGACCTCTCCCGGCCCCCACGAGCCAGCGTTGGCTTCGAGGGTCTCGCCGTTGCGGGGTTCGCCGGTGATCTCTGGAGCCGGCGTTGGCCCCAGGACGCTAGCGGACGGCGGCGAACTCTCCGAGGGTGAGGGCTTCGATTCGTCCGCGCCACTGCATCCGGCTGCCAGAAGAGCAAGGGTGAGGGTGGCAGCCACCAGCGCGAAATTCTGCACACCAAGAACCCTATCGGGCTCCGCCCTCCCGCCGACCCGTCACTCAATGTCGCAAAATCGCGGCGTGTCGCGCAGTCATTGACGGGTCAATCCGACCGCCTATCAATCCACACAGCCTGTCAATCCACACTGGCTATCGAGTGAATTCGAAGGCGCCCAGATCGATGAGGCCGAGCTTGACGCGTTTGGTGTAGTCGGCCGGTTTGCGAAATTCCAACTTCGCCCGCTTGCTCTTCGGAGGCTTGCTGCCCTGGTTGATGGCGCGGGAGTTCGGCTTGAGCGCGAAGCGGTACTTCTCTGGGGCCACAAAGCCCTTGCTCAGGCGCTTGTTGCTGATGGTCTCTGCCGCCCCCGTTGTCAGATCGCCCGGCCCAACCATCAGGTTGTTCCACAGGTGGCCGTTAGTGCCGGCTGCCATCGCGACGTACGTCCCAGACGTCCGGTTGTTGACCAGGGTGTTGTTGACGACCCACAACCGCGAAGACGGATTGGTCAACCCTTCGGCGCCATAGGAAATCAGTGCAGGATTCTCCGAGTTGGGGCCTTGCTCAATCACGTTGCCGGCGATCAAACTGTCGCCGCCGTTGGGCAGGTCGATGGAATAGCTGGCCGTCGCACGCTTATCGAGGATGCGGTTGGCGCGGATGGTGTTCTTCAGTGCCCGCGACTTCACTTGATGCCCCACGCGCGCGGTCGAGACCGACGAGCCGATCAGCGTGAAAGAGCGTACGGCGCCGATGTAGATGTTGTGGGTGTAGCCATCACCGCGGCCATTGCGATAGAAGCGTGAGCGTTTGATCTTGATGTCACTGGCCGCATTGGCGCCGGTCAGAATCCCGTTCTCGTTGTCGTGGAACGAGCATTTGTTGATCACCAGCCCAGCGCCCTCCTGGCGAATGCCTGCACCGTTCTGATCGGGCACGGCGGCACCGCTGAACTCGATATTGACCACTTCGGTCTGCGACCCGGCGATGACCCAGATCGCCTTTCCCTGGGCGCTCTGCCCACCGGCTTGGAGGTGAGCCTTCCCTCCCACGCCCCGGAGGGTGAGATTGTCTTGTGTCCAGGTGGCGGTGTCGCCGGTGTAGGTGCCAGCGTCGATCTCGACCGTGTCCCCGTCCCTCGCCACCGCCGCTGCGTCACTCGGCGCGGCCAGTGTTCGACCCGGCCCTACCTTCAGCACCCGCGGCGCCTTCGCCAGACTCGCGGCGTACGACGTCGGCTGCGTCGGCGCTGGGGTGGCGGGATTGGAGTGGCATGAGGGCGGTTGCAAGAAGGGAGGCGACCAGGAGAATGTTCACCGGCCCGATGCTAGCCATCACCAACAGAGTGGAGGAAATGGCGCACCCGGTGCGCCATTTCCTCCACCTTGTTGGTCAGAAGGAGATCAGGAGCGGAAGCCGCCGTCGGCGCGCAGTACGGATCCGTTGAGAGCGGCGCCTTCGGGTGAGCAGCACAAGGCGATGGTGGCCGCGATCTCCTCTGGCTCGAGCAGGCGGCGCAGGCTCTGTTGCGCGCCGAGCTCTTCGGGGGAGGTGTCATAGAGGTCTGCGGTGGCGCCGAGCATCGGCGTACGAGTGGAGCCGGGGGAGACGGCGACGGCGGTGATGCCCGTGCCGACCAGATCGGCGGCCAGGCCGCGGACGATGCCGACGACCGCGTGTTTGCTCGCGGTATAGCCGGTGAGTTTGTGCAGTCCGCGCTCGCCAGCGGCTGAGGCGATGGCGACGAAGCGGCATCCGGTCGGGTCCGGCTGGGCGAGCAGCGTCGGCACGGTGGCCGCGGCGGTGTTCCAGACCCCCATCACGTTGATGTCGAAGAGGGTCTGGAGTTGCTCGGGGGGCGTCTCCCACTGGGGCAGCCCACCGATGACGACGCCGGCCGCGGCCACGACAGCGTCGAGACGGCCGAAGCGTTCGATAGTTGCGTTGACGGCCATGTCGAGTGCTTCGCGGTCCCGAACGTCGGACTGGATGGCCAGGATCTGGTCGGGGTGCAGCGCTCTCACGCGAGCAAGGTCGGTGGGCGTGGCCAAGGGATAACCGATGCCAGGGGGTACGACGCCGCCGGAGCAGACGTCGAGCGCGGTCACTCGGTAGCCCCGACGGCACAACTCCACAACCGTCGCTGCGCCGATCCCACGGGCTGCCCCGGTGACGAGGGCAACCCTGTCTGAGCTCACGTCAGCACTCACGGGAGCAGTCTTCCCCATCGTCGCAAAGCGTCAGCGACTGCCTGCCCGGCAGCGACTTGTACGTCGGTCTCGACCACGATGGCGCCTTCGTCGGCGAGTCGCCGTGCTGGTGCGGCGCCGATGTCGCTACGGCCAAAGGTCCCCGCCAATGGTGGCCGGTAGCCGCCCGCCGCTGCGTCACGGGAAGGATTTGGTCGAATATGTGTTGGGCCAAGGGTGAAGAACATCGGATTCCTGTCCTTCGGCCACTGGTCGCCCTCACCCCACTCACAAGCCCGCTCGGCCAGCGATGTGCTGTTGCAATCGATCGAGCTCGCCGAGGCTGCTGAAGAGCTCGGCGTCGATGGTGCCTACTTCCGAGTGCACCACTTCGCCCGCCAGTTGGCCTCGCCGTTCCCGCTGCTGGCGGCAGTCGGGGCGCGGACCAGCCGGATCGAGATCGGTACTGGCGTGATCGACATGCGCTACGAAAACCCCCTCTATATGGCCGAAGACGCAGCCGCGGCGGACCTCATCTCCGGCGGGCGGCTACAACTGGGCATTAGCCGGGGCTCACCGGAACAGGTGATCGAGGGCTATCGCTACTTCGGCCACGTGCCGGCTGAGGGCACCGATCACGCCGCTATGGCTCGCGAGCACACTCGAGTGTTCCTGGAAGTCATCGGTGGCCAGGGCTTCGCCGAGCCCAACCCTCGGCCGATGTTCCCCAACCCGCCCGGCTTGCTGTCGATCGAGCCCCACTCGCCTGGCCTGCGGGACCGGATTTGGTGGGGCGCGGGCACCCGTGCGACTGCGGAATGGACCGCAGAGCAGGGGATGAATCTGATGAGCTCGACCTTGCTTTCCGAGGACACCGGCGTACCTTTTCATCAGCTGCAGGCCGAACAGATCCAACGGTTCCGGGATACCTGGGCTTCGGCCGGTCATAACGGGACGCCACGGGTGTCGGTCAGCCGCAGCATCTTCCCGCTCGTGAGCGATCTTGATCGCGCCTACTTCGGCACCCAGACCGCTGGTCAGGATCAGGTCGGCTACCTCGATGGTGGCAAGGCCCGCTTCGGCAAGACCTACGCAGGCGAGCCCGAGCAGCTGATCAAGGAGCTTGCCGAGGACGAAGCGATTGCCGCCGCGGACACCCTGTTGCTCACGATCCCCAACCAACTCGGCGTCGACTACAACGCCCACGTGCTGGAGTCGATCGTCAAACACGTGGCCCCGGAACTCGGCTGGCGCTGACTTAGGCTGACAGGGCCACCCCGAGGCTGAAGGCGCCGAGGACTTTGGGAGAGTCGTCCTGATAGAAGATGTCGACTTCCCGGATCAAGAAGCCCGCTTGCTCCAACTCATGGGTGATCGAGCGGGTGAGATGACAGCCGCCGGCGATCCGCTTCTGGAGTGGTTCGAGTCGTCGCTGCCAACCGGCGATGCGAGCGTCGGGCGCCAAGCCGTGTTCGACGAAATGCAGCGTTCCACCGGGTCGGAGCACCCTGCGAAGCTCCCTCAGCGCTGCGGGCAGATCCGGGATCGAGCACATCGTCCAGGTCGACAACGCAGAGTCGAAGGAGTTGTCCGTACTTGGCAGTGACTGGCCATCCAGGCCTGAGCGTCGTACGACGATGTGCCCCCTCGCCACTCGCGGCTCCGCCAACCGCCAAGCTAGGTCAGACGGTTCGATGGCCACGACACTGCTCACGGCGGCGGGATAGAACGGGACATTCAGCCCTGAGCCGAAGCCAATCTCGATCACCTCGCCCACCAAACCCGCACACACCCGTTCGCGGAGAGGTGATAGCGCCGCGACGCCGCAGGTTCGGTCTGTGAGTCGCGGCAAGACCCGCTCGCCATAGATCCCCATGTTTCCCGTCCTTCGTTTAGCCGGCCAGGGTGACGGTCACGGTGCCACCGACATCGATGATGCTGCCGAGCGTCGGTTGTACGTCGAGCAGGCTGCCCTTAGCTAGCCCAGCGCCTAACCCGGTCCTGCTGTCTGCTTCCATATCGGCGGTCTCGATCTCAACAAGCAGTCCGGCGCGTTTCAGTGCCTTGATGAGGTCTTGGGCATCGCGCGGTTCGGCTCCCCAGGTAGGGGTCCAACCAGCCTCGACGGCAAGAGGCACCGTGGTAAGCGCTTCGGGCAAGATCCGCACCGAGTCGCGGATCTCTTCATAGGTTGCCCCGCCGTCTTCAGTCAGCGTGACAGCGAAGACGACGCCCTCGTCAGGGACGGCGAACAGTTGGCGACAGATTCCTTCAAACCAGTCGTCGCACTCCTTGGCCTCCACCACCTCGTGACCGGAAACCTCCGCGATCGGTTGCATCGTGCGCGTCAAGAATTCGCCGTGGCCGCTGCGGCTGTCGAGCATGGCGAGTGCCGAAACCTCCTGGACTTCAGACGGCGAGGGGGCATCCGCAGCAGTCGCCAGCGGCCCCTGGATCGAAGTAGATCGTGTCTTCGATCGGCGCATAACACTGTGTTTCACCGACCGACCACCAGTCAGGCACGGCCACCACAACCTGCCCAAGCCCGACCCACTTGGTTCCTTTGGGTGCTGCCTCAAAATCTCGGTCTTTGCCGGTGTCGGGGCCAGCCGTCGTCCCGCATCCGGCCAGTCCTGCGGCGAAGCAGGTGAGGAGCACGGTTAGCAGGCGTTTCATCCACGCAGCCTAAGCCCCGCTACTCAGTCAGGTCAGGTACGTCGGCGGGTCACCGTAGGTTGCACGTGGGCCAGGCTGGAGAAACATTGCTGGTCCATCAGGTTCACGGGGGTGATCTGGTGGGCCAGCTTTTGTGCGCGGTCTCGGCGGCCGGTGAGTAGGGTGCGCTGTGGAACGAGGCCGTGAGAAAGAGGGAGGCCGAACGTGGATCTGGGCATCGGCGGAAAGTGGGCGTTGGTCTGCGCAGCCAGCAAAGGTCTCGGCAAGGGCTGCGCCGAGGCGCTCGCGGCGGAAGGGGCCAACGTCGTGATCACCGCGCGCGGTGTGGAGGCGCTGGAGGAGACAGCCAACGAACTCCGCACGTCGTACGACGTGGAGGTCCGGACCGTGGTCGGCGACATCACCACCTCGGCTGGGCGTGCGGACGCGCTGGCCGCAGCGCCACAGATCGACATCCTGATCAACAATGCCGGTGGGCCGCCGCCGGGAGATTTCCGCGACTGGGACCACGCCGACTGGCTCAAGGCGGTAGAGGCCAACATGCTGGCCCCGATCGAGCTCATCAAGTCCACCGTCGACCTGATGGCGGGCCGTGGCTTTGGTCGGGTCGTCAACATCACCAGTGCGGCCGTCAAAGCGCCGATCGACTTCTTGGGGCTGTCCAATGGTGCCCGCGCTGGACTGACTGGCTTCGTCGGTGGAGCCGCTCGACAGTCGCGGCTGGCGGCCAACGGGGTCACGATCAACAACCTGCTGCCGGGTTCGTTCGACACCGATCGGCTGCGCGCGGGCTACGTCGTCAGCGCCCAGCAGAAGGCGATCACGTTGGGAGAAGCGATGGCCGCCAACCACGCCACCATTCCCGCAGGCAGGTTTGGCACGCCCGAGGAATTCGGTGCGGTCTGCGCGTTCCTCTGCAGCCAACAGGCGGGTTATCTCACCGCCCAAAACATCCTGCTCGACGGTGGTGCCTACCCCGGGACTCTCTAAGAAACACGGGTCCTGCTGAGCCTCTTCGTCGCCCGTAAGGACTGTTACGGGGTTCTTTCAAGCGGGCTCTTTCCGTTGTCCACGGCTTATAGGCAGCAAATACTGAAGGGGCCAACCGGCAAAGCGTGACGAGGTCCCACGAAGGGTGCAAGCTGTGAATCAACTTGATCGACGTACGAAACGAAACGCCGGAAGGAGCCTGCGCTGGTGTATTTCACTGGCCACGTTTGTCATGGCTGGCGCGGCTTTTCTCTCACCCACGGCGGCTGTTGCGGCGGCACCTTTGCCGACCCCAACGAAGATCGTGGTGTCCAACGTTCAATATGACCGGTTCTCGGTGAGTGTCGGTGGTTCGACGACGCAGTTCTATTCGGTCTATATCAACGGCTTGCTGCGGATTGGCTTGGCTGAGTCGAGCGCCACCAAGCCGATCGTGGTCGGCGGCCTCAACCAGAACACTCGCTATGACGTTCAGGTGCAGCGGGTCAATCCGCCGAAGTTCCTTAATAGTTCGGCGCTCTCGCGAGTGGTCCCGGTGACAACTTCGTCGTACGTCGCGCCGACGCTTCCACCGTCGCCGACCAACGTTGCTGCCACCGGCGTGACTAACACCACCGCTGGCCTGACGTGGAACGCGGTGCCGAATGCGGTGAGCTATCGGGTCTATCTCAACGGCGTTCTGGATGGTTCACCCTCGGGAACCACTTACCGCATCGAGCCGAAGCCGCTCTATCCCAATGGCTTCGCAGCCAACACGGGCCTCAACCCCGGGCGAATCAACCGCGTGAGCGTGGCAGCGGTGAATGCGGCCGGTTTGGAGTCAATCGTCTCGGAAATCAACGTTCAAGCAGCCGGATCGGCCGGCGCCTTCCCAGGCAAACCGGGAAACCTTGCGGTGAGCGCGGTAACCAATCGATCGGTCGCGCTCAATTGGACTGAATCAACCATCCCGAGCGGGACAACGGCGCAATATCAGTTCATTGTGAACGGCATCGTCACCACCTACACCTGCCAGGTCTATTGCTACGGGGCCACAGGCGGGATTGTGGGCAACCTTGCTCCAGGCACGACGTACCGCATCGGGGTCCGCGCGTTCGACGGCATCAGCGGGACTTTTTCGGATTGGGCCGAAGTGACTGCGACGACCAGCGCCCCCTGATCCTTCAAGATTGCTCCACCAAAAGTCGCGCCTGTGGGTCGGGCTAGAGTGCAAAGTCCGACCCACAGGAGGTGTGGCATGAACGTGCTAAATAACCGAATCGCTGCTTTTCACCAGTTGCACTCCTCGGGCTGCTTCGTGATGCCGAACCCGTGGGATGCGGGCAGCGCACGGGCGCTTGAACAGTTGGGCTTTCCAGCCTTGGCGACGACGAGTGCCGGCCTGGCGTGGACGTTGGGTCGCGCCGACAATCACGTGAGTCTGGAGGAGGGGCTGGAGCACCTGCGCACTATCGCTGCCGCGGTCGCCATCCCCGTTAACGCCGACTTCGAGGGTGGTTATGCGCGAGCCCCCGAAGAGGTCGCAGTCAACGTGGCAATGGCCAGCCACACCGGCATCGCAGGGCTGTCGATCGAAGATTCCTCCGGCGACGCGGCCGAGCCGTTGTTTGACTTCGACCTAGCCGTGGAGCGCATCGCCGCCGCCCGCGCGGCCATCGACGCGACCGGCACGGGGGTTTTGCTGACCGGTCGGTCCGAAGGCTTTGTCGCTGGTCGTCCTGATATCGATGAGACGATCCGGCGATTGGTCGCCTACGCCGAGGCAGGGGCCGACTGCCTCTATGCGCCCCGGATCGACTCGGTCGAACAGATCATGGCGGTCATTTCTGCGGTCGCGCCGAAGCCGGTCAATCTCCTGATCAACGCCCCGTTCATCACCGTCGCCGAGGCGGCAGAACTCGGCGTACGACGGATCAGTGTGGGCGGCACCCTTGCCCGAACCGCATGGGGTGGCTTCTTGGCCGCCGCAAAGGAGATCGCCGATTCCGGCACCGCCACCTGTTTCCAAGATCTCCCCAACGTGGATGCCCTGATGGCTCAGTTCGCCGATCAGACGAGTCCTAGCCTGCCCTTGCCCCGGCTTGCGAGTCCCACCTTAATTCTGCAGGGATCAGACCTTTTCGTAGAGCGTGACGACGCAGGCGCCGCCGAGGCCGAGGTTGTGCTGCAGCGCGAGTGCGGGCGCCCTCGACCTGGCGCGCGCCGGCCTGGCCGCGCAGTTGCCAGACCAGTTCGGCGCACTGCGCCAGGCCGGTGGCGCCGAGCGGGTGGCCCTTGGAGAGCAGTCCGCCGGACGGGTTGGTGACGACCGTGCCGCCGTAGGTGTTGTCGCCGTCGCCGATGAACTTCTCGGCGCTTGCCTTCGGGCATCAGCCCCAGCGCCTCGTAGGTCAGCAACTCGTTGGTGGTGAAGCAGTCGTGCAGTTCGACCACGTCGATGTCCTCGGGGCCGACGCCGGCCTGCTCATAGACCTGCTCGCGCCGCCTCGCGGGCCATGCCGTAGCCGACCACCTCGCGCATGTCGCCGGCAGTCGAAGGTGGCGGGGCGGTCGGTGGTCATCGCCTGCGCCGCGATCCGCACGCCGGCTTCGAGGCCGTGCTGCGTCGGCAAAGCTCCGCGACTGCACACCACCGCCGCGGCGGCGCCGCAGGTCGGCGGGCAGGCCACTGCAGCCGGGTCAGCACGGGCCGAAGATCATGCGGCGAGGCCAGCACCTCCTCGACGCGTGACGTCGGTCGCGGAACACGCGCGAACGGGTTGTTCGCCGCGTGGCGGCTGCGCCTTGACGCGAGATCTTGGCGAAGCGTCGTCGCGGTCGATGCCGTATTCGTCGCATGTAGCGCCTGACCGGCACCGCCGAAGTAGCGCAGCGCCATCGGCACCTGCTCGAGCCCGTCGACCAGCGCCTCGTCGCGCGCCTGCGTCGAAGTCGCTCGAACGGCGCTCGGGCGATCGGTCGAACGACTGCGCCCAGCGCGCCGGGCTTCATCTGCTCGAAGCCGACCGCCAGCACGCAATCGACCGCGCCGCTCTCGACCGCCTGGCGGGCCAGGAACAGCGCGGTCGAACCGGTCGAGCAGTTGTTGTTGACGTTGACGATCGGGATGCCGGTCATGCCCGACCGCGTAGAGCGCGCGCCTGGCCGGCGGTCGAATCGCCGTAGACATAGCCGACATAAGCCTGCTGGATCTGGTCGTAGCCGATGCCCGGCATCCGGCAAGCGCCCGCCGAGCCGCCTCGGCGCCCATCACGTCGTACGGCTCGCTCGCGGCCCGGCTTGGTGAAGGGGATCATGCCGACCCCGAGCACCCCACTCACACTCATCCGGCCCCTTTCATCGAGCTTCAACAGCTGTCTGGCCATCACGACGCGCTGGATCTGGTTGGTGCCTTCATAGATCTGGGTGATCTTGGCGTCGCGCATCATCCGCTCGACCGGGAAGTCGGTGGTGTAGCCGGCGCCGCCGAGCAGCTGGACGGCGTCGGTGGTGACCTCCATCGCCACGTCGGAGGCGAAGCACTTGGCCGCGGCACCGAGATGAAGCGACAGATCGGGGTCGCCGCGCTCGGCACGTGGCGGCCGCGAGGTAGACCATCAGCCGGGCCGCCTCCATCTTCATCGCCATGTCGGCCAGCATGAACTGCATGCCCTGGAAGTCGCCGATCGCGCTTGCCGAACTGCTTGCGCTCCTTGGAGTAGCCGATCGCGCGTCGAGCGCGCCCTGGGCGATGCCGACCGCCTGGGCGCCGATCGTCGGGCGGGTGTGGTCGAGGGTGCGCAGCGCGGTCTTGAAGCCCGGTGCCGGGCTCGCCGATGATCCGGTCGCCGGGGATGCGGCAGTTCTCGAAGTAGCAGCTCGCGGGTGGGCGAGCCCTTGATGCCGAGCTTGCGCTCCTTGGCGCCGACGGTGAAGCCCTCGTCGTCCTTGTGCACGACGAACGCCGAGATGCCGTTGCCGCGCCCTTGTCGGGATCGGTCACCGCCATCACGGTGTACCAGTCGACCACGCCGCCGTTGGTGATCCAGCACTTCGGCCGTTGAGGACCCAGTCGTCGCCGTCGGCGCGCGCCCGGGTCTTCATCGCCGCGGTGTCGCTGCCGGCCTCGCGCTCGGAGAGCGCGTAGGCAAACCATCGCTCGCCCGACGCCAGCGTCGGCAGAACCTGCTGCTTCAGCTCGTCCGAGCCGGCCAGGATCAGCCGGCATGCGTGCCGAGCTTGTTGACCGCCGGGATCAGCGAGGACGACGCGCACGCCCGGGCGACCTCCTCGATCACGATGCAGGTCACCAACGCGTCGGCGCCCTACCCGCCGTACTCCTCCGGGACGTGGGGAGCGTGGAAGTCGGAGGCAACCAGAGCGTCGTACGCCGCCTGCGGGAACCCCGACTTCTCGTCAACCTCGGCCGCGTGCGGCGCGATCTTGTCGGTCGCAACGCTGCGGACGGCCGCGCGCAACTCGTCGTAGTCCTCGGGCAGTTGGTAAGGTCAGTGCTCATACCGGCATTGTCTCTTCGGTCAACTGCTTCTTGATCTCCGTCTTCAAGACCTTGCCGACCTTGGAGCGCGGCAAGTCTGGCCAGACCTCAATCTGTTTGGGCGCCTTGACGCTCCCGATGCGGGCCTTGACGAAGGCTTTGACCTCGGCCAACTCAACTTCGTGGGCGGGGAGCAGTTGCAACACGGCCGTCACCCGCTCGCCCCACTTCTCGTCGGGCAACCCGATCACCGCGCAATCCTGAACAGCAGGATGTGCCATCAGGGCTTGCTCGACTTCGGTCGAATAGACGTTGAAGCCGCCGGTGATGACCATGTCTTTGGCCCGATCGACGATATAGAGGAAGCCGTCGTCGTCGAGGTAGCCGATGTCGCCGGTGTGGTGCCACCCGAAGCGCGACGCCTCAGCGGTTGCGTCCGGATTCTTGTAATAGCCCGGCCATCACGAGCGAGGAGCGTACGACGATCTCGCCGCGTTCGCCGTTGGGCAGAATCGTGCCGTCCTCACCCATCACCGCCGTCGTGACCAGGGGAGTGGGTCGGCCGGCCGACGACAGCCGCTCGGTGGCAATCGAACCGTCCGCCCTGAAGTGGTCAGCTGGTGACATCGTCGAGATCATCATCGGTGCTTCGGTCTGGCCGAAGAGTTGCGCCATCACTGGTCCGATCCGGGTGAGCGCTTCTTCGAGCCGGGTCGCGGACATTGGCGCGCGCCGTACCAAAAACACTGGAGCGACGACCGGTCGGTGGTGTCGAGGGCGGGTGGGCAAGGGCCATATAGATGAGCGTCGGGGGCAGGAAGGTATGAGTGACGTGATGTTCCTCGATGTGGGAGAGGAAGCCGCCGACATCAGGGGTGCGCATGACCACGATCTCGCCGCCGAGGGCCAGGATCGGGAAGCAGAGCACTCCGGCAGCGTGGGTGAGGGCGCGAGTGCGAGATAGACCGGGCGGCCGTCGAAGGGATAGCCGATCAGCGTCAATGCGGTCATGGTTTCGAGGTTGCGGCCGGTCAACATAACGCCCTTGGGTCGGCCCGTCGTGCCGCCGGTTCCGACGATCATCGCGACATCACACACCGGCGCGACATCAACCAGATCGGGGCCTTCTTCGCCGAGGAAGTGATCCCACGTGAGGGACCCTCGGATGTCCTGATCCTCCGAGCTAGCTATTGGCCCATCGAGGCAGACCAGCAGTTGCAGCTTGGGCAAGTCGTCGCGGATGGAGGCAACAAGTGGCGCGAAGGCCGATTGATACACCAGCGCCGTGCAGTCAAAGAGATCCAGCAACTCACGGTTTTCGGCCGCTTCGTTGCGTGGGTTGATCGGGCACCACACGGCGCCGGCGCGACTGATGCCAAAAACGGTCGTGAACGCGACCGGGTCGTTCGCGGAGAGGATGGCGACCTTGTCGCCGCGGTCGATACCGCATCGAGCAGCGCAGCAGCGATCCGGGTGGAGAGTTCTTGGACCTCAGCGTAGGTGCTGGTCGCACCATCAGTTGTCAGACAGGGCGCGTCGGGATTTAAGTGACGGCGCCCTTGTCTAAGTAGTCGACCAGGCGCAACTGAGCTCAGCCCTCGAGGGTCAAGATCGGCTCCGAGACCAGCCAAAGCTGCGGAGTACGCCGAGTAACTCGCGGTGTCCGAAGGCCTGACAACCCGAGGCAAACCCAACTCTCAGCGGAGCCTGCTGCGTGAGCGAGTAGCGGCGTACGCCTGCAAGATGCCGGTCTGTTTGTAGTTGCAGATTGCCATAGATCACGCAGTGCGCGCGCCCGAGCGGGCCCGAGGCGTACACCGAGTCGAGCGACTTGTTGATGCGGCGGGTTCTCGCGCGGCGGGTCCTGTCTCATCACCTAGCGATGCGGTCGCCATCAGGCGGCGTACCGCTCGTCAGGCTCATGTCCTTTGTCGCCTCCATCGCCGCACCCACGATTTGGGTACGCCGAGCATCAGCGGCCTTGTTGAACACTCCACCTAGCGCCTTCACGTTGGCGACGCGTGGGTCGTCGCTGAACCACACCGGATGAGAGTGCCGCCCCAAGGGAGGGCGAGCGCGAGCTCGTGTTGGCCGGGCAAGGTCGACTTGGTAGTGGCCAGCGGCCGGATCCCAAGGCTGACTATTGGTTCTGCTCGAGGTAGTAGGCGCCGGCCAGTGCGGCGTTAACCAGGATCGTCAGGTGATGCAATGGTCGGGCTGCCGCCCCAGAAGACCGCGATGTCGAGGGTGTCGAGGCCGGGCTTTTCCAGGCAGAACTGGGCCGCGATCTCGCCGGTGGTGTACATCTGCGCGATGCCCGGGGAGAGCAACAGCCCTGCATCGGCAAACGCCTGACCCGCACTGCGTCTTCGCAGGTGATCAACCAGTCTTGCTCGCCGGTGGTGTCGATGTAGTGAGCGCCGGCGGCCAGGCAAGCCTCGACGACCTCGGGGCCGTGGGTGCTGAAAGGGCCGACGGTGTTGCAGACCACCGAGGCGCCGGCGAACAATTCAGTGAGGGCCTCGACTGTGTGTTCGACCTCCACGACGTCATGCAGTACGTCGCCAACCCCCGGGATCTTCTCAACGATGCTCTGCACCTTGTCCTTGTTGCGCCCCGCGGCCACAAAGGGGAGGTTGTATTCGCGGAGGTATTCACAAATCAGCCGACCGGTGTAACCGGAAGCGCCATAAACGATGACGGGCTTGTCAGACATGAGTGGTTCCCTTCAATTCGTTGTTGGTTGAGGAGCGAGGTCACATGCCCATGCCGCCATCGACCGGCAGACCAGCGCCAGTGATGAAGCGGGCGGCGTCGGAGGCCAGGAAGACGACGGCGTCGGCCATGTCGGAGACTTCGCCGAGTCGGCCGGCCGGGGTGAGCCCGATGACGGCCCCGACCGCTTCCTCCGGGGAACCGAAGAGTCCGATGGCCGCGACGTCGTTGGCCAACCCGGCCCCCATCGCAGTGGGGACGAGGCCGGGGAAGATGCAGTTGACACGGATGCCATAGCCAAGCGCGCCGGCCTCCATTGCGGCCACCTTGGTGAGCCTTTCGAACGCCCGATTTGGTCGCCGAATAGACGCCGATGCCGGGGAAGGCGATCGTTGCCGCGACCGAGGCGATGTTGATGATCGCGCCACCCTGGCCCGCTGCCCCGCCTGGGCGCATGGTGCGGAAGGCGTGCTTGATGCCGAGTGAGGTGCCGAGCAGGTTCACCTCGAGTTGGCGGCGTACGGCGTCGGCGTCGAGGTCGACAAAGAGGCTGGTGATCTCGATGCCAGCGTTGTTGACGAGGATGTCGAGGCCCCCGAGTTGGGCAGTGGCCTCGGCGATCGCTGACTCCCAATTGGCCTCATCGGTGACGTCGAGTTTCACGAAGCCGTGGCCACCGCCTCCATCAACTGGGGCTAGTGACTCAGCGACCTTGGTGCCGAGTTCTTCTTGGAGATCTGCAACGACGACCTGGGCACCGGCGGCGGCGAGCGCTTGCGCCATACCTTCCCCGAGCCCCTGGGCTCCACCGGTCACGAGGGCCTTGCGGCCGGTCAACTCGAAAACGGACATGAGCAATCTCCTTGGGTGAATGTGATCGGGGTCACAGGTTGTCTTGACGAGTGTTCAGACTTTCCTAGACACTTGTCAAGAGTTTCTTTGACACTTGTTCAGAAGAAGTTCTCGGTATGCGCTCAATGCGGGGCTGAATTAGGGTTTGGGCAATTAGGCTGAGGCGAGCCACTGGAAGCGAATGACTAGACCCGAGGAGATAGCGATGACGACGATCCGCGATGCCCCTCGTTCACTCGACAAGCACGATGAGCGCCGTAATCAACTGGCCGAGTCGGCGCTGGTGACGTTGGGGGAATTGGGCTATGCCAAGAGCAGCCTGCGCGAGATCGCGGCTAACTCGGAGTTCACCCATGGCGTCGTGCACTACTACTTCCACGACAAATTTGAGCTGATCGTCTACTGCGTTCGCTACTACAAGACCCAGTGCGCCCGACGTTATGACGATGTCGTTGCCAACGCCACCACGCCTGACGAACTCCTAGATGGATTTGCCGCCAAGCTGCGCCAGACGTTGCGTGAAGAAGCGCCGATGCACCGGCTTTGGTATGACCTGCGCTCTCAAAGCAATGTTTGAGGAGCAACTGCGCGAAGCGGTCACCATGATCGACCGGACGCTTGAGGCGATGATCTGGCGAGTGGTTTCTAGGTACGCCGAACTCGCCGGCCGCGATCCGATCGTCGACTCGGCCGCGGCGTACGGACTCTTGGATGGTCTTTTCCAACAGGCCCTGCTGGCCTTCGCCGACGGCAACGAAGCAACTCTGGACACCTTGTCGAGCCAGGTCCACAACCTGATGCCGCTCCTCCTCACGCCCGCCTAGCCAGTGCTGGTTGGGAGTTCGGCGAACCCTGCTGGTTGAGGAGGTCGCGCTAGCGGCTGCGTCCTGTTGGTTGAGAGGTCGCGCTAGCGACCGTCTCGAAACGAGAGCCTCGATGGAGCAATCGTCAGGTTCTGGGCGGCGAATTCATGACGTTTGCTCCATCGAGACGGTGGTGCGGTGAAACGGACTCAGGACGTCGAAAGTGTTCATGACCGCATTGTCTCCCACCGGGCGGCGAGGCCACAGGCAATGGCCTACCCCGTCAACGCTGCTGAGGGGGTAGGCCAGAGCCGGTGGTTTGGGTCAGACAGGTCAGCCGGTGACGAGCAGAGTTGCGGGCAGTGAAAGGTTGAAGTTGGTGTCACGTGCCGTAACCGTGAAAGTGACGGTGGTGCCGGGTGCCGGCTTGGCGAAGATGGCCGTGCGCCGTTCGAGGTCGGTGCAGTAGATGCTGCAGGCGGCCGAGACGCGGGCGCCATTGACGCGCGGCTCGTAACTCAAGTTGCTCAACCCTGCGGGCGCATCCCACGTGACCGAGACGGTGGTCGCGGTCGACGCGGAAATGCGGAGATTGACTGGCGCGGCCGGTCGTGCCGTGAAGGTGGCCGGGGTGGTGAAGGTGTGGATCACCCAGGCTGACGACGTACTTCCTGGCTTCACGTTGCGGGCCTGAAAGGTGTAGGTCGAGCTGGGAAGGAGGTCGGTGAATCCGACGTTGCCGCCGATGTTGAGCACGATCGGTCGCCCGGCAGAGTTGGGTCCGCTGAGCAGTTGGGTCTGGTTGTAGGTCGACGACGGGCTGAGCAGGCCATATGCGACATCTGGGCGTACGGCGTAGGCAGTGAATGAGGTCGGCTTGGCGACCCCCGGGGTGGCTTTGGCGGCCTGGGCGGCCAGTCCGCTGGTGGCGAGCGTAGCCAGCAAGGTGGTCAATACGGTGGCCGTCACCACGAGGGCTCGGGCGATGGTGCGCCCGGGGCCCCGTTGCAGAGAGCCGGCGGTCTTCGAGTTCATCTATGCTCCTGGTGAGTCAAGGTGGGTGTTCGTGATGCCGAAGCAACCGCTCCGGCGCCCCGAGTGTGGCAGCGAAATGGGGCCAACCGGCGGGTGTTCCTCACCTGTTTCTTGGACGGTAAGACTCTCGACCGCGCGGGACGGTCGGGCTCGAGACCGTCAGTGCGTCGGGCTATTCGGATGCTTCGTCCTCAAACGCCGCTCGCATGCGCAGGTCGCGTCTTGGGTCGGCAGCGGCACAACAACTTCTCACTTGGATGCGGCCGGTGGCAGCGCCGAGCACCAACACACTGACGAAGAGGAGGGCAAGAAACCCGAATGCATACGTCATGCTCGCTCCCTTCGCGGCTCGTCGTGGACCGATTCTAGGGCCCTGGTCAATGCCGAGACGCAGCACTCGCTTTTGTGCCCGGGTCATCGGCCAGGGCTAGGAATGATTCACGAGGGATCGCTCGGGTTGTCCACAGGGTCCCCGTCCACCGCTTGATGCACGGCCACCTGATGAGTGGCCAGATCGAACTCGGCTGGGGCGAAGTTATCGGGCAGCCACTCCATCACTTGGCGCAGCCAGTCGTCATCGAGGAGATCATCGGAGTTTGGCGCGGCGAGCCAGTCGACCACGCGCTGATAGGAGTAGGGGCCGCCGACATCTTCGGGGGGACACGCGCGGCGTCCGGCCAAGAGATGGGCGGGTGGATGTGACTGATCGAGCGGCATGATCTTCTCGAGTTTGACGACGTGGTCCCAGCCATCACCGAAGTCATAGTCGTAGTAAAGCCGGTCGCCGGGCTTCTTGAGCACCTCATCGAGCCGGACCTCGCGCTCGGGCATGCCGTCCTCCTCACCCTCCATCTCATCCCAGTCGGAGAGGAATCCGGCCATGGTGCGCTCGCGCGCGCCGGGCCCCATTTCAAATTTGTGGAGGTGAGAGTTGGACCAGCCCATGGCTGCCTGGAGTACGTCGTGCAGCTCGTCCAGCGGCATGGCGTTGTCGAGGGCCAGTCTCCGCCAGATCGGCGGCTTTGAATTCAGCAGGTCAACGCGGACGACGTACGTCGCAGGCCGCGCGCGCCGGCGTAGAAGCTTAGGTTGTCGAAGGTAGGGCTCGTCGAACATGTTGGGTCCGAAATGCGCTAGCAGAGCTGCCAGGTCTTCGGGGCTCAATCGACCACTGGCACCAGCGAATGGGATGACGTTGTCGCCGGACATGACAGCAGATTACGCGCCGACGAATGGATTGATAACTGGGACGTCCGCAGCCATAAATGGCGCAGTGTCTCGGCTAGCGACGGTGTAGCCGTTGTGCTTGGCCATGGCAGCGAGGCGCGCTTCGGCGGCTAGCTTCTGCTTGGCGGTTGAGGAGCGAGCTTGCGAGCGTCTCGAAACCAGGGCAACCGATGCCTACTATCGGGCAGTCGGCTTAGGTCCGCCGGTGGAACGTGATGACGGGCAGGTTGTTGTTGCAGCGGGTCTCTACATGGGTGTAGTCGGGGTCGTGGATGCGTCGGTGGTGGAAGCCGCAGAGTGGGATGGCGTCTTTGAGGTTGGTGGTGCCACCGTGGGACCAGGGTTGCCGGTGGTGGAGTTCGGTCCAGGCGTAGGGCCGTTGGCAGCCCGCTGCCGCGCAGGTTGTATGGCGGGTGGCTAGGGCGATGCGTTGGGGTTCGCGGAAGAGCCTGGAGATGCGGCCGAGGTCGAGCAGGTGTGACTTTTTGCCGAGTACGGCGGGGAGGAGTCCGGCGTTGCAGGCGAGTCGACGGGCGGCGCTGGCGGAGATCGCTTCGCCGGTGTCTACGCCGGCGGCCTTGAGTTTGTCTTTCAGTTGCTCGAAGGAGATCGTGATGACGATGGTGGCGGCGGTTGTGCCGTTGAGGTGGTCGGTGGGGAGGCGTTCGATGAGTTCGGTGAAGGCTTGCCCGAGCCGACGTTGGTAGGAGTCGCCATCGGCTAGGTGGGTGTCGCCGGTTTGTGCATGGGTGGCACCGAACTTGCCGCGTCGGGGTGAGGCCATGGCGTCGAGGATGCGGGAGAGGATGTCGGCGGCGAGGCTGGGGATGGTGAAGTGTCCGGTTGCGGTGCCGTCGCCGTTGTCACGTAAGGAGAGGTGGGCGCGGTCGTAGGCGCGGGCTTCTTCGTCTGCCCAGCACTTCGTCTTCGTGTTCGTCGACGGCGTCTTCCTTGGGTTCGACCTTTTTGAGTGCGCGGCGGGCTCGACGGCGCAGGGTCAGTGGGTCGGTGGTGGCGGCTTGCTCGATGAGGTCGGCTTCGATGCGTTCCAGTTGTTCGGTGGAGAGGCTGCGGGGCAGGGTCCGGGTGACGTGTTCGATCACCGCGGCGTGTTCGCGTGACAACTCGCCGGCCGTTAGCGCAGTGATGGTGGCGGGCAGTCGTCGGTGGAGGCTCTCGGTGAGTTTCACATCAGCTCGTGCGCTGCGATGTGAACCGGTGGTCGCGGCGGCGACCCAGGCGCCGGTGTCGGCGAACCCGTAATGTCGTGCCACACCGCGTTGTTGAGCGACAGCGATCAGCCCGAGACGCATCCCCTCGAGACGACGTTGAACGTGATCAAGGTGCTGCAACACCCCGTCGTACTCCGAAAGCGGAAGCGTCTGATCAAGCCCACCAGCAGCATCCAACGATGCCTCGACCTGGCGTGATCGTCGACGCCCATGAGGAAGAAGCGGCGGTCGGCACAGCGCGCAAAGCCACCGAAATCGGGGCCTCGTCAACGCGCTGGATGCTCATAAGAACCACGTTAGATGGCGCCACCGACACAGCTGGAAGGGCTTCACTCGCTAGCCGTTGGCTGGTAGTTGAGGAGCCCGCTGGTTGAGGAGCGAGCTTGCGAGCGTCTCGAAACCCATCTCGCAGCACGATGCCCAGGAATGCAAAGTCAGTCCGTTCAGTCAGGCCTGGGTGACGTTCGTGTCGACTGGTGCTTGTTTCGTACTTGCGAGGCTGACCAGAGATTAGCGTCTGCCTGGGCTGCAGCCCCATGGTTTGCGGCCAGAGCACCCAATGATGAATCAATCTTAGGTGACCACGTGTCTGACTCATCTTTTCCTCCAGCTGAAGCATCACCCGGGCCGGAGCAACCGAGAAATGCCAAAGCGGAGGCCAAAGCCGCGAAGGCTTATGCAAAAGCTTCACGACCTTGGTTCCAGAAGAAGCGGTGGTGGGTAGTAGGCGCCGTGCTCGCCGTGTTCATCGCTGGAGCGGCAGCCGGCGGTGGGGTCCGAGGAGGAGCCACAACAAACCGCATCAGAGTCCAACTCGTCAGTTGATGAGCCCGCTGAGGAGCCGGCTGAGGAACCCAAGGACGAGGCGGCAGAGGAGCCCGCCAAGGAGGAGAAGAAGCCTGTCGTCAAGCGCGTGAAGGTAGTCGCCGCTGAGATGGTCAAGGAATTCGAAAAGAACGAATTGGCGGCTGACACCAAATACAAAGGCAAGGATTTGAAGATCCGAGGAGTAGTCGAATCGATCGACACCGATCTGTTTGATGCGGACAAATACATTCTGGCAATCGGTGACGGCAGCGATTATGCATTCACCTTTGTCAACTGCAACGACATGTCGACCGATGAACTCGCTTCACTTGAGGTGGGTCAAGACGTGACCGTTGTCGGCAAGTTTGACGATGGCGGCGACCTCGGTGTTGAGGTCAAGGACTGCAAGCTGGCCTGATCTGGCCTAGAGCCGAGCCCTCCCAAACAAAGGTGGGCTCGGCTATGGCCGACAACGGACCGAAGTTGGCGCCCATTCGTGCCTCTGGACATTGGCCCGGCTGGTGCCTCGATTGGGCGCTTGAACTGCTGAAGTGGATAGCAGCAAGGTTGGGTTTGATCGGCGGATGCTTGCATTGGGAATGAGTCGCCTATGTCCGCCGGTGGAAGGCGATGACGGGGAGGTTGTTGTCGCAGCGGGTAAAGGACACCCATGACGTACGCCGTGCCTGCTCCCGCCTGCTCCCCCTGCTTTGCCTTGCCAGTCTAAGGTCTGGCTCGAAAGAGTCCGGCGACGATGTGGCTTTGGGCCGCTAAGGGATCAGCGAGATCAGAACACCTCTAGCTCCTAGGAGGTAACTGTTGCGTTCATTTTGCGAATCGATGCTCAACTTGAGTCCTCATTCTTCAAACAATCCGTACTTGCTAATGCAGGTGCAATGTCGCGACTCTGCCTCAAAGAGAGCTGAGACGTCAACGGAAGTGGTTCGCTCCAGTCGGCATCCGCAGATGCCGACTTGCTCTCGACATTGAGTGCATCAACTCGACCGCCGCGTCCGCGGCCAGGTCCCCGTCGGCAACGATGCCTTCGACCAGATCGAGGGTTTCGCGGGTCGTGATCCCGCGCCCGCGGGCATATCTCAGGGCTTCGCAGTCATCTGTCACCCACCAGGAGCCCGCAAATTCGGCCACTTCAGCGATCAGCATGCACGTCTCGGCTTCGCCGAGGTGCTGGAAGGGCTTGGCGTTGGTGCCGCCGAAGGCAGCGCGCCGGACCGCCTGAACGCGCTTTCCGAGGGCTTCTTGCTCGATCTCCACAGGCTCCGACATCCAGTCAAGCCGCGAATCCGTGAGCCCATAATGAGACGCCGAGTTGGACCACTCGTTGGAGACAGCGATCGTCCACCGGCCCCTGCCTCAGAAGTGCTGCTCCAGCAGATCAAGACGGCCCACTGCGGCAAAGTTGCAGAGGACCGTGTTGTCGGGGAACAGCCAGTTGCTCATGGGGCTTCGGTCACCCCGTTGAACTCAAGTGATCGACGCAGTTCTTCGAGATCCGCGCCAATCAGACGCGCGTAGGGCCGCAGAGTTGTGACACCGTCGGAGTAAGCCGTGAACGAATCACGCACCAGCAGACCTGGGGGCCGCGTCTGACTCGCATGAGCGACTCGGTGACCGAATCCGTCCCCCTGTCCCGCCAGTGAGGCCGCGCGAAACTCAGAAATCCGACCCAAGTCGCTCTTCTGTCCAGCATCGATCAGGCGCAAACCCTGCAACCGGATCGAGAGCGCAGCAGGTGTGACTCGCAGGCGCCAAGCCATCACGGCCATCGCTTCCACGCTCAATCCCTCGTGGCCGATTTGTTCGCGGAGCCATTGCTCGGGCATGAGGAACGACGAAGCGAACGCGTTCGCACGTGCCTCGCTCGGAACTTGGCGGCCCGCCGGATCATGGACGTTTGCGTCTAGGTGGACCTCTTGGTCGTCACCCACTAGCGCATGGGCAAGCTCGTGGGCCATGGTGAATCGCTGACGCCCAGGGCTAAGCGAGGTGTTGACGATCATCATTCGGCACGTCTCGTTGGTGGCTGCGAGGCCGTCGAAGTCTTCACCCAACTCATAGATGCCGACGTCGACGCCGAACACTTCCTCGATAACTTGAGCCAGAGATTCTTCGGCTGGCGAACGCTGCGCTGATTCGAGGAGCGAAAGTGCGGCCGTGGCGAGCCGGTCACCCTCAGCGCGCCACTGACCCCCGGGAGTGAAAGCCAAGTCAACGAAGCCTTGCGGATAGCCAAACTCGTGCAGGTCAGCCCGCATCTGGCTCAGATCCCTGGCATGACGTGCGGCAACTTGGGCGCTTCCCCCGGTGGATCGAGCCGCGACGGCCAAGGCAGGTTCCTCGCCCGTTATGAGCCAGTCAACGGTGACGTCGAACTTCTCGGCCAGATGCGCAAGGTCAACTGACGTAAAACGCCGCGCGCCACTGAGGGACTTGGATAGTTTTGTTGGCATCGAGCCCGATCTCGGCAGCTATGTCACGTTGATGGCTGCCAGCGGACTGGATCAGCTTACGCACACGTTCTGGAATGCCGGTCATGGACCCAGAATACGAGCGAGTTGCGAAAATCGCAATCTCGGGAAAGGATGTTGGCATGTCCGACACCTTGCAGCACGCCGCCGACAGTGCTGGGCGCCCTCCCGTGCCTGAGCCCGGTCAGGTCGTCGAAGTGCGCGGCTCGACCTGGGCTGTTGCGAACGTGACCCAGCAAGGATTGCCCCGCAGCCCCGCCGACGAAGCAGTCGTCGGACTCACCCACGTGGTCAGCCTGCAATCACTCGACGAAGACCGTCTCGGTGAAGAGTTGGATGTGCTGTGGGAGCTCGAACTCGGCCACACGATCACACCCCCGCAAGGGCTTCCGGAGACGATTAACCCCGACGGATTTGACGACCCCGAAACGCTCTCAGGATTCATCGATGCCATGCGCTGGGGAGCGGTGACCTCAGCGGACGATCAACGGATCCAAGCTCCCTTTTGGTCCGGCGTCAGCGTGGAGGCCTATCAACTTGAGCCCCTGCGCCGAGCCCTCGAGAGCCCCCGCACCAACTTGTTATTGGCCGATGACGTCGGCCTGGGCAAGACCATCGAGGCTGGCCTGGTGGTGCAGGAACTGTTTCTTCGTCACCGGGCGCGCACCGCAATCATCGTGTGCCCGCCGAGCCTTTCCATCAAGTGGCAAGACGAAATGCGCGACAAGTTTGGTCTCGAATTCACCATCGTCAACACCGAGCTCTTGGCACAAGTACGCCGCACTCACGGCCTGCATGCCAACCCATTCCTGCTGTATCCCCGCATCATCGTGAGCATGGCGTGGCTGCCCCAAGTGCGAGCGCAACGGATGCTGCGCGACGTGATCAGCCAAACTCGTGATCCTAAGTCCGCCAAACGCTATGCGTTCGACATCCTCATCGTGGACGAAGCTCACCACGTCGCGCCATCGAGTCCGTCGGCCATTGGAGGTGGGCGGGGCTATGCCGTGGACACTCAGCGCACCACGGCAGTGCGAGCATTGGCGGAGCGCTGCGAGCACCGACTCTTTTTGAGCGCCACTCCACACAATGGTCACTCGGAATCGTTCACGGCTCTCATGGAGATGATCGATCCGCGACGCTTCTCCCGTGGCGCAAAGCTCGACCCGGACGCACTCAACGACGTGACAGTGCGCCGACTCAAGAGCCAATTAGTCGATCAGGGGTTCACGAAGCGCATCGTGAAGGCTCAACCCTTCACTCCCAATGACACCGAAGCAGAGATGTTCGACCTGCTCGACAACATCCTCCGCCAGAGCGCTCAACGCAACAACACCAAGGGCTCTGGCGACATCGTTGCGATGCTCCTCAAGAAGCGCTTTCTGTCGAGCCCGTTCGCTTTCGGCACGACCCTCACGCACTATCTCGATTCACGCGCACCCGGTCGCGGCTTGGATGATCACGACTACGACGACATCTTGGGTGAGGGTCAAGCTGACGAAGAAGAAGGTCTGTGGGAGCACGACGAAGCAACCCGGCTCAGACAGTCGAAGTCTTCTGATCCTTTAGTTGCAGCGTCCCCGGCCAGTTAAAGCAACTCGCTGACTGGGGCTGCAGCTATCAGAGCACACCGGATGCCCGCGCTCAGGCCTTGCTCGACTACCTCGACGGCGTTTGCCGCCCCACTGGCTCATGGTCAAACGAACGCGTTGTCGTTTTCACCGAATATGCCGACACCGTGGAGTGGTTGGCCCGAATAATGCGCCAACGTGGCTATGCCGATGTCTTGTCGATGATTCAAGGCAGCACCCCGACCGAAGAGCGCGAGCTCATCCGCGCACGGTTCAACGAAGATCCGGCCAAGGAACCGATCCGGCTGCTCCTAGCAACCGATGCCGCTGGCGAGGGCATCGACCTGCAACGTTATTGCCACCGCCTGGTGAACTTCGACATCCCGTTCAATCCATCGCGGCTTGAGCAGCGCATTGGACGCGTCGACCGCTATGGACAAAAGCGTGATGTGGAAATCAGTCACTTCGTGCCAGATGTGGGGAGTACGACGTATGCAGGGGACGCCTCCTTCATGGCTCGCATCGCTCAGAAGGTGGCCAATGTCGAATATGACTTGGGTTCGGTCAATCAGGTCATCGGCGACGACATTCAGAAACATTTCACAGGCAGGGTGAACACCCGAAAAGCAAGGGGCCAGGACGGCAACGCTGCGATCAACAAGACCCTGGCCGGCTCAGTGACTCTCAATGCGAGGCTGACCGAGTTAGAGCGGGGGTATGACGAATCGCGTGTAGCGCTTCACTTGGAGCCAGGCAACCTACGCCGAGTTGTCGACGCAGCGCTCAAGATGACTCACCAACCGCTGTTGATCCCGACCGAAGATCCAGACATTGGCTTCGACCGTCCAGAAGCAGAAGCTTTTGAGGTGCCACCGTTGAGTCAGGGTTGGCAAAGTGCAATGACCGGGCTCGACACCCGACTCAATCCCGGCATCCGGCGACCAATCACTTTTGATCCCGCCGCTGCCAAAGACCGCACCGACATCGCCTTGGTGCACCTCGGGCACCCGATTGTCTCGAAGGCTCAGCGTTTGCTCCGCCGCTCGCTCTGGAGTGCAGACTCACCGCTCCACCGAATCACCGCCGTGGTGGTTGAAGACCTGCCGGAGTCGTTCGTCGCCGCCGTCACTCGGATGGTGTTGTTCGGCCGCGGTGGCTTGCGGCTCCATGAAGAGGTGTTCTTGGCGGGTGTGCGGCTCAGGGGTCGTCGGGCGATGGCTGAGGACAAGGCTGAAGATGCCTTGAATATCGCCCTCGATGCCGGTGGTCTGACGTTGGCCAATGAGGAAGTACGTCGGGCGTTGGCGGACTATTGGAACGCTCCCGACGCGGCGGTTCGCAGCCGACTCTTGGAATCGATGGAGGCACGGTCGGGCCGACGACACGTCGCCGTCGCCGCGCAGTTGGGCCGCCGTGAAACCGCCGAAACCCAGCGGGCTGGCGAAATCTTCGCCGCCTTCCGCGTCAATCTTCGTGACTCCCTGGCTGAGCTGCGCACGAAGCAGGAGGAAGAGGCGGCGATGCTGTGGGCTGACGACCAACAGCGTCAGTGGCGTCGCGACATCGAGGCTATGCAGCAACGTCTTGATGAGTTGGATGACGAAGAGCAGCGCGAAGTCGCGGCCGTTCGCGAGCGTTATCGCGACATCAAGCCGCACACGTCTGCGGCTGCCGTGGTCTTCGCCCTCACCCCGGAGGATGCCGAGGCATGGTCGGCGACGTCCATCCACCGGCAACCTCAGGAGATGCCACATGAGTGCCATGCGTCGTGCCAGCAAGAACACCCGAGGTCGGCCATCGTCGCCGTCAGCGGTGGAGATGCACCGAGCCTGGCTTGAGTTGGTTGAGACCGAAGGCCCCTTCTTGGCGGTCCCGGCGCTCAAGCGGGGTCTGGCCCCGGAAGGCATGCCTCCGCTGGCTTCCGATCGCAAGAGTGCCCTCGTTGATGCGCGGTTGAGTTTGAATCGGCCTGGGAGGCGTTGGATCGTCGACCGGACGATGAAGTGTTGCTTGCGGCCTACCGGATCAACCGAGACGCCTGGGTCCAGACGGTGTTGCGCGACGTGGTCGGGTGGTCGGAGTCATTCGTTGGGGCGAAACCCAAGGTATCAGCGTGTCGTCTCCCAATCGGGCGGTCACTCTCACGAACCAAGCGGCCCTGATCGACCCGAGCGGCATGCCTGGGGCATTGGTGATGGTGATCGATCCTGTCGAGTCGTTGACCGCAACCACGACGGGCGCGTGGGCGGCCAGCCCGGTTGTTCAGATGGAGGCCCTTCTTCGTGAGTGCAAGGTCGCCATTGGGTTGGTGATGGATGGTTGGTGGTGGGCGTTGGTGAGCGCTCGGCCATCGACAATGGCGGCGAGTGGTGTCGTCGATGCGCTGACCTGGATCGAAGAAGACCGGGTGCGCGATGCCTTCTTCGCGTTGTTGGCGCGTTCGAGGATTGTCGGTGGAGACCCGGCCCAACGGCTGCCGGTGCTGTTTGAGCAGTCAGTTGCCGCTGCCGAAGAGGTCACTGAGGCGCTGGGGGCGCAGGTCCGCGAGCCGTCGAACTCTTAGTGCAAGCCTTCGACGAATCTGCCACGGACTCTCGCATTCGCGGTTTGGCGGATCCCTTGCCAGTCGACACCACCGGATTTATGATGCCGCGGTCACCGTAATGATGCGGGTGGTGTTCCTGCTGTTCGCCGAGGAGCGCAGTCTCCTGCCCCAAGGTGTCCTGTTTGCTCAGGGTTATGGCATCTCAGGGGAGTTGGATCGCCTGGACCGCCGGGTGTTGGCCGACAGTGAAGAGAGCCTGGACTCGACCTATCTCACCTGGCACCGGCTTCTGGCCACTAGCCAGGCGCTGTATGCCGGCGCGTCCTTCGAAAACATGAGAATGCCTGCCTATGGCGGCTCGCTGTTTGACCCGGCTCGCTTTACCTTCTTGAGCGAAGTGTCTGACCATGGCTCGTTGCGGGTCACGGTGTCCGATCGAGCAATGTTGCATGTGCTCCGTTCCGTGCAGACCGCCGTGGTCAAAGGCGAAGCCCGACGGATCAGCTTTCGCGACATTGATGTGGAGCAGATCGGCTATGTCTATGAGGGCTTGTTGGGCTACACGTGTTTCCGGGTAACCGAGCCGACGCTGGGATTGCTGGGAAAGAGTGGCGAGGAGCCGGAGTTCCCACTTGCTGCCCTGGAATCGCTTGGTGAGCAGCACGACAGTCAGGCCTCCCTCGCGTCAGCGGTCCTTGCCAGGCTCAAGGCGAGCCAACCCTCCTCGGCGCACACAACCGCAGGCGCCCTTGTGAAGAACCTGGCGAAAGTCGTGCCGTCACAGCGAATCAGTGCGCTCAGCCAAGTGGCTGCTGGGATGTGGAGCTTCAGAAGCGCGTAGAGCCATGGCTTGGGATGGTCCGAGATGACTTGCGCGGTCGACCCTTTGTGGTGCGCACGGGTGGGCTGCTCGTGGTCGAGACACCTTCGCGTCGCAACGCTGGCGCCCATTACACGCCCAGGTCACTGGCCGAAGAAGTGGTCCTGCACACGTTGCAGCCGTTGTGCTATTCGCCAGGACCACACCAAACCGCCGATGAATCAGCGTGGCGATTGCGCACTTACCGGGAGTTGCTCACCCTCAAGGTCGTCGACATCGCGGTGGGTTCGGGGGCGTTCCTCGTGGCAGCCGCACGATATCTGGCAGACCGAGTGGTGGAGGCGACTATCGCCGATGATCCCGGCGCCCAACACGACAAAGAGTTGCCCACGGGAGCGGTCCGCGAGGTCGTTGCCAACTGCCTGTATGGGGCCGACATTAACCCGATGGCGGTGGAGATGTGCAAACTCTCGCTGTGGTTGGTGTCCCTGGACCGGAACCTGCCGTTTTCGTTTGTGGACGACAAAGTGTTTGTTGGCAATTCATTGCTGGGCCTGACCGATCTGGAGCCGCTGCGAGCGCTGCACATTGACCCGTCGAAAGTTTCCGCCGACACCCGTTTTGAGATCTTCGACGTCAACATTGACGCGATCATTCGCGATGCGACGAACACGCGGCGCGATCTTGCCAGTGAAGTGCGTGAGGACGACTTCTGGCGCTCGGAGGCAGCGAAACGCAGGGAGTTGTCGAGACTGCACGAGCGCACAGCAGATCTGCGATTGCTGGCGGATGCAGTCATCGCCGCTGGTCTGCCTCTCGGCGGAAGCCGGGGAAGGCGTTGAACGAGGCTTACGAAAACCTGCGCGAGGCCGCTCGCCTGGCCTTCCCCACCGACGGCAGCGAATCCGATCGTTCGATGCTCGAAACAATCGTCGACACCGGGCTGAGGCCGACGGTGCCCACCGACTATGAACGCTGGCGGCCGCTGCATTGGGCCATCGAGGTGCCTGATGTGGTGGTAGATCGAGGGGGTTTCGATGCTGTGGTTGGCAATCCGCCCTTCTTGGGAGATCACAAGCTCTCCAACGCCATTGGGGCAACGTCCGACTGTGGCTCACCCACGCAGTGGCTGATCACTCAGTTGGCAAGGCAGACTTGGTCGCATACTCTTCCTCCGTGCTTTCACGACGATAACGGCTGTCGGAAACCTCGGTCTCATTGCGACAAATAGTATTTCGCAGGGCGATACCAGGCGTGTCGCTTTGGACAAGATGGCCAGCCAAGGTTTGACGATCTCGAAATCTATCCAGTCAAGAAAGTGGCCGGCCGTGGGCGCGAAATTTGCAATACTCGGCTGTGTGGGGGACTGGGGCGCCGTTGGCGCGGCCTTTGTGGCGGTTGCCGACGATGTCATCGTACCCAAGATATCCTCCATGCTGGAGGCCACTGGTCGTGATGAACGGGAACCATCGGTTCTAGCACAGAACTCCGGAATTGCATTCAAGGGTATGGAAATGTACGGACTCGGATTCGTCGTGGATGCCGACGTGGCAACAGCCTGGATATCGACCGATTCCCGGTATGGCGACGTGGTTAAGCCATTTCCTGAATGGCGATGACTCGAATGCAAGTCCGCTAAGAGCTGCCTCTCGGTGGGCAGTCAACTTCCAAGAGCGTGATGAACGCGAGGCAGCAAGTTTCCCTTTGGCATTTGATTGGATACAAAATCGAGTGAAATCCGAGCGCGCCGGCAAAGCACTGGATGTGCGCACAGCGCCATGGTGGCTGTACTGGCGCTCGCGACCGGCGCTGGTGGAGGCGATCAAGGGGCTCCCTGATGTGCTCGCAATGACGCGACATTCCGCAACGGCAATGCCGTTGCGGGTAGCCTCGGACCAGATATTCAGTGATGGTCTCGTGGTATTTGCATGCACTTCATATGCAACGCAAGCGGTCTTGTCATCATGCGCGCATCAGATTTGGGCACTCAAATATGGATCAAGTCTTCTAGGGGATTGAGATATACAACGTCGACCACATTCGACACCTTCCCCTTTCCTGCCGAAGTGGAGCATCTAGAAATCCTGGGCCGCGATTTCGATGCCCTTCTCGGTCTGACAATGAGAGTTGCCAATCTCGGTGCGACGAATCTGTATGCACTCGTTAACGACCCGGACGTTCCTGACATTGACGGTCGAAGTCTCTTTGTTTTGCGCGAGATGCATGCCGCACTTGATCGGGCCGTAATTGATGCTTACGGGTGGTCGGACATTCTTCTTGACCACGGCTTCCACACCTACCGCCAGATGACCCGGTGGACGGTCAGCCCTGCTGCTCGGGTTGAGATCCTGGACCGGTTGCTAGAGGATAATCACCGCCGTGCCGCCGCGGAGTCAGCGGCCGGTCTGGGCGCCAAGAAAGGACGCAAGAAGTCGTTAGGTTCCGCCGCGGGCGATGAGGAGGGGTTGTTCTGATGACAGACCAACTCTACCAATTGAACTACGACCTTGACGGGACGTCATACGCCGTCCGCGAAAACCTGGTCGACATTCTTGAGCGTGAACTGCTCGGGCCAACACCGGCCCCGAAGAGGTGTTGCCGTTCAGCCCACGGTCGCACTACCTCGTTGGTCACATTGCGCCGGTTGGGCTCGACAGGCAAAGCGCGCCCGACCGACGAAGCGCGGCTGACCAACAAGAGATCGATGACGTCGTTGTAGAGGAGCGGGGCGACATCTTCGAGCCCGAACTCGACGATGGAGCTGGGTGGTCGGCGTACAGGTGGTGCCCACCGACGATCACTACGTGGATGACCGCGACGACGACCAGCAAGACCGCGGCCCCCAACGCGGGCTGATGATCCCGTCGTCAATGGGGCTGCGATTCCAGATCCCCCAAGACCTAGACACCTTCATTGTCACCGCCTCGTGGGGCACCTACGCCTCGGTCGCCACCGAAGAGGTGACCGCAGCGGGCCGCAAGATTCGGCACTTTCGGCGCACTCCCATGGACGTTGCCGTGCCCATCGAAGTGGCTGATCTTAAGGCGGGCCACACGACGACGGTCATCCTTCACGAACGAGTGTGTCTGCGGATCGACCTCTACGACGACGAACATTTGGTCGCCGACTCATCGAGATCGCGCTCTGCAACGACCGAGTCACCCCGCCAACAATCCCAGTGACAGAGTGGTTGTTTCAGACCAAACTCCATATCGGCACCTCAGATGGTGCTGCTGTGTTTCTGCCCGTGCGCGACGTGATGACGCAGGAGTGGCCAGAGCCTAATGAAGAGTTGCAGCGCCTGAATCTGCAATATCGCCACCGATTGGAGTTCGCAGTCGGCCGCACCTGCTCGGTGGACTGGCTAGTGGCCAAGCGTGCCCGTCGAGCCTCGGCGGTCTGGACGACGTGGCTTCCGGTCGCCGAGACTCCGCAAACCCAAGCGCGAGAGGTTCCGGGCTCGACGCTGTCGATGCATTCCTTGTCTAGTGCCACGCCTGAGGAACTCCGCGAAGGACTCACGCCTCTCATCGATGGCTATGCCGGTTGGCTGACAAAGCAAGGGCGGAAGGCCAAGGATCTGCCCGATCACCTCAAACCGATAGCAGAGGAGACTCTGCACGACGCCGGCGCAGCGCTGAAGCGGCTTCGCCTTGGGCTCGATCACCTGTTGACTAATGACGACGCTCGACAGTGCTTCGCATTCATGAACGCAGTCATGCGAGATCAGCGGATCGCATCACAAGTTGCCGAGCTGCGTGGTGCAGATGCCGCGATCAGCATCGCCGAGGCCCGAGCGGCGGTGCTCGCCCGCGGGGAGTCAGCGGCAGAGTGGCGCGTCTTCCAGTTCGCCTTCATCCTGCTGCAGCTGCCAGCGCTCACCGACCCGACCGAACACATTCGCAGCGGCGACTTCGCCAAGGTCGAGCTGCTGTTCTTCCCCACCGGCGGCGGCAAGACCGAGGCCTACCTCGGCCTGGCGGCATACACCCTCGCGATTCGACGCCTCCAGGGCATCGTCGAGTCGACGGACGGTCCGCTCGACGGACGGCGACGGTGTCGCGGTCCTGATGCGCTACACGCTGCGGCTGCTCACCTCGCAGCAGTTCCAGCGCGCCACCGCGCTGATCTGCGCTGCCGAACTGCTCGCGCCGAGCCGATCCGCGCACCTGGGGCGAGCGAACCGTTCCGCATTGGGCTGTGGGTCGGCACCGACGTCAGCCCCAAGCGCTTCACCGAGGCACGCGGTCAACTGGTCCGAGGCCAACGACGTTGGCTCGCATCGGCTCACCGTCTCGCAGATCCAGCGCTGCCCTTGGTGCGGCACCCCGATCGACCCGAAGCGACGTCACCGCCGATGCAAGTCCAGTCGAGCGGATCGATGTGCTACTGCGGCGACGAACTGCAACGCTGCCCGTTCGCCAACGGCGGCAGTGCCCGAAGGGCTGCCGATCCTCACCGTTGACGACGAGATCTACCGGCTCACGCCAGCCTTCCTGATCGCGACCGTCGACAAGTTCGCCCGGCTGGCCCGGGAGGGCGAGGCCGCTGCGCCTGTTTGGCTATGTCGGCAGACGGTGCGCTCGGCACGGCTACGCGCACCCCGACTATGCTGCACTGCCAGTCGACCACTGACGCACCAGGCAAAGAACCAGCATCCGAAGCGGCAACCGTGCAGCCGGCGCCCGGCTCCGGCCCGCCAGACCTGATTATCCAGGACGAGCTGCACCTGATCACCGGGGCGCTGGGCACCGGTGTCGGTCTGTTTGAGGCAGCCGTCGAGCGCTCTGCACGTGGGACGCACGCGGAGACGGCCAGACGGCGTCGGCCCCTGATCGTGGCATCAACTGCAACGGTGAGGAATGCAGACGACCAAGTGCGAGGACTCTATGGTCGAGGCGTTGAGATCTTCCCGCCTCAGGTGCTTGACGTCGCCAATACCTACTTCTCCCGGGAACTGCGGATCAGCGCGAAGAACCCGGCCCGGAGTTATCTGGGGGTCTGCGCCCACGGCATCAGGCTCGACCAGCGCAGAGATCCGCGTCTCCGAGGTCTTGCTATCCGCCGGTCAGTAGCTGCTTGACCGCTCCGGCGCGGCCGCCGATCCCTACCTCACCTTGGTGGGCTACTTCAGCGCCACCCGCGAGTTGGCTGGCATGGGCCGCTATCTGGACGACGACGTGCAAAACCGGGTCAAGCGGCCGCGCACACCCAGGCTTCACTTCGCGTCTCGGGACCGACTATGGACGACTCAACATCGGTGAACTGACCTCTCGGATCGCCTCCGCCGAGATCGGCGCCACCCTTGACCGACTGTCCCTCCCTTTGACGAGGACTACGACACCACCACTGCACTACACGCCCGGCTTCAAGCCGGTGATGACGGCAGCAAGGTGGCGCGTCGTGCGGAGTCGCCATACGACGTGGTTTTGGCGACGTCCATGTTGCAGGTCGGTGTCGACGTGCAGCGGCTCGGCCTCATGCTGGTGGTGGGGCAACCCAAGAACACCGCGGAATATATTCAGGCGTCCTCCCGAGTCGGTCGTGACGCCCCCGCCCGGGTTTGGTGGTTGCCCTCGGCAACTGGGCGCGCCCCCGCGATATCGCACACTTTGAGCAGTTCCGGCATTATCACGAGACCTTCTATGCCCAGGTTGAAGCGTTGTCGGTGACGCCCTACTCCACGACATCCCTCGACCGCGGACTCGATGGACTGCTGGTCAGCGCGGCGCGCGTTAGTCAGGCACATCTGGCGGAAGGGCTTTCTCCAGAGCAGTCGGCCGGACTCGTCAGTTCGCAACGGCAGCAACTTGAGGGGCTGGTGGCACGGCTTCAGCGCCGGATGAGGGATGCTGCACAGGATGAGGCCGTGGACGAACGAGTGGCTCAGCAGCTCATCAATCGTCTTGATCGCTGGCAAGAGCGACAGTCCTACGCGGTCGCCCGATCGCAAACTCTGTCTTATGAACGCACCGGCAACACGGGCCGCCATTTGCCGCTGCTCACCAGTCCAGAGAACGCATCCGCACAAGCGGGGCTAGACGCTGAAGTTGCTTTTGTGGTCGCTAACTCCATGCGTGAAGTGCAGCCCGAGATCAATGTTCGGGTGAGCCCGATCACGGAGCGACTGTTTTTGAGCGCACCGCCCGGAGCCCCCAAGTGGACCCTCCCGGTTGAGGCGGACGAATCATGAGCGGGCCAGCGCCGGAGCCAATGAATGCCGACGTCCCGCCCTCGATGTTGGTCGGCAGCAATGCCGGTTTTGACACGGTCGAGGAGGCCGAGGCTGGCGTCACCAAAAATCGAGCCAAGGTGGGCTCAGCCCGACCTTCCTCGTTGCTCTATACCCACGGCCCAGGCGCGATCATGGACCTGCCCAACTTCTCCGTCATGCCCACGGGTTTGGATGACTGGGAGGTGATCTACAACCGGTTGCTGCCGATCAAAGTGATCACCGAGCCCCGTCTGCTCGATGTGGTGCGCATCCACCTTGGTCATCAAGTCACCGCACTGCGCGGCTATCCCTGGCAGCCCAAATTGCGGTCGCAATCCCAAGAAGGCAGCGATCTCGGCATCCAAGCCCGGGTCTTTCCCCAATGGTTGCGCTGCACAGGTTGTGACTTCTTAGGGCCGCTCTCCCGGTTCAGTTACACCAACACGCACCCCTATCGGCCTGACTTGGCGCAGTTCACCCACGAAGCGTGCCCAGGGCGCGGCCGTCGTGCCCGCACTGTCAAGGGACGTCGAGCGCCCGCCGTACCCGCCCAGCACTTGCTGACCTGCACCAACGGTCACCTGGATGAATTCCCCTATGAGTTGTGGGCGCACCGTGGGGCTGCTTGCCCCGAAGCCGAAGCCCCGGAGCTCAGGATGCGCGACGCCAACCTTGGCAAGTCGGTGGGCTCGGTGATTGAGTGCACTCAATGCGCGACATCGCGGCGCATGGCCGAGGCTCAAGGAGAGTTGGGTCGGCCAAAGCTTCCTCAGACCTGCCGTGGCCGACACCCTCACCTCGACGCCTATGACCGTGACTGCGACGCCCCTCCCGCGTTGATCATGATGGGCGCGTCGAATTTGTGGTTCGCCGCCACTCAATCGGTGATCGTGATGCCGCGGACCTCGGCACAACAGCGCACATTGGTTGCTGCGGCCTTGAGCCGAGAGCTTGGCGCAGACAGATTGCAGAAGTATGCCGACGACCTGGCAACCCTTCGCGATGTTGCTGACGGAAAAGTCGATGTGGGTGAGCTCAGCGACGCTGAGTTGGCCGCTGCCGTGAATGAGGCTTTAGCTCCGGCGCCGTCGGTTGCGGAGCGCCAGCAGCGCATCGATGACTGGGATCCGGTGAGTCTGCTCGTGCCGGAATGGGACTACTTGCAACAACCAGCGCTCTTTGACGAACACGACAACGCCAATTGGCTGATGGTCACCGAGAAGTCGCGCGCTGAGAGTTTGCATCCACGGATTTCTCGGGTGGTCGCTGTGAATCGGATGAAGAAGGTCAACGCAGTTCTGGGTTTCACCCGGCTCGACCAACTCGACCGGGTGGCCGACATGGGCTCCCGCTTGGTCAAGATGACGCGCAACGGTTATCCCACCTGGGTCCCCGCAACAGAAGACAAAGGCGAGGGTATTTTCCTGCAGCTTGATGAGCCCGCAGTTGCCGCGTGGGAGCGCACAATCTTGGCTTCTCCCCTCTGGCAGGCTCACGGGAGGCGATCGGCGCAATGTTCGCAACCGCTTCTCCGAGACGGCCGAAGACGTGGACGCTGATAGCCGCTTACCCGGACCTCGCTATTGGCTGCTGCACACGTTGTCGCATGTGCTGATTCGAGAAATGGCCATGTCGTGTGGCTACGGCGCGGCGAGTTTGACCGAGCGGATCTATGCCTGGCCGAGTCACCTGCTCGGTCGGCCGCTGCGGGGCTTTTGATCTGCACAACGGCCTCAGACAGTGAAGGCACACTGGGTGGGCTGGTGTCATTGGCTGAGCCTGAACGGCTCGCTCGGGTGGTGTCAGCAGGGCTCTTGCGGGCGACCCGGTGCTCGTCAGATCCGGTGTGTGCGATGCGGGTGCCGCGTGATCCGGAGGACTTCCTTCATGGCGCCGCATGTCACTGCTGCACCTTTGCTTCCGAGACATCTTGTGAGCGGGCCAATCGATTCTTGGATCGACGGTTCTTGCTCAACTTGCCAGGGGGCGTGGATCGGGTGGCGGGGTTCATTGGAGACATCGATGTCCGATGACGGTGCCATCGCGCGACTAGGCTCATTTCTGACCGCACTTGAGGCCTCCCGAATGGCCGGTGTGCTCGCTACTGGTGGACTGACCTCGGCCGCACTTCGTGAAGTTGGCCAGGTCCGTCGCTCCGACGCTCGGGCGTTGCTCACCGAGGCAGACCTTGGCGATCACAACCTGCTCACTGCCGTTGCCGTGCTTCGGGGCATCGCCGGGGCCAAGTCGATTCGTCGTGAGATGTCCCCGGTGTGGACGATGCCGGGGATCGAGGCAGAGGTGGGCTACCTCACCGGTGAATTCCACCGGCTCGTGTCCGCCGCGCGGGTCTCAGTGACCTGCGCGACCTACAACTTCTCAAGCAACTCCGCAATGTGGTCCACGTTGCGCGACGTCTCGGCACGGACCTCGGTTGAGTTGCGGGTCTATGTTGACGCATCAAAGGGGAGGCCCACGGAGGTCGCCGCGCAGTTGCCCGGCGCACGAGTGTTTGCGTCCATGAGTGACGCCAAGGGCAAACCGCTCGTCAGCCACGCCAAGTTTGTGGTGATCGATCATCAAATGGTCCTGCTGACCAGCGCCAATTTTTCCTGGTCAGCCGAGAAGCGCAACGTGAATTTGGACTGCTTATCCATGACTCCTCCGTAGCCTCTTCGATAGAGCAGACAATGGAGAGCAAACACGGTGTGTTGTATGAACGGGTGGTGTCCGCGTGATCTCAATCGTGACACCTAACCTAGAGACCCACCGGCGAAGAGGACGGCTCAAGTGACTCAAGGTGTGCAATCGCTGCTCCGGGACTATGCCCGGATTCTCGATGAGCTCAATCGACTGAAAGTCATTCGGACCCGGAATGCCCCCGCAGCTGATGTCGCCGAATCGCTCGTGGCCGCCGCATATCACGGCCAATTGGCACCCAGCTCCACCAAGGGACACGATGTTGAAGCTGGCGGGCGGCTTATTCAGGTGAAGTGTCGCGTGTTGTCAGATGATCACAAGTCGGGTCAGTTCTCTGCGTTTCGAAGTTTCGGATTTGATGCCGGTGTCTTTGTGGTCTTCAACAGGGACTATTCAGTAGGTCGCGCTGTCGAGGTCGCGCGCAGCGACGTCGAAGCGGCGGGTGTTGCGGTGGAGTGGGTCCGCGGGCATCGAGTCATGGTGACGCCTGTGTTGAATGGGCGTATCCCTGGGCTGGACGTGACAGAAAAGGTCGCGGGCGCTTGGTCCGCTCTGGAGCCTGAGGCCAAAGGGGACTCATTGTCAGTTGACGTCAAGCCAACGGGCGTCTGTTTCTGTGGATGCGGTGGGCTGGCGTCACATGGCAAGTAGTTTCTGCCGACTCACGATCGCAAAGCGGAGACCCGTGTGATCCGCGAGCACTACGGGAGCATCGCTGCCTTCGTCGCAGAGCATGACACAAATCGCCCATTGAAAGGATCTTGAAAGTGGTTGTGAACATCGCCCTGGGTGAGCGGACTGGGCTTGATCCGTCCGATGATCCAGATTTGGGACGGACCTGGTTTGGCTGGGACCCCGACGCTTCCGAAGAGGAAGTTTGGGGAGCACAATCGCGGTCAGTACAAGTTCTCGGATCGCGTGCTTCAGGAGCGCTTTGCGTCGCTGTCATATCGAGGTCGAATCTGTTTGGTTGCCGCGATTGAGGACCGCCAGTCCGCGCCTAAGCCAGGAAAGCCAGGCAACTATTGGGCGTTGTTCGGCAACGTTCTGCCACCTGGGCACCCTGTCCGTGACGCGCTCATAGGAACTGAAGCGCCCGCTGCAAGGAGCACCTCCTACTTTCCCGATCCAGAAGTGTCCTCGCAGGCTCCGAAGGCGTTCCTCTCACTCACAATCCTGTGCAGTGGAACTACAACCGAGACGATCTGGCCAGGATCATCGACAAGACCGCTGAGGGTGGGCGCTGGACAGAGACGTGGGCGACTGGCAACCGGATTCAAGGCATCGAGGTCGGGGACCGCGCATTCCTGCTCAAACAGGGAGACGAGCCAAGAGGGATCATTGCTGCCGGTTGGTTCACCTCCACCATCCGGCAGGCCTCGCATTGGAATGGCGAAGGAAGCGTGGGCAACTATGCCGACCTTGAGTGGGACGCGTTCGTCGACCCGAGCGACCCCCTGTTAGTCGCAACGCTCGATGAACGGGCGCCTGACAGAATTGGTGGCCACGTGCCGGCGGGAATCAGATCAAGCCAACGCTCCTTGATGAGGTTGAGCGAATGTGGCACGCGCACGTCTCAACTGGCAGAAACTACCCAATTCCTGGAAAGGCAAAGCAGAGCGTTCGCTCAGGACGTCAAGGATGGATGCGTGATCCCGAGATTCGAAAGAGTGTCGAGAACGCTGCTCAGGATCGTCTGATGAGCCACTACGAAGATCTCGGCTACACGGTCGAGGACACCAGATATGGCAACTCATACGATGCCCTGGCGACCAAGGATGGCGTGACGATCTATCTTGAGGCCAAGGGGACCGTCGGCACGGGTGACTCAGTGATTGTTTCGCGTGGCGAGATCCGATGGGCGCTCGCCCACCCAGGGCAATGCGTGCTCGGCGTTCTGTCTGAAATTGAGTTGACCGAGGACGGCGGCGTGTTTGACAACAGTGGTGTGTTCCGGATCTTCGAATGGCATCCGGAAGATGATGAAATAGACCCTCGGGTGTCGGACTGGATGCCGAATCCAACCAAGCAGGTCCATCCCTAGACGCGTTCTCGCTGCGGCCGTGTTCATCGACTACATGTTCGGCGTCGTCACTGAATCGCTGCAAATCCTACGAAACCGTGCTAAGGCCGCCCCAGAATTTTTCAGGTGAATGTCGGAAGAAATGTCGGAGTAAACGACGCTGTTCTCGCCCTGCTCAGTGTCGACCCGAGTCTGAGCGCCGCTGGCATCGCTCATCGGCTCGATAAAACGTCACAGCGAACTGGCGAAGCTCTACAGTTCAGGATGGTCACGCAGAAGGATGTTCTCCGCAGTCAGGATCACGGTAAGAAGCGGGCGTGCCTGGTTTCGAGACACTCGCTGGCGCTCGCTCCTCAACCAACGGTTTGGGAGCCGTTGCCCGCATCTGGTGAGTATGCCCTGAGCGTGACATACTCATGGCATGAGTAAGCGTCTGCAAGTAGTGCTGGATGAGTCGGAGTACGCCGACATCGAGACGGCTGCAAGGCGCCGAGGCGAGACGGTTTCGCAGTGGGTCAGGCAGTCGCTGCGTGAGGCTCGCACTCGGCAACCTCAGGTCGAGAACAGTCGAAAGCTCGCCGTGCTTCGCGCCGCAATGCTGCACGACTTTCCCACCGGAGACATTGACCAACTGCTCGCCGAGACCGAGCGTGGCTACCTTTCGTGACCGTGTTTCTTGACGCGAATGTCGTGATGTATCTCATCGGCTCAGCCCACCCGAACCGCGATCGTGCGCAAACATTGCTCGACGACCTGATCCTCAGCAACACCAGGCTGGTCACTGATGCCGAAGTCTTCCAGGAAGTTCTCCACCGCTACTCCGCTATTGACCGTCGCGAGGCCATCGAGCCGGCGTACACCACCCTCAATGGCCTCGTTGACGAGGTCTTTTCCATTGGACTGGCTGAGGTCGAAGCCGCCAAAGACGTGCTACTCAAACATTCGGCTGGCGCGCGCGACGCCCTCCACGTGGCATCCATGCGCGCGAATGACGTCAGTCGTATCCTCACGTTCGACCGCGGCTTCGATCAGTTCTCTGACCTTCAGCGACTCTATTGAGGTTGGTTTCGAGACGCTCGCTGGCGCTCGCTCCTCAACCACCAGACGACGCTCGCTCCTCAACCGCCTAGTCCGGTTTCCCTTGACCGGTGCGTGCCAACAGGGCCACGATCGAACGACTAAATCCTCTTCACGATCCAAGGGGGGATGATGGCCGGTCCTTACGCCAAGATCGATCTGGGGGACGGGGTGAGCGTTGACCTCTACCTGTTGCGCTATGACGAGGACGGTCGGCTGCTCAGTCCCTCACACGAGGCTTCAAGGACCACGAAGTCGACGTACGCGCGCCGCTGATGTGGACCGTCTCTCACCCGGGCGACATCACCAGTGAGATGCGCACGGTCATTGCCGACCCGCTTGAGACAAAGCTGATCGACCCGCAGTTGCCTCGGCTGCTCTCTCTCAAGGACGGCGCGGCCACCGGTGCTGAGTTGCTGGCCGCGCTGCACGCGACGAAGCCTGGCCTGATCGTCACCTCGAGCCACGGGTTGGCTGAGGGGACTTCCGACGTACTCCGTGCGGGTCTCGGGCTGCCGATCGACCTCACGCACGCCGGTCCCGCGCGACGACTTGGTGGCCGCCATCCCTGGTGGCGCGGTGTGGTATTCGCAGGCCTGCTGCTCGGCAGGCAGCTTTGCCTCCAGCGACGGGAAGTCGCTGTTCGCTGGGTTGCTCAAGCCGGGGGCCGTCAGCGACATCTTGGCGAACGTTGCCGCACTTGGTTCGACAGTTGCGCCGGCGGTACTGGCCCTGTTGGGGCGGCCGGCACCGATTCGAGGCTTCTTTGGCCACGTCGAACCCACGTTTGACTGGACGCTTCGGGATTCTTTCACCGGCCAGGGGCTGGGCGGCCACATCGTGGCGGCGATGTCCACCAACCTCTTTGCGGGGCAACCGTTGGGCTATGTCTTGGATGAGTACCGCGCCGGGGTCGGCGTACTCCACACCGATTGGCAGGGCCTCTTTGATCGGCTGAACGCGGGGGACACGAGCGTGCGCGACGCTCTAACGCGCACCCGCGTGACGGCTCTCGATCGACAGAGTCTGGTCCTGCTCGGTGACCCCACCGCCACCCTGCCCGACTTGGCCACGGCACCTTGACGCGCGATGACTTGTAGAGGGTGTGGCTGCGAAGTTGAGGTCTGCCAATCACTCGGGCTGATTGAAGTCATGCGGGTGTCCGAAGAATCCTGGCGAATTGGCGAAACCCGCTTGACCAAGGGCACAAGTGAGCGTAGAATCGAACTACTGTTCGAGTGGCTGAGGATGCATCGCTCGAAGTTTCGGTCCGGATCCCTGGGGTGTCAGGGAATGTCGCATCCCTTTCTCAGGCCCGCTTGGGTCGAAGTCATCTGCTGACCGCCGTGCTGCCTGCGCGGCTTGACTTCCCCTTGGGGACTTGAGGATCACGATGCGACGCGACGAAGCTGCAGCAGAGGGATGGGGTGTGCCCGGAGGTGGGCTCGCTGCATCTCGGCTTGTTGCGCTCCGCACCGCGATCACGACCCTGAGTGAGTCAAGCCTCGTGGGCCCACTTGACCCGGAGATCGGTGACGACCTGATCTCCCTCACTCGACTGCACGCTCAGTTGACCAGCGTGATGCTGAAGTACGCCGCCGAGGCCGATCGCCGGTCGCTCGGTGAGGCCACCGGAGCCACCCACACCGCCGCTTGGTGGGCTCACCAGACAAAACTGACCCGAGCCGAGGCCAACCGGCTCGTCGCGCTCGGACGCGCCCTCGACGAGCCCGACCGTCAGTCGACCTCCACCGCCTACGCCTCCGGATCACTCCTGACTGACCAAGTCCACGCCATCACCCAAGCCCTGACTGCGCTGCCAGACGAGATCGGTCCTGACCTCTGTGCCAAGGCCGAGGCGTTCCTGATCGAGGCCGCGGCCGACCACGACGCCAAGGCGTTGCGCATCATGGGCCGTCGCATCCTCGACATCGTCGCCCCCGAGATCGGCGAAGCCCACGAAGAGCGACTCGTGCATGCCGAAGAGCAAGCCGCCGACGCAGCGGTGCGGCTCAGCATGAGCGATGACGGTCACGGCCGCACCCACGGGCGCTTCACGCTTCCCACCGCTCAGGCCGACATGTTCCGCAAACAACTGATGGCCCTGGCCAACCCGCGTCGCGCGGCCTGTGCCGACGATGGTGAGCAGGCTCGCCCCGACGAAGACAACGAGCGCGACAAGCTCCGACCCTTGGCCGAGCGGTTGGGTTTGGCGTTCATCGAATACATCGAGCGCTACCCGGTTGACCGCACCCCTGATGCGGGGGGAGTCTCCGCACGCATGGTCGTCACCATGCCGCTCGGCACTCTGCTCGGTGGGCTGGGCTCAGCCCACCTCGACACCGGCACCGTGATCTCTGCCAGCCAAGCCCGACGCCTCGCCTGCGAGGCCGGGATCATCCCCGCCGTGCTCGGCGGCAAGAGCGAGATCCTCGACCTCGGCCGCAGCCGACGCCTCCACAGCACAGCCCAGCGGATTGCGCTCAATGTGCGCGATGGAGGCTGTACGGCGGAGGGGTGCGACCGACCGCCAGGTGGGTGTCACGCTCACCACGACATCCAGTGGTCAAAAGGCGGACCAACGAGCGTTGAGGCGGGCCGACTTCTCTGCCCCAGGCATCACCGGCTCGCCCACAACCCGTCGTACGACATGAAGATTGGCTCCAACAACCAGGTTGGGTTTTATCGGCGGACGTGAGTGGTTTCGAGACGCTCGCTGCGCTCGCTCCTCAACCAACTGGGCCGCTCGCTGCGCTCGCTCCTCAACCAACTGGAGACGCTCGCTGGCGCTCGCTCCTCAACCACCAGGGTTGGCTCGCTGCGCTCGCTCCTCAACCAACGAGGGCCGCTCGGGGTGGGCCTCAACCGACTGACGAGCCTGGGTCAAAAGTCCCTGGAGAGCACAACCAGCGCGGGCTAGGGTCGAAACGTGGATTCTCCAGTCATCGACATACGTTCGCTGGTCAAGACCTTTGGGCACGTCCGGGCGCTGGATGGGTTTGACCTGACGGTGAGCCCGGGGGAGGTGCATGGGTTTCTCGGGCCAAACGGGGCCGGCAAGTCGACCACGCTACGGATCCTGTTGGGCCTGATGCGGGCAACCTTCGGCGAGGTGACCCTTTTCGGCGAAGACCCGTGGCGGGAGGCACCCGCGTTGCATCGCCGGTTGGCCTATGTCCCCGGGGACGTCAACCTGTGGCCTAACTTGTCCGGGGGAGAGACCGTTGACCTCTTGCTGAGGATGCGGGGCATCGACCCCGCGACGAGCCGCAAGGCCGAGATGGTGGAGCGATTCCAACTCGACCTGACGAAGAAGGGCCGTGCCTATTCCAAGGGCAACCGGCAGAAGGTGGCCCTCGTCGCCGCGTTTGCCGCCGACGTCGAGTTGCTGCTCCTTGACGAACCCACTAGCGGCCTGGATCCGCTGATGGAAGAGGTCTTTCGCGAGTGCCTTGCCGAACACAAAGCCCGCGGCTCGACCGTCCTGCTCTCGAGCCACATCCTTAGCGAGGTCGAACGCCTCGCCGAGCGGGTCACGATCATCCGCGATGGCCGCACCGTCGAATCCGGCACCCTCGACTCGCTGCGCCTCACCGAAGGCGCCCCGGCCGATGCGAGCCTGGAGGAGCTCTTCTTGAAGGCCTACCGGTGAGCGCCAATCTGAGCGCCAATCTGACCGGCAGCTTGACGGGCACGAGGTTATTGCTGCGGATGAACCTTCGCCGCGACCGCATTTTGGTCGGTCTTTGGCTGGGGATGCTGACTCTCCTGACCTATGCCTCCGCAGCTGCCACCGGGTCGCTCTTTTCCTCGCCCGAGCAGCAAGCGATGCTCGCCACTGCCGTTAACACCCAACCGGCGCTCGTCGCGCTTTATGGCCCGATCCTCGACATCAACAGCGCAGGCGAGTTCGCCATGTCGAAGATGACGGTGCTTTATGCGCTCATCGCGACGATCCCGTTTGTGGTCGTCGTACGGCGTCACACTCGCCTTGAAGAAGAGTCCGGGCGTGCCGAACTCCTTGGTGGGACGTCGCTTGGTCGAGACGCGCCTCTTGCTGCTGCGCTCATCGAGGGCTTTTCGCTCGCGGTGTTTCTCGGCCTTCTCGTCGCGCTTGCCAACATCGTGGGCGGGCTGCCGTCGGCTGGCTCGGCCTGGTTTGGGGTCAGCTGGGCAGGCACCGCCATGGTGGGCCTCGGTGTTGCGGCCGTCGCCTGCCAACTCTCGGCGAGCGCGCGCACCTGCTCCGGGATCGTCGCTGGCCTCTTGGGAGGGTCCTATGTTGCGCGCGCGATCGGCGACATCGCCACCACCAACTGGCACGCGCGACTGGGGTTGGTTGAGTTGGCTCTCTCCGCTCGGCTGGAACACCCAACTCCGGGCCTGGTCCGACACCCGAGGTTGGGTGGCTTTGTTGTACGTCGCTTTGGCCGCCGGGCTCGTGGTCGTTGCTCAGGTGTTGCGATCGCGGCGTGACCTCGGGTCCGGACTGATTGCCGCTCGCGCCGGGGCGGTGGACGGCCGAATCGGGAGTGCGCTCGGGCTCACCCTGAGGATCAATCGCACCGCGTTGGTGGCCTGGACGGTGGCCTGTCTGCTGATGGGGGCGATGTTCGGTGCGGTCGCCCCGGGCATGGACGACCTCCTCGAGTCGGTGGCTGGTGGCGCCGTCTTGGATCGCCTTGGGGGCGCGCTGATCGCCGCCATCCTCTCCGTGATAGCCATCGTAATCTCCAGTTTTGCCATCTCCGTGGTCACCCACGCCGACTCCGACGAGGCCGCCGGCCGGACCGAGTTGGTGTTCGCCACGGGAACCTCCCGCAGCTGGCTGGTTGGGCGCGCTCGGAGCGGTCGCCCTCGGTGGGGCAGCCTGGTTGATGGTGATCACGGGCGTGGGGTTGTGGGTGGGGTACGCCGCCGCAGGGGGCGCCAATGCCAGCGACTCGCTATGGGCAGCGCTGGGTTGGGTGCCGGCGATCTGGCTGGTCGCCGCCATCGCCCTTCTTGGCCATGGGTTTCGAGTCAGTTGGCTCGGCTGGACTGCGTTGGGTGCTTTTATGTCGTTGACCGTGCTGGGGCGGTTATTTGAGTTGCCGGACTGGCTGATCAACCTGTCGCCCTACTCGGTCATCCCCGCCTATCCCGCCGTCAGTTGGGACTGGACGCCTGAGGCGACGCTCACCGGGCTTGCTCTGCTGATCACGGCGGCTGCCTGGGCCGCGTTCTCCCGGCGCGACCTTGGCTGACTTAACGCGAGTGGTTTCGAGACGGGCTCGTTCCTCGCCCTCCTCAACCACCAGGCCAACGGGCTCGTTCCTCGCCCTCCTCAACCACCAGGGCAACGGGCTCGTTCCTCGCCCTCCTCAACCACCAGGGCAACGGGCTCGTTCCTCGCCCTCCTCAACCACCAGGGCAGCCGCTGGCCACAGGCATCTTGGGCGGAGTGTGCCGGGCGGGGTGTGCCGGGCGGTGCGTGTTTAGTTGTCGATGGGGTACGAATAGGGCATGAGTGAAGACGCGCCAGAAGTCCCAGAGGGTTCCGAGCAGTTTGACGTTGCCGATGAGTTGGAGTCACTCGTCGATCGTGGGGTCGAAGATCCGCTAGATGAGGGCTATTCGCCGCCTGAGAATTGGTCGGCGGGCGAGGGCTTTGGCAACACGCCGTACGAAGAACTGGTGGGGGAGACCCTGGATCAGCGAATCGCTCAGGAAGAGCCGGAAATCCCCGTTGACGTCATCGACAGTGATGTCGATCGGGAGTATGGACAGCGACATTGCGGCGGACGAGGATCGCGCCGGGCGCCTGGCGCCGGCCGAAGGTGCCAGCCAATTCGCTACCGACGTCGGCATTGACGGTGCCGCTGCGTCTGCCGAAGAGGCGGCCATCCACCTCATCCCAGAGGAGTGAGTTGCGGCGGGTCAGGCTTGGCAGACCTGCCGCGACAGAGTAGTTTAATATCAAACTACTCGGCGTTACTCGGACGTTACTCGGATTGCGGAGGTTCAAATTGTTGAGCGAAGCGGAACTTGCCGATGTTCACGCGCGGCGCGATGAGTTGCGGACTGCCTACTACGAACCCGATGCGGTCAAGCGCGGGAAGAGCTCAGCACGAGGCATTCACCACGCGGCTCTGATCTGTTCCGACGTCGAGCAGACCATCAAGTTCTATCAAGGTCTGCTTGGGTTTCCGCTGATCGAGTTGGTTGAGAATCGTGACTACAAGGGTTCGTCACACTTCTTCTTTGACCTCGGCAACGACACCTTGCTCGGCTTTTTTGACTTTCCTGGTCTGGGGCTTGGCCCCGCGATCGAGGTCATCGGGTCGGTGCAACATATCGCCATCTCGATGGCTCAAGAGGATTGGGATGCTGCCCGAGCACGGCTCGACGCCGCCGGGGTGAGTTATGCCGGCCCAGACATCGGAATTCCGGAGTCGATGTATTTCAAAGACCCTGATGGCATCCAGATCGAGTTGTTGAGTGATCCGTTGATGTATTTCGGCGGAGAGATGCTCAACAAATAACCCCACCCTTTGCTGCGTCGTACGGCATGCTTAGCCAAGGCGCGCGAGACGCGTGAAACTTGACTGCGATGCTTCGCAGGTGGGACGAGGGATACGCAGATGAAGAGGAACTTGGCGCTGGTCGCCGCGGGCACACTGATCGCCGGGTTGTTGACCGGCTGCGGCGGGAGCGGTGGAGCCAGCACGGAGGCCTATTGCGATTCGATGAAGTCAGCCAAGAAGAGTTTCGAGGATTTTGACAGCGGAGATTTCGCCGGCCTCGAAGCAGCCGTTGCCACCTTCCATGAGCTTGCCGCAGCGGCCCCCGACGAGATTGCTGACGCTTGGGAAACGTTGGACGGCACCATGGTCACTCTCGAAGAGGGGCTCGCCGAGGCCGGGCTCAAGCTCTCCGACCTCGAGGCAGTCTCCAACGGTGAGATCCCCGAAGGCGTGAATATGGAGAAGTTGGCGACTCTGGGTGAGGACCTCCAGAAGATGAGTGCCGAAGAGGTCCAAGATGCCTCTGATGCCATCGAGAAGCATGCCAAGGACGAGTGCGACGTCGAGCTCTAACTCCTCACCCGGTTTCGAGACGGCGCTGGCGCACCTCCTCAACCACCAATTGACCCGACGGTCGATCTCTCGGCCTGCACGAGGTTGATCGCACTTTTGTGCGTACGCCGAAGCCGAGTGCTGCTGTCTATGCCTCGTTGGTGAAGACAGCCACAGGCGGATGGACAGCAAAGGTGCGGACCTTGAGGTCCGCACCGTTTTGGTTGAACTGTTTGGTTGTGAAGCGGTGGAGCAGCTGCTGGATCAGCAACGCTGGTGCAGGTTGCTGATCAAAATGCTGCGCATCTGGTTGGAGTCGCGATCAGTGTGGTCTGCGAGCATGGCAAGCAGTTCGTTGATCTGGTTGGGGCTGGTGACGGTGGATAACTCGCGACGGAGTTTGCGACATGACATCGGTCAGCGCCTGTGGTGCAGATTGCTCACGAGCACCCGGCGCATCGCCATTGAATCGGCGTCGTCCTGGTGGGCGATCATCGCTAGCAAGTCGTCGATCTGCGCTGGGCTTGTGTAGGCGTTGAGCTCGCGGCGGAAGGTGCGGGTCGCCCTGCGGTCCGAGCGACCCGACTTGAAGGAAGCCACCTGAGTTGCGATGAAGCCCGAGGCGATTGACGGGCCGAGTGAGTGGCCGGCCGTGTGCCTGCCCTGATTGATATGTGTCTTGGTCATGCCTCAATTGTCCTGACAAGATGCGCTCTGGTCCAATGTGAAAACCGCAAGGATTCGATACCCGGAAGGTATGCATTTCAGGTTCCTCGCAGGCCGAGCTGTCCGGGACTTAGCCCTCTAGGTCGCGTCACCCACGATCGGTAATGTGCTGATCAAAGGCATCATGAACCACGAAGCAGAGGCCCAACCACGTGAAGCACCAGACGCCGAAACGCCGAACGCCGAAACGCCAGTTGCCGAAACGGCGCGACCTGGCTCCGCTGTTGAAGGTCAAAAAGCCAGTGTTTTCGGCGAAGCAGCGGCGGCTGGAATCGGCGTTGACGATCGAGGATTTGCGGCAGATCGCGAAGCGGCGTACGCCGAAGGCTGCGTTCGACTACACCGATGGTGCGGCCGAGGCCGAGGTGTCCTTGGCGAGGGCGCGAGAGGCTTTTGGTGACGTCCAGTTCAACCCGGCCATCCTGCGTGACGTGTCGTGCAGTGGATACGTCGCGAGAGGTCCTGGGCCAGCGAGTGGCGTTGCCGTTCGGGATCGCACCGACCGGTTTCACCCGGATGATGCAGACCGAGGGCGAGATCGCGGGCGCTCAGGCGGCTGCTGCCGCGGGGATTCCCTACACGTTGTCGACGATGGGTACGACATCGATCGAGGACGTAGCGGCTGCGACAACTGGGCAAGGTGGTCCCGATGGTCGGAACTGGTTCCAGTTGTATATGTGGAAGGACCGCGACCGCTCGATGGCGTTGGTCGATCGGGCCGCGAAGGCGGGTTTCGACACACTCGTCGTGACGGTGGATGTGCCGGTGGCAGGGGCGCGATTGCGCGACGTACGCAATGGCATGACGATCCCTCCCAAACTGACTGCGGGCACGGTGGCGAATGCGTTGCGCCGGCCGGGGTGGTGGATCAACTTCCTCACGACCGAAGCGCTGGCGTTTGAGTCGTTGGATTCCTGGTCGGGGACGGTCGCGGAGTTGTTGGACACGATGTTTGACGCGACTGTGACCTATCGAGGATCTGGCGTGGATCCGGGACCAGTGGCCGGGGAAGGTGTCGGTCAAGGGTGTGCAGACGGTGGCCGACGCGGAACGTCTCGCGGAGGCGGGGGTGGACGCGATCGTCTTGTCCAACCATGGAGGGCGGCAGTTGGATCGGGCTCCGGTGCCGTTCCACATCCTTCCCGACGTACGCCGTGCTGTCGGTGACCGCCTCGAAGTGCACCTGGACACGGGCATCATGTCCGGTCAAGACATCGTCGCCGCGATCGCCCATGGAGCGGACTTCACGCTGGTTGGTCGGGCCTATCTCTATGGCCTGATGGCCGGCGGCCGCGAAGGTGTTGACCGGATGATCGAGATCCTGACCGGCCAGATCGAACGGACGATGAAGTTGCTTGGCGTCACCACCCTTGATGAGCTGCAGCCCGAACACGTCACGCAGTTGGTCCGGCTGGCTCCACGGCCCCGCTGAACGTCTCTGTGGCGAGCGCCGGTGCCAGTTGGGAACGGTCGGTCGTGAAATGTCTCAAGATAGTGGAGGTTTTGGCGCACCAGATGCGCTATTTCCTCCATTTAGTGTGCCCGTGGCTACACCTCGCTCGGCAAGCAACGCGCCTAACGCAGCGCCGATCAGGATGGCGACCAGCCACGTGATCGCGTGACCGACCCACATCCCTGTTGTGAAGACGTCGAAGACGACGGTCGCGTTGTCGACGGGTTGCTTGGGTGGGTCAGCATCAAGAATGAAGACGCCCAAACGCTCCATCCAGACGATCCCCTCGATGGCGAGGACCGCGAATAGCGCAAGAAATCCCGCGACTGAGGCCACCGCCCCGGTGGCCAGGCCGAAGGGAAACGATCGGCTGCGACCGGCCGAGACCGCGGTCAGCAGCAGGAGCAGAAGCGCAGGAATCGGCACGGTCACCGGAAGCAGGCCGGGTCCGCCATTCGCCAATTGGAGTCGAGACGTGGTCACCGCAACCGCGACGACGAAGACACCGGTGACGAGTGCCAAGCCGAGGTGAGTTCCCCATCCACGCCTGAACGCCATTAGTGCAGCGCTATGCGCGAACCGCTGCCTCTCGGACGGGTCGTTAATCGAGGCCAACTCAGCCCGCAGCGCAACACCCCACACGTTGCGGTTGGCAGGGAGGCCAATGGTGGCCAACTTGAGCAGGCGCTCGGCGCGGTCCGGGCTGGTCATCCCGGTGCCATGCCAATGCCCGGCGAGGTGGAGGTGACGATGGTCGTATGCGTGGTGAGCGCGGATCGTCTGACGTCCGTCACCACTTCGGCACCGGTGCGAGAGAGCCGGTAGAGATGGCGTGGCGGACGCCCCTGCGGGGGCTCTGATTCCCAGGCCGTTTCGACAACACCTCGCTCGGCGAGCCGAATCAGGATCGGATAGACCGTGCCTGCCTTCAGATCCAACTTCCGGCACAACTCGTAGCCGTGAGTCCAGGCAGTGGTGTCCTCATCGAGCGCCAGGAGCACGGACACAGTCTGTGGCGAGGGCCGTCTCTCACGCTTCATGCGGTTAAGTCTATCTAGATCGAGATAAGCGCACAAGCGCTCCGAGAACACGGCGTCAGTCCGGACCCAACTTAGGATTGCCCGGTGGAGTCGCTCGTGGTTGGTCTCGCCCTCGGCGCCGCGGCTGGCGTTAGCCCTGGGCCACTGCTTGTGCTGGTGGTGACCGCCGCGATGCGGGGTGGCTGGGCGGCCGGCGTACTCGTGGCCTGCGCTCCGCTCGTCTCGGACCTGCTCGTGATCGCGCTGACCTTGACGGTGCTCGACGCGCTGCCGGCTGCCGCCTTGGCGTGGATCGCGATCTTCGGAGCAGGCTTCGTCCTCTGGACCGGGGTCCAGACCATCATCGAAGCGCGCACCGCGATAGTGGCGAAGCCGGGGGAGTTGCCCGCTGGGGCGGCTGGCCAGGCTTTGCGTCAGGCGGCCATGGTCAACCTGCTGAGTCCGCACCCCTGGATCTTCTGGTCCACGGTGATGGGCCCGTTGGTCGTCACCACGTGGCGACAGCAACCCAGCGGTGCCGTCGCGTTGATTATCGGGTTCTACATCACCATCGTCGGTGTGAAAGCGCTGATCGGCGTCCTGGTCGGCAACAGCCGGCACCGGCTGGGGGACCGGGGTTATCGTCGGGCGCTCGTGGCGGCCGGTTTCCTGCTGATCGCCGCCGCTGTCGCGATGGTGTGGGAGTTTGGTTCCACCGTGATAGACAGCCTGTCCTGACCCGAGCATCCATCGGGAAACCCTCGGGAAGGGGCTTGGGTGTGGCCAATCAGACGGAACTACCCGTCGCCGCCGCCACCGCCCCCACCGTCGCCGCCATGAGAACCGCCACCGTCGAAAATGCCGTCCCCACCCAGGCCGCCGCCCCCGAACCCTCGATGGGCGCGAAGCGTTTGTGTGCGGCCCCCTTCATCACGAATCGGGGACAGGATCGAGTGCAAGAGCGCGGCCGCTACGCCAATCATGACTAGGCCACCGATAAGTGTTAGACCGAGGCTGGAGCGGCTGCCACTAGTCAACGCCAAGACCACGCAAGCGCCGAGGCCCAGGACTGAGCCAACGGCGAAGACAATCCATGACGTACGGCGGCGAGAGGCGCCGCGCGTTGATGCGAGATGGACACTCATAGTTGGAGTATGCCGCATGCTTGGCGCCCTCCAGGCCGCATGGTGGTCGGATCAACGCTCAGGTCGACGCACTCACCATTGGCTATCTCCAGACCGCGATCAGTTAACTGAATCGCGCCGACGCATCCTTGCGTTGCGGCCAACCATGATCATCCCTGGCCATGGTGGGCCGTTCGTCCCCGGAGATTCCACGCCGATTTAGGCCTAGGCCCGGATCTTCTGTTTCAGCCAACACGATCTCGGCAGGAGTCGGAGACGACGCGGACGGTCGAAGCCGGGTGGGCAATTAGTTCGGACGCGGGCCTGACTGGTCGGCGTACCAACTCGCCTCCGCAGTTGGGGCACACGCCCTGTAAGACGTTGTCGGCGCACTCGCGGCACCACGTGCACTCAAACGTGCAGATGAACACATCGGTCGAATCGGGCGCGAGGTCACGGTTGCAGCACTCACAGTTGGGTCGGATTTCCAGCATGGACTCAGTCTGCCAGCCAGGTTCTCCCGCAAACTCCCGACACTGACTCTCCTGCTATTGACAGTTGACGATGGCGAGGATAGTTTCCGTAGCAGTTAATTAATGAATACGGAAAGTATGAAGGTGCTGAAGTGGCAACGATGACCGGGCATGACCGGCTCAGTCAGACGTTCGCTGCGCTGGCCAACCCCACTCGACTGGCCATCCTGACCCGGCTCGCCCAGGGGGAAGCAACTGTGAACGAACTCGCCGCGCCCTTTGACATCGCGCTCCCCGCGGTGTCCAAACACATCAAGGTGTTGGAGTTGGCCGGCCTGATCACGAGGAGCCAGCACGCGCAATACCGACCATGTGCTCTCGAGGCCAGCCGCCTTGAAGAGGTGTCCAACTGGGCGGAGCAATACCGATCAATGTGGGAAGAACAGTTCGACCGCATGGACGACTACCTCACACAACTCACCGAGCGCCGAAAAGGAAACGCCGAAAATGACTGACAACCAAGCCCCCGAAACCGACTCGCCAAGCGAGCATTCAATGGTGCTCGAGAGAGTCTTCAACGCCCCCGTTCAACTGATCTGGGCACTCTGGACCGACCCGGAACACTTCAAGGCTTGGTATGGCCCCGGTGGCGCAACCATTCCGGTCGCTCAGCTGGACGTGCGCGTTGGTGGCGCTCGCCTCGTCGCGATGGAGATGCTGACCCCTAACGGGCCGATGAAGATGTGGTTTGCCGGTGAGTACGTCGAGGTGGTCGAGAATCAGCGCCTCGTCTACACCGAATTCATGGCTGACGAAACAGGCACCGAAGCGCCAGGCGGTCACCCCAAAACACAGGTAGTCGTCGAGTTGAAAGACCTGGGCGGACAGACACAGCTGACGCTGACTCACCTGGGCATTCCGGCAGACTCACCAGGAGCGATGGGCTGGACGATGGCGCTCGATGGCCTCGCCAAATATGTCGAGGATCGTCAGCGCGCGACCTAGAATCTGCCGCTAAGCGACATCCCAGCGCCACAGCCGAGAAGTGGGCCATAAGATGGTGTGATGAGCGCCCTGGTCGACGTACTCACCGTTGGTTATGTTAGCGAGCGGGTGGCTGGCACGGTCACGCTGCTTCGCGACAACGATCGGATCATCGTGGTTGACCCCGGGATGGTGGCAGCGCGATCACTCATCCTCGACCCCCTGCGCTCACATGGGATTGAGCCCGGCCAGGTTACCGATATCGTGTTGAGCCACCATCACCTCGACCACACGATCAACGTTGGGTTGTTTCCGCAGGCCAGAGTCCACGACTTCCAGGCGACCTATGTGGACGACCAATGGATCGACCACGAGCCTGACTTTGCGTTGACCCGACACATCCGGCTGCTCGCCACCCCTGGCCACACCAGAGAAGACCTGACCACGCTGGTCGAGACCGACTCCGGCCTGGTCGCGCTGACGCATCTGTGGTGGGCCGCGGACGGGCCTGCCGAGGACCCCTTTGCTCCAGACCGTGAACAGCTTGCTCAGGAGCGAATCGCATTGCTGGCGCGGCAACCAATCACAGTGATTCCGGGGCATGGTGCGCCGTTCGCGCCGTCCGAGTCAACTCCGGTGTAATGGCTCATCCCAGCCCGACGAGTGGGGACGCTCGTCCCCAGGTCAAGCTCTGCCTGCTGGGTGCTTTCGAACTGCGTGTGGGACGGGACGCCCTCCCGATCACCGCCACCCAGCAGCGGGCCGTGCTGGCCGCCTTGGCGCTGGTCGCTCCCGAACCGATGCTGACCGAACGACTGATCGACCTACTGTGGCCAGAGCGGGTGCCCGCGAGCGCGCGCACTGCCCTGCACAACACCATTCGGCGGCTCAGGGCGACGTTCAGTGAAGTCGGCGTGGCCGATCTGATCGAAACTGGCCCGGACGGTTATCGGTTGAAGCTCCACCGGGACCAGATCGATGCTCACCATTTCCTGGCGGTGTTGGCCAAGGCCCGTGAGGCCGCTTCCTTGGGCAATGATCACGGCGCCGCCACGTCGTACGCCGCAGCGTTGGCGATCTGGCGCGGCGACCCGCTGCCTGACCTAAGCGCCGCCGGACTCCTGCTCGCCGAGACCCAACAGCTGGTCGAACTCCGAGTGTGCGCCGCCGAGGAGTGGACTGACGTCGAGACTGCTCGCGGTCAAGCCGAATCCGTGCTGACGACGTTGCGAACCCTCGCCGAGCAGTGGCCGTTGCGTGAATCGCTCCGAGCTCGACTGATGGTGGCGTTGCACGCCTCGGGGCGCACGGCCGAGGCGCTAGAGGAATACAGCCGAGCGCGGGCCGACCTGGTGAAAGACCTTGGCATCGAGCCCGGGCCCCTCTTGCGCGCCGCACACCAGCGGATTCTGCGGCTCGACGATGATCCGCCAGATATCGGGCGCCCGAGTGTCCCGATCCCGATCCCCGCCCAGCTGCCAACAGCACCCATCTCTCTGGTCGGAAGAGCAGGGAGCTTGGCTGTCCTCAACGAGGAGTTAGGAACCTCTTCGTCGTACGTCGTGTCGGGCCCCGCTGGCGTGGGGAAAACGACGCTGTCGGTGTATTGGGCACGCAGTGTGGCTGACCGATTTCCCGATGGCCAACTCTTCGTCAATCTGCGTGGTTTTGACCCCGACAGCTCGCCACTGAGCCCTCACGAAGTCCTTCGGGGATTCCTCACTGCGCTCGGCATTTCGCTCGACGAAGTGCCCCTCGAATTCGCCCAAGCCGTTGGTATGTATCGCAGCATGCTGGCCAACCGTCGAGTCCTTGTCCTGCTCGACAATGCCCGCGACGCTGACCAGGTCCGCGACCTGCTGCCCACCGGCCCAGGCTGTCTGGCGCTGGTGACCAGTCGCCAAGAACTGGCCGCGCTGGCCGTGACGAACGGCACCCGGTCGGTGTCCCTGGACCTGCTCACGGCCAAGGAGGCGAGGGTGATGATGGCCGATCGGATCGGTGCGCCGCGGGTCGCCGCCGAGCCCGAGGCCGTGACCGAGATCATCGAGCGGTGCGGGCGGCTCCCGCTGGCCCTTGCTGTCGTTGCCGCGCAGGCCGCCGCTCGTCCAGAGTCATCCATCGCGGCCCTGGCCAAGCAACTGCGACCCAGCCCAGGCGCGGGCACGACAGCCCTCGACGTGTTGCACCTCGGCGACCCCCGGACCGACGTGAGGGCGGTCTTGTCATGGTCGGTGACGGCGCTATCGCCGGACGCGGCGCGACTGTTTGGCGTGGCTGGACTCCACCCCGGCGCGGAATTGAGCGTCAGTTCCCTGGGCAGCGCCTGCGCGATCACTCCGCGGCAGGCTCGCGCAGCCACCGAAGAGCTCCTGCGGGCAAACCTGTTGATCGATCGCGGCAATGGTCGGGTGGGGTTTCACGACCTGATCCGCGCCTATGCCCGCGAACTCGGAGGCCACGACCCAGAGCGCGTCAACGCGATTGCCCGAGTCGTCGATCATTACTTGCAATCGGCGCATGCCGCGACGCGGCGACACTTCAGTTCGCCGTTGCCTTTTGTCTTGCCGCCACCCTTCGCTGGGGTTTGCGCTGATGAGTTTGAGTCCCTACCTGAAGCTTCTGTCTGGCTAGAGGCTGAACAATCGGTGTTGGTGCAAGTGGTGGTTTTGGCGGGCCTCACACCGGGTCTCGAAAGTCATGCTTGGCAATTGGCCCGGACCCTGAACGGCTATCTCTGGGATCGCTGTCAATGGCACGACATGGCCCGGATGCACGAGGCCGCGCTGGACGCCACCCGCCGCGACGCCGATCTGGTCGGCCAAGCAGATGCGCTTCACGGTGTGGCTGAGGCGATGATCGGTCTCGGGCGACGGGAGGCCCTGGTGCCACTCGAAGAGGCGCTGAAGCTGTTCGGCCAGTTGGGCGACCTGATGGGCGAAAGCGACGTCCGATGCACGTTTGGCCGGTTTCATGAATCGCAGGGTGAGTTTGCCGAAGCGATCGTGCATACCGAGGCCGCCCTGGAGATCTACCAACAGATCGGCGACCGGATCGGTCAAGCCGTTGCCCTCAACAACATCGGCTGGCTCAGTTGTTATCTCAAAGACTATGAGCGTGGCTTGGTGATGTGTGAGCAAGCGTTGGTGATCTACCGCGCCGAAGGTGATGGGCCCGGACAGACCTATGCCCTCGACAGTCTCGGGACGGCGTACGCCGGGCTAGGCGACCACCTCCGGGCCATCGCCTGCATCGCCGAGGGTGCCGAACTGGCCCGGGAATTGGGCCAGCACTTCAATCAGGCCGCAAACCTCATTCACCTCGGTGCGTGTTATGAAGCCATCGGCGACTTGGAAGCTGCCCGGTCGGCCTGGCGGCCGGCGCTGGCCATCCTGGAAGCGTTGGAGCACGCCCGCGCTGAAGGTCTTCGTGCCCGGCTCGAGGCCATCACGCCCGCACTGTGAAACCCGCCCTATGAAAGCCGCCCTGTGAAAGCGGCGGCGATGTTAGTGGCGTGTTAGTCGCCTCCTGCGAGATTGCCAATCGACCTGGCAGTCTATTCGAGAGGGGCGCTTCATGCCTCGAGTTCACCTTGCGGCCTTCCTGACCGCGTTGCTTTGCGCGGCGTCCATCCCGGGGCCGGCCTCCGCAGCCGACGAAACCCCACCAGCAGCACCGGCAGTCAGCAATGCCACGATCCTCGCTGCCAATGCCTACCCCGGCGTGCAGTTGATTTCGACCACCTACACCGCCACCGTGCGGGTCGCCATCCCAGTGATCAATCAGGTTGCTGTGGAAGCGCTGGGGCAACGTCTCGCCACCCAAGCCCTCAGCGGTGCGATTGACATCACCGAAGAGGCGCTCACGGAGGCAATTGTTGACGCGATCGTGAAGGCGCCGAACACCTACTTCGTGGCCGGTCGCCGGACCTACAGCAAACGCAACAGCCTCGTCGGAGTCGGCACCGGGTGGGTGATCACACCCAACGGTTACCTGATCACAGCAGCACATGTGGTGAATACCCCGACTGAAGAACTTCGACAAGAGTTTGCTGCCAACAGTCTGGCCAAGTTTGGTCGGCAGTTTGTGCGCGGCCTTGAGGGCAGTGGCACTCAATTGACCGGGGATCAGGTCGATCGGCTGACCAATGCCATCTTGGGTTGGCTGGCCGATCGGATGAGCGTAGAAGACCTGGACGTGACCGTTGCGGCCAACCTCGCATTGGGTGTTGATGGAGTGGGCAAGGAACAGAAGCCGGTCACTGCTGAAGTGGTCGATGTCGGGACTCCCTACCCGGGCAACGACGTAGCGCTGCTCAAGATCGACGGTCAAGAGCATCTGCCAACGGTCTCGCTCGGTGACAACGATGACGTCGTGCCGGGAGCAACCGTGCATGTCGTGGGCTATCCGGCGGCATCGACCTTCTCACCCGGCCTGTCAGCAGATGCGCAGGTCCAGCCAACAGTGACCGAAGGTCCAGTGACCGCGGTCAAGAGCACCGGTGGGGGAATGCCGGTCTTCCAGACCCAGGCGCCTGCCAGCCCGGGCAACTCCGGTGGTCCGGTGCTCACCGACAACGGCACTTCGGTTGGCGTACTCGTGGCAACGGCAGTCAATAGCGACGGCAGCGCGGCGCAAGGGCAGGCGTTCGTCATCCCGGCCAGTGAAGTGCAGGACATGCTGAAGCAAAACGGGGTCGAAGCCGAGCAGAGTGACACCACGGCGGCGTACGCCAAGGCGGTCAACGCGTTTTATGCCCAGCGCTACAGGGAAGCGGTGCCGTTGTTTGAGAAAGCCGAAACGCTCTATCCGGCCCATCCCTACGCTGCGAAGTTCATCGCCGACAGCAAGTCGGCTATCGATCAGGGCCTCGACAAGACGCCGGTGGTGGAAAAGGACTCGACCAACTGGGTGTTGTGGCTCGCCATAGCTGTGGCGGTGCTCCTGTTGCTGTTGATTGCGGCCCTTGTTGGGTTGTTGTTGTTTCTGCGCGGTCGGAAAAGCCAAAGCGGTGGCGCCCTGGTGCCGCCGCCGTACGTCGCTCCACCGCAACCACAGACGGCTGTCCGAGCCGCTGAACCGTCGGAGGCGCCTCCGGCGGATCGATGGGACGGGTCACCCAGGCCCCAAGCCTCGGACCGGCCATAACGGCCCGGTTGTCCTATCCCGCATCGGCGCGATGACTAGCCAGGTGTTCGTGGGGGTGACACGTGGGTGGCCCCACGGACCGCTGACTGACGGGATAGGGCAACCGAGCCCGCGCAGCCGGGATCCGCTGGCGATCTTGGTGACCTGCGCCTTTAGAAGCAGCGGACACGCCATCCAGGTCCGGCTCGCGCAAAGATCTAGGTGTCTGTGGCGCACTGGGTGCGCCGCAGCCACCGCGATCTTTAGCAGCTGAGCCTTAGGAGGGGCAGTGGGTAAGAGTGTTTCGGCTCGATTGCTCTCTGTCCTGGGTGCTTTTGACGACACCCATCGCCGGCTGACCCTCAGCGAGTTGTCACGGCGCAGCGGGCTCCCGATTGCCACCACGCATCGCCTCGTTGCCGAGTTGGTGGAGTGGGGCGCACTGACTCGCCTGACGGCGGGCCGCGCAACAGGGGCGCCAAGTCGCCGAGTTGAAGTCGGTGGTGAGTTCCGAGGGCGCCTCGACTTACCTAGCCGAGGCCTACACGGGCTGGCCCAACAGGTAGCGTTCTAGGATCACTCACTTCGAGAGAGAAGAGCCCAAGTGTCGCTCAACGAGTTTGACGTTGCTGCAGTGCGCGCACACTTCCCGGCCCTGCAGAGTGGAACAGCCTTCTTTGATGGACCGGGTGGCACGCAAACGCCGGACGTGGTTGCTCAGGCGATGTATGACCTGATGACCCGACCGCTCTCCAACCGGTGGAGTGTGACGGAGGCCGAGCGCAACGCTGAGGAGGCCGTTCAGGGGGCGCGGTCCGCGCTGGCCGACCTCCTGGGCGCCGACCCGGCAGGCATCATCTTCGGCCGCAGTATGTCGCAACTAACGTTCGATCTCGCTCGCACGATGGCGAAGCGATGGGGTCCGGGCGACGAGGTGATCGTTTCGCGGCTCGACCACGACTCCAACATTCGGTCCTGGGTGATCGCCGCCGAGGCCGTGGGCGCGACCGTGAAATGGGCCGAGTTCGACCCTCTCACCGGCGAGCTCGACCCAGCAGTGATCGGGGATCTGCTCACTGATCGCACCAAGATCGTCGCTGTGACGGCTGCCTCCAATCTGATTGGCACGATGCCCAACATCCGGGCGATCGCCGATCTGGTGCACCAGACCAACGCCTGGCTCTATGTCGATGGGGTCCACTACACCGCGCACGCGCTGGTGGACTTTGTTGGCCTTGGGGCTGACTTCTATGGGTGTTCGCCCTACAAGTTCCTTGGACCCCACTGCGGAGTTGTCGCGGGCAAGGTCGAGCTCCTCGAGCGGCTCACCCCCGACAAACTCCTGCCAGCGACCAACGACGTGCCCGAAAAGTTCGAGCTCGGCACTTTGCCCTATGAGTTGATGGCGGGCACGACCGCCGCGATCGATTTCCTTGCCGACTTGGTTCCGACCGGGCAGGTGAACACTGCCAGTCGACGCGAGCGGCTGACCACCTCGATCACGACCCTTGAGCATCACGAGGATCAACTCCGCGAACGGATCGAGACTTCGATCCGTGAACTGCCCGGCGCCACCATCCACTCGCGCGCAACACGTCGTACGCCGACACTGCTGGTCACCTTTGCTGGCCACAACGCCGAGGACCTCTATCATCATCTCGCGCGAGTCGGCGTGAACGCCCCTGCTGGTTCGTTCTATGCGCTAGAGGCGTCTCGCGCCCTCGGGCTCGGTGACGATGGCGGCCTGCGCATCGGGTTGGCGCCGTACAACAACAACGATGACGTCGACCGACTGATCGCCGGACTTAACTCCTACTTCGCTAGTTGATCGGATGTTCAGTCAGTCGCCGTCGGCGGTGCGCCCACGACCAACGATCAGTGGATCAGGCTCGCCAATTGCCTCAACGTCCTTGCCTTCGTAGTCGAAGCGGGAGAGGAAGAACCGCATCGCATTGAGGCGAGCCCGCTTCTTATCGTTGCTCTTGATGGTCGTCCAAGGGGCATGTTTGGTGTCGGTCTCGGCAAACATGGCCTCTTTGGCCTCGGTGTAGGCGTCCCAACGATCGAGGGACTCCAAGTCCATGGGGGATAGTTTCCAGCGCCGCACTGGATCGATCTGGCGAATGATGAAGCGGGTGCGTTGCTCGGCCTGAGTCACGGAGAACCAAAACTTCGTCACTGAGATGCCCGAGTCGCTGAGCATTCGCTCAAAGCGAGGGGCTTGATTCATGAATTGCGCATATTCGGTGTCGCTGGCGAAGCCCATCACCCGCTCGACGCCGGCCCGGTTATACCAAGACCGGTCGAACAGCACCATCTCCCCGGCGGTCGGTAGATGCTGGATATAGCGCTGGAAATACCACTGGTTCTGCTCGCGATCCGATGGCTTCGTCAGGGCAACGACTCGGCTGTGCCGAGGGTTGAGGTGCTCCATGAAGCGCTTGATCGTGCCACCTTTGCCGGCCGCATCACGGCCTTCGAACAACACGACGTGTCGCCCACCTGTGGTGACCTGGTGGTTCTGAAACTTCAGCAATTCGACCTGAAGCGCATATTTCTGCTCGTCATACGCCTCCCTCGACAGACGCTCGTCGTAGGGGTAGTTGTCCCGCCAAGTGTCCACAGCCCGACCCTGAGGGTCGATCAGGATCGGATCATCGTCGTGATCCTCACCCAGTGTGTGACCATCGATCTGGAGCGAGTCGATGTATTCACGGACGTCGACAAGCATGTGATTGAGCATGCAGATCAGCGTATGCCGTCAGCCGGACTGGAAGGTGAACGAGCCGTGAACTTGTTTCACTAGGTGGCAGGCCTAGCCAGTCACCTTGAGAATCATTTTCTCGCCGACCCACTTCTTCTGCGCCAGTGTCGCTAGCCAGGTGAGGACGAGGTTGACGGCTATGTAGAGGACCGCCAGCACGATGGCCGTTTGCATCTGGTTGCTGAACTCCTGGGTCAGCGCCTTGCCGACGGCCGTTAGGCCGGGAGCACCGATGGCATACCCAAGGCTGGTGTCCTTCAAGGCCACCACGCATTGACTGATGATGGCGGGCAACATGATCTTGACGGCCTGGGGCAGGAGGATCAGCGTCATCACCTGGGTTTTGCGCATGCCGATGGCGTACGCCGCCTCGGCTTGTCCGCGGGGAACCGCGTTGATGCCGGCTCGGAAGACCTCCGCTAACACTGCGCCGTTATAAAATGTGAGGGCGATGATGACGCTCCAGTAGGGACCGATCCCGCCCTCGCCGACCCCATAGGCAAAGAAGACGAAGATCATCATCATCAACACCGGCACCGCCCGGAAAAACTCCACCACGGTCCATGAGAACCAGCGCAGAGCGGTGTGTTCGGACAACTTGCCGACGCCAAAGATGAGGCCGAAGACCACCGCGAAACTGACCGAGAACACGGCCATTTTAAGGGTCTCCAACAGCCCGTCAATCAGCAGCGCGCGAATGTAATCGGGGGTGACGAAGGGCTCCCACAACTCATAGGCAAACTGACCAAATTGCTGGAAGCGCCACGCGATGAGCCCGACGATCCCGACCAGTCCGATCAAAGTCGCGATGGTGTAAAGCCGATGTCGGGCGCGGCCACGAGGGCCGGGGGTGTCAAACAGAACGTTGGCGCTCATCGGGCCACCGTCCAACGACGCTCCAGTAGGTAGGCGCCGAAGGAGATGATCTCGACCAAGATGATGTAGCCGATTGCGAAGGTCAAGAAGATCAACTCATCCTGGGCGGACTGGTTGTTGAAAGACTTCATTCGAAAGGTTGCCTCTGCCAAACCAAAAACTGCACCAACGGAACTGTTCTTAGGCAACGCAATCTGCACGCTGGCCAGCGGAGCAACCGTCGCGCGCAGCGCTTGGGGAAGCACCACCTGGGTCATCGTGGTGCCAAATGTCATCCCGATCGATCGGGCCGCCTCAGCTTGGCCCAACGACACTGCATTAATGCCTGAGCGGAGTGCTTCAGCGACCATCGTGGAGGTGTAGATGGTGAGGGCCAGACAACCGCGAAAGAAGAAGGCGTTAATGCCGAAGTTCTCCACGAACCGGAACGTGATTCCGAGCGTGGGCAACGCGCCTGCGATGAAGATGAAGATCACCAGCAGGGGAGTGTTGCGGATGACCGTGATGTAGGTCGCGGCAGCCTTGGACAGCACCGAGATCGGTCCCACCCGCATCGCTGCGAGAAGAGTGCCGAACAACAAGGACCCGATCGCCGACACCAGGAACAACCCGATGGTGAGCGCGAAAGCGCTCACCACCAGGTCGAAGTTGTCGAACACGTTGTTCATGGCCGCTTCCTTTTAGCGTGGGACTAACTCAGGCGGGGCAGGCGTCGAGAGCCGGCGGCTCCGGAGTGTCTACACCGGACTGACCCAGCGTTGCCTGGAAGGCGTCAGCCCACGTGCCGCCGTCGTACGCCGCCTGGATGGTGTCGTTGATCCACTGACACATTTCCGGGCTCTCGAGGCTGTAGCCGACGCCGTAGCGCTCTTCGGAGAAGGGATCGACGACGACCTTCAACTGATCAGCATTCTGAGCGGCGTAGCCCAAGAGGATGGCGCCATCGGTGGTCATGGCATCAACGGTGCCGTTGAGCACCTGATCGACACACTCGGAGTAGGTATCGAAGCCACGGGGCTTGGCGCCCTCAGCTTCGATGTTCTCCAGAGAAGTCGAGCCGGTCACCGAGCAAATCTCGGTGCCCTTGACGTCTTCAAGGGTGGCGATGTCACTGTCGGTCGGCACGAGCAACTGCTGCCCGGTGATGTAGTAGGGACCTGCTTGCCCCACCACCGCGCGACGCTCGTCGGTGATGGAGTACGACGCCAGCACCAGATCGACCTCGCCGGCTTCAATGAACGGCTCCCGGTTGTCGGAGATCGTTTCCTTCCAGGTGATGTCCTCGGCGTTGATGCCCAGGGAGCCCGCCAGAATCTTGCCCATCTCGGGGTCGATGCCGGCAGGCATGTCGTCGGTGGCGCCCTTGAAGCCGATGCCTGGCTGGTCAAACTTGACCCCGATGGTGATCTCGCCGGACTCAGCGAGTTCCTTCATCCTGGTGCCGTCGTCGAACGTGCTGGCTGCGTCCTCCACCACTTCGGCCTCAACGCCTTCAGTGTCGTCGCTGCCTGCGTCGCCGCAGGCGGCCAGCGCAAGAGCTAAACCAAGGGTCACGACCGCGGTGCGGGTCTTGATGAATCGAATGTTGGTGTTCATGTGTCTCCTACTTCGAATGGATTTGCTCGGTTAGTGCTTGAGGATCTTGCCGAGGAAGTCCTGGGCTCGCGCCGACTGCGGATTGTTGAAGAACTGGGTGGGGGTGTTCTCTTCGACGATCGCCCCGTCGGCCATGAAGACAACTCGATCGGCGGCGCTGCGAGCGAAACCCATCTCGTGGGTGACCACGATCATCGTCATCCCTTGCTCGGCAAGATCGACCATCACGTCGAGGACCTCTTTGATCATTTCCGGGTCAAGGGCCGAAGTGGGCTCGTCGAAGAGCATCACCTTGGGCTCCATCGCAAGGGCCCTGGCGATGGCGACGCGTTGTTGTTGTCCACCCGAAAGTTGGGCTGGATATTTTTCCGCCTGGTGACCAATGCCGACTCGGTCGAGCAGTTCGCGGGCTCGGGTCTCGGCGGCTGCCTTGGGCTGCTTTCGGACCTTGATCGGGCCGAGTGTCACGTTTTCGAGGATCGTCTTATGGGCAAACAGATTGAAGCTCTGGAACACCATGCCGACCTCGGCGCGCAAATTGGCCAGCGCCTTGCCCTCCTCGGGCAACGGTTGACCATCTAGGGTGATCGAGCCTTGGTCGATGGTTTCGAGCCGGTTGATCGCTCGGCAGAGCGTTGACTTTCCGCTGCCAGAAGGACCGATGACAACGACCACTTCACCGCGTCCGACACTCAGGTTGATGTCTTGAAGGACGTGCAGTGAGCCGAACCATTTGTTGACGCCGGCGAGCACGACCAAAGCATCCATGGGGCGTAGTACCCCGTCCGGAAAGTTTGAAACAGTGACCGCTAGAGCGAGATCAGGACGTTGCCAATCTTTTGCCCCGACTCCACATAGCGGTGGGCGGCGGCGATCTGGGCCAGTGGATAGGTGCGGTCGAGCACTGGGGAGAAGGCACCCGAGTCGAGCAAATCAGCGAAGTGTTCGACCATGGCTTGGTTGTGGCTGGGGATCGGAAAGATTACTCGTTTGCCGCGCAGGAGTGGAGTAAGCAGGGCTAGCGCAGGGTTTTGGACGCGTGGGCCCAACTCGGAGGAGACATAGCTGCCGCGTGGTTTGAGCAGCGGTTTGCAGGCGCCAAAAGTGCTCTTGCCGACCGCGTCGATGATGACGTCGTACGGCTCGGTCAGCGATCTCCGGTCCTTCGTGAAGTCCACAGTGAGGTAGTCGATGACGCGATCGGCGCCGAGGCCCTGGACCAGACCGATGTGCGGTGTTGCGCACACCGCCGTGACTCGGGCGCCAGCGTGGGCGGCCAGTTGTACGGCGGCCGAACCGATGCCACCGGTGCCCCCGATCACCAAGACGTTGTGGCCAGCGGAGACGTTGGTCTTCGTCACCATCATGAGGGCGTAGTGCGCGCCCTCGGTGCCCGCCGCCGCCTGCTCGAAGGACACCTGCTCGGGGATCGGCGCAATCGGTCCATCCTGGCGGATGGCGAGGTATTCCGCATGGGCACCGAAGGGCCCTTCGTTATAGCCGAAGACGCGCTCACCAACCGAAAATTGGGTGACGTCGGCACCGATTGCGTGCACCACGCCGGCGAACTCGCATCCCAAAATGTTGACCTTCGGACCGCGCAGTCCATAGACAACTCGCACTGGCTTGGGAGTGCCCGCTCGGTAGTGGGCATCGGTGCGATTAACGGTGGTGAAGTGCACCTTGACCAGCACGTCGCTCGGCCCAAGGGTCGGTTCGGGGACCTCAAGGATCTGAACAACCTCTGGCCCGCCGTACGTCGAGCTCACTGCTGCCAACATGGGTCCAGCCTGCCACGCTAGTCTCCCCGATATGACGCAACCCGTGATCACCAAGTGGACTCGTGCGGCGTTGTTTGGCAGTCCTGCTGCTAGCACTGGTGCTGCCGGCCCTTTCCTCCACGGGTCCCGCTTGGGCAGGTGCGGGGTCGGCACGTTCGCATGCCCCTGACGAAGCGGAATTGGCTGCGGAAGTTGAGCTGGCACAGCGCTATGCCCCGCAGATGAATATGGTTCAGCAGGAGAAACTTTGCGGGCCGGGTGACCCTTATCGACCCAGTGCCGTTGAGCCATTGTTCGACAATGCGCTGATCGCGCTGCGGGGGCCTTGGGCACCCAGGGACCTCGTGAAGGTGGGGCCGAGTGAAGGTGATCTCAGCCAAGGTTTGCGCGGCTACTCGCTGGACCTGCCCCCTGATTCGCTCAAGCCTGGCTGTGACTATGAAAAGTGGGCCGACTTCACCTGGCTAGGCAGCCCGCCGACCATTTACGCCCACGTGGCTCGTGAGTCGGGCTTCGAGGGCCAGTTGGCCATGCAGTACTACTTCTTCTATCCGTTCAACGACTTCAACAACAAACACGAGGGCGACTGGGAGCGCATCCAGTTGGAGTTTGGCGTCGCAACGGCTGAGGAGGCGCTCGCCGTCGAGCCAGTGCGGGTGGTCTATAGCCAGCACTACGGCAGTGAGGAAGCGCCGTGGGGTGACGAGAAGGTCGAGATGGTCCCCCATGATTCGGGTCCCCCAACACATCCGGTCGTCTATGTCTCAGAAGGCTCACACGCCAGCCAGTTCTCCTCTGGCCTGGTGATTGGTCGCAATGCCGAGCAGGGGTTCGGCTGTGACAACACCGCAGGTGAGCAACTTGAGTTGACCCCTGAGGTCGTGGTGATTCCTTCCAACGCGGCGGTGGCGCGCGAGCAGTTCCCCTGGATCGCCTACCAAGGGCATTGGGGCGAGTTGGGGCCGAAAGCCTTCTATGAAGGCCCCACGGGTCCCGCGATGAAGGCGGGCTGGCAGCGACCGTTCACCTGGACTTCGACGGCGCGCTCAAGCAGTTTCGTGCTGCCCGGCGGCGGTGCCTATGACGGTGGGGCGACCGATATCTTCTGTGCCGCGGTCAAAAGGGGGTCCGACGTCTATCGGTTGTTTACTGCCGAACCGGTGAGAACCTTGTTGGTGCTGGGGTTGTTGATGCTGGCCATCTCCTGGGTGATTCGGCGTACGTCGTGGAAGGATTCGCACCCGCTCCCCGTTCGGCAGATCCGCCTCGCGGGGCAGATTATTGGCGATTCGTGGGAGATGTATCGCACACATCGCTGGTTGATGATCAAGATCGGTTCGCCGGCGGCGGCGGTTGCCATTGTTTCGGGCATCGTCACCCCACTGGCGACTGGCGCTGGAGCGTTTGCCGTGTTGACGGCCATTTCGGGCGCGGTGTTGCTTGCAGCCAACTCGATGGCGCACTCGGCGACGACCCAAGCGCTAAATTCGCTAGATTCCGGACCGGCGCCGTCGATGAGAGAGTCCTATGCGCAAGCGCTGAAGCACTGGGCCTCCACCCTCGGCACGCTGGCGGTGTTCACTGGGCTGATCGGTCTGCTCACCGCGTCGTTCTGGTTAGTGCCGGTGGCGCTGGTGCTGGGCATCGGCTGGTCGTTGTGGAACGTCATCACCCAACTTGAGGGTCAGGCGTTCTTTGCCGCTTTTAGGCGCAGTTGGCGGCTCGTGCGTCCGCAGTTTTTGACGGTTGCCGCCATCCTCGCGCTTGCGATGTTGGTCGGATCGTTCGTTGGTGGGTTGCTGGCGGCGTTGCTCTTCGTGGTGGTTCAGGTGCCACCAACGTTGTTGAACATCCTGCCGGGCCTTATTTCGACCGTGCTGCAGCCATTCATTGCCTTGTTGCTGACCTATGCCTACTACTCCGGACGTGCCCGGGAAGACGGGCTCTCAAACCACCCTGACGACAACCTTGCCGAGAGCCCTGCCTGACCCCACGTGCTCGAGGGCTTGGGCGGCGTCGTCGAGGGTGAACGTCCGGTCGATATGGATGTCGATCTCACCTGCGGCGCAGAGGGTGGCGAGCTCGGCAAAGTGCTCCGGGCCTTGCTTGACGGCGAGTACGCCGAGTCGGCGGCCGGTCATCCGACCGGCGAGAGCCCCAATAGTCGCAACGCGCAGCAGCGCCGACACGGATCCGCCCACGCAGAAATACTGACCACCGGGTCTCAGTGCGCGGCGATAGCCGCGCACCGACCCCTGGGCGACTAAGTCGAGCACCAAGTCCCACTGTTGGCCTAGGCGAGTGAAGTCTTGCGCGCGATAGTCGATCACCTGGTCGGCGCCGAGCGACTGCATGAACTCCAGTTTGCTGGCGTTGTCGACTCCGGTGACGTGGGCGCGAGCCCGCTTGGCGAGCTGGATGGCGAAGGCACCCGATCCGCCGCCCGCTCCGTTGATGAGGATCCGACGATCGGGCTTGGCCAGCGCCAAACCCTGCAGCGCGATGGCTCCCGCCTGCGGAATCGTGCTCGCGTGTTCGTGGGTTAGGTTTTTCGGCTTGAGAGCTAACGCCGACTCCGGCACGACGGCGTACTCCGCAAAGCCGCCCTTGAGGCCGAGATTGTCGCCATAGACCTGGTCGCCCGCCTTGAATCGTGATGCTCCGGGGCCGAGTTCCATCACAGTCCCCGCGATGTCCGAGCCAAGGATGCGGCACGCTGGTGTGCGGAGTCCGCCGAGCCGGGCATAGAGCGGAGACCCCTGAAGGCACTCCCAGTCGGAGAGGTTCACCGAGGTTGCGGAGACCTTGATCAGCACCTGCCCGGCGCTCGGTGACGGGGTCGGGACGTCGTCGATTCGAAGGCGTTCCGTCCCGCCGTAGGCGTCGTAAATGACCGCTCTCAACAGGCTAACCTCGTCGAGCCGCCCCTCATCTAGCTGCCCTTCATCTAGCCGACAGGGTGTCCAGGCCGGCGCCGCTGAGGTGACTCAAAGCCTCGCGTCGTCCGGTCATCGCCGACAGCAACATCTGCGCCGGGCCGCTCACTACTTGGCCCTCACCGGTCGACCACTCGACGTCAGTGGCTTCCAGGCGCAATCCGGCGATGCGGGACTTGCAGCCGAAAGGTGATTCGACGTCCTTGTAGTGGTCTAGGGCGAGCGCATAGTGCTCGGCCGGCAACGCGAAGGGCTTTCCGACCGCACCAGAGATGTCGGTGGCATGCACCGTGAGCTCGCCGAACACACCGACCGGCGCGAGTCCAGGAGGGGCACTACGAACTCCGGCCGAGTTGCGAGTGGTCGAAACGACCTGCTCGTTGGACAGCGAGCTGGTGAGCTGGGCGACGTACTTTGCGTTCATCTTGTTGAGGTTGAAGCCGGAAGAGGCGAAGGCGAAGAACACTGCGCCCTTGCTCTTGGTCTGGGTCACGAGCAGGTGAGCGGCCACGTCCTTGACCTCCCACTCAGAGCTCCAACTCTTCGTCCTCCAGTCAGCGGGTGACAGACTTTCGAGGTAGGTCGCGAAGGCCTTGCGGCCGCTCTCATTGGCAATCCACGGGTCCACGGTGACGTTAGCGGCGTTCATGGTGGCTGTTCCTCTCCTCACACGGGCGACTCGAGTGGTCGCGTCTATCAGTATGACGAATGAGCACTTGCCGTTTTGATCATGGCGCCGAGGCAATAATCATCGTGTAGCCCAGGATGCCGGACGCCGTTGCGCCTCGGGTCGCCGCAATCACACTTTCGGCCACACTGAAGTCCAACCCTAGTTCCGACGCCTTCTCGGGAGCGGTCATGCGCAGCAAGGTGAGCCGCGCCTCGATCTGGTCAACCATGCGCCCGATGGCCTCGTCTTGCGCTTCGATGTGCGTAATGCGAAGCCCGGCGTCCTCGAGCATAGCGGCGTACTCCGAAGCAGGTCGGGCGTCGGCGATGCACGCCACCCAGGCGAAAAGTGAAGTGAGTTCGGCGGGCAGGCGCGCTGGGTCAGCCGTCACATCGGTGATGCCGACACGACCACCGGGGCGCAGCACGCGAGCCATTTCTTCGACGGCAGTTGGTTTGTCGGGGAAGGTGCAGAGCGCGCATTCACAGACGACCACGTCGTACGTCGCATCCGGGAGCGGAAGCGCCTCGGCGTCGCCCAAGTGAAATTTCACCCGATCCGCGAGTCCTCGGGTGTGTGCACTCTGGCTCGCGGATGCGACATTGGCCGCGGAGAGATCTACCCCGTCGGCGTACGCCTCAAACTCGGCCGCGGCCACGAAACTGGTCGTGCCGATGCCAGCGGCGATGTCGAGGAGGCGTTCGCCAGCCTTTAGCTCCGTGGCCGCCAGCAATCGGCGAGTCAGGGTGAGACCACCCGGGTGATATGCCGGGCCGAGCAGGGTTTCGACCAGGTCTGAGGAGTACGTCGCTGCGCAACAGGCCTTGGCTTCCAGAGGGTCAGCTTTGCTCACAGCCGCTCCCGCTTCGCGCCGTAGGGCCCCGCGATCAGGATCGGTTGCAACGGAGTTGCGTTGGGGACCACCGGGTTGACGGGCACCCCGCTCATCTGCGCTCTGACCTCCTCGCGATAGCCGACCGAGTTGTAGGCGCAGAACGGGATGAGGCGTCCGTCAGGAGTGATTTCCTCGACACAACACTTCATCAGTTGACGAACGTTCATCGTGTAGGGATCGAGGAAGTCCTGGATCACGATCATGAAGGCATTTTCGGTGAGATCGGTCAGGGCTTCGGGCAGATTGACGCCGCACGCGTCGGCGCAGTCGAGGGCCTCGGCTACCTTCTGGAGGCGATCCATGCTGGTCTCGGTGCCCATAAACGCGGCGGCGCTCCAGAGGCGTTCGAGAGCCTCTTGAATCTCCCAGTCGGGAATCACCCGGTTTGCGACATAGTCGAGATAGTCCTCCACCTGAAGTAGGCGAGGGATGGGGACCAGCCCGAAGTCCTCGTCGTCGGGGGAGCCCTTGGTCAAGAGGTAGGTGATCGCTCGACACGTGGGCGCACAGCAAGGAACAGGGAAGAAGTCGTCGACCTGGAACCACTGGGGTAATTGTGCGGCGATCGCGTGCATGATGTCGGGGTTAGTGAGCCTGGTGAGCGGATCGAATTCGACGTGACGACCAGCGTGCGTGACGGGCTGAAACGAGACTGAATGAACGGCCGGATGCGTGAGGCCGAAGCGGATGATCGCCCCGATTTCGTGCTCGTTGAGGTCCTTCTCGATCGCTGCGACGAGGGTGACCGTCAGCCCGGCCTCGGCGCAGTTGTCGAGGGCCTTCTGCTTGATCGCCCGCAGGTCGCGACCGCGAATGGCCCGATGGGTGGCTTCGTCGAAGCCATCGAACTGGAGATAGATCGAGATGCGGCGACCTGGTCGGTTTCGCTCACCCAGAGCCGCGACAAACTTCTTGTCCGAGGCCAGCCGGATGCCGTTGGTGTTGATCACCACGGCGCTGATCGGCCTTTCCTGCGCCAGATCGACCATGCCGAGCAGGTCCTTGTGGATGGTCGGCTCGCCCCCGGAGAACATCACCACCTCAGGCTCACCTTCGGCGGCAACAAAGGCATCGAGCATGGTGGCGCACTGGTCGAGGGTGATCGAATAACCATCAGGTTGGTGCCCGGAGTCGGCGAAGCAGATCGGGCAGTCAAGGTTGCAGCCTGTGTTCACTTCAATGAGTCCGAGGCAAGCGTGCTGTTTGTGCTCGGGGCAGAGTCCGCAGTCCAGCGGGCAGCCGTCCTTCACCTCGGTCTGGGTGGTTAGCGGCAACGTGCCCGGCTTGTTGAAACGCTGGACGTCCATGTACATCTGCGCGTCGCCATAAACCAGCGCCTCAAACGGGCCATGGTCTTTGCACTTCTTGCGGAGATAGACCTTGTCCTCGCGGATGTTGACCTCAGCATCAATCACCGCCTTGCACACCGGACAAATTGACTTGGTCAGTTCGAGGAAGATCTCATCGCGCTCGCGGCCAGCCATGACGTGACTTAAGCACACCGGTGGTCACCGGACTGTAAGCCTGCTCACTCTTTTCGGGCGCGTTCTGCGACACGATGGGAGAATGGGTAATCACCTTGAGGCACAGCCATTTGACGAAAGGCCAATGCCCGTCCTTCGGATCGGCGTCGCCTCCGGAATCACCGGCATCCTGTGTTGTGTCGGACCGACGGTGTTGGCTCTGTTGGGGGTCGTTACTGCGTCAACGGCGTTCGTCTGGGCTAGCGATCTCTATGACGGCTTCAGTTGGTGGTTCCGGCTCGCGGCCCTCGTCGTCCTTCTCAGTTTCTGGGTGCTCGCTCTGCGCCGGCGAAGTCAATGCACCCTGGGCGGCGTACGTCGATCGTGGGCTCGCCTAGCCGCGGCCTGCGCGGTCGCCTTGATGACGTACATCGCGCTGTACGCCTTGACCACGTGGCTTGGTGCCTTGGCGATCTAAGCCTCGCGCGGCACGCCATTGGGTGAACCCAAGGCCAGCGACGATGCTTCAGGTGAAACCACAGCCTTCTTCACCTCCGCAGCCTCCCTCAAGACGATCAGCGCCATCGACCACTGATCAGGGAGCGGCTACGCCCACGCGCGCAGAGTGAGGCTTGAGATGGTCCGAAACGGAGACTGTAAGCCGGCTTACAGAGCGCGATCATGTCGTGTAAGCAGGCTTACGGACACGGCGAGTAGAGGGTTCTAGCGTGAAGCGACCGCATCTCTCGACGAAAGGTTTCTCCATGACCACGATCGGCTCTACAACACCAACCTCAGCGTCTGTCACCGCACTGACGAACACTCTCCTTCGAGGCGTCGCCGGAGGTCTCGTCGGAGGTGTCGTGTTCGGCATGTTGATGCAGATGATGGGCATGCTGCCGATGGTGGCTGCCCTCGTGGGCGGGTCATCCACCGCTTTGGGGTGGGTTGTGCACCTGAGTATCTCGGGACTCCTCGGCGGCGCTTTTGCCCTCGCTGCCAGTCGCTGGGCCTCATCCTTGGCGGTTGTGGTCGGCTTGGGTGCGGCGTACGGCATGGTCTGGTGGGTCTTCGGAGCGCTGGTCCTGATGCCCGCCAAACTCGGCATGGATCTCTTCATGATCAACGATGTGACGATGAAGAGTTTGATGGGTCACGTCATCTACGGCGTCCTCACGGGCGCTGTGGTTGGCCTCCTGGCACAACGCTCGATCACCTGAGCCGGAAACACCGAGGCAACCGGCTCCTGAAATGGTCGATCAGCCCCCCAGAACCAACCCGACCTGTGACATTGATGGACACTTAGAGACGTTGGTGGCCCAGGGCACTCCGCCCTGGGCTCCCGGCCGACGAGAGGATCGAGCCAGGATGGCCCGAATGGCGGCTGAACCCGAACGAATCTGGTGCCTGTCCGAGGTCGACATCTTCGCCGACCTCAATGCCTCAGAGATGGACGCGATGGCCGAGGCCGCGCCGATGCGTTCCTACCAGGCAGGCGCCTTGGTATTCACGCCTCGGCAACCGATGGAGGCACTGTTCATCTTGAAGAGGGGCCGGGTTCGGATTTTTCGGGTGTCCTCAGATGGGCGTGCATTGACCACCGCGATTGTCAGCCCCGGCACCATCTTTGGCGAGATGATTATTGTGGGGCAACAAATGCATGACCAGTTTGCCGAGGCTCTCGAGGACGCCGTCGTGTGCGTGATGAACAAATCCGACGTACGCCGTCTGCTGTTGGGCGACCCCCGAATTGCGCTCCGAATCTCCGAAACATTGGGCGAGCGGCTTGCCGTGCTGGAGCAAAGACTCACTGATGCCGTCTTCAAGACGGTGCCGCAGCGGCTGGCCAGCACCTTGTGCGTGATGGCTGCGCAGCGGTCCTTTGGTCGTCCAGCCACGGTGAGTCTGACCCACGAGCAACTCGCCACTCTGGCGGGCACATCGCGCGAGACCACAACCAAGGTGCTGGGAGAGTTCTCCGACCGGGGTCTGATCGAACTCGGCCGCGGAAGAATCACAGTTCTCAACCGCGAGGAGTTATCCGACTTCGCTGGCGACTCCTGAGTTACCTCGTTCGCCACCTCAGCCAGCGCCTCAGGATTGCGCGGTTGAAGGGCTTATCTAGCCCGGCAAAGTAGTCAGCAACGGCGGCGTTCCACACGGCGTCGTTGTAGGTCGGGTAGGGGTGCATCGTGGCTGCCAGATCACTAGCTTTCAGGCGGTGGGTGACGGCCAACGCCACTTCGCCGATCGTCTCGCCCGCTCGTGGCCCGACGACCGTTGCACCAGTCAAGTGACCCTGCTTATTCACCACAAGTTTCGTGAAACCGGCGGTCTCTGCATCGGCGATGGCCCGATCAAGATCGGCGTGATCAGCGTGCAGGACTCGGTGCCCGCGCGGCACCTTATCGGTTGACATGCCAACTGTGGCGATTTCTGGATGCGTAAAGGTCACTCGGGGCAATCGGGTGAGATCCGCCTTCCGGCGGATACCGAGCAAGGCATTGCTTGCGGCGAGCGCGCCGTGCACTCCAGCCACGTGGGTGAACTTCGGGTGGCCGGTCACATCGCCAGCTGCCCAGATCTGGGGGTTGGTCGTGCGCAAGAGGTCGTCGACAACGACGTGCCCCCCCTCGTCTAGCCGCACTCCGGCAGCGGCTAGTCCAAGGCCAGCGGTCCGGGGAGTGCGGCCAACCGCGAGCAAGAGGACATCGAACTCGACTCGGTCACCATCGGCGAGGACCAGGTGGCTCGCGGTGGCCTCGACCACCGGCTGGTTGTGCAACAACCGGACACCATCGGCTTTCAGTGCGGCGCCAACAACGAGGGCCGCCCAAGGGTCCTCCTGCGGGAGAATGCGGCTACCTTGTTCCACCATGGTGACCAGCGATCCGAGGCGGGCAAAGGCCTGGCCGAGCTCGCACCCGATGCTGCCGCCACCGATGATCACCAGCCGCTTGGGAAGTTCAGTGAGGTTCCAGATCGTGTCACTGGTGAAGTGTTTGACCGCAGCCAGACCCGGGATCGGTGGCACGGTCGGCCCGGCCCCGGTCGCAATGAGGGCATGCCGGAACGTAAGTGACTCCTCGGCGCGCCCAGGTGACTCCTCGGCGCGTCCAAGTGACTCCTCGGCGGGGTGAATATGGAGAGTGTTCGGCGTCGAAAAGCGCGCTTGGCCCCGCCGGACTTCGATTCCGGCGCTCTGGAGGGCAGGGATCGAGTCGGTGGGGGCAATGGTTGCGATGGCCTGAGCGATGTGACTCTGGATGGCCGCAAAGTCGATGGTGACTTCACCGGTCTTGATGCCCAGCCCCTCAGCACGACGTACTCCCGCGGCGGCTGACGCCGCAGCGATCAGGGCCTTCGATGGGACACAACCAGTCCAGAGGCAATCACCCCCAGTGCGGTTGCCCTCGATGAGCAGGACGCGCGCGCCCAACCTGGTTGCTGTCTTGGCGCCGAGCAGACCGGCGGTGCCACCTCCGACCACGACAAGATCCCACTGTTCCACCCTGGATCGCGCCCGCGCCTTTCCTCGACTCACTGTTCGAGGATCGCAGTGAGTCGAGCCAGGTCCTTGGTGGTCGCACGGCGTACGGCGAGCTTCATGATCGGGGCAGCCACTTTGGTGAAGCCAGCGGGGTTACCCCGATTGCGCAACGTCATGAGTGTGCCGCCCGCTGAGGCCCGCCAGGTGTAGGTGGTCTCCATGGGGAACGGGCCGTTGGCGGTGCGCATCACCAAGCGGCGTCCGGGCTCAAGCTCGACGACTTCGTAGGTGTAAGCGATCCGGCGACCCATGAAGTGCGCGACAAAGTCCAGCTGCGAGCCAACTGCGAGCGGCGGCTCTGTGCGCCATTCGATCGACTTGATGTTGGCATACCACTCGGGCGCGTTTGAAGGATCGCCCGCATAAGCAGCGACATCGGCCGGGGTGCGAAGAATTTCCGTTTCGACTAGGACATCGAGGGCCACGACTCTCCTTAGGACGGTGCTTCGGACAGTTGCAGCCTAGGCCAGGATTGTGGGCATGGATCGGTATGCCGCGGGGGCGAGGTGGTACGACGCACTTTCGGGCGAGGTGATCTACCGTCCAGCTCGGTTAGCTGCCATCGGGCAGTTGCGACTTGCTCCGAACTCCCGAGTCCTCGATGTGGGGTGTGGCACCGGACTGAACTTTGGTCCGCTGCTGACTGCCATGAAATCTGGGGGGCAGGTGGTGGGGCTCGATCGGAGTCCGGAGATGGCCGCCGTTGCTCAAGAAAAGGCCACAGTGTGGTCTCCCGATGCGGTGCGCCTGGTGGTTGCCGATGCCCAAACCGCGGGGTCCTCACCGCTTCGCGATGAGCTTCTCGATGGTGGTGAGCTCTTTGATGCCGCGTTGTTCACCTACACCCTCTCGTTGATGCCGCAATGGCAACTCGCCTGGCGAGGCGCGCTGGGGCTCGTCCGGGCAGGAGGACGGGTGGCCGTCGTCGATCTGCACACAACTCGCGGGCTGGCCCGGCCGTTCGCGCCATTGGCTCGAGGGGCTTGTTGGGCTGGCGGATCGGACATCAACGCCCGTCCGTGGACGGCTGTGGAGTCAGAAACTGATGATGTCTTTGCCGCGGACCTGCGCGGAGGTCATGTCCAGGTCAGGGTTGGCACAGTCCGACACTGAACAAGTCCGACACTGAACAAGTCCGGCACTACGTTTTGCCCAATTGGTCCCAGAGGTGTCGAAAAGCGCGAGTGCGCAATCGTCGTAATGGTGTCAGCATCAGATCACCACAGGGTGACTGGAACAAACAGAATGACTTGGAACGAAGGAGCAGAAATGCCGAAGTATGCCGCATTGATCTACGGGGCCGCGGGCACAGACGGGACTCCCGAAGAGTGGGCCACAATCATGGCCGAATACACCGCCTTCCAGGAGGCCGCTGGCGCTGCCGGGGTCATGTCCGGGGGGGAAGCGTTGCACGATGTCGCCACCGCCACGACCGTTCACCGGCCGGGCGGCAAAGACAGTGATGTCGTCCATACGGATGGACCTTTCGCCGAGACTAAGGAAGTCCTGGGCGGGTTCTACCTGTTGGATTGCGCCGATATTGATGAGGCGCTGAAGTGGGCCTCCCAGATTCCTGGTGCGTGGCATGGGCGAGTCGAGGTTCGGCCCTGCATCGACTTCTCAGCCGGTCCATAATTCCGCCGTGAATCCAGAGTTGGCGGAAGTTCTTCGGATCGAGGGTGGTCAAGTCTTGGCCACCCTCGTCCGGTTCACCCGTGACTGGGATCTGGCCGAGGACGCGCTGCAGGATGCCTTGCTGGTCGCCGTCCAGAAGTGGTCGACGGACGGAATTCCCGACAATCCGGTGGCCTGGCTCACCACGGTTGCCCGCAACAAGGCACTCGACCGGATCCGGCGCGAGAGCAGTCGACCTGATCGGGAGCTGGCAGCGATGACCAGGATCCTCACCGATGAGGCGGCCCACCACGAGAGCGAGGACACACTCCGGTTGATGTTCACGTGTTGTCACCCGGCCTTGTCGCCTGAGGCGGGAGTCGCGTTGACCATGCGAACTATTTCTGGGTTGTCGACGGTGGAGATTGCCAGGGTCTTCTTGGTGCCCGAAGCGACGATGGGGCAGCGCATCAGCCGAGCGAAAAAGAAGATCATGGTGGCGCGAATTCCCTATCGAGTTCCGGAAGATCACGAACTTCCCAGTCGGCTCCCGGGAGTGCTGGGAGTCCTCAACGCGGTCTTCACCGTTGGGCACCATGCGCCGATCGGACCGCTGAATGCTCGGGTCGATTTGGCCGACGAGGCGATCCGAATCACCCGCCTGCTGGCGAATCTGATGCCTGATGAGCCCGAGGTCTGGGGGCTGCTGGCGCTGATGATCGCCACTCATGCTCGCCGTGACACGCGTGTTGACGCCGCCGGCGACATCATCTTGTTGCCCGATCAAGACCGAAGTCGTTGGCATCGCAGTGAGATTGATGAAGCTGCGAGCATCACCTATCGGGTGTTGCGGCGGCGTCAGCCTGGCGTGTTTCAAACCCAGGCGGCCATAGCCTGTCTGCATGCTCAAGCCACGTCGTACGACGAGACGGACTGGCCGCAGATCACCGAGCTCTATCGGGTGCTCGAACGGCTTCACCCCAGTCCCGTAGTCACCGTCAATCGGGCAGTTGCCGAGTCGCGCGCGTTCGGATCGTTGGCTGGCTTAGCCGTTCTGGACGGCGTCCTTGGTGCTGAGACCTGGCATCTCTATTGGTCCACCCGAGCTGCCTTGCTGGGCGAATTGGGCGATGTGGACGCCGCTGTCGCTGCCTACCAACGAGCGCTTTCCTGTCACCCCAACGAGTCTGACGAGCGATTCTTGCGGGGGCGCCTTGCCGCTCTCAGTTAGCCTCTTGGCTCCTGTCGTCGATCAAGCGCCGACAGGAGCGCTGACAGTGGGGGCCAGGTTTCGTTGCTGCGTCGGAAGTCGGCGTAGGTCCGGAGTTCGATGACGGGGTCGTCAAGCGCAAGCAGTGTGACGCCTTCGGGAGACTGCCGAGTCGACGGCAACAGTCCGACGCCGAGACCGTTCCTGATGAGGTCTTCGACTAGGTCAAGACTGTCGACCTTGTGGGCGAACTGTGGGGCAAACCCGGCCCCTGACGCGATCAGTCGTACGACGTCCTCGTCTGCTCGGTTGCGCGAGTTTCCGATCCAGTCGTGGTTGCGAAAACCGGCAAACACCTGGCCCGAGGTTAGACGTGCAGCCAACTCGCGGGTCGAATCGGCAACTCCGAGGCTGGCGTCTGCAGAGGGGACAGCCAGACCCCACCGAGTTGACCCCAACTCGGTGCGCATCAGGCCGGGCCCGATCTCGGTTGGGGCGAGGTTGTAGTCGTAGGTCAGAGCAAGATCGATCTCGTCGCGCGCCAGCATGGCCAGCGACTCGTCAGGCTCGTGCTCGCGCAAGATGATCTGCAGCTCGGGGTGGCGGCTGGTCAGCCCCGGTAGTGCCGGCAGGACTAGCGCTCTAATGGCGGTGACGAATCCGGCCACCCGCACTGTCCCCACGGGCTCGCCTTCGGAGGCGATATCGCACCGGGCGGCCTCCACCAGGTCCAGAATTCCCACGGCGGCTGAGGCGAGGCGCAGTCCAGCCGGGGTGAGTCGGACCCGACGACCGGAAGGCTCCACCAACGCGACGCCGAGCTCGTGGGCGAGCTTGGCAATCTGCTGCGAAACGGTTGACGTGGTGGTGTCGAGTTCGTCCGCGACGAGTCGCATCGATCCCAGTCGCGCCAATTCGACCAAGAACTCAAGCCGTCGTGTCTGCATAGATCTATTGTGCATGTTTTCTAAACAAACCGTTCAGAGTTATCACGTGGACGGGCACAATCAAACCCCGTTTACTGGGACCATGAGCGCCACCGAGAAGATCGCCGAAAAGACGACGGGAAACCGCGCGGACGTCCGCGCTGGAGTGTCGATGGCGGTCACCGCGATGTTTTTGGTGCAGTTGGGAATCGCGGCCTCGGTAGGGCTGGCCGAGCGGATCGGCTCGGAAAACGTGGCGTGGCTGCGCTTGGTGTGGGCTGGCCTGATTCTGCTGGCGATCGGTCGCCCTTGGCGGACCCGCTTCACCAGATCCGCGTTGCTCACCTGCGTGCTTCTCGGTGTTGCCACCGCAGCCCTCACCATCTTGTTCATGGCGGCCGTCGTCCGGTTGCCACTTGGCACCGCAAGCGCCTTGGAGTTCCTTGGCCCGCTTGGGGTGGCCGTGGCCAGAGGCTCCGCGCAGGGCCGCCTCTGGGCGGTTGTTGCCGGTGGGGGAGTGCTGGCCCTCACGGAGCCTTGGCGTGGCGACATCGACCTCGTGGGAGTGGCCTGCGCTTTGGGCGCCGCAGTTTGCTGGGCGGCGTACATCATCCTCACTCAGCGAGCGGGCGACGAAGTTAGCGGCCTCAACGCGTTGGCAATCTCGATGCCGGTGGCCGCCATTGCGGCCAGCCTCGTTGTCGGACCGGCTGCGATCGGGCACTTGAACGCGGAGGTCATCTTGATCGGGCTTGGCCTGGCCATCCTGCTCCCAGTGATCCCGTTCAGTCTTGAGCTGCTGGCTCTGCGACGGCTGACCACCGCGACCTTTGGGACCCTGATGGCGCTAGAGCCTGCGATAGCTCTCGTGATCGGACTAGTTGTGCTCGGCCAATTGCCGAGAGCGGCCGGGATCATCGGCATCGTATTGGTCGTGGCGGCTGGCATCGGTGCCGAACGCAACGGCAGCCGGAAGTCGGAAGTCAGGACCACCTCTGCCACCGCTTGAAGAAGTCACGTAGTGCTCTCAAGATCCAGGGGCATCACTATCCCAGTGTGCGCGGTAGATCCGGGCTTCCCAGGGTGCCAGGGAGAAGGAAGATGCCAGCGTGAACGGCGAGGCAGAGTTGGCTAACAGCAGTTTGGTCTTTAGCCAGGCTGGGTCGAGCTCCGCCACGACGCCAGCTTGATCGGACAGGTTGGCGACAACCAACAGGCTCGTGTCGCCATGCTTGCGCGTGAAGGCATAGATCTGCTCGTGATCCGGCAACAACATGGTGAAGTCGCCATGGGCGACGGTCGGCTCGCTGTGCCGAAGCGCGACGAGCGCCCGGTGGTGGGAATACACGGATTCGGGATCGTTTATCTGTGCCGCCGCATTGATGTCGACGTGGTTGGGATGGACTGAAATCCAGGGCACGCCCGTCGTAAACCCAGCGTGAGTGGAGTCGTCCCATTGCATCGGTGTGCGGGCATTGTCGCGGCCCTTGGCACGCAAAGCAGCCAACACCGACGCGGCGTCGTCACCTCGAGAAGTGGCCTCGGCATAGTGATTGAGGGCCTCGATGTCACGAAACTCGGCGATCCCACCAAAGGGAAAGTTGGTCATGCCCAACTCGTCGCCTTGATAGATGTACGGCGTGCCGCGATGCAAGTGGAGGACCGTGGCGAGCGCTTTGGCGCAGGCAGCTCGATGCTCGGGGGCGTCGCTGCCAAAGCGGCTGACCGCACGCGGTTGATCGTGGTTGCCCCAATAGAGACTGTTCCATCCCACCTCCGCCAGACCGTCTTGCCAGCGACCGAGCGAACCCTTGAGCGCGCTGAGCGCAAGCGGTTTCACATCCCACTTGCCGCCCGGCCCGGAGTCTAGGTCGACATGCTCGAACTGAAAGACCATGTCGAGTTCGGCCCGTGCGGGATCGGTGTAAAGCCGGGCCTGCTCCACGTTGGTGCACGGCATTTCTCCCACCGTCAGCAAACCTGCCGGGCGGCCAGCGAAGACCTCGCGGTGCATCTCTTGAAGGAATTCGTGCATCCGTGGCCCGTTGAACACTGCGGCGCTCAAATCACCGTTCGGAACGTCGACAACGTCACCTTTCGAGATCATGTTGATGACGTCCATCCGGAAGCCGTCCACGCCACGATCTAGCCACCAGCGCATCATCGAATAGATCGCTTCGCGGACCTCGGGATTCTCCCAGTTGAGATCGGGCTGCTTGCGACTGAAGAGGTGCAAGAAGTATTCGCCGCTAGCAGCGTCCCATTCCCAGGCCGACCCGGAGAAGGACGAGACCCAATTGGTGGGCTCCGCTCCGGGCTCACCACCGACGTGGCCGGCCCGGGGAGAGCGCCACCAATACCAATCCCGCTTCGAGTTCGCCGACCTAGATTCAGCGAACCAAGCGTGTTCGTCACTCGTGTGGTTGACCACCAGGTCCATCACGATCTTGAGGCCTCGTTGGTGCGCCCCGGCGAGCAATGAGTCGAACTCCTCCAGCGTGCCAAAGAGCGGATCGATGTCTTGGTAGTCGCTGATGTCGTAGCCATTGTCATCCATCGGTGAGCGGTAGACCGGGCTCAACCAGATGACGTCCACGCCCAGGTGTTGCAGATAGTCCAACCGTTCGATGATGCCAGCCAGATCGCCAATCCCGTCACCATTGCCATCGGCAAAACTGCGCGGATAGATCTGATAGACGACTGCTGACTTCCACCAGTCTCTGGCTAGTTCGCTCGAGACGGGGCCGTGGGTGCTGTCAGGGAGCGAGGTTTGAGGCACGCCGCCACGCTAGCAAGATCAACCGGCGGTATAACTGGGACCGTGAACATCAATGAATTATTCGCGGAAGATTCGGCGGCCGAGTTTTGGGCCAGGGCCGAGCGTCATCTAGTGAGATATGGCTCGCCATTCACCCAGCGAATCATCACCCGGGCCGCCGGTTCCTATGTGTACGACGACCAGGGCAACGCCATTCTCGACTTCACCTCTGGTCAGATGAGCGCGGTGCTCGGGCATGCTCATCCAGACATTGTGGCGGCGGTGTCGGGAGCGGTCGCCAATCTCGACCACCTCTACAGCGGGATGCTGAGCCCCCCTGTTGTTCGCTTCGCCGAGCGGTTGTCAGCGACCTTGCCAGCTGCGTTGTCGAAGGTCTTTTTGTTGACCACGGGTGCTGAGTCAAACGAAGCAGCGATCAAAATGGCCAAGCTCTATACCGGCAACTACGAGATCGTCTCCTTCGACCGATCATGGCACGGGATGACGTCCGGGGCGGCCGCGGCGACCTACTCCGCCGGCCGGCGAGGCTATGGCCCGCCGATGCCGGGCAACCTGACCCTGCCAACCCCCAATGCCTATCGCTCGCCCTTCCGTCATCTTGATGGAACCTATGACTGGCAGGGCGAGCTGGACTATGGGTTTGGCGTCATTGATCAACAGTCGTCGGGCAGCCTGGCAGCCGTTATTGTCGAGCCGATCTTGTCGTCAGGCGGCTTGATTGACCCGCCCGTTGGCTATCTGGCGGCGCTCCAGAACAAATGCGCCGAGCGGGGGATGTTGCTGATTCTCGATGAAGCCCAAACAGGAGTCGGTCGCACCGGAACGATGTATGCCTTTGAACGCGATGGCGTCCAGCCCGACATCCTCACGCTGTCTAAAACGCTCGGCGCTGGCTTGCCGGTGGCAGCCGTAGTCACCACCGCTCAGATCGAAGAAACCTGTCACGCGCGCGGCTATTTGTTCTTCACCACCCATGCCTCTGATCCGCTGGCTGCCACCGTTGGTCTGACGGTGCTCGACGTGGTGGCCCGAGATGGACTGGTGTCCAGAGCTGCGCAACTCGGAGCTCAACTGCACGAGCGACTCCTCGATCTTCAACAGCGCCACGATGCCATCGGCGATGTTCGCGGGCGCGGGCTCTTGCAAGGCATCGAGCTGGTCACCGACCGGGTCAGCAAGCAACCAGCCGAAAAGCTTGGCCAAGCGGTGACCGCCGAGTGCTTGCGCCTCGGATTGCATATGAACATCGTGCAACTTCCTGGCATGGGTGGTGTCTTTCGGATCGCTCCACCCCTGACTCTCAGCGATGACGAACTAGATCAAGGACTGACGATTCTCGACAAGGCATTGACGGTGAGTCGGTGAACGACCGAAGTGTTGGGTGGGCATTCGTCGGTGCACAATTTGCGCTTTTGGCAGTCATTATCTTGACCCCCGGCGGGGAGGCTTGGGAGTTGCCCACGGGGATGCTGTGGGCGACCAGGACCGTCGTTTGGCTGAGCATCGCCCTGATGGCGGTCGCGGCGGTGGGGTTGGGTCGAGGCCTGACGCCCGTCCCGATTCCTAACGACCACGCGCAACTCCGCACGGGCGGCCTCTATCGCTTCGTTCGACATCCGATCTATTCCGGCTTGCTGCTGTTCGCAATTGCCATGGCGATCAAATCCGGCAGCCTGGTCGTCTCCTTGGCGGCGCCCCTTCTCATTGGGTTAATCAACGTGAAAGCGCGCTGGGAGGAGCGGCGCATGATCAAACGTTTTGACGGCTATTCGTCGTACGCCGAACGCACCCCGCGCTTCATACCCACGCCGAAGTTGCGGGTCTAGAGTTCGCGCGTGCAGACATTCCTCACGGTGCTCGGCATCTCCATCATCGTCATCGACTATGCGCTGAAGTTCTTAGCGATTGGTGTCTTGCCCACCAACAAGAAGCCCTCAGCCGCGACCGCCTGGTTGATCTTGATCCTGCTCGTGCCGATCGCCGGGTTCGTTGTTTTCCTATTCTTGGGCCGGACCAATATCGGCGCCCGACGTTTGGCCGCACAACGCCGGGCTGATGCCGCGATAGAGATGGCAACCCAGGGACTGCCAATGGCCCAAGTCAAGGGTCCGGTCTATCTCTCATCGATGGCGATTCTGAATCGCAACTTAGGGTCGTTGCCACTCCAGGACGGCAATCATATTGACCTGATCGCGGGCTATGGAGAGGCGATCGCCGCGATGACGAGAGAGGTTGAAACGGCTCGAAGCACGGTTGAGGTTGAGTTCTATATCGCTGCTTGGGATGACGTGACGGACGGATTTTTCGCGGCCCTCGTGGCGGCGAAGGATCGAGGTGTCACGGTTCGACTCCTGTTTGATCACATCGGTTCACGCGGGATACCTGGGTATCAGCAATTCATCGCCAGGCTGGACACGGCTGGCCTCGATTGGCACCCGATGCTCGCCGTACGACCGCTGAAAGGTCAGTTCCAGCGGCCGGACCTGCGCAACCACCGCAAGATCTTGGTGGTGGATGGCCGCATCGCCTTCACGGGCTCACAGAATCTCATCGAGCCGGGTTACAACAAGCCAAAAAACCACGCGGCTAATCGCGAGTGGGTGGAATTGGTGGCTCGAGTTGATGGGCCGGCTGTTAACGCGCTGCGTGCGGTGTTTGCGAAGGATTGGTATACCGAGGCGGAGGCTCGTCTCGAGATTGACCCGGATTCGGTGAACCATCACCCACCTGGGTCCAACTGCGTAGCCGCACAAGTTCTGCCGAGCGGTCCGGGTTATGTCACCGAAAACAATTTGCGACTTTTTACGGCCCTGATCTATTCGGCGCAACGCCGAGTTTCGTTGACCAGCCCATACTTCGTGCCCGACGAGCCGCTCCTCTACGCCGTGACAACGGCAGCCCAGCGGGGCGTCGAGGTGGAACTCTTTGTGAGCGAAGTCGGCGACCAATTCATGGTTTATCACGCCCAGTGTTCTTACTACGAAGCTCTCTTAGCGGCCGGTGTGCGCATCTATCTTTATCCCGCACCCGCAGTACTCCACTCTAAGCACTTCTCCATCGACGATGACGTGGCTGTGATCGGCTCCAGCAACATGGACACCCGGTCGTTTGCGTTGAATTACGAGGTCTCGCTGATGCTCACGGGCGGCAACATCGTGGCCCGCTTCCGCGAAGTTGAGGACACCTACCGAAGCCTGTGTCGGGAGCTCACCTTGGCGGAGTGGCAGTCGCGTCCCTGGCGGAAGAAGTATGTCGACAACGCCATGCGCTTGACCTCAGCTCTTCAATAGCCAGCCCTTCAGTACTTACTGCGGTTGGTGCTCTGGACAGTTGACTCGCAGGTCGCTGGGTGCGAGGTCGACCTGGAGCAGGGCACACCTCGGTCCTGTCCCGGTTTCGTCGAAGAATTGACAGGTGGGGCAGGTGCGGGCCACGGCGAGGGCGCCGCTGTGGAGCAGGCAGGTGATCAGGGAAAGCAGCGTGGTGAGGAGTTGGTCCTGTTCGGGGCCCGCTAGCCGGGTGACCCCGGGTAGCAACGCTGCATCGAGGCTCAGGAGTTCGGTAGCGAGCTGGGTGCCGGCTGCCGTGAGGAGGAAGGTGCTGCGTCGACGATCCTGTGGCGTCTCGGTTCGTTGGACGTACCCCTTGCGTTCGAGGGCGGCGAGAGAGTCGGAGACCGTCGGTTGGCTAACGCCGAGTTCAACTGCGAGCGGTCCAGCGAAGGCAGGTGGTGGCTGCCCATCGGCGAGCGTGCGCAGTAACTCGGCTTGCAAGACCGTGATGCCGGCCTCACTGGCCACCGACTGTCGGTGGGAGCGCATTCCGCGCGCGAGTCGGTCGAGCGCGACGACGACTTTGGCCGGGACCCCTGCGTCTGACCTGTCGCGTTGCTCGTCACCGGTCTCACTCACCACACTTTCACCATAGGTCAGGACTGTACGGCCTTGCCCACAGCGCCGCCGAGAGTGTGACTGACTTGAACCAGGCCTGGTACATCGTCTCGACTCCGGCCTCGTCGGTGACTCCATCACGCACGCCTTGGGCGAGGAAGTCGCGGATGGTGACCGTGATCGGCACGACGAGCGCAAGGAGATGCCGTAGCGGGATGTATGCCGATGCTGAGTCGACGCGGTCTGTGCGGTTCTTGCCGCTGGGGTGGTGCCGCCGCGCGATCTCGTCCTGATAGGCAAGCCAGGTTGCGTCGTGCTGGCGGAGGCAGATGTCCTCGATCCATTGACCGAATCTGCCGCGGACGGCCGTCAGATAGTCGCCATCGGGCTGGTGGTCCGCGCTGGCGAACGTGGCGACCAGGTGGGGGTTGGCGCCGACAAAGCCGTACCAGACGTCGAGGATGGCGTCGATCTGAGGGACTAGGATCTCCGCCGCCGTGCGCAGGGCGGCGGCGTCTGCGTCGGTCCACAGCACGGAGGCGTGCAGGTCGGCGAGGTCGGCGAGCGTGACTGGGGACGCCGCGAGGGTCGGGTCGTCGTAGGTGTAACCAGCGGGGATGTTCATTGTGGGAGGGACCTCTCTGTAGCGATGGAATCGGTCATTTCAACTGCAGCCGGTGGGTTGACACACAGAACCGGCGGCCTCCTTGGCTTCTCCGAGAGGCGACGGCGCTTCGTTCGATTGGGACTCGGAGGTGACGGGCGACTCGCTGGGCTCGTAAAGGAGTCGGCCCAGATGAGCCCCCAGCTGGATGTCATCGATCGCGCCAAACGCTGACAGGCGGAGCCTGCCGAGACGATCGATCAGGAGTGTCGATGGCGTGCCCTGGAGCCCGTAGCGGTGCATCGTCATAGGGATCGGGTCGCCGTCGTGGCGGTCGATGCCGACCGGGAAGGTGATTCGGTACTCGCTGAGGAAGGCGCGCAGCGCCAATGGCGTCATCGCGTCGTGATGCTCGAACACGGTGTGCAACCCGACGACGGCCACGTCCGGCAACGCTCGTCCGCACCCTTGTCGCCTGCGGCAGCCCATGACTGACGCAACCGGGACAGAGCATCTGGAATGTCTCGACAAGCACCACCCGGCCTCTCAGACTTTCCAGCGGCTGTGGTTGGCCGATCCACTCAGAAACGTCGAACTCTGGCGCGAGCGATCCGATACTCATACCAAGAACAATAGGAGTCCTATTGGTATCTGTCTAGGGTGAATTTTCCTCAACGGCCGTCGATCGCGGAACGGGCCACCGAACCATTCTGAGGTTTCGGGGGTGGCGTCGTCGGGTCCATGATGGCATGTCTCGACACGGCCAAGCCTCGCCTCGAACTTTACTTCTGCTCGCTAATGTAAAGGCGCCGAGGCGGACCATGAGGGTCCATCGCGCTGACCGAGGAGACGAGTCGCAATGCCCCAAGACTGGCTAAATGTTGGTTGGAAGATCCTGATGCTGCGCGGAGCCCTCGCGGTCGTCTTCGGGATTGTCGCCATGGTCGCGCCGATCACTACCGTCGTGGCTTTCGTGCTCCTGTGGGGCATTTGGGCGCTCGCCGACGGTGTCGGAGCAATCGCCCAGGGGTTGCAGAACGATGGCGAAAAGTCCCGGTGGTTGTTGTTCGCGATGGGTGCCATCTCGCTCCTGGCGGCCGCAATCGCAATCACTAACCCGGTTAGTACCGGCGTCACCCTGACCTGGATCCTCGGCGTTTGGTTGCTGATGCGCGGTGCCTTCGAATTGGCTGGCGCCTTCAGCGCCACCTCGGCGGCTCCGCGCGGACTGCTGTTCCTCGGCGCGGCTCTCGACATCGCGTTGGGGCTGTTGTTCTTCCTCAATCCTGGACGAAGCGCCGTGACGATTGCGGTCGTGCTCGGCATCACTGCCGTGGCGTGGGGCGTTGCTCTGCTTGGCGTCGGCTTCTGGATGCGTCGCGAGGCAAGCACCTTGACCGAAGGGGCGGCGGTCAGCTAACCGGCCCGCCGCGGATCAGCGTCGCCGCCACGATGAGTATGGCGGCGCCGCCGATGGCCCAAAGTGAGGTCTTGAGGCCAACGATCAGGATGTCCCAGATGGCGTTCGCCACTGCAGGGTCACTGACGAACTCAGCGGCGAGGAGTTGATCGCGTCCCACCCGGAGACCGATAGCCACCAACAGCACGGCCACAACGGCGCCGAGTCCGAGCCAACGCAGCGCTCGTCGTCGATCCTTCGCGAGGATGACGGCTGCGACGAAGAGGACCAGCCACAGCAACGGCAACCAGAAGCCGAGGGTGTCGACCAGGCGGTAGGCCGATTTGGCGCGCTCCAGATCACCCGCCGAAGCGATGGTGAAACTGGCCTCCAGTTCCGGCAGTTGGGTTTCGTCCACAACGCCCTCGTTGTCGAGGATGCTGAACACCGTTGTCAGAAGCGTGTCGAGTTGGATGCTGACTCGGCCATCGTCAGAAACCAATGCTGATTGTTCGCCTGACAAAACAGCCAACAACTCCTTGTGTGCCGAGCGGTTCGCCCCGGCCCAGGCGTCCGCAAACTCCGGATCTCGCACTACGCGATTGGCAGCCCTCTCGAGAAGGCCAGTGATTCGCTCGATCCTGCGCTGGACTGCGCTGGCTTCAACAGAATCCAAGGCGTCAAGTGCCTCGCGAACGAGGGCGTCCTCGATCGTGGCCTGCACGATCGGGTCTGTTGCCAGTGGCGCGACCGTCTCGACGTAGCGGTCGGTCTCGATCAACGTGGCTTTTGCCCAGGTCGACACAATCGCTAGCGGGAGGACGACCACGGCGAGCGCCAGAGCTAGCCGAGCGGCGATGGGTGATCGTGGCATGGTGAGCATCCTTTCGGTGTGCGTCACTAGAGTCCAGCCTTGTGACTGCCCCCGCAACTGCTAGTGCCAGAGACTTGGAGAGCTGGGAGTGAGTGAAGCCGTGCCGCTGACGTCGTTCGCGCGACAACGTTTGACGTTCGATGTCGTCGACTCCGGACCCCGAGATGGTCGCGTGGTGGTGTTGCTGCATGGTTTCCCGCAGCGGGCCAACTGCTGGTCGGCCGTGGTGCCGTTGTTGATCGCGCCGGGATTGCGGGTGATTGCGCCGGATCAACGCGGCTATTCAGTCGGTGCGCGACCTCGAGGGCGAGCGGCGTACGCCATGAAGGAGTTGGTCGCCGACCTCGTCGCACTTATCGACCAGGTGGGTGGTGGACCTGTGCATCTCGTCGGCCACGACTGGGGTGCTGCGGTGGGTTGGGCCACCGCGGCCCTGCACCCTGAGCTCGTCATCTCGTTCACCGCAGTGTCGGTGCCGCACCCGCAAGCGATGGTGCGATCGCTGTGGCGGAGCAAGCAAGCGCTGAAATCGTGGTACGTCGCGTGCTTGCAGGTGCCCTTCATTCCCGAGTTGGTGGCCCGGTATTGGCCCGGCTGGGTGGTGGGCAATCTGCGGCGATCAGGCATGGATGAAGCAGCGATCAGCCGATTCCGTGACGAGATCCTGACTGACGGAGCGTGGGCGAGTGCGATCAGTTGGTATCGTGCGATTCCGTTTGGCGGTCCGCCCACGCGGAAGATTCGCAGGCCGACCACGCTGGTCTGGAGCGATGGGGACGTTGCGATCACGCAGGCGTCAGTGGAGCGGTGTGCCGAGTTTGTGGCTGCGGATTATCAGCTGGTCGTGCTGCCTGGAGTCGATCATTGGATCCCAGAGCATGCTCCAGCTGAACTTGCCCGGGCGATCCTCGAGCGGGTCAATTCAGCCCGACCGTAACTCAGCATGGACCGCTTCGGCAGTGCGATTTCCGGAGACAAGCGCACCTTGGATCGACGGAGTGTCGCGATGGTCGCCAGCGATGAAGACCCCACCGCCCAGGTCAACAAGGAGCGTCGGTTTGCTCAGCGGAGGGTAGGCCGGGAGGGCGTGCGGAATGCGGTGCCGGGTCACCAGCTCCCACTCACTTGTTCCGCAGCCGTAGATCTCGCTGAGATGAGCCTTGACTGCGGCCTCGGGTGCATCTCCGTCGGGCCGGTCTAGGAGGGTTGTGGCGGCGACCAGATGTTGCCCCTTTGGCGCATAAGAAGGCGCCGCGTTGCTGATCACCGCAGCGTTCCACACGGGGCCGGGTCCCTCAGGATTGTTGGACCCGCTGCGCCGTCCCTCCACCGTGACAAGCGGAAGGTCGGTCGGTGGATCATTAGTGGCAAACCACCAAGTCACAAGTCCCTTCATCGTTGGTTCGGGCAATCCAGCGGGTTTTCCGCCGGCCAATTCGATCCCCGCCACTGGATCGGCGGCGATCACGACAGCGGCGGCCGTCATGGGCTCGCCGTCCGAGGTGATGGTGATGCTGCTGCCGGCTCGGGCCACGCTGTCGACGGAGCGGCCTAGACGAATAGTGCCGCCACTGCGACGCACCTGGTCGGCAAGCTGTTCCGGGAAAGCGCGCATCCCGCGGGTTGGCAAGCCTGGTCGGCCAATGGCAAACATCCGGACTAACAATTTGCTCAGGATGGCCGAAGTCAGCTCATGGCTATCCACGCTCACGCCGGCCAGGAATGGCTGCAGCACTTCTCGTCGCAGCGGTCCGGTCACGCCGGCGCGATCAAGCGAGGCGCCCAGAGTTTCGTCGGAATCAGCGAGCGTACGCCGAGGGGAGGCGAGCGTCGGACCGATCCAGCGGCTCAGGGCGGCAATTTCGCGGGGCTTCAGCAGCCCGCTCGTGAGTGCTTGGCGGGTCAGTCTGGGGGAGCGCAGCGGATCAGCAACGACCGCCAGCCTGTCGTCGCGGCGTACCAAAGCTCCGGACGCGAAGTGTTGAAGTTTCAGCGCCTCGACGTCCACCCAACGCTGCACCGCGGGGTAGGCCGGATTCAAGACCTGAAACCCGTGGTCACACAAGAAGCCATCGATCTCGTCGGTGCGGATGCGTCCGCCGACTTCATCGGCGGACTCCAGGATGGTGACTTGGTGACCGAGTTCGCTCAGTCGCACGGCACACCTCAAGCCAGCCACACCAGCGCCGACGATGATGACTTCTTGGTCCGTTGACTGCACGAGGTCAGGCTACTGGAGTGTGGTCGACGGACTCCGCGTGTGCCTAGGTGCCGTGAAGACGTCCTAAGAGCTCGACAAGTCTGGGTGAGGCTGGACAAAGCGACTTAGAATCGAACTATGTTTCGTCAATTCATCGTCAGTTTGTTCGTCGTTGCTGCCGCGGTGTGGGTGGCCGCCGCAATTGTTCCGGCCGTTGAAGTTACCGGCGGGGTCCTGACGTATCTCTGGATCGCGGTGTTGTTTGGCATCGTCAACGCGTTCGTCGGGCCAATCCTTCATCTCTTGGCGTTGCCCCTCACCGTGCTCACCCTCGGTTTGTTTGCGCTCGTGGTCAATGGGGCACTCCTCGCCGTGACTGCCTGGATCAGCGGTGATCTGCTCGACGTGGGCGGGTTCTTCGGCACGATTCTCGGAGCGTTGGTCATCTCGGTCGTCACGGCGATCCTGTGGCTGGCCACCAAGGGCCTGCGTGGCGAGAAAGCCGCGACCGCTTGACGCAGGCGGCAGTGATGGTCGGAGGCTAGTGATCTTGCCGAGCGGCGTGGACTCGCGCATGGTCGATGGCGCTGGGAGTGTTGTGGAACAGATGACGCTCGTGCGCTAGCCCGTCGTACACCCCCAACTCACGAAGCACCTTCTGGTGTTGGGGCCGAACCCCGGAGAGCAACACGGTGATTCGCCGACCCTCCAGTCGCTTGATGATGTCCGACAACACGCTCGCACCGGTGGCGTCGAGGGTGGTGATCTGTGACATGCGGAGCACGACAACACGTACGTCGCTCACTTCAGAGAGTTCGAGGAGGAAGTCGTGTGCTGCGGCGAAGAACAGCGGCCCGTCAAGGCGGTAGGCAACGATCTTTTGGTCGAGGAGTGACGTCTCCTCCTCAGTGTGATCGCCATCATCGAGAGGTACTTCGTCGAGCCGGGCGGTCTGTGCGGTCTGCTTAAGGGCAAAGAATCCGGCCACGACGAGCCCCACCAAAACCGCCGTCACGAGGTCGAAGACGATCGTGGAGATCGCCGTAATAACCAGCACTGCCGCGTCACCGCGAGTGGAGCGCAGCAGGGCAGCCAAACTCGAAACCTTCACCATCTGGAAGGCGGTGGCGATGAGCACTCCAGCCAAGGCGGCGACCGGGATCTCGGCCACCAAACGGGCGGCGATGAGAACAAGCACCAGTAACACCAGCGCGTGCGAAAGGGCGGCAAGTCGGGAAACGGCCCCAGCTCGAACGTTCACGGCGGTGCGAGCGATGGCGGCCGTGGCCGGGATGCCGCCGAACAGTGGTGCTGCCAGGTTGGCAATTCCTTGCCCAACTAATTCACGGTCGGAATCGTGGCGCTCACCGACTCGCATGCCGTCCGCGACTGTGGCTGAGAGCAGGCTCTCCAAGGCGGCAAGCGCAGCCACGGCGATGGCGGGTAGCAACAGCGCATCGAGATCGGCGAGAGGGACTCTGGGGATGGCTGGGAACGGCAGACCCGAAGGGATGACTCCGATCGTTGGTGCGCCTAAGGCAAAAAATGAATTCACCGCGGTGACCGCGACAACGGCGAGGAGCGAGGCCGGCCAGGCCGGACGATATCGAGCAACCACGAGGATTCCGACAACCACGCCAAGCGTGATGCCCGGCGCGAACCAACTAGGTGCACTGGCCCAGTCCCGAACGGCGAAAGCGGCCCCAGTGAGAACCTTTTCGGCATGCACTTGGACACCCAGTGCGGCCGGCACCTGCTGGAGCCCGATGATGACGGCGATCCCCACCGTGAAACCCTCAACGACGGGGATCGGCACATAGCGAATAGTGCGACCGGCGCCGGCGTACCCCAGCCCAATCAGGATGAGGCCAGCCATCAGGCCAACCACAAGCACCCCACTGGAGCCATAGGCCGCGATGATTGGCACTAGCACGACTGTCATGGCGCCCGTGGGTCCGCTGACTTGCACCCTGCTGCCGCCAAAGAGTGCAGCCAAAGCGCCAGCGACGATCGCAGTGACCAGCCCGGCCCCAGCACCCATTCCCGAACTGACGCCAAAGCCAAGCGCAAGCGGCAAGGCAACCAGACCCACCATGAGGCCAGCGGTGAGATCGCGGCCGATGCGGGCCTGATGCCAATCAGAGCGACGCGGAGTGAGCGCCAGGGTCCTTGTCAGGGCCGCGTTGAGCCCGCCTGCAACTCGCGAGGAGAGGCGTTCACTCATGGGGCGCTGAAGCGTGGGAAAGCTCGTCCTCAAGGTCGCCGTGGGCCGCGATAATCCGGGATAAAATGTTGCGGGCAGCCAGGAGCAGGTCGCGCACCTCGGGCACGCTCACTGAATAGACGACCTCGCCGCTGATGCGACTCGACACCACCATCGACGTACGGCGGAGGATGGCGAGCTGCTGGGAGAGGTTGCTCGGCTCAATCGCGATCTTCTCGAGGAGCTCATGAACGGCATGATCGCGCTCCGAGAGGAGTTCGAGGATGCGGATGCGTGCGGGATGTCCCAGCGTGCGGAAGAGCTCGGCCTTGGCTTGATAGAGAGGCACGCTCATGGGCTGATCAACCCCTTCGTTTGCATCGCTTGGGTGGGACGGGTATCAATTGAAGAATACAGCACTTGACAATGTTATCAAGTCTGCGGATTGGTTGGGCAGAGCAGAGATGGGGGTGTCTGCGGCGCATGGGGTGCGCCAGAAACACCTCTATCTTCGGTTGGGTTCGACATCAAAGGTGCGGGCGATGTGGCAGGCCGCAGATAGGTCGTGGTGGTGGGTGTAGTCGTTGGAGACCGCAATGCAGCGCAGGCCCGCGGCGACAGCCGCCGTGACGCCGGGGTTGGAGTCCTCGATGGCGAGGCAGTCACTAGGGGATCGGCCAGAGAGCCGAAGCACCTCTAGATAGACCGCCGGATCGGGTTTGAGAGTGGTGACTTCCGTGCCGGTCACCACCCCGGCAAAGCGAGCCGGGCCGAAGTGGCGCTCCAACAGGGGTTCGACCCAGGCGCGATTGCCGGTGGTGGCGACGTACAACTCAATGCCTGCGGCCTCGAGTTGAGCGACGAAGAATTCGACGCCCGGTCGGAGGGGTACGCCGCCAGCCTCGATCAGTTCGCGCATGATGGCCGTCTTGCGGATATGTAGTCGCCGGGCCAGCCTGGTTGCCTCGCCGGGGTGATATCCGCGAGCAATCAGATAGCCGCGCAACCGACGACGGCCGCCGGTGACCTCTAACAGGTGCCCATAGCAATCCTCATCCCACCGATCGGGCAACCCGGCACCCTCAAACGCCCGGTTGAAGGCGACTCGGTGCCCATCTCGTTCACTGTCGACCAGGGTGCCGTCGACGTCAAAGATCACGGCCCTCACTCCGGCGGCGGTGACCCAAGCAATGTCCAGGCTCACGAGGTGTAGTCGACCGTGGAGTACGCCGCCAGTCGATCCAGCTGGTGTGTCGAGTGAATCTCACGGATCGTGCCGGACTTCGACCGCATCATCAGCGAAGAGGTTTCGACACGGCCGTGGCTTGGGCCGTAGCGAACCCCGGGTAAGAGTTCGCCGTCGGTGATGCCGGTTGCGCAGAAGAAGACATCATCGGAGCCAACCAGGTCTCCGGTGGTGAGGACAGCGCTCAGATCGAGGCCAGCTTCGAGGGCCCGGCGCCGTTCCTCCTCGGAAGCCGGATGTAGACGACCCAGCAGTTCGCCGCCCAAACAAACCAGTGCAGCAGCGGTGATCACTCCTTCCGGGGTGCCACCAACGCCCATCAGCATGTCCACGCCGGTCCCATTTCGGGCGGCCATGATGGCACCCGCAACGTCGCCGTCGGGGATGAACTTGATCCGCGCACCCGCGGCACGGATGTCAGCCACCAATTGGTTGTGGCGTGGTCGATCCAGTACGACGACCGTCAGATCGTGGGAAGTGCCACCTTTCGCCTTCGCCACGGCCGCGATGTTGTCCGCGACCGGAGCATCCAGGTCGACGGCGCCGACGGCGTCTGGGCCGACGACGATCTTGTTCATATAGAAGACTGCCGAAGGGTCATACATGGCCCCGCGAGGCGCCACCGCGATCACCGAAACGGCATTGGGTGCACCTTTGGCCAGCAGTGTCGTGCCATCGACGGGATCAACGGCGACATCGCAGCGCGGGCCTTGGCCGGTGCCAACTCGCTCGCCGTTGAACAACATCGGAGCGGCGTCCTTTTCGCCCTCGCCGATCACGACGATGCCATCCATCGAGACCGTGCCGATCAGCGCGCGCATCGCGTCGACAGCGGCGCCATCGCCGCCGTCCTTATCGCCGCGCCCCACCCAGCGACCGGAGGCCATGGCGGCTGCTTCAGTCACCCTGACCAGCGCCATGCCGAGATTGCCCTCAGGCTCCTCGGCGGCACCTTGCGGAGTTCTCATCGATCACTCTTCTGGGCTGACAACAGGTGATAAAGCAGGATGAGCTGAGTGATTGCCAATGGCTCGCTGCGTTGGTCTTCGCCAATGCGGCCCAGGCTGTCCGGGGGACCGCCGTCGACTTCGAGTTCGTCCCAGATCGCCTTTTCCAATTGTCGGGCTTCTTCAGTCGAGGCGTGGCCGTGCACATGCAAACAATCGGTCGGCGTGCCGTCGGCGTCCCGCAGAATCTTCAGATGCATCGCGGTCCGATTGTCATCGGTCAACACTGTCGACAGCGATGGATGTTGGATGGTCGGTCGCAGCATGAGCTCAGCTGACAACGGTGTCTCTGGCGGGTCGTTGCGACTTGCGATCGGCGCAAACCGGGCCACGATATCGGCGTACTTGCGTTGGGGTCGGATGTAGGCCGCCGACTCGGGCTCGCGCCTGGCCAGATCGGCTCGGACCTGCTCGGTGGTATAGCCCCGCTTCGCGCAGTCTCGCTGGATCTTCCACTCGTGCCGAATTTCCTCGGGCGGGTCCAAAAACACCGACACGTCGAAGCAGGCGCGAGCCAACTTCGTCGAGAGTGGGTGCAGCCCTTCGATAATCACGAACTCCTTGGGCGCGACGTACGCCGGCCGGGTGAACGTTCCGGTCGAGTGGTCATAGACCGGTTTAAGGATCGGTCGCCCCAGCGCCAGCAATTGCAGGTGCTGCTCCATGATGTCGAGGTGATTGCAGTCCGGGTGCAGTGGAGTGAACGGCAGATCACGCCGCTCCGCGCGGTCAAAAGCGTGATAGTCGTCAACACAAATGGACGTGCAACGATCTTCACCAAGAGCCTCGACTAGACCCTTTGTCAGCGTGGTTTTGCCAGCGGCTGAGTCGCCGGCGATGGCCAACATGACCGGACGCATGACGTGGCCCTGTGTTTCCGAGCGAAACATCCGCACCATCTTGTCGGGCATCTCAATCCTCCTTCTGGCACGGGGCTTCGGGGCGGAGCAATTCGACGATTCGAGCACTGACGGCCTCGGGGGTGAGGTCAACCTGCGCCATCACTTCTTCGCCCGGACCTGAGGCGCCGAAGGAGTCGATGCCGATAGCCAGATCGACCAAACCACGCCATCCTGAGGTCACTCCAGCCTCGATGCTGACGCGAGGGACACTGAGATCTGGGGCATAGGTCGACCGATCCATCGCCGAAACGACGCTCGCGGTGATGCCTCTGTCGGTCAGCAGGGTCGCCGTGGCCACGGCCAGGCCCACCTCCGAGCCGGTGGCGACGACCTCGACGTCGGGATTGGCCACTGGCACGGGGGAGTAGGACGGAACCGACTGCCGGGTGAGGATCAGCGCGGTTGGGCCATTGGTGCGTTCGATCGCGCGCTGCCAGGCCTGCGCCGTCTCCGCCTCGTCAGCCGGTCTCAACACCAGAAGCCCGGGGATCAACCGCAGCGCCTCGATGTGTTCGACCGGTTGGTGCGTCGGACCGTCCTCGCCCACGGCTACCGAGTCGTGGGTCAGGATGTGGATCACCGGCTGTTTCATCAGCGCCGCCAATCGCAGGGCCGGACGCAGGTAGTCGCTGAACACCAAGAAGGTGCTGCCAAAGGGCCGAAAGCCACCATGCAATGCCAGCCCGTTGAGCACCGCCGCCATCCCAAACTCACGGATCCCGAAGTTGATGACCGAGCCCGAGTAGTCCTGGCGAGTGACATGTTCACCACCGGTTGCGGTTCCCGTTGAGCCGGCTAGATCGGCCGAACCCCCGACCAGTTCGGGCAGTGTGGCCGACAGCGCGATCAGGCAGTCCTGCGAGGTTTGCCGGGTGGCGCTGGGCTTGCCTGTCTGGCCCGAAACCACTCCGGCCAGCGCCTCACTGATGCCACTGGGCAGCCGGTGCTCACGGGTTCTGACGAACTCCTCTGCTGCGCCTGGTGACGCGACGGCGTACGCCGCAAAGTTGTCGCGCCAGGTTGCGTGCTGCTTGGCACCGCGCTTGGCAAACCGTGAGCAGGCTTCGCGCACCGTGGTGGGCACCCAAAAAGGGGGGAGATCCCAGCCAGCTAACGCCTTCGCTCTGGCCATGGTGTCTGGCCCCAATGGTGAACCGTGGGCTTTCGAGGTGCCTTCGACTCCGGGAGCACCGTGTCCGATGACGGTTCGAACCGCGATAAAACTCGGGCGGGGGTCCCTCTTCGCGGCCGTCAACGCGGCATCAACAGCCTCCACGTCGGTGCCGTCTTCGACGCTGATCACCTGCCAGCCATAGGCCGTGAAGCGAGCCAGCTGATCATCACTGGTTGACAAGTCCGTGGACCCGTCGATGGTGATCGCGTTGTCATCCCAGAGCACGATCAGTCGACCCAACCCGAGGTGGCCCGCAAGCGATCCGGCCTCGTGGGAGACGCCCTCCATGAGGCAGCCGTCGCCAACGATGGCATAGGTAAAGTGGTCAGTGATCTCAGGATGCCGGGCAGCTGTCATCCGTTCCCCGAGGGCCAAGCCGACCGCCATCGCCAGACCCTGTCCCAGCGGTCCGGTAGTTGTTTCGACTCCGGGCGTATGGCCGACCTCGGGGTGACCCGGGGTCTTGGAGCCCAGTTGCCGGAAGGCCTTGAGTTCGGCGATCGGCAGGTCATAGCCAAAGAGATGAAGCAGCGCATAGAGCAACGCCGAGCCGTGACCGGCAGACAGCACGAAGCGGTCCCGATCGGCCCAGGTCGGGTCCGTGGGATCGTGCTTAAGGTGTCGTGACCACAAGGTCCAGGCCATCGGCGCGGCGCCCATCGGCATGCCTGGGTGGCCCGAGTTGGCCGCCTCGACCATATCGGCCGCCAGGAATCGGATGGTGTTCGTTGCCGCGATATCGAGTTGGGACATCGAGTTCACGTGCTGCGTCGACTTCTTTTCGCTGAGTGGGAAGGTGTGCGCCATCAGGCTGCCTGCTCTCTCCGGGCCGCCTCGGCCGCTGCTGCTCGCTGTGCTTCCGTGCGGAGCTCAGTCACGGCACTCGCCCGTCCACCAGGGTGGTTGAGCATCCAGGAGCCGCTGATGAAGACGTCGGCGCCAGCAGCCGCCGCGCCACCGATCGTGAGGTTGGTGATGCCACCGTCGACTTCTAGTTGGATCGCGTAGCCGGATTCGTCGATCAGCTGCCTCAACTGCGCGATTTTGGGCTCGACCGCGCGAATGTAGGACTGGCCGCCGAAGCCGGGATTGACCGTCATGGCGAGCACTAAGTCGGTCTCGGCGAGCACGTGGGCAACGGTGGCAGCGGGGGTATGGGGGTTAAGCGCCACGCCACTCAGCACGCCGAGGTCGCGAATCCGCGCCAGAGTCCGGTGCAAGTGCGTGCAGGCCTCGGCATGCACGATGAGTAAGTCACAACCGGCCTCGGCATACCGACTCAGCAATTCATCCGGATTCACCACCATCAGGTGGGCTTCAAACCCCACGGTGCTGTGCGGCCGCGCTGCGGCGATCACGTCGGGACCGAAGGTGAGATTGGGCACGAACACGCCGTCCATGACATCCCACTGGATCCGGTCAACGCCGGCAGCGCAGAGGTCGACGACCTCCTCGCCAATCCGGGCGAAGTCGGCAGGCAACACCGATGGGACGATCAGTGGCGTCGACTGAGTTTGTGGGTCACGTGTCGTGTGGGGCATGGCATCAGTTCACCTGCCGTGCGACGCGCAGCACTCACCCAACCGGGTGGAATGGAGGGTGAACCTCACGTCCATCAGTCGCCTGGTGAGCGTGAGGGTGCAGAAGGCAGGTGCTCAGCGGGTCGTATGGTTTGCCCATGCCGCCCCCCGCCCTGGCCGCCCCACTTCGGCTCATCCTCGTCGACGATCACGAGATGGTGCTGCACGGGTTGGCGGCGATGTTGGGGCACTTTGCAGACGTGGTGCGAATCGTCGGCACGGCAACTTCGGCCGGTGCTGCGCTGGGGCTGATCGCCAATGAAACGCCCGACATCGTGCTGTGCGACGTACGGATCGGCAAGGAGAGTGGGTTGGATCTCTGCCGCCAAATCACCACCCAGCAGCCAGCGGTCAAGGTCGTGCTGTTGACGGTCTATGACGATGAGCACTATCTCTTCCAGGCCCTGCGCGTCGGTGCGTCTGGATATATCCTCAAGCGCATCGATGGTGCGGAACTCGTCGGTCACCTACGCCGCGTTTGGGATGGAGAGACGGTGATCGATCCCGCTCTGGCCGGCCGCGTCGCCCTCTCGGCAGCGCGGTTGAGCGCTGGCGAGTTCTGGCCGGGAGCCCACCTTGGGCTCACCCAGCGCGAGTCAGAAGTCTTGGAATTGCTGGTTTCGGGGCACTCCAACAAAGGGGTCGCTGCCAAACTTGTGGTCAGTGAGGACACTGTAAAGACCCACATCCGGGGCCTGTATCGAAAGCTGGGCGTCTCTGATCGCAGTGGAGCGATCGCGGTGGCTCTGCGTGAGGGCCTGTTTCGATGACAGTCGCACCCACGGCAGCCGACCTCGCCGAGCGTTTCGATGCAGATGGAGTGATCGTGTTTGCCAGTGACGGTTCTGAGTTAACCGTCGCTGAGGTGTGGCCACCGCAACCCGCAGTCGTGCCCTTACTCCGGATTCCGGTGGGATTTGGGGTGACGGGCCTGGTTGCGCGCAACGGCCATCCCGTGCTGATCGACGAAGATTCGCCGCGCAATCCCGTGCACCGGCAATTGTTGGGACTGGCCGAGGGGCAGACGGTGGCCCGCCTGTGCGTGGCCGCAGTCGGCGTCTCTGATGTGGTGGCCGGCGTGCTCGCCGTGCACCGTTCACCGACTCGCCCCTTCACCGAGGCTGACCTCGAGCTGGCGACGCCGTACGCCGCGTTGCTGGGGCTGCAACTCCACGCCGAACATCTCTGGCGAGCGGCTCACCAGCATCGCAGCGAGCGGGACCGGCTGATTGAGGCGGCGATCTCCGCTCAAGAGGCAGAGCGACGGCGTATCGCCTTCGACCTCCACGATGGGGTGACGACGGCCCTGGCCTCAATGTCGTTCCACCTCTCTGCAGCAGACCTTTCGGTTGCGCGGCTCGCCGGTGCCGAGCGGGCCCGAGCGGAGGTTGGTGCCGCACGGCATTTGGCCGATCTCGCCTACCACCAAACCCGCGTCGCCATCTCGGGTTTGCACAGCCTCGTGCTCGACGACCTTGGTCTGGTGGCTGCCTTGGAGTCGTTAGCTCAGACCGCCGCGGTCGACGGCGGACCATCTGTGGACCTGGTGGTGGATGCCGATGAAACCTTCGAAGATGTGCCAGACCACGCCGCGGCCGCGCTTTATCGGATCGCGCAGGAGACGCTAGGCAATGCGGTCAAGCATGCTCAGGCTGATCGGGTGCTCCTGTCGCTGAGGCGAGTGGGGGACTCTGTCGTGCTGGGCTGCACCGACGACGGCATCGGCTTTGATCCGCAACTCCGCCGCGCTGCCCGCGCGGAGGAGGACGGCGCGCAACACTTTGGGCTTTCCTCAATCGCCGAGCGTTGTGCCTTGATCGAGGCCTCTCTCAGGCTCGAGTCGTTGCCGGGCCGCGGGACAACTGTGTTGGTCGAACTCCCGCTCTAGAAAGTCAGCTCTATTCCCCTCTTGACACTTTCTTGGTTGACGACCTAGATTCTGGTTAGTTGGTTGTCAACCAAGAAAGAAGCGATATGTCCATGTTCACCACCCCCGCCGAAGATGGGTTCTCCATGCCCGCCGAGTGGGAGCCACATGCTGGGTGCTTGATGGCATGGCCCACTCGCCGCGAGTTGTGGCAGGACCAGATCGAGGCCGCGCGACGCGATTATGCGGCGGTTGCGCGGGCCATCTCCGATTTTGAACCGCTGATCATGGTGTGCAATCCCGGGGTTGAAGCGGAGGTTCGCGACTACTGCGGCGAAGCGATTGAGGTGTTGCCACTTCCAATCAACGACTCGTGGATGCGCGACATGGGACCTATCTTCGTTCGCAACGTTGCGGGCGAGGTGGCGGCAGTTGACTTCACCTTCAACGCCTGGGGCAATCGCTGGCACCCCCACGATGCTGACGCGGCGGTGGCGCGGCGCATTGCCGAGCACTTCGGCGTACGCCGCTATGAGTCACCGATGGTGCTCGAGGGCGGTGCTATTCATGTCGATGGCGACGGCACGCTGCTGACCACCGAACAGTGCCTGCTCAATCCGAATCGCAATCCGGACCTCACCAAGGAGCAGATCGAGCAGCACCTCAGGGACTACCTCGGGGTCTCGTCCATCATCTGGCTCGACAAAGGTCACAGCCTTGATGTCGGGCCGGCAGGCACCGATGGCCACATCGATGGCGTCGCGGCGTACATCTCAGCCGGACACATCCTCCTCGAAGTGACCCGCGACCCCCTCGACCCGGAATACGCCGGTGCCCACATCAACCTTGACCGGCTCGCGGTTGCTCGAGACGCCCACGATCGAACCCCCCAGGTGTCGATCCTCGATCCCGGCACCGATGCCGGGGTTTCCTACGCCAACTTCTACATCGCCAACGGGGCAGTGATCGTGCCGGTCGACGGTGGCCCCGCCGATGAACAGGCTCTCGCCACCATCGCTTCGGCCTACCCAGATCGCACCGTCGTCGGCGTGCCCGGGGCCACCATCGCCTTCGGCGGCGGCGGACCTCATTGCATCACCCAACAAATCCCCAAATAAGTTCCAACCCAAAGATTTCCACCGACCCTCTGAAGTCAGGAATACGGACATGTATAAGCACTCGCGAAACCGGGCTCGGCGGCTCTCTCCCACGCTAGCGTCGGCGCTGCTCTCGGTGGCCGTCCTCACCGCTGCTTGTGGTGGCAATGCCAACGACGGGCCAGCCACGGCGGAGTCCGATGGCTCCCCCCAAGCAGGCGGCACTCTGCGGGTCGTCCGCGCGGAGTCCTTTGATGGCTGGGATCCCGACAAGTCCTCGGCCTATGTCTCCTACCAAACCACCCAGGCCGTGGTCGAGCCGATGGTGCGCTTTGGCGCCGACGGCAAGAGCCTCGAACCCGGCATCGCAGACTCCTGGAACTACGACGAGAAGGCGATGGCCTGGACCTTCAAGCTTCGCTCTGGGGTCACTTTCAGTGACGGGTCCCCGCTCACCTCTGCCGACGTGGTCTTTTCCGCCACGTCGTGGGCAGAGGGGCCGAACTTCGGCATTCTCTATTCGGGCATCAAGAAGGTCGAGGCGTCGGGCCCGGACACGGTCGTTATCACCATGCTCGCCCCGGACACGACCATCCCGGTATTGATGTCCTGGTCTTCATCAGGCATCGTGCCGGTGGACTACGGCGGCAAGTCTCGCGAGGACTTCTTCCGCGATCCGATCGGCGCTGGCGCGTTTGTTGTCGAAGAGTGGAGCCCTGGTGGCAAGACCACGCTGGTCGCGAACGAGAACTACTATCAACCGGATCGTCCCTACCTCGACAGCATCGAGATCGATGTCGTGGCGGATGCTAACGAGCGGGCGCTCATCGTCGAGTCCGGCCAGGCCGATGTGTCGGAGTACGTCTCGGCCACGTCCGCCAAGCAGTATGGCGACAACCTCGTTGCCCTGCCCGCGAGCCAGGTCGAACACCTGAGCCTCAACGTGACTCGCGCACCTTTCGACGATCCCGAAGTGCGAGCAGCGGTGGCCGCAGCCATCGACTATGAGGGGATCGTGGCTGGTGCGTTCCAGGGCTTCGGCAGTGCACCCGACGGGATCTTGCCGCCAAACCTGGGCAACGCCGCCTCACCATCCACGCCGGGTGGGGTCACCGACGTTGAGAAAGCCAAGGCCCTCCTGGCGGGCTCGACCAACCCCGACCCCGAGTCGGTCGAGTTGGTCTATGACTCCGGTCAGCCCGCCGACGAGCTGGTCGCCCAAATCGTGCAGGCAAACCTCAAAGAGATCGGCCTCGATAGCAAGCTCGTCGGCTTGGAGACCGGTGCCTTTCTCGATCGGGCCTACGGCTTGGACGCCGACGCGGTGATCTGGAGTTATGGCGCCATCTCACCCGACATGATCGACCCCTTGGGTTGGCTCCTCGGAACCACTTGGCTCTTCACCGGCCAGGACACCGCCAAGCTCGGTGAGCAGTACGCCGCCTATGCCAGCGCCGCGACCGATGCAGAGAAGCAGGCGATCGTGGTGCAGGTCCAAGACGAGGCGGCGGCAACGAATGCGGCGATCTCGGTTTCGCACGGACAGGTTCTCCACGCTGCCCGCCCGAACGTGCACGGTTTCGCGGCTGCGCCGTGGGGGCTCTACTACTGGGATCCCATCTGGGTAGATCAGTAGGACTAGGTGACTAGGACTAGATGACTGGGACTGGGTGAATTTGTCATGGGCCGTTTTGGGTTTGTGCTCACACGTATTGCGCTCACGGTGCCGTTGCTGCTTGGCGTCGTTCTGCTGGTCTTCCTCGTCCTGCAGATCACGCCAGGGGACCCCGTTCGACAGATCGTCGGACTACGGGCGTCGGCTGCTGAGCTTGACCAGGTGCGTGCCGAACTGGGTCTCGATGACCCTGTCCTGGTGCAGTTCGTCCGCTATGTCGGCGACGTGGCGCGGGGTGATCTCGGGTTCTCCTACAAATCTCAACAGCCAGTCTCCGAGATGGTTGCCGAGCGTTTGCCGGTCACGGCCTGGCTGTTGGTCGCGGGCAGCTTGTTCGCCGTGTTGATGTCGATCCCACTCGCCATCGGTTCTGCCCTTCGGCCGGGCGGGGTCTTTGACCGAGTCGTCCAGACACTAGGCCTCGTCGGGCTGACCATGCCAGCGTTTTGGGTGGGCATCGTCTTGATTCTGTTGGTGGCACTGCCAACCGGACTGTTCCCGGTGGCTGGGTTTGGTGAGACAACAGCCGAACATGCTCGCTCGATCGTGTTGCCGGCGATCACGTTGGCGATCTCGATCGTGCCCCTCCAAGTGCGGAGTCTGCGGGCCAGCATTTTGGCCGTTCTTGACTCCGAATATGTCACCACCGCTCGAGCAATGGGGTTGTCTCGACGACGGATCATGAGCAGCTTTGTGCTGCGCAACGCTGCACCACCATCGATCTCGGTGCTGGCGCTGAACCTTGGCTATCTGCTCTTTGGTGCGGTAGTGATCGAGACAACCTTTGCGCTGCCGGGCATCGGACAGGGGATCGTGTTGGCAGCCCGTTCGCGAGACCTGCCGTCGATCCAGGGCTATGCCCTGCTCTTTGCGGTTCTGGTGGTGGTGGTCTATCTAGTGGCCGACATTGTCATTGCGCTGGTCGATCCCAGAGTGGAGATCTCGTCATGACCGCCCTTGGTATGCCGGCCACTGCTCTCCCAACTAAGCGTCGAACTCGGAGTCGGCGCAACGGCCGCCTGTTGGTCGGCGGGTCGATTGTCGGGATCTATGTCGCGGTCGCGCTGGCTGCTCCCTTGCTCGCGCCTTACGATCCCCTCCTGCAAGACCCTTTGGCGACCTTAGGGACACCCTCTCGCGAACACCTGTTGGGCACTGATGAGTTGGGTCGTGATGTCTTGTCTCGGCTGATCTATGCCACCAGGGTCGACCTCGCCGTCGGGCTATTGGGGGCACTGCTGCCGGCGATTGTGGGCACCCTGCTCGGTCTCTTTGCTGGCTATCGTGGTGGTTGGTTGGACGCCGCGGTGATGCGCACCGCCGACGTGGTGCAGGCCTTCCCGACGTACATCTTGATCATCGCGCTCGTTGCGGCCCTTGGCCAAGGGATCATCTCGATCTTGGTGGCCTTCACGTTGTTGTCGTGGGTGGCGTACGCCCGCTTGGTGCGAACAGAGGTGTTGCGCATCCGAGGTCTCGACTACATCCAGGCGGCCCGGGCCGGTGGTCTATCGAGTTGGCGGATCATCCGCAACCACGTCTTTCCCAATTCGGTTGGCCAGACGTTGGTTTATCTTCCTTCCGATGTTGTGTTGGCAACCATCGGTTTAGCTTCGCTCTCGTTTCTCGGGCTGGGCGTGCCCAAGCCAACGCCAGAATGGGGCGCGATGATCGCCGCCGGACAGCCCTACATCCGGGAGATGTGGTGGCTGGCCACCCTCCCCGGGATTGCCATTATCGGCTTCGGATTGGGACTGAGTCTGCTCGGCGAGGGCATTGAGGAGCGTCGGAAATGAGCGTGTTGAGTCTCGAAAACGTCCGGATCAGCCTGGGCGAGAGCGGTGATGCCATCACGCCGGTTGGTCCGATCTCCTTGTCGTTGGCCGCTGGCGAAAGCCTGGGGATAGTGGGGGAGTCGGGCTCGGGTAAGAGCCTGACGCTTAAGGCCGTGATGGGACTGCTTCCACTGGCATCCCGGGTCGAAGGCCGGATGGATTTCCGCGATCCCACCGGGAAGGTTTTGCCCTCCCAGCAGGCTCGTGGCCGCGGAGTTTCGATGGTCTTCCAGGAACCGATGACGGCGTTGAATCCCACCATGCGAGTTGGCACTCAGGTGGCCTGGGGCGTACGTGCTCGCACTGGCGCGAATCGTGCTGATGCGGCTGCCCGCGCCGTGGATCTGTTGGCGCAAGTTGGGATTCCGGAGCCCGCCAAACGAGCCCGACTATGGCCCCATCAGCTCTCCGGTGGGTTGCGGCAACGAGTCGTGATCGCGATGGCGCTCGCGACCGAGCCCTCGTTGTTGCTGTGCGACGAGCCAACAACGGCGCTCGATGTGACTGTCCAGGCGCAGATCCTGACACTGCTGAAGTCCCTGCGGGAGTCACTGGGGATGTCCCTTGTCTTTGTCAGCCATGACCTTGGTGTGGTGGGCAAGGTCTGTGATCACCTTGCGGTGATGTACGCCGGGCAAGTGGTCGAGACGGGTCCGACCGAGTCGGTGTTGAGCGCGCCCCGCCACCCCTATACGGCTGCGCTGCTCGCCGCCGTGCCGTCATACGCCAAGGTGGGCAAGCCACTCGCTGGGATCGGGGGAGCACCACCGGATCCACGCGAGTTTCCGCCAGGATGCCGGTTTGCCCCCCGATGCTCCTTCGCCCAGGACAAATGTCGGACGGGTGAAATGAGCCTGGTGTCGACCGACGGGCACGCGACCGCCTGCATCCGTGCTGATGAACTGTCGGAGTTGGCGTGATGACCAAGGCTCTCCTGGAAGTCGACTCTCTCAGCGTGACCTATGGCAAGGCCACGTTGTTGACCAGGCTTGGCATCAAGCCCGCGCCGGAGCCGACCGTACGTGAGGTCAACCTGGTCGTTCAACGTGGTGAGTCAGTGGGGATCGTTGGTGAGTCGGGCTGCGGCAAGTCGACGCTGGCACGGGCGATCACCGGGCTGGTGGACGTGAGCGCCGGCGAGATTCGCTTTGACGGGGTTCTGCTAGCAAACAGTGATCGGGCGGCGCAACGCGATCGGGCCACCCAACGTCGGATCCAGATGGTCTTCCAAGACCCCAGTTCGTCGCTTAATCCGCGGCGCACGGTGCGTCAGGTGCTGACCGAACTACTGGCCGTCCACAATCTCGTCCCGAGCAGCGACTTTGACACCCGGTGTGAAGAACTGGTGGCCTTGGTCGAGTTGCCGGTCTCGATGCTTGACGCTCACCCACGGGCGATGTCGGGAGGTCAACGTCAACGAGTCGGCATCGCGCGTGCCCTCGCCGTTGGCCCGGAGTTGTTGATAGCCGATGAAGCGGTTGCTGCGCTGGACGTTTCGGTCCAGGCCTCGGTGCTGAATCTGCTGGCCAAACTTCGCCGCGAGCTCGACCTGACGTTGCTCTTCATTTCCCACGACCTCGGCGTGGTCCGGCACGTTAGTGACCGCGTGGTCGTGATGTATGCCGGCGAGGTGGTGGAAGAGCGGGCGACGGAGGAACTTTTCGCCAACCCCCAGCACGCCTACACGAAGCAGTTATTGGCGGCCGGTGCATGAATCGGGTCAGCGAATGGCAAGATCGCCGAATGCCAGCCAAGAGCCTGCCAGCCAAGAGCCTGCCAGCCAAGAGCCTGCCAGCAGAGACTTCACAGCCAACCCGTCGGACCAAGGGCAAGAACCGCGAGGAACTCATTGTCGAGGCCGCCGCGCAGGTGATCACCGAGCGCGGCCTGGCAAGCGTTCGGATAGCGGATGTGGCGCAGCGGGCCGGGATGACTCCTGGTCACGTCACTTACTACTTTCCGAGCAAGAATGAACTCCTAGTGCGCGCGATCGTGCAGAGCGAGGCGGCGTTCACTGATCAAGTCGAAGCCCAGGTCCAAGCCATTGCGGATCCTTGGCAGCGCTTGGAGCGCTACTTCTCGCGGGCCGGGGCCAGCGAGCCGGCTGATCGTGGCTGGGTGCTTTGGCTTGAAGTCTGGTCGCTGGCCGCCAGCGATCCGCAGGTAGCCCAAGTCCAACAGGACCTCGATGCCAGATCGCGGCGCATCCTGGCCGACATCATTCGGTATGGCGTTGAGCTTGCCCAGTTTTCGTGTGCTGATCCCGATGAGACCGCGCAGTTGCTGAACGCCGTGATCGATGGGTTGTCGATCCAGTTGACGCTGGGTGTGAGCGGGTTTGACGGTCCCGGACTCGTGGAGTTGTGCCTGGTGGCAGCCCGTCGGCACTTGTTGGCCAAGCCATGAGACTCACTCCTCAAGAGCGGGATCGCCTGCTGATCGCGACCGCCGCGCAGGTGGCTCGTCGGCGCCATGCCCGCGGCGTACTCCTCAACATTCCTGAAGCGATCGCGGTGGTCGCCGATGAAGCGATCGAGGCTGCGAGAGATGGGCTTCGCCTCGAGCAAGCGGTCGCTCAGGCGCGCGCCGTATTGGGGCCGGCTGACGTGTTGCCTGGTGTTGCGGAGGTTGTCACCCAGGTTCGGGTCGAAGCAGTCTTTGATGATGGCACTCGATTAGTGGTGATCGAGGATCCGATTGCTGGCCCCCCCAAGGAACCCGCTGGCGCGGCTGACGACGCCTGGCTGGCCCCCGGCGCTGTGCTCGTTGATGAGACCTACGCTTCCTACCCAGCTAGGCAGGAAAAGAACCCAAGCAGCCCGCAAGTAACGGAGATCGGTGTGCTGAACACGGCTTCGGTGCCGATCAGTGTGACGTCGCATTGGCACTTCTTCGAGGCAAATCCTCGTCTCCGGTTCGATCGCGCGGCGGCTTACGGGCAACGACTGGACGTGGCTGCGGGGGCGGCCGTCCGATTCGATCCCGGTGAAGTTGTCCAGGTGCGACTGGTGCCCTTTGGTGGTCTGAGGGTCATGGTCGGTTTCGCCGGTTTGGTCGATGGCGCCCTCGATGACCCCGAAGTCAGAGCACAAGCCTTGGTGCGTGCGCACGAGTGGGGCTATCTGAGTGATCCGGCAATTGTTCCTGGTGAGGGGGAGTGATGGATCGCGAGGAGTACGCCGCCATCTACGGCCCCACGGCGGGTGACCGCGTGCGCTTGGGCGACACCGGGTTGGTTGTCGAGGTGAGCTCTGATGACTCATCACGTGGCAACGAGTTTCTGATGGGCTTCGGAAAGACGGCCCGCGACGGAATGCATTTGCGAGCAGCGGCGCCTTCGGAGACCTATGACCTAGTTGTCTCCAACGTGCTTGTCATTGACCCGGTGCTCGGCATCCGGAAGACCTCGATCGGGATCCGCAACGGACGAATCGCGACGATCGGTCGGGCCGGAAACCCGGACACTCTCGACGGCATCGACATCGTCGTCGGGACTGGCACGGCTGTGGTCAGCGGTGAGGGGCTCATTGCTACGGCAGGCGGAATCGACACGCATGTGCATCTGTTGTCGCCTCGGATTATGGAGTCTGAGTTGAGTTCGGGCATGACCACGGTGCTGGGGCAGGAATATGGCCCGGCCTGGGGTGTCGGCGTCAATGACGCCTACGGCCTACGCCGAGGAATCGAAGCCTTCGATGCGTGGCCGATCAACGTCGGCTGGTTGGGTCGCGGCAGTTCGTCGACACCGGGAGCTCTCGAAGAGGCCCTCTTGAGAGGCGGCGTGTGCGGCTTCAAGGTGCACGAAGACACGGGCGCACATGCCCGGGCACTCGACACTGCGTTGCGCGCGGCCGATGAACACGACGTACAAGTTGCGGTGCACACCGACGGTCTCAATGAGTCGCTCAACGTCAGCGACACCCTCTCGGTGATTGAAGGTCGCAGCGTCCACGCTTTCCATGTCGAAGGCTGCGGCGGCGGACACGTGCCCGACGTGTTGTCGTTGGCCGGCGTGCCCAACGTAATCGGCTCGAGCACCAATCCGACGCTGCCATTTGGTCGCGATGCGGCCGCCGAGCACTTCGCCATGATCATGTCGGTGCACGGGCTCAAGCCCGACCTCGACAGCGACCGGGCCATGGCGATGGACCGCATCCGCGCAGCGACGATGGCCGCCGAAGGGGTGTTGCACGATCTTGGTGTCATCCCGATCACCTCTTCGGATGCCCAAGGCATGGGTCGTGCTGGGGAGACCTTCCCTCGAACCTTCGCCTTGGCTGGCGCGATGAAAGCCCAGCGGGGCCCGTTGCCCGAGGACGATGACCGCGCCGATAACCATCGGGTGTTGCGTTATCTCAGCAAGTTGACTCTCAACCCGGCGATTGCACACGGGCTGTCTCATGAAGTGGGCTCACTCACGCCGGGTCGACTGGCCGATATCGTCTTGTGGGAGCCGGCCTTCTTTGCGGTCAAGCCATTTCTCGTGCTGAAGGCAGGCGTCCCTGCCTGGGGCCTGACCGGCGACCCCAATGCCACCATCGACGCCGCCGAACCGCTGGTCTATGGACCGCAGTTCGGGGGTCATGGTGGGGCTCCCGCGTCACTCTCGGTGCTGTTCGTCAGCGGCTCCTGCGTCGATGCAGGCGAGGACACCTTGCCCACCCGGCGCCGCCGGGTGGCCGTGCAGAACTGTCGAACTGCTGGTTTGGCCTCGATGGCCCATCACGGTCGCATCGGTCAGGTGGTCGTCGACGCACAGGCGGCCCACGTCACTTTGGATGGGGAGCCCATTGGCGCCGAGCCGCTCGAGCACGTCAGCCTGTCCCGTCTCTATCTCCTCTGATCGCCCACAAGACATCCTCAGCTGCGAAGGAAACCCCCATGGCACAGATTGGTCGCCGGAGTCTGCTGGCGCTGAGCCCGATGATTCTGGGCGGAGCGGCTTCGTCGTACGCCGTGGCAGGTTCCTCTCGGGCGGTGGCCCAGCCTGCTGTGGATCTCAGCACCTCGTGGCGGATGCCGGCTGAGCACATCGCACATCAGCGGACCTGGATGTGCTTTCCGTCCAGGTCGAAGGTGTGGGGCGACCAACTAGACGAGGTGCAGCGGGTGGTCGCAAAACTGGCTAGGACGATCGAGACCTTCGAGCCTGTCACGATGTTGGTACGTCCCTCCGCGGCTCGCCGCGCGCGTCGGCTCCTTGGCCACGAAATCACCCTGCTGGAGGCACCGGTCGATGACCTCTGGGCTCGCGACACGTTGCCCGCGTTCTTGGTCAACGAGGCTGGTGATCGGTTGGCTGCGGCACGGTTTCGCTTCAACGGCTGGGGTGGCCGCCAGATCCACCGCGGGGACCGCAAGTTGGCGGCTCGGGTTGCTCGGCATCTCGACATCCCACTCATCGCGTCCGGCTTGACGGGTGAGGGCGGTGGGCTTGAGGTCGACGGCCATGGCACGGTGATGGCGGCCCGCTCAAGTTGGATCAATAACAACCGCAACCCCGGATTGAGCGAGGCAGCGGTCAGTGATCGACTCAAGTCGGCTCTGGGAGCAGACCGGGTGCTGTGGGTCGACGGGCTCAAGGATCACGACATCACCGACGCTCACATTGATGCCTTGGCCAGATTCCGGGGCTCCGAGACGATCCTGGTCGAGAGCACTGGCACCGACGACGTCTGGGGGAGGCTCGCCAAACGCACCCGCAAGACGCTGGAGCGGGCGACGACTGCCCGCGGGACGTCATACGAAATTGTGCGACTGAAACAGCCGACGAAGCTGCCAAGTTCAAACCCCGATTTCTTGCCGAGCTACCTCAACTATTACGTCTGCAACGACGCTGTGATTGTTCCCAAATTTGGCGACCGAGGGGCCGACGATCGGGCTCATGGGGTGATCGCCGACCTCTATCCGGGTCGACGCGTCGTCGCACGCCGTATCGATGCCCTCGCCGCTGGCGGTGGCGGAATTCATTGCGCAACTCAGCAGGAGCCTGTCGCATGAGGCGCATTCTCTGGCTCTCGGTGGTGGCTTTGCTGGCGTCCTCGTGTACGACGACAGATGTTCCCGTCCGGGCGTTCACCCTCGTGAAGGACGCAAAGATCTACACCGTCAACGAGGATCAACCGTGGGCGGAGGCTTTTGCCTATGACGAGCGCGGCGAGATCCTGGCTGTCGGCTCGCTTAGTGGGGTGCTTGATGAGATGGAGTTGGACGAGGGGGAGTTTGATGAGGTGCTGTCCATGGATGGCCAACTTGTCCTCCCCGGTTTTCAGGACCCCCACGTCCACGTTCCCGAGGCGGGAATCAACGAGAATCTCTGCTTCCTCCCACCGGAACGTTCGTTGGCTGACTATGTGCGGATGATCAAGAAGTGCGCTGACTCTGAGCCAGATGAGGAGTGGGTTCGGGCCGCGGGAGCATCCCTCTTCGGGCTTCGCGACACGGCTGTTTCACCGATCGACGCCTTGGACGCGGTGTTTCCCGACCGTCCGGTCCTGGTCCTTGATGACCTAGGCCACGCGGCTTGGGGCAACACAGCGGGGCTTCGTCGCGCTGGGATTTCGCAGGACTCTCCCGACCCGCCTGGCGGCGTACTCCATCGAGACGTGGCTGGTCGGCTGACCGGACTGCTGTTGGAGGACGCTCAGCAGCCGCTGCGAAATGCGGCCGCCCAAAGCGCCGAAGCGGTTGACGCTGGCCTGCGCGCTTCGCTGAAGGAGTTGGCCCGCAATGGTGTCACCACGGTTAGCGATGCCGGCGGATATTGGCAACAAGGTCACGCTGATGGCTGGGAGCGGGCTGCCGACGCAGACGATTTGACCGTCCGTGCCGTTAACTCGCTCTACCTCTATCCGCCGCTTGATCCCGACGAACAATTGGCTGAGTTCGGTCGACGTTTCCGCAACGATCCGGACCAAATGCTGCAGATCAACACGGCGAAGGTCTACATCGACGGCATCCTGGATTTGGGGACCGCAGCTCTGCTGAAGCCGTATGACGATCCGCCTGAGCCGAGCCTGCCGAACGGGTTCAACTACTTCGAGAAAGCGGCCCTTCACGACTATGTGGCTCGGCTGCATGGGCTGGGCTATCGGATCAACTTTCACGTGATTGGCGACGCTGCGGTGCGGGCAGCTCTCGATGCCATTGAGGCCATCCCAGCGGATCCGGACGAGATCGCCGTTCGCCACCACCGCCTGACCCATGTCTATCTGGTCGATCCTGCAGATCTAGGTCGGTTTGAGCAACTGGGTGTTGTCGCCGACCTCCAGGTGGGTCCAGAGTCGACGGCATTGGATTATCACGACTATCTCTATGACTTCATCGGCGAGCGAGCCTATGACTTGATTCCGGTCGACGACCTGGTCGCTGCAGGTGCTCAGGTCACCTTGTCGAGCGATTGGGACGCAGATCCGCTGAGCCCCTTGGGAATCATCAGCCGCGCGCTCAACCGCGAATCTCACTACCTCACCGATGTGGAGGAGGTAGTGCCGTTGGTGACGATCCGGGCTGCGGAGGCGTTGGGCACCGATGAGTCGACAGGCTCGATCGAAGTAGGGAAATTGGCCGACTTTGTGGTCCTCGACGGTGACATCTTCGACATGGCGCCGCCGCGGATCGCCAAGGTAAAGGTGGTGTCCACGTTCGTCGGCGGGGGGCGGGTTTTCTAACGAGTCGCGTTGGAACGCGTGGCTTTGGCGGCACGCTGGCAGTTGGTGGCGAGGGCCTGTTGAGCGCGGGTGAGGTTGGCCGGCGTACCTCCCCAGGTGGCCAGCGCGTCGTTCACGAGCGCTCGGCCAAAAGAGAAGGTCATTGACCACGGCGCGTTATCGAAGGTGTTCAGTGCGCCAAGGAACTCACAGACATCGTCGGTCGGGTGACCACCCGACAAGAAGGCAATGCCGGGCACCTGCTCGGGCACGGTGTCGCGCAACACGTCGTAGGTTACGGTCGCCACGGTGCGCGCGCTGACGCCTTGGCAACTTAAACCAGGAGTCACGAAGTTGGGCTTGAGAACGATGCCGGCGAGCTCGACGTCCGCCTGGGCGAGCTCGTCGAAGAGCGTACTGAGGGCGAGTCTCGTCGCCGCGGCGCTAGCAACGAGATCGTGTTCGCCGGCCGCCAACACCTCGGGCTCGACGATCGGCACAATCCCGTGCAGTTGGCAGAGACTGGCATAGCGGGCGAGGGCTTGGGCATTGACGCGAGCGGAGTACGTCGTGATCGAGTCGACGTCGAAGACTGCTCGCCACTTTGCAAAGGCGGCTCCGCGGGCGGCGTAGGACCCTAATCGCTCGCCCAGACCGTCGAGTCCTTCGGTGACCAGGGCTGGTTCGTGCCCGGCCAGCGGGACCACGCCGGTGTCGACCTTGATGCCGGGCAGAATCCGGAATTGGCGGGCGGCGGTCGGGAAATCGCGACCGTCGGTAAGTTCCTGGTGGAAGGTCTCGTCGGAGAAGATGATCCCGCTGACCGATTTGTTCAGACCTGGCGTGGTCAGGAGCAGTTGGCGATAATCGCGGCGGCTGGTTGCGCTGGCCGGGATCGACTCACCTTCCAGCCGCTTCGACATGGTGGCAATGCTTTCGTCGGCGGCCAAGATGCCGCGTCCACCTGAGGTCAGCCGTCGGGCGATGGTGGCGAGTTCCCGGGCGGGGGCGGTCACAGTCATGGTTCCTCCTAGTTAATAGTCGTCCAGCGGCGCCGGGTGCCTTCAGCATCGTCGGCTCGCGCGCGCGCGTCCTCACCCGCCGGGGGGAGTCGAGGTGTGAACTGCATGCCTGGCGAGGAGGGCCTGGAGCCCATCTTGCAAAGAAACTAATGCAAAGAAAACCTTGCAAAGGAATCTTTGGAAGGCTAACATTGTCACATGGCCACCACCCCTACCGGACAAGACATCCGGCTCCTGGAGACGGGGGCGCTCAAAGCGCTGGCTCACCCACTCCGGGTGGAGATCTACGACATCCTCACGCAGTACGGCGCGCAGACCGCTAGCTCGTTGGCCGAACGACTGGGGGAGTCGACCGGAGCAACCAGCTATCACCTTCGAGCGCTGGCCAAACACGACCTGATCCGCGAGGACGCGAGTCGCGGAACCGGGCGTGAACGATGGTGGGAGCGGCCCGAGGGGCGAGTGTCGCTGATGAACCCGGAGGCGATGGTCACTCCCGCGGGGCGGGCAGCGACTCAGTTGGTGACGACCGAATTTCTGAATCTCCGTCATCGCCAACTTCTGGAATACGTCAATATCGGGCTCGAGCGCGAGTCAAAGGACTGGCAGGAGGCTGGCTTAGTCTCGACCGCCTCGGTGCGGCTGTCGCAAGAGCAGCTGACCGATCTCACCCAGCGCATTCAAGACCTGATTGACCAAACTGTCGAGAATTTCCGTGACCAGCAAGGCGAGGGCCTGCGCCCCGTCACCATCCGCGCCGATATCTTCCCGCTCCATGAAGGGAGCACTCCATGACCACGCTTACCCCTCGCACCAGTTCCAGTCCGAGTCGCTCCGAGGCGCTGGTGCTCCGCGCCTCGGCCGCTGCTGAACGGACCGTGCAGCGACGGATCCAACGGCGAGCGCACCGTGAACTCATCGAGGGGGACCCGTTCGAGAGCATCCGCAACCGAGCCGCGGGCCACAGTCTCGGTGTGTGGCCCGGCTAAGTCCCACAACGTCGACAAGTCGGCTTGGTGGACTCTGACACCCTGACTCTGTGAGCGAAATGTTGGCGATGAGTCGCGAAGAGTTCGAGCAGTTGGTGATGGACGCGCTCGACCAACTGCCACCAGAAATTGCCGCCGTGGCGGACAACGTGGTCATCCTGGTGGAGGATAAGTCGCCCCCAGGCGAGCCTGAGTTGCTGGGCGTCTATGACGGTGTGGCACTGACCGAGCGAGACACGTCGTACTCTCTCCAATTGCCTGATCGCATCTTGATCTTTCGTGAGCCACTGTTGGCAATCTCGCCGACCCGAGAGGAACTCGTGCGGCAGGTCAGGATTACGGTCGTCCACGAACTTGCCCACCACTTCGGCATCGACGATGCCAGACTCGACCAGTTGGGCTACGGGTAACCTGGCTGCCCACCAGGCATAGGGTTATCCCATGACAGCGAGCCGTTCCGCACGTGAACGAAAGGCTGCCAGCGAGGCCGGGGCTCTGGCAAAGGTCAAGATCGACCTCGGTGCCGACCAACAGTTCGTCTACAAGATCAGTTGTTCCGAATGCGTGGGGAAAGGCAACCTCAACTGGTCTGCCTACCGCGCTGGCGAGGACAACGGCTTCATGGCGGCGATGGATCGATGGACCTTCCATCTCACCGAGAAGCACCCGGGGGCTGAGGCGCCATGCCTCGCTTTTCTCGACGCGGCCCAGCAGCGACTGCAAGAACGTCGCGAACGCCAAGCCAGACCGGGCCAGTGATCTAAGAATTGAGGTTCGATGGGTGATTCACCAGGTGGCCTGGTGTCCTACAAGCGCTGGTGTTTGCGCGAGGGCGTCACGGCCGATCAGGTCGCACAGTTGGTGGCGGCTCACATCGTGCCGCACTACCGCCTACTGTCCGCTGAGGTTGTCCTCGGGCTTGAGGCGACCGACAGAGACTGTGTGATCGCCGTCCAACGCTGGCCGAATAGCGCCAGCAGAGATGCGGCGATGTCTGGCGAGGACTTTGACCGTTGGTGGCAGGCCTACTTGCCCACTCTGGCGCGCTGGGATGCGTTGGTGGAGTTCGACGTTGAATGGGAGTGCGAGGTCCTTATTTAGCGGCTCGGCTAGGTGTCGTACCCGAGTCCATCCCAGGGCTCGTAGTAAGCGATGAAGTTGCCGGGCTCGATGTTGATGGACACTTGGCCATCGAACTCGGTCACTAGCCAGCCAAAGCGAACTCCGTCGATCTCCTCGATAAATGGTGCAACGGTGATGGGTTCCATAACGTAGTCCCCGAGGCTTGCGAGCATCCCTTTCACAAGCTGCTTGGATTCCGCCCGCGCGTCCGGGCCGATCTCGTTTTCCAATGTGCTGACTCGCACCTCATCAAACGTGCCATCGGCATTCCACAAGAAGAGGCCGACAAATGCTGGGCCGTCCGTAGATGCGGTGCCGAAGTCGAACAACTCGTCGCTCAGGAAGAACTTACGACCATCTTCAGCTGTGCCCGCATAGGGGACGTGATAGTCGTCGGGCACGATGGTGAAGCGTTCCGGGGCGTTTTTCACCGCTTCCCCCTCAATGATCTCTGGGTAGGCCTCTCCTTCCGAAGCGCCTGTCCCCCCGGGCCACCACGAACAGCTGGCCACGGCAACGCACAACAACAGTGCAGCGGCTAGGCGAGAAGCAGTTGCTCGGGTCATCACTCGCTGAACTATAAGTGAAGGCGTCCCACCTCAAATGTTTGCGTCGCTATGTTGCATGAACAGCCGAGTGGTCGGTGAGGGTGAGTCGCTGGTGCTCAAGTGCCAGGGGCGTTCGAGTGGAGTGCCCGGGACGTCGTACGTCGTCAGGGCACCAATCTCGATTAGGTCAGCCACTGCTTGTTCGTGAACCAGCGTCACCCCGAGGCCCTCTCGGGCACCTGCAATCGTCGCCCCAGAGGTGCCGAGGGTGAGTTGGTTCGGCGTCAACTCGAGGGCGGCGAGTAGTTCCAGCGTCGTCGTGCGCGTTCCGGATCCTTGACCCGTCAATAACCAGGTATCGCTTTCTGGGTCCAGGCCGGGTCGGCCCACCACGATCAGCCGATTCTCGCGGGTTGCTCGGGTTTGCAACCCGGATCCTCGGGGCGGACGACCAGCGACGACTAGGTCGACCTCGTGATGGTTTGCCCGGGCAAACAACTCGTCTCGTGGCAACACCGACAGTGACAACTCAACGTCTGGATAGGCCGCGACGAAACTCGCGATCAGCGGAGGCAGTACATATTCACTGGCGGTGGCGACCGCCCCGATCCGCAATTGTCCGCGCTCGGCATCCCGCACAGCACCGGCTGCCTCACTGAGCAGCCCCATCAAGGACCTGGCGTACGTCGCGAACGTGTGCCCTGCCCGCGTCGGGACGATCCCGCGACCGGACTTTGAAAACAGCGGCATGCCCAGTGCTGATTCCAACGCGGAAACCGCAGCAGAAACGGCTGGTGGTGTGACAAACAGCGACTCAGCAGCAACGCGCACGCTGCCGGCGTCGTACACCGCAAGGAAGGTGCTCAACCTTCCCCACGTCGCGGCTGCAGGCAGGTCGGGAGTTTTTGGTTGGACCGCAGACGCCATGGGCAAAGTGTAAAGGATCTTTGAATGGTTTATATAAAAGATTCAATTGTGCTTGATGAGTAATTCAGTCAGGGTTGGTTTCGAGACGCTCGCTTCGCTCGCTCCTCAACCACCCGTTCCGACGCTCGCTTCGCTCGCTCCTCAACCACCGACAAGACGCTCGCTCCTCAACCACCTGGGGGAAACCAAATGACAATCATCGACGAGACACAAGAGACCAAGGGCCGCTGGGATCCGGGTGTGCAGAGCTATGCCGGGATGGGCTACTGGAACCCCGACTATGTCGTGAAGGAAACCGACATCCTCGCCGTCTTCCGGGTCACTCCACAGGACGGTGTTGATCCGATCGAGGCCGCCGCCGCCGTGGCCGGCGAGTCCAGCACCGCCACCTGGACGGTTGTGTGGACCGACCGGCTGACTGCCAACAGTCATTACCAAGCCAAGGCCTACCGCGTGGAAGAAGTCCCCGGCCGCCCGGGCGAATACTTCGCCTATATCGCCTATGACATCGACCTCTTCGAAGAAGGCTCGATCGCCAACCTAACCTCGAGCATCATCGGCAACGTCTTCGGCTTCAAACCGCTCAAGGCGCTGCGCCTGGAAGACATGCGGATCCCGGTCGCCTACAAGAAGACCTTCCAAGGACCGGCCCACGGCATTGTGATGGAGCGCGAACTGCTGAACAAATATGGTCGTCCGCTGCTTGGCGCGACGATCAAACCCAAGCTCGGCTTGAGTGCTCGCAACTACGGCCGGGTGGTCTACGAAGCCTGCCGCGGGGGCCTCGATTTCACCAAGGATGACGAAAACATTAATAGCCAACCCTTCATGCGTTGGCGTGACCGCTTCCTCTATTGCATGGAGGGCGTCAACAAGGCGATGTCCGAAACCGGGGAGATCAAGGGCCACTATCTCAACATCACCGCCGGCACCATGGAGGAGATGTATCGCCGAGCGGAGTTCGCCAAAGAACTTGGCAGCGTCGTGGTGATGATCGACCTGACCATCGGCTACACCGCGATGCAGTCGATGGCGCATTGGGCGCGGGAGAACAGCATGCTGCTGCACCTCCACCGCGCTGGCCACTCGACGTACACCCGGCAGAAGACGCACGGCGTGAGCTTCCGAGTGATCTCGCAGTGGTGTCGGTTGATTGGGGTGGACCATCTCCATGCGGGCACGGTCGTCGGAAAGTTGGAGGGGGATCCGGCGACCACTCGCGGGTTCTATGACACCTTGCGTGACGACAAGGTCCCGATTAATCCCGGCAACGGCATCTTCTTCGATCAGGATTGGGCGTCAATGCCCGGTGTGATGCCGGTGGCTTCGGGCGGCATCCATGCCGGTCAGATGCATCAGTTGCTCGACCTGTTTGGCGACGACGTCATCTTGCAATTCGGCGGCGGCACCATTGGTCATCCGCTCGGCATTGCGGCCGGAGCCGAAGCTAATCGGGTAGCGCTGGAAGCTGTGGTCAAGGCGCGCAACGAAGGGCGAAACTTGCTTCGCGAGGGTCCCGACGTACTCCGGGTGGCGGCGCAGACTTGCCGTCCGCTGGAGGTCGCTCTAGCCACCTGGGGTGACGTCACTTTCGACTACACCTCGACCGACGCCCCCGACGCCGTCCCGACACCGTCGTACTGACAGGAGCCCCAGATGAAACTGCGCCACGGAACGTTTTCCTACCTGCCAGACCTGACCGACGACGAGATCGCTGCTCAGGTGCGCTACGCCCTCGACCACGAGTGGCCAGTGTCGATCGAGTTCACCGACGACCCGCACCCGCGCAACGTCTATTGGGAGATGTGGGGGCTGCCGATGTTCGATCTCTCCGAGCCCGACGGGGTGCTCGCCGCGATCAACGAGTGCCGTGCGACTTTCCCCCACCACTACATCCGAGTGTTGGCGTACGACGCCAAGCTTGGGCGCCAGACCACGGCGATGTCGTTCCTCGTGCAGTCACCAGGTGAGGAACCGGGCTTCCGAATGACCCGCATTGAGGGTGAAAACAGGACCCAGCGGTATGCCGTGGAGTCCTATGCGACGACGCGACCAACGGGTGCGCGATACCCATGAGCCAAACCGGGTTCGGGCACTACCGACCGGGTGAGGTCGCAACTTCGGTCGCCACGGCGGGGACGCAAAGTCCGACCGCCGAGGAGGACGTCTCTTCAACCACACTCGCCGACGATGCCGAGTTAGATCTCTCGAATGATGAGGCGGCAACCCGCGTCGAGCAGACCCTCGCCACATTGGACGCAGAACTAGTCGGGCTCGGGCCGGTGAAGCGTCGCGTGCGCGAGATTGCGTCGTTGCTCTTGGTCGACCGCGCGCGACGCCAGTTTGGGCTCGCGTCATCGCGGCCGACCTTGCACATGAGTTTTGCCGGGGGACCCGGGACCGGCAAGACGACCGTCGCTCTGCGGATGGCGGAGATCCTGCATGCGTTGGGCTACATCCGCACGCCCAAAGTGCACACGGTGACGCGGGATGATCTGGTGGGTCAGTTCATCGGGCACACCGCACCAAAAACTAAAGAGGCTATCGCCCGGGCGGCGGGGGGAGTGCTGTTCATCGACGAGGCCTACTACCTGTTCCGGCCCGAGAACGAGCGTGATTATGGCCAAGAGGTCATCGAGATCCTGCTGACGGAGATGGAGAACGAACGCGGTTCGTTGGTCGTTGTCTTCGCTGGCTATCCCGACCGGATGGCGACGTTCTTCGGCGCAAATCCGGGGCTGTCCTCGCGAGTGCCCCACCACATCAGCTTTGAGGACTACACCCATCCGGAGTTGGTGGAGATCGCCGACCTGATGGTGGCGGCGGAGAACTTCCGTTTTGATGACGAGGCCCGCGTCGCCTTCTCGGCCTACCTCACCAAACGCATGGAGCGACCCCAATTCTCCAACGCCCGCAGCGTTCGAAATGCGGTGGAGCGGTCACGACTGCGTCAGGCCAGACGATTGGTGGAGTTGCACCGCCCGCTCAACCGCGGCGACCTGATCACGCTCACCGCTGACGACATCTATGGCTCCAGCCTCTTCGCTGAGGTGCCCGAAGGGGCCCCAGCAGGGTGACGGCTGCGGCAGACTAGTTGGCGATGCTCACTTGGAGTCGCTCCGCCGCTCTTCCTAACGGATCGTCGAACGTGGCCAGAGCGGCGTCGTTCATGAGCGCGCAATCTAAAACGCAGCAGTCGGGCATCTTGAGTCCAGTGGACACTCTCAACGTTGCCAGGCGGAGCGATTCGCCGGGCTCGTGAACTGAGCTGCGAAGGCCCAACGATTCGATATCTGTCAACATGTCCGCTGCCGAACCGATTTTGACCGCGGATACCAACACCTCAGCCAAGGTTAGGGGGTGAATCACAAGTTCCTCGCTGAGCGTGCCCTCAAAGAATTCGATTGCGGCGGCGTGGTGTGCATCCAACGGTTTGAAGTGTGCGATGAGCACGCTTGCGTCAACCGTGATCATGCTGGCCAATCTTCACGCAGTTCCTCGAGGTAGCCGTCAGGGAATGCCTTGGCGTACTTTCCCGCAGTGGCGTGGATCGCAGCGAGTCTTTTGCTTGCTTCCGCGGCAATCTCCTTTTGGAGAGCATCGCTTCCCAGAGCCAAGACTCGCTGCAAAAGCCTGGATCGGGACTCGTTTGGCCAGCGTTCGGCGGCCAGATCGATGGCGTGCGCCACAGCCTCTGTCTCCGTCACCTGATAGCGCGTCTTCGTGGTCGGCATATCACGAGTGTACCACCGGCATTAAGGGTGAGTCACCGAGAGCGGCGAGACAACTAGGAGCATTTGGCGCACACCATGCGCCAAATGCTCCTAGTTGTTTAGGTCTTCGGTCAGGAACGCGCGGAGGGCGGCGAGGGTTTCGGTGGGGCGTTCTTCAACGAGGAAGTGGCCGGCGTCGATGATGGCCGGGCGCACGTCGGTGGCTCGATCGCGCCAGACTGCCAGCGGATCACTGCAGTGGCGGGCAACAACGCTGCGGGATCCCCACATGATCAGGGCAGGGACCTCAATGCGCTTGTCGGCATCGGCGTGATCGTGTTCTAGATCAATGGAGGCCGCCGCGCGATAGTCCTCCATCATCGAATGTCGGGTATCGGGGTCGGCAAAGGCCCGTTCGTAGTCCGCCAAGGCTGCCTCGTCATAGGAGCTCAGATCCCCACCCCACCCGCCCAACAAGGAGTGGAGATAGCCGGTCGGATTGCCCGCCATCAGCATTTCGGGCACCGGCTCAGGCTGAATGAAGAGGAACCAGTGGTAATAAGCCGTGGCCAGAGCGCGGTCAACCGTTCCATACATATAGCCAGTCGGCAGGATGTCGATCAACGCAATTCGAGTGACTGCCTCGGGATGGTCGAGGGCCAGGCGATACGCGACCCGAGCACCCCGGTCATGGCCGACGAGCGCGAAGTGTTCGTGCCCGAGAGCTTGCATCACGGCCAGCTGATCGGCAGCCATCGCCCGAAAGGAGTACGCCGCGTGGTCGTGGCCAGATGGAGGCCGAGACGAGGATCCGTAGCCCCTCAGATCAGCGGCCACCACGGTGTGATCCCGGGCCAGTGCGGGCGCCAGGTAGTGCCACATCGCCGAGGTTTGGGGAAACCCGTGCAGCAGCAGGACCGGTGGCCCGGATCCGGCGTACAACACGTTGATCTCGGCCTCGATCGTGTTGATGCGCGCCCTTCGAAATCCGTCAAACACCCTTCGAACCTATCGCGACGAAGGCCATGATTGGTGCCAGAGTTGGGACATGACACCTCTGCGACCAACGCCGTTACGCATCGGCCTGCTGGGTGCCGCTGACATCACCGCCCGGGCGTTGATCGAGCCAGCACGGCGAGCTGGACATCGAGTGGTGGTCGTGGCGGCCAGGGATCTTGATCGGGCCACCGTTTTTGCCCAGACCCACGGCATCGAGCGAGTGGCCACGTCGTACGCCGACGTGATCAACGACCCTGAAGTTGACCTCATCTACAACCCGTTGGCCAACAGTCTGCATGCGCCTTGGAACATCCACGCCCTCCAGGCGGGCAAAAACGTGCTGAGTGAGAAGCCGTCGGCCGCCAACGCGCAAGAGGCTCGCCTGGTTGCGGAAGTCGCGCGAGCGAGCAAAGGTTTCGTGATGGAGGCTTATCACTACGCCTTCCATCCGGTGATGAAACGTGTCCTTGAGATTGTCGAGTCCGGCGAGATCGGGGAGGTTCGCCACGTCGATTCGGTGATGATGGTCCCCGCGCCGGTGGCGGATAATCCGCGCTGGTCTCTCGCCCTAGCGGGCGGCGCCCAGATGGATCTGGGCTGCTACAGCCTGCACGCCATGCGACTGATCGGTGCCCTGACGAGTGGGCCGCCGACGGTCACTTCGGCTGCGGCGCGGGAACGGGCTGGCCGTCCGGGAGTCGATGAGTGGTTGAGGACTGAAGTGGGCTTTCCCAGTGGTGCCACCGGTCGGGCAATTGCGGATATGGCCGGAGACGAATCAGATGGCCCTGACTTTGAGATGTCGCTGACTGTGAACGGCTTGTTGGGGCGCATTCGAGTGCCCAATTTTGTGCTCCCGCAGTTGGATGACCGGATCGAGGTCATGACCCATGGCGGCCTCCGGACCGAGAATCTCGGCACTAGGCCGACTTATGACTATCAACTTGAGGTGATCGCCGAGGCAAGCGCCGACGGCAGTTCTCCACCCTTGGATCTCGATGATGCCATCGAAACCATGGAGCTGATCGATGCGTCGTACGCCGCCGCTGGACTAGAACCTCGACCTGGATTCGTCAGCGGGGGAGCGGAAGGGTAAGCAGTCCCACATCAAAGCGGGCCCGAACCTGAGCGGAAGCGGCCGCGGCGAGGACGATCATTCGGGCGTCTGAGGTTCGGCCGGACTTGATTTCAACGGCGCCGCTATCGGGGGACTCACGGTGGGCCATCACCCAGTCGAAGAGCAGCCAGTCGACTGCGCCGGACGCAGTCATCGGCTCGGCAGCCCGGTCCGTAACCGCTTCGGTCACCCGCTCCAAAGCTTCTCGGTGTTCGGTGAGTGAGGCCTCCTTGTTCACACCCGAACTATCGAACAGCAACATGCTCAAGGTGGCCGGCAGTCGGCGCCCCTCGTCGGTCACCACGAGCCAGCGCGACCCCCGCCAAAGCGTGGACTCATCCACCCAGTGCAAGCCGGCTCGACCGCCCACCATCCCCGGGCCGGGATGGTCGAGCTCGCCGTCGAACGGTGCCGGTCCCATCAGCCCGATGGAGTTGCGGATTCGGATGCTCATCAGGGCCCCCGTGCCGATGATCTGGCCGGCGCGCACGTCATCGCGCAAGTCCACCGACGCATGCGCCTCGGCGTACTCCGCGCTTGCTCGGTCAATCGCACGGTAGGCATCAGTCAGGTCGTCACGCTCATCAGGTTGCGGCCCTCGGCCACCGCCGAGAACCTCACCGAAGCGACCGGCGACTTCGATAAGCGTGTCGTCGAGAGCCTCTAGATGGGTAGGCAGCCAACGATCTGCCTCAGCGTCAGGAAGCGCAATGACCTGAACCAGGGGCAACGGGAGTCCCTCGGGGGACAGCCAATGGAAGCCGATCCGCTCGTCGGTGGCGTGCAGACTTGGCAACATCAGGCTCCAGCCACCTTGTCCCCCGATGCCGTCCGCAGCCACTCGTGCCACTCGTCGAGGCCAGCACCGGTCCGGGCGCTGACTTCGATCATCCGCGCCGCCGGGTTGACCTTTGCCACGTTGCTCCGAAACAGTTCAAGATCAAAGTCGAGGTGAGGCAACAAGTCCATCTTGTTGACGAGCACGAGCGAAACCGATCGAAACATCACGGGATATTTCAACGGCTTCTCTTCGCCTTCGGTGATCGCATAAACCATCACCGACTCGTGGGCGCCAACGTCAAACTCCGCAGGGCAAACCAGATTGCCGACGTTCTCGACTAGCAAGAGGTCGAGGGCGGGCAAGTCCAGATCGGTCAGGGCCTTGGCCACCATCGGTGCGTCGAGGTGGCACTCTCCACCAAAGCCGTCGCCAGTGTTGAGCAGGGCAACCTGGGCTCCGAGTCCGGCTAGCCGGTCGGCATCAATGGAGGTTTCGATGTCGCCTTCAACAACGCCAGCGCGCACCCCAGCGTCGCGCAGATGTTGCAAGGTGTGCACCAGCAAAGTTGTCTTGCCAGCGCCCGGGGATGACATCAGATTGATGGCCCGGATCGCGTGGGCGTCGAAGGCAGCCCGATTGGCGTCGGCAGCGTCGTCGTTCTCGCCGAAGATGCGCTCGAGGACACTCACCCGCTCAGGCCCCGTGGAGTAGGCCGAGTGGTCCCCGTGCTCTGGATGACCGTGTGCAGCGTCGTGTGGAGCGTCGTGTGCAGCCTCATGTTCGAAGTCGTGTGAATGCTCAGTGCCGTCGTCGTGGCGGTGAAAGCGTCCCATTCAGTGCTCCTGCTCGGGTGGATGGCGCAGTGGGGATAGATCGATGCTCGTGACCATGAACTCTTCTCCGGTATGCAACGTGATGTCACCGCTGGCACACGAGCCGCAGGTCAAGACCAACACGTGTTCGACCGTCGTACGCTCGCCGCAAGCGGCGCAGTCCAGGCGCACCGGAACATGATCGATGTCCAAGATTGATCCGGCTAAGGGTGTGGTCTCGGTGATCATCGACCAGCAATAGGTCAACGTGTCCGGAACAACCTGGCGCAACTGGCCGACTTGCAGATGCACCGCAGTGACGGAGCGCGCGCCGCGGGCGTTGTCGACGATGCCGTAGATGCTGCGGCACAGCGAAAGTTCATGCACTTCGGTTGCCTCGCAAGGTTTGTGAGGGTGATTCGCCGAAGCGCTGTCGATAGACCATGGAGAAGTTGCCTAGGTGGGTGAAGCCCCACCGAGAGGCGGCCTCCGTGACGTTGATTCCTTCACCCGGCAGGGCTGCTAGCAAGGATCGGCGGACGGCTTCGAGTCGCCGATCCCGGATAAAAGCGATCGGTGTGGTGTCGAGGTCTGCGCGGAAACCAGCCTGGATCGACCGAGGGCTCATTTGGACATATTCCGCGATGTCTCCCAAGGAGATCGGCTCGGCGAGGTGTCGCTCGATGTATTCGATGGAGCGGCGCACCGCCACCCTGCCCGACTGTTTCGGGCGTGACCGGATTCTTTCCGAGTAGTTGGACTCCTGGATATAGAGAAGCGTCGAGATGATCAATTCTTCTAGCGAACCGGCCCCAAATCCCTTTTGAATCAGGGAGTCTGGGGACAACACCTCGTTGGAAAGGATTTGCAGCGCGCCATGCCACCGCGCAGCTGTGTCGGTCGTGAGATCGCCCACGTGATCAAACACGATCGGTTCGTCAAGACGCCGCCCCAACATGCGGGATAACTGACGTTCCATCGCCTCCCGTTCAATGCGCACGATGGTCTGGGGGGAGTCCTGCTCGAGGTTCAGGGTGTAGGACATCCCCGGCGAGATCACCAGCGCAAAGAAGGGCGTGATGTGCAGCAACTCGCCGTTGATGTTGACCGAGGCATGCCCAGCGCTAGTCATGTGCACGGTGTAGCAATCTGTTGAATGCGGCACCGAAATCGAGGTGGCCACCGCATAGTCGAGATAGGCCATCGTCACGTCAAGGAACTGGATGGCATTGAGTCGACAGTGAAAGTCATCGAGAAGCCGAGCGTCCGGCGCGACCTGGCAGCGTCCTAACAACTGGCCGGTCACGTCGATGGCTACCGCGAGATCGACCGTGTCGACGATCGGATGTTCCTGAAGCGCATTGGGTACGCCGCGTGACCGGATGCGTCGGCGCACGGGCAGTCGGGTGCGGTCAACGTTCATAAACCGCAGACGAGACAACCGGGGCAACGCGGGCTCCCTTCTGAGGGCGCGACTCATTTTGGGCACAAGACGACATGCTCACTATGTGTGGCGTTGCGTCTTTTGATCAAGAAAGTTGCGCAATTTGGATAGCAGGTTCGCGCACGCGATAGTGGCGGCCGTGTGACCCCGATTACATTCCGAGCATCGGCCTCGATGATTCGTCGGAGATTGCGGGCCTTAAGGGAGGACAGCATGACCCTAGCTCCAGCTCAAGAGACGACCGGGATCAGTGCGGCCCACGCCGCCCTAAGTGCCCGTTTGGACGACCCGACGATCGCGGGGGCATTGTCGAGTTTGCTAGATCGGGCCGATCTCCTCGCCGTCCTATTGGACGCGTTGGATGGCTTCATCGGGCGCTCCGAAGTGATCGGCAACAGCCTCGCTGACGGTTTCACTGAATTGCGTTCGACGATGGCGGGCAACGAAAACCTGCAGAAGGCGGGTGCCGACATCCCACGCATCCTGGACACCGCAACCCGCGTCGTGTCCTCGGATTTGTTGGATCCCGCCGCAGTCGATCGGATCTCAGTCCTGGCTCGTGGCTTGGTGAGAGGGGGCGACAAGTTTGACGCTGACCCCGTGTCAGTGGGCGGGCCGTTGTCGTTGCTCAAATTGCTTAAGGATCCAGATATCAACCGCGCCATCAGTTACTTCGCCACCGTCGCCAAAGCCGTCGGCCAAGAAATCTCCAATCAAGGCGTTGCCAGCACCTCGGCAACGCCCCAGAAGTAGAGCCCAGAGAGTTAGGAAAGGGAAACCAGATGTCATCAGTTCTGTGGTTTCAAGCCGGCGCCTGTTCGGGGAACACCATGTCGTTCCTCAACGCCGAGGAGCCGAACGTGGTCGACCTGATCGTCGACTTCGGGCTCGAACTTCTGTGGCACCCCTCGCTTGGCATGGAGTTGGGTGATCAGGCCAAGAAGATCTTCAACGATTGTGTGACGGGCGAACGGCCGCTCGACATCTTCGTGTTGGAGGGCACCGTCATCCAAGGCCCCGAGGGGTCTGGCCGAATGGACATGTTCGCCGACCGCCCAATGATCGAGTGGGTCACCGAGCTCTGTGAGGCCGCCAGCATTGTCGTCGCCATCGGTGACTGTGCTTGCTGGGGTGGCATCCCGGCGATGGAGCCGAACCCTAGCGATTCCACGGGATTGCAATTCCATAAGCGCGAGCGCGGCGGGTTCCTCGGCCCAGAGTGGCGCTCAAAATCGGGTCTCCCGGTCATCAACATCCCCGGCTGCCCAGCACACCCCGATTGGATTACCCAGATCTTGGTGGCACTAGCCACCGGTCGCGCCGGGGACATTGCCCTAGACGATCTGCACCGCCCGCAGACCTTCTTCAAGACCTTCACCCAAACTGGATGCACCAGGGTGCAGTTCTTCGAATACAAGCAGTCCACGACGAGCTTTGGTGAAGGCACCCGCACCGGTTGTCTCTTCTATGAATTCGGCTGTCGCGGTCCGATGACCCATTCACCTTGCAACCGGATCCTGTGGAACCGTCAGTCGTCCAAGACACGCGCCGGGATGCCGTGTCTGGGCTGCACGGAGCCCGAGTTCCCGTTCTTTGACCTTGCCGCTGGCACAGTCTTCAAGACTCAAAAAGTCTCGGGCACGATTCCGAAGGAAGTGCCTGAAGGCGCCGACCACCTCACCTATATGGCTCACGCGGCCGCCGCTCGGATTGCTGCTCCGCAGTGGTCCAAAGAAGACATGTTCGTTGTGTAGCGCCGGTCAACCTCAGCGAACGTTGTCGAGCATTACTCGAAAGGAAGCTAACTCATGACTGCAGTGCAATCCGGCAAAGAGGCGGTTGACCTCTTCGTCTCACCGTTGGGCCGCGTGGAGGGTGACCTGGATGTTCGGGTGACCATCGAAGATGGAGTGGTCACCTCGGCATGGACCGAGGCCGCGATGTTCCGCGGCTTCGAAATCATCCTGAAAGGCAAGGATCCGCAAGCGGGCCTCATCGTCACTCCGCGGATCTGTGGGATCTGTGGCGGCAGCCACCTCTACAAGGCCTGCTATGCCCTCGACACCGCTTGGGCCACGCATGTGCCTCAGAACGCGACGTTGATCCGCAACATTGCGCAGGCCTGCGAAACGCTGCAATCGATTCCGCGCTACTTCTACGCCCTATTCGCGGTCGACTTGGTGAATAAGAACTACGCCGGCTCGCCGCTTTATGAAGAAGCCGTACGCCGCTTCGCGCCCTACGTCGGGACGGCGTATCAGAAGGGGGTCGTACTCTCCGGAAAGCCGGTGGAGGTCTATGCGATCTTCGGTGGCCAATGGCCGCACAGCTCTTTCATGGTGCCCGGCGGGGTGATGAGCGCGCCGAACCTTTCCGACATCACTCGGGCCACCGCGATCCTTCACCACTGGAAGGACAACTGGCTCGAAAAAGAATGGCTCGGCTGTTCGATCGAGCGTTGGCAACAGATCAAGACCTGGGAGGACATGCAGGCATGGGTTGAGGAGAACGAGTCGCAATACAACTCTGACTGTGGCTTCTTCATTCGCTATTGCCTCGACATCGGGCTGGATAAGTACGGCGCCGGTTGTGGAAACTTCTTGGCGACCGGCACCTACTTCGAGCCGTCGATGTATGAAAACCCGACCGTCGATACTCGCGAGGACGCGTTGATCGGGCGCTCTGGGGTGTACGCCGACGGCAAGTGGCACGACTTTGACCACATGCGGGTGACCGAGGATGTGAGTCACTCGTTCTACACCGGTGATCGCGCGTTGCACCCGTGGGAAGGCGAGACGATTCCGGTCGATCCCAAGGATGGTCGCAACCAGGGCAAATATTCTTGGGCAAAGTCGCCGCGCTATAACGTTCCCGACCTGGGGCGGATCCCGTTGGAAGCCGGGCCACTCGCCCGGCGGGTCGCGGCAGGTGGACCCAATGCCGCAGCCCATCAGGACAACGATCCGTTGTTCGTCGACATGCTCGAGAAGCTCGGTCCCTCAGTGTTTGTGCGCCAGATGGCGCGGATGCATGAGGCACCGAAGTACTTCTCCTGGGTGATGGACTGGTTGAGCCAGATTGACCTACACGGGTCGTTCTACACCAAGCCCACCGAGCATGCCTCAGGCAAGGGTTTCGGCTCGACGGAGGCAGCCCGTGGCGCTCTGTCGGATTGGATCGTCATCGAAGACGGCAAGATCGAGAACTATCAGGTGGTCACACCGACGGCATGGAACATCGGCCCTCGCGACTCCGACAACACGCTCGGTCCGATCGAACAAGCCCTCGTCGGAACTCCGATCGTGGACATGGAGGACCCGGTTGAGTTGGGGCACGTTGCTCGCTCGTTCGACTCCTGTTTGGTCTGCACAGTTCATGCCTACGACGGCAAGACCGGACGAGAGCTCAACAAGTTCGTCATCAATGGCATGGTCTAAAGGTTTGCAGGCTCAAGCTCCGGCTCCCCACGAGTTGCTGGATGACGGTTTCGCGCCCGAACCTTGCGGATTGTTGGTGATCGGCTGCGGCAACATTTTGCGTGGGGACGACGCGGTGGGACCGGTGCTGATTCGGCACCTGTTCACCCGCGACGTCCCTGACGGCGTACGCCTCGTAGACGGTGGCACTGCCGGCATGGATGTGGCTTTTGGTATGCGCGGCGCCGAGCGGGTTGTCATCGTCGATGCTTCCGCGACCGGTGCGGCGCCCGGCACGGTCTATCGGGTCCCGGCCGAAGAACTCTCAGAGCTCCCGCCTATCGATGGTTTGCACACCCACAACTTCCGTTGGGACCACGCACTGACGTTTAGTGCCTGGCTCTTGGGACCACTGAAGCCGACCGATATCACGGTGTTCTTGGTCGAAGCCGGCCAACTTGAGCCAGGTTCTGAGCTGAGCGCCCCCGTTGCCGCTGGCATGGAAATGGTGATGGAGATCATCGAGAGCGAGTTCTATCCAACTCCGTTGGTTGAGCGGGGCGCCGGTTTGTTGGTTGAGCAGGGCGCTCACCCCGGTTTGTTGGTTGAGGAGGGCGCTCACCCCGGTTTGTTGGTTGAGGAGGGCGCTCACCCCGGTTTGTTGGTTGAGGAGGGCGCTCTGCGCCCGTCTCGAAACCACGTCGAGATCAACGAAGCCGGCTATCTCCACATCCCGGCACACCTGGCCTCGCAGCACTTCCCTGGCGACGCCTGTGTGGCTCGGATCGCCAAAGATGAAGCTGGAGAAGAAGTCCTCGTGTTGTTGCCCCTCATCAGCGCAGCACATGGCGGCTTGGTGCTGAAACAGCGCAATATCGCGGGGGATCGTTCGCTGCTGATTAATGAGGTCCTGGGGTTCACGGCCATTGCGGGTAGGTTCGAGGTGTCCTGGGATGACGCTCAAGGGGCGCTCTTGGTCGGCCTTCGTGGGACGGCACACCAAACCGATCTAAACGGGACTCGTGATGGGGCCGCTGATGGCGAATCAGCCGGAATACGAAGTGCAAACCGAAGTGGTGGCCGAGCAGGGCCTCTGGGCGGTCTATCTACTGATCCTCACCCCACAGGGCTTCGATCGTCGCCGCCTGGAGACCTACTTCACCGAAACGAAAGCCCAACTAGCGGCCGACGTGATTCGACGTACGGCGGCCAGGCGACGCAGTCCCAGGGAGGGTTTTGATGACTCTTAATCTGCCTCAACCGATTGGTGCCTTCGGATTTCCGGCTGGTCTCTTCTTAGTGTCGCCGGGTTCCGCCGAGGTTGAGGCCGCCCGGGAAGCACTCGTGAGCGGTCATATCCCGGTGTCCTGGCCCGATGAGATGCGTGGGCATGAACTTGCCCATGCCGACGACCTCGAGGGTGCGTTGGCAGCTTTCGCTGGCGAGGATCCCGTCGCTCGTTTCAACCGCTGGGTGATCGATCCCGAAGGTGACTCCGCCGCTGAGATCCGCGCTGCTCTACCCACGTCCGTGGCGCCCTTGGTGGATGTGGTCTCCTACACGATCGGCATCGCTGAGTGTCCGTCGTACGACGTGACCGGCCCTGCGGGGGAGGCGATTGCTGCCGAGGTGGCTGCTCTGGTACTCGCCACGCAAGCCACCGCTTCGCTAGAAGATGGCGATGTACGTCGAGCCAGCGACCTATTGGCGCAGGGCGCCCAGACCTCGGGCACAAGGTCGCCGGCGCTAACTGCTGTGTTGCTCGGAAACGCCGGCACGTTGTTGCGCGAGCATGGCCAACCAGATCTGGCGCGCCCGATGCTGGCTGATGCGGCCCAAGCGTTGCAAGGCACCGATCTCGGTGACGTTGCCGCCGAATTGCTACACCTGCGAGGCAGCATCGCTCATGAGCAAGCTGCGGCGGGTCACGGTGATCCCCGGGTGTTGCTGCAGGAGGCGATGGCCGACTACTACAGCGGCTTGCAAATGGTGACCGAGGAGTCGGCTCCCTACATCTGGGCCAGCCTCCAGATGAACTTGGCCACCGCTCACCTAGCATCGCCCATGACTCAGGCTTCAGATCAGCTCCGCTTAGGGGTTGCGACGCAGGCACTGCGGGCATGCCGCCGCGTGTTCACCCCTGAGGACTACCCCGGACCCTGGTCAACCGCCACCCTCAACCTGGCCAACGCGCTGATCTATACGCCGTCAACCCATCAGGGTGACAATCTGGTCGAGGCGGTTGAGCTTTATGAAGAGGTGTTGAGCTCTGGGGTTCGCAACAACGACCCACTGGGTCGCGCTCGCCTGCTGGCTAACCAAGGAAACGCGCTGGCCCACCTGGGCATCTTCGGCGAGGCTCGGGCCAAGCTAGTCGAAGCCCGTTTCCTGTTTGAAGAGCATCTCGATCATGACTCAGCTTTGGCAGTGCGCTCGGTGCTCGACGAGATCGCCAAATCTGAAGTGCACGATCCTGCGGATGCTGAAGACACCATGGCCGACCTGGCCCGGCAAGCCGAACAGATGGCTCGGATGCCGCAATCTGAGGGCGCTTTTACCTCTGGAATGGGCGTGCGAATCGGCAACCTCGGCTCGACGGCAGGAGATCTCACCGGGCCGCCTCCCAAGCCCAAGGTGACGGTGTTGCCGGCTGGGTCTGCACCTCAGGCAGCCTCAAGCGACTCGGAGGTGTGAGATGACCCAGATGCTGAGCGGGAAACCACTCGAAGAGTTGGGGATTGAAGAGATTGCGGGGGCGCTCGACGTTGCGACCAAACAGATCGCCGGACTTGAACCCAACTCAAGGCGGGTAATCACCGACTCGTTGGAAGCGCTCAATGCCCTCCACAAGGCCGGCCTGACCACCATCGTTCGGCGGCTCAAGGACGATCCACAGGGCAAGGAACTGCTCTTCGAACTCGTCGATGATCCAGGTGTTCGGATGATCTTGTCGATGCACGGCATCATCCGGCCCGACATCACCACGATGGCGCGGCAGGTATTGGACGGCGTACGCCCGGGATTGCAGTCACATGGTGGTGACGTCGAGTTCGACTCGATTCGCGATGGCGTTGCTTATGTTCGGCTGACGGGAGCGTGCAACGGCTGCTCGATGGCCGCCGTCACGATGCGTGAGGGCGTCGAGCAAGCCTTGGTCGCCGGGGTTCCCGGCGTCACCGGAGTGGAGGTCCTACCAAACGATCCAACGCCGACCTTGATACCGCTCTCGTCAATCGGCATCGGGGCACCTGCTGCGGATGCTTTCGAGACAGGCGCTAGCGCGCCTGCCTCAACCAACGGGGCGGGTTGGACGCGCGCCTTCGCGTCCGCAGAGGTTCCGGTGGGGGAGCTCAAAGCCACTACTCTGCAGCCTGTCGACGGACCCGAGATCGATGTCATTGTGGTCAACGCGGCCGGCCAACTGGCGGCCTACGTCAACGCGTGTGCCCACCAAGGTCTGCCGCTGGACAATGCGCTGATCGACGCGACCGAAGGCACCCTCACCTGTCCATGGCACGGTTTTTGTTATGACTCCGCGACAGGCGAGTGCATGAGTATGCCTGGCGCCCAACTCCAGCAACTGCCGTTGCGGCTCGACGATGGCCAGGTCTGGGTCAGGGCCTCAGGGGGCTAGCGATGAGGGTGAAGGTGATTGCCACTGGGTCGACGCATCAAGGGGTCGTGCTGGGCTCTGACCTGCTTGGTTTCGGCGGTCCGAACCTCGTCCCGGCGCCGCCTTCGTCGTACGACGGGTGGCGGCCGCGGGCAATCCTGGGAGCCGATTCGCCAGGTGGACTGTTGTTGCCACCAGCGATGCCCACGGCGGCCCACATGTATGCGCCGAGGGCGGCTTGGACCGACGGCGAGATCGTGATCGCGGCCGATACCGGCAATCACCGGGTGTTGATCTGGCACGGCATCCCCGACACGGACGGTGAGGCAGCGGCCGTGGTCCTAGGGCAGGTCGATGATCATTCCGAAGGGCCAGCGGGGGGTGGGGCCGGACCGGCAAATGGCATGCACTTGCCAACGGGGGTTCTGGTGCACGAGGGCCGATTGGTGGTGGCCGATGCCTGGCACCATCGGGTGCTGATCTGGGACCAGGTGCCAACGGTCACCGGAACTCCACCGGACCACGTGTTGGGCCAACCAGACAGCGTGACAGTGACCCCCAACTCCGGCGGAGGGCCCGACGCGACAACGTTCTATTGGCCCTTTGGCATCGCCGTTATCGATGGACGATTCTACGTCGCCGACACCGGCAACCGTCGGGTGCTGATCTGGCGCAACGGGATCCCAGATCCTGGTCAAAAGGCCGATGTCGTGCTTGGCCAACCGGATGCCAACTCACGCGAGGAAAACCGTGGCGCGGACGTCGCGGCCGATTCGTTCCGCTGGCCGCATGCGTTTGCGAGCACTGGAGCCGCTGACAAAGGCCCCGGTGGAGTGATCATCGCCGATGCTGGCAACCATCGGCTATTGCGCTGGGACACTCACCCTGAGGAGGACTGCGCCGCCGATGGTGTGCTGGGTCAGCCCAATTTCGTCAGCGGGGGAGAGTTTCCCTATATCTCACAAGCCGGTCGACTTCGCTTTCCCTATGGGGTGAGCGCGATCGACGGCGAGCTAGCGATAGCTGACACCGCGAACAACCGGTTGCTGATCTATCCCTCCACCAGCGCCAACTTCAACGTTGAGCCCGTTGCCTCGCTGGGGCAGCCAACCCTCGCCGCCAATGGTGAGAATCGCTGGGAGGCGGTGGCGGCCGACACACTGTGTTGGCCCTACGGCGTGCATTGGTGGCGTTCTTCGGTTGGTTTCGAGACGGTTGCTGCGCAACCTCCTCAACCACCATTGGGGACGGTTGCTGCGCAACCTCCTCAACCACCATTGGGGACGGTTGCTGCGCAACCTCCTCAGCCACCATTGGGGACGGTTGCTGCGCAACCTCCTCAGCCACCGGTGGAACTGCTCGCGATCGCAGACTCGGGAAACAACCGGGTTGCGCTGTGGGAAAGAGTGCGGGGCGAGCTGGCATGAGAGCGGGCAATCTCGAAAATGTTGGCAATGCCACGGCGCTCCAGCGTCGAGAGTTTGTTGCCCGTGGGTTGGTCCAAGGAGTGGGCTTCCGGCCACACATAGTGCGCCTGGCCGACGAAATCGGCCTCTCCGGCAGCTGCCGCAACGACGAGACGTGTGTCGTGATTGAGGTCGAAGGCAGCGCCGATCAAGTCGCTGAGTTTGGGCGGCGACTCACCAGCGAAGCTCCGGTGCTCGCCAGGATCTTGTCGCTTGAGTCGGCAGAGATCGCGCCGACTGGTGCTGAGGGCTTCGCGATCGTTGCGTCCACCTCATTGCCCGAGAACTTTCTATCGGGCGAGTCGATCCCCAGCGGTAGAACAATGGTCGGTCCCGACACTGCCGTCTGTAGCGATTGCCTGCGGGAGTTCCATGATCCGCAGGATCGGCGGTTCCGGCACCCTTTCATTACCTGCACCAACTGCGGTCCGCGCTTCACCATCACCACCGATCTTCCCTACGACCGCCCGGTGACCACCATGGCACCGTTCGAGATGTGTTCCCTCTGCGCCGCCGAGTACACCGATCCGCACGATCGGCGCCATCATGCGCAGCCGATCGCATGTCCCGACTGTGGTCCGACCCTCAGGGTCGTGACGGCTGACGGAAGGCTGCTCGCAAAGGGCGCGGAAGCGTCGATTCTGGCTGCGGTGGCGGCTTTGCGAGCGGGCGCGATCGTTGCCATCAAAGGGCTTGGCGGCTATCACTTGGCCTGCGATGCAGCGTCTTGCACCGCGGCGACCGTCTTGCGCGATCGAAAGAATCGGCCCGATCAGCCCTTTGCCGTGATGGCGGCCGACCTGGCCACGGCCGAGACCTTGGTTGAGGTGGGCGCTGCCGCCGAGGTGTTGACCTCGCCGGAGCGACCTATCGTCTTGTTGCCGCGTCGCCAACATGCACCCGTCGCTGAGTGTGTGGCGCCTGGGCTGGACGAACTCGGCGTACTTCTTCCCTATGCGCCACTGCACCATTTGCTGTTCGCCGACCTTCCCGACGGCAGCCCAGGTGCCCCGCCCGTCCTCGTCATGACTTCGGGCAACCTCTCGGGTGAACCATTGTGCTTTGACGATGACGACGCGCTCACCCGGCTCGGCACGATTGCCGATGTGTTCTTAACCCACGATCGAGAGATCGCGGTGCCTTGCGAAGACTCCGTTGTCGCCTGGCAGGTCAATCGGCACGGTCGCGGGGAAGCGATTCCCATGAGGCGATCACGTGGGTTTGCCCCCTTGCCGGTGGATCTGCACGTCGCACCGCGGCGCGGAGGGGCGGGAACCCGAGCGGTGATGGCCGCTGGCGCGGAGATCAAGAACACCTTTGCCTTGGCCCGGGACGGTCTCGCATTTGTCTCAGCCCACGTTGGCGATCTCGGGAGCCTTGAGGGGCGCACGGCCTATGAACGCGCGAGCCAGCAAATGCTGCGTTTTCACCGCAGTTCGCCCGAGTTGATCGTCGCCGACCTGCACCCTGGCTATGCGTCGAGGTCCTGGGCGCATCGGTTCGCGTTCGATCTGGGCGTCCCTCTCTATGACGTGCAGCACCATCACGCTCATTTGGCGTCCCTGGCGGCCGAACACGGACGGCTCACCCAACCCCTCCTGGGGATCATTTTCGACGGCACCGGCTACGGCTGCGATGCCACCGTTTGGGGTGGCGAGTTCCTGCTTCTGGGTGACCAGGGATTGAGCGCCGAGAGGTTGGGACATCTAGGCAACGTCAGGCTGCCCGGCGGCGACGGTGGAGTCCGCAATCCGGTGCGAACCGCAGCTTTGGCAATGTACGCGGCGGGAGTCGACTTGACGGGAACGCCGGTTAAGACGGCCCTCAATGGGGTCGAGGCGAGGTTCCTCTCCACCTTGTTGGACTCTTCAACCAACGAGTCGGGCACGGGATGGGTCGAGACGAGCAGCGTGGGTCGACTCTTCGACGTTGTTGCTGCGCTGCTCGGAATTCGCGACCGAGTCACCTATGAGGCGCAGGCAGCCATCGAGTTGGAAGCGGCTGCGAGAGTTTGGCGGTCAACCAACCAAGGTGCCCATGCTGAATCCACGCAAGAAATTTGCCTGCCGGTCTCGTCCGGGAAGGGCTTGCCCATCCTTGACCCAGACGCGCTGGTCCGGTCACTGGTGTGGGCTTGGCGGCGGGGAGTCGAAGCTGGAGAGTTGGCCTGGGCATTCCACGTCGCCTTGGCCGATGGTGCCGCCGCACTTGCCGGCGAAGTGGCGCGCGAGCGCGGCGTACGAACCATTGGTTTGTCCGGCGGTGTCTTCGCCAACCGCTTGCTGTTGCGGCTGCTCACCGATCGACTGGAGGACGATGGATTTGAAGTGCTGACGCATCAGTTGGTGCCAGCCAACGACGGCGGGCTGGCGCTCGGCCAAGTGGCCGTGGGACACCAAGCCTTGCAGCGCATGATGCGAGAGGAAGTCTGAACATGTGTCTAGGAGTTCCGGGTCGAATACTCGACCGGTGGCAGGCGGCCGACGGGCAATTGCTCGCCCATGCCGATTTCGTTGGTGAGGTGCGGGTGATTCGGCTCAATTATCTGCCGTCGCTCGATGTCGGCGACTACACGATCGTCCATGCGGGATACGCACTCACCCGCATCGATGAAGCCGAAGCAGTCAAGACCGTAGCGCTGATGCGCGAAGTTGAACTGCTGGAACCCGCAGGTTCGCCGACCGAGCAATTCGCTCAAGCAGAGGAGTAGGAAGATGTGTCTAGCAGTCCCAGGACGAGTGCTGTCGGTTGAGAAACGTGACGGTACGACGATGGCGCAGGTCGACTTTGGCGGCGTACGTAAAGAGGTATGCCTGGAATACATCCCCGATGCGCAGATCGACGAATATGTCATCGTGCACGTCGGCTTCGCGATCCAACGTCTCGACGAGCAATCGGCAATTGACACCCTTGCCAACTTCGAGCGGCTCGGCATCCTCGAAGAGGAATTCGGCGATGGGTTCGAGCTAGCTGAGAAACAGTCGGGAAAACACTCAGGGCAAACACAGAGCACAGCCGGACAGGATAGTGAGAGGGCGTCATGAAATATCTCGACGAGTTCAGCAATCCCGATCTCGCCCGCAAGTTGATCGACGATATCCATGCGATCACCACGCGGCCCTGGGCCATGATGGAGGTCTGTGGCGGGCAGACCCACTCGATCATTCGCCATGGCATCGATCAGTTGCTGCCTGAAGGCGTGGAGATGATCCACGGGCCTGGTTGTCCGGTGTGTGTGACGCCGCTAGAGATCATCGATAAAGCGCTGGCGATTGCCGAGCAGCCCGGGGTGATTTTCTGCTCGTTTGGCGACATGTTGCGCGTTCCTGGCTCAAGCAAAGATCTGTTCTCGATCAAGAGCGCTGGCGGAGACGTCCGGGTGGTCTATTCGCCACTCGATGCCTTGAAGTTGGCCAAGGACAATCCTGATAAGCAGGTCGTGTTCTTCGGCATCGGCTTTGAGACAACGGCGCCAGCCAACGCGATGACGGTCTATCAGGCAAAGCGACAGGGCATTAAGAACTTCTCCTTGTTGGTGTCACATGTGCTCGTGCCACCGGCCATTGCCGCGATTATGGAATCACCGGTATGCCGGGTTCAGGCCTTTTTGGCGGCCGGTCACGTGTGCAGCGTGATGGGCACCTCGCAATATCCAGCTCTTGCCGAGAAATACAAAGTTCCGATCGTGGTGACCGGATTCGAGCCGCTCGACATCCTCGAGGGCATCCGGCTCACCTTGTTGCAACTCGAATCCGGCCGGCACGAGTTGGAGAATGCCTATTCGCGCGCTGTGAATGACCAAGGCAATGTGCCGGCCATGGCGATGTTGGAGGACGTGTTTGAGGTCACCGACAGGACCTGGCGGGGGATCGGCACGATCCCGCAGAGCGGGTGGCAGCTTTCTGAGCGGTACGCCGACTTCGACGCCGAGACTCGCTTCTCCGTTTCCGATATCCACACCGACGAGTCCCCTCTTTGTCGGGCCGGCGAAGTGCTGCAAGGTTTGATCAAGCCCCATGAGTGTTCTGCCTTTGGCAAGGAGTGCACTCCTCGCAATCCGCTAGGTGCCACGATGGTCTCGTCTGAGGGTGCCTGCGCGGCCTACTTCAGTTATCGCCGCTTGGAGCTTGTGGAGGTGTGATGACCGAATCACCAAACTTTGAAACCCCAGATTTTGAGAACTGGGTCTGCCCCTTGCCGCTCAGGGACACTCCTAACATTGTGATGGGCCACGGTGGTGGCGGCGCGATGTCAGGAGAGTTGATCGAGCAACTCTTCTTGCCAGCATTTGGCGGGGCCGCGCGAGCTGAGCTTGGCGATTCTGCCGTGCTGCCCCGGCCCAGGGGTCGGCTGGCTTTTTCTACCGACTCATTCGTCGTGAAGCCGATGTTTTTCCCGGGTGGCTCGATCGGCGATCTCGCTATCAACGGGACGATCAATGATTTGGCTATGTCCGGTGCGGTGCCGCTCTATTTGTCGACTGCGTTCATCTTGGCCGAGGGCACCTCGCTGGCTGACATTGGCCGGGTCGCCATGGCGATGGGCAAGGCCGCTGAAGTCGCCGGCGTACAACTGGTCACTGGCGACACGAAGGTGGTCGATAGCGGCAGTGGGGACGGGATTTACATCAACACCGCCGGCATTGGGGTGATCCCTGACGGGTTGGAGATCGGCCCGACGCGGGCTCGCGTGGGCGACGCCGTGATCGTCAGCGGTGACATCGGGGTGCATGGCATCGCCGTGATGAGTTGTCGAGAGGGGCTGGAGTTTGGCACCACCATCGAAAGCGACTCGGCCGCGCTCCATGAACTGGTCGCCGAGATGTTGGCGACCGGCATCGACATTCGGGTGCTGCGTGACCCGACTCGTGGTGGAGTCTCCGCGACGCTCAACGAGATTGCCAAGGCTTCGGGAGTTGGCGTCGAGTTGACCGAGCGGGATCTGCCGATCCCACCAGAAGTGCGGGACGCTTGCGGCTTGCTCGGCTTGGACCCGCTTCAGGTTGCCAACGAGGGCAAGTTGATCGCGATCGTGCCCGGCGAGTGGGCCGACCAAATGCTCTACACGATGAACCGTCACCCGCTTGGTCGGGGAGCGAAGCGGATCGGCACCTGTGTGGCGGAGCATCCGCGGATGGTTGTCGCCCGCACGGCGCTGGGGGGGACCCGGGTCGTGGACCTGCCGATCGGTGAACAACTTCCCCGAATCTGTTGAGCAAATATGTCCGCTGATGGGGCGCTGAAGTTTGCCCGCTACGCCTTTCCACCCAATGAATTGGGCTACTGCGGTCCGGTTGGCGCCCGGGCCATGTTAGCGCCCGGAGCCGAAGCTGAGATTGAACTCCGTGCCCGCCAATTCGAGGGTGCGTGGGTCTATCTGGAGTTCCTCGCCGAGGCGATGGGCGAGAGCGATCCGCTGGCCACCGAAGTAGTCGAGGGTTATTGGCTAGGGAGCGACCTGATCTCGACCCTGCCGAGTGCCGAGTTGTTGCGGAAGTTGATCAACCGATTCGGGGACCAGCCGGGCGGCACCTGGCGCGAGGCTGCCGTTCGGGCCCGCGCTCACCACAGTTTCCAGGTCTACGAGGTCTATCCCTGGGCAGCCATGCTTCAGAAAGGATTGGCCGCGGGCCCGGCCATCGGTGTTCTGGACGGTTGTCGCATCCGAGCGGGAACTGTTGACTCCGTCGAGGGCGAGTGGGTCAGCGTCAGCGCAAGCCAACTCCATTGGGACGGCGAGAGGTTGGCGCCTGCCGAGCCGACCACTGGCCGGGCTCGCTGGGCCATCGATGGCGAAAGCATGCTGGACGAGCCAGCCGTCGGCGATCTTGTCTCCCTGCACTGGGACTGGGTCTGCGACGTCATCACCCCGGCTCAGGCCGCTCAAGTCAACACCCTAGAAGCCGAGCAGCGCGCCATCCTCGGGCTCTCCTGACCGAAAATTCACGTCGACCCGGCTCGAAATCGACCAAATCCACGTCGACCCGGCTCGAAAATTCCCAGTCCTGGATATCAGCCCTTCGGTGGCCAGTGAGAGCGAAGCGCGTTCAGGCTTCGCCGTACGTCGTCTTCGGTAGTCGACCAGTTGCTCACTGAGATCCTGAGCACCGATCGACCCTGCCACTTCGATCCCGTCATCCAGGCCGTGCCATCGGCCAGCATGGCTTGGACAACTGATTCAGTCTGCTCGTCATTGCCAAAACAGGCGCAGACCTGGGTGAAACAGACGTAGTTGAGCACCTCTACGCCGGGCCAGCCTGCCAACTCGGTGGCGATGGTCTGAGCGTGGTGTCCATAACCATCCACCAAGGCGGCGACGCCGGAGCGGCCGAGCGAGTGGAGTGCGGCCCATACTGGGATGGCGCGGGCCCGTCTCGATGTCTCGGGCACGTATTCGAAAGGATCACCCGACTCATCTTGGATGAGGTAGTCACCGTGCATCCCCATGGCGGCCCGGAGCGCCGCTGGTCGACGGACGATCGCCAAGCCGCAGTCATAAGGCGCGTTCAGCGTCTTGTGGGCGTCTGTTGTCCACGAGTCCGCTTCTGCCAAGCCCCTCGTGAGTGGTCCGTACGTCGTAGAGGCGGCGGCGAACAGTCCAAAGGCGCCATCGACGTGGACCCATGCGCCATGTTGGTGCGCGACCCCTATCGCAGCCGTGAAATCGTCAAAGGCACCGGAATGCACATTCCCTGCCTGCAACACCACGATCGTCGGCTCGTCATTGACCCCGGCCAGTGCCTCGGTGAGCGCATCAAGGTCGATCCGACCCTGCCTATCGGCGGCCACGATCTGCGGTGCCCCAAGCCCGAGATAGCGCAGTGCCACATCCACGGTGTCGTGTCGCTCTGCGCCGACGATCACCCGAACGCCGGGTGCGCCTGTCAGTCCGTCATGGTTGACATCCCAACCAACCCGTTGCAACACCTCCTGTCGGGCCGCGGCCAGACAGGTGAAGTTCGAGAGTGTGGCGCCAGTCACGAAACCCACCGCACAGTCGCCGGGCAACCCCAAAAGGTCCAAGAGCCACCCGCTCGTGATGTCCTCGATGGCCGAGTTGGTCGGAGTCACCTGCCGCAGGCCCGCGTTTTGATCCCAGGCGCTGACGAGCCAATCCGAGGCCAGCGCGGCGGGGAGCGTGCCGCCGATCACGAACCCAAAGAAGCGGCCCGAGGCCATCGCCGTGAGCCCGGGTTCTGCTGCTCTGGCGAGTAGCTCGATCGTCGCTTCTGGCTGCCCCGGGCCCGACGGTAGGTCGGGCCCGAGGGCCGCAATGATCTCGTCAATGCTCGCTGACGGAGGCACTGGACGATCTCCCAAAGACGCCAGCCATTGGGATGCATGCTTGTGCGCTGCCGCAAGTGCATCCGCGGAGGCGCCCAGAATGTCCACTTTGGCAGTCTGACGCCCTGAGTGCGGCTGGCGCAACGGTAGTGAGCAGGTGACTCGACCCCTCGGGGTGGGTTATCGCAGGCCCACGGCCAGGTCCACCACGTCAAACTTCTTCGGGAACGACTTGATGAGCGTCGCCCCGCCCGTGGTGGGGTCGACCTTGTAGAGCGCCGAGCGATCGAGGACGTTCAACACGGCATAGCCGGTGTTTGCCACTGCTTGTCCATCCACGAGGCGGCTGTAGATGTCGTAACCCGCATCACCGGTTGCATCGACGCCCAGTTTGCCGACGAGAGACAGGGTGCCGCTGTTGGCGGGCACTTGGGCGACGGTCTGATCCAGATTGGTGTCGAGATCAAATAACAGGGTGCCGGTGTCGGCGTCGTTGTCGTTATTGACGTACGCCGCGGCGTTGATGCCAAGCGTGTTGCCCACGGCGGGCGGGGTGTTGAGCGGCAGGTCAAGCGCGGTGACTCCGCCAACCACGTCGTGACGCAGATTCTGGCCGGTGTTGCTGACGATCCGAAGACGATCCGCCGCCGGATTGAAGTCCACCCCGAACGACGTGCCCTCAAGGGCGATAGTCAACTGGGAAACCTTGGTGCCCGTGGTCTTTGCACCCAAAGTGTCTGTGAAGGTGTAGATGCCACCCTGGTCGCCAACGCCATAAAGCACACCATTGGCCGGCCGATAGTCGATGCCGATGAGTTTGGTGTCTCCATCGAGTCCTTTGACTTCGCCGAGGACGTAGGCGCTGCTGGGGTTGTAGACGCGGAAGCTGACCAACGTGCCATTGCTAGCCAAGCCAATAGCAGACGGGCCGCCAGCCGTCGTGGCGACGGCAGGGTTGGTCAATGCGGTTGCGGCAGTGGCTGCGACAACGGAGCCAGCCAGCATGAGTGAGAGCGTGCGATTCATCGAAGTTTCTCCTCAACCCGTGATTCCACGGGATCGTGACGTGGTGAACTCGGGCGGCGCCCGAGTCCTCAAGTTCTTGTCGTAGGTAATTCGGAGTGCCGGCTCCACCGGATTGGGGGTGATACAAAACACCGCTCGATCGGCGCAACGCCGTGGACGTACTAGCCCGTAACTTCCCTGTCATGGGAGTCTCCATCTAGCGCCCGAATGGGCGTCGTTCGCGCATCGGGAGGTCAGGCTTGTTTCAGCGGATAGCGGTCGTCAATCGGGGCGAGGCGGCGATGCGGTTGATCCATGCCGTGCGCGATATCAATGCGGGCAGGGCGGCCAGTTCTTCAAGCGGGTCCGAGTCCACACCTGCCATCCAGGTGATTGCCCTCTATACAGAGGTCGAGAAGTCCGCGATGTTCGTGCGCGAGGCTGATCTCTCCTACCCCTTGGGGCCGGCGGTCAATCGTCCCTACCTCGATCATGCGGTGCTGGAACGTGCTCTCATCGAGACCGAAGCCGATGCCGTCTGGGTCGGTTGGGGCTTCGTCGCCGAGGACGCCTCCTTTGTCGATGTGTGCACCCGACTTGGCATCACCTTCATCGGCCCGAGTGCTGAGGCGATGCGCAAACTCGGAGACAAGATCGGCTCAAAGCTGATCGCCGAGGAGGTCGGTGTGCCCGTCGCGCCGTGGAGCCGCGGCGGCGTAGAGACCCTCGGAGAGGCGCTCGCGGCGGCCGAAAACATCGGCTACCCACTGATGTTGAAGGCCACTGCTGGCGGCGGCGGCCGCGGGATTCGGATGGTCGCCAGTGCGGCAGATCTAGAGGATGCCTACCAGCGCACCCGCGATGAGGCAGAGCGCGCGTTCGGCTCCGGCATTGTCTTTCTGGAGCGGCTAGTCACCGGCGCCCGACATGTGGAAGTGCAAGTGATTGCCGACGGTCAAGGCACGGCCTGGGCACTCGGCGTACGCGACTGTTCGGTCCAGCGGCGCAACCAGAAGGTAATTGAAGAGTCCGCGTCGCCGTTGCTGACCTCCGCGCAGAATGACGAAGTGAAGGCCTCGGCCGAACGTCTAGCGCTAGCTGTTGGGTACGCCGGCGCCGGGACGGTGGAGTTTCTCTATCACCCCGGCGAGAAGACGTTTGCCTTCCTTGAAGTCAACACTCGGCTTCAGGTCGAGCATCCCATCACCGAAGTCACCACTGACACTGACTTGGTCAAGGCACAGATTCACGTGGCCTCGGGTGGAAAGTTGACCGGAGAGAAACCGAGCGAGCGGGGGCACGCGGTTGAGGCGCGACTCAATGCCGAAGACCCCGATCGTGACTTTGCGCCTTCTCCGGGTCGGATTGTGCGCCTCGATCTGCCCGCAGGCCCGGGCATCCGGGTCGACACCGGGGTCGCCGAAGGTGACGTGATTCCGGCCGACTTCGACTCGATGATCGCCAAAATCATCGCGTTTGGAGCCACCCGTGACGAAGCGATCGCCAGACTGCGTCGGGCAATGTCGGAGACCACGGTGGTCATCGAGGGAGGGGCAACCAACAAGAGTTTTGTGCTCGAACTCCTGGATCAGCCCGAGGTCGTCGGTCCCGGGCCCTGGTGTTCGACAGGTTGGATCGACGAAGTCCGTGCGCAGGGTCGGCTGATCTCTGATCGGCACTCAGGGGTGGCCCTAGTTACCGCCGCTATTGAGGCCTACGAAGACGAGGAAGCGGTCGAGATTGCCAGATTGCTCGACACCGCCCATGGTGGTCGCCCCCAGGTCCAACACAAAGTCGGCCGAGCCGTCGACCTCAAACTTCGCGGCGCGACTTATCAGGTCAGTGTCGTTCAGGTCGGACCGTCGCGCTATTGCGTCACCGTTGCTTCTGGTGCCGAAGAACGCACTGTCGAGGCACTTATCGAGAGACTTGATGACTTCCACGGGCGGCTGATCATCGAAGGGCAACGCTTTCGACTTGTCACCGCGACGCACGGACCCGTGCACATGATCGAGGTCAACGGTGTCACCCACCGCGTAAGCCGTGACGAAGGCGGCGTACTCCGATCACCGGCGCCGGCTCTCGTCGTGGCGACTCCCGCGGCCGTGGGCGATGAGGTCGCGGCCGGGGCTCCCGTGATTGTTTTGGAGTCGATGAAGATGGAGACCATCATCGGTGCTCCCTTTGCCGGCCGGATCAAGGAAATGCTCGTCATCACTGGCAGTCAAGTCGAAACGGGTGCTCCACTCGTGCGGATGGAACCGGTGGCCGAGCTAAACGCTGAGGAGGCCACAGCCGAGGCAGCACCAACCGGGCCAGGTCTAGATCTCCCGGAGGCGGTGGGCGCAAGCAATCCCCGCGAGCGGGCGACCAAGGCACTGGCAGGGCTCAGCGCACTGTTGATGGGCTTCGACATCGACCAACGAGCTGAGCAGTCTTCTCTGGCTCAATACTTAGAAGCGCGCGATCTGTTGCGGGGCGCTGGCGTTGACATGGTCACAGACGAGATTGCCTTGTTGGGTCTGTTCACTGACTTGGCCGAGTTGAGTCGCAACCGTCCGGCCGGCGAAGAACTGCGCACCGAATTGCGGGTCCACAGCCCACGCGAACACTTTCACACCTACCTCCAAAGCCTCGACGTGGAACGCGGTGGTCTCCCTGATCAATTCCGTGAGCGGTTGGTCACGGTGTTGGCTCACTATGGCGTCACTGAGTTGGAGCGCACCCCGGCTCTGGAAGAGGCAGTTTTCCGGGTCTTCCTGGCCCATCAGCGATCGGTGCCCGACGTCAATGTCGTAACGACGCTCCTCGAACGCTGGAAGTCCGACCCGGCCCCTGAAGGTGACCAAGCTGCTCGGGCTCGCGCTGAGCTCGAGCGCCTGGTGCGGGCGACACAATTGCGCTTCCCGGTGGTCGGAGACCTCGCTCGGAGCATTCGCTTCCGTTGGTTCGATCAGCCCCAGGTCGATCGTGAACGGGCTGAGGTGTTGGCCGGGGTGCATGAAGAAGTTGCCGCCCTCGCGGCGGACCCCAATAGGAGTGATTACGCAGATCGCATTGACGCGATGGCGGCCATTCCCGAGCAGATCGTGGATTTCCTTGCGGAACGTCTAGAGCATGGGATTCCCGTCTACGAACCGCTGCTCGAAGTGATGGTGAAGCGGCATTATCTGGAGTTTGATCTCCACGGATTGCGGTCTCTTCAGGTGGGTGGCCGCACCGTAGCGGTGGCTGACTACTCCCTGGAGGGTCAACCCACCCGGATTGTGGCGACGATCGGGCAACGAGCCGAGTTGGACGCCGCAGATAGCGAGCTGAACACCACGCTCGCTGAGCAGGTTGCCGACCGCAGCGCCGGTGACGATGCCGTGGTCGAGATCTACCTCTCGTGGCCTAGCGCTCCCGAAAGCCCCGAGGAGTCCTCGGTCCAGCTCCGTGAGGTCCTCGCCGCGTTGCCCTGGGTTGCCGACGTACGACGCGTTGCGGTGGCCGTCGTGCCTGGCAGCGGGCGACCGGTCAACTACTTCACGTTCCGCTGGCACGATGGCACGCTTACCGAGGACGCGCGGGTGCGCGGCGTACACCCGATGGTGGGTCGCCGGCTCAATCTCTGGCGGCTTCGGGAGTTTGATGTCACGCGCATCGAGGCCCCCGACGACGTTTTGCTCTATGAGTGTGTAGCGAAGTCAAACCCGGCCGATCGGCGCCTAGTTGCCGTGGCCCAAGTGCGTCAGCTGGCCGTGGTCAGAGACGAGCAAGGCACGGTGTTGGGTCTGCCACACGCTGAGCGCGCCGTGGAGAACTGTTTGGAAGCGATCCGTCGAGCTCGCACGTCCAGAGGTTCGAATGGCCGTGATCTGGATATGAACCATGTTTGGGTGCAGGTGTGGCCGCTGGTCGAGGCTGACCTAGATCAACTGACCGCGCTGCAGAGGAAGATCACCCCGCTGAGCGAGGGCGCCGGCATCCAGGAAGTGTTGGCACAAGGCCGGATTGCTCTGCCCGATGGCTCGATTCGACCTATCGCCATCCGCTTCCACTCCAGGCCAGGCGCGGGCGTGGTTGCCGAAGTTGTGCCGCCACCCACCGATGCTCTCAAACCACTCGATGAATATGCCGGCAAGGTGCTTCGCGCGCGTCGACGTGGGCTGGTCTATCCCTATGAATTGGCCGATGTGTTGGCTGGCTCGGGCGGGACGATGGTCGAGTATGACCTTGATGACCATGGGGTGCTGGCCCCGGTCGAGCGAGCCCCTGGGCTTAACACTGCCGGGATTTTGGTGGCGGTTGCCACCACGCCAACGGCGCGATATCCGGAGGGCATGACTCGGGTTGTCCTGTGTGGCGATCCGACCAAAGCGTTGGGGGCCGTGGCTGAGCCGGAGTGTGCGCGGATTATCGCTGCTCTCGATCTGGCTGACCAGTTGAAGGTGCCCCTTGAATGGTTTGCCCTCTCCGCCGGGGCGCGCATCTCGATGGACTCCGGAACCGAGAACATGGACTGGGTGGGCGCGGCTTTGCGGCGGATCATTGAGTTCACCCAAGCCGGTGGTGAGATCAACGTGATCGTGGCCGGTATCAATGTAGGGGCGCAACCCTATTGGAATGCTGAGGCGACGATGCTGATGCACACCAAGGGGATCTTGGTGATGACACCGGACAGCGCGATGGTTTTGACGGGCAAGCAGTCCCTGGACTTCTCCGGCGGTGTATCCGCCGAGGATAACTTCGGCATCGGCGGCTATGACCGCGTGATGGGTCCCAACGGGCAAGCGCAATATTGGGCCCCCGACTTGGCCGGTGCCTTCGAGGTGCTGATGGCTTACTACGACCACTCCTATGTAATACCCGGTGAACCGGGGCCGCGTCGGGCTATCTCGAGCGATCCGTTTGATCGTGATGTGTCGGGCTATCCCCACCTGATTGAAGGCAGCGACTTCGCCTCCGTTGGCGACATTTTTTCGCCCCTTTCCAACCCCGACCGCAAGAAGGCCTTCGATATCCGGACAGTGATGCGGGCCGTGGCCGATGCCGACGACGAACCGTTGGAGCGGTGGGCTGGCATGGCCGACGCCGACACTGCCGTGGTCTACGACACCAGAATGGGTGGCATTGCGGTGACGATGTTAGGCATCGAATCGCGTCCGGTCGTACGCCGTGGCTTCCCGCCCACGGATGGGCCGGACACCTACACCGCGGGCACCCTGTTTCCCCGCTCGTCCAAGAAGGCTGCCCGAGCGATTAATGCGGCAAGTGGCAATCGGCCCCTAGTCGTGCTTGCCAATCTGTCAGGTTTCGACGGTTCGCCAGAATCGATGCGCAAACTGCAGTTGGAATACGGTGCAGAGATCGGCCGGGCAGTCGTTAACTTCGAAGGCCCCATCGTCTTCACGGTCATCTCTCGCTACCACGGAGGCGCTTTCGTCGTGTTCTCCAAGACACTCAACCCCAACATGACCGTGTTGGCCGTAGAGGGCTCTTTTGCGTCGGTGATTGGTGGCGCCCCTGCTGCCGCAGTGGTGTTTTCTGGCGTTGTTGAGAAGCGCACCGCAGGTGATGCTCGGGTGGCCGCGCTAGAGTCCCGGCTGGCCACGGCCACTGGGCCCGAGCGCAGTGGCCTACTAGTTGAACTTGCCGATCTCAGGCCAGCCGTGCGTGCGGAGAAGATCAGCGAAGTGGCGGCGGAGTTTGATGGCGTCCACGACATTCACCGAGCCGTCCAGATGGGCTCCGTAGATCGGGTCATCTCCGCCACAGATCTTCGCCCCGCCATCATCGCCGCGGTTGAGGCGGGGTTAGCAACAAATTAGCTGAGGACTTTGGCGCTGAACGTGAACTTGGAGCCGTCGTCTTTGGCGAACCCTTGGCAGGCATACGTGCCCTGCCGCCAGCACACATAACGCGGTGAAGCGTTGACCAAGGTCAGCGTGACCCGCGTTACTTTGCTGCGTGAGAACTTCACCCTGGTCGACCCGAATCCAGCCTTGTTTAGCTTGATGAACTTCTTGGTGATCTTGCCGTTCTTCAGATAGACGTAGGCAAGTGCGGCCGGACCGGTCTTGGCCTCCGGGCCATCGACGGTGATTCGGAGTTTCCCATTTCCACGCAGCGACTTCGCGGCCTTGAAGCGATAACTCTTGCTGGTGAGGTGGCGCAATTTGGCTTGGCGGGCGTTGATCGACTTGCGACCTGACTTGAGAGTGAAGGTGTCGGCGAACCGCGCGGGGCGGTAGACGGATCCCTCGCTGTAGTGCTTTGCCGGCGACAAATTGCCAGCGGCAAAGTGGACATAGAACTTGGGCAGTGTCGTGCCCTCAGCCTGGAGGAAGTTCTTAATCGCTTGGACGGAGTATTGGTCAGTCTTGCCGCGGGTGGCATCCAGTCGATTCCAAATGCTGCGCACCGAGTCCGTGCCGTACTTCCTACTGAGCCGCTCAAAGAACAACCAGTTTCCGTAGTGCGTAAGGCCGCCGAAGGTGTCGAGTGGAACACCCGGCTTCGAGGACTGGCCAAACCTCAGGAATTGCCGGTTGTCGTTAATGGAATCGGCGTAGCGCTCTTCCATCCAGGTCGCCGTAGCTTCCATGAGCCAACGGTCCTCAAGGGCGTCGTAGTTGAACTGGATGGCGTGGAAAAATTCGTGAGCGGCCGTGACTTTCAGGCTCGAGGTCGGATTCAACACGAATTCCGTGAAGTCGTTGTCGAGCACGCAGTAGCCAGATTCCCGCAAGGATTGGCCAGGGACTTTCGCCTCGCCGGCGCAATAGCCGTAGTAGCCGTCACCACCGATATTGCTGAGATAGACGTCAAACTTGCCAACGGTTTCGGGACGATTGGTGTCGGTTCCTCGGGCGCCGTCCGGTGCGGGCGCGCGATACCCCATCGTCGCGATCTCGAAATTCCAGACCGACTCCATCACGGCAAGGGTGGTTTCCGCCCAACTTTGGGTCGCAGTGTCGGTGCTGGAAACGACATAGTGCACGCACACGTGAGTTGCGCAGACCACTCGGCGATCAGCTGGTGGGGCCGTCCAATCTTTGAGGTCGATCCCGCCGCCCGCGTCGGGCCGAGCGAGGATCTCGTCGGCTCGGCGCTGCTCCTGCGCCGTGAGTTCGGGGTATGCCACTGCCAGGTCAGCCAACGCTATGGTCGGACTTTCGATGACTGTGCCGGAGGCTTCAGGCTCGGGTGAAAGTTCAGATCCCGCGTCAATCTCGACCGGATCGCCCGCCAAGGCTTCCTCGGCCTGCTGCAAAACCGCGCTGACTTCGTCGGCGCCACCCGACGCGTCCACGATCTTGTCGGGAGTTGCCGAGGCGGTGGCGGTGAGGGTCGAAATCGCGAGTGTTGCGGCCAGCAGCAGGGCTGCCGTCTTCGAGCGTCGCACTAAGAACTTCCTTTGGGGCTGTGGGCGGTTCGGCCCGCCCCCTGCGGATCGACAAAACGTCTGGGTTCAGGGTATGTCACCCAGGGTACGACTTCGGCTGAAACCGAAAACTTGACCGGGTCGAAAGAATCGTTAAGTTCCGGAGATCTTTTCGATCAGGGCGGTGGTAGAGATTGCCGGGGTGCGGGGGAGGTAGACGACCTCGCAGATGTCGTTGAACTCATCGAAGCGGCCCGCCCAGTCGTCACCCATCACGAGTACGTCGGCGGCATACCGCTCGATGTATTCGCGTTTCTGCTCCAAGCTTTCCTCGACAAAGACCTCGGACACCGGCTTGAGTGCGGCGACGATCGCAAGCCGTTCGCCTTGGCTAAAGACGGGTGCGCGACCTTTCTTGCTCTCATTGAGCGCGTCGGCCGAAACTCCCACGATCAGGCGATCACCGAGTGCTGCGGCGCGCTCAATCACGCGGAGGTGGCCGACGTGGAAGACGTCGAAGGTGCCAAAAGTGATTACGGTGCGAGCCATGGCTCCATCTTCCCAGAAACATCTGGGGAGAGACATTTTTAGGGCCTGCTGGGCGCGGTTTGAGAGGATCACAGGGCGATGACAACTATTTCGATGATCACCCCTGACCCAGCAGCTGATGCCCAGCGGCGCCGCGGCCTGCGCCGGATGCGAACCGTGGCGGTGGGGTTGCTGGTTCTAGCCGCCATCGTCTACGTCGCGACGTTGGGGCGCGAGGGTGTGTGGGGCTTCGTCAACGCCGGCGCCGAGGCTTCGATGGTGGGCGCCATCGCGGACTGGTTTGCGGTCACAGCACTGTTCAAACATCCGCTAGGGATCCCGATACCCCACACAGCGCTGATTCCCAAGCGTAAGAAGGACCTTGGGCGGAGCCTCCAAGAGTTCGTGGGCGAGAACTTCCTCCAAGAAGACATCATTCGAGACCGGATTGCTGCGGCCAAGATCTCCGAGCGACTCGGCGTCTGGCTTGCTGACCCGGCCAACGCACAACGGGTCGTTGCCGAAGCCGCCGATATCGCGGTGATTGCGCTGGGCAAAGTGAAGGACGAACACATCTCGGACTTCGTCTCGGCTGCTCTCGTGCCGCGATTCCGTGAAGAGCCCATCGCACCCCTGTTGGGTGGGCTCCTTTCCGAGATCGTGCGCGACGATCTTCATCACGGGGTGGTGGACCTCACCCTCGACGAATTGCATCGCTGGCTGGTCCAAAACCCTGACACGTTCACTGATGTGCTCAGCGAACGTGCACCCTGGTGGGCTCCACCGCGTCTGAATGAAGCAGTGACCACCCGATTGCATGTCGAGGCTGTTCATTGGCTGGAAGATATTCGCAGCGACCCGCACCACCACGCGCGAGAAGCGCTCGATTCGATGCTGGCCCAATTGGCCCAAGATTTGCTCTTTGACCCGGTCACCCAAGCCCGTGCTGAGCAACTGAAGGAGCGGGTGCTCGACCACCCTCAGGTGTTGGCCACCGGCATCTCGCTTTGGAATGCCCTACGCCGGGCGCTGCTGGCTTCGCTGCTGGATCCTGGCGGCGCAGTGCGGACCAGGCTGTTGCTCGAGATATCGCGTTTCTCCGAGCAACTGGAGTCTGATCACGAACTTCGGGTGAAGTTGGATCACATGGCCGCGGATCTCGTCGTGTTCGGAGTTGCTCGCTACGGCGAAGAGGTGACCGCGATCATCACACACACGATCGATCGTTGGGATGGCAAGGAGGCCGCCCGCAAGATCGAGTTGCACGTCGGTCGCGACCTCCAATTCATCCGGATCAACGGTACGATCGTCGGCGGGCTAGTCGGGGTCATCATCCATGCTGTCTCGCTGGGACTCAACTGATCATCGTTGCTTGCTCGAGAGGAGTCCGTAGTGCCGACAAGTGTTCCGATTCGTGATGACAGCATCCGCCTTGGTCAGTTCTTGAAACTGGCAGACCTTATCGACAACGGCTCAGACGTCAAGCCGTTGATGATCTCTGGTCGCGTCACCGTTAACGGTGAGGTCGAAACCCGTCGGGGTCGACAATTGGTGCGCGACGACGTGGTGACGGTCGGTGAAATCAGCGTTCAGGTGGGTTAGGTCACCGCGACGAGGTCGACCACAAAGATGAGGGTCTCGCCGGGCTTGATCACGCCGCCTGCGCCACGATCCCCATAGCCTAGGTGGGGCGGGATCACGAGGTGGCGGCGTCCGCCGACCTTCATCCCGGCGACACCTTGATCCCAGCCAGAAATCACCTGACCAATGCCCAGCCGAAACCGCAGTGGGTCGCCGCGATCGTAGGAGGCGTCAAATTGCTCACCCGTTGAGTGAGCGACACCCACGTAGTGCACGAGCACGGTTGAGCCAATGGTCGCCTCAGCACCATCACCATCAGTGACGTCGGTGATGACGAGGTCGGCAGGCGGGTCATAGTCCGGGAAGTCGATTTCCGGCTTGGCTGGTGTTGCTGGGGCCATCAGGCGCACTCCTTGTGTCGAGGCGAAGCTTGAAACAGATCTGGGTCAGGACATGTGGACGTAACTATCGAGCTGATCGCGTTCAAACTCCAACTCGGCCATCCGATTCTTCACGACGTCTCCGATGCTGATGATCCCGGTGAGGGCACCTTCGGTGACCACGGGCACATGTCGGATCCGGTGATCGGTCATGACCTTCATCAACTCTTCGAGCGTGTGCTCCTGCTCGCAGGTCTTGACATCCGCGGTCATGATCGCCGAGACGGGACCGTCGACTACGGCGTCATCGCCGTGCAGGCGGCGTACGACGTCACGCTCGCTCACGATGCCCTCAACCGCAGACCCATCGGAGCTCACAATTAGGGCGCCAACGTTGTGCTCGGACAAGAGGGCAATGAGGTCGCGGACCGTGGCATCTGGGCTGATGGTGATGACTTCTTGGCTTGGCTTGGCCCTGAGTACGTCGCTTATCCGCATGATGCCTCCAGTGAGTGTCCCGAATCGTTGGAAAGGTTCACGCTAATCGTGAAACTAACCCCAAACTACCCCTCGCCTGATCCCGAGGGAAAGAGATCATGAATCGATCCGATGCGTCGTACATCGGGGTCATCGTTGTCCGAGAGCGCGCCCACGAAGCCAAGCGCCGCCTCATGCAGATGGCCGTTGGTGGCGAGGGCATTGCCGCCGAACGGCCCATCGGTGCCGTCGAGGCTGCTGAAGCGTCCACCTGCTTCTCGCACGATCACGTCGAGGGCGGCCATGTCATAGAGGTGCAATTCGGGTTCGGTGGCGATGTCGATCGCGCCCTCCGCGAGGAGCATGTAGGACCAGAAGTCGCCATAGGCGCGCGAGCGCCAGCATCGACGTTGGAGAGCCATAAACTCTTCTAATCGGCCGCGCTCTTCCCAGCCGTGGAGGGACGCATAAGACAGCGACGCGTCTTCTAGACGGCGTACGTCGGACACCTGACAACGGGTTGCTTTCAACAGTGATCGCCCAGTCCAAGCGCCCTGACCTTTGGCCGCCCACCAGCGGCGTTGCAACAGCGGGGCCGAGACGAGCCCAACGACTACCTCGTCGTCGACGACGAGCGCGATCAAGGTGGCCCACACCGGCACCCCGCGGATGAAGTTCTTGGTGCCATCGATCGGGTCGATCACCCACCGTCGCTGGCTATGACCGGTGGAACCCGTTTCTTCCCCCAGCACGGCATCGCGGGATCGAGCTCGCGAGAGTGTGCGCCGAATGGACTCCTCGACTGCTTGGTCAGCATCTGTCACCGGGGTGAGATCGGGTTTGCTCATCACGTGCAAGTCCAGCGCCTTGAAGCGGGCCTCGCTCAACGAGTCGGCGTCATCGGCCAACACGTGTGCTAGCCGAAGATCGTCGGTGTAGTCGGGACTGCCTGCTGAAGCCATAGTCACAGGCTATTGCGTCGAGGCTCTTAGATTCGGCTCATGTGTGTTCATTAGGGTGTTGCCCATGGAAATTGCTGGTCTGCCGCTGCACCCGTTAATCGTTCACGCAGTTGTGGTGCTTGCACCCTTGGCTGCCCTGTTGGGCCTGGTCTATGCCGTCGTGCCGCGCTGGCGGTGGGCGTTGCGTGCCGTTCTCGTCGTGACCACGGCGATCGCCGTGGTCACCGCAGTGCTCGCCACCACGAGTGGAGAAGAACTTCTTGAGGCACTGCCGGCATTGGACGAAATGCCATCGATGGAAACGCACGAAGAACGTGGCGAATTGCTCAAGAACGCGATGCTGGTCTTCGGCCTTCTGGTCGGCCTCGGGGCCTGGCGTCTTGGTGGCACTAGCGGTCTGAAGTCAGGTCGCGGAGCCAAGCAGTCCTCAGGTGGTGTCGTCGACAAGGTGTTGGTCATCGCTCTGGTGGCGGTTTCAATCGCCGTGTTGGCGTTGACCGCGCTGGCGGGCCACACCGGCGCCGTCGTGGTGTGGGGATAGTCAGTAGTCGCGGACGCTGAGGGTGATCAGCAATCGGCGGAACGACTGAATTCGGTCGCCGTCGGCTTGACCGTCGGCGAGAGCAACATCTAGGCCACACTCGGGATCCTGTGCTGTGTGACCGCAGCCTCGTGGGCAGCTTTCAGTGAGCTCGTCGAGGTCCGGGAAAGCTTCGATCAGACCCTCCGGAGCCACATGGGCGAGCCCGAACGACCGGATACCGGGCGTATCGATGATCCAGCTGGTTTCATCGGTTGCGGAGCTGGCGCCGAGAGTGGGCAGGGCCAACATGAAAGCCGACGTCGAGGTGTGGCGACCGCGTCCAGTCACGGCGTTGACGATGCCGACACTGCGATCCGCAGTCGGCACGAGGGCGTTGACGAGCGTCGACTTGCCGACCCCGCTGTGTCCCAAAAGCACGCTGTTATGCCCCGCCAACTTCTGCCGCACCTCATCAAGGTCGCCACCTCGCTGGGTGACCACCCAGGGTGCGCCCAGTGCGCGGTAATTGCGCAGCAGCGGCTCCGGGTCGGCCAGGTCGGCTTTGGTGAGACACAACAGGGGTTTCATCCCCGCGTCGTACGCTGCCACCAGGGCGCGATCGATGAGCCGCGGGCGGGGCTCTGGATTGGCCAACGCGACCACTACCACCATTTGGGTGGCGTTGGACACGATGATGCGCTCAACCGGATCATCGTCGTCTGCGGTGCGTCGCAGGACGGTCGTGCGTGGGTGAATCTCGACGACTCTCGCCAAGACGCCAATCTCGCCGGAGACGTCACCCACCACGCGGACTCGATCACCAACAACCACCCCCTTGCGCCCGAGGGGCCGGGCTTTTACTGCCATCACCGTGACGCCATTGACCAACAGGGTCAGTCGGCCTCGATCGACCGTGATAACAACGCCGTCGACGGCGTCGTCATGGCTTGGCCGATCCTTGGTGCGCGGGCGAGTACGACGCCGAGGGCGTTCGTAGTGTTCGTGGTCGTTCTCGTCGAAGCGCCGATTCGTCACCAGAGGTCGGCCCAAGTGTCAGCGAAGTTGGGAAAGGTCTTGGCCGTGGTCTCGATGTTCTCCACGAGTACGCCGGGCACGGCCGCGCCAAGGATCACGCCAGCGTGGGCCATCCGGTGATCGGCATAGGTGTGCCACAGCCCCCCCGTGAGCCGAGCCGGGCGCACACTCAAGCCGTCGGCGTGTTCGGTGACGTCGGCGCCGAGACCAGCGAGTTCGGTCGCCAGTGCGTTGAGGCGATCGGTCTCGTGTCCGCGAATGTGGGCGACGCCGCGCAATGTCGAGGGCGAATCAGCCAGCGCGCAAAGTGCGGCGATCGCCGGGGTGAGTTCGCCTAGCTCGTGGAGGTCGAGCTCGACGCCGTGGATAACGCCAGTGCCTCGAACCTCGAGACCCCATTGCGTGTGACTCACCTGCGCGCCCATCTCGGTGAGGATGTCCCGCAGCGCGTCACCGGGCTGATTCGTGCTCTGTGGCCAGTCTCGAATCGTCACGCTGCCGCCAGAGACCAACGCCAAAGCCAAGAATGGCGCGGCATTGGATAGATCAGGCTCGATGGCCTCGTCCACCGCCTTGATCGTGCTCGGCTCGACCGTCCATCGATGTTCCTCCGAGCTATCGACCAACACGGCATGTTCGCGCAACATCTGGATCGTCATCTTGATGTGGGGCATTGAGGGCACCGGCGGGCCCACGTGGTGGACATCAACGCCCTGATCAAATCGGGCACCCGTCAAAAGCAACGCGGAGATGAACTGCGACGACGTGGACGCGTCGATCTCCACCCGGCCACCTCGAGCCGATCCGTTGCCGAGGATCTCGAACGGCAGCGAAGTCGCCTCCGCCGAAATCCGTACACCAAGGTCGGAGAGGGCCGCAAGCATGGGACCGATGGGTCTGCTCCGCATGTGCGGATCTCCATCAAACCGAATAGTTCCGCGACTCAACGCCGCCATCGGCGGCACGAAGCGCATGACCGTTCCGGCCAAACCACAATCGATGGACACATCGTCGGCACATTCGCCCGGGGCGACTAGCCAGTCCGCTCCGGTCGTGTCGACCGGCGCACCCAAAGCCGTCAGTGCCGAGGCCATCAGCAGGGTGTCGCGCGAGCGCAAAGCACGGCGTACGACGGAGGGACCATCAGCCAATGCGGCAAGCACCAGGGCCCGGTTGGTCAGCGACTTGCTGCCCGGTAAAGACACGATCGCGTTCAGTGGTCGGGCAGCTAGGGGCGCAGGCCAGGGCTCCTGCGGTATTGGCTTGCCCGAATCGGTCACCCGACCAGCCTAGCGATTGCTGGCCCCGGGGAATCACCCTCGGGTGATGGCTTCAGACCGTGATCCGGTTGTTATCGGGGTTGATGTCCTCGGTCGAACCGTTGGGTGTCAGCGTAAACGTCACGGGCATATCTCCACCCTCGAACTGATCGATGGCGACTTCGATCCAAGCTGGCGTGCTGGTGATCGTGCAGGTGGCACCGTTGGCGATGGGCGAACACAACCGATCCAGGTTGCGCCACACCAGACGACCGTCCCCGACGATGGTCAGCGTCGCGGATCCACCGGGCGACAGTCCCGTGACATTCGCGGTCAATCGGAAGGGATCATTGCCACCGGCAGGTGGTCGGACATTCACACCGACGAGCGCGAGGTCATGGGACGGTGGCGGCGGAGGTGGCGGCGGCGGTGGCTTCACTTCGGGTTCGACCGTCGGCTCGGCCTCTGGCTGGGCGGCATCGGGATTCGGCTTTGCCTCGCCTTTAACCGGGCCGGCGGGTTTGCGGTCGCGCGGCGGACTCGGCTCGGTCACCGGTTCTTGGACAGGTGCGGGCACTGTCACGGGGGTGGTGTCCTCAACCGGCGCCGGTGTTTTCTTCGGCTTCTTCGGCTTCTTGTCGGGCTCGTCGTCCGATTCGGGGGCTGGGTCGGGGGCTGGGGCCGGGGCCGGGTCGGGGGCATCGTCGGCACTGGCGCCAGCATTTGTCCCAGCCGCTGGCGGTGACCCAACCACAGCATCTTCAGCGTTGTAGTTGACGGCAACAGCACCCGCGGCGATGCCGCCGGCGGCCACAGTGGCGGCAACTGCGCCAGCGATTGCTGGGTTGATCTGCGACCTCACATTGCTGACGAAGCCAGCCAGTCCGACGGGCGCGGCCGCGCCAGCACCTATCGCCGCGGCATACCCAGCCGCAGCACCACCCAGGAGCAGTGGGCCAAGAATGCCGGCGAGGTTGGAGTTGACCTCGGTGAGCTCCAGATAGATCGCCATGCACTTACGGCACTCGTCGAGATGTGCTTCTATCTTGGCGGCGTCCCGTCGCGAAACGCCGTTGCGGACGTAGGCGCCGAGGTGACTGTGCGTCCACCGGCAGGTCGCATCGTCGAGTTCTTGGGCGTGCCCGTTGAGGTAAGCCTGACGCAGACCCTCGCGAGCGCGATAAGCCAGGGCAGAGACGGAGTTGGCTGACATGCCGAGTAACTCGGCGACTTCGGCTGGCTTTTGGCCCTCAACCTCGGTGTGCCACAACACCAGTTGCCAGCGCTCGGGGAGCGAGGAGAAAGCTGCCGCGGCGGCTGCGTTTTCGAAGCCTTCCACGGCGGTGTCGCGAAACGGAGTGCCGGGATCGAACTTCTCCATGTCGTCGGTGGTGTGCAACTTCGAGTTGGCGCGAATCTTGTCGATGTGCAGCCGTCGTACGGCGGTGAGGAGATAAGCCCGGAAAGCCACGTCTGGGCCGCCGCCGCGTTGGATAACGCCGAGCACCTTGGCGAAGGCATCGGAGACGAGATCGTCTGCATCTGTTGGGTTGACCAACTGGCGCGCAAGTGCGCGCGCCGAGCCAACATGACGGGCGAATAGGTCTCCGTAGGCATCGAGGTCTCCGCCTCGGACCGCTGAAATCAGTTCAGCGTCGCCGGGACCGTCAATGCGGGGCAGTGTTTGGCTCATAGTTAGAGGTGAAACGGTTCAAGGCCTAAATGATGACGAGATTTCAGACAATTCTCGCACGCGCCGTGTCTGACGCGCACAAATCCGGTGGTTTCGCGTCATGGATCCTTCGCGCACCCGTTTCAAAGGTGTTCAGGTTGAGCGTTTCTCGTTGGCTCACAGGTCTGCCAGATGGAGTAAAGGGGTTGCCATGCGGTTGTTCGAAACTCGCGCCAGGCGTAATTCCTTTGCTGCTGTTGGCGGTGTTCGAGACGTTGTGCCTGGTGTTTTTGAGGCTGTTGCCGAGGCTATGCAGACGGGGACCGGTTCGGTCGATGCCTGCTTAGTTGTTGGTCGTCAGTTAGCCGACGACGGCATGTCCTTGGAGGAATCACTGCAAGGGCTACGCGCCACATCGCGGGCGATTCAGGGTCTGGACCCTGCCTATTGCGATGTCGAGGCATTGTGTCTCGCCTGGAGCGAATCAACCTTGGGTTATTTGCACCAATTGTCCTGTGAGGACCCGCTCACCGGCCTGTCCAGTTTGGCGCATCTACGCAGTCGGCTGTCGGAGCTTTACAGGGGAGAGCTCCGAACGCCCGGCCCGAAGACTTCGTCTGGCAAGACGCCGCAGAGCGTTCAGGATTCCTACGCGCTGATCGTGTTGGATCTGCCTGCGTCATCGGTGAGTGTTGACGATGGTGTCAGCAGAGCGTTGCAGTTGTCACAGCTAGGGACGGCGGCGCGCACAGTGTTCCCGGGCAGCGAAACGACCGGGCGGCTGGGTTTGCGCCGGATCGGCATTCTGGTCAAACGCGACGCCAGGTTGGGACGCCGCGTGGCCTTGCTACGCACGCTCGCCTCCGATGCGGAGCGTGGTGGTCAACCCACCCGGGTCTGGATAGAGGGATTGCCCCGGTGCGACGCCGGCGCCGCGCAGTTGCTCGATGAGTTGTCCCGCACTGTGGGCTGATCAGCCACGAGGATGGCGCTGTCAATCGCGCCGCTGCTTGACCCTGTAATTTGTGGCCATGTGTGGCCGCTATGCATCTAGTCGACAGATGGCTGACCTCATCGAAGAGTTCGAGGTTTCCGAGACCCGCGTCGAAACGCCACTTGAGCCTGACTACAACGTCGCACCCACCAAGGACGTCTACGCCGTCGTGGAGCGTTCCGTGCGCGATGAGCAAGGCAAGATCGCACGTGATAGGCCGCCCCAGCGGCAATTGCGCGTTTTTCAATGGGGACTAATTCCGTCCTGGTCCAAAGACCCCAAGATTGGCAACCGAATGATCAATGCCCGAATGGAAACGGTCGCCGACAAGCCTGCTTATCGCCGGGCCTTCGCCGCTCGTCGTTGCCTGCTCCCAGCCGACGGATATTTCGAGTGGTATCCCACGAATGAGTTGACCGCGGCGGGCAAACCCCGCAAACAGCCGTTTTTCATCCGACCCCGCGACCAGGCGTCCCTAGCGATGGCTGGCGTCTATGAGATATGGCGTGATCCCGAGCGGGCGGAAGACGATCCCGATCGTTTTCGGTGGACCGTGAGCGTCATCACCACCGAAGCCGAGGACTCGCTCGGGCAAATCCATGACCGAATGCCAATGATGGTGGAGCCGGAACGATGGGGGTTGTGGCTAGACCCACGGACCTCTGGCCGCGCCGAACTACTAAGTCTCCTGGTCCCGGCCGCACCAGGGCGGCTGGAGGCCTACCCGGTCTCCGCGTTGGTCAGCAACGTGCGCAACAACGGACCTGAATTGGTGACGCCAGTGCCGGTAGACCAATGAACCATGAGGAGGCCGTCCACACCGGCCGAGGTCCAGGTCGAGCGGTCTACTTCTTAGCGAACCTTCCGCAAGGTGTCGTGCTGCTGAGCCACGGCGCCGGCAATGGCATCGAAAGTCCTGATCTGCAGGCGCTGGCCGCAGCCCTGCCAAGCGCTGGTTGGTCAGTGGTGCTCTTCGAGCAGCCTTGGCGGGTGGCCGGACGGAAGGTGGCAACGGCCCCACTCACTCTGGACGAAGGGCTCGTTGCGGCTAGCCGTGCGGTCAGAACGAGCCAGCGCCTCGACCCAAGCCTGCCGATGGTCGTGGGCGGCCGATCCGCCGGGGCTCGGTCCGCGCTGCGCTGCGCGGCCTCTGTCGGCGCCAGCGGTGCGCTTTGTTTGGCGTTCCCTTTGCACCCACCCGGGCGACCAGAACGCACTCGACTGCCTGAGTTGCAGGGTGCCGGAGTGCCGGTGCTGTTGTTGCAGGGGGAGAGGGACTCCATGGGCAGACCCGGAGAGTTCCCCAATCCGTTGCCGCTGGGCGTTCAATTGGTCGGCGTACCCTCTGCGGATCACAGCCTGCGGGTCCCCAAGCGTGGCGAGATATCCCAGGAAGCGACCTTTGCGCTCATCGTCGACGAAACGCTGCAGTGGCTTTCTCAGCTAGTCACCAGTCCCGACGGGAATCATCTGTGAGGTTCGCCGGTTAAGCCACATGTGCCTGCTCTCCTCGAACGACCTCGTGAGCGCCAGATACTCTTGGCCGCGATGACTGACACTCCAGCACTAGACGCCCCCACCGCTGATGAGCGTGAGACCGAGTCCGACATCGAACGCACCATTCGCTTCGAGCGTGATGCACTGCCGATGCTTGACCAGTTGTACGCCGCCGCGATGCGGATGACCCGCAACCCGCAAGATGCTGAGGACTTGGTGCAGGAGACCTATGCCAAAGCCTTTAGCGCCTTCCATCAGTTCCGCCCTGGCACCAACCTCAAGGCCTGGCTCTACCGCATTCTGACCAATACCTTCATCAACTCCTATCGAAAAAAGCAGCGTGAGCCGCTCCAGTCGATGTCTGAGGATGTTGAAGACTGGCAGCTTGCGCGCGCGGAGTCGCACACGTCTGGCGGGTTAAAGTCGGCCGAGGGTGTCGCCCTCGAGCACTTGCCCGATTCACAAGTCAAAGAGGCCTTGCAACGGCTGCCGGAGGAGTTCCGGTTGGCGGTCTACCTCGCCGACGTAGAGGGATTTCCCTACAAGGAGATCGCGGACATCATGAACACGCCGATCGGGACTGTCATGTCCCGGCTACACCGGGGTCGCCGCCAACTCCGCGACATGCTGACCGACTATGCCCGGGAGATCGATTTGGTGCGGGTCGCCTCGGGAGACCAAACCGTTGGAGACGAAATGGACGGCGAATCATGAGCCACGACCACGGCCACGACCAGCCTGCCCAGAAGGACGCCATCGCCCAATGCGCTGACTTCTTGCAGGGCATCGTCTACCTCCTAGACAACGAGCTTGCCGACGCCGACGTTTCCGCGGTCCGCACCCATCTCGACTCCTGCAATCCGTGTTTTGAGACCTATGACCTGCAGCGCCGGGTGAAGGAATTGGTCGCCCGTTCGTGTGCCGAGACGGCACCGGCCGAGTTGCGATTCAAGATCACGATGCTGTGCCGAGAGGTTTCGTCCGAACAGCTGGGCCGACCGGTCGACTGACCAGGCGTCAGCGGGGCCGATTAGTCGACGGACCTGTTCGTTTGAGAAGATGACGCGTTGTTGGCTTCTAGGAGGACACCATGGGCAAGACCGGTCGAAAGCGCCGCGCTCGGAAGAAGAAGGCCGCTAACCACGGAAAGCGTCCCAACGCCTGAGCAGGTTTTCTAACATAGATAGCCCCCGCGCCGAACCCGGCCGGGGGTTGTCGCATTTTAGAGTTGGCGGCGGAAAGCCCACAGAAGTGTTCCAGGCTTGGGTGACCAATCGCTGCTTTCGTCGTGATGAAAGCCAGCCCGCTCATAGATCCGATGTGCCGCTTGCTGGTCTGGCAGCGTGCTGAGAACCATGCTGGTGTGGCCAGCGGCTCGAGACAGTTTGACGCAGTGAGCAACCAGGGCCGCACCCACTCCACGCCCGCGCGCAGCCGGCGAGACTGCCAGCGCCCGGAACTCGCCATCAGCAGCGGTGCCTAACTCTCGAAACTCGGAACCTTGGGGGCAATAGGTCACACTGCCAAGGATCTCCTGCGCGGCCGCGGCAACCCAGAGTTGGGCCTTGGCAGCCCTAGTGGCGCTGTCGCGTAAGACAGCCACATAACTGTCGCGTGGATCAACATGCCCACCATCGACGTACGCCGCAACCAACAGATCGCCGATCGCGGCATAATCAGCTGGTTCAGCCAAGCGAATTTCGAAATCGGATGTGGTGGGCCGGTCACTCAACAGCCGGCTACTCAACAGTTGGTCCGACGTACTGGCCGTTGCTCACCCGAAGTGCGTCAACCAGAACAAGCAACAGGTCGGCGCGGATAGTGGGGGCTTGGGCCGAGAGCATAAGTTGGAGATAGAGCGCGCGAAGGAAGGCCTCCGCGTTGCCGGTGCTGAGGTAGGGATCTCGGTCGGAGTAGCCGCGGGTTGCGGCTGCGCGGCCAATCCGGACCACCCATGGTTCGACGATCTCCAAACCGACGATGTTTCTTCGCAAGATGCGCATCGTTGCCATTGCCATCCGATCGGGCTCCCCAGCAACCAACAGGGTGTCGGCCGGCAACAGGAGCCGATCAGCCAGCACGTCCAGCAAAACAGTGAGTTCCGCACGGCCCAAGTGGGGGGAGTGGGCCAGCGTGCCGATCGCGTCGGCGCCATGGGCTACGGCGTGCGCCCAACCCTTGCTGACGACGTAGCCGCGCAAGTCCTGCTCGCGGAGATACCACGCGGCCAGTCGATCGCCCCACTCCAAAACTTTCTGAGCCGGGACCAGATTGGCGAGGTGGTCGCGTGCCAAACACTCGGTGAGGATGAGGGCGGAAAAGCTGCGTCGGAACACCGAATCTGTGCCGTTCTCCCCGAGCCCAACGACGAGACCGGCGGCCATGCCATCGCCGAGACCAGCGAGCAGATCGTCATAGACGCCTCGCTCGATCCAGGTAGCCAGCGCTGGATAGGCAGTGCCGTCGCGAATCGAAGGATCGGGTGATCCCAGCATCCGGGTGAGGTCCGCGGTGAGGTCAGAAAGCGCCCGATCTTCGGGGACGAGAAGCCCGGTGCTGAGCACCTCCTTCCAGTAGGCCGACATGCCTCTATCCTGCCCCATGAAGCCCCCCCTTCGAGACCAAAACACTAGCTCTCACCGTTCTGTGGCTGGCCTGTGACCATCGGCTGTGACCCATGGGGTACGTGGTGTCGGATTCGTTGAGTGGCAAGGGCTCACTACGCTGCAGGGGTGCCATCACTCCACGAGCTGGTTCGGATTCATACCGACCTTGAGCAGTCTGATCTGGCTTGGTTGCAACTCTTGCTTGCCGATTGGCAAATCATTGCCGACCTTTCTTTCGCCGACCTGGTGTTGTGGCTGCCGGATCGCGAGGGAAAGGGGTTTTGGGCGGGTGCCCACATGCGTCCCACCACGGGGCCGACGGCGTACGTCGACGACGTTGTGGGCACTTTCATTCCTCGTGGGCGCCGTCCGATGCTCGACGCGGCCTATGCCCAGGGACGGCTGTTGAGGGAGGGTGACCCAGAGTGGCGCGACGACGTTCCGGTCCGAGTGGAGACCATCCCGGTTCGACACCACGAACGAGTCATCGCGTTGGTTGGCAGGCACACCAATCTGCTCGGCATCCGAACCCCCAGCCGACTTGAGCTGGCTTATCTCGACACCGCCTCCGACTTGACCCAGATGATTTCCAGTGGGCATTTCCCTGCTCCCGGCCAACGCAGTGACCACGCAGATTCGCCCCGCGTTGGTGATGGCTTCGTGCGGGTGAGCGCTGATGGTCGGGTGACCTATGCCAGCCCCAATGCCTTGTCGGTCTATCGCCGTTTGGGATTGGTGGGCGACCTCACCGGGGTCAACTTGGCTGATCTCACGCGCACCCTGGTTCCCCCGCGACACCGCGCTGACGAAGAAAGTGTTAGTGCGGTGCTGAGTGGCCGGACGGCTCGAGAGACCGAGATCGGCACCGACGAAGTGTCACTGATAGTCAGGGCGGTGCCACTGCGTCCGCAGGGAGAACACACCGGGGCCCTGGTCTTGGTTCGCGATGTTTCCGATCTACGTCGCCGAGACCGAGAGCTTGTCACTAAGGACGCGACGATCCGGGAGATCCATCACCGGGTGAAGAACAACTTGCAAACGGTGGCGGCCTTGCTGCGACTACAGGGCAGGCGGATCGAATCCCCAGAGGCCAGGGCTGCCCTCAACGAGGCTGTGCGAAGGGTTGGGTCAATCGCGATCGTTCACGAAACCCTCAGCGAGACCGCCGAGGAGCAGGTCGACTTTGACGAGATTTCAGACCGCTTGATTGCGATGGTCGTGGACTTTCAGGCGCTTGGCACCAGAGTGCGCATCACTCGGTCAGGGAGCTTCGGGGTGTTGCCTTCGGCCAGTGCGACAGCCCTCTCGATGATCATCACCGAGTTGGTACAGAATGCTGTCGAGCATGGCTATCGCGACGGCCGCACCGGGCAGATCGTGATCGCGCCTCAGCGCGTGCCCGGGCAACTGCATCTCACTGTTGATGACGACGGCGTCGGGTTGCCAGACGGTTTCAACCTAGCCGGTTCGACCCACCTAGGACTCTCGATCGTCAGGACACTGATTGAGTCCGAACTGGCCGGCACGATTGGGGTTGCCTCGGGGTTGTCGGGGAGTGGCACGAGTGTGTCGATTGCGTTGCCCGTCGACGACGCGGGGCTACGAGGCTGAACTGTGGGCTATCAGGGTGCAGCGTGAGCAGTGCTGTCTAGACAGTGCTGCCTAAACCGTGCTCCGCAGTCGAGCCCGGGCGTTGCGTCGCTTGAGAGCGCGTCGCTCGTCCTCGCCGAGGCCGCCCCAGACGCCGTGATCCTGCCCAGCCTCGAGGGCCCAGGCCAGGCATTGCTCGCGCACGTCACAACGTCGGCACACCTGTTTGGCCTCCTCCACCTGGAGAATGGCCGGACCGGTGTTGCCGATCGGGAAAAACAGTTCCGGGTCCTCGTCGAGGCAAGCGGAACGGCTGCGCCAATCCATGGATGGAATTTCCTTCGGTGAGTGCGTTGCTGAATCGTTTAACTACCTGATCATAGGCACCTGTGTGAAACTTTTCACGAGCGCCGAGTGACAAGACTCGCAAGAGTTCGATCGTTATACAAGCCTTTACCCAAGTCGCCTTCGTCACAGCCAGTTAACCTGACTGCAAAAATTCGCTCTTGCTGGCGATCCCTAGGCTGGTCAAGTGAGCACCCCCCAGCCAGATCCGTCAGCGGTTGCCAGCGAGACTCGGCTGCCGAGATTGCTCGTCATAGCGACGTTCTTGGTGGCCACCCAAGGATGTTTCTTCGTGGCTTACGCAATTCTCGAGGTGCTCCACATTTCGAGCAATCGGGTCGCGATGGGCGTCACCACCAGCATCTTCTTTGCGGCGTACGGCGCACTGCTGCTCGCAAGTGCTCTCGCGTTCAGCCGCCGAGACGGCTGGGCGCGTAGTCCGGTTGTGCTCGCGCAGTTCATTACGTTGCTTGTCGCGTGGGGATTTCGCGGAGGCGAAACAACGATGGTTGCCGTGGTCCTTGGCGCAATCGCTCTGGTGACCCTGGTGGGTGTGTTTGCACCCTCCAGTGCCGAGGCACTAGCCGATCAATCGTCCAGACAGGTCTAGCGACTTTCTCGAACTACTTCTTCGTAGCCCAGAAGATCTCTGCGATCTCGTCGATTTTGGCCAGCAATTGATCAGCGACCTCTGCATCAAGGGCGCCCTTGGTGCCGCCTGCGCCTGCCAACTTGGTGGCCTCGTTGACCAGCGTGTGCAACTGGGGATAGGCCTCGAAGTGCGGGGGCTTGAAGTAGTCAGTCCACAGAACCCACAGATGATGCTTGACCAACTCCGAACGCTCTTCCTTGATCAGGATGGCGCGGGTGCGGAAGTCGGCGTCGTCGTTGTCGGCGACCTTGGCGATCAGGGCCTTGATCGACTCCGCTTCGATGCGAGCCTGAGCGGGGTCATAAACGCCGCACGGCAGGTCGCAGTGTGCGGAGACCTCGATCGTGGGAGCGAACAATCGTGCGAACATCGGGGGGTCCTCTCATCGGGTTTGTGCAACGTTAGGAGAATACTCCGCATGACGTACCCAGCAGAGCGCGGTCTCATGCCCATCGGGCTTGCTCGGGTGCACGGGGACTCGATGCTGCCCACGGTGAGAGACGGGGATCGCCTGCTGGTGCATTATGGCGCCGAAGTGAGAACGGGCGACTTGGTGGTCGCCCGACTTGCCGACGCGACCGTTGCCGTCAAGCGTGCTGCCGAACAGCGTACGACGCAGAACGGCGAAGCTGGTTGGTGGCTGTTAAGCGACAACGCTGAGGTGGGCGTGGATTCGCGACACCGAGGTGTGGTCTGCGAAGTGGATGTTCTCGCCCGGGTGATCTGTCGGCTTTGGCCTCGGCCCAGCCTGATCAAGCGTCGGTAGGATCGAATCATGTTTGCTGTCTATGTCGAGTCCTTCAGTTCTGATGACCCATTGTCCGGATTGGTCGTGGGTGAACGCCCAGACCCCGCCGTTCCTGAGAGTTGGACGACAGTGTCGGTCAAGGCCGCCTCGCTCAATCATCACGACCTGTGGACCCTTCGTGGAGTGGGTTTGCGCGCTGAAGCGCTGCCCATGATTCTCGGTGGAGACGCGGCCGGAATCGACGAGGACGGCAACGAGGTCATCGTGCACTCAGTGATTAGTGATCCCTCATGGGTCGGTGATGAGACGCTCGATCCACGGCGCTCTCTGTTGTCCGAGCGCTATCAGGGGACATTTGCCGATCGAGTGGCCGTCCCTCGCTCGAATCTGATCCCTAAGCCCGTTTCGTTGAGTTTTGAGGAGGCCGCGTGCCTCCCAACAGCCTGGCTCACCGCCTACCGGATGCTGTTTGTGAAAGGTGAACTCAAGGCTGGCGACACCGTGTTGATTCAGGGCGCTGGTGGGGGAGTGGCGACCGCATTGATCGTCTTGGCCAGGGCTGGCGGCTTGCGCGTCTTGGTGACCAGTCGAGACGAAGTCAAACGTGCCAGCGCCCTGGAGTTGGGGGCACACGAAGTCTTCGAGACCAATGAGCGACTGCCTGTCACTGTGGATGCCGTGATGGAAACGGTTGGCAAGGCGACGTGGGCTCACTCCGTCAGATCCTTAAAGCCAGGTGGCGCGGTTGTGGTGTCGGGCGCGACGTCAGGTGCTGACCTAGCTGACCCCTTGTTGACTCGCATCTTCTTTCTGCAATTACGCATCATTGGCTCCACGATGGGCACCCGATCGGAGTTGGCGTCGCTCGTTGCGATGCTCGACTCCACTGGTGCGCGTCCGATCATTGATCGGGTGATGCCCATGGAGCAAGCGCGGACAGGGTTCGCCGCGATGGCAGCAGGTGATCAGTTTGGCAAGGTCGTGTTCACCCGATGACGACGCACCTGATCACGGGAGCTGGCTCCGGTATCGGTGCGGCGATTGCCAACGCCTTGCATGCTCGAGGTGATCGGCTGGTGTTGATCGCTCGATCAGCGTCTCGAGGCGCCGAGCTCGCCACCAGGTGGCCAGGGTCAGCCATCGTGGTCGCCGACCTCAACACGCCCCAGGTGGCAGCCCAAGTTCTGGCTGACGCGTCCCTGCCTGAAGAGTTGGATTCGGTGGTGCACTCGGCAGGCATCGGTGGGATGGGACCCGTTAGCGATATGGAGCCCGATGCCTTCACTGCGGTGCTCGCCGTCAATCTCGTCTCGCCAGCGGTCGTGACTAAGGCCTGCTTGCCCGCCGTACGCCGCGCTGGTGGGGTCGTCGTCTTCATCAACTCTGGTGCCGGTTTGAACTCAGGCCCAGGATGGTCGCCCTACAGTGCCTCAAAGTTTGGGCTGAAGGCGCTGGCGGACTCGCTTCGCGCAGAGGAGCAGGCAAACGGCGTACGGGTCACCACTATCTATCCCGGACGCACGGCAACGCCCATGCAGGAGGCACTCCACGAGTGGGAGGGCGTCGACTATGACGCCAGTCGTTGGATCCAGCCCGAGACGGTAGCCACCGCGGTGCTGCAGGTCATCGATCTCACTCCCGATGCGGCCATCCCCGACCTCTCCATCCGCCCGCGGACTATCTAATCGTCGGGGTCGTCCTCGCGGGCGAGCCACGTGGCAAGCCTTTCGATGGCGTTCTCGAAGTCGGGGTGCAGATCGGTGAACTCCTGAAGCCGGTCAGCAACCCAGGCCAAGGTGACCTCTTCATCGCCTCGACGAGTCAGCAACTCCTCAATGCCTCGATCGGTGAAGTACATCGCAGCAACGCCTAAGCGAAGGCCAGGTCGAGCAGGTTGCTCTGCTCTTCGGTGTGCCGCCTGAGCGTGCCCACCGACGGCGACGAAGACGCAGGGCGACAGACCGGCTCCACAGTGAGCTCAAGCTCGGGCCACACATTCAATTGATAGTGCGGCCAGGGACCCATGTTGGCTGGCTCATCTTGCACCCAACGAATGTTCTTGAGGCGTGGATAGCGGGAGATTTCGGCCATGATTTCGGCAACTGGACGAGGATAGAGTTGCTCGATTCGTGCGATCGCGAAAGTCCCCGGATTGTCCCGTTTGGCCCGCTCCACCATGAGGTCCCAGGTGATGCGTCCTGAGCACAGCAGCAAGGTCTCAACTGAGGCCGGGTCGGCGGTCGCATCGGAGATGACGGGTTGGAACGTTCCTTGTGTGAAATCGCTCGGCTGTGAGGCGGCCTCTTTGCGCTTGAGCATCGATTTAGGCGTGAAAACGATCAACGGTCGATGTTCCTCACCCAGGGAGTGCTGGCGCAGCAGGTGAAAGTAGGACGCGGGCGTCGATGGCTGCGCGACCACAAATGCGTCATCGGCGCACAACGTCATAAAGCGTTCGATCCGAGCCGACGAGTGGTCGGGCCCTTGGCCCTCATAACCATGCGGCAGCAGGAGTACGACGCCCGACGCCTGGCGCCACTTCGTCTCGCTGGAGGTGATGAATTCGTCAATGATCGTTTGCGCGCCGTTAACGAAGTCCCCGAATTGGGCTTCCCACAAGACCAAGGCGTCTGGTCGCGCCACGGAATAGCCGTATTCGAAGCCCAGCGCGGCGTATTCCGACAGCAGTGAGTCGTAGACGTAGAACTTCGCCTGGTCGTCGGTGAGGTTCGTGAGTGGCGTCCACTCATCGGCGTTAACGCGGTCGATGATCGTGGCAAAGCGGCTCACGAACGTGCCTCGCCGCGAGTCCTGGCCGGCCAATCGCACCGGTCGACCCTCCATGAGCAAGGCACCGAAAGCCAAGATCTCTCCGGTGCCCCAATCGATTGGCCCGTCGGTGATGGCTGCTGCCCGACGCTGCAGTTGTGGCATCACCTTGGGATGGACGGTGAAACCAGTTGGCGGCGTGATGTAGGCGTCGGCAATCCGCTTCAGCACCTCGGGCGTAACCGCCGTAGTGGTTTCGCCTACCTGCTTTTCGGGATAGTCCGGCACCGTGGTCCAGGACGAGGGTGTCGAGGAATCTGCTTCGCGCACCTCTGTGAACACTCGCTCGAGCGACTGTTGGTAGTCGCGCAGCACCTGTTCGGCTTCCTCGATCGTGATGTCGCCGCGACCGATGAGCGATTCGGTGTAGAGCTTGCGGATCGACCGCTTCTGCTCGATGAGGTCATACATCAGCGGCTGGGTGTAGGACGGATCGTCGCCCTCGTTGTGGCCGCGTCTGCGGTAACACACGAGATCGATGACAACGTCCTTGTTGAAGGCCTGCCGATATTCGAACGCCAGGCGAGCCACCCGGATGCACGCTTCGGGATCGTCACCATTGACGTGAAAGATCGGCGCCTGGACCATCCTGGCGACGTCAGTGCAATAGAGCGAGGAACGGGAGGCGCCTGGGGAGGTAGTGAAACCCACCTGGTTGTTGACCACCACGTGGATGGTGCCGCCGGTGCGGTAGCCACGCAGTTGGGACAGGTTCAGCGTCTCAGCAACCACTCCTTGGCCGGCAAAAGCGGCGTCTCCGTGCACCAACAGTGGCAGCACCGGGAACTCTTCGCCGCGATCCAGCACGTCCTGCTTGGCGCGGGCAATGCCTTCGAGAACTGGGTTGACCGCTTCCAGATGGGACGGGTTGGCTGCCACGGAAACCTTGATGGTCGCACCCTTGCCCGAAAGGAATTCACCCTCGGCTCCGAGGTGATACTTCACATCGCCGGAGCCTTGCACTGTGCGCGGATCGATGTTGCCTTCAAACTCGCGGAAGATCTGGGAGTACTTCTTGCCGACAATGTTGGCCAGCACATTGAGCCGACCACGGTGGGCCATCCCGATGCAGACCTCATCAAGGGAAGCCTCGGCGGCGGCCTCGCACAACTCGTCGAGCAAGGGGATCGTGGTCTCGCCGCCTTCAAGCGAGAACCGCTTCTGTCCGACAAACTTTGTCTGCAAGAAGGTCTCGAAAGCCTCGGCCTGATTGAGTTTCTTCAGGATGCGTAGCTGCTCTTCGCGGGGGGGCTTGACGTGAGGCTGCTCGACTCGCTCTTGGATCCAGCGACGTTGGTCGGGGTCCATGATGTGCATGTATTCGATGCCCACGGTGCGGCAATAGGAATCGCGCAAGATGCCCAGGATGTTGCGCATCTTCATAAACCGGCGCTCGCCGCCAAACGAACCTGTCGCAAATTCGCGATCGAGGTCCCACAGGGTGAGCTCGTGGGTCTCGACCTCAAGATCGGGGTGGGTGCGTTGTCGATATTCGAGAGGGTCGGTGTCGGCCATCACATGGCCGCGGACCCGATAGGCATGGATCAATTCGAGGATCCTGGCCTGCTTGCTGATCTCGTCATCGTGAGACGTAGCAATGTCGTTGGCCCAGTGAATCGGTTGGTAAGGGATGCGCAGGGAGCGGAAGATCTCGTCGTAGAACTCACTGCCCCCCAGCAGCAACTGGTGCACCTGACGCAGGAATTCTCCGGATTGAGCACCCTGAATGACGCGATGGTCATAGGTGGAGGTCAGCGTCATCACCTTGCTGATGGCGTTGCGGGTGAGTGTGTCCTCTGAGGCGCCCTGCCACTCGGGCGGGTATTCCATCGCGCCGACGCCGATGATCGCGCCTTGCCCTTTCATCAATCGCGGCACTGAGTGGTTGGTGCCAATGGTGCCGGGGTTGGTCAGCGTCAGCGTGGTGCCTTGGAAGTCCGCGACAGAAAGTGCGTTGTTGCGCGCCTTGACGACGATTTCCTCATAGGCCGTCCAAAACGCCGCGAAGTCCATGGTCTCGGTGCCCTTAATGGAGGGGACCAGGAGCTGTCGGGTGCCGTCGGGCTTGGGCATATCGATGGCCAAGCCCAGATTGACGTGGGCTGGCGTGATCAGGTTGGGTTTGCCGTCGATCACGTCGTAGCCGACATTCATCGCTGGCATCGCCCGCAGGGCTTTCACCAATGCGTAGCCGATGAGGTGCGTGAAAGACACTTTGCCGCCGCGTGCTCGGGCGAGGTGATTATTGATGACCGTGCGGTTATCCCAGAGCAGCTTCACCGGCACCGAGCGCACCGAAGTGGCAGTCGGGACGCTGAGTGAAGCATCCATATTTTGCACGGTGCGGGCGGAGGCGCCTCGGAGCACGGCGTACGTCGGCTCGTCGGTGACCGCTGGCACCGTGGATCGCGGGGGATCCTTGGGGACTGGCGTGGTGGTGCCTTGAGCCGGCTCCGCCGCCTCGGCTTCGGGACGTGGCTTGGCAACAGGGGCGGGCGCTGGTGTGGAGGGAGCGGCTGGCTCCTGAGTTGATGCGGGCGGTGACGATGGCGTCGGTGCCTCGCGCAATGGTGGCGACACCGTTAACCGGATGGGCGGTGAAGTAAGCGACCCAGGCGGGGTCAACGCTGGCCGCATCCTTGAGATATTTCTCGTGCATTTCCTCGACGAGCCACTCGTTGGCTCCAAAGTCATCTGAGGGTTCGAGATCCAGGTCAGGTGCGTTGGCTCCTGGGGATTGCGGCACGGCTTGCTTCGCCTCTTCCGGTTGCGCGCTAGGGATGCAGATGTCGGTCAGCGGGACTGCCTCGTCGGCGTACCCACGCAATAAGGCTAGTCCCACCTCGGCGCAAATGCAGGCTTAGGGTGGGTGGTTACGGCAGTGTGTTCCACACTGATGCCCACTCAGCAGTCGAGGAAAGTGTTAACCCCCGAATGACAAGACCCCCCACACAACATTCCCGAGCCGCGGTCTGTGTTTCGGTGATCGCCACACTTGCGTTGCTCACCTCCGCTTGCAGTGGTGACGATAAAGAGTCCGCTGACCCGAGCGACCCCTCTGTGTCGGCATCAAAAGAGGCAGAGCCGGAAGTTGTCACCGAGTCAGCCGTCGGCGAAATCGTCGGGCGGCTGCCAGCGGATCAGCAACAGGTCGTTCAAGACGAGGTTTCGGCCGTCGTAGACGACTTCACTAACTGGGCTTATCTTTCGGGGGAATACCCCCGGACCGAATGGGAATTTCCGGTCCCGGGATTCTCGCCGAGAGCGAGCCGACGAGTGGAGCGGGACCTGTCCTTCGCGACCAACGCTGACATTGGCGCATCGATCGACTCCGTGACACCGATCAGTCGATCAGTCACCGTCGATGTGTTGGCGCCTAGGGGCAAACCGGCTGGGGCTACGGCACGTTATGAAGTTGTCTTCAACACAACCGGCGACGCCGGCGAGTCAGAGGTCACCGTGAAAGGCCGGCTTGTTTTAGTGCCTGAAGCGTCGGGTTGGCAGGTCGTGGGACATTACTTCGCGAAGGGATCATCCTGATGAGCTATCGAGTTCGATGGGCTAGGCGGCTCCTCGCCCTCGGCGTGGTGCTGTCGGTTGTGGTCCTGACAGTTCCCGAGCCGGAGATTCAGCCAACGGACTTCGTGTTGGTAAAGACCGAGCGGGCATCGTCGGTGGACCTCGGCGACCGAATGGTGTGGATTTTGGCTGTCGGCTCGGATGCTCGCCCGGGCGAGGACATGTTCCGGGTGCGTGGTGATGCCCTGCAACTCGTTGGGATCAACACTCGGACGGGTGCCGCTAGCGCGATCGGAATTCCGAGGGACTCTTATGTGTCGATCCCCGGCGTCGGGTCGGACCGGATCAACGCTGCGCTCTATTACGGTGGACCCCAGGCGCTCGGCGACGCGGTGGGCAATCTCATCGGTGTTCAACCTGACTACGTGTTTGTGACGCGGTTCGAATCCTTCAGTCGGCTGGTGAAATACATCGGTCCGATCTTGGTCGACAACCCGGTCGCGTTCAGCGATGAGAATCTCAAGGCACAAGGTTTCGAGAAGGGAAAGATCCGGCTCAATGACTACACCGCATTGGCGTTCTCCCGGATCCGTCACAACTTGCTTCGCGGAGACTTTGATCGCTCAGCCAATCAGCAGCGGACCATGCGTGGCATCCAGGCAAAGGTCCGCTCGCGCGCCAGCGAGCCCGGCTTCATCGAGGGCGGAGTGTTGTCGGTGATGAAGAACACCCAAACCAACGTTGATCCGTCGGAGTTGTTCCGAATTGCGCACGCGGTTGCCCAAGTCAATCCGGATCTGATCACGACGTGTGTCGTGCAAGGATCGATTGGAAATGTCGGCGGAGCGAGCGTCGTACTGCCTTATGTCGAGCAGGCGCGGAGCATGGGCAATCAAGCGCGAAATGACGGCACCATCGAGTCGTGCGAGTAAATAAAGTTTGGTACCCCCGGCAGGATTCGAACCTGCGCTTCCGCCTCCGGAGGGCGGCGCATACTCGACTGGTCGCTGTTGGCAATCGGCGATAATCGCCGAAACTGCAGGTCAGCGGGGATATTCGCTTGCTGGCGTTCGCTTGCCGATTACGACTGTTGTTGGCACTGCGACGGGACGCAGACGGGACGCGGGTGTATTGCGCACGTCACGAATGCCCCCGCATCGCGGAGCCCCGACCAAGCTGTACTTGGAACGCCGACCATGGGCGCTGCCGCACACAGAGTGCGGCCGACGAGTCGCCTGCGAACAGTGAGAATCGACGAACGTGCAGTTCAGGGCTGCGCTTCGTCGTTGGGCGTCCTTGGCTGTTGACGGCCGACTTCGGTCCTGGTGTTGCCCCGGCGTTGCCCAACGCCGCGTCGCACGCGGCCCGGCAAGATCTAGTCCACCCTGGGCATGAGTGATGCGCTGAACGACGGCAATTGCCCAAGCAATGTCATCATTAATGAACGAGAGCACATCACGGGTTCTCTGTCGTGGCATCGTACAGGGGTGTCCCACTCCGGATTGAGGACGATGCAACCAGGGCAACGCTGACGATCCGGGTACGCAACTGAACCTTCCCGGCGTGGCCGCGCACCACCAGCCAATTCCGCAATTGACCATCAGTGACCCTGACTTTGGGGCATGAATGGCCCCAGGAAGGCCCCTACGAGCCCGGCGCTGATGCTACGTTGGCGGCTTACTAAGGCGAGTGGAGGTCGGGGTCTTGTTCGGGTCGCAACATTCATGCCGTAGTCACGCTGTCTTGGGTTTAGGTTTGACGTCGCTGGTTGTCGTTATGAGCGGTCTGCTGTTGCCACTGTCCAGCGAGGCGACCTCGGGGAGCCCTCAGTGCCCAGCGCCTGGGTCTAGCCTCGGCCGGAGTGTCCTCCCACCAGGAATCTCCGTCGCTCAGTGTCGCCTCGAAGGGCTGATTGTTCACGAGGGCGATCTAGGCCTAGCCATCCCGGCGCCCGGTCGAGCCGTGGGCGTGGCACGGTCTACAGCGTCTGGCGAAGCGGAGAGTTTTCAGATCGAGGTCACACTCGACGGCCAGATTTCCTATCCAGAGGCTGCAGTCGCAGGTGGCGCCGAGTTAGGTTTGACACTGGCGGTATCGCCTACTTCTTGTTCAGACAGCCTTTACTCGACGCTTGGGACGAAGGAGCGTGGAACATATAACTGGCGAATAGGCGACGGGGGTCTACCCGCAGCAATGTCCGTATCAGAGGCGACAACAGCATTTACTGATGCAATCAACAACATAACCGCCACTTATACCAGTTGCAGCGGCTACAGCGACGTGGTCTCCGCATCGCACAGCTACGAAGGGACGACAACGTACGAAAGCGACATGAACAGTTCCGGCGACTGCACACTTGCTGACGGAGTCAGTTCATGGGACGCAGGAAACCTTCCTGCAGGCACCGTCGCCCAGACTTGCTGGGTCGCAGTCCCCCAACCTGGGCGAAATACCCTGATAGAAGCCGATGTCCGGTTCAACACGACAGATCACAACTTCTCCGATGGAGTACAGACTGGCTGCACGAACAAGTACGACGTCCGAGCCGTCGGAACTCATGAAGCCGGCCACGTCTTCGGGCTTGCCGACCTCACTGGGAACCACGAAGAGCTGACGATGTTCGGATCTTCGTTCAAGTGCAACACCAAGGCGCGCACTCTCGGCAAGGGCGACATTCTAGGGCTGGACGAAATCTACTAGGAGGACCGGTGCGACCTTACTCAGATCGAGTCCGACGCAGGACACGGCTCCTGATGGTCGGGATCGCCATCGTGCTGACTTCTTCTGCGGCGTGCTCGTCCTCTGACTCCAGCGTCTCGGCCTCGTGCATCTGGGCTGTCGAGTTCACTGACGTCGTGTACACGGATGTTGCGAACGTCGACATCGAGATAGGTGAAAAGCTCGGGGACGCGAAACTATTAACCTGCGAGGAGCTTCGGGCACGCGACAATGGTGAATCTCCCGGGCTCCGTGGTGACAGCAGCGAGCAGACGCGGACAGTGTATGAAATAAAAGGACTAGCGAGTTCGGACGCAATCGCTGTTGCCGAGGTCGGTGATTCACCGACGGACGCACAGTTTGCCGTCGTACAGGGAGACGCTTTTCCGGCCGAGGTTCAGGCGTACATCGACGACCACAACAAAGGGTAGCGCTCGACGACACGTACGGCTTCACTACTACAACCCTGAGGAGCACATCCCAGATCACGGCTCGAGGCGTTCGCCACCGCCCCGATCGCCTGCCAATCGGAGGGCCGATGCGGTCGCGCACGTTCCAGCGAGCGGTCTTCGACCAGGCCTCGGCGGCCGTGGGGCTCGAGGGTCTGACGCCGCATGCACTTCGGCACACTGCAGCGTCCCTGGCGATTGCTGCCGGCGCTGACGTGAAGGTCGTGCAGCAGATGCTCGGACACAAGTCCGCGACGATGACGCTCGACCTATACGGACACCTGTTTCCCGACCGCCTGGACACGGTTGCGGACGCGATGGACGCCGCTCGCGCGGCGGCTCTGGCACGCTCCGGCGAAGCTGGGACGGGACACAGACGGGACACAGCCGCTGTGGTGACCTTGAGGCGTTCAAGCAAGTAGCCCTCTAATCTGCGTTTCCGCAGGCCAGAGGGCCACTCGATCGAGTACCCCCGGCAGGATTCGAACCTGCGCTTCCGCCTCCGGAGGGCGGCGCTCTATCCCCTGAGCTACGGGGGCTTGTCACTGCCTGTGTAGGGCAGCAACCAGCCTTGATGCGCTGCTGACCCTACCGTCGCGTCCCCGTCGAACGAAAACCCAGGTTGTTGCGCTCGGAGCGAGGCGGGATAACGATTCGAGCCGACGGGTAGCGCGCAGATAGTCTTGCTCGGTGACCCCCGAGCAACTTTCCGACGCGATTGTGGCTGTCCTCCACACCTTGGTGGACGAAGGTTTGGTGAGTCTCGCTGATGGCCCACCTGCGACGGTGACCATTGAGCGTCCTCGCGACCGCAGCCACGGCGACTATGCGACTAACGTCGCCCTGCAACTCGCGAAGAAGGCAGGCACCAATCCCCGTAACTTTGCCGAATTGGTCGCCGACAAACTGCGTGAGTTCCCTGGCGTTGCCGCGGTCGATATTGCCGGTCCGGGATTTTTGAATCTTTCGATCGATGCGGGCACCCAGGGCCGGCTGGCTGCCGAGATTGTCGCGGCCGGCTCGGTCTATGGATCCTCAACGGCGATGCTGGGCGAGCGGGTCAACCTTGAGTTCGTGTCGGCCAATCCCACCGGTCCGCTGCACCTGGGCGGCACCCGGTGGGCTGCGGTTGGCGATGCCCTAGGGCGAATATTCACCTTCAGCGGCGCCGATGTCACTCGGGAGTACTACTTCAATGACCACGGCGCGCAGATCGATCGGTTCGCGCGCTCGTTGCTTGCCGCCGCCGCCGGTCGCCTGGTGCCCGAGGATGGCTACGGCGGTCACTACATCGCCGAAATTGCCGCGCAGGTGGTCGCGCTAAGCCCCGATGCCTTGACGTTGCCCGAGGCCGACGCTCAAGAGGTCTTCCGCTCCCAAGGGGTCGACCTGATGTTCACCGAGATCAAGCAGAAGTTGCACGATTTCGGGGTCGACTTTGACGTGTACTTTCATGAGAACGATCTCCATCAGTCCGGTGCGGTGGAGAAGGCGATCGACCGGTTGCGGGAGATCGGCAACATCTATGAGGCCGATGGTGCGACGTGGTTGCGCACCGAAAAGTACGGCGACGATAAGGACCGCGTCGTCATCAAATCCGACGGTAACGCGGCGTACATCTCCGGTGATTTGGCCTACTACCTCAACAAACGCGAACGTGGTTTTGATCGTTGCCTGATCATGCTGGGCGCCGACCACCACGGCTACATCGGCCGAATGATGGCGATGTGTGCTGCCTTCGGCGATAAACCAGGCGAAAACCTCGAGATCCTGATCGGCCAGATGGTCAACCTGCTCAGCCACGACGAAGTGCTCAAGATGTCAAAGCGGGCCGGCACGATCATCACCATGGACGACCTGGTCGAGGCCATCGGTCGCGACGCCGCTCGCTATGCCCTGACGCGCTACACGAACGACACCAATATCGACATCGACCTTGAGCTCTGGACCAAGGCGTCTGGCGACAACCCGGTCTATTACGTCCAGTACGCCGCGGCCAGGACCGCCTCGATCCTCCGGAACGCTCGTGACTTGGGCTTGGCCCAAGACCCGTCGCTGGTGCATTTTCTGGTGCACGAGAAGGAAGGCGAACTGCTCCGGTCGCTCGCGGACTTCCCCGGCATCGTGATGGGTGCCGCCGAACTCCGAGAGCCACATCGGGTGGCCCGTTACCTCGAAGACACGGCCGGAGCATTCCACCGGTTCTATGACAAGTGTCTGGTGTTGCCGCGCGGCGATGAACAACCCGCCGACATCCACCGGGCCCGCTTGGTTTTGGTGGCTGCCACTCGCCAGGTATTCGAAAGTGGGCTTGGCCTGCTTGGTGTTTCCGCTCCGGAGCGGATGTAGCTATGCGCGCACATGAAGCGGGGTGGGCGCACGCCGAGGGTGCCCTGAGGGGCCCGGCGTGGCTCCGAGAGCCAACACATGTCAACGCGCTGGAGCAGATCTTGTGGTCGCAGACGGCCCACAAACGAGCCGGCATCCTCACGGTTGGCGGCGTCGGGGTGGATGCCCTCGTCGCCGAGCACGGCTCCCCGGCGTACATCCTCGACGAAGTCGATTTCCGCGCTCGAGCCCGCGCCTTCCGTGACGCTTTCTCTGCCTATGACGTGTTTTATGCAGGCAAAGCCTTCCTCTGCACGACGGTGGCACGTTGGGTGGCAGAGGAGGGCCTCTGCCTCGACGTGTGTTCCGCTGGCGAGCTAGCCGTCGCCTTGCGAGCAGGATTCGACCCCGCCAAAATCGGCTATCACGGCAATAACAAGTCAGACGCCGAGTTACGTCGAGCCGTTGAGGTCGGGGTAGGCCGAATCGTTGTCGACTCGTTCCACGAGATCGAGCGGTTGGTCGCGATTGCTGCGGATGGTTTCGAGACGCTCGCTGACGCTCGCTCCTCAACCAACAATGCGCCGCTCGCTGACGCTCGCTCCTCAACCAACAATGCGCCGCTCGCTGACGCTCGCTCCTCAACCAACAAGGTGCGGGTGATGGTGCGAGTGACGGCAGGGGTTGAGGCGCATACTCACGAATACATTGCGACCGCTCACGAGGACCAGAAGTTCGGGTTTTCGATCACCAGCGGCGACGCCTACGAAGCAGTACGCCGCGTGCTCGCGGCCCCGGGTCTGGAATTGTTGGGTCTGCACTCCCATATCGGCAGCCAGATCTTTGATTCTTCTGGCTTTGAGGTCGCCGCCCGCAGAGTGCTCGCGCTGCACGCGCGGATCTCTGACGAAATGGGGGTGACGATGCCGGAAATGGATCTTGGCGGCGGCTATGGCATCGCCTACACCGCTGCTGACGATCCCGCCGATCCCGCGCAGTTGGCCGTTGAAATGTCCAAGATTGTCGAGCATGAGTGTCGCGCGCTCGGCATCCCTGAGCCGGCGTTGTCGATCGAGCCGGGCCGCGCGATCGTCGGACCGGCGATGTGCACGGTCTATGCAGTCGGCACGGTGAAGGCGGTCAGCCTCGATGGCGGAGCGACTCGCACTTATGTGAGTGTCGATGGCGGCATGAGTGACAACATTCGCACCGCTCTCTATGACGCGGACTACTCCTGCACCTTGGCTTCCCGGCCGTCCGAGGCACCGCCGGTGCTTGCGAGGGTGGTTGGCAAACACTGTGAAGCTGGGGACATCTTGGTCAAGGACGAATTTCTGCCTTCCGACATCGCCCCTGGTGATCTCGTGGCCGTCCCCGGCACCGGCGCCTACTGTCGCTCGATGGCCTCCAATTACAACCATGCGCTACGCCCTCCGGTGATCGCCGTCCTCGACGGTGCATCGCGGGTCGTCGTACGCCGTGAGACTGAGGCAGACCTATTGGCAACAGACGTGAGCGAGTCATGACAGCGGGGATCGAAGTGCATAGTAAGCCGATCAAGGTTGCGGTCTTGGGCTGCGGATCCGTGGGGTCGCAAGTGGTGCGACTGCTGCACGAGAATGGCAAAGATCTCCAGGCTCGGATCGGTGCTCCGGTCGAGCTCGTGGGAGTGGCTGTCCGCAGGATCGACGCGCCTCGCGAAGTTGACGTGCCGGACGGCCTGCTCACCACCGATGCCAGTGCTTTGGTGGCCCGACCGGATGTCGACGTGGTGATCGAGCTGATCGGCGGCATCGAACCGGCCCGAACCTTGATCCTGGCCGCTCTCCAACGCGGAGCCGCGGTTGTTACTGGCAATAAGGCATTGCTCGCCGAGGATGGGCCGACGTTGTTCGAAGCCGCCGCCAAGGCGGGAGCTGACCTTTACTTTGAAGCGGCAGTGGCCGCGGCGATCCCGATCCTTCGTCCCTTGCGCGAGTCGCTTGCTGGCGATTCGATCACCCGCATCCTGGGCATCGTCAATGGCACGACCAACTTCATCCTCGACAAGATGGACACCCAATCGGCGGGTTATGACGAGACGTTGGCCCAGGCTCAGGAGTTGGGGTATGCCGAGGCAGACCCCACTGCCGATGTCGAAGGTTTTGATGCCGCCGCCAAGGCGGCGATTTTGGCGTCTATTGCCTTCCACACCCGCGTCAGCGCCGCTGACGTTCACCGCGAGGGCATCGCAGAAATCACTGCGGCCGATGTGAGGTCGGCCCGCGAGATGGGCTCGGTCGTGAAGCTTCTGGCGATCTGCGAACTCCGGTCACAGCCCGACGGCAGCGAGGCAGTTTCGGTCAGGGTTCACCCGGCGATGATTCCGCGTAGCCATCCGCTGGCGTCGGTGCACGGGCCCTTTAACGCCGTCTTTGTTGAGTCCGAGTCCGCGGGACAGTTGATGTTCTATGGGCGTGGCGCCGGTGGGTCACCAACAGCCAGCGCGATTCTCGGTGATCTGGTGACGGTCGGTCGCCACCGCCTTGCCGGATCCCTCGGCCCCGGCGAGTCGGCGTACGCCGCCCGGACGCTGCTCCCGATGGGAGAAACAGTGACCCGCTATCACGTCTCGATCGATGTTGATGACAAGGCTGGGGTGTTGGCCGCTGTGGCAACTGCGTTCGCCGACCACGGTGTTTCTATTCAAACCGTGCGCCAAGAGGGTCGCGGCGCGGATGCGCAGTTGGTCGTGGTGTCCCACGCTGCCACCGATGCCCAACTCAGCGCCACGGTCGAGCACCTGCGGACGATGAGCATCGTGCATGGCGTGAACTCTGTGATGCGGGTTGAAGGAGTAGACGAGTGAGCACGCGGACCGGACACAGGCCGGCGCATCGCCAGTGGCTGGGTGTCATTGACGAATATCGTGACTTGTTGAATCTTCCCGCGGATCTCCCCGCGATAAGCCTTCGTGAAGGCGGCACACCGCTGGTCCAATCGGAGTGGCTCTCCGGGCTGACCAGCGCAGACGTCTGGCTCAAGGTGGAGGGAAACAACCCGACGGGCTCCTTCAAGGATCGCGGGATGACGACCGCACTGTCAGTCGCTGTGCATCACGGCGCTAAGGCCGTGGTGTGTGCCTCCACGGGCAACACGTCGGCCTCGATGGCTGCGTACGCCGCGAAGGCAGGAATTACCCCGATCGTGTTGGTTCCGGATGGCAAGATCTCGGCCGGCAAAATGGCTCAAGCTGTCATGCATGGCGCTCACATCATCAAGGTGCGTGGCAACTTCGATGACTGTTTGACCTTGGCCCGCGGGCTTTCGGAAAACTATCCGGTCGCGCTGGTCAACTCAGTCAATCCCGACCGACTTGAGGGACAGAAGACCGCCGCCTTCGAGATTGTCGATCTCCTTGGCGATGCCCCCGACTTCCACCTCCTCCCAGTGGGCAATGCGGGCAACATCGCGGCCTATTGGCTCGGCTGGCAGGAATACGCCGCCCTTGGCCGGGCCTCCAAAACTCCGGTGATCCGGGGTTTCCAAGCCGCTGGCGCCGCACCCCTGGTTTTGGGTGCACCGGTGGCCAATCCCGAGACCAAAGCCACGGCAATCCGGATCGGCAATCCCGCCTCTTGGGCACTTGCCGTGGCGGCCCGAGACGCCTCGGGTGGCAGGTTCGCGGCCGTCAGCGATAGCCAGATCTTGTCCGCTCAGGCCGATCTTGCCGCGCGTGACGGGGTGTTCGTCGAACCAGCATCTGCGGCCGGAGTGGCCGGTTTGCTGGCTGAGCTCGCGGCAGGGGAGTCCTATGCGGGCACCCGTCTTGTCATCACCGTGACGGGCCACGGACTAAAGGACACCGCCACCGCCCTGGAAGGCCGAACCTCGCTCGATATCGTGATCGACAACGACGTTGATCAAGCGGCTCAGGCCGCTGGTCTTCGGTCGTGAGGTTCGTTCCTGGGCCAGTCGAGGTTTCGGTCCCGGCGACGAGCGCGAACCTGGGTCCCGGCTATGACTGTCTGGGGCTAGCGCTGGAGTGGCGCGACAAACTCACCGCTCAGGTTTCGTCGGCTCAACTCGTCATCACAGTGGAGGGCAAGCACGCCGAGAGCGTGCCCCGAGACGCATCACATCTGGTAGTCCAGGCGATGGAGCGTGGCTTTGCGGCGATGGGGCTGCCAACACCGGGCCTCAGCCTGCATTGCCGCAATGCCGTCCCGCATGCGAGGGGGCTCGGGTCGAGTGCTTCGGCGATTGTCGGAGGATTGTGTCTGGCTAGAGGCTTGGTCGCCGATCCCGCGTTGCGACTGTCAGACGTGGCTGTGCTGGAGCTTGCGGCCGATCTCGAAGGTCATCCAGACAACGTCGCGGCCGCACTCTTCGGCGGGTTGGTGATCTCTGGCGAACGCACTGTTGAGGAGCGGAGCATCGGTGGCGATACCCGCTACTTTGCTGTGAAGAGTGAGGTTCACGCCGATCTCGTTTCTGTGGTGTTCGTCCCCCAACTTGAGGTGGAGACCAAACTCGCCCGGGGCTTATTGCCAGCCGAAGTGAGCCATCGCGCAGCCAGCGAGAATGCCAGTCGTGTGGCCCTATTGATCGCGGCGGCGGCGACCGCGCCGGATCTGCTGCACACAGCCACCCGGGACTTCTTGCACCAGGACTATCGGGCCCCGGCGATGCCCGAAACGCTCGCCCTCGTTGGTCGCTTGCGCGGGCGAGGTGTTGCTGCGGTCGTATCGGGCGCAGGCCCGTCGGTTCTGGTCTTATCGCGTTCAAGCGAGGCCAGGGCGCTGCTCGCTGAGGCTCCTGATGGCTGGGCGAGCCACATCGTGGCCATCGACAGGAGCGGTGCGCGTACGTCGTACTGAAAGCACGATCAGCACGAATGTGTCGTGAAGTCACACTCCGGCCAGGCTGGGTGCTATCGTTGGAGACGCGTCAGACATCTCGACGCAAACACCCAACTAAGCAAGACGATGATTCTCTGGGCAAACTCATTGAGTCGGTCGCCGGGTGCAGTTCCTCTCCTTGACGGGCTCCTAGCCCACACATCCAGTGCGTCGAGCGTGCTGGCTGTCAAGCCGAGCGGGACACCTCAAGCAAAAGCCACTTGGCACTCCGCCAAGTCCGGCTGTGATACGTGGGAAGGACCTCACGTGACGGAAACCATCGAATCCACCAAGAAGCGCTCTGGTGGACTCAATTCCCTGCTCCTCGCCGACCTCAAGTCAATGGCTGGCGGACTAGGGATTTCGGGTGTTAGCTCGATGAAGAAGGCCCAATTGGTGGCGGCTATCTCGACGGCCCAATCATCGGGCCGCAATGGCTCCAAAACCGCTACTGCTCCCTCGTCGGACGAGACCAAGACAGACGCACCCACGAGCGGTGCTTCGCGTTCCACACGCAACCGTCGCAGCCGCGGTACCACAGACTCCGCAGCGGGCGACAACGCCGCCGATTCTTCCCCCGCTGAGGCGTCTTCCGGTGAAGTGAAGACCCCCGAAGCGGCGTCGCCAACCCAGGACGGCCAAGTTCGCGATGGCCAGGAGCGCGACGGCCAGGAGCGCGAGAGTCGGCAGGAAAATCGCCGCAGCAATGACCGGCGCAACCAGCGGGACAACCAGCGTGATGGGCAGCGTGATGGGCAGCGCGACCAGAACCGAAACTCGCGCGACAACCAGAACCGTGATCAAGGCCGTGACAACAACCAAAACCGTGATCAAGGCCCAGATCGCAACCGGGATGACGAACGCGGTGGTCGAACCAACCGCCGGCGCCGTGGCCGCGACCGTGACCGCAATGCTCCGCGCAGCAGCGGGATGCGCAACGAACCCGACACGCAGATCCTCGAAGACGACGTACTCGTGCCGGCGGCGGGCATTCTCGATGTCCTCGACAACTACGCGTTCGTCCGCACTAGCGGCTACCTACCTGGTTCAGACGACGTCTATCTCTCGCTTTCGATGGTGCGGAAGTTTGGGCTGCGTCGCGGTGACGCGATTGTGGGCCAGGTCCGGCAACCCCGCGACGCCGAGCGTCGCGACAAGTTCAACCCGATGGTGCGCGTGGACAGCGTCAATGGCGCTGATCCAGAGGCGGCGAAGGGTCGCCCAGACTTTGCGAAACTGACGCCGCTCTATCCCTCTGAGCGGTTACGTCTTGAGACTGAACCAATGAACCTCATCGGTCGTGTCATCGACATTGCCGCGCCGATCGGCAAGGGTCAACGTGGTCTCATCGTCTCGCCTTCTAAGGCTGGCAAGACGATGATCATGCAATCGATCGCCAACTCGATCACGACCAACAACCCCGAATGTCACCTGATGGTGGTGCTCGTGGACGAACGTCCCGAAGAGGTCACCGACTTTGAGCGCTCGGTCAAGGGCGAGGTCATCTCCTCGACCTTCGATCGTCCCGCACAGGACCACACCATGGTGGCTGAGTTGGCCATCGAGCGAGCGAAGCGATTGGTCGAACTTGGCCACGATGTGGTGGTGCTCCTCGACGGCATCACCCGGCTAGGACGTGCTTACAACCTGGCTGCCCCGCCTTCGGGACGAATCCTTTCCGGCGGCGTTGACTCCGCGGCTCTCTATCCCCCGAAGCGTTTCTTCGGCGCGGCTCGCAACATCGAGAACGGCGGCTCGTTGACCATCTTGGCAACCGCATTGATCGAGAGCGGCTCGAAGATGGACGAAGTGATCTTCGAAGAGTTCAAGGGCACCGGCAACATGGAGATCCGGCTTCGCCGCGACTTCGCGGACAAGCGGATCTTCCCTGCTATCGATGCAGTTCAATCTGGCACTCGCCGTGAGGAACTGTTGATGAGCAAGGACGAGCTTGCCGTCGTCTGGAAACTGCGTCGCGTCCTGTCCGGGCTTGACGGTCAGCAGGCGCTCGAATTGTTGTTGGAACGACTCAAGAAGTCGGGCAGCAACATGGAGTTCTTGATGCAGGTTCAGAAGACCACGCCGAGCCTCGGCGGGGACGACTGATCCCGGGAATTGGTTCTCGAATCGCGTTGTTGGCACACTTGGCTAATCGCTCCGGTTCACGTCCCCACACCTGGGGGCGACCCGGCGGCAACTTTGAGAGGACATCATGAAAAAGGAAATTCACCCGGCTTACATCGCCACCGAAGTCACCTGCACTTGTGGCAGCGTCTTCACCACTCGCAGCACGTCGACAAAGGGCTCGATCCGCGCTGACGTCTGCTCGCAGTGCCACCCGTTTTACACTGGCAAGCAGAAGATCCTCGACACCGGTGGCCGAGTCGCCAGGTTTGAGGCGCGTTACGCCAAGAAGTCTGCCGACGCCGACAAGTAGTTTTCGCAACGCCGGTCCCGCTCACGCGTCCGTGGGCAGGGCCGGCGTTGTTGTTTGTTCGTCACTTTTTGTTCCTAGGTTGGATCGATTGGAGGAGCCCATGTTTGAAGCAGTCGCTGCGTTGGTCGTTGAGCACACCGAACTGGAGGTCCGCCTAGCCGATCCCGCGACCCATGCCGACCAGCGGCTCGCCAAGCGTCTGAATCAGCGGTACGCCGAGGTGAGCGCGATTGTGCGAACGTGGAATGAGTGGAAGCGACTCAACGAAGACATTGGAGCCGCCCAGGAGCTCGCCGGCGAGGATGCCGCGTTTGCCGAGGAGGCCGAGCAACTCATCGAACGCCGGGTTGAGGTCTATGAACACCTGCGTCACCTGCTGGTGCCGCGAGACCCCACCGACAGCAAGGACGCCCTGCTTGAAGTGAAGTCGGGCGAAGGTGGCGAGGAGTCGGCCCTTTTCGCCGGCGATTTGTTGCGGATGTACACCAGGTATGCCGAACGGCGTGGCTGGAGCACAGAGATTCTCGATGCCAACGAATCCGACTTGGGTGGGTTCAAGTCGGTAACCGTGGCGGTGAAGGCCAAGGGCACGTCGGAGCCGGGGGAGGCCCCGTTTGCGTTGCTGAAGTTTGAAGGTGGAGTGCACCGCGTGCAACGCGTGCCCGTTACCGAGTCTCAGGGACGTGTTCACACGTCCGCGGCCGGCGTACTCGTCATGCCGGAGGCCGAGCAGGTCGACGTCACGATCAATGAGAATGACCTGAGGATCGATGTATTCCGGTCCTCGGGCCCAGGTGGGCAAAGCGTTAACACCACCGACTCGGCAGTGCGGATCACTCACGTGCCGACCGGCATCGTGGTGAGTTGCCAGAACGAAAAGAGCCAGTTGCAGAATAAAGACTCGGCGATGCGCATCCTGCGGGCGCGGATGCTGGCGGCAGCCCAGGAAGAGGCTGAGGCACAGGCCAGCAGTGCCCGCAAGTCACAGGTCCGCACCGTTGATCGATCTGAGCGGATCCGCACCTATAACTACCCCGAGAATCGGATCTCGGACCATCGCACTGGCTATAAGTCCTACAACCTTGATCAGGTGCTCGACGGCAATCTTCAGCCTGTCATCGACTCTTGTGTGACCACCGATCTTGCAGACCGACTCGACGCCATCGGCGACGCGTCGTGACCGAGGTGACTCCTCAGCTGATCCAGGTGACGTCTCGGCTGATCCAGGTGACGTCTCGGCGGCTAGGTGAGGCGGGGGTCCAGAGTCCCGAGCATGACGCGCTCGAATTGCTCGCCCACGTGCTGGGTATTTCCCGCGGCAGGCTGATGGCCTTGTCGGCCGCAGATTCGCTGCCCGGACTCACGCCCGAACAGGCGTTGGTCTACGACGCGTTGATTGCCCGGCGCGCCGAGCGCGAGCCTTTGCAACATCTCACCGGCGTCGCCGGTTTCCGCTATCTCGAGTTGCAAGTGGGACCCGGAGTGTTCGTGCCCAGACCCGAGACGGAATTGCTCGCTGGCTGGGCAATCGATCGGTGTCAGGAGCTCGATCATCCGGTGGTGGTCGATCTGTGCACCGGCTCGGGCGCGATTGCCAAGGCAATCGCCACCGAAGCACCCCACGCCATGGTCTACGCCGTTGAGCTGGGCAATTCGGCGCATGCCTGGGCTGCCAAGAACCTGGCAAATACCGAGGTCCACCTCACCCATGGCGACATGGCCGACGCGCTTCTCGAACTCGACGGCCTTGTGGACATCATCACCTGCAATCCGCCATACATTCCGCTTGAGGCCTGGGAATCCGTGGGGGTCGAAGCCCGCGATCATGACCCAGAACTCGCTCTCTTCTCCGGCGATGACGGACTCTCGGCGATGCGCGTGCTGGAAACCAGGGCAAGTGCCTTGCTCAAGCCCCTCGGTGTTGTTGGGGCCGAGCACGCGGACGTCCAGGGCGAGTCGGCGCCGGCTATCTTCGCCTCGAGTGGGCGATGGCTCAATGTCCGCGATCATCACGATCTGGCAGGTCGCCCGCGCTTTGTCACCGCCCAACTGGCACGATAACTCGCATGCCCGCCACCAGATATTCGACTGGCAACGAAGAAGACGTCGCCGCTGCCATCGCCGCCGCTGCGATGGCCGTCCATCGTGGGGAACTCGTAGTCATTCCCACCGACACTGTCTACGGCCTGGCCGCAGATGCCTTCGATGCGGAGTCAGTGCAATCGCTGCTAGACGCCAAGGGACGGGGTCGGCAAATGCCGCCACCCGTGCTGGTCAGTTCGATCGCCACGTTGAATGCGCTGGCCACCGAAGTCCCGGAATATGCCCGTGCTCTTGTCGAGGCGTTTTGGCCAGGCCCTCTGACCATTGTGTGTCGGCAGCAGCCGTCACTCCAGTGGGACCTCGGCGACACTCGAGGCACCGTGGCCATCAGAATGCCAAAGCACGATGTGGCTCTTGCTTTGCTGGAGCGCACCGGACCCCTCGCCGTCAGTTCGGCGAATCTCACGGGCAAACCTGCGGCCCGCTCTGCCGACGAGGCCGAGGAAATGTTGGGAGATGCCGTCGCGGTGATTGTCGACGGAGGCTTGAGCGGCCTCAGTGAGGCTTCCACCATCATCGACGCCACAAGTGACCGGCCAGCGGTGTTGCGACACGGTGCAATCGGCTACTACCAACTCAACGAGATTCTTGAGCCCTTGGGTTTCGACCTAGCCAATCCCGTGGCCAACCTCGAGCCCACGACATCACACACGCCAGAAGCAAAGACGTAGGTCTGCGTTGCGCGAATACGCCCTAGTCTTTCTCGTCGCAGCCGCGGTGACCTATCTGCTGACGGTCATTGCGCGCGAGATTGCGCTTCGATCTGGTGCGGTGGCAGGAATTCGCGATCGAGACGTGCACGACGAACCGATCCCCTATCTGGGTGGCGTTGCGATGTACGGCGGGATGGTCGCGGCCTACATCGTGGCGCGCGAACTGCCCTTCTTGTCGCGCAGCCAGGACTTTGTCTTCGAGGATGCTCTCGAAGTGTTGCTGGCCGGCGGATTGATCTGCGCCATCGGTGTGCTTGACGACATCTTTGAGTTGGATGCGCTGACAAAACTCGGGGGACAGGTGCTCGCAGCAGGCACCCTAGTGGCCTTCGGGATTCAATTTAACTTTCTGTATGACGCCGACGGTGGGGTTTACGGGCTGTCTACTGAGGAGGGCGCCTTGCTGACGGTGTTTGTTGTGGTGGCGACAACTAACGCCGTGAACTTCGTAGACGGACTCGATGGGTTGGCCGCCGGGGTGGTGGGTATCGGGGCGATTGCCTTCTTTGTGTTCTGCTATCAAGTAGCCGCCATCAACAGTTTGACCCGCGGCATCACCGGTGCGTTGCTCAGCGCCGCGCTGGCAGGTGCCTGCGTTGGCTTCCTGCCGCACAACTTCAATCCGGCACGGATCTTCATGGGCGACAGCGGTTCGATGCTGTTGGGGCTGATGCTGTCGGCGAGCGCGATCTCTTTAACTGGTCAGTTCAATCCCGCTGACCTCAGGGCGACGCCGGATTCGACGGTCAGCCCGATCCTGATGTTTGTCCCGGTGTTGATCCCGATCTCGATCCTGCTGATCCCACTGGCAGACCTCGTGCTTGCCGTGATCCGGCGCACGCGTCGAGGTCAGATGTTCTATCACCCAGACAAACAGCATCTGCACCACAGGCTGCTGGAAATCGGTCACTCTCATCGCCGCGCGGTGTTGATCATGTGGCTTTGGGCTGCACTCTTCGGCTTCGGGACAGTGCTGGCCGGGTTGTACGCCGGCCCAGTCGTGTGGTGGTCGCTCGGTGCCATGGCGGTACTGACGATTGTCGGGACTGTGGTGATTCCCATCATCCACTCGCCTCGAGAGCGGGTTCAGGCCTAGGCATTTATGACCCAACAGGTCGCTTGTGCTATTTTTCACAAAGTCGGGTCACCGGGTCAGCTCAACACCGATCAGTCAGTCCTATCGCAAGGAAGTGGGAGCCAGTGTCGCCAACGCCGCCAGCAGTTGCCACTCGTGGCCCGGAGGTCTCTAATTGCGCTGCAAAGATGAGCCTCTGTGGGGGCCCCGGCCGCTGTGATAGCGTCGTTTTGTTGGTGGCTCGCGCTGGGTGTAACGATCCAAAGCCCATGGCCAGAGAGACGGATGGATGGCCGATGACCATGAGCACGCACCCGAGCACTGCTCGGACGCTGCGCCTTCGCCAATCCCACATCAGCCAGCAGCCTCACCCACTTTCGGCGGTCGTGACCTCATCGGTCTCGGCGGGTTTCTTGCCGGCGCAGTCATCGGCGGCATGGTTCTCGGACTGTTCATTGATCGCCAAGCAGACACGAGCCCAACCTTCACCCTCATCGGCATCGCGGTGGGCATCGCCTTCGGAGTCTTTGGTTTCTGGGCTCGGGTGCGTCAGGCGCTTCGAGGCTGAGGACCGATGACCTCGATGACGACTCCCGATGCCGTGATTGAACCTTCCGTGCTGCGCGTGATCCGCGACCAACGTAAGACCATCACCGTTGCGGCCGTTTTGATGGTGGCCAGTTTCTGGATCTTGGCACCGATGGACAAAACCGTGCTCGGTGCCTGCCTGGCTGGGGGCGTTGCGCTGGCTTTGCTCAACCACCTCTACACCGAATACTGGCTGCTGAAGGTGATCTCCGCCGGAGCCAATCCCACCCGCCATCAGATGGCCGGTTCCACATTTGTTCGCCTATTGATCCTGACTGTCGTTGCAGTCGCAATCGCCGTAGTGTTCTGGTCGGATGGCATCGGAGTGTTGCTCGGACTGGCTATCTTCCGGTTGATCGCACTGGTGATGACGAGCATTCCCTTGCTAAAGGAGTTGAAGAAACCATGAGTGGCATGTTTCTCGCCGCCGGTGACACCCGCGAGATTCTGATCGGGCACCACGTCCGGCGTGAGATCTTCGGAATGACAGTCAACATCGACACCATCATCAGCACGCTAATCGCCGGTGGTCTGGTCCTGATCTTGGGATTCCTGGCCAAGCGCTATCTCACCAAGGACTCCAACGACCACGTTCCGAGCAAGATCCAGTTGATTTGGGAAGCCGTCGTGGGCACCGTCAACAAGCAGGTTGAAGACAACCTCGGCAAGGTGCACCCCTATGTCGCACCCCTCGCGATCTCGTTGTTCTTCTTCATCTTGTTCGCCAACTGGCTCGAACTTCTCCCGACAAAACTCAACTCCACGCTTCACCTAACGCCCGCACCCACCGCCGATACCAACTTGACCTACGCTCTGGCCGCAACCGCGATGGTGAGCGTCTGGGTCTACGGCATCCGCGAGAAGGGACTGGGTGGCTACCTCAAGCACTTCTTGGAGCCCTACCCTGTGCTGTTGCCACTCAACATCCTCGAAGAGCTCGTCAAGCCGATCACTCTCGCGCTCAGGCTCTTCGGCAACATCTTCGCTGGCGGCATCATGCTGTCCCTGATCGCAATCATCCCGTGGTACTTCGGGATGCCCTTGGCGAACTTCGCCTGGAAGGCGTTTGACATGGTGATCGGCGTTATCCAGGCGTTTATCTTCGCGCTCTTGACCGTGCTCTACTTCGCGATGGCAAGCGCAGGTCACGGCGACGAACACGAGGAAGACCACAAAGCTTCGGCTGATGATTCGGCCGAGAAGAAGGCAACACCAGAACTTGCTCACTGAGCTGAAGCGTTAATTCAGCAAGGCGAGCTGTCAGAGGTTAATCAAAAACTGCGTCGGGCAACCGGCGTGAAATTCAAGGAGAGACATGGAAGGCTCAATCGAGTTGGCCGGTGCATTCATCGGTGGCGGACTGGCCCTAGCTGGCGGCGCGATCGGCGCAGGCGTTGGCGACGGTCTGGCCGGCGCGTCTTATATCGAAGGCGTTGCTCGTCAACCTGAGGCTCAGAGCAAGTTGCAGACCATCTTCTTCCTGACGGTTGGTCTGGTCGAGGCGATGTTCTTCATCAACCTCGCCTTTATGGCCCTGTTCGTCTTCGTGCTCGGCGCATCCTGATTTCAGGCTCTGACCCCAACCGCACGAATCACAGACAGGAAACCTAATGAGCATCGCAACACGAGCGCTCGTGCTGGCTTCTGAGGAAGCCGAAGAGGGAGGGTCCAACTTCCTCATTCCAGACGATACGTTCTGGTTTGAGTTGTTGGCCTTCGGTCTGCTGTTCTTCGTCTTGGCGCGCTACCTCATCCCGCCGATCAACAAGGCGATGACGGCACGACAAGAGGCGATCCGCAGTGAGTTTGCCGAACTCGACGAGGCTAAAGCTGCGGCCAACGCTGCTGAGGCTGAGTTCAAAGCTCAGATCGCCGATGCGCGGCACGAAGCGGCCCGCATCCGGGAGGAAGCCAAAGAGCAAGGCAACGTGATCGTCGCTGAATTGCGCGCCCAGGCTCAGACTGAAGCTGCCCGGATCGTCGAGAACGCCCACGTCCAGGTCGAGGCAGAGCGTCAGCAGGCGGCCATTTCACTGAGAAGCGAAGTGGGCACCTTGGCCACGTCCTTGGCCGGGCGAATTGTTGGCGAGTCGCTTGAAGACGAGGCTCGCCAGAGCCGTGTCGTCGAACGCTTCTTGGCGGAATTGGAGTCGGCACCAACCACAGGTGGCGGGAAGAACTGATGCGTGGTTCCTCAGCAGGCTCATTGAGCCAGCTCACCGACGCCTTAGCAACGGCTATTGCTGCCGGTGGGCAAGGTGCAGCCGTAGGCGATGATCTTTTCGCCGGCGCGGGAGCATTGCGCGACTCGGCCGCTTTGCGTCGGGCTGCTACTGATCCATCTGCGCCTGCCGAAGCCAAGTCGGGTCTGATGACCAGTCTGTTTTCAAAGAAACTTGGCACCGCAGCGGCTGAGATTTTGGCGAAAGCCGCCAGCCTGCGTTGGGCGACGGGCTCGGACCTGGTCAATTCTCTTGAGCAACTCGCTGTTGTCGCACACGTGCGAGGCGCAGAGGCAGAGGGGGACGGAGACCGTCTCGAGGACGAACTCTTCGCCCTCGCTCAGGTCATCACGGCCAATCGCGATCTTCGCGACGCCCTGTCTGATCCGGCGCGGACAGTTACCGACAAGCAGTCCCTGCTCGAAGGCCTGCTTGGGACCAAGGCGCTGCCGGCAACCGTTCGGCTGGCCAGGCGTGCGGTCGAAGGCGGCCATGGCACGGCGACGGCAGCGTTAACGACGTACTCCCAATTGGCAGCCGAGGCGCGATCGCGTCTGGTTGCCAAGGTCACGGTGGCTGCCGCACTCGCGCCCGCCGAACAGGATCGCTTGGCCGCGGTGCTGACTCGTGACTATGGGCAGCCAGTTCACCTCAACATCGTGATCAACCCAGCCATTGTGGGTGGAATTCGCGTTGAAATCGGCGATCAGATGATTGATGGCACCGTCTCCGGACGCATCGACGACGCCACCCGAAGGCTCGCCGGCTGACCGGCCGGCTCACCACAACTTGCAAAGACTTGACGACCTAAGTTGACGAAGAGAGTAGGCACCAAATGACCGAGCTTTCGATTCGGCCAGACGAGATCCGTGACGCACTGCAAAAGTACGTCGCGGACTACCGGCCCGACGCTGCGACCCGCGAAGAGGTCGGCACCGTAGCCGAAGCCGGTGACGGCATCGCGCGGGTCACGGGGTTGCCATCCGCCATGGCTAACGAGTTGTTGCGGTTCGAAGACGGCACGCTTGGCATCGCCCTGAACCTCGACACCCGCGAGATCGGTGTCGTGGTGCTCGGTGACTTCGACAAGATCGAAGAGGGCCAAGAAGTACGCCGTACCGGCGAAATCTTGTCCGTCCCAGTCGGCGACGGCTTCATGGGCCGGGTCATCGACCCGCTCGGCACCCCAATCGACGGCCTCGGTGACATCACCGCCGATGCTCGTCGTCCCCTGGAGCTGCAGGCGCCGACCGTTATGCAGCGCCAGTCTGTGCATGAGCCCCTGGCCACCGGAATCAAGGCCATCGACTCGATGACGCCGATCGGTCGTGGGCAGCGCCAGCTCATCATTGGTGACCGTGCCACCGGCAAGACCACCATCGCGATCGACACCATCATCAACCAGAAGCAAAACTGGGAGACTGGCGATCCCAGCAAGCAGGTGCGCTGCATCTATGTCGCGATCGGCCAGAAGGGTTCCACGATCGCCTCAGTCCGTGGCGCCCTCGAAGAGGCTGGTGCGCTCGAATACACCACCATCGTGGCCTCGCCGGCCTCCGACAGCGCGGGCTTCAAATACCTCGCCCCCTACACCGGTTCGGCCATCGGCCAGCACTGGATGTACGACGGCAAGCACGTTCTCATCGTGTTTGACGATCTGACCAAGCAGGCCGAGGCCTACCGCGCAGTGTCATTGTTGCTGCGTCGCCCGCCGGGCCGCGAGGCTTACCCCGGCGACGTGTTCTACCTCCACAGCCGCCTTCTCGAGCGTTGTGCCAAGTTGTCGGACGAGCTAGGTGCCGGCTCCATGACCGGTTTGCCGATCATCGAGACCAAGGCCAACGACGTGTCGGCCTACATCCCGACCAACGTGATCTCCATCACCGACGGTCAGATCTTCTTGCAGTCCGACCTGTTCGCGGCTAACCAGCGCCCCGCTATCGACGTGGGTGTGTCGGTGTCCCGCGTGGGTGGCGCGGCCATGACCAAGGCGATGAAGCGTGTCACCGGCTCGCTCAAGGTCGACCTGGCGCAGTTCCGGGCCATGGAAGCCTTCGCGATGTTCGCCTCTGACCTCGACGCCGCGTCACGTCAGCAACTTGATCGTGGTGGTCGACTGATGGCCCTGCTGCGTCAGCCGCAATATTCTCCTTACCCCGTGGACGAAATGACCGTTTCGTTGTGGACCGGGACCTCCGGCCGCCTCGACAAGGTTCCGGTTGACGACGTACTCCGCTTTGAGCGCGAGTTCCTCGATTTCCTGCGCCGCTCGCATGCTCCGCTGCTTGCGGGCATCAAGGAGTCCAACAACGTTACCGACGAGACCATGTCCGGTCTTGAGAGTGCCTATGACGAATTCCTTGATCAGTTCGAGACCGGCGATGGTCAGTCGATCAAGGTGGGCCATGAAGCTGAGGCCGAGGCTCTAGCCGACGAAGAGATCGAGCAAGAGCAGATCGTCCGGCAGAAGCGGGGCTGACCAATGGCTGTCTCCCTGCGCGAATATCGCGCGCGGATCAAGTCGACCGAGTCGATGAAAAAGATCACGCGCGCGATGGAACTCATTGCTGCCTCGCGCATCATCAAGGCTCAGGGGCGAGCTCAAGCCGCTGCGCCCTACGCTCGGGAGCTCACTCGGGCGGTCTCGGCGGTAGCGACGTTCTCCAACGTCAACCACCCCCTTACCACCGAGGTAGAAAACCCCACTCGGGCTGCGGTGTTGCTGGTGACGAGCGATCGCGGATTGGCCGGTGCCTATTCCTCCAGTGTGATCAGGGAAGCCGAACAATTGGTCACTCGGATGCGCAACGAGGGCAAGGACGTCACGCTCTTCATTGCGGGTCGCAAAGGCGAGGCCTACTACAAGTTCCGCAATCGGCCAGTGGCGCAATCGTGGACGGGTTTCTCCGACCAGCCGACCTATGAAAAGGCAGCCGAGATCGGCGCCGCCCTCATCAATGAGTTCATCCAGGGCGACGATGACGACGGCATCGTTGGCGACGGGGTGCACGAGGTCCATTTGGTCTACACCCGCTTCCGCTCGATGCTGGTCCAGGACCCGCAGACAGTGCGACTGCTGCCGCTTGAAGTAGTAGAGGGCGAGGAAAAGCCGGAAGCCTCCGAAGTTCTGCCGCTCTACGAGTTTGAGCCTTCTCCTGAGGCCGTGCTCGATGCGTTGCTGCCCAAATACGTCCAGAGTCGCGTCTACTTCGCACTGCTCCAGGCCGCAGCCTCCGAATTGGCGGCGCGTCAGAAGGCGATGAAGTCGGCCACCGACAACGCCGACGAACTGATCAAGAAGTTCACCCGTATTGCTAACCAGGCCCGACAGGCCGGTATTACCCAAGAAATCTCAGAAATTGTCGGTGGCGTGAACGCGCTCGCCGATGCAAATGCCGGGAAAGAGTGAGAAAAAAATGACTGCCACTATCAATGAAACGACTGTTACCGCAGGCAGCGTTGGCCGCATTGCGCGAGTCATCGGCCCTGTGGTCGACATCGAGTTCCCCGTTGACGCCATGCCCGGCATCTACAACCTGCTGGAGTCTGAGCTCACCCTCGGCGGCGAGACCAAAACGCTCTCCCTCGAAGTCGCCCAGCACATTGGCGACGGCATGGTCCGTGCCATCTCGCTGCAGCCGACCGACGGCTTGGTTCGTGGTGCACAGGTCAGTGACAGCAGGCGGCTCCATCACCGTGCCCGTCGGAGACATCACCAAGGGTCACGTCTTCAACACCCTCGGCGAGTGCCTGAACCTCACCGAGGGCGAAGCCTATGACGTCAAGGAACGTTGGGGCATTCACCGCAAGGCGCCCGCCTTCGACCAACTTGAGTCCAAGACCAAGATGTTCGAAACCGGCATCAAGGTGATCGACCTCCTCGCGCCCTACGTCGTCGGCGGCAAGATCGGCCTGTTCGGTGGAGCCGGCGTCGGCAAGACCGTGCTGATCCAGGAAATGATCGCCCGCGTCGCCACCGACCACGGCGGTGTGTCGGTGTTCGCCGGAGTGGGGGAGCGCACCCGCGAAGGCAACGACCTCATTGCTGAGATGACCGAGGCCGGGGTGATCGGTCAGACGGCGCTTGTCTTCGGCCAGATGGACGAGCCGCCGGGCACCCGGCTGCGAGTGGCGTTGTCCGCGCTCACCATGGCGGAGTACTTCCGCGATGTGCAGGGCCAGGACGTGCTGCTGTTCATCGACAACATCTTCCGTTTCACCCAGGCGGGCTCTGAGGTTTCGACCCTGCTGGGCCGGATGCCTTCGGCCGTGGGTTACCAGCCCAACCTGGCCGATGAGATGGGCGTGCTTCAGGAACGAATCACCTCGACGCGTGGTCACTCGATCACCTCGATGCAGGCGATCTATGTGCCCGCAGATGACTACACCGACCCGGCACCAGCTGCGACGTTCGCTCACTTGGACGCGACCACCGAACTTTCGCGTGACATCGCGTCGCTCGGTATTTATCCGGCCGTGGATCCGTTGACGTCGACCTCGCGGATCCTTGACCCGCAATACATCGGCCAGGCTCATTACGACTGCGCCATCCGCACCAAGCAGATCCTCCAGCGCAACAAGGAGCTCCAGGACATCATCGCCATTCTCGGCGTGGATGAACTCTCCGAAGAGGACCGCGTCGTGGTTCACCGGGCCCGTCGCCTCCAGCGCTTCTTGTCGCAGAACACCTACGTTGCCAAGCAGTTCACCGGCATCGAGGGGTCAACGGTGCCGATCAACGACACGGTCGAGGCGTTCAACAAGATCGCCGACGGCGACTACGACCACGTTGCCGAACAAGCCTTCTTCATGTGCGGTGGTCTGGATGACGTCGAGCGCAAGTGGGACGAAATCCAGAAGAGCCTCTGATCGCACGATGAGAGAGACCAGGAACTCATATGAGTGACAAGACGCTTCAAGTCGAAGTTGTCGCTGCTGATCGGTTGGTGTGGTCGGGGGCAGCCACGATGGTGCAAGCGCGCACTGCGGAGGGTGACATCGGTGTCCTCGCCGATCACGCGCCGGTGCTCTCGGTTCTTCGTGGCTGCGCCGTAGAGATCACGGAAGCAGGTGGTTCGAGTGTGTTCGCTGCGGTCGGCGACGGCTTCCTTTCGGTGGCTAACAATCGCGTCTCGATCCTTGCTGATCGGGCCGAGTTGGCCACCAACATCAACAAGGCAGCAGCACAGGCCGAATTGGATGCGCTCTTGGCGAGTGACGCTGAGCCAACGGGCGACGGGTCAGACCTCCGGCTCGCGCAGGCTCGAGTCGACGCAGCACAGAAGGCTTCCTGAACCAGCTGAAATGTTTCCGGTCGACCAACGGCAATGTGTCGTGTTCGGGCGGGATAAGGTTGCGCCACACTTTAACTTTCATGCACGACCCCGAGGGTGGTGAACGACCGTATGCCGTGGTGGCAATGGGTGCTGGACGCTTTCGTGGTTGTCGTGCTCGCAACTTTGCTCTATGGCTTGGCGTTGGTCTTTCGGCGGCGAATTCTCTCCAGGCACGGGGGGACGTTCGAGGTTAGTTATCGACCCATCTCTGACGATTCCGGCGGTGGTTGGCTCTTGGGGCTGGGCCGCTACACCGAAGACCAGTTGGAGTGGTTTCGTATTTTTTCTCTGGCGCCACGACCCAAGCGCACTTGGCCGCGCCGTCAACTGACGTTTACGGGTCGGCGTACCCCAGGTCCCTCCGAAGAGATTTCTCTTTACGCCGACCACGTCGTCGTGACCTGCGAGTTGCCGACTGAGCAGGTTGAGTTGGCGATGAGCCCGGCATCGCTCACTGGATTTCAGTCGTGGCTCGAGTCGGGACCACCACGGCCGTCCTCGATAATGTGACGAGCACCCCAGCCCAGGCACATACCGCCGACGCCACCGTCCTCGGCGCCCGAAATGCCGTCGGACTCTCGTTTTTTCTTAACGGCTTCTGCTTCGCTACTTGGGTTTCACGGATCCCTCAGGTGCGATCCGAGCTAAACCTCAGCAACGGCAGCCTGGGCCTGCTTCTGCTCTGCATCGCCGCAGGGTCCTTATTGGCGATGCCGTTGAGTGGCAGCGCGATTCAGCGATATGGCACTGTTGTCGTCATCCGTGGCGCGGCGGCCGTTGCCGCATTCGGCATGATCCTGGCGGCCACGGGCGTAAATGCGTTTGCGTCGTTTGCTGTGGCCGGCGTCGGGCTCTTTTTCTCGGGATTGGGCATGGGTGTGTGGGATGTCTCGATGAATGTCGAGGGTGCCGATGTCGAACGCCGACTGACACGGACCATCATGCCGAGATTTCATGCAGGTTTTAGTTTCGGCACCGTTGCGGGTGCGGGCCTCGGAGCACTGCTGATTTGGGCAGATGTGCCCATGTTGGCGCACCTGTGTGGCGTGGCGCTCGCTAGTTTTGTCCTGACGGCGTGGAGCGCCCGCTACTTCCTGCCGATCCCGCCCGCTGAGGAGGAAGCGCCGAGGTCCGCCTGGGTCGCCTGGACCGAACCCCGAACGATCATGATTGGCCTGATGGTCATGGCGTTGGCGGTGACAGAGGGCACGGCCAACGATTGGTTGGCTGTCGCACTGGTCGACGGCTATGACGTCGCACACTGGGTCGGCGTGGTGGGTTTCGCAGTGTTTGTCAGCGCGATGACCGTCGGACGGATGTTTGGACCGATCTTCTTGGATCGTTTCGGGCAATCCACGGTGTTGTGGGTGACTATGGTGCTCGCGATCATCGGGGTCATGGGCATTGTCTTCGGTGGCAATCCAACAATCGTGTGTGCGGGGATCATCCTGTGGGGGATCGGCGCGTCGCTGGGCTTCCCGGTCGGGATGAGTGCGGCGGCCTCAGATCCCCTCCACGCCGCAGCCCGAGTGAGCGTGGTCTCCACCATCGGCTATGCGGCGTTTCTGGCCGGTCCGCCCCTGTTGGGCTTCGTAGGTGACCAGGTGGGGACTCTCAAGGCACTCCTCGTCATCGCTGCGCTGCTGGTGCCGGCGATGTTGCTGGTGCCCGCCGCCAGCCGCGACTAACTAACGATCCCCGCCCGGTTTCCAGAGGACGTCGCCCAACTCCCGATTTGCGTGTCGAGCCAGGATGAACAGCAGATCGGATAGCCGGTTGAGATAGGTGATCGCTAGTGGATTCATGGTGTCCGCATAGTTGGCATACGCCGCCCAAGCCGAACGTTCTGCCCGCCGACACACGGTCCGTGCCACGTGCAGATAAGCCGCGCCGGGCGTGCCCCCATTGAGGATGAAAGATCTCAGGTGAGGCAGTGCTTCGTTATAGGAATCACACCAGCCTTCCAGGCGATCGATGTAGTCCTGCTCGATGCGGAGCGGCGGGTACTCAGGATTCGCGACGATCGGCGTACAAAAATCGGCACCGAGATCAAATAGATCATTCTGGATGTGGGTGAGCAGGACGGCCACGTCCGGATCGAGGTTTCCGACGGCTAGAGCAACGCCTATCGAGGCGTTCGTTTCGTCCACATCCGCATAAGCTGCCAACCTTTCGTCGGTCTTTGACGTCTCACTCATGTCGCCTAAACGGGTCGTGCCGGAATCACCGGTACGGGTGTAGATGCGGGTCAGGTTCACCATGAAGTCAGCCTAGACGGTCGTGTGCTGCGCCGCGGCCCGCGTCACACCTGCCACAGTGGTAACACGAAAGGGAGAGTCATGGAGCTGGAAAGAGCGGGGCAAACGATCCGACTGTCGGGCGACGTTGATGTCCGCAGCACCTGGCTCGTTCGCGACGCCGTCTACGCGGCTCTCCACGAACACCGCACCGTCGTAGTGGACCTGACCGGAGCGACGAGTGCAGACTTGACGGCTCTTCGGCTCATCGCAGTGGCGACCAGACGAGCAGCCAAGCAAGGCGGACAGCTGAGTTTGCGAGGCGCTCCGGCCTGCATCCGGCGGTTGTTGCATCTCTCACATCTGGCTCAGTGCGTGGAGCATGAGCCGAGGGGCGTGCCGCACCCAACGACTTCGGTGTCCGCATAGCGAACTAAGGTTAGGTATTCCTAACTAGGACCATCTATCTTTGCCAGGTGGGCAAGAAGAAGTCACTGCACAAGCCAAAGTCGCTGAGCAAACCAAAGTCACTGGGCAAACCAAAGTCAGAGTGCTGCGTTTCCAAGTCACGTTGTCAACGCTGCCCGATTCGGATGCTGAAGGAGGGCGCGCTGCCCCCGGGGTATACCGTTAAGAAGCGCAAACTCGTCAAAGTGAAAACCTCAAAGGCAGCGCCTAAGAAACTCCCCAAGGCTGCCTGATCTCTTAAGGAGCCTCGGTGCCTGCCGCCAAATTCGTCGCTCAACTGAACACCCAAATCGGCAACGAACTTGCCGCGCACAATCAATATCTTGCCTGCGCGGTCTACTACGACTCGCTCACGATGCCGCAGATGGCTACCTTCTTCTATGCTCAAGCGCTCGAGGAGCGTGAGCACGCGATGATGATGGTGCAATACCTCCTCGATACCGATGCGGGCGTCACGATTCCAGGCGTCGACGCTCCGATTCCGGCTTTTGATGACCTAGTCGCACCGGTCGCCTTGGCGTTAGCGCAGGAGAAGCGAGTGACGGAGCAGATCATCTCGTTGCTAAAGACCGCGCGCGAGGAGGGAGACTTTGCCTCTGAGCAATTCATGCAGTGGTTCATCAAAGAGCAAGTAGAAGAAGTTGCCACGATGAGTGACCTGCTCACGGTGGTTGGTCGCAATCAGGACAACATCAATAACATCGAGGATTACGTCGCTCGCGAGCAAAGCGGCGAAGGCAGCGACGCCACCGCTCCCAAGGCCGCTGGCGCCTAGTCCCTTCGGCGGCGCGCAACTGCCCCGACAATGCCTAGGGCCAGGAGCAGCCCACCCAGAGCTCCTACGAAGGCTCCCCAGGGGGAGTCGGCGCGTCCGCCCAAGCCTGCGCCGACGCCGGCTAGGCACATCGCGGCCACGGCGATCAGAATGCGGATCATCGACTCGCGGAAGAAGATCGCCAGGAACGGATCAGTACCGCCGCGTTTGTTCAACGGTTGAGCAGCCACCACCGCACTCGCGTTGAGGGGGCCATAGATATGCGGGAAGGTGTCCTGGCCCACGGGATCCTCCCGCCAAGGCGCAACCAGCCGGTCGGTTTCGATGGTGAGTAGCACCAACGGTTTGCGCACCCCGCGATAGAAGTTTGCAAACACCCCGGCGACTTGTTCGCGGCGGGATGCGTGAATGAAGCCCTCTTCGGACAGGGACTTGCCCAGGGTGGAGGTGGTGTAGTTGCCGTCTTGGCGTGCTTCCTGCCATTCGCTAGCCAAGGCAATGTGATAAATCTGCACGACGGTCAGAAGAGTCGAGACTCGGAGTCATCGATCCCACGAAGGGCGTCATAGTCGACGACTGCGCAGGCGATTCCACGGTCGGTGGCCAGGACCCGAGCCTGCGGCTTGATTTCCTGAGCCGCGAAGATGCCGCGGACGGGGAAGAGCAGCGGGTCTCGATTGAGCAAGTCAAGGTAGCGAGTGAGTTGCTCGACCCCGTCGATGTCGCCTCTTCGCTTGATCTCGACGGCAACGGCTGCGCCAGCCGAATCGCGGCACATCAGGTCGACGGGGCCGATGGCAGTCGGAAACTCTCGGCGCACCAGGGTGAGGCCTTCAGCCAAGGTGGCTGGATGCTCAGCGAGAAGTTCTTGCAAATGCTTCTCGACCCCATCTTTCTGGAGCCCAGGATCAACTCCCAGGTCGTGACTTGAGTCGTGGAGCAATTTCTCGATCACAATGCGCAAAGTGTCATCAGTCTTTGACGTGACCGTCCACTCCTGATGCCCCTCCTCATTGGTGCTCTCGCGCACAGTGCATGGCGGTGACATCCAATTCAGCGGCTTATAGGACCCTCCGTCCGAGTGCACCAACACTGATCCGTCGGCCTTGATCATCAAGACCCGGGTTGCCATCGGCAAGTGGGCGGTCAGCCGGCCGGCATAGTCCACCTGACATCTGGCAACGACTAGTCTCACGAGGTAGGAACCTACCGGACTGAGGGCATGTGAACTTTCCGCACGCGGCAATCTGGTTATCGACCCTTGCTCTCAACTTGGTGGCCCTATCGCCAATAACCCCGCCACCCAGCAACGTAGATGTTGACTATCAGCTTGGCGGAGCCTTCCAGCCCGCGGCCAACGTCGGCATCGTGGTGCGTGACCGAACAGCGAAGCCTGCGGTGGGGGACTACAACATTTGCTATGTCAACGCGTTCCAAACCCAGCCAAACCAGAAACGCCTATGGAAGCGCCACCCTCGTCTCGTGCTCCGCAGCGGTGGGCGGCCGGTTGTTGATGAAGTCTGGGGAGAAAAGTTGCTCGACATTCGGACCAAGGCGAAGCGACGAGCTCTGGGGCGCATTGTGGGCCGTTGGATTGTCGGGTGCGCAACTCATGGCTTTGATGCGGTCGAGTTCGACAACCTTGACTCCTTCAGTCGCAGCCACGGTCTGCTCAAACCTCGGCAGGCAAAGAAGTACGCCGCGCGGCTGGTGCGCCTGGCTCATCAGTCTGGTCTCGCGGCGGGCCAGAAGAACTGGGCCACATGGAATGGACGATCAGTTGGCTTTGACTTCGCCGTTGCTGAGGAGTGCGGTCGTTGGGACGAATGCGGCCGCTATGTCAGTCACTTTGGCGACCAGGTCATCGTGATCGAATATCGCTCGCGCGACTTTAAGGGAACTTGCGCTGGCTACGGCGACCGACTGAGCGTCGTACTCCGCGATGTTGACCTCACCCCGCTGGGCGTCCATCAGTGGTGTTGAGGCCGCAGCGCGGCTTAAGAGTCGATAGCCTGCGGGCGTGCCTGTGAAGATTCGCGCCAATTCGGTGCTCCCGGCCAACCGCGAAGCCTTCCATTTGGAGACGGCAGACGGTCTGCGCTTGGTTGCCGAGTTATCCCTGCCGATTAATCGGCCGCCAAGGGCGACGATGATCTGTTTGCATCCGCTCCCCACCCACGGCGGGATGATGGACAGCCACATCTTCCGCAAGGCGGCGTTTCGATTGCCGGCGTTGGCCGACATCGCGGTCTTGCGGTTCAACACGCGGGGGACTTGGAGCGCGCAGGGTCAAAGCGATGGCGCGTTCGACGATGCGCGTGGCGAGTCCTTCGATGTGGCTGCCGCCATCGAGTACGCCGAATTCAACGACCTGCCCAATGTTTGGTTGGTGGGTTGGTCCTTCGGCACTGACCTCGTGCTCATGCACGGAAACGATCCGGCGGTCGCTGGGGCGATCTTGTTGTCGCCACCGCTTCGCTATTCGGCTCCCGAACACTTGGCCGCGTGGGCCGCTTCGGCTAAGCCATTGACCGCGCTCGTGCCTGAGTATGACGACTACTTGAAACCGCTCGAAGCGGCGGCGCGTTTTGGCGTCATTGAGCAGGCGGAGGTGGTCGCGATGGCTGGTTCGAAGCATCTGTGGGTGGGCGATGCCGAGCGGGTCTTGGACGAATTAGTGCGTCGCTTAGCTCCGGACGTGGCCGTGCCGTTGCCACAAGTCTGGGAGGGCCCGATGGAGACCGCTGACACCTCGGCGTACGCGAAGTATGCGACGAATTGGGAGCGCACCTAAACGCGGAGTCAGGGCTGCCCCTAGCCCACAGACTGCCGGGCCCGATAGGCGGCAACGGCAGCTCGATTGCCACACGCCAGGCTGCAATAGCGTCGCGACCGATTCCTGGACAGATCCACCACGACTCCGCCGCAATGCTCACGATCGCAGGCCGAGATCCGCGACAGTTCGTCGCTCCTAATCACATCGACCATCGCCATCGCTGCCTCAACCGCGATCCGGGTAGGCAGCGGCCTTGAGTGAGCCACGACGTGGAGGTGCCAATCGGTGCCGTCGTGACGCACCAATTGGGGCAGCGCTTGGGCGTCCGCCAAGATGGCGTTGGTCAAGGCGACGGCCTGATCCCGGGGGGCGGTGATCAGTTCGCGCAAGGCCGGACGAAGGGCGCGGACCGATTGCAATTCGGCTTCGTCGTGGCTTCGGACGCCTGAGAAGGAGTGAGCCTCACAAAAGGAATCCAGGTCGCCCACGGTGAGCAACGTGTCTGGTTCGCCGGTGCTATTGATTAGCGCGGCGGTAGCCACGAGGGCCGCCTCGGTGTCATGAGCGAAAATCATTTTGACAGGTTACTACGCGCGAACTAGTGTCACATGCCATGGCCCTGGTTACTAATGACGCTGACTCTTCTTTCGCCGACACTCCAGCGTCGCCCTTGCGTCCCCGTACGTCGTGGGTGGGCCTGGGTCTTGCCCTGGTTACGGCTGCGGCGTTCGGGCTATCTGGAGCGGTAGTGAAGGGCATGTTGGAAGCAGGTTGGTCGACGGGGGCGGCTGTCACTGTCCGGATCGGTATCGCCGCATTGGTGTTGGCTCTTCCCGCTGCGCTGAGCCTGCGCGGACGGTGGCACCTAATCAGAACCAATCTCGTGTCGATTGTGTCCTTTGGAGTGGTCGCGGTGGCCGCGTGTCAATTGTTCTATTTCAATGCTGTCGCTCGCATGGATGTCGGCCTGGCGCTGCTCATTGAGTTCACCTCCCCGGGAGCCGTGATCGTGTGGCTGTGGCTGCGTCACGACCAACGTCCCGGAGCGCGCACTCTGATCGGTGCAGCCGTTGCCGCGCTTGGGTTGGTCACGATGTTGGGACTTCTGCCCGGCACCAGGGGCGGCGTTGACGCTATTGACTTCGTTGGTGTGCTGTGGGCTTTGGGTGCCATGGTGGGCGCGGCTACCTTTTTCGTCATGTCCGCTTCCGTGGACGATCGTTTGCCGCCGCTGGCCCTGGCTGCTGGGGGGCTCACGGTGGGTGCGTTGGCGCTAATGGCGGCCGGCGTCATCGGCTGGCTGGAATTCACCGCCTCGACCGACGCTGTCTCCTACAACCTCGGGACAGTTGCTTGGTGGGTGCCAGTGTTGATCCTCGGTGTCATGTGCGCGGCCCTGCCGTACGCCGCTGGAATCGCTGCTGTGCGCCGGCTGGGCTCACGACTGGGCGCGTTCGTTGCGTTGCTTGAAGTGGTCGCAGCATTGCTCTTTGCCTGGCTGTTGCTCGGCGAGTGGCCGCTCCCTCTCCAGTTCTTGGGCGGGATGCTGGTGCTGATTGGTGTGGTGGTTGTCCAGTTGGGCGAGCGGAGCTCAGTCGTCGAGCTAGGCGCGGCAAGCGAGAATTAGTGGGCGTTCTGACGGCGCAGGAAGACCTCTTTGGTGAGCAACATGAGGGCGGCCGCGGTGGGGATGGCGAGAAGGGCTCCAATGACTCCCAGCAGGGTCGCGCCAATCACGGCCGCGATGACGATGATGGCGCCAGGAACGTCGACGGCACGCGACATGACCTTGGGATAGATCAAGTAGTTCTCGAGTTGCTGATAGAGGATGTAGAAGATGATGCAGGCTAGGCCAATCTTCGGATCGGTGGCCAAGCCGATGGCGGAAACAACTACGGCGCCGAGGGTGGCGCCGATCATCGGGATGACATCAAGCAGCGCGACGACGAACGCCAGCGCTACGGCGTACTCACCTAACCCGACGATGAATAGGAAGATCAACGACGTAATGCCGGCACACAGGGCCACGACAAAAGCGCCGGACACATAGGCGCCTACGCTGCCAACGATCTGATCACCTAAGAGTGTTACGCGCTCTCGACGGCTGGCCGGGGCAAGTTGATAGAGCGCAGTTTTAGTGGTGTCGAGTGAGGCCAGGAAATAGAGAGTTAGCACGATGACGATGAACATATTGGCCAGGGTTGACAGCACCGCGACGCCGATGCCGAGCACGCCACCGAATAACGAATAGGCCCAATCGCCCTCGGCAACATAGGCCCGGGCCTTGTCGATGATGCCGAACCGGTCATCGACGCGCTGGATCAGGGCGTTTCGTTGCAGTTCGTCGAGCCACACCGGTGCATTCTTCGAGATGGCACCGATCTGGTCGCCGATGACCGGGACGATCGCCATGAAGAAGAGTGCGAGGGTGCCGAGAAAGATCGCAATCACCGACAACACGGCCGTCGGGCGTTTCAGTCCACGGCGCATGAAGAACTTCACCGCTGGGTTGAGGCCAGAGGCTAAGAACATCGCCACCACGATCAGAATGAGGACCGAACTGATGGCCAGGATGCGACCCGTTAGCCAGTAGGCAGCCAGCGCGCCTAGGCCCCCAAAAAACCCCAGGAAGAACGGGGAACGACGCAGCGGTTTTCCGGGGTTCCCGAGGAAATGCTCCTGAGTTAGCTGCGTCGCCTCAGTTGTCTGGTCCTCGGACGACGGCGTCAATTCCCGATCGGCGTCCGTCAACTGCCGTCCTCACCGAAACCTTCGACCACATCGCGCAAGGCGCCAAGTTGGGCAGAGATCGCGTCGCGTCGTTTGGTCATCCGCTCGACCTCGGCAGTGACTGCCGCGAGCTCGCGGTCGGCTTCCGCCGACCCTGCAGAAGCAACAGCCTCAGCTTGGGTTCGTGCGGAATTGAGGATCTGGTCAGCCTCGCGCCGGGAGCGAACCAACAGCGCTTCGGATTCAGTCTGGGCCTGCTGACGATGTGTCGTGGCCTGAGCGATGGCTTCTCTGGCGCGTTGTTCGGCACCGGTTGCCCGCTGCTCCGACTCTTCAATGATGCGATTGGTCTCGGCCATCGCCGAGGCATGGTGATCGGTCGCTTCACGGGCCAGGCGCTCCTTTTCGACCGCCAAGGCTCGTCGAGCCTCCTGCACTTCGCGGTCTGCCGCAGCCCGGGCCTGCTCGGCGTCGCGGGCCACCTTCGTCCGGAGTTCGGTCGTTTCCTGCTCTGCGGCGAGCCGAAGTTGATCGGACTCGCGTTTGGCCGTGGCGCGCAGATCTTCCGCCTCGGTGCGAGCCAGGGTGCGCTCTTGCTCAGCATCGGCAAGCACGCGGGAACGATGCTCGTCGATCTCCTTCATTTGGGACATCCGCATTTCGTCAACCTCGATGGATGCTTCCGCGCGGATTGCTTTTGCGTCGCGAGCAGCCTGGTCGCGGATATCTCGCGCGTCGCGTTCGGCAGCTTCGCGGACGTCTGCGGCCTCTTCTTCAGCCAGGCGCAGCATGGCGCTGGCCCGGCCGCCGAGACCGGCGTACGACGGCGTGGCGTTCTCTGCCAACTGCTCACGCAGCGACCCAAGTTGCTGCTCCAAGGACATCACTTGCTCCTGGGAGGCGGCCAGACTGTTGCTCAAACCGGCCTTCTCGCCAGCCAACTGCTTGAACTTGCCGTCCACTTCGAATTTGTCGTAACCACCGCGGCGAACCTGGGTGAAGTTGGGGATGGTGATCGCGGGCATGGGTGGTCGGCTGGCCGGTGGTGCCGCGACCGGGGTTGGCGTAGTTGGGGCTTTCGGTGCCGGTCGGCGCGGCCTTCGGTGGCGCGGGCGTCGATGCGGCTGCAGGCGGCGCGGCCTTCGGAGCTGGTGATTCCTCTGCGGCGATAGCGGCCACGCTCAACACCTGAGTGGGCTCTTCAGCGGCTGCAGCTGCCGTGGTTGCCGACGTCGCGGCCTCCGCCTCATCGTCAAAAATGGACAAGCCTCGGTCGTTCATAACTTTTGCGTTCCTTCCGGTCATGCGCCCTTGGATCAGTTGGACCCCCGCCCAGGGGCCAGCCTAGGGGGTCGGCCCCCGGTCTGGCGACGCCGGTGGAAGCGGTGATACAAGATCGCGACGTAGGTGAATTACAGGTTGGTTGATCGACTATGCCGAAGCAAGGGGTGCTGGCTCGACGAGTTCGACCAGCACGCCACCTGCATCTTTTGGATGGACAAAGTTGACCCGCGATCGCGCAGTGCCTGGTCTCGCTTCGTCATACAGCAACCGCAAACCGCGTGACCGCAAAATCGCAGATACGGCGTCGACATCGGTGACTCGGAAGGCGAGTTGCTGAAGCCCTGGACCCGAGCGGCCGAGGAACTTCGCGATGACGGAGGAGTCGTTGAGGGGGGCGAGCAATTGGATCCGAGTATCGGTGTCTGCCACCGCAATCATGGCCTCGCGAACACCCTGAGCCTCATTGACCTCTTGGTGGACCACCTCCATCCCAAAGGCATCTCGATAGAAGGAGATCGCTGCCTCGAGGTCAGGCACGGCGATGCCGACATGATCGACGCCGATAAACAGGGGGTGGGGGATATCTAGGCCGGCCAAGGTCGTCATATGGTGGATTGTTCCAGAACGATTGTTCTTGAATGCCGAGCAAGTGGAGTCTGAGGAGCGCAGGGTGGCTGGATCTGTGATTGTGAGCGGCGCGCGGACGCCGATCGGTCGCCTGCTGGGAGGCCTCAAGGATCAATCCGCAGCCCAACTGGGTGGAGTCGCAATCAGGGGTGCGCTAGAGAAATCTGGAGTGTCTGCCGACCTCGTCGACTACGTCATCATGGGCCACGTCATTCAGGCTGGCGCCGGTCAGATCACCGCCCGTCAGGCTGCTGTCGCCGCTGGAATCTCGATGAGTGTGCCTGCCATCACCATTAACAAGGTGTGCTTGTCTGGCATCAATGCTATTGCGTTGGCCGATCAACTGATCCGAGCCGGGGAACACGAGATCATCGTGGCCGGGGGAATGGAATCCATGACCCAAGCCCCACACTTGCTCCCGAAGTCTCGCGAAGGGTTTAAGTATGGCGACACCACCTTGGTGGACTCGATGGCCTATGACGCTCTCTATGACCAGTTCACCGACCAGGCGATGGGCGGACTGACGGAAGGATGCAACTCTGCAGGCGCCAATCTCACGCGCGAAGAGCAGGACTCCTTTGCGGCTCGGTCGCACCAACGCGCCGCCGCAGCGTGGAAGAACGGAGTCTTTGATGAGGAAGTGGTGTCCGTAGAGATCCCCCAGCGTCGTGGAGATCCACTGGCTTTCGCCGCCGACGAAGGCATTCGCGCCGACACCTCGGTGGAGTCGCTGGGTCGGCTGCGACCCGCGTTTGCCCGTGAAGGCACCATCACTGCCGGCTCCGCGTCGCAGATCTCCGATGGTGCGTGTGCTGTCGTGGTCATGAGTAGGACTCGGGCGGAGGAGCTGGGGCTGACTTGGCTCGCGGAGATAGGCGCCTCGGGCCAAGTGGCCGGACCCGATTCCACCCTTCAACTCCAGCCTGCCCGAGCCATTGCCTTGGCAGCCGAGAAGGAGGGAATCGCCATCGACGACATCGATCTGTTTGAGCTCAACGAGGCTTTCGCTGCGGTGGGGATCGAATCGGCTAGGGCACTCGGCGTCTCCGAAGACATCGTCAACGTGAATGGGGGAGCCATTGCACTCGGACACCCGGTCGGGATGTCCGGGGCGCGCATTGTGCTTCACCTTGCCCTGGAGTTGCGTCGTCGCGGCGGCGGGCTAGGTGCCGCCGCGCTCTGTGGTGGAGGGGGCCAAGGCGACGCACTGATTGTCCGAGTCCCAGCGCCTGCCTAGAACCCCCGCGCGCCTACGTGGTTGAGGCGCATGTGACTGCTATTAATTGTGTGACCTGTGGGCACAGCGATGATGGAGTTAACTCATGAAGGGCAAGAAGATCTTCTGGACCTTCGTTGTCGTATTCCTTCTCTTCTGGTTGTTTAGCGATCCAGACGGATTGGCCGATAGCGCAGGTGTGGCGTTCAGCAAGGCGTGGGAGTTGTTGCAGACGCTCTTCAATGGCCTGATTCAGGTCTTTGACCAACTGAGCAATTGAGCTGAGCCCCCGTTGCCATGAGTCTGATCAAGTCGATGCTGACACCGGCGATCGGCAAGCACCTCTTGCGCGACGAGGAGCACGACGAAGTCATCGTCGACGTGGTGGAGCATCATTGGGCGGCATACGCAGTGCCGATCCTGGAGGTTGTTGTTGCCGTGGCCCTGCTCGGGCTCGTGTTCTTTGGCCCAGCGAGTTTCTCGATGGCGCCGCTGGCCGTGGCCGGAGCCCTCATCGCCCATGCTTTTTGGGGGACCTTGGTCGTGAGCCGAGACCGTTTCGTCATCACGAACCTTCGGGTGTTTCGGATTAGTGGAGTCTTGGCGCAGAAGCGGGCCATTATGCCGATGATGAGAATCCTCGACATCACCGTGCAACAGCCATTGCTGGGTCGGCTGTGCGGCTATGGACACTTCACTTTCGAGTCAGCCGCTCAAGAGCAAGGTCTTCGGGATATTCGATTCGTCGGGCGGCCCGATGAGCGAGACAAAACGATCCAACGTCTGGTCGCCATGAGAGGGCTACGACCGACGAAGTGAATGCCTAGCGAACCGTCAGGACCTGGGCCGTGAGGGCTGCCGCACCGCGACTGGCAAGAAAAAGTGTCAGGTCGGTGATGTCTGGGTGAGAGCGAGTTGCTGACGAGGAGGCTCGCGTCAGTAGTGGGCCTGAATGTGCGGCAATCTGGATCTGCAGGCCACGCGTCTGCGTCGGAACGATTGGCGACGTTGCGATCGCATTGACGCGGACTCCATGGCGAGTCCAACTGCTGCCCAATTGCCCGGTGACTTTGGCCAGCTCAGCCTGCGCCGATTCGGGATGCGTCATGGCAAACCATTGTTGGGTCGGTGGAGCGTGGACCACTGACCCACCTCCGTGGATCCTGCTCTCTGCTAGCCGATAGCGCAACCGGGTGGTCAACTGGATCGGTCCGATGAGTCCGATCCGAGTGGCCTGGACGATGAACTCAGGATCGAGGTCCCGGTTTGAAGACAACCCGGATCCCGCTGCATTGATGAGGGCATCCACCGGGCCTAGCGTTTCCGACACCGAGGCGATCGAATCGGGATCAGTCAGGTTGAGTTGCACGTAGTTAAAGCGAGCGAGATCCGCGTCGTAGTAGGAGGTCAGATATTGACGACCGGTGACCGTGACGTTCGCGCCACAGTCACGAAACCCACGGGCAATCTCTAGACCGACTCCTTGGGTGCCGCCCGTGACGACAATGTGGCAGCCGGAGTAGTCAAACCCCAGTTCGCCCATTGCTCTCCCTTAAGTCCGTACCATCGAAGGGTCCAGCGCACTAGCGCAGGATTGACCGCCGAATCCGTGATCTGCTCGATTTGCCCCTCCCCAGGGGCTGCCCCACGCGAGGTAATCCTCTCACGAGGAGAGGTGGCCACGTACACCGTTCGCGGAGATCGAGACGTTTAGGGTCGAGAATTTGGCCGAGGAACTGCAATGCCATCGCGCTGAATAGAATGTGGGTATGACGCAACAGCCGTTCAGCCGTCCAGGTGCGATCGATCTCTCGGGGATTGGCGCGCCCGCCAGTCCGGGTGTTTCTCAGCCTCCGGCCGGCAGGGGATCGGGCACCTCGCCATATGCCCAAGAAGTCGATGACCAGAACTTCCAAAGTGTGCTCGAGTCCTCCATGAAGGCGCCCGTTCTGTTGGTGTTCTTCTCGCCCACTCGGATGCCTGAGAGCGCACAGCTTGCCGGTGACATCGAGACGCTGTCTGCCGAATTTGAGGGACGGTTCTTTGCTGGTTTGGTCAACGTCGACACAGCCCCAGCGGTTGCTGGTGCGATGCAGATCCCGTCTATTCCTTTGGTGGTCGTCGTACTCGACGGGCGGCCGATGCCGTTGCTGCAAGACGTGGTTCCGCTCGCTGAGCTTCGCACGGCGCTCGCTCAGATCATTCAACAGTTCACCGCCCAAGGAATCACCGGCCGACATCAACCGCTGGCCGTGGCCGCCGAGCCATCGGAGACTGACGAGGAATCGATGATCGACCCTCGGTATGCCGCTGCCCAGGACGCCCTCGGGGATGGCGACATCGATCGGGCGGTCGCTGAATATCAGAAGTTGGTGGACGCCAATCCGGCAGATGCCGAAGCCGTGGCTGGGTTAGCGATGGCGCAGGTATTGCAGCGCACCTTGGGTGTGGACCTGAACGCTGCTCGGGCCGCTGCCGCAAATGCTCCCGATGATGTCGCGGCGCAAACGATGGTGGCTGATTTGGACCTGCTGGGTGGGCATGTCGATGATGCTTTCGCTCGGCTAGTCGACACCGTACGCCGCACCACTGGCGATGACCGAGACCGTGCTCGCCACCACCTGTTGGGCCTGTTTGCCGCAGTAGGCAACGCCGACGCGAGGGTGCTTCGCGCCCGACAGAATCTTGCGTCGGCCCTGTTTTAGTCCTCGGCCTGGAGACGGGTGAGCGAGTCAACGACAACTCTCACAGCGGGGTGCGTCGACATACTCCGTCGGTAAACCGCACTAAGGGTGCGGGTAGGAACGGGATCGATCGCTGGCACAGCGACGACGCCTACCGGCAGTTTCGCCCGTCCCAGACGGGGGATCAGCGCAATGCCTAGCCCGGCACGAACCATGGCCACATGTGAGTCGAACTCCACCGATTGGTGAGCGATGAGCGGTAGGTGGCCAGTGCCGTCGTACATCCTCAGCAACCATTGTCGACAAATGGTGCCTTCCGGTGTCGCAATCCAACCGAAGGGGACCAAGGCTGCGGGATTCACCGAGTCGCGAGCCGCGAGCGGGTGATCGGCGGGGACAATGACGTCAGCGATGTCATCGGCAAGTGCTCTGTGCTCGAGATGATCGGGGATGGCTAGGGGAAGATCACCCCAACTGTGAACGACGGCAACGTCGACTTGACCGTCGGCCACCAGTGAGACTGCCTCCCAGGGTTCACGCTCGGTCAGGGCCACGACGAGATCTGGATGCGTCTGCACAACGGCGCCAATTGCTGGTGCGACGAGCCCGCGCATCGCTGTGGAGAAGGTGGCCAGTCGCAGGCGTCCGCTGACCTGGCCACTATCGCGTCGCAGATTGGACTCCAGGGCCTCCAAGTCGGTGAGCACTGCTGTGCCATCGTCGACCATCCGCCGTCCGAGCCCGGTCAGCATGACGCCGCGGCCGACCCTTTCAAGCAAGGCAACCCCCGACTGTTGCTCCAGTCGTTTCACCTGTTGGGAGACCGCGCTGGGGGTGTAGCCGAGGGCCTCGGCTGCGGCTGTGACGGAGCCGTAGGTGGCGATAGCCCTGAGGGACGTGAGCGCAACCAAGTCAATCATGTAGCAATTCTACAGAGCCAACATGATTTCTTTTCACTAGACGTTAAGCGTTGCAACGCCCATGCTAGAGGAGTGCACCGATCCATGTCCCGCCGAGATGCGTTGCTCGCTGCATCGGTGGCGTCGATCTGGGGCTTCAACTTCGTAGTTATTGACTGGGGGATGGCTGCCGGCGAATCTCCCGTGCCACCCTTGCTGTTTGCGGCCCTGCGGTTCTCGCTAGTGGTTTTTCCAGCAGTGCTCTTTGTGCCCCGACCCAACTTGTCGTGGCGCGCAGTCTCGGCGGTCGGTGCCACCATGTCGTTGGGCCAGTTCGGCTTTCTCTACACCTCAATTCATGCGGGGATGCCTCCCGGGCTGGCTGCTTTGGTGCTCCAGGCCCAGATCGTGTTCACGATTCTGATTGCCGCCGGCTGGCTGCGGGAAGCGCCGACCTTCCCACAAGTGATCGGAGTCATCCTCGGCGTTCTCGGGTTAGCCCTGGTCGCCATTGGTCGGGGAGGAAACGTGCCGCTGGGTGCACTGGCACTGTGTGTGTTGGCGGCACTCTCGTGGGGGCTAGGCAACGTGATCTCCCGGGTGGTCTCCCGTCAGTCTGGGCCGCTCTCGGCGCCGATGGCCGGGCTCTCCCTGACTGTGTGGTCTGCCCTCGTCGTACCCGTCCCGTTGGTGGTCCTGGGTCTGACCCTGGACGGTCCATCAGCGATGGCGTCGGCGCTCATTGAGATCTCCTGGCAGGCGATGCTCTCGACCCTTTACACCGCGGGACTCGCCTCCCTCTTTGGGTACGCCGTGTTCAACGGGCTGCTGAGCCGCTATCCCTCAGCGATGGTGGTGCCATGGATCTTGCTGGCACCTTTAGTCGCGATGGGTTCGGCCTGGGCGCTACTTGGCCAACGTCCCAACGCAGCGGAGAGCCTCGGCGGCGTACTGATGTTGAGTGGCATGGCTGTCGCCACCCTGGTTCGCCCAGGCATGGTGCGGCCTGACGATCAGGCCGTCCCACTGCCAGTGCCGCCACCCATAACGGCCGATCGGGCCGCTTCCAGTCGGGCCACGGGCACGCGGAAGGGGGAGCAGGACACATAGTCGAGCCCGACCTCATCGAAGAAGTGAATGGAGTCAGGATCGCCACCGTGTTCGCCACACACCCCGAGGTGTAGATCTGGACGAGCCTTGCGGCCAGCCGCGACGGCCTGCCGCACCAGACTGCCCACCCCTTCAATATCGAGGGACTCGAACGGAGACACCGCGAAGATGCCCTGTTCGAGATAGGTGGAGAAGAACGAGGCTTCCACGTCGTCGCGCGAGAATCCCCAGGTCATCTGGGTCAGGTCGTTGGTGCCGAAGGAGAAGAACTCCGCTTGCTCGGCGATCTGGTCAGCCGTGAGCGCAGCGCGGGGCAACTCGATCATCGTGCCGATCTTGAAGGCAATGTCCACCCCGGCCTCCTGCTGCACCTCCACGGCAACCGCGCGGATCTGATCGGCGACGATATTGAACTCGCGGACGGTCGCGACCAGAGGAATCATGATTTCCGGCTGAGGGTCACCGCCTGCCTTCTTACGGATGGCGGCCGCTTCCAAGATGGCTCGGGCTTGCATGACGAAGAGGCCCGGAATGACGATGCCCAGCCTGACGCCGCGAAGACCAAGCATCGGATTGGTCTCGTGCAGTCGGCGAACGGCGGCAAGTAACTTGCGTTGACGCTTCTTGCGATGCCCACGCGTGTCGGCCAGGGCGAGCGCCACCGAAAGCTCGGTGTAGTCGGGGAGGAACTCGTGTAGCGGCGGATCGATCATCCGAATGGTGACCGGCAGGCCGTCCATCGCCTCGAAGATCTCGGTGAAGTCCTGACGCTGCAAGGGAAGAAGTTCTGCCAAGGCCGCTTCGCGATCGCCGCTGCTCTCAGCCACGATGAGGTTTTCCACCAGTTTGCGGCGGTCGCCAAGGAACATGTGTTCGGTTCGGCATAAGCCGATTCCTTCGGCGCCGAACCGTCGGGCCCGGGCGGCGTCCTCAGGGGTGTCGGCGTTTGCTCGGACACGGAGACGACGTACGCCGTCTGCGTGGGTCATGGTGGCGGCCACTGCCGAAACGATGGGATGGTCGCTCTCTTGGCCCTCGAAATATCTCACCGCGAGCGAATCTGCCACTGGCACGGCTCCGGCAAAGATCTCGCCCGTCGAGCCGTCGATTGAGATGACGTCGCCTTCACGGACGGTCGGACCGCCGCGCACCGTGAATTCGCCCTCGTGGGTGTCGACGTCGAGTGCTTCGGCGCCGCAGACGCAGGTGCGACCCATCCCGCGGGCAACCACAGCGGCGTGCGAGGTTTTGCCACCTCGGCTTGTCAGGATGCCCTTGGCCACGACCATTCCGTGCAGATCGTCAGGGCTGGTTTCCTGACGAACCAAGATGACGTCCTCACCGCGCTCGGTCCACTCGACGGCCGTTGCCCAGTCGAAGACGGCCCGCCCCACGGCCGCGCCAGGGGAAGCATTCATGCCGACGGCCAAGAGCTGACGCTCGGCGTTGGTATCGAAGCGCGGGAACATCAGGTTGGCCAACTGGGCACCGGTCACTCGGCGCAGCGCCTCGTCGCCATCAATCATGCCTTCGTCGGCCATTTGCCTGGAGATCCGAAACGCGGCCTCGGGCGTGCGCTTGCCGACCCGCGTCTGCAACATCCACAACTTGCCGTGTTCGATGGTGAACTCGATGTCGCACATGTCGAGGTAGTGCTGCTCTAGATTGCCCATGATGGCGAGCAACTCGTCGTGGCAGGCCTCGTCGATCTCTTTAAGGTCGGCGAGGGTGACGGTGTTGCGGATGCCTGCGACGACGTCTTCGCCTTGGGCGTTCTGCAGATAGTCGCCGTAGACGCCTTGGACTCCCGACGCCGGATCGCGGGTGAAACACACGCCAGAGCCCGAATCCATGCCGCCGTTGCCGAACACCATGGCCTGCACATTGACGGCAGTGCCGAGGTCTTCGGGGATTCGCTCTTGGCGGCGGTAAAGCACTGCCCGACTGGTGTTCCAGGAGTCGAAGACGGCGCGAACGGCGAGGTCAAGCTGCTCGCGAGGCTCCTGCGGGAATTCTCGGCCAGTGTGCTCGCGGATGATGTCTTTGTAATTCTCGATGAGTGCGCGCAAATCGTCGGCGCTGAGATCGAGATCGTCGGTGACTCCACGCTCGGTCTTATGCCTGTCGAGCGTGCGCCAAAAGACCTCTGACTCGACACCCATGACCGTGGCGCCAAACATCTGAAGCAGCCGACGGTAGGAATCGAGGGCGAATCTCTCGTTGTCGCCACTGTTGGCCGCCAGGCCCTTGACCGACTCGTCGTTGAGGCCGACGTTGAGGACGGTTTCCATCATTCCGGGCATGGAGAACTTGGCACCAGAACGCACCGAAACCAGCAACGGGTTGGCCGGATCACCGAGTCGCCGGCCCATCGCCGCTTCTAGGGCGGTGAGGTGTTCGGTCACTTGGGCGGGGAGTTCGTCAGGCTCAGCACCCTTGCGCAGGTAGGCGATGCAGGCCTCGGTGGAGATGGTGAAACCTGGGGGAACTGGCAGGCCCAAGTTGGTCATTTCGGCCAGGTTCGCGCCTTTGCCGCCGAGCAGATCCTTCTGGTCGCGGTTGCCTTGTGAGAACTCAAATACGTAGGTAGTGGTCACGGGGCCATAGTGGACCGGGAAAGTGCATTTGTACCCTGGATCGTTCAAAAACGAGACGTGCGTCCGCGACTGGTGGGTAACTGAGGTTGTCTTGACCTAGTGGAGAGGCCCTCCGGAGTGAGTGAAGCCGGGGCCTGACCCGCCCACCCGGGCCAACGCGGAGTTGATTCGGCGGGCGGTGAAGTCCTTCGTACGCTCGGCGACTTGCGACGGCGTACAGAATGCTGCGGCGCGAATCTCTCGCTCCTGGCGCACGATGGCGGCGACGAGGTCAGGTGGGTGTTGCCCCCCGTCGAAGACCAAACAAACAGCGTCGTCCCAGCCTGACCAAGCTGGCAACCAGTCGGTCAACAGCAAATCGCCGGGAGTGATCTCGAGGCGCAGTTCTTCCTGGACTTCTCTGGACACGCACTCGTGGGGAGACTCGCCCACCTCAACGACCCCGCCCGGGAGGTCCCAATCGTTTTTGTAAGTGAGTTGGCACAACAGCACCCGATCCTGATCGTCGCGGATCAGCATTTGCGCGATCACCCGCTTGCGCGGCAGGAACGAGTTAAGGAGTGCGCGAAAACTTGCCGGATCCGTGAGGGGCGGGTCAATGCTGAGTCGGGCAAAAACGACGTACTCCGACGTCGTGGGGCTGATTCCAGTCCCCGGCACGATCCGCTGCACACCTTCGCGCCTGAGGCCACTTCGAGTCGCGACCCTCATCGCACTCTGATTATCGGCGTCGACTCGAGCTTCAATCCGGGTGAGTCCGAGACCTTGCTGGTCTCGGTCGGTGAGCACCCAATCGCTGAGCGCCCGAACGGCTCGGGTGGCGAGCCCATGACCCTGGGCATTGTCGATCAGGCCCCAGGAGATGGCGCCAGCCTCGTGGTTGGGCGAGCGATCGATGTTGCAGAACCCAACGACGTCGCCTTGATGCTCGATCACAAAGCGCACGAGGCGCTGACCGCGGTAGTCGTCGACGCCTGCACGCGCATCCACAAGCTCGTCTGCGGAAGATCCTGAGTGGGTGCGCAAGCCAGCGTGATCCTCCAGACGCCAGGGCCTAAGAGTGATCGTGCCATCGGTCAGCGTCGGAAGCTCGTTAGCTCCCTGCCTCGCCCGCACGTCCGCTGACTGCCCTTCTTTCTGCACGCCTCCGAGCCTACTGACGTTTCATCAAGGTATGTAGGCGAAGCGGCACTTACCGGGGTCTGTAGCCCGTGGGAAGTGTTGGCTCGCCTACATACCTTGATGAAACGTCGGGGCTGAGAGGAAGTGCCGAGACGTGTGAGCCGTTACGCGGCGCGATTCAACAACTTCTGGATACGGCGGGCGGTCACTGTCGGATAGTCATAGTCGGACCAGGCCAAGCGGAACATGGCGTACGACGTCAATTCGCGGAGTTCGTCTTCGCGCAGCTTTTCGGCATAAACGACGCTGCTCGCATCCTGACCGGGTTTTAGTAACTTGCTGTACTTCACCTGTCCGTCGAACTCGCCGAGCACGCCGTGATCAGGCCAACCCCAATCGCTGATTCCGCGGAGCACTCCCTGAGCATCAAATACTTCGAACTGAAGCACGGGAGCGGGCAGGTGGTGGGTCCAGAACAACCATCTTCCACGCGACTCTCCCGGGCTTTGCGAACCGGCGTCGGCCATGCGAACCGGAACATGCAACGGGCGGCTAAATGGCCATCGCTCCATCTTGGCGAATTGCCGCATCAATTGATCCTTGTCGCAGCGGCCGTGAAAGAGAAGTGAGTCGAGCATCACGAGCGCTGACTCCCCAGAGGACCTGCCTGACGCTTCCAGCGCGCACCTGGCAGCTCCCAACACGGGGTGACCGTTGACTAACTGGACTTCATCAGCCGCACAGGCCCCCTGATGGTGGACAACATCACCTTCCACGCGGCCCGCGCCTCCGTCGAGACGCGTGACATGAACTCGATCAAGCGGCATGTTCCACACGGAAAGGCCGTGTTCGATGGAGCCCGAGACGTGGCTGAGAGCCACGCACGGACCGAGCGAATGCAACACCGCGTGACTGCGAACAGAATGTCGTTGCACTTCATCCAGCTCGCGCCAGAGCTCGGTGAAAGTGAAGTAGCCCCGTCGAAATCGGTGCCAGACGCTCGCACGCACCATCTTTTGAACGTCGCGGTCGCCGTACCCAGCCAAGCGTGCTTCGTCTCGTGAGAAGAAACCGACAGTGTCGGCGAGATATCGCAGTGGATCCATTGGTGAAGCATCCGCGAAATCCGCCGTCCCCGAGCGCCTGGCGACTGAAGGTGTGGAAAACTGCCGGCTCCCCAAGGTTGTGGAGGATTCTGGGGCTCCCTTAACGCGCTCATCCTCGGGGTTTCATCAAGGTATGTAGGCGAAGCGTCACCTACCGGGGTCTGCACCCCTGGGTAAGTGAGGGTTCGCCTACATACCTTGATGAAACGTCAAACCAGGGTCCGGCTGGAAAGAGAACCAACGCCAGGCGGGCCCTAGCGGCGGCGGAGCCAGAGGGTGCCGAGGGGAGGGACGATGATGTCGGCGTACGCCGGCTGGCCCGACCACTCTCCGGCGATGGCCTCGACCGCGCCCAGGTTGCCCACCCCCGACCCGGTGTAGGCAGCCGCGTCGGTGTTTAGGACCTCGTCCCAGGTGCCAGCCGAAGGCATGCCAGTGCGATACCCAGCGTGTGGCACGGGAGAGAAGTTGGCGATGCACACCATCTCGGAGTCGTGACCTCGACGGACGAAGGAGAAGACGTTGCGGCTGGCGTCGTTGGCGTCGATCCACGCGAAGCCCGCCGGATCGTTGTCGCGCTGCCACAACGATGGCGACTCGACGTAGACCCGGTTGAGATCGCACACCAAAGACTGGGTCCCGAAGTGCTCGGGATGTTCAAGTAGCCACCAGTCGAGTTCACGAGATTCTGCCCACTCAGACTCCTGACCGAACTCCGAGCCCATAAACAGCAACTGCTTGCCGGGGTGGGCCCACATGAAGGCCAAGTAGGTGCGCAGGTTGGCCAACTTTTGCCACCTGTCACCAGGCATCTTGCGAATCAGCGAGCCCTTGCCGTGGACAACCTCATCGTGAGAAATCGGCAGCACAAAATTTTCGGAATACGCATAGACCATCGAGAAGGTCATCTCGCCATGGTGATAGGCCCGATGAACCGGGTCATGTTCGACATAACTCAATGAGTCGTGCATCCAGCCCATGTTCCACTTGAAGCCAAAGCCCAAACCGTCCTCATTTGTCGGCTTCGTGACACCCGGCCAGGAGGTCGACTCCTCCGCGATGGTCACCGCACCCGGGACGCGCTTATAGACGGTTGCATTCATCTCTTGCAGGAAGGCTTTCGCCTCGAGGTTCTCGCGGCCCCCAAACATGTTGGGCGTCCACTCGCCCTCTTCGCGGGAATAGTCGAGGTAGAGCATCGATGCCACTCCATCAACCCGGAGCCCGTCGGCATGAAACTCCTCCAACCAGTAGATGGCGTTGGCATAGAGAAAGTTGCGCACTTCATGGCGGCCGAAGTTGAAGATGTGGGAGCCCCACTCTTTGTGCCAACCGCGCTGAGGGTTGGGGTCTTCATACAGCGGCGTGCCGTCAAAACGGACCAACGCCCACTCGTCGGTCGCAAAGTGGCCCGGCACCCAATCGAGGATGACGCCGATGCCGGCCTGGTGGAGGCGGTCGACGAGATAGCGGAAGCCATCCGGGTCGCCAAAGCGAGCGTCCGGGGCAAAGTAGGACGTCACGTGATAGCCCCAGGAGCCGCCGAACGGGTGCTGCATGACCGGCATCATTTCGACATGGGTGAATCCCAAATAGGACAGATAACCGACTAGATCATCGGCCAGTTCGACGTAGGAGCGCCCTCGTCGCCACGAGGCCAAGTGCATCTCGTAGATCGACATCGCTTCGTCGACGGGTCGCTTGGAGGCCCGTGCGGTCATCCACTCTTGGTCATTCCACTCATAGTGGGATTCGAAGACAACTGACGACGTGGCCGGCGCAATTTCGGTGTGGTAGGCCATCGGGTCGGCCTTCTCTCGCCATTGACGGTCGGCGCCCAGGATCACAAATTTGTACTTCGCTCCGGAGCCCGTGCCTGGGATGAAGATCTCCCAGACCCCAGAAACGCCCAATTGACGCAAAGGGTGCTCGCGACCGTCCCAACTATTGAAGTCGCCTTTGATGCGTACGCCGCGTGCGGACGGCGCCCAGACGGCAAATGCGGTGCCGGAAATAGTGCCGCCACCAGGAACGGGGAAGTGGTGGACCCGAGAGCCCAACACCTGCCAGAGCTGCTCGTGCCTGCCCTCGTTAATCAGATGCAGGTCGGTGTCTCCCAAAGTCGGGAGGAAACGATAAGGGTCGTCGACCGTGATCGGGGAAGCGTCGTAAGACACCTTGATGCGATAGTCAGGAACCGTTGTGCGACCGAGGGTGCCAGCCCAGATCCCGTCGTACTCATGCTCAAGTACGGACTCAGCACCGTCATGCGCGATAGCGACACGGGACGCCAATGGTTTGAACACCCGGATGGTGATATCGCCGTCATGTGGATGGGCGCCCAGAATGCTGTGCGGGCTGCCGTGCTCCCCGCGCACAATCTGGTCGAGCTCTTCAAAACTCGCCGGGGCGATAGTGCTCATGCGGCTCCGATCTTTGCTAGGGCTTGAAGTGGGATGGACACCCAGGATGGCCGGTTGCGGGTTTCGTACACCGTTTCATAGACAGCCTTGTCTGCAACGTACGCCGCAAGCAAGGCCTCCTCACAGGAGGTTAGTTTGCGGCCGGCATAAGCCGACAAAAACGACTGTTGATTTCGGGCCACCCAGTCGGCCCCACTGATCGTCCCAGGACCAAGCGCGGCGTGGGCCGCATAATCAAAGGAGCGGAGCATCCCCGCCACATCGCGCCAGGGGGAGTCGGGCAATTGCCGCTCTTTCAGCGTCTTGGCGGGTTCGCCCTCAAAGTCGACGATCTTCCACCCCTCAGCCGTGCGTAGTGTCTGCCCGAGGTGAAGGTCTCCGTGGATTCGTTGGATCGAGACACCGCTCAAGGCGCCGAGGGCGTCATAAGCCGTACGCAATCTGGCGGCGTACGGCGTGAGGGTGGGGGCGAATTGGCGGGCCGCGTCGAGACGGGCCCCCATGGACGTCTTGATCCCGGCCATTTCCTCGGTGCCGTAGGTCACGGTGGGAAATTGGGCCGCCAATGCGCCGTGAATCTCCGCAAGCGCAACTCCGAGTTGTGCGGCATCCTGTTCGAACCCGACGGCAGAATCGCGGACGCTCTCCTGAGCGAGGTCGAAGCCGTCCTTCGCAGCGGGCAAGAACTGCTGGAGCATCGCCAACTGAAGGTTGCCGCCGGCGGACCGATATTCCAACCAGCCATAAAGCGCCGCGATGTGGGTGGACCCGGATTGGGTGAGTTGAGAGTGGATCTCGACATCCGGATTGAGCCCAGGAGTGACCTTGCGAAAGACCTTGAGTAGGGCGTCCTGGCCGAACGCGATCGAAGAGTTGGATTGCTCGCCGGTGAACAATTGTGACTTCGCCGTGAGATCCAAGTCATGGCCGGGGAGTCGTCGGAACTCGAGGTTGTCGGAAGGCTCCTCCACGGCAAACCTGGCCAGCAATGCTCCCATCACTGCCTGGTCGTGGGTCGCGTCGTACACAAAGGAGATGCCGAAGTCGGCGTCGTCCCATGTGCCGATGAGTGCTGCGGCCAGGGCTTCCTGGCGCGCGGCATAGAAGGCCAGCGGAAGTTGATAGAACTCAGCATCCGCACTGTCTGAGAACTTCAATTCGACGAGATCGAGCACACCCGCGTCACCAATTCGACCCAATCGGGAAACGCCGGCAATCCGAAACTCACGGCCTTTGCCGCCGAACCAACGCGCCCCAGTGATGAGCGTCCTCAGTTGGGCGTCGCGGTCGCCTCGAGTCACGGAGTACGCCGAATGCTGAGAATATGGGCCGGCTCATAGCCAGGGTCGAGACGCACGAAGTTGTGTTCGCGCCAGGTCCAGGTGGCACCGGTGATTTCATCGACAACCTGGAAAGAGTCATGCCAGTCGAGGCCCAGCGCTGACATGTTGAGGTGCACCATCGTGTCCCGCGCTGAGTGTGAGTCGAGGTTCATGACCACGATGACGGTGTCTTCGTTGAGATCAGCGTCGGTGGCGGTCTTGCTGAAAACCAAGGTCTGATCATCGTCACTGCGATGAATGGTGATGTTGCGCAGCAACTGCAGGGCTGGGTGCGCCTTGCGGATTTCGTTGAGCCGGGTGAGATACGGCGCCAAAGTTCGACCCTCAGCCTCCGCCGCGGCCCAATCGCGGATCCGAATCTGATATTTCTCCGAGTCGAGATATTCCTCGCTGCCTGGCTTGACCGCCACGTGCTCATACAACTCATAGCCGGCATAGACCCCCCAACTGGGCGATCCCGTTGCCGCCAGCGCGGCTCGAATCTTGAACATCGCGGGGCCGCCATACTGCAGCGACGAGTGCAAGATGTCGGGGGTGTTCACGAAGAAGTTGGGCCGCATCAGGTGATCCGACTCGGTGCTGAGCTCGCGAAGGTAGGCCTCAATTTCCCACTTCGACGTGCGCCACGTGAAGTAGGTGTAGGACTGGTGATAGCCAATCGAACCCAGCCCATGCATCATCGCGGGGCGAGTAAACGCCTCGGATAAGAAGAGCACGTCGGGGTCGCTGGCCCGAACTTCAGCGAGCAGCCATTCCCAGAATTGAAGCGACTTCGTGTGCGGATTATCGACGCGAAAGATGCGTACGCCGTGTGACATCCACAGTCGGACAATCCGCAAGACCTCCCGTTGAAGGCCCTCAAGATCGTTGTCGAAATTGATCGGATAGATGTCTTGATACTTCTTGGGTGGGTTCTCGGCGTAGGCGATCGTTCCGTCGGCCCGCGTGGTGAACCATTCGGGATTGGTCGTGACCCAAGGGTGGTCAGGTGCGGCTTGGAGGGCCAGATCGATAGCCACTTCAACGCCGAGGGAATGGGCCTTCTTCACAAAAGCATCGAAGTCTTTGAAGGTGCCCAGATCAGGGTGGATGGCGTCGTGCCCGCCCTGTTTCGAACCGATGGCCCAGGGTGAGCCGGGGTCGTCGGGGCCTGGAGTCAAGGTGTTGTTGGGGCCTTTGCGATTGATCTCGCCAATGGGGTGAATGGGCGGCAGATAAACGACGTCAAAGCCCATGGCAGCCACCGCATCGAGCCGCTTGGCGGCTGTTTTGAAGTTGCCGCTTTTGACCTTGCCAGTGCGCTTATTGCGCGTGGCGCCCTCCGAACGCGGGAAAAATTCATACCAACTGCCAAAAAGTGCGCGCTTGCGGTCGGCAAAAACCGGAAACGGTCCGGCGGTAGAGAGCAACTCGCGCAGCGGATGCGCCAGAAGTACGCCGGAGAGGTCGGGCGCCTGCAGGGCGGCCAAGCGGGCAGCGATTGGGCGGCTCACATCGGCGGCGGCTTCATGGGCTGCCGTGAGGATGGCCACCTGCTTGCGGTGAGCGGCGGTGCGGCCCTTCCCCAGCCCAGCGAGGACTCGCTCAATGAGGAGTTGACCCTCCGTGAACATCAACTCAACGTCGACTTGGGCGGGGATCTTGAGCCCCGCCGCGTGTTGCCAGGTGGCGATCGGGTCAGACCACGCCTGGACCTCAAACGTCCAGGCGCCAACGCGATCCGGCGCCACCCAGGCGAGGTATTGATCGGGTTGGTCGCCATAGGGCGCCATCCGCACCGGCGGGCGGCGTACGCCATCGGGATCGATCAGCACCACCTCGGCACCGAGTGCGTCGTGCCCTTCCCGGAAGACCGTGGCGGTAACGGGAAATGGCTCCCCTTCAGTGCCCTTAGCGGCGAGGCGACCCAAATCGATCACGGGTGCGACATTGACGATGGGAATACGACCGACCATTGCGCAAGCCAATCGGAGACGGCGCTGACAAGCAAGCATCAACCTAGACCGTCTCGCCACGAACTTGGATCGTTAAAACTTTGCCAGTAGCGTGCGGCAATGCGTGCAATCAGACGATTCACTGTCCGGCCAGTGCTCCCGCCCGCCCTGGAGGCGCTCGGAGATCTCGCTGGCAATCTACGTTGGTCATGGCATCCGGAGACTCAGGATGTCTTTGCGGCTGCCGATCCCGAGACCTGGGAGGCGGTTAGCCACGATCCGGTCCGGCTCCTCGGAGCCTTGAGCCGCGCTCGGTTGGACGAGCTTGCGGCCGATTCAAACTTCCTGGCCAAGTTGGCCGGCGCGAAGTCCGATCTGGAGGCCTACCTCACTGAGGACCGCTGGTATCAGCGCAAGGCCGGAGACGACGCTCCCGCCGCAATCGCCTACTTCTCACCCGAATATGGCATCGCGGCCGTGCTTCCGCAGTACTCCGGTGGCTTGGGCATCTTGGCCGGCGATCACCTCAAGGCCGCGTCTGACCTCGGTGCGCCCGTGATCGGTGTCGGCTTGCTCTATCGCCACGGCTACTTCAAGCAGTCGCTCTCGCGCGATGCGTGGCAGCAAGAGGAATACCCGATCCTTGACCCCGACGAATTGCCGCTAACGGTGCTTCGTGAGGCGGACGGCTCGCGTGCCAAGGTTTCTATTTCTTTGCCCGGCGGTCCCGAGCTCCAGGCGCGGATCTGGGTCGCCACGGTCGGTCGAGTGCCCTTGTTGCTCCTCGACTCCGATATTGAAGAGAATCCCGGTCACTACCGCGACGTGACCGACCGTTTGTATGGCGGCACGAGCGAGCACCGGTTGCGTCAGGAGCTCCTGCTTGGTGTCGGTGGGGTCCGCGCGCTTCGCGTGTTCTCTCGCCTCACCGGCGCGCCGGTGCCTGAGGTGTTCCACACCAATGAGGGTCACGCGGGCTTCTTGGGGTTGGAGCGGATTCGCGAGCTCACCGTTGACAAGACCGGGCCGCTCCTCGACTTCGACACCGCACTTGAGGTGGGTCGAGCTGGCACGGTCTTCACGACCCACACTCCGGTGCCCGCCGGCATCGACCGCTTCCCGCGGGAATTGATCGAGCAATACTTCTCCGGCGCCAGTGCGGTGCCAGGCGTGCCTGTCGATCGGATCTTGGCGCTCGGTGCTGAAGATTATGACGGCGGCGATCCGGGTGTCTTCAACATGGCAGTCATGGGTTTCCGTCTTGCGCAGCGCGCCAACGGTGTCTCTTTGCTCCACGGTGAGGTCAGCCGTGGCATGTTTAACGGCCTCTGGTCGGCGTTCGACGAGGCCGAGGTCCCGATCGGATCGGTCACAAACGGCGTGCACGGCCCCACATGGATTGCTCGTGAGGTGTTTGAGGCGGCTGCCAAGTTGGGTGGCGACCTAACTTCTGATGACACCGATTCGTTGTGGCCGTTGGTTGATCAGATCCCCGGTCGTGAGATGTGGGATCTCAAGCGAACGCTGCGCGAGCGTCTGGTTGTCGACGCCCGTAAGCGGATGGCAAAGTCGTGGTCGCAGCGCGGCACCTCTCCTGCCGAGCTCGGGTGGATTGACTCTGCTCTCGACGCCGACGTGTTGACCATCGGGTTTGCGCGTCGCGTGGCGTCGTACAAGCGACTGACGCTGATGCTGAGCGACCCGGCTCGACTGAAGGCCCTGCTCTTGCATCCTGAGCGCCCGATCCAGCTCGTCATTGCCGGCAAGGCACACCCGGCCGACGATGGCGGCAAGAAGTTGCTCCAGGAGATGGTGAAGTTTGCCGATGATCCTGAGGTGCGTCACCGGATTGCCTTCCTGCCCAACTACGACATCGCGATGGCGCAGCCGCTCTACCCGGGTTGCGACGTGTGGCTCAACAACCCGCTGCGTCCCTACGAGGCGTGTGGCACCTCGGGCATGAAGGCAGCACTCAACGGTGGTCTCAACCTGTCGGTGCTCGATGGCTGGTGGGATGAGTGGTACGACGGCAAAAACGGTTGGGCGATCCCGTCCGCCGACGGCGTCGAAGACCCCGATAAGCGCGATGACATCGAGGCGCGCGCGCTTTATGACCTCATCGAGAACGAGGTCGCTCCCCGGTTCTATGACGTCGACGAAGACGGCGTACCCACCGGTTGGATCGAGATGGTGCGCCACACCCTGAAGTCGCTCGGCCCCAAGGTGTTGGCGACGCGTCAGGTCCGCGACTACATCGTTGACCTCTACGCACCGGCCGCCCGAACAGCCCGTGAACTCAATCATGACTTTGCTGGTGCGCTGGCTCTGGCGACCTGGAAGAAGAACGTGAAGGACAACTGGTCAGGGGTTCGTGTCGAACACGTCGAGAGTGGTGGCGTCAGTGATGTCCCCGAGGTGGGCTCCAGCTTCACGTTGCGGGCCTTTGTGGCGCTGGGCGAGCTGACCCCCGATGACGTCGAGGTGCAATTGGTGCACGGTCGGCTTAACGGCGCGGATGAGTTGACCGAAACCGGCACTGAGTCGCTGACCTTGGCGGAGTCCTATTCCGGTGGGCGGTTCCGCTTCGAAGGCGCCGTCAAACTCGACCACGCCGGTGGCTTTGGATACACCGTCCGCGTCTTGCCCAAGAACAACCTGCTGGCCTCACCGGCTGAACTTGGTGTGGTGGCCTTCCCGGCCTAACTCATCCCTCGACCCGGCCCGAAACCGGCGAGATTCACCTCGACCCGGCTCGAAGACACCGTAGCTTGCGGAGTTTCGAGCCGGGTCGACGTATTGGTTGAGCCTGCCGACACCACTGCGTACGAGCAATCCGCACTCCCTGTTGATGCACAAAGACTGCTGTATTCCGCCACTATGACGTAGGTTCTTGGCGCTACGAGCGTCCGTGGTCCAGGTCTGACCAACAAGGAAGGGGGACTCCGCGTGACTTGAGGACTTCCTCGGGCACCTGGCGAGTGGCCCCGTCGAGCTGAATGCTCCGAGTCGGAGGCAGGTAGTGATAGGAGGTTCCTTCATCGCGAATCGCAGTGGACACCACGACCAGGTGCCCCAGCGTCAACTCGCTCTGCAGCGAACCCGCACCACCACAAACCACGAAGAACCGACAACCAATCGCGATGACCTCTTCGAGGAGCCTCCCGCGAGAGGAGCGCCGCTAGTGACTCAGTCCGTTTGTGAGCCGATCCTGCCCACGGCCGCCAGCAGCGCGAAGCCGATCATGACGAGGCCGCCGAATATCAGAAAGACGCCGGTCTTGGTCGCATCGGCGGACGTTACAGCTCCGGCGTGATCCGGGCTCACCAGGATCTGGATCGCCTGGGCCATCAGGAGAACGCCGAAAAGCAAGAATCCGGCGATCGACAACCGACGGATCAGATTCCGGTTCCCCAGGTAGTTTGCGGGAATCGCGGCGACGCCCAATATGGCGAAGATTCCAAGGCAAACGAGCCACAGGAGTTCCATGAACGGCATGCTGACAGTTTACCCGGCCGCCTGCCGTTGGCGGGTCTTATAACGTCGTACCTCATGCCGTCGGCCATCTCTTCTTGAGGCAGAAGGGAACTCCAGTTGGATGGCGCCCATTAGCTCCGTGCCGGGCTGACCCGCCGGGCTGGTTGCCGCCGGGCGCCGAGTGTGTGGTGCGACGGCCCACTGAGTTGCCGCGCGGGACGCCCGGGTCGTGCGATTACCTGCCTCACGGCAACGCGGCAAGCTGCTTCCTGCGGTGGTAGACCAGTGGTAGGCAGGGACGGCGTACGACGTTGGGTCATGGCGCTCAGCGACCCACCCCGGGAGCAGATCATCTATAAGTACGTCGTCGGGTGAGACTCAGGGCAGCAACGGCTGAGACAGGGTGGCGACGCGCGTCCCCTGCGGGGCCCCGGTGACCTCTGTTCGAGTGGCATCGGCAAGGAGGTGTCGTCCGGCAAATAGTGGTCGCTCACCCTGGCGATCCTGATGAGGACCGGCCATTGGGGTATGAGTGAAGAGGCTCAAGTCCCGAGTGCGGCCTGCTGGCCGACGTAATGGCCCGGTCTTTCTCGACTGCGCCGACGGCTCCATCGAGCACGCCAAGATCGGGTGTGTGAGCCAGCACTGGTTCGCGGTGCCGCTTGAGCGGCTGGTACCGCTTCGGCCCGATCACCCAGGACTGTCTCCGGGATGGTTCATGATGGAGCGATGACGACCTATTCCGACACCAAAGAATTCGAGGGTGCGACCTTCATCAAGGCGAGCTTCAAGGGCGCCACCATGCGGTTCTCCGACGTCAGCGGTGTGACGATGCGCAGCGTCGACGTGGACGGACTCGATATCGACAGCCATGACCTGTTCTTCGGCAGCCTCATCGTCAATGGGGTCGACGTGGTGCCGTTCGTGGAAGCCGAGCTCAACCGGCAATTCCCTGGCCGCGAGCTGCAAAAGGCGGAGACGACCGAAGGCCTTCGCGAGGGTTGGGTTGCCGTGCAGGCGGCGTGGGAGACGACGGTGGCTGACACTCCACCGGACCTGGTCGACGCCCACGTCGAGGACGAATGGTCCCTGGCCGAGACCCTGCGGCACCTCATCCTGGCGACTGACGCCTGGCTGCGCGGCGGGATCATGGGGATGGAGCAGCCGTTCCACGAGCTCGGCCAGATCTTCACAGGTGCTGCTGGGATGGGCTTTGACATGTCGATCTTCCGCGTGGACCCGCCGTCATACGAGGAGATCCTTGCGGTGCGTGCCGAGCGCCAGCAGATGGTGACCGATTACCTGGCCACGGCCACCCCGGAGCTGCTCGCTGAGGAACGCACGAACCCGTGGGGCGGCGATGACTGGCGTCCCACCGTCGGTGACTGCATTCGCGTGATCCTCGAGGAGGAGTGGGCGCACCTGCGCTACATCCGTCGGGATCTTGCTCGCCTGCGTTGATTGCCGTCACCGGTCGGGAAGAACTCGAGTGCAGGAGGCTGGCCAAACAAGTACCGTCCCGATCATGACCTCGGACGCGTTCGTGCCAGTCGACTTCGTTGCGCCAACCTCACTCGTCACGCTCAGCTTCCGCCTCGAACCCCTCGGTCCGCAGCACAACCAGGCCGACCACCGCGCCTGGATGTCGAGCATCGCGCACATTCGCTCCACTCCGGGCTATCCCGACGGTAATTGGCCACCGCCCAGCGGCATGACTCTTGAGGAGAACCTCGCCGACCTTCGACGCCACGCAGACGACTTCACGCGAGGCGCTGGCTACACCTTCACCGTTCTCGACCCAGGCGACGGCGACGTTATCGGCTGCGTGTATCTGTACCCTTCCGCCTCCGACGACTGGGACGTCACGGTGCAGTCCTGGGTGCGAGCCGACAGATCGAGCCTCGACTTACCACTCGCTGAGGGTGTCGCCCAGTGGCTCGCCACAGCCTGGCCCTGGGCGCGTGTGGATCGCTGTGGTCGCTGAGTTGCCAGCACGCGCATCAACCAGCGGAGATGCGCCAACCATCGGCCGAGTTACAGCGTCTTACTCGGTATGGGCGAGGCATGGTTGCCGGAGGTAAAGGTGAAGGCGTGCAGGTTCATCCGCCTGATGTTGGCTAGCGCCGTACTGGCGTTGGCAACCGGATGTGCACAGACTCCGGAACCAGCGGCGTCACCGACGCAAAAGCCAACAGCACCGAGTTCAGCCACACCGGACGTCAAGATCACCCGCTGCGCCGACGTACAACTGCCCGACGAGGGGGTTGGCGAGGCTGACTTCTCGCTTGACGCCGAAGGCGGGTTGTTGGGTATCTACTTCGGTGACAGCCGCAACGGTGAGTACGTCAATGTCGGCTACACGGTGAGGTATATCGAGGACCGCACTTGTCACCGATCGCCGGAGGTCGCGGAGTTGATCGGACGAGTTGACCCACCGGGTTGGTTTCCGCCGGCCGCTGAATGTGAGGTGCTCCGGCCCTGGAAACTACCCAGCGGCATTGCGCCGGGTCGTGCCGTCCACGAGTCCAAGGCAAAGGTGGCGAGCTTCCTCCACACCTGGGGCCACGGCGCTGATCGGGTCAGCATCGGGCGCGGGTGGGAAGTGTTGGCACACTCCGGCAATGAAAGCCCCCGGTTTCCACGAACCGGCGGCGAACGAGTGACCGGCCAGGACGAGGTACGCCGCTGGGTCGTGGCGATCGGTGACCCGCCGCTGGGACAGGTCACTTACAAGTACGTCGTGAAGGGATGCCCCTACCTCCTCTGGACTTCGTCTGGCATGACCTGGGACGACGCGGTGTCCTATGCCTCCAGACTCGAGACTCTTCCGGTAGCCGTGAGGGACAATTGACCCCATGACTGTCAGCGACTACGCCTGGATCAACGACTCTGTGATCAGCGAGGCCGGCTGCGTGACGGTGGTGCCCGACGCTGATCGTCGAGCCGTCTTGGCGGCCTTTGGCGCCGTGGAGAGTTCGGCTCGAGCTGGTCAATCACTCGAGACGTTAGAGATGGATGGCGGTTCGGCGAGCGCGCCGATCTTCGTGGCCGACGTTGGCGACGCCCTGGTGATCATTGAGAACAACGGCTTCCAGGGGTCCCGATCCGAGGTGCTTCAGCCTGCAGCGAAGGCCAGTGGCGCGTTTATCGCGTCGTCGTTCTTCTGGAATGTCAACGCCGAGACTGCGTTCTCGGCGGCACGGCGAGGCAAGCAGATGTTTTCCGTGGAGCTGATCGGATCCGAGGATGACGAAATGGACGGCGTACCCAAGAGGCTGCGCCCACTCGTCATTGAAGCGGGATCGGAAGACGCGGACATGGAGGCGGCCGGACTCGCCCTGGTGGCTCGGTTCACGAAGGTGGACTTCACCGAAGCGGCCGTGTCTTTCGGAACGACGTACGACATTGAGCCTCCGTCTTCGGGGCTTCAGACTCACTATCCAGACGACACGGATCTCTTCGACTTGGACAATGCCGGACAAGAGTTAGCTGCGCTGACCTCGAGCCAACAACGCAGCCTTGCCGAGTGGGCGACCCGCGCATCCGTGATCGATGCCGGACATTGCGGACGAACCGGCCCTCAGCCAGGTCCTCACTCTCCTGGGCGCCGGCGAACCCTCACTCTGCCACCCACGATCGACGTGCTTGGCGCGGGCGGCGGCAAAGAAACAATTCCACTTCAACCGCCTCGAGGAAGCCCTTGAGGAAGATGATCTGGATGAGGTGCCAAGCTCATCCCTACTACGAAGCAGTTGCGCAGGGGAGGTTCGGCGAAAGCCGAGCAATCTCGAGAATCGAAGGTGCCTACCTCGCGCAACGCAGGTGGGCATTCGAAGCTGTGCGGTACGTCGCTCACCCGGACTCCTATTCGGCGGCGGTCGGCTGTCTTAATGCGGCCGAGCTCACCTTCAGCTGCGGTCGATTGTCACGCGGCTGGACCTACACCGAGACAGATTCGGGTCGTCGCCTCAGTGGGTTCGAGGCCAACCCGCGCCATCAGCAGTTTGTCGCGGCCGCAACCGCGCTGATGGCAGGAGTAGCGGGGCCGAATTCCAACGAGGCACTTGCCCGAGCCGTTGCGGCGCTGCCGACGCCACTGACCGCCGAGGAGCGCACAGCAGCTATCCATGCTGATGCACTGGCTGCTGCGCAGGGTGCGTTTGCGGAATACGACATCGTGAACGTCGAGCACTACGAAGAAGTGGACACTGAGGTCACTGGGGAGTGGACTCAGAGCACGTACGACGACTGACCTAGCGGGCGGCGCACCAATAGGGTCCGGAGGTCACCCGCGATAGACGTCGCGCCGGTGGTCGATACGGAGCACGACTACCTCGCGGGATTCCTCGTTGATGCGGTAGAGCACGCGGTAGGTGCCGCGGCGCGCGGAGTGGATGCCAGCCAGATCCCCTCGCAATTGCTTCCCCACCTTCTGACGATTCGCGACCAGCGCGCCGGTCAGAAAATCGATCACTGCGGCTGCGACTGACTGGGGGAGGCTGCGCTGGATTGCCCGAACGGCGGGCGGGGTGAGAACGAGTTCGTAGGGCTCGTGCGGAGTCACGCGCCGAGGGCTCGGACGGCTTCGATACTGCGGACGACGTCACCGACACGGTAGGCCGCATCGGCCTCACGAATATCGGCCAGCGCTTCGGGGTCGCCGAGGATCTCGAGAGTCTCTTCAAGCTGGGCGAGGTCGTCGGGACTCAGGATGACCGCGGCTGGACGGCCATTGCGAGTGACTGTGACGCGCTCATGCTCGTGTGACACGCGGTCAACGACCTCGCTGAGTGATCGCGGACTTCGCGTATGGATTCCGTACTGATGACCACAATTGTGGCGCATCTCGCGTTTCGACAACCCGTGTCGGTGAGATGACTCACATCGATGCCTTCAAAGAGGGCTCAGTTTGGAAATCTCGATATGAGTATGCCTAAGGTCTTTGAGTCCGACATACGCGTTGGACGCCGCCCGGGCATCGCCGAATCCTGCCCAACCGGAGCGGTCCCCGAGTTCTACAGGGCAGGAGTGGGGGAACCACAGGTTCCATCGCGGTCGCCTCGAGGGCGCCGCTTGGGGTGAAGGTGACGTAGATATGACGTCCCGGAGCACTTTCCAGCTCTAACCCGACAGCTCACCTCACAGGCGTGGGAGAGGACGCTTTGCCATGCCCTTAGGGCTTATTACCGCCAAGAAACTGCTGCCTGCACTCATGTTGGTGCCGGTTTTCGCATCAAGTGTCATTGCCTCCGCTTCGGCGGCTCCGGTCGCAACTGCTGATCAATCCAGGATCGCGGGCTCGACGACGCCAAACACCAGCCCTCAGGACAAGTCCGGGGATTCCGAAAAGACTGACTTGAGCGCTCGAGACCGCCGCCTGAACAAGGCCGTCGACATTGCCTTGCGTCAATTGGGTGACCGCTACTCGTACGGCGCCGCCGGACCCAACGCGTTCGATTGCTCCGGCCTCCTGTTTTACAGCTTTCACAAAGCCGGCTTCCGCAAAATGCCCCGTACTTCCTCTGCGCAGGCTGGCTGGGCCAAGCCCATCAGCAAGCGCAAGATGCAACGCGGCGACTTGATGTTCTTCGCCAACTCCGGTGGGGTCTACCACGCCGCGATCTTCATCAAGTGGTCGCACGGACACGCCGTCATGCTCGACGCGCCCTACTCCGGGAAAAGTGTCCAACGCACCGTCCCCTGGACGTCATCGTGGTTTGGCCGCACTCTGCGGAGCCGGAAGAACTAGGCCAATTGGCAAGATTTGGCTGATGTTTCGAGCCGGGTCGACGCCATTTTTCACGTTTTCAGGCCGGGTCGACGCTGGCTGAGGGCGTCTCAGGATTGACGGAGTACGACGATGGAGCGGCCCTCGACGGCGAGGGCTGCTTCTGCCGTCACGGGGGTGCCGACCGGCACCGACTCAGAGGTCGACAGCACGACCTCATAGTCGATCGGCACGGACTGCGGCGGCAGCGAGACGTCGACGTCGCCGCCGCCGTTGAGCCAGATCAGGAACGACTTGTCGTGTTGCTGCTCGCCGTGTGGCCCAGGGGAGCGCAGCGGATTGCCCGACACCAACATGCCGATGGCGTGCACGCTGGCGTCGTACCAATCCTGCTCGGTCATCTCTCGCCCGGCCGGGTGAATCCAGGCCAGATCCTTGGGACCGCCAACGATGTTCGGCGTGCCTAAGAAGTGGTGGCGTTGCCGTAAGACGGGGTGTTCTCGGCGCAACCGCAACGCTGTCTTGGTGATCTCATAAACATCGAGCCAGGCATTATCGGGGCGCCAATCGAGCCACGAGGTCTCGTCGTCTTGGCAATAAGCGTTGTTGTTGCCGCCTTGAGTGCGCCCACGCTCGTCACCCGCGGTGATCATGGGGGCGCCGTTGGAGAGACAGAGTGAGGCCATCAGGTTGGCCGCCTGTCGCCGACGCAACCCCTGGATCGCCACGTCGTCGGTCTCGCCTTCGACGCCATAGTTGCAGGACCGGTTGTTGTCGGTGCCGTCCCGGTTGGACTCGCCATTGGCTTCGTTGTGCTTGTGTTCGTAGGACACCAGGTCGCGCACCGTAAACCCGTCGTGGGCGGTGATGAAGTTGACCGACGCATAGGGCGAGCGGCCATCGTCGGCATAGAGATCGGACGAGCCAGCCATCCGGGAAGCCACCCCGCGCAGATCGCCGTCGTGGCGCCAGTAGTCGCGCATCGTGTCGCGATAGCGGTCATTCCATTCGGTCCACGGTGGAGGGAAGGACCCCACCTGATAGCCATCCATGGACGCGTCCCAGGGCTCCGCGATGAGTTTCACGTTGCGCAGGAAGGGATCCTGACCAATCGTGGTGAGGAAGGCGCTGTTCATATCGAGGTTGTGGCCGGTGCGCGCCAACGCCGAGGTCAGGTCGAAGCGGAAGCCGTCGACGTGCATTTCGCGGACCCAATAACGCAGCGAATCGAGGATCATCCGCAGCGCTGACCTGTTGCCGGTGTCCACGGTGTTGCCGCAGCCGGTGACGTCCCAATAGTGATCGCCCCCGGTGCCAGATCGCTTGTAGTAGCCGATGTCATCGAGCCCGCGGAAGGAGTACGACGGTCCGGTCGGTCCGCCCTCCGCCGTGTGGTTATAGACCACATCGAGGATGACCTCGATGCCGGCATCGTGGAAGTTCTTGACCATCTGTTTGAACTCGACAACCTGCTCGCCGGTGTCGCCGCTGGCGGAGTAGGCGCCATGAGGGGCGAAGAAACCGATCGAGTTATAGCCCCAGTAGTTGGTGAGGCCGTTGCCCACGACGCCAGGCTCACTGATGAATTGGTGCACCGGCAGCAACTCGACGGCGGTAACCCCGAGGTCGCGCAAGTAATTGATGACAGCTGGGCTGCCGAGGCCGGCGTAGGTCCCGCGTTGGTGCTCAGGGATCTCTTGGTGCAACTTGGTGAAGCCCTTGACATGCAACTCATAGATCACGGTGTCGCGCCAGCGAGTGCGCAAGTGCTGATCCTCGCCCCACTCAAAGTCATCGTGGGTAACGACAGAGCGCGGCATGAACGGCGCGGAATCGACCTCGGAGCGAACATCGGTGGAGCCGTCATAGGCCAAGACCTCGGGGCCCGCTTTGACCGTGCCGCTGACTGCGCGAGCATAGGGATCGAGGAGCAACTTGGCGGGGTTGAAGCGACGTCCGTGCGTGGGATCCCAGGGACCATCAGCTCGAATGCCATATTTCTGGCCAATCGGCACACCAGGGATGGCGCCATGCCAGACCCCGAGGGTGTGTTCGGTGAGGCGATGACGGGTCTCGGCGTCGGTCTCGTCAAACAAACAGACCCAGACAGCAGTGGCTTCTGGCGACCAGATAGCAAAGTTGGTGGATTCCTGTGACCACACCGCCCCGCGTTGTTGGTGGTGGCCGGGCCAGACGGGCAAGGTCTCGTCGGGCCGGGTCCAACTCCAGGTGTTCGCGCTCACCGGACCAAGTGTGGACCATGCCGCCCCTAAGTTTGGCGCCAGTAGTCTGTGAGCCTCAGCAGGTGCAAGTCCGATCACATGAAAAGGAGCCCACATGGGCGAGTTTGTCCGTCTCGAAGTCGACGGGGGAGTCGCGACGCTGCGGCTAGACCGGCCCAAGATGAACGCGCTGAATGCCCAAATGCAGGCCGAGATTCACGCCTGCGCCCAGGAAGCCAGCGAGCGCCCGGACATTAAGGCCGTCGTGATTTACGGCGGCGAGCGAGTCTTCGCGGCAGGAGCTGACATCAAGGAGATGGTCGACTACGCCTACACAGACATGATCGATCGCTCGACGGCGCTGCAGGCGTCGTTCAGCGCGGTGGCTCGGATTCCCAAACCGGTGGTGGCCGCTATCACTGGCTATGCGCTAGGGGCCGGCTGCGAGTTGGCGCTGTGTGCAGATCTCCGTTTCGCTGCCACGGATGCCAAGTTGGGCCAACCCGAGATCCTGTTGGGCGTTATTCCGGGTGCCGGTGGCACGCAACGTCTCACCAGGCTGATCGGTCCCAGCAAGGCCAAGGACCTGATCTTCACGGGTCGCTTCGTCGCCGCCGAAGAGTCGTTGGCTATCGGGTTGGTAGACCAGGTGTTCGCGCCGGATCAGGTGTACGCCGAAGCGGTGGCGTGGGCTTCGCGATTCGCTGGGGCGGCGTCGTACGCACTCCGTGCGGCGAAGGAGTGTATTGATCGCGGCAGTGAGGTGGATCTCGACACCGGTCTCGCCATCGAGAGCCAACAATTTGCCGCGATGTTTGCCACTCAGGATCGCGGAATCGGCATGCGCTCCTTCATCGAGAATGGCCCCGGCAAGGCTGACTTCATCGGCGGGTAGCCTTCACTTATGTTGATCATCGTGTGCGTGAAGCACGTCCCGGACGCGACGGGCAACCGCCGCTTCAGTGAAGACTTCACCGTCGACCGAGTCGGTGTCGACGGTTTGCTCTCCGAGCTCGACGAATATGCGCTGGAGCAGGCGCTGCGGATCAAAGAGGCTCGCGCTGACGAAGAGGTGAGCGTCGTGGCGCTGACCGTGGGCCCCGAGAAAGCGGGTGACGCGATCCGCAAGGCGCTGCAGATGGGGGCCGATGAAGGCGTCCACGTGCAAGATGACGCTATTGCTGGCTCCGACGCCATCGCGACCTCGTTGGTGCTCGCCAAGGCAGTCGCCAAGGTCGCCGAGACCTCCGGTCCGGTCGACCTGGTGGTGTGCGGGATGGCGTCAACCGACGCCTCGATGAGCGTCGTACCCGCCATGTTGGCCGAGCGGTTGGGCTGGCCTCAGGTGACCTTCGCGGCCGTGCTCGAAACTCAGGGCGCCGAGGTGCGCATCCAACGCGATGGCGACTCCGCCACCGAGGTCATCGGGGCCACCATGCCCCTGGTCGTGTCCGTCACCGACCAATCCGGTGAGGCGCGTTATCCATCGTTTAAGGGCATCATGGCGGCCAAGAAGAAGCCGGTCGCTGCCTACACGTTGGCAGACCTGGGTCTAGAGCCGGCGCTGGTCGGGGCCGGCGCCGCTTGGACGGCCGTTGCCGAAATGGCCCAACGCCCTCCGCGCACCGCTGGTGAGGTGGTCGTTGATTCGGACGGTTCCGGCGCCACTGCGCTGACCGAATTCCTTTCCGCCGGCAAGTTCGTCTGATGAGTTTGATGTTGGGAGTAGTTGATGTCTGAGGTTTTGGTGCTCGTCGACCACGTCGATGGGGCAGTAAAGAAGCCGACCTTTGAGATGCTGACGTTGGCTGCTCGCCTCGGCACGCCGTCGGCAGTCTTCATCGGGCCAAGTGAGAGCGCGCCGGTCGTCGTCGAATCTCTCAAGAAGTACGGCGCGGCCAAGGTCTACGTCGTTGATGATGCGGTCATCAAGGGTTATCTCGTCGCGCCTCGGGCTGAGGTGTTGCAGCAGTTGATCGAGCAGTCTGCGCCCCTCGCCATACTCCTCACCGCGTCGGCTGAGGGCAAGGAAATCGCCGGGCGACTGGCGATCAAGATCGACTCTGGGGTGATCACGGATGCCGTCGATGTGACGGCTGACAGCGACGGATCACCGCTGACCACTCAGAGTGTGTTTGCCGGCAACTTTGCTGTCCAGGCGCGAGTCACCCACGGGACGCCGATCATCACTGTGAAGCCAAATGCCACGGAGCCGATCGCGGCTCCGGCTGCTGGCGAGGTTGTCGAGTTCGCTCCCGTTATCTCCGAGGGCGCCAAGGCGGCGCGAATTCTGGCCTCGCAACCACGTCAATCGACGGGTCGTCCAGAGCTCACCGAGGCGGCCATCGTCGTCTCTGGTGGGCGCGGCACCGGTGGCGACTTTGGACCAGTCGAGGCGTTGGCCGACGCACTGGGTGCCGCTGTAGGTGCCTCCCGTGCGGCCGTCGATGCCGGCTGGAAGCCACATTCGTTCCAGGTCGGCCAGACCGGCAAGACAGTCTCACCTCAGTTGTACGTCGCCAACGGCATCTCCGGGGCGATCCAGCATCGCGCAGGCATGCAGACCTCCAAGACCATCGTGGCAATCAACCGCGATGCGGAGGCGCCGATCTTCGAGTTGGTCGACTTCGGCGTGGTGGGTGACCTCCACACCGTCCTGCCAGCCGCAGTGCAGCAGATCGAGGCACGCAAGTGAGCGACGTACTCGACACCGCACGGCGCGCGCGGCAAGCCAGTCACGGGTTGGCCCTGGCCACCCGGGCCACCAAGGATCAAGCGCTGGACGCGATGGCCGACGCCCTGCTCAGCCACACAACGGCGATCCTGACTGCCAACGAAGAAGACATCGCCCGCGCAGAAGCGGGCGGCACGCCGGCCAACATCATCGATCGACTTCGACTCACCGAGGATCGGTTGGAGGCGATGGCTCAAGGTTTGCGTGACGTGGCTGGCTTGCCGGATCCGGTGGGGGAGGTGGTCCGCGGCGGCACGCTTGCCAATGGCCTCGAAATGCGCCAGATCCGGGTGCCGTTCGGTGTCGTCGGGATGATCTATGAGGCCCGGCCCAACGTGACCGCTGACGCTGCCGGGATCTGTCTCAAGTCGGGCAATGCCGTGTTGTTGCGGGGCAGTTCGAGCGCGCGCGCCAGCAATCAGGCGATTGTCGCGGCATTGCGTGAGGCCGTCGAAGCATCGGGCATCGAGCCCGATGTGATCCAACTTGTCCCGGGCGACACCCACGACAGTGTCAAGGAATTGATGCGAGCCAGGGGGTTAGTCGACGTGTTGATCCCGCGTGGCGGCGCCGGCCTGATCCGCAGCGTGGTCGAAGAATCCACGGTGCCGGTCATCGAAACGGGCGTCGGCAATTGTCACGTCTACGTCGACAAGAGTGCAGATCTCGATCGGGCGCTCGCCATCGTGATGAACTCCAAAACCCACCGGACAAGCGTGTGCAACGCTGCCGAGTCACTCTTGGTGCACGTCGACATCGCAGAGACCTTCGTGCCGATGGTAGTGGCGGCGCTCCAAGAGCAAGGCGTGCAGATTCACGGCGATGCTGCCTTCACGGCGTACGACGGAGTGGTTGCTGCCACCGATGACGACTATGCCGCTGAATATCTGGCCATGGAGATTTCGGCGCGCGTGGTGCCAGACATCGACGAGGCAATCAGTCATATTCGGAAGTTTTCGAGCGCTCACACGGACGCGATCGTGACCGAGGATCAAGGTGCAGCCCGTCGATTCGTCGCTGAGGTTGACTCAGCGGCGGTTCTGGTGAATGCGTCCACTCGGTTCACCGATGGTGGAGAATTCGGCTTTGGTGCCGAGATCGGCATCAGCACTCAAAAGTTGCATGCCCGTGGGCCGATGGGCCTTCCGGAGATGACGTCCACAAAGTACGTCGTGATTGGCGATGGGCACGTGCGCTGAGGGTGCTGCTGAGTCAGCGCAGGGCCGGTAGGCTGTGCACATGTCGTTGACTGATCTAATTGTGGCTGCCGAAGAAGTGGCCGAGCATGAGCCGCTGATCCACCCCTACATCGTGGGTGCAGTCGCGCTGGCCATTTTGTTGTCGTTGTTGGCGGGGCTCTTCGTGTTTGGTGCCGGACGCGAGCACAGTTAAGCGTGTCTGACGTGCGTCGGGTTGGTGTCATGGGTGGCACCTTTGACCCGATCCATCATGGCCATTTGGTGGCCGCCTCGGAAGTGCAAGCCTGGTTTGGGCTCGATGAGGTCGTGTTTGTGCCCACCGGTGATCCCTGGCAAAAGTCAGATCGGTCGGTTTCGCCGGCTGAGCACCGTTATTTAATGACGGTGATCGCGACCGCCGCTAACCCGCTCTTCACGGTCTCCCGCGTCGACATCGACCGCGACGGCCCGACCTACACGATTGACACGTTGCGGGACTTGCGCGCTCAAATGCCAGAAGCGGAGTTCTACTTCATCACCGGCGCCGACGCGCTCGCCGACATCTTCACTTGGCGCTCGCCGGAGGAGTTGTTTGAGTTGGCCAACTTTGTCGGCTGCACGCGGCCGGGCTACACCATGGACCCGGCCACCCTGGCCGCAATCCCGGCTGATCGGGTGACGTTGGTGGAGATTCCGGCTCTCGCGATTTCTTCCACCAACTGCCGTGACCGCAAGAAGCGCGGCGAGCCAGTCTGGTATCTCGTGCCAGACGGCGTCGTGCAATACATCGCCAAACACGATCTCTACCCCCACACCCAAGCAGAGCCGGAGACTGAATGACAGCCACAGATCACGCCCGTGAGTTGGTGTACGCCGCCGCGCGCGCTGCCTCAGATAAGCAGGCGACCAACATCATTTCCTTCGACGTGAGTGAGCAACTCGCGATCACGGACGCCTTCGTCATTGCCTCGGCTGGCAATGAGCGCCAGGTGAAGTCCATCGTCGACGAGGTCGAGGACAAGTTGAGGGAGATCGGTGCCAAGCCGCTGCGTCGTGAGGGTGAGCGTGATGGTCGGTGGGTGCTGATCGACTATGGCGAGATCGTCGTGCATGTTCAGCATGAAGAGGAGCGTCAGTTCTATGCGCTTGAGCGGTTGTGGCGAGATTGCCCAACGATTGCTTTGCCCGCCGACGTGACCTCTGAGACCCGCTGAACGTGGCTGTCGTTGAAGGGCGTCGCCTGGTCTTGCTACGGCATGGCCAGACCGCCTGGAATGCTGCCCATCGAGCGCAGGGCCATGCCGATGTGGATCTTGACGAAGTCGGACATGCGCAGGCGCAATCAGCGGCTGCGACGTTGGCTCAGCTCAAACCCGCAGCGTTGTGGTCCTCGGATCTGGCCCGGGCTGCCAGCACGGCAAAGTTGGTTGCCCGCGCGACGCGGCTCGAGGTCACCTACGACGAACGCTTGCGCGAGTTCGACCTAGGCGAGCGCACCGGCATCACGATGCTCGACTATGAGGCCGCTCACCCTGACGAATATGCCCTGTTCCGCGCCGGACAGTACGACGTGGTGCCCGGCGGCGAACCGGCACCCGAGGTCATCGCCCGGATGCAAGCCGGCATCAAAGACGCGTTGGGTTCGGTCAACCCGGGGGAGTTGGTGATCGTCGTGACCCACGGTGCCGCCCTCAAACTCACGCTTTTGGCGCTCTTGGACCTGCCACAGTCGGGTGCCGCCGTCTTTCGGGCGATGGACAATTGCGGGTGGTCCATCCTTGAAGAGACACCCCCGGCCGGGCGCCTCAGGCTCACGGCGTACAACTTGAGGGCGCCGGGGGCGCTCGATTTCGTTGCCTCGGGTGGTGTTGGCTAAGATTCCCAAGTTGTCCAGCGGAGATTGATCTCGCCGGACAGCACACCAGGGGCTGTGGCGCAGCTGGTAGCGCACCTGCATGGCATGCAGGGGGTCAGGGGTTCGAATCCCCTCAGCTCCACCAAACTGGCTCTTCGGATTTCAGCGGGGTCGGGTTCATGTGACGACGATGGATTTGAGGGTTCGCCAGTTGGGTTTGCCTGCGTAGAGGAGTGCTCGGATTCGGTAGTTACGGAAGTTGGTGAAGCCGAACCCGATGCGCTTGATGCGTTTGATCAGGTTGTTCAACGCTTCGGTGGGGCCGTTGCTGATCTTGGCGTGGTGATAGTTCACGATCTTCTCGAACCACTTCTTGAGTGTCCGGGCGAGTCTGCGGAGCTCGGCTGGCATGGCTGGCTTGGCGCAGTGGTCGATGAGATCGGCCAGCATCTCGCGGGCGGCCACGATGTCCGGGCTGCGGTAGAACTCCCGGAGTCGTTCTTTGACCCGGTACGCGAGTGCGACTTCACCGGCTGGGTCACCGAGTTCTAACAGTGTGGTGAGTCGCTGGCTGGCGGCTTCATCTAGTTTCTCCTCACCGGTGAGGAGCACCCTGCGGATCCGGTAGAGCGGGTCATCACGCCTGCCACGGTGCCCAGTTTGTTGTTGCTGGACCCGACGCCGGATCTGGTCTAACGCCCGGTTGGCGAGTTGGACACAGTGGAACGCATCCACGACCTGCCGGGCCCGGGGCAGCACCACCGTGTACACCGCTGCGTAGGTGGCCGACATGTCGAGTGCCCCGTATTCGATGCGGTCCTTCCATCCCTGGGGTTGGGCCCTGACCCACGCGGCGACATCGGTAAAAGCTCTGGTGGGGAGGATTTCGATGATCTGATGGTTGGCCACATCCGCGACCGTGGTCGCATACGACTTCGAGATGTGGTGGCCGTGTTTGACGAACGATGTTTCGTCCAACCCGATCGCAGTCGTGGCGTTCAACCGTTTTCGATCCGCTGTCAGTAACGCCTCACCATAGGTGGTGACGGCGTCGTTAACAGTGTGCCAATCACACGCGAGTTCCTTGGCCACATCCGACACGGCCCGGCCTTTGCCGACCTGCTCGGTCACCCACTTCGCGCACCGGGTCGTCAACAAGCACTGGGTGGCTGCGATCCGATGATCGGTGCTCGTCCAGGACCCTTGGGGGCACCGGGGTTGTGGACAGATCAGTCGGTGTTTACGCCACCCCAGTCGCATCGGTTGGCCATAGACCGGGAGATCGACATACCTGATGATCGGCCGGTCCTTCACATGAGCTGTGGCCCCGCACGAGGGGCAGAACATCACCGGGGTGTTCTGCTCGATCAACAGTTCGACATCGCTGCGGTCACGTCGATAAGCCAAGACCTGGACGTCTTTGAGCCCGACCAAGGCCTGGAGAATCTCGCTAGGATCATCATGAACGAAGGTGTACCGGACTTTTTTCTTCACACATCAAAGACTGACGCACCTTCGTTCACCACATCAGCCCCAGACCCCGCCAATATCCGAAGAGCCACCAAACTCGCAGGTCAGAGGCCATATCGGAGTCCTAGCAATAGGAGTCAGACATGGCAACTAGCCATTTATTGGCCACTTTGGAGTCGACCATCGAGTCGTCCCGGCCCGATCTCGATCTATCTCGACGGCACTGGACTCGCCTTGCGCACCTGTGTCGTATGACGACGCACGCCACCGTTCACGACCTATTTGAACCTGTTCTCACGCTCGCTGAGCTCGCCGACTACCTCCACGTGCCCGTGCAGACGCTCTACGATCTGCGGGCCAAGGGCCGCGGACCCAGAGGGTTCCGGGTCGGCCGGTGCCTGCACTTCCGTAAGTCCGAGATCGACGCCTGGCTCCTCGGCCTGGAAGACGAGGACGGCGGGCAGGAGCCGGCGAGGGGTCGGCAGTGAGCGGGCGGCCGAGGACCGTCATCGGGACCTTCGGAGAGGTTCACCTTCGGCGTATCGCCACCGGCCGGTACCGCGCGTCGACGAGGTTTCGCGATGTCGATGGTCGGTTGCGTCGGGTGACGGCGACCGGATCGAACCCCAGGGCCGCGAGTTCTCTGCTGAAGGGGCGCTTGGTTGACCGACGCGGTTTCGGAAGCGGGGGTGTGCTGTCGTTGTCTAGCCCGTTCGGGGATCTGGTCGCCTTGTGGCTGGTCGATCTGGACTCACGTGATCTGGCGGCCAACACCAAGGAGAACTACCGCGACGATCTGCGCGTCCACGTCCGACCGGTCTTCGAGAACTACACGCTCGGGGAGATCACCACCGCTCGCGTGGAAGGGTTCCTGAAGGCCGAGGTGGCGGTCTCGTACTCGCGGGCCAAACACTCCCGCAATATCCTCAATCAACTCTTCAGCTTCGCGTTACGCCATGACGCCCTGCCGCGGAACCCGCTGGATGGGACATCGCAGTTAGCCAAGCCCAAGAACCAGGTGAGGGCGCTGAGTTTGGAGCAGGTCCAGGCGATCCGGACGGCCGCTGCCAGCTGGCGCCGCGAAGCCGACCGAAAGGGCCCGAAGCCGGACGACAAGGTCCGCGACATCATCGAGGTCCTGGCCGGCACGGGGATGAGACCCGGTGAGGTGTTGGGCCTGCGTCCCGCCGACATTACCGACGGCAGGAAGGGGATGGTCGCGCACGTGAACGGCACCGTGATCTACCAGCCGGGCCGCGGCTCGTTCCGACAACACCACCCGAAGACCGATGCGTCTGTCCGGCGGGTTGCGGTGCCCGAGTTCGCGGCGGCGGTGATCCGCCGACGGCTGGCCGACATTGCGCCCGACCAGGCTGAGCAGACGATCTTCGCCAACCGAACCGGCGGAGTGTTGAGCACTCACAACGTGCGCCGCACCTTCCGCGAGTTCCTGGTGCTGGCCGGGTTGGAGAATTCCGGGATCACACCGCGGTGGTATCGCCGTACCGGAGCAACCGTGCTGGCCCGCGGCCTCGGCGTCGATGCCGCAGCGGCGCACCTGGGCCACACCTCGAGTGTGATCACCGAGAGCCACTACATCGAGCCGGACCAGAGCGTCGACTTCGGCCCCGCCAGAGTCCTCGAATTAACGCTGCGGCCCGTTGAGCCCGATGGCGCCCTCCTGGCGCAGCCGGAGACGGACGAGGAGGAAACCCTGCTCGACGTACTCGACCCGAGCGGTGTAACCCGAAACCTTGTCACCAAAGAAGCCGTCGCTGGCAACATCGTTAACGCCAACTACACCTACGACCAATCAGGCAACGTCAAACAGGTCACCGACGGCACCGACATCCAATGCTTCAACTACGACTACCGCGGACAAATGACCGAAGCTTTCACCATCGCCAGTGGCACCTGCCCGGAAACATCCTCCACGACAACCCTGGGGACGGTCGCGGGCAACTACTGGACCAGTTTCGCCTACAGCGCGATCGGCAACCGGACCACGAGGACGGACAGGTCGAAAACAGGAACCACAGTTACCTCGACCGTCTACACCCAGATGTTCCCAGCATCGGGGGCAACCTCGGGCCCGAACGCCACAACCAAAGCGGGTGGACCCCACGCCGTATCCACCGTTTCCCGCAAGATCGGAACCTGCACCCCACGGTGTACGCATAGAAGTACGACGCGGCGGGGAATATGACTACTGGGTCGTACGTGAACACGTGGGACAACGAGGGCAAATCAGCAACCACGAAGAACGGCACGGTTGCCGCAGGGTCGAATGTGTAGACGCTGACGGTAACCGTCTGCTGCGTCGTAACCCGGACATGTCAACGGCGCTGTATTTGGGCGACACCGAAATCACTTTGGGTATCTCGACGGTGACGCCAAAGACATCGCAACGGTGGTACCAGTTCGGCGGGAAGACCATTGCCACCCGCACGAGCGCTGGTTTGACGATGTTGGCGGCTGATTATCACGGCACCGGTGAAGCGCAACTGGATGCCACCACGAACAACTACATTCGACGGAAGTTCACCCCATTCGGAGGCGCTCGTACAGGTGGCGTCGTCTGGGTGGGGTGACCTGGCGTGGAGATCACGGGTTCCTGGAAAAACCAGTGGGTGCGGACAGTGGCCTGTCCAGTATTGGGGCGAGGTTCTACGACAACTCGCTCGGCACGTTCATCAGTGTCGACCCACTCCTTGACACCGCCGATACCCACCAGGCCAACGCGTACGTGTATTCGAAGAACTCACCGATGAGTAACAGCGACCCCGACGGGATGCGCAATATCGGGCGACTCGGACTCCGCCCATCCAAGGGCAACTCGGGTGCGGCGGTAGCGGCACCCAAACCACAACCACCACCACAACCAGCACGACAACCATTGGGCCGGTGGTTAACCCGGTCGTGGTGCAACCAAAGCCCGTTGGGCTGAAGCTTGCAGACGTTGTGGGAACATCTGCTCAGGTGTCGAGTGCTGGCCTTCTGGTCGTTAGTTCCGAAAGTGCCCACCAGTTCAGCGAGCAGCTCTACGCGCTGAGGAAGGCGGCCCGTTCCGGAGATCCCGCGAAGGCTTCCAGTGCTGCTCAGGCACTACGCAACTATGGATTTGCAGTGAGTCCCAGTGGGCAATCACGGGGGATTGTCTCGAGTGCCGACGAGGCAGCAAGGCTGGGCAGTCGATTGGCGATGGGCGCGAAGGCGCTAGGCGTCGTGGGCACGGCCACAACATTCTACGACGAAATGACCCGCGAAGGGACGGCCAGCACACAGAATCGAATCGCTAATGTTGCGGTGTCGACAGGTGTCTGGGCTGCCACTGGAGCGGCGGCTGTGGCGCTTGCAACCGGGGCCGGTGCCTGTGCAACTGGCATTGGTTGCCTTGTGGGCGCCCCGATCATAGCCGGTGTGGCGGCCTTCGGCACACTTCATTATCTGCGCCGTCACGATGGCTGGTACGACGGGCCAGCCCCGCCGTTGCCGCCTAGGGTTCATCCAGATATTCTGCGCAACTTGACTATGACGCACTTACTGACTAGGGGAACGTGCGTTGCGTCCACACTTAGGCAGAGCTTGCAGGGTGTGATCGTAAGCCCTTCTCGCCTTTGTCCCGGCCCGCGACACACCATGAATCAGATCGAGGGAATGCACTGGATGTTGGCGCCGATCAAGTGCATATCCAAGCACGCCCGTAAGTCACGAAGAGTGAAACGAAGCCTTGTGACACGGCATATCGAGGGAAGGGGCAATGTGACGGACCTGGAACGAGCCAAGGGTAAAGTCCGGTTGGGTGTAGTGGGGTTGCCGTTCCTCTGCGGACTAGGCCTTCTTTCGTTTCGTTGGCTGAAATTCGGCCAGTTCTATCGGAATTGGATTCGCCTTTTCCGTGCTGGGTGGGGCCCTGTACGGATGGCGCCAGCCGGAGTTCTGGAAAGGCACGCCCGGGGATAGTCCAGCCAAAGTCTCAGGATCACTTGTTGCTGGACTGTCCATTGGTGTTTTCGGTCTTTTTGTGGCACTAGATTTGCCTTACTACGTGGCGATTCTGTTGATCTTCGGTTTTGCCGCCATCTCCGCCGCGTCACTAACCTCCGGGGGTATCCTTTTTGGAAGCGTTTCGCCAATCAAAGCCCTGGTGGTTAGAGGCGTCTGCCCAGGCTTGGTTAAATCTGAAGTGTGAAGATTTCAGTTCTCCTCCGGAGCAAACACTTGACGACTGGTTGAAGCGGGCCGATTTCCAGGACAGTCAAGGCTAAGCGCAACCGGATTGCACTCACTCAACCAGAGTGAACGTTAGCCCCACGATTCGCGACAGGTTTCGAAGATGCCTAAAGTGATGGTGCGTCGGGCGATCGGCTCACGAAGTTCGCTGCGAATGCAGAGGCTGAGACCGGCTTTGTAGAACTGCAGAACAGTTCCTCGCAGCCTTAAAGGCAAAGGACTGGGCGCGTGTGCAACAAATCGGCGTTCCTGATGACCAACTCCCATTTCTTTGGAAAACCAATTCAGCCTGCAACTGATGCCGCCCTCGACTGCAGATACAACCCGGACGAACCGGACTGGTACTGCTACTTCAACACCCAGAAGAACGGCTTGAGTGAGGATTTCCAGTCCTGCTCCGCGACTTTTGGCAACCGGAGAAAGAACCCAGATTGGGCACGTCTCCCGGAGCCGCCATCGACAACTTCTAAGGCCAACGACCCCGGCAGGCACACCGATGGCCTGAACCCCAGAGCATCAGCGGAACGAAGTGGAGCCGACCAGTTCGGCATCACTTGTAGTCGCATCTGTCCAGACGGTCTGGACATCAAACCCAGTCACCCAGGAGGTTCCCAATGCGTCGGATAATCACTCCGGCTGCCTATTGGCTCCGATCGTTATGACATCGGTTAGCGCGCGCGCGTCCGCGTCCGACGAGGAGGCCAGTCAACGGACCGAAAACACATTCACCGAGGACGTAACTACTAGAGAAAAGACTGCTTCCACGAGCCGATACCCCAAGCGCACACGAGCAAGAGGAGCCGGTAGACGACTCTGGCCTGCATCCCGCGCAGCGGCCGTCCGGATACCCAGGCGAGCGCCCGCGCGCTAGGCCTTGAATACCCGAC